>NZ_KI530761.1 GCF_000488255.1 Acinetobacter indicus CIP 110367 | reverse complement strand
CCTGCCACTCCACCCACAGCAGCCTGTAACGCAGCATGATGCTTGGCTAATTCAGCATAAATACCTATATTTTTTAAATATTTTGACGTATCAGAATATAGAGCTAAATTTTTCAATTTTTCATCAAGATTTTGTGAATCCACTTCTGCGCTTGTATTAATATTATTTAAAGTGGTTTGCTGTGCTATGTGATTAAGTTCTGACTCTACTTCAGGTAATACTTGAATATTTCTTTCCTGAAATTCCTTAAAATAGGTTGTTACCAGCTCTTCACATCCATTAATTGCCCCATTTAGTACAGTCATTTGTCTTTTAAGTTGAGCATCCTCTTGATGATCGGGATATCTTAGAAAATGATCAATTTCCCCCCATGCCTCATCAAGAATAGATCTAATTTGAAGCTCAAGTTTAAAATTATGAGGAAAATTAGCATCAATAATATAATGGGTTGAGCGATATTTAGATGCTTTTTCAGATCTAATATATCTTAATTCGATTCCATTAATTTCTTTTACATAATTATTCTCATAATAAAAAGATAAGTCATCTTCATGCGCATGATAAATCACAATATTTTCATCTTTATTTACTCTGAAATTATTGCAAACATACTTATCTATGATTTTCCAATGATTTTTAAATAAATATATAGCTCTAAGGCCTATGAGATCTGTAATAATTTCTTTATAATTCTCAACACTTATAGATAAATATTTTGATTCACTATTATTTGCTTTGATTGCTTCTTTTCTTTTTCTTACAATTTTCGTTAGCAAATGGATTGGATCCTTAACCCGCCAACGGACTGAATTTACTTCATCACAGAATTGTAATCTATTACTTAAATAAATTCCTTCTGTCTCTAACTCTTTTAAAGATTTTGAATAGTCTTCATAAATCGCAACCAGTTCTCTAGAAGTAATTTTTGCTAAACTCAATTCCTCTGCTGATAGATCCTTTGTATCTTTAAAGTACTCCTGAATATTATCCATGAATATTTCTTCCAAAATTTAAATTGAGTTTTTAATTAGTTAAAAATTATATACTTTTTTATTTAACAAAAAGTCTTTATCTAAAACTTAAAAAGCGGAAAATCTAACATAGTATAGTCTTCCGTTTACATAATGGTACTTATACGAAGTACACTTATATATTGATATTAAAATCAATAATTTAAAATTTTAATACTGATCATAAAATCAGCAAAAAGCTGATTTGGAAACAAGTCGGCTTTTTTATGAACGCTTTTGATAGTTCTTGCCAATCATTTTGACTAAAAATTACGCTTTTTAGCTTGAGTGATACAATTATGTGATACATTATTGTATATACAAATTTGAATGTTTTTTATGAAACAGTATTTTGAATGGGATGAGGCTAAGAATCGAAAGAATCAGAAAAAGCATGATATCTCTTTCGAAACTGCAAGCCTTGTTTTTGAAGATCCACTGAGGATCTCAATCCAAGACAGACATACCGATGGTGAAGAGCGTTGGCAAACCATTGGAAGAGTAAAAGGTGTACTAATTCTCTTAGTAGCTCACACTATCTTTGATGAAGATGACTGTGAAATTATAAGAATTATTAGTGCAAGACAAGTTACTAAGGCGGAGCGAGATAAATATGAGCACAGTTAGATACTCACGCAAAGAGCTGAATGAAAAATTTGGTGAGAAGCAAGAGGCTGAAATTCAGCGCTTGCTTGCGAAAGGAACTATTCCAGATGATCAACTAAATTTATCTGATATTCCTGAAATTACAGACTGGAGCAATGCTGTACGCCATAATCAATTCTATCGCCCAGTCAAGCAACAAACTTCAATTCGCTTAGATGCTGATGTACTTGCATGGTTTAAAGCACAAGGTAAAGGCTATCAAACCCGGATGAATGAAATTTTGCGGGATGCTATGCTCAAAGAGTTAAAAAATCATCAATAAAAATGGGAGCTTAGGCTCCCATTTTAGATTTAAAATAACGTGTATTATTATGTTAATTTTAAAAAATATACAAAATTCATAGAGTTTTATATATCATCTATTAAGCTATTAATTTTTAGTAGACCACCTTTCAATATTTTCTCAGCACATTGCATACAATAATGGCTTTCACTAC
Source organism: Acinetobacter indicus CIP 110367 (assembly GCF_000488255.1). Lineage (GTDB taxonomy): Bacteria > Pseudomonadota > Gammaproteobacteria > Pseudomonadales > Moraxellaceae > Acinetobacter > Acinetobacter indicus. Next base: position 9,900 of record NZ_KI530761.1, on the reverse strand, counting down.
GGCCTTCTTTAATCTTAAGCCGTCTATCACCTTTTGCAATAATATGCTTTAAATTTCTTTTGCATTTATGAGATTGAAGAGCAACATCCCAAGCAACATTTTTTACAATACTTTTCATATCATCACTTTTTCTCTTCTAAAATAATATGTTCTGAAATCTGATCAATTGAACTTATAGCTAATTCTATCTGCTCAATAGTCATTTCATTTCTCATATTCTTTTCAATGCCAATTAGTGAATTAATCCTTTGATCTAGTTTTGATTTTAAAAAAACAAAATTACTTGATATATAGCTTTTATCTAAGTTTTTTCCTTCAGCATTCAAACCCAAAGTAGATAATATGTACCCTACTTTAGTTCTTATCAGATCATCTAATAGCGTTCTTTTTGCTTGTCTTTGCTGAACTTTAGTTGGCTTAATATTTTGAAGAATCTCCTCATCTGGATTAAAATTCTCTGGGATTAGCCCCTTAGCCTTCAAAAGTTCTAGTGCTTTAATTGATTCATCGTCTAAAAGATATGATGTTTTAATCTTTACATTCGTTTGAGCAATAACATTTATTTCTTCTTTTTCAGTTCTAATATATGAATCATCATTATTACCGTCACCATTTGTGATAGGAACATATTCTGTAGGTAAAAGTGATTCAAAATACTGCTGATCTGCTGCACTAAATTCCTTAAAATCATTCCATCTTGGGATTATATTTCCGCCCGCATGATAGACAATAACACCATGGTTTAGAATGCTATTTGGATTATTCTGTTCAATAACTCGCATTACTCGCCCAATAAATTGAACAAATGGAGATAAATTCCCAAATATACTAAAAACCGCAGCAACTGAGAGGTAGGGATGGTCAAATCCTTCACCTAATTTCCGAACTTGAACAATTACATCAAGATCATGACTCTCAAGCTTTTTATAAACTTTTGCATTATGTTTAGTATCTTCTAAGGAATGGACAAAATCTGCTTTCAATCCTTTTGCTTTATAAGCTGCAACTATTTGCTTGCAATGAGTATAGTTGAGAGCTGATGCAATAATTTTTAATTTATTGCAGTCTGCTTCTTTCCTCATTTTATAAAGTTGATGGATTGATGCATCTACAATCGTATTTAAGGTTTCTGTTGAGGTAATAATTGATTTTCTAAATCCAGAATCTTCTTCACCTAGTTTAATCACTTCTTCTAGAGGAACTTCCTGTTCTTTTCCATCATCTCTAACAAATTTCAGGTTTTCGGGGTTTAGCTGAACTGCCTTTAATGACTTTACGTAACCTGCTTTTATAGCTTCTTGAACAGAATATGAATAAATTATATCTCCTGCCATTTTACGCCCATCTGCACGTAAAGGCGTAGCACTAAAATTTACAATATTTGCTTGAGGAAAATGATCTTTCAAATTCTGCCATGTTTCCGCAACATTATGATGTGCCTCATCAAATATGATCAAATCGAAGAAATCAGACTCTAAATTATTAAGCCATCTATTATTCTCACCTTGAAGTTGCTGAATATTGGTTACAACCACATCGGCTTCAATTAGATCTGCTTTATTTACAGTTTTTCCTCTAATTTCAGCAGGTTCCGGAAAGTCATCAATTAATACTTCACATTTTTTATAAAATGTATCTGGTCTAGAGTAAGTAAAATCTTTATAGAGCTGCTCTGCGATAGCTAAATTAGGGGCAATAACTAAGGCTCTTTTTGCCTTTAATGCAAATGGAGTTAGACCAATGGCGCCTGATTTACCACACCCAACAGGAAGTACTATACCAACTTCTCTTTCAAATGAGGGTTTGCTGAAATGCGATAGAATATTTTTATAAGATTCTATTTGCGGTTCTCTGATTTTACTATTTTGTAAAATATTAGGTGTTAATAATGAAAATTGATTAGCCATGTTTCCCTCTATTAAATTTCTTATCTGAATTAAGTGAGGACGTTTCTATAGAATTAAAGTAAATTACTAGAAAATAATATTTTTATCCCAATTTATATTTTTTATTTAACGTAAAATCTCTTATTCGAAATACCTATGTAAGCTCCAAGTAGAGATGTCCAGTGAATACACGATGAGCTGACAAATTGCTTCTCAGAGGTAAGCATCCGGTGAAGCACTTCCTTACCAATCAATTCTGTCCACCTTATTCTAGAACATGAACAAAAATTAGAAGAATGTGAGCAATGCTCTCAATCTTCATTTTTTACGAATTAAAAATTTCTATACGATAGAATTTTATTTTAATCATAAAAATAATGGATTAATACTTGTAATTATAATTTTTATACGATAGATTTAATAAAAAATAGCATATAAAAAATCTTACTATGAACAACGTGATCGGCATTTTTACAGGAAAAGATTTAAAGTGGATGGAGTCAGAGGGAGGATCGGGTTACTGGATTGCCAAAACTGACCGGATTAAAAATGCAAAATATGTAATTTTTGTAAGAAATCACCGTGAAACATGGGCTGTAAAGGATGATGGCCTTCAACATGGCCAAGCCTTCATGATTGGCAGGATTTCCGGCTGTGTCCCAACCGCAAAGTATCTTGGAAGAAAACTGATCCAGATCAGTGAATATTCATTATTACCTGATACTCTAAATTTCAAGCAGGCCTGGAAAAAACTGACCAGAGGACAAAGATATCCAGTTGCCTACCTGAATACAGATGACCTGTCCAGCGAACTGGATCTTGATGTTGATAATCTGGAATGGACAGTTTTCGATCCTAGCCCTAGTGCGGAAAATGATGGAGCTGTGCCGGAAAACGTGAATGCTTCTGATGACGCAAAAGAATTATCAGAAATTATTGCGGAAGCAAAAGAAATGATCGCTCATGCCGCAGGTGTTGACGCAGATAAAGTTAATATTCAAATCAACTTCTGACATTACCAGGATATCCGATTATGCGTAAAGATCTTCTACTTGAACTCGCTGATTTTCTGCAAAAACTGGATCCTTCCAGATTTGACATCAGGACATGGCGAAGACCAGACAGAAAGTCGGTTGGTTTTGTCAGTGATGAACAGCTCCATAGTGACTGCAATACAGTTGCCTGCGCAGTCGGCTGGGCTGCAACCCTGCCAGGATGGAAAAAGGCCGGGTTTTACGTGGGTCAACTGGAAGTAAGGGCTGAAGATCTAAGTTCGGCATTCAGCCAGCCACACACTATGAGTATGATCCGCTGGAAAGGCAATCCTGAAACTGATTCTTATGAAGCAGTCCGGCAGGGCCTAGATCTTTATCCCCGTATGGCTGAAGTTCTCTTTGACTACAACAATTATGCTGATGAAGAATTTACAGATCCGGAAACTGTAGCTGAGAGAATCAGGGAATTCTGTGCAGCTTCTGAAGCTGAACTTCAGAACCTAATTTGTTCCTACGATGATCAATAAAAACCGCATCAATAAACACCAGTACACCCAAAAGACCTCCTTACATACCGTCAGGGGGGCTTTTTTTCCTTATCTACTTTTTAACGGGGGAGTTTATAACCTGTAGTGAGTATTCTTTCTTTATATCTGGGTTAAATGAGTGATAAAATATCACTTAAAACACCCATATAGATATACAAATGAAAGAGTTCCTATTCCAAGCTGATGACCTACACGAAAAATACCTGATCCAAGAAAACCAGAAAATCGAGAAAGACAAGGCTCTGGTAAATCAGATACTGGAGTCATACGACCAGAAGTCGGTGGCAGAAATACTTCGTAGAGTGAGTCATCATGACTGGACCCGTGAAACTCTGAACAGATGGCTGAGTGGGAAAGGTGTACAACGGTCACTCAGCCAGATCGAAGTCGACATGCTCCAGAAAATGCTGCCAGAACCACCAGCTCATCATCCCCATTACAAATTCCGCTTTATTGACCTGTTTGCCGGTATCGGTGGGATCAGGAAAGGGTTTGAAGAAATCGGCGGACAGTGCGTTTTTACCAGCGAATGGAACAAGGAAGCCGTCCGGACCTACAAGGCCAACTGGTACTGTGATCCTGAACAGCATAAATTCAATGAAGATATCAGACAGGTTACCCTGACTGAAGATCCAGAGACCGACATTAATGATGCCTATCGGCACATCGATAACGAGATTCCAGATCATGAAGTACTGTTGGCAGGTTTTCCATGCCAGCCGTTCTCTCTGGCAGGGGTTTCCAAGAAAAACTCCCTTGGCAGGGCACATGGTTTTGAATGTGAGGCACAAGGAACTCTGTTTTTTGATGTGGCACGGATTATTGCAGCAAAACAGCCTGCGATCTTCGTACTTGAAAATGTAAAAAACCTGAAAAGCCATGACAAGGGTAATACCTTCCGTGTCATCATGAACACGCTGGACGAGCTGGGCTATGATGTGGCTGATGCCGACATGAACGGTCCGAATGATCCCAAAGTTATTGACGGCAAAAACTTTCTCCCACAACACCGTGAACGTATCGTACTGGTAGGCTTCAAACGCAGTCTAGATATCAAGGGCGACTTTTCCCTGAAGAATATTGACCAGCTCTTCCCTGAAGTACGTCCTGCAATACGGGACCTTCTGGAACCGGAGGTTGATAATAAATACATCCTCACCGAGAACCTGTGGAAATACCTGTACAATTATGCCAAGAAACATCAGGCTAAAGGCAATGGTTTTGGTTTTGGTCTGGTAGATCCGCAAAATCCTGGCAGTGTAGCCAGAACACTGTCAGCCCGTTATCACAAGGATGGTTCAGAAATCCTGATCGACCGTGGCTGGGACATGCAGCGTGGAGAGGCTGATTTTGATGATTCAGACAACCAGAAAAACCGCCCGCGTCGTCTGACACCACGGGAATGTGCAAGACTGATGGGCTTTGAAAAACCGGATGGAAAAGACTTCTTCCGTATTCCGGTTTCTGATACCCAAGCCTACAAGCAGTTCGGCAATTCGGTCGTCGTGCCTGTCTTCACGGCAGTTGCAAGGCTGCTTGAACCCTACATTTTGCGGGCAGCAGAAATGAAGGAACGCAAAAAAGACAGGATTTCTGCGTAAAAACTATAAAAATCACTCAAATAACGCTACGATCCGGTCAGAAGAACAATGACCGGATCGTATATGGCGACTATCAGGCAGATATCACAGACAATGCAGGCTTTGGGTGCAACCCGGATCCTGCTCAAGCCGCTTTCTAACAATGACAATTCCAAGCAGCAGATCTATTTTGGGGGAAATTTTGAAGTTATTCAGGATTTCCCATTGGGAGAGATCCGCGCAGATGGAGAATCCAGCAAGGGTCCAATATTCAAGGCACCTCTGAAACTGTTCTGGATTACCCCGGAAGGTGAAACTGAAGAAGCCATAGGTTCCCAGATTATCCTCTATCCCAAATATCCGGAAATAAGACTTTCCGGATTCCTCCGTGGCTGCTCGCTTGCCCCTAGCAAGATAATGAAACCACCAACAGCCGAAGAACGTGAACTATATGCCAGCCGGAAACGGGGCATGATACTAGGTCTGACCGAGGACAAGATCTTTGCCTATACAGGATCATGGGATGAGGAAATTTCAGGGGAGATTCAGGAATACGCCGAACTGAACCAGGACAGACAAGTCCTGTCGGTTTTCTATGAATACTACTCAAGCCTTGCAGACAGTCAGGATCTGCTGATCGGAAAACTCAGGGATATCTACATCAAGGGACCGATAAGATCCAGAAGACTGAATAAAGACGGTACAGTTATTTTCTACGAGGCACCGAATGGAGCTGGTTTCACCCTCGAGTGCGAATTTGGCATCATTCCGAACGGAAACGCCAGCCCTGATTTCCTTGACTGGGAGCTGAAAACAAGATCAAAAAGCAGTACGACCCTGATGACACCAGAACCTGATATCGGACTTTATCGTGATAGCTATGCAAATTTCATGAATAACCATGCAAACCGCAGACAACCGGAAAAACTCTACTTTACGGCTAAACACCAGCCAGGAACCCGGAATCCGGAAACAGGCCTGACGCTTTCCATTGAAGGCTATGATCTGGAGAAAAAGAAAATTACCCATAGCGAAGGAGGCTATTTCCTGAAAAATGACAGCGGGGAAATTGCAGCCGGATGGACCTTCAGCAAACTACTCAACCACTGGAAAAGCAAGCATACAAAAACCTGCTATGTTTCCTACACAAACCTGAAGCTTGAAGGGCATACCCATTACCGGTTTGGACCGAAAGTTTCGCTGGCCAAGGGAGCGAGTATCGAAAAATTCCTAAATGCACTGGCAACAGGACTGGTCGTACACGATCCTGGCTGTAAATATGCACTGGATACCAATACCGGGAACTGGAAGCAGAAGAAGCGTAACCAGTTCAGGGTATCGGGAACCAACTCAGCTTCACTCTATGACGAATACAAAGATCTCGACCTGTCCGCGTTGTAACGATGATATTCAAGCTGTACGTAGCTTCTGGATATGGGGTGCCCTGTGCCGGTTCTGTTTATATCAGGAGCGGAGTATTCTCCCTTATTTCAAGGAAGTATTCAGTTCCTGAAAGCCAGTCAGCAATCGTACTGACTACTTTCTCAGGATCTTTCCTGGCTCCACGGATACTACATTCCCAGACAATGCATACTCTCCAGTTGCTGGCCAGCAGAATCTCTACAGCTCTGGAATCATTGGTCTGGTTACGGAGAATCTTTTCCTGCCAGAATTCTGTCCGTGTCGCCGGTAATCTGAAAAGATGGCAGTCCTGATGGCCATGCCAAAAACAGCCATGAATGAAAATTACGGCCCTGTATTTTGGCAGGACAATATCCGGTTTTCCGGGAAGATCCTTGACATGGAGACGGAAACGGAAGCCTTTTCGATGAAGCAGGCTGCGGATCAGCAGTTCCGGTTTTGTATTACGTCCCCTGATTCCGGCCATCATACGGCTGCGCGTGGGACTATCAACAATATCTGCCACTAGACTGTTCCGTTAATTACCTAGAAGTAACAGTATAAAATCCTGTTTTTATTGTTTATGTTACATGTTGTTCATACGATTATAATTTTTTGGGTATCCGGAATTTCTGGTTGATAAAATGCCAAAGATGTAAAGAAGAAAATCTTTCTCAGCGGATTATCTGATTGATCCTCTTCAGCCTACTCTACTGCCAATTTTCTGTTTCCACCTTCGCCTGAGTCTTCATAGCGATGCTGACTAGGGAGGACAGCGAGAGCTGGGCAAGCGTCAAAGCGGTTCTGGTTCATGCGCAATCCGGACACCTGCACAACATTCCTCTTGTAAGAAACCGATCAAATTCTCTAGGTGCCCATACTCGGCTATACAGACAATCGTGCGGCTATGTTTCTCCTGCCGGATCAGCCCTACCTTGGCCATGCGCGCAAGGTGATGTGATAGCGTCGAAGCAGGAATACCCAGCCCCTTCTGGATATCTCCGACCGAAGCCCCATCATGGCCAGCTTTGACCAGAAAGCGGAACACGGACAGTCGGTGACTATTCCCTAGCTCAGCTAAGCTGGCTGCAACCTTTTCGTGATCCATAGCACGCCCCAATAATTCGATGTTTCTAGAATTATAGTTGACAGGTCGGATAAACGCAAGTAGGCTGCGTACATCATTTCGACAATACTAGAAATATAGGAGTAATATTGAATGTCATCTCAACTCCAAGACGCTCTAGGCATGTTCGCCTTTCTCGCTATCGAGCTATCGGTTTTATTCATTGGCATTAGCTTGCTGGTCGGAGTTCTTCAACGTCACATCCCACCATCCAAGGTGGAAGCGTTACTGCCTTCCAGTGGGAAGCGAGGCTATTTTCTTGCTGCTGGTTTAGGAGCTATAACGCCCTTCTGTAGTTGCTCGACTATCCCCATGTTGAAAGGGTTGATTCGGGCACGGGCCGGTTTTGGGCCGATGATGGTGTTTCTTTTCTCATCTCCGTTGCTGAATCCTATCGTCGTCGGCCTGCTGGTTGCCACGTTTGGATGGACACTTACTGCTATCTATGTGCTCACCGCTTTGGTGGTCGCGGTAGGTGCCGGATGGCTGCTTCACACGCTTGGCTTCGAGCGTTATGTGCGCCGGACGGCGACACAAGAGAGCAGTGGATGTAGTTCATCAGCAAGCCCGTGCAGTGCTACATCGACCGCATCGAGTTGCGGCACCAACAGCTGCGACACCACTCCGAAGACGGCTTCTTGCGGGGCTGATAGGAAGACAACAGTCTCTACGTCTAGCGAATGCTGTGACAGTCAACCCACTGTCACGGTTAAGAAAGAAGGGAAGTACAGTGGTGTGTGGCGGGAAGCTTGGTCGGACTTTATCGATGTGTTGCCTTACCTGCTCATCGGTATTGCGATTGGCAGCGTGATCTATGGTTTCATGCCCACTGACTTATTGGAGCAGTATGCAGGCCCAGATAATCCCTTTGCCATTCCAGTTGCCGCTGTCATCGGCGTGCCGTTGTATATTCGCGCTGAAGCCGTCATACCTCTGGCAGCGGCTCTGATGGCCAAAGGCGTGGGTGCCGGGACGGTGCTAGCGTTGATCATCGGCAGTGCCGGAGCCAGCCTGACTGAGCTCATTCTGTTGCGCTCTTTGTTCACGCTGAAGCTTTTAGCGGCGTTTTTAGCAGTCATTTTTGCTATGGCGATGATTGCCGGTTACGCCACCTACCTGTTTTTCTGATCAAGGCGGGAGATGATTAATTCGTTAAGCCTTCCTGGGTACCAGTTGGTGGATTCTGATGAGCAGAATGAAGACATACATTTTCGGCTTGAAGCACCTACACCAGTAGCCTGCGAGGGGTGCGGCGTGCAGGGTGAGTTCGTGCGGTTCGGCAAGCGTGACGTTCCCTATCGTGATCTGCCCATCCACGGCAAGCGGGTCACTCTCTGGGTGGTCCGCCGCCGATACACCTGCCGGGCCTGCAAGACAACATTCAGGCCCCAGCTACCGGAGATGGTGGACGGATTCCGTATGACACTGCGGCTGCATGAGTACGTGGAGAAGGAATCCTTCAACCACCCCTACACCTTTGTGGCGGCACAGACCGGCCTGGACGAGAAGACGGTGCGCGACATCTTCAACGCCCGCGCCGAGTTCCTGGGGCGCTGGCACCGCTTCGAGACGCCCCGCATCCTGGGCATTGACGAGCTATACCTGAACAAGCGCTACCGCTGCATTCTGACCAACATTGAGGAGCGAACCCTGCTCGACCTGCTGGCCACCCGCCGCCAGGACGTGGTGACCAACTACCTGATGAAGCTGAAAGACCGGCAGAAGGTCGAGATCGTCAGCATGGACATGTGGAACCCCTACCGGGCAGCGGTCAAGGCTGTGCTGCCCCAGGCCCGTATCGTGGTCGATAAGTTCCATGTGGTGCGCATGGCCAACGATGCCCTAGAGAGAGTGCGCAAGGGCCTCAGAAAGGAGCTGAAACCGTCCCAGAGCCGGACTCTCAAGGGAGACCGGAAAATCCTGCTGAAACGCGCTCACGAAGTCTCAGACCGGGAGCGCCTCATCATGGAGACCTGGACAGGCGCGTTCCCGCAACTGCTGGCCGCCTACGAGCACAAGGAGCGCTTCTACGGCATCTGGGACGCCACCACACGGCTCCAGGCAGAAGCCGCCCTGGACGAGTGGATAGCCACCATCCCGAAGGGCCAAAAGGAAGTCTGGAGCGATCTGGTCAGGGCAGTGGGAAACTGGCGCGAAGAGACCATGACCTACTTCGAGACGGACATGCCCGTCACCAACGCTTACACGGAGTCCATCAACCGACTGGCCAAGGACAAGAACCGTGAAGGGCGCGGTTACTCCTTCGAGGTGATGCGGGCACGAATGCTCTACACCACGAAGCACAAGAAGAAGGCACCGACTGCGAAGGTCTCTCCTTTCTACAAGAAAACCATCGGTTACGGA
>NZ_KI530760.1 GCF_000488255.1 Acinetobacter indicus CIP 110367 | reverse complement strand
ATCCGCAGCTTCGGCACATAGTTTTAGCCCCGTTACATCTTCCGCGCAGGCCGACTCGACTAGTGAGCTATTACGCTTTCTTTAAAGGGTGGCTGCTTCTAAGCCAACCTCCTAGCTGTCTATGCCTTCCCACATCGTTTCCCACTTAACTATGATTTTGGGGCCTTAGCTGGCGGTCTGGATTGTTTTCCTCTTGACTACGGACGTTAGCACCCGCAGTCTGTCTCCCGGATAGTACTCATCGGTATTCGGAGTTTGCATCGGTTTGGTAAGTCGGGATGACCCCCTAGCCGAAACAGTGCTCTACCCCCAATGGTATTCGTCCGAGGCGCTACCTAAATAGCTTTCGGGGAGAACCAGCTATCACCAGGCTTGATTAGCCTTTCACCCCTATCCACAAGTCATCCCCTGGCTTTTCAACGACAGTGGGTTCGGTCCTCCAGTTAGTGTTACCCAACCTTCAACCTGCTCATGGATAGATCGCCTGGTTTCGGGTCTACACCCAGCAACTATACGCCCTATTAAGACTCGGTTTCCCTACGGCTCCCCTATGCGGTTAACCTTGCTACTGAATGTAAGTCGCTGACCCATTATACAAAAGGTACGCAGTCACCTCACGAGTTTGCTCCCACTGCTTGTATGCATGCGGTTTCAGGATCTATTTCACTCCCCTCACAGGGGTTCTTTTCGCCTTTCCCTCACGGTACTGGTTCACTATCGGTCAGTCAGGAGTATTTAGCCTTGGAGGATGGTCCCCCCATATTCAGACAAGGTTTCACGTGCCTCGCCCTACTCGTCATCATTATGTGTGCCCTTTCGTGTACAGGACTATCACCCACTATGGTTGCACTTCCCAGAGCATTCCACTAAAACACACATAACTTAATGGGCTGTTCCCCTTTCGCTCGCCGCTACTGAGGGAATCTCAATTGATTTCTTTTCCTAAGGGTACTGAGATGTTTCACTTCCCCTCGTTCGCCTCGCAACACTATGTATTCATGTTGCAATACCTACCTTATGGTAAGTGGGTTTCCCCATTCAGACATCTCCGGATCAAAGGATATTTGCCGCCTCCCCGGAGCTTTTCGCAGGCTATCACGTCTTTCTTCGCCTCTGACTGCCAAGGCATCCACCACATGCACTTAATTACTTGACTATACAACCCCAAACAGTCGTTAATCCCTACAAGTAGGATTAAGACAATTAAATAAATAATCAATTATCTATTTAATCTACAGTTCGAAGTCCCGTGCACTTAAGCACCGTACAGCTTCAATCTAAATTCATATACCAAAACGCTTGATTCAGTTAATTTGCTAGTTCTCAATTCAATCTACGTTCATCAACCCGTCATAACAACGCGTTAACGTATATTGATTGAGTGAACAATTTATTTCAGACTCAATTTTGCCAATCTGTTAATGATTCACTGCATCCTCGTCGGACTGCAGTCAACTGTGATAAATCACAGAGATTAATAAGCATAAACTTACTAAGCTCTATAATCTATGGTGGAGACTAGGAGAGTCGAACTCCTGACCTCCTGCGTGCAAAGCAGGCGCTCTACCAACTAAGCTAAGTCCCCAGCTTATCATTTAAGTCAATGTTCTGATTTCTATTCGCTCTGCAATTGCTTGCTTGTCGTTAGTGGTGGGTCTGACAAGACTTGAACTTGTGACCCCACGCTTATCAAGCGTGTGCTCTAACCAACTGAGCTACAGACCCTCAGATACATCGTCATGAAGAACAACTTGTTGTGGATTCTTACTAATCGTCAATCTTTCGTTAAGGAGGTGATCCAGCCGCAGGTTCCCCTACGGCTACCTTGTTACGACTTCACCCCAGTCATCGGCCACACCGTGGTAAGCGTCCTCCCTAAGGTTAGACTACCTACTTCTGGTGCAACAAACTCCCATGGTGTGACGGGCGGTGTGTACAAGGCCCGGGAACGTATTCACCGCGGCATTCTGATCCGCGATTACTAGCGATTCCGACTTCATGGAGTCGAGTTGCAGACTCCAATCCGGACTACGATCGGCTTTTTGAGATTAGCATCACATCGCTGTGTAGCAACCCTTTGTACCGACCATTGTAGCACGTGTGTAGCCCTGGCCGTAAGGGCCATGATGACTTGACGTCGTCCCCGCCTTCCTCCAGTTTGTCACTGGCAGTATCCTTAAAGTTCCCATCCGAAATGCTGGCAAGTAAGGAAAAGGGTTGCGCTCGTTGCGGGACTTAACCCAACATCTCACGACACGAGCTGACGACAGCCATGCAGCACCTGTATCAGAGTTCCCGAAGGCACCAATCCATCTCTGGAAAGTTCTCTGTATGTCAAGGCCAGGTAAGGTTCTTCGCGTTGCATCGAATTAAACCACATGCTCCACCGCTTGTGCGGGCCCCCGTCAATTCATTTGAGTTTTAGTCTTGCGACCGTACTCCCCAGGCGGTCTACTTATCGCGTTAGCTGCGCCACTAAAGCCTCAAAGGCCCCAACGGCTAGTAGACATCGTTTACGGCATGGACTACCAGGGTATCTAATCCTGTTTGCTCCCCATGCTTTCGCACCTCAGTGTCAGTATTAGGCCAGATGGCTGCCTTCGCCATCGGTATTCCTCCAGATCTCTACGCATTTCACCGCTACACCTGGAATTCTACCATCCTCTCCCATACTCTAGCTAACCAGTATCGAATGCAATTCCCAAGTTAAGCTCGGGGATTTCACATTTGACTTAATTAGCCACCTACGCGCGCTTTACGCCCAGTAAATCCGATTAACGCTCGCACCCTCTGTATTACCGCGGCTGCTGGCACAGAGTTAGCCGGTGCTTATTCTGCGAGTAACGTCCACGCATCTAGGGTATTAGCCTAGAGCGCCTCCTCCTCGCTTAAAGTGCTTTACAACCAAAAGGCCTTCTTCACACACGCGGCATGGCTGGATCAGGGTTCCCCCCATTGTCCAATATTCCCCACTGCTGCCTCCCGTAGGAGTCTGGGCCGTGTCTCAGTCCCAGTGTGGCGGATCATCCTCTCAGACCCGCTACAGATCGTCGCCTTGGTAGGCCTTTACCCTACCAACTAGCTAATCCGACTTAGGCTCATCTATTAGCGCAAGGTCCGAAGATCCCCTGCTTTCCCCCGTAGGGCGTATGCGGTATTAGCATCCCTTTCGGAATGTTGTCCCCCACTAATAGGCAGATTCCTAAGCTTTACTCACCCGTCCGCCGCTAGGTCAGTTACCGAAGCAACCTTCCCCGCTCGACTTGCATGTGTTAAGCCTGCCGCCAGCGTTCAATCTGAGCCATGATCAAACTCTTCAGTTAAAATCATTTCGAGTTTTATAAGTAAAACTCTTAAACTTGGCTCATCAATTTTCTGACTTAAATTTCGCTCAAATAAACTTCGAGTAATTTAAACCAATCAATCAATGAAAATAATTTCGATCAATCAACCAGTAAAAATCCACACAAGTTGTTCTTCATAATCTCTTAATGATCTTTCCAACACCTCGTCAGTGCCAGAAGCTGGACTTAATAAACCTAACAACTCAGCACTTCGTGCTTCGTTCGTTTCCGTCTATCTCGTCGGTATGGGGTGCATTCTAGAGGATTTCAGAATCATTGCAAGCCCCAATTCACTTTATTTTTCACGTATGTATCTTTTTTCTACGAAACAGCTAAAAAAACCGGTTTTTCACTTATTTTTTGCACAATTTAACAGAAAAAATCCCGCGAACGGGATTTTTTGCTGGCTTTCTTTTTATCTTATTCAGTAAATTTCTGCGTGCTGTAATCCGCTGTTGGCAATTTACCGAGTGATTTTTGTCCGATTGTTCCCGGTAAACGTTCGACATACTGTAAAAACGCTTCGGCATAATCGAGGCCCACATCCATACGGCGCTCGCCTGTCACCTCTTTCATGCTGCTATAGTAGTCCTGTCCATTGGCCAGGAAGTCGATAGTCACCACTTTATAGGTTCGATCCAAGACCAGTGCTTCATAACTACCGCTTGCATTACGCACTTCCAGCTGGCTAATACGCTGCCCTTTGGCCTGGGTTAAATCTACCTGCCAGCGTAAACCACCAGTATATGGATAACTGCCAGTATTTCTGTTCCTTAAAATGTAGTCAAACATAGTCAAGGAGTAATTCGCACTCTGTTAATGTCTTGTTGCCAAGCGTGTAACTAGAGCCTGAGTCGGTCAGTTCCGACTTGTAGCGGTCAGTCCGTTCTTGCAATATACGCTTTACAGTTTTGTAAGGCGTATAACGACTTATCTCATTGTCGTTTAATCTTGCAAGCACGTTTCTCGCAGCATTCCAATCAGCTTGCACAACTTCCCCATTGAAACGGTGAAAACGATCTCCCTTACGTGTACCTATTAAAAGGCCATGCAAGAAAGAATCACTTTGCGAAGTATATGCAGAATTGACTAGATGCACCGTAGAACCTCTACGGTGAGATATAGAAGTTAGGGCATTAGCTAACAAACCTTTAGCCCATGTATTTAAGCGTCTATTGGTGTTTTTGCCATAGTTGCGTTTACTTTGAATTGGGGATGTTAAATCTTCCGCAACAATCACTTTGGCTTTATCAACCAACTTGTGAGTTGCTGTAAATATTAATGTTTTGAGCTTTGCTTTTTGAGTATCTTGTCGCTTATCTAGTTTTTTTCGACCTAGATTATTTAACTCAATTTTCTGTTTCTTGTGCGGTTTGGCTTTAGAAATCGCTCTGAGCTTATTTCTACGTTTGTACTTTTGATTTAGGTAGTCTGATTCACTTGAGATCAATTTACCTAAACCATTGCCATATACTTCACCATCAGAATCCACAAAGGCTTCTGAATAACCTTTATCAACACCTACGGTTTCCTGACCACAATCCTGTGTTTCAACTGCATCATAAGTTGAGTGAACTTCAACATTACCGTTTTTTAGAATGATTCTAAGTGTGCCTTGTGGCGCAAAATCAACAGTGGTGTTTAGTGGAATTTTAATGGTTTGTCGAGGGACTAGACTCGGCACTTTAAGCCAACATTGACCATTTAACTCAAAAGTTTTACACATATCCGCACGAACAATAATTTGATTATGTGTGTGATTAACACCATGCTTAAAGTGATTACGCATTTGACGATGGAGGAAATTATCAGTCATCCATTCATCTTTTTTAAGCAAGGTGTATAGTCTTTTTTGTTCATTATTACAGGAGGTGCGTTTTCGGATCGCCTGCTTTACTTTGTCTTTTGATGCTTCTCGATAGGCTTTAATATCACCTATGCAATCACGTAGCGTTTCTTTCCACGCATTTGCAGAAACACCAAAGTCACGACTTTCTTTCATCCACGCATCACGAATAGCTCTGTCACTGATATTCAAACCTGAAATAGCACCATATTTAGCCCACACCTCGCTACGAATACGACCAAGTAAAACAGCTTGTTTCTCAAGCTGTTTGTACTTTTGCACATTCAAGTTTTTACAATGGTGGATGCGTGTTAGTTTCAAAAGTTATTCCTTGATGTTCACTAATTCTTTAACTTTTTCTTTGTATTTTCTTAATCCGTAAAGTCGAGAGGAAAAACAATGAATAATCGCTAACAAGTCTTGTGTTACTTCTTCCGTTGGGGAAAGAGATTCTTGATTCATAATAATAACTTTACAACCATGTCTTTCAGCAAAAGATTCAAACCACTCAAAACCAAAACGCACCAAACGGTCTTTGTGAGCGATGACAAGCATTGAAACTTTACCCATTTCAATATCAAGAAAAAGCTGATTGAATTTCTTTCTTTTATAATTCAAACCACTTCCAACCTCTGACACCCAATCATCAACAGCATAGCCATTTACAGTACAAAAAGTTTCTAAAGCTGACACCTGATTAGCTAAATCGGGCTTTTGAGCAACACTAGATACCCTTGAATAAACAATTACTGATGATTTAGCTTCCGTTGCTTTTATACCGATATATTCAAGGTATTGATCGTGCGTGTAGTATCTGCGATTTTTAGGATTTCGACATGCAACCAAAATACCTTCGGCATCCCATCTTTGTAGAGTTTTAACCGACTTCCCAATCATTTCACCGAATTTAGCAGGAGAATACATTAATCAATCTCCGCTAACTTCTTGAAATCCTCAAGTGTATAGTCTTTAAATATGGATTCATCACAATATATGGCTAGATCATTGTCTTCATCCCATCCACAGATAGGGCATGTATAAGGGGATGATGCGACTCCTAGCTGATTATATTTTAATAAAATATCGTCACAAACCTCATAAAGTTCTAAATCCTCATGATGATCAACAACCTCAAGGAAAATTAGTTCACTAATATTTTCTGCAAATTTTTTGTATTTTTCAGGCACTTCTAGTTGATATAGCTCTACTAAATCATCTAGTTTTTTAGCGCAAGCATCACCAAAAATCTCTAATAATTTTTCCTCATATTCTTGACAGCGCATACCTTGTCCTGAAACGTGAGTACATTCAGAAAAGCCTGTATTTGCATTAATAAAATCAGCATAGGTGGGGCATTTATCGGAGAGTGATTGATTTGTTTTTTCAGGGTACGAAGAACAATCATAGCCTAAATCTACAATATCGGTTTCATAGAAATCATTCTTTGACCACTCACCATAGACCCATGATGCAAATTCCTTAATAAACCCATCTTTATTTTCAGGGGATACAAAATAAGCAAGGTCTTGCTCTACTTTCTTTAAGCTTTCAGTCAAGTATTTCATTGCAAGTTTTTTTAAAATTTAATACCTAAATTGTATATGTTTGACTATATTTGTGAATATAATTATTTGCTATAAATCACTCCCTCTGGCTCGAGTTTATTTTTTATATGGAAATGATGATCCGGATTTATTTATACGCCGGATTTTTGCAGCGGGCAACCATGGGCAGACACCGCTCCAGCTGCTCAAAAAACCGCTTTTTTCAGGTCAAAGGCTAAATTTTGGATAAAAAAAAGAAAGAGATCTCTCCCAAAATCTCTCCCTCGGAGTTGAATCTTTTACGGATCCATATGTTATTGTCATTATTATTTTCGGCTATTTCCGCGCTTCTTGGGGATGAAACGTCATCAAATAGCAATTTACCCTCTAGATATGTAGACACCACATATTTAGACGGATAAATCTTAAACATAAAATATGACAAAATCAAGACAATCGGAAAAATTTAATTCTTGTTTTTATAAGGTTTTTTTTAAATTTAAATATTTAAATATCTTATAAGCAATATCATAAAAAAAGCAGACCGAAGCCTGCTTTTTAATTCAACTACTTAACTGCATTTTTAGTCGGTAAAGGTGACTTTGGCAATGGCCTTTTTACTGGCCTGCACAATCAAGGTCACGTTTTCTTTTACCGAAAATGAGGCATCGACTGGTTGCCAATCAACTTTCACTGCACCACGACCGACAGCATCTTTGGCTTGTGCTGCGTTTTTGGTTAAACCTGCTGCACGTAAAATAGAAGCAATGAAAATCTCGCCGCCATATTCGCCACGTGAAATGGTCACTTCTGGTGTACCTTCTGGCAATTCACCTTCGGTAATCAGGTTACCGGCACCTTTATGCGCATTGGCTGCAGCTTCCGCACCGTGGAAACGCTCGACCAGTTCCAGCGCCAGAATCTTTTTCACATCCTGCGGATTACGACCTTCAGCCACTTCTTTCAGTAATTGCTGGATTTCTGCCACAGACTTGAAGCTGAGCAGGTCAAAATAACGCTCAATCAGTGAATCCGGCATAGACAGCACTTTTTGATACATCGCGCCTGGGGCATCAAATACACCAATATAGTTGCCTAATGATTTCGACATCTTGTTGACGCCATCTAAACCTTCCAGAATTGGCACGGTAATACACACCTGTGCTTCCTGGTTATAACGGCCCTGTAAGGTACGGCCCATTAGCAGGTTAAAGGTCTGGTCAGTACCGCCCAACTCTACGTCGGCTTCTAAAGCCACTGAGTCATAGCCTTGTACCAGCGGATACAGGAATTCGTGAATCGCAATTGGTTGCTGGTTGTTATAACGCTTGGTAAAGTCATCACGCTCCAGCATACGCGCCACGGTTTGCTGTGAGGCCAGTTGAATTAAATCGGCCGCAGTTTTGCTGGCAAACCATTCCGAGTTAAACACCACTTTGGTTTTGTTTGGATCAAGAATCTTGAACACCTGTTCCTGATAGGTTTTGGCATTTTCCAGTACCTGCTCGCGTGACAACGGCGGACGGGTCGCGCTCTTACCGGTCGGGTCACCAATCATGGCAGTATAGTCACCAATCAGGAAGAAGACCTCGTGACCCAAATCCTGGAACACTTTCAGCTTGTTAATTAAAACCGTATGACCCAAATGCAGGTCAGGTGCAGTCGGGTCAAAGCCCGCTTTAATTTTTAAAGGACGGTTCTCTTTTAATTTCTTTAGAAGATCTTCTTCAGAAATAATTTCATGCGTACCTCGTTGGATGAGGGCAAGTTGTTCTTCAGCTGGCAAGAAATTTGACATCACAAAACCCAAACACATCAGTTATTCAATTTGTGCGATATACTAACACTTTTTCAGCACATTGCAGGCTTAAGAATAACCATGACAGCGATCTATATTGGGGTAATGACCGGCACAAGTATGGATGGTGTCGATATTGTTGCTGCTTCTTTTGATCCTTTACAGCTTCATGCCACCCTAACCCTGAGCTTCGATCCCGATTTACGCGATGAACTGATGGCCCTAACCCTGCCGGATGACAATGAAATTGACCGGATGGGCAAGGCCGATGTGGCGCTGGCGCAAATGATTGGACATGGCATTAACCGCCTGATTGAAGAACACCAGCTTGATCACAGCCAGATTCGTGCCATTGGTTCACATGGCCAGACCATCCGCCACCGGCCTGAACATGGCTTTACCCTGCAAATTGGTGATCCAAATATTATTACCGAAATAACCCAGCTGCCGGTGGTCTCGGATTTCCGCCGGCGTGATATGGCTGCCGGTGGACAAGGTGCTCCGTTGGTACCAGCTTTTCATCAGGACGTGTTCCAGCATAACAGCATCCACCGGGTGATTCTGAATTTGGGCGGGATTGCCAATGTCAGCATGTTGCCTGCCGGACAGCCGGAAAAAGTCTATGGTTTTGATACCGGCCCGGCCAATATCCTGATGGATGCCTGGTGTGAACGCTACACCGGCCAGCCTTATGATGAAAACGGCAACTGGGCGGCTTATGGACAGCCAATTCGCAGTCTGCTGGACCGGCTACAGGCACATGAATATTTTTCCAAAGAGCCGCCAAAAAGCACCGGCCGTGAAGATTTTAACCTGGAATGGCTGGATGAACAGATTGCCGACTGGCGCAATGACCTGGCCTATCAGGAACTGGAAGATACCCCGGAAAATGTACAGGCCACCTTGTTAAAACTGACCACCCGCGCCATTAAAAAAGCCATTTACCGCTCGGGCATGGACACCGGTGAAGTCTATGTTTGTGGGGGCGGTGCCTATAATTCCTATTTACTGGAACAGCTGCGCTGGCGCTTACGCAAACATGAGTGGAGTGTACAGACCACGGCAGATTTAGGCATTAACCCGACCTGGGTAGAGGCCACTGCTTTTGCCTGGCTGGCGATGCGTTTTCTCAACCAGCAAAGTGGCAATTTCCCGGCTGTGACCGGGGCCAAAGGCTACCGGATTTTAGGAACATTGACCGCAGTCTAGGCCAATCTCTTTATATTAAAAAAGATATTAAAAAAGCCCTCAAAATAGAGGGCTGAGTATTTTAAAATTCTGCTTAAATCGAGAAAGAAGAACCACAGCCACACGTAGTCGTGGCATTCGGATTTTGAACCACAAAACGTGAACCTTCCAGACCTTCTAAATAGTCCACCACTGAACCGACCAGATATTGATAGCTAAGTGAATCGACCAGCATTTTTACGTCACCATTCACGAATTCAGCATCATCTTCATTCATGCTTTCAGCAAAGTTAAAGCCGTAAGAGAAGCCCGAACAACCACCACCGGTCACATAAACGCGTAACATTAAATCTTGGTTGCCTTCACTGTCACGCAATTGGCGTACTTTGTTCGCAGCATTGTCAGTCAGCACAAGGGCTTGGGCATTCATGTCGGATTCCTCGTTCGATTCAAATGTCTTTTAACAGAAAAGACCACATATCAAGTATAACATACCCAATATATGGTCAGTCATGTTCAATTCAAAGTCAATTCAGACTAATTTTATCAAGATTGTTTGTAATTCTCATCCTGCAGGCCGCATTCGAAGTTTTTCGGGTCCTGCTTACAGCGGAATTGCCACAGCAGCTTCATCATGCGTTTGTCATAAATGCCACGTTTGGTCAGGTCAATCCGCGCCTCACGCATCATCTTCTGATAGCCCGGTTTGTCGGCTGCCGGAATATTCATCCAGTATTTTTGCGGAATATCGGCTTTCATTTTACCCAAGATGTTAAAGGCACGCGGTAATTGACCTTTGACCCATTCCCGTGATTTCTGGCCAAAACCGGCCGGGAACTTGTTCGGGCGAATAATAATATTGCCAGTCACCTGTAAAATCGGATAATTCACAATCGCGCCTTTACTGCCCAAGCCCTTATGCAGCTCCAGTGGCTTAAACACGGCGGCCGGCGCACCAATAATATCGACCTGACCGTTATTGAATTTACTGCCGAAGTTGGTGACATCTGAACTGACTGCCTGCGCGCCAATCTGCTGCACCATAATTTTTTGTGCCTGGTCATAATCCAGGACCGCAATTTTTTTACCGGCAGCTTTGGCCACGGTATTAATACTGCGGTCATTGACCATTAAAAAGGCATCACCGACAGGCACTACACCAGCCACTTCATACTGGCCTTGAGTCATAAAGCGGGAAAATTTCGGACTGGCCAGTCCCTGCATGACTTTGACCGCCAGATTTAAATCGGGAATTGCACCAATCGCATCCAGAGAACCGGTAAAGCTGTTAAATTGACGCCCGCGCATACCGGTGACACTAATCCCGTCACATTTACCGGCTTTAAAATCTTCGGCAATTACCGCTTCATTCTGCCCGACGCGCAGTTCAATATCGGCGCCCCAGGCTTTGGCCGCCAGCTGATAGTCCAGCATCAGCGCATACACATCACCACTTTTTCCCACCAAATCAAAGACACACACTGTCTGCTTGGCCTGTGCTGCAGTCGCACCGAGTCCCATCACTGCAGCCAGTGCGATGCCTTGAGCATAATATTTCATTGATCTTTCCTTTATCGCTGTTCTTGTTGTTTTCAGTTGTACTGAAGTGTTTAATATTTTAAAAAGCTGTTTTTGCCTATCTATCCTTGTTCTTTTTACCTTTGGAGATCACCCTCTCCTGCTGTTCCTTAAAATGTAGTCAAACATAGTCAAGGAGTAATTCGCACTCTGTTAATGTCTTGTTGCCAAGCGTGTAACTAGAGCCTGAGTCGGTCAGTTCCGACTTGTAGCGGTCAGTCCGTTCTTGCAATATACGCTTTACAGTTTTGTAAGGCGTATAACGACTTATCTCATTGTCGTTTAATCTTGCAAGCACGTTTCTCGCAGCATTCCAATCAGCTTGCACAACTTCCCCATTGAAACGGTGAAAACGATCTCCCTTACGTGTACCTATTAAAAGGCCATGCAAGAAAGAATCACTTTGCGAAGTATATGCAGAATTGACTAGATGCACCGTAGAACCTCTACGGTGAGATATAGAAGTTAGGGCATTAGCTAACAAACCTTTAGCCCATGTATTTAAGCGTCTATTGGTGTTTTTGCCATAGTTGCGTTTACTTTGAATTGGGGATGTTAAATCTTCCGCAACAATCACTTTGGCTTTATCAACCAACTTGTGAGTTGCTGTAAATATTAATGTTTTGAGCTTTGCTTTTTGAGTATCTTGTCGCTTATCTAGTTTTTTTCGACCTAGATTATTTAACTCAATTTTCTGTTTCTTGTGCGGTTTGGCTTTAGAAATCGCTCTGAGCTTATTTCTACGTTTGTACTTTTGATTTAGGTAGTCTGATTCACTTGAGATCAATTTACCTAAACCATTGCCATATACTTCACCATCAGAATCCACAAAGGCTTCTGAATAACCTTTATCAACACCTACGGTTTCCTGACCACAATCCTGTGTTTCAACTGCATCATAAGTTGAGTGAACTTCAACATTACCGTTTTTTAGAATGATTCTAAGTGTGCCTTGTGGCGCAAAATCAACAGTGGTGTTTAGTGGAATTTTAATGGTTTGTCGAGGGACTAGACTCGGCACTTTAAGCCAACATTGACCATTTAACTCAAAAGTTTTACACATATCCGCACGAACAATAATTTGATTATGTGTGTGATTAACACCATGCTTAAAGTGATTACGCATTTGACGATGGAGGAAATTATCAGTCATCCATTCATCTTTTTTAAGCAAGGTGTATAGTCTTTTTTGTTCATTATTACAGGAGGTGCGTTTTCGGATCGCCTGCTTTACTTTGTCTTTTGATGCTTCTCGATAGGCTTTAATATCACCTATGCAATCACGTAGCGTTTCTTTCCACGCATTTGCAGAAACACCAAAGTCACGACTTTCTTTCATCCACGCATCACGAATAGCTCTGTCACTGATATTCAAACCTGAAATAGCACCATATTTAGCCCACACCTCGCTACGAATACGACCAAGTAAAACAGCTTGTTTCTCAAGCTGTTTGTACTTTTGCACATTCAAGTTTTTACAATGGTGGATGCGTGTTAGTTTCAAAAGTTATTCCTTGATGTTCACTAATTCTTTAACTTTTTCTTTGTATTTTCTTAATCCGTAAAGTCGAGAGGAAAAACAATGAATAATCGCTAACAAGTCTTGTGTTACTTCTTCCGTTGGGGAAAGAGATTCTTGATTCATAATAATAACTTTACAACCATGTCTTTCAGCAAAAGATTCAAACCACTCAAAACCAAAACGCACCAAACGGTCTTTGTGAGCGATGACAAGCATTGAAACTTTACCCATTTCAATATCAAGAAAAAGCTGATTGAATTTCTTTCTTTTATAATTCAAACCACTTCCAACCTCTGACACCCAATCATCAACAGCATAGCCATTTACAGTACAAAAAGTTTCTAAAGCTGACACCTGATTAGCTAAATCGGGCTTTTGAGCAACACTAGATACCCTTGAATAAACAATTACTGATGATTTAGCTTCCGTTGCTTTTATACCGATATATTCAAGGTATTGATCGTGCGTGTAGTATCTGCGATTTTTAGGATTTCGACATGCAACCAAAATACCTTCGGCATCCCATCTTTGTAGAGTTTTAACCGACTTCCCAATCATTTCACCGAATTTAGCAGGAGAATACATTAATCAATCTCCGCTAACTTCTTGAAATCCTCAAGTGTATAGTCTTTAAATATGGATTCATCACAATATATGGCTAGATCATTGTCTTCATCCCATCCACAGATAGGGCATGTATAAGGGGATGATGCGACTCCTAGCTGATTATATTTTAATAAAATATCGTCACAAACCTCATAAAGTTCTAAATCCTCATGATGATCAACAACCTCAAGGAAAATTAGTTCACTAATATTTTCTGCAAATTTTTTGTATTTTTCAGGCACTTCTAGTTGATATAGCTCTACTAAATCATCTAGTTTTTTAGCGCAAGCATCACCAAAAATCTCTAATAATTTTTCCTCATATTCTTGACAGCGCATACCTTGTCCTGAAACGTGAGTACATTCAGAAAAGCCTGTATTTGCATTAATAAAATCAGCATAGGTGGGGCATTTATCGGAGAGTGATTGATTTGTTTTTTCAGGGTACGAAGAACAATCATAGCCTAAATCTACAATATCGGTTTCATAGAAATCATTCTTTGACCACTCACCATAGACCCATGATGCAAATTCCTTAATAAACCCATCTTTATTTTCAGGGGATACAAAATAAGCAAGGTCTTGCTCTACTTTCTTTAAGCTTTCAGTCAAGTATTTCATTGCAAGTTTTTTTAAAATTTAATACCTAAATTGTATATGTTTGACTATATTTGTCAATATAATTATTTGGTATAATTCACTCCTGTCTGTATGCCTTGGATGATACAACTCATCTCTATTTTTTTAGGCTTGGGCAAAGATGAAACTATTGTTTTTAATTAGCTTACGTGATTTGACCTGAACTGCAATGGCCCAAGTGACAAGGTTCCAGACGCAACAATCCGGCACAAATGCCGGGTTGTTTTTCCTTAAAAATGAAGCTTATTCACCGCCCAGTGAACACTCGAAGTTGGCTTTATCGACAGAACAGCGGGCACGTTTGAGTACGCTCATCATCGATGCATCATAAATACCGCGCTTGGTCATATCCATCCGCCCCTCACGTAATAACTTCTGGTATTTGGTTTTCTCTTCCGCGCTCAGGTTCATTTTGTATTTGGCCGGAATGCCTGCTTCCAGACGTTTAATCATGCCCAAACTTTTTGGCAGGTTTTTCGAGAACCAGTCACGCGATTTCTGGCCAAAACCAGCCGGGAATTTCTCCGGACTAATTACTAAATCAGCCGTGACATGCAGTACCGGGAAATTAAACATGGCGCCTTTGCTGCCCAAGCCTTTATAGATTTCCAGCGGCTTATAGGCATAGGCTGGCGCACCAACCATATCGACCTGGCCATTATTAAATTTCGCCACAAAGTTAGACACATCGGAGATTACCGCCTGAGCACCGACACGTTGCACCATAATTTTTTGTGCATCATCATAGCCCAGTACCGCAAATTTCTTGCCGGCAGCTTTTTCAATCGAATCAATATTCTTGTCACGGACGAAAATAAAGGCCGAACCTAAAGGTGCAATTCCCGCCACTTCATATTTTTTACCCCCCAGATTGGTGACCATTTTGCCGGCATTACGTTTGTCCAGGGCAAAAGTAATCGCACGTTGGGCAATGGCATTGCTGGGCACACCACCCAGTGCATCAATCGAACCGGCAAATTTATTGTACTGACGGGCACGCATCGCAGTCAGGAAAACCGCATCACATTTGCCGGCTTTAAAGTCGTTATCGGCCACGGCTTCATCCTGACGGGGAATCAGGTTGATGTCTGCGCCCCAGCCTTTCGCGGCCAGCGCCCATTCCTGGGCCATTTGATAAGATTCACCAGATTTGCCGAGTAAATCGAAGATACATACATCGACCTTGGCTGCCTGAGCATTGCTGGCCATACCCAAAGTAGCCAGCGCAGAAAGCGCGAGAATTGTTTTTTTCATTGTATTTGTCCTTACAGAATCGTCTTTCATCAAGAGTGTCCATACACTTGCTGAATATTAAGCAACTTGTTTTTAAAAAAATAGAGCTTTTACTCCAAATATTTTTAAATCGTGACCAATTCAATTTATACAGCTGCTGATCTCAAACCCACAAATTGCAGAGATCAGCAGCATTTTCAATGGCTTAAAAATTTCAGGTAGCGCGGCGAAAATTTACACATCACGGCCACTTTTTTACAAACTTATAACCATTTTCTCTATTCGCCACCAAGTGAACATTCAAAATTGGTACGTTCTACCGTGCAACGTGCCCGTTTCAGGACCCGCATCATTGAGCCATCATAAATGCCTTTTTCGGTCAGTTCGATGCGGCCATCACGTAGCAGTTTCTGGTATTTGTCCTGATCTTCCTTGCTGAGTCGGGTGCGGTATTTATTTGGAATTTCCGCTTCCAGACGTTTCACCATGGCAAAGTTTTTCGGAATCTGCTGGACAAACCAGCGCCGGGACTGCACTGCAAAACCATCTGCGAATTTTTCTGGCCGGATAATCAGGTCCGCCGTGACATTGACCACCGGAAAATCAATCATGGCACCGCGTGTGCCCAAACCTTTTCCAATTTCCAGCGGTTTAAAGGCATAGGCCGGTGCGGCCACAATATCAACCTCGCCCTGATTAAACTTGCGTACAAAATTGGAAATATCGGAATCGACTGCAATACCACCGACCCGCTCCACCATCATTTTTTGTGCCGGATCATAATGCAGAATCGCAAATTTCCGGTTTTTAATGTGCTCAACCGAGTTCATGGCCCGATCTTTAACAAAAATATAGGCCGAGCCAATCTGGCCGATGCCAGCCACTTCAAAGGTTTCCTGGCCAATCCGGGTCACCAGACGGCGGTTATTGCGCCGGTCCAGCACATAACTAATGGCTTTCTGGGCAATGCTATTACTTGGCACACCGCCCAGTGCATCAATCGAACCGGCAAATTTATTGTATTGCCGCGCCCGCATTGAGGTCATATAGGCACCATCACACTTGCCCGCCTTAAAATCGCGCTCGACCTGGGCTTCATCCTGATAGGCTTTCAGACTGACATTGCTGCCCCAGCGCTTGCTGGCCAAGGCCCATTCTTCCAGCAATTTATAGGATTCTCCGGCCCGTCCCAACAGATCAAAAACACAGACCTGCGGATTGGCCTGAGCCAGGCCACTGACGCCACACAAGGCCAGTGTCGACAACAACAAAACTCCGTTTTTCATTTTTGTCACCGTACATTTGTTTTTGTTTTTTATCAGAAATTTTAATATATCGGGCTTGGTTTTATAAAAAAACCCTGCATAGCCGCTTTCCGATAGATGACACGGCGCCCGCTTTTTCATTATTTTTTGCGATGTGTTGCTGTAGCGCCTGAAATAAACTGCGCCAGCTTTTTGTTTTCCAGAGCGCATCCTTTAGAATAGGCGCATTCTGTTCCTGAGTTTAGTGAGTCCAATGATTCAATTTGACCAAGTCTCTTTACGCCGTGGTGGTCGTGTCTTATTTCAAAAAGCGTCCATGCAGATCCATCCGGGTTGGAAAGTTGGCCTCACCGGAGTCAATGGCGCCGGCAAATCGACCTTATTTGCCGCCTTATTGGGAGAACTGGGGGCAGATGAAGGCAGCCTGACCCGTCCGTCGGGCTGGACCGTTGCGCACATGGCCCAGGAAGTCAAAGCCCTGGATATGCCGGCGCTGGATTTTGTGTTATCGGGCGATGAAGAATACTGGCAGATTCAGAAACAGCTGGCACAACCTGAACAGCTCAGTGACAGCGAACTGGCACAATTACATGGCCGTTTTGATGAAATTCATGGCTATTCTGCCCCATCTAAAGCCGCCCAGCTGATGGCTGGTTTAGGTTTTATGGAACATCAGCTACGTCTGGATGTTTCCAGTTTTTCTGGTGGATGGCGGATGCGTTTAAATCTGGCGCGCACCCTGATGAGCCGCTCCGATTTACTGCTTCTGGATGAGCCAACCAACCACTTGGATTTAGATGCCATTTTATGGCTTGAAGACTGGCTCAATGCCTATGAAGGCACTTTAATCCTGATTTCACATGACCGCGATTTTCTCGATGCAGTGACCGATCATATCCTGCATATTGAAAATCAGGAACTGACCTTATATACCGGCAATTACTCGACCTTTGAAGTGACCCGCAGCGAACGTCTGGCCCAGCAGCAACAGGCCTTTGAAAAGCAGGTTGAAGCCCGCGCACATCTGCAAAAATTTATTGACCGTTTTAAAGCCAAAGCTACCAAGGCGCGTCAGGCGCAAAGCCGGATTAAACAGCTGGAAAAAATGCAGTTGCTGGCACCGGCGCATGTCGATACCCCGTTTACCTTCAGTTTCCGTGAACCCACCAAAATGAGTTCACCCTTACTGACTCTGGATCAGGCAGAAATTGGCTATCCGGGCAAAAGTATTGCCAGCAAAATCAGTCTGCAGATTACCCCAAGCTCGCGTATTGGCCTGCTGGGCATGAACGGCGCCGGTAAATCTACTCTAATTAAATCACTGGTTGGTGATTTAGCGCTTTTAAATGGCCAGCGCAAAGCCTCTGAACTGCTGAATATTGGTTACTTTGCCCAGCATCAGATGGATGCACTGGATGCGCAGGCCAGCCCGATGCTGCAATTGTCACGTCTGGCCGACAAACAGATCAGTGAAGCCACCCTACGTTCGTTTCTCGGCAGTTTCGGTTTTAGCGGTGAACGCATGGATACGCCGTGCGAAAGCTTCTCCGGTGGTGAACGTGCCCGTCTGGCCTTGGCGCTGATTGTCTGGCAGCGCCCGAATGTACTGATTTTGGATGAACCGACCAACCATCTGGATTTAGACATGCGTCATGCCCTAAGCATGGCCTTACAGGATTTTGAAGGCGCAGTGGTACTGGTATCGCACGAACGTCAGCTAATCGCCAGTGTCTGTGATGACCTGCTGTTGGTGCATGCCGGACGCTGTACTGAATTTTCCGGTGATTTGCAGGATTATGCCAAATGGTTACGTGAGGCCCGCCAGCAGCAGATCAATGCCCAAACCGCCTTGGCACAGGCCAGCGCCAGTACCAACAAGACTGCCGCACCTGCCAAAATCGATAAAGAAGCACAACGCAAACTGGCGGCGCAGCGCCGTGAAGAAACCCGTCCGCTGCGGAAAAAAATTGAACAATGTGAAAGCCAGATTGAAAAAATCCAGCCCCGTCTGGCCAGTATTGAAGAACAGCTGGCTGACAGCAGCCTGTATGAAGCTTCGCGTAAAGAAGATTTGCTCAAGCTGATGAATGAGCAAACCAGCTTAAAAGCCACGCTGGAACTGGCCGAAGAAACCATGCTGGAACTGATGATGGAATTAGAAGAACTGGAACAGTCTTTCCAGGAAAGTTAATTTTAATATTCATTTAAAGCTTCAAGGATCAGTAACTACAGTTACTGATCCTTTTTTTATGGGTTTATATTTTCTCTGCTATTAGTAAATCTTTTCTCTTACCTATTTTCCTACACTTCTCAGCTTTGTTAATCATTTACTCGATTTTTGACATATTTTGTAGTGAATTACGCAAGTACTATATAAGTTTATTGTTTAAACACTCGGCTTCCTTATTTCATACATTAATTTACAGCTTTAGGTCAGGTTATAAGGCTCTAATAAAAAGGCTTTTTAATAATCAGCAGCCTTATTTGAGACTATTTATGTTGAACTAGAGAGGAAATCCGCATGCGTGCTCTTACCTATCATGGTGCTCGGGATGTACGAGTTGAATTTGTTCCAGATCCAGTGATTCAGGAACCAGATGACGTTATTTTAAGGGTGACAGCCACCGCTATCTGTGGCTCAGATCTACATCTATACCGGGGTAAAATCCCGGCCACTGAAGACGGTGATATTTTCGGCCATGAATTTATGGGAGTTGTAGAAGAAGTCGGCCCTGCAGTGACAGAAGTCAAAAAAGGTGACCGGGTGATCATTCCCTTTGTCATTGCATGCGGTCACTGTTTTTTCTGTGAACATGAACTCATGGCTGCCTGTGAAAATACCAATACGGGTCGTGGTGCAATTCTCAATAAAAAACAGATTCCACCAGGAGCGGCCTTGTTTGGCTTTAGCCACCTGTATGGTGGTGTTCCGGGTGGTCAGGCTGAATATGTGCGGATTCCCAAAGGGAATGTCGGACCGTTTAAGGTTCCCGGCTCCTTGCCTGATGAAAAAGTATTATTCCTGACCGATATTCTGCCAACAGCCTGGCAGGCAGTAACCAATGCTCAAGTCACCCGTGGTTCTACAGTGGCAATTTATGGTGCTGGTCCAGTCGGTCTGTTATCTGCAGCTTGTGCACGGATGCTCGGTGCCGAACAGATCTTCATGGTAGACCATCACCCTTATCGCTTGCGATTTGCTCATCAAACCTATGGGGTCATTCCGGTCAACTTTGATGAAGTCGATGCAGCTGAATTTATTATTCAAAATACAGCAGGTTATCGTGGTGTTGACGCGGTTATTGATGCCGTTGGTTTCGAAGCCAAAGGTAGTGTTCTGGAAACCGTAATGACCAACCTGAAATTAGAAGGTTCGAGTGGTTCAGCGCTCAGACAATGTATTGCAGCAGTCCGACGCGGCGGTGTGGTGAGTGTACCGGGGGTTTATGCCGGTCCAATTCATGGCTTCCTGTTTGGTGATGCCTTTGACAAAGGTTTGACTTTTAAAATGGGACAAACCCATGTGCATAAATACTTGCCGCAGTTGCTCGAACATATTGAAAATGGAGATCTGTCTCCAGATGTGATTATTACCCATCGCATGAAACTGGAAGATGCTGCGGAAGGTTACCGTATTTTTGATAAGAAGGAAGAAGACTGTCGTAAAGTCATTCTGACACCGTAAATGTACTAAAAAAATAAAAAGCGCCTTCTAGGCGCTTTTTTTGAATCATGCCGCTTAGGCATCAATATCGGCATTCAGGGCATTTTCTTCAATAAAGGCACGACGTGGTTCCACATCATCGCCCATTAAACACGAGAACATCCGGTCTGCTTCAATCGCATCTTCAATGGTCACCTGCAGCATATGACGGTTTTCCGGGTCCATGGTGGTTTCCCAAAGCTGCTCGGCATTCATTTCACCCAGACCTTTATAACGCTGGATCATCATGCCGCGGCGTGAGTCCTGCAGAATATGCTGCCAGACCTGATGGAAGCTGTTGACCTGAATCTTGCGCTCGCCTTTTTGCAAGTACGCGCCTTCTTCAATCAGGCTAAACCAGCTCTTCGAGTTCTTCAGCAAACGTGCGTACTCACCTGAACCGAGTAAACCGGCATCCAGCAAATAGGCATGTGGCAGGTTATGCACATAAATGGTAATAC
The DNA here is from genome assembly GCF_000488255.1 of Acinetobacter indicus CIP 110367. Lineage (GTDB taxonomy): Bacteria > Pseudomonadota > Gammaproteobacteria > Pseudomonadales > Moraxellaceae > Acinetobacter > Acinetobacter indicus. The sequence goes on along the minus strand of NZ_KI530760.1, from coordinate 41,524 downwards.
GTGGCCAGTAAATCGCAGATTTTTGTCCTTCTGCATCTTCTTTGTCAAAGGTTTCGATGCTGAGTTCAGGACGTAAACTGCTTTGGGTGGCCGCGATATAGGCACATAACTGCTCACCCCAAGTCTGTACATAATCCAGATCATGCGCCTGATCCAGTTTGAACGCCTCTTGCGCCAGCAAACCATCTAACAGGCTGGCTGGATAACGCAAGGTTAAACGGCTCAGGCTCTTTTGCGAAGTCTGATAATCGGCAATCACTGAAGCCAGTGCTTCACCACGAATCGCCGGTGCATCTGCGCTGACATGCAGGGCCAGTTCATCAATGGCATTGGAAATCAGATAGGTTTCCAATGCTTCATTGTCTTTAATGTACTGTTCCTGCTTACCTTTTTTCAACTTGTACAGCGGTGGCTGGGCAATATAGATATGACCACGTTCCACCAGCTCCGGCATTTGACGAAAGAAGAACGTCAGCAGCAAGGTACGGATGTGCGAACCATCGACGTCGGCATCGGTCATGATAATGATTTTGTGATAACGCAGCTTGTCCGGGTTATATTCTTCACGGCCAATTCCGCAGCCCAGTGCAGTAATTAAGGTGCCGACTTCTGCCGATGAAATCATCTTGTCAAAACGGGCACGTTCCACGTTCAGGATTTTACCTTTTAGCGGTAAAATCGCCTGCATTTTACGGTTACGGCCTTGCTTGGCTGAACCACCCGCAGAGTCACCCTCGACCAGATACAGTTCAGATAAAGCCGGATCTTTTTCCTGACAATCGGCCAGTTTACCCGGTAAACCGGCAATATCCAGCGCGCTCTTACGACGGGTCATTTCACGTGCTTTACGCGCTGCATCACGGGCACGCGCTGCATCAATAATCTTGCCGGCAATTGATTTGGCTGCTTGCGGGTTTTCCAGTAAATATTCCGAGAAGGATTTATTCATAGCCTGCTCGACCGCAGGTTTCACTTCACTCGACACCAGTTTTTCTTTGGTCTGTGAAGAGAATTTTGGATCAGGCACTTTCACCGAAATAATCGCGGTCAAACCTTCACGTGCGTCATCCCCGGAAACCACCACCTTCTCTTTTTTGAGCAGGTTTTCGTTTTCCATGTAGCTGTTTAAACCACGGGTCAACGCAGCACGGAAACCGGCTAAATGGGTACCGCCATCTTTTTGCGGAATATTGTTGGTAAAGCAGCGCACATTTTCCTGATAAGAATCATTCCATTGCAACGCAACTTCAACCCCAATGCCATTTTCTGCCTGCACGGTAAAATGGAAAATATCATTCAGATGATTTTTGCCTTCGTTAATGTATTTCACGAACTCGGACAGACCACCTTCATAATCATAGATATGTTCCAGGTTAATACGCTCATCTTTCAGGACAATACGTACACCGGCATTCAGGAACGACAGCTCACGTAAACGGCGCGCCAGAATATCAACATTAAAAATGGTCTGGCTGAAAGTCTCGGCGCTTGGCCAGAAACGAACCATGGTTCCGGTCTCTTCTGTTTCACCAACCACGGTTAATGGATATTGCGGATCACCATGACGGTATTCCTGCTGATGAATCTGACCAGCACGTTTAATGGTCAGTTCCAGTTTGCTCGACAGGGCGTTTACCACTGATACCCCGACCCCGTGCAGACCGCCCGACACTTTATAACTGTTGTCGTCGAACTTACCGCCGGCGTGCAGGATGGTCAGAATTACCTCGGCAGCCGATACGCCTTCTTCCGGGTGAATGTCAGTTGGAATACCGCGACCGTTATCGGCCACAGATACCGATTCATCTTCATGAATAGTGACTAGAATCTCGTCACAATGGCCGGCAAGCGCTTCGTCAATCGCGTTATCGACCACCTCGAACACCATGTGGTGCAAACCGGTACCATCATCTGTATCACCGATATACATGCCCGGGCGTTTACGAACAGCATCTAGGCCACGTAATACTTTGATACTAGAGGAATCATAAGCCTTTTCATTGGTTTGTTCTGTTTGAGTGGCAGATTGATCTTCTGAACTCATGGTTTCTCCCTAGTAAAAACTGGTCTATCCAAAGATAAAAAACTATTGCACAACAACTTGAACAGTACCGTTTTCAACATTGAATAATTGATAGGAAATAGACAAATCATGTAAGTGATTCTGCACTGATTCATGGTCTAAGGTGGTAATAAAAACTTGACTACCAAGTTGGCTCAATCGCTCAATTAAACGTCGTTGCGCGGTTAAATCTAATTCTGCTGTCAGATCATCTAATAATACCACAGTTTCCTTATTGCACGCATGCAGCATTGCAATCTGTGACAGTTTTAAAGCCATGATCAATAACTTTTTTTGTCCGCGTGACAGCACCACATCGGCATCGCCCGTCGCTGTTTTTAAACGTAAATCTGCGCGATGCGGTCCATATTCGGTATAGCGGCGTTCCACATCTTTCTGATGATGATTGACCAAATCGCTCATTAAACCCGGTTCCGGATGAAATCCCGGATGGTATTCCAGGCGAATATTTAAATCGGGCAACAACTGCTGTAAATCCTGCTGAAAATAGTGCTGCCACTGCTCGATAATACTGTAGCGTTGCAGATGCAGCATTTCACCATACTGGCTCAGCATCTGGTTCCACGGTTCCAGCTCAGGCAGGCTTAAATGACGCCGGGTTTTTAGTAAGCTGTTACGCTGTTTTAAGGCCCGCGAATAGTATTGCCAGGCATGATAAAACTCTGGTTCCACGTGGAACATCATCCAGTCCAGCAGCTGGCGTCGCGGTTTGGCGCCGTGGTCGATAATATCGGTACTTTGCGGATCAATCAGTTGTAGCGGCAGCAGTTTGGCCAGCTGTCCCTGGGTGGCAATATGATCGCCATTGACCTTAATCAGCTGTTCACCAGACAGCAGTTTTTGCATGCCAATTTTTTCGGTGGGCGATTGGGCAAATACAATCGCCTCCTGGGCATCATGCTGAATATAGTTTTTGGGGATATGGGTACGAAAGGAACGACCGGTGGCCAGTAAATGAATGGCTTCCAGAATCGAGGTTTTACCGGAGCCATTGGCACCATAAAAGACATTAAACGGCTGCAACCCGACGAGTGCAACCGCTTTTAAGTTTCGAACACGTTCTATATTTAAACGCGTAATATGCATAATCGTGTCAGATCACATACAAGCTTAGACACGCATCGGCATCACAACATAGGTTTGATCTTGCTGCGCCGGGTCCTGTACCAGTACCGACTGGTTGGCTTCGGTCATGGTCATTGCCACATCATCACCATCCAGTGCACCTAATACATCCAGCAGATACTGGGCATTGAACGACATTTCCAGCGGTGCATTGTTGTATTGCACGGCCAGGTCTTCAATCGCTTCATCCTGCTCCGGGTTGTTGGCGCGTAATTGTAGTGAATCTGCATTAAAGTTCAGGAATACGCCGCGTAATTTTTCATTACTTAAAATCGCCACACGCTGTAACGACTGCTTGAACACGTCATGTGCAATCATCACCACCTTATCGCCACCACGTGGAATCACACGGCGGTAATCCGGGAATTTACCGTCAATTAACTTGGTGGTGAAACGCACGGTAATATCACCCTGCTCTTTGTCACGACTCGGCACGGAAATAGTTACATTTAACAGTTCACGACCAATTAACAGGGATAGTTGCTCATCTTCAATACTGAGCAAACGCTGTAATTCACCCACGGCTTTACGTGGCACAATCGCCTGAATTGGCTGCGTCGCATTTGAAGAGGCACCGGTTTCACATAATGCCAAACGGTGGCCATCGGTAGTCACAGCGCGCAGCTGGTTTTCATCAATTTCCAGCAAGGTGCCGGTCAAATAGAAACGTACATCCTGCACCGCCATGGCAAAGGCGGTTTTTTCAAATAAACGTTTTAATTCACGCTGGGTCACCGCTACCTGTGTGCCTTGAGTATTTTCAGTGGCCAATAACGGATAATCTTCGGCTGGTAAAGTGCCCAACACGAAACGGCTGTTGCCTGATTTTAAAATACAGCGCTGATCTTCAGTAATCTGCAGGTCAATTAAAGCCGCAGTCGGCAAAGATTTACAGATATCCATCAGTTTACGTGCCGGCACTGTGGTCTCACCCGCCTGTAAACATGCACCTTCAGCCAGAACCGTACTGGCCACCAGCTCAACTTCCAGATCGGAACCGGTAATGGTCAGCGCCTGTTCGGTCACCTGAACTTTCACGTTAGATAAAATGTTTAACGTATGGCGACGTTCAACCGCTCCTACAACATGTGATAGAACATTGAGTAAGCTTTCTTTGGCGATTTTTAAACGCACGGTACATTCCTCTAACAACTGAAGATGATGAAGATAAAAATTAATTTTTTAGCAGTGTACTATGCGGCAGAATATGCCGCATTGCAAGAACAGAATTTGACCAAACCGGCCTAACTTTGCAACAGGCGTTGCAGGTTTTTATAGTCCTCGTTGAAGATTGGATCTTCTTCGCGAAGGCTTTGTACTTTCTCGCAGGCATGCATCACGGTACTGTGGTCACGACCACCAAAAGCCATGCCAATTTCGGGGAAACTGTCACCGGTCAGTTCACGGGCCAGCCCCATCGCCAGCTGCCGTGGACGGGCATAAATCCGGGTACGTTTTGGCCCGACCAATTCTTTCAGTGGAATACGGAAATATTCACTGACCACACGCTGGATATTTTCGGTACTGATGGTACGCGCACGAATCGCCAGCACATCTTTTAGAGATTCACGCACCACATCCAGATCAATCACGGTGCCTTTAAAACGGGAAATCGCGACCACCTTATTTAAGGCGCCTTCCAGTTCACGCACGTTGGCGACCACCTGCTGGGCAATAAACAAGGCACAGTTGCGCGGTAAATCGACGCCACTGCTTTCGGCTTTCTTTAATAGAATTTCAATCCGGGTTTCAATATCGGGCGGTTCTACCCCCACCGACAGGCCCCAGGAAAAACGCGATACCAGACGTGGGTCCAGTTCGGTCAGTTCTTTTGGATAACGGTCTGACGTCAGAATAATCTGCTTAGATTCATCCAATAAGGCATTAAAGGTATAGAAGAATTCCACCAGACTGGCCTCTTTACCGGCCAGCAAATGAATGTCATCAACCAAGAGCAGATCGAGTGAACGGCAATTTTTCTTGAATTCTTCGACCTTACCCTGCTGTAGCGAGCTGACAAAGTCATGTACAAAGCTTTCAGCAGTCATATACATGACCCGGGCATTTGGCTTGGCCTGCAACAAGGCATTTCCCACTGCCTGCATCAAGTGGGTTTTACCCAGACCGGTCGGGCCATATAAAAATAGCGGGTTATGTTGTGAAGCGCCCAGATGGGTCAATACTTTACGGCAGGTTTCTGCCGCCATCTGGTTAGAACGGCCTTCTACAAATAAAGAAAAGGTAAATAAAGGGTTTAACTGACGCTTGCGGCTGTTTTTGCTGCCACTCTCTTCTTTGTCCTTTTTTGGACGGCTGACCGGTGCCGGTGCTGACTCTAAAGCAGCGGTAGTGGTCGCCGGCTGTTCACTGGCCGATAAAATGGCGCCCGGACGGGAATCGACCAGGATTTCAACTTTACGTACCCGTCCTTCAGACAGTTGTTCGGCCAGAATCGTGATCAGCTCAAGATGGTGTTCCTGAATATAGCGGGTCCAATACGGGTTCGGTGCATATAAACGTAAAGTATCTTCTGATTCTTCTGCAACTAATGGGCGAATCCACATCGTAAAGACATTCCCAGAGAGCTCTTGTCGCAAGCGATTTAAGCAGTCCGTCCAAAGCATGTGAAAACCCCTATTCATTCCATTTTAAATTTAAAACGCATTCGTCCGCTGCAAGCGGGTCGCCATTCTAACCAAGTTATCCACATCTGTCATGAGAAATTGAGCGAATTTAGCCAAAAAACAAACATCAAGATCTAAATTTAAATTTAAAAGCTGGTGTGGATAAGTTTATCCGCAAGCTGTGGATGAAATATAGCATAAAGTTATCCACAATGTATTAAAAATATAAAAACACAGTTATCCACATGCAAAGTCTATGTTTTTTAAATTTAAAAATTGCTTTTCCACATAAAAAAGCCACCCTAATAAGAATAAATTTAAATTTATAAATTTGAATTTATATATTAGAGCGTGCTTGGATGTGGATAAACTGAAAATAAATTTAAACCTGCAGAGAATAAATTTATTCACATGATCTTGTGGATAATTATGTGAATAATATTGTTTATAACTTATTTTTTATGTTTTAACAATGGGATAGCTTGTGAATAAGCCAAAATATGTACAATTACCTATTATTGAAGAAACTTAAGGCCTTTTATAAAAATCAGGCTTATTTAAAGGAAAACCGTGTTTTTGATTGACAGCTCAAGCAATGAGCACTAAAATCGCGGACCTTTATAGAAAGATCATTTTTGGAGTTTCGACATGAAACGTACATTCCAACCATCTGAATTAAAGCGTAAACGCGTTCATGGTTTCCGTGCTCGTATGGCTACTAAAGCTGGTCGTCAAGTATTAGCTCGCCGTCGTGCAAAAGGTCGTCACAGCTTAACTGTTTAATCAGTCACGCTGCATCGACTTGGGTGTTATGACATCACTTTATGGCTTCAGCACAGAGCTTCGTATACGCTGTGCTGCCGATTATAAAGATGTGTTTGATGGTGCGCTTTTTAAAGTGCATCAACCCCATTTCTTATTTCTAGCAAAACCGTCCGAACTGCTGAACAGCCGTTTGGGTATTGTTGTTGCCAAGAAAAAAGTGCGTCGTGCACACGAAAGAAATCGAGTAAAACGACTTGCTCGCGAAAGTTTTCGCCTGCATCAACAGCAATTGGCTGTACTGGATATTGTGGTGATGCCCAAAATGGGGATTGAAACAGTGCCAAATGCAGAGTTACATCAGCAATTACAATTTGCTTGGCAGAAATTGCACCGCCTTGCCAAAAAGCATTCTAAAATAGCTCCCTCCCCACATCAGTAGAGATGACCAATGGTACGTTTACTGCATTGGTTGATTCGTTTCTATCAGATTGCGATTAGTCCGCTTCTTGGACCACGTTGTCGCTATATTCCAACCTGTTCTCAATATGCCCTGGAAGCAGTCCAGATCCATGGGTCCGGACGTGGTGTGTGGCTGGCGACCAGACGTATCTGTCGTTGTCATCCGTGGGGTGGTTCGGGTTATGACCCTGTACCGGCCAAAGCAATTCGTTTTATTTCATTTCAGCAAATAGATTCTCAAACGGGTCACATTGCTGTACCCTTTCGTGAACGTTTATTGAACCAAAATCACTCTAACCACTTGGGGTAATAGATATGCAACAATGGGCCAGGATTGCAATTCTCGGGGCCATGTTTGTTGTCGCTTATTTGCTCATTTTGGCTTGGCAAAAAGATTATGGAAATGCTGAAACCCAGCCACAGCAACAGGCTGCGGTGGTTTCACATGAAGTGTCTGCAGATTTGCCAAATGGCCAAACCGCTACAGCAGCTTCTGATGTACCGCAGGCAAATATTTCAGCGCAGCAGACTCAAACCACAGATGCCACTGCACCTGTAAGTCAGCAGCTTATTTCAGTACAAACTGACCTTTATCATCTTTGGATCAATCCAAAAGGTGGTGATATTGTTCGTGTTGAATTACTCAATCATGACAAAAATAAAGACAGTGATGCACCGTTTGTAATGCTTGAAAGCGATGACAAACGTACCTATGTCGCTCAGTCAGGCCTGATTGGTCTGAATGGACCAGACAGCAGCCGTAATGGTCGTCCAAGCTATGAAGTTGAAAAATTAAGCTATAGCCTGGAAGATGCCAAAGCCGTTCAGAATCAGGACGGTGAAGCGGTGAAAGTGTTAAATGTACCAATGGTGTACAAAACTGCTGACGGTGTAGAAATTATCAAGACCTTCAGCTTCAAGCAAGGCGAATATCCGATTGTGGTCAACCACAAAGTGGTAAACCGCAGTGGCCAGAACTGGCAAGGTCAAATGTTTGGTCAGATCAAACGTGATAACTCGGATGATCCGGGTAAATCGGACCAGGGCATTTTCACTTTGGGTACCTTCCTGGGCGGCGCCTGGGGGACACCGGATGAACACTACAACAAGCTGAAATTCGACAACTTCACTGAAGAAAAACTGAATGTTGAAGCGACTGGCGGCTGGGTTGCGGTGGTACAGCACTACTTCGTGAGTGCATGGGTGCCGGGTAACCTGAAACTGACCCAGGCCGATGGCCAACCGTATAGCGCCAAGCTGGAATCGCGTAAATCAGGCGATAATATGAATATTATCGGCTTTACTTCGCCAACCATTAATGTACCGGCGGGTACAGTGGCAGAAGTCGATGCGACCTTCTATAGCGGTCCAAAAATCCAGTCAGAGCTGAAAGATCTGGCCACTGGTCTGAATCAGACTGTGGATTATGGCTGGTTATGGCCAATTGCCAAACTGCTATTTGTAGGCTTGGAATTCTTCCACGGCTTAGTGGGGAACTGGGGCTGGGCAATTATTCTGTTGACCATTCTGGTGAAGCTGATTCTGTGGCCATTATCGTCGAAGAGCTACCGTTCTATGGCGAAAATGCGTGTGATTGCACCTGAAATGCAGCGCATGAAAGAAGAGTTCGGTGAAGACCGGATGCGCTTCTCGCAAGAGATGATGGCCCTGTACAAACGTGAACAGGTCAATCCGCTGGCCGGCTGTTTACCGCTGTTACTGCAAATGCCAATCTTCCTGGCCCTGTACTGGGTACTGATGGAATCTGTAGAGCTGCGTCATGCGCCATGGTTACTCTGGATTCAGGATTTATCGGCAATGGACCCTTGGTTTATCTTGCCGCTGATCATGGGTGCGACCATGTATATCCAGCAAATGCTGAACCCGCAGCCGACCGATCCTATGCAGGCTAAAGTCTTCCGCATTATGCCAGTGATCTTTACTGTGTTCTTGCTGTTCTTCCCGGCGGGTCTGGTGTTGTACTGGATTGTCAACAACCTGATCACCATCTTGCAGCAAGGCCTGATCAACAAATCTGTTGAGAAAGACCGTGCCAAACGTGATGAAGCGACCCCAGTCAACTAAGTTGTACTGACGAGCTGAATAAATCCGCTTAAGATGATACTCTTAGGCGGATTTTTTTTGGCCCGACTTTAAGCATTGCAACAGGTGAATTTATGCTGACCCAAACCACAACAATTGCTGCGATTGCCACTCCACCCGGGCGTGGCGGTGTGGGGGTGATTCGCCTGTCTGGTCCTAAATCCTATGCCATTGCTGAAGCCTTAACCCAAAAGCAGCTGCCGAAAGCCCGTTTTGCCGGCTTCCGTCAGTTTTATGAGGCTAGCGGTGAGGTGATGGATGAAGGTTTGGTGATTTGTTTCCCTAATCCAAACTCCTTTACCGGTGAAGACGTGGTGGAACTGCAAGGTCATGGTGGCCCGGTCATTCAAAATGCCCTGCTGGCACGTTTACTGGAACTCGGTGCAACCGCGGCCAAAGCCGGTGAATTTTCCATGCGCGCCTTTGAAAATGGCAAGCTTGATCTGGTACAGGCTGAAGCGATTGCCGACCTGATTGACGCCACTTCGCAGGCCGCAGCACGTTCAGCGGTACGTTCTTTACAAGGTGCATTTTCAACCAAGGTCAATACGGTTTTAGAAAAACTGATTCATCTGCGTTTGCATGTGGAAGCAGCGATTGATTTTCCGGAAGAAGAAATTGATTTTCTGGCCGATGGCAAAATTCTGGCCCTGCTGGATGATGTTGCCAGCTCAGTCACCGCGGTACAGCAATCGGCACGTCAGGGACAATTATTACGTGAAGGCTTGCAGGTGGTGATTGCCGGTAAACCGAATGCCGGAAAATCATCTTTACTGAATGCTTTAGCCGGGATTGAACGGGCGATTGTGACCGATATTGCCGGTACCACCCGTGATGTGCTGCATGAAAAAATCACCTTAAATGGCTTGCCGATTACCCTGACCGATACCGCCGGTTTACGGGAAACCGGTGATGTGGTGGAAAAAGAAGGCATCCGCCGCGCGATTAAAGAAATTGAACAGGCCGATTTATTGCTGCTGGTGTATGACCTGAGTCAGGGTGAAGATCCGCTGCAATTGGCCCAGGAATATTTTGCCGATCATCTGGAACCCAAACGTCTGATGCTGATTGGTAATAAAGCAGATTTGACTGGTGCTGAAGCCGTTATTGGTGATTATCAGGGTTTTCGTCATATTACCATGTCGGCCAAGCAGGAAACCGGTGTTCAATCGCTCATAGATGCGATTACAGCCCATGCAGGCTTCCAGCCGGAAGAAGATACCTTCATTGCCCGAACTCGTCATTTAGACGCAATGAAGCGCACCCAGTACTATCTGGCCGAAGCGCGCGAGCAGCTGGTAGATTATCATGCCGGTGAGCTGGTGGCTGAATCCCTGCGTCTGGCGCAAAATGCCCTAGGTGAAATTACCGGAGATTTTAGTGCCGATGATCTGTTGGGTAAAATTTTCGGTTCTTTCTGTATTGGAAAATAAGCGTAGTACGCTCTGAGCTTGCTATGCATTTAAAAGCATCAGGTGTTAGCCACCTGGTGCTTTTTTATTGCTTTTTATCAGGCAATCTCGTCATTTCAGCCTAAAGGGTTTCGTATACTCTAAGGGAACAGCCTGTCACATCGTATGCGGCAGTTTACATCTTGCCATCCGCCCTTCTATTGCCCGATATTCAGGCTATGATGAGTGAATAACCTACAAGTTGTTTCAATAAAATCCTGAATGCAGTCTATAAAAACACTGCCGGAGGTGTGGCATGCTGGAGGTGGTTGATTTACGTGAGTCACTGGTTGCTTTAGTGAGTGTGCTGCAGCTGTTACTCGAGTTTATCTCGGTGGTCTGTGTAGTGATTGGTCTGGTCAAAACCTTAATGGTGCTGGTCCAGTTAAAATCCGGCCGCAGCGCGCGCTATTGTTTTGGGAACTGGCTGGCCACTGCGCTGGAGTTTCAGCTGGCCGCAGATATTCTGGCCACCACGGTCGATCCGGATATGGACAGCCTGATCAAACTGGCGATTATTGCGGTCATTCGGACCTTTTTAAACTACTTTTTAATGAAAGAGCTGGAACATCAACCCGGTACAGAGAAATAAAACTATTCAATCATCTGGTGGATGTTGATATGGTCAGCATCTGATTGGCAGCGCAGTCTGTCCGCACCCAGGATCAGGCCGAGGGTGCCTGATCATCCCCGACTCAACAGCATTAATTTAAAAGGTTAGCACTTTACGCTGCTGCCAGATCAGGCTGAGGCAAAGCAGCCCAATCAGCATGCAGAAGCTGATAATACCCACACTTAAGCCAAAATGGTCTGATAAATAACCCACCGCAATAATCGGTACAATGGTGCCCAGATAGGCAATAAACAGATAACTGGACATAATTGCAGCGCGGTTGTGCGGCTGACTCATCTGGTGAATCAGGCCAAAGGCGCCCAATAAGCTCAAGCCATGCCCAATTCCGACCAGCACATCACTGACAAAGAACAGCGGGCTCCATTGCAGCGACATACACAGTCCCAGCAGAAGCAGGCTGCCGAGCAGCGCATAGAGACCCCAGCGCAAGGCCGTGGCAGGCAGTACACTACGGGCAAAAAACTGGACGATGGCTGAAATAATTAAAATCGCAGAAATTGCTACACCACTGACCAGTGGTCCATGCCAAGGCAAAATATCCTGCACAAACGACGGCGACAGCGAAGCAAACAGGCTAAAGCCGGCAAAGGCACAAAACGCAGCGAAACTGACCAGAAAAAAAGCAGCCTGATACGGCGCATCCGGGGTTTGTAATTTGGGATAAACCGAAAAGGGCTGCTGTTCAAAGGCAGGCTGTTTTAGCTTGAACAGGCCCAGCCCACAGAAAATGGCACTGACAATCACCGGAAGATAAGGCGTGACCAGCGGTTGCTCGGCAAACTGGGCAATCACACCGCCCAGAAATGGCCCTAAACCAAAGCCAATTGCGGTAATAATCGAGCTGAGCTGCGGCGCCAGCAGCTTATGGCTATCGGGCACTACATTCATCAGCCCCAGCATGGCAGAAGTGGTAATCAGTCCGGAGGCAATCCCAATAATAAAGCGGCCGAGGCCCAAATACAGTGCTGTCGGCGCCCAGGCTGACAGTATCAGTCCAATCGTGACCAGGGCAATACCGACCTGCAAGCTGCGAACAAAACCAAAGCGGTTACTGGTTCGCCCCAGAAACAGTAAAGTGGCCAGACAACCGAACATATAGGCTACAAACAGATAGGTAATATGACTCGGCAGCAGCTGCCACAGCTCCTGATACAGGGGATATAAAGGGCTGGCCAGTGCGGTTCCAACGGTACCAATACACAGCGCCAGGCTGACCATTAAAAACGGCTGCCACGATTGAGCGTTTGACATGAGAGAATAAAAAAATACCTCAGCTTTTTAGCTCAGGTATCATGATATGAGAAAAGATCGTTTCAGTGTAAAGGCAGGAATTTTGTGGGTCAATCGAAAGATGGGCTTAGGTATAGCGTTTTAACAATTTTAAAAATTCATCCAGTTCGACTTCATTGACCTCGACCTCATCGCCAATGACATGATGGCGCAAATGCGATTCAATCAGCTCATTCATCAGCCCGTTAACCGCGCCTTTAATCGCAGCCACCTGCTGTAATACTTCGATACAGCTTTTTTCCGGATCATGGATGGACTGTTCCACCGCACTGATCTGACCTTGTAAACGCTTGATGCGATTTAAAACTTTTTTATCTGTATGTAAATGGCCCACACTTCACCTTAATTTCAAATATACTATAGGGGGGTATATTGGACGATTCTCCCCATGCAAAATCATGTTTCTCACCGTACCCATCACCATCAGTTTGATGAAGGCAATCCACTGGCCCAGAAGCGTATATTATATGCTGCGATATTAACCGGTGTCATGATGCTTTTAGAGATTATTGGCGGCTGGATTTTTAACTCGATGGCACTTCTGGCCGATGGCTGGCATATGAGCTCGCATATGCTGGCTTTGGGGCTGGCCTATGTGGCTTATCGGGCGGCGCGTCATTATGCCCAGGATGCCCGTTTTAGCTTTGGTACCTGGAAAATTGAGATTCTGGCCGGTTATAGTAGTGCGATTTTATTGCTGGTAGTGGCCGGTTTTATGGCGTTTCATTCGGTAGAACGCTTATTTTTCCCGGTTAATATTCATTATAACGAAGCCATTCCCATTGCGATTTTAGGCCTATTGGTCAACTTGATTTGTGCCTGGTTACTGCATGATGATGGTCACCATCACCATCACCATCACCATGAGTCGGGGCATGGACATGCGCATGCACATACAGCTGGAGCACATGATTTAAACCAGAAAGCTGCGTTTATGCATGTGGTGGCCGATGCTGTAACCTCCATTTTTGCCATTGTGGCCTTAATTGCCGGCAAGTTCTGGGGCTGGGATTTTCTTGATGCGGTACTGGGTATTGTGGGTTCGATTCTGGTGGCGCGCTGGGCCTGGGGCCTGATTCAGGAAACTGGACGCACCTTGCTGGATGCCGAAATGGATCATCCGGTGGTGGAAGAAATTCGCGAGGTGATTGCCGAGCTGCCAGGAATGGTCAATATCACCGATCTGCATGTCTGGAAAGTCGGTCGTGACAAGTTTTCCTGTATTCTGGCCGTAGAAACTGAAGATGAATTAAATGCCGATCAAATCCGCACGGCCCTGTCAGTGCATGAGGAAATTGTGCATGTCTCAATTGAAATTAACTCGATTCATCCGGTTTGTGTTCCACGTGAAACGTCGTTGTCGATGCTGTAGTGATTCGGTAAATTTCTCTGATAAAAGTGGAATCTTTGTCCCGATTTAAGATTAGAATCGGGCAAGGATTGATAAAGACAAGATTTCACTATGTTTAAACATGCATTCTTGCTGGGCGCGCTCGCGATGAGCTCAACGCTGGCACTGGCCAATGTCGACACCGTCAAAGCCAATTTAAAGCAGCAGCATCCAAACCTGGATATCCAGAATATTCAGGCCACTGAAATGCGCGGGATTTATAGCGGTTCAATGCAGGGTCAGGTGGTCTATCTGAATGAAGATGCCAAGCATATTCTGGCCGGTTCCATGATCCGTTTAAGCGACCAGCAGAATTTGACCAAAGCGCTGCTGGTACAACAAAACAGCATCGACTGGAAAAAACTGCCGCTACAAGATGCTTTAAAAACGGTTCGAGGGACGGGTAAACGTCAGCTAGCCATCTTTTCTGACCCAAATTGCCCGTATTGCAAACAGCTGGAAGTAGAGCTGAAAAAACTCAATGATGTCACCATTTACACCTTTATTTTACCGTTAAAGGCACAATCGGTACGCCCTTCGCAGCAGGTGTATTGTGAAGCTAATCCGGCCCAGGCCTGGGAAAACCTGATTGCCAAAGGCCTTAGCCCGCGTGCGAGCCAGCCCTGTGCCAATCCGATTCAGCGTAATCTGAAACTGGCGCAAAGCCTGGGACTAAACGGTACACCGGCCATTATTTTCTCGAATGGTTTTAAGGTGATGGGCGCCTACCCTGCTGCGCAGATCGAGCAGATTTTCAAGGAATTTGGACTCTAAGTTCAGATTGTTAAAAGTCAGATTTTAGACCATAAAAAAGCACCGGCGAATGAACGGTGCTTTTTTATTGATTTAAACGCGATGTGAGCGTTTGGATATCATGTTATAGATAAACAGAATAATCAGCGCACCAATTACTGAGGCAATAAAGCCGGCAGCTGAGTTTTCATCATACAGACCGAGGAAGCGACCGCCGTAAGTGGCCAACAGTGAACCGGCGATCCCGAGTAAGGTGGTCATAATAAAGCCTGCTTTATCATCACCTGGATGGATGGCACGGGCAATAAGACCTGCAATAAAACCAATCACGATAGCCACAATAAGTGTCCACATCTCCTGTCTCCTTCTTGTTATGGTTTATCAAGTTGAGTTGTTGCTATTTGATTTATTTTTCAGGATTTTTGAGAGGACAAACAGTAGAGTCCTGCTACAGATTGTAGCTTTTTTGTCCGCTTTGTCATAAAAAAAGTGGCTGAACGCCACTTTCTTTTGCGGTTGCTTACAGACCAATTTCACCAATAAACGGGATATGGCGATATTTCTGGTCATAGTCGAGGCCATAACCGACAATAAATTTGTCTTCCACTTCAAAGCCCAGGAATTTAACTTCCAGTTCAATTTCACGGCGTGACGGTTTGCTGACCAGCGTGCACAGCTCAATCGAGTTTGGTTCGCGGGTTTGTAAAATTTCCAGTACTTTGCTCAGGGTATTGCCAGAGTCAATAATATCTTCTACCACCAGCACATCTTTGCCACGAATTTCGCCGTCGAGGTCTTTCAGGATTTTTACATCACGCGAAGACAGGGTACCGCCGCCATAACTTGAAACAGTCATAAAGTCCAGTTCATGCGGTTTTTCAATGGCCCGGCATAAATCGGCCATAAACAGCACAGAACCACGCAGTAAACCGATTAACACCAGCTCCTTGTCGCTATTGGCATAATGCGCATTAATCTGTTTACCAAGTTCTTGAACTTTCGCATGAATTTCTTCAGCAGAAATCAATACTTTCATATCAACGGTCATGGGTAGATTCCTAAAAGAGCAAAAAATAAAAAAGGTGTTGACCTGCAACACCCCAAAATATGCCTTAATTTTAATACATCTTGCGGTCAGATGCATCCTCTTTGCTGTCTAAAAAAACAGCATTTTTGACCGGGTGGTCTCTTTTCAGCAATAAGGCCAGACCAATTAGCGTGAGCGCCACCCGCCATTTCGGTTGCGCCCGGCGTATAGGTTTAGTCGCGGACATAGGCACATTGTCCATAAATATAGGTGGCCTGAATATTACGTTCATCGCCCAGAGTCATTAGCGCAAACAGGCTGTCTTCTAGGCCTTTGCTGTGCTGCTGGCGCAGGGTCTGCAAGGCGGTGGCGTTTAGATCCAGCACAATAAAGTCGGCTTCTTTACCGACATTGAAATTGCCGAGCTTGTCATCCAGATCCAGTGCTTTGGCACCGCCTAAAGTGGCATGATACAGCGCTTCATAGGCCGACAGGTTTTGCTCAAGTAGCTGCTGGACTTTATAGGCTTCGCTAATGGTGCGCAGCTGGCTAAACGAGGTCCCTGCCCCGATGTCGGTGCCCAGGCCCATTTTGACCTGTTTCTGCCAGGTCTGATGAATCGGGAACAGGCCACTGCCCAGGAACAGGTTGGAGGTCGGACAAAAGGCAATCGCGGAATCGGTCTGGTGCATACAGTCCCACTCCTGCTCTTCCAGATGCACACAATGTGCAAATACCGAACGTGAACCGGTCAGCCCATAATGATGATAGACATCTAGATAGCCCTGCTGCTCCGGGAACAAGCTTTTGACCCAGGCAATTTCATTTTTGTTTTCACTTAAATGGGTATGTAAATACACATCCGGATATTCAGCTTTCAGCTGCTGCGCTTTTTCCAGTTGTGCCGGCGTTGAGGTCGGTGCAAAACGCGGGGTAATCGCATATAAATTACGGCCTTTGCCATGCCACTTTTCAATCAGTGCTTTAGATTCCTGATAGGCGCGTTCTGGCGTGTCACAGAGTTCCTCGGGTGCATGACGGTCCATCAGCACTTTACCGGCAATCAGGCGCATCTGGTGCTGTTCTGCGGCTTCAAACAGGGCATCGACAGATTCAGGATGCACGGTACAGAACACCAGTGCCGTGGTGGTGCCATTTTTCAGTAGTTCCTGCACAAAAAATGCGGCTATCTTGTCGGCGTAGCTTTTATCGGCAAACTGCATTTCGGTTGGAAAGGTATAGGTATTCAGCCATTCCAGCAGCTGGGTGCCATAGGCGCCCACCATTTCGGTTTGTGGGAAATGAATATGGGTATCAATGAAGCCGGGTATAATCAGCTGATCGGGATAATGCTGCACCGAAACACCAGCCGGAATATGCACCTGCCCCTCTTCCCATGGACCAAACCAGTGAATTTTCCCGTATTGGGTAATTAATAAACCATCTTCTACATAGCGCACTTGGTCGTGAATATCACGCGCTTGGGCAACTGTATTCTGAATATCGAGGAAGCGGCCGCGTATTGCCGTCGTTGCAATGACAGAAGACATGAAAAACCTGCACTTGTTTAATTTTTTCGGTTGATTGTAGCTGAAAAGCGCTGCCCTGTATGGAAAATCCAACATTCAGTCACAGACATCGGGTGTCATGCAAAACTGTTGCCAGTTTTGGGGAAACACAAGATGTCCACTGGGTCAACTCTAGAATATTCAGTTAAATCGCGTTCTTATACGCTGATATTCAAGAGTAAGTCCTGAATGTAGAAAATAAAAAAAGCCCGTATGCAACGGGCTTTTTGATCAATCAGTCCACTTTAGAGCGTGGTTTCATGATGCTTGCGGCTATGACGAATCGACAAGATCGCAGTCACTGTCAAGACAATCACAATAAAGCTCAGTGAAATCCAGATCGGCATATGGAATACATCCAGCATCAGCATCTTAAAGCCGATAAAGACCAGAATTAAACCTAGGCCATAAGGCAGATAATGCATTTTTGAGGCGGCACCTGAGAGCAGGAAGAACATTGCACGCAGGCCTAAAATTGCCATCAGGTTGGCAGTAAGCACAATGAAGGGGTCGGTGGTGACAGCAAAAATAGCAGGAATAGAATCGACTGCGAAGATCACATCAGAGGCTTCGACCAGAATCAGCACCAAGAATAACGGCGTTGCCCAAAGCAAACCATTTTGACGGACAAAGAATTTATCGCCCTGAAGTTGCGGGGTGATACGCATATGTTTACGTAGCCATTTCAGAATGGCCATATCTTCAATATTGCTGTCTTCTTCATGCTGACCACGCAGGAATTTGAAGCCGGTATACACCAGGAACGCACCGAAAAGATACAGAATCCAGGAGAATTCCTGTACAAACCAGGCACCAATAAAAATAAAGATGGTTCTGAGCACAATTGCACCCAGTACGCCATACAACAGCAATTTACGTTGTAACGCTGGTGGAATGGCAAAGGCGGCAAAGATCATCAGCCAGACAAAGACATTATCAATTGCCAAGGATTTTTCCAGCAGATAACCAGCAAAGTATTCCATGACCTTGGTATTGGCAATTGCCGCACCTGCAGTCTGCTCCAGATACAGCCATAATCCACCACCAAATAAAGTCGCGACACTGACCCAGGCAATACTCCAGTAGGCAGCAGTACGGACTTTGACTTCCTGATGTTTAAAGCCGACAAAATCGATCACCAGCATGACGGCGACAATTGCGAAAAAGACAAGATACAGCCAGAGCGTACCAATTGTTTCCATGTGAATTCTCCACATCGGACGACTGGCCATAAAAAAACCTTGACCAGCTGCCAGATGAAAAACATCTATAACAACATGATCAAGGTCTTGCCTACATCTTAGTGTTTCACTTTTTTATATCAAGTGTGACCTAAAGATGCTCAGATACCGACTTTTTGCAAAGTGTAATGACGATATTCTGACACGTTAAAACCAGTGAGTCTCATCTGGCTTTTAACGCTTGGAGGAGGCTACTCCCCTTGTTCAACAATTCTGTGTTGGGGGAATGCCCCAAAGTCGACATAGAATTGCATATTTTTAAGTAAAGTGCAATTAGGCTTATTTAAACGGATCGCGAGATTTTTCCTTATAGATTGAAATGCCGAGATAAATGGCTAAACCTAACAGCAACAAAATAATGATGAAAAAAAGATCTATGGTCAGAAATGTTTCAATGTATTAAAAATGTAATGAATTATATCTGTGTTTTAATTAAAAACCTAGTCATGTTTCACAGATCATAAAAAATGTAAGTCGCACTTTTCTTTTCTGTCTTTTTCTGTGAATAAAGCAGATACTGACTATTCCAGATAGGAGGATATGATAAAAATGATGGTGCAACACGAAAACAATGACAGCAAAGGGGCCTTTTTTGTTGAAGCCAATGGCGAGCGTCTGGCAGAGATGACCTATTCACGCGCCGGCGAAGATAAAATCATTATTGACCATACCACGGTCAGTGAACAGTTACGTGGTCAGGGCGTGGGACGTCACTTAGTTGAAGCTGCGGTCAATTATGCCCGCGAACAGCAGATCAAGATTGTACCGCTCTGCCCTTATGCCAAAGCGGCTTTTGAAAAAGACCCGTCGATTCAGGATGTACTTCAACCCTAATTCATCAGGTGACACATAAACTTTAAGGCAGGACAGCAATGGATATTCAACATCAAGAGGCAAAACGTGGCGGCGCATTTTTTATTGAACGAGATGGACAGCGGATTGCTGAAATTACCTATCAATGGCAAGACACGCATAAAATTGTCGCCGACCATACGTGGGTAGATGATTCATTGCGTGGCCAAGGCATTGCCCGCCAATTGCTGGATGTACTGGTCGAGTTTGCCCGGGAAAAACAGCTCAAGATTGTACCGGTCTGTTCTTATGTTGAAGTCATGTTTCGACGCGAGCCCAGCCTGGCTGATGTCGCCGCTTAAATCTGGCGCTTGAACCCGCCACCGACTTTGGAGCGTCAGCCAATATATAAAAACCACGAGCATGAACTCGTGGTTTTTGATTGCCGATAAAGACCTTAGTTGTAATCAATGATCACTTTCAGGGCTTTTTCATCTGAAGCGTGTTTAAATACCTCATAAGCCTTCTCAAACTGGTCAAATTTAAAATGATGGGTGGCCAGACGTTCCATCGGCAGTTTGCCGGCACAGCAGCTTTTGAGCAGCATGCCGGTGGTATTAGCATTGACCAGACCGGTGGTAATGGTCAGGTTCTTAATCCACAGTTTATTTAACTCGAAATTCACCGATTTGCCGTGTACCCCGACGTTGGCCAAATGACCGCCCTCTTTGACGACATGCTGGCAAATATTCCAGGTGGCTTCTACCCCCACGGCTTCCATGGCGCAATCGACCCCGCGGCCATCGGTAATTTCCAGAATACGCTGAATGGCATCTTCTTTGGTCGAGTTAATGGTATGGGTCGCGCCAAGTTCTTTGGCCATGGCCAAGCGGTTATCATCCATATCTACTGCAATAATCTGCGCCGGTGAATTGAATTGTGCGGTCAGCAGACAACCCATCCCGATCGGGCCGGTACCAATAATGGCAATGGTATCGCCGGGTTTGACATTGCCATATTGCACGCCAATTTCATGCGAAGTCGGCAACACATCCGATGAAAAATACCGCGACTTCTTCATTCAGTCCTTCCGGCAGCGGATACAGCGAGGTATCAGCAAATGGGGTGCGTACATATTTGGCATGGGTACTGTCAATCATATAGCCCATGATCCAGCCACCTTCATTGCGGCAGTGCGCATAGAGCTGTTTCTGGCAGTTTTCAGTTTTCACAGGTACCGCAGCGGCTGATGCAGGAAATAATCACCCGGTCACCCGGTTTGAAATTTTTGACCGCCGTACCGACTTCTTCGACAATCCCGATCCCTTCATGGCCGAGAATACGGCCATCAAACTGGCCGGTTTTTTCGATTGCGGTGCTATGAACTACTCGGAGCTAAAGCAACCGAGTTTCCGTAGTGCAACCTAAGTTGCACACATCTCTTTTGACGCTTCTACGGTACTGCGAAAAGAAGCTTTGACACCTCTAGTCGTCTTACGAATACCTCTGCGCCCACTAGATGACAAATGATTGTCATCCAACAGCGTTCCACTGTCTAAAATTAAATTAATCGCCCTGTTCTTAATAACAACTGATGCATTGTGATCTGCATTGTCAATGTGTCCACAACTCACGCATTTAAACTTGTCTTGGCTTTTGCGATTGTCGGGGTGAGTGTGACCGCATAAAGCGCACTCTTGACTTGTATAAGAAGCATTGATGGTAAATACCGCTTTACCTAGCTTAACTGCTTTGTAAGCTAGGAATGATGCAATTCTATGCCAACCCACGTTCAGAATAGATTTGTTTAACCCTGCTTTAGCTTTAGCCTTATTAGGAATAAATCGACCTGATTCATCGATCTTTGGTAAAGGCTTTTTAGTCATGCTCTTGGTATTTAATTTTTCAAAGATAAATACCTTAGCTAAACCATTAACTAGGCTATGACTTGTCTTATGAGCAAAGTCCTTGCGAATATTGGCTTTCTTAGAGTGATGCACCGCAATTCGATGTTTAGTCTTAGCTCTTCGGTTTGAGCCTTTTACTTGTCGAGCGAGTTTTCTTTGCAGTCGCTTAATGTAGCGATCTGCTTTTGTTAAATGATTCTTTTGTTCTTTAGAGAAATCGAATTCTTCATAGCCTGCATGAACAGGGATTGTGACACCACGATCTATACCCACCACTATTTTTTGTAGTTGTTCTTCGTCCATGCCCTGCAAATGATCTAACTGTCTTTTGGCGTATTTTTTAGCATCGAATTTCTTACCGTCAAACTCTTGAATCTCAACACCATCTTCATAGCAGAAAGAAACGAAATATTGACCACGCTCTTTGCGAATATAAAGGGATTTCGGTTCTTTGAAGTTAGCATGAGCCTTAAAACTTAATGAGCCTATATTAAATTTTTTACCACCGATATATAGCTTGCGCTTATTTCTTTCCGTGCGAAACTCGAATAAATCAGAGGTTAAATGAATCGAACCTTTATCTGTCTTCTTTTTACGTTTTGGTCGCCCACATAAACCTTTAATAGATTTTTTGAGTGTGTTGTACCAATTAACGGTTGAGTTCTTTTGTATTGTACTAGGGCAGTTTGCAAGCCATGAACTAATCTCATCTGATTTAAAGTGAGCGTATTTTTGATCTTGGGTTTCATAATAGTGATCAAAAGTTGCAAACTTACGGGCAAATCCTCGAAAGTATTTATCCTCATCGCATTTGGCATTCCAAACGAAACGAGCACAACCCATCCACTGACTTAAAATCAGCTTTTGATGTTGTGTTGGGTATGCTCTTAATTGGATGCCTGTTAGCAATTGAAAAACCTCTAGGTGTTGAGGTTATTTTAACTTAAAATAAGGTTAAAGTAAATCTAGTATGAGGATAAGATGTACGAGTGGAGAACAGGTAGATCATGCATTTATAAAAACATTGTTCACTTAGTATTTGTTACGAAATACAGAAGAGATGTATTAACAAAAGACATGCTTTCCTCCCTAAAAGAGATTATGGAAGAAACCTGTTTGCAAATGGATTGTGAGCTTATTGAGTTTAATGGTGAAGATGATCACATCCACCTGCTTGTAAGTGTTCATCCAAAGCACTCAGTTTCCAACCTAGTTGGAAAACTGAAAGGGAAAAGTTCTTATGTTTTAAGGCGTTCATTTTGGGATGAAGTTAAGGAAAAACTATGGGGCAATCACTTTTGGTCACCTAGTTACTGCGCTGTATCCTGTGGTGGCGCAAGTTTGGATGTAGTGAAAAAATACATTGAAGAACAAAGAATACCAACGTCAGAAAAAAATGCTAAAAAGTCCATGTCATTAAAAAAGAGCTAACTCGCCCTTAAAAGAGTGAGAATGCGCTCTTTATGCTTGTTCAAAACGGATATCATTGGCGCCATGATAAACCATGGCTTGCATTGTCTGGGACATGGTGGTCATCCTCTTGTTGTGCTTATTGTGGGACAGCCTGCGCCTATTCACCTCATCAGGAACCGTGATGGCACAGGATGTGATCGTTCTAACTGAACAGGAGTTGATGACAAGTTCATCTCTAAAAAACCGTTTTTATTCATATATTTATATTTATTTTAATCTATTGAATTGTATGACAATAAAACAGGGCTGCAGTATTCTAACTACAGCCCCGTTGAATGATGTTTCAGGTCAATAAACGTGCTTAAGCCGATTTTAATGCGCTTAATAATTTCTGGTGCAGACCACCAAAACCGCCATTAGACATGATCACCACCGCATCGCCCTCGCCTGCTTCCTGGCTGACGGTATGAATAATGTCATCCAGCGTCCGGGCAATTTTGGCCTTGTTTGGTGCCGCAGCCACCACCGGTTGTAAATCCCAGTCCAGTCCTTCCGGTTGATACCAGATTACTTCATCGGCCAGACGCGCTGAATGTGCCAGTCCATCTTTATGGCTGCCCATACGCATGGTATTGGAACGAGGCTCAATAATCGCCCACAGTTTACGTTCACCTAAACGTTTGCGCGCGCCTTCCAGGGTGGTGTCAATTGCCGTCG
The DNA here is from genome assembly GCF_000488255.1 of Acinetobacter indicus CIP 110367. GTDB lineage: Bacteria > Pseudomonadota > Gammaproteobacteria > Pseudomonadales > Moraxellaceae > Acinetobacter > Acinetobacter indicus. Next base: position 18,182 of record NZ_KI530760.1, on the reverse strand, counting down.
GATGATGGGCAAAGTCATCATAGACCTCAATGCCGCGTACGGTATCGAGCAGTTCCATACGGCGTTTTACCCCGCCGAAATTGGACAAGGCCGCACAGGCCGTTTCAATCGATACACCAACATGCGCCGCCGCGGCAATGGTTGCCAGGGCATTGGCCACTGAATGCTGGCCGGTCATGTTCCAGCAGACTTCGCCCTGAACCACACCATCTTGCAGCACTTTAAAATGTGAGCCATCGGCCTGTAACTGCTCGGCAGATAGCGCGGCCTGGGCATGTGCAGTCAGTGAGGTGCGGACCACCGGTGTCCAGCAGCCCATTTCCAGCACTTCATCAATATGGGTTTCGGTAACCGGTGCAATAATGCAGCCTTCACTTGGAATGGTACGCACCAGATGATGGAACTGTTTTTGAATCGCCGCCAGATCATCAAAGATATCGGCATGGTCAAACTCCAGGTTATTTAAAATGGCAGTTTTCGGATGGTAATGCACGAACTTGGAACGCTTGTCAAAGAAAGCAGAATCGTATTCATCGGCTTCGACACAGAAGTATTTGCCACCACCTAAACGCGCGCTTTCTTTAAAGCCAAGCGGAACGCCGCCAATCAAAAAGCCCGGTTCCAGACCGGCCTGATCCAGCACCCAGGCCAGCATGGTGGTGGTGGTGGTTTTACCATGGGTGCCGGCCACGCCCAGAACATGCTTGCCTTGCAGCACATGATCGGCCAGGAATTGTGGACCTGAAACATAAGGCAGACCGACATTTAGCATATATTCCACCCCATCAATACCACGTTTCATGGCATTACCGACAATCACCAAGTCCGGATGCGGCTGTAAATGGCTGCGGTCATAGCCCTGCATTAAGGTAATGCCTGCATTTTCCAGTTGGGTCGACATCGGCGGATAAACATTCTGGTCGGAACCGGTCACGGTATGTCCCAGATCACGCGCCAACAAGGCCAGAGAGCCCATAAAAGTGCCACAAATACCCAAAATATGCAGATGCATCCGCTGTTACTCCACTGCGTGTAGGACCGTACCATTCTTGTTGATGGCCTGGTCATGATGTATTTAATTGTCAGCAACGATAGCAAGGCTGTTTCGGAAAAGATAGTCATTCTTGTAGGGATTCGTTGACTGGAATCCGAAAAAATCAGGCATTTTCCAGGCGGATGCTGACCGTGAAAAAAATCCGCACGGCTGCACTGCTTTTTTGGCCTGAAACCGTACAATAGGCTGACATTTTCTGGATACTGCCGCCTATGTCCTTCCCTTTACTGCTGTTAATTATTTCCAACTGTTTTATGACTTTGGCCTGGTATGGACATCTGAAATTTTTGCATGGCGCGCCGCTGTGGCAGGCCATTTTATTTGGCTGGATGATTGCCCTGCTCGAATACGCCTTTATGATTCCGGCCACGCGCTTGCTGGCCCAGCATGGCTGGTCACTTGGGCAAATGAAAATTACCCAGGAAGTGGTGACCCTGCTGGTCTTTGTGCCGTTTATGCTGTATCTGTTCAAGCAGCCGTTTAAACTGGATTATCTCTGGGCCGGTTTATGCCTGCTCGGTTGTGTTTACTTCGTTTTTCGCAGCAGTTAAGTCTTATTCAGGCTGTGGCAGATGCGGAAAAAGCGCGGCGAAATCCGCTTGAATCAGCGCCCGTTCTGGTGCGAAATCAAAGTGATGTAAACAGCGTTGTAGCACCTGCATCGCCATCTGCGTGGCCGCCTGTCTGAGTTCCGGTTCCGGCACATTCTGCGCAATCATCGACAGGCATTTCAACAGGCGCTGATTTAACTCCAGATTCTGGGCACAATCGCGGGCCAGCGGCATAAAGCTGCCATAAATCAGGTCTTGCAGATCAAAGCACTCAATACTGAGATGCGGATAATCACAGCGCGTCGCCTCCGGGTCCGGGCGACTGTCAATCAGAATCCGGGTCAGCGCATTCAGCGCGCTAATGCCGGACCCGACATCATTAATTGCACTCGACATGGCTTTTTGCCCGACCTCACTCATCACCAGCAGACAAAAACGCGGATCCTGTAGAAAACTGCGATTGGTTTCAATAATCAGATGCTGCAGAATCTGATCGCGGATCTGCTGTTGCTGTTCTTCGGACAGCGCCTGCGGGCTATAGACCTCGACCAGCGCAGTCATCGGATCTAAAAATTTGCCCGGCATAGATGGCAGATGTAAATGCAGTTGCTGCTGCGCGGCAATCTGCTCCAGTCCGGCCAGATCGACATGGTTAAAATAGCCGGTTGTGCTGCTATAGACGCAAAAGCTGGGCGCAAAGGCAGGCTTCTGCCCTGTTGCCCCCAAATCCGGTTGATGCCGGAACTGGCCCAAGGCCTTTTTGGCCGCAGTTTCAATCTTGTCGATGGTGGTGGTTAAATTGCCGAGTTTGGACAGGGTTTGTACCCAGTGAATCAGGGTATAAATCAGGTACATCAGCACCAGAATGGTACTGATAAACAGCACAAAACGTCCGGATGGACCGTAGTACTCCAGCCCCAGGGCAATTTTGGCAATCACTGCATAAATAAAAGCGGAAATAAAACTGGAAATGGCCAGCCGGGTGTTGTCATCGCTCATCATCAAGCTATAGGCACGTGGTGTGCCGCTGCTTGAAGCCGAAGCAAAAGCTGCCACCATAATCGACAATGAGAAGGTCGTCACTGCCAGCATGCTGGAGGCAATAATATCCAGCAAGCTGCCCAAGGTGTCGATGCTGATATTCGGTACCGTACTGGCCGGAATAAAATACTGGCTGGCGATGGCAAATAATGAAAAAAATGTCGCAAAGATGGCACCCAGCGCCGGCATCAGCCATAAGTTTTCTGAAGGGTTTTGTAGCCAGATTTTAAGTTTGAACCACATGGAAACTGCCCTGAAAATATCTTTAATCTAATCTTAAGTTATTCATTACAAAAAGCTTTATCTTGATAGTTATAGCGTTTTTTTCACCGCTGTATGTCCTCTTTTTGTATTTTTGGCCTATTGCCATCATTGTATTTTCTTCAGTTTTACAAACAGATAATTTTAATCTTTATTCTTGCGCCGAACTTTAGCCAGCCGGTTTTTCAGTCTATAATACGGAGCTTATTCATTAAAGCTTGGCTCTCGTCGAGATTTATCTTTTTTCACTTAGTCTCTGGAACATTAGCAATGAATGCGGCCGCAGCACAAGACGCTCCTCTCGTTGGAATTATTATGGGTTCTCAATCTGATTGGGCAACTCTCGAACACACTGCCAATATGCTCAAGCAGCTTGGTGTCCCATTTGAAGCGGAAGTGGTTTCTGCGCACCGTACCCCAGACCGTTTATTCGAATATGCCGAAACTGCGCGTGATCGTGGTATTCAGGTGATTATTGCCGGTGCGGGTGGCGCTGCCCATTTACCGGGCATGTGCGCAGCCAAGACTGATCTTCCAGTGCTGGGTGTGCCGATTAAATCTTCTATTTTAAATGGCGTCGATTCACTGCTGTCGATTGTACAAATGCCGGCCGGAATTGCGGTAGGTACCTTGGCAATTGGTCCGGCCGGTGCCACCAATGCTGCCATTATGGCTGCCCAGATTCTGGGTTTAACGCGTCCAGAGATTGCGAAAAATGTCGCTGATTTCCGTGCAGCGCAAACCGATAAAGTGGCCAGCAACAATATTCCGGGTCAGGCTTAATACGGGACATTCCTTATGAATAAAACCATTGGTATTTTTGGTGGTGGGCAGCTTGGTCGTATGATGGCGCAAGCCGCGTTACCACTCAATATTCAATGTACTTTCTTTGAAGCCAGTGCAGATTGCCCTTCTGCAGCTTTAGGTACAGTCTATTCAAGCGCAGCTGAACACGGTTTGCAGAATTTTATCCAGAGTGCAGATGTATTTAGCCTGGAATTTGAAAATACCCCACTGGCCGATGTTGATGTCTTGACCCAAAGTAAAGCGTTGCATCCGCCGCGTCAGGCGCTGGCGATTGCGCAAAACCGTTTGCAGGAAAAAGCCCTATTTGATGCGCTGCAGATTCCGGTGGCGCCGTATAAGGCGGTTGATTCGCTGGACAGTTTACAGGCGGCGGTGGCTGAATTAGGTCTGCCGATTGTACTGAAAACCGCGACTGGCGGTTATGATGGTAAAGGCCAGTTTGTGCTGCGTAGCGCCGATCAGATTGATCAGGCCTGGGCAGAACTTGGCCCTGCCGGCTCACTGATTGCAGAAAGTTTTGTCACCTTCTCGCGTGAAGTATCGATTATTGCGGTACGTGGCCAAAATGGCGATGTCAAAACCTGGCCATTGGCTGAAAACCATCACCATCACGGGATTTTATCGCACTCGATTGTACCGGCACCGAACAGCATTGACTTGCAACCGGTGGCGCAAGACTACATCACGCGCCTGCTGAATCATCTGAACTATGTTGGTGTGTTGACACTAGAACTATTTGTCACTGAAAAAGGCCTGTATGCCAATGAAATGGCACCACGCGTGCATAATTCAGGGCACTGGTCGATTGAAGGCGCAGTCTGTTCACAGTTTGAAAACCATGTCCGTGCAGTGGCTGGTTTGCCGCTCGGTTCGACTGAGGTGGTGCGCCCAACGGTGATGGTGAATATTATTGGTCAGCATCCAAAGTCGGAAGATGTGTTGGCGTTAAATGGTGCACATCTGCATTTGTACAATAAAACTGAACGCGAAGGCCGTAAAATCGGGCATATTACCCTAATGCCAAACGACAGTCGCGAACTGACGTCACTCTGCCGTCAGCTGGCGAAAATTTTGCCAAATCCGCTGGCCTTGAGTGAAGATATGAGCATTTAACTGCAGATTCGTTTATGAAAACAGCGGTCCCTCAGCGGGCCGCTTTTTTTATGCCAGAAATTCGGGCAAGATTGCGCTCTTTTTTCGCCAGCTGCCATTGGTCGGCTGGTTCAACAACAGGCTTGATTGCTTCAGTCCAGATCTTTTATAACTATAAATGGCTAAAAAACAAACATAAATACAGAGCATCTGAAAAATTAAAAATGAATTCAAACACAGATTTTAAATTTAAATCTGAATATGCAGTTTGAATTTAAAATATCCGCTGAACTTTAAATTCAAAAATATGAATTCAAATCCGGTTGTAGTTTTAAATGGCTTTGTTGCATAAATATGTAAGCATCTGATTTAAATAAATTTAATTTTGGATCAAAAACAATCAAAACTTTTAAAATCATATAGTTATAAAATCTTTGTGCAACAAAGCCGTTTTAAATTTAAAATTTGAATTTAAAACCTGCGAAATAAATTCAAAAACTGCAATTTAAATTTAAAAAGTACAGATTTACGGTCCGGTAGATGGGTTTTGTGGATAAGTTTTGCTGAAATAAATTTAAAAATGATGATTTAAATTTAAAACTCGTGTTGTTTTGTGGGCGTGGATAACTTTTACTGGTTGAAGTCTGAAAAAATGAATTTAAAAGAATGAATTTAAATTTAAAAAATAAGAAAACCTAGATTTGAATTTAAAAATACTCATGATTAGATCTGTGGATAAAATTTTTTAAATTCAAAACTGAAATATGAATTTAAAATGAAGCAAAATAAATTTAAATTTACGTTTTTACCCTGTCATTTTATGGCTCAGCTGTTATGGTAAAACCAGTTTTAAATTCAAATGACATAAGGGATAGTATGCATCGCTTTGCTTTTGTTTTCGGATCTTTGGCATTGGCTGCATCTCAGCTACATGCAGAACTGATTATTAATGGTCAGCCGGTCACCACTACGGCGCCGGTGCCAAGTACCATCCAGCCTCAAAATAATTTCCAGGTCTGTCTGGCCCATTTGCGCGGCCAGGCCATGGCCAAGGGCGTCAGTGGCAGTACTTATGATCGCTACACCCAAAATTTAACGCCAGATTATTCCGTGATTGAACGCCTGAATTATCAGCCGGAATTTTCGACGCCAATCTGGGATTATCTGTCTGGTCTGGTCGATGAAGAACGCGTACAACTGGGCCAGCAAAAACTGGCCGAGCACCGTGAGGTACTGAACCGGGTTGCAGCAGCTTATGGTGTACCGCCAGAAACCGTGGTCGCGGTATGGGGTGTAGAAAGTAATTTTGGTGATATTTCTGGCCGTTATCCGTTATTGCAGGCCTTAGGTACTTTAAGCTGCGAAGGCCGTCGTCAGAGTTATTTCCGCGGCGAATTCTTTGCCGCGATGCGTATTTTACAACGCGGTGATGTGCGTGAAGATCAGCTCAGAGGCTCATGGGCCGGGGCATTTGGTCATACCCAGTTTATGCCATCGACCTATGAAGAACTGGCAGTGGATTTTGATGGTGATGGCCGCCGTGATCTGGTATCAAGCACCACCGATGCCTTGGCATCAACCGCCAATTTCCTGAAAAAACGTGGCTGGCAAAGCGGACAACCGTGGGGCTTTGAAGTGAAATTGCCCGCAGGCATGTCGGTCAGTGGAGAAGGGCGCCGCAATAAAAAATCCTTAAGCAGCTGGGTCAATCGTGGGCTAGTACGAGCCGATGGCAGTGCCTTGATTCAGGGCAATCTTTCAGGCAGCAGTCAGGCCGGTTTGCTGACACCGGCAGGCGGCAATGGCCCGGCTTTCCTGGTGTTTAAAAACTTTGATGCCATTTACAGTTATAACGCCGCGGAAAGTTATGCCTTGGCCATTGCGCATTTATCCGACCGTTTACAGGGCAAAGGCCCGTTTGTGACGGCATGGCCTACCGATGATCCGGGCACTTCACGCGCAGAACGTCGTGAAATCCAGCAGTTTTTATTAAATCGCGGTCATGATATTGGTGCGGTAGATGGCCTGATTGGTGATAAAACCCGTCAGGCGATTCGTCAGGAACAGATCCGCTTGGGCTTAAGTCCCACCGGGCGTGCCGGACAGCAGGTGTTACGCGCTTTTCGTAATGAAAATGCCAAACTGATGATGCTGCAATAAATAAATATGCAATAAAAAGGGCGCCTTATGGCGCCCTGATGTTTATTCAATATCTGAGGTATCAATCTTCACGGCTTCTAAAATATCAAAAATCACCGTGGTTACATCCTGACTCAAATCACGGTTGTTAAACACCTCATAGGCCGTAATGGTGACATCGGTGTCGCTTGGCAGCAGTTTTTGTTCTTCTTCAATCAGGTGATTAACCGGCAACAGGGTCTGTTTGATTTCTAAATGCAGGATATCTTCAAACTCGACATTTTCTTCTTCGAGTTCAATCATCTGCTCATTAAAATACGGCAATAGAATAGAGTAGAGATACGGTTGAATATCGACGATATCAAACAGTTCAATATCACGCGTTTGTTCAATCGTGCTGATGTGGTCATTTACTTCAATCAAAATATGGTAGTAACTCACATTAATCTCCACAAACATTCCTGTTGAAATTGCGGCTTTCACAATAACATGAAATAGTCAGAGAGGGCAGTGCTGTTGGCGATAAAGCCCCGGTTTTCTAGATTAACTTGTAATGAAAAGCATCAAATGTATTTAACGCTGCTGTAAAAGCGCCAAATCAGCGGTAGTTAGCTGAAAATGATCCAGATTTTGCTCCTGCATGAGAGGATGCATCAGGGCATGTGGATCATGGGTATGCCCCAAACCTAGGGCGTGACCGAATTCATGTGCCAAGGTTAAACGCAGATCGGCGGCTGACTGAAACTCATAAATGCGAATGCTTTTACCATCAAAGCTGCCTTTATCAAATAAACGTGGCTGAAAGCGCTGGTTAAATTGCTGCACCGAAGCATCAATTGACTGATTCAGCTGGTTCAGGGCATCGACCTGTTGGTTCAAGCCTGCAATACGCACATTAAACTGTTGAATTTCAGCCTGTAAACTGGCGGTTTGCTGTTCGAGTTGCTGACGCTGCTGCTTTAAAGAGCTGCGCTGCGTGGCCGAGGCGCCACCTTGCTGGTTCAGCTGCTGCACCTGCTGGTTATAGGCATTCAGCTGTTGCTGTAACTGGGCATTTTTAAAGGCCAGCTGCTGGTTCAGTTGCTGAATCTGCTGTTTGACTGCCTGCACTTGGGTCTGCTGGCGTTCCCAGTGCTGCTGCTGTTGCTCAATCTGGCCCATCTGCAGGCGACGCTGTTCCGATTCATGTTGGCGTTCATCATAAATCAGGCGGATTGCCAGTCGCGCTTGTGAATCATAGACAAAATAGTCCTGACCAGTACCCTCTGTCCAGATTTGTGTGGCCTGTTGTGCCAGTTGCACTACTTCGGCATGGCTTAAACCAAAGCGCGGGTCCACTTCGGCAATCCGGTAACGCAGCCGGGTATCCAAAGGTGCCTGAATTCGGGTCAGCAGGCTGTTGTGCTGCAACTGCGGATGCTGCTGGTTCTGATACCACAGCATGGCGGACAGCAGTAACACAATCAGGATTAAGGGACGCATCACGCAGATTGGGCTTCCTGTAGAGAGGGGATAATTAACTGCACATCCGCATCTGTGATTGACCGATTTTCTTTCCTTTATATAACAGGGAAAACGGTCAAGCAGAGTAGGCCAGATGGGGGTGCCTAACTAGCTTAAAAAAGCCGCAGGGTGGAAACAAGTCTTTTTTGCTTTCAAGCAGATATAAAAAAACCGCGCTTACGCGCGGTCTTTTTGTTTAAAGTGACAAATTATTTTTTGTCATCTTTCACTTCAGTGAACTCAGCATCTACAACGCCATCGTCCGCTTTTTGCTGTTGGCCAGCATCACCACCGAAGGCATTCGGGTCAAAACCTTGCGCAGCGCCTTGGCCTTGAGCTGCTTCATATGCACGTTGCGTAATTGGCATGATGATGTTTTGCAGTGCTTCAGTTTTCGCTTTGATCGCGTCAACGTCATTTTCTTTGGTTGCTGCTTCAAGTTCTGAAACTGCTGTTTCTACCGCAGTTTTTTCATCAGCAGTCACTTGTTCGCCAAGATCTTTTACTGCTTTTTGAGCAGAAGAAACCAGGGCATCTGCTTCGTTACGTGCTTTTGCAAGTTCTTCAAACTTACGGTCTTCTTCAGCATTCGCTTCAGCGTCTTTGATCATCGCTTCGATTTCAGCATCAGACAAACCTGAGTTTGCTTTAATCTGGATCGATTGCTCTTTACCCGTGCTCTTGTCTTTCGCAGACACTTTCAAGATACCATCCGCGTTGATGTCGAACGATACTTCAATTTGTGGCACACCACGTGGTGCAGGTGGGATATCACCCAACTGGAAGTTACCCAACAATTTGTTTTGTTGAGCCATTTTACGTTCACCTTGGTAAACCGAAATGTCTACTGCAGGTTGGTTATCTGCCGCTGTAGAGAACACTTGTGATTTTTTCGCAGGGATTGTGGTGTTTTTCTCGATGATTGGCGTTAACACACCACCCATGGTTTCAATACCAAGTGTAAGCGGTGTTACGTCAAGCAGAAGAACGTCGTTCTTGTCACCAGACAATACCGCACCTTGAATTGCTGCACCCATTGCCACAGCTTCATCCGGGTTCACGTCTTTACGTGGCTCTTTACCGAAGAATTCTTGTACTTTTTGTTGTACAAGTGGCATACGAGACTGACCACCCACCAAAATCACGTCAGAGATGTCAGAAGTCGAAAGACCCGCATCTTTCAGTGCAATACGGCAAGGCTCGATGGTACGCGCAACTAAGTCTGCAACCAAACCTTCTAATTTCGCACGTGTTACGTTGATCACCAAGTGTTTAGGACCAGTCGCATCAGCCGTGATGTATGGTAGGTTGATTTCAGTTGCATTCGAAGAAGAAAGCTCGATTTTTGCTTTTTCAGCCGCTTCTTTCAAACGTTGTAACGCCAGTGGATCGTTTTTCAGGTTGACGTTTTGTTCTTTCTTGAACTCTTCAACCAGGTAATCGATCAATGCGTTATCGAAGTCTTCACCACCCAGGAATGTATCTCCGTTAGTCGATAACACTTCAATTTGCTGGTCGCCATCAAGATCCGCAATTTCAATGATCGATACGTCGAAAGTACCACCACCCAAGTCGTAAACTGCAACTTTACGGTCGCCTTCTTTCTTGTCCATACCGAACGCTAACGCCGCAGCAGTAGGTTCGTTGATGATACGTTTAACGTCTAAACCAGCAATTTTACCGGCATCTTTAGTCGCTTGACGCTGTGCATCGTTGAAGTATGCAGGAACGGTTACAACTGCTTCAGTAATAGTTTCACCGAGGTAATCTTCCGCAGTTTTCTTCATTTTTTTCAGAACTTCTGCAGAGATTTGCTGTGGTGCTAATTTTTTGTCGTTAACTTCAACCCAAGCATCGCCATTGTCTGCTTTGATGATTTTGTATGGCACCAGACCGATATCTTTTTGTACCGCTTGGTCTTCATAACGACGACCGATCAGACGTTTGATTGCGAACAAGGTGTTATTCGGGTTGGTTACTGCTTGACGTTTCGCAGACTGACCGACTAGGATTTCGCCATCTTTATACGCAATAATCGATGGGGTTGTACGCGCGCCTTCAGCGTTTTCAATTACTTTAACTTTATCGCCTTCAAGTACTGCAACACATGAGTTGGTTGTACCTAAGTCAATACCAATGATTTTAGCCATTTGGATGTTTCCTCAAAAATTTTATTGTGCTTTACACTTGTTATCCGATATGAGAGCCGTTCAATTTTTTTCAAGTTAAAAATATGAAAAAATTTCACCAACTCCCGAATTTATGAGGCTTAAGCGCCGACCATAACCATTGCAGGACGCAATAAACGGCCATTTAAGCTATAACCTTTTTGCAGTACATTGCCAATTTCGTTGGCTTTGGCTGTCGGATCAATGCCCACCGCCTGATGTAAATCTGCATTGAAACCGTTCGCGGTATCTACCGCCACAATGCCGAATTTCTCTAAAGTCGTCAGCAGTGATTTCAGCGTCAGTTCCACCCCTTCAGACAGCGGGGTTTTTTCTTCGCCAGCTGCGGCAATAGCACGTTCCAGGTTATCTACGCTATCGAGCAGTTCTTTGGCAAATTTCTCCAGCACTGCTTCTTTATGCTTTTCAGATTCACGCTGAATACGCTCGACACTCTTTTGCGCTTCATACACTGCATTGGCGGTACGCGCTTTTTCAAGTTTTAAATCGCCTTCGAGCTGCGCAATCTGTTCTTGTAAAGACTCAACGGAAACGTCTGCCTGCTCGGTTTCAGCTTGAGTTTGGGTAGTGTCTTGTTCTACTTGCTCTTGTTGCAGATCTTGAGCGTCTTGGTTGTGCTCGGTTGCCATTGATTTACTCCGTTTAAATGGGTTCTTAAACATGTACAGTCCTTCTGGCATCAGTATTGACTGGTTCATTCTGAACTGCCATGAGTGATGAATTTCGTAATTATTAAAGAAGTCGGGGCAGGGGATAAAAATTCAAGCGGTGCCAGTCATTAAATCTGCAGAAATCTGCTGAAAAAACATACATTCTTTTAATTTTTGATCTTTTTAGTAGGGATAGCACAGTAAGATACTATGGGGCTGAAACGCCAATTTGTGTGAAAATGATTTTAATTTTAAGTCTGGATAAATTTTGTAGATGCTATTGAGTTGTCTATAAAAAATTTTAAGTTGATTATTCTTTATACATAAAAACGATCAGAATGAGTGAAAAATACTATTTTACAGGGTGAGGTCAACTTTGTATGATTGCGCCCAGATTCTATCGCTGTAGTTTCTTTTGATATTTTCTTAAAATGTGTTTTCTGGCTTATCCGCCCTCTGGATAAGCCTTTTTTTTGCCCTGAAGATTTAAAAGTACCGCATTTACACTGTTATCTTTTCGCAAAACTAGTCGTATGTTGTGTAGAGCACGCTGTTTTCTCCCTCTAAAATAATTCTGCACTTTCGTCTTTTTTATTGCTGTAATCTATAATAAAAACAGCAGATTAATCCTGCTGATTCCTTCCATTGGCTGTAAAAACAGCTGCATCTTCATGTTTATAAAAAACTGCATAACTCGTACCGGTGGATATAAAAATTTAACTTTTTATCCGCCGAGCCAGCACCGAAATTTTGAAAGTATAGCCAGCGCAAAGTTGGACTTTGTATTTATGAACTACTCGGAGCTAAAGCAACCGAGTTTCCGTAGTGCAACCTAAGTCGCACACATCTCTTTTGACGCTTCTACGGTACTGCGAAAAGAAGCTTTGACACCTCTAGTCGTCTTACGAACACCTCCACGCCCACTAGATGATAAATAATTACCATCCAACTGTGTTCCACAGTCTAAAACTAATTTAATTGCTCTGTTCTTAATAACAATTGATGCATTGTGATCTGCATTATCAGCATGTCCACAACTCACGCACTTAAACCTGTCTTGGCTTTTGCGATTGTCGGGGTGAGTGTGACCGCATGAAGCGCACTCCTGACTTGTGTAAGAAGCATGAACCGTAAATACAGCCTTACCTAATTTGACTGATTTATACGTTAAGAATTCTGAAATTCTGTGCCATCCTACATTGAGAATAGCTTTGTTTAACCCTGCTTTAGCTTTAGCCTTATTTGGAATAAAACGTCCGAATTTATCTTTCTTAGGGTTAGGCTTTTTGGTCATCTGTTTGGTATTTAGTTTCTCAAAAATAAATACCTGACCGAATCCATTAGCTAAACTACGACTTGTCTTATGAGCAAAGTCCTTGCGAATATTGGCTTTCTTAGAGTGATGCACCGCAATTCGATGTTTGGTCTTAGCTCTTCGGTTTGAGCCTTTGATTTGTCGAGCAAGTTTTCTTTGCAGTCGCTTAATGTAGCGATCTGCTTTTGTTAAATGATTCTTTTGTTCTTTAGAGAAATCAAATTCTTCATAGCCTGCATGAACAGGAATGGTGACACCACGATCTATACCAACCACTATTTTTTGTAGTTGTTCTTCGTCCATGCCCTGCAAATGATCTAACTGTCTTTTGGCGTATTTTTTAGCATCGAATTTCTTGCCGTCAAACTCTTGAATCTCAACACCATCTTCATAGCAGAAAGAAACGAAATATTGACCTCGTTCTTTGCTAATGTGGATGGATTTTGGCTCTTTAAACTCAGCATGAGCTTTAAAATTTAAAGCTCCGATATTGAATTTCTTACTGCCAATAAATAATTTACGCTTATTGTTTTCTACTCGAAACTCAAATAAATCAGAGGTTAGGTGAACAGAACCTTTATCTGTCTTCTTTTTACGTTTTGGTCGCCCACACACACCCTTAATGGATTTTTTGAGTGTGTTGTACCAATTAACGGTTGAGTTCTTTTGAATGGTGCTAGGACAGTTTGCAAGCCAAGAGCTTAATTCATTCGATTTAAAGTGAGAATATTTCTGATCTTGGGTTTCATAATAGTGATTGTATGGTGTGAATTTGCGAGCAAAACCACGATAGTATTTATCTTCATCACATTTGGCATTCCAAATAAAACGAGCACAACCCATCCACTGACTTAAAATCAGCTTTTGATGTTCAGTTGGATACACCCTTAACCTGATGCCTGTTAGCAATTAAAAACCTCTAGTGAATACGCTTATTTTAGCTTAAAATAAGATCAATGTAAATCTAGTGTGTGGTTAATATGTACGAGTGGAGAACAGGTAGATCATGTGTTTTTAACAATATTGTTCATTTAGTATTTGTTACGAAATACCGAAGAGATGTATTAACAATGGAAATGCTTACTTCTTTAAATGAGATTATGAAAGAAACTTGCTTGCAAATGAATTGTGAACTCATTGAGTTTAATGGCGAGGATGATCATATTCACATGCTTGTAAGTGTTCACCCTAAACATTCAGTGTCTAATTTAGTGGGTAAACTAAAGGGCAAAAGCTCTTATGTTTTAAGACGATCTTATTGGGATGAAATTAAGGGAAAATTATGGGGCAACCACTTTTGGCCGCCTAGTTATTGCGTTGTATCTTGTGGTGGTGCAAGTTTAGAAGTTGTTAAAAAGTATATCGAAAACCAAAGAACACCAACTTCTGAAAAAAATGCAAAAAAATCCAAGTCACTAAAAAAGAGCTAACTCGGCCTTAAAAGAGCGAGAATGCGCTCTTTATGCTTGTTCAATAAATGAGGATCGAATGATGAAAAAAATGGGTGTATTGGCTGTGGCCTTGTTTGCTGGACTGGCGGTGGTAGGTTGTAGCAGTCATGAAACGGCACAGGCACCAGAAGTGGCACAAAATCCGGAGCAACCTGAAACGGTACAGGTGACTACCATGCCGATAGAAGCGGGGGGCTGAAGTGGGCGTAGCCGCAGAAGTCACTGCCCCGGCCGCTGCTGCACCAGCAGGGCCGGAAGCACCGGCGGTTGAGGCACAGCCACAGCCCTAAATTCAACGCTGTCTATTTCAAATGAAACAGGACTATCAATTTAAATCAGGGAGGAAAATTTAACTTCTCAACAGGGAGATCAAACTAATAGGCCAGGGAAGGTCATGCTATTTTCACTATTATTATTGAAGGTCGTTATTTTTCTGTTACAGCGCTTTCAATCAAAGCACCTGGCAAAAATAAAAACCTGAAAGCCAGTTTTCGGGTTTTTAAACTGTGCATCGTACGCTGTCAAATACAGGATTAATCACGACGGTCACGTTGCCGTTTGCGATATTCTTCCATCCGTTTACGCTGTTCTTCGACCCGTTTTTTACGCTGCTCTTGCTGTTTGCGTTCGACTTGCTGGCGTTTACGGTTCAGTTCGGCGCGTCGTTCGCGTTCCCGTTGTAACTGCTGACGGCTTTGTTCGGCACGTTTACGTTCCAGTTCACGTTTTTGTCGATCCCACTGCGCTTCGCGTTGACGTTGTTGCTGTAAGCGTTTTTGACGTTGTTCATGTTCCCAATGCTGACGTTCTGTCATGCGGCGATAATCATAGTTACGGTCGTAATCCCGGTCATAACGGTGATCATAGCGGCCATTGTAGTGGCCATCTTCAGGGAACGCGACACAACCGACCGCTAAAAATACGGTCGCACAGGAAACCAAGAGGAGTTTTCTAGACATGGTGAGCGTCCTTTTTCTATCCGGATTAGCAAAATCAATCCCTCTGTATCATCAAAATTGTCAATGACACCTTATAGAAATAAGATTAGCGTATATAAATTCTGAATATGTAGGTCGATGACTGGACTTCTATAACGAAATAGTCACTAAACTACTGATCATGTAGAAAATGTGAAGAATGAATAAAAAAGGAAGATGATAGATGAGTGCGTATCAACAGAAACTGCAAAAAATCATTGATAACAGTCAGGGTACGGTGGTGCGAACACTCGATCATTTACCGTGTGTGGCGCAGGAATCACTGGCGCGCGCCTTGGGCTATCCTTATCAGTATCCGCAACTTGATCCCCTCATTAAATGCATGATGGCGGCCCAAATCAAGCAGGGGCGTATCGGTTTTATTGGCGAAAATCCGGCGCAATCGCGTCAGGCTTTTGATACTCAGATGAAGGCGATCCGTAAACAGCCGACCTATGTCAAACGGGTCGAAGATTTACGTTTAAGCCTGCAAAGTGGCACCATTTCAGCCCGTTATTATCATCCTGCACCGCATAAAAAACTGCCGTTGATTGTGTTTTATCATGGTGGTGGTTTTGTGGTGGGCAATCTCGATACCCATGATGAAGTTTGCCGGCTATTGGCGCATGCCGCTCAGGCGCAGGTGGTCAGTGTCGATTATCCACTGACCCCCGAGGTTTCACCGACACAGCTGATTCAGTGCTGTGAAGATGCTTTGGCTTGGGTGTATCAGCATCGCCGTCAATTTAATATTCTGAAAAACCGTATTGCCGTGGCGGGTGACAGTGCCGGTGCCAATATTGCTACGGTGGTGTCACAGCGTAGTAAAAATACCGCCTATGCACCGCATGCCCAGTTACTGATTTATCCAGTGGTGGATTTTAAAAGCCGTCATCCGTCGTTCTTTGCCTATAAAGATGGTCTGGTACTGACTGAGCAGGATATTGATTTCGTCACCGAGTATTATGCGTTACAGCACAATATGGCACTGGATGATGCCCTGATTTCACCAACCTACGGCAATTTAAGAAAACTGCCGCCGACCTTTATTGTGACGGCCGGGCATGATGTGCTGCACGATGAAGCGGAAATTTATGCGCACAAGCTGCGTCAGCAAGGGGTCAAAGTCCAATATAAGGAATATACCGACCAGACCCATGGTTTTATTAATTTAACCCCGGTTTCGCGCCGTGCTAAAAAACTCACGCTCGAGCTGGGCAAGAATTTCAGAAAATTTTGGGATCGACCACGCTTCTTTTAAAAGGGGTAACTTAAAAAGGCCGACTCAGATTTTTCTGGTTTCACGTGGAACAGCGGTTTTGGTTTTAATCTGCGCTTCGGGGAATAACAGATCAAACTCCGGTACATAAAAACTTTGTAATAGTCGGGCCTGGGAAAAATCAGGAAAAATATCCTGGGTATTTTGCCATTCCACCGTTTTGAGTTTAGATAAACGGCCGCGAAACTTCGGACTAAACTGGTAGCGCTGGCCTTGCCAGGCCTGCTGAATGGATAAAAATGAAGTCGGAATATGGTGACTATTGATATAAAACGAGGTGCTGTTTTTCGGCCGCTCCAGACAAATTGACATCTCTTGCTGCTGATGACGCACAATACAATAGGTGCGACCTTCTTTTTCTAGCCATTCAAATTCGGCCAGCTCTTTCGGAATACCCCATAATTGCTGGCCATGCACTAAAGAAGCTTCGGTCGATACATAAATCTTGGGAATGGTCGATAAGCGATGTTTATATAATAAAGGATGATCCATAATTAACAGTTCATCATATGGACCCACTGGTGAATCCTGATAACGGATCAGCATCACATTGACCATGCGTCCTAAAGGAGATGGGGCTAGCCGAAAACGCTTGGCTGTTTTCAGGAAAAAAGGGTTTAGCCAATAATTCAAAATAAAAGCATCGCCGTGTAAGCGCCAAGGCGGATGCGCAAAAATCTGGTTCTGGATATTGTTATTCATCTTATTCTCAGGATTTGAAAGGAACAGCTAATGTTTTCTTCATACTGAACAATTAATATAAGTGAAGCAAAACATCAAACCACGGATTCGTAAAGAAATGTTAAAACGTAGCGTTCTTATGGCCGCCAGCCTTGCCCTTAGTGCCTCTGCATGGGCTGCCAATTCAATGATTGAAATGAAAACCTCGATGGGCAATATTGAAATTGAACTGTTTAATGACAAAGCGCCGTTGTCAGCAGCCAATTTTGAAAAATATGTCAGCAGCAGTTTTTATACCGGTACTATTTTCCATCGCGTCATTCCGGGTTTTATGATTCAGGGTGGCGGTATGGATGCAGCCATGGTGGAACGTCCGAATACCCGTCCACCAGTCAGAAATGAATCCTATAATGGCCTGAGCAATCAGCGTGGTACTCTGGCGATGGCACGGACCAATCATCCCGATTCAGCCAAAAGCCAGTTTTTTATTAATCTGGTCGATAACGACTTCCTGAATAAAAGTCCACGCAATGCCGGTTATGCCGTGTTTGGCCGTGTTACCAAGGGGATGGATGTGGTCGATAAAATTGCCAAAGTACCAACCCGCAATGTTGGTGTGCACCAGAATGTTCCGGCTCAACCGGTGAAAATCCTGAGTGTGAAGATAAAACCGGCAACGGCAAAAAATTAACGAAAATAAAAAGCAGAAATATAAATTAAATATTTCTGCTTTAAAATTAGAAGCTTATTTCAAAGATTGGGTAAAAATGCTCCATATTGGTGCATAAAAAAGAAACACTCGATAAAACAAGATGCTAAAAGCACTTGCGTGTGTAAGAAATTGTCCTATAATGCACCCCATACCGACGAGATACACGGTGATGAACGAGGCGGATCGCTGAGTTGTCGAGTGTTTTGAGTCCAGCTTCTGGCACTGACGAGGTGTTGGAAAGATCATTAAGAGATTATGAAGAACAACTTGTGTGGATTTTTACTGGTTGATTAATCGAAAATATTTTCATTAATTGATTGGTTTAAATTACTCGAAGTTTATTTGAGCGAATTTAAGTCAGAAATTGATGAGCCAGATTTGGTCACTTCGAATAAAGTGACAAAATGATTTTAACTGAAGAGTTTGATCATGGCTCAGATTGAACGCTGGCGGCAGGCTTAACACATGCAAGTCGAGCGG
>NZ_KI530759.1:0-110000 GCF_000488255.1 Acinetobacter indicus CIP 110367 | reverse complement strand
TCTGTGATTTATCACAGTTGACTGCAGTCCGACGAGGATGCAGTGAATCATTAACAGATTGGCAAAATTGAGTCTGAAATAAATTGTTCACTCAATCAATATACGTTAACGCGTTGTTATGACGGGTTGATGAACGTAGATTGAATTGAGAACTAGCAAATTAACTGAATCAAGCGTTTTGGTATATGAATTTAGATTGAAGCTGTACGGTGCTTAAGTGCACGAGACTTCGAACTGTAGATTAAATAGATCATTGATTTATTTAATTGTCTTAATCCTACTTGTAGGGATTAACGACTGTTTGGGGTTGTATAGTCAAGTAATTAAGTGCATGTGGTGGATGCCTTGGCAGTCAGAGGCGAAGAAAGACGTGATAGCCTGCGAAAAGCTCCGGGGAGGCGGCAAATATCCTTTGATCCGGAGATGTCTGAATGGGGAAACCCACTTACCATAAGGTAGGTATTGCAACATGAATACATAGTGTTGCAAGGCGAACGAGGGGAAGTGAAACATCTCAGTACCCTTAGGAAAAGAAATCAATTGAGATTCCCTCAGTAGCGGCGAGCGAAAGGGGAACAGCCCATTAAGTTATGTGTGTTTTAGTGGAATGCTCTGGGAAGTGCAACCATAGTGGGTGATAGTCCTGTACACGAAAGGGCACACATAATGATGACGAGTAGGGCGAGGCACGTGAAACCTTGTCTGAATATGGGGGGACCATCCTCCAAGGCTAAATACTCCTGACTGACCGATAGTGAACCAGTACCGTGAGGGAAAGGCGAAAAGAACCCCTGTGAGGGGAGTGAAATAGATCCTGAAACCGCATGCATACAAGCAGTGGGAGCCGACTTGTTCGGTGACTGCGTACCTTTTGTATAATGGGTCAGCGACTTACATTCAGTAGCAAGGTTAACCGCATAGGGGAGCCGTAGGGAAACCGAGTCTTAATAGGGCGTATAGTTGCTGGGTGTAGACCCGAAACCAGGCGATCTATCCATGAGCAGGTTGAAGGTTGGGTAACACTAACTGGAGGACCGAACCCACTGTCGTTGAAAAGCCAGGGGATGACTTGTGGATAGGAGTGAAAGGCTAATCAAGCCTGGTGATAGCTGGTTCTCCCCGAAAGCTATTTAGGTAGCGCCTCGGACGAATACCATTGGGGGTAGAGCACTGTTTCGGCTAGGGGGTCATCCCGACTTACCAAACCGATGCAAACTCCGAATACCGATGAGTACTATCCGGGAGACAGACTGCGGGTGCTAACGTCCGTAGTCAAGAGGAAAACAATCCAGACCGCCAGCTAAGGCCCCAAAATCATAGTTAAGTGGGAAACGATGTGGGAAGGCATAGACAGCTAGGAGGTTGGCTTAGAAGCAGCCACCCTTTAAAGAAAGCGTAATAGCTCACTAGTCGAGTCGGCCTGCGCGGAAGATGTAACGGGGCTAAAACTATGTGCCGAAGCTGCGGATGTATACATTGTATACGTGGTAGGGGAGCGTTCTGTAAGCCGATGAAGGTGGATTGAGAAGTCTGCTGGAGGTATCAGAAGTGCGAATGCTGACGTGAGTAACGACAAAACGGGTGAAAAACCCGTTCGCTGAAAGACCAAGGGTTCCAGTCCAACGTTAATCGGGGCTGGGTGAGTCGACCCCTAAGGCGAGGCCGAGAGGCGTAGTCGATGGGAAATTGGTTAATATTCCAATACTTCAGTGTAATGCGATGAGAGGACGGAGAAGGTTAAGTCAGCCTGGCGTTGGTTGTCCAGGTGGAAGGCTGTAGGCATGCATCTTAGGCAAATCCGGGGTGCTCTATGCTGAGAGCTGATAGCAAGCTAGTTTACTAGCGAAGTGGCTGATACCATGCTTCCAGGAAAAGTCTCTAAGCTTCAGTTACACTGGAATCGTACCCGAAACCGACACAGGTGGTCAGGTCGAGTAGACCAAAGCGCTTGAGAGAACTCTGCTGAAGGAACTAGGCAAAATGGTACCGTAACTTCGGGAGAAGGTACGCTGTTGACGGTGATGGGACTTGCTCCCTGAGCGGTTGACAGCCGCAGAAACCAGGCCGCTGCAACTGTTTATTAAAAACATAGCACTCTGCAAACACGAAAGTGGACGTATAGGGTGTGATGCCTGCCCGGTGCTGGAAGGTTAATTGATGGGGTTAGCGTAAGCGAAGCTCTTGATCGAAGCCCCAGTAAACGGCGGCCGTAACTATAACGGTCCTAAGGTAGCGAAATTCCTTGTCGGGTAAGTTCCGACCTGCACGAATGGCATAATGATGGCGGCGCTGTCTCCAGCAGAGGCTCAGTGAAATCGAAATCGCTGTGAAGATGCAGTGTACCCGCGGCTAGACGGAAAGACCCCGTGAACCTTTACTGCAGCTTGACATTGAACTTTGACCTTACTTGTGTAGGATAGGTGGGAGGCTTTGAAGTTGGAACGCCAGTTCCAATGGAGCCGTCCTTGAAATACCACCCTGGTAATGTTGAGGTTCTAACTCTGTCCCGTGATCCGGGACGAGGACCATGTCTGGTGGGTAGTTTGACTGGGGCGGTCTCCTCCTAAAGAGTAACGGAGGAGTACGAAGGTGCGCTCAGCGTGGTCGGAAATCACGCGTAGAGTATAAAGGCAAAAGCGCGCTTAACTGCGAGACCCACAAGTCGAGCAGGTACGAAAGTAGGTCTTAGTGATCCGGTGGTTCTGTATGGAAGGGCCATCGCTCAACGGATAAAAGGTACTCTGGGGATAACAGGCTGATACCGCCCAAGAGTTCATATCGACGGCGGTGTTTGGCACCTCGATGTCGGCTCATCTCATCCTGGGGCTGAAGCAGGTCCCAAGGGTATGGCTGTTCGCCATTTAAAGAGGTACGCGAGCTGGGTTTAGAACGTCGTGAGACAGTTCGGTCCCTATCTACCGTGGGCGCTGGAAATTTGAGAGGATCTGCTCCTAGTACGAGAGGACCAGAGTGGACGAACCTCTGGTGTACCGGTTGTGACGCCAGTCGCATCGCCGGGTAGCTATGTTCGGAAGGGATAACCGCTGAAAGCATCTAAGCGGGAAGCCTACCTCAAGATAAGATTTCCCTAGGACTTCATGTCCTCTAAAGAGCCGTTCGAGACTAGGACGTTGATAGGTTGGGTGTGGAAGCATAGCGATATGTGAAGCTGACCAATACTAATTGCTCGTGAGGCTTGACTATACAACACCCAAACAGTTGTTGTATCAAGCTGAATTCTAAACTAATCCTTGATTTAGTTAATGCGACACAATAAAATTCAGACCCAATGGCCAATCCGTTAATAACTCATTTGGAACAAAGTAAGGCATTACATGCAAAAGCATCAAGCTTAAGCAAAGTAACTAAGACCCGAACAAGTCCATAACAGTTGTGCTGGCGACAATAGCAAGAGTGAACCACCTGATCCCTTCCCGAACTCAGAAGTGAAACCTCTTAGCGCTGATGGTAGTGTGGGGTTACCCATGTGAGAGTAAGTCATCGCCAGCTCATTAATTCAAAATCCCCCTAGCTTAAACAGCAGGGGGATTTTTTTATGCAGAAAATTTGTGTGAGAAATAATGACAGTGAAATGAGAAAAATAGAGCAAAGAGAGAAGATTAACTTTCCTCTTAATCTCTTAGCTGTCGGCGAGCATGTTTTAAAGCCGTTCTTAAACCTTCTTCAAGCGTCGGGTGATAGAAAGGCTTAGCAAGAAGTTCATCTAACGTTACCCCTTCATCAATTAGCCAGGCAAAAGTATGGGCAAAATGTTCGGCAGATTTTACAAAGAGTTCTGCGCCTAATAACTGGCGTGTACGTTTATCAATATAAATTTCAACAGCACCCTTATTTTTAGCCAGAACCATCGCCCGACCTTGGCGCTCATAAGACACTTTTCCAATCACAAAGTCGATGTTCTTGTTTTTAAGCTGTTTATAGCTTTGGCCAGCAATTGCCATTTCCGGTTGACTAAACACAATACTCAGCGGTGTTAAGTCTTTTAAACTCTTCAGTTTTGGATAATTAAGGCAGTTATGCACTGCACCTCGGCCTTCATGGGCTGCTTCATGCTGAATGGGGGTAGAAGTATGCGCATCACCAACCACAAAAATTGGGTAATTTCCCAGTTGTTTGGTTTGTGGATCAATCGGTAGCTCTTTAAGATTACCAAATTGAGAGTCAATCTGTTGTAGATTCAGCGAATCTAAATGACTACGACGGCCGGTGGCCACCAATACATAATCAACCATAAGGTGCTGCGTTTGACCTTGCTCGCTAAACTCAAGCTTGACCTGATTGCCTATCTTTCGCACGTTTTGCGGTAAGACTTCAAACTTAATCTTTAATTCATTGCTGAGAAGTTCTTGGGCGAGTTGTTGCAGATCAGGGCTGGTCAGGGCACCAACACGACGGCTTCGTGCGAATATTGTCGTATCACAGCCCAACCTTTGCATGGCTTGAGCCAGCTCCAGTGCAATGACACCACTGCCAATCACGGCTAAAGATTTAGGGATGGCGTCTAGTTCAAAGATTTGATCTGAGGTAATCAGTCGTTCACCGAGCTGCTGCTTCCATTCAGCGTCATAGGTTGGGGTAGAGCCGACAGCCAGAATAAAGGCTTTGGCCTGATATTGCTGTTGGTTCACCTGTACGGTTTGAGCATCAATAAACTCTGCCTTGCCTTGAATTTTGTGTTGTGCATCCCAGCTTTCAACTTCTTTTAAAGTGGCCTGGGTGAAATGGTCACGTAAAGCGCGGACATGCGGCATCACCTGTGTGGTATCGACCTGGGCTTTGATGTTGAGACCAACTTTATCTGTTTCTTGCAAATCGTGTAGGCGATGTGCAGCAGAAATCAGCACTTTACTGGGCATACAGCCCACTCGGGCACAGGTCGTATCCCAGGAACCGTCATTAATAATAAGAATATTTTGTGTGTGCTTGATGGCTTCTTGATAAGCAGTGATTCCTGCTGTGCCTGCACCAATAATAATAATGTCGTACATGATAATTACGCTTATTTTATGAATAGTTAAATAATATGAATTTATTAAGTTTAATGTGAAATAGCTATGATTAAGCATAGATAAATGGCTTTAATTTGTAGTTTAGAAGATTTACATTGAATATTTTTGTAATTTTGAGTAAATTCCGTTAAAAGCCGTAACTTTAATGCGGAACTGTGACATTTATAAAAACTATGGGTACTTATATGACATATTTAATTAACTTAAAAAAATTAGGGGCAAAGTCTACAATATTGGCTTCTTCTATCGCATTGGTTGCATGTGGCGGTGGAGGAAGTGATGGTTATTACAATACGGATAATAGTAGTACAACTAATCCTCCAAATAGTGGTGGAGACAATACCTCAACAACAGACACGTCACAGGTAGCAACACATTTAACAAGAGATTTACAGAGTGCGAGTAGTCAGGAAATTCAATTTGCACCAGATAATTCAAAAGTTTACTTGGCGGTTAAAGCTTTAAATGAAGATAATGGTGGTATTGCCAACAAAAATATTCGCTTATCAATTGCGACAAATGAGTTTGGTGTAAGCAGTACCAACTCTGTAGTTGCGACTGATGAAAATGGTGTAGCTGTTTTTGAAATTAATGTTCCTGCATTAACAGAAGCTGAAGGTTCAGTACAATTAACAGCTACTGTTGATGGCACTTCAGTCAGTATTCCATACACTTTAAATATTAAAAAAAGTAGTACGATTGTCAGTGACTATAGAATCAATGTGACTCAGGGCACAGTATTAAATTTACCAAATGGCAGTGTGGATGTCACTGCGACTGTAACAGATGCTAAGGGTGGTATTAAAGCGAATCAGTCTGTTACTTTAAATATGCCTGAAGCGATGCACGGTAAATTTATTATCACTAATGGCGCAGCAACTCAACAAACAAATGCTCAGGGTGAGGTGAAATATACACTTAAAGCGAGTAGTAATTTTACATCAGCTGATCTTGCTACTTTTGCAGGTAAGTCTGAAACATTAAGTTTTTTGCTAATTGATGAACATAAGGCGGAAAAAACCGCAACAGCAGATTTAACATTTAAAGACACATCTCAGATTGTCTCAACTCTTTCAGTAATTAAGCCAGATCAGGCTGTTGCTGCGAAAAGTACAACACCCGTAAAAATCAAAGTATTAGCAAAGAATGATCAACATGAGCCATTAAGTGGAAAAGAGATTCGTTTGAGCTTTACAAAGGATGAACTCGCGTATGGCGTTAAACTCAATAATGCGACTGCTAAAACGAATGCGCAAGGTATTGCAGAATTTACGATTAGCACGGCCGATGTTACACATCCACTTGCTTTATCTAACACAGGGATGTCGTTAAGTGCAACCTATACAGATGGTATTAACCTTGCCTCTGGTAGCGTTATTGTTGATGTAGTAACAGAAAATACAAATGCTTCAGATGCGGAGGCTATTCAGCGTTTAGAAATTGCATCTTCATATAAAATGAATGCAAAAAATGACTCTGTTGCTGTAACTGTTAAGGCGATTAATAATAAAGGCTTAGCAGCAACTAAAGGTAAGGTTAAACTTGACTTAAATACTGAGGCGACATCAAATGGTGTAACATTCGAAGGGGCTGCGGAAAAAGACTTGGTGAACGGGTTTGCCACTTTTAATATTGAGACTAATGCCCAAACACCTGCTGCAGTAGAAGCATTGGTAAAAGCAGGAATTAAAGCTAATTTTACGACTGACAATGGTGTAAGCAATTCAATTGCTATTACAGTTTCTGATGAAGAAGTTTCTGAACAAGCGGTGCGCTATTTAGCTATAGATCCAATTACTTCTTCGACAGATCCAAAACTAGCGGTATTTGATTATACAAAAACTCAAACTTTCACAGTTAAAGTGAAGGCAGTCGGTGTAAACGGTAGTGCACTAATTGGCGAAACTGTGTCTTTAAATATTGCAGGGTCTTTAAGTGATGAACAGTTGCAAGATTTAGGCTTGAGTCATACAGGTCAGTCTTCCAAACAGACCGGTGCAGATGGATATGCAACTTTTACTATTGACTACAAGGCAAATTTATCGCCTGAGCAAGCTGCTTTAGCGATTCAAGGTGTACCGTTAGTTGCGACTTCAGCAAATGGTAAGACACAAACATTGCGTCTGAATTTCAAAGCACCGACAGAGCAAGGTGTGATTGATCTAGATCATTTTACTGTTGATATGTTGGGAGACATGACTTTAACAGTTGGTCAAGAGCAAACATTAACTGTTAATGTCACCGCAAAAGGTACAGATGGCGAATTACTTAAAAATCAGCTGATCAGTATTGGTTTAAATGATGCAGCATTAAATAATGGTGTGAGTTACGTTTCTACGCAAGCTATTCGCACAGATGAAAATGGTCATGCAAAATTTACAATTAAAGTAAAAGCGGGCAATGTTACTGAACTCACGAATCTAATTGCGAATGGTTTAACGGTAGTTGTTAAATCAACTCGTACAGATGGTTCCGCATTTACTGTTACAAAGAAAGTTGATGTTGCACAACCACCAGTCGTTTTACCAGACTTGGCTAACTTTCTGTTTACTACAATAGAAGATAAGCCATTAGATCCTATTTCTGTTCTCGGTGGTGAGACTCGCGTCAAAATTACAGCAGTTGATGAAAAGGGTAAGCCTATTCCAAATACACCAATTGCAATTGCTTTATCTAGTCTCACTTCTAGTCGTGTGTCATTAAGCAATATACCAACTCAAACGAATAGTGATGGTGAAGCTGAATTTACCGTGACCGTAGCCGAGGGAGAGTATGACCCTAGTTTGATCAAAAATGGCATTATCTTTGCTGTAGTAGGTACAAACTTAAATAATGGTGACCGTTTACAGCAAACAGGTGCAATTAATATTACTGCTCCTGCAAATGCGTTAAACCCACGTTTAACCTCAGATGTAAAAACAGTGACAGCTGGGCAAACAATTAAAGTGTATGCAGCTGTTAAAGATGAAATGGGAGTTAATACTGTTACAGGTACACCGATGCGATTAAGCTTGAATAAAGAAGCCATCGATGCTGGTGTTAAGTTAAAAGCCAATGGTGTTGATATAGAGGGTGTGCTTATACCAGCAAATAGTTCAATTGAATTTGCCTTAGAGGTACCAAAAGGTATAACGACGGATATATTACACTCTATTCGAGTTACAGGCGTAATTAGAGATCCAAAGGGTAATGAAATTCCTACTATTTTAACGTTTACAGTTGAAGATGTGGAAAATCCAAATCATCTCGAAATAACTAGTTTTAAAAACAATTTAAATCCAGGCGGAGACAGAACTATAGTCGTTGTGCGTCTACTTGATGCTTCTAATAACCCTGTTAGGAATGAAACCGTCAGCTTAGCTGTACGTAAGACAAATACGACAACAGGGAAAAATGTAGGGTTTATTACTGAAGAAAATACTTCTGATGAAAATAATCATCCTTTACCAGAAAATATTGCTGAGAAATGGACTGTCAAAACTGACGAAGATGGTCGAGGATTTTTCACGCTCTATATTCCAACAGAAGGTTTTGATAAGGATGCATTAATTGCTAGTGGTATTACATTAGATGCTACCAATACTACGAATGGTATTGATGTTAACCAAGTTATTCATTTAAATGTAACAGATCCGACATCGACTACACCAAGATACAGTCTGTTCATTAAACCTAGTCAATCAACTATTAATGTTGTAGATGGAACCGCCACAATTAATGTGAATTTACGTGATCAGTTTGGTGGTGCAGTGGCTAATGAATATGTTACATTGGCTTTAAAGAATTCAAACTTTAATGGGGCTTATATACAAGGTCCATCTGGGCTTGTAACTGATAATAATGGGGCAGCTACATTTAACATTAAAATTGATGAAAGTTTACGTCGTAATTATACTGAGACTGCTTTTATCAATGAAGATTTGGAGCTGAGTGCAAGTTTTTCAGGTGCTACCCAAACTTATATACTGGATGTAGTCAGAAAATCTCTTAACAATCTAGTAATTAATATTACAGATAATCATTTAGAACCTGTAGCCAATGGTAATGCTTATGAGCAAACGTTAAAAGCTACAGTAAAAGATGAACTTGGAAATTTAGTAAAAGAACAGAATGTAAGCTTTAAAATTAAACCTCAAAGTTATATTAGAGGGCAAAATTTATGGGCATTAGCACCAACAAATTCCATAACTCCTCCAACTAGTGAAATGAAATGGGTATTTGTTGGTCAAAATTATTATCAAGGTAATAATATTAATAACCCTGTACTAGTCAATCAAAGCTTGCTCTGTAACTTTGCTGTAGATGTTACCCACGTCACAAATGCGAATGTAGCATTAGATGTTGTTAAGTTTAAGGCAAGTAATGATGCGACATGGACTGGGGTTACAAATAATTCAGGTGAAATTAATTTTGTAATAACTTATCCAAAAACGTATGCTCAATGGTTAAATGTACGTATTGATGCTACAGCAGAATCAAATTCGTATAGAATGTCAAATAGTTATCCTCATCTTCTACGTAACCAGCAAGGTAATGATAAGGATTTCAATGGCATTTATTCGATTAATGCAATTAGTCCATTTGGTACAAATACCTCGGAGTGTACGCCATAATAATGAAATAAAAACAGCGCCTCGGCGCTGTTTTTTTATGGGAGTTGTCCTTAAAAATTAAAGGGCCGTTCCCACACTCACACCCACAGTCGGCTTGATATTCATTGAGCTGCAGCCCACAAATGTCAGACTTAAACAAAGAAGTAGTAAAACTTTATTCATGTATTAATCCTTGAGCTTTCGCCTGATTAAACAACGCTGCCGAGCGTGAACCACTACGACAGACCATTAAAATCGGTTTCGGTAGTTCATTATAGTATTTCGCAAACTCTTGCACATCGGCCTGGGAAATTGCACCGCTGCTGACCGGTTGATAAATCACGCTAACCCGTGATTTCTCGGCGATGTCACGCAATTGGTTCACTTTGACTGTGTTGCCTGCTTCCTGATCAGGGCGGTTTACAATCACCGATTTAAACCCATCTTGCAGCAAGATCTTAAATTTCTCAGGTGTCATTTGCCCAGAAACACTAAGATTGGCATTTAACGCACGGCTAAAATCACTGGTAGCAACGCATAGGGAGGTCGTGGTCATTGAGAGTGCCAAAACCATCCCCATCCACAACGACTTAGTCATCTAACAGGTCCATTTGTTTGGCCAGTTGATATAAGTTGTTTGAGCGGTTGCCGGTACGGCAGAACATCAGAACCGGTTTTGGCAATTCATTAAAGTGATTGGCAAAGGTGCGGACATCCAACTCGGTAATTTGCCCAGCCACCACCGGCTGATAGACATAATCTAGTCCTGCATTACGCGCTGCATCTTCAATTTGTGCGCTGGTCGGTTGTTCCGGGCCACCTTCCATGTCTGGACGGTTGTTAATAATTGATTTAAAGCCTTTTTCAACCACTTGGGTTACGTGTTCCGGGCCAATTTGACCTGCAAAGCCAACATGCTCACTCATAATGCCACTCCATCATCCATATCTGAATATTATGCTCTATAATACCACTAGCCAGATTTTCGCGCAGATTGTTCTGAAATATTTATAAACGATTACAACCATAAAACAACGCACTGGAGCAGCCATGCATGCCTATACTGTCGAGCCTCTCTATGTCAAAAGCGGTCAGGAGGTCATTGCTGCCGATTTTTACCTGCCAAAAACTTCCACTAAACCAGCCGTGATTTTAATGGCGCATGGTCTGGCCGGCCTGCGTCAGTTCAAGCTGGTGCAATATGCCAAACGCTTTGCCCGCGCCGGTTATGCGGTGGTGCTGTTTGATTATCGCTATTGGGGCGGCAGTACCGGGCGTCCGCGGGAGCTGGTGTCGTTGTCGTGGCAGCTGGATGACTGGCGTACCATGATTTCACATGTACAGGAACGGCAATCGGTGGATGGGCGGCGGATTATCCTGTGGGGTACAGCGCTAAGTGGCGGCTATGTTTTAACTTTGGCTTCGCAGTTAAACCATTTAAAAGCGGTGATGGTGCAGGTGCCATTTGTGGATGGTGCGGCCAGTGCCAAGCTGTATCCGATTCAGCAGCTGCCACGTGCCTTAAAAATTTCCAGTCAGGATTATATGGGCGCTAAAGTCGGCTTAATGCCAAAAACCTTGCCGGTAGTTGATCCGAAAGGGCTGTGTTTCTTACCGACGGCGGATAGTTATGAAGGTTATCTGTCGATTTTACATCCAGATTTTTACTGGAGTGGCGAGATTCCGGCACGGGCGCTGTTTCATCTGATCCGTTATCGGCCGATTCAGGATGTGCGCCAGATTAATATTCCGGTGCTGTTTATTGCCGCCAAACGCGACAGCCTGATCCCGATTGAATCGAGTCGTGAAACAGCCACCAATATTGCGCCTTATGTGCAATATCATGAATGGGATATGCAGCATTTTGATGTTTATCATGGCCAATATTTTGAAAAAGCCGTCAAGACTCAATTAGAATTTCTACATCAGCATATTGGAGTAAGCTAAATGATTGTTGTCTGTCCAGCCTGTAGTGCCAAAAACCGTGTTCCGGAGGATAAGCTAACTGCCCATCCAACATGCGGACAATGTCATCAGGCTTTAATTCCACTGGCGCCGATTGACCTGAATGAGCAGAATTTTAGCCAGTTTATCCAGCACAGTGATTTGCCAATCCTGATCGACCTGTGGGCAGAGTGGTGTGGACCCTGCAAGATGATGGCGCCGCATTTTGCCCAGGTTGCGGCGCAATATCCGCAAGTAATTTTTGCCAAAATTAATACTGAAGAAAATCCGCGTTTAAGCAGTGCTTTTAATGTGCGCAGTATTCCCACGCTGGTGTTGATGAATAAGACCACCGAAATTGCTAGAATAAGCGGCGCGTTAAGATCGACCGAACTGAAACAGTGGTTAGATCAGCACTTAACTTCAAACCCTTAATCACGCCCGGAGCGAATGTGTCAGATTCTCAACTAAAACCGGAAGGGACGCTCTCTCTTCAAACCATTGCTATGCCTGCCGATACCAACTGGAGTGGAGATGTGTTCGGGGGCTGGATTGTTTCGCAGATGGACTTGGCCGGGGCAATTCATGCCGAGCGTTTTACCCAAGGTCGCTGTGCCACCATTGCCATTAACCAGATGACCTTTCTGGTGCCTGTGAAAGTGGGTGATGTGATCAGCTGCTATACCAAAATCCTGAAACTGGGCAATACCTCAATTCAGATGCAGATTGAAGTCTGGGACAGCCATGACAGTTCACGTGCAGCAAAACGCGTTACCGAAGGCGTCTTTACCTTTGTCGCGGTAGATGTCAAAGGCAACAAGCGTCAGATTTCCGAGGAAGTGAAGCAGAAGTATCTGGAATCGCAAGCTGTATAATTTGTGCACTCAAAGATCAAAAATCCCAGTTCTGAAACTGGGGTTTTTTTTATGGTTTAAAGCGGGTTAACGGGCTTTTTTAAGCTGATCTTTACTGACCCAGGCCCAGAGCATTTCACATTGAATTGGTGCTTCACCCGATTCATCGGTCACTTCGACCGCAACCAGCGTTTCACCTTTTTCGGTGTGTTGCATCAAGTGCTGCTGTTCTGCTGTCAGTGTTGCGACTGCGGTCATGGCGCCTTGCGTCGGGCGTTTAAAATCAACTTTAAAGCTTTTAATTAACACAATCGAGTGATCGGGCACATTCATGCCGGTCACAAAGCCGGTGGCAGTTTCTGCAATTAGCGCCATTGCACAGGCATGTACCTGGCCAATATGGTTTTGCATGGCTTTATGATTGTCAATTTTCACCACCACTTTGGCCGAACTGACTTCGAGATATTTTAATTTGGCTGTCCCCACCATAGGCACGATCCGGCCAAAGGCTTTGCTCCACAAAGTGGTGCGAATCACCTGTGGAAATTTTGCTGTCGCTTTGACTAGTTTTGCTAAACGATTCGCTTGTGCCATGATCGATTCCTATGCGGGAGCAAAGAGCTTAATCTTTGAAGTTGTTAAATTGCAGTGGCAGGCCAAATTGCTGTTCTTTTAAAAACGCCATCACTTGCTGTAAGGTGTCGCGTTTTTTATCCGTCACACGGATTTTGTCGCCCTGAATAGAAGATTGCACTTTAATGCCGCTTTCTTTAATGGCTTTATTAATTTTTTTCGCGGTATCAGAGTCAAGACCATCTTTGAGCTTCACCGTCTGAATCACGTTTTTACCTGAGGCCGTGGCTTTTTGCGGGTCTAGCGCCTGCACATCAATCTTACGTTTATAAAAATGATTCTCCAGCATGGTATATACTTGCTCACATTGGAAATCACTTTCGGTTTTGATTTTGATCTCTTTGGCTTTCTCATTCAGTTCGATAGAAACATCTTGACCACGGAAATCGAAACGTGTTGCGATTTCTTTTTGAGTATTCTGAACTGCATGATTTACTTCAAAAATTTCTAATTCTGAAACAATATCGAAAGATGGCATAGTTTAGACCTTTACAAATGGAAAGAATATCTGAGATGCTAGGGATGTTTTCTTCATTTGCCAAGTGTTGTTTACATCAAAGGAGTGCACAATGATCCGTAAGCAAGAAATTACAACATTTGAGTTCCCAGAAAATGCAATCATCTGGGATGTCCGTGATGCAAGTGCTTATGCTGAAGCGCATATTCAAGGCGCAGTCAATCAGCCAATTGCCAACTTGTCAGCAGATAGCTTGACTCAGGTGTCAGCGGATCAACCGATTTACATCTTATGTGGCGGTGGCAGCAAAGCGCCGCGCGCGGCTGAATTGTTAGAAGAGCTGGACAGCTCACGTGAATATGTGGTGCTGATGGGCGGTACCCGTGCTGCACGTGATGCCGGTTTGCCTTTGGTTCAAGGGCAATAAGCAAAAAGCGCCGTCAGGCGCTTTTTTATGAACACTGTTGATCATTGACTAAAAAGATCAGAACATTCCCTCATATGATCAAGCATTTTAAATGAAGAAAATAAATGCTCTCCTCGACTTCCACACTAAGCCTGATCTTTCAAACTAAACCGGGCCATCATTCTCGATCTATACAACGTTTTTAGCTTAGGCCTTAAAATACGGTTTCTTGGCTTTGGCTTTCTTTTGAAAACGGCGGATGTTAAGTTTCTCCAGTACCTGCATCGGCACCGGGCAGGCCTCATTTAAAATCTGTGCGGCCAGAATTTCACTGCATAGCGGTGCAAACAGAAAACCTTTGGAACCGAGTCCAGTCAGGCTATAGACTTGCTGTCCGGTTTCAAGTGCTCCAAGCAGCGGGAAATAATCCTGACTTTGCGCACGGATTGACGCACGGCCTTGCCAGCTGTGTGGATCAGGCAGGGTGTCCGCATAGTCGGGGAAGACGCTACGGATCAGCGCCAGATTATGTTCATGATCTTCTCGTAAGACTTCGGCATCATCCCGACCCGGATAAAAAGACGCGCCTAAAATCAACTGCTCTGCATCGAGCTGCATACAGTAACCGCCATAACTATAGGCGCTATCTAAACGCAGCGGTTGCTGGGTATTCTTCAGCCAGCTGACCTGACCCCGAATCGGTTTTAACAGCGGATAATGTTCAAAAAACTGGCCAGATTCACGGGCTGTGCAGACAAAGACATGATCAAACTGGCCCAGAGATTGGTTGTCACTGAACAGTTCCGGTCGATCTGTCGGGTGAATCTGGGTGATTTTGGCCTGCTGATATTGAATCCGCTCATGCGCCAGAATCTCCGCACACAGTTGATGTGGCGACACCGCGCCAGCCTGTAGCAGACGCAGGGCAGGAAATTCTGATCGCAGCTGTGCGTCTAAATCTTTTTCCAGAATACCTGGCGGATATTCATCGGCCAGTGCCAGCAGCTGTTCCGGATTTTTTAGCCCAAGCTGATTGACCTGAATCGGGCGGAAGGCCTGAAACTTTGCATAATGATTTAAGGCATGTTGCCAGGCCAGGGTCATTAAATGGGTATGGCTCTGTTCAATAGCACAGAGCTTCGGATTGAGCAGGGCCAGTGGATTGCCCGAGCCACCCGCCAGTGGCGCGCTTTGATCATACAGAGAAACTTGATGCCCACGCTGAGCAAAAGCCCAAGCCAGACTTAAACCGGCAATACCGGCACCAATAATGGCAATATGCCGTTGCTGTACAGAGGTCGAAGGAACTGAGGTTGCTGGTTCAGTTTCCCGTTCTGGGCTAAGCGGTTCTTCTGGCGCTAACCAGATGCCTTTTAGCATTTCGCGTTTATGGCCAAACCCGCGCGGCCGGGAAATATGAATCCCGTGCTGTCTTAAACCTCGCTTTAACACCCCGGCTACACTAAAGGAAGCGAAGGTAGTGCCGACATCTGACAGGCGAATAATATGATTGAGCACCTGTTCTTCCCACATATCCGGATTGCAGGAGGGCGCAAAGCCATCTAAAAACCAGGCATTGACCTGTGTGGTTTTGGCCATCATCGGAAAGACATCGTGCGCATCACCGAGCCAAAGGTCGATAGAAAAACGCTGCTCCGGAAACGACAGGCGATGACAGCCGGCCAGTGGTAATGGGTACTGGGCAATCAGCTGATCGGCCTGAGGTTTTAGTTCCGGCCAGGCATTTAAGGCGCGAATTAAATCGGCTTTGGAAAGCGGAAATTTCTCCACCGAAATGGCATGTAAAAGGCTGTGATTATTCGGACGCACCTGTTGCCACAGTTGCCATAAGGCCAGAATATTCAGGCCAGTGCCGAAGCCGGTTTCTCCGACACAGAAATATTCATAATCTTGCAGGTCTGCCAGACGCTCGGACAGGTCATTACCGTTTAAAAACACATGCCGGGTTTCCAGCAGGCCATTGTCCTTGGAAAAGTAGACATCCCCAAACTGTTTCGATACCGGGACATCAATGCCCTCAATATGTTGCCAATCGAGATCGGCGGTTTGAATGCGATTAGACAACACCCAGATTACCTTTAATGAAGCAGAACATTACCACTGACGGCGACGTTTGGTATACACATAGCTGGCCACCAAAAAGCCCAGCAATACGCCGACAGCCAGCGTGGCAGCGCCGTAAAGAAACATCTGTGCGCTACGTTCACTTTGTAAGACCTGAACCTGTACACCCAGATTGTCATTTTTCAACTGCAGTTCCTGGTTTTGCGCCAGTGCTTCCAGATTGGCTTTTTCCAGCTGTTGCAGGCGGCTTTCCTGATCTTTGACCAGGGCCTTGATTTTAGCTTCCTGTGCCGCTTTATTCTTGGCTAGCTGCTCAGCGGTCAGCGGCTGGTTGGCCGTTGCCGGCGCTGTGGTGGTGGCCACAGCCGGTATAATCGCCGGTTTGGCTGGCGTTGCGACCGCTGGCGTGACTTGAGCCGTGGTATTTACAGCAGCGGGTGCAGCCGGTTCAACGGCCCACAGTGCAGAACAGAAGAAGGATAGACCCAGTAGACTCGGGACAACAACGCGCATGCAGCTTATCCTTTAGGAAATGCTTTATTAAAAGGTTTGACTTCAATCTGGCCATAGACGCCTGCTTTCAGGAATGGCTCATCTTGTAGCCAAGCATCAAGGGCTTCACGAGACTCAAAATCGACAATAATGGTACTGCCATAAAAGCCCGCTTGCGGATTGGTCGGATCTTTCGGCATCGCACCGGCGACAATCAGACGGCCTTCATCATCTAGCTGTTGCAGACGTTCAAGATGTTGCGGACGAATGGCCAGACGTTTTTCGACGGTTCCTTCGTTATCGGTACAGGTCACCACAAATAAAGGCATAAGGTATTCTCGCTCAAGCGGACTGAAGGATTTATTCGGCAGTTTTAAAGTATTTACGCAATACAATAAACTGAATAATGATAAAGGAAAACATCACAATCATGTCACCAAAAGCAGTGAATTCTCCCCAGTATTTTCCACCCATAAAGATATAGGCAAAGAAGCCGTGCAGGAAGGACATTAGCAGAAACATCCCGACCCAGGCATAGTTCAGTTTCATCCAGCCTTTGTCGCTTAAATTGAACACTGGTCCAAACAGGCGTTGGATTAATGGCTTACGATCTTTGCTGAACCATGGTGACAGCAGGAAGGCGCCAGCAAAGACCAGATTCAGCAAGACAGCTTTTAGGCGAATATAGAAGTCATCGCTCAGCATTAGGGTAATACCACCAAAAATCACGGTCATAAACAGCACAATCCACTGCTGTTTGTCCAAACGGAATTTTTGAGAGACAAATAATGCGCCATACACCACTAACATGGAAATGATCAGACCAGTGGTGGCCACAAGAATGTTATTGTTATCCACACCACCGGCAGAGCCGATCATTTGCAGCAAAGGATGGTGGGTATCTTTTGGATCTACAGTTTTATATAAATAAAAGAAAATAATGAGTGGCACAAAGTCTAAAAGTGCTTTCATGTTAGAGTATCTAAATCTGATCAAATAAATGTCATAGTATAGAGATGCACGGCGTAGATTTACATACACATAGCAATATTTCTGATGGAACTTTAAGTCCGCAGCAATTGATTGCAGCAGCAGCTGAACTGTCGATCCATACGCTGGCATTGACTGATCATGACAGCATGGATGGAATTGCACTGGCTCAGGAAGCGGCGAAAAATCACGGGATTAAGCTCATATCTGGCGTAGAAATTTCCAGCCAGTGGTCACGACCGGCGACCAAAAAAAGCTATGCTGTGCATATTGTGGCCTTGAATATGCAAAATCCGGCGCCGATGGCGGCACTACTGGCCCAGCAAAAAAATATTCGTGCTGCGCGCTCCAAACAGATTTGCGAGCTGCTAATTCCGCTGATTGGTGAAGATATTTATACCGATGTGATTGCCAAGGTAGATAATGTCCCGGATCGGGTGACCCGTACCCATATTGCCAAAACCCTGGTGGAAAAAGGCTATGTCAGCCGGCCGCAGCAGGCCTTTGATAAATACATTAAAGAAGGCAAAAAAGCCTATGTGAAATTTGAAGGCTTGGGCTTGGAGGAAACTATTCAGGTGATTCATGCCAGTGGCGGTTTTGCGGTGCTGGCGCATCCGACCCGTTATGATCTGTCGGCGACCAATATCCGTTACCTGATTGAAATTTTTGCCAAATTTGGTGGAGATGCCGTCGAGTTGCCGCCGGCGATTGATCCAAGTTCTACCCGGCAGATGGTGGACCGGATGATTGCCGAGCATGGCTTAAAAGTCTCGGTCGGTAGCGATTTTCATGGTGAAAATATGCCGTGGATGAAACTGGGCAATATTCCCAGCCTGAAACCGGGGCAGGTCGGAATTTGGGAAAGTTTTGTCAATCCATCACCGGCGCTGACTGCGTAAACGTATTTCAGCATCAAAAAAACCTCAGCTGGGCTGAGGTTTTTTGCTTTAGAGCAGGTTATTGTCCTGTGCCTGAATTGGTGGTGGTGTCGGTTTCCCCAAAGTCGAGAGTAATTCGATTTCAATGGTGCGCACCATCGCATCTAAAGGCAAGTCATTACTTTGCGTACCAAATGGCTCTTCAATTTCCGAGCTTAGGGCGTCCAACCCCAAGAAGGTATAAGCCAGAATCCCGACCAGCAGCGGTGTCGCCAGCCCCAGCGTCGAGCCCAAGCTAAACGGCAGCATAAAGCAGAAAAAGTACACGGTACGGTTTAGCAATACCGAATAGGCAAACGGCAGCGGGGTGGTGGCAATCCGGTCACAACCGGTTTGCACCAGGCTGAGTTCCATCACATGCTGGTTCATCTGGCTGTAAATAATATCGGAAATTTCACCTTCTTTTAGGGCCTGCATCAGTTCCCATTGAATCAGGCTGAGGGTATATTGCGGCGCATTGGCCTGTTGATACAGCTGGGTTACGGCCTGCTGGCTCATACCGCTGGTTTCTACCAGTTCAGTCGGATTGGCAGTTTGATGGCGCAGACGGTCACGCAACACATTGGCAAACACAATCACATGCTGAATCACCCGTTCCCGGCGGCCTTGGGCCAGCATCCGGCAGTCGCGGTCAAAATGGCGCGCATTGGCAATTAACATGCCCCACAGTTTGCGGGCTTCCCACCAGCGGTCATAACAGGCCGAATTTTTAAAGCCAAGGAAAATCGACAGCACCACCCCAATTAAGGTAAAGCCGATCAGGGGGAAATCAGAGAAGTGAAAATACCCGACATAGGACAGGCCGCCGACAATCGCCGACAGCAACATGACCACGCCCAAAGGTGGTAACACCTTCGGTAAGATGGTACCTCGCCAGGAAAATAACAGCCTAAATACGCTCGGTTGGTCACGTACAATCATGTCTGGGAATCAGCTTAAGTTTTTCATGATCTTCTGTGCTGGCCGGGTTTTTGTCAATATGTTGCGCTGCTTAAAATGTCGACTTGATGAGTTGATGTTCAGCAAAGGAAAAACTGCCTTCGGGAGCAATAATACAATGATCAATCAGGCGGATATCAACCAGCTGGCAGGCCTGCTGGATGCGCTGGGTCAATTGTAAATCGGCCGGTGAGGGCTGTGGCTGTCCCTGAGGATGATTATGACTGATCACCAGCGCCGTAGTGTTTTTCTGGATGGCAAAGCGTAGCAGCTGGTTGATCGAAATTTCACATGAATTGAGCGCGCCAAAAAACAGTTTCTTAAAACAGATTTTGCGCAGCTGCGCATCCAGACACAATACTGCAAATACTTCCTGAGTTTCACCGAGCAGTTCAAAGCGTAAATAGTCCAGTAGCAGCCGGGAGGAGCTGAGTTCCAGTTTGTCCTGCTGCAAATGCTGGGCGGTATAGCGCCGGCCCAATTCCTTGACCGCCATCAGCTGGCTGTATTTACTTGGACCCATGCCATGAAACTGGCTTAAATCGGGCAGGGCGGCATCGAGTACCGCATTCAGGCTGCCAAAGGCCTGTAATAAATGACGGGCCAGTTCAACGGCAGAGTACTGCTGGGAGCCGGAGCGCAGGAAAATAGCCAGCAGTTCGGCATCGGAAAGACTGTGCGCGCCGTACTGGATCAGGCGTTCACGCGGACGCTCCTGTTCCGGCCAATGTTTAATACTGAAGTTCATTGTTATTAGACTTATTGGTGATGAATTGTTATGGATTTCGCCCAGACATGTCTTGGGAATGACAATATTTAATGCTATTGTGAGCCCCACTGCAACAGAAAGGTAAGCTGTTCGTGAGTTTTGATTTAAGTGTCATTCCTAATAAAAATATTATTGTGGGTATTACTGGCGGTATTGCCGCCTACAAAAGTGCCATTCTGGTTCGCCGTTTAAAGGACGCTGGCTTTAACGTCCGGGTGGTGATGACCGAAGGGGCACAAGCCTTTATTACACCGCTGACCTTTCAGGCGTTGTCGGGCAATCCGGTGCATACCCAGTTGCTGGACCCGGAAGCCGAGGCCGGCATGGGGCATATTGAACTGGCACGCTGGGCCGATCTGGTGCTGATTGCACCGGCCAGCTGTGACACCCTGGCCAAATTTGCCGCCGGTCTGGCAGATGACTTGTTATCGACTTTATATCTGGCCACCAGTGCCCCGGTCTGGGTGGCACCGGCCATGAATCAGCAGATGTGGGCGGCCAAAGCTACGCAGCGCAATCTGGCGACGCTGGTAGACGATGGCGTGCATGTGATTATGCCGGAATCCGGCTCACAAGCCTGTGGTGATGTCGGTCTGGGCCGTATGCCTGAGCCGGAAGAGCTAGCGCGTCAGGTCACCGATTATTTCCATAAAGCGCAGCGTGCGATTGCTGAAAAATTTGGCTTACTGGCCAGCAAGCATGTGGTGATTACCGCCGGGCCAACCCGTGAAGCAATTGATCCGGTACGTTATATTTCCAATCATAGTACCGGGAAAATGGGCTTTGCCCTGGCAGCAGCCTGCTATGCAGCTGGCGCCAAAGTTACGCTGATTGCCGGGCCGGTCAGTCTGGATACACCAAACGGGGTCCGCCGTATTAATGTATCTTCAGCCGTGCAGATGCTGGACACCAGTATGCAGTTGCTGGATGAAGGCTGTGATGTGTTTATTGCCACCGCGGCGGTTGCCGATTATCGCGTGGCTGAAGTTGCAGAACACAAAATCAAAAAATCCGGAGATGAACTGGATATCGCCTTAATCAAGAATCCGGATATTGTGGCGACTATCGCGCAGCAGGACAAACGTCCGTTTATGGTCGGCTTTGCCGCTGAAACGCGCAATGTGGAAGAATATGCGGCCGGCAAACTGGTGGCGAAAAAGCTGGATATGATTGCCTGCAATGATGTGTCCCGTGCAGATATCGGCTTTGCCTCTGATGAAAATGCCATGACGGTGTTCTTTGCTGAAGGCTATCATCTGCCAAAACGCGATCTGGAAAAAGCCTCCAAGCAGGAAATTGCCCAGCAGCTGGTCGAAGCCATTCATGATGCCTTGCACCATGATCCGGCGCAGGATGAAGCCTTCTGATCTTGTCAGAACAAATAAAAAAGCCCTGCAAGTGCAGGGCTTTTTCGTGTTGGACTTAAATGCCTGAATACAATTAAGCCTGACCTTCTGCAGCAGCGGCTTGTGCGCGTTGCATGTTGGCTTCAAATTCAGCATCAAAGTTGATTGGCGTTAACAGCAATTGCGGGAAGCTGCCTTTGGTAACCATATCATTCACTGCTTCACGCAAGAACGGGAACAGGATGTTCGGGCAGTAGGCACCCAGAATATACGGCAGACGTTCTTCTTCTACGCCATCAATCAGGAAAATACCTGCTTGAGTGACATCTACAATAAATGCTGTATCACCGGCATTGTTAGCTTGAACAACAACTTTTAAAGACACTTCAAAGTGGGTTGGATCAATCTTTTCTGCAGAAGACGACAGATTGATATTCAGTTCAGGCTGCCATTCTTTGGTAAATACTTGTGCCCCTGGAACTTCAAAAGAAATATCTTTTGTATAAATACGCTCTAATGCCAATTGTGGTTGAGCTTGTTGTTGTTCACTCATTATTTATTCCTTAAAAATATGAACAGAAAATTAACTGAAATTATGACGCCAGTAAGTCATCGAGTTTGCCTTCACGCTCAAGGGCGTAAAGTTGGTCGAAACCACCAATAAACTGCTCGTTAATGAAAATTTGTGGAACAGTACGATGGTTGGTGCGCTGCATCAGTTCAGTGCGGACTTCTGGTGCTTCGTTGGATAAATTGATTTCTTTATAGACAACGCCTTTACGCTCAAGAAGCTGTTTTGCACGTACGCAATATGGACATACAGTTGTTGAATAAATCGTTACTTCAGCCATTGCTAATCTCCTCAAGCGGATTATTTGCTTTTTACTAAAGGTAAGCCTTGTGCTTTCCAGTTACTGATCCCACCATCCAGACGATAGCTATCTGCGTGGCCTACCTGTTGCAGGGCAGTGCCGGCAATTTGACCTAAATTGCAGATAAACACCAATGGACGGTCAGCGGTTTTTAACTCTTCAATATGGCTTGAAATTTTGCTGTAAGGAATGTTGCGGCTGCCGCTGATATGGCCTTCACGGAAGTCTTTGGCATCACGTAAATCAATCAGCATGGCATTTTTGGCTTTCACCAGAATCCCTAAAGATTGTGGGGAAATTTTACGCCCGTTACGTTGGCCTTCCAAAATGAAGAATAAAACCACCAAAACTGCCAGTGTTCCAAACAAGAAGGGGTGATTCCCCATAAACTCGAACCAACGTTCCACAAGTCACCTAAATTACAATTTCAAAAATTGTCACAGAGTATAGCCTATAAATATGGTGATCAAAATCACCGCTTCAAGGGTCGGGCTGCAATTAAACTAATTTTTTTGCTGGGCTTCGTTGACTTCATCAATCAGACGTAAATAACTGTCGAGCCGGCGCGTTAAAATCTCACCCGCTGCTGCCGCCTGACGCAAGGCACATTGCTTTTCGTGCTTATGGGTACAGTTACGGAATTGACAGTGACCGAGCAGATTTTCAATTTCCGGAAAACCCTGCTGGATTTTTTCAGTCGTCAAATGCCACAGGCCAAATTCACGGATGCCCGGTGAGTCAATGAGCGCCGAACCTTCACCAAACGGAATTAAGCGGGTGGAGGTGGTGGTGTGCTGACCCAGGGCCGAGTTTTCTGAGATGATATTGGTTTTCTGCGCCGCTTCCGGC
The DNA here is from genome assembly GCF_000488255.1 of Acinetobacter indicus CIP 110367. GTDB lineage: Bacteria > Pseudomonadota > Gammaproteobacteria > Pseudomonadales > Moraxellaceae > Acinetobacter > Acinetobacter indicus. Next base: position 86,801 of record NZ_KI530759.1, on the reverse strand, counting down.
ACGATGGCATTAATCAGGGTGCTTTTACCCACGCCAGACTGACCGACAAAGGCCACAGTTTCATTTTTTAAACGGTTGGACAGTTCGGTCAGATCTGCATCAGACTGGGTCTGCATCACTTCATAACCCAAATCACGGTATTCTTGCAGTAAATCCAGAATCGGATCATTTTCGGTAAGTAGGTCGGATTTGTTCAGGATCAGCAGCGCCGGAATATTGGCATCGGCACAGGCCACCAGATAGCGGTCAATCAGACCTGGTGCCGGTTCTGGCAGCGGTGCAAACACAATCACAATCAGCGAGATGTTGGCCGCCACCGGTTTGACTTTGTGGTAACGGTCCGGGCGCGTGAGCAAAGACTGACGCGGATGAATCGCGCTAATAATGCCCAGACCGGTATTTGGATCGGCCTGCCATTTGACCCGGTCACCGGTGACCAGCAATTCCAGGTTGGTGCGGGTATGACAGCGCCAGATGCTGCCCAGTTCAATCGGTTTCCAGAACGGTTCAGGTTCACCTTCAGCCACCACGGGTTTTTCAGGATGCTGCTCCGGCATGGAGAGGGCTTGTACTTCCAGTTGGCGTCCATAATGCTGCACCACCAGACCTTCCAGATCATTGGAGCTGTCTATCTCTTCCTGCCGGGTTTGCTGCTGTTTCTGAATGCGGCGTTGTTGCTGTTCAGTCAGGCGACGCTTACGAATTAAAGCCATTCATATCCTAAAAAAACCATGAAATCTGGAGTGCAAAAATAGCATGAAGCACGGGCAGAATGACACCCAAGAACACAGAAATTTGCTACTATAGCCGTTTTTAAGACGAATAAGATTGCACATTTATGAGCAGCACGCCTGATACCCGCTTAATTTGGATTGACCTGGAAATGACAGGTTTAGATACCGATAATGATCAGATTATTGAAATTGCCACCATTGTGACAGACGATCATTTAAATATTCTGGCGGAAGGTCCGGTACTGGCCGTGCATCAATCAGATCGTATTTTAAATGCCATGGATGAATGGAACACGCGTCAGCACGGTCAGTCTGGCTTAATTGAGCGTGTACGTCGCAGTAAACTGAGCGCGCAGGATGCCGAGCAGCAAACCTTGGAATTCCTGAAAAAATGGGTCAATCCAAAAACCTCGCCGATGTGCGGTAACTCGATCTGTCAGGACCGACGCTTTTTACACCGGTTAATGCCGGAGCTGGAGCAGTTCTTCCATTACCGTAATCTGGATGTGTCTTCAGTCAAGGAACTGGCCAAACGCTGGCGTCCGGAAATCATGAGCGGCTTAAAGAAAAATGCTTCTCACTTGGCCATGGATGATATCCGTGACTCGATTGCCGAGCTAAAATACTATCGTGAATATTTCTTTATTATGAATAAATAAGTATCTGTTCATCATCCATCTATTTGCACTGTGGGGACTAGCGTATCCACAGCGCTTAAGAAGAGGCTTTGGGCCTCTTTTTTTATCTCTATCGTTTTTCATTTGCTGTTATTCGGATGTGATCCAGAGATATTACCCGTTATAAAGATGTAATCTTTTTGGTGATTATTTAGACAGGATGCAGCTGCGCGCTTATGATAGGAGCAATGAGTATTTCAAAACCCATTTGCCGCAATGATCGGAGTACCTTAAATCATGCAAAGTAATAACCCGATCCTGACACGCGTTGAGGTGTCGAGTGATTATGCCCAGCCGATGAGCGTGCAGGGAGCAATCCAAAAATCTGTCCTGCTGACTTTAATTGCCGCCGTGGTGGGCATCGGCCTGTTTTTCTACAGTTTCCTGACCGCCAATCTTTCTATTGCCTATGCTGGCGCAATTGTCGGTGCCATTGGCGGACTGATTCTGGCTTTGGTGGCCACCTTTAAGCCAAATACAGCGCGCACGCTGGCCATTCCCTATGCGCTGTTTGAAGGGGCCTTTCTGGGCGGGATTTCAGTGATCTTCCAGTTGCAGTTTCCGGGTGTGCCATTACAGGCCTTGCTGGCTACCTTTGTGACCACATTGGTGATGTTTGTGCTGTATCGTACTCGGGTAATTCGCGCCACTGAAAAATTTAAGGCGGTGGTGATGTCGGCCTCAATTGCGATTGCGATGGTGTTTGTGGTGCAAATCTTTCTGAGTCTGGCTTTGGGGTCGAGTATTCCTTATCTGTTTGAAAGCAACTGGCTTGGAATTGGCTTTGCAGCATTTGTGGCCGTGATTGCCTCTTTAAACCTGATTCTAGACTTTGACCTGATTGAAACCGGTGCAGCACAAGGTGCACCGAAAAGCATGGAATGGCTGAGCGCCATTGCCTTATTGGCCACCTTGGTCTGGATGTATTATTCCTTCCTGCGTTTGCTGGGCTTATTGCAAAGCAATGATTAACTTCCCGGCATTTATCGACATTAAAATCGCGCAACCTTTGCGCGATTTTTACTTTCTTCGGAGGAATTGAAAAAAAGGCGCATTATGCAATTTCCGAATTGGCTCAGAATTGGCATGATACTGCAAAATCAATATGAGTGAGATTCACATGGCACAAGGACTATTAGCGGGTAAACGCTTTTTAATCGCGGGTATTGCGAGTAAATTATCCATTGCATTTGGTGTTGCTCAGGCTTTACATCGTGAAGGTGCAGAGCTGGCTTTTACCTATCCGAATGAAAAATTGAAAAAACGTGTGGATGAATTTGCAGAACAGTTTGGTTCTAAAATTGTTCTTCCTTGTGATGTTGCGGTAGATGCTGAAATTGAACAGGTCTTTGTCGATCTTGCTCAACATTGGGATGGTCTGGATGGCGTGGTGCATTCAATTGGTTTCGCACCAGCCCATACCTTAGATGGTGACTTTACTGATGTGACCGACCGTGAAGGTTTTAAAATTGCGCATGACATCAGCGCCTACAGCTTTGTTGCGATGGCGCGTGCCGCAAAACCATTATTACAGGCGCGTCAAGGCTGTTTATTAACCCTGACTTATCAGGGTTCTGAGCGTGTAATGCCAAACTACAACGTGATGGGCATGGCCAAAGCTTCGCTTGAAGCAGGGGTGCGTTATTTAGCCTCTAGCTTGGGTGCTGAAGGCATTCGTGTTAATGCCATTTCTGCCGGTCCAATCCGTACATTGGCTGCATCAGGAATTAAATCATTCCGTAAGATGTTGGATGCCAATGAAAAAATTGCCCCATTAAAACGTAATGTCACCATTGAAGAAGTGGGCAATGCCGCTTTATTCCTGTGCTCACCGTGGGCCAACGGGATTACCGGTGAAATTCTGTATGTAGATGCTGGCTTTAATACCGTGGGTATGAGCGCCGCCATGATGGACGCAGAATAAGTCGGAATGTTTCAACCTGTGCCGGCTTTTTATCGGATAGTTACATATTGATAAACAAGCGGCCGGGTTGAAGCGATGTTTTATGTGGTTATTTTGTATAAAATAGCCACACTTTTTTTTAGCTATTTATTACAGAACAATGATGCCAAGCAATATATTTGCAGCACTAGAAAAATTAGGCCTCAGCCCACAAAAACGTGCCCTCCATATTCAATTTTCTCAGCCTGCCTTAAATACCGATGTTTTTTTACAGCGCATCGACGGTGAACACCAGCTCAATGACGGTTTACATGCCGAACTGATCTGTCTTTCGACCAATGCCCAGATTCCGTTAAAACAGTTTATCGGCGCGCAGGTTGCCGTCGATCAGGTCACTGACCAGGGCCAGCTATTTCGCAGCAGCGGTATTATCACCGCAGCCGCGCAAGGCCAGAGTGATGGCTCTCTCACCCTCTATAAACTTACGCTAGAAGATCCAACCGCACTCTGGCATAAACGCCGTAACAGCCGTGTGTTTATGAATAAAAGCGTGCGTGAGGTCAGCGAGATCTTATTTAAAGAATGGCAAAACAAAAGCCCGCTCTTTGCCGCCAGCCTGACCCTGGACTTAACCGGACTGACCCAGGAACTGGATGTGCGTCCCTTTATCATGCAGTCCAATGAAACCGACTATGACTTCCTGACCCGGCTCTGGCGCAGTGAAGGCATTAACTGGCTGATTGATGAAGCCCAGTTACAGGTCGTACATTCCAGCAGCCCGATACAGGCCCAGAAACTGCGCCTGATTGATGACAACAGCCAGTACAGTGCCTTAAATCGTCGCAGTATCCGCTTTCATCGCTCCAGTGCCACCGAACAATTAGACAGCATCACCCAGTTGATTGCCCAGCGCAGCCTGCAACCGACCGCCGTACATCTGCAACGCTGGCAGTCAGATAGCCTGAGCCAGGAAGAAGGCGCCGGTTCAGTGCAAAGCAAACACCAGCACAGCCATAATCAGGACAATGCCAGCTTGAGCCTGGAACAAGCCTGGCAGATCAGCCCGGCCTGGATGCAGGATTTAAATGGCGAAGACCAGGCCACCGCATCCTCTAATAACCAGCTGGACAAACTGAACCAGAACCTCAGTCACTACAACGACCTGCAATCCAAATACTTTAGTGCCCATTCCACCGTCCGTGATGCCCAGGTCGGCTACTGGTTTGAACTGAATGAACATCCCGAAATTGACCAGCACAGCGCAGCCGACAAAGAATTCTTAATCACCGGCAAACAGTTCTATAACCAGAACAACTTACCCAAAGACCTCAATCAGCAGATTAACCAGCTACTCAGCCAGAGCCACTGGCATAGCCATTTTAGTTTTCAACAAAAACAACACCCGGATGAACGTCAAGGCAATACCTTAACCTTACAACGTCGCAACATCCGCACCGTACCGGAATACCATCCACTACAGCACCGACCGGCGGCTCATCCACAGCGCGCCCGGGTAGTCGGTCCTGCTGGCGAAAGCATCCATGTCGATGAATGGGGACGGATTAAAGTCCGCTTCCTGTTTACCCGCAGTGATGACCATCAGCATGATGGTGGGGCCGGTAGCAATGACAATGACACCGATTCCGCCTGGGTCGATGTACTGACACCTTGGGCCGGAGAAGGCTACGGGGCACGTTTCCTGCCACGGATTAATGAAATTGTGGTGATCGACTTCTTTGACGGTAACATCGACCGGCCTTTCGTGGTTGGTCGTTTACATGAAGCAGAACGCTCGCCAACCCAATTCGACCAACAAGGCCAACTACCCGACACCAAAAAACTCAGCGGGATCCGCTCACAGGAAATTGAAGGCAGTGGTTTTAACCAGCTGCGTTTTGATGATACTCCGAAGCAGATTTCAGCCCAGCTGCAAAGCAGCCATGGTGCAACACAACTAAATCTGGGGAACTTGAGCCATCCCAAAGCCAGCGCCGAAAGTGACGGTCGTGGTGAAGGTTTTGAACTCAGAACCGATCAGTGGGGGGCGGTTCGTGCTGGAGAAGGATTACTAATTTCCACCCATCCACAGACACAAGCCGAAGGCAATCATCTCGATGCCAATGAGGCCAAGAGTCAGATTGAAGGCTCACTGAACAATGCCCAAGCCTTAAGTGAAGTGGCCAAAAACCAGCAGACCGATCCTTTAGAAGTTCTCGATAACTTAAAGAACTTCTTAGAGCAGATCGAACAGCAGGATGAAAATAAAGCTGCTGCTTTTAAACAGGCACGGTTTTGTTGCACAAAGATTTGAAATGCAAAGCGCCCCTAATTGAGCCAAATTTAAGGCGTAACTTGGGTAAGTGGTCGACCTAATTCCGTAAACCTGTTGAGGACTGCTACACGTGCATGAATTTCATTCACCTGACTAGGAAAGCTTCTTGCCATTAATTTATCGCCTAATAATTTAATGCAATGCATCTTGGTTTCCACCAAACTTCGTCGATGATAGCCTGACCATTTTTTCCATAGTCTCCTGCCTAAGCGTTTAACTGTTCGAAGTAATTCATTTCGTTCTAGCGAGCTGATCTTTGTATCTTTCCATGGTTTCGCATTTTTTCTAGGTGGAATCACCGCATGCGCTTGCCGATCTGCAATGACCTGACGGCATTGCTTGGTGTCATAAGCTCCATCGGTATAAACAGAGTTAATCTGCTCATCTTGTGGAATCTGATTAAGTAAATCACCAAGCACCTGTGAATCACTGATATTATTGGTTGTAAGCTGAACTGCTCGTATTTGTAGGGTTTTAGCATCTATACCAATATGAAGTTTACGCCATTGGCGACGATATTCAGGTCCATGTTTCTTGCGTTTCCATTCGCCCTCACCTAGAAACTTCATGCCTGTAGAGTCCATGAGTAGATGCAGCCCATCGCTACTTTTTTGGTAGCTGATTACAATATCAATATGCTTTTGTCTTCTACAAAGCGTGGTGTAATCTGGAGCTATCCAATTTAATCCGCAAAGTTTAATCAGACTTTGCACAAAGCCAGTGACCATACGTAAAGACAGACGGAATAAGGATTTAATCATTAAGCAGCATTGGATGGCTGCGTCGGAGTAGGTTTGATTTCGCCCTTGTTTGCCTTTTGATGGAGCATACCATTGCGTAGCAGGATCAAACCAAATGGCAATATTTCCGCGACTCATGAGTGCTCGGTTATATGCGGGCCAATTGGTTGTGCGGTAGATTTTGTGTGTAGGCTTCTTCATTTGAAAATTATATCGCTGAAAAAGCCTTTACAGATAGGTTTGTGCAACAAAGCCTTCTATAAAATTTAAGGCAACTGCTGAATCGGACTCCCACCCAGCGCTTGTAACAAGGTCACATAAGCATTGTATTGGCTCTGACGGGTTTGCACCAAAGATAGACGGGCATTACGCGTGGTTTCCTGTGCATCTAACAGATTTTTTAATGCCACTGCGCCGTTACGATAACGAACTTCAGTCAACCGTTCAGACTTTTCCGCCAGTTCAACATTACGTGCCTGCAAGGCAAGCTGCTTATCCAGCTCATTACGTGCCGATAATGCATTTTCCACATCTGCAAAGGCGGCATATAGGGTCTGGCGATACTGCAAAATCGCTTTTTCATATTCCAGTTCGTTGACCTGTAAATCGCGTTTCATGTCATTCCATTGTAAAAATGGCAGACTTAAACCTGCACCCAAGGTCAAGGCCGGATTTTGCAATGCACTGCTTAGTGAGGTAGAGGCACCCACACCAGTCGATAGCACACCAGTCAAACTGATCGATGGATAATAGCTGGCCCGATTGGCATCTTTATTGGCCAGGGCTTTGCGCAGGCGCAACTCAGCGGCCTGCAAGTCCGGACGACGCGCCAATAATTCTGCCGGCAAACCGGCACTAATCTCCGGCAGCGCCGTGCGTGGTAAACGCGGCGGTTCCTGAACATTCAGTTGCTGCACCGGCATGTTTAATAAAACTGCCAAGGCCGTCCGGGTTTCTACACGCTGCTGCTCAATCTGGCTTAAGGTCGATTTCTGGTTTTGTACCGCCTGTTCTGCCTGGGTTACATCCAGACCCGATACCGCGCCAGCCCGATACTGTACTTGTACCAGTTCATAGGTTTTTTGTGCGGTCGCCAGGTTTTGCTGCACCACCTGATAACGTTCATTTAAATAGCCCAGCTGCCAATACAGCTCTGCTGCTGTACCAATCAAACTCTGTGCTGTGGCCTGTAAATCCTGCTCGGTGGCTAAGGCTTCCCAGCGCGCAGCTTCGGTCTGGTTGGCCAGTTTGCCAAATAAATCCAGTTCATAACTCAAGCGTGGATAGCCCAGAGAAATTCCGGTCGAGGCATTACCATCGCCATCCAGACTAAAACGGTGCCCGGTTGAAATACTGGCATCTCCAATCCGGATTCCTTGCTGGCTTTGAGACTGTCCCGCCTGTAGACGGGCCTGTTGCAGATTAATCCCGGCAACCGCCAGATCGCTATTGCGCGTCAAGGTTTGTTCAACCAGGGCATTCAGCTGGGCATCCTTAAACAGCGTCCACCACTGATCGGCCTGAACCTGAGCATGCACCTGCTGGCTAACCGCTTTACTGTTCTGGAAACTGCCCGGAATAGTCACAGCGGGTGCCTGATATGGGGTTTTCACCACCGCCGCACAGCCGACCAAGCTGCTGCTCAATAGCAAGGCGGTTGTAAGCTTACTGAAATTCAATTGCATGAAAGTATCCTTATTCTCGAGACAGGGCATCGACGGGGTTTAAACGGGCAGCGTTACGGGCAGGAATAAAGCCAAACACAATCCCGATCAGGCTGGAACAGATAAAGGCCGCCACAATGGAGGTGGTCGAGTAGGCCATTTGGAAAGTCCCGCCGGCGAACTGGGTAATCAGTTGTCCAATCCCTAAAGATAAGAGCACCCCGAGAATACCACCTAAAATACAGACCAGTACGGCTTCAATCAGGAACTGCTGCAAGATGTCACTTTGTCGGGCACCCACCGCCATACGAACGCCGATTTCCTGCGTCCGCTCTGTAACCGATACCAGCATGATGTTCATCACCCCGATACCACCCACCACCAGAGAAATCACGGCAATGGCTGAAATTAGCAGGGTCATCGTCGCAGTGGTCTGCTGGATAGTTTCCCGAATACTGTCGGCATTCTGGGTAAAGACATCCTGCGCACCGTGGCGTTGGACCAGCAGGCTTAAAATTGCATTTTCTGCGGCGGCACTTGGATATTCATCTTTAATCCGGACAATGATGCTGCGCACATGCGATTGCCCCAGCATCCGGCTTAAAACGGTGGAGTAGGGTAGATAGACATTCAGGCTATCCGCATTACCGCCCATACCTTGCTGGGCATCGACCACCCCAATGATCCGACTGGGTACGCTGCCCAGTAAAATCACCTGACCTACCGGGTTAGAGCCGTCACTAAAGAAAGTCTTTTGGGTGTTGGTATCAATCACCACGTCTTGGGCTTGAGTGCGGACACTGCTCCGGTCAAAAGGTTGACCGCTGTTAAAATCCAGACCGCGTACATAGAAGAAGTCTTCACTCACACCATTCACGGTGGTCGAGGCTTCAATTTCCTTAAAGCGTCCGGTCACGCTGGTATTCACCGACGGGCTGACCCCATCGACATAGGGCTGTTCCGCCAGCGCATCGGCATCTGCGGGAATCAGGGTTCTGACCTGAGAGGAACGTGAATTGTCCCCGAAGCCCCGGCCCTGATACACGGTGATGGTATTGGTACCCAGACTGCTGATGTTTTCCAGAATCTGTTTTTGTGAACCATTGCCGAGTGCCACCACTGAAACCACCGAGGCAATCCCGATAATAATCCCGAGCATGGTCAGAAAGGTTCGCATCCGGTGTGCATTCATGGCCAGTAAGGCCATACGGAAAGCTTCTCCCAGACGGTCCACCGCAGAACGCCAAGACGAAATTTTCTTTTGTGTATTGCGTTGCAGTTGCTGTTTTTCTAGGGGCGCATCTTCAGTTTCTGGCGTATTCGGCTGATCGGAAATAATATTCCCGTCACTGATTTCAATAATCCGGCTGGCACTTTTGGCGACATTGTGGTCATGGGTGACCAGAATAATAGTATGACCCTGGGCATTCAGCTCGCGCAGAATCCGCATCACCTCGATGCCGCTATTTTTGTCCAGTGCACCGGTTGGTTCATCGGCCAGAATCACATCGCCGCCATTCATTAGCGCACGCGCAATCGAAACACGCTGTTGCTGACCACCAGAAAGCTGGCTTGGACGGTTCTGGGTTTTCTCACCCAGACCCAAATCGGTCAGCAGTTTTTCTGCACGCTGATGACGTTCATCGGCATCGGCACCAGCATAAATCGCCGGCACTTCGACGTTTCCCGCTGCGGTTAAATCGCCCAGCAGATGATAGCGCTGGAAAATAAAACCAAAATATTCACGGCGTAACTGGGCCAGTTCATCGGGTTCCAGTTCACGGGTTTCGCGGCCATTGACGCGGTAGCTGCCCGAGGTTGGTTTATCCAGACAGCCTAAAATATTCATCAGAGTCGATTTGCCCGAACCGGACTGGCCGACAATCGCGACCAGTTCGCCGGGGTAAATCGCCAGATCGACACCCTTGAGAATCTGCACCGTTGATTCACCTGCCGGGAATTCACGAGTCAGATTCTTGACCTCGAGTAGAGGTTGCTGTTGTTGACTCATGCTTACATTCTCATTGGGCCGGAAGGACCACCACGGTTACTACGTTTGGCGCCATCGTTTGAAGTATCTGAACCATCGGCAATAATGACCTGATCACCTTCTTTCAAACCTTTGATGATTTCAACGCTAACGCGGTTATTTAAGCCGGTCAGGACCTGTTGCGGTTTGGCGCTGCCATCGGCCTGTAAGACACGTACCATTGCCAGTGCAGCTTTGCCTTGATCAATCAGGGCACGTTCCTGTTCGGTCAGGGTTAAGCGCGCAGGACGGTCACCGGCCGGGCGTTGACCACGAGCTTCAGATGCACCGCGTTCAGCCGGCGCCTGATCTGCACCCGGGGCACGGCTACGCTGTGGACGGTTAGAGGCCTGAATGGCTGCGGCTGGAATCATCAGGACATTTTTCGCTTCATCCAGCACAATCGACACCTGTGCGGTCATGTCAATACGCAATTTGCCATCTTCATTCGGAACATCAAACAGGGCGTTGTAATACACCGCAGAGCTTGAAGTGGATGAACTGTTATTGGTCTCGGTATTGATTGAATTTGGTGCCGGTTCAACCTGACGCAAGGTGGCGTAGTGTTTTTTCTCACTGTTGCCCAAGGTGGTGAAGTACACACGCTGGCCTTCTTCCACTTTCATAACGTCGGCTTCAGAAATCTCCGATTTTACGGTCATGGTGTTGAGCTTGGCCAGTTTGACAATAGTCGGCGCACTCTGGTTGGCGTTTACAGTCTGACCTTCTTCCGTAACAATCGCCACGACCGTACCATCCATGGGTGCAACAATACGGGTATAGCCTAAATCTTCACGTGTGGTGGCTAAGGTTAAGCGGGACTGTTCAATCTGGGCATTGATAGCAGCAATATCGGCCTGTGCGGTTTTGTAGCTGGCCAGTGCGGCTTCCAGTTCTGCACGTGAGGTCGCATCCTGATCATACATGGCCTGTTGTCGGCGATATTCAGCTTCGACTTTGGCAAGATTGGCCTGACGCACCGCCAGTTGAGCCTGTTGGTTTTTAATGCTGGCTTCTGCGGTTTTTAATTCGTTTTCCTGACGTACCGAATCAATCTGGGCAATCAGCTGGCCCTGTTTGACCTGATCGCCGAGTTCGACATACATTTTTCTGACCTGTCCCGACACCTGGGCGCCGACACTGACCATTTTGGTGGCTTCCAGGACACCGGTGGCCAGTACTGAATTTTCAATATCGCCACGACTGACAGCAGCGGTAATGTACTGTGGCTGTTCCTGTTTAGGTTTTAAAAAGAACCAGGCTGCAGCAATAAGTGCCACAATGGCCAGCGCAGCAAGCGCGAGTTTGGTTGGTTTTATTTTAGGCATGATCATCGAAACAGGTAAAAAGAATTAAACGGAATTATAAAAGCGAATTAAGGATAAATCGTGAATATTTTGAAGACATTGCAAATGATAATTATTCTATGCAGGTCCGGATATCCGGTTAAACAGCAAATAAAGGCCGACCACAGAGACTGGCAATGGCTTGCTGCACCAGCTGTTCCGGGTTGTCCTGACTGACGCCTTTAATAGCCGCATCAATATTTAATAACAGCGCTGGCCAGCTTAAAAACGTCTGTGGCGATAAACGGCGTACTGCCTGCTGGTAAGTGCTGACCTTGTTTTTCCAGATGCCCAGTTGCAAGGCATTCTGTGGTTGCTCGAACAGTTGCATCAGAAGTCGCATTTCCTTGCTGATACTCCATAAGATCAGGCTCATCGGCTCGCCAGAGGCGGTCAGATACTGAAAAATCTTGATAGATTGAGCCAGATTTCCGGCTAAAAGGGCATCGCTTAAATCATAAGTGGTATAGCGTGACTGGTCTTGCAGGCAGGCATATAAATGCTCAATCTGAATCTGTTCAAGGTCCGGAAACGTATCGCGCACCCGCATCAGGCTGTTTTTGGCGGCCAGCAGGTTGTGTTCATGATGCTGTTCCAGCCATTGCCAGGCATCATTGGCCAGTTGAATCCCGAGTTTCTGCGCTTCAACCGCTAAAATCTGCTGCCGGTCACGTGGGTAATTTGCCGTTAAGGCGACGCAAACGCCATTGGCTTCCACTGTCTGGAAAAAGCTCGACTTGAGGCTACTGGCATCTTGCTTGGGCATGACCACCAGCAGCAGGTTATTGCTGTCTTGTTGTAAGTAGCTTTTCAGCAGTTTTAAGCTGCTGGCATCAGGCTTGATGTTGCCATGCACTTCAACTGCCAGTTGAGTGGAAAATAAAGACAGGCTGTTTAAGGCATTAAAGACATTTTTCCAGTCACTGACGCTGCTAATATCATAGCGCTGACGTTCAATGTCCTGCTTCTGCCAGCTTTGGCGAAAAGCATCAATCAGGTTTTGTTCCAGCAATGGCTCTTGACCATGCAGCACCCAGGCCCCCCGGGCATCATCAATCCGTTTCAGGGCCTGTAAGTAATCCAGTTTCATGGTGCAGCAGTTTGGCTGGTCGATGCGGCAGGTAAGCGGTTTGATGAAATCTGACGTACGATTTGCTGGGCCACGTCATCAATGATCACATCACGCAGGAATTTCTGTTCCTGATCATCGGTGTTCACTGTTGCGACATCATATTGATAGCTTCGGGTGGCGACTACGGTACGTGGTTCAGTTACCGGATTGCCTTGTGCATCTTCAATACGGAAAGTGACATTTAAACGCAGCATGGTTTCCACCAGCTTACCATTCAGTTCCAGACGACGCGGGCTATAGTCGAGTACCCGCAGCAGATAGGCATCATTACTATTGCTGAGCTGGACACCGGCGGCACCCAAATAAATCGACAGTTTTTCCTGTAATTCTTCCGCTTGGGCAGGCAGCGCCAGACGCATTTTCGAATAGGCCACTGGGGCGACGGTTGGGTTGGTGCCTTTCAGATGAAAACCACAACCGACCAGGCTAGTAGCTAAACCGCATGTAAGTACAATAGCTGCGACACGTTTGCCCAAATGCATGTGTTGTCCTCTGTGTTGGCCTGAATCAAGCGAAAAATAAAATGAGATTTTGATTGTATGTGCAAAGCCCGTTGACTGGCAACGGGCTTTGTGTTTTTTAAGCCTCCCTTTCTTGCGCTTCGATCTAAAGCGGTGCTTTATCTCTTGCTCAGGGAGGCTTTTCCCCTCTTTTTTAAAGAGGGGGTAGGGGAGATTCTTAAACCACCAAATTCACTAACTTATTCGGTACCACAATTTCTTTCTTGGTCGGACCAGTCAAGAATTGTTGCACTTCAGGCAATGCTTTCGCTTGTGCCAAAATGTCATCTTTCGATGCATCGACAGACACTTCTAATTTGCCGCGAAGTTTACCGTTCACCTGAACCACGATGGTTTGGGTATTACGTGTTAACGCAGATTCATCCACAGTCGGGAATTGAGCAGATGTTAACTCGATCCCAAACTGCGCCAATAAAGTCTGGCTTAAGTGTGGTGCAAATGGTGCCAGTAAAGTCAGAAGTGTGGTGATGGATTCACGAGCCACAGCCACGTCATTGTCATCTTTCGCTTCAAACTTGTTGTTTACATTTAGAAGCTCCATCATCGCTGCAATGGCAGTGTTAAATGCATGACGACGTTCGATGTCATCACCCACTTTTTGGATGGTTTCATGGGTTTTACGACGTAAGTCTTGCGCTGCTGTAGAAAGCGCAGCTTTGTCGATGTTTGATGCATTGTTGCCTTGTTCAAGGAAACCAGTTGCCAAACGCCATACACGTTTCAAGAAGCGGTTTGCACCTTCAACACCAGCATCAGACCATTCAAGAGATTGATCAGGAGGGGCTGCAAACATCATGAATACACGAGCCGTATCTGCGCCGTATTGGTCAATAATCGCTTGCGGGTCGATCCCGTTATTTTTCGATTTCGACATTTTTTCTTGGCCGCCAACAATGACGTCTTGACCATCACCTTTGTATTTCGCAGACGTGATACGACCTTTTTCGTCTTTTTCAAGTTCGATGTCGGCAGGGTTGAACCAAGTTTTCTTACCTGATTCAGACTCGCGGTAATAAGTATCGGCAAGTACCATACCTTGTGTTAACAAGTTGGTGAATGGTTCGTTGCCTTGTACCACGCCTTCGTCACGCATCAATTTGTGGAAGAAACGTGCATATAACAAGTGCAGAATCGCGTGTTCAACACCACCGATGTATTGGTTCACAGGCAACCAGGTTTGACCCGCTTCAGGTTTCACCATGCCATCTGTAAAGTCTGGAGAAGCATAACGTGCATAGTACCAAGAAGATTCTACAAACGTATCCAGTGTATCTGTTTCACGACGTGCGTCGCCGTTACAGCTTGGACATTTTGTTTCATAGAATTCAGGCATTTTGTTGAGTGGGTTACCTGAACCATCAGGTACAACATCAGTTGGAAGTACCACAGGAAGTTGATCTTCAGGTACTGGTACTTGACCACAGGTTGGACAGTTAATCATTGGAATTGGACAACCCCAATAACGCTGACGAGATACACCCCAGTCGCGTAAACGGAATTGAACTTTGACATTGGCAAGACCTTGTGGTTCAAGTTTTGCCAAGAATGCATCAAATGCACCCTGGAAGTCTAAACCGTCAAACTCGCCTGAATTAACCAGTTCGCCTTCTTTCGAGCCATACCATTCTTGCCATTCAGTTGCGTCAAATTCCGCATCATCTGCGCCTTTGGCATCAATCACTTGTTTGATGGTGAGGCCATATTTATTGGCAAATTCGAAGTCACGTTCATCGTGTGAAGGCACTGCCATCACCGCACCTGAACCGTATGACATCAGCACATAGTTTGCGATCCAAACAGGAACTTCTTCACCAGTCACAGGGTGTTTTACAGAAAGACCTGTTGCCATGCCTTTCTTCTCAGCAGTGGCAAGATCCGCTTCTGCAACTGAACCCATCCGACATTCTTCGATAAATGCAGCAAGTTCTGGATTCGTTTCAGCTGCTTTAAGCGCCATCGGATGTTCTGCTGCAATAGCAACATAAGTCACACCCATTAAGGTGTCGGCACGTGTTGTGAAGACTGTTAAGCCATCTGCATACACGTCTGGATTCGCTGAAGGGAAAGTAATTTCCATACCCTGTGAGCGACCAATCCAGTTACGTTGCATGGTTAACACTTGTTGTGGCCAACCGTCTTTCAGCGTGTCTAAATCGTCCAGTAATTCTTGCGCATAGTCAGTAATGCGGAAGTAGTACATTGGAATATCACGTTTTTCAACCAATGCACCTGAACGCCAGCCACGACCATTTTCAACCTGTTCGTTGGCAAGTACTGTTTGGTCGACTGGGTCCCAGTTCACCGTTGAAAGTTTACGGTAGATCAGACCTTTTTTATAAAGCTGAACAAATAACCATTGTTCCCAGCGATAGTATTCTGGTGTACAGGTTGCAAATTCACGATCCCAGTCAATCGATAGACCAAGTTTTTTCAACTGATTACGCATGTAATCAATGTTTTCAAAAGTCCATTTTGCTGGTGCAACCTGGTGTGCAATGGCTGCGTTTTCAGCAGGCAGACCGAAGGCATCCCAACCCATTGGTTGCAGTACGGTTTCGCCTTTTAAACGGTGGAAACGGCTGATCACGTCACCAATCGTATAGTTACGCACATGACCCATATGCAGTTTGCCACTTGGGTAAGGGAACATCGAGAGGATATAACGACGTGGACCTTCTACAGTGTCGGCAACTTTAAAGGCTTTGCGAGTTTCCCAGTCGCTTTGGACTTGAGGTTCAATCGCACTGGCTTGATATTCAGGGTCAATATGAGTAGTCATAAACGGATTAATGAATTACGGTTAAAAGTTTGTTGCACAGCATAGCGCAAAATGCAGCGAAAAGTGAATTTTGCGCGGCGGTTTCTGCTGGAAAAATTTAACTGATCAGGCCAGAGCAAGCAGAAACTTAAAAAACTTGCGGATTGGCACGTTCCTGTTGGGCTTGCTGCAGGGCAGCATTGGCTTCACGTTGCTGTGAATCCATCTCGGGAGCGGTTGCTGGCGTGTTCGCTGTCTGTGCTGTGGTTGGACTGTGGGTATTATTCGCTGCCGCCGTTTGCGCTGAAGTCGTTGGGGCAGAGTTGCGCCAGCCGTAAGTATCGACTTTGCCGTGTTTCTTGGCATTTTTCGGTGGCGGGGTGGTGGTGTAATGAGTTGAACCATTGGTATCGACCCATTTGTAGTACTGTTTGGCCATCACATTGGCGCTGGCCAGTGCGACTACTGAACATAATCCCCAAGTTAAAATAGAGCGATTCATCTTGTTATCCTCATGCTGTATTCAGCTGATCAATCTGCGCGTTTATCTTAGCAATAATTGGCGCCAAAGTTGATGAATTTTTAGGCTGGAAGATGAAAAATAACAGCATGAATCTGCGCCTGAATATCCTCGGCTGTTGTATCTGAAAGAACCATTTTACTGCTGCAGAATTATCCATTTTGATGGGTGAATTATAAATAAACGATTTTTTATTTAATAAAATTCATTCATTTTTTTTATGTATTTTATATTTAAAATTTATGTGAAATAAAGGCAAACACATGAAATATCATGTTTTATAACGGAAATTTAAATTTTTCTATGTAATGCTTGAAAACCAGATGTGTTTAAAAAACAGGCACACAGCCAAGTTTAGGAAAAAAGCCAATTTTTAAACTTGACTTTAGGGGACGAAACTACAAAAATGCTGTCTTTAGTTTTATATGCCTTAGATCGATCACCCTTCGAATAAGTGTCATGTCATGCAATGGGCAACTTCTCTAGCCGAGAAGCTGAACAAAGCTGTGAAACGTGTTTATCCCAACATGTTTTTAGATCTCATATTGCTCAATCAGCAATCAGATCACAAATTTTTCCTATTGCGATGAAAACTATGAAATATGTGTGCTATAACAGTGCAACAATGAATTAATGAAACGCTGCAAATGCCTCCCATTTCGCAGTGATTAAGATTAGGGTGAATCACGTTGGAACTTTTATCTGGTGGTGAAATGCTCGTTCGTGCATTAGCGGACGAAGGCGTTGAACATGTATTTGGATACCCAGGCGGCGCCGTTTTACACATTTACGACGCGTTCTTTCAACAAGACAAAATCAATCATTACCTTGTGCGCCATGAACAGGCAGCAGGCCATATGGCTGATGCTTACTCGCGCGTAACCGGTAAGACCGGTGTGGTGCTGGTGACTTCAGGTCCAGGTGCAACCAACACCGTTACCCCAATTGCAACAGCCTATATGGACTCCATTCCAATGGTGATTCTGTCAGGTCAGGTTGCTTCTCATTTAATTGGTGAAGATGCGTTCCAGGAAACCGATATGGTGGGGATTTCCCGACCAATCGTAAAACACAGTTTCCAGGTGCGTCATGCCAGCGAAATTCCATCAATTATTAAAAAAGCATTCTATATCGCGTCATCTGGCCGTCCTGGTCCGGTTGTGGTTGATATTCCAAAAGATGCGACCAATCCGGCAGAAAAATTTGCCTACGAATATCCTGAAAAAGTGAAGATGCGTTCGTATCAACCACCACATCGTGGTCACTCAGGTCAAATCCGTAAAGCGATTGATGAACTGATTCATGCCAAACGTCCAGTGATTTATTCAGGCGGTGGTGTGGTGCAGGGCAATGCCGCAGCACAGTTAACTGAGTTGGCGCATATTCTGGGTTATCCTGTGACCAATACCTTAATGGGCTTGGGCGCATTCCCGGGTGATGATCCGCAATTCATCGGCATGCTCGGTATGCACGGTACCTATGAAGCCAACATGGCCATGCACAATGCAGACGTGATTCTGTGTGTCGGTGCGCGTTTCGATGACCGTGTCACCAACAATCCGGCAAAATTCTGTCCGAATGCTAAAGTCATTCATATTGATATTGACCCGGCAACAATTTCTAAAACCATCATGGCGCACATTCCAATTGTGGGCGCAGTTGAACCTGTACTCCAGGAGATGCTGGTACAGCTGAAACAGATGAATGTGTCGAAGCCAAATCCTGAAGCGATTGCAGCATGGTGGGAGCAGATCAATGAATGGCGTAAAGTTCATGGTCTGAAATATGAAAAGCCAACTGATGGCACCATGAAGCCACAACAGGTGGTGGAAGCTTTAGATAAAGTGACCAATGGTGAGGCCATTATTACTTCTGACGTTGGTCAGCATCAGATGTTTGGTGCGCTTTACTACAAATACAAGCGCCCACGTCAATGGATCAACTCGGGTGGCTTGGGCACCATGGGTGTAGGTTTGCCTTATGCAATGGCTGCGAAACTGGCATATCCAGACCAGCAGGTGGTGTGTATTACTGGTGAAGCATCCATCCAGATGTGTATCCAGGAGCTGTCGACCTGTAAGCAATACGGCTTGAACGTGAAAATTCTGTGCCTGAATAACCGTGCCTTGGGTATGGTAAAACAGTGGCAAGATATGAACTATGAAGGTCGTCACTCAAGCTCATATGTAGAGTCTTTACCTGACTTTGCCAAGCTGATGGAAGCGTATGGTCACGTGGGAATCCAGATTGACCATGCCGATGAGCTTGAATCGAAGTTGGCTGAGGCCATGGCCATCAATGATAAATGTGTATTTATTAACGTGATGGTTGACCGTACTGAACACGTTTATCCGATGCAGATTGCCGGTCAGTCCATGAAAGATATGTGGTTAGGAAAAGGGGAGCGTACAGAATGAGACACATTATTTCCGTTCTCGTTGAAAACGAAGCTGGTGCGCTTTCTCGTTTAGTGGGCTTGTTCTCTCAACGTGGTTATAACATTGAGACGCTGAACGTAGCACCGACTGAAGACCCGACTTTGTCACGTTTGACACTCACTACTTATGGTGATGACCACAAAATTGAGCAGATTACCAAGCAGCTGAACAAGCTGGTTGAAGTGGTCAAAGTGGTAGATTTGTCTGAAGGCGCGCATATTGAGCGTGAACTGATGCTGATTAAAGTCAAGGCACTGGGTTCAGCACGTGATGAAATCAAGCGTACTGCCGATATTTTTCGTGGTCAGGTGGTCGATGTGACACCAACGACCTATACCATTCAAATTGCCGGTACCACAGAAAAGCTTGATGGCTTTATTGATGCGTTGGCTGAGAACACCATTCTGGAAGTGGTGCGTTCAGGCGTATCGGGTATCGCACGTGGCGAAAAAGTTTTAACTATTTAATTTAACAACGAATTCATCTCTCCCGGCTGGGAGAGGCGCTAGCAAGCTGAATAAAGAAATTGCCCTAGCGGACAGGAATCAAAAGCATTTAAGCGGAGACAGCAATGCAAATTTTTTACGATAAAGACTGCGACTTATCTATCATCCAATCTAAGAAAGTAGCGATCATTGGTTACGGTTCACAAGGTCACGCGCATGCGCTTAACCTTAAAGATTCTGGCGTTGACGTAACTGTTGGTTTACGTGCTGGTTCAGCTTCTTGGAAAAAAGCTGAAAATTCAGGTCTTAAAGTTGCTGAAGTTCCTGCTGCAGTTGCACAAGCTGACGTGGTGATGATCTTGACTCCAGACGAGTTCCAAGCGCAACTTTATCGTGACGTGATTGAGCCAAACATCAAGCAAGGCGCGACTTTAGCATTTGCTCACGGTTTCTCTGTTCTTTATAACCAAGTTGTTCCACGTGCTGACTTAGACGTAATCATGGTTGCACCTAAAGCACCTGGTCACACTGTACGTTCTGAATACCAACGTGGTTCAGGTGTTCCTGATCTTATCGCGATTCACCAAGATGCTTCTGGTAACGCACGTAACCTTGCACTTTCTTACGCTTCAGGCGTAGGTGGTGGCCGTACAGGTATCATCGAAACTTCTTTCCGTGAAGAAACTGAAACTGACCTGTTCGGTGAGCAAGCGGTTCTTTGTGGTGGTGCCGTTGAACTGGTTAAAATGGGCTTCGAAACTCTGGTTGAAGCGGGTTATGCGCCTGAAATGGCTTACTTCGAATGTCTACACGAACTTAAATTGATCGTTGACTTAATGTTCGAAGGCGGTATCGCGGACATGAACTACTCTGTATCAAACAACGCTGAATACGGCGAATACGTAACAGGTACTGAAGTCATCAACGAACAGTCTCGTGAAGCAATGCGTAATGCGCTTAAACGTATTCAATCTGGTGAATACGCGAAGATGTTCATCCAGGAAGGTGCGTTGAACTACCCATCTATGACTGCTCGTCGTCGTCAAAACGCTGCTCACGGTATCGAAGTGACTGGTGCTAAATTGCGTGCCATGATGCCTTGGATTCAAGCAAACAAAATCGTTGATAAAGAAAAGAACTAAGTTCTAATTTCTGAGCCAAAAAGCCCTTGTGTTTCACAGGGGCTTTTTTATGTCATTTAAAAATAGAGCTTACTGAGTTAAGTTAACTTCCGTGCCTTAAAGAAAAGAAAGCAGTGCTTTTCTTTCTTTGCACTTCACTCAGAACAGTGTTCTGAGCTTGCTCATACCTTGGATTCAAGCAAACAAAATCGTAGACAAAGAAAAGAACTAATTTCTCGAATCATTTGATTTGAACGCGAAGACCCACTCACTAGAGTGGTTTTTTTACATTTAATATTGTGTGCCTTGCTTCATTCAAAGGAGTGCTTTTCTTCCTTGTACTTCATACAAAACACTGTTTTTTTACTTCTTACGCTTCACTTAAAGTGCTGCTTTGACGTCGCTGCCAGATCATCTGCCCCAAAAATAACTACTGTACTGAGTGAGATGGCTAATCACGCTGGGTCACTAAATTGGCTGAAAAATACTTTTATTTAGAAGAATTATTTTTTACTCAGATTAAAAGTCGAGTGAAAAATGAATAAATGCAAAAAAAGTAAAAAATGAATCAGGAATAAAACAGATTGGGCTGCTTTGGTTTTTTCTGATGGGGTTTATGTATTTTATTATTTCTCCCTAACAGTTTATTGAATAAGGCTATCCCTATTACTAAGTATTTTATATTTAAAATAACAATCAAATAATCTGTTTAAATTGTCAGGCTTCTTAAGAATATGTGAAATTTCAACTAATTTTTGGTGGAAAATTCTAATATTTCGAGGAAAACTAAAAAAAAATGTAATAAATGTAAAGGAATGTTTATTAAGGGTATTTAATATTTTTTATAAAAAACATCTATTTGTTTTTATCTTAAAAAACTAGGTAGAAAAAAATCCCTAAAAATAGTGACCCAAGTAGCAAGGAGAATTTGGGTCACCAAAAAAAGAGAATTAGTCCAAAAACAGTCGATTAAAAAAGAAAAATAATTTTAAAAAATAAACACTTAGTCTTGTGTGAAAAATCCCGTATAGATGGTTTTTTCTGTGGAATACCTACAATAAAAGGACTTGCTCAGGATCGGGTTTTAATCAGTCTAAAGACATTCTGGTTTGGGTGAGTGATTAGAAAAATGGTTCTTATATTAAAGTTATGGAGAAACACGACATGTCTACATTAATTAAAACAGCTATGGCGGTATTATTTGCAGGTACTTGCTCATCAGCAATTTATGCAACAGAAGCTGAAACAGCTGGTAAACCAGGCGGTAAACATAACTGGAATAGCTGTACAGCTTTAGGTTGTGAAAAAGATATTCCAATTAAACTAGAAGTTCCAAAAAAATGTGAAATTAAAGGCGGATCAGCAATTGAGTTGAGCAAAGCCGGTGGTACCAAAACATCTAACTATACGGTAAGAAGTAATACTCACTATGTATTAAATATTACAACTGCAAACAATGGTACCAATGCAAGTACATATGTTAAGCATGAAGATGATGGCACAGTACGTATTCCAACTACAATCACAACAACAAAAACAGGTGGTGGTGCGATTGCTTGGGGTAGCAGTAACCATGATGGTCTAGCAGATGATGTCTATACTGTTTCGGTTACTAACTCGGCAGTAGCTCCATTCCAGCGTGCAGGTACATATTCAGACACTTATAAAATCAAAGTGTTCTACTAATTTGGTGTTTCGCCTAACTTGGTCTTCGGACCAAGTTGGGCTTTTTCGTTATAAAAGCTGGGGAATAATATGAAAAAAATAATAGCCTTTTTAGTTTCATCGCTGTGTTATGCATCTGCAAGTTATGCAGGTGTTTCTATTGACCCGGTTCAGATGTATATCAACAGTCAGGCTAAACAAAGAACCACAACGCTTACTTTAGAATCTACAGATGAAACTGAAGCAAAAATTTTTGAAATTAAAGCCTTTAAATGGACGCAACAAGGCAATGGTGAGAATGTTTTAGTACCAGATGACACCCTTATTTTAAATCCCAAAAACTTTATTCTGCAGCCGAATGGCAAACAGACTATCCGTGTTGGTTTTAATCGTCCTTTAGAGTCGGTACTCACCGGTAATCAGGAGGGTGCATGGCGCATTCTGGTGGAAGAAATTCCACAGGCCGTGAAAGAAACCTCAGTTAACTTTCTGCTCAGCTTTAACCTGCCTTTATTTGTCGGTAAGCAGGAAGATACGAACGTTAAATTTAATATTGAGAATAACCGGCTGGTTGCACAAAATCAGGCCAATTCGCATGTTCAGATTAATAATTTGAAGATTGTTGATGCCAATAAGAAGGAAGTGTTTAAGGCCGATACTATGGCTTACTTATTGGCCAAAATGAATTACAGCTATGAGTTAAATGGAACCAAGATTGCAGATCCAAAAAAGTATACTGTCCAATTTTTTACGGATAAGAACGATAACATGGTGGAGCTTAAATTCTCGGACTAGCGGTATAAGGGGAATTTGCGATGAATATAAAAAATCGGTGGTTTATTGTTGTTCATATTTTATTTAGCTTCGCAGCGAATGCGAATGAAAATCCGATAGAAGAAAGTCTTGCCAATCTGTGGATTAATGAACTTGATCATCATACTGATATTATTTTAATCACAGAAGGGCAGCATTATTATATGGGTTGTGATGTGCTGTCCGAACGGCAAATTCAAGTGCAAAAGTTAAAGAAACATCAGCAGCGTGCGGATTTCTGTCTGGTCAGTGAAGGCGATATTCAAGCGGTTTTTGATAGTTCATCGCAGTCCATTAAATTAACCATCCCCACTCACTATTTTCAATCCGATTTAAACGTTTTTAACCAGAAAGTGATTCCTGAAAAAGCCAGTTTTGGTGGCTTTATGAATTATGACTGGGTCTATGCCAACAGCGATTCAAATGAAGCTTATAGTGGTCTGGCCGAGTTGGGGATCTTTAAAGATTACTGGATTCTCAAGAATTCGGTGCTGTATCAGAATACCTCTGTCGAGGAGCAGGTGGTACGTTTAAATAGCAGTTTTGATCTGGAATTTCCTGAAAGCATGACCCGTCTAACCCTGGGCGACACCACAACAACCTATAACCCGTTAATTAACTCTTTGCGTTTTGCCGGTTTAAACTGGGGAACCAACTACACCGAGCGACCAAGTTTTGTCTATTGGAATATTCCAACCTTACAGGGTAGCGCGCGTATTCCATCTACTGTTGAGCTGTTTATTAACGGGGTGAGTATTTATAGCCAGAAAGTCAGCCCGGGTGATTACATGCTGGAAACAGGGGCGCAAATTCAGCAGGCGGGTGATGCACAAATTGTAGTTGAAGATGTTTTAGGTAATCGCAGTGTGCAAACTTTTCCGGTGCTGGTCACTAACCGTTTATTACGTGATGGCCTGGATGAATATAATATTGCCTTAGGTAAGCTGCGTTATAACTACAATCTGGACAGTAGCGATTATCGGGATTTCTTTGTTAATGGCTTTTACCGCAGGGGGCTGTCTAACGCAACCACTTTGGGAACCAACCTGTCCTATAGTGAAGATATTCAGAATGCGGGGGTTATGTGGACTCAGGCCATTAGTAATATTTTAATTGTAGACAGTGTGGTCATGGCCTCGCATGATGACCGGAATCAGATGAACTATTCCTATGGTTTATCCGCCAGCAAAGATTTCGGGAATTTTTCACTGGGTGCCAGTTCCAAGTATACCGAACGGGATTTTAAGTTTTTAGGCGATGATCTGGACAATGTTTCGAATTATCCAAAATTTGAAAATCTGGTGTATTTAGGGCTGACCAATGTACCTTATGTGCACAATATTAATCTGAACTATGCTGAACAGAAATACTATGATCATCCTGAATTTGAACAGCAGAACCAGCGGGTGATCAATGTCGGATTTAACCGGAATTTTGGACGCCGATTTGCTGTCGGGCTCAGTTATTTCAATGCCTTTGGCGATCGTAAAGATTCTGGCGGGATATTATCTCTTAGTTATAATTTTGATAATGATAAATCCGTCTATTTTAGTCAGTCTGCAGACCAGAACACCAACCTGCAGCTGGTAAAAAGTGACTCGAGTCAGGTCGGCTTTGACTATGCTGTCGGTGTGAATCATCGCAATGATGACACACTTTATAATGTAAATGGCCTGCTGAAAACCAAGGTGGGTGATCTAGATTTTTACCATGTTCAGGGCAAGGAAACGCGTGACTCGCAACTGGCTTATCGTGGTGCTGTTGTCTGGTTGGGTAATCAGCTAAGTTTTACCAAAATTGTTGAACATGCTTTTGGTTTGGTCAAAGTCGGGGATTATCAAGATATTGATATTCTACGCTCACTGGTTTATGTCGATAAAACCAACAAAGACGGCTATGCCTTTGTGCATGACATTATTCCTTATGTGAAATACGACATTGCCTTTGATGAAAATCAGTTACCTATCGAAGATAAAATTCTTTATTCAAGTAAACAAATTACCGCGTTAAACCAGCGCGGCTACAAAATCAATTTCCCGGTTTTCCATGCTAAACAGGTTCGTATCCGGCCGGTAGATGTCC
This sequence comes from Acinetobacter indicus CIP 110367, assembly GCF_000488255.1. Taxonomy (GTDB): domain Bacteria; phylum Pseudomonadota; class Gammaproteobacteria; order Pseudomonadales; family Moraxellaceae; genus Acinetobacter; species Acinetobacter indicus. The sequence goes on along the minus strand of NZ_KI530759.1, from coordinate 61,880 downwards.
AAAATCGCAGTTTTGTACCGGGATCAGAGCTGCATATTAACAATGAAGGTGGCGAGGTTTATCCGATTGGTTCGGATGGAACGGTCACTTTATATGGCTTGATTCCAGGGAATTATAGTGTCCGGATTAAAACCCGAGAGGCGCAAACCTGTAGCGCTGTATTACAGGTTTCAGCTCAGGCACAAGATATAACTGTACTTGTGTGTAAATAAAAGGAGTAGGGGTGATGAAAGCGAGTGTACTGTTTTTAGTCTGTTGTATCAGCAGCAGTCTGTCTCTGGCACATGCGAGACAATGCCAAATTGAGCGTTTAACGGCAACCCAATTGAATTTGAATGCCTCTTATTTAAGTCAGGCTGCGACTTCCTTTTCGGTGAATTGTGATAGTCGTTATGCTATTAAATTTAATAGCCGAAATCTGGTGAATAGTACAGGCAGCAGTTATCTGGTGAATGAGAAGAATTATAAGCTCAGAACCCAGATGAATATTAGTGGCGCCAGTTCTTCACGCTGGAATGTTCCGCTTAGTCAGGCCCCTACTGGTCAAGATAAATTTGTGGTGTTGGTTCAATTAATGGAACGTCCAACGGCAAGAACACCTGCCGGTGTATACCGGGACAGTCTATATATTAATTTGATGTTTTAATTATGCTTTAAATATTGGAAATATCGAATATTTTTCCAAACCTTTAACTAGGCGGGTGCAATACCACGAGTTTGATACAAGTATGAAATTAATTTCATGAATTTATCATAAAACTGCAAACTGTAAGGATTATGCTGGGCAGACAACAACAACAGAGGAATACGCGGATGTCGGCGTCTTCACGCACACTGGTATTAAAGTCGCCTAATATTCCTGAGAATTTTAAATTTTATTTTAAACAGGAAAAACAAAAAAACGCGATTAATGAAGTCATTGAAATTGAAGAGCTGGTGCGACCTCGTTTAAGAATTGCGTTAGTGACAGAAACCTGGCCGCCAGAAATTAATGGTGTGGCCAATTCATTATTACAACTGTGCAAAGGATTGCAAAAACTGGGACACAAAATTCTACTGATTCGTCCTGAACAAAAACAACCTTGTACCGATTTTAGTCCCAACAAAGAATGTCTGGTCAAGGCGCAGTCTATTCCGAAATATGGCCATCTGCAGTTTGGCTGGCCACAGCTGTATAAACTCTCTACCGCCATGGATGAGTTTGAGCCAGATATCGTGCATATGGTGACCGAAGGGCCGCTGGGTCTGGCTGCGTTACAGGTAGCAAAATCCAAGCAGATTCCGGTGTCTAGCGGCTTCCACTCTGCTTTTCAGGACTTTAGCCGCTTTTTTGATCTGGCTTTTCTGGTCAAACCGATCCAGCGTTATCTGTGCTGGTTCCATAACAATACGCAACTGACCTGTGTACCCAGTACTGATACCGAGCAGTCTTTACGCCAGTTTGGTGTGGAAGGTCCACTGGTGGTCGTTGGTCGTGGGGTCGATGTCGACAGGTTCTCACCACAACATCGTTCAGAGGCCTTACGTTCACGTTGGGGCGCCGATGAACAGACCCGGGTCCTGATTTATGTGGGCCGGGTGTCGCCAGAAAAAGAAGTGAACGTGGTGATTGATGCCTATCGGGCCATGCAGTCCATTGCCAAATATCCAACCAAGCTGGTGGTAGTAGGCGATGGTCCGGACCTGAAACGTCTGGAAGGGCTGAACACCGATGGCGAAGTCATTTTTATGGGCAGCTTAAGCGGACAAAAACTGGCTGAAGCTTATGCTAGTGCCGATGTGTTTGTCTTTGCCAGTCAGGTAGAAACCTTTGGTAATGTGGTGCTTGAAGCCATGGCCAGCGGCTTGCCAGTCGTGGCGTATGACTATGCTTGTGCCAATTTGCATGTCAAGCAAGATGAAACCGGCTGGCTTAGTCCACTGGGTGATGTCGCCGGAATTATGCGTTCGATTTATCAGTTACCGAGCGCAAAAGTATTAAGACAGATGGGTAAAAAAGCCCGTGAATCTACCCAGCATATCGGCTGGCAATATCCGATCCAACAATTTGAACAGGCACTTTATCGGGTGGTGCAGGAGTCGCATATGACGACCTAGATTTTAAGCTCAAGCTTAAAGGAGAGCATAGAATGAAACTTAAAAATGCAAAAATAAGAATACTTGATCTCGACTTGAAAGGCTGTTTGTATCTCAATCATTTTTCCCACTCCGAACGGGTGGCTTATTTCTTTAAAGTGGTGAGCCGCTTAGGCGACGGTTTATTCTGGTATGTCATGTTGGCCACAGTCTGGTTATGGCAGGGTCTGCTGTATGGATTACAGATTATCTACTTGCTGTTAGGTGGATCGGTCGGTACGGGCATCTATAAACTGCTTAAAAGCAAAACGGTGCGTCCCCGTCCTTATCAGGTACATCAGGTGATTCGCTTGGGCGAGCGTCCGCTTGATCACTTTAGTTTTCCTTCCGGTCACACTTTGCACGCGGTCATGATTACCACAGTGCTGGGCTATATTCAGCCGCTACTGCTGGTGTTGATGTTACCTTTTACCATTCTGGTGGCGCTATCACGTATGGTGCTGGGGCTGCATTATCCAAGTGATGTGGCGGTCGGTGCACTAATTGGCGGTCTGGTGGCCAGCTGCATTATTTCGGCTGCGCCGTATCTGGAAATTGCGCTATAGCCCATTCACCGGCGGTACGGCCTGTCAAAGCTGGTACAGCATTTGCAAAATTTGCTAAAGTAGTGCATCACACTAAACTGCCTTAGGAATAGACATGGGTTTACGTTGGACAGATAGCATCGATATCGCCATTGAATTGTATGAAGCACATCCAGATGTCGATCCGCAATGGATCCGTTTTACTGACCTGCATGCCTGGGTTTGTGCGCTTCCAGATTTTGAAGATGATCCGACCAAGTCAACCGAAGGTCTGTTAGAAGCCATTCAAATGGCATGGATTGACGAAGCACGTTAACAGCGACCTCAAAAAACCGATTTTTTTACAGATTAAACGCAGAAAAAAGCCCATTTTTCGGTATAATGCGGCAAAATTTCTGTCAACTTTGACTTTAAGGAGCCAATCATGGCTATCGAACGTACATTATCTATCGTTAAACCAGACGCAGTTGCTAAAAACGTAATCGGCGAAATCTTCGCACGTTTTGAAAAAGCGGGTCTTAAAATCGTTGCAACTAAAATGAAACACTTGACTCAAGCTGAAGCTGAAGGCTTCTACGCTGAGCACAAAGAACGTGGTTTCTTCGCTGACTTAGTTGCGTTCATGACTTCTGGTCCAGTTGTTGTTTCAGTTCTTGAAGGTGAAAACGCAGTTCTTGCTCACCGTGAAATCCTGGGCGCAACTAACCCTAAAGAAGCGGCTCCTGGCACTATCCGTGCAGACTTCGCTGTAAGCATCGACGAAAACGCTGCTCACGGTTCTGACTCTGTAGCATCTGCTGACCGTGAAGTTAACTACTTCTTCGCTCAAACTGAGATTGCTCCACGTACTCGTTAATACGCAGTATTCAAACCAGATAAGTGTTATTATACTTATCTGGTTTTTTTATTCTCTGAATACTCCCTCGCTCAGATCTTGAGCATCTCCTTTCATCCTCAGACATGATTTAGGTAATACACATGAGTAATGAAGTGGTCGCTTCATCTGCAACATCTGATGAGCAGCAACAATCTTTGTCCACTCCAGCGCAATCAACTTCTGTGCAGAAAGTGAATTTACTGGGCATGTCGCGTGCTGAGCTGGAAAAATTCTTCGAAGATTTAGGTGAGAAGAAATTTCGTGCCGGCCAGGTGATGAAATGGATTCACCAGTATTTCGTGACCGATTTTGCCGAAATGACCAATATTTCAGGCAAGTTGCGCGCAAAACTGGAACAGATATGTGAAATTAAAGCACCCGATGTGGTGCATAAAAACTATTCTAAAGATGGTACGCGTAAATGGGTGTTCCGTGTCGGTGATGGTGCCGGTTCCTTGGTTGAAACCGTGCTGATTCCTGCGGAAGATAAAACCGGTTCGCGTAAGACTTTATGTATTTCCTCACAGGTCGGCTGTGCGCTGGACTGTTCATTCTGCTCAACCGGTAAACAGGGCTTTCAGCGCGACCTGACCCAAGCTGAAATTATTGGTCAGCTGTGGATGGCCAACTATTCCTATATGGAAGATGTGCCGGTTGCAGAGCGTGAGCGTTCGGTGACGAACGTGGTGATGATGGGCATGGGCGAGCCGCTGCTGAACTATGATGCAGTTTTAAACTCGATGCGTATTATGCTGGATGACTTCGCCTATGGCATGTCAAAACGCCGTGTAACGCTGTCGACCTCGGGTGTAGTGCCAAAAATTGACCAGCTGGCTGAAGATATTGATGTCGCGCTGGCGATTTCTTTACACGCCACCAACGATGAACTGCGCAATGAGCTGGTGCCAATCAACAAGAAATATCCACTGGAACAGCTGATTGCAGCCTGCCAGCGTTATATCACTAAAGATGGCAATGAAAGCGCACGTAAACATGTGACCATTGAATATGTCATGCTCGATGGCGTGAATGACAGCATTGAACATGCCAAAGAGATGATCAAGCTGCTTAAAGACCTGCCAAGCAAAATCAATTTAATTCCGTTTAACCCGTTCCCGCATGCGCCATATGGCCGTTCAAGCCGGAACCGGATTATTTCTTTCCAAAAAACTTTGTCTGATGCCGGATTTGTGTGTACGATTCGTCAGACACGTGGTGATGATATTGATGCCGCGTGTGGCCAGCTGGTGGGACAGGTGGCAGACCGTACCCGTCGTGCGGAACAGTGGAAAAAGAAAGTTGCAGAGCGAAATGAAATTATGCGCTCTCAAGGATAATTAAATTTAGGGGGAGAGGTCCATTGACTAAGTTGATGTATAAATTCACAACCATCAGCACACTGTGTGTGGCTGCATGGATGAGCACCGGCTGTCAAACCACAACTCCTACTTTAAGTCCGAAAGATCCGGAAAAGGCAATTCAGGTGCGTACCCAGCTGGCGGCCGAGTATTTAAAATCGGGTGATTTAGACTCGGCCAAACGTGCCCTGGATCAGGCACTGGAAACAGATTCGCGTGATTCTATGGCCAATATGATGATGGGCGTGCTGCTACAGCAAGAAGGTAGCAAGCTGAATCTGGAGAAGGCCGATACGTATTTCAAGCGTGCCATCTCTGCCGATCCGAACAATGCGCAGGCGCGTAACAACTATGGTACGTATTTGTATCAGGTTGAACGCTATAATGATGCCATTGAACAGCTGAGTATTGCCGGGGCAACACTCGGTTATGATCAACGTTTTCGTGCATTGGAAAACGTGGGGCGGATTTACCTGAAACTGGGCGATATGGCGAATGCTGAAAAATCATTCAAGCAGGCTCTGCAGGCGAACCGTGACTCCTATGTTTCAATGTTAGAGTTGGCGGAAATTTTTTATTTCAACCAGCAGACTCCTGCAGCATCCAGAATGTATGAACAGTTTGTGCGTGCTGTGGGACAAAAAAATCAAGGTGCGCGTGCATTGTGGATTGGGATCCGTGTTGCACGAGCAAATGGCGATCAGTTGGGACAGCAGGTGCTGGTCAATCAGCTTCGGGCATTGTTCCCTGAAAGCCAGGAATATCAACGTTATTTGCAATTACAGCACAGTACTGAGGCCGTATGGAAGTAAATCCTAATTCACCGCAATCAAATACAAATGTAGCGCCCAATGCATTAGGAAATATCCAACGCCCAGGTGAGTATCTGCGTCAAATCCGTCAAAATCAGAAGCTTGAGCTTGAAGATGTGGCGCAAGAATTGAATATTCCGGTCAAAACCCTGACGGCGCTGGAGCAGGATGAATACAAGTCACTGCCTGAAGCGACCTTTATCAAGGGTTATTACCGCACCTACGCTAAATATTTAAAAGTCGATGCCACCAGTATCATCCAGCGTTTTGATGAAATCTATGCCAATGATACCGGCATGCTGCCGAATCATGCCCTGAATAATTCCCCAATTAAAATTATGGGCAAACTGCCTGGCTCGAATCGTGACCGTAACCGCAAATGGTTAAAGCGTATTGCGCTGGCGGTAGTGGCACTGGCCTTAATCTGGATTATCATCGCGGCCGTGCAAAACTGGTCATCTTCGCAGTCCAGCGACACCGAGCAGAATATTGTGCCAATGTCTGATGTCGAAATTATTAATTTAGACAACAGCAGTGCCGTGACCGGCGATCAGCTGTCTTTAAGCTTTAACCGTCCGACGTCGGTTCATATTGTGGATTCGACCGGGAAGGTGCTGGCCACTGGCCGTCAGGCGTCCAGCTTGAATTTAACTGGTGAGGCACCATTTCAGATTCGTTTAGATGATGCAACCGCAGTGTCATTAAGTCTAAACAATGAAAATATTTCATTGTCTCCATATACCGTCAATGGCAAAGCGGAATTCCGTTTGTCGCGTTAATGGCACAGAGTAGAGCGAAATCATGATTGAGAATCCAATTCGACGCCGTCCAACCCGTAAAATTCGTGTCGGTTCAGTCTATGTGGGCGGTGATGCGCCAATCAGCATTCAGAGTATGACCAATACCGAAACCTGTGATGTCGCTGCAACGGTTGCGCAAATTCAGCGCTGTGTTGATGCTGGTGCAGACATCATGCGGGTATCGGTACCAAGCATGGAAGCCGCACAGGCTTTTGGTGAAATCCGTAAGCAGGTCTCTGTTCCTTTGGTGGCTGATATTCACTTCGACTATAAAATTGCTTTGGCTGTGGCCGATTTCGGTGCTGACTGTCTGCGGATTAACCCGGGTAATATCGGTTCGGAAGCGAAAATCCGTGAAGTGGTGGCTGCGGCTAAACATCATGATATTTCCATGCGGATTGGGGTCAATGCCGGTTCACTGGAAAAAGATATTCAAAAAAAATACGGCGAGCCGACCGGTGCAGCCTTGCTTGAATCGGCCATGCGCCATATTGATATTTTAGACCGTCTGGATTTCCAGGAATTTAAGGTCTCGGTGAAAGCATCGAATGTATTTTTAACCATGGATGCCTATCGTTTGCTGTCGCAGCAAATTGATAATCCGCTACATTTAGGTGTGACTGAAGCGGGAATCTATCGGACCGGTTCGGTGAAATCAGCGATTGCCTTAGGTGGCCTGCTGATGGAAGGCATTGGCGACACCATGCGTATTTCCCTGGCAGCAGAGCCGGAAGAAGAAGTCAAAATTGGCTTTGATATTTTAAAATCGCTCGGCCTGCGTTCTAATGGCATTAACTTCATTGCCTGCCCAAGCTGTTCACGTCAGGAATTTAACGTGATTAAAGCCATGCAGATGTTGGAAGAGCGTCTGGAAGATGTCCGCACTCCAATGGATGTGTCGGTGATTGGCTGTAAAGTTAACGGTCCGGGCGAAGCCAAAGAAGCTGATATTGGCGTGGTAGGTGCAAGTCCGCGTTCACTGGTGTATCGTAATGGTGAAAAGAGCCATTTAATTGATACCAATCAATTGGTTGATGAAATCGAAACAATGGTTCGTCAACGTGTTAAAGAGCTTGAAGAAGCTAAGTCAAAAGAGATTATTCGCACAGGTTTTTCTGAGTAGATCATGAGTTCAATCGTCGCAATCAAAGGTTTTAATGACATTCTCCCAACCCAGACCCCGGCTTGGAGACGTCTGGAACAGCATCTGTCCAGTCTTATGGATGCTTATGGTTATCAGCAAATCCGTTTGCCGATGGTTGAGCAGACCCATCTGTTCAAGCGTTCCATTGGTGATGCAACCGATATCGTTGAAAAAGAAATGTACACCTTCCTGGACAAAGGCAATCCGCCAGAGTCATTGACTTTACGTCCGGAAGGTACGGCAGGCTGTGTACGTGCCATGCTTGAGCATAACCTGCTGCGCGGTGCAACGCCTCGCGTGTGGTATATCGGCCCAATGTTCCGTTATGAAAAACCGCAAAAAGGCCGTTATCGCCAGTTCCATCAGTTTGGTGTGGAAACTTTTGGTGTCGCTACCCCAGATATGGATGCCGAGCTGATTTTAATGACCGCGCGTTTATGGAAACGTATGGGCGTTGCAGATAAAGTTCAACTTGAACTGAATACTTTAGGTGAGTCAGATGAACGTGCCGCGTATCGCGCCGCCTTGGTTGAGTTCCTGGAAACGCACAAAGCCGATCTCGATGAAGATTCTCAGCGCCGTTTAAGCACCAACCCACTGCGTATTCTGGACTCTAAAGATGCCAAAACTCAAAGCATCCTGGAAAATGCACCAAAACTTCACGACTTTATGGGTGAAGACACCATGGCGCATTTTGCCCTGTTGCAGCAGTATCTGACTGATGCCGGTGTCAGCTTCGTGATTAATCAAAAATTGGTCCGTGGTCTGGATTATTACAACAAAACTGTATTTGAATGGACCACCACCCATTTGGGTTCACAGGGGACAGTGTGTGCCGGTGGCCGTTATGATGGTCTGGTGGGGCAGTTAAAAGGCAAGCCAGAACAGTCGGTTCCGGCAGTTGGTTTTGCCATGGGTATGGAGCGTTTATTGCTTCTACTGGAACAGGTCGAAGACAACAGCCCAAGCCGCGACTGTGAAATGTTCCTGGTGGCCGATCCGGCATCACAAGGTAAAGCACTGGTGCTGGCCGAGCAGATTCGTGACCAACTTGAAGCCAGTGGTAGCGCCATTCGTTTGAAAGTCGGCTCGCAAGGCTCGATGAAAAGCCAGATGAAAAAAGCCGACCAGTCGGGTGCACTGTATGCTTTAATTCTGGGTGAGCGTGAGTGGGAAAACCAGCGCTTCGCCGTTAAAGAACTGGCCACTGCCGAGCAGTTGGATGTAGCTGTGGCAGAGATTGTGCCATTTATGATTGAAAAATTTTCTTCAAAATAAGCCAAAGAATATAAGGAAAAGGGTAATTCAATGAGCGCATTAAGTGATGATGAACAACTTGATCATTTAAAATCATTCGCTAAGAAATATGGTTCTGCAATTATTAGCGGGATTTTGATTGCGCTGATTGCCTTTTTCGGATGGCAATACTGGCAGAAGAAAAACCTGGCTGAAGATCAGACCAACACCGCCAAAGTCCAGCAACTGATGGACGAGGCGCGTGCGGCTGAAGGCGATGACAAGGCTTTCCAGAATCTGTCGACCACGGCCGATAAGATTGTGAAAGAAGCACCAGATTCCGTCCAGGCCATTCAAACCCAGTTCTTAATGGCGAAACTGGCCTATGATCAGGGCGATTATGCCGGTGCAGAAAAAGCCTTAAAGAAAGTTGAAAATTCTAAAGTCGATGATGCCGGCTTAATGCAGGTATTAAAACTGCGTTTGGCCTATGCGCAATTGGCACAAAAGAAATATGATGAGGCACTGAAAACCTTGTCTGCCGTCAACGATCCCGCCTTTAAAGCAACAGCTGAAGAAGCGCGTGGTGATGTGTACGTGGCGAAAAACGATATTGAAAATGCCAAAAAAGCGTATCAGAACGCATGGAATGCGTTACTTGAACGTCAACAGGAACGTCAAATTTTACAAATTAAACTCGAAAGTGTCGGCGTTTTAGTTGATGATCCTGAAATTGAACGTCCTGTAATCGACACACAAGTGGATGAAACTGAATGAATAGAAAATATAAGATCCCGTTTGCACTAACTGTTTTAAGCCTTGCATTGGTTGGCTGTTCAAGCAACAGCATTAAAGTTGAAAAAGTAAAACCGAATCCTTTGCCAAAACTGCAACAGGCCAAAACCCTGGTGCCTGTATTTTCTCAAAACACCTCATCGACTGCTGAAGAAGATCCGCTGCGTTTACAGCTAGATGTCGATAATGGCGTGGTATTTAGTATTGATCCTAAAGGTGAAGTAGCGGCCTATCGTGGCAAGCAGCGTTTGTGGCAGACCGAAGTCAGCAAACAGGGGCTCAGCTCAGGTGTAGAAGCGGCAGAAGGTCTGGTGATTGTTGGGAATCAGAAAGGTCAACTGTTTGCACTGGATCAGGCTACAGGTGAGAAAAAATGGACCGCACAATTGACTGGGGCTATTCTGGCACCTTCGCTGGTGCATGCCAACCGTGTGGTGACCATCAGCAATGATGGTATTGTCTATGCGCATAACCTGGCGACTGGCCAGCAAATGTGGACTTACAATTTGCCGAATGTCCAGTTTAGCCTGCGTGGTAGCGCTGCACCGGTAGCGGTTGATCCGCGTACCGTGCTGGTAGCAACCGCCAATGCTTATATTTATGCAATTGATGTGGTGACCGGTACGCCGCGTATGCAGCGCCGTGTGGCCATCAGTGAAGGTCGCTCCGATATTCAGCGTTTAAATGATATTGATGGCGATCCGGTAGTAGCTGGCCAGTTCCTGGTCACTACCAGCTTCCAGGGTCAGGTGACCGTCACTGATCTGGCTTCACAGCAAGTGGTTTGGAGCGAAGACCTGAGCAGCACCAAGCGTCCGGAAGTGGTCGGCAATGGGGTTTTTGTCGCCAGTGCCGATGGCCGTTTAGTGGCTTATGAAATTACCAGTGGCCAGAAGCTGTGGGAAAATGACCAGTTGCTTAACCGTCGTTTAAGTAACCCGGTAATGCTGGGTCAGGACCTGGTGGTGGGAGATATGGATGGTGTCTTGCATCTGTTTAACCCGAGCAACGGTCAGCTGATTGGTCGCGCCAAAACCAGCGGTGAAGTGCGTTCTTTACGTGTCATCAACAACCAGTTATATGTCGGTACGCAAAAGGGTGCATTCAGCATTTGGCAGAACCGTTAACTTTTTGTTGCCTTATGTTAAACTAGGCGACAATTTCCGTATTTTTTAACGCGGGGTGATTGAATATTCAATGCCCCGTGTTTTTATTCAGGTCTTTGACTGAAATTTTTTCTTCCCATTTGTTTCTGATGTTCAGACCCGTGTAGTGGACTGATCTCAAATAAAGGTTAATCTATGAAACCCGTAATTGCGCTCATTGGTCGTCCGAACGTCGGAAAATCAACGTTGTTTAACCAGATCACCAAGAGTCGTGATGCTCTGGTCGCAGACTTTGCCGGCCTGACGCGTGACCGTAAATATGGTGATGCGACCTATCAGAATAAATCCTTCATCGTGGTCGATACCGGCGGTATTGGCGAATCTGAAGGTGGTATCGATTCTTACATGGCCGAGCAGTCGAAAACCGCCATCCATGAAGCCGATATGATCATCTTCGTGGTCGATGCGCGTGCCGGTCTGCTGGCTTCGGATGAGCAGATTGCCCGTGAACTGCGTACGCTGGGTAAAAAAGTCTTTCTGGTGGCCAACAAGGTCGATGGCGTACATGCAGAAGCCGCGCTGGTTGAATTCTTTAAACTGGGGATGGGCGAGCCAATGCAAGTGGCCGCCAGCCATGGTCGCGGTGTTCAGCAGATGCTGGAAGAAGTACTGCAAGATGTGCCGGAAGATGAAAACCCGGAAGAGCGTGATGAAGACACGGGTCTGCGTCTAGCGATTATTGGTCGTCCAAACGTGGGTAAATCGACGCTGGTGAACCGTTTGCTGGGTGAAGAGCGCGTGGTTGCTTTTGACCAGCCGGGCACAACACGTGACTCGATCTATATTCCGTTTGAGCGTGAAGGGCGTAAATACACCCTGATTGATACTGCCGGTGTACGCCGTAAAGGCAAGGTCGATGAAATGATCGAGAAATTCTCGATTGTAAAAACCTTGCAGGCGATGAAAGATGCCAACGTGGTGGTTGTGGTGGTCGATGCCCGTGAAGGGATTGTCGAGCAGGACCTGCACCTGATTGGTTATGCGCTGGAAGCTGGCCGTGCCATGGTGATTGCGATCAATAAATGGGACAACATGTCTGAATATGATCGCAAGCAGTGTAAGCTGGATGTCGAGCGCCGCTTTGACTTTATTCCTTGGGCGCGTATTCACCTGATTTCAGCGCTGCATGGCACTGGGGTGGGTGATCTTTATCCATCGATTCATCGTGCTTATGAGTCTTCGCGCTTAAAAGTATCACCAGCCAAACTGACTCAGATTTTGAATGATGCAACTGAAGCGCACCATCCGCCAAAAGTGCAGGGTCGTGCCATTAAAATGCGTTATGCACACATGGGAGGCCAGAACCCGCCAACGATTGTAATTCACGGTAACAAGGTGGATAAAACCCCGGCCGATTATCGTCGTTACCTGGAAAACGTGTTCCGTAAGGTCTATAAGCTGGAAGGAACTCCGGTGAAGATTGAATTTAAAACCTCTGAGAACCCGTTTGAAGGACGTAAATCACAGGTGGATGAACGTACTGCTGCGCGTCGTCGTCGTTATGTACAGAAGTTTAAGAAAGCCGAGAAGAAATTTAAACGCGGTTAAGCGGTTTGTTACTTGATACAAAAAAAGCCCGAATCAGATTCGGGCTTTTTTATGGCCATCAGTTTCTAGTCTGGACGCCGTGCCAGCCACATATTGCTATAACGATTCACCCACTGCGGGCTTAGGCGCGACAGGGTAAAAAGGAATTTGCTTTTTAGTCCGACCGGCTGATGGGTGGCGGTAAATAGCGAGCTTTTTCGCGTAACACAACTGAAAATTTCATCGGCCACATCTTCCGCGCTTAAATGTACCCCCATATTTTGGATGGTGCCGGCATCCATATCTTTGACCATGGCGGTTTGTACAAACAGAGGCATCACATCCAGCACCCGGATACCGTATTTTTGCCATTCAACATCCAGCCCTTCGCTTATACCGCGTACCGCAAATTTGCTGGCCGAATACGATACCAGATCGGCCTGTCCATAAATGGCCGAAGCTGATGACAGGTTCACCACCCGGGCAAAAGTCGCCTGTTTTAAATAAGGCAGTGCGGCATGACAGCCATTTAGCACCCCATTGACATTAACCTGCATGGTACGCTGATGCGCCTGAATCTCGGTGTCTTCAAAAGCACCCGAATATAAGATACCGGCATTATTGACTAAAATATTCAGCTCGCCAGCCCAGTCTACAAAACGCGCCAAAGCCGTTTGCCACTGTGCATAATCCGCGACATCCAGCCCGCCGGCTTGCGCATTGGGACCTAGCTGCTGCGCCAGTTGCTCGGCCTGTGCAACATTTAAATCATAAATTCCGACTTTATAACCCGCCTGATAAAATAAGCGGGCCACTGCTGCACCAATGCCTTGTGCTGCACCACTAATGAAGATACTGTGCATGTGGCTAACTCCTTGTGTTTTTGTTTTTCAAAGTGTTGTTCTGTTGAGAGCATAGCAAATATTTTTATGTAGATGATGGTTAAAGAAGGTAGAAATCGGCATGGATCAGTTATTGGCAGTGATGAAACAGCTTCGTGAGCAATGCCCATGGGACCAGAAGCAGACCCCGGAATCGCTGACCAGGTATGCAATTGAAGAAGCCTATGAAGTCGAAGCGGCCGTGCGCAGTGGTCATGCTCAGGACGTCAAAGAAGAACTGGGTGATCTATTGCTGCAAGTGGTATTCCAGTCGCAAATGTATAGCGAGCAGGGTGCTTTTGACTTTCAGGATGTGGTGCAGGCCATTACCGATAAAATGATTCGCCGTCATCCGCATGTATTTCAGTCCGAGCAGTTTGCGGCCTTAAGCCCGGAAGATGTCAGTGCATTGTGGCAGCAGATTAAACAGCAGGAAAAAGCCGGCAAACCTGCATCGCGCTTATCTGAGGTCAAACATGGCCCGGCCATTCAGCAGGCGCAGCAATTACAGCACAATGTCGCACAGATTGGCTTTGATTTTCCCGATGTCACTGGTGCGATGCAGAAAGTCGATGAAGAGTTGCAGGAGTTGAAACAGGCGGTGGATCGGCAAAATTCCGACGAAATTCTGGATGAGCTGGGTGACTGTTTATTTTCTTTAATTAATGTTGGCCGTAAACTGAGTCTGTCCAGCGAAATGGCTTTGCTGAGTACCGTACATAAATTTAGAACCCGCTTTGCTTTCATTGAACAGCAGTTACAACAGCAGCATAAAAATATAGAACAGGTGTCGTTGGCTGAAATGGATCAGTTGTGGGAGCAGGCAAAACAACAATTAAAATGACAGAGTGACCATGACAAGAAGAATAAGATTTCAACACGTTCAAGCTCTAATTCAACTGGCGTTAATGTTCTGCGTGTTTTGTAGTTTTTTCGCGCTGCAAAATGCGCAGGCAGAAAATTATGATGCGCGTTATCTGCAATGGAAGGCCGAACAAGAGGCGATTGATGCCCGCTTAAGCCCGTCGGCTTCTACGAAGACTTCCCAACCCCGTTCAGCTAGCGCAGGCAGCAGTGAAAAAATTAATCTGAATATGGCAACAGCCGCGCAATTACAGCAATTATCTGGCGTGGGACAAAAGAAGGCGGAAGCCATTATTGAGTACCGCAATCGGCATGGAAAATTCAAACGGATTGAAGATTTACAGCTGGTCAAAGGGATTGGACCGGCATTATTGGCCAAAAACCGGCACCGGCTGGGTATTTAATCGGGTCTGATCATCGGCCAACACCGCATCAGCCGGGCCCGAGTATTGAGATAATCAAATTGCCCTTTGATTGTGTTAGAGATATGATTAGCGTCATCTAATCTATTTTACGTTCAGACGTAGGAGACAGCGTCTTTTGCAAACTTTGCGCGCGTCAAAATGTGGTTTATCAACCACGCAATTACCTGCTTACATTCTAGATGTTATTGATGCTTTAACCAAAGCTGGCTATGAAGCTTATATCGTTGGTGGTGGTGTTCGTGACCTGATGTTGGGCCTGAATCCGAAGGATTTTGATGCCGTGACCAATGCCACGCCATCTCAGGTCAAAGAGGTGTTCGGACGCCGCTGTCGCATTATCGGACGCCGCTTTGAGCTGGCTCATGTCTATTCTGGACGTGAACTGGTGGAAGTTGCTACCTTCCGTGCACCGCCGAAAAGAGCGGTGACCTCTGCTGCGGGCATGATTTTAAGAGACAATAACTGGGGCACGATTGAGCAGGATTTTGCCCGTCGTGACTTCAGTATCAATGCTTTGTATTACCAGCCACGTAAAGGAATCGTGCTGGATTTCTGTCATGCAGTTGATGACATTAAATCCAAAACCTTGCGTCTGCTCGGTGATCCGACCGTCCGTTTTGAAGAAGATCCGGTGCGGATGCTGCGGACCTTACGTTTTGCGGCCAAGCTGAATTTCAATATTGATCCGGCCATTCTGGAGATTTTTACTCCGGAAATGACCCAGTTGCTGCGCGATGTTTCTCCGCACCGTCTGTATGATGAATCGCAAAAACTGTTCACCATGGGGCATTTAAATCGCGTCTTGCCGATGCTGATTGACTTCGGTATCTGGCGTCAGCTTTTTGCCGACATCAAGCCGGACATCACTCCCTTTATTGAACTGGCTGCAAAAAATACCGATCAGCGCATTGCGATTGGCAAAACCATCAACCCGGCCTTTTTCTATGCGGTGCTGCTGTGGAAGCCATTTTTAGAGCGCTGTGATTTTTATCTGTCCAAAGGGGTAATTCCGGCAGAAGCGCGTGCCCAGGCTGGACTGGATGTGCTGAAACGTCAGGCCACCCGCACGGTGATTCCGCGTTTTGCTGAAACCTTTATTCGTGAAGTCTGGGAAATGCAAACCCGTTTGCTGAATCCAAAACCTCAGCAAATTGCTGCCTTGTCCAACCATGCGCGTTTCCGTGCCGGTTTCGACTTTTTGCTGCTGCGTGAAAGATCTGGCGATGCCCAGACTCAAGAGATGGGTACGTGGTGGGATCAGTACCAGACCATGAGCACCGATGAAAAAGAACGTGCCATTGGCCAGTACAACCGTCAGCGGGCCAAGAGCCGTCGCAAAGCTGCACAGGAAGAACATCTGGAGCAGCAGCTGAATGCCGCGCAGACCGCCGAAATTGAACCGCTGGTGAATGAGCCGGAGCCACGCAGCCGCCGTGCCCGTAAAGCCAAACAGCAGGAAGATGCCCGTGCCCAGGTTGCATCAACATCATCAAGCAATGGCTCGGGGATTGGTGCAGACCATCCAATTCTGAAGCGCAAGCGGGTACAACGGGATTTAAGTCAGGTTATTTTCGGGCCAACACAATGAGTAGGGTGACTTATATTGGCCTGGGCAGTAACCTGGGCGATTCACGCCAGATTCTGACCGAAGCTGTGCACAAGCTGGCGACGTTGGGTCAGGTCAAAACCTCTAAACTGTATCAAAGTCCGCCGATGGGGCCACAAGACCAGCCGAATTATTTAAATGCGGTGGTACAGCTGCGTACAGATTTACCGGCGCTGGAATTGCTGGATCAGCTGCAGCGTTTTGAGCAGGAAGCCGGACGGGTGCGTTTACGCCATTGGGGTGAACGCACGCTCGATCTGGATTTACTCCTCTATGGACAGGAGCAGATTCAGCATGAACGTCTGACTGTGCCGCATGTCGGCGTTTTAGAACGCGATTTCGTGGTGATTCCATTACTGGATTTAGACCCCGAACTGCGTGTGCATACGCAATTATTAAAAGACTTGCCGTTCATTCAACAGCCCGCACTGGATGTGCTGGACCATGAACACTGGGCAAATATTTAAAGTGATTTTTAGCATGTTCTATGCTTTTCCTAGAGGAACATCTCCATGATTAGTCTCAGTGACTTAAGACAATTTAAAGCCGATGGTCGCAAATTCTCCTGCCTGACTTGTTATGATGCGAGTATGGCCAAGGCAATGGAAATTGCTGAAATTGATAGTATTTTAATTGGCGACTCGCTGGGGATGTCGATTCAGGGCCGTGACTCTACCTTGCCGGTGACCGTTGAAGATATGGCCTATCATACGGCAGCAGTGCGTCGTGGCAATCAGCATGCCTTTATCATGACCGATCTGCCATTTATGAGTTATGCCACCTTGAATGATGCACTGCAAAGCTCGAAAACCGTGATGCAGGCCGGTGCGCAAATGGTCAAAATGGAAGGTGGTGCCTGGCTGGCTGAAACCGTAGAAGTGCTGACCCGTAACGGAATTCCAGTGTGTGTGCATTTGGGCCTGACGCCGCAATCGGTACATGTCTTTGGCGGTTATAAACTCCAGGCGCGTACCCGTGAAGCGGCGGACAAGTTGATTGCCGACTGTCAGGCGGTAGTTGATGCCGGTGCTGCGCTGTTATTGCTGGAATGTGTACCGGCGCAGCTTGGTCAGGAAATTAGCGCCCTGTTCCCGCATATTCCGGTAATTGGGATTGGTGCCGGTGCAGACACCGATGGTCAGGTGCTGGTGGTGCAAGATATGCTGGGTCTGACGTTTGGCCGCGTTGCCAAATTTGTACGGAACTTTATGAAAGAGCAGTCTGGTGAAACAGCCATTTTAGATGCCTTCAAAGCCTATCATGCTGCGGTACAAGACGGTTCTTTCCCGGCACGTGAACAAACTTTCCAAGTTGAGTTGTAAAACATGAAAACAGAAACCACGATTCAGGGATTGGCAGCCTCATTAAATCCTGCACGTGCAGCGCGTAAAATTATTGGTTTTGTCCCGACCATGGGCAATTTGCATGAAGGCCATCTGAGCCTGGTGCGTGAAGCGCGTCAATTATGTGATGTGGTGGTGGTCAGCATCTTCGTGAACCCGATTCAGTTTGGTCCAAATGAAGACTTTGACAACTATCCACGGACCTTGGAACAAGACAGTCAATTGCTGGCAGAAGCCGGTTGTGACATCGTATTTGCACCTTCTGTCGAGCAAATGTATGGCAAAAGCCCGCGTTTAACCAACATCAGTGTGTCTGAAATTACCGAAGACCTGTGTGGTTTGCAGCGTCCGGGACATTTTGATGGTGTCGCGGTGGTGGTGACCAAGCTGTTTAATATTGTGCAGCCGAACTATGCCTTCTTTGGCCAAAAAGATTATCAACAGCTGGCGGTGATCCGTCAGTTTGTACGTGACCTGAATATTCCACTGGAAGTGATTGGCGTGCCAATTGTCCGGGCAGAGGATGGTCTGGCCCTTAGTTCCCGTAACGGTTATTTAAGTGAACAGGAACGTAAAACGGCACCAGTAATTTATCAAAGCCTGAAAAATGCTGAACAGGCACTGCAACAGGGTGAAAAGCTGTCAGAAGTGTTAGCGAATATTAAGGCAGCATTGACGCAGGCCGGCTTTGTTGTGGACTATGTAGAGGCACGTACACCTGAACTGCAAAAAATTGATGAATTTAATCAAGAGATTGTTTTGTTCGTGGCGGCAAAATTGGGAAGCACCCGCTTAATTGATAATATGCAGATCAAACCGACTGCATAGCTCAGCAATGGAAAGGACAGCCTTGTCATGAAGCGTATTTTGATTGTGACCGGACAATCAGGTTCAGGAAAATCCTCGGCTTTGCAGGTTCTCGAAGACCTCGGATATTACTGTATTGATAACCTTCCTCTGGCATTGCTGCCCGAAATTGTGGCCAAGCTTGATCTGGAAAATAATCTGGAACAGCTGGCGCTAGGGGTCGATGTACGCAGTACCCGCGCCAATTTGCAGGAATTTGACCAGGTGTTTGAACAGCTGCAAGGTCATGGCTCGGTCGATATTATTTATCTGACCGCCCAAGATCAGGAGCTGATCACCCGCTTTAGTGCTTCGCGCCGTCCGCATCCTCTGGCCAGCCGGTTTAAAAGTCTGCATCAATGCATTCAGGAAGAAAAAGTCCTGCTTATGCCGATTCAGCTGCGCTCCACGGTGCACATTGATACCACCGACAAGAGTGTGCATGACTTAAAGCATACCTTGCTGTCGAAGCTGGGTCAGACCGATAAACTGATTGTGATTTTGCAATCTTTTGGCTACAAGTATGGTATTCCGCTGGATGCCGACTATGTCTTTGATATCCGGCATTTGCCGAACCCACATTGGGATCTGTCTTTGCGCAAATATTCCGGGCTGGATGAGCCGGTGCAACAGTTTCTGGAACAGCATGAACAGACCAATGAAATGTTCCAGGATATTTATCAGTTTTTAAATAAATGGCTACCTGCATTTGCAGAAGGGCATCGTCATTATATGACCATCTCTATTGGCTGTACCGGTGGGCAGCACCGATCTGTTTATATGGTGGATAGACTAAAAAAGGCACTTGAGGCACAATGGTCTATTCAAGTCTTACACCGGGAAATGAAGCACTGGTCATGATTGACACAACTGTTGACGTAATTAATAAACTAGGTTTACATGCGCGTGCATCAGGCAAACTGATTGAAGTCACCACGAAATTCCGTTCGTCCATTCAAATTGGCAAAGGTGACAAGTTGGTCGATGCAAAAAATATCATGTCCCTGCTCATGCTCGGCGCAGGTAAGGGCACAACTTTACGTTTAGTGATTGAAGGTGCAGATGAAGAACAAGCTTTATCTGAAATTCAGGCACTTTTTGCAGCAAAATTTTACGAGGCAGATTAATCGTGGCACGTCGACCGCACCGTTTTACCGAAGATGATTTCGAATCTTTAGAAGGACGTGCAAGTAAAACTGAACAGAAAAAAGCCGTACAGCGTATGGCTGCTTTGGGCGAGCAGTTGGCTCAACTGAACCCGAAGCAAATTCAAAAGCTTCCTGTAGATGAGCGTTTAATTGATGCACTCATTGAAGTGCAGAATATCAGTTCGCATGAGGCGCGTCGCCGTCAGTTCCAGCGGATTGGGAAACTGCTGCGCAATGAAGATGAATCGGTGATTCTGTCTTATTTAACCCCGCAGCAGGGTGCCAAAAAAACCGCACAGCTGCAACGCTGGGTCGAGCGGATTATTAAAGATGGTGATCCGGTAATTAATGATTTCTGCAAAACTTATAATGCGGCAGAACGACATACCCTGCGTCAGCATGTGTTGCGCATTCACCGTGATTTGAGAGTGGAAATGCCGGAAGCAGAGCTGGAAGCATCCAAGTTAAAATTGTTTAACTATGTGCAGCAAGTGGCGCTGTTATCTGACAATTAAGCTAATCAGACTTCATCTGGTCCGAAGCCATTAAAAACGACTCAATGGAGTCGTTTTTTTATTGCGGTTCATTTTTGGGTGACTGATGTGAAAACGGGCACTATGACCCGCATCAACATCTCGGCTGGCTTTAACCGAACTCGCCGACAGCGCGTTCTTTGGCCCATTCACGTAATACAAACTTCTGTAATTTGCCGGTCGAGGTTTTAGGAATCTCGGTAATCACCACTTCTTTTGGCACTTTAAAGCGCGCCAGATGCTGCTGGCAGAAGGTAATGATTTCATCTTCGGTCACGGTTTTACCTTCTTTAATTTCAATAAAGGCGCACGGCACTTCCTGCCAGCGCGGATCCGGTTTGGCCACCACTGCCGCGGTGAGGACCGCAGGGTGCTGATACAACACTTCTTCAACTTCCAGCGAGGAAATATTTTCACCGCCGGAAATAATCACATCCTTGGAGCGGTCGGTAATTTTGGCATAGCCATCCGGCTGGCAAACGGCCAGGTCGCCGGTATGGAACCAGCCACCGGCAAAGGCTTCGGCCGTCGCTTCCGGATTTTTTAAATAGCCTTTCATCACGATATTGCCACGGAACATAATTTCGCCCATGGTTTCGCCATCGTTCGGTACCGGTTGCATGGTCTCCGGGTCGAGGACTTTCATGCCATCTTGCAGCGGATACGGCACGCCTTGGCGTGAATGCAATTGCGCCTGTTCCTGAATGGTCAGTTCGGACCAGCCAGCTTGTGATGCACATAGCGCCGATGGGCCATAGGTTTCAGTTAAGCCATAAACATGGGTCACGTTAATGCCCAGATTACGCATCCCTTCAATAATCGCCGCAGGTGGTGCAGCACCGGCCACCATCACTTCTACGCGATGCTCAATTTTGATCTGCTGCTGTTCCGGGGCATTAATCAGCATCGACAGTACAATCGGTGCGCCGCAGAAGTAATCAACTTTGTGTTCAGCAATCAGCTTAAAAATCAGTTCAGGATCGACTTTGCGCAGGCAGATATTGGTGCCGCCATTGGCCGCCATGGTCCAGGCAAAACACCAGCCATTGCAGTGGAACAGCGGCAAGGTCCATAAATAGGTCGCGCGCGGGGTCATGCCGCAGGCAATAATATTACTGGCGGCATTGATATAAGCCCCACGATGATGATAGACCACGCCTTTCGGGTTGCCAGTGGTGCCAGAGGTATAGTTCAGGCTAATCGCATCCCATTCATCTTGTGGGAGTGACCATTCAAAATTGGCATCGCCTTCAGCCAGCCAGTCTTCATATTCAATCTGGCCAATCGGGGCAGTAAAGCACTGCTCATACAGCTCATCTTCAACATCAATCACAAAAATCTCTTGTGGCACCAGCGCCAGCGCTTCTTTGGCCACGGCGGAAAATTCCGGATCAACCAGTAACACTTTGGATTCGGCATGTTCCAGCATAAAGGCCAGACTTTTGGCATCGAGCCGGGTGTTGAGGGTATTGAGGACGGCGCCTGCCATTGGTACGGCAAAATGTGCTTCCAGCATGGCTGGTACGTTCGGGAGTAAGGTGGACACGGTATCATTCTTGCCGACCCCCAGCTGTTGTAGCTGATGGGCAAACTGGCGGCAACGTTGATATTTTTCTCGCCAGGTAATGCGGCGTTTACCGTGAATAATGGCGTCCTGATGCGGGTAGATATAAGCAGCGCGTTCAAGGTATCTCAGTGGAGACAAGGCCACGAAATTGGCAGGGGTACGCGGCAATTGATCATATGCGCTAACCATTATTATTACTCCCTAATCATATTTATTGTTTCTCTGGTTTAAAGATATTCATTTCAGTGCAGGCTTGCAGTTATTCTTTAGTCGAGTGAGCGGTATTGCTGCTGAATAGGCACGCTATCATCTGAAATATAAACCTTTTTTGATCCGGTAAAATTGTATGGAGATATTTCTTTTTTATCTGGGTGTAGCTGATGATAGCAGTTGCAGATAGATTGGCCAGATCAGCATATAAAAAGCCACATCATCCGTTTGACCGGTAAATCCGGAAATAAAATTGGCCCATGCAGCACATTTTTTTAAATCGGAAAAAATTAAGCATAAACACGAGGCTTAATTTGAATTTTCTCGGAGAAAAGGTTTAATCACCGCGCCAAGACGTGTAAAATTCTAGTCGATTTTTTATTTACCACCGTTTTTTATCTTTTGAGGTTCTCCTCGATCATAATCTCGCGGTGACATGCTCCATGGTACGGGGCATCACTCCTTAAGGATTTTCTATGCCAATTATCACTTTGCCGAATGGTGATCAAAAACAATTTGATCAAGCCGTATCTGTGATGGAAGTTGCACAAAGCATCGGCCCAGGTCTTGCCAAAAATACTGTGGCAGGTCGTGTGAACGATCGTTTAGTCGATGCCTGCGATTTAATTACTGAAGATGCCACCTTACAAATCATCACACCGAAAGACGAAGAAGGGGTCGAAATTATTCGTCACTCTTGTGCGCACCTGGTGGGCCATGCGGTAAAACAATTGTTCCCTGAAGCAAAAATGGTGATTGGTCCAGTCATTGAAGAAGGTTTCTACTATGACATCTGGATGCCACGTCCATTTACTTTAGATGACATGGCGGCCATCGAAGAGCGTATGAAAAAGCTCATCGACCAGGACTACGATGTTGTGAAAAAAATGACCCCGCGTGATGAAGTCATTGCTGAATTCACTGCGCGTGGCGAAGAATACAAACTGCGCCTGATTGCAGACATGCCTGAAGAAACTCAAATGGGCTTGTACTACCATCAGGACTATCTGGATATGTGCCGTGGTCCGCACGTACCAAATACCAAATTCTTAAAATCATTCAAGCTGACCAAAATCTCGGGTGCTTACTGGCGCGGTGATGCCAAAAACGAGCAGCTGCAACGGATTTATGGTACCGCCTGGGCTGACAAGAAACAGCTGGCTGCCTACATCAAACGTATTGAAGAAGCAGAAAAGCGTGACCACCGTAAAATTGGTAAAGCCTTAGACCTGTTCCATATGCAGGAAGAAGCGCCGGGTATGGTGTTCTGGCATCCAAATGGCTGGACCATTTACCAGGTGCTGGAACAGTACATGCGTAAAGTGCAGCAGGACAACGGTTATCAGGAAATCCGTACCCCGCAGGTGGTCGATTTCACCTTATGGGAAAAATCGGGTCATGCCGCGAACTATGCGGAAAACATGTTTACCACGCATTCTGAAAACCGTAACTACGCAGTGAAGCCAATGAACTGCCCATGTCACGTGCAGGTGTTTAACCAGGGCCTAAAGTCGTATCGTGATTTACCAATCCGTCTGGCAGAATTTGGTTCATGTCACCGTAACGAGCCATCGGGTTCATTGCACGGTATTATGCGGGTACGTGGTTTCACTCAAGATGATGCGCATATTTTCTGTACCAAAGAGCAGATTGGCCAAGAGGTTGCTGACTTTATTCAGTTAACCTTAGATGTCTACAAAGACTTTGGCTTTGAAGATGTGCAAATGAAGTTATCGACTCGTCCTGAAAAACGTGTGGGTGATGATGCACTGTGGGATCTGGCAGAAAAATCACTGGCCGATGCTTTAGATGCAGCGGGTCTGGCCTGGGAACTACAGCCGGGTGAAGGCGCATTCTATGGTCCGAAAATTGAATTCTCATTGAAAGACTGCTTAGGCCGTGTATGGCAGTGCGGTACCATTCAGTGTGACTTTAACTTGCCAGAACGTTTAGATGCTTCTTATGTGACGGAAGATAACGACCGTGATCAGCCGGTAATGTTACACCGTGCGATTCTTGGAAGTTTTGAGCGTTTTATTGGTATACTTATTGAGCATTATGCAGGCTTTATGCCACCTTGGTTATCGCCAACACAAGCCTGTGTAATGAATATTACCGACGCGCAAGCTGAAGCCTGTGGGTCAGTCGTCGAGAAACTGAAAGAAAACGGTATTCGTGCGATTTCTGACTTGAGAAATGAGAAAATCGGCTTTAAGATTCGTGAACGTACTTTAGAGCGTATTCCTTACTTGCTGGTTCTTGGCGACCGTGAAGTAGAGGAAGGTACAGTGAACGTGCGTACCCGCTCAGGAAAAAATTTGGGTACTATGTCAATTGATGCTTTCGTTGACCTAGTAAAAGCAGCCGTTGCCGAACGCGGCCGGTACATTGTGGAGTAAGAAAGATTAAACAGCCTGACCGTAACCAACAACAAGGTGCTAAGAGTAACCGCCCTGCAATTAATGACGAGATCCGTGCAAAAGAAGTACGCCTCGTTGCAGCGGATGGTGAACAAAAAGGAATTGTTTCTTTAGCGGAAGCATTGCGTGCTGCAGAGGATGCAGATCTTGACCTCGTTGAGATTGTGGCAAATGCAGAGCCGCCTGTTTGTAAAATCATGGATTACAACAAGCACTTGTTTGACCTGAAGCAAAAGCAAAAAGATGCCAAGAAAAAGCAGCATCAAGTGCAGGTAAAAGAAATTAAATTGCGCCCAGCAACCGATGTAGGTGACTACAACGTAAAACTGCGTGCCATTTTAAAGTTCTTGGAAGAAGGCAACAAAGTCAAAATCACACTGCGTTTCCGTGGTCGTGAAATGGCGCACCAACAATTGGGTCTGGCACAATTACAGAAAATTGAAGCGGATGTAGCTGAAATTGGTGTAGTTGAACAGGCGCCAAAAATGGAAGGTCGTCAAATGGGTATGCTGCTTGGACCGAAAAAGAAAAAGTAAGCATCTCCGAATCAAAAAAGCACTGCCCAGCAGTGCTTTTTTTGTGACTACAGTTTATGAGGTCACTAATATTTTGACGTAATGATCGTTCGGTATGTTGAGCAGCTCAGCATACTTTGCATGATAAAAGCTCGGTGACTTTCGAACAGCTGCGGGTCATCTCTGGTGTTTAATTTTTATGTGACAACAGTTGCCCTGCTCAGGCTTATCTCGTATCTTTAACGGCAGAGCAATAACACATGACAACGACAAGAGCGCAAGGATATACACATGATTGATCTTTATTATTGGGGCACGCCCAATGGTCATAAAATTACGATTGCCTTAGAAGAAATGGCGCTGCCATACCAGATTTTCCCGATTAACATCCTTGAAAACGACCAGTTCCAGCCAGATTTTCTGCGCATTTCTCCCAACAATAAAATTCCAGCTATCGTCGATCAGGATGGACCGAATGGCCAGCCGATTTCGATTTTTGAATCGGGGGCGATCTTGCAATATTTGGGCCGTAAAACCGGCATGTTCTATCCGGTAGATGAGCTCGAGCGGGTAGAGGTGGAGCAGTGGCTGATGTGGCAAATGGGTGGCTTAGGCCCGATGCTCGGTCAGAACCATCACTTTAGCCGCTTTGCACCCGAGCGTATTGCCTATGCCACCGAGCGTTATGTCAATGAAAGCAAACGTCTGTATAGCGTGTTAAACAAGCAGCTGATCGGGCAGAAATATGTAGCCGGTGAATATTCAATTGCCGATATGGCGATTTTACCGTGGTTGTTACGCCATGAATGGCAGCAGATTCCGCTAGAAGATTATCCGCATGTGCAGGATTATATTGAGCGTTTAACCGCCCGTCCGGCAGTACAACGCGCCCTGGCGATTCAGGTTTAAATAATCATCATAAAATCACCTAAAGCATCTTCGGGTGCTTTTTTTGTGATTTCAGTTAAGATGGGCAGAACCTGTTAACTGCATCTGTTATGGCTTATCTGCTGTTATTTCTGTCGGCCTTTGGGGCGGCTACCTTATTGCCGTTGCAATCTGAAGCGGTATTACTGGGCCTGCTCATTCAAGAGCAACATTCGGTGATGGCTTTAATAGCCATCGCCAGTCTGGGCAATATTCTGGGCAGCTGTGTGAACTGGTGGTTAGGACTCAAGATCGAGCAGTATAAAGACAAGCGCTGGTTTCCGGTGTCTGAACCCAAGCTGCAGCAGGCACAGCAGATTTATCGGAAATATGGCTTCTGGTCCTTACTGCTGAGCTGGGTGCCGGTGATTGGTGATCCAATCACCCTAATTGCCGGTTTAATGAAAGAAAACTTCGCCCGATTTCTGCTGATGGTGAGTGTAGCCAAAATCGGGCGTTATCTGTTTATTTATCTGGCTTATGCCATGTTCTAGTTTAGCCCTCACATTCTGCAGGCTGAAAACGGACTTCATCTTTCAGGCTGGATTTTTTATAGATCCAGAATTTGCGTGGTACATCGACCTGTGCACCTTGCAGCGCCTGAATCAGTTTCTGGTCCAGCGCATAACGGCCGGAGCCTTGCTGAATTTTAACCTTGTGGATGTTGCCGTATTTATCGGCTTTCATTTTGAACTGAATCCGGCGGGCATGACCATTTAACTCATCTTCGGTGACGTTCAGTTGAGGCTGGCTGCGATATTGAAACGCGCTTTTTGCGCCGGCTTGCTGCGCTTGCCAGACAGTCGAGTCAAAGCTGTAGTGGCAGTCCTGAGCAGTATCTTTTAAATCCAGATGAAAGACCTGATAACCAATCACTGGAACCGGGGTATCATCGACCAGATGTGGTTTGATTCTGGCCTGTTTTACCGCCTGGCTAATCAGCTGATCTAAAGATTTTAGTCCGGTGCTTTCCTGTACCGTGACCTTGTTGATTTGCCCCGATTCATCGGCATGAATCCGTAAAATGGCCGCGCGGTTTTGCTGCTTTAAATCGGCATTGCTATAACGCAGCTGCGGAAACTCGGTCCATTGAATACGCGTGGTCAGATGGGCGGCCAACGCCGAGGTTTTTTGTACTTGCAGTTGTTCGGCAGGGGCAGCAATGGCAAGCGTGGCACTAAGCGGCAGCGCCAGACACAGACTCAGGCAAATGGTTTTTTTCATGAGGATTAGCTTGTTGTTGGGCAAAAGAAGGAACGCTGCGCAGTATTTCCTGAATTGACCGTCAGTACAAGTCTTCCGCTATAAAAATAAGAGGTTCCATCTGTATGTTTTGGCTGTTCAATAAAAAGGAGAGATCCTGCTAATCTCAAAGACCTCATCTGCCGATAGAAGACGAGCAACTTTTGCAATATCTGCTTTTGTTTTAGGCAAAGATGCTTTAGAATACGTGCTCCCTTACCTGCAGGTCGTTTGTAATGGTGCAAATGAGCCGAACAGGTACTTAAAAGAGGTTGTTATGGCTAAGTTAAAAACTCGCCGTGGTGCAGCTAAACGTTTCAAAGCGACTGCTAACGGTTTCAAGCGTAAACAAGCGTTCAAACGCCACATTTTGACCAAAAAATCTGCTAAACGTATCCGTCAATTGCGCGGCTGTGTAATGGTTCACGTGAGTGACGTTGCTTCAGTTCGTCGTATGTGCCCATACATCTAAGGAGATTTATAAATGGCTCGTGTAAAACGTGGTGTACAGGCTCATCGCCGTCATAAAAAAATTCTTGCTCGTGCTAAAGGTTACTATGGTGCTCGTTCACGCGTATATCGCGTAGCGTTCCAAGCGGTAATCAAAGCAGGTCAATACGCTTACCGTGACCGTCGTCAGAAGAAACGTCAATTCCGTGCTCTATGGATTGCGCGTATCAATGCTGGTGCTCGTCAAAACGGCTTGTCTTACAGCCGTATGATTGCTGGTTTGAAGAAAGCTCAAGTGATCATCGACCGTCGCGTACTTGCTGACATCGCTATGCATGACGCAGTTGCATTTGCTGCTTTAGCTGAAAAAGCGAAAGGTGCATTGGCTGCCTAAGTCCTCGTGACTTAAAAGAAGACCGCTTTATGCGGTCTTTTTTATTGCGCAGAATCAGGGTCTGAATGATAGAGTAGGGAAATTGTATGCAGCGAATTAATGTGGTTGGTACTTCGGCTTCAGGCAAATCGACTTTTGCCCGGGCGCTGGCAGAAAAGCTGGGACTGGCCTATATTGAGCTGGATAATCTGTTCTGGTTAGATGACTGGCAGCAAAGTGCTGATGCAGATTTTTTTGCTAAAATTCAGGCCGCCATTGAGCAGGCACCCAATGGCTATGTGATTGATGGTAACTATACCCGCACCATTCCCATTAAATGGGCACAGGTCGATACCATTATCTGGCTGGATTTACCGTTTCATACCAATTTGCTGCGTTCTGTGCAACGCGCCGTGCAGCGCGCGGTTTCACAGCAGACCCTCTGGTCCAATTCCAATAATCGGGAAACGATCAGGCAGCTGTTTAGCCGCGATTCGATTGTCTGGTGGATGATTAAAACCCATCAGAAAAATCGCCGGCATTATCTGCAGCTGATACAATCTCCCGAATATGCCCATCTGCACTGGATTCGGCTGACTTCAGCGACTGAAGTTGAACGGTTTCTGAATCGCGTTTAAAGTCCGAAATAATAGGCCAATAAACAAATTACCACAGTAATAAGAATCAGCTTGATGACTCCAGTCGCACCAACTTTATGATGAGACGGGGCTTTGGCTGAATGCGCTGCTTGCGCATGGGTAGCCTTGTTGTCAGATGCGAACGGTTCCAGCGGATTCGGCTGTGCGACAGGCGTCAGCTGGGCGCTTTGGTAATGGTTGGCCACCTTGACAATAAATTTGGCGCTTAAATCATCCAGCTTCTGGGCAAAATGGCGCAGGTCAAGCTGCTCTTCCGGACTCAGCACTTCATTATCTGCATTATAGGGATGCTGGATTTTCTGTTGAATATCATCTTTTAGCGCTTCTAAACGGTACAGCATGCGATGTGCATAATCGGCCTGATAGTGAGTCGGTAATAAAGACAGCTGATGCGGATCAGGTGTATCTGCCGTAAGCGGAACACCATAATAGGGTAAATTCTGCTGTTCAGGTGGCTGAAAGTCGGCCGCCAGTGTATGGGAAAACAGCTCCTGCTCGGTAAACAGATGAATTTCATCCCAGTGAGCGGGTTCTAGATCGGCCTCTACCTTTTTGGCCAGCTTACTATTGAGTTCATAACGCCAGAACGTTTCCTGGCGCAGTTCAATCCGCTGTGCCGATGGAAATTCATAATCATTGTCGGCGTTATACCATTCCGGCAATTCCTTGCCACAAATCCAGGCAAATTTTTTATGTGCTTCATGGCTGACAATAAAATGCGGGTAGGGTAGTAACTCGACATTGGCATTGGGATTTTTTTCATCGACCAGCAGACTGGCATTGTGCAGACTCAGTCGGGTTGTACCCTGGCGTTTTAAGCCTTCCAGCCAGATTTCAAAATGCTGGGCCAGCAGATGCTGGGAATTTAAATCGCGAAACCAGAACATGTGCTGATTAAAAATGGGATGCGCACGCCAGCGACTGAAACTCAAATCCTGGCTCAGATATTCATTGCCATAGGTGACCAGGGTCAGTTGCTGTTTCCAAATTTGATCGAGCGCCATAGTGTTTGATCTCATTGATATTTTGATTATCTTATACTTTTTCCAAATTGCGATGCCAATCTAATTTTCCTGCAATGCAACTTCATTCTACTGTCCAAAAACTGTTAGAATGTGGGGTTTTTAATTATATTCAAAATTTGTTGCTTTGAGAGTTACTATGTCACTGGAAGCCCTGACCACTGAAGCGCTCGCTGCCATTGCAGCAGCAGACGACCTTGCTACACTCGATCAAGTACGGGTGCAATTTACGGGGAAGAAAAGCCAGCTCGCGGAACAATCTAAGTCACTTGGTAAAATGGATCCTGAACAGCGTAAAGCGTTTGGTGCGCAAATCCATGCGGTGCGTGAAGCCATTAATACTGCATTAACCGAGCGTCAGGCAGCATTACAGCAAGCGGCATTAGAACAAAAACTTGCCAGCGAAACGGTGGATATTACTTTACCCGGCCGTGGTCAGACCATTGGCTCCATTCACCCGGTAACTCAGGTGCAAGAGCGTATTTGCCAGTTCTTTACCAAAGCTGGCTTTACTGTGGCTACTGGCCCAGAAGTTGAAGATGATTATCACAACTTTGAAGCGCTGAATATTCCAGGCCATCACCCGGCCCGTGCCATGCACGACACGTTCTATTTTGATGCGACTCATTTACTGCGTACCCATACCTCTGGTGTACAGATTCGGACCATGGAAACCCAGCAGCCGCCAATCCGTATTGTCTGCCCGGGCCGTGTTTATCGCTGTGACTCCGACCAGACGCATTCACCAATGTTCCACCAAATTGAAGGTTTGTACGTGGCGGAAAACACCAGCTTTGCTGAACTGAAAGGTTTACTGGTGAACTTGCTGAACGAATTCTTTGAAAAAGATTTGAAAGTCCGTTTCCGTCCGTCGTATTTCCCGTTCACAGAGCCAAGTGCTGAAGTGGATATTATGGATGAGCGCGGTAAATGGTTAGAAGTGCTGGGCTGCGGTATGGTGCATCCAAATGTATTACGCGCGGCAGGTATTGATCCGGACAAATATAAAGGCTTTGCCTTTGGTCTGGGCGTAGAGCGTTTTGCAATGTTACGTTATGGCATTAACGACTTGCGTATGTTCTACCAGAATGATGTGCGTTTCTTACGCCAGTTTGCTTAAAACAAATTTATACCTCTCCCTGACCTCTCCTAAAAGGAGAGGGGTTGTCCATCGGTGACATAGGGTTCTCCCCCTTTTTTAAAGGGGGAGTTAGAGGGGGATTTTAGAGATTTGAATTACAGGTTTTATATTAATGAAAATTAGCGAAAATTGGCTACGCACATGGGTCAACCCGGCCATCGACAGCGAAAAACTCTCCGATCAACTGACCATGCTGGGTCTGGAAGTTGATGATTTATCTCCAGCTGCAAAACCATTTACTGGTGTAGTGGTTGGTGAAGTGCTGACGGTTGAACAACATCCAGATGCAGACCGTTTACGTGTAACGACGGTGAACATTGGTTCCGGTGAGCCTTTACAAATCGTCTGCGGCGCGCCAAACGTACGAGCAGGTATGAAAGCACCTGTGGCAACTATTGGTGCAGTATTACCAGGCGATTTTAAAATCAAGAAAGGCAAACTGCGTGGTGTGGAATCACAAGGCATGCTCTGCGGTGCATCTGAAATCGATTTAGAAGACAAAATCGACGGTCTATTAGAACTTCCTGTGGATGCACCGGTCGGTGTCAACATCCGTGAATATCTGGACCTAGATGACAACGTGATTGACATCAGCATCACGCCAAACCGTGGTGATTGTTTCAGTATTCGTGGGATCGCACGTGAAATTGGGGTGATTAACCAACTGCCTGTGACTGCACCTGACATTCAAGAAGTGGCTGCAAGCATTGCTGATGAAAAGAAAGTGGTTGTATCGACTGAAGGCTGTCCACGTTATTTAGGTCGTGTGATCAAGAACGTGAACACCAAAGCCGCGACGCCTGAATGGATGGAGCGCGCATTGGCACGTTCGGGTATCCGTCAGCACAGCATTCTGGTTGATATTACCAACTATGTCTTGATGGAACTGGGTCAACCACTCCATGCCTTTGATGCTGCAAAAGTGCAAGGTGCTGTGCAGGTGCGTCAGGCGACTGCGGGCGAAAAACTTGTTCTATTGAATGAACAAGAAGTAGAACTGCAAGACGATGTCATGGTGATTGCTGATGATGAAAAAGCACTGGCGATTGCCGGTATCATGGGTGGTCTGTCTTCATCGGTTACCGATGAAACCACTGAAATCTTCCTGGAATCTGCTTTCTTTGCACCGCTGCATATTGCCGGTCGTGCGCGCCGTTTTGGCCTGCATACCGATGCCTCTCAGCGTTATGAGCGTGGTGTCGATTTTGAATTGCCATTGATCGCCATGCACCGTGCCTCTCAGTTAATTTCTGAGCTTGCAGGCGGTGAATTTGGCCCGATTACTGTGGCAGAAAATGCAGCAGTATTGCCAACACGTGACGCGATTGAACTGGAACAGGCACAGGTCGATCAGCTGCTGGGTTATAGCGTAGATTCAGACTTTATTACCGATGCTTTAACACGCTTGGGCTGTGAAGTAACAGTAAAAGCGCAAGGCCAATGGTCTGTGGTACCGCCATCGCATCGTTATGACATGGCCATTTACCAGGACCTGATTGAAGAAGTCGCGCGTATTCACGGTTATGACAATATTCAAATCAGCCTGCCGGTGATTGACACTAAACTGGCGAAGTATCAGGATCAGTTTGAAGTGGCACAGCTGCGTCAAACCCTGGTGACTTTGGGCTATCAGGAGGCAATCAGCTTTAGCTTTGCTGACCTGAAACTGGAAAAACAGCTAAATGCGGCGGTCAACCCGCTGGCATTGGCGAACCCGATTTCAAGCGATCTGGCGGTGATGCGTTCAACCTTGCTGTCGAGCCTGATTCCTTGCGTACAGTACAACATTAACCGTCAGCAAAGCCGTGTGCGTTTCTTTGAACTGGGTTTACGTTTTGATTATCAGAATGCAGCTTCAATTCATGACCTGAAACAGATTCCAACCCTGGCGATGATTGCGGTGGGTGCTAAAACAGCAGAATCATGGCATGGCAAACCACAAGCCATGGACTTCTTTGACCTGAAAGGTGAAGTTGAAGAGTTGCTGGCGGCAGGTCGTGTACAGGTCGAATATGTACGTTCAGAGCGTAGCTGGTTGCATCCAGGCCAATCTGCAGAGATTCTGGTCAATGGTCAGTCAATTGGTTATTTGGGCCGTTTGCATCCATCTCTGGAAAATGAACTGGATTTGGGCACCACTTGGGTGGCGGAACTGGATCAGCAGGCTATTTTGCAAACTTATGTATCTAATTTTACAGAATTATCACGTTTTCCGTCGGTAAGACGTGATATTGCGCTTTTAATTAGTGATAAGATTAATGTTAGCGAAATTCAGCAACTTATCGAGCAAACGGGCGGCGAGCTTCTGCATTCAACCTGGTTATTCGATGTGTACACTGGTCAGGGTGTTGAAGCGGGTAAACGCTCATTGGCATTTGCACTGTTATGGCAACATCCGACACGTACGCTTGAAGATGCTGAAATTAAATCAGGTATGGACAATATCCTAAAAGTGTTAGAAAACACTTATCAAGCGACATTGAGGGCTTCATGACAGCATTAACAAAAGCAGAAATGGCTGATCATTTAAGTGAGCTCACGAGTTTAAACCGTCGTGAAGCGAAACAAATGGTCGAGTTATTCTTCGATGAGATTAGCCAGGCGCTAATCTCTGGGGAGCAGGTGAAACTTTCAGGTTTTGGTAACTTCGAGTTGCGTGATAAACGTCAACGTCCAGGCCGAAATCCGAAGACGGGTGAAGAAATTCCGATTTCTGCACGCCGGGTGGTAACCTTCCGTGCCGGACAGAAGTTCCGCCAACGTGTTGGAAATGAGCAGATCGATTGATCTGCTTTTTTTATGCCGCTAAAAAAGTAAGGGCTGAGGTTCTAACGGCAGGTATTACCGTGTTCCTTGTATGTGATGATGAGATGTTGTAAGAAATATTCAGACAATAAAAAAGAGAGCCAAAAGGCTCTCTTTTTGTCAATAATCTAAGATTATTGAGCTTCAGAAGCAGCAGCGTCAACAGCAGCATCAGCAGCGTCAGTAGCAGCATCAGCAGCGTCAGTAGCAGCAGCAGCAGCAGTGTCAGCAGCATCAGCAGCAGCGTCTACAGCAGCATCAGCGCCAGAAGCAGCTTCAACAGCAGCAGCGTCAGCAGCAGCTTCAGCTTCAGCAGCAGCTACAACAGCTTCAGATGCAGCTTGGTTAGCGTCAGCAGCAGCTTCTTCAGTTTTTTTAGCACAACCAACGAAAGCTAAAGTAGTAGCAACTGCAGCAGCAATAGCGATTTTTTTGAATAACATGGCATCACTCTCTAAAAAATTGAGATTAAAAAAAACCGACGTTAGCCTGTTATATGCTTTTATTATTCCTAATTTTGTTAGGCACTAACAACGCAGGAGCAGTCTAACTGGTCTGCGAATATGCTATCACTGAGTTTTTTTAATTACTACTAGCTTGCTCTAAAAAAAGCCGAAAAAAGCCCTAAAATGCGTTGTTTTTTAACAGAAAATAACAATCAAGAGTTCAGTTTATATTGGCGAAAGGCGATTTAAATCATTAAAAACTATAGGGTTTTTTTGAAATACTTATTTATAATCATTTACTTAAAAATAAGTTTACACAGAAAACGTCCAATTGTGTCTTTATGTAAAGATGGTCAACCGAAATAAAAAAGCCATCGTTATACGATGGCATTTTTAAAAAGTTTTGATCTTAGTTGCTGGCTTTACGCTTCATATGATCAAAGAACTCGTCATTGGTTTTGGTTTCTTTCATACGATCCAGCAGGAATTCCATGGCTGCCAGTTCATCTTGGGTATGCAGCAGCTTACGCAGAATCCAGACCTTACGCAGGTTGTCTTCAGACATCAGGCGCTCTTCACGACGGGTACCTGATTTCTTGATGTTCATGGCAGGGAACACGCGTTTTTCGGCAATACGACGATCAAGCGTAATTTCCTGGTTACCGGTACCTTTGAATTCTTCGTAAATCACTTCATCCATCTTGCTGCCGGTTTCAATTAACGCGGTTGAGATGATGGTCAGTGAGCCGCCTTCTTCAATATTACGTGCGGCACCAAAGAAACGCTTTGGACGTTCCAGTGCGTGAGCATCGACACCACCAGTCAGGACTTTACCTGAAGATGGCACCACGGTGTTATAGGCACGCGCTAAACGGGTAATCGAGTCAAGCAGAATCACCACATCTTTTTTGTGTTCTACCAGACGCTTGGCTTTTTCAATTACCATTTCAGCCACTTGTACGTGACGGGCTGGAGATTCATCAAAGGTAGAGGCAACCACTTCACCACGCACGGTACGTTCCATTTCGGTCACTTCTTCCGGACGCTCGTCAATCAGCAGAACAATCAGGAATACTTCCGGGTTATTACGTACAATCGACTGGGCGATGTTTTGTAATAACATGGTTTTACCAGCTTTTGGCGGCGCTACAATAATTGAACGCTGGCCTTTACCAATTGGCGCAACCAAGTCAACCACACGCGCGGTTAAATCTTCAGTGGTGCCGTTACCAAGTTCCATCACCAGTTGTTCAGTTGGGAACAGCGGGGTCAGGTTTTCAAACAGGATTTTATTGCGCGAGTTTTCTGGCGTGTCGTAGTTAATCTGGTTAACTTTTAACAGGGCAAAATAACGTTCGCCTTCTTTTGGTGGGCGAATGGTGCCGGTAATGGTGTCACCGGTACGCAGGTTAAAACGACGAATTTGCGAAGGGCTGACATAGATATCGTCAGGACCGGCTAAATAAGAGCCTGCTGCAGAGCGTAAGAAGCCAAAACCATCTGACAGAATTTCGAGCACGCCATCACCAAAAATCTCTTCGCCATTCATTGCATGACGTTTTAAGATGGCAAAAATAATGTCTTGCTTACGGTTACGAGCCATTCCTTCAAGGCCCATAAACTCGGCAATCTTGATGAGTTCGCCAATCGGTTTTTTCTTGAGTTCGGTTAAATTCATAGGTGATCAGATAGAATCAAAAATTCTGGGGTACAGGTTGGAAGGGAAGCAACATTTGACCGCATGCAGGCAATAAAACGAACGCAATTGTATTTGCACAATAACAATTCAGAGGACTGATTAATTGTTTCAGAGAAAAATGTGAAAAAACAATTTCTGTTGCCGAGCGGCATTTTTGTGTTGTGTCTTTTAAGAAACGGGCGGGACGGGAAGTCCTTTATTTCTTGAGCAAGCAATATAAGAGAGAAA
Organism: Acinetobacter indicus CIP 110367; assembly: GCF_000488255.1. Lineage (GTDB taxonomy): Bacteria > Pseudomonadota > Gammaproteobacteria > Pseudomonadales > Moraxellaceae > Acinetobacter > Acinetobacter indicus. Next base: position 26,155 of record NZ_KI530759.1, on the reverse strand, counting down.
CGCCGATTTGTCAATTTATAGACGAAAAAAATACGCTATGAAACATAGCGTATTTTAATTTTTCTAAACAGACAGGATTTAGATGTTTTCATCAATAAATGCAGTCAGTTTCGATTTTGGTGCAGCACCAATCTGCTGGGCAACCACTTCACCATTTTTGAACATCAACAGTGCAGGGATGTTACGGATGTTGTAGTTCACGGCAGTTTGTTCGCAAGCGGTCACGTCAACTTTCACAATTTTAACTTTGCCTTCATATTCAGTCGCCAAAACTTCAAGTACTGGCGCAATTGCCTTACAAGGCGCACACCAGCCCGCCCAGAAGTCAACCAATACAGGTGTTTCAGATTGAAGAACGTCTGCTTCGAAGTTTGCATCCGTTGTGTTTACGATGTTGCCAGACATGGAATGTGCTCCAAATGAATTTTTGTATAGATAGCTATATTTATTAGTATTACATAGCCATCTAGAACAATGTAGAGGAATATGTAAATTTTCGATCTTTCCTGTGAATTTGTCTAATTGATGCTCACGATGCTGATGATCGTGTCACACAATTGTCACATCTGCCGAAAATTTAAATACTCATCGAAATGTGCGCACAAATGGCTTTTAAATTGCATGTATGTGAATTACTCTAGGCACAATTCTGTATAGGTTTGTTTGAAGAATGTCTGATTTTTTAATTGATGAAGAGTTACTTGCAGCCATCGATATGGGGTCGAACAGCTTCCACCTGGCCATTGCCCGTGTGGATCATGGTGAAGTAAAAAAAGTGGCATCAATGTCAGAAAAAGTACAGCTTGCCGCTGGTTTAGATGAGAATAAAAATTTAACCGAAGCCGCACAGCAGCGCGGTTTAGCCTGTCTGGCACGCTTTGTCGGACGTTTAAGCGCTGTACAGCCGAACCGTTTACGTATTGTTGCCACCAACGCCTTGCGTCAGGCCAAAAACGGACATGAATTTATTCAAAAAGCCGCAGAAATCTTGCCAAAACCCATTGAAATTATTGCCGGTCGTGAAGAAGCCCGCTTAATTTATCTGGGTGTGTCGCACACCATGGAAAACAGTGGTCGCCGCCTGGTGATTGATATTGGCGGTGGTTCAACCGAGCTGATTATTGGTGAAGAATTCGAACCTATTCATACCGAATCTTTACAGATGGGCTGTGTGGCCTATACCAAAGCCTTTTTCGCCGAAGGTGAAATTAACCATAAAAGTTTTGACAAAGCCGTGTTTGCCGCACGCAAAGAATTATCCACCATTGCCAATACCTATAAAAATGCCGGCTGGGATACCGTAGTAGGCTCAAGTGGCACCATTAAAGCCTGCCGCCAGATTACCGTGAATATGGGCTGGAGTAATGCGCAGGAAAATCTGACCCGTGAGGGCCTGGAAAAACTCAAAGATAAACTGCTTAAATACAAGCATGTCTCTGAAATGGACTTTGACGGTTTAAAAGAAGATCGACGAGCAGTTTTGCCAGCCGGGATTGCGATTTTATATGCAGTTTTTGATATTTTAGATATTGATAAACTGGTTTATTCCGATGGTGCCTTACGTGAAGGCGTAATGTATGACCTGCTGGGCCGTTTCCAGCATGAAGATATCCGAGACCGCAGTGTGCAGGCGCTGATGGGCCGTTATAACGCCGATCCGAAACAGGCAGAACGTGTGGTCAAAACCGCGCAGCACCTGTTTGAAGGCGTAGCCGCGGAGCTGAAATTGACCAGCGATGACAGTGATTTACTGCGCCGCGCGGCCTATTTACATGAAATTGGTCTGGCGATCAGTCATGGTGGCTATCATCGTCATGGTGCTTATTTATTACAACATTCGGATATTCCAGGCTTTTCACAAATTGATCAAAACCATCTGTCGCATCTGGTTGCGCATCATCGCCGCAAGCTGCGTCAGGACGATAAAATTGATGTCAACAAGGTCGGTGGCCATAAATTAATGCATTTATGTCTGCTGCTGCGCCTAGCAGTTTTAGTCAATCACAGTCGCAGCGATCAGATGCTTCCTGCCATTGAATTGAGTGTTCAGAATGCGCAACAATGGCAGCTCAGCGTTTCGGGTGATGCTAAACAATGGCCATTGCTTGTCGCTGAATTGCACGATGAACAAGTGCAGTTCAAGAATTGGGACATTGAATTAAAAATTCATTCGGAACAATTTGTCGATTAACGTTTTGGTTAATTTAGGGATAACAGTCGACTTATGAAAAATAAAGCTGCTCAATCAAAAGCATGGACAACGGTCCAAATTGCACGTCATCCAGAGCGTCCGCAATTCCTGGACTATGTAGGCGAAATTTTCACTGAATTTGATGCGTTGCACGGCGACCGTTTATTTGGTGATGATGGTGCAATGGTGGGTGGCTTGGCACGCTTCGATGGTCTGCCGGTCATGGTCGTGGGCCAGCATCGTGGTCGCAGTACCCGCGAGAAATTGCAGCACAATTTCGGCATGAGTAACCCGGAAGGTTACCGTAAGGCACAGCGTTTGCTAGATATGGCAGAACGTTTCAAGCTGCCGGTCTTTACCTTTATTGACACCATGGGTGCTTATCCGGGTGTGGGTGCAGAAGAACGTGGTCAGGCGGAAGCGATTGCCACCAGTCTTGCTCAATTATCGAACCTGAAAGTGCCGGTCGTGGCAACAGTTCTGGGTGAGGGTGGTTCAGGCGGTGCCTTGGGTATTGGTGTGGCGGACCGTGTGGTGATGTTATCTCACAGTATTTATTCAGTAATTTCTCCAGAAGGCTGTGCATCTATTTTGTGGAAAACTGCTGAAAAAGCAGAACAAGCAAGTGAAGCATTGGCACTGACTGCTGAAAAATTACAGCAGATGGGCATTGTTGAATATGTGGTTGATGAAGGTGAGGGAGCTCACTTGCAACCAGAAAAAGTCATGCAAGATTTAAAAGCCGTGTTAAAACAGGCTCTAGAAGAATTGCAACCGATGGATGCACAAGAACGATGCGAAGCACGTTACCAGCGTTTGATGAAGTTTGGCAGCGACAATTTAGGACTGGCGTCTTAACCCAGATTCAGTCTTTTCCAGAAGATACGCATTTTCTCATCGGATGTAGTGGCGGCATGGATTCCATGCTGCTGCTGCATCTGATGGCGTTTTTATGCCCGGAAAAAGTCCGGGCCATTTATATTGATCATCAATTACAGTCTTCCAGCCAGGCCTGGGGCGAATTTGTCCAGCAGCATTGTCAGGCCTTCAATATTCCGTGCATGATTCAAGCCGTACAGGTCGCCGAAGGCAATCTGGAACAGCAGGCACGCGCCGCACGTTATCAGGCATTTCAGCAGCATATTCAAACCAACGAGATATTGGTACTGGCCCATCATCAGCAGGATCAGGCAGAAACGGTGTTATTGCGCCTGTTTTCTGGTGCCGGTATTCCTGGCTTGTCAGCCATGAAAACTTTCGATTCACGTCCTGAGCTGTCAATCTGGCGACCGTTGCTATCTTTATCGCGTGAGCAGATTCAGAGCTGGTGCCAGCAGCTTTCGATTCCACATATTCAAGATCCGACCAATCAGGATATTCACTACGACCGGGCCTGGTGTCGGGAACAGTTATGGCCGCTGTTAAACGCGCGCTTTCCCAAAATGCAGCAAAGCATTTGCCGCAGCAGCCAGCTGATGCAGGATGCTGAGCAGATTCTGACCGAAGTATTGCTGCAGGATTTGGCCAGCTGTGGCGATGCCAAGCATCTGGATTTACACCGTATTCAGCAATTGTCCGAGGCACGGCAACGCCAGTTACTGTCATTCTGGATGAAAGGGGGCAGTCAGTACCGGCCAAGTTTTGATATGGTGCAGCGTATTCAGCAGGAAGTGATTCAGGCCCGAGCCGATGCGCAGGCGGCTTTGCATTGCAACGGCTTTTATTATGTGCGCTATCAAAATGTCATTTACCGTTTGGCCCAGCTGGAATATTTGGCCAGTCAACAGGCCATCTCTGCGCGGGAACAGGTGTGCTGGCAATTGGGGCAAACCCTAGATTTACCTGCCGGACAGTTTCAGTTGAATGCACCGCATCAGGTTGGTTTGTCTTTTGCATTACTCCAACAAGAATTGACTTTAAGTACGCGAGTGGGCGGAGAAAAAATCCATCTTCATGGACGTGTCGGGGCCTGGCCATTAAAAAAGGCGATACAGCAGGCACAAATTTTTCCCTGGAAGCGTCATACAATTCAAATATTAAGCAGAGATAATGTTATGCTAGGGGTTTTCACGCCAAAAGGGTTTTGGCTGGCAGATTCTGCCTATTGCGAACCGGATGGCTGGCAACCGACTTTAATCTCTTAACTATAAAGAACTCAACCAAGAGTGTGAATCATGAGTGCAGTGTTAAATTGTAATATTAGTTTTATTGGTGGCGGAAATATGGCGCAGGCCTTAATTGGCGGTCTGATTGCACGTGGCATGCCTTCAACGCGTATTACAGTTGCTGATCCGGTCGAAAAAATCCGTTTGTTGCTGGAAGAAAAAGATGTACATGTGACCGAAGACAACCAGGCTGCCATTCGTGATGCCGATATTGTGGTGTTCGCGGTCAAACCGCAGGTACTGGCCAGCGTGCTGCAACCGCTAAAAGGGCAGTTTGAAGGCAAACTGGTGATTTCGATTGTTGCTGGTGCAGAAATTGCTACCATTTCGGCATTGCTCGATACCGACCGTGTGGTACGGGTGATGCCAAATACCCCGGCGCTGGTACAAACTGGTGCGCATGGTTTATATGCGCATGATGCGGTCGATAGCAAAGACCGTGAATTGGCAAGTCAGGTTTTGGCTGCCACGGGTTTAACAATTTGGGTAAACTCTGAAGCGCAAATTGATGCAGTCACGGCAGTATCCGGTTCTGGCCCGGCTTACTTTTTCTATATGATGGAAAGTATGATTCGTGCTGGCAAAAACTTGGGCCTAGATGAAAAAGTGGCAACGGCTTTAACCTTGCAAACTGCGTTGGGCGCGGCACAAATGGCAATTACCAGTTCCAATACCCCGGCAGAGCTGCGTAAAAACGTGACCTCTCCAAACGGGACCACGCAGGCAGCGTTGGAAGTGTTTGACCGTGCGCAAGTGTCGCAGAATATTCAGGCGGCGTTGGCGGCTGCCAAAACACGCAGTCAGGAACTGGCTGCCGAGCTGAGTGACAGCATTAAATAAAGTATTTAATTTTAGGAACGTTCAAGTATGGGTGCAAATTCTGCGCTAATTTTTGGCATCATCATTAACGTAGCGATTTTGCTCGTCTTCTTCCGTTTTCTCATGCAGCTGGCTGCGGTGAGTCCTTATAATCCGGTGGTGTTGTCTACGATCAAGGCCACGAAAATTGTAGATGTATTTAGCCGTATTTTCCCGACCGTGGCAAAAGGCCGGGTGAATCTGGCGGCATTGGCGCTGCTGGTGGTGCTTTATCTGCTGAAAAATTACGGCATGATGTATTTAAACGGGGCGATGCCTAATGGCCCGGTACATCTGCTGATTCTCACCTTTGTGACCATGATTCAGGACCTGCTACGTTTCTGTCGTTACCTGATTTTTGCCACCATTATTTTAAGTTGGGTAGTGATGTTTACCCAGTCACGCGGGCCTTATATTGAAGTGATTCAGGAGCTGGCAGAACCTTTACTGGCGCCGTTTCGCCGGATCATGCCGAATATGGGCATGATTGACCTGTCTCCAATTCTGGCATTTCTGGCGTTATATATTGCTGAAATTCTGATGAACCAGGTGGCGATTGTTTTGCTGACCGGCTTCTAATAAATTCAGCTCAAGAAAAAAAGGACTCAATTGAGCATTGCTGTCCCACAATTTTTCACAAGAGGAAGCTCATTTGAGCTTCCTCTTGTTTTATGGGTATTTTATCGGGTGAAAATAAAGCTTTTAAAGTTCTTCTTTCAAACAAATTCACTTGAATTATTCTGAGTAAACGTTGAACTGTCCAACCTGTTTTTCCTAAATGTCGAGCGAAACTCACCAATAAATAGGCGATCATCGCAATCCAGATTTGTGTCTGAATTGCGTTCCTGCTGCGGCCTAGAAACGCTTTTAATTTGAGATTCTGCTTAATCGCCTTAAAGAACAGCTCAACTTTCCAACGATCTTTATAAATCGCCGCAATGGTGGAGGCGGCTAAATGAAAGTTATTGCTGAGAAAGCTAAAGTGCTTGCCACTTTGCTGATCTCTATATTCAATTCTTCTTAACACTGGGGCTTTTCTTTTTAGGGCATGTGCGCTATTCAGCTGAATGGTTTCATCTTTTAGAATACCTTTGGATTCAAGCACTGGATGTTGCTGGATCACCTGATACACAGATTTAGGCCTAAAACGTGTGACAAATCCAATGTTTTGAGCAGTCAGATTTGCATACCATTGGTAATCGACATAGCCTTTATCAAAAACTACAATGCTGCCAGCAGGAAACTGGAATTTGCGGCCTTGTACCATGTCATTTTCTTTGCCATTTTCAACTGCAACAAACTCAGGAATATCATTGCTGTGATTCAATCCTATACTGAGTTTCATGCTGGCTTTTGAGTCGTGAACTTTGGCCCATTCACATAAGGAAAGCGACAGGTCAATATGACTGGCATCCAAGGAATACAAGGGATTCTTAAAGCGAAATTTATGAGCTACTTTTGAGTGTTCATAGTATTTAAGCAACTTGTAAAATAGCTGTTGATACAAGGCAGCAGGCTGCTGCTCATTGATTCGTGCCAGCGTGCTTCGGGGAATAGACTTTGCTCCGAGATGACTTAGCTTTTCCTGTTGGCACTCCAAATTGGATTGAATATCTCTCAGACTTTGCCTACAAGAGAATTGAGACATCAATATGGCAATAAACTGATCCCACCGGGAAGCCGCTCTAAATTTCTGTCCAACATGGTGTACTTTAGCAAGTTGTTCAAAATCCTGTCGCACAACAGGTTTAATTAGCTCATGAAATACGGTATTCTGATGTGACAAAACCTGAATCCTGGTCGTTAAAGTGTTTGTTTGCACTCATATTTTAACTGTTAGGACTCAGGTTTTTTTATTTAAAGCAAACTATGGGACAGCAGTGCTCAATTGAGTCCTTTTTTATGGCTCAAGTTTTGAGGTGAAGACCTTGATATTTCGCCCAAGAGGCAAATGACCTTCAGCCCAGCCTTCCTCCGAGGAGGAAGGTGGAAAGACTTTAGTGTGCTTCATCCCAGTTCTGGCCTTTACCCACTTCGACCACCAGCGGAACAGACAGTTCAATCACCGACTGCATCACTTCGGCCAGTTTGGGTGCCAGTTCATCGGCGACATTGGCATCGACTTCAAACACCAGTTCATCGTGTACCTGCAGTAGCATTTTGGCCTGATCGCGTGGCAACATTTTGTCTACCTCCACCATGGCCATTTTAATAATATCTGCCGCAGAGCCTTGTAAGGGCGCATTAATTGCTGCACGTTCTGCTGCTTTACGCACCATCATGTTACGGGCATCAATATCCGGGGTATATAAACGGCGGCCGGTCAGGGTTTCAACAAAGCCTTGTTCCAGAGCCACCTGACGGGTGCGCTGCATATATTCATAAATGCCCGGATAACGCTGGAAGTATTGCTTGATATAGTTCTGCGATTCTTCCCGGGTAAAGCCCAATTGACGGATCAGACCAAATTCGGACATACCATATAACAGGCCGAAGTTAACCGCTTTGGCCTGGCGACGCTGATCCGGCGTGACATCTTCCAGGGCAATATTCAACACTTCTGCAGCGGTACGGCGGTGTACATCCTGACCATGATTGAAGGCATCAACCAGCGCGTCATCTTGCGAGAAATGCGCCATTAAACGCAGTTCAATTTGCGAATAGTCGGCAGCCAGTAACACGCGGCCTTCTGGTGCAATAAAGGCTTTACGAATTTGACGGCCAATATCCATACGCACTGGAATATTTTGCAGGTTCGGATCGGTCGAAGACAGACGGCCTGTTGCGGTCAGTGCCTGATGATAACTGGTATGCACGCGATGGCTGCTGCTATTAGCCTGCTTTTGTAAGCCATCGGTATAGGTACTTTTCAGTTTAGACAGACCGCGATATTCCACAATCAGGCTGGCAATCGGGTGCTCAATCTTTTCTAGAATGCTTTCACTGGTGCTGTATTGGCCGGTGGCGGTTTTCTTGCCACCTTTGATGCCCAGCTTTTCAAACAGGATTTCGCCAACCTGTTTGGGTGAGCTGACATTAAACGGCTGGCCGGCCAGTTCAATAATCTGCTGTTCCAGTTGCAGCATGGTGTTGGAGAATTCTACGCCCAGCTGATCCAGGAAATTCAGATCCAGCTTGATGCCGTTTTCTTCCATCTGGGTTAGCACGCGTGCTACCGGCATTTCAATATGATGCAGCAGATTGTTTAGTTCCGGATGACGCTGCAGCTTTTCATTCAACACTTCATACAGGCGATACGTCACATGTGCATCTTCGGCGGCATAATGCGCGGCTGTTTCAATCTCGATCTGGTTAAAGGTTTTCTGTTTGGCGCCTTTACCGGCAATCTGTTCATAGGTGGTGGTCAGGTGACTTAAATACAGACGTGCCACATCATCCATCCCATGACGGGTGGCGACAGAATTTAAGACATACGAGGCCAGCATGGTGTCAAAGTACCAGCCCTGTAAGTGAATACCGTGGTTTTCCAGCACATGTGCATCATATTTTAAATGATGGCCAATTTTTTCAACCGCTGGATTTTCCAGAATCGGTTTGATCTGCGCCAGCACCGCTTCACGGTTTAACTGTTCCGGTGCGCCGGCATAGTCATGCGCCAAAGGCACATAGAAGGCTTCCGTAGCATCAAAAGCCACCGAGAAGCCGACAATCTGGGCAATCCGATAATCTAGGCTGGTGGTTTCGGTATCAAAGGCAAAACGTGTGGCAGTGCTTAAACGCTGGAATAGCGCATCCCAGTCTTCAGGGTTTAACACGGTATGATAGGTGGCTTCACCTAGCTGGTCTTCACTGCTGCTGAGCTGGGCCTGATCTTCAGTAGCGACTTCTGCGGCCGCTGGGGTTTGAGTAATGGCCTGGCTGACCTGTTTATAGCTGTTGCTGTTCGGGTTGTTCGGATGATCGAGCGACTGTAGCTGGTTCCGGAACTCCAGTTCGGTATACAGACGGCGCAATTCTTCGGTATTCGGATCGCATAGTTTCAGATCTGCAAAGGTCAGGCCCATGTCCAGATCGCAGACAATACTGGCCAGCTGATGGTCAATGGCAATACCATCGACATTGTCTTTAATATTTTGGCCAACGCGACCTTTAATTTTGTCGACATTTTCTAGAATTCCGCCTAAAGAGCCGTATTCAGTCAGCAGTTTGGCGGCAGTTTTAGCACCCACGCCCGGAACACCCATAATCCCGTCCGAGGCATCGCCCATCAGGGTCAGATAATCAACAATCTGATTCGGCCAGACGCCAAATTTCTCAAAGACGCCCTGCACATCCATAGGTTTTTCTTTGAAGCTGTCTTCCAGCGTGACTTTGTCGGTCACCAGCTGCGCCATGTCTTTGTCACCGGTGGAAATTAACACCTGATGACCTTCGGCTTCGGCGCGTTTGGCCAGCGTGCCAATAATATCGTCGGCTTCAGCACCCGGCAGCATATAAAGAGGAATCCCCAGTGCGCGAATTAAGGCATGTAAATAAGGAATCTGCTGTGACAGTTCATCTGGCATACTTGGACGGTCACCTTTATAAATGGGTGACAGTTCGTGACGGAAGGTTGGTTCCGGAGTATCAAAAATCACCGCCATATGGGTGGGCTGGGTACGGCGCATCAGTTTCTGGATTGCGGAAATTGCCCCACGGATGGCGTTGGTATGTATACCGGTTGACGTGGTTAAAGGGGGTAAGGCGTGAAACGCACGAAATAAAAAATAAGACCCATCGACCAAGACAAATGGTGGCATTGAAAGTTTCCTAATCCAAAAAACCTGTTTATTGTACGTGATTTTACACACGCACGCTGAGTGATGATTGTATATGCAGGTTACCGAATATCTGATGAATATAAAATAAGCACTGTGCAAGTTGTTGTATGATCAGCACAATTAATAAAGGAATAAAACAAGATGCTGAGAGGGCAGAGCGAAATCCGCATGATCTGGTTGATGAGCCTGATGATTGTCGCCATCAGCGCGTGGTTTTTATCATTTCCACTGCTGACCTATGTCTGTGGTTTTGCACTGCTGATGAGTGTCATGCACTATGTCGATGCTATTCAGCAACCGGCCCAGGCGCTAGGCGAACAAAGATTAATTGCATTTCGTGCCACCTCCAAAGTGCCGCTGTATCTCTCCTCGATTATTGCCGTGGTCGGTGGGCTGCTGGATTGGGGCTGGATGATTGCCGCTGGCGCTGCGGCCTGGATTTTCTTTTTTCTGCGCTGGCTTCGGCGTCTGGAACAGTATTTGGGTCAGATTCAACAGGCCCAGCATTTTTTGCCGCAGCCGGCTTCTTCGGTACAGCCGGACATACCGCCTTTACCGTTTAGTGCAACAGCTGAAGCTACGCCAGTGCCTGCTCCCAATTTAGTCCAGCAAATCAAACACTGGATTTTTGACGGTAATCCGGTGCTGAAAACCGCGATTTCTATTTTGGTGATCGGCATTATTCTGCTACTGCGTTTTGCCACGGAACATTGGCAGTTGAGTCTGGCCACCAAACTGATCATGGTCGCACTGAGCAGTGCTGCCGTGACCGGACTGGGTTATCGCTTGCAGCAGCGCAATCGCAGTTTTGCCTTGGGGCTGGAAGGGCTCGGGCTGGCGGCCTTGTGTCTGACCTTATTCTTTGCTTATTACAATGCGGTGATTCCAAACTTGCTGATAGCCAGCGGCTGTTTTCTGCTGCTAATGGGCCTGACGTTATGGCTGAGTTTAAGACAGCAGTCGGTTGAACTGGCGTTAATGGCCATGGGGATGGCCTATCTGGCGCCGTTTACCTTACCGGTGCGTGATGCAACTGCACCGGAATTTATTGGCTATTATCTGGTGATTAATATTGCGGTGGCCGTGCTCAGCAGCCTGCGACCGTGGAAGTTTCTGAATCAGATTGCTTTTTTAATGACCGTGCTGGTCGGTGGCAGCTATGCCTTTGTGCATGGCAGCGATGCTGACCGCGACCTGATGACCGTGCTGATTCTGGCACATGCCGCTATCTTTATCTGGCTGGGTTTCCGTTTTAGCCAGTTATTGGCACAGCAGGATTTAGACAAGTTTAAGCTTAAACCGGCGCTGGATATTGGGCTGATTTTTGCTGCACCGTTGCTGGCCTATAGCAGTTTATATGTGCTGCATTTCCAGGACACAGCCTGGCAGGCGGGCCTCAGTCTGCTGTTTGCACTGCTGTTCGCCGTGTTGTACCGATTCTCCAGACACCATCAAACCGTACAGCTAATTGCGCACAGCTATTTAAGCCTGACCTTAATTTTTCTGGCCCTAATTCCGCCGATTTTATTGCCGGCTGAAAAAAGTGTCATGGGCTGGGCCATTGAAGGCCTGCTGATTTTCCTGTTGGGGCTGGTGCGGCAGTCCAAAATCAGTCTGTATCTGGCCATGGGCCTGCTGGTCGTGGCGGGGCTGTCGAGCCTGTATTATCTGGTGGAGCTGATTGTATTTCCACGCGCCATGTTCTGGGTGCTGTGCCTGAGCTATGTGGGCGTGGTATTGCTGTCCAATAGCCGGCTGCAATTTCAGCAACAACTTAGTAGCAGTATGATTGGCTTTCAATGTCTGCTGATGTTGCTGGCGACCACCATGTTGCTGGTGCTGCTCCAGGATGAATGGTCCGGCGAGCTGAGTGCAGTGCTGAGCTTGTTGACTCTAGGTCTGGCCTATTGGGCGGTGAATGAAATCCTGTTACGCCGACAGGCCGGGGTGGCCTGGCTATTCAGCAAATGGTCGGGCCTGGTTCCCTTGCTGCTGTTTGCGGCAGGAATCATCATGCTGCGGATGCAACAGGGCAGTATTGTCTGGGCATCTTTCAATGAGCGGCTGTTGTTTGCCGGAGCTGGCATCATCCTCAGTCTGCTCTGGTTAAGGCCGCTTTTGGGTGTACGAACCGAAAAAGAATGGGTCAGTGCCGGTACTTTACTCAGTCTGCTACTGACCAGTCTGACTTTATTACCGCAGCAACCGTATATCAGTATGGTGATTTTACCGCTGCTGTTTTGCGGCTGGTGTTACTGGCAGGCACAGCCCGACTGGCAGATGTTCTGGCAGGCCCGAAGCAGTTTGCTGTTGATGCTGGCCTGGATGATCTGTTCGCAGCTGTTAAGCCAGCAGGCGTTTCATGGCTATCTGCTGCCCATCTTAAATCCTTTTGATCTGGTCAGCATCGCCATGCTGGTCGGCTTTTTATGGATGCTGTCGTTACAGGTTAAGGCCGGGCTGGACCGCAGTATGGCCGCAGTGTTGATGGTGCTGAGTTTATTGTGGCTGAGTAGCTATATTGTGCTGCGTGGCTTGCATGTCTATGTGGGTACACCGCTGAATGAACTGGCGCTGTGGCGTAATGGCACGGTACAACTGAGTTTGACTTTACTTTGGGTCAGCCTAGCATTTGTTACCATGAGCTGGGCCAGTCGCAAACAGCTGCGTTCGGTCTGGGTCCTGGGCGGCAGTATTCTGGTGGTTGTCAGCTTAAAGCTGGTGCTGTTTGATCTGTCGCATATTGGCACTTTAACCCGGGTGATTTCCTTTTTAGCCGCCGGTGCGGTGATGCTGATCATTGCCTATATTGCGCCAATGCCCGATCCAGAACAGCCAGTGGAACGGTCACCCTCTGAATAGAAAAAAGCCTTCTCTTGGTGGAGAAGGCTAATATTAAAAAGTTTATTTTAAATCCGGTTCACGTTTCAGGGCTTTTTCATTGGCATATTGATCAATCTCTGCATTTTCCAGCGGTCGGGACAGCGGATGATCGACAAAGCCCATTTTCGGTACCGGAATTTCAATCTGGTTATCGACAAAGCCATTACGAATCCGTTCCTGCATTTCATCACGCACTCGCAGGAAATTTTCCTGCTGGCACCAGATCGCAAACAGCAGTTCAATTGAGGATTCACGGAAGGCAGTTACTGTCACCGCAGGTTTCGGATCGGCCAGCACCAATGGATATTTATTGGCCACATCCAGCAGCACTTCACGCACCTTGATAATATCTTCATGGAAATTAATGGCCAGAGTAATTGGAATCCGCCGGATCGGGAATTTGGACAGGTTGTGTACTGGCGCCCGAATCAGCTGTTCGTTCGGTAAACGCACATACACGTTGTCCTGGGTGAGCAGTTTTACCGAGAGCAGGTCAATCGAAATCACTTCACCTTCTACGGTATGACCACGAATGAGGGTAATCTGGATGGTGTCGCCCACTTCAAAGGAACCTTCACCAATCAGGAACAGACCGCTGATCAGGTTGGAAGCCGAAGTTTGTGACGCGAAACCCAACGCCACGGTTAAGATACCGGCTGCACCCAGGAAGACACTAAGTTTAAAGCCGGCTTCTTTCAGGCTGGCCATCACAAAAATCAGGAAAATAAAATAGAAAATCCCGCGACGCCAGACCAGACTCTGATGCGCATTAAAGCGTTTACCAATGGTGCGGATAAAGGCATTAGAGACAAAACGCGCCACCAGAAAGCCTAAGAAGCACAGCACCAGCGCCACCAGAATTTCAGTCAGGCGCTCGGTGTTGATATTGGTGAAAATCCCTTTCAGGCTATTGGTAATTTCTTTAGGGATATTGGAATCGGCCATGTCTACTCCCTAGAAGAACGAATCAAACATATTAAATAAGGCCCCTGCGGTTTCACGTGGCGGATGCACATAAATCACTTCACCGGCATGCGGTGGGGTGCGGTTTTCAATCCGTACCCGTGGCGGCCGGTCGGAACCTTCGTGCAAGACTTTAATCTGCGAGGTCCATAAACGTCCGGTACTTTCACTAAAAAATAGCGGTAGTGCCGGCACCGGTACATTCATCCGGTCAAAGCGCAATTGCTGGTTGCTGATATTATGAAACTCGATAGGCGTAATGGCACGAAAAGCGCGCGGGCGTAGCTGGTGTAGCTCGGTCCGGCCATCCACCGCGGTGGCATAACAGATTTCGCCATAACGGTGATTCGGTCCAAACCAGGTATCTTTGGGCAAAATCACCGGCAAATCAAAAATTGGCTCGCGCTGACCATCAACAAAACCGGCAATCCATAATGGGGTACTAATGTACAGTGTGCCGCGCTGGCCAGCTGGAATATAAATCGGATCGACCGGTTTAATCACCACTGAACGGTCTGCCAGACGTGGCATCAGCTGGAGTTTGTTGGTGGTCGATTTGAACATGTAGCGTTCAATTTTCACCGGCTGCGGAAAGGAAAAATTCGGGTCATTGATGCGATGCCATTGCTGTTCATAGTCATACTGCACCTGCGGACGATGATATTCCAGACGCCACTCCTGCATGCCGCGTGTTAAACGAAACAGCAGGGAGCCAAATTGCCAGGCTTTGGGCTGATGCAGTTCAAACTCGTGTTCGCCCCACCATTTTAAATCGGGCAATTCATCATGATTCAGTAATTCATTCGGATGCGGCAAGGGCGTCTTCCTTTCAATTTAAAACCCTAAAAACAGACTTCACGCTGTCATAAGCTTAGAGTACACTCAAATGAGATTTTTTCATCATTATTATAATCGCTGATGCAAGTACTTAAACAATTACAAATTCCCTATAGTTTTGCAAAACGCCATGGCGTGCTAATTCGCTATGAGGGGGATCATGCTTTTATCGTGCGCCGTGAAAATACGCCGCTGCTGGCCATTCAGGAAGCACGCCGTTTTCTCGGACATCCGGCCCAGTTCCAGTTATGTACCGATCAGGAATTTCATCAGCTGTTAAGCAGCAGTTTTGCCGGCGATACCGGGGAATCACAACAGGTTGCGGCAGGTCTGGAAGATCATCCGGATTTACTCAGTCTGGCCGACTCGGTACCTGAAGCCGAAGATTTAATGGATCAGGAAGATGATGCGCCCATTGTCCGGCTGATTAATGCACTGCTGTCCGAAGCCATTCGGGTCGGTGCGTCGGATATTCATATTGAATCGTTTGAAAAACGCTTATCGGTGCGTTTGCGGGTAGACGGACAATTACGTGAAATTGTACAGCCGCGCCGTGAGCTGGCGCCGCTACTGGTATCGCGGATTAAAGTCATGGCCAAACTGGATATTGCTGAAAAACGCATTCCGCAAGATGGCCGTATTTCGCTACGCCTGGCGGGCCGTGAAGTCGATGTGCGGGTATCGACCTTGCCATCTTCGCATGGTGAACGGGTGGTAATGCGTCTGCTGGATAAACAGGCCGGACGGCTGAACATGACCCATTTGGGCCTAATGCAAAATGATTATGACCGGCTAAAACAGCTGGTGCATCGTCCGCATGGCATTATCTTGGTGACTGGTCCAACCGGTTCGGGGAAAACCACCACCTTGTATGCAGCACTGTCGGACCTGAATGATGGCTCGAAAAATATTCTGACCGCTGAAGACCCGATTGAATATCAGCTGGAAGGGATTGGGCAAACCCAGGTCAACACCAAGGTCGATATGACTTTCGCCCGTGCTTTAAAAGCCATGCTGCGTCAGGACCCGGATGTGGTAATGGTCGGGGAAATCCGTGATCTGGAAACCGCAGAAATTGCGGTACAGGCTTCGCTGACTGGTCACCTGGTATTATCGACCTTGCACACCAATACTGCGATTGGCGCCGTAACCCGTTTAAAAGATATGGGCATTGAACCTTTCCTGCTGTCCAGTTCCCTGATTGGTGTGATTGCGCAGCGTCTGGTCCGAACCTTGTGCTCGCACTGCGCCACCTGGCATGATGCTGATGACTTTGAAAAAGAACTGTTTAAACCTGTCAGCAGTGCAGAGGTATTGCGCCTGCCGAAACCGAAAGGCTGTGAGCAGTGTGCGCATACCGGATTTACCGGTCGGACCGCCATTTATGAAATTGTGCCGGTAGATGATCACATGCGTCGCCTGATTCATGGCAATGCTGCAGAGTATGAACTGGAAAACTATGCGCGCCAGCAATCCGGTTCGATTCGTGAAGATGGTTTGCGTAAAGTACTGGCCGGTAAAACCACAGTCGAAGAAGTGTTACGTGTCACCAATGAAGCGGCAGACTAGCAGAGCTGTAGAGCCTGTTTAAAAAAATCGTCAGTCCCTACCACAGGCTGACGATTTTTTGCATTAAGAGGGCGCGTAAGGGTGCCGTCGGATTGCCGAGATTGCGCTGGCTTTCATGAGTATAAAATGCCTGCCAGGCCTGCACCATCTCCAGGGTTAAACCTTGAATTTGCATCTGATGCACATCGGCAGCTGTGATGGAATCTAAACGCGCTTGCGCACCTTCCGGGCCGCTGCCCCAGCCAATCAGTCCCTGTCCAAAGGCCGGAAGATTCATCTGATTCGGTGTGGCTGGAACCGGCAGACGTGCCATCTCCGGATTGACCTGAGAATAAACCACAGGACGCATTTTTTCAGAAATACTCAGCTCGGCCAAGGCCAGTGTCGAGCACAGCAGCCCCAGACTGGTGATCACGGTTTTAAACATCAGGATAATTTATTGTTGAAAATAAGAATCATTATTATATGCAAGTTGAAAGATTACGTCGATAACAATATCAGCGAGATCAAGGGAAAGACTTAATAATTGACTAACACGCGATGCTGCATTAAAGGCATTGACTCGCGTACCTGTTGCTGTTCTTTCAGGTCAAATTCGACTGTAATCAGTTGCGCGCCTTCGTCCTGCACCATGGCCAGTAATTGTCCACGGGAATTGGTCGCACCAGAATGACCCCAGGTTTGACGTTTTTCGCCGTGCCAGCCTTGCTGGGCAGCACCTAAAACCTGACACTGACTGTCCATGGCACGTGCTTGTAGCAGCAGCTGCCAGTGCATCTGGCCAGTGGTGTAGGTAAAAGCAGAAGGTGCTGTCAGAAGATTGGCGCCTTGTGCACGCAATTTTAGCGCCAGTTCCGGGAAACGTAGGTCATAGCAGACCATCAGGCCAATATTGCCAAACGGAGTTTTGGCCACCACCACATCTTGGCCTGGTTCAAAGAATTTGGATTCCTGATAACCCCCGACGGCATCACCCACCTGTACATCAAACAGGTGAATCTTGTCATAACGGGCTTCGGTTTTTTCAGGACTGATACACAGGCTGACGGTACGTACCCGGCCATCTTCAATGACCGAACCATCCGGGCGGAATGGGCACGGCAGGGTACCCGCCACCAGCCAGATTTGATGCTGATGGGCCAGTTGCTCCAGACGTTGTTGAATAGATTCAAACTGGGCCGCAGTTTCGCGCTGCTTGCCGGCAGCAAAACAGATAAAATTTTCAGGAAGAACCAGCAGTTCACTGCCGGCGGCTTTGCTCTGCTGAATCAGCTGCTCGACCGTGTTGAAATTGGCTTCAATATCATTTTGCGAGTTCATCTGTGCAACAGAAATGAAAGTCATGCGGGCATTCTCCCAAACTGAAAATTATACGTTTTGCTGATTAGACACCTGTTCCAAGTTGTCCTGTTCTTTTTGTAGCTGTTTGACCAGGGGTTCAAACATATTCTGGTTGCTGTCGTTGAGTTTCATCAGGGTTTTGTGGGCATCCAGTACGGTCGACAGCATATTGCTATGCGTCACATGCTCTTCAATCAGGGCACGGGTGCAGACACTCGGATCGCCACAGTAATTCAGAATCACAAACACCTGCCCCAAGCCCATGCTATTGGCCAGTGTGGTGATGTCCGGATTGGTCGACAGCATAACCGCCTGAATCTGATGTACCTGTTTGAGTTTTAGCCCGAGTTTTGCCAAAACACCCAAAACAGTACTGTCAATAAATGTGGTTTGAGTTAAATCGACAATGGCGCCGACCACATTGGTTTGCTGTTCAATTTTACTGAGTAGTTTGTCTAAACTGATACAAGATTGGGCACGCACTTCGCCGATCAGCTTGAAAATATGCGTTCCATCCAAACTTGCGTATTCAACATGACCTGTTGACATATAAATGCCATTTGCAGAGAAGGATAGATAAAATTATCCCATAGGGACACCACAGACTCAAGTGTCTGCTATGGACATAAGTCTAAGGATGGTTTTAAGTGGTTGATTAAGTGATTAATTCAGTCGGCACAAACTGAGGATGGCAATATCGTCGGCCACGTGTTCTGGCGCTTTAAAGGACTGATTCTGCAAGTGATAGACCAGTTGTTCAAACTGTTCATTTAGTCCACCAACATAGGGTTCCAGCGCACCATCTGAACAGATAATAAAGCGCGCCTGACGTGACAGCACGCATTCATATTCTTCTACTTCCAGGTCTTCGGTCAGGCCCAACGGGAAGCTGCTGGTGTTTAAGATTTTCGGTGGCTGATTTGGCTCAAAGATAATCGCAGGCGGATAATGTCCGGCACTGGACCAGCGCAGCTGATGGGTTTCCAGGTTTAAAATCCCGCTAATCATGGTGATATGCTTTTCAATATTTTCCTGTACCAGCATCCCGTTCAGTTTTTTCAGTAACTCGCGCGGGGTTTTGGAACGACCATGAAAAGCCGCCATCCACGAGGTTAATAAACTGCTGGTTACCCCATGGCCGGACACATCGGCCAGATAAAAAATCAGCTCTTTGTCACTAATTTTCCAGTAATCAAACCAGTCGCCGGATAAATAGGCCGAAGGCTGAAACAGGGTTTCAATTTCATAATTGACCAGTTCAATTGGGTTTGGCAGTAAACGTTTTTGTAACTCTGCAGCCGAGGGTAAATCACGGCTGTCCTGATTGCGTTTATATTGCGCATCAATTTTAAGCAGGGCCTGCTGCGGCTCTGCTGGCAGTTTGCTCCAGATCCAGCCGGCCAGAGCGCCTTGTTCCCAGGCTTGCGACAGGGCCAGACCTTCATCTTCAAAGCCCAAAACAATGGTCGGTAAATTCCAGCGATGGGTTAAATAATCCTGTACATCGGCAATGGCAATGATGGTCTGATCATATAGGTCGATGTCATCTATGCGAATCATTTGCACACTGGGCAGTGTGTCAATCACCTGATCTAGATAGGGAATATCACGTGTGGGCTGAATGAAATACATAAATGTAGAATATAATCCTATGCGCTTTAGGGGATAGATGTACTATAACAATCAATGAATTACTAGGGGAAGTTGAACTTCCCGCCAGAAAGAAGTATTACAAATTATTCAGTGAGCGGTGCAGGTGAATCAAAGTTTTCTTCATCTTCGATGTAGTCGTCTTCGACATCTTCAATAAATGAAATGCTCTCGGCCTCTAGGCCTTTTTTCTCGGCAATTTCAAAGTTTTTACGCTGCAGGTAAATATCACGGATGGCGGCATAGCGATCTCCTTGTAACACCTGTTCTACATCCAGAATCTGGGAGCGGGCATCAATGCCGCGTAAAGCCTGCTCGGTCCAGTACAGTCCATCATGATCTTCTAGAATGTATTTTTGTGGACGGGCCTGACTGTCAACCAGACGGCTAAAACCATCACGGAAGGTACTTGGGCCAATAATCGGCAAAACCAGATACGGGCCAGACGGCACCCCGAAATAGCCTAAAGTGGTGCCAAAATCTTCATCTTCGGTTTCCATTCCCAAACGACGGGCCGGATCAGCCAGACCTAAAGTGGTGATGGTATTTACAGTAAAACGGCCCAGCGTTTTTGCTGCTCTGAGCGGACGGCCCTGAATCAGCTGGTTTACTGCATTCCATGGTTCACCCAGGTTTTTACGGAAGTTACGATAAGAACCACGCACATCGCCAGGAACTTTTTCTGTATATTGCACAGCCAGCGGACGGGCGATATTGCGGTCTAACACATCATTTAAGGCATAGACCTGACGGTTTAAAGGTTGTAGTGGATCTTTAACACTTTCCGGTT
Source organism: Acinetobacter indicus CIP 110367 (assembly GCF_000488255.1). Classification (GTDB taxonomy): domain Bacteria; phylum Pseudomonadota; class Gammaproteobacteria; order Pseudomonadales; family Moraxellaceae; genus Acinetobacter; species Acinetobacter indicus. The sequence continues at coordinate 6,127 of NZ_KI530759.1, read as the reverse complement.
GTGCGGCATTGGCATTCACTTTCAAATCTTGTGCTTTAATATTTTTCAGCTCTTTTAAGGATTCAAAGCGTGAAGGGGCTTTGCTGGTTGCTGCAGATGAGTCTGCTTCTGCTGTGGTGCGGGTAGAACTGTCTACTGCAGATTCATTGGCAAAAGCAGGGGAGGCCATCCCTAAAGTCAGCAGGCTAATCCATACATATTGTTGTTGACGCATAAAAGATCCTAGTGCTTTGAATACTGAAAGCAAAAAAGAGAAAGCAGAGTCATTCGACCCAGCGCACATTTTAAGAGAGTATTTAAACACTTTTGGCCGAAATTTATAGCTAAAAAAGGTAAAATGAATAAAAAATAATCGGATGATTAAATTTTTTTATCAAAGGGCTTGCAAGCGTAAATATTTCGCCTATAATGCACATCCATCGGCGGTGATGTTGATAAAAACTTGTTGATAAACAAGGATTTAGCTAAAATGGTTGAGTTCTGGTTTAGGTGGTAAGTTTAGAAATAAAATCAACATTGCCTGTTGACTTTCTAAAAATAGAGAGTAATATAGCCGACCTAGCTTGATGCTGACGAAGCATTGAGAAGATCATTAAGAGATTATGAAGAACAACTTGTGTGGATTTTTACTGGTTGATTAATCGAATATATTTTCATTGATTGATTGGTTTAAATTACTCGAAGTTTATTTGAGCGAAATTTAAGTCAGAAAATTGATGAGCCAAGTTTAAGAACTTTACTTATAAAGTTCGAAATGATTTTAACTGAAGAGTTTGATCATGGCTCAGATTGAACGCTGGCGGCAGGCTTAACACATGCAAGTCGAGCGGAGCGAGGGTGCTTGCACCTTAGCTTAGCGGCGGACGGGTGAGTAATGCTTAGGAATCTGCCTATTAGTGGGGGACAACATTCCGAAAGGGATGCTAATACCGCATACGCCCTACGGGGGAAAGCAGGGGATCTTCGGACCTTGCGCTAATAGATGAGCCTAAGTCGGATTAGCTAGTTGGTGGGGTAAAGGCCTACCAAGGCGACGATCTGTAGCGGGTCTGAGAGGATGATCCGCCACACTGGGACTGAGACACGGCCCAGACTCCTACGGGAGGCAGCAGTGGGGAATATTGGACAATGGGGGGAACCCTGATCCAGCCATGCCGCGTGTGTGAAGAAGGCCTTTTGGTTGTAAAGCACTTTAAGCGAGGAGGAGGCGCTCTAGGATAATACCCTAGAAGCGTGGACGTTACTCGCAGAATAAGCACCGGCTAACTCTGTGCCAGCAGCCGCGGTAATACAGAGGGTGCGAGCGTTAATCGGATTTACTGGGCGTAAAGCGCGCGTAGGTGGCTAATTAAGTCAAATGTGAAATCCCCGAGCTTAACTTGGGAATTGCATTCGATACTGGTTAGCTAGAGTATGGGAGAGGATGGTAGAATTCCAGGTGTAGCGGTGAAATGCGTAGAGATCTGGAGGAATACCGATGGCGAAGGCAGCCATCTGGCCTAATACTGACACTGAGGTGCGAAAGCATGGGGAGCAAACAGGATTAGATACCCTGGTAGTCCATGCCGTAAACGATGTCTACTAGCCGTTGGGGCCTTTGAGGCTTTAGTGGCGCAGCTAACGCGATAAGTAGACCGCCTGGGGAGTACGGTCGCAAGACTAAAACTCAAATGAATTGACGGGGGCCCGCACAAGCGGTGGAGCATGTGGTTTAATTCGATGCAACGCGAAGAACCTTACCTGGCCTTGACATACAGAGAACTTTCCAGAGATGGATTGGTGCCTTCGGGAACTCTGATACAGGTGCTGCATGGCTGTCGTCAGCTCGTGTCGTGAGATGTTGGGTTAAGTCCCGCAACGAGCGCAACCCTTTTCCTTACTTGCCAGCATTTCGGATGGGAACTTTAAGGATACTGCCAGTGACAAACTGGAGGAAGGCGGGGACGACGTCAAGTCATCATGGCCCTTACGGCCAGGGCTACACACGTGCTACAATGGTCGGTACAAAGGGTTGCTACACAGCGATGTGATGCTAATCTCAAAAAGCCGATCGTAGTCCGGATTGGAGTCTGCAACTCGACTCCATGAAGTCGGAATCGCTAGTAATCGCGGATCAGAATGCCGCGGTGAATACGTTCCCGGGCCTTGTACACACCGCCCGTCACACCATGGGAGTTTGTTGCACCAGAAGTAGGTAGTCTAACCTTAGGGAGGACGCTTACCACGGTGTGGCCGATGACTGGGGTGAAGTCGTAACAAGGTAGCCGTAGGGGAACCTGCGGCTGGATCACCTCCTTAACGAAAGATTGACGATTAGTAAGAATCCACAACAAGTTGTTCTTCATGACGATGTATCTGAGGGTCTGTAGCTCAGTTGGTTAGAGCACACGCTTGATAAGCGTGGGGTCACAAGTTCAAGTCTTGTCAGACCCACCACTAACGACAAGCAAGCAATTGCAGAGCGAATAGAAATCAGAACATTGACTTAAATGATAAGCTGGGGACTTAGCTTAGTTGGTAGAGCGCCTGCTTTGCACGCAGGAGGTCAGGAGTTCGACTCTCCTAGTCTCCACCATAGATTATAGAGCTTAGTAAGTTTATGCTTATTAATCTCTGTGATTTATCACAGTTGACTGCAGTCCGACGAGGATGCAGTGAATCATTAACAGATTGGCAAAATTGAGTCTGAAATAAATTGTTCACTCAATCAATATACGTTAACGCGTTGTTATGACGGGTTGATGAACGTAGATTGAATTGAGAACTAGCAAATTAACTGAATCAAGCGTTTTGGTATATGAATTTAGATTGAAGCTGTACGGTGCTTAAGTGCACGAGACTTCGAACTGTAGATTAAATAGATCATTGATTTATTTAATTGTCTTAATCCTACTTGTAGGGATTAACGACTGTTTGGGGTTGTATAGTCAAGTAATTAAGTGCATGTGGTGGATGCCTTGGCAGTCAGAGGCGAAGAAAGACGTGATAGCCTGCGAAAAGCTCCGGGGAGGCGGCAAATATCCTTTGATCCGGAGATGTCTGAATGGGGAAACCCACTTACCATAAGGTAGGTATTGCAACATGAATACATAGTGTTGCAAGGCGAACGAGGGGAAGTGAAACATCTCAGTACCCTTAGGAAAAGAAATCAATTGAGATTCCCTCAGTAGCGGCGAGCGAAAGGGGAACAGCCCATTAAGTTATGTGTGTTTTAGTGGAATGCTCTGGGAAGTGCAACCATAGTGGGTGATAGTCCTGTACACGAAAGGGCACACATAATGATGACGAGTAGGGCGAGGCACGTGAAACCTTGTCTGAATATGGGGGGACCATCCTCCAAGGCTAAATACTCCTGACTGACCGATAGTGAACCAGTACCGTGAGGGAAAGGCGAAAAGAACCCCTGTGAGGGGAGTGAAATAGATCCTGAAACCGCATGCATACAAGCAGTGGGAGCCGACTTGTTCGGTGACTGCGTACCTTTTGTATAATGGGTCAGCGACTTACATTCAGTAGCAAGGTTAACCGCATAGGGGAGCCGTAGGGAAACCGAGTCTTAATAGGGCGTATAGTTGCTGGGTGTAGACCCGAAACCAGGCGATCTATCCATGAGCAGGTTGAAGGTTGGGTAACACTAACTGGAGGACCGAACCCACTGTCGTTGAAAAGCCAGGGGATGACTTGTGGATAGGGGTGAAAGGCTAATCAAGCCTGGTGATAGCTGGTTCTCCCCGAAAGCTATTTAGGTAGCGCCTCGGACGAATACCATTGGGGGTAGAGCACTGTTTCGGCTAGGGGGTCATCCCGACTTACCAAACCGATGCAAACTCCGAATACCGATGAGTACTATCCGGGAGACAGACTGCGGGTGCTAACGTCCGTAGTCAAGAGGAAAACAATCCAGACCGCCAGCTAAGGCCCCAAAATCATAGTTAAGTGGGAAACGATGTGGGAAGGCATAGACAGCTAGGAGGTTGGCTTAGAAGCAGCCACCCTTTAAAGAAAGCGTAATAGCTCACTAGTCGAGTCGGCCTGCGCGGAAGATGTAACGGGGCTAAAACTATGTGCCGAAGCTGCGGATGTATACATTGTATACGTGGTAGGGGAGCGTTCTGTAAGCCGATGAAGGTGGATTGAGAAGTCTGCTGGAGGTATCAGAAGTGCGAATGCTGACGTGAGTAACGACAAAACGGGTGAAAAACCCGTTCGCTGAAAGACCAAGGGTTCCAGTCCAACGTTAATCGGGGCTGGGTGAGTCGACCCCTAAGGCGAGGCCGAGAGGCGTAGTCGATGGGAAATTGGTTAATATTCCAATACTTCAGTGTAATGCGATGAGAGGACGGAGAAGGTTAAGTCAGCCTGGCGTTGGTTGTCCAGGTGGAAGGCTGTAGGCATGCATCTTAGGCAAATCCGGGGTGCTCTATGCTGAGAGCTGATAGCAAGCTAGTTTACTAGCGAAGTGGCTAATACCATGCTTCCAGGAAAAGTCTCTAAGCTTCAGTTACACTGGAATCGTACCCGAAACCGACACAGGTGGTCAGGTCGAGTAGACCAAAGCGCTTGAGAGAACTCTGCTGAAGGAACTAGGCAAAATGGTACCGTAACTTCGGGAGAAGGTACGCTGTTGACGGTGATGGGACTTGCTCCCTGAGCGGTTGACAGCCGCAGAAACCAGGCCGCTGCAACTGTTTATTAAAAACATAGCACTCTGCAAACACGAAAGTGGACGTATAGGGTGTGATGCCTGCCCGGTGCTGGAAGGTTAATTGATGGGGTTAGCGTAAGCGAAGCTCTTGATCGAAGCCCCAGTAAACGGCGGCCGTAACTATAACGGTCCTAAGGTAGCGAAATTCCTTGTCGGGTAAGTTCCGACCTGCACGAATGGCATAATGATGGCGGCGCTGTCTCCAGCAGAGGCTCAGTGAAATCGAAATCGCTGTGAAGATGCAGTGTACCCGCGGCTAGACGGAAAGACCCCGTGAACCTTTACTGCAGCTTGACATTGAACTTTGACCTTACTTGTGTAGGATAGGTGGGAGGCTTTGAAGTTGGAACGCCAGTTCCAATGGAGCCGTCCTTGAAATACCACCCTGGTAATGTTGAGGTTCTAACTCTGTCCCGTGATCCGGGACGAGGACCATGTCTGGTGGGTAGTTTGACTGGGGCGGTCTCCTCCTAAAGAGTAACGGAGGAGTACGAAGGTGCGCTCAGCGTGGTCGGAAATCACGCGTAGAGTATAAAGGCAAAAGCGCGCTTAACTGCGAGACCCACAAGTCGAGCAGGTACGAAAGTAGGTCTTAGTGATCCGGTGGTTCTGTATGGAAGGGCCATCGCTCAACGGATAAAAGGTACTCTGGGGATAACAGGCTGATACCGCCCAAGAGTTCATATCGACGGCGGTGTTTGGCACCTCGATGTCGGCTCATCTCATCCTGGGGCTGAAGCAGGTCCCAAGGGTATGGCTGTTCGCCATTTAAAGAGGTACGCGAGCTGGGTTTAGAACGTCGTGAGACAGTTCGGTCCCTATCTACCGTGGGCGCTGGAAATTTGAGAGGATCTGCTCCTAGTACGAGAGGACCAGAGTGGACGAACCTCTGGTGTACCGGTTGTGACGCCAGTCGCATCGCCGGGTAGCTATGTTCGGAAGGGATAACCGCTGAAAGCATCTAAGCGGGAAGCCTACCTCAAGATAAGATTTCCCTAGGACTTCATGTCCTCTAAAGAGCCGTTCGAGACTAGGACGTTGATAGGTTGGGTGTGGAAGCATAGCGATATGTGAAGCTGACCAATACTAATTGCTCGTGAGGCTTGACTATACAACACCCAAACAGTTGTTGTATCAAGCTGAATTCTAAACTAATCCTTGATTTAGTTAATGCGACACAATAAAATTCAGACCCAATAGCCAATCCGTTAATAACTCATTTGGAACAAAGTAAGGCATTACATGCAAAAGCATCAAGCTTAAGCAAAGTAACTAAGACCCGAACAAGTCCATAACAGTTGTGCTGGCGACAATAGCAAGAGTGAACCACCTGATCCCTTCCCGAACTCAGAAGTGAAACCTCTTAGCGCTGATGGTAGTGTGGGGTTACCCATGTGAGAGTAAGTCATCGCCAGCTCATTA
>NZ_KI530758.1:24380-144426 GCF_000488255.1 Acinetobacter indicus CIP 110367 | reverse complement strand
GTCTTCATAGATTTGAATCCTAATGTGGCCCTGATGATCCGCTTTAGCTTGCCATGATCACATTCAATCACGTTATTTTTATACTTAATCTGCCTGTGCTCAAGGTCTGGTGGACATTTACCTTCCCGTTTTAACCGTGATAAAGCACGTCCATATGTGGGTGCTTTATCCGTGTTGATCACTTGTGGAATTTGCCACTTCTTCACATTATTTAAAATTTTTCCAAGAAAACAATATGCTGATTTGGTATTACGTCTAGAAGAAAGATAAAAATCAATGGTATCGCCACGTTGATCGACTGCACGATACAGATAAGACCATCGTCCATTCACTTTTACATAGGTTTCATCAATATGCCACGAGCTCAGATCTGTAGGATTACGCCAATACCAGCGTAAACGTTTTTCTATTTCAGGAGCATAACGTTGAACCCAACGGTAAATAGTCGTGTGATCAACATTCACACCCCGTTCGGCCAGCATTTCCTGCAGTTCACGATAGCTAATGCCATATTTACAATACCAGCGCACAGCCCAAAGAATGATTTCGCCCTGAAAATGCCGACCATGGAAAGGATTCATATGCTGCACCTTTAGCTAAAACAGTCTTCAGCTTACCATTCGTGGTTATTTGCAACAGTGCCCTTACTTCAAAGCCAAAATTTTTCGGGCACCATTAAGTACGAATAAAGAAACCAGTATGCCAATGATTAAGTCTGGATAAGCTGATCCCGTCCACGCCACGAGTACACCCGCAAATATAACGCCCATATTTACGACAACGTCATTCGCCGAGAAAATCCAACTGGCTTTCATATGTGCGCCATCTTCTCGATGACCAGAAATAAGATATAAGCATGTCACGTTAGCTATAAGTGCGAGCAGGCCAATAACAATCATGAGCGTTGATTCTGGCTCGCTTCCAAACATGAATCGTCTAATGACATCAACAATCACGATAACAGCAAGTAATAACTGAATCCAACCTGCGAAATGGGCTGCTTTTATTTGATATTTCGCAGCTTTTCCGACGGCATATAGCGCAATACCATAAACGGCTGCATCGGCAAACATATCTAGAGAATCAGCAATCAATCCTGTAGACGCAGCAATAATACCGCTGATGAATTCTATAAAGAAAAGTAGAGCATTAATACCTAATAACAGTTTAAGTACTTTAGCTTGTCTCACAGGATCAGGTTCATTAGGTATATCGCCTGAAGAAAGCTGTGTTTCATCAAGTTTCGCCCCAAAACCCAGTCCTTCGAGTTTAGCCGTAATTTGCTGAATCCCTTCATTATGGAAGACTTTCAGTTTTCGATTGGGAAGATCAAAAGTAAGACCTTTAACTGCTTCAATATCTGCAAGAGCCATACGGACCATTTGCTCTTCAGCAGAGCAATCCATTTTAGGAATGGTGTAGGTACTTGTTTGCTTAGCCTGTTGATTGCTTATATAAGTTTCAGTCTTCACAAGCTTTGCACCAAAACCCAAAGCTTCAAGTTTGGTGGTTATATTTTCATCTTTTTGATTATGTAGAACCTTTAAAGAACGGTTAGGTAAATCAAAGATGAGTTTTTGAACACCATCAATTGAAGATAGCGCCATACGAACCATATGTTCTTCCGCAGAACAATCCATTTTGGGAACTAAGTATTCACTCATGTAGTGCGAATCTTTTAAAACGTCTTCAGTGCTTAAATTTTCTTTGGGATCAGAACCACAACAGGATTGAGCGGTATCTTCACAACTGTTTGAAGTGTTACAGCAAGGAGATGAAGATTTTTTTTCTTCCTCTTCACCACAACAGCTAAGCGTATTATCACAATTCTTTGAATTGTTTGCTTCTGCAATTGATGGATGATTTTCTTGTTGAGATTTCTTATCTTCGCATGGTGTTTCTTTACTACATCCACAACCACTCATAATTATACCCATTAAAAAAATTATAAACTTTGAATATTAGAATCCCTATAGTTACTATAGAGTCAAGAATCTTTGGAAATACTAACTCAATGCATTTAAAAATTGGTGAACTCTCTAAAAAAACCTCATGTTCAGTATTAACAATTAGGTTTTATGAAAAGGAAGGTTTAATTCCGGAACCGGAAAGAACGGAAGGAAATTACCGCCTTTACGATGTAGGCTATGTTGAGCGAATTAAATTTATTTTGAATTGCCGAACTTTAAATATGAGTTTGAATGAAATTCGTCAATTACTTACCTATAAAGACAAACCTGAGAAAAATTGTTCAGATGTGAATGAATTAATTGACTTACATGTCAGTGCTATCAGAGAAAATATAATCAAGCAACAAAAGCTTATTGAACAACTATCTGATTTAAGAGGTACTTGTGATGGTTTATGTACAATTGACCAATGTGGAGTTTTAAAAAATCTAGCTTGATTGGCACTGTTGCAAATAACCACGAATGGTAAGCTGAAGACTGTTTTAGCTAAAGGTGCAGCATATGAATCCTTTCCATGGTCGGCATTTTCAGGGCGAAATCATTCTTTGGGCTGTGCGCTGGTATTGTAAATATGGCATTAGCTATCGTGAACTGCAGGAAATGCTGGCCGAACGGGGTGTGAATGTTGATCACACGACTATTTACCGTTGGGTTCAACGTTTAACAATAAAAATGGGAGCCTATAGCTCCCATTTTTATTGTTAAACGTTGAATCCTATATGTTTTCCTGTTGGAAGCTCTACATCAATACGGAGCTTCCCACCCATTGCCTCAACATACTTTTTCATGGTTGAAATCTTAAGATCATTGCCACGATTTTCTATTGCTGAAAGCGATGGCTGTTTTATTCCCAAAGTTTCAGCAAGCTCTTTTTGAGAAATTTCGAGTTCTTCACGAATAAGATGAAGCTGATTTTCTAGCAGTAATTCATCAGCCATTTTTTGAATACGGGCTTGGCTCTCTGGAGAGCGGCTAGCTAACAATTCTTGCAGAGTCTTAGCCATTAGATTTATCTCCTAGGGTAGTGAGATGAAGTTGGTATTGTTCATCTGCAATATCCAGCATGTCTTTATAAAAACGCTTTTTACCGCCTTTATCAGCAATACATAGAACAATAGCCTGTCGTAAGGGATCAAATGCGAAGAAAGCTCTTAAGGGTCTACCGCGATGTTGAACACGCAGTTCTTTCATATTGGTAAATTTAGACTCATACACAGTATCTACTAAAGGGCGGCCTAAACTCGGCCCCTACTGCTGTAGAACAACCAGGGCAGCTAGGACCTTCTCTTGAGTAGATTCATCTTGCTGTTCAAGCCACTGATTAAATAGATCTGTCGTAATGACTGTCCACATACCACAACCAAAATATAGATTATAGTCTATATTTTAGAGGCATTATGCTTGTTTTGCAAATGAGAAATGATAGGTAATAAAAAACCCCGGCATCCTGCCGGGGTTTTTCATGTTTTCTCATGTGCTTTCAATATCCTCGGATCCCTATCGAATAACTTATAATTATTGTTTTATGTTATGAAACTTCCTGTTCCCGATGAGGTCATCATAGGAAAATTCCAGTATGCCGCATAGCAGCAAAGGGCCGAGATTTATGTACGCCAGAGCGTACAAAATAGCCTAAATTTTATCCACAGCAATTGGGGATTGTTTTTAGGCTGAAAGCCTTATAGAGTGTATGTGATTCTTGGTTTTGAGCGTTTTTTGAGCGAAAGTGTTGGCAAAACATTCCAAAACTGCTCATAAAAAAGCCGATTTGTTTCAAAGTCGGCTTTTTGTGGTTTTTGTGATCAATGTAAAGTTTTTAAATCATTGATATTTAAATTAATATACAAGTGTATTGTGTATAACCCCCATTATGTTAAATGGCTGGTGAATTGGTGGAAAATTCAAGTTTTTAAAATTGCGAATAAGAGATTTTATGTTAAGTGTATTTTTATATCTATAAAAAACTTTCCATATAAATGATTTATATGAAATATATGTGATAATTTGAATCTTAAAACTATCAGAGAAGATAAAATGGGAAAAAGTCTAAATTTAGCAAATTCAATTTTCGCAGGCTTTAATGATAAAAACGGATTAATGATTTGTGGTTATGAATGGGGTGAAGAATCACAAAGTAAGGGGCAAGAAGTTATAATAGATATGACTAAAGAATGTACCTTTTCTAATAAATCATTGCGATATGGTGATGTTGCTAAGACATGGATTAAATACGATAAAAGAATTAGAACTTGGTTTTCTATGTGGGGGCATCCTCTAAATGAGGAAGGCTTAGGCGATGCTTTCGACAAAATGATTGTACAAACTAATTGGGCTGTAGAATCAAAAAAATCTCGTTCTGCAATTCCTTTCTACAAACAAGATGAAAATGTTGATAATTTTATAGCACATATAGAAGAACTTAGACCTAAAGTAATTCTGTTTATGGGAAGTGAGCTTTTAACTAAGGTACTAAAATTTTATAAAGTAAGGGATAAATTCACTCCAATTATGGGCAATGAAATTGAAAAATTGCAAACATTAAGAATGCCTGATTATCATGGCTCATTGGCTTATATCAATAAATTTGAAAACTGCACTGTAGTTGGGTTGCCACATCCTTCTAGTGGTCGTGGAATTACAAATGAGTATATTGAATTCTGTGGATCTGAATTAAATCCTATTATTTCTCAATTTAAAAAAGATCGCGGTATTGCATAAAATTTATGAAAAAAGTCCATCTCATCCAAGCAGATATAACAGCTTTTGCTGTACATGCCATCGTTAACTCAGCAAATAAATCTTTGCTTGGTGGTGGGGGACTTGATTATGTGATTCATAAAAAAGCTGGACCATTGATGAAAGAAGAATGTGTTCGTCTAAATCAAGAAAAAGGTGGATGCCCTACAGGTCAAGCAGAAGTAACAACAGCAGGTAATCTGCCTGCTAAATACCTTATTCATGCGGTTGGACCACGATGGTTAGATGGCGAACACAATGAGCCACAATTGCTTTGTGATGCTTATAGTAATGCACTATTCAAAGCTAATGAAATTCATGCACTCACTGTTTCTTTTCCATGTATTAGTACAGGTGTTTATGGTTTTCCACCTCAAAAGGCGGCTGAAATTGCGATTGGCACCATACTCTCTATGTTGCCTCAATATGATCATGTTGCAGAAGTATTTTTTATCTGCCGAGAGGATGAAAATTATTTAATTTATAAGAATATTTTATCGAATATCGATGATCCAAATATTCAGATTCTGATTTCTTAGTTTAAATTATCGAAAGCTCGTATAAGAATTCAGCCACAATTTTGGCTAACAATTCATGTTCTTCTTGTGATTCAACAATATCGACCATCAAATCATCTAAACCTGTTTGTTCCTGAATGGTAACACCTTGAATTTCTAGATAAGTCAGCATTACAGCTAAACCAGTTCTTTTATTACCATCAACAAAAGCATGACCTTTTGAGATAGCAATACCAAACCATGCTGCGATCTCAAAAATGTCGCTTACATTGCTGTAATACATCTGCTGATCTATACGGCTTAATACGCTTTCTAGCTTTTCAATATGACAGCCTGTTCGCCCCACGCCAGTTTGTAATAGGATCTCATCATGTACAGCGATCACGAATGTTGAGCTAATCAAACTCATTTATAAGCAAGCTCTTGAAGTTCTGCTTTATGCTGCTTAATAACTCGTTTAGCACTGTGCATCACAACACGTTTTGTTGCTTCATCATTGCTAAATTGAATTGGTAATACTTGACCTGAAACCTTTTGGCGATTTGAAACTTGATCAAGGCTATAGTCTTTTAAACGCTTTCTCATCTTCATACCCCTATTAAAAGAGAATTTCATTTTAGCCTAAATTAAACAATTAAGTACGATAGTGAGGATCTTTTCTTGGAATAGCATTTTCTGAATCTATATCAAAGAAATCATAAATTTTAGTGGCTGTTACTGTGTTAAATAATTTTTTGTCCATATACACGATTGCTTTTCCTTTATTTGCGTCGAAAATTACCCTACCCCTTGGAATCTGTTCATATTCATAATGACGTAGTTCTGGGTATACACTTTGCATATTTTTCCAATAATCGACATGTGTATATGGACTATCAATTAAGCCTATTGAATCTGCATCATTTAAATTGAATGGATGAGCTATGCCGATAACTTGCTTTTGCAAAAACCAAAAAATTCCTATTTTCATTTTTCATCAACTGATTAATTTCCCTAAAATTAACATAATACACCTTATACGTAATGCTTGATATTTCTCTTTAAATTTCAGTATATTAGATCAAGCCGTTGTGGGGCATAGGGTACCAGAGCGGCTTTTTATTGATTATTTATGTTCCACGCTTAAAATTCGAATAATGTTTCATAATTTTTATAAGTTAAACTAAATTTAGTTGCCAATCCCAATAAGCTATTCACTAACTTGTAAATATCGGTATACCGCCTGACGACTAATCCCAAAAGCTTTTCCTAATGCCATTTTTGATGGATACTTCCCTTCCCTCCATGCTTGTCGTAAAGCTTCAGCTTGGTCAGGCTTTAGTTTATGCACCCGACCTTTGTACTTCCCCTGAGCAGAGGCGAGTTTTATTCCTTCCTTTTGCCGCTCTAAAATGATCTCACGTTCGAACTGTGCAAAAGCACCCATCATTTGAAGCATCAAATTATCCATCGGGGTGGATTCGGCTGTAAAAGTAATATTTTCTTTTACAAACTGGATGGCGATCCCTCGTTTGACCAGTTTATCTACTTCAGTGACCAAATCTTTTAGGCTTCGCGCAAAACGATCCATTGAATGTACAATCACCCTGTCCCCTTCCCGGACATAGTTCAACATTTCCTGAAATTTAGGTCGGTCAGTATTTTTACCTGAAGCACGGTCAACAAAAATCCGATCGACCTCAATTCCTTCAAGTTGACGTCCAGTGTTTTGCTCGACAGAACTTACCCGGACATACCCTACTTTTTGGCCTTTCACTTTTTGGCACTGTTGCAAATAGGCTGACATGATAAGCTAAATATCTTATTTATTTCGAGATACAGCAGATGAATCCCTTCCACGGTCGGCACTTTCAAGGTGAAATCATTCTTTGGGCTGTTCGTTGGTATTGTAAATATGGCATCAGCTATCGTGAACTTCAAGAAATGCTCGCTGAACGAGGCATAAATGTGGATCACAGTACAATTTATCGTTGGGTTCAGCGTTATGCTCCAGAAATGGAAAAACGGTTACGCTGGTATTGGCGTAATCCTACAGATTTACATTCATGGCATATGGATGAGACTTATATCAAAGTGAAGGGGCGATGGACTTACCTGTATCGTGCAGTTGATCAACGGGGTCATACGATTGACTTTTACCTTTCCGCTAGACGGAACAGTAAATCAGCCTATAGTTTTCTAGGAAAGATCTTCAATACGGTGAAAAAATGGCAAATTCCACGGGTCATCAATACAGATAAAGCAGCGACCTATGGCCATGCTTTATCACGATTAAAGCGAGAAGGAAAATGTCCAGTAGATATTGAGCACAGGCAGATTAAGTATAAAAATAATGTCATTGAATGTGATCATGGTAAGTTAAAGCGAATCATCAGGGCCACATTAGGATTCAAATCTATGAAGACTGCTTATGCCACAATTAAAGGTATTGAAGTCATGCGTGCACTACGTAAAGGACAAGCATCGTCATTTTATTATGGTCAGCCTCAGGGTGAAGTGTGTCTAATCAACAGGGTTTTCGGTCTCTAAGCACTTTTTAAAGGGAACATCATCGACTCAAATCACTATTTGCAACAGTGCCAAATTTCAGGCAGCACACTCATACATTTAAGCGTCGGTTTAAGCTGGTAGTTTACTCGCCAAAACATCTACTTTTTCAATAGACGGTGGCTCTGAAAATAGCTCATCGGCCTGAGCCATCAAAGCAGCTGCAACCTTGCCAGATAGATGTGCTTGGCGACCCGCCTCATCAGGAAATGCATCAAATATACCAAATGTTGTAGGTCCAAGACGTAGGCCAAACCACGCAACTGTCGCAGGTTCTTCCATTACAATATGTAAACCGGCTTTAAGGAAAGCTTCCACTTCGTCTTCTTTACCCGGTTTAGCTTCAAGGCGGACATATAAAGCTGTTTTAAGCATGACTAAAACTCCACAATTGACTAGAATTAAAACTGATTCTGACATTGCTAATGTATGCATGTCAGAAAGTTTTGTTGTATAAAAGTTAAAAAAAAATCCCATAGCTGAGCCAAAATCTGTTTTTTTATTCCGACATAATGCTATGAATTTATTCAAGTTAATATCATTAACATTTGAATCAAAAAATTAAGATATGAGATGGTTAAATTCAATCTTAGTTATATAAGGATCAATTGACTCTACCTTAGATTTATAAGCTGACCTCTTCATCTGAAAATTATATTGCTCAAGAAGCATTCAAGAACAACATGTACATCCTCATATCTATCAAAGTTATTTAGCTAGGAGTTTGCTGTGAAACTCTATATGTTTCTCTATAAAGCTCGCAATGAAGTAATAGCTATGGTCATACCCTTCTCTTAGGTTAAGTGTAAGAGGATATTCTTGTTCCAAACACATATCACTAAGAAGCTTAGGCCTTAACTGTTCTTCAAGAAAATCATCAGCTGTTCCCTGATCGACTAAAATAGGTATATGAACTTCAGCGTTTTTGATTAATTCAATCGCATCATAGCTTTTCCATAAAGTTTCGGTTTCACCTAGGTAATGTGTGAAAGCCTTTTTCCCCCAAGGTACTTGGCTAGGTGCAACAATCGGTGCAAAAGCAGAAATACTTTTATACAGCTCAGGATTTTTTAACCCAATTACTAATGCACCATGACCACCCATGCTATGACCCATAATACTTTGGACTTGATTGGTCGGAAAATTTAGGTCAATCAGATTTCTGAGCTCTTCCACAATATAATCATACATTTTGAAATGCTGTGACCAAGGTGCTTGTGTTGCATTCACATAGAATCCTGCACCTTGGCCTAAATCATAATCTGCATGATCTGGTACATCTTCTCCACGTGGGCTGGTATCTGGTGCAACAATAATGACTTTATGTTCAGCCGCATACTTTTGTGCTCCGGCTTTAGTAATAAAGTTCTGTTCGTTGCAAGTCAGTCCTGATAACCAATATAAAACTGGCAACCGCTCATCTTTGTCATGAGGTGGCAGATATATTGAGAATTTCATTGAACAGTTTAATGCTATTGACTGATGGCGATACACTTCTTGCGATCCACCAAAAGAAGCATGTTTCTCAATTATTTCCATAATCAATTACCTATGTTGAGCAAGACTTCATGAGAAATCGAGTAAACAAAGAGTCCGACATTCTCCACAGAGAATAGTGATAAAGATTTAAAATGTAGGCAGGTTGATTGAACCTATACACGATGCCTACACAGATAGATCTGTTTTACAGATGATGTGCCGTTTTGGAGAATTCCATGCATGTCATTCATGATGCACATGCATGGAAAAGTATAAGGTCTGACGGAATTATTCGTAATGAATTACAGTACGAATTGACTTACCTTCATGCATTAGATCAAAGGCTTCATTGATCTGATCCAAGCCCATCGTATGTGTCACAAATGGTTCTAATTGAATTTTACCGTTCATGGCATCTTCAACCATTCCTGGAAGTTGCGTACGACCTTTTACGCCACCAAAGGCAGAACCTAGCCATTTACGACCAGTAACAAGCTGGAATGGACGGGTAGAGATTTCCTGACCTGCGCCAGCTACACCAATAATTACGGATTGTCCCCAGCCACGGTGTGCACTTTCAAGGGCTGCACGCATTACATTCACGTTACCAATACATTCAAATGAATGATCTACACCCCAGCCAGTCATTTCGACAATGACTTGCTGGATTGGTTTGTCGTAGTCTTTAGGGTTCAAGAAGTCCGTTGCACCAAACTCTTTTGCCAGCGCAAATTTATCTGGATTCATGTCAACTACAATAATACGCCCTGCTTTAGCTTGACGTGCGGCTTGTACGACTGCCAGACCAATACCACCTAAACCAAAGACCGCAACACTATCACCTTCTTGTACTTTAGCCGTGTTGTGTACTGCACCGATACCCGTTGTGACACCACAACCCAGTAAGCAGACATGTTCGTGATTGGCTTCAGGATTGATTTTAGCCAATGATACTTCTGCCACTACAGTGTATTCACTGAACGTTGAGCAGCCCATATAGTGATAAATCGGTTGACCATTGTAGGAAAAACGAGTGGTACCATCTGGCATTACACCTCTACCTTGAGTTTCGCGAACGGAAATACACAAGTTCGATTTTCCAGATTTACAGAATACGCACTCGCCACATTCAGCAGTGTAAAGTGGAATTACGTGATCACCTGGTTTGACGCTAGTCACGCCTTCACCAACCTCAACTACAACACCAGCACCTTCATGCCCGAGAATAGCAGGAAAAACACCTTCAGGATCATCGCCAGATAAAGTAAATGCGTCTGTATGACACACACCGGTATGGGAGATCTTGATTAATACTTCACCTTTCTTCGGTGGTGCAACATCAACTTCAACAATTTGAAGAGGTTGACCAGGACCAAACGCAACAGCAGCACGTGACTTCATGGAATAATTCCTTATACAGATCTATTTTAAATATGATTTTAGAATCTTGGCGATTTCAGCCAATTCTTCTTTTCGTTGTTGTTCTGTAGTTTCACCTGATACTAAAGTGTCCTTTAAATGAACCTCCAACATTTCATTCATTAAACCATTAATAGCACCACGCACAGAGCATATTTGTTGCAGAATTGCACCACATTCCACATTGTCTTCTAACGCTTTTTCAATCGCTTGCGTCTGACCTTTGATCTTTCTGACGCGTAGAAGAATCTTTTTTTTGTCTTCAACCTGATTAGGCATCAGACCTCCTTACTTGCTAGCATTAATACTATAGTACCCCATAGTATAAAAAAAGCAATATTTTTTATAAATCGAAAATCAAAAAGACCTTTAGCGAAAATTTTCTATCCCTGTTTTTAGTTTTTTTTTAAATTAACATCGTAGAGCTGATGCTAAAGTCACAAAGAATGGGACTTTCAGCTCCCATTTTTTTATTTTGGCTCATGTTCTTTGTGATGCTGTGACCTTTTAGAATTATGTTTCAAATTTTAGCCACTTTGTAGATATTTTGAACGTTTCAAGCCTTGAAAATACTACCGACAGTTTAGATTAAACTGCCTTTACAGACTGTACTAGAATATTTTTAGTGAGCGGATGATATTTATTATTCATTATTTAGGAATTATTAAATCCTATAAATATCATTTATTGGATTAATTTATTTTGGTACTGTGCATATCATCCCCCAGTTAAGAATAAGGAATAACTATGAATAAGATGATGAATGCTCTTATCCTAGAAAATTTTGGTGATCATGAATTTAAACGGCACTGTTGCAAATAGTGATTTGAGTCGATGATGTTCCCTTTAAAAAGTGCTTAGAGACCGAAAACCCTGTTGATTAGACACACTTCACCCTGAGGCTGACCATAATAAAATGACGATGCTTGTCCTTTACGTAGTGCACGCATGACTTCAATACCTTTAATTGTGGCATAAGCAGTCTTCATAGATTTGAATCCTAATGTGGCCCTGATGATTCGCTTTAACTTACCATGATCACATTCAATGACATTATTTTTATACTTAATCTGCCTGTGCTCAATATCTACTGGACATTTTCCTTCTCGCTTTAATCGTGATAAAGCATGGCCATAGGTCGCTGCTTTATCTGTATTGATGACCCGTGGAATTTGCCATTTTTTCACCGTATTGAAGATCTTTCCTAGAAAACTATAGGCTGATTTACTGTTCCGTCTAGCGGAAAGGTAAAAGTCAATCGTATGACCCCGTTGATCAACTGCACGATACAGGTAAGTCCATCGCCCCTTCACTTTGATATAAGTCTCATCCATATGCCATGAATGTAAATCTGTAGGATTACGCCAATACCAGCGTAACCGTTTTTCCATTTCTGGAGCATAACGCTGAACCCAACGATAAATTGTACTGTGATCCACATTTATGCCTCGTTCAGCGAGCATTTCTTGAAGTTCACGATAGCTGATGCCATATTTACAATACCAACGAACAGCCCAAAGAATGATTTCACCTTGAAAGTGCCGACCGTGGAAGGGATTCATCTGCTGTATCTCGAAATAAATAAGATATTTAGCTTATCATGTCAGCCTATTTGCAACAGTGCCTTATTTTGAATCATCTTGGTTATGAGATTACAGCTTCGACTGGTCGACCTCAAGAGTCAGAATATTTAACCTATCTAGGGGCGAGTGAAATTATTGATCGTATTGAATTATCTTCCCCAGGAAAGCCATTAAACAAAGAAGTTTGGGCTGGCGTAATTGATACTGTTGGAAGCCATACTTTAGCCAATGCATGTGCTAGTACAAAATATCGTGGTGCAGTTGCTGCGTGTGGTTTGGCAGGCGGAATGGATTTTCCAGCAACAGTTGCTCCATTTATTCTAAGAGGGATTACCTTATATGGAATTGATAGCGTGATGGCACCAATCGAATTAAGAAAAGAAGCATGGGAACGTTTGGCTACAGAATTAGATCAAACAAAATTAGAAACAGTAACGACTGAAATTCAGTTAACAGATGCTTTAAATATTTCAAATGAAATTTTAGATGGAAAAATTCGAGGTAGAGTTGTTGTACAGATATAGTTCAACAAAATGAGTTGTGGGACTGTTCTAAATTTTGTGTAAGTACTTAATTTTCATTTATCCTACTGAGGATAATAAAAAGAGGTACTTCACATGGATGAAGCTACAATCAAAAGTATGGCAGCTGAATTAGCTAAAGGTTTAAAAACTCCTGAAGATTTAAACCAAATGACAGCCATATTTAAAAAGTTCATGATCGAAACCGCTCTGAATACTGAGCTTTCTGAACATTTAGGCTATGAAAAGCATCAACCTAAGAAAGGATCTAATGCACGTAATGGTTTTAGCTCCAAAACAGTTCTAACACAAGATGGGCAGCTTGCTTTAGATATCCCTCGTGATCGTGATGGCTCTTTTGAACCACAGATTATTAAGAAGCATCAAACACGCATTACTAGCATGGATGATCAAATTCTTTCGCTATATGCGAAAGGAATGACAAATAGAGAAATTGTTGCTTTTTTAAAGAAATGTACGATGCCGATGTATCTGCCTCCCTTATTAGTAAGGTGACGGATGCTGTCATTGAACAAGTGACAGAATGGCAAAATAGAACACTCGATAGTCTTTATCCTGTTGTCTATTTAGATTGCATTGTTGTTAAGGTTCGTCAGCATTCAACAGTAATCAATAAATCAGTTTATTTAGCATTAGGCATTAACCTGGATGGCCAAAAAGAACTTCTTGGCATGTGGCTTGCTCAAACAGAAGGTTCCAAATTCTGGCTGTCAGTCATGACAGAGCTTAAAAATCGAGGAGTGCAAGATATTCTTGTAGCCTGCCTTGCGAAGCAGCGCTTCTCAGGACTAAAAGGCTTTCCTGATGCGATAGCCTCTGTCTACCCTCATACTGATATCCAGCTGTGTATCGTACATGTTGTACGCAATAGCCTGAGATTTGTGAGCTGGAAGGACTACAAAGCTGTAACAGCAGGATTGAAGGCGATCTATCAGGCAAGTACAGAGGAAAATGCTTTAAAGCCCCTAGATATCTTCTGCGATCAATGGAATCACCAGTATTCAAAAATTGGAGAATCCTGGCGGGCAAATTGGGAAAATATCCGAACGATCTTTAGCTATCCTGCTGAAATACGTCATGCGATTTATACAACAAATGCAATTGAATCATTGAATAGCGTGATCCGCCATTCAACTAAAAAGAGAAAGATCTTCTCTTCTGATGATTCAGTGAAAAAGGTCATTTATTTAGCAACTTCAAATGCTGCTAAAAAATGGACCATGCCAATTCAAAATTGGCGTTTAGCAATGAATTGGTTTACGATTCAGTTCGATGATCGATTAAAAGATCATTTATAAAAAATGAGACTTACACAAAATAATTTACAGGCTCGTAGAAACATGAAAATACATTCTTTTGGTGAACACAATAACATTACTTTATCTAATAATTGTATTGAAGTTCGAGGTGCACGTGAGCATAACCTTAAGGATGTAGATGTTTCTATCCCAAGAAATGCACTTGTTGTTTTCTCAGGTGTATCGGGTTCAGGAAAATCATCACTTGCTTTTGGAACTATTTTTGCTGAAGCACAAAGAAGATATTTCGAATCTGTTGCACCTTATGCAAGACGCTTAATAGATCAGGCCGGAGTACCAGATGTTGATGCTATTGATGGTCTACCACCAGCAGTAGCATTGCAACAACAACGTGGTGCAAGTAATACCCGTTCTTCTGTTGGAAGTGTAACAACTTTATCAAGTCTCGTGCGAATGATTTATTCGCGTGCTGGTGCATATCCTGCCGATCAGCCAATGTTATATGCCGAGGACTTTTCACCGAACACTCCTCAAGGTGCTTGTCCTACCTGTCATGGTTTAGGTCACATTTATGAAGTTACAGAATCGACAATGGTTCCTGACCCAACACTCAGTATTCGTGAGAGAGCTATCGCATCATGGCCACCTGCTTGGCACGGGCAAAACTTACGCGATATCCTAGTAACCCTAGGGTATGATGTCGATCGACCATGGAAAGATTTACCGCAATCGGATAGAGACTGGATTTTATTTACTGAAGAAACCCCAACAGTTCCTGTCTATGCTGGTTTAAGCCCCGCTGAGACTCAATCTGCACTTAAACGTAAACTAGAACCCAGCTATATGGGCACTTTCACTGGTGCTCGTCGCTATGTCCTTCATACTTTTGCTAATACCCAAAGTACGTTGATGAAAAAACGTGTTTCACGTTTTATGGAAGGAAAAATATGCCCTTCCTGTCATGGTAAACGCCTTAAACCAGAAGCCTTATCTATTACCTTTGCTGGAGTAGATATTGGTGAGTTTATGCAACTTTCTTTGGATAAGTTAACTTGCCTGCTTGAGCCCATTGTTCTTGGCAATTTCGACGCTCATGATGCTGGAGAAAAGACTAATAATAAAGTAACCCAACTTGATAGATCCGAACGAGCAACAACAGGTAGAGCAGTGCATTCTGTATCTCCAGATGTAAGACGTACGTCAGCACTTTCAGATGAAAAGAAAATTGCTGCGCAGCGTTTAGCAAATGGTGTGGTGGGGCGTTTAAATCAATTACGCCAGTTAGGTCTTGGTTATCTAACATTAGATAGAGCCACACCGACTCTTTCAGCGGGAGAGTTACAACGTTTGCGTTTAGCAACACAATTAAGTTCTATGCTATTTGGTGTAGTTTATGTACTGGATGAACCGTCTGCTGGATTACATCCTTCAGATAGTCAGTCATTATATGATTCTCTCGATAAATTAAGAGACGCTGGAAACTCCGTATTTGTTGTAGAGCATGATTTAGAGCTCATGCGTCGTGCTCAATGGTTAGTGGATGTTGGACCAGATGCAGGAGAGCAAGGTGGTAATATTTTATATAGTGGAGTACCTCAGGGTTTAAGTGAGATTTCAGCTTCACGTACTGCAAGTTATTTATTTAATAAAATCCCAGTTACTCAAAGTTATGGACGTACACCCTCTGGTTGGCTTGAACTTAACAATATTTACCGACATAACCTGCATAATATTGATGCTCGTATACCTCTTGGTGTACTTACAGCAGTTACAGGTATTTCAGGTTCAGGTAAATCTAGTCTCGTTTCTCAAGCTTTACCCGAGTTAGTACTTTCATATTTAGGCAATGAATCTGAAACTGAAAACAATAATGAAAATAATCCTTTAAATGAAGGAATGTTGGTTACCGAGGTTACACAGGGTTCTCTGGCTGGTGATGTGGAGGCTATACAGCGTCTGGTACAGGTTGATCAAAAACCAATTGGCCGTACTCCACGTTCTAATCTGGCAACTTATACGGGTTTATTTGATCATGTTAGAAAGTTATTTGCTGGGACTCCTGAAGCTCGCCAAGCTCATTATGATGCTGGACGTTTTTCGTTTAATGTGGCTAAAGGGCGATGTGAAACTTGTGAAGGTGAAGGCTTTGTCAGTGTAGAATTATTGTTTATGCCAAGTGTATATGCCCCTTGTCCGACATGTCATGGTGCTCGATATAATGATGACACTCTGAAAATTCGCTGGAATGGACGTAATATTGCTGAAGTATTAGGAATGACCGTCAATGAAGCACGTGATTTTTTTGATGGAGAGGTCTCGATTGCTCGTTCACTACAATTATTAAAGGAAATTGGCCTTGGTTATTTACGTTTAGGGCAACCAGCGACTGAACTATCTGGTGGAGAAGCGCAACGTATTAAATTGGCGACCGAGCTGCAACGCAATCAGCGTGGAAATACACTGTATATACTTGATGAGCCAACTACAGGTTTGCATCCATCAGATGTAGATCGATTGTTAGTTCAATTGCAGCGATTAGTCGATGCGGGTAATACCGTGGTTATGATTGAGCATGATATGCGTGCCGTTGCACAAGCAGATTGGGTGATTGATGTGGGACCAGGTGCTGGAAATGCTGGTGGGAATATTGTTGTGGCAGGAACACCAAAACAAATAACAGAAAATCAAGATAGTCGTACTGCTCCATATTTAGTTAATGAGTTAGTGAGTCGTGATACTAAACGTTGATATTGCGAGTGGGTAGAATAAAACCTTAAATTAAAAGCCTGTAAAATCAATCAGATATTTTTTTGTTTTAGGTGGTGTGTGAGCATGAAATCTAAAAGTTTTTTTCAACTAAGGGCTTTGTTGCACAAACCTATCTGTAACGGCTTTTTCAGCGATATAATTTTCAAATGAAGAAGCCTACACAGAAAATCTACCGCACAACCAATTGGCCCGCATATAACCGAGCACTCATGAGTCGCGGAAATATTGCCATTTGGTTTGATCCTGCTACGCAATGGTATGCTCCATCAAAAGGCAAACAAGGGCGAAATCAAACCTACTCCGACGCAGCCATCCAATGCTGCTTAATGATTAAATCCTTATTCCGTCTGTCTTTACGTATGGTCACTGGCTTTGTGCAAAGTCTGATTAAACTTTGCGGATTAAATTGGACAGCACCAGATTACAGTACGCTTTGTAGAAGACAAAAGCATATTGATATTGCAATCAGCTACCAAAAAAGTAGCGATGGGCTGCATCTACTCATAGACTCTACAGGCATGAAGTTTCTAGGTGAGGGCGAATGGAAACGCAAGAAACATGGACCTGAATATCGTCGCCAATGGCGTAAATTTCATATTAGTATAGATGCCAAAACCCTGCAAATACGAGCAGTTCAGCTTACAACCAATAATGTCAGTGATTCACAGGTGCTTGGTGATTTACTTGATCAGATTCCACAAGATGAGCAGATTGACTCTGTTTATACCGATGGAGCTTATGACACCAAGCAATGCCGTCAGGTCATTGCAGATCGGCAAGCGCATACGGTGATTCCACCTAGAAAAAATGCGAAACCATGGAAAGATACAAAGAGTAGCTCGCTAGAGCGAAATGAATTACTTCGAACAGTTAAACGTTTAGGCAGGACACTATGGAAAAAATGGTCAGGCTATCATCGGCGAAGTTTGGTTGAAACTAAGATGCACTGCATTAAATTATTAGGAGATAAACTCAGTGCAAGGAGTTTTGATAGCCAAGTGAATGAGATCCATGCACGTGTAGCAGTGCTTAACAGATTTACGGAATTAGGTCGACCACTTACCCAAGTTACGCCTTAAATTTGGCTCAATTAGGGGCGCTTTGCATTTCAAATCTTTGTGCAACAAAGCCCTTAAAAACAAGAAAAAGAGGATTGATAAAATGATGATAAAAAATAAAAAAGCGCCTGATGGCGCTTTCCTTTAATCATATTTATGGCGTCAGAATCACTTTACGACAGTCTTCTTCTTTTTTATCAAAAATACGGTAACCTTCCGCAGCATCTTCCAGTTTCATGCGATGGGTAATAATCAGATCTGGAGACAGATCTCCATTTTCAATATGTTCTAGCAACTGCGGCAAGTAGTTATGCACATGGGTTTGTCCCATTTTAAAGGTTAAACCTTTGTCAAAGGCATCACCAAACAGGAAGCCATGAATTGGACCGGCATAAACTCCAGGTACACTCACCACACCGCCGCGGCGGACCGCTGCAATACATTGTCTTAACGCTGAACCACTCGAACCTTCTAATTTCAGGTTGGTCATTACGGTTTCCAGCATGCTGCCTTTAGCTTCAAAACCGACCGCATCAATGACGGCATCGACTCCACGATAACCCGTGGTATTTTGAATGATAAATTCAGCGGCATCGACTTCATCAAAATTGACCGGAATCACTCCATAGGTTTGATGTGCGAAACGCAGACGATAAGGATGGTGATCGACCATAAAAATCTGCTCGGCACCGAGCATCCGCGCACAGGCAGCAGCCAGCAGACCGACTGGGCCAGCACCATAAATCGCCACACTGGAACCTCGACCAACTTGGGCATTGTTCACTGCTTGCCAGGCGGTTGGTAGAATATCGGTCAGGAATAATACTTTTTCATCAGGCAGGGAGCCTGGCACTTTAAATGGTCCGACATTGCCCTTGGGGATCCGCACATATTCAGCTTGACCACCCGGTATACCACCATACAGATGGCTAAAGCCAAATAAAGCTGCCCCTGGTGGAATCTGTTTTTTATTGAGAATTGCACCACGGCCGGTATTGGTATTTTCACAGGCAGCCATTAGTTCATGTTCACAGAAAAAACAGTGACCGCATGCAATCACAAAGGGAATAATTACCCGATCACCTTTTTTGACTTCGGTTACTTGTGGGCCGACTTCTTCTACAATTCCCATAAATTCATGGCCGAAAATATCACCGTCTTCAGTGGCCGGGATTTTTCCCCGGTATAAATGCAGATCTGAGCCACAGATGGCGGTGGCTGTCACCCTTAAAATAACGTCATCTGGTTCCTGAATCACTGGATCTGGAACAGATTCAACTCGTACATCCCGAGCACCATGATAGGTAAGAGCACGCATGCGGATTTCCTCTTTCTAGTTCAACATTAAACAGACTCGTAGCAAGGCTGCCAAGAATTAAAAAACACTTTTATTAGAGCCTTATGCGCCAAGAAATCGCTGTAAATTAATGTATGAAATAAGACATCCGAGTGTTTAAAAAATAAACTTATATAGGGTTTACGTAATTCGTGAGCTTATGTGTCGAATGAATAGAAAAGAACAGAATTAAAGAAACATCTAGTAATTTCTATAACTTATAGTGAATAGCCACCAATTTTGTAGACACCTTTTAGTTAGATAAAAAAGCAATTTTTTTGATCTTTAAAGAATGAGGATATAGTATTTGTAAAATTACTTAGCTGCTTAAAACTTAATTCTAATTGGTTAATAGGTGAAAAATGGGTAGTGTTTCAAAAAGTATGCTGGCATTAAACGAATCCATTATTGATATAAAAGAACACTAAATCAAAGGCTTTGAAATGATTTTCAAGCTTTTTGGAGAAGTTGCAGCTTCTCCTAAAGCCTCGCCTGATTCGATGCCGTAATCGACAATTATTGCCTTCTATACCCACAGTGAAAAATTTACCAATCAACTGTTTGCATTCTTTAAAGGTCGTAACAAAGCTATCCCAATGGTCACTTGATATACATGTATAGCTTACACCTAACTGCTTCAATTTTAATTTAAGTCGTTTTGCAGTGGCTAAATCTCGGTTACCCCATACATAAGCAACAATTTCACCTGTTTCTCGATGATAGGCATAAATTAGCCATTGTTTATTTTGCTTATGACCAACAAAAGTCCAAAACTCATCTACTTCAAGGGTTTCATAATGACTTTGCTGTGCTCGAAGTTGATATTTTGATTGGCTAAGTGTCCGTAGAACTTTACCGATACTTACTCTTTCAATTTCTGCTATATCCCTGACACCACTGCCTCGCACCATGAGGTGTAATATTTTGGTTTTGATACCTGAGTGACAGCCTTGATAACTGAGAGCATGATCACCAATAAATTGACGTCTGCATATTTTACATTGGTAATTTTGCTTACCATCTACTTTTGTGCCATTTTTCTTTATACTGTCACTTAGGCAGGCTGGACACTTGATTTCTAGAGTTATTCGCATTTCTCTATTTTATCAAAATCCAACCTGCTTTTTTTCAGCATACTTTTTGAAACACCACCCATTTTTTAAATTGATCCTAGACTGAACCGTACCGGGTTTGTCGGAGAGTTAATATTCTGAGAGACTATCCCGATGACAAAATTAAAATATACCCCTGAAATTAGAGAAAGAGCGGTTCAATTATTGATTGAATCTGAAAAAGATTATCCATCGAATTGGGCTGCGATCACCGCTATTGCTCCCTGAGCAGTATACTGCGCAAGGGTTGTACTCCTGAAACACTACGTGCCTGGCATCAAAAGCATTTAGATCAGCAAAATCCAGTTAAAGTACAGCAGCTTTCAGACCAAGAACGTATCAAACAACTCGAACGCGAAAATAAAGAACTGCAACGCGCCAATGAGATTCTACGTAAAGCAGCCGCTTTTTTCGCCCAGGCGGAGCTCGACTGCCCACACAAATAATGGTGGATTTTATCCATAATAATAAAGAGCTGTACGGAGTCGAGGCGATTTGTAGAATTTTACCAATCGCACCTTCAACCTATTACCGCACTCTAGATCTCTGCGAAAATCCAGAACATCGAGCAAAGCGAGATTTACATGACTTGCATCATGCTGAACAAATTAAACGAATTTGGAAGGAAAGTTCAGGTCGGTATGGTGTACGTAAAGTCTGGCAAAAACTGAAACGTGAAGGTTATGTTATCGCACGCTGTACTGTTGCTCGATTAATGAAAAAGCTAGGTATACAAGGTGTTTGGTGAGGTAAGAACAAACAAACCACCCGTAGCCGAGATGACCAAAAACGAGCAGATGATTTAGTGAAACGTAATTTTACTGCTGATCATCCTGACCAACTGTGGGTGAGTGACTTTACGTATATTCAAACAAATTCAGGCTGAGTCTATACCGCCTTTATTATTGATGTGTTCTCACGAGCAATTGTTGGCTGGAAAGTATCTACACGAATGAATACAGATATGGTGCTCGATGCATTGGAGCAAGCATTGCATGATCGAGGCATGCCAAAGAATGTGATTCATCATTCAGATAGAGGTGTTCAATATCTTTCCATTCGCCATACCAATCGTTTAGAAGCTGCAAATTTACGAGCATCAGTCGGTACGACTGGTGATTCATACGATAATGCTTTGGCTGAAACGGTGAATGGCTTATACAAAACAGAGGTGATTGAATATCTAAAAGCAGGTTGGCAAGGTTTAGCGGATGTACAACTTGCGACACTAAATTGGGTAGATTGGTTCAATAAAAAGCGTGTACACAGTGCACTGGGTTATGTATCGCCTTTTGAGTTTGAAGCAATATACTATGATAAGATTAACCCGTTAGGTCAGGTGGCCTAACTTAAATAAAAAAGTCTCCGACAAACCCGGTACGGTTCACTATTCACTAACTTGTAAATATCGGTATACCGCCTGACGACTAATCCCAAAAGCTTTTCCTAATGCCATTTTTGATGGATACTTCCCTTCCCTCCATGCTTGTCGTAAAGCTTCAGCTTGGTCAGGCTTTAGTTTATGCACCCGACCTTTGTACTTCCCCTGAGCAGAGGCGAGTTTTATTCCTTCCTTTTGCCGCTCTAAAATGATCTCACGTTCGAACTGTGCAAAAGCACCCATCAATTGCAGCATCAAATTATCCATCGGGGTGGATTCGGCCGTAAAAGTAATATTTTCTTTTACAAACTGGATGGCAATCCCTCGTTTGACCAGTTTATCTACTTCAGTGACCAAATCTTTCAGGCTTCGCGCAAAACGATCCATGGAATGTACAATCACCCTGTCCCCTTCCCGGACATAGTTCAACATTTCCTGAAATTTAGGTCGGTCAGTATTTTTACCTGAAGCACGGTCAACAAAAATCCGGTCGACTTCAATCCCCTCAAGTTGACGCCCAGTATTTTGCTCGACCGAACTCACTCGCACATAACCTACTTTTTGGCCTTTCACTCTTTCTCGCCCCAATTGGATAAAAATGAACAATTTTGTAAATTATAAATCTTTAATATCAAAGTTACATGTTACTTATGATTAAAAATCATTTAAATGATACATAATTTCATGAACTTTCAGATTGTAACTTTAGGGTATACTTTAAAGTTACACAAAACATCTATATGAAGACTAAAGTCCAAATTAGTGTTTATGTTGGTTCAATGTATTACATTTCGTATTTTCTATTTGTAACGTAATTTCAGTAATATTATGATTATGTTTTAGAACTTCTAAGGCCTTTTGATAGAGTTGATCTGTATTGCTATTCGGAGCAACCAAATGAGCAGTTAAATGAATATTTCTTGAGGATATAGCCCAGACTTTCAACTGATGAATCCCTTCAACGCCCTCTAGCTTCAATAAATCATTTCTTAACGACTCAATATCAATCTCATCAGGAACTCCTTCAAGCAGAATATTAATACTTTGTTTTAATAAAATCCAAGTTCGAGGTAAGACCCAGAAGCCAATTAACACAGCGATTACGGTATCAACCCACATCCACTGGGTAAAATAAATAACTATTCCTCCGATAATCACGCCTATCGATCCTAGAGCATCACTAAGAACTTCTAAATATGCACCTTTTATATTTAGACTTCCTTCAGCACTAGCAGAAAGGATTTTCATTGAAATCAAATTTACGACCAAACCAATGACCGCGACAATCATCATTTCAACACTTTGAATTTCAGCAGGGTTCGTAAAACGTTGATAAGCTTCATATACAATATATATTGCTACCACAAAAAGCATCACCGCATTAAACAGAGCCGCTAAAATTTCAAATCGCTGATAGCCAAAAGTTCTTTTATCATCTGCGGCTTTTTTACCAATTTTGATAGCGGCAAGAGCAATAGCTAAAGCGGCTACATCAGTAAACATATGAGCTGCATCAGATAACAAAGCCAAACTTTGGGTAATAAAAGCAGCGACAACTTCTACTATTAAAAAAGTGGTCGTTAAACCTAAGGCAACCATTAACTTCTTACTATTTTCTTCAGTAACAACCGCATGGCTATGATCATGATGTTCTGACATAAAATATTTTCCTTATTCTATTTATGATGAGCAGAGATATTGGATAACAGCCAATATCTCTGCTGTAAATCGACTAATCTATTGGATTAAGAAACTTTCTTTTCATTGATCCAACGATAAAGCACGGGTAACAGCACCAAAGTTAGTAATGTTGAAGAGATAATCCCGCCAATCACTACGGTTGCCAGTGGCCGTTGAACCTCAGCCCCTGTTCCGGTTGCCAGCGCCATTGGTACAAAACCCAGTGAAGCCACACAAGCTGTCATCAACACTGGTCTTAAGCGCAAAATAGCCCCTTGCCACACGGCTTTATGCACTGGATATTTGTCCCTTAATTCCTTAATAAAGGTCAGCATTACCAGTCCATTGAGGACTGCAACACCAGATAAGGCAATAAAGCCAATTCCAGCTGACATCGATAATGGAATATCCCTTAGCCAAAGGAACAGCACACCACCGGTCAAGGCAAAGGGTACCCCGGTAAAGACCAATAGACTTTCTTTGACATTGTGAAAGACCGCCATCAGTAAAATAAAGATAGTGATTAAAGCCAGTGGAATCACGATTTGCATCCGTGCTTTGGCTGAAGCCAAATTTTCAAACTGACCGCCATATTCTATCCAATAACCACTTGGCAAAGTGTATGCTTTGAGCTGTGTCTGTACATCAGAAACAAAAGACCCTAAATCACGCCCTTCAACATTCGTTGTAACCACAACTCGGCGTTTACCATTTTCTCGACTGACTTGGTTGATTCCTTCAATGGTCGAGACTTGCGCGACATCCGACAATAAAATACTGCCACCATTTGGAAGCTGAATAGGTAACTGGGAAACAGATGCGACACTACGGTCTTGCTCTCCAAGACGGATAACAAAATCAAAACGACGATCGCCTTCTAAAATCTCTCCCACGCTTTGTCCACCAATACTGGTTGCCACAAGGTCTTGAATTGAACGCACACTCAAACCATATTGTGCAGCCAAAGTTTTATTTACCTCGACATTCAGTAATGGCAAACCTGAGGTCTGCTCAACTTTCACGGCACTGCTACCCGATATTTGCTGAATGATTTTGGAGATTTTAGTCGCCTCAGTATTGAGGACATTCATATCATCACCGAAGATTTTCACACCAACATCACTACGCACACCTGAGATCAATTCATTAAATCGGAGTTCAATCGGTTGTGAAAATTCACTATTATTGCCTGGAATCGTGGCTAAATACGTCACCATACGGCCACGTAATTCATCTAAACTTTCTTTAGGATTTGGCCATTCTGAACGAGGCTTTAACATGATATAGCCATCTGAAATATTGGGTGGCATGACATCTGTTGCAACCTCGGCTGTACCCGTTCTGGCAAATACTGCCTTAATTTCAGGGAAACTCTTTAAAAGAAGTTTTTCAGTATTCTCCTGAATACGTAAAGACTCTTCTAAGCCTGTACTTGGTGAACGTAACTGTTGTACCGCAAAGTCTCCTTCACTGAGCTGTGGTGCAAATTCACTGCCGAGTTTGGTACTGATAAATCCCGTAATCACTAATACACACAGTGCAAAAGTCAGCACAACTGCTTTGTATTGATACGAAATATCAAGAGTTTGCTGATATTTAGCTTTTAGCCATAACATCCAACGACTTTCTTTTTCTTGAATATCGCCTTTGACCCACAATGCCACAGCAGCAGGCACAAAGGTGATCGATAAAATAATGGCTGCAACAAGGGCGAGTACCACTGTCAATGCCATCGGATGGAACATTTTTGCTTCCACACCACTTAAAGCAAAAATCGGCAAATACACCACCAAAATAATAAGCTGACCAAAAATAAGAGGACGACGTGCTTGGCGGGCAGCCAGAAAAACTTCCTTAAAGCGTTCACTTTGTGTGAGAGGTCGTTTTAACAGTTGCTGTGTATGGGCTAAACGCCGGATACAGTTTTCGACAATCACCACAGCACCATCGACAATGATGCCGAAATCGAGTGCACCTAAACTCATCAGATTGGCACTGATATTTTTCTGTGCCATCCCGGTTAAGGTAAACAGCATAGAGAGTGGAATGACACAGGCAGTAATCAAGGCAGCACGGATATTCCCTAAAAACAGGAACAGAATGATGATGACCAGGATTGCTCCCTCTACCAAGTTTTTCTGAACGGTTTTAATCGCCTTCTCAACCAAGGTAGTACGGTCGTACACCGTTTCAATCACTACCCCTTTAGGCAAACTATTCTGAATATCTTGAAGCTTGGCATCCACAGCTTTAGAAACAGTCCGGCTATTTCCACCCATCGCCATCATGGCAACCCCTAAAACGGTTTCTTTGCCGTTATAGGTTGCCCCACCGGTTCTTAAATCATGCCCAATAGAGACTTGCGCAATATCACCAACCCGAATTGGGCTGCCATTTGGGCTACCCAGCATGGTGTTCTCAATATCAGAAAGCCCATTGAATGCACCCGGTACACGTACCGTCAGTTGCTGACCATTGTCTTCAATATAACCTGCACCTCGGTTCTCATTATTTTGCGCTAAAGCCTGTTGCAGTTGTTCTAATGAGATATTCAGTTGCTGCATCCGGTTTAAATCGGGAGAGACCACATAGGTTTTTTCAAAACCACCAATACTGTTGACCTCTGCAACTCCCTTAACACGTTGCAGTTGAGGACGCACAATCCAGTCCTGAATCTCACGCAAATCCATCGGCGTGTATGCAGTTCCATCCGGCTTTTTCGCATTCGGATCTGCCTTCAGTACCCATTGATAAATCTCACCGAGACCCGTAGAAACGGGGGACATCGTCGGTGCGATTTGTGCAGGCAACTCAGATTGCGCCTCCTGTATCCGTTGGTTAATCTGCTGACGGGCCCAATAAATATCAGTCCCATCTTTAAAGACAATGGTGACTTGAGAGAGTCCATAACGGGATATGGAACGGGTAAGCTCCAGATCCGGAATGCCAGCCATGGCATTTTCAATGGGATAGGTAATCCGCTGTTCGACTTCAAGCGCAGTAAAACCCTTGGCTTGAGTATTAATCTGGACTTGGGTATTGGTAATATCGGGTACAGCATCAATCGGGAGTTTCTGATAGCTATACACCCCGACCGCAATCCAGGTACAGACAAAGAGCAACACCCAAATCGCATTTTGTATGGAAAACTGAATGATTCGTTCGAATAAACCTTCTGGTTTTGGCAGATCAGAATTAATGTTCATGGCCTGCCTCGTCTTTTTCTAATTCAGATTTCAACAAGAAACTGCCTTGAGCGATATACTTCTGCCCTTCAGTCAGCCCAGAAATCACTTCAAGCCATTGTCCATCACTTGAAGCCTGCCCCAATTGCACTTTCTGTGCTTTTAAGTGGACTTGACCTTTTTGTTCTGAATCTACGATGAAAATACTGTCTTCACCTTCAATACTTTGCAGCGCAGACTTTTGAATCCGAAGGGCTGATTTTGCTGTAGCTTCCGGAATCAACACTCTCACTAACACATTAGAACGCAACTCAGTAGCTTGCGCATCGAGTTTTGCGCGCACCACCAGACGCCCTGTTTGTACATCTGCCTGAGAGGTTAAGCTTTGTACAGTAGCTTTATAGATTTGATCTGAATCATTCACTTTAAAGTCAATTTTTTGCCCGGCTTGCAGTTGACCTGAGAATTGATTCGGCAAATTAAACTCAAGCCATAAATCTTTCAGCTGTTCAATGACAAAGAGCTGATTAGCCAGTTGCACATTTTCACCGACCACAATATCTTTTTGACTGATCACCCCAGAGATCGGTGCTTTAATCAGAAAACGCCCATTGTTATTGCCACTTGCACCTAATGCATTTAAACGTGCTTGTGAGGACTGGACAGTAATCTGCGCTTGACGGTAGGCATTTTCGGCACGCTGGTAATCCTGTTTGGCAGAAATCCCCTGTGACCAGAGTTGCTGTTCGCGCTGGTAATCTTTACGGGCCAAATCCAGATTCACCTGTGCCATACGCAGATTTGCCTGTTGGTCGATCAGTTCAGGCACGATTAGTACAGCCAGCGTTTGTCCTTTTTGCACGCTCTGTCCTAAAGCCACATTGACCTGCTCGACATGACCACTAAAATTAGGCGATATATGCGCTTGTTGATCGGTATTCACCACCAATTTACCTGGCAGGGTTGTCAGCTTTTCAACCAATCCTGTGGATGCAACAGCAACTTTTAAACCTTGTTCAACCATTTGTTGGCTGGTCAGTTGTATTTCGCCTTCTTCAGCATGTCCTTCTTCAGAACTATCTTCATCAGAATGTTCGGCATTTCCCTCATCATGACCATGCCCCTCAGATTCAGTTTTTTTTGAACTTAACCAAATAACCAGACTGACCAAGACCGTAATCAGAATCAAAATTGCAATCATGAGAGACTGGGATATTTTTCCGTTTTGCTTGGCGTTCATTTTATCGTGCTCCCCCATTGATTAAATTTTGCGATGCTTCGACTGCCTTTTTATTCAGTTGTGTATAGGCATCCGAACGGCTAATTTCTTCATAACTTGTGCCAATACTGAGTGCCTCAGCTGCGAGGGCAGTTTGCCAAGCTTGACGTAGAATTTGTAATTGACCCAATCGAAGATTCTGCAGTTGGGTGGTTGCTTGCTGAACGTCGGTAATGGACAGTTTCCCTGCCTGAAACCCTTGTAAAGTACGGCTCTGAACTTTGGTCGCCAAAGTAACTTGTGCTGTTGTGGCATCGAACTGGCTACGTAAACCTTTGAGCTGATGCATGCTGTTGGCAATATTGAGTATTTGTTGCTTCAGCTCACGCTGCTGCTGTTGGTTCAGCAATATTTGCTGTTGCTGGACCATCGGGATCGCATATTGCTGGCGGTTGAAAATATTCAGTGGAATAGCCACGCCGATTGCCAAAGTCGTATCGTTGCTTTCATTAGGGGTTTTGCTACGTTTCATGCCTACATTTAAAGTCGGATTGGGACGTGCCTGAATTCTTAAATTTTCAATTTGATGATCCGATTGCTGAATGTTCAAGGCATAGAGTTTTTCTAGCCACCCTTCAGCAATATACCGTTGCACAGTTTGGAGACTTTGCTCTGGCCAAGGGATAGCGGTTTTATTCAATTGAAGATGTGAAGATGTTTCTCCCCCCCACAAATTAGACAGCTGACGACCGGCAGCTTGTTTATTCAGCATCGCTTGCTGATAAAGTCGTTGGATTTCTAGCGCTTCAATTTGGGTACGCTCAAAATCAACCAGGGCAATACTGCCTGCCTGATAGCGTTTCTGGGCACTGTCCAGATTGGCTTTACTTGTTTTTAACTGTACTGAATAAGCAGACTGCTCAACCTCAGCAAGTGCAAATTGCGACCATGCAAATTTAACAATCAGTTGGCTTTGTGCCTTCCATAATTGCTGTTGCAATTGGATTTGTTGATTCGAGGTATTGGCAATCACCCGGTTCAGCTTACGCTGACCAAATAGATCTAGAGGTTGACTAACGCCAACATTGAATTCCTGTTCTTGACCTGAGCCAAAGCCAGACTGTTCTAAACTTATACTTGGATTCTGCCATAACCGACTTTGCTGAATATTCAATTCAGATATTTGCTGAACTTGTTGCCACAGCTTGTCTTGAGTCTGGTAACTTTGTACTTTTGCTAAAGCGGATTCAAAGCTGGTAACGTTTTCAGCATAGCTATATTGCATAGCCGCTGCACATATACAAGCAACCAAGCTATGACGCAAGAGTATAATTGATTGTGAAGACATGATTTTTCCCACTTATTTAAATAATAAAAGTGGTGGGAATGTTTTAGGCTACCCCACCATGAGCGGGGAAAATTTGGGAGGTGGGCTTTGTTGAAACAGGTCAGGAGCCTGATAGCTGTTTTTCCAATGAAATTGTGGATTCACTTTAACTTCAGAGCTTGGAGGAAACACATCTACTTTTTCATTTTGTACAATCAAATGCATCATCGATGGTAGATGATCTTGATGATCTTGATGATCTTCACCGATTTCTAAATCGCTACTGAATGTTTTTATGTTTTCTGACTGTCCATTATGATCGTGTTGACGACTATCGCTGGCACACAAGGTATTTTGGTGATGACCAAAATGATAACTCTGCTGTGATTGAGGCTGTTGTTCATGGACACAAAAGGCCGCCGCCACATTCCAAAAGCTTTGGAACATGAACAATCCAACCAAGACTGTAATCCATGTAGTAGAACGCATCATCATAACAATCGAAAAATTTGTACCAAGTATAAGGCTTAGAGCCACTCCAAGGTCAAGCTTAATAAATTAAATTAAACATTCAATGAACACTGAATAGCCGGCACTTTTGCAAATTTACCTTGTCTCTATAAGCTCACATCAATTTCAGGTAAGAATAACAATAGATAGTGAACCGTACCGGGTTTGTCGGAGACTTTTTATTTAAGTTAGGCCACCTGACCTAACGGGTTAATCTTATCATTGTACAT
This sequence comes from Acinetobacter indicus CIP 110367, assembly GCF_000488255.1. Taxonomy (GTDB): domain Bacteria; phylum Pseudomonadota; class Gammaproteobacteria; order Pseudomonadales; family Moraxellaceae; genus Acinetobacter; species Acinetobacter indicus. The sequence continues at coordinate 114,566 of NZ_KI530758.1, read as the reverse complement.
TGCTTCAAACTCAAAAGGCGATACATTGTCAACGGCATTCTAAAATTGACCCCTTTTACCTTACAAATGGCAAAGTAAAATTGCCCCCTGAAATCAGAGAAAGAGCGGTTCAATTATTGATTGAATCTGAAAAAGATTATCCTTCTACTTCGGCAGCAATCACAGCTATTGATCCTAAAATCGGTTGTACTCCTGAAACATTGCGTGTTTGGTATCAAAAATATTTAGATCAACAAAATCCTGTCAAAGTACAACAGATATCTGATCAAGAAAAAATGAAGGGTAATCCCCCCTAAAATACTAGCTCTTTAAAAGAGGCAGTATTATGCTTTTACAACATGGTGTTTAACTTGAGAAACTGAATTTAAAACAATCTACTGTAACTCTTCCAGACAGATATGAAATTAATCCACCCCTAGCCCCTTAAACACAGCATCTACCGGATCTGCATAAAAGCTGGTCTGGAACTTGGTAAACAGTTCCACAGGAATCGTTGGGATATCTGCCGCACTACTCATTGGCAAAGCAACCTTCTTGGCACCCGCATCAAAAGCAACTTGCAGACATTCGGCAATACTTTCCACCGGTGTCACTGAACCACCCAAGCTCATATCACCCAGTACCACCATCTGACTTTGAACCGATCGTCCTAAGAGGCCAGAAGCGAAAGCCACTAAACTTGGCAGAGCAAGATGGCTGAGCGGCCCGGTATTCTGTAATTCAACCACATGTAAGTGGAAGTCATGTTCCAGCACCTTACTGCCACCCGATATTCTGGATGCATTGGCCTTGAAGTAGTCAAATGCGATCTTGACCTGCTCCTTGGCACTGCTTGAATTCCATAAGCCTGATGTCGCCAATTTTCCAGAACCTTTGGTCACTTGAAGTTCTAAGCGGTATAACCCCGGCATGCCTTTATTACTGAGCCCGATGGTATATAAGAAACCTGGCTTGGCTGGACCTTCGGGAATCAGTCCGCCACCACCCTGCTCTTTGACTGAGACAAAATGTTCTTCTAAGGTGTCATTGTCGATATAGCTGAAATGAACGTCATAGAATTCCATACCACCAATTTTCTTCAGCTGTTCTTTGACCCGACGGCGCACCTGCAGCGCATATTCCAGGCATTGCCGTACATCTTCTTTGTTAAATTGACCATGTGGGTAGAGCAGCTTCATCAATCCAGAAACCGTCTTGCGAACGGCAATCACATCACGCTGATTCAGGTTATTCCCTAGCTTAAAGTACTTCTCAATGGCATCCGCAAAACTACGCTTACGCATTTCCCGGAAGAACTCAGCCAGATAATCAACGATCAAGCCATAACGGTTGGTAAAGAATTCCGGGCGCATTTTCGGAATTTCCCAACCCGGGATATAGGCATGAAAGCGATCAAAGAATGCTGAATCGATCATGGCTTCAGGAAAAGGAGCCAATAAGTGGCTAGTCTTCACCAAGGATTCAACACTTTGGTTAATATTACCCACAAAAACCATCGAAGCTGAGGCTTCCATCTGTTCACGACCACGGGCAAAAGATCCTGAGGCCATGTAGTCTTTCATGATCTGTACGCCATCTTTGTCCTTAAAGGAAATACCGGCGACTTCATCAAAAGCTACCACATCCCATAAGCCTACCAGACCAATACGGCGGCTACTCATGTTATAGAACAGGTTGGCGACAGTCGTTTGCCCACCAGAGACTAAAATACTATTCGGTGAACACTCTTTGTAAATATGGCTTTTCCCGGTACCGCGTGGTCCCAGTTCACAAACGTTATAGTTATTTTCAACGAACGGAACCATACGCGCTAATAGGTGCCATTGCACGTCCTCTTTTAACGAAGCCGGTTCCATGCCGATCGAACGGATTAAACTCTCGCGCCACTGATCCGTGCTTAATGCTGTTCTGCCACTGAAGAGTTCATCCATATTCATATTCGGCATTTGAATCGGCTTGAGTAAACTCACCCCAAATGGAGAACTAGTCTGTCCTTCTTCAAAATAGTAACTGAGCGTAGCAATGACCCAGATACCACCAACAAGTAATTTTTCATACTCTTTGACGATACCTGCCGAGATTTCGGCATCTTTGATGCCCAGATTACTAAATGATGCTTCGTATTTGTCCTTACGCTCATTCAGCTTTACGGTCACCCGATCAATGACCTTATAACTGCCCCGTTCACGGACCAGGGATTTCACCTTCTCGGCTTCATCCGGTCGGACGTAGTTCTCAGCCAGTACGGTCTTTACGTTACGTAGTCCCTGTTCAATGATCTCTGGATCATCCGAGGCACAGTACATCCCCAGCAGGTATTCGAGTACATAGACAGGGACATTTGCCCCTTCTTTGATCAGTTTAGTCAGATCCTTACGTACCACCCGCCCAGCAAAGTGTTCATTCAGCAGCTGATCCAGTTCTTTATCGTTAGCAGATTCCATGTAGGCTACGCTCTATCGTTAATTCGTTATCAGGAGAAGTCATCGGTAAATGCCAGATCAATGGTGACCTTATAGCGTTGCATTTCGATATTCAGGTCTTTGTCCTTCAGCACTAGGAAGTAATCCTTCTTACGGTCAAAATCAGTACCGGATAATGACAGTCTGACCTGTTTGACCCGATCGGCAACAGAGTCGGTACTGCTATCAAAAGTCAAGGTTTCTTCACTGGAAACTTTAAGATCCCCATCATAAATGGCAATGGATAAAGTCACTGGCATGACCAGCTCACTGACAGCTTCGGTTTGCATCAAATCAAACTTCTGGATGTTATTGACCATCTTCAGCGTGGATTTGGTAGAAATGACCTCAACTTTACGCTTGGTCCGCTGTCCAGCCTTTTCACCACGCAGCTGTTTTACTGTCAGTACAGGCACTACGATTTCCTGAGGCATGATGCCGCCATGTACGAAACGTGAGCCTCCCACAAAATGGAAACGGTTCGCCCCTTTTGGAATCCAGAAATCAGTCGCAGATAGTGTGCCTGCCGTAGCTTGGGTTGAGCCTTTCCATGCTTCCTTGCTCTCTGGTAAACCATGCCCAATCACATAGCGTTTTTTGCTTTTCAATGCATTGGTCGGTTTTTCAGTCAAGCTTGAACGATCCGCAGATTCCAGTTTACTTTGCTGGAACAAGAAGCCATGGTCGGCTGTGATCAACAGGGTAGAAATATTGAAATGCATCAAGATTTTGCGGCTAAGTTCAGTCAGCTCTTCAATGGCATGTTCCACCGCCATAAAGGTTTCTGATTCTGTAGAGGCGCTGTCGCCGCGTGCATCAATCACGTTGTGATAAACGTAAATCAAATCATGGTCTTTCAGTGCTTCACGGCCTTCATCACGCGACCAGCCTTTTACCATTTCAGCGGTTACTGCCAATCCATTATAGGCAGCCAGAATTTTGGATCGTGCTGCAGTCCCTTTGCTGGACTGCCCATCTACTAAAACATCATCCCCTGCGGCCTCTTTGTACTCCAAAGTCTGATGCGGCAATAACGAGGCCATGCCAAGTGTGGTGTAACTTGGGACAACGCCCAGCTGTGAAGACAAGGTCGCTTCAGAATAACGCTTTTCATTAATACGATCACGCAGCTCTACCGCAGCTTCATAACGGAAAGCATCACTGATAATTACCACAATACGGCGTTTCGTTGCAGAACTGAGTAAGGGTCTGACGTGAGTATCGTAGAAGTTCTGCTGATTTGGGATATCCGTCATTTTCCAAACATTCAAGCGTTGCTCAGCTTCTACACGCTCGCCCCAGTTGCGTGCCAAGTGGTCAATAAACCAGTAGGAATAGCAATTTTCGACTTCTTCATCGAGTTTTTTCAGGATATCGACATGAGCGCGTTGAGAAGCAGCACTATAGTGGCGATAGGCCATATCAAAGCGATACAACTCCTGCTCGTAGGCTTTATACAAAGCTTCACTCGAGTCGAAATAAAACCCAGAATCAAACTGCTGTCGCAGGCTAAACAGCTCAATGGCTGCCTGCAATGCTGTATAGACAGTACGATATTTACGGCGTGTTGCATCATCCTTATGTTTGGAAGCCCAATAACCATCCAGACGGGTAGAAATAATCGTTCTGAAATGTTCCAGTTCAGCTTTGGTTGCTGCAGGGATCTGGCTGGCCAGATCAACAATGATCTTTTGTTCAATCACTTCAAAGGTCATGACATCGAGCAGCTGCTCCAGATCAAAAGTCCCGACCTTCTCCTGGATCCGCAGTGCATTGGCCACGGTCTGGGAGAGTGTATCGAAGGTTGGGTAGTATTTGGAGCTGTCTCTCCAGCGCGACAAAAAGGCTCTGGCTGTTGCACGGGAGCTGACTGATGACATCACCAGTTCCTGAGCCCATAGCGGTATATCGCCCAAGCTTTCACAGAAACCTGTAGTCATCAAACGGATAAAGAACGTACCGAGCTTGAATGGTGCTTCCCCATTCAATTCTTCAACCGATGCCGGATAACCAATTTCCGCCTGTAATGCTGTGACTAAAGCTGGCACCAGTTGGAATTTTTCCAGTTCAGCAAAGGAATCTGGATTCACTTCCAGGCTCAGATTCTGCTGTACCATTTCATCTGCCAGCGCCAGAACGATATGCATAAGTTCGACACTGTCAGCCTTGACCACAACCGCAATCATGGCCATGTCCAGATCCTGTGCATCTGCATCAGGCTGGATATAGCGTTTTAAGGTGCTCAGACGTGCTTTGGCTTTGAGAAATTCTTCACGTTTGGCCAGATGTTCTCTTAGACTCTGCTGCTGTAAACCCAGCTCATTGAAAATAATTGAGAAACGATCGGCATAGAAGCTGCGAGAATATAGCTTGATGTCCAGTAACCAGTCTTTTTCGGTTTCAGGCTCAGGGCTAGGGAAATACAGCAAGTATTTACCCTGCTGATCTTGCAGTTCCAGTTTGAGCTTGATCGCCAGGCTCGACTCTTCTGCCATATTCAGAATCTGGACATCATTTAGCTCTAGGGCTTTGATTTCTTCAGTAAATGACTGTTCTGCATCATACCAAAAGACAATTCGGTGCTGTTCAATATAAAAGGCTTGTTCCAGACCTTGTTGTAGTTGACTTAAATTCATGCAACGACCTCATCAAGGTCTAGTACCGGAGAAAAAGCATTCATCATTTCTCCCCCGTAATCGCTTTGACTTCAGCCAACAAGTCCCCAAACTTGCCATAATTGACTTTCACCCCATCATCCAGATCCAGTGAAATACGCTGATCGGCATAATGACGCAGCTTTTCTTCAAAAGTACTGAGTTCAGCCTGTTGCTTATGCAAGTCTTGCAGTTTTTTCTCGATGCGTTTGATTTCAGCCGCAGAGTCACTGCTTTCTTTTGCTGTTTCTAGAGAGTTAGCATAGGCTGCCATTTTGGAAATCAGTGGCATAACGTATTCGGTACGCATACGTGCCAAAGTACTTTCGTTATAGCGGTGCAAGTACACCAACGCCTGGAAAGCGCCCTGTTTACCACTGCTGAATAGCCAGTAGATCGGGCGCTTTTTATAGGTCTGCATGTGGTCTTTATAGAACTTGCTGGCTAAGTAACGGCGAATGGTATCTTCAGCTGTTTCACTGGCTTTTTTATCCAAGCTTTCAGCCAGCCATTGCATATTGGCATCCAGCGTGTCTTTACCCCAAACCGCAGTTAGGAATTCTTGGATACGGTGCGTTGCATCGTCTTCAAACCAGTGCATTTCGGTCAATGGAATAATGCCGTCCGCATCGGCTGGGAATTTTTGATAACGACTTGAATCAAAGTCTTGATTGCCTGCATGAGCATAGATCAGACCTGGTTCGTCCAAGCTATAACGTCCCATCATACAGCCAAGAGCATAAGACACTAAACGCTGGCTGTCTTTTTCACGGTCGGCACGAGTTAAAGTGATTTGCGCATCAGGTACGTCTGGGGTGAGTTCGTCCTGTAAACCATAAGCGTCAATAAACAGCTTATTATTTTCTTCTTCCAGACGTTTCATCTCAGCCACGGCGTCAGCATTTTGCTGTTGCCATGTGTTAAAGGCTTGCTCTAGATTTGATTGGTTGGTACGAATAATTGGGTTTTGATTAAACTCCCATGAGTTTTCATAGGAATCCCAATCTATTTTAGAAATTAGTACACACCTTCTCACGTTCTTAAGAAAATCTGGTGAATTGATCTTCAAAATGGGTATCGCTTCAATATCCTCAACCAAACAATTAACGGTAGGATTAAGTATTTTTAAAAGTTTTTCTGAAATTTTTGAATTTAATATCCCTAAACACAAATCTATATCTTTAGAATCTTTACCAAGCAATGTTGGTGCAGCTTTATTAAAACTCTCAAACCATAAAACTTTTCTAAAAGATGCATTTGCTGAGGTAATAGTTGACCATGTTACACCCTCTAAATCCCATACTTCTTCTTTAGGAATACGAGCGATTTTATCTCTACGATAATGCTCACGAGTTTTTTTATCCCACGCTACTACCCATTCAACATTCCCATACCATTTCCTGTAATCACCTCCTTTGTGATGGAGTTTCCAGCTTTTATCATGTCCTATTTCATTAGAGTTTATTTCCCAAAAATTACGTAAAAATTTTTCGTTATTACCAGTTAATAACTGCCCATCAGATTTTAATAGTGAGCCGATTTTTTTTAATGAAAAAAGAGCACGTAATTTATCACTCACCCAATAAACAATAGGGCTACCAGGTATCTTTTGAAAATCATCTGATTTTGCTATTTTCAGTCTTTCATTTTGAACAGGAAATTGCTTTGGAATATCATTTTCCTTTATATCTTCGTTATCACAATAAGAAAAACTTCCTAAATAATTATTAATATTATAATTCAACATTACTGTTGCTGCAGTACCGAAAGCAATTCCCATAACCCCATTGCCCATATGCACCATACAAGACAAGGTTCGGTCCTGTAGTAACTTTTCACGCATCATTTCATAAGACGACAAGAACATCCAGCTTTGCATCGTGACCATGCTATTAAAGCCACTGTTCTTACACCAAGCAAAACCACGTTCAATAAACATAGCGAACAGATCTGACTTGCTGTCTTGGAATTTCTTCTTGGCAAAATCTTTTAAGGCTGTATTCATGCCTTTGCCACCCATATACGGCGGATTCGCAATCACAGCATCATATTGTTTAGCGAGTAATTTCGCTTGTTGTACTAGAGGTAACAGCTCCTGCGCTGACTGCTGTGCAAAAATATCACCAGACTCTAATGCTGTATTCAGCTTGGTTTCTAAGTCAGGTAGTTTCTTCGCAAATGCTGTAGGGATTTGAATCAAAGAACCAAAGGTCGAAGCGTGTTCAAATAGGTCCAACAGTTCTTTTAAATCTGCCTGTGCAATACCAGTACTTACCAAATCCTGACTGAATGCATCCAAACGTTCAGGCTGACTATCTTGTAACGCAATAATATTCAGCTTCGGTGGATTGCTAAATAAACGGCGGTCATCCTCACGCGCTTTCATCAACAGTGCAAAACTGGCGAGCTGTGCAGCACGGGTATCAATATCAATGCCGTATAAGTTCTTTTCTAAAATCAAACGTGGAATATCACGGCTGCGGTAGCCACGTTCCAAATAAATCGCTTTTAAGCAATCATAAGCTTCAACGAGTATATGCCCCGAACCACAGGCAGGATCGAGTACCGTAATGCTTTCAGGATTTAAAGTATCGCCATCTTCACTGATGCGTACATCAATCAGTTGTTTCAGCTGTGCATTGACTTCATCGCTTTGCTCAGCTGGCTGAATATAGTATTCCCACTCACTGACTAGCGTGCTTTCTGGATGGGCCATCAGCCATAAACGACCAACACTGTTCTGTACCAGATATTTTACAATCCAGTTTGGGGTGAATAACTGTGTCGCTGCAGGAATGTCTTCACTTTTGACGACTTTACCAATCACCTGATCTTTCTTTTCAGAAATATAGAACTGGTACAACCAGCCAATAATTTGCACATCCGACCAGTCTTCTTCCGGAATGCTGCTCACTAAATCACGGATCAACGAATCGGTTTTGGTAAGATTATCCGGTAACAGTAGTTCAGACTCATCAGAAACCTGTTCAAACAGGAGTGGCATCACCTGATTCAACGCATGACACTGAGCCAGTAACAGCTCACGATACAGCTCTTCGTCTTTATTGCCATCCAGCTTTAACTCAGCCACACGGCTGGCATCTAAACCCGGTAGGTCAATATCCAGACATTCTTCCAGAATCTGCGGTAACCCAGCACTGCCATCGGCACTACTCAGTACACGGCGACCATGATCCAGTAAGCCTTTGCATTCCATGTAGCGAATCGCACAGAGACGGTTAAACCAGCTATAAGCGATATAATCAATGGTTTGCTCAAAACTGCTGGTTTGAATGCGTTTGATCAGCTTCTCACGTGGTTTCAGGACTGATAGCGGAAAAACCTGATCGCCAATCAGCAGCAAGTCGCCTTTCTGTTCTGCCGGTAAAATGCGGTCTGCGGTGATGCCATATTTGGCCGCCTGCTTGCGCATGGCTGCGATAAAATCATTGCGTGCTTGCGGTGCGTATTTTTTAATATGACTGGTATTCATCTTTAAACCTTTAATTAATGACTGATGCCGATATCCCTAACCCAAGTTAGCGAATACGCACACGCTTTTTGTCACCCACAATTTTTTTCAATTCAGCTTTGAGTGCATCTACAAACTGATCCACTGACTCTTCTGTTTCCAGATAGACACTGCTGGAGGTTTTGCTGTAAATGCTAGCGACATCAACTTCTACCACTGGTTTCGGTGGCACTACGGCTGTCGCAGGCTGTACCGGACTCACAGCAGGTGCTGATGTAGCTGGGCTGGAGGTGGTTGCAGTGTTGGTTACACTCTCTGCTTTGCTCTGAGCCAGTTGTGCCGCTTTGGCCTGACGCTGAATTTCAGTCTGAACTTCTCGTTCCAGCTCATACAAGGCTTCATCAAAACGCTCGACGGCGGTTTGAGTTTGCAACATATAGATGGTGGACAGGCTAGTTTCCACTTCAATATCCGTTTTCAGCAGTTGTAGTGGGCGTAATAGCTTGTTACTCAGCTCAGCGGTAGCGATGCCACTGTTTTTAATCTCGGCTTCTAACTGCTTGATCTTGTCATCAATGTGTTCTATCGCCTGATTGCGCTTCTCAGTCAGCAATTGCTCATTGACGCCTTCCACTGTGCGAACCAAATCAGCCACTTTATTTAACAGGCCATAGGGCGATTCAAGGGTGGCAATGCGATGTAATTCAGAGAGGGCTTTTTTAGCTACCTCATCACTGCCCAGCGCCTGTTTGTTCTTCTCAAAATGACGTAAGGCCTGTTGCAGTTGCTGCCAGCTCGGCATCTGGTTACTGAAGAACTCATGAATATCACGATAATCTTCTTCCAGATCAAGATAGTCGTCCTTGTTCTCAACCACGGCCTTAAAGAAATCGAAGCTGTCGCTATTCGCCAGCAGACGTTCCAAAGTCAGAATCGACTTTTCAATCACTTTCTTGCCTGGGAACTGCCCGACATCAGTTTTACTCTTATACGACTTAAAGTTGGCTAACCAGTTTTTAAAATGTTGGGTATAGAATTCAAATAGCTCTTTTTCTGTCGCTGGTCCCATGGCCGAGAATAGGTCTTGGGTGAGTTGGCGTGCCTGTTTCAACACCTGATCATCAGTCTGGCGTTTTTTAATGATAGAAACATCACGGCGACGGCGGCTGTTCTGTAAAGGCTCAAAGGCCTCTTTCAGCTGCAAGGTTCCCCCATTCAACTGTAGTGAAATGCGCCCCATCGCAGCCAGCTGACCTACCAGCAGTAAAATCTCGGCATCTGGCCAGCCATAAGGACGTTTGGCAAAACGATCTATCACATCTGAGACTAGAATACGCTCTGTACCAGTGGCGCGTAGTGCAATGTACTGCTCCACTTCCTGTAGGGCTTTGGGATTGCTCTGACCGCCATCCAGAGACAATCCGAGTTGCGCCATATCATCCACAGTCAAGACGGCGTTCAGCTCACGCCAGGCATCCTGCTGATAGACCTGCAGATAGCTCAGTTTGGTATAGGTGTTTTCCAGCAAATAACGACAAGCCTCATCCAGCTTGGTGGAAGGGCTAGAAGATGAAAGTTGTAGATGTTGACCCAAGGCATAACTTTCCGCGTCCAGCAGCATTTCTTCGACCTGGGCACGCAGGCGTTTTTTACGTTCCTGATTCTCACGGCCACGGTCTGCCAGGATACGGCTGATATCGGATTGGGTACCATCATCATTTAAGCGGATGAATTTATTGGTTTTCAGCCAGGTGCGCAGTTCATTAAAGAACTGTTTATCGTCTGCCAGTTTAAACAGTACCTGCCCTTCGGCCTCGGCGCTCTTACCAATACAGAAAGCTTCTGTGTAGAGGTTATATTCCGTATCCAGTGGAGAAATGATTTCAACTTTCAAATCGCTCTCATACTTGCCATCCAGGCTATGACCATCCAGAAAACGACCAATCTGATAGTCCATCTTGTTGGCTTGATGGCGGTATTTGTTCTGATCCCTCAGTAAATCTTTAAAGATTAGATTAGCTAACTCTTTATTTTCTTCTGAAGCTGCTAAGTCAGTGGCTTTAATTTTACGGGTGATATCGCGTTCTTCATTGGTCAGGAACAGGAACTCATCACCATTCCTCGTAATCAGGCTCTCTTTTTCCAGACGCAGTAGGCTTTCTTCAATCCGCTTGCGTAATGCCAGCTTATCTTCATCAATTTTCTCAATCGACAAAGTCACCAGGTTATCCAAGGTACCTTTGATGATATCGACATAGCGGATCATGAACAGGGTACGCAGCATCTGCACATCAAAACCATCCAGGGTCTTATTCTGCCCTGCCTGGTCGATGGTACGCTTCACTGCAGTATCCAGGAAACCTTCGACTGAAGTATAGAAGCGGTGGAAAGGAACCAGGGCACCGACTTCATCTGTAGCAATCGCATTCGCGGCCATCTGGAACGCATCCAGCATGGACCGTTCACCATAGGCCAAGTGTGCACCGGTCGCACCGACTTTACGGATTTCTTCAAATACTTTTTGTACCAGCTGAAAGTGGTACGGCGCAAAAGGATAGTTATGAATAAAGCTGTCTGGCCCCTCATAGTTCTTGAGGGTTGGGCCTGAACGGTCAAAGGTAATCTGATTTTTTAAGATATCGCCCTTTTGCTCAAACACCGATCTGAGCAATGCTTCAGCTTCCGGGGTTTTACGTAATAAACGTTTCTGGATGACTTCATCGGTATTGGAACTGGACAGTGATAACCGGGTTTTAAAACGTCCAGCAATCTTGGAGAAGTCATTGGCTTTGGAAGAAGACATCTCACCTAAAACAGCATCGATGTCTGCCTGTGAGGTGACGATAATCCAAGCGCGGCCTTTACAGATCGTACCCAGGTTTTCAGTAATGGTTTGCAGTGTCAGCATCAAGCGGGTATCGCTGCCAATAAACTGCCCCACTTCATCGACCAAAAACAACATGCGTTGCTGGGGTCCTTTGCTGTCCAGGTATTCTTTCACCCACTGACAGAAGTTTTCGACCGAAACACTAAAGGTCTGCTCAGAATCCTCAAACCATTTATGCGCAGCTTCAGCAGATAAGTTGAGGGCTTGGGAAATTGCGGTTTCGACATCATCCTGATAGAACTGATAGCCATCACGCTCCTCTAGCCAGGACATGCCGCTGGATTCCTCAAAAGCCTGTTTAAAGCGTTCATAGACACCTTTCTGGCTCAGGTGACGTTCCATATGGGCAATATGTGGATGGTCAGCACTAAAACCCTGATACTCGTTAAACACACGTAAAAACACATTCAGGATCGGATTGCCGTCATCATTGGAGCTGGCTTTACTGTCGATGTTAAACAGGATGACATCGGCATGATGGCTAACGGCCTTGCCAATATCGGCACGGATAAATGCATCGCGGATTTTAGTTTCATCAAAGAATTCTGCAGCACTGCGTTCGTTACCTTCCGCATCGCGTACCACTTTATTGGCCAGAATATACGACAAGGTTTTCAGGAAATGTGATTTACCTGAACCAAAGAATCCCGAAATCCACACACCGACTCGGTTGGCAATCGAAGGATCGCTTAGGTCTGTGCCATAAGACTGGAAAAAGTCCCGAAAATGCTTTTCCAGTTCATTGGTGACCACATACTCGTCGAGTTCCTGATAAACCGTAGTATTGTCATTCTGGTCTGCTTTTACGACCCCGTTAATCGCACGATCTAATGGCTTGTAAAAAAGTTCTTTAATGTTCATCTCAATCAATTCCCCCGAATTTTTATTTCTATTTGCCGTGTTTAAGGCACTAATCTGAATGCTCTGTAGTAATTATTGCTTGGAATTTTTCCAAATAAACTCATCGCTTGACCGTCGTAATAACCTGGGTAAAACAGCACCACTGGCTTATGCCCCAGTAACGAATGCAAACTGTTCAATAAGTGATGGGCACGTAACAGTGGCCAAACCGACCCTACCCCAGTCATCAACACAATATCTTGCGCATTGGTAGCATATTTACTCACCAGATAGGGCGCGAACTTATCCATATGCAGTGGGCCTTTCAGCGCTTTGAGCAGCGCCTCATCGCCTTTGGCTTTTTGCATTTGAATGGCTTTATCGATGAAGTTACGCTCAGCCAGATAATCCACCACGGCTTGCAGCAGGTTGATATTCACCACCTTCAGCTGACTGTGTTTTTTCTCCAGCATCCCGTCTAGAAAATGCAGATATTCGCGCACTTTCAACTCATCTTCAGGTGCATAATCAAAAATCCAGAAGCCAATTTCATTACCCAGTCCTTGCCCGGTGAGAAACTCGGTTGAAAGTATTCGCTCTGGAATCTGATTTAGACGCTCATGTATTGTTTGACTCATTGCTGCCCCTCTACAACTACCGCGTCCATAGCGACACTTCCATAGATCTTTTAATGCGTTGTTTATAATGTTCTTCCAACAGGCTACGCAGCTCTGCTCTGACGATCACGCGCTGCAACACCAGCTTACGGGTACTTTTTAAGTAACCGGCTTCTGCCAGCATGCGAAACACCACCTGCCCCATTTTTTTCTTGCTGGACTCTTTCCAATCACAGATATCCGGATCACGTTGTGAGCGTTCATCCAAAAAATCTGACCAGATATAACTGTCCAAGTGTTGCGCCTGAGAGATATAGGCATCCCTCATCACCGTTTCCATAAACTCAAGCAGCAACAGGTTGCGTTCCAGTGCACCACAAAAAGCCACCTGGGTCGCCAGCTCATCATCCCCATCACGTAGTGCTTTCCAGAAATCAGGCTCTAAGCGCTCAAGACGCTTACGAATGGCAGTGGCGTTACGTTGGGCTGAAGCAGGCGTTCTTTTTTGCAGAATATTGTCAATCTGAATTGCCTGATGCCATTGTTCTGGAGTCGCTTCTCGTAATAACAGATCCGCGATCAGCCGGCTTTCACGCACCATCAGGGAGCCACCAATCAGGTCACTGTCATAATGAAATTGTTCTAACATGGTCAATCTCCTATGAGGCCTGATCAAACAGGTAAGACGACAGCTTTTCGATATCTGAGCGTTGTAGTACCAAGGGATATTTCAAGGCATCATCCGCCTCAGCCAGCGTGATCGCGGCCTGATATCGCTGCAAGGTATAGTGAGCCAGGGCTTTTTTCACCGGAATCTGTAATCTGCCATCAGGCATGCCGAAGTCTTTTTCGACCAGCGCTTTTTGAGCTTCATTCAATTTTGGATTAGGGATCAGCGTCAGTAGAATTTCTTCATGCCATTGCTGATCCTGAGCAGGGTCTACTGACTCAATCGCCACCACAACAGGTGTGCGATCAATTCTGGAGAGTAAAAAGTCCTTAAACTGCTTGCTCTGATGGCAATAGGCACGGACATGCCAGCGAAAACCGGTATACACCAGGGTATGTGGGGAAATCATGCGTTCATGCCACTGCGGATTCTGCATCGAGGCATAAATCATTTTTAAAGTACTTTGGTTGCGGCAGGCACGCAAAACTTCCCGAATCACTTCAGGACGTACACTGCGATCAGGTAATTGAACTGCTGCAAGATTCGGTTCTGGCATCGCAATCAGCGCATGCGATTCACTGACCAAGCCCGAGAGCATATTGAGATATTCATTGATATGTACGGTAGTCAGCACCGGTTGAAACGTGGCTTTAGGCACATAGCCTTTTACGGAGGGGTCATGAATCAAGGCATCGGGGTTATACAGCGTATTGTAACGCTTGATATCCGCAGAAGCCTGCTGTCGACTCAGCCCAAACCAGCTCATCAAACGATTGGTAACCAAACGACCTTCCCAGTAAGCAAGCAGCTCGATGGCTCGCATTCGTAGCAGGACTTCATGCTTATCTGTCGTCATATACCAATCAGTCAATAAATAGCAGCTTTAAGATTACCCTACAGCAAATATACAGTAAACATTTTTGACGGTATTTAAAGGTAGTATTGCAATCATCAGATAAAAAATATACTAGTATCCTGATGATAGCCGTCAAAGTACGATCTCTAGCAGATCATGGATCCTGGTATAGCGCGTGAATTGAGCTAAGTTTTAGAATGAGAGCAATATGGGTTTTAGATTTCGTAAAAGTATTAAATTATTCCCGGGTTTTAAAATTAATCTGACCCATAAAGGCATCAGCAGTGCTAGCATTGGCAAACCTGGTGCTTCTCTAAATATTGGAAAAAAAGGTACGCGAACCAGTGTCGGTATTTCAGGTACGGGACTATCTTACTCTAAACACCAGCCTTACTCTAAAAAGACCCGTGTTCCACAACCGACATCGCTAGAACACACGGAATATAATCCTCAGAATTTAGAACAACCGAGGACAAAGATCTGGCCTTGGATTATTTTTGGAATATTGTGTTTTATGGTGGGTGCCGTCATTTTTTAGCAAGAACAGCACTGTATTTTGATCAAAAAAAATGCCCAGATGGATGAATGGGCAAACTAAGGAATTAATATCCTTCAGAAACTCCAGCGCAATTCTCGCTACTTTCAGTAAGCGACTCTGGCTCAATCATGATAGTCTGACTCAATCGAATCGAGGTAAATCGATCCATCACAATTGGAGCAGAAATTATGCTTGAATACATTCTTGAATGATGCTGAAAAGTCTTTGAGTTTTAATTAATAAATAAGAGTATCCATGTCTACCCTCAACTTTACTTATTTTCAGATAGCAACCAATCGAGAGCACTCATTTTTACAATACCATTATAATTCGCTTCAGTCCCTATCGTGTCTAAGGTAAGCAAATACTTGGGATACGAATCAGAAATTTTCTGTAATGGACGTAACTCTCGGCTGAGTGTCTCCTCATTGAGCGTTTCTAATGCCACCTGATAATAAGTTAAATTCTGTAAAGTATCGACAGCAACAAAATCAATTTCATATTCATCAACCCGCCCTACATAGACCGTATAACCTCGTCTGACAAGCTCAAGATAAATCACATTTTCTAAGATATGACCTTGATCAGCATTAGCATCAGGCAACATAATCCGGCGCAATCCGACATCAACTAAATAGTATTTTTCAGAGGATTGTAATAACTCACGCCCGCGTACTTTAAATTGTGCGGCACTATAAAATAACAAACTGTCCTGTAAGCCCTGAATATAGCGTTTTACTGTTTCAAATGAAATCTTAACCCCACTTGAAACAAAGGTATTTTTAATTTTATTGATGGAAATGGGTGAGCCTGTCACGCTTGCTAAATATCTTGCGACACGCTCGAGAGAGTTAATATCGGCCGTATTCAAACGGGGAATAACATCTTTAAACATTACACTGGCATAGACCGCTTGCAAGTAATCATAAGTTTCCTGCTGGCTAGTCATGGCAAGCGTATAAGGGAAACTACTGCGCGTATACATGGCATACAAATCACGATTGGATAATTGTTGGATGATCGGATTATTTTCAATATGCCACTGTTTAAATTCTTGGAATGACAGAGGTAGAACGTGTTGCTCTATATAGCGTCCTGTAAGTAAAGTCGCAAGTTCTCCACTTAGAAAGAATGCATTTGAGCCTGTAATATATAAATCGATATAATCCCGAACATATAAAGAGTCGACTACTTTCTCAAAATTTGTAACATGTTGTATTTCATCTAAAAAAACATAGTTTTTTTTGCTTTTATCAACTTTAGACAGTACATAATCATGTAGTTTACGGTAATCTGTGAGTTCTTCAAATTCCATAAATTCGAAATTGATAGCAATGATGTTTTCGGCTTGTACACCCTGTGCTTTTAGGTCTTGTTGAAACATCGCTAACAAGGTGGATTTTCCAGAGCGACGTACACCCGAAAGCACTTTAATGACATCACGGTCTTGCCATGTATTCAGAAATTTTAAGTAGCCATCACGTCGAATATTAGCGCTTCGCATTGTTTACACTTCAAATCTAAAGTTTTAATTAATTCTATCAAAGTTTAGAACCTAGATGTAAAAATATTCAATTTTAAAAAAAGTTTAAAGTTTAAGTGAAACATTCAAAGCTACTGTTGAAGCATGCAAACAGTAGATCTGATAAAAATCCAAATTCTGTCTTTTTAATTATTTTCCATGTCATGTTATGTCATTGATGCTGCGACTTAACTGCTATATAAATTAAGTGAAAAGTAAAAGGAATTAATATGTTAACTAGAGTGGAACTCATTTTTGTTGTGCTGATGGTCTCAGCCTTAATCCTAATTGCTTATGAAATGCTAAAAGGTTTATTTTAGAGCATCTATACAATTTTTGATCAAAAAAAAGCCCACAGAGGGAATCTATGGGCGAAACTAAGGACCTTGACGGTCATTCAGAAACTACAGCTAGTTTCTGGTTGTGATTCTTGACTGAATTAAAAATAACCACATTGGCTGAATGTATCAAAAGTTAAATCATGTGATTAATGATTGATACATCTGCAAAAATGAGCTCATCGCTCTGTTGATTAATACAGTAATTCACCAAACAAATCCGCTCTAATCTCTTCCAGACTCAGATCTGATTTCATTCTATTACAGATGGGATGAACCAGCAGACCATTCTCTAGAACACCTTGCCCACCTACGGCTTTGGCAATCCGATGATCCGATTCAGTAGAATCAAGATAGATCAATCCATCACAAATGAGGCAAAAGTTATGATTACCCACCAGAAAATTGTGCTTAAGCAGACTCTTGGTTAATGCCGAAAAGGCCTTGGGCTTTGACCGAGAAATTGGACTAATCGACTCCACATATCCCACCACATGCTTGACGACTGCATCATCATAACCACCCAAAAATCTTTCGACATAAAACTCATTAAAGTTTATGTACTTGAAGGCCTTAGACATGGACAGAATAAAGGTATTCAGGCATTCCTCATCATCAAAATCAACTTCCATTTCCAAGCTTAAGCAAATAAAGGCTTTATAGACAATTTGTAGCCGATCATAGCCCTTGATACCACTGCCGAACTTGCCGACCGTTTCAGTAGTCGCCACGGGGAAATTAGCAATCAAGAACTCAATACTACGGCGTACCCGGGTGAAGTCCTTGAAACTAATCGTTCGATGATGAATCTGCATGAGGCTTTCATGAATTTCATACACAATTGAAAACCATGCAAGAAAAGAAGTAATCTGAAAACGCTGGTCCTTATAAAAATATAAGTATGGATGAAAGCCCAAACTCGGAACCCCAGTATTTTTTACAGGCGTCGCTATTCTGCAAAGAATGGTCAACAGATGCGACATCAGGTTTTCAACGCGTTCCCCCTGATTCAGACTCATAATATTATGAATCTGATCACCAGCAATGATATTCATCAACTCATTGACCAAGCCAATTTTTTTGCCATGACTCATTTCATTGTCTAATAAAATGGTCGAAAAAAGGAGCTGATGGATCCTCTCCCCTAACTCAATCAGCTCATTTAAACGTGTATATTGGAGCTCTTCCAAGTTAGATTTATTGTCATTGATATAACAACAGGCATAGATCGCATAATACGCGTCACTACCGCGACTTCTGAGATGATATTCCTCATATTTATCTAGACGTTTAGTATCTGAGTTAATCGATTGAAATACCCGTCGCGCATCTTCCGGGGTCCCCAGTACCTGCCGGAAACTGATTTTAATATCGCCTAATTTCGATTTTTTTTCTGCGAATTCGGCATCAGTACAAATTTTTTGAAAATCAGCAAGATCTCCTAAATAATTGCGGAGGTAACGAATATCTTGTTTTTGTTGATCATTGAAATTAGGTGCTTGAGGGACTTGCTCATCCGCAAAATATCTATTGATCCATGCATAAATACAGGAAAGACGATGTGCCCCATCAATAATGTAAATATTGCCGTGTATATCTTTCCAATACAAAATGCATAAATTGATGTTTTGATCTTCTGTGCAATCCTCAATAAAGTTTGCAATTTCTTGCACGCTCCAACATTCCGTAGAACGCTGGTTATCCGCCTTAAATAAACATTTGATGATTGGATGCTTTTCAAAATCAGTCAGTGCCACTTCAAAATTGTCACGCTGCATTGAAGGTGACATTTCTTCTGGCAACATGACTTTACGCTGAATAATATTGGTCAATAGTCGTGTAGAACCCATTTCTTATTTTCTCCAGGCAACACTTTCCTACTTTCGCTCAAGTACGAAATTTGAAAATGTATATAGTTCGATTTGGTTAAAGCTGTGAACTAAATGACCGTCAATATCCAGTCAGCGCTAACAAAAGAAGCTTAAGAGAAATGGGTACTTTTAAGATGATATTTTTCATATTGTAATCTCGTTGATCAATGTGAAATTTGCCAACATCTTTTCCACGAGATGGTGGCAAACCAAATAGGGGTGGAAATACCGCTCAACGAAACGGCCAGTCATAGACTGCCCTACTTGGCCTGCCATAAAGCATTGCCATGCAGACACAAAAGAGCCACTAAAAGTGACTCTTTAGTACGTTGAGATGCGGGTTTCCACGCCCGATTACAGATTTTGCTGTAACGTAATTATCATATGGGTATCTTTTTCTTTGGTCAAACCAAATTAGAATTTTTTATTCATTTTTTAGTGATATTTTAAAATTGAATGCTGGCTTAATTTTTTCAAAATTTTAGCCGAAAAATCCCTGTATTTTACCTACATACAAGGATGCGTGTTTAGCTCAAAATCTATGCTGCATACTTATAGAAGGTTTACCTAAGCTAATTAATTTATCTTCTCCATTTTTTGGTATCTCATTAAAATCTAAAAATAATCATATTGGTGGACTCCCAAGCCTTTGCTTTGTAAAACAGCAGTTTTAAAAAGCAAAGGCTTGGGCTATTTTTCTGAAATATATTTGCTTAGGCTATTTAAAATTAGCTTATAAAATCAAACCAAAAACACAACCCAGTTTTCTACGCTGTATTGGCTTTGTTGCACAAAGATTTCATAACTATATGATTTTAAAAGTTTTGATTATTTTTTGATCCAAAATTAAATTTATTTAAATCAGATGCTTACATATTTATGCAACAAAGCCATTTAATCGCCAAACCAAATCTACTCCTCGCTATGCCACGTACAATGTTGACTGATCAACACTGGTCTAAGTTAGATGTGTGATTCATAGACATCATTTCAATATAATTGGTGTCTATGAACATAAAATTCAATAACTTAGTCTGTTTTAGATCAATATATACAAACCAAATTTCAGCATCTTAATACATAGGATGCTGTTCTCAAAAAATGGGCTACTTAATTTTTAAGGAAGTTAAAAATGATATGGCTGCCGATTGACATCAGCAGCCATACACAGGGGCTTATGGTTGAGGAAACTTTAAAGTAGTGTATTCACACCGATTACTTTGCCATTAAATTCAGCCATCGCATCAATCAGCACGTCCCATAAATACAAGGACGCAGAACGATCACATAGAATGCTAAATTTCGGACAAATCTCATCGCTGACATTCAGCACAATGGCATTAATTCTTGCGACTGAAGTTTGCACAATCTGACCTGGCTTGAATTCTTCTGCGCTTAAGTCTACTGCACAAAGCTTCGCCATAATGGCAGAGACATTATCTCCGGTAAGCATCATCCAAGCATGACTATCCTGGCGTGGCAGTAAATAATTAAGATATTCATCCATCTGCCACTCAGCTTCAAGTGCTGTAACCTTGTCACCAAAATGATTGAATGACCCTAAAATCAGATATTCAGTTGCAGAAAGACGCCCCACAAAGCTGCCATCGTCCTGAGCAAGTACAGTATTGGGTATTTCTGGCGTACGATATCCCTTTTCCTGCAAATAGGTCGCTGCATCTACACCGCGGAATCCCACACGAGATAAATGGGTTAAATCAATCAGGCCGCAGCGCTTAAGCTGCTCCTGCTGATTAGATGTAGTTAGAAAATATTTGCCTGAACCATAAGCATCATATTTTTCAAACGTGCGCTGGATTAAACTGCGCTCTGCCTGATATAGATTGTGCATCGTTTAAACCTCCTGACGTTTGTTTTCTGGATCATAAAATGGTGCTTTGACGACTGTTGCCTGCACTATTTCACCTTTTTCGACACGGATCGGAAAAGTCTGACCTTCTGTACTTTGATTGATTCCCACATAAGCCATGCCAATAATTTTGTCTAAGCTTGGTGAGTACTCACAAGACGTGATATTGCCCGAAATATTTTCACCTTCTAGTACGATATGTCCTTCCAACGGTTGAGTCTTATTCTTATCGAGTACAAAAGAAACCAGTTTGCGTTTTAAAGGCTGCGAGGCCAGAATTTCGATCGAACGTTTACCGACAAACCAGGGTTTTGATTTTGCTACTGCCCAGCTGAGATCGCATTCCTTCGGATGAGTCATGCCATCGGTATCCTGGCTAATGATGATATGGCCTTTTTCAAGACGCAGTAGACGTTGAGTTTCTACACCAAATGGCTGCATATTCCATTCTTTGCCTGCCTCCATCAACAGATCCCAAACAAATTCACCATAACGCGCTGGATAATGAATTTCATAGCCCAATTCACCTACAAACCCGACACGAAGCAGACGGACAGGGATGCCTTGAATTGTGCCCAGTCTTAAGCCCAGATACGGGAAGGCTTCATTACTAAAGTCCACATCGGCACATACTTTCTGCATCAATGCACGAGACTTGGGTCCTGCGACATTCACCGCAGCAAATGCCGTGGTCACATTAGTAATATCAACATTCAGACGCCACTGTGCATTCCATTTCAGCATCTGCTGGTAAATACGGTCGACACCGCTGGTCGTCGCTGTGACATAGAAATGCTGCTCACTGATGCGACCAGCGACCCCATCATCAATCACTACACCATCTTCTGCAGCCATCACAGCATAACGGGTTTTGCCTACTGGTAATTTTGCAAAAGCAAAGGTATACAGACGATTCAAGAACTCAGCACTGTCAGCACCGCGTATTTCTAAACCACCCAGGGTGGAGACATCAATGATGCCTACATTTTGACGCACGTTCAGTGCTTCACGTTCAATATTTTTCAAACGCTGCTCTGCAGGACCATAGAATGCCGGACGTTGCCAGTTACCTGCAGGCATCATTTTCGCACCGAGTTCTAAATGACGTTGATGCATTGGAGTTTGACGATATGGATCAAAACCACGACCCGCAATATGTGCCAGTTTTTCGGCAGTAAATGGAGGACGGGCTGTGGTCACGCCTGTTTCACTCACACTACGATCAGTGTATTTCGCAACTAAACGTGCAGTTGGCAAGGCTGAATGACGGCCTTGTGATGGTCCCATACCAACAGTCGAGAAACGCTTAACCAGCTGTACATCACGGTAGCCGCTCTTGGTTGCATTAATAATATCGCGGATTTGCAGATCTTCATCAAAGTCGACAAATTCTTTACCTTTAGGATGTGCAAACATCGGCCAAGGGAAATTGACAGACGATTCAATGAAGCTCAGCTCTTGAGCAAATTGTGATTTTTCTTGGATAGACCGTATGACATTCTGTGCAGTATGTTCTGCATCTTTGAGGACATTCTCAATTGCATGTACACCGTGTACAGAACCTGTGATATGTAAACCTTTTGGCAATCCCGTGATACTAAACTGGGCACGGCGGTCATCATAGCTTAGTTTAGCACCTGCCTGACACAGTAGCTGATACACAGGCATATAGCCTGATGACATCACCAGTACATCACATTCCAGATAAATTGAGTCTTTCGCGACCTGCCCTTCAGCAGTAATCTGCCGAATTTCCACACCAGTAAGATGCTGCATGGCACGATCATGTTGTGCTTCATACACTGTACTGCTGTAATAACATTTGATTTTAGCCGATACAGCCTGCTGTAATGCTGCATCGGCGGCACCTGCACGCATATCAACCAGAGCCTGAACTGCAATACCGGCGTCTAGCAAATCCAGTGCAGCAAAATAACCATCATCATTACCGGTCAGAATGACAACTTTCTGACCCGGTTTTACAGCATATAACTTGATTAATCGCTGTACAGCACTGGTTAAGATGACACCCGGCAAATCATTATTTCTGAAAACCACCGGCTGATCAAAACTGCCACTCGCCACGATGCACTGTTTGGCACGGACTTTATACATGCGTTTACCTTGGATCACGGGCAGATAATGATCCGTGAACCAGGCATTACAGACGGCTTCTTTCAGTACTGTGATATTGGCATGCTGCTCAGCTACATTTATCAATTCGTCTCTTAATTGGTTTGCTCGCTGCCCTGCTATGTCAAAACGTGCATAGTTCAAACTGCCACCGAGTACTTTTTCCTGTTCAATCAGTAATACTTTCAAACCGGCATCGGCTGATGTAATCGCTGCTTTCAACCCTGCAGGACCTGCACCAATCACAGCAACATCCGTAAATAAGTATGCCTTATCATAGTATTCCGGCTCGAAATTCAGATCTAGCACACCTAGTCCGGCTTTTTTACGGATCATCGGTTCCCAGAGTTTCCACACACCTTTGGGTTTATAGAAAGAACGGTAGTAAAAACCCACTGGCATAAATTTAGAAAACTTACCTAAAAATGCATCTGAGTCTTTTAATAAAGAACCTGAATAGTTTTGACCTGAAGAAGTCGTAATCGTTTGAATATCCGTACAATCTGCCAATACGTTTGGTTCTTGTGGTAGCTGGATCAAGGTATTTGCATCCTGTCCTGCCATTGTCAATGGTGCACGTGGACGGTGGTATTTAAATGAACGCGACATGATCCAGCGTCCACTAGCAATTAAAGCACTGGCAATGCTGTCACCAGCAAAGCCACTGAAACGCTGCTGATCAAATTCAAACTGCACTTGATGATCACGGTCAATCAGTAGCCCATAAGGTGCAGGAAGTCTGTCTAAGCCTATTTTTGTCATGCGCCTACCCCTTGTTGTAATGCAGATGTTGTCACCTGCGCTTCATTTGTAAATTCAATACGTTTATTAAAAATTTGTTTTGGGTCATAGGTACACAGAATCTCATCTGTCGCGGTATGCCGTTCTGCAATAAACCAATAGCTACTTGGTGTATGCATCCACCACTCACGTACCACGCCAATTAAATTGTCTTTATTAAATACATAGTCAGCCCATTCCTGATCCGTACAAGTGTTCTGATCGGGCATCTCACGCACTTCTCCGCCATAGGTAAATTCACTGATATTACGCGGACCATTCAGAGGACAAATCATTATTTTCATGGCATATCTCCTTAGTGGCTCGCTGCGGTTGCGCCCATTTCATTGACTTGTTGGAAGCGGCTAAAGCGAGATAGTTCAAATGGTTTGATCAGTTCTGGTGTCTTACCAGTAGCCACCAATTCAGCCATGGTCTTGCCGCAAATTGGTGTTGACTTAAAGCCCCAGGTCCCCCAACCCGCATCTAGGTAATAATTGTCATACGGTGACTTACCCATAATTGGACTGTAATCTGGGGTCATGTCGGTAATACCCGCCCATTGACGCATCAATTTGACATTGGCCATAAACGGGAACATTTCAATCGCATGTGCGAGCAAACTTTCTTTTAAATCAAGTGTTGAACGCGTGTTATAAAGTGGGTATGGATCCGAACCACCACCAAAAACAATTTCACCTCGACTGGTTTGCTGTACATAGCAATGCAGTGCGGATGAACTGACTAACGGATTAATGAATGGCTTGAATGGCTGAGAAACCATCGCTTGCAACGGGAAGGTATGAATTGGTGAACGAATATGCAGTTTGTTCATGAGCAAGCTTGAAGCACCAGCAATCGCCTGTACCACACAGCCACATTTCACAGTACCGCGATTGGTTTTGACTGCAGTGACCTGATTGCCTTGAGTCACAAAATCTTGCACTTCAGTTAATTGGTGAATCTCTACACCACGTTTAGATGCCCCTTTGGCATATCCCCAAGCCACTGCATCATGTCGAGCTGTAGCACCATCAATATGCCAAAGACCAGCCAATACTGGTAAATGTGCCGGGTCCAGATTTAAACAGGGTACCAATTCCTTAATCTGCTGGCGATCAATCAATTCAGTGCGTCCACCAAAGTGTTTATTCACTTCAGCACGCTGACGAAAAGCGCGTACAGTAGAATCTGTATGTGCCAGTGTCAGCTGACCACGCTCGGAATACATGATGTTAAAATCAAACTCATTCGAGAGATTCTTAAACATGTTGACCGATTCAGAATAAAATTTAACCCCTTCTGAAGTCAGATAGTTTGAACGGATTACTGCTGTGTTACGGGCAGTATTTCCGCCACCTAAATATCCTTTCTCCAACACAGCCACATTAGTAATGCCTTCATATTTAGCTAGGTAATAGGCCGTTGCCAGTCCATGTCCCCCCCCCCCAATAATGACCACGTCATAATGAGATTTCAGTTCCTTCGGTGGAGGTAAATCCACTTCAACTGGATATTCACTGCTTAATCCGTATTTAAGTAGTCCAAGTGGCATAGGTTTTCCTCCAAGGTATCTCTGATACCTGTTTTATTTTTAAAATATTTTTGTCTGCAATCTGGCTGCATCGAGTGTATTTTTCATGAGATAAGCAATCGTCATGGGTCCTACACCTCCAGGTACGGGTGTAATCGCTTTGACCTTATCAATGACTGCCTCATAATGGACATCGCCTACCAAACGGTTTTTGCCATCCACTTGAATACGGTTAATCCCTACATCGATCACGACCATGTTCGGATTAACATAACTTTCGTCAATCATGAGCGGACGACCAACTGCAGCAACCAGAATGTCTGCCTGCTTGCAAATATCCTGAATATTTTTGGTTTTAGAATGCACAATGGTGACTGTACAACTTTCTTTTAAAAGCAAGGCCGCCATCGGCTTACCCACGATATTAGAACGCCCCACCACGACAGCATTCAGACCTGTTAAATCCGGCCCCAAGGTATCTTTCAGTAAACGAATACATCCCGTTGGAGTACATGGAGTGAGGACATCACGCCCCTGACTCAAGCCACCGACGTTTTCACTATGGAAACCATCGACATCTTTTTGCGGATGGATACGTTCTAATACAGCAGTTTCATTGATATGTTTGGGTAATGGCAGCTGTACCAGAATGCCATGCACACTGGCATCTGCATTCAGTTCATCAATTTTTTCCAGTAATACCTCTTCCGCCGTATCAGCATCCATACGGAACTCTAAAGAGCGGATATTGACCAGCTGAGCTTTCTCAACTTTATTACGTACATAAACGTGGCTCGCAGGATCATCACCGACCAATACCACGGCCAGACAAGGTTCAATGCCCTTTTGTTTAAACTGCTGTACTTCAGCTTTGACTTCTTCCAGTACCTTTGCTGCAGTTGCTTTACCATCAACAATTTGGGCAGAAGTTTGTAGGTTTGCACTGATATTCATTTAAACACCACCGTACGGTCATCATTTAAAAAAACACGATGTTCAACAAAATATTTAACTGCTTTGGACAGCGCGACAGTTTCGGTGTCCCGACCGACTGCCACTAAATCATCCGGTAAGTAGGCATGATCAACACGCTGGACTTCCTGCTCGATGATCGGACCTTCATCCAAGTCAGCCGTCACGAAGTGAGCTGTAGCCCCAATCAGTTTTACGCCTCGTTCAAAAGCTTGGTGGTAAGGTTTAGCCCCTTTAAATCCTGGTAGGAAAGAGTGATGGATATTGATGGCACGGCCAGCAAGCTGCTTGCAGAGGTTGTCGGAAAGGATCTGCATATAACGGGCAAGAATCACCAGTTCGGTCTGGGTTTCATCGACAATTTTGAGCAGTTCTGCTTCCTGCTGTTCTTTCGTATCTTTGGTGACTGGCAGGTAGATAAAGCGAATGCCTTCACGTTCTGCGATTGGGCGCAGATCTAGATGGTTTGACACAATGGCTGTGATTTCAAAATCCAGCTCGCCTTTATGATGACGGTAAAGCAGATTCAATAGACAGTGATCAAACTTGCTGACCATGATGATGACTTTCATCGGCTTGGCACAGTCGTAAAAATTTGCCTGCATATTGAATTGGGCTTTGACTGCTTCGAAACCTTGTTTTAAGTCTTCAATATCTCCATTCCCTTGGTTAAAGCGAAACACAATTCGAGTAAAAAACTGACCTGTGGTTTCATCATCGTATTGTGCCATTTCACTGATATAACACTGTTTTGCTGCCAGATACCCACTAATTGCTGCCACAATGCCGGAAGTAGCGGGACAGGTAATTTTTAAAATATATTGCGCTGAATCTGTGTTTAACATGGAAACTTCCCTTAAAACTTTTTCAATCATGTCATCTGAATGGTCTAGCCTTACTTTCCTAAAAGGAAAATAAATTTCTTTAAGGGAATTTATATTGGATTTTTTTTAAGCTGTCTATAGTTTTATGAATATTTTTTTCTTGTTATGAATATTTTTTAAAATTAAGAAGCTGAGTGCGGCATCCTCATGCCGCACTCAAGAACGATTCAACATAAAACATCAACTTTGTAATATTGCTTTAATTGCAACAAGCTCTGGAATGGTTGTGTCGACTGTAATAACTGATTCAAACGTTCATGGAATAGATGAACAACCCCCTGTGTACATTGCACCGTCCATGCCTTCATGGTTTTCTTGTGATCATTCAGCATGTAGATTTCACAGGTATTTTCATTCACCATACGGATATTCTTTATTGTGAAATGTTCTGGATAACTCATATTGTGTTCTCCTTGGTTATACATGGTTCTATAAGCAATATATGCGCCAAACTTAAATGTGCTATTTGCCCTCCTTTTTTTACTCTTAGGAATAAAATATGCCTAATAAAGGTTCATTCTTTTTAAAAGTTGCACCATAGATAAACAAGATCATTCTGTTGTGATCTTCATTAGAATTAAACCACTTAAAATCAGGATGGCTGCTAAAATACGGACTGGATGTGCTGACTCTCCCAAAATGATGATGCCCACAAGAAAAGAGCCTACAACCCCAATGCCTGCCCAGATGGTATAGGCTGTGCCCAAAGGCAATGAACGCATGGAATAGCTCAATAAGGCAAAACTTAGCATGACAAAAAATAAGGTAAGAACTGTTGGAATAATTTTGGTGAAGCCTTCAGAAAGTTTCATGGAATAAGCCCAGACAATTTCCAATATTCCCGCAAACAGCAACACAATCCATGCCATTATGATTCACCTGTTCTACTCGATATAATTCAGTCTTATATTGAAAACAGCAGAACAAAAAGCCTATACCTCTTAAGACATACCTCAAAAAATCAGGACAGCTTATCCCTAAGCGATATCGACAATTATCAATCAGCTTCTATAGTGAAATCTGTAAGTTAAAAAAGTTTTCTTATTTTCCGCAGATTTTCTTGAGGAGAAACACCATGTCTAAAGACACTGCCAAACAGTATGTTTTAAAGATCCGCTGCCCTGCTACTTCCGGCATTGTGGCAGCAATTAGTGGGTATCTGGCAGCAAAACAGTGTTATATCAGTGAAATGGCACAATACGATGATGAAACCACAGGTCAGTTTTTTACTCGAATTGTGTTTCGCTTTAACCAAGGGAATGGAGATATTGAAGACTTAAAACAAGGTTTCGAAGCAGTCAAAGCCCAATTCAATATGCAGGCAAATTTTTACGACTGTGCCAAGCCGATGAAAGTCATCATCATGGTCAGCAAGTTTGATCACTGTCTATTGAATCTGCTTTACCGTCATCATAAAGGCGAGCTGGATTTTGAAATCACAGCCATTGTGTCAAACCATCTAGATCTGCGCCCAATCGCAGAACGTGAAGGCATTCGCTTTATCTACCTGCCAGTCACCAAAGATACGAAAGAACAGCAGGAAGCAGAACTGCTCAAAATTGTCGATGAAACCCAGACCGAACTGGTGATTCTTGCCCGTTATATGCAGATCCTTTCCGACAACCTCTGCAAGCAGCTTGCTGGCCGTGCCATCAATATCCATCACTCTTTCCTACCAGGATTTAAAGGGGCTAAACCTTACCACCAAGCTTTTGAACGAGGCGTAAAACTGATTGGGGCTACAGCTCACTTCGTGACGGCTGACTTGGATGAAGGTCCGATCATCGAGCAGGAAGTCCAGCGTGTTGATCATGCCTACTTACCGGATGATTTAGTGGCAGTCGGTCGGGACACCGAAACTGTCGCGCTGTCCAAAGCAGTTAAATATTTTGTTGAACATCGTGTTTTTCTAAATGATGACCGTACGGTGGTGTTTAAATAACTTGATCGAATAAACCTAGTTTTTTCTTAAAAATGTCTTTTATTTAATATACTTACCTGATTAGAAAAACATAAATAGGCATTAATATTGCTTAACTTTTACACAATATTATGTGATTAAGGGGATGAATATGAAATTAATTACAGCAATCATTAAACCTTTCAAGCTAGATGATGTACGTAATGAACTCTCTGCGCTTGGAATTCAGGGGATGACTGTCAGCGAGGTCAAAGGTGCTGGTCGACAAAAAGGTCATACAGAAATGTATCGTGGTGCAGAATATAACATCGAGTTTCTACCGAAAGTGAAAATTGAAATTGCTGTGCTAGAAGATCAGTTAGATGTGGCCATTGAAACCATCAGTAAAGCAGCGAGCACTGGAAAAATCGGAGATGGAAAAATCTTTATCACTACGCTCGAACAAGTTATACGTATCCGTACAGGTGAAACTGGAAATGAAGCGATCTAATTTCTAGGTCATGTAAAGCTGTCGACGGACAGCTTTTTTATTACATTATTTTGAGCGATCAAAAAAAACCTGCTTAATAGCAGGTTTTTTTAATCAACTTCTATCTCTAGCCTTTTGCTGTACGTTTTAGCTTTTGCGGATCATCAAATGGTAAGGTGTGGGTGATGGCATCCACTTCCAAACTTCCTTTGACCTGGATCGTTTTTCCTTGTACAGCATAATCAACATCGACACGGGCAATCGCAACCGATTTTCCTGAAAGTGGTGAATACATGCCGCAGGTAATCACCCCAATTCTTTTGTCCCCATCCCAAAGTGTATCTCCCATCTGGGAAGCCTGATGACCTTCTAGCAATACACCAAAGATTTTAAAGCGTTCTTTGCCCTGTAGACGACGATGTTCATAGCAGCCACGGAATTCCCCTTTAGTAGGAGAAACCGTAAAGTCTAGCCCGAGCTCCCAGAGTGTATCGCCACAATTGTCATTTTCAAATGGGAAATATTCGGAGTTATCATATGGGAAGAATAGTAAGTAACTTTCGGTTCGCAACCAGTCTAATGTGGTAAATGAACAAGGAATAATGCCATACGAAGCGCCTTTCTCCAGAATAGTTTCCCAAATCATCGGGGCATCAGCCGCCTTGCAGAAAATCTCATAACCGCGTTCACCGGTATAACCCGTACGGGAAATCATGACCGGAGCACCAAACAGTTTGGTCTGAATATGATGGAAATATGGCAGATCACGAATTCCCGGCATATACTCAGCCAGAAAATCGACGGCAAGAGGTCCTTGCAGAGAAAGATCATGTAAATCATCATCAAACAGTACTGCGACCTGACGTCCAAGCGCTGAGCGTACCAGCATTTCATGGCCAATTCCCGTCCCATGCACGACCATAAATGCATTTGGTCCAGTGCGATAAATCACGCAGTCATCGACAAACTTGCCCTGCTCATTCAGCATGGTGGCATAGACTGATTTACCTGGATACAGTTTTGATATATCTCGTGTAGTTGCATATTCCAGCAAGCTTTCTGCATGCGGACCGACATAGTGAACTTTTTTCAGACCAGATACATCCATCAGGCCCGCTTTAGTACGGATCGCCATATAATGATCAGTAATATCACTGTCATAAGTCCAGGCTGTACCCATCCCATTCCAATCTTCTAGTTTGGAACCCAGCTGACGGTGATGTGTTGCAAGAGCAGAAATACGCCAAGAGTTTGCCATTCGATTAGATTCCTTAAATAAATGATTTCTTTTTGAGTTGATGAAAGTTAATTTTTGTCTGAATCAAATTGACTCAGCCATTGCACGAGAGGCTCTCGGTATTCACTAATGCCTTTATAGTCAGCAATCGGCTCTGGCAAATCACGGATTACACGGTGCAGTCGCTGAGCCCAAGCTGGATTGGTACACAGATCATTCAGGCTGATCAGATAGGTCCGAATACTAAATAGCAGTGCATTGCTCGGTGCCAAGCGTGGCATCATCTGTAATTCGACACGCAGATGTAGCATATGACCGGCATTTTCAGCTGTAACCAGACCACGTTCATGTCCCCAAAGATGATAGGTTTCAGATGAGGTATCCATACGTGGGTTGACCGTCATGGTCCAGTTCAGACGGCGATAGGGCTGCCCGACCTGAATATTCAGCAAAAATTTTAGCGCACGGTCAAAAACCCCTAGATTATGTGCGAGCTGCGGCACTGGGGCATGCCACTGCTTAAAGCTCATGCCGGCATCGAAATTCAGTGACCAATCTGCAGGTCCCGTGATCATGCCAGCATCCATAAACAGGTCGCCATCACGTTGATCCAAAATCGCCACATCTCCCT
The DNA here is from genome assembly GCF_000488255.1 of Acinetobacter indicus CIP 110367. Lineage (GTDB taxonomy): Bacteria > Pseudomonadota > Gammaproteobacteria > Pseudomonadales > Moraxellaceae > Acinetobacter > Acinetobacter indicus. The sequence continues at coordinate 83,408 of NZ_KI530758.1, read as the reverse complement.
GAAATTGGCGACTGATGAATTCAAATGGATGCATTGGCAAGGTTGCTGTGTCACCAAAAATAAACTGCTGATCAATATTCAATGGCAGATTGGTCCAATGCCAATGATTACCCTGTTTATCTAATTGGAAGTATTCAGGATAGTCTTTTGAGTAATGCTCCATAACCATCGCCAGGAAATCCCAGCTGGCCTGCAACATATGCGGCATAACGATGCAGCGTTTCGGATCCTGTTCCAGGGTTAATCCGCGTTCATTCATTTCCGTAACATAATGTTCATCTATATCAAACCAATGCTCGAAAATAGTCCCCGGCTTCGAGATTGCTGGCTCGATATTCACCGAATACATGTAAGAATCTTCAGGAAAAGGAAATGGAAAACGTTGAATTGCCTGCTGACTGTTGTAATAGCGAAACTGTTCATGCATGTCTTCATTCGGATTAAATTGTATGGTCATCGCATTTTCCCCTTTTCTATAGATCCAGATGGATACACTGCCCAGCTTGGGCACGAGATACACATGGCATGAGTGAATGTTGTTGTTCTTGTACACTCAGATAATGATCGAGATGCTCTACCTCTCCTTGGCTATAGCCTGTGACACACTGTCCACAAACACCGCCACGACATAGGTTTGGAATCTGGATATCACATGCTTCTAGTGCTTCCAGCATGCTGAAATCACTTGGCACATGAATCTTTTTGTTGGATTTACTTAAGTAAATCTCGAATGCCTGTCCTGGTGTAGGAGAATTAAAGGCTTCCCAATGCACTCGGTTCGGTGACCAGCCTAATTTTTTGGCTGTGGTGATCACTGCCTGGATCAACCGCTCTGGCCCGCAGATATAGACATGGCTATTCAGATTCTGTTGACTCAGCAGTTGTTCAATATCCAGGCGTTGCTGGGTTTTTTCTGAATAAATATGAACCTGGTCCTGAAATAGATATCTCAGGTCCTCTTCATAGGCATTACTGATCCCATCGCGGCAAGCATAATGCAGTTCAAAACTGTCTCTAGCATGTAGCATATAGCGCATGTGTGACATAAATGGAGTTATTCCAATACCACCAGCAATAAAGACATGATGCTGGGCCTGAGAATGTAATGAGAATAAATTCAGAGGAGCAGAAATCTTGAGCTGGTCTCCAACCTTAACTCGTTCATGCAAATATTTGGAACCGCCACGAGACTGTTCCTGCAAACGTACTGCAATTTTGTATTCATATTGATCATAAGGATCATTCATCAGGGAATAGGCGTTACGCAGCACCCGATCTGCCAAAGGCAACTGGACGACAATATGGCTACCGGAAGAGAAAGGCAGCAATTCCTGCTCAGTTGATTCAAAACTGAATTCACGGATCACGGGGGTAATCTGCTTGATCTGTTTGACACGCACTGCAACTGTTGAACTCATGATGCCACCCCCATCGGATCATGGGCATTCGCACATACGCCCATATACGCACCCAAACGCTGTGAAAAATGAGTCCGGATATACAGATGTACCTGACAGTGTTCACAGGTACAGAATTCTTGCTCTTCTGTCTGTTGCTGGTGTCCGCAATGTACACAATAGACGTTACGTTTTTGTCCTGCCTTAATATTCAGAATCAGGGTCATTTCTTCTTTCAGGCAACCGAATGTCTGCAAACATTGATGAGTCATCCAGATAAAAGATTCACTCCCAATCACCACACTATGAATCCCGGCTTTCTTAGCCTGCAGGGCTTGTGTCACTGCATTCAGGAAATCTGCAAGTGCCGCATCGTCCGTTTGATTCTGCACAATGACCTGTATAGGTGAATCAACAGGAATCAGACCTGATAGCTGGTGGATCAGTTCATCATCCTGCTGCTCGAGCAAAACCAGATAACCAGATGCTGAAGTTTTTATATCCGTATAGTTTTGATAGTTTGGAGTACTGAACATGGCAGTCGACATACACTGAACCCATCCAAAAAAATGTGATAAAGATTTTTTAAAGGAATATACAGACCGGTACTATTCCCTAAAAAACATACTCCATTGGAGGTAACATTTAATGAGATCAGGTTGTAGAAACCAGATTGATTCATAAAAAAAGCAGAGCCTAGAGAGATGGCTCTGCCAAAAAGGAAAACTGCCGCGATTTAAAATGGATGGATGATTAGCCTACTTTTTGCTGTACTGGTGCAAGCTCCTGCAAATAAGCTTCTAATGAGTCATCTAACGCTTGCAGCCAAGTAGTATGATGAGGTGCTGCCATGGTTCCGGTCATTAAGGAACGGTAGGTATGGTCACGGAAGGTCATAATATTTTCCTTCTTATGCTGCTTCCATGCCATAAAGGTCTTTCTGACGCCTTCAATATCAAAGGTAGGATAATCGGTCTGCTCAATTAGGCGCATGATATAGTCACCCTGGAATTTATACATGGCATGGACATCTTCCAATGTTTGTTCCTGTTCATGCCAGACCTGCGTATCCGCCTGCATTTCCTCCAGATTGGGTAATTGAATCCGACCTAACATGACATCTCTTGCATACCAGGCTTGGGCATCAAACATGTTGAATGAATACCATTGATCCTGCATGCCCAGGTAAAACAGTTGCGGGTTTTGTTCCCAGACAACCCCCTGATACAAATTTAATGGATAAAGAATATTATTGGTTTTCAGTCGCAGGGATTCTTCCAGAAATGGGAAATGATGTAAGTAACCTGTACATAAAATAATGGCATCCACAGCTGTTGAACTGCCATCTTTGAAATAGGCATGAGTCTGATCGACATGCGTTAACTGTGGACGTTCTGACCAGTTTTCTGGCCATTTATAGCCCATTGGGGCAGTACGGTAACAACTAATAATATTTTTGGCACCATATTTATAGCATTGTGAGCCGATGTCTTCTGCTGAATAGCTGCTGCCCACAATCAGGACATTTTTATCTTTAAACTCTAAGGCATCTCTGAAATCATGCGCATGCAGAATACGCCCACCAAAATGTTCAAATCCTGGAAATTCAGGAATTTTTGGGGTAGAAAAATGCCCTGAAGCTACGACGACATAATCAAATTGTTCTGTATAAATACGATCCTTTTCATAGTCTTGTACCGTCACAGTAAAGAGTCTGGTGGTCTCATCAAAACTGACAAAACGAACTGCAGTATTGAAACGTACATATTGGCGAACATTGGCTTTCTCTACACGCCCTTTAATATAATCCCACAACACTTCACGTGGCGGATATGACCCGATTGGACGACCGAAATGCTCATCGAAAGTATAGTCTGCAAATTCCAGACACTCTTTTGGGCCATTCGACCAGAGATAGCGATACATACTGCTATGTACCGGTTCACCATGCTCATCTAGACCTGTATGCCAGGTGTAATTCCACTGCCCGCCCCAGTCGGACTGTTTTTCGAAACACACCATCTCAGGAATTTCAGCGCCTCTGGCTTGGGCAGACTGGAAGGCTCTGAGCTGTGCCATTCCGCTTGGTCCTGCCCCTATAATTGCAACACGTGTCATGGTCTTATCTCCATGTAAGATGAATAACAAGCAACGCTTTGCAACTAACTTAGCCTGAGTTTTTTGTTCCGATAATTCCTCAGAATGGGTACGCCATTATGTATAAAATTTACGCAAAATCAGAATATTTCCGCCTGTGTCTGAAACACGATGCCATCGATACCCAGAACCATGCCACTTTCAGAGTAAGCTCCCTGACCAATTTCCTGTACCCAATGGGTCTGGTTTTCTGCCACATTCAGACGATAACGAATATGGAAACAGCCATGCCGCTGTAATGCCTCCTGAATATTGTTCCAGACATATTCCCTGTCATCCTGATGAATGAGCTGCCCATACAGTGGGCTATTGATCAGTTCAGCTTCAGTATGTCCGGTAATCTTCTTGCAACCTTCACTGACATATTCCATGGTCCAGTCACGATTGTTACGCGAACGGTACAGCATGATAGGCATACGTGTCAGGATGCCTTTCAATATCCTTTGCCGTGCATCTTTCAGATCACGGGCCTTGATCAGATCGGTCTGTTCACAGGCCATCATAGACCAAAAATAACGTGGAACATGCCAATCCATCATCTGGATTTTCTGCATTTTGACTTCAAACCATGCCAGATGCTCCGCATCCTGAATCAGGCGGATATGAATAGGGTGGGAAAATCCCGATTGCATTGACCGGATAAATACGTATAGGTCTTCCGGATAAATATAGTGATTTAAAATCGTAGTTGTATTCCGACTGAAATTTTTCCAAGCTGCGTTACAGCGTAAAATATTCAGCTGATCATCAAAAAAAATCACCGGCTCATTCAACTGGTCAAAAACAGGTGTCCAATATTCATCTGGCTGATCAATTTTCTGCGCTTTCTGTTTTTGTAGCATCATTCCTTACATCACTATTCAATATTAAATTCTGAGCTATTCAGGTTCTGATGCACCCAGACCGATAGCTCCAGTCGTGAATGTACATTGAGTTTACGCAATAGGTTTTTGACATAGACTTTTACCGTACCGTCGCTAATTCCGAGTTCGCGAGCGATCAATTTGTTATTCAACCCCTTAGCAATCAGTCTTAAAGTCTCCTGTTCACGCTGTGTCATTTCATTCAGAAGATGAGCATGAGGCTGCTGCACCGATGTCCTGGTCATTGCCGTATCCATTGGCATTTGCCGGAACTGCTGAGCCAGAATATGCACACTGCGCTCCTGTAAAACTGTCTTGCCAGCATAGACCTGCTGTAGGTTTTCCAGAATAACTTCTGGCAAAGTATCTTTGGCCAAAAAGCCCTGTGCACCATAACGTATGGCATCTAAAACTGCCTGATCATCCTCACATGCAGTCAGCATGATGACTTTTAACGGCAGTGGATATTCCATCAGTTTCTTCAGTACCTCAATCCCGGACATATCGGGCATCTGGATATCCAGCAATAAAAGATCGGGACAGTTCTGCTCGCAGTGATCTAAAAAGTGCTGACCTGAGGAATATTCCTGTAGCAATTCAAACTGCCCGGAATAGCGTATGATGTCTGCCACACCGCGCCTGAACAGGGCATGATCATCGACAATACTTACCTGAATCCTGTTCATGATTATTCTCCACCTTTTAAATTCAGTGTCAGCTCAACACAGGTGCCCTGTGGCTGTTCTGGATAAATCTTTAAAATAGCGCCAATACGCTCCGCACGTTCCTGCATGATGTCTAGACCAAAACTGTCTTTGCGTTTTCTATGTAAATCAATCCCTTGCCCATTATCAGAAATACGGACCTGTAATTTTTGCTCCTCAACATGCAGATAAATTCGTGCATAGGAGGCATGCGAGTGGCGCACGATATTACTCAGGCTTTCCCGAATGATGTACAGCACCTGTACCGAATGTCTAGGCTGGATGTTGATATGATGAGCACGGTGATCCAGCTCAAAGACAATACTCGACTGCTGTTCAAATTCCTGAATCACTTTTTTTAGCGCCTTGATAAAATCCAGCTCCTGGGCCAGCCTCGATGCCGTAATCAGTTCACGTACCTGCTGGTAGGCATAGTGGGTATAGTTAGAAATGTCCTCTACCTGCTCGATGAGCTCCTGATAAGCAGGCTGCTTGCACTGCTGGTAAAGCTGTGCAGACGTTAGCCTGAGATATCCCAGGATTTGCGCAATACTGTCATGTAGGTCTGCAGAAAAAGCCCGACGTTCCTGCTGTAATATGTCCTGCATATATCGGTGCTGTTGATCCCTTTCCTGAAAGCCTTCACGGATACACCGATCTAGCAACATGAAAATAGGATGATTGATCTGCTCTAGATCTTGGACATCTAAATAGATCCGCCATACGAGAAAGTCCTGCCCAGTGAACAGCAAGTTTGCTATATGCTGATCAATCTTCAAATGCTGTAAATTTTGTTCATCATTGCTTCCTGATGACAATGGCAATAAAACCTGTTGGATCTTACGAAGAGTTTGGGACGACAGACCAGTCTCCACAGCATGATAAATAAAACATTCCTGTGAAAACGGATAACAAGTCACAATGGCGAATTCTGGTGCATTTTTCAAAGGCTGAAGCCCTTTCAAAGATGCAAGACAGTGTGGCAACTCACTGCTCAGATGGCGAATTCTGCTCAGCTGATTTTTAAAATGTAAGCAACGAGTTTCAAATTTTTGTATTGCAAGTTCTTGCTGTAATTGCGTCACCTGCCATGATGCACTGTTTTGCCTCTGTTCTAATAATGCATCCATCTCATTTGCTGTCATTGCTGCACTCATAAATATCCATCAATTAAATGCCTTGCAATTATTCTTCATAGTAAATTTTCTTGAGCATGAATCATGCCAAAATTCTCTTATCTCTAGAGAGGTATTCCCTCCGGGAAATAGCTGCAGCATGAAAAAAAGGAAAAGATAACTGTCAAACACTTTATCTGATCAGGTGAGATCATGGAGCATTTATCAGTACTCCCTGCTGAACCATTCAGCGATGAAATTATTCATTTACAGCCACCTATTCATATCCTACAAATGCAGATCGCTGCACAAAGACTGAATCGTTTTCAGCTGGATGAAAATGATGAAATGGTTCTAGAAGCTGCAAATGGAAGTGTCGAGCTCTTGGTTTTGGATCAGGATGGACACCCAGCTTTGGAAAAGATTGATATTCTTACGCCTGCCACCTATCTAATGACCAGCGCACAGCACACCTTGGCGCAACTTCAGCAGGAAAGCCACACCGCCCATGCATTGCAAAAGCAGTTTGATCAGTACCAGCTCTGTACACAGCATTTGCAACAAGTCTCTTGCATTGAAGGTTTTGAAATACTCAAAATAAAAGCAAAGACTGCCGTTCAGGTCTTTGTGTTGAATACCGGTCCAGATCTAGATATCACCAGCCCTGCCTGCCTGGATGAAATCAAAGTCATCATTCACAAAGCCCAGCCAGTTGATGCCTATTTACCGGAACCTTTGGCAAACCCTGTACAAGAGATCCATGTTCCCCGTGCCTCTGCACGAACCTATCACGTCAAAAAAGGGCAATGGATCCAGATTATTGACGTATCAGGAAAACAGTGCTCGGACTTTCTGGCTTTTGATCAGCAGGCGCTGGAACAAGCTCATGAAATCGGTCTCGATGCCGTTGCCACTAGAACTATTCTGGGTCAGAGTACACCTAGACCTGGTTTACATTCACGCTTTTATGGCAGTGATATGCAAAGCATGGTCGAAGTAATCCAGGATACCGTGGGCCGGCATGACATGTTTCTAACTGCATGCAGCCCCAAGTTTTATAATGACGCTGGATATTTTGGTCATATTTCCTGTACCGATAATTTTAATCAGGTGTTGAAACCTTATGGTATCGCAGCACGTGATGCCTGGCCGGCGATTAACTTCTTCTATAACACCTTTGTTCAGGATTGCGGCAGCATCGGCCTAGATGAACCTTGGTCCAGACCAGGAGATTATGTGCTGTTACGCGCCAATCGCGACCTGGTCTGCGCCAGTTCTGCCTGTCCGGATGAAATTGATCCATCCAACGGCTGGGTTCCTACCGATATCCATGTCCGTATCTATGCAGAAACCGAAGAATTTAAACGCTCACAACATTATCGGATACATCCTGAGGAGCAGCCAAGAATGACCATGACATCCGGATTTTATTCACGTATTTCCGCCCTGACCTCCAAAATCAGTGAGTACAAAGGCTACTGGATTGCCAATGAATATGATGGCTGGGGAAGCGTTGCCGAATATCTGGCCTGCCGAGAACGGGTCGCCATGCTGGACCTCAGCCCGCTACGTAAATTTGATATTTCAGGTCCAGATGCAGAAGCTTTTTTACAATATGTCCTGACCCGCAACGTACGCAAACTTGCCATTGGGGAAATCGTGTATTCCGCTTCCTGTCTGGAAACTGGAGGAATGGTCGATGATGGCACCCTGTTTAAAATGAGCACACAAAATTTCCGTTGGATTTGTGGTGATGAATATTCAGGTACCTGGCTTAAACAGAAAGCCAAGGAACAGGGCTTTCGGGTCAGTATCCGCAATGCCTCTACTCAGATTAATAACCTCGCTGTACAAGGTCCAAAAAGTCGGGAATTACTGGCAAAAATCATCTGGACACCAGAACATCAACCAGAGATTGAAAAACTGGCCTGGTTTCACTTTACTTTGGGCAAGCTCGGCGGTCCAACGGGTATCCCACTGATGGTTTCACGTACTGGTTATACAGGAGAGCTGGGCTTTGAGGTCTGGTGTCATCCCAATCATGCCGAACAGCTCTGGGATACTATCTGGCAGGAAGGCCAACAATACCAAATCGCACCCATGGGGTTCGATGCTTTAGATATGTTAAGGATTGAAGCGGGCCTGATCTTTGCTGAACATGAATTCAATGCACAGACCAATCCATTTGAGGCAGGCATTGGGTTTACTACCCCCTTAAAAACCAAAGAAGATGATTTTATTGGCAAACAAGCCATACAAAACCAGAACCCAGCCAGTCGCCACAAACTGATGGGACTGATACTGGAAGGCAATGAGCCCGTCCATCATGGTGATTCTATCTATGCAGGCAGGTATCCTGTTGGTATTGTCACGAGCAGTACGAACTCACCGTTATTAAAAAAACAAATCGCGATGTGCAGACTGGCACCAGAATATGCCCAGGTCGATAAAGAAGTTCAGGTCGGTCAACTAGATGGTCATAAAAAGCGTCTGAATGCCAAAGTGGTCAGCCTGCCTTTCTATGATCCCGAGCGTAGCCGCGTACGCTCCTAGTCACAGTTCCCCTAAACCAAACGAAGAGAACCTGGCCTCGGCTGGGTTCTCTTCACTCTTTAGCACTTATACCGCCAACGTTCACAACAATAGGCTAAGCATTTTTATATATTCTAAAAATTATACTTTTAGAGATCTCGTAAAGAAGAGTGTAGCAAGTTGCTACACTTTTTCATTTTTCTGAACTAACTCTTTCAGGAAGTTCTCAAGCTGCTGTAAGCTTGCTTCATCAATTTGTGAAATATTTAGTGAGACTTTTAGTTGTTTATCACTAAGCTTAATATTTCCAGCAACCTTACCTGCATATTCTATTTTTCTAACGACTGAGGCGGTCGTGAGCTTATCTGAACCCTGACTAAATAATTTTTCCGCATATGCTGCTGCCTTAGTCTGTTCAAGCTTTTTATCTTTAACTTTTTCCCAAGCTTTAAGGAGTACTGTTTCAGCTTCTGAAAGCTGCTGAAGATGATCTGATAGGAACTTTTTGAATGCAGTAGCAGCAGTACGACCCAGTAAATTTGGCTCAGCATCTAAATCTTTTAATATCACTTCAGGTAATTTTTCATAAGATAGGTATTTATACATATCTTCACGATTTAAACCGAGAGACTTAGCCAAACGTTGTTTGTTTTTCTTTAATTTCTCATCTAATGCATTCAGACCAACAAAAATTTCATAATCCGTCAAATCCTGGCGTTTTAAATTCTCAGCAAGCGTCAATAAGGAAGCTTCATCATTATTAGCATCAATAATGATCGCTTCAATAACTGTTTTACCGAGTAACTGATGCGCACGTAGACGACGTTCACCAGCAATCAGTTCATATTTCAAATTATCAAGTTTACGAACAGTAATTGGCTGTAAAAGTCCTACTTCTTCAATAGAATCAGCTAGTTCTTTCAGCTCTAGTTCGTCAAATGTTTTGCGAGGCTGATTTGGACTCCTACTGATATCTTCAATTGGAACATTACGCCGAAACTCCTTCAATTCCTTAATATTATCTTTCTGTGCTTGTTGATGTTTCTGCGTATTCTGTTTCAATTTCTGAGCTAAAAGCTCTTTCGTGCTCGCCATAATATTCTCAGATTTTATACTTTAGCCACAATTTCAGATGCCAGACTTTCAAATGCCTTACGCACTTTTGAGCCTTTTTCAACTTTCAAAAGTGACTGCTGCAAAATTGCTGCCTGGTTAACTTTGGTACTTTGAGGAATAGTTGTTTCTAAAATTTTTCCAACTTGCTTCAAAGCTTCATCACGAATCAATTTGCAAACATTTTGGCGTTCATCATGTTTGATCAATAATGCCCCTAATAGTTTGAGATCTGGGTTAATACGCTTAATTTTTTCAAGATGGTTTAGAAGGTCTGTTACCCCATAAAGACCATATTGTGATCCTGATTCAATGGGAATGATCACATGGGTAGATGATGCTAAAGCATTACTGGTCAATAATTTTAGGCTAGGTGGACAATCAATAAGTATAAAATCGTACAGATCTTTCAGTAATTTTAGTTTGATTGCGAGTTCTTCAGAGGGACGTGGTGCTTCTTCTTTAAGCTGGTCTTCGGTTTTTCCCAAATTCAGGGATCCGTAAATTAATGATACATTATCAAAATTGGTTTCTTCTTGTAAGGCATCAGCTAGCAAAGAAATATCACCCACGAGTAATTCGGCCGTTGTAACAGCCATTTCACTAGGATGTTGAACTCCAATATGCAAACTTGCATTTGCTTGTGGATCTAAATCAATAACTAGAACTTTGTTGCCCAAGTTTGCAAGTTCTGATGCCAAATGAACAACTGTTGTTGTTTTACCACACCCACCTTTGTGATTGGCAACAGCAATAATTTTTGCAGACATACGTGTCATATGCTTCCGTATTCGAATGTTAGTTAATATAAATAACTTTCACTAAACTTACTATAGTTTTTAAATTTATAAACCCTGTTTGTTCAGATGTAAAACAACTTAAAAATTAAATTTTTAGTTAAGCTAGCTTAATTAAAATTAGTATAATTATATATTTAGCTAATTAATAATTAGAGCCGTTTTTTTGATTTAAAAAACAGTAACTTATGATTTTAAGAGTGGAAAGCTTGTCATCGAAAAGTGGAAGGTTTGTCACTTAAAAGTGGAAGACTTGTCATCGAAAAGTGTAGTAGTTGTCACTTAAAAGTGGAAGGTTTGTCATCGAAAAGTGGAAGACTTGTCACTATAGTGGAAAGTTTGTCATGCATTAATTAAATATAGTGATTTTTTTAAATAAAATATAATAAAAACAATCTTTTATTATGTGGATAAAATCTTTATTTTCCCTTTCATTGGTGGAAGATTTGTCATTTATCTTAGTTTTGTTGTGGATAACTTAAAATTATCTAAAAAATTATTGATGATTATATACTCTTTCCTCTCCCTCGCTGATTAAGTAAAGGTGGAAGCCTTGTCACATCAGTGTTTCAATTCTAAACAAATAAGTTATAACTAAGTGTTGAATAGGTTGAAATCTATCTTATTGTCGATTTTATTTCCTTAAAAGTGGAAGATCTGTCATTTATTAGTGGAAAAAAATGCTATTTTCCACTTATGTGATCGAATTGATCCTTTTATGCACCTTTTTGATGACAAACCTTCCACCTTTGCATTGTTTTGGTGAAAGCCTTGAAAGATTTTCCACTTTTGTATATAAAATCATAGTCAAATTATAAATATCACGGTTATGACAGAATCCTATCCATTGCAAGAAGAATCGAACTATATCCCTTACTGTATTGGCAATATTCGCCATAATGGAGTAGTTAGTACCAGTAACCGCTTGATCCGTCCGATTGAGCTATCTGCGAATGAATACAAAGCTCTTCTGTATGCAATGGCTGTAGCTAATTATGGAGAAAAAAATAGCGTAGACCGTGAAATTACTGAACAGACCTATATATATTTGTACAAAGATGATCTTGCTGATCTATTAGGCCTTAGTAAACGTAATTCAATTAATGTGGCAATTGACCGGATTTACAAAGAGCTTTCGTCAAGAGTTGCACATTTTATTATTGAAGAACCTGCTGACGATGGTAAAAGAAAGACCAAAAAAGTACATTCTGTAGTGCCTATCATTCGAGAGTTGCGATGGGAAGATGATTCAAAAAATGCCATACAGATTCGTTTTACCAGTGAAGTTCTACCATATTTTACTCAACTTGCTGGAGGGAATTTCACAACCTATCAGCTCAAACATCTATTTGCATTAGATTCTGTAGCAAGCATGAGTTTATATACTTACTTTATCAAAAATGAATTTAAGTACACGAATCAAAAAAGTTATGAAATTCCACTACTTTTGGAAAATCTTAAGGCCATCATTGATATTAATGAAACAAAGTATGATCGCTGGGTAGATTTCAGACGTTATGTTCTAGATAAGATTGTGGCAGAAATTAATGAAAATACTGATCTACAGTTGGAATATGAAACAATTAAGAAAGGACGTCCCATAGTAGGTGTAAATTTCAAATTACAACACCGTATTGCTGAAAAGAATGTTAGTGATACTCTAACAGTTGAGAAAATTTATTTAGATGTAGCATTTGAAGATAACGCTCTTGTCAAAGAGCTGGGTGCAAAATTCGATACTAATGTGCGTTCCTGGTATATTTTTATTAATGATGAAAAATACAATCAGTTCAAGAAGTGGTTCAAAAAAGTTGGATGTTTAACTGATTCTCAAGCCAATATTGTAGTTAACGATACTTTATTCCAGATGGATTTTGCTGAAATCGGAATGAGCCTGAATGATTTCAAACGTAATATGAAGCACAAGTTGAAAAATAATCCTGAATTTGTACAAAGTATTCGTGATCGTTTAAATGATATTTTCGGTAAAGAAGTGATTTAGAAAAAAAGTGTAGCAAGTTGCTACACTGAAGAAATAATCTATTTATAAGGTATAATGGATTAACAGGGCTGCTCCTGAACACAAATGCAAATAGGTAATGAGAGCGTTCTAAATTCTGTGTCAGCTTAATTGCCTAGAGTTTAATTATATGAGGAGCACTGCTCCGCAAGTGTCTACTTTCAAAGTAAATCGATCACTGTAGATGATTTTCCCCCAATTTTTACGGGCATCGTCCATTTTTCAGAAGCCTGTTGAATACCAATATACAGCAATTTCAGCAGGCTATTTTCATTCGGAAAAGCCCCTTTGTTTTTTGTCAGTTTTCTGAATTGGCGATGTATTGCTTCAACCGCATTGGTAGTATAAATCGGCTCCCTAACTGCTTTGGGATATTTGAAATAGGCACTGAGTAAATGCCATTTTTCACGCTATCAACGAATGACTTTCTTGTATTTATCTTCCCATTTGGCTTCCAGCTCATCTAGCGCCATTTTAGCTGCCTGCTTGATATCTGCTCGGTAAACAGGCTGCAGATCTATCATAAAAGCTTTTTGATCCTTACTGGCCACATAAGGCAAGCTATTGCGGATTTGGTGAATAATGCAACTGTACTTCTGTCTGCGGAAATATCGTAGCAATTGCTTCAGGGAAGCCTTTAAGCCAATCAATGCAGGCATCAGGATGTCTTGTATGCCACGGTTCTGCAAATCTATGAGTACGCTGAGCCAATAATTATCACCTTCACTTTCTGACAGGTAAAGACCCAGCGGTTCTTTATGGCCTTCGGTATTTAATCGGCACTGTTGCAAATAGAGATTTGAGTCGATGAAGTTCCTTTTTAAAAGTGCTTAGAGACCGAAAACCCTGTTGATTAGACACACTTCACCTTGAGGCTGACCATAATAAAATGACGATGCTTGTCCTTTACGTAGTGCACGCATGACTTCAATACCTTTAATTGTGGCATAAGCCGTCTTCATAGATTTGAATCCTAATGTGGCCCTGATGATCCGCTTTAACTTACCATGATCACATTCAATGACATTATTTTTATACTTAATCTGCCTGTGCTCAATATCTACTGGACATTTTCCTTCTCGCTTTAACCGTGATAAAGCATGGCCATAGGTCGCTGCTTTATCTGTATTGATGACCCGTGGAATTTGCCATTTTTTCACCGTATTGAAGATTTTTCCTAAAAAACAATAGGCTGATTTACTGTTCCGTCTAGCGGAAAGGTAAAAGTCAATCGTATGACCACGTTGATCAACTGCACGATACAGGTAAGTCCATCGCCCCTTCACTTTGATATAAGTCTCATCCATATGCCATGAATGTAAATCTGTAGGATTACGCCAATACCAGCGTAAGCGTTTTTCCATTTCTGGAGCATAACGCTGAACCCAACGATAAATTGTGGTGTGGTCAACATTCACACCCCGTTCAGCGAGCATTTCTTGAAGTTCACGATAGCTGATGCCATATTTACAATACCAACGAACAGCCCAAAGAATGATTTCACCTTGAAAGTGCCGACCATGGAAGGGATTCATCTGCTGTATCTCGAAATAAATAAGATATTTAGCTTATCATGTCAGCCTATTTGCAACAGTGCCCCTCTACAGAGTTCACAGCGGGTTGCAAGCGTTGGGTTGAGTTGAGGTTATCGGATTGGAAGTGGAGGGCTGCCATATGATTGCCATCTCTGACATAGCGTTTTAAGGTATTTTTCTAGGGCGTATTGATGTTTCAACGTATTAACAATCATACGAACAACCTCATTCTCTCAGGTCATTTTCTTCTTGCCGATGGGTGATTTTTCGCCGATAAGCACTTGGTGATACACCAAACCAGCGTTTAAACGCGCGCCGAAAATTAGCAGAGTCGTGGTAATTCAGTAAGCTGGCAATTGCCTCGACCGATATTTGAGGGTCATGTAAATAACTACTGGCTTTCTCAGATAAAATCCGATCTCGAATCAGCCGGTAACTCGTGTTCTCTTTGACCAGACGTCTGGCCAGCGTACGCTTATTCATAAACAAGGCTGCAGCCAGATCCTCTTCACTCAGTTGCCCGAGCGGATAGGACAGCATGGCTTTTTCCACTTGGTAGGTGGTGCTGTGTTGTTGGGTCTTGAGCCGGTTGAGGATCATTTCGCATTGTTGCATCGCCAGCAGATAGCTATCGTGCTGCGCGGATGCATTGGCAATCAAGCACAACTCGGTCGGCACTCGGATCGACAGTTGTGGCTGATCAAACTGATAGGTACCGGCAAGATAATCCGCGTAACAGGCATGATGATCGGGGGCGGGATGGCTAAACTGAATCACCGCCTCGGTCAGCGGTCGTCCAACAATAAATTCGGCACATTCCGAAAAAATCACCGCAACAGTTTCGGACAGTAGCCGATGTACTGCATGACTCAAGGTCTGCTCAAAGAAAATCAAGCAGGTCGTCCACTCAGCATTGGTGTGTGTTTCGAGCCTAATCAAACTCATACGGGTCGGCAAAAAAGTTTGAAACGCTTGTAACACGGCCAATAAGTTCGGGCTGCTATTAATTAAAAAGCCCATCGCACCATGCGTTGAGGGAGTTAGGCGCTGACCCAAGCGCAAACCGAACTGTTCAGATGTTGATAGATCTATGCTGTTTTGCAGGATCTGAGCTTGTTGGCTGGCCGTGATCATGGTGTCATCACGCATCAGTTGCTCAGTGGTCAGCGCAGTGAATTTTAATAATTTCGGCAGATCGCGCGCTTGTAAGTCCAGTTCTCGACCGATCAAACGGGTATAGCTACACGGAATGATCGCGGGTTCTTTGCCTGAGTGAGTCTGATACATGGAATATGCTTTATTGGCTGACGAGGTAATATTGTCTTTTTATGACCTCTATTTGTCAAATAATAACCTCTACAGAACCGCAGAGAGTGCGTAATCTTGAGCTTGAACAGTGAAATTAAGCCAAATCGGAGTCGTAGCCATGAGCCAAATTACATTTATTGCCCACGATGGTGCACAAACCAGCGTTGCAATCGAAGCGGGTAAGTCACTAATGCAGTTGGCGGTTGAAAACGGTGTTGCCGGAATTGATGGGGATTGCGGTGGCGAATGCGCCTGTGGTACCTGCCACGTGATTGTCAGTGCTGAGTGGTCGGATGTTGCGGGTACGGCACAAGCGAATGAGCAGCAGATGTTGGAAATGACCCCAGAGCGTGCTGCCACCTCACGTTTGGCGTGTTGTATCCAAGTGACCGATGCAATGGATGGCATGACGGTACATCTGCCTGAGTTTCAGATGTAACACGTCAGCTGTAACCCAGCGGATCAACCGCCTTAACAAACACACCTCGTCAACGATGCTCAGTCAGGAGACCATCATGAACTCAGTCGCAGAAATTTTTGAGAAAATAACCCAAACTGTCACCAGCACCGCTGCAGACGTAGCAACCACGGTTACGGATAAAGTCAAGTCTAATGAGCAGTTTCAAACGGGCAAGCAGTTTTTGCATGGTCAAGTGACCCGTTTTGTCCCATTGCACACGCAGGTTCGCGGCATTCAGTGGATGCAAAAAGCCAAATTCCGTGTGTTTAACGTGCAAGAATTTCCTGCATTTATCGAGCAACCGATTCCAGAAGTTGCAACACTGGCACTTGCTGAGATTGATGTTAGCAACCCATTTTTATACAAGCAAAAAAAATGGCAGTCTTACTTTAAGCGGCTGCGTGATGAAGCACCGGTACATTATCAAGCCAACAGTCCGTTTGGGGCATTTTGGTCGGTCACGCGTTACGATGATATTGTCTATGTCGATAAAAATCATGAGATTTTTTCAGCTGAACCTGTGATCGCGATTGGCAACACCCCTCCTGGGTTAGATGCTGAAATGTTTATTGCAATGGACCCACCCAAGCACGATGTGCAGCGGCAGGCCGTACAGGATGTAGTCGCACCAAAAAATCTCAAAGAGCTAGAGGGTTTGATTCGGCTACGCGTGCAAGAGGTTTTGGATCAGTTGCCAACGGATCAGCCGTTTGATTGGGTGCAGAATGTTTCGATTGAGCTGACAGCCCGTATGTTGGCAACATTATTTGATTTCCCATACGAAAAGCGGCACAAATTGGTTGAATGGTCAGACTTGATGGCTGGCACTGCGGAGGCCACAGGTGGGACAGTGACAAATTTGGATGAGATTTTTGATGCAGCAGTCGATGCAGCAAAGCATTTTGCGGAGTTATGGCATAGAAAAGCCGCACAAAAATCTGCAGGCGCTGAAATGGGCTATGATTTGATCAGCTTGATGCAGTCAAACGAAGCGACTAAAGACCTGATTTATCGGCCGATGGAGTTTATGGGCAATTTGGTCTTGCTAATTGTCGGCGGCAACGATACCACACGCAACTCGATGACGGGTGGGGTATACGCACTTAACCTGTTTCCAAATGAGTTCGTCAAACTCAAAAACAATCCGAGCTTGATCCCGAACATGGTATCCGAAATTATTCGCTGGCAAACCCCGCTGGCCTATATGCGTCGGATTGCCAAGCAAGATGTAGAGCTTAACGGTCAGACCATCAAAAAAGGCGACAAGGTGGTGATGTGGTACGTTTCTGGCAACCGCGATGAGCGAGTGATTGAGCGACCTGATGAATTGATCATTGATCGTAAAGGTGCGCGTAATCATCTGTCATTTGGTTTTGGTGTGCATCGCTGTATGGGTAATCGCTTGGCCGAGATGCAGTTGCGAATCTTATGGGAAGAGCTGCTTCAGCGTTTTGAAAATATTGAGGTTTTGGGTGAGCCAGAAATTGTGCAATCTAACTTTGTGCGCGGCTATGCCAAGATGATGGTCAAACTGACTGCCAAAGCGTAGGTATCAAAATAGGCGACAGAGGCATTTTGCAACTGTCGTCGGCAACAATTGATGCTGTGCATCAACCATGAACTGAGTGAATTCATATGCAAACAATCGTCATCATTGGCGCAAGTCATGCTGCGGCGCAGTTGGCGGCAAGTCTGCGGCCAGATGGCTGGCAGGGCGAGATTGTGGTGATCGGCGATGAGCCGTATTTGCCGTATCATCGACCGCCGTTGTCCAAGACCTTTTTATGCGGTGCACAACTGGTCGATGAGTTATTGATTCGGCCAGCCGCTTTTTATCAAAAAAATCAGATCGAATTTCGGCACGGGCGGGTGGTTGCGATTGATCGGGCAGCGCGCAGCGTGACACTACAAGATGGCAGTACGCTTGCGTATGACCAGTTGGCGCTGTGTACCGGTGCACGAGTCAGGACGGTGTCGCTGGCTGGGTCTGATTTGGCAGGTGTGCATTATCTTAGAAATATCAGCGATGTACAGGCTATCCAGCCATTTGTACAACCCAACGGCAAAGCAGTGGTGATCGGTGGTGGCTATATCGGTCTTGAAACAGCCGCCGCATTGACCGAGCAGGGCATGCAGGTGGTGGTCTTGGAAGCCGCCGAGCGGATTTTGCAGCGGGTAACTGCACCGGAAGTGTCGGACTTTTATACGCGGATTCATCGCGAACAGGGTGTGACGATTCATACCGGTGTGTCGGTCACGGCGATCACGGGTGAGGGGCGGGCGCAAGCGGTGCTGTGTGCCGATGGTTCGATGTTCGATGCAGATCTGGTGATCATCGGGGTCGGGGTTGTACCGAATATCGAGTTGGCGCTGGACGCGGGCTTGCAGGTGGACAATGGTATTGTGATTGATGAGTATTGCCGTACCAGTGCGCCAGAGATTGTGGCCATCGGGGATTGTGCCAATGCGTTTAATCCGATTTATCAGCGGCGGATGCGCTTGGAGTCGGTACCAAACGCCAATGAACAGGCCAAAATTGCCTCGGCGACCTTGTGTGGCTTACAGCGGACCTCGAAGAGTTTGCCTTGGTTTTGGTCAGATCAGTATGATCTAAAGTTGCAGATTGCGGGACTCAGTCAGGGGTATGATCAGATCGTGATTCGGGGTGATGTGCAGCAAAGGCGTAGCTTTGCAGCGTTTTATTTGCAGGCGGGTCGCCTGATTGCGGCGGATTGTGTGAATCGTCCGCAGGAGTTTATGCTAAGCAAAAAGCTGATCACGGCTGGTACGGCGGTCGATCCACTGCGGTTGGCGGATGAGTCGATTGCGGTACAGGCGTTGATGGGGTAGCTTAAAACTACATCAGGCTAGATTTGCATTACGCTGATTCAGATGTTAATCAGAATGGCATCGATAGATACCTGTGAGAGCAAGTCAGGTGCAGCTTTGGCTTTGTGTAATTCACCACCCGTGATCGCAAACACGATGGGTAATCCATACCCATCTACGGCAAGATGGATCTTACTTGTCTTGCTACCTCGACTTAAGCCAATCGCCTCCTGATCGTGAGTTGCAGCACGTGCATTATGTTGATGTGCCTTGACGTAATTGCTATCCATAACCCCTACTCTATATCAGAGTCAGTAGATAAAACCCTGAGTATGCTTTGGAAAAAACCTTTTGCTGACCAGTCGTTGTATCTTTTGTAGAGATTAGGCTGCTGACCAAACTCAGTCAGGAGGTAGGTCTAGCCATGGACATTTCACCCACATTCTGTAGAGCATGGCTTCTACGGTGAGCCGTAAATTTGGTTTGTGATCAATGTCCTGTTGCTTGAGCATAGGAGAAATCTTTGCTCAATGTTGGTCGTTCAGCATAAAGCGTGGCATGGTGGACTCGGATGGGGAGAGCTTTAATTCTCTGAGTCTGCCTCCAATTTGCAATCAATATTTTCAAACGTCAACACACTCTAATGTAAAAAAACTAACATTAAAAAAACACCTCTGCCAAAAGGTCTGGTAGCTATATTCGATGTCAAAGATGATCTGGCTCACCTGCTGCGTTGTTAACTCATTCTATCAAATTTTGAGGACAGGCTTGACATTTGGTCAATCGACCAATATATATTCAAAATATGCATTTGGTCATTTGACCAATACCCGTTGAATTCTTGTGTGATATTTGCTGTGCCTGACCAAGGTGAAAAATATTGCTCAAGGTCAAATGTGATAGCAGGTTTACAGACATTCGATGCCTTTACAAGGAAACTCTCGCCATGACTCATATGATCAATATCCAGCCACGTAAGCCGCGGTTTGATTTAAGTGATGTTCCAGTTTTTTGGAACGACGGTGACCCGGTGTTAACACGCTTCTTTGATGCACTTTCTATTCACTTCCCCGATGGAGAGCGTTTTTTTATTCAGTCGGTGCGTAACTATCAGGATCTGGTCACAGATCCTAAACTGAGAGAAGATATCAAAAACTTTTTTCGCCAAGAAGCGCAACATGGCATTGTGCATGACCAGTATAATGCGGTGATGCAGTCGCAAGGCATTCATGTCGAAAAGGTCATCGCAAGATTCAAATTATTTATTCGGCTCTCCCAAAAACACCTGCCCGCCAAGTATCTGTTGGCCATGACAGCTGCCTTTGAACATATTACTGCTGTACTAGGCGAGGGTGCTATGGAGGGTGAGGGTGAGATGTTCAAGAATGCTCATCCCGCAATGCGTGCCATGTTCATGTGGCATGGGGTAGAAGAAGTCGAACACAAAACAGTAGCCTTTGATGTTTACGAAACAGCGGCAGGTGGGGGGTATTTCACCCGCGCATCTGCTTTGATTATCGGAACGCTACTGGTACATGCGGTGGTTGGCTCAGTTCTTTGGCATATGTTGAAAATTGACAAACTACAAGGTCAGCCATTGGTGCTTGCTAAGGGATTTTATCGCCTCTATGGACCACGTGGCCTGATTACCAGACTTATTCCACGCTATCTGGACTGGTTTAAGCCAGGTTTCCATCCTAGCGACACCGAAATCCCAGAAAAGGTTAATTCTTGGCTGGCTGAATATGATAAGCATCAAGACCCTATGGAAGCGTCACGAATTGTTTTTAATGTCCCCATTGCAAAAGCTGTATAGATCAGGAGAGACCGTGAAAGACTCGACTCGACTTGACCAAGTCGAGTAACCTGTCTTATTGATATAATGTTATGAGTCAAACTATGTTGAGTAGTGAATCTACGCGAGTCGAAGTTGCTGACCGCGAGAGAGTATTAGCCGCTTCTGCCAAGCTGTTTCGAGAAAAGGGTTTTGAGCGTACCAGTGTGCGAGAAATTGCCAGTGCTTGTGGTATTCTTCCAGGCAGTCTGCATTACCGCTATCGTAGTAAAGACGATATTTTGGTTGATATGATGCGGCTTGCTATTGAGAGAACTATTTACAGGATTGTTGAGGCGACTTCCGCGATTCAAGATCCACTCAAAAAAATGCAATCGGCACTGCAGACACATGTCGATATCCTTATGTCGGGTGACGATATGGTTTATGTGTTGTTGTTTGAGTGGCGCTCGGTACATGGAGTCGCACGTGAGCAGATTATTGCTGAGAGAGACAGATACGAGCGATATTGGCAGACAATTCTTGATGATCTGCAGTCTTATGGTTGTATCCGAAACGATGTGGATGCAGATCTGTTAAGACTGATTGGGCTAGGAGCAATAAACTGGGCTGCCACTTGGTATAAAGAAAATGGTAAGTACAATCTTGAACAGATCGCGGATGCGATATGGCAGATGATGACAAGAGGCATCCTTAATCCAGATTTTCACGAAGAGGCAAAAAACCTGTGACCAACTATAAGACTCCATCCCGTATCACGCACGCCATCGGGAGGCATTGTGGCAGCTCCGCAATTCGTGATTTGCTCGAGTTTAATGGGCTGAATATTTCCGAGGCCATGTGCTTTGGATTAGGCTCAGGGCTTGGCGTGACCTATTTGGAAATGGCTGACGCCCCTGTGCCATTTTTAGTGCATGTGCGGTCTTTGGGGTTTGAAGCGCGCGTATTTGAAAGTATCGGTATACCCTTTGAGTGGCAAACCTTCGAGTCACCCGAATCGGCAGCCACCGCGCTGGAGAAATGTTTGGATGCGGGTCACCCCACCCTGTTGCTGACGGATATTTTTTATTTACCTTACTTCAACAGCAGCACGCACTTTCCCGGTCACGCCATAGCCGCTTGGTCGAGAAATCCAGAGACAGGTGCGGTATTTGTCACCGATACCGAGCGTCCGAGTGTTTTGTCGGTGACGCGAGAGGCACTGACCCGCGCACGTTTTTCTACACAGCCCCCATTTATTCACTATGGCAATATGTTCACGCCCACCGCGTTTCAAGGCGAAATTACCCCCGAGATGATTACCGGTGTCATCCATGACAACGCCAAGTCATTAGCTGTGAGTGGCATATCGGCACTGGAAACATGGCTGGCCGAACTGAGTCGTTGGGGAGCCACAGGCGATTGGCACTGGACGACCCGATTTGCCTACCAAATTATTGAAAAGCGTGGCACAGGTGGCGGCGGCTTCCGCAAAATGTACGCTGAATTCCTTGATGAAGCGGTTCACTATGACGCAAGTGTACAGCAATATCGACTGCCCCTGTTAATGAGGGCTTGCGAAAAAGCATGGACGGCATTAGCCATGTGTTTGAAGTCTGCCTCGGAAAGCACAAACTTTCCATATGCCGCCATTGAAGAGGCCATTGTGGCGGTGATGCAGGCCGAACGTAATTATACAGATGCCGCCCTTGCACTTTGAGACGTGCCGCTAATTTTTTCGCAATAAAATCAGCCAGCAATGGCGGGAGTTCAAAAATGGACAGTAATAACACGGCACACCTGACCATGGCTAAGGCGTTTTTTGGTACTAATCACCCTTTATTCAATATGTTCAATATTAGTGTTGGTGCAGTGAGCGATGGTCATGCCGAGATGACGATGCCCTTCTCTGAGCAACTCTCTGACCGTAAAGGCTCACTGCATCGAGGGGCTTTGGTGACGCTGCTGGATACGACTTGCGGCTTATCTATTTTTTCGTCATTGCGGTCGTTAGAGCCGATTGCCACTATTGATTTGCGTGTCGATTTTTTGCGACGTATTCCCTCTGCGGTAGGTTTAAAGGCGATAGTGGATTGCATTGGTAGAACCGATACGGTGGCCTTTATCACGGGCCGAGCGGTTGCAGAAGACAGTGGTGAGCTACTGGCTACTGTCACTGGTTCTTTCGCAATCGGCACGATGGGACCCTCTTTTGACAGCAATGAAGCGCGAGGCGAGTGATATGAGTATAGTAAATCAGATGAGCGCGGAAACACCCCCACTAAAATTGTGTGACGAGCCTTTTGTCGATTTTCTAGGTTTTCGTGAGGAAATGCAACATGGAGAAATACAGTACTTTATGGACTTTCGTGATTCGCATATCGGCAACCCGATGATTGGCACGTTTCATGGCGGCATTCTCGCGAGTTTTGGTGAAGTGGCCGCCGCCGCCTATCTTGCCCGTCAGCGTGGTGATAATGAGCTGCCCTTATGCTCCACGATGACCTTTGATTACCTGCGGCCAGCATTTATAGGTACGTTACAGGCAGTCCCCAGTATTGTTCGTGCGGGTCGGCGCATTACGACAGTATCGGTTCAGTTACTACTTGATGGCAAGTTGGTTTGTATCGGTCGATTCCTGTTTACGGTTAGCAGCAAATAAAATTGGAGCAAGCTCAGTTCAGGATGCCGACCCTGTTTTACTCAGAAAAATTTTCAATAGATAGACAAATAATATCAAATAGCTGGAACTACTACTGATACCGATACAGCGTTGGCGCAGAAATCCCAAACTCCTTCGCCAATGCTCGCTTGGTTTTGTAGTCGCCAGATTCAAGACGTTGATGCAGCAGAGCCACTTGTTCAGGAGTCAGTGACGGCTTACGGCCCTTGTAGGGGTCGTCTCAGGAAACGGAAAATATAGCACGCTAAGGTTTTTCAATTGCGCGCAATGGCCTAAATTTTCCACCACCTATCTTGGCTTTGCTTCGCCATAGATAATCCCCAGTTAAATTGATGTGCTCCCACCCCAGCGGTGACAGATATTGCAGCAAGGTATCATCGACTGTGCGACCATGCCCTCGTAGGGCGTTAGTCGCTCTCTCTAAATAAACCGTGTTCCACAATACAATGGCGGCGGTCACTAGATTCAAGCCACTGGCTCGATAACGCTGTTGCTCAAAGCTTCGATCTCGAATCTCACCCAATCGATAAAAGAAAACGGCGCGCGCTAATGCATTACGGGCTTCACCTTTATTTAATCCAGCTTGAACCCGACGGCGTAGTTCTACGCTTTGCAACCAATCCAAGATAAACAGTGTGCGCTCAATACGCCCCAGCTCTCGTAATGCCAATGCCAAACCATTCTGTCGTGGATAACTACCGAGTTTACGTAGCATTAGCGACGCTGTGACAGTCCCTTGCTTGATTGATGCGGCCAGACGCAAAATATCGTCCCAATGAGTACGAATCTGTTTGATATTCAGTGTGCCGCCAATCATGGGTTTAAGTGCGGCATAGTCTATGTCTGACTTTGGAATATAGAGTTTCGTATCGCCCAGATCACGAATTCGTGGTGCAAATCGAAACCCTAGCATGTGCATGAGTGCAAAAACATGGTCGGTGAATCCAGCCGTATCGGTGTAGTGTTCCTCGATGCGTAAATCAGACTCGTGATACAGCAGCCCATCAAGAACATAGGTTGAATCACGAACGCCCACATTGATCAGCTTACTGCTAAATGGTGCGTATTGATCAGAAATGTGTGTATAAAATAACCTTCCAGGCTCTGCGCCATATTTTGGATTGATATGTCCTGTACTTTCAGCTCTGCCACCTGCGCGGAAGCGTTGGCCATCTGATGAGGAGGTAGTGCCATCTCCCCAGTTTTCAGCGAAAGGTTGTTTCAATTGAGCATTCACCAATTCGGCCAATGCCGTTGAATAAGTTTCATCACGGATATGCCAAGCCTGTAGCCATGAGAGTTTGGCATAAGTTGTACCAGGACATGATTCGGCCATTTTCGTCAGCCCTAAATTAATTGCATCAGCCAGTATGGTCGTGAGCAATAACGCTTTATCCTTCGCAGTGTCATCCGTTTTCAAATGAGTGAAGTGTCGAGTAAAGCCTGTCCATTCATCGACCTCCATTAATAATTCGGTGATCTTGATATGTGGTAACAGCATTGCTGTTTGGTCAATTAAAGTTTGGGCTGTATCAGGAGCCACGGCATCGAGAGGTGTTATTTTTAGACCAGATTGATCATCGCATCAGGCAAATCGTTGGTCGCTGCCATGCGATTAATGATTGCTAATTTCTGCTCCAATAGTGAAAGGCGACTTTGCAAATATAGATCACAATCAGTAGTAATGGTTAGAGGTAACTCATTGGACTGTTTTAGCTGATTAAATTTATCAGCAGTCACTAAATACTCATCGAAGTCTTTGAATTGGCGAGAGCCTTGTACCCAGAGATCCCCAGCCCGTAGCGAGTTTTTAAGTTCAGATAACACACATATTTCGTAATAGCGGCGATCAATACCATCATCGGTAAAGACTAGTCTTGCCCACCGTTTTTTGATAAACGCTATTGGAGCATTAGAGGGGATTTTTCGTGTATTATCAACATTCATGCTGCGGAGCAACTCTACAGCGGCAAGCATATCTTTTGCTGCTGGGGCAGCACGCAATTTAAGTATGGCAAGAAGTTCTGGCGCGTAACGGCGTAAAGTTGCATAGCTCTCGCCAATTCGTGGTAAAAAATCAAAGTCTTCGGGTTGCGCCAGTTTTTCTGCCTCAGTAATACTTGCTGCAAAAGCATCCCATGAAATAACAGTTTCGATGGCGGCAAACGGATCACTGCCATTTTGCTTGGCATCTAGCAAGGCTTTCCCGATAAGCCCATACAAACGCACTTTGTCGTTGATCGCTTTACCTGATGATTGAAATTGTTGCTGGTGTTTATTTTTTGCGATAGCAAATAGCTTTCCAATAATGCGATCATGCAGGTCAATAATTTCGTCGGTGATCGTGGCCATACTCTCCACAACGATTGCTACCAAAGTGGCATATCGACGTTGAGATTCAAATCTGGCCAAATCAGCAGGAGTCATTTGCCCACCTTCGCGAGCAATTTTCAGTAAGCGATTTTGATGAACGTGTTTTCCAATGTCTTCAGGTAGATCGATGGCTTGTAAGCACTTCAGCCGCTCAATGTGCTCAAGCATGTACTTTGAGTTTGGTTTAGCTGGTGACTGTCTAAGCCACCCCAATATTGTCAGTTTGCTGCCCTCTTTACGGTTCAGCAAAGCATCTATATTTTGACGATGAGTTTCTGAAAGTGAGCTCGTCAAAGCAGTATAAATTATGCGGTTGGCAGATGTGATTGCTTCTGCGCAAATACTATCAATTGCATTTATAGCTGGCAAAAGGACTGATTTTTGTCGTAAATTTTCAACGAGAGTTGTGGCTAAAATAAGACCTTTATCTGTCTGAAGGGACAAATCCACCATCATATTGACCGATTGCCGATAGTCACTCAAGGTGAATAGTTTGAACCCAAAAACTTTTTTCAATTCGGCAATATGTTCTCGTCTTGTTTGCTCGCGCTGACCATAATCATTCCAGCAGTCCACTGATATACTAAGTTGAGCAGCCATCATGAAAAGTAAGGGTTTGAATGGTTCGTCGTTAATACCCAATATCACTCCAGGGTAACGCATGTAGCAAAGTTGAATTGCAAAGCCTAGCTTGTTGGATGCCCCTCGATGTTGATGGACTATGGATTTATCAGAATCACTCAGAGTGTAATGCTGAAGCATAAAAGCTCTATCATCTGGAATTTCGAACAGGCTTCCCAATTCCGTGGACGACAAAATAGAATGGCGCGGCATGGCTCATTAGTCCCAAATAAACTAAACTATTAAAGGTACATTATTTTGTACCGCCACGCTTAGCTTTGCGCTGCAATTTCGCAAGGAGGTTCAATTGGGACAGAATGCGGCCATTTATTGCCGAGTATCAACGAACGATCAGTCCTGCGAACGACAGGAATATGACCTACGTGCCTACGCCAATCGTTGCGGCTACGATGTTGTCGGTGTTTGGAAAGAAACTGCATCAGGCAGTAAGGATGAGAGATTGCAAAGAAAATACTTGATGACCATGGCGCAATCTCGTGAAATCGATGCCATCTTGGTGACGGAATTGACACGCTGGGGCAGAAGCACCGTGGATCTCGTACAGTCATTACAAGATCTTGGGCATTTCGGGGTATCTCTGGTGGCACAAACAGGTTTGCAGTTTGACCTTTCCACATCTCAGGGAAAGCTCATGGCTTCTGTGATGTCTGCATTAGCAGAGTTTGAGGGAGATTTACTACGTGAACGTGTGCGCTCTGGTGTAGCAGCGGCACAAGCGCGGGGCGTTGTGTTTGGTCGTCGTCCTGGTCAACGTACCAAGTCAGATCGTCTGGCACCTAAAGTGTTGGAGTTGGTGTCTGCTGGACACTCTTATCGACAAGTCGGTCGGCTGGTCAATCTAAGCAAAAATACCGTGTTGGATATCGTTAAAAGAAGTCGGAGTGAAAATCCTTAGCGTGCTATATTTTCCGTTTCCTGAGACGACCCCTGTTATCCAATATCTCTGCTCATCATAAATAGAATAAGGAAAATATTTTATGTCAGAACATCATGATCATAGCCATGCGGTTGTTACTGAAGAAAATAGTAAGAAGTTAATGGTTGCCTTAGGTTTAACGACTACTTTTTTAATAGTAGAAGTTGTCGCTGCTTTTATTACCCAAAGTTTGGCTTTGTTATCTGATGCAGCTCATATGTTTACTGATGTAGCCGCTTTAGCTATTGCTCTTGCCGCTATCAAAATTGGTAAAAAAGCCGCAGATGATAAAAGAACTTTTGGCTATCAGCGATTTGAAATTTTAGCGGCTCTGTTTAATGCGGTGATGCTTTTTGTGGTAGCAATATATATTGTATATGAAGCTTATCAACGTTTTACGAATCCTGCTGAAATTCAAAGTGTTGGAATGATGATTGTCGCGGTTGGTGGTTTGGTCATAAATTTGATTTCAATGAAAATCCTTTCTGCTAGTGCTGAAGGAAGTCTAAATATAAAAGGTGCATATTTAGAAGTTCTTAGTGATGCTCTAGGATCGATAGGCGTGATTATCGGAGGAATAGTTATTTATTTTACCCAGTGGATGTGGGTTGATACCGTAATCGCTGTGTTAATTGGCTTCTGGGTCTTACCTCGAACTTGGATTTTATTAAAACAAAGTATTAATATTCTGCTTGAAGGAGTTCCTGATGAGATTGATATTGAGTCGTTAAGAAATGATTTATTGAAGCTAGAGGGCGTTGAAGGGATTCATCAGTTGAAAGTCTGGGCTATATCCTCAAAAAATATTCATTTAACTGCTCATTTGGTTGCTCCGAATAGCGATCCAGATCAGCTCTATCAAAAGGCCTTAGAAGTTCTAAAACATAATCATAATATTACTGAAATTACGTTACAAATAGAAAGTAAGGAATGTAATACATTGGAACAGCATAAACATTAAAGTGCTGCTCTTTCTACATAATGGACAGATGACTAGGCTGATAAACCTTACCATTTTCCTGTATTACACTTCTATTTATCACACGCACTTTAAACACCATCCTGAGACATTTTAAAATTACAAGAATGTAATTTATGAGTCCTCTGGGGGCACTGTTGCAAATAGAGATTTGAGTCGATGAAGTTCCTTTTTAAAAGTGCTTAGAGACCGAAAACCCTGTTGATTAGACACACTTCACCTTGAGGCTGACCATAATAAAATGACGATGCTTGTCCTTTACGTAGTGCACGCATGACTTCAATACCTTTAATTGTGGCATAAGCCGTCTTCATAGATTTGAATCCTAATGTGGCCCTGATGATCCGCTTTAACTTACCATGATCACATTCAATGACATTATTTTTATACTTAATCTGCCTGTGCTCAATATCTACTGGACATTTTCCTTCTCGCTTTAACCGTGATAAAGCATGGCCATAGGTCGCTGCTTTATCTGTATTGATGACCCGTGGAATTTGCCATTTTTTCACCGTATTGAAGATTTTTCCTAAAAAACAATAGGCTGATTTACTGTTCCGTCTAGCGGAAAGGTAAAAGTCAATCGTATGACCACGTTGATCAACTGCACGATACAGGTAAGTCCATCGCCCCTTCACTTTGATATAAGTCTCATCCATATGCCATGAATGTAAATCTGTAGGATTACGCCAATACCAGCGTAAGCGTTTTTCCATTTCTGGAGCATAACGCTGAACCCAACGATAAATTGTGGTGTGGTCAACATTCACACCCCGTTCAGCGAGCATTTCTTGAAGTTCACGATAGCTGATGCCATATTTACAATACCAACGAACAGCCCAAAGAATGATTTCACCTTGAAAGTGCCGACCATGGAAGGGATTCATCTGCTGTATCTCGAAATAAATAAGATATTTAGCTTATCATGTCAGCCTATTTGCAACAGTGCCGCTAATGTTTATTGACGATGTTGCCTCAAACCTCTAGTAACTTGATTTTATAGCAGCCGGTGAGATCAACTCACGTGGCTTGTTATTCCCATGTAGAAATATACTGGCTAACAAGCAAATAGAAAGATAATTGATATTATTTTATTAAAATAGGTATATAATAAGAATATTTAATATATTTTACTATTTTAATAAAATTATGAGTAAATATTGTACCATTCAAATTTATCAGGATGACCAGTGGCTTGACTGTGCAATTGTTGAGTTGATGGGTGAAAATGAGCATGGTTGGCAAACACCAACTCGTACTTCATATTTATTTGAATATGCAATTTCTTATATGGACTTACATGATGGCCATGCACTCGCCTATCATTTTCCTGTGAATGTACAAAATAAAATTAATGAAACTTGGCCTGCTTTCTTAATGGATTTACTTCCACAGGGCTATGGTCGTAAAGAATTATTAAGACAACTGAATTACAGTGAAAATGCACAAGAACAAGCAGATTGGGCACTTTTAAAAGCTGGAGCTGGCAACCCGATTGGACATTTACGTATTAAAGAAGCTCATGAGTGGCTGCAAAGGAACTTTCCGACTGATCAAAATATAGGCTTTAGCCTAAGTGAGATTATAGAACGAAAAGAGCACTTCATTGAATCGCTAGCCTCTTATGGCTTATTCATTGCCGGCTCTTCAGGTGTTCAAGGTGAATGGCCAAAGCTACTCCTCTCACAAGGACATGATGATCTATTTTATTTAGATCACACACTTGCAGATCATCAGGTAAAAAAACATTGGTTAGTGAAGTTCAGTCGTGGTAGTGACGAAAGCCTGAATAAAATTTTAACTAATGAAGCACACTATATGAAAATTGCTCATTATTTGGGTTTACGTGTACATGAGGAGTTACAATTACATGGTAAAACCCTGTTTATTCCAAGATTTGATCGCTATGTACAGGATGGAAAAGTCCAGCGTATTGCACAGGAAAGTCTTGCATCTCTAAGTGGAAAAGCTGGTTTTGGGATTAGGATGACTCATAATCAAATCTGTGAATTACTCACACAGTGTTGTAGTCATCCGAAAGAAGAGATCTTCGAATATCTTAAACGTGATTTGGCCAATGTTGCCTTAGGCAATAAAGATAATCATAGCCGCAATACAGCGATACAACGCTTGAATAATGGCATTATACAACTGACTCCACTCTACGATTTTGCACCGATGTGGTTACATCCTGATGGTATCGCACGAACGACTCGTTGGGAAAAAGATGATCATGGTGGTATGCCAATTTGGCGTTCGGTGATTGAACAAGTCGCAGCGAAAACTGGTATTGAACATTATGAAATCCAGTCAGAATTTGTCAAGCAATTGCCTCTTTATCAAGGATTAATGGCTGAAATGCACAGACTGCAGATCTCTGAGGAAATTTTGCAGAATAGTCAGTACCGGATTGAAAATATATGCCAGCAGATTCAGGAGCTAGCCCATGGATAAGCGCTATAAACCTATGACTGCAATTGAGCAGTTAAGAAAGCGCCAAGAAATATTGGAGACGATTAATCAAAATCCTGACTGGCCATTTTATAAGGTTGCTCGTTATATCCGAACTGAGCTTCATTTGACTTTAAATGAAATGGCTAAAATCACAAAAATAGCACCCCAAACTTTGCAAAAAATGGAACAGCCCAATAGTAATCCGACTTTGGAATCTATGATGAAACTCCTAAGCACCTTTGGTTTAAAGATTGTTATTAGATATTGAGTTAAAAGTTATTAATTGAATGCAGAACCTGTAAATAATGTTGTGTAATTACTTTTTATAAATTAAAAGTAATTAACCCGAATCATGGATAAGCTGTGTGATTCATAGACATCATTTCAATATAATTGGTGTCTATGAACAGAGAAATTCAACAAAGACTCGTATGGGTTAAATTATTTGAAGAGACCAATGATGCTGGCCTAGTCTGTCGGAGATGTGGCATTTCTAGACCAACATTACGCAAGTGGTGGAAACGATATTCTGAGCAAGGTATTGATGGATTAAATAGTCAGAGTAAACGCCCATTAAAATCTCCAAATACTAAAATCAATGCTGAGCTAGAAGCCTTAATATTGGAAATGCGCTCGGCTAGAAATCTGGGTGCTCGACGTTTGCAAACAGAATTGATGAGGCTGCACGGAGTCTCGTTGTCCTTAGCGACTATCCATAAAGTACTATCCACCCATCAAGTCAAACCGATTAAAAAATTCCGTCGTAAAGTAGATTTCATTCGTTATGAACGCCCATTACCAGGCGATAGGATTCAAATGGATACTTGTAAATTGGGTCCTGGGCTATATCAGTACACATCTATCGATGACTGCACACGATATCGCGTTTTAAGGATATATAAACGCCGAACAGCAGCGAATACGCTCGACTTTTTAGACTGCGTAATTGAAGAAATGCCTTTTCCCATACAGCGAATACAGACCGATCGAGGGCGGAAATTTTTTGCTGAAAAAGTACAGAAAAAATTGATGCAGCATGGAATCAAATTTAGGCCAAATAAACCAGGTTCACCTCATTTGAATGGCAAGGTAGAGCGCTCTCAAAAGACTGATAAATCTGAGTTCTACGCTACTGTCGATATTAATTCTGAAGATATTCAAGACAAGCTAGCCGAATGGCAGCATTACTATAACTGGATGAGACCACATTCAGCTTTGAAAGGTAAAACACCGATGGAAAGGTACTTTGAATTATGTGAAGAAACCCCTTTCTCTGATGAGGTCCAGAAGCAATACAACCCATCCAATGAACGGATTCAACATGCCAATTACAAGATGGATTTAGAGATCGCTAAATTGAAACGATCTCTATGAATCACACATCTAATCTCTGCAGGAATTCTTTTGAATTTGGCATTTAACTCATCTTGCTTCCTTCTAAAAAATTAATCTCTGTTACACTTCATTTGAAAATCTAGGTATAAAAAACTTACAAATGAAACATATGGTTTTCTATAAAATCCCCCCACCATTGCATCATCTTAGTTCGCTGCACCAAATATTCGGCATGGTTGTAGCTTGCACGAGTACGATTTTTATCAATATGTGAAAGTTGTGCCTCAATCCATTGATCTTGAAATAGACCTGATTCGTTTAAAATCGTACTAAAGGTGGAACGTAGACCATGTGCAGTTAATTCATGCTGTGCATAGCCCATTTTACGAATGCACAAATTAAGGGTATTAAAGTGAATTGGCTGATTAGGTTTTCTAGGACTGGAAAATATATATTTTTCACCGAATGACCACTGCATCGCATCCTTTAAAATATCTAAAGCTTGGGTTGAAAGTGGTACTAAAAAATCAGGGATCTCATGTCCCAATATAACTTTACGTCGAAACTGTTTAATATGAAATGCTGGTATTCTCCAAATTTTATTTTTTAAATCAATATGATGTGGCTCCGCTAATAGCAATTCAACACCACGAACTCCTGTATATAATTTAAAAAGAAGGGCTTTTTTAACAATGGGATGAATATCTGATTTACCTAGCCTATGTATAAAATCAGATAAATCTTCAGCCTTTAAATAAGGGTAGTTTTTTTTAATTTTATTACTAATGGCAATTTTATTTAAACCGTGTGCAATATTGTACTCACAGTAACCCATTGCTACAGCATAATCATAAATCTGACTCAAATAGCTACAGGCTTTTTTTACAGGCTCCTTTACTTGGCGTGTTTCAATTTTCTTGATCACGGATACCAAGTCGTAACGTTTGATATTTTGGAAAGGTATATCTTGAAGCTGTGGGTATATATCTTTTTGTAGGGACCTTTCTGCTAATTGAAGAACACCACAACGCGGTAGATCATAGAAAGCATTTTGGCGTTTAAACTGTAGCCATTCTTCTGCAACATCAAAGAAAGTTTTTAATGTTGCATTCGATTCAAAGCAAAAGCCATTTAATCGATAATCATCTCTTTGCTGCCTAGCTTGCTTTAACGAAAAATCTGGGTAAGTGCCTAAATTGATACGTCTTCTTTTCTTCGTTGTAGGATCTGTATAGCGGAAACACCAAGTTTTTCTGCCATTGGTTTCAATTTTTAGACTTAAGCCATCTTCATCGGCTAAAAAATAGGTTTTATCAAGAACTCTTGCCTGACGAACTTTAATTTCAGTAAGACTCATATTTTTTTAAATGAAGCAGACCAATTGGGTGAATAAAATTATTATAGCAAAATAATGTAAGTTTAGTGTGATGCGTATGATACGCATCACATAAAATTATATATATATGTTTTTTAAATATTTTATTTTAAATAATTAAATATTAGTAACCAATATAGTAACCATGATTAAAATGAGGCTTGATTTTGGAACATATTGATTATGGGTAATGAGGCATGAAAAATGGGATAAAAAGTTCATCGATCATGATCTTTAGACCACGATCTAATGCATCAATCTATATTTCTACCAAAGTGAGTCCATCTGAACAGCCATAATCATTAAATGAAAGAGCACAGCAAGCGTAATATTCTTTTTGTCCGCTGTTCTTATAAAGCTAATGCGTTGAATTTGTTCTTTCTTAATTGGATTTGAAGCAAGATCTTCTACATGAATTGAGATTGTGTTTTCTAGAATGCTAGAAATACCACTGATGAAGTCTTTCAATTTTTTTAACTTAGAATCAATATTATTGGTATCACTATCATTGACTGGATGTCTGTGTTTAGGCTGTCGAATTTGAAAATGTAGAAAATTTTTTCGTTGTTTTACTTCAGCGACCATCACACTTAAGACTTCACTCAATTTTTCTGGTATTGGATTATCCATCGCAACTAAGATATCTTTGGAATCTATAAGTTTTAATTTTTTAACTCGATCGTAAAACTCTTCAAAATAAAATTCATCTTCATCGTGTATAAAATTTTGATATTCAATGTGAAAGCTAGTCGTACTTGACCATTTTTTACTAAGAAAATTGCAACGGTGTAACCACATTTTGGCCTGTTTATCCTCCAAATATCCATCTTTTACCGCCATGATTCTCTCTAATGGATTTAATTTAATTTTTTCAACTTTTAAAGCTGATTGTCGTTTATTGTCTTGTTTTACAGTACTTCTCGTACACATCCAATCAAATTCTGGAGCATTAATCACATCGTTTATAGGGTGAAATTCATCGTTGTTAGAGTCCATACTCAATGATTCTGAAATAACATTTTTGTTAATCAGATAGTTATGATTTACAATCCTATCAATGGCGATTATTTCTAATACATGGCAATAGTTAGAAGCAGTTTGCTCAATACTGCTATGTCCCATCCAAGCTGCAAGGGCTTTCCATTTTTGTTGAATCATATCTTGTTGACGATATGCCCCATGACCAAAAAAAAGTTCACGTATATATTTTACTTGTCGCATTGAGTAATCTGTATAAGTGTGAATAAGGCGAGGAGATCCTCCTAAAAGAATTGCCAATGTATTCGCAGCACTATGACGTAGGGAATGAAAACTATACCCGTGATTCTCTCCATAAATCGCCCTGAGTATATTCGAAGTGACTTGGGTAATGCATAATTCTGTTAATACTTGATCCTTATAGTTAAATAATAAGTGATCCTCTTTATTATTTTTCCACTGTATATATCGACTCTTTAAAAATTCCTTAAATATCTCAAATTCATTTTTCATGAGTAAATATTTTATGGGTAAATGTCGATGAGCATTGGGGGTTTTTAGCCGACGATACGGATTATTTTGAATGCACAGTGTAATATTTTTAATCTCATCCTTATGAGATTTTAAAGATATTAATTCTGGGCATATTACATCTTGAAGCGTTAAACAACGAACTTCATTTAATCTAAGCCCTAATCGGTATGATAAAATATATATTAATTTCAGAGGGGTAATATGTTTAGACCAACTTTGGTTGATATTGACCAAAAAATCTAAATGGTAAAGCATGTTATTAAACACAGATGGACTGATTATTCGTGCATTTGTGATTTGCATATGTCTGTATTTGGTTTGTTTGAGTAGTTTGACCTCTGGTGCTTTAAATTTTTCACAGCAAAATGCATGAAATGCTTTTAAACGCCCAAATCGATAAGCTTCACTGTTATGCCCCTTTCGCGATAATTTATTTTGATCTTTCATTTTTTCTGCTTCATCACGTTTACGGCAATTCCATAAAAGTTGTTGATAAAGATCGGAATAATCTTCTTCACTTAAGCACTCAAGATCGATTTTTCGGAACCATACCTCAAATATAAAATCTTTGCCAAAACAGCTTAAATATTTACTTATAGTCGAGATTTTTAACCCCTTCTTTCTATGATGAAATACCCATGCAATCAGGCGTAGTTGAGCTTGAATCAGATTATTCTCTTCTGAACTTGCCTGCAGACTTTTTTGCTCTAACTCTTGTTGAATCCGAGTATATCGCTCATAAAAATTATTATTTTTCTTTCTTTGCGTACTCACCCCTTTAGCTTTTGTTGATGCGGAATGATTATTCTCAAATAATTGAATTTTAAAAGGAATAGTCTTCAGCTTTTTAGTAATTGATATGGGTTCATCTTGTGTGGATTTAAGCTGTTCTTGCTCTATTTTAATATCTGTTAATTCAATAGAAGGATTTGTCGTATGAGAAGCACTTAAAAAAATGTGTTCTTGTGGTCTGAGTGCCACAGTATTTATGTTTTGGGCAAGTATATTGCCTAAAAAGATATCTAGATTTAATTCCCTGTCAAACTGCAGAGCCATTTGTACATGTTGAAATGTATTTAACCCTTTTTTTCTCAGGAGCATACATAACTTAATCACATATTTTGTTTGTTTCAAATGATGAAGACTTTTTAAAATACATTGCTCAATATCTGTATTTTGGTCTATATGAAAATGCTTTTTTCTGCGTGATAACAGTGTTTGCAAAAAGAATTGAGCCCAAGGGTTAAGATAGATGTTAGTCCATTTATAAAGCTGATCTTTTTCAAAGTCATTACCATAGGAGTCACTTTTAACTTTTAAATGTAAAATGATGGGATTATCTTTTAAATTTTCATATTTATACAGTCGAAAACTCTGCAAATATTTATTCGATAGCGCATCCCTGAATGTATTCGGTAAAATTTGAAGTACATCTTGATTTGAACAACCTGATAGATAAATCATACTGAGATATAAGTTACCCCATAAACTTTCATTATCCATTTCTTGCCAAAAATTACTTTGCCAATAAGACTGCAGCATTTTATAAACATGAGCATGCATTTCTGCAGCTTCAGATCGTGCTTCAGTACTTTCTAATTTTCTTGGCGGAAGTATTAAAATTTGAGTTTTTGGGCGAATCTTAATTTGATAAAATTCAGAATATTCAGCATTTAACTTATCTGCGCATTTTTTAAATTCTGCTTCTAGATAACCAATATATTCCCGTCGTTCAATACTCGAAAACTTATGAATAGTACACTTGAAAGTTTCTCTAAAATCATCCCATTTGCGCTGTATGAATTGATCAAGTTCAATTTCCTGAGCTTCACTAATTCGTGTAGAAGTGAGGTTCTTTTCAGAATTTAATTTTTTTCTGATGCCTTTAAACCATTCATTTAATTTCGATTGAATAAGTTCTTTATCATCTGTATGCATACTTATTTCCGCACCAAATGCTGGATATGAAGTTCAGCGATAACTTTTTCCATTTTCTCTATGACCTCAGTTAAATATGTATGCGGTACAGTGGAAGAATGTGGATGAAAAATTTCTTGGTCACGCTGATCATGCCCGTATAACGCTTGAATAAAATGAAAACTAAGATTATTTGATGCCCCACATGAGTTCTCCATAAGCATATTCATACCAAAATGGCGAAGCCAGTTGGCATACATATTTTTGGGTAAAACCTCTTCCATATAGCTTTTTATCCAATTTCTAGATAGGGGTTCTAATTTAACTTTTTTCCATTCATTTAAACTGATGGGTAAAATCTTCGGAGACTTTATGATCGAGCCAAAAAGATGACTCTCATTGACCTTTGCCAATACTGAAATACGAGTGAACAACGCTTTATAGCGTTGCATCAGATAGCTTAAAAAACTTTGATAGTTTTGAAGTGCTTTGTCAAAAAACGGTGGGATGGGAATAAAACGTCCATCTTTTCTAGATTTGCTGTTTTTCTTATCATTTATATAAGTAAACTGAAGTTCACTTAGATAATCTTCAGGATTTCCTAATAAATTTTCCTGAGGTCGGCGTGTAAGACAAAGCAAATTCAAATGCCACATCCAACAAGCATATGCATTGATTTGCTTGATGGGGTGCTGTGAAACTTGGATATTTTTTTGACAGTGATGATGCAATACACTGAATATTTCGGCTACAAAATCTTTGCTCAAGGCCAATTGGCTACCTAAACGCTCATTTTGCTTAGGAGGATTTTCTGCAAACCGTTTTTCAAGGATTTTATATTCTTGTGTTAGTTCTTTATCGTCCAAAAATGCGGCATCATTAAATACTGTTTTTAGATAACATAAATATGCCTCATTCACTGTTGTCTTTGGAATGCCTCCATAGTACATTCCCGGCAAGTTATGTTTAGCGTCCTTACCAGCCACCAAATGTGCTAGATATTCATTAAATGTTTGATATCGAATATGGAAGTAGATTTGCGCTTGCAATTTTTCAATTGTGAGATGACCGACAAACTGATTTTTTGTGACGTTTTTCAAATATTTTTTTATATCCTGGATTGAAATATTATTTGTATCTTGTGGTAAATACTCAAACCATGCAGCAGGCAAGTAAAGTTGATGTGATATATCATCATTGATACGATGATTTTTTAGAATATTTATTTTTTGCTGGCTAATATTAAGCTCTAAGTTCAAAAGATATATCGTTTTTTTATTTTGCTTAAGTTCACTTAATACACCTTGTTTGATTAGGTTACGATAATTTAATAGCTCTATAGGCGGGAGTCCTGTGACAAGAGAAAGTAAACAGGCAGCAGACATCTGCCCCTCTTTAGTATCTGTTTGTAATTTCTGACTAAATAATTCTATGATTCGAGCTAAAGCTTGAGGTTCTATGTAATAAGGATTAGAAATAAATGGCAGAAGCCGACGTTGACGATGTTTGGCGATTTCCTCAATGTATGGAGTGACGATTTGTTTCTGAAACTCTTGAGTATCTATATCTTGGGCATAGTATTCTACTGCCTCTTCTTCGATATCTACCTCTCCATCTTCATCAATAATGACTCCTGGTGGAGGGATATCGAGAGTCGCGCCATATCCTAAATCAATCGTGCTCGTGGTTGTTCTGCTGCTATAGCGCGATTTCTGGGCGGGAGTGGCCCAACTGAGTTTACCTGTCCTTTTAGATAATCTTGATCTGTGAGTTATTCTTCCTGTATCTATATTTTTTAGAATGATTTCAAAACTATGAATATAATTTTTAATATCAATATGTGTGAACTCATCTATAGAATAAATTTTGTTCCAAAGTTCGGTTTTATTATTTTCGGTATTACATGTTAAATCTCGAATGAATTTCACCAAGAATTTTAGCGCTTGAATACTCTCGCTACGATACGGCGCTGTATTCGGCTGAATTTCCAGTAAATATCTTGAAATATATCTATGTAAATCATAAACTTGTTTCTGCTTGTTCTCTGAACCCTCAATCTGCTTTAGTTGCCTGTAACATGTATCAATAGCATAACTGGCTTGCAGTATCAGATAAGCATCTTTACTGATGGATTCTGCTTGAATACAAGCAAAATAAGTGAGGCTTGCATATCTGAATTCCGCACCTATTTTTCTTGTTGCAATAATTTGAGTCTGGATAGAATGTGCTTTTTGATAGAGTTTAATCAGCTCATCAGACAGTTCAGTGGGTATATTTTCAAAGTCAAAAAAAAGTATTTGCTGCTTTAATTTTTCATAAGCTTCAAGAAATCCTGTATCGCTTAACATTTATTGTTCATCCTACTTATTCTATTCAGCAACCTAAACAGTTAATACTCTGGCCTCTTTGGCTTTTGTAGCTGTACATACTCAGAATCGATTTGATTTAACTGGATGGTTTCAAAGTCTTTACAACTCTTTAAGCCGAAATAATTCAGAAAAAATTTTTTATCTAGGTGTTTATCTGCAGCCAGTTGAAACAATTCAATTTGCAATTTGGGTTTAATCATTCGATCCAAATTCATCATCAGTATTTTGATTGGTATATACGAGCAATGTGCTCGGAGTGAGCGACTGGTTTTTAAAAGTTCAAAAATCTTTTGCCAATATTTCATGTATGTTTCTCTCCTCTTCTGAGGGGATAAAGTTTCATTTTTATTTTTCAGCTTGATGTTATTCAGTATTTTTTTAACTTGTGCATTTACATCTGGATCATCGGCACAATAGACAAGAACAAATTGAAGTAAGTAATTTTCAAGATCCCTCATAACAATATACCATTTGGTCAAAAAATTAGTTAAAGATATAAAAATCATCAAGTAAAAATAATTTCTCATAGCTATATAGTAAAATCAATATCACCACATGAAAAATTTAAAAAACATTTTTTATTGATATATTTCAGTATATTAAAAAATATTAATTTTTAGTGTAAAAATTTTTCTTCCAATTATTTATGAATATTCGTTATTACCCTTAAAATTACAATAGATGGTTATTATTAGAAGAATATGTTTTAAGATCTCAGTTATAGACTCCCCTTCAGGAGATAAAGCCACCTCAAATTAGCGGTGCGTAAAGCATGGATAAAAAATTGATCTCCCCATTGCCAATATGAAATCAGCTGCTACTGGA
This sequence comes from Acinetobacter indicus CIP 110367, assembly GCF_000488255.1. GTDB lineage: Bacteria > Pseudomonadota > Gammaproteobacteria > Pseudomonadales > Moraxellaceae > Acinetobacter > Acinetobacter indicus. The sequence continues at coordinate 43,424 of NZ_KI530758.1, read as the reverse complement.
GCTTTGGTTTCATCAGATTGGTAAGTTCATAGTCAAGCGAAGTAATTTTTTCACTGTGAAACGGCTCAAATATTTATCTAAGCTTTGTTTGTTAGGGTCGAATTTTTTGAAAACATTAATATGCTTAGGCTATTTAGGCATTATTTTTAATAGTTTAAGAAGATGTATCTATGAAATTAAACAGGATGGCAAAGCGCCATCCTGTTTTGTGAATTTGCAGAATCAATACTGCACTTGTCCTGGAATCCAGTTCGTTCCTGCTAGCGGAACACGTGCCATTGCTGCAGCTTCAACGTTTAATGCAACTAGATCTTCAGGATCCAGATTATGCAAATGTGATTTACCACATGCACGAGCCATGGTTTGTGCTTCTAGTACCAATACGCGAAGGTAGTTTGCCAGATGACGTCCCCCTTCCACAGGATCTAAACGTTTAGACAGCTCTGGATCTTGCGTGGTAATCCCTGCTGGATCACGGCCATTTTGCCAATCATCATAATAACCTGCCGCTGAACCAATTTCTTTTAGTTCTTTATCGAGACGCGGATGGTTGTCGCCTAAAGCAATCAACGCTGCAGTACCGATAGCCACTGCATCTGCACCCAATGCCATTGCTTTGGCTACATCTGCACCCGTACGGATACCCCCTGATACAATCAGTTGAACTTTACGGTGCATGCCCATTTCTTGTAGAGCCTGAACTGCTTGAGGAATGGCAGGAAGAATTGGGATGCCGACATGCTCAATAAAGACTTCCTGAGTTGCTGCTGTACCCCCTTGCATACCATCAAGTACGATGACGTCTGCACCTGCTTTTACGGCAAGCTTCACGTCATAATATGGACGACTTGCACCGATTTTTACATAAATTGGTTTTTCCCAATCTGTAATTTCACGGATTTCAGCAATTTTAATGGCTAAATCATCTGGACCCGTCCAGTCAGGGTGACGACATGCACTACGTTGATCGACTCCCACTGGCAGTGTACGCATGCCGGCTACACGTTCAGTCACTTTCATACCCAGAAGCATACCGCCACCCCCTGGTTTCGCCCCTTGACCCAATACGATTTCGATTGCATCCGCTTTGCGTAAGTCATCTGGGTTCATGCCGTAGCGTGAAGGTAGATATTGATATACCAATGTTTGGGAGTGACCACGCTCTTCTGGAGTCATGCCACCATCACCTGTTGTTGTTGATGTACCCACCATGGATGCACCGCGCCCTAATGATTCTTTAGCGTTAGCAGAAAGCGCTCCAAAACTCATCCCAGCAATCGTTACAGGAATTTTTAAATGGATCGGTTTCTTTGCAAAACGTGTTCCAAGTACCACGTCTGTGCCGCATTTTTCACGATAACCTTCTAGTGGGTAACGTGACATACTCGCACCAAGCAGTAATAAGTCATCAAAATGAGGGACTTTACGTTTGGTGCCACCACCACGAATATCATAAATACCTGTTGCAGCTGCACGTTGAATTTCTTGAATCGTTAGACGGTCAAACGTTGCGGATTCACGTAACACTGGTTCGTATTCTTGGTAAGTTTGAGTCATGATCTTATTCTCCGTATTACGTTCTTAATTAGTATGCAGACGCGTTATCGACTTTAAAGTTATACAGCTGACGTGCTGAGCCGTAGCGTTTGAATGCTTTTGGATCTTCATCAAATCCTGCTTTTTCTAAGAGTTCTGCAAGTTCCGCCAAATGCTCTTCACGCATTTCTTTTTCAATACAATCTGAACCCAATGACTTCACAACACCTTTGACATAAATACGTGTTTCATACAATGAATCACCAAGCGCATCGCCAGCATCGCCACAGACCACTAACCGGCCTGCTTGACCCATAAAGCAGCTCATATGACCGATGCTACCGCCCACCACAATGTCGACCCCTTTCATGGAAATACCACAACGTGCGCCTGCATCACCGTCGATCACCAGCAAACCACCATGTGCCGTTGCACCCGCTGCTTGTGATGCATTGCCTTTGATATGTACATAACCTGACATCATGTTTTCAGCGACACCGACACCCACGTTGCCATTCACAATGACTTCTGCTTCTTGGTTCATACCCGCACAGTAATATCCTGCATGGCCATCAATGGTTACTTTCACCGGTGCTTTAATACCGACTGCAATATTGTGCTGTCCCGCTGGATTTTTTACAGTCCATTCTGTTATTTCTGCGACTACTTCGGGAGTATGCAAAGCTTGGTTTAGGTCACGAATGCTATCTACACTCAAATCGTAAGTGTTTTTTAATTCCACTTTATTTAATTGTTCTGCTACTGCACTATTCATAATCTTAATTCTCCTGATGATCTTTTCTTAAGCCGCGTCTTTTGAGCGTTCCCACACATACAATGTCGCAGGTTCTGGTTCCCAAACTTTGGCTTTGTCAATATTTGGTAAAGAAGCAAGGGCTTGATATTCAGATGCCATTGCAACGTAGTCATCAGTTTCAGCAAGGACTGCTGGTTTGCATGCAATAGGATCACGAATCACTGCAAAACCGTCTTTAGTGCCTATCGCAAAGGTGAAAAAGCCATCTAAATCATCAAGGGCATTGTCGAGTGCTTGTGCAAGGCTATCGCCTTCTTGTAAACGCCAAGTGAGATACCCTGCCGCAACTTCAGTATCATTCTCTGTTTCAAAATGAATGCCTTGACGTTTAAGTTCTTGACGTAAACGTGCATGGTTTGACAATGAACCATTATGTACCAAGCATAAATCTGCACCAGTTGAGAACGGATGACTACCTTCCATAGTCACCGCACTTTCAGTCGCCATACGGGTATGACCAATGATGTGACTGCCTTTCATGTTGGCTAAACCAAAACGTGCTGAAATTTCAACTGGTAAGCCCATACCTTTAAGAATTTCAATACTTTGACCTGCACTCATGATTTTGAGTTCAGGTGCAATTTCAGCAATCGTTGCACGAATCGTATCTTCATCTGTTTTGGCTTTCACAACGGCAGCTGTGGCATTCTGGAACCAATCGATTTCAGTATTTAATTTTGCTTTTATTGTGTCCGCGAATACGTTCCAGTCAAAACCTTCTGTCACGGCTTGCAGTGTCAATTTGACCCAACCATCCTGAACTTCATCACCATAGATTGCGAAGCCTGCACTGTCAGGACCACGGCCAGTCATGGACTCAAGCATCGGTTCAAACAATTTGCCCAGTTGTGATTCAAGCGCTGGGTTTTTTAAATATAAACCTACAATTCCACACATAAGTTTTTCTCCAAGAGGATTTAATTTGTTATTTCTTAAAAGTTTTAGAAAAATTCGGTGTAACGTTGGATTTCCCAATCAGATACATGGCGGCTGTATTCCACCCACTCCATACTCTTCTGGTGAATAAATTCATCAACAATTTCGACACCTAATTTTTCTCTGAAAAGTGGATCTGCTTTGAGTGCCTGCACGGCTTCTTTTAAAGATTGCGGTAAAGTCTCAATGCCACGTGCTGAAATTTCTTCTAACGTCAGGTCATATAAGTTTTCATTGCATGGTTGAGGTGGGGTCAGCTCACGTTCAATGCCATCTAGACCCGCAGCAATAATCGCTGCTGAAACAAGATATGGGTTACAACCAGCATCAGGTAGACGTAATTCGATACGACCATAAGGAATACGAACCATTGCAGAACGATTATTCGAACCGTAAGCAATAAATGCTGGTGCCCAAGTTGCACCTGAAAGTGAACGACCTACCACCAGGCGCTTATATGAGTTAACGGTCGGGGCACAGAAGGCACATAGTGCTGGACCATGTGCCAGAAGTCCGGCAATAAAGTGATAGGCCATTTTTGACAGCCCCATACCACTCGGATCACTTGGGTCATGAAATAAGTTTTGAGAATCATCACTTCCTATTGAGAGATGGAAATGCATACCATTTCCAGCTCGCTTTGGATCTGGTTTTGGCATAAATGAACAGATCATCCCCAGATCATTGGCAATTTCGCCAGCCGCCATACGGAAGAAGGTGAACATATCTGCAGATTTCATCGCATCTGCATAGGTATAGTTAATTTCGAACTGACCATTGGCATCTTCATGGTCAATTTGATAAATATCGAAACCGACTGGAATAAGGGCTTCCGTGAGTTTTTCCAAGAACTCGCGTGAACGAGATAAGCCTTTATAGTCGTAGCATGGCTTGTCTAGGTTATCTGAGTCATCGACCATTTTCAGTTTACCGTCTTCAGTACGACGGAACAGACTGAACTCTGGTTCAAGCCCTGTATTTAAAGTCCAGCCTTTTTCTGCTAAACGCTCTACCTGGCGGCGCAACACATAACGTGAATCATAAGGATGAGGTTTGCCATTGACATAGCCTTCACAGACTACACGACCATAGCCTGGCTGCCATGGCACTGGCATAAGGTCAGACAAACTTCCTTTGACCATAAAGTCGGGTCCATGTGGTTGCATACCCATACCTGAAATTGCAAAACCAGCAAATCCGACGCCCTCACCTTCAATCGCTTTTAAGCCAGAGATGGGTACTGACTTTGTTTTAGCAGCACCATGAATATCCACGAATTGAGCCAATACATATTTTAATTTGTGCTGATCAATCACCTGCTGTACTTCCGGACGGTACATGGGTTTGCTTATGACATCCTGTTGATCAAACAACTCGTTTACGGCCTTTTGCAGCATAATTGACATACTCCCGATATGACAAAAACGATGGTTGGCTCGAAAAATGCAAATCTTTTTATTGAAATTACATTATTCAGCTTAAGAAAATTTCTTTCCTATTAAGAAAGCAAATCCCTTGCCAACTTTTATTTTTTTTACTTTTTTTCTTAAAAACATTATTATTCTTGAAGGGAATATAATTTTCTTATAGGTTTAATATTCCAATCGATTGTTACTCCTTCAGAGGATTGAATGAGATGCAGTATTCCGAGAATCAAAATAGTGCGAGTTGATCCAAAATGAGACAAAATAAAAATGGTATGAAGCTGGAACAATATATTGGTATTCAAATCAAGAAATACCGTCAGGAACAGGGGCTAAAACTCGCGGAAGTGGCGCAGATCGCAGATATCAGTCAAGGTATGCTGAGTAAGATTGAAAATGCCCAAGTGTCTACCAGCCTAGAAACGCTGAGCCGCTTATGTGAAGTTCTTGGAATTCCACTTTCTACTTTATTTAGTCAGTATGATCAGCAAGCCAGTCAAGCTATGCTGGTCAAACAAGGAGAAGGTATGGAGGTGGTACGGCGTGGCACAGACAAAGGTCATACCTATCATTTGCTCACCCATTCGCGTGGCCCGCATAAGAATTTTGAGGCTTACTTAGTCAGTATGGATGATGCGAGTGAAGAATTTCCAACTTTCGCCCATCCAGGTACAGAAATGCTTTATATGATTGAAGGAGAAATTTTGTATCGTCACGGTGATGAAGTCTTCCACCTCCAACCTGGTGATTGCCTAACCTTAGAAGGAGAAATCCCACATGGACCAGAAAAGCTCATTCAAGTACCTATTCGACTGATCTCTATGGTGAACTATTCTACATATCATGACGAATAGAGAATGAAGTCTCAAAAAGATGGTTTACTGCCATCTTTTTTTATTTTTAGGCAAATTTGATTTAAAAATTAGCAGTGGTATAGGTTTTGCATTCCTTGCAGGAAAATAAATATCCCAAAGAGAATATTTAATAGATTTTATTTATTTAGATTTTGTCTTAGTCGGTAAATTTTCTGTCATGAGGAGCAACTATGAACCCATCCAAGCTACAAAGACTTTGTATCATCAGTATTATGCTAATCCCCTCTCTGTGTTTTGCCTCAGAGACGGAAATGGATAAAGCATCCACCGTCTGGATGATCATTTCATCCTTACTGGTCCTATTAATGTGTATTCCTGGACTTGCACTTTTCTATGGTGGGATGGTTCGTGAAAAAAACGTATTGTCGATCATAACTCAGTTCATGGGCATTGCTGCTGTCGTCTCAGTATTATGGACGGCTTTTGTCTATAGTATGACTGCTGATACAACGGGTATGGAAGCAGGTCTCTATAATATTGGTAGTTTTGTCGGTGGATTCGATAAAGCTTTTCTAATTGGTATCGATGAATTTACATTGGTCAGTGGTGTACCTGAATACGTACTATTCATCTTCGGGTTGGCCTTTGCCATTATTACCCCATGCATCGCCATTGGTGGTTTTGCTGAACGGATGAAATTTAGTGCTGTCATTTTGTTTAGTGTTTTATGGTTAATTATTGTTTATGCACCAGTCAACCATATGGTTTGGAGTGGTAGCGGTGCATTGTTCCATAATTGGGGCGTTTTAGATTTTGCTGGTGGAACCGCCATTCATATCAACTCTGGTGTTGCAGCACTTGTCGGCGCTTATGTACTCGGCCGACGTCATGGTTGGCCAAAAACTGCAATGCCTCCTCATAATGTTATTTTTACATTTATGGGCATGGCATTTTTGTGGCTCGGTTGGTTTGGTTTTAATGTCGGCTCTGCGCTCGCAATCAATGATTCTGCAATTGTAGCATTCGTTACGACGATGCTAGCAACCTGTACAGGTATCTTAGGTTGGATGGTTGTTGAGAAATTAAAAACTGGGCACGTCACTGGTTTAGGACTGGCTTCGGGAGCTATTGGCGGGCTAGTTGGCATTACACCGGCTTGTGCATTTGTTGGACCACTTGGGGCACTATTGATTGGGTTTATCAGCGCCATCGGGTGCTATTATGCAATCACTGTATTGAAGAAAAAACTCGGTATCGATGATGCTTTAGATGTTTTTGCACTACATGGGATCGGTGGAATCATCGGTTGTGTTCTGACCGGAATTTTCTGTATTCCTGCTTTGGGCGGTAAAGTTGCTGATGTCAGTGTTATTCCGCAAGTTTGTGCTCAAATTGCAAGTGTTATTGTCACCATTTTATATTCTGGCATTCTGACCTGGATTATCATGAAAATCATTGATAAAACGATTGGCTTACGTGCAAGTCCTGAAAGTGAGCATCGTGGTCTAGATCTGAGCGATCATAACGAACGTGCTTATAATCATTAACAATGCACTATTGAATCAGCTTAAAACTGAACAAAACCGGGGAAATTATTTCATTTTCCGGTTTTGTTTTTTTATGACAATTTTACATACTCCTAAATCATCACATATATAAGTATTACTTAACCATTAAGTAGCACTACTATTGGTGTAATTTCTATATTCGGCACATTTATTATTTATATTTGCTTTTATTTTCATATATTTATATAAAAATCAAACTTATTTATTCTTTCGTATTCCCTTGAAAATTCAATATTTATTAAGACGTATGGCATATGTATTGCTTAACAAAACATGAAATAAATATTCTTTTTAAGAATACTCTCTACATAGCTTAATCAACAAAACACGGGTTTTTTAAATGTAATTCATATTGTAATTAATGGGAGCCATTCATGATGTTGGATAATTTAAAAAAAATACTGCTCGCAAGCTGTATGCTGTCTCCAGCAATGGCATTTGCTCAGGACACGATTGATGCACCAGCTACCGTCTGGGTAATGGTATCCATCGTGATCGTATTACTCATGTTTATCCCTGGACTTGCACTGTTCTATGGGGGCATGGTCCGCTCAAAAAATATTTTATCTATTTTCAGTCAGTTTTTTGCCATTGCAAGTGTGGTCGGCATTTTATGGATCGTGGTTGTATATAGTCTTGCGACAGATACCACTGGCATGGAAGAAGGTGTATATAACCTTGGTAGTTTTGTGGGAGGCTTAAACACAGCATTCCTTGCAGGGATTACGCCCGAAAGTATGTCAGGCGGTATTCCTGAATATATCTTGATTGTGTTCCTCATGACCTTCGCCATGATTACCCCAGCAATTGCAATGGGCGGTTTTGCTGAACGTATGCATTTTGGTGCAATGGTGCTGTTCTCTGCACTATGGACGATTATTGTATATGCGCCAATGGCACATATGGTTTGGGGTGGTGATGGTGCTTTATTCCATAACTGGGGCGTACTCGACTTTGCGGGTGGTACAGCCGTTCACATTGGTGCAGGCGTAGCTGCATTTGTCGGTGCAATGGTACTTGGCAAACGCAAAGGCTGGCCAACTGCGCCAAATCCACCACATAATGTTGTGTTCGTTTTAGTCGGTGCTGCTTTCTTATGGGCAGGTTGGTTCGGCTTTAACGTGGGTTCTACACTTGCTGTTGATGGTTCTACTGCACTGGTATTCATGACCACTATGCTTGCAACACTTGGCGGTATCCTAGGTTGGATGTTTATTGAAAAACTAGTTGCAGGCCATGTCACTGCATTCGGTCTAGCTTCTGGTACAATTGGTGGTTTGGTTGGTATTACACCAGCTGCCGCGTTCGTTGGTCCATTTGGTGCAATCATGATTGGTTTCTTGGCAAGTATCGCAGTGTTTTTCTCAATCACTGTCTTGAAACGTAAATTGGGCGTAGATGATGCTTTGGACGTATTCTCTGTACACGGCGTAGGCGGCATTGTCGGCTGTATCTTAACTGGTATTTTCTGTGTTCCGGCACTGGGTGGTAATGTCGAAGGTATTTCGATTGTGCCTCAAGTCCTTGCTCAAATTGCAAGTATTCTATTTACCTTCTTATATGTGGGTGTCTTGTCTTGGATTCTATTCAAAATCGTCGGTCTAATCATGCCACTACGTGCAGATGAAGAACAAGAACAAGTGGGGCTTGATAAAACTGACCACAATGAAAGTGCTTATAACCATTAATTCCAATCAGTAAACAACAAGAGCCTCGTGCTCAGTCATTAAACAGCGTAATACGTCAGGCGATCAAAAAGCGTAAAGTCTTTCCAACGGATGATTCTGTACGTAAAGTGATTTACCTAGCAATTGATGCGGCATCTAAAAAGTGGAATATGCCTATTCGCGACTGGCGTTTAGCCCTGACTTGGAAATGTCCATATAGGACATTTCTATTTGGTTAGTAGGTAGGACATTTCTACTTGGGAATAACACGACTTGTAATGCAATTTGCATTACAATATTCCTAGTACATTAAATACTTGGGAAATATGATGGCTACTGTTAACTTCAGGATCGATGAAGCCCTTAAAGAAAAATCTTATTCAATCCTTAAAGAGCAAGGTATTGCACCTACTGATTTCTTCACTAGTATTCTTGAGTATGTTGCTACGACTGGGAAACTGCCTGTCAAAAAAGCTTTGCTTTCGGAAGAAGATGAAGAATTATTAACTCTTGTCCGTAAGCGCATTAATGATCCTAAAGAGATGTTTGAGGAAGTCACATTAGATGACTTATAAGCTTTTACGTCACAAGGACTTTACAGCAGAATGGGAAAACTCCCTGTTGCTATACGAGATCAATTTAAAAAGAAACTAGCCAAAGTCATAGAGCAGCCACATATTCCAAAGAATATGCTTAGAGGCGATCTTGCAGGTTGCTATAAAATCAAATTATTAAAAGCTGGTGTCCGACTTGTCTATCAAGTTAAAGATGATCAGGTAGTTATCCTGCTCATTACCGTCGGAAAACGAGCTGATAGCATAGTTTATGACGAAGCGAAAAAGCGAATTAAAGACTAAAAATGGGAGCTTAAAGCTCCCATTTTTGTGTTATTCACCAATTAAAATGTCTATGCGATAAACCATTTAAAATGTCCTGTTTTTAACTGCAAGAGTCAAGAACAGGATTTAAATTTCTTTGTTCAATAACAGCTTTCTGAGCTTTACGACTCGGCATACTTTTCTTGAGGCGGGAACGTTTATTTTGTTTTTCCAACTCTTCATGCTGTTGCTGGATATGCGCCAGAACTGAGCCTAATCTTTTATTCTCAACAATCTCATTTTGCTGTAGCCCAGCCAATTTATTGAAGATGCTGTAATTGAGCTTTCGGCCTTCGTGCATGATGGCTACAGTGCCATCCGGGTACTCCAGAAATGAAATGTATTGCCCAACAAGTTTGTGATTCAGTGCTGTTGGCTCAAGCATATAAATACACTTGTCATAAGTGATGGTCAGGTTCTTCGTGACCTTACGCGGTTCCTGCCAAGTAAAAATATCCTCCAGCTCAGCATCAGATTCGGTTAATGGTCGATGTAAATTCTTTGAGTTTCGCGCACATTTGGCGAACTTCTGATTGAACTGCTCAATAAAGCAGGGCAGCCAGGCATTTGCTTCGGCAATCGAACTGATACCCTCCAGGCGCATCTCCTTGATCAGACGGTCCTGAAGTGTCCTGTTGGCACGTTCCACACGTCCTTTTGCTTGTGGTGAGTTGGCAAAGATAATATCAATGTTTAACTCATTCAGAATCCGCCCAAATTGCGTGATCTTGCTGTCCTGGCTCGATTTCTGATTCACTCGGAAGACCGAGTGTTTATCGCTATAAAAGGCCAGAGGCTTGCCGTATTGCTCAATGTAGGCTCTAGTCGAAAGCATATAATCGAAGGTCGTTTCCGCCTCACAGAAGCGCAGATGCAACAGCTTTCCAGTGGCATCATCGATATACACCAATAAACAGCACTTAGCAGCGCGTCCTTCGAACCAGTCATGATATGAGCCATCAATCTGGATCAGCTCACCGAAGCAATCCCGGTTATAACGTGGCTGATATGGACGTTTAAGGCGCTTGGATCGCGGAATCCAGAGGTCATTTGCAGTCATCCAGCGCCGAAGCGTTTCTACCGGGATATCTAGGTCAAACATGCTGCTGAGCTTCTCATGGGCCAAGGTGGGTCCAAATCCAAGCAGATGTTCAGAAATAATGGAAAGACATTTTGATTTTAATAAATCATCATGGCGACGATGACCTGGTTGACCACGACTGGCATGTGCCATACCTGAGACACCATCTTGATTGAGCTTTTGTAATAACCGGGTAATTTGACGGGTTGAAAGATTGAGGATTTCAGCACCACGGACCTGGGTAATACGATGATCTCGAACGTCTTGCAGAACTGCAAGTCGTTGAATTTCTTTGTCAGACATAGTGATCAGCATCTATATTTATATCCAGTCCATGGTGATAAAAACCATCATAAACTAGACATTTTTATTGGTGAGAATATAGACACTTTAAATGGGTTCTAACATTTTGGCTTCGTATAAGGTGTATTATGTTAATTTTAGGAAAGGCTCTAGACTAGCAGAATGATTATGTTAGTCTAGAGCCATATAATTAACATTATTGAAGTATTTTACATGGCAATTTTTCGACATTCTTCTGCACACTGACGGCAAGCCTCAGCACATTTTTTACAATGATCATGTGAATGTTTTTCACACTCTTCCGCACAATATTCACAGATCTTAGCACAAAGCTCACAAATCTCTTTGAGGAAAGGTGAGTTATGTTGTTGCATACGCACACATAACTGACAAATATCTGCACATTCTAGACAACGTTGAATACATTCACGCATCATCTCTAAATCTTTTTCTTTTAAACAAGAAGTTGCACATTCAGTACAAATAAGTGAACAGTTTGTACATGCAGAAATACACTTTGAAAATTCCGTATTAATCATTTTTTACTCTCAACTTATATAATCAGAGAAATAATTAAAACATAATTTTTTTCTACTAATTATTTTAAATTATTAGTAAATGTAATACATAATGTTAATTTATATGAATAATGTTAATTTTAACTAAATCTTATTTATATTCCAAATTATTAAAAAACAGTTTTTAATTAGGATAGATGATCAAGTATCAAAAGCAGCTATTCTTAAAATAACTGCAATAATTTTATCACTTTAAAAATAGATTTTCCCTCTATTTAACATAATGGATATTATACAAAGTACACTTGTATATTAATATAATAATCAATCACTTAAAAATTTAGTCATGACCAATAAATCAGCAGAAATCTGCTTTTGTAATAAGTTGGTGAGTTTTTAAGCAGATCTGTAACATTTTGCCAGTAAAATCGGTTAAAAAACGATCAATTCGAGTGAAAGTGTCCATTCCATGCGGATCCAGGTTGCGAAACTATCCCCAATTGCTGTGGATAAAATTTAGGCTATTTTGTAGGCCTAGGCTTACGTGAATCTCGGCCCTTTGCTGCTATGCGGCATACTGGAATTTTCATATTATTGAATGGTCAGGAACAGGAAGTTCCATATAATAAAAAATAAGCACCAGGATGGCGCTATATAAGACATGCAAGAGCACAAAGACCTAATGTTCCAATAAAAAACCCCGGCAGGATGCCGGGGTTTTTTATTTGTATAAGCTATTTAAATAATAGCTTGTTCTTTTAAATGAGATAGTGCAGCAAGAATATATGATGAGTTGAAGGTTACATCGGTATAGGTTGATGGAGATCGACTTCCAGTTTCCTTAAAAATCTTATAAAAATTATCAACTTCATCAGTGCTTAAAGGGCGAATATTATCTTTGTTATTGTGAACAAATAATTTCCCGTCCTCACTAAACATAATAAATTTAGATTTTCTAGATTCAGTTTCTAAATTAACTGGTGTAGAAAAAAATTTAACGAGAGTTTCATATAGATTAATATTCATGTAACTTAACCCTTTGTTTTCATGTATATATTTTTTCGATAAGCTCTCAATACTCATAGAAATAGCTTCTCTGGCTAAAAATGATTTCGTTCTTTGACTCTTTTCAGCCAGTTGATCTAACTGTTTTTCTAATTCTACAGGTAATCGAAGCATCAACATTATAAACAACCCAATCTAAATGTATATCAATTAGAGTATATCATTAAGATGGTGGTTTCAAATTTTTTGAACCGCTCTTTCTCTGATTTCAGGGGTATATTTTAATTTTGTCATCGGGATAGTCTCTGAGAATATTGACTCTCCGACAAACCCGGTACGGTTCATGATTTTCATAGTGGTTTCCTTTGGTTTGGATTTGCATTAATCGGTTATCCCAAAACACCGCCGAAGGCGGCACTAACTATTCTTCCTCTTGGTTTGACCTCTACGTTGACATAGTAAAGGTCTGCTCAAAGGAACATCATTTGATGATTCACATCAACCATTCATCGTAATTTCATTGCCTTAGCAAAAATCTCTCCATATTCTTTGATTATGTTACATATTCAATTATTGGGGAGTGAATTATATGGCTGGACAACGCGGTGGTAGTAGAGATGGTGCAGGAAGAAAACCATTGTATGATGAACCAACCAAGGTCGTTCGAGTACCAGAGTCTCGTGTCATTGAAATCAAGAACTACCTAGCAGAATCAACCAAGACAAAATTCAACGATATAGCATCCATTACCTTAGTGAATCCAAGCTCGGTGATGAGTATTCCCTTGGCTTCAGAAAAGGTTGCTGCTGGCTTCCCTTCTCCTGCTCAGGATTACATAGACAAAACCTTGGATATGAATGAACACCTCATCAAAAACGAGGCTGCAACCTTCATTGTGAAGGTCGCATCGCTTTCGATGAGAGATGCAGGTATTGAGATTGATGACGAACTGATTGTAGACCGTAGCATTGAAGCCAAGCATGAAGACATCGTGATTGCACTGATCGACAATGAGTTCACTGTAAAACGCCTCATGATCGAAAGTGATGATAATCGTTGGCTTAAAGCAGAGAACCCTGAGTATTCCGACATTCATCTGCAAGATGGGCAGGAAATGCTAATTTGGGGTGTAGTGACTTTTGTCATCAAGCCATTCAGAAAGCGTTAATACTTGATTGGTTTCATGCTCATGCAAGTAGCTCACCAGAAGATCTATGCACTTGTAGACATCAATAATTGCTATGTCAGTTGTGAACGTGTCTTCAACCCTAGTCTGAACAATAAGCCTGTCATTGTGCTATCCAACAATGATGGCTGTGCTGTGGCACGTTCCCAAGAAGCCAAAGACTTGGGCATCAAAATGGGTGTTCCTCTCTTCCAGATCAAGGACATCGTAGAGCGCCATAATGTTCAGGTGCTATCGAGCAATTATGCACTGTATGCAGAAATGTCTCGCAGATTCATAAAAATCCTATCCGATTTTGTATCTCCTAAAGAGCAGGAAATTTACTCGATTGATGAGTGCTTTCTGGATCTGACAGCTCATGCAGGGAATTACGACTTGACTGAATATGCCCATCAGATTCGTCAGCGTTTGTTTTCTTGGCTTGGTTTACCTGTATGTATTGGCATAGGACGCTCAAAGACTGAAGCGAAACTCGCAAACCATATTGCCAAGAAGAACGATTACTTCAATGGCGTATGCAACTTGGTTTCAATGGATCCATGCTCAGCCGAGAGCGTATATCAAGCAATTGATGTAAGTGAAGTATGGGGCATTGGTCGAAAGCATACGAAGAGGCTCAACAGTATGGGGATTCATTCAGTGATGGATTTTGTCTTGGCTTCCCCTCTGATGATCCGAGACCAATTCTCTGTAGTGATGCACAGAACCTTATTGGAACTCCATGGAATTGCTTGCATTGAATTGGAACATACTCCACCTGCAAAGAAGCAAATCATTGCTAGTCGCTCCTTTGGGCAGAGGGTCTATCACACAGATGATCTCAAGGAAGCCATGTCGCTGTATGTCATGGATGCTGTTAGCAGACTGAGAGATGATAATTTGTTGTGTGGTTGTCTGATTGGTTTCGTTCAATCAAACCCATTTGATAGCTCAAAGCCCTTCTACAACAAATCTTTATCTTTAGCTTTACCAGAACCTACCGACAACTTATTGGTGCTCTCTAAACTCGCTACAACGATGATTGATGGCCTGTATGCAAAGGATATAGCATTCAAGAAATGCGGCGTGATTCTGACGTGTCTCGAACCAAAGGAAAACCATGTGTATGACATGTTCACTGATATGAAACACATCGAAGTCAGCAATTCCTTGATGGATTCCCTTGAAGCGATTCATCTTAAGTATGGCAAAACCAAAATTGCCTTAGGCGCGAGTTTAATGCTGAACAGAACATGGAATATGTCACGAGATCGACTAACACAGAACTACTTTAAGTGGGATCAACTGCTTTGTGTAAAGTAAATATCCTGCCTATAAATTGATTTCGTTTTGGTTTCACAATAGTTGTTTATTGATTGCCAAATAGTTGTATTTTACAACTACCTAATCAAAGATTATCTACATAAAAAATGCCCATAAACATGAGTGTTTTCATAGACACTATCTGCTTATGGGCATTACATCATTTATGTGTGTGATTCATAGACATCATTTCAATATAATTAGTGTCTATGAACAGAGAAATTCAACAAAGACTCGTATGGGTTAAATTATTTGAAGAGACCAATGATGCTGGCCTAGTCTGTCGGAGATGTGGCATTTCTAGACCAACATTACGCTAGTGGTGGAAACGATATTCTGAGCAAGGTATTGATGGATTAAGTAGTCAGAGTAAACGCCCATTAAAATCTCCAAATACTAAAATCAATGCTGAGCTAGAGGACTTAATATTGGAAATGCGCTCGGCTAGAAATCTGGGTGCTCGACGTTTGCAAACAGAATTGATGAGGCTGCACGGAGTCACGTTGTCCTTAGCGACTATCCATAAAGTACTATCCACCCATCAAGTCAAACCAATTAAAAAATTCCGTCGTAAAGCAGATTTCATTCGTTATGAACGCCCACTACCAGGCGATAGAATTCAAATGGATACCTGTAAACTGGGTCCTGGGCTATATCAGTACACATCTATCGATGACTGCACACGATATCGTGTTTTAAGGATATATAAACGCCGAACAGCGGCGAATACGCTCGACTTTTTAGACTGCGTAATTGAAGAAATGCCTTTTCCCATACAGCGAATACAGACCGATCGTGGGCGGGAATTTTTTGCTGAGAAAGTACAGAAAAAATTGATGCAGCATGGAATCAAATTTAGGCCAAATAAACCAGGTTCACCTCATTTGAATGGCAAGGTAGAGCGCTCTCAAATGTATTAGTTCAGACTTGATCGTACATTCTTCTTGAAAAAGAGAAAGTTACCCATTTTGATAAAGGTGTCGAAATCTTAATCAAACAAAGGTAACTTTCTTATGTTGCATACTAACAATCAAATCATTAAACACAAAGTAGGTCTGCTTAATTTAGCTGAAGAGCTTCAGAATGTATCCAGAGCATGCAAAGTGATGGGGGTTTCAAGAGATACATTTTATCGCTATCAGGAATTAGTGAAGTCTGGTGATATTGACGCACTGATTAATAAGTCCCGTCGAGTACCAAATTTAAAAAACCGTGTAGATGATACTACTGAACAGGCTGTTATTGATTTCGCAATTCAATATCCCGCATATGGTCAGCACCGTACGAGTAATGAATTACGCAAGAAGGGTGTATTCGTTTCAGGGAGTGGGGTTCGCTCTATATGGCTTCGTCATGATTTAGAAAACTTTAAGAAGCGTTTAAAAGCACTTGAGGCTAAAGTGGCACAGGATGGTATTGAATTAAATGATCAGCAGATTGCGGCACTTGAACGTAAGCATGAGGATGACGTTGCTTGTGGTGAAATCGAAACAGCTCATCCAGGCTATTTAGGCGCGCAAGACACCTTTTATGTCGGGAATCTCAAAGGTGTTGGACGAATCTATCAACAAACATTCATCGACACTTATAGCAAGGTCGTTCATTGCAAGCTCTATACAACAAAAACACCGATTACAGCGGCTGATTTACTCAATGATCGTGTGTTGCCATTCTATCAATCTCAGGACTTACCAATGCTTCGCATCCTCACAGACAGAGGTACTGAGTATTGCGGTAAGGTAGAACAACATGACTATGAGTTGTATCTGGCAGTTAATGATATTGATCACACGAAGACAAAAGCAGCTTCGCCGCAAACAAATGGTATCTGTGAGCGTTTCCATAAGACGATTTTGCAGGAGTTCTATCAAATTACGTTTAGGAAGAAGCTTTATAGCTCATTGGAAGAATTACAAGTTGATCTAGACGATTGGCTGAAATTCTATAATACTGAACGGACTCATCAAGGAAAAATGTGCTGTGGTCGTACACCACTTGAAACTTTACTTGATGGAAAACGGATTTGGGCTGAGAAGAATTTAGCTCAAATTTAACCTGACAGGCACAATAAAAAATGGGTAACTGTCAGATCAGGTTTGAGCTAGTACATCTCAAAAGACTGATAAATCTGAGTTCTACGCTACTGTCGATATTAATTCTGAAGATATCCAAGACAAGCTAGCCGAATGGCAGCATTACTATAACTGGATGAGACCACATTCAGCTTTGAAAGGTAAAACACCGATGGAAAGGTACTTTGAATTATGTGAAGAAACCCCTTTCTCTGATGAGGTCCATAAGCAATACAACCCATCTAATGAACGGATTCAACACGCCAATTACAAGATGGATTTAGAGATCGCTAAATTGAAACGATCTCTATGAATCACACACATGAATAGTAGCCGAAGCTACCATTCATGATTCCAAGTCATATTATTTTAAAAAACTAATTCGATACCTGCACCATATTTCCATCCCTTTTCAGACTCTGTTGCCTCTTGCATAGAAGTGGCTTTCTGTCCTTTTTCATATTGGTAAGCAACATCAATGAAAGGTCTAATTCGCTTAGTAATCTCATATCGGGTTTGGATACCAGTTTTTAGTTCTGATAAACCTGATTTTGCAGCATAGTTAGAATCATCGCTAAATATTACATCTGCTTCGATATAAGGTTGAGTAATAAGTTTCTGAGTTAAAAGCAAATCACGGTCTAATTCAAAACTTGCTCCCCAAAAATTATTCTCACCGCCATAAAGATATGCTTGTGTTTCAAAGAAATAAGGAGCTAGACCTAATATACCAATAACCCCATCCACTCGATCGCTGCTGCTGTTATTTTTATCTTCACTATATCGAACACCTGTTTGCACATCCCAAAATGGGGCTACATTACGACTATAGAGTGCAGATATATCATAATTAATATCACTGCTTTCTGGCTTTGCTAGATTCGCTTCGATAAATATACGATTTTCATCTGTCCCAATCAAAGTTGCAAACTTCGTTTCTAGTGTACCCTTACCATCTTCATCAACTATCCATGCATTTTCAAGATTTGTTACTTGATAAATTTGTCCGCCATGTTCTTTAAGATGATCATCCTGAGATCCGTCTGATCTCTTTCTTGCAGTCAAAATAATATTATCTCCCCCATTTGCATTTTCCATTGAATAATATTCTGGATACAATTCTTGGGGGCTATATCTTAAGCCACCAGACTCCTGTAATAAGACTCTCATACCATTTGTAATATTACTTTCTTGTACAGGAGTTTCATTTTTAGCGAACGTTAGATTTGATAATCCAAATAGCGCAATCATCAAAGTTGTTTTTGAAAACAAATTATTAGTGATGTGCATGTGGATTTACTCCCTTCTCATTTACTTGGGACTGAGGAACAGTCTTTGTAGAATTACCATCTTCCACTTGAGCTACAATGAGTTTATTCATCATTCCTGCACTCATATGGTAAAGCAGGTGACAATGAATAGCCCACTCACCTAACTCATCAGCTGTGAGTAGAGTGGTTATCGTTTTCCCAGGTGGAACAATTACCGTATGTTTGTTTGGCATATTGCTTGGATCCTGACCATTCTCAAGCTGCATAAACATGCCATGTAAGTGCATTGGGTGAGCCATCATACTGTCATTGACAAATTTTAAGCGAATACGTTCACCATACTTCACCACTAGTGGGTCGGCTTCATTAAATTTTTTACCATTCATTGTCCAAATATAACGCTCCATGTTTCCACCAAGACGGATCTCTATTTCACGTTCAGCTGCACGAGTGTCTTTTTGAGGATCTAACGATTGCAAATCACTATATTGCAATGCTTTATTACCTTCAGGTGTTGAAGCATTTGCCCATCCAAATACGGTATTATCATTCTTGTCTGAAGCCGCCTTAACAGTAGAGCTATTCATCGGCATATCATGATCCATACCTTTCATAGAAGACATATCATGATCCATACCTTTCATAGAAGACATATCGTGATTCAT
>NZ_KI530758.1:0-24280 GCF_000488255.1 Acinetobacter indicus CIP 110367 | reverse complement strand
CCTTTCATAGAAGACATATCATGATCCATACCTTTCATAGAAGACATATCGTGATTCATATCTTTCATAGATGACATGTCATGGCTCATCCCCATATCTTCCATAGTTAATAAAGCACGAGGGCGAGATTTAGGCATCTCAATTTGTTTGACTGCTGGACTGCTTTCTTCATGTAATGTTCCCACTGCAAAACCGGTACGATCAATAGATTCAGCTTCAATTTGGTAATGTGCTTGTTTTGGTTCCACAATGACATCATAGGTTTCAGCAGTACCAATACGGAACTCATCTACAGGAACCGGCTTTACAGGTTGACCATCAGCACTGACTACAGTCATTTTTAGGTTTGGAATGCGTACATCAAAGAATGACATAGCGGAAGCATTAATAAAACGAAGGCGAACTTTTTCACCAGCTTTGAAGTTACCGGTCCAGTTTTGCTGAGGTGTTTTGCCATTCATTAAAAATGTATAACCAGTCACATCGGACATATCTGTTTTCAACATCCGCATCTGATTCCACATAGAGCGGTCTTGCCAAGTTGCCTTTAATCCATCACGTTTAACTTGTTTTAATACATCGAATACTGTTTCGCGACGGTTCTGATAGTAATCTGCTTCTTTTTTAAGATTTTTCATAATTTGATCACTTGTTGAATTATGAAAATCAGAAAGCAAAACAACGTAATCTTTATCGGTTTTTTCAGCAGCTGTTAGTGGAGTTTTATCTTTAGGATAAATAACAAAAGCACCATATAAACCGTCTTGTTCTTGTCCTTTACTATGTGAATGATACCAATAAGTACCATTTTGGCGGACTTTAAACTTATATTCATAAGTTGTATTAGGGGCAATGCCATGAAATTTGTTAAATCCAGGTACACCATCCATAATTCCAGGTAATAATAAGCCATGCCAATGGATTGAAGAGTCCTGATTTTTTAACTTATTGTGAACACGGATAACGGCCTCATCACCTTCTTCAAATTCAAGAAGTGGTGCAACGAATTTACCATTTACAGTAATTCTCTCAACTGGTTTTCCTGTGATATTTACAGTTTGTTCAGCGATTGTTAAATCATATTCTTTAACTGCCGCCATTACCCAAGTTGATGAAAATAAACCAACTCCAATTAAGAGTACATGACTTAACTTATTTGACATTCTATCTCACCTTTAGAAAGGTCAAGATTGAAGTAATAAAGCAAATATTTAGTATAAACTTTAATACTTCTTTCTCGCTATTTATAAAATTATTTATTGCTACTAGGCATATTCATCTTTGAATGATCCATTTTAGAATGGTCCATATTCATCATAGCATGATCCATTTTTGACATGTCAGATGAGTTAGGAGACTGATGTTGACTATGATCTTGCTGAGTCTTGTCATCTTTTTCCATTTTACAAGGTTTTGTACAAGGTTCCTGTGCTTTTACCGTTTTAGTGGCACTTGAGGTTGATACATCTTTTGCCCAAGATTGAGTACCAGCAATTAAAGTTCCAGCACACATTAAAATTGTTAGACTACGACGCACTACAGTTTTCATAAGTTTCTCTAAAAGTTAATTTCTTGCTACTACAATAAAGTGAAGCACTGAACATCTAAGTGACTTGAAAATGACATTTTTGTAATCTATCTCGATCAGATGTTTTATAACGTTATTATAGTTTTAATGAATAACTTAGGATTCTGAGATGAGAATACTATTAGTTGAAGATGAACAAAAAACTGGTGATTATCTCAAGCAAGGTTTATCCGAAGCTGGCTATATTACGGACTGGGTTACAGATGGGTTAACGGGTAAACATCAAGCTCTTTCTGAAGAGTATGACTTAATTATTTTAGACGTGATGTTACCTGGACTAAATGGTTGGAATATTATCAATGATATTCGTAGCAGCGGTAAAACAATGCCCATTCTTTTTCTTACCGCCCGAGATCAAATCGAAGATCGAGTAAAAGGATTAGAGCTAGGCGCTGATGATTATTTAGTTAAGCCTTTTGCTTTTGCAGAGCTTCTAGCTCGAATAAAAACGCTCCTTAGACGAGGGCAACAAAGAGAAGATAATAATATTATTAAGATTGCTGATTTAGAACTTGATTTGAGAAAACGTCGGGTAACACGAGCAGGTCAACGCATTGATCTGACGGCTAAAGAATTTGCGCTTATGGAGCTTTTTATGCGTAGAAGAGGTGAAATTCTACCAAGAGCACTTATTGCATCTCAAATTTGGGATATGAACTTTGATAGTGATACGAATGTCGTTGAAGTCGCTATTAAACGATTAAGAAGTAAAGTTGACAGTAACTTTACTCCCAAATTAATTCAGAATATTCGAGGAATGGGGTATGTACTAGAGGTAGAGGATGAATAATAATTTATTCAGAGCGATCAGTTTTCGGATCGGTATCATTTTCTCATTATCTACTATTTTCATTCTAATTATTATGGGTTTGTTCATAAATAAATTAGTAATGCATCATTTTGAAACTCAAGACCGTACCCAATTAGAAGGTAAAATCCAGCTTATTCAGAATCTTCTCCAACAGCATCCTAAAAATTCTCCAGAACTTAATCTTTATTTAAGAGATGCGTTAGTTGGACACCATGATCTTATGGTCCAAATAGAACGACCGACAGGTAAAGTTTTATTTAGTTCAGCATCCTCAATCATTAATACTCAAAATTTAATCAAGTCAGCAAATAATTCATGGATTAAATGGCAAGTTCAAAATAAGACCTATCGTGGCATGATCTACACTACAGGTATAAATAGAAATTCTGAAATACAATCTGTACGAATTATTGTTGGGATCGATACATCAGAACATCTACATTTTCTAAAAGATTTTAAGCGTCAACTTTTGTATATTGGTTTGGCTGGTACAATTTGTTTAATGTTTTTAGGTTGGTTTGCAACCTGGAGAGGTTTAAGACCAGTGCAAAAAATGGCTAAGGTCGCAGAAGGAATTTCTGCTCAACATCTTTCAGAACGTTTAGAAGTTGAGCATACACCAACCGAACTAAAATCATTGGCAATCGCCTTCAATGCTATGCTGGACAGACTAGAGTCAGCTTTAGAAAAACTTTCCGATTTTTCATCTGATTTAGCACATGAAATTAGAACACCGATTAATAATTTAATGACCCAAACTCAAGTATGTCTTGCACGTAACCGAGATATTAATATCTATCAAGAAGTACTATTTTCTAATTTAGAAGAATTTGAACGTTTGGCTCGAATGGTGTCCGATATGCTTTTCTTAGCAAAAGCAGAACATGGCTTAAATTTACAGAACTTACAGAATATTGACCTGGTTAAAGAAGTTACAGCCTTATTTGATTTCTATGATGCGCTAGCTGCCGAAAAAAATATGACACTTCAACAAACAGGATCTGGAAATGTCAAAGGTGATCCTGCTATGTTACGTCGAGCACTCAGCAATCTATTGTCTAATGCAGTTAAATATGGAAAAAAGAATTCTACAATACAGATAAAACTTCAACAGAATTTAGATAACACAATATTTTCAATTGAAAATGAAGGCCCTGAACTCTCTCCTGAACAACTATCCAGATTATTTGATCGTTTTTATCGAACAGATGCGTCTAGACAAAGAACAGAAGAAGGAACCGGCTTAGGGCTTGCCATAACAAAATCTATTCTTGATATGCTTGGGGCGACCATCCAGGCTGAATCCCTCAATGGTCGAATCATTTTTACCATTGTTTTTCAAAGTGAATCCATGCAAGGGTAATCATTTTAACTCATTTTTTGAACATCTTCCATTTACCCGAGTTGACCTTACATAAAGCTCAAACTGAGAGCCAGAGCTACGCCAGCACCTATCATGGCAATTGTGTAGCCAAATATGATAGCTCGGCCAAACTGTGCCCCCCCTGTCATCCATGCAATTGTCGCTTTGCTTAACATGTTGCTCAGTGTGGCCAGCCCTAGCGCGGCAGCAGCCACATTTGTTGTTAAGCCTTCAGTACTATGCAGGCGGGCAAGTGAGACTAAAATAGCATCTACGTCTGCTAGCCCAGAAATAGTCGATAATACGAAGATGCCGCTGGTGCCCAACCATTGTTTTGCTGCCGGGACCAAGACTGCCATGACAGCCAGGAAAGCAGCGAAGCTGAATGCTGTCCCAAGATCAAAAGGAGCCATTGCTTCTATTGTTCGATCGTTGTTTTCAGCGCTGGTAATTTGGCGTTGTCTCCACAATGCCATACCCAGCAGAAGGATTCCCGCAATCATCATTGCACCACCAAAAGTGCTTAGCAATGCTGGCTCAATGACGCCTATCAGCACAACCATACGAAAAAACATGATGCCACAGGCAGCCAATGTTCCAGAAATAGCAGCACTGACCATGACGGGGTGCTGGCGTGCATAGCGTGCCAGTGCGACAGTTGCAGCTGTAGAAGATGCCAAACCACCCAATAGACCTGTCCAGAATATGCCTCTTTCTGAACCGGTAAGCCGCATGGCAAAATGACCTGCCAGAGAGAGTCCGGCAATCAGGATCACTGCCCACCATAACTGGTAAGGATTTAATGCAGCAAAAGGTCCCAGACCCGTATTGGGTAAGTAGGGTAATATAACGACAGAAAGTACCAGCAACTGCAGGGATGCGGTTAATTCACGATGCTCTATCAAGCGTAGCCAACCGTGTAAGGTTGGCTTGAGATCCAAAAATACAGCGACGATTACAGCCGCGGTTAATGCTAAAGTAACATTACCATGGGATGCATATGCACCTAAAACTAATGTCAACAGCATCGCGATCGTCGTGGTAGCGCTTAGATTACCGGAAAGTTTTGCGGTACGCGCGTAGGACACTGTTAATAATAAGGAAAGCCCTAATACGGCCGCGACCAGCGGCCAAGGCCCGAAGTTTGGTTGTAAATGACCGAGCACTCCTCCGAGCAATCCTGTCAATGTGAAGGTACGTAGGCCTGCTACTCGGCTGCCCTCGGGCAATTCACGATCGTGCCATCCTCGTTCTAAACCAATGAGCAGGCCGATGGCAAGTGCTGCAATAAGACCTGGTACATCTGGTGGAAGAAAAGAACTCTCTATCATAACTTTTTATTTCGCAGGCGAAGGGCATTCGTGATGACTGAAGCTGAACTCAAACTCATAGCCAAGGCGGCAATCATCGGTGACAACAACCAACCGGTAAATGGATATAGTACGCCAGCCGCGATAGGGACACCCAAAGCATTGTAAAGGAAAGCAAACATGAGGTTCTGTTTCATGTTGCCGACAGTAGCTTCCGAAAGTGAACGGGCAACAGCAATCCCTCGTAAATCTCCCTTGACCAGCGTAACTTGGGCACTATTCATTGCGACATCAGTTCCGGTCCCCATAGCGATACCGACATCAGCCTTGGCTAGTGCTGGTGCATCATTGATTCCATCGCCGGCCATTGCCACGATGCGACCTTGCTTCTGCAATTTGCTGACAAGTTCGAGTTTATCTGCGGGTTTAACTTCACCATGTACCTCATCAATACCCAGACGTGATGCGACTGAACGGGCAGTGGTGAGACCATCTCCTGTTGCCATCACGATACGTAGTCCAGCTTCCTTCAGGGTGGCAAGTGCTTCAGGGGTACTTTTTTTGATGGGATCGGATACTGCAAGCAGGCCGGCCAATTCACCATTGATGGCTAGATGCATCACACTTGCACCTTCTGAACGCAGCTCTTCGGCTTGCGGAATCAGAGATTGTACCGAGATACCTAATTGCTCCATCAGTGCTGTGTTGCCCAAAGCTAACTGACGATCGCCCACTTGACCTCGAACACCAATCCCTGAGCCTGATTCAAAATTATCTGGTGTTTCAAGAGACAGGCCACGTTCGTGTGCTGCGTTTACAATCGCTTCGGCTAGCGGGTGTTCACTGCCTTGATCAAGACTGGCGGCTAAACGTAATACTTCAGATTCGTCAAAACCTGATGCGGCAACTACACGATCGAATACAGGGCGTCCTTCAGTTAACGTACCTGTTTTATCGATGATTAGTGTGTCAATCTTGCGTAGATTCTCAATGGCTGCTGCATCACGGAACAGCACACCATGAGTAGCACCTTTACCCGTCGCAACCATGATAGACATTGGAGTTGCCAAGCCTAGTGCACAAGGACAGGCAATAATGAGTACTGCCACAGCATTGATTAATGCATAAACCCAGCTTGATTCTTCTGGGCCGAATAGTCCCCATACAAAGAAGGTAAGCAAGGCAATGATCACTACAGCCATGACGAACCAACCTGCTACCTGATCAGCCATACGTTGCATTGGTGCTCTCGATCGTTGAGCTTGCGCCACCATCTGTACGATCTGGGATAACATGGTACTTGAACCAATTTTCTCTGAACGCATGATCAATGAACCATTGGTATTCAGGGTAGCTCCAATGACTTTATCGCCGATACGTTTAGTGATAGGTAAAGGTTCACCTGTCAGCATCGATTCATCCACTGAACTACTTCCTTCAGTGATTACACCATCCACAGGCACTTTTTCACCTGGGCGAATTCTGAGTAAATCTCCTACATGGACATGCGTTAGAGGAACATCTTCTTCAGTTCCATCAGGCAGGATTCGGCGAGCTGTTTTAGGAGCGAGCCCAAGGAGTGACTTAATTGCAGCAGAAGTTTGCGAACGTGCTTTTAACTCCAATATTTGTCCCAGTAGGGTCAATGAAATGATGACCGCTGAAGCTTCAAAGTAAACAGCGACACGACCCATGGAAATAAATGAGTCTGGGAAGATTTGCGGTGCAATGGTTGCGACCACACTATAAATAAATGCAGCTCCAGTGCCCAAACCAATCAGCGTCCACATGTTCGGGCTGCGATTCACAACCGATTGCCAACCCCGGGAAAAAAATGGCCAACCTGCCCAAAGTACAATTGGGAGTGACAACACCAGTTCAATCCAGCTCTGAACAGCCATATTGAACAGGTTCATTTGATGACCAAACATCGCCAAAAAAGTCACGATGATGGTCAATGGCAGTGTCCACCAGAAGCGTCGGCGGAAATCACGTAACTCCGGATTCTCATCTTCCTCTAATTCAGGAATGAGTGGCTCCAGTGTCATTCCGCATTTAGGACAGTTTCCAGGATGATCTTGCCTGATTTCTGGATGCATTGGGCATGTATAGATGGTCGTACCTGTTGTGCTTGCCGCATTAACGTGTTGAACAGTCTGATGATGCTGTGTATGTGCATCGGCAGTCGTCGTTGCGGGTTTAGCGATATATTGCACCGGGCTGCTATGAAACTTTGATTGACATTTATCACTGCAAAAAAAGTAAGTTTTCCCCTTAAATTCCTCATGGTATTTCGATTCTTCAGTGACGGTCATACCACAGACTGGGTCTTTCAGTACGTCTGTTGTAGCCTGTGCCATATGGTCCTGGTTATGATTTTTTTGATCTGACATAAATAATTCTCTTATGGTAAAGTGGTTTTATGGCCGAATTTTGGAATAAATCTTGGAGTCTGTTGAGCATAGCTGTCATAGACAGTACCAAACTGTTTACTCATCTCAGCCTCTTCCGTGATTGCTAGGCGCCCATACATAATCAGTAAGATCGGAAACATAATCAGTGTCAGTAAAGTTGGCCATTGCAATAAAAAACCCAGCAAGATCATTACAAAAGCTACGTATTGCGGGTGGCGTATGCGCGCATAGGGTCCGCTTACTGCCAATTGGTGATGACGTTGTGCGTGGTACAACACCTGCCATGCTTTTGATAGTAAATAGAAACCATAGCCCAAAAAAATATAACTCGCGATGTGCAGAATGCCAAAATGTGGATCACCCTTTTCACCCAGTAGCGTTGACCATAAGTGACCTGAGTTATGCGACAGCAAATCAAGTTCAGGAAAGCGAGTTTGTAGCCAGCCTGACAACAGGTAAATGGTTAAAGGGAAACCATACATCTCGACAAACAATGCAATGATGAAAGCAGAGAAAGCGCTAAAAGTACGCCAGTCTCGTGCTGTGGCGGGTTTAAAAAAACTGAAGGCAAACATAATGAAAATTGCCGAATTTATGATGACGAGCCACCACAGACCATAGGCCGATTCCGCATGATTCATGAGGGGTCTCCTGGTTCGCGTGATTTTTTATTATCTGATGTGTCTGGATTTTTATGTTGATGATGGTGATGTCCATGACCACCATGCATAAAAATATGCATGAGTGGGCATGCTAAAAGGAGTAAAAAGGGTAAAACACCAACGACATGGGCCAAATGCTCGGTTAAGAGAAAATAGGCTGCCACACCACCAATCACGAATAGGCCGATGGCATAACGTGTAGACCAAAAGTTAGGTACTGAATTATGTTCTTGAGGTTGATGGTTCATGGTGCTTCCCTCTCTAATTCATGGGTAATTATTTAGTTGTGGAGGGAGGCATACAGTCCATCATCATCTGCATCATGGATTGCATCATGTCCATACGTTTTTCCATCATTTGCTGACGGTCAGCCATATTTGCATTCATGCTTTGGCCGCTCATCTGTTTCATCATGCTCATACCTCCTTGCATGAGTTTCATGTGCTCAGCCATAAGTTTTTGACGTTCTTGAGGGTTTTTTGCAGCCATCATCTTTGCATGCATGGCTTGCATTGCTTTCATGTGCTGGTCCATTGCAGCCATTTTATCTGTAGCAGTGGTGCTGGTAACTGTTTGCTTAATTGTTACTGCAGATGGTGCTGTTTTTTCAGGGTGGTGATCTTTGTGTTCATCGGATTGCTGTGCAAATGTATTCAATGACGCGGCTGCGATACATAAGCCCAAAAAAATGTTTTTGAATTTCATCATAATTTTTTCCTTTAAATAATTTGGAAGTAAAAGCTATGTTTTAGTACTGAACAGAGTCTAGGAATTTGACTACTAAACTGATGAAATATTTGGTTATTCTCTGCCTCTCTTAAAAATTTTAGCACTATTAATTAATTATTTTTTGAAAATGACAAAAATGTAATTTTGAGATCTTCTCGAAATATATAGTCTATGCTGAGATGACAAAAATTTTATTTAATATTAATCTTTTAAAACTATTAAAGTTGTTATGATTTTATGTGCTTAAAAAAATAAAAATGAAATGATTAGATGACTCCAAGGCTAGTTAGAGACACATTCTTAATGTAATTTACACTGTTATTCCTTTAAAGAAAAAATACAGTTGATCAAAATAGTTTTTTATAGAAAAAAGGGTGGATAATTTAATTATTAAACTTATTGGTATAAGTTGACAAAAATAACTAATCATGCGAAAAAGTTTTTTTAGTTAACAGATGTTCACACATGCCTCGAATTGTTTCTGTACCACTTAGTTTAGAACAGCGAGAACGACTCATTTTTCTGGCCAAGCATGCAAAACATTGGCGTGAAAGACAACGTGCCCAAACTATTCTCTGGCTTTCTGAAGGTAAAAGTGTTGCGGAAGTTGCCACTCTACAAGAACGTATCCCAGAAACCATAAGGCTACAACGCCGACGTTGGGAATTGTATGAGTTTGAATCGATTAAAGAAGGTCATCGCTCAGGTCGGCCCAATACATTGATCTCAGACTATCAGGCGAAAATCCTAGATTGGGTCAATACAAGTCCACTCAATGCAGAACAAATCCGAGTCAAACTACATGAAGAATACGAAGTGTCCGTGTCTGTTGAAACCATTCGTAAGTTTTTACGTGATTCAGGTATGGTCTTCAAGCGTACCCGTCATAGCTTGAAAAAAAAGAGATCCGATTGCATTTGAACAAGCAACACAGCAGATTGAAAAATTACGAGAGCAAGCGGCACGTGGTGAAATTATATTAGGTTATGTTGATGAAACAGGGTTTTCATCTACACCTGATAACCGCTATGCATGGACAAAGATAGGTGATGTTCATGCGGTTGATGCAATAAGATTAAAACGAGTTAATGTCATGGGGTGTTTGCTTTCAACGGGGAAACTGGTGACAAGTTGTTTACAAGAGTCAGTTACAAGCACTTGGTTTTATGCCTATTTAACTGGAATAGCTCAACAAGTAAAACAGACTTATAACCTTCCATTGGTTCTTATTGTTGATAATGCCTCGATTCATAGAAGTAAAAAGATGGCTGATTACAGAGAGCTACTTAAAAGTAACTTTTCGACGAATTTGTATTTTATTCCAGCTTATAGCCCTGAGTTAAATCGAATCGAGATGGTATGGAAGCAGATGAAATATTATTGGCGAGATTTTCAAGTCATGACAGCTGATAAAATAGAGCAATGGGTGGAGAGAGTATCAAACCAATTCGGAAAAGAATACATGTTTACTTTTTAATGACAGCTTATTTATTAGATAGAAGGGGCTTTGTTGCACAAAGATTTCATAACTATATGATTTTAGAAGTTTTGATTATTTTTTGATCCAAAATTAAATTTATTTAAATCAGATGCTTACATATTTATGCAACAAAGCCGATAGAAGGTAAAGAAGATTATTTTTAATATTAGGGTTTATAATCCAAATTTCAGAGTAAGGAATCTACTACTTATATAATAGAGATTCCATCTCCAAAACAGTACTACTGTATGAATGAGTTGTATTCAATGCAGGGAAGAATGTAGATCCTTAATACTAACGGAAAATTATTTTACTGAATTTTCATGTAAAGACTCATTTAATTGATCAATCACTGTCGTCCATTCACCATCAGAGTGTAGTTTTTCTTCTAAAAAATGACGTTGAGCATCAGTCCAAAAAATTGCTTGTGTTAAAAAAACATCTCCAGCTAGCTGATGGCTCTCTATGAATTTTGCAATTGCTTCTTCAGTAGAAGCTAAACCAAGCTGTTCAAATAATTTGGTCATTCTTGGACGTGTTTGAGTCATGTGCTTAGCCCACAAATTTATATTAGATCAAATTAAACATAACATGTTTATATTTAAAATAAAATATAAAAAATTAAATAGCTACTATTTTCTTAGACAAAATGATTACTACATTTCATAAATCAACCACCTACATAATTTGTTTGTTAAATGATCATTATTTTTCAATAAGATTATTTTAATAGTTAAAGATTTTAAATTTTAAAAATGACAAAAATGTAATTTTGAAGTCATCGCTCTGTTTCTGTCTCTCACTAATAATTGAAATATAAGAGGAGATGATGTGGTCTCATTAAATATAGATTTTATAAAGTCATCTCTAATGAACTAACGAATCAAGAGGAAACGTAAATGAAATTATTTCAAAATAAAATGACTGCTCTACGTAATGTTGTAGTAGCTGCAACGATGATTGTGGCTACTACAACTACGTTCGCTCATGTGAGTTTAGTGAGTGCGATTCCTGCGGAAAATGCATCTATCCTTAGTCAACCAAAGAACTTGACCCTTAACTTTGGTGCAGAGGTTATGTTGATGAATATTAAGTTACTGGATGCTCAGCGAAGAGATGTTCCTTTAAAATATAAAGTTACTCATGACTTAAAGAAATCCTTTGATGTCGCTCTTCCGAAACTGAAAAAAGGTAAATATACCGTTGTCTGGACAACAATGGGGAAAGATGGTCACAACATGAATGGTGAATATAGTTTCACTATCAAATCAACTAAATAAGAATTGATTACCTTTCAACATGTCAGTGAGGTGCTGGCATGTTGTTCTAGAATGGACAAAAATAATGATTTCTGAATATTGGATGTGGGCCACTTGGTTAACTAAGGTTATTTTATATTTAAGTGTAGCTTTTGTCGTTGGTGGAGCCTTTTGCTATTTTTTACTTAGACAATATCTTGAACTAAAAGAATCGATTCTTAAATATATTACAATTGGCGCTGGATTAGGCCTAATTTCCAGTACCTTGGGATTTTTTATTCTGATTGGTAGTTTTGCCAATACTGGTATTACAGGTATGGTGGACCCCACGTATATTAATATATTGGTTAATACTCCGACGGGGTATATATACGTTCTTCGTTCTATTAGTTTTGCTCTTTTACTTCTTCTCATGGTGGTTAAACTTAACAGGAACAAAGGTCATTTTTCTATAATTGAAAGTTCAATATTTTGTGTTTTACTTCTCCCGATTATTTTTAGTTTTTCCCAGCTCGGACATGTCGCTAATTTAACCTTACTTGCTCAAATTTTATTATCAATCCATATTCTAGTTATGTCGTTATGGATGGGGTCTTTATATCCGTTATGGAAAACCAGCCGGGAAATAAGTGGTTTACCTTTAAAAGATCGCATGCATGTATTTGGACGTATTGCTGCTTTCATTGTTGGGATATTAATCGCCTGTGGCGCTAGTGTAGCTCTTCTTTTAATTAAAGATTTTAATACCTTAATCAATACTGCATATGGCTATGGTTTCATGGTTAAAATGTTTTTTGTTATAGGTATTCTACTTTTAGCTGCCTTCAACAAATGGTATTTCACCCCGCGTCTTCAACATCCTAAATTCGCTAAACACCTTAGTCATGCCATTTTATTTGAGATCTTATTAGGTCTATCAATTCTATTAACAACAGGCTATATAACCACTGTCGTGGGTATTGAATAAGAGAATTTCAAAATAAGGGAATTGAGGAAATTTAACATTACTGCATTTATCTTTTGTAGCTGAGCAATAAAGTTTCTACTGGACTGCCAACTTACGACAATCAGAACAGTAAAATCGCATCATGAGGCATTATACATAAAGGTAGTCACCGGTTTTTAGCTTATCTTCAACCCATAACGGTCTCATCTATTCAGTTCACTACCATTGATTGAAATAACTAATCTTATAAATTTCAGAGTGAACGTAGATTACAAAAATGTCATTTTAAAGTCACATTAATGTTGGTTAAGTACTTTTACTGTAGTCATTAGAACACTCTTCTTTGGAATACTCTGAAGAAAACTGTAAGGTTGTAAACAGACCAAGTTACAGCGAGTAACTGATTCAGAAAAAGGCTGCTTGTATGGTGAAAGTTTAGAGTTACTGTTCTAATGTTTTAAACAAATGTTTTGTTAAAAAGGAGCAACATATGAAATTTCACATCGCTAATATGACTTGTGGTGGTTGTGCACGCGGCATTACTACCGCAATTAAAGAGCTCGACTCGAATGCCTCACTCGATATTGATTTACAAAACCGTATTGTTGAAATCAACACAACGGTGAGTCAGGATCAAGTCATTGCCACTCTCAGTGAGCGTGGATTTACAGCTGATCCTGCTTAATCTCTGTTAGAGTAACAGTGGGAATTCCTTACCACTTTTACTCTCTCTTATTTTCCTCATCGTACAGATAAAACCTGTACTTGCTTGAAATAAAAGTAATCCCTGAATTCCCCCTAATCTTGGTTCGAGCTGATCTTCGCATATAGAACTCAGCATATCTAAATGATAGAGATCGTATATGAGTACCGAAATGACTGATACGCCACACTACAGTGAAACATTAGAGATTGAGGGGATGACATGTGCTTCTTGTGTAGGCCGGGTGGAAAAAGCTTTAAAATCTGTTGAGGGTGTTGAATCGGCTCATGTAAATCTGGCTACCGAAAAAGCAGTCATTTATGCGCATCAACCACTTGATCGCGCTACTTTAATTAAAGCCGTAGAAAAAGCAGGCTACGAAGTGGAAGCGCTGCAACCAATAGAGCTTACGATTGAGGGTATGTCATGTGCTTCTTGTGTAGGTCGAGTAGAAAAGGCCTTAAAATCTGTTGAGGGTGTGGAATCAGCTCATGTAAATCTGGCTACTGAAAAAGCGACTATTCAGGCAAGCTCATCTGTCACTCGTGACTCGTTAATTCAGGCTGTCACCAAAGCAGGGTTTGAAGCAAAGTCAGTTCATCAAACTACGGAAAGCTTTCAAGATAAAAAAAATATTGAATTAGAAAAACTTAAAAAAGATTTAATTTTGTCAGTCTTATTGACTCTACCCGTTTTTATTTTAGAAATGGGATCACACCTGATTCCCGCCTTTCATACGTTTATGATGGATAACATTGGCCAACAAAATAGCTGGTTAATGCAATTTTTCTTGACCACAGTAGCATTAATTTTTCCAGGCCGACGCTTCTTTAAAAAGGGCATCCCAAGTTTATTCCGCTTAGCACCAGACATGAATTCCTTGGTGGCTGTAGGAACATTGGCTGCTTATCTTTATTCAGTGGTTGCTACTTTCTTTCCAAGTGTCCTGCCACAAGGCACGGTCAATGTTTATTATGAAGCTGCAGCGGTTATTATCACTTTAATTCTATTAGGTAGATTTTTTGAAGCCAAGGCAAAAGGCCGAACGTCTTTAGCAATTCAACATCTAGTTGGAATGCAGCCTAAAGTTGCCAGAATACAGCTCAATAATCAGGTGATAGAAGTTCCGATTGCCGAAGTTCAAACAGGAACGATTGTAGAGATTAGACCAGGCGAGCGTATCCCTGTCGATGGTGAAGTTATTCACGGCCAAAGTTTTATTGATGAATCCATGATTACTGGCGAGCCTATGCCCGTTGAAAAAACGATAGGCTCTACTGTGGTAGGAGGAACAATTAACCAAAGTGGCAGCTTAAATATCAAAGCCACCTCTGTTGGTAGTTCATCAGTGCTTTCTCAAATCATCCGAATGGTTGAACAGGCACAGGGTTCCAAGCTGCCTATTCAGGCATTGGTTGATAAAATTACCATGTGGTTTGTACCTGTAGTAATGGGTCTCTCTCTTTTAACTTTTATTACTTGGTTTATCTTCGGCCCTGAGCCCGCCCTAACGTTTAGCTTAGTTAATGCAGTTGCGGTACTCATTATTGCATGTCCTTGTGCAATGGGACTTGCAACGCCTACATCAATCATGGTGGGAACTGGGCGTGGTGCTGAAATGGGTGTTTTATTCCGTAAAGGGGAAGCTTTGCAGCTGCTCAAAGAAACTAAAGTGGTTGCTGTTGATAAAACAGGGACCCTGACTGAAGGGAAACCAATTTTAACCGATCTGCATGTCTTAGAAGGGTTTGAATACAATGCCGTACTTTCACTTATGGCAGCCGTTGAATCAAAGTCTGAGCATCCTATTGCTCGAGCAATTGTACAAGCCGCTATAGATAAGGAATTAATCCTGTCTCCTGTTGCTGATTTCAAGTCAGTCACGGGCTATGGAATAGAAGCAACGGTGTCTGAACATTTGGTTCATATTGGTGCAGATCGATATATGGAAAAACTAGGTTTGAATCCTAATGTTTTTTCTCAATTTTCGGATCGTTTGGGAGAAGAAGGAAAAACCCCTCTCTATGTTGCGATTGACCAGAAACTTGCTGCCATTATTGCTGTAGCAGATCCAATTAAAGAATCAACATTTGCTGCAATTGAAGCGTTACATCAGTTAGGTTTAAAGGTTGCCATGATTACAGGTGATAACCGTCATACAGCTCAAGCGATTGCAAAAAAACTAGGTATTGATGAGGTTATTGCAGAAGTCTTACCAGAAGGTAAAATAGAGGCCGTTAAAAAATTAAAAAATCAATATGGTAAACTCGCATATGTTGGAGATGGCATTAATGATGCCCCTGCACTTGCAGAAGCAGATATTGGTTTAGCGATAGGTACAGGTACAGACGTAGCTATTGAAGCTGCTGATGTGGTTTTGATGTCTGGCAACCTGAAAGGAGTGCCGAATGCTATCGCTTTAAGCAAAGCGACTATAACCAATATTCGTGAAAATTTATTTTGGGCATTTGTTTACAATGCAGCTCTGATTCCTATTGCAGCAGGTGTACTTTATCCGCAATTTGGACTGCTACTTTCTCCTGTATTTGCTGCTGGTGCAATGGCTCTCTCGTCAATATTTGTACTAGGAAATGCTTTACGATTAAAACGTTTTAAAGCCCCCCTTGCAATTATTTAACCATTTTTTATATACATTGGCTTTGTTGCACAAAGATTTGAAATGCAAAGCGCCCCTAATTGAGCCAAATTTAAGGCGTAACTTGGGTAAGTGGTCGACCTAATTCCGTAAATCTGTTAAGGACTGCCACACGTGCATGGATCTCATTGACTTGGCTATCAAAACTCCTTGCACTGAGTTTATCTCCTAATAATTTGATGCAATGCATCTTAGTTTCAACCAAACTTCGCCGATGATAGCCTGACCATTTTTTCCATAGTGTCCTGCCTAAACGTTTAATTGCTCGAAGTAATTCATTTCGCTCTAGCGAGCTACTCTTTGTATCTTTCCATGGTTTCGCATTTTTTCTAGGTGGAATCACCGCATGCGCTTGCCGATCTGCAATGACCTGACGGCATTGCTTGGTGTCATAAGCTCCATCGGTATAAACAGAGTTAATCTGCTCATCTTGTGGAATCTGATTAAGTAAATCACCAAGCACCTGTGAATCACTGACATTATTGGTTGTAAGCAGAACTGCTCGTATTTGTAGGGTTTTAGCATCTATACCAATATGAAGTTTACGCCATTGGCGACGATATTCAGGTCCATGTTTCTTGCGTTTCCATTCGCCCTCACTTAGAAACTTCATGCCTGTAGAGTCCATGAGTAGATGCAGCCCATCACTACTTTTTTGGTAGCTGATTACAATATCAATATGCTTTTGTCTTCTACAAAGCGTGGTGTAATCTGGAGCTATCCAATTTAATCCGCAAAGTTTAATCAGACTTTGCACAAAGCCAGTGACCATACGTAAAGACAGACGGAATAAGGATTTAATCATTAAGCAGCATTGGATGGCTGCGTCGGAGTAGGTTTGATTTCGCCCTTGTTTGCCTTTTGATGGCGCATACCATTGCGTAGCAGGATCAAACCAAATGGCAATATTTCCGCGACTCATGAGTGCTCGGTTATATGCGGGCCAATTGGTTGTGCGGTAGATTTTGTGTGCAGGCTTCTTCATTTGAAAATTATATCGCTGAAAAACCCTTTACAGATAGGTTTGTGCAACAAAGCCATCCACGATTCATATTCAATCCCATGCCTTTAAAGCGCAAAGCGTGTTGCAGATGCAGCTCTTATTCCGAGGAATTTTACACTGGTATCGCCCGCCGATAGAAACACCAGATCCGGCAGTCAGGACGTAAATAACCATTCCTCCAGTTTAAATAAAAAAACCTGCAGATTCGATGCAGGTTTTTTTTAGAGATAATCAATCGCGTCTTATTTGGCTTTACGCTCTTTCTCGATCAGGTAATTCACCACCTGAATGACTTTGGCATCATTACCCTGCACAATATATTTACCATTCACGGTCACTGCCGGAACACCACTTAACTGATACTGAGCAGCCAGATTTTTGGCTTGGGCAATTTTCGAAGTGATCGGGAAAGATTTATAAGTCGTGTTAAATTTCTCTTCAGAAATACCATAACGGGTATAGAACTTGGCCAATTGTGCCTGTTCTAAAATTGGACGCTGCTTGTCATGAATATCATGGAATAACTG
The DNA here is from genome assembly GCF_000488255.1 of Acinetobacter indicus CIP 110367. Classification (GTDB taxonomy): domain Bacteria; phylum Pseudomonadota; class Gammaproteobacteria; order Pseudomonadales; family Moraxellaceae; genus Acinetobacter; species Acinetobacter indicus. The sequence goes on along the minus strand of NZ_KI530758.1, from coordinate 6,829 downwards.
TAAATGTGCTTTTTGACGCACACCCAGGGCTTCTGAAACATAATAAGCACGTGCAGCCTGTTCCCAAAGCGGGTTCATTGCAGCAGGTGTACGTACAAAACGTACATCTTTTGGTAATTTTTTCAACCAGCCCTGCATATGTGGTTCAAGCGCGAAACAGTGACCACAGCCATACCAGAAGAATTCACGTACCTCAATTTTGCCCGGTTTTTCGACTTTGACTGGTTTTGCGACCACCTGATAGTCCTGACCTGCCACAAAATTGGCCATAGCACTACCTGAAAAGGCCAAAACAGATGCGGCAACAGCTCCTAAAAGGAATTTTTTCATTGGGATTATCGTCCTCTAAATCATTATGCTTAGTGTATGGGTTCACTATAAATCAATTATGCCGGTTCCGTTTTCATGCTGCGAACTTTTGTGCTATCAGAACCGCTACATTAAAGTATGCGACTGATTTTAAGTCAGTTAATATGGCCATTCGACCGCTATGTGTTTTTAGACAATCACAAAAGTTAAACTTTGAGTAATAAAAACGGTTATAATTTCTACGATTAAAAAGTAGTGGTCAAACCTACAGCAAATATTAACTTCTTACTATTCTCTTCAGTAACAGCCGCGTGGCTATGATAATTGCTGGAATTTACAACATAGAACTGAGCAAAAAAATCTTTACTTATAATAATGAGTAAATATATACATCAGAATGACAACAAAATTACAAACTTGTAATTTTGTTAAGGTTTGTTCTCAAAAAAATAAATTAATACTATTTTAAAAAAGATAAATCGTTGCTGAAAAAGCTAGATTGCAATCGAGTTAATTAATTATAAATCAAAAACTTATATTGTATAAAATTAGTAACTCTTTGCTTTCTGCACTTATTATTTAATCAACGTTTCACGATTTTCATAAGCTAAACTAAATATAGTCGCCAATTTCAATTGAGTTATTTCCCGGCTTTTAAATACCGATATACCGCTTGGCGACTAATTCCAAATGCCTGGCCTAATGCCATTTTTGAAGGGTACTTCCCTTCCTTCCAGTCTTGTCGCAAAGCTTCAGCCTGATCAGGTTTCAATTTATGTACCCGGCCTTTGTACTTCCCTTGAGAAGAGGCAAGTTTAATTCCTTCCTTTTGCCGCTCTAAAATGATCTCACGTTCAAACTGTGCAAAAGCACCCATCAGTTGCAGCATCAAATTATCCATCGGGGTGGATTGGGCCGTAAAAGTAATATTTTCTTTTACAAACTGGATGGCAATCCCTCGTTTGACCAGTTTATCCACTTCAGTCACCAAATCTTTTAAGCTTCGCGCAAAACGATCCATGGAATGTACTATCACCCGGTCTCCTTCCCGGACATAATTCAACATTTCCTGAAATTTCGGTCGGTCGGTATTTTTACCTGAAGCACGGTCAACAAAAAGGCACTGTTGCAAATAGAGATTTGAGTCGATGATGTTCCCTTTAAAAAGTGCTTAGAGACCGAAAACCCTGTTGATTAGACACACTTCACCCTGAGGCTGACCATAATAAAATTACGATGCTTGTCCTTTACGTAGTGCACGCATGACTTCAATACCTTTAATTGTGGCATAAGCAGTCTTCATAGATTTGAATCCTAATGTGGCCCTGATGATTCGCTTTAACTTACCATGATCACATTCAATGACATTATTTTTATACTTAATCTGCCTGTGCTCAATATCTACTGGACATTTTCCTTCTCGCTTTAATCGTGATAAAGCATGGCCATAGGTCGCTGCTTTATCTGTATTGATGACCCGTGGAATTTGCCATTTTTTCACCGTATTGAAGATCTTTCCTAGAAAACTATAGGCTGATTTCTCTGTACACGACAAATTTCACAGAACCCTTATCCTATCAGGATTCTGCTTTCTTAAAATTGCCAAAATTTCCTTAAACTCTTCTTTTTTCCCAAAACCAATTAAACGCTGAATCGCCATTTGAACATAGTCTAAACCATAGCGAAATAAACTCATTGAGAGTCGTCCATGCTTCTTTATTTTTATCGCTTTTTTTTGATTATGTTGCCATTCACCCGTTAAGTAACACCAACAGAAGCTTATAGCTAACACCGCAATCAATTTTTTCACTCGTCTAGGGTCTGTCAAGCGCGTATTTTCAAGATTAAACCCGCGTCCTTTGAGACAACTGAATAAGGTTTCAATTTCCCAGCGTAATGCATAATCCTGAATAGCATTGGCATTAAACTGAGGAGAAACGACGAGTAAAAGCTCTCCATTTTCTAACTGTAGTGCACTTATATATAGTTTCACCCGACCAACCAAAATCCGTCGTTTACGACATTCAATTTGACCAACTTTAAGATGGCGAAATAAATCACTAATTTTATGATTCTTTCCTAAATGATTGGTGACAATGAAGTTTTTTTAACACGAATGCAGAAGTTGATGTCTTGTTCAATTAACCATGTAAACCACTGCTCACCGATAAACTCTCTGTCTGCGAACACATTCACAATACGGTCTTTACCAAAAATGGCTATAAAGCGTTGAATCAAAGCAATACGCTCTTTCGTATCTGAATTTCCACGTTTATTAAGCAATGTCCAAAGGATAGGTATCGCTATTCCACGATAAACGATTGCGAGCATCAGGATATTAATATTTCGTTTTCCCCATTTCCAATTGGTTCTATCTAAAGTCAGTTGCACTTGGTCGAATGAAAACATATTGAAAATCAACTGAGAAATTTGACGATAATCAAAATACTGACCTGCAAAGAAGCGCTGCATACGTCGATAAAATGATTGTGGTAAACACTTGATGGGCAAGGCTTTAGATGCAGAAGAAAGATTACATGTTTGCTTTAAAATAATCACAAGCATGATGAGCGCAAAGCACTTTAAATGTGACTTGTTCCATTTTAGAGATTTGTTTAAGATAAGATATAACTCATTGAGATGTGTCATAGTATTCGTCGTTAGAAAACAATTATTGTGACATTATTTCAATGAGTTATCTATTTTTGTCGTGTACAGAGGGCTGATTTACTGTTCCGTCTAGCGGAAAGGTAAAAGTCAATCGTATGACCCCGTTGATCAACTGCACGATACAGGTAAGTCCATCGCCCCTTCACTTTGATATAAGTCTCATCCATATGCCATGAATGTAAATCTGTAGGATTACGCCAATACCAGCGTAACCGTTTTTCCATTTCTGGAGCATAACGCTGAACCCAACGATAAATTGTACTGTGATCCACATTTATGCCTCGTTCAGCGAGCATTTCTTGAAGTTCACGATAGCTGATGCCATATTTACAATACCAACGAACAGCCCAAAGAATGATTTCACCTTGAAAGTGCCGACCGTGGAAGGGATTCATCTGCTGTATCTCGAAATAAATAAGATATTTAGCTTATCATGTCAGCCTATTTGCAACAGTGCCTCATGACTACTATGTCTGTGAAACAACAACAGATAAGCAAGCGCATAATTGGGTCTATGACATCGAGTCTAATTAATCAAATATATTTTTATTCAGTGAGTAAAATTATAACGAAGTTTCTGTAATGGACAGATATTAAAAAGCCCCCTTATTCAGGGGGCAGGTTGTATAGTGTTAGCGGCAGTGTAAAAATGACCCCCTAATGGCATTTAAAAACTGACCCCCTTGGTTAATATAGCGGTCATTTTGGACTGCTCAACATGTTAACTTTGGAGCAAGCAGTGACAATCCAAATACTTCATCAACAAGGTAAATCTATTAAAGCCATTACTCGTGAACTGGGGGTGTCCAGAAATACCGTACGTAAATATTTACGGCAAAACACCACACCTCAGTATCAGCGTATACAGCCTAGAATAAGTATCCTTGACCCATATAAACCCTATTTACTCCAACGTGTAAACGCAGCTCATCCTGAATGGATTCCTGCTGTCGTGCTCTACCAGGAAATTTTAGGGTTGGGATATCCAGGAAAGATCAGGATCTTGAGGGAATATCTTGCAACATTAAAACCAGTTGCCAAACCGGAACCGATCATTCGTTTTGAAACCCAACCTGGCCAACAAATGCAGGTGGATTTCACCACGATTCGACGCAACAACACGACTTTAAAAGCCTTTGTCGCAACATTAGGGTATTCCAGAGCGACTTTCGTGAAATTTTATGATCATGAACGTACGGATGCATGGATCGATGGTCTAGAAAATGCATTTCAGTTCTTTGCAGGAGTACCTCAGGAAATCCTGTTTGATAACGCTAAAACGATCATGATTGAACGGGATGCCTATCAGGAGGGGCAGCATAAATGGAACCCCAAACTGCTCGACTGCGCCAAGAAGTACAGCTTTCGTCCTCGCGTATGTAAGCCCTACCGTGCACAGACCAAAGGCAAAGTTGAACGCTTTAATGGATACCTCAAATCAAGCTTTATTGTGCCATTGAAAGCAAGCCTGAAGACTTCGGGTTTACTGTTAGATGTTGATGTCGCCAATGCCCACATTGGCCGGTGGCTGCATGAAACCGCCAATCAGCGGATTCATGCCACCACGCAAGAAAAACCGGCTGTTCGACTACAACAGGAGCAGCAAAAATTTACGCCATTACCGCAATCAGATACAGGTTCCAGCACTGTACCTGTTGCAGCAGCACAGCATGTCATGCCCTACGAGAGTTTGCAGCATCCCTTATCTGTATATGACCAGTTGCTGGGAGTTTCCTGATGAATCTGCAATACGACCGTATAGAGCAGCTTTGCCAAAAGCTCAATCTGCCTGCCATCGCATCACAATGGTCACATCATGCACAACAAACATTAGGTCAGGATGGAAGTTATGCCGACTTTGTTGAAGCGATCTTGACGCATGAATATGCTGTCAGGCAACAGCGCAGTCAGCAGGTACTGATGAAACTCTCAGGCCTGCCTCAAGTCAAAACCCTGGAAGACTATGATTTTAATTATGCCCTAGGGGCCCCTAAATCACAGGTGATTGAACTGTTCAATCTGAGCTTTATTGCTAGAGCAGAAAATGTGGTGTTTCTGGGGGCTAGCGGAGTAGGAAAAACGCACTTATCTATGGCATTAGGCTATAAGGCCATCATGAACAACATTAAGATCAAGTTCATTACTGCAGCGGATTTAATGCTGCAACTGAGTACAGCCTATCAGCAAGGTAAATTGAAAACCTATATGCAGCGTGCGGTACTGGGACCAAAGTTACTGATTATCGATGAAATTGGTTATTTACCGTTTGGACGTGAAGAAGCGAATCTGTTCTTTAACGTGATTGCCAAGCGTTATGAAAAAGGCAGTACGATATTGACGAGTAACTTACCCTTTAGCCAATGGTCTAAGTCATTTGCGGATGATGTCACGTTGACCGCTGCGATGTTAGATCGGCTATTACATCACTGTCATGTGGTACAAATATCGGGTGAGAGTTATCGTTTGAAGGGTAAAAAAAGAATTGGGATTCAGCCCCAGGTTGAAACTTAATACGAGATCAAAGGGGTCAATTTTACTTTGCCATTTGTAAGGTAAAAGGGGTCAATTTTAGAATGCCGTTGACAGTATAGATATAACTATACTTATAAAATTTTAATTTTGTTATAGATATTAAATTACCAATAGCCCAGCATCTTCCACCAAAGTCCGCCCAATACAATAAAAATAGCTATATTGATAATGCTCATAGCAAAACCAGCTTTCCACCATTCACCAAGCGTTGTATAACCTGAACCATAAATAATAGGGGATGTACCTGTCGCATAATGAGTCAGCGTCATCATAATGCTTGATGCTGCTGCCATAATCAGTGCAAAGAACATTGGAGGAGCACCTAGTGCGATACCTGCAATGTAGAATGCTGAAAACATAGCGGTAATATGTGCAGTAGTACTGGCAAAAATATAGTGAGCGTACATATAAGCAAATAGTAAAAGCATGGAAGCAGGAACCCACGTTAAGCCAAGCTGTCCAATGCTAGTTTGTAAAACACCAGAAAACCAAGCGATTAAGCCGAGCTTATTTAAAAAGGTCGCCATCATGACCAATGCAGCAAACCAAGTTACTGTATCCCATGCACTCTTTTGAGTTAAGACATCATCCCAAGTTAAAACTCCTGTAAGCAGAAGGAGTGATAAACCAATAAACGCGGTTGTAGTTGGGTCTAAAGTCCACATATCACCCAACAACATGGCAGGAATACCTGCCCAGAGTAATAATAAAATTCCAAATACAGCCAACATAATCATTTCATGTAAGGTAATGGGACCCATTTCTTGTAAACGGTCTTTGGCAAATTGTGCAGCATTTGGTGTTTTTTTAATTTCAGGTGGGTACATAAAGTAAAGCGCAATCGGCATAAATGCTAATGCAACAACACCTGGTAAAACCATTGCTAATGCCCATGTGGTCCAACTCAAATGGATTTGACTATTGGTCGCTTTCGCAATGAGTTCAACGACTAAAGGGTTGGGTGCAGTAGCCGTAATAAACATGGCAGAAGTAATAGGATTTGAATGGTAATTGACCAAAGCAAGATATTTACCAATTTTACCTTCAGTGCCTTTTTCTGGATCTGAGTCAAAACTCGTTGCAATCGAGCGCACGATAGGGTGAATAATTCCGCCTCCACGTGCTGTATTACTTGGGGTAACAGGTGCAAGAATGAGTTCAGATAATGCAAGGCTATAGCCAATACCAATGGTTCTTTTACCCCAAACTGCAATAAAGTAATAACCTAGTCGTGCACCTAGCCCTGTTTTTTGTAACCCTTTTGAAATGGCACTGTTGCAAATAGAGATTTGAGTCGATGATGTTCCCTTTAAAAAGT
>NZ_KI530757.1:80538-182761 GCF_000488255.1 Acinetobacter indicus CIP 110367 | reverse complement strand
TTAGCTAGTTGGTAGGGTAAAGGCCTACCAAGGCGACGATCTGTAGCGGGTCTGAGAGGATGATCCGCCACACTGGGACTGAGACACGGCCCAGACTCCTACGGGAGGCAGCAGTGGGGAATATTGGACAATGGGGGGAACCCTGATCCAGCCATGCCGCGTGTGTGAAGAAGGCCTTTTGGTTGTAAAGCACTTTAAGCGAGGAGGAGGCGCTCTAGGATAATACCCTAGATGCGTGGACGTTACTCGCAGAATAAGCACCGGCTAACTCTGTGCCAGCAGCCGCGGTAATACAGAGGGTGCGAGCGTTAATCGGATTTACTGGGCGTAAAGCGCGCGTAGGTGGCTAATTAAGTCAAATGTGAAATCCCCGAGCTTAACTTGGGAATTGCATTCGATACTGGTTAGCTAGAGTATGGGAGAGGATGGTAGAATTCCAGGTGTAGCGGTGAAATGCGTAGAGATCTGGAGGAATACCGATGGCGAAGGCAGCCATCTGGCCTAATACTGACACTGAGGTGCGAAAGCATGGGGAGCAAACAGGATTAGATACCCTGGTAGTCCATGCCGTAAACGATGTCTACTAGCCGTTGGGGCCTTTGAGGCTTTAGTGGCGCAGCTAACGCGATAAGTAGACCGCCTGGGGAGTACGGTCGCAAGACTAAAACTCAAATGAATTGACGGGGGCCCGCACAAGCGGTGGAGCATGTGGTTTAATTCGATGCAACGCGAAGAACCTTACCTGGCCTTGACATACAGAGAACTTTCCAGAGATGGATTGGTGCCTTCGGGAACTCTGATACAGGTGCTGCATGGCTGTCGTCAGCTCGTGTCGTGAGATGTTGGGTTAAGTCCCGCAACGAGCGCAACCCTTTTCCTTACTTGCCAGCATTTCGGATGGGAACTTTAAGGATACTGCCAGTGACAAACTGGAGGAAGGCGGGGACGACGTCAAGTCATCATGGCCCTTACGGCCAGGGCTACACACGTGCTACAATGGTCGGTACAAAGGGTTGCTACACAGCGATGTGATGCTAATCTCAAAAAGCCGATCGTAGTCCGGATTGGAGTCTGCAACTCGACTCCATGAAGTCGGAATCGCTAGTAATCGCGGATCAGAATGCCGCGGTGAATACGTTCCCGGGCCTTGTACACACCGCCCGTCACACCATGGGAGTTTGTTGCACCAGAAGTAGGTAGTCTAACCTTAGGGAGGACGCTTACCACGGTGTGGCCGATGACTGGGGTGAAGTCGTAACAAGGTAGCCGTAGGGGAACCTGCGGCTGGATCACCTCCTTAACGAAAGATTGACGATTAGTAAGAATCCACAACAAGTTGTTCTTCATGACGATGTATCTGAGGGTCTGTAGCTCAGTTGGTTAGAGCACACGCTTGATAAGCGTGGGGTCACAAGTTCAAGTCTTGTCAGACCCACCACTAACGACAAGCAAGCAATTGCAGAGCGAATAGAAATCAGAACATTGACTTAAATGATAAGCTGGGGACTTAGCTTAGTTGGTAGAGCGCCTGCTTTGCACGCAGGAGGTCAGGAGTTCGACTCTCCTAGTCTCCACCATAGATTATAGAGCTTAGTAAGTTTATGCTTATTAATCTCTGTGATTTATCACAGTTGACTGCAGTCCGACGAGGATGCAGTGAATCATTAACAGATTGGCAAAATTGAGTCTGAAATAAATTGTTCACTCAATCAATATACGTTAACGCGTTGTTATGACGGGTTGATGAACGTAGATTGAATTGAGAACTAGCAAATTAACTGAATCAAGCGTTTTGGTATATGAATTTAGATTGAAGCTGTACGGTGCTTAAGTGCACGTGACTTCGAACTGTAGATTAAATAGATAATTGATTATTTATTTAATTGTCTTAATCCTACTTGTAGGGATTAACGACTGTTTGGGGTTGTATAGTCAAGTAATTAAGTGCATGTGGTGGATGCCTTGGCAGTCAGAGGCGAAGAAAGACGTGATAGCCTGCGAAAAGCTCCGGGGAGGCGGCAAATATCCTTTGATCCGGAGATGTCTGAATGGGGAAACCCACTTACCATAAGGTAGGTATTGCAACATGAATACATAGTGTTGCAAGGCGAACGAGGGGAAGTGAAACATCTCAGTACCCTTAGGAAAAGAAATCAATTGAGATTCCCTCAGTAGCGGCGAGCGAAAGGGGAACAGCCCATTAAGTTATGTGTGTTTTAGTGGAATGCTCTGGGAAGTGCAACCATAGTGGGTGATAGTCCTGTACACGAAAGGGCACACATAATGATGACGAGTAGGGCGAGGCACGTGAAACCTTGTCTGAATATGGGGGGACCATCCTCCAAGGCTAAATACTCCTGACTGACCGATAGTGAACCAGTACCGTGAGGGAAAGGCGAAAAGAACCCCTGTGAGGGGAGTGAAATAGATCCTGAAACCGCATGCATACAAGCAGTGGGAGCATCTTTGTGATGTGACTGCGTACCTTTTGTATAATGGGTCAGCGACTTACATTCAGTAGCAAGGTTAACCGCATAGGGGAGCCGTAGGGAAACCGAGTCTTAATAGGGCGTATAGTTGCTGGGTGTAGACCCGAAACCAGGCGATCTATCCATGAGCAGGTTGAAGGTTGGGTAACACTAACTGGAGGACCGAACCCACTGTCGTTGAAAAGCCAGGGGATGACTTGTGGATAGGGGTGAAAGGCTAATCAAGCCTGGTGATAGCTGGTTCTCCCCGAAAGCTATTTAGGTAGCGCCTCGGACGAATACCATTGGGGGTAGAGCACTGTTTCGGCTAGGGGGTCATCCCGACTTACCAAACCGATGCAAACTCCGAATACCGATGAGTACTATCCGGGAGACAGACTGCGGGTGCTAACGTCCGTAGTCAAGAGGAAAACAATCCAGACCGCCAGCTAAGGCCCCAAAATCATAGTTAAGTGGGAAACGATGTGGGAAGGCATAGACAGCTAGGAGGTTGGCTTAGAAGCAGCCACCCTTTAAAGAAAGCGTAATAGCTCACTAGTCGAGTCGGCCTGCGCGGAAGATGTAACGGGGCTAAAACTATGTGCCGAAGCTGCGGATTTGACATAAGTCAAGTGGTAGGGGAGCGTTCTGTAAGCCGATGAAGGTGGATTGAGAAGTCTGCTGGAGGTATCAGAAGTGCGAATGCTGACGTGAGTAACGACAAAACGGGTGAAAAACCCGTTCGCTGAAAGACCAAGGGTTCCAGTCCAACGTTAATCGGGGCTGGGTGAGTCGACCCCTAAGGCGAGGCCGAGAGGCGTAGTCGATGGGAAATTGGTTAATATTCCAATACTTCAGTGTAATGCGATGAGAGGACGGAGAAGGTTAAGTCAGCCTGGCGTTGGTTGTCCAGGTGGAAGGCTGTAGGCATGCATCTTAGGCAAATCCGGGGTGCTCTATGCTGAGAGCTGATAGCAAGCTAGTTTACTAGCGAAGTGGCTGATACCATGCTTCCAGGAAAAGTCTCTAAGCTTCAGTTACACTGGAATCGTACCCGAAACCGACACAGGTGGTCAGGTCGAGTAGACCAAAGCGCTTGAGAGAACTCTGCTGAAGGAACTAGGCAAAATGGTACCGTAACTTCGGGAGAAGGTACGCTGTTGACGGTGATGGGACTTGCTCCCTGAGCGGTTGACAGCCGCAGAAACCAGGCCGCTGCAACTGTTTATTAAAAACATAGCACTCTGCAAACACGAAAGTGGACGTATAGGGTGTGATGCCTGCCCGGTGCTGGAAGGTTAATTGATGGGGTTAGCGTAAGCGAAGCTCTTGATCGAAGCCCCAGTAAACGGCGGCCGTAACTATAACGGTCCTAAGGTAGCGAAATTCCTTGTCGGGTAAGTTCCGACCTGCACGAATGGCATAATGATGGCGGCGCTGTCTCCAGCAGAGGCTCAGTGAAATCGAAATCGCTGTGAAGATGCAGTGTACCCGCGGCTAGACGGAAAGACCCCGTGAACCTTTACTGCAGCTTGACATTGAACTTTGACCTTACTTGTGTAGGATAGGTGGGAGGCTTTGAAGTTGGAACGCCAGTTCCAATGGAGCCGTCCTTGAAATACCACCCTGGTAATGTTGAGGTTCTAACTCTGTCCCGTGATCCGGGACGAGGACCATGTCTGGTGGGTAGTTTGACTGGGGCGGTCTCCTCCTAAAGAGTAACGGAGGAGTACGAAGGTGCGCTCAGCGTGGTCGGAAATCACGCGTAGAGTATAAAGGCAAAAGCGCGCTTAACTGCGAGACCCACAAGTCGAGCAGGTACGAAAGTAGGTCTTAGTGATCCGGTGGTTCTGTATGGAAGGGCCATCGCTCAACGGATAAAAGGTACTCTGGGGATAACAGGCTGATACCGCCCAAGAGTTCATATCGACGGCGGTGTTTGGCACCTCGATGTCGGCTCATCTCATCCTGGGGCTGAAGCAGGTCCCAAGGGTATGGCTGTTCGCCATTTAAAGAGGTACGCGAGCTGGGTTTAGAACGTCGTGAGACAGTTCGGTCCCTATCTACCGTGGGCGCTGGAAATTTGAGAGGATCTGCTCCTAGTACGAGAGGACCAGAGTGGACGAACCTCTGGTGTACCGGTTGTGACGCCAGTCGCATCGCCGGGTAGCTATGTTCGGAAAGGATAACCGCTGAAAGCATCTAAGCGGGAAGCCTACCTCAAGATAAGATTTCCCTAGGAATTTATTCCTCTAAAGAGCCGTTCGAGACTAGGACGTTGATAGGTTGGGTGTGGAAGCATAGCGATATGTGAAGCTGACCAATACTAATTGCTCGTGAGGCTTGACTATACAACACCCAAACAGTTGTTGTATCAAGCTGAATTCTAAACTAATCCTTGATTTAGTTAATGCGACACAATAAAATTTAGACCCAATAGCCAATCCGTTAATAACTCATTTGGAACAAAGTAAGGCATTACATGCAAAAGCATCAAGCTTAAGCAAAGTAACTAAGACCCGAACAAGTCCATAACAGTTGTGCTGGCGACAATAGCAAGAGTGAACCACCTGATCCCTTCCCGAACTCAGAAGTGAAACCTCTTAGCGCTGATGGTAGTGTGGGGTTACCCATGTGAGAGTAAGTCATCGCCAGCTCATTAATTCAAAATCCCCCTAGCTTAAACAGCAGGGGGATTTTTTTATGGGCATAATTTCTAGTTTCTACATCTACGACTTAGATAGTGCTTTTTAGGTTTTATGACACAATTTTTACATTTATTTGCAAATTTGTGTGGTAGAAGTTGTCATTTAAGCCTGTCTTAAAAATTGCAATGATAAAGCTTTTATTTCACTGTTTTGTAATATAAAAATTTTAAAAAATAGAATAAGTTTCCACTAATTGTAAGATTTATAACTAAATTTTCTGCTCTGAAATTGAGCTTTATTGCTAAATCAAATCTGATTTTTAAGAAAAATTTATCATTTAGACTTTTTATCCATAGACAAAAAATGAATAATCATTCATTTTATAGACAAAAGTGAATGATTGTTCATTTTTTCATATTAAGAATAAAATCTCACAATTGGAGGTGAGGATTAATGACAGCAACAACAATGAATGTGAATGCTGTAGTGGACAAGGCGAAGTTCAAACCTTTTCATTTAAACGTCGTACTCTGGTGTTTATTTGTAGTCATCTTTGACGGTTATGACCTGGCGATTAATGGCGTAGCCCTACCACTACTGATGCAAGAATGGAATATGACTGCTGTGCAAGCAGGCATGTTGGCCAGTACTGCCCTGGCCGGAATGATGTTCGGTGCCATGTTTTTTGGCATGCTGGCCGATAAGATTGGCCGTAAAAATGTCATTTTAATTTGTGTGACCTTATTTAGCGGTTTTACCTTCTGGGGCGGTTTCGCATCTAACCCGACTGAATTCGGAATTTTGCGCTTTATTGCAGGTTTAGGAATTGGCGGAGTATTACCGAATCTAGTGGCCTTAACCTCTGAATATGCACCACAAAAACTGCGCAGTACCTTGGTGACGACTATGTTTAGTGGTTATGCGGTCGGCGGTATTATGGCTGCATTACTGGGTGCCTGGTTAACTCCAAGTTTTGGCTGGGAAGTGATGTTTTATATCGCGGGTATTCCACTGTTACTGTTACCGATCTTGTGGAAGTTTTTACCTGAATCATTGACCTTTTTAGTGAAAAAACAGCAGGATGAAAAAGCGCGCCAGATTATCCAGAAAATCACGCCAGAAGAAAAAGTCAGTGCGCAGACCCAGCTGGTCTTAAATGAAGTACAGGTGCCGGATGCCTCTATTGCAGCCTTATTTAAGCAAAACCGTGGCATGAGTACCTTATTGTTCTGGTGCTGCTTCTTTATGTGTTTATTGATGGTCTATGCACTGGGCAGCTGGTTACCAAAACTAATGATGGCCGCTGGTTACTCGCTGGGTAGCAGCCTGATGTTCCTGATGTCGATGAATATTGGCGCAGTAATTGGCACCATTGGCGGCGGGATTCTGGCAGACCGTTTCCATTTAAAACCGGTGATTATTGGCATGTTCCTGATGGGGGCTGTGGCGTTGGTTGGATTAGGCTTTAACTCGCCACAACCGGTGATTTACCTACTGGTGGCGCTGGCTGGAGCTTCCGCAATTGGTAGTAGTATTCTGCTATACAGCTTTGTGGCGCAGTATTATCCACTAGCGGTGCGTTCAACCGGAATTGGTTGTGCCTCTGCGGTCGGTCGTGTGGGTGCAATTGTCGGCCCGATTATTATCGGGGTGCTATTGGGTATGGAATTACCGCATAAACTGAATTTCTTGGCGGTGGCAATTCCAGCGGTGATTGGTGCAATTGCAGTCGCCCTGATTCGTATCCAGAAAGCCTCTGAGCCGGTTACTGAAACGCCACCGGTGGTGTCTAAGGCCAGTCGCTCTTATAGCTAAACTGATGTAATTCATCTAAACCAACAAAAAGCCTCAGTAGAGGCTTTTTGTTTAAAGGGAAAAAGATGATTTGCCTGGCTTAGAAATGTGCTTCCAGCCCAAGATAAGGACCTTTAAAATCCAGCTGGAGATTACGCTCATCACCTTCGTTCAGTTCCACATCTAAAATGCGGTAACCGGCCTTTAGCCCGACATCGACCAGTAAATTATCAATAAAATTATATTTCAGTTCTGCCTGTGCATCGCTAATGACAGTATCATCAAACTTGGCATAGCTGGCTTCGGCTTTGGCACTTAAACCGGTAGAAGGCAGTTTCACCCCGGCTTCGGCATACAGCATTGGCAAGGTTTCACTGACCTGTTCCACTTCGGTTAAATTCTGCTGCACGGTACCGTCCAGCACCTTGGCACCCACACCAATATCGGCACTGACAATATTGTCCAGAATTTCGTAATAGACAATGAAGTCGGAATAATCGAGGTCGATCCGCTCCATCTTTTCATTCAGAACTTCACGTTCTGATTCTGCCTCAAGTGTGCTGTGCTTGATTTTGACATTCGGCAATAACGGTACTGGATGTTCAACCGCCAAGGCAAAAGACAAACTGGAGTCATCTTTCATCTCGGGCTGGCCCAAGGCACTCGATAAGTCACTGTCATAATGCCAGTAATCGACGCTACCTTTAACACCAATAATATCGGCCTGCGCGGCGCTAAAACAGCCAAGACCGAGGATGAAACACAATGCTGGACGTGTACGCATAAAAATCCCTGTAGAGCTTGTATATTCTCAGAATAAATTTATTGTGGAGGATGGAACCGGGAAACATCTCGGCGCATCATATCGGGAATTGGTATAAATTGTATTGACGCATCATGCAAAAAATAGAGGACCTGCACATGGCTACGCACACTGATCATCCGCACGATTATCCTTTATATCTGGCTGGACAGCCGCATGTGACCGGCCAGTGGCTAGAGGTCGAACATAAGTATCTGCAGCGCTGTTATGCACGTGTGGCGCTGGCCGATGCAGAGACGCTGGAGCAGGCGATTCAGGCCGCAGTCCAGGCGGAAGCGGCGATGGCGGCATTAAAACCGTTTCAGAAACAGAAAATCCTGCTGCATTGTGTGCAGCGTTTTCAGGAATGCCGGGCCGAGCTCACCGAACTGCTGATTATTGAAGGCGGTAAACCGAAAAGGGCTGCCGCTGCTGAAGTAGAGCGCTTAATCAATACCTTTCAACTGGCTGCGGATGCAGTCACCCAGATGGATCAGGGCCGGATGATGCCATTGGCAGTAACTGCCGCGGCTTGCAGTTATCAGGGCATCAGTAAACAGGTACCGATTGGCGCGGTATCGCTGATCAGTCCATTTAATTTTCCTCTGAATTTAACTGCCCATAAAATTGCACCCGCGATTGCTGCCGGCTGTCCCTTTGTTTTAAAACCGGCCAGTCTAACCCCGATTTCTGCCTTAAAAATTGCCGAAATTCTGGCGGAAACCGATTTGCCGGCTGGGGCCTTTTCGGTATTGCCCTGTCCGCGTGAGCAGGCCGATGTGCTGGTCACCGATGACCGCTTTAAACTGCTGAGCTTTACCGGTTCCGATGTGGTGGGCTGGGACATGAAAGCGCGTGCCGGACGTAAAAAGGTCACGCTGGAGCTGGGCGGCAATGCTGCCGTGATGATTGAGGCCGATACCGAGGTCAATGATGCGCTGGTTGACCGGTTAATTGGCGGTGCCTATAACCATGCCGGACAGGTGTGTATTAGTGTGCAGCGTATTCTGGTGCATCGCGCGATTTACACACAGCTTAAAGATAAACTGGTCAGCCGTTTGCAGTCATTACGGGCAGCTGATCCGCGTCTGGACAGCGCTTTGGTTGGGCCGATGATTAAAGAGAACGAAGCCGTGCGCCTGAAAAAATGGCTGGATCAGGCCGTAGCAGAAGGCGCGACGGTACTGGTGGGCGGTGAACAGCAGGGGGTGATGTTCGAGCCGACATTGCTGGAGCAGGTTTCGCCTCAGTCAGAAATTTACCAGAATGAGGCTTTTGGTCCGGTGGCTATTCTGGAGCCGTATGAACAGTTTGAGCAGGGCATTGAACGGATTAACCAGAGCCGCTTTGGTTTGCAGGCCGGGGTCTATACCCAGAATCTGCAGCAGATGCTATATGCCTGGGACCAGCTGCATGTTGGCGGGGTGATTATTAACGATATTCCATCATTCCGGGTCGATAACATGCCGTATGGCGGAGTCAAGGATTCAGGTCTGGGCCGCGAGGGAATTCAATCGGCAATTCGTGATATGCAGGAAGAACGTTTACTGGTGATCCATCAACCGGGTTGACGGCTTGGGGTGCATCAACAGCAAGCTTGATGCATCCTCATCTATAGATCATGCAATCTAGTTAAATACAGCATCTGAAGAAAGCGCTGCGGGTAGGCGATAGGCATTTTATATCATCGGGTATAAATGACCGTTTAAAGGATGGCAATTGAGTTTTCAGTTTTACTTCATAATATATTCCAAAAAGTTTGGTAATTCATAACCAAAATTGCACAATAAATAAGCTGATTAATTGAACGGTTGAATCAGGATAGATTATAAAAACCCAAGATTTAGAGCAGAAATTACAGAATAATTTTTTAAAAGTGAGTATTGTTGAACCATATAAAAGGGAGTCTTCACGATGCACTTTAAGCAAGTTTTCGTCATCCACTCCCTGTTTGTCATTTAGAAACCAGTACCCAAAAGGTCAAGGCTAAATCAAACACTCAAGATTAATATTGCATGGTGCTTTTTTGCTTGCGAGAAAACCACATAAAAAGCAGTGAAAAAAGCATCTAGGTTTAGGTGTTTTATGTCAGGAAATCGTGAAAACTGGTCCGCGCGATCAGGCTTTATTATTGCAGCGATTGGTTCAGCTGTAGGCTTGGGGAATATTTGGCGTTTTCCCTATGTGGCTTACGAAAATGGTGGTGGTGCCTTCCTGGTGCCGTATCTGGTGGCAATTTTTGCTGCTGGTTTGCCGTTATTATATTTAGATTACGCGGTCGGACATAAGTTCCGTAAAGCGCCGCCACTGGCGTATAAAAAGCTCATGAACAGCGAGTCCTTGGGCTGGTGGCAGGTGATGGTGACTTTGGTCATCGGGATTTACTATGCCAGCGTTCTGTCCTGGGCCGGTAGTTATATGTACTACGCGATTGGCCAGAAATGGGGGGCAGATACCCAGGCCTTCTTCTTTAATTCCTATTTGCAAAATGGCGAAGGGCTGGCCTTGGGCTTTGTACCGACCTTATTTTTCGGTCTGGTGATTGTCTGGGCGGTGGTGATGTTCATTCTTTACGGTGGCGTACGTCGTGGTGTGGAACTGGCCAATAAAATCTTTATGCCGTTACTGGTGGTACTGTTCACAATTCTGGTGATTCAGGCGATCCGTTTACCGGGCGCAACCGCAGGTTTAAATGCCTTCTTTACCCCGAACTGGGAAGCGATGGGCAACTATAAAGTCTGGCTGGCCGCATTTGGTCATATCTTCTTCTCGCTGTCTGTGGGCTTCGGGATCATGCTGACCTATGCCTCGTATTTAAAGCGTAAAACCAATATGACCGGCTCCGGTGCGGTGGTTGCGCTGGCCAACTCGTCTTTTGAAATTCTGGCTGGTATCGGGGTATTTGCCGCTTTGGGCTTTATGGCCTTCAGCTCAGGCTCAACCGTGGAAGAAGTGGTATCTGGCGGTATTGGTCTGGCCTTTATTGCCTTCCCGAAAATTATTTCCAGCATGGGCGCAGGCGGCGACTTATTTGGCTTCCTGTTCTTCGCCTCATTGACCGTTGCCGGGATTACCTCGATGGTCAGTATTCTGGAAGTGCCGATTTCAGCTTTCCAGGACAAGTTAGGCTGGTCACGTAAAAAATCGGTCAGCATTATTGCCGGTGGTTCTGCCATTGTTTCGACCCTGATTTTCTCGACCCATAGTGCGATTACCTTTGTCGACATCATTGACTACTTTGCCAATAATATTGGTATTGTTGGCGGTGGTTTACTGTCGATTATTCTGGTGTCGTGGTTCCGTCGTCCGTTATTGTCGCAGTTACAGGCGCATATCAACCAGTACTCTAGTATTAAACTGGGTGCCGGCTGGAACTTCCTGTTAACCGTGATTACTCCATTATCATTACTGGTGGCTTTAGGCCTAACCATCAAGTCGATTGTTGCAGAAGGTTATGGCGGTTATCCAGCTGAAATCTTATGGCTGGTGGGTGGCGGTACGCTGGCCCTGTTTATTGTGGGTGCCATTGTACTAAGCTGTCTGAAAGACAAAGTACCGGAAGAGGAGAACTAAGATGAATACTGAAGCGATTATCATGATGATCATCTCGACTGTCCTGCTCTGGGGCGGTTTAATCCTGGCCATGATTCATCTGAGCAAACATCCAGATGAACCAGAGGATTAAGTCTGTGATACATGCATGTGCAGACTAAGCCGCTGTAGAATAAAAAAGGAACCACCTGAGGGTTCCTTTTTTTATCGTCTAGATTTTTTCGATCCGGCAATAATAGAAGCCATCGCCGCGTCCGGCTTCCGGTAACAGCTGGCGGCCATACTGCTGTTCGACACCATAGTCTGTGGCAATTTTAATTTCTTTAGCATCGGCATGATGGGTAAAGAACTGCTGCATTTGCTGTTCATTTTCTGCTTTTAAAATGGAACAGGTGATATACAGCAAGGTGCCACCAACTTTTAGCTGGGTCCACATCTGTTCCAAAATCTGCTGCTGCAGCTCGACGGTTTGCTGGATGTCAGCGGATTGACGTAACAGGCGAATATCCGGATGACGACGCATCACCCCAATGGCAGAGCAGGGTGCATCCAGCACAATACAATCGACCGGTTCAGTTGCGGTCCAGCGCGTAGCATCTGCCGCCAGAATTTCGACCTGCTGTGTATCGGTCAGTTGCAGGCGCTCCAGATTTTCCCTGACCCGTAACAGCCGTTTCGGGTCCTGATCCAGTGCCACCAGAGTGGCCGGACTAAATTTTTCCAGAATATGTGCGGTTTTTCCGCCCGGGGCTGCACAGGCATCAATCACCACTTTGCCATTTAAATCTGGCAGTAACTGCGCACAAAGCTGGGCATGTTCATCCTGTACCGAGAACCAGCCGGCATCAAAGCCCGGCAGCTCCGGAATCTGCACCGCCTGCTCCAGAATAATTGCCACATCGGAACGTTCACCTGGACGAGCCTGAATACCGGCGCCCAGCAGTTTATTCAGATAGGCTTCACGGCTGATCTTGCGCTGGTTGACCCTTAAGGTCAGTGGCGCTGTCTGTTTCAGGTCCTGGGTCAGCTGCTCCAGCTGTTCCGGCCAGTCTTTTTTCAGACGTTTAAACAGCCAGCTAGGTAAACCATGCGCCGCTTGCAGGGCCTGCTCAAAGACCGATGTTTCACGTGAAACACGTCGCAGGATGGCATTGACCACACCACTGAGTGCCTGAAAGCCTAACTGCTTGGTGGCAGTCACGGTTTCTGAAATGGCTGCATGGTCGGCAATACGGGTACATAAAATCTGATATAGCCCGACATAGAGACAGGTTTCGACGGTTTCATTGTTCAGCGGTTTGACCAGCAAAGGCAGGGTAATGCTTTTCAGGCCATACCATTGACGTAAGGTGCCCAAGACCAGTTCATGATACAGCGCCCGGTCACGCTCGGCGACCTTGGTCAGATGCAGCGGTAAAATACTGGCCAGAGATTGGCCCTGCTGGACGGCCAATAAAGTACGAATGACTTGGGCGCGTAAGTTCAGATGTGACTGACCGGATGGATGTTGATTCATGCCAGCACCTGCCCAATACTTAATTTCTGGGTTTGTGCAATCTGGACCGGATTCAGCGCTTTACCACCCGGCCATTGCAGGCTGGTCAGACAGATGGCTTTGCCATCGCCACAGGCCACATGCACGCCCTGTTTATCTAGTGCCAGAATGGTCCCCGCCGACTGGCCATTGACCGCTTCATTCGACAGCACAGATCCCCAGACCCGTAAATTACTTTGCTCATCCAGCGGAATAAACGCCACCGGCCATGGGTTAAAGGCGCGAATATTGCGGTCAATTGTCACAGCATCCTGAGACCAGTCAATTTTCGCTTCGGCTTTAGACAGCTTGTGGGCATATACCGTTAAAGCTTCATCCTGTACTTCGCGTTGTTCCAGATACTGTTGTAAAGTCTGCTCCGAAGCCAGTACCGCCACAATCGCCTCCGCACCCTGAATGGCCAGTTTGTCATGCAGGCTGGCAGAGGTATCTTCAGCTGTAATCGGGCACAGGGTTTTATACATCATATCGCCGGTATCCAGCCCGGCCGCCATCTTCATAATGGTCACGCCGGTTTCAGCATCACCGGTGGCAATGGCGCGTTGAATGGGCGCCGCTCCTCGCCAGCGTGGCAGCAGCGAACCATGAATATTCAGGCAGCCATATTTGGGTGTATCCAGCACCACTTGCGGCAAAATCAGGCCATAGGCTGCCACCACCATTACATCGGCATTCAGGGCTTTCAGTTCTGCCTGCGCAGCCAGACCTTCTTCTGTGGATGATTTAAAATGTAGTGGTTGATACACCGGAAGATCATGCGCCAGCGCCAGTTGTTTCACGGCAGAGGCCGTGAGTTTTTGTCCGCGGCCTGCTTTGCGGTCAGGTTGAGTATAGACCGCCACAATTTCATGCTCGGTTTTTAATAAGGCATCGAGCGCTACAGCTGCAAATTCTGGTGTTCCCGCAAAGATAATTTTCACACATGAGATTCCATATAAACTTGCCCCACATTATATGCGAAAAGCCTTTTTAAGCCTAAATTGTCATGTAAATAGAGGTTGCATCTTCATGAGGTCGGCTGGGTACTGTTCTTTGCAAACAAAATTTTATTTAAAAAATTAATATCAATAAATTTTGTTTATATAAAAGGTAAAAATTATTCATGAAAATGCCGGAGCTAATGCTTTATGATCAAATCATATCGGCTCCGTAGGCGAGTCTCCCCAGTTTTCATCAGTTGAAAGATCGCAGAATAAAAGGTTCAAAAGACCCGATCACCCAGCACGCTGACAGATTGAGCTGTAGTATGATGTGACGAAATTTCAACTGATAACCTGAAGATCAGTACATTTTAGCCAGAGATGGGGATTCACCCTCTCAAGCACAACTCGTTGGAAATACACATGCCTGACTATCGTTCAAAAACATCGACACACGGAAGAAATATGGCGGGCGCACGTGGCTTATGGCGTGCGACCGGGATGAAAGATGAAGATTTTGGCAAGCCGATTATTGCGGTGGTCAACTCTTTTACCCAGTTTGTACCGGGTCACGTGCATTTAAAAGACCTGGGTCAGCTGGTGGCACGTCAAATTGAAGCGTCAGGTGGTGTAGCCAAAGAATTCAATACCATTGCGGTCGATGATGGTATCGCCATGGGTCATGACGGTATGCTGTATTCCTTGCCATCACGTGACCTGATTGCCGACTCGGTGGAATATATGGTCAGCGCACACTGTGCTGATGCCATGGTGTGTATTTCAAACTGTGACAAAATCACCCCGGGCATGTTAATGGCCGCCATGCGTCTGAATATTCCGGTGGTGTTCGTGTCCGGCGGTCCAATGGAAGCGGGTAAAGTCAAAATCCGTGGTAATGAAAAAGCCATCGACCTGATTGATGCCATGATTGTCGCCGCAGATGACAACTTCACCGATGAAGAAGTGGCGGAATATGAACGTTCAGCCTGTCCAACCTGTGGTTCATGTTCAGGCATGTTCACTGCCAACTCAATGAACTGCTTGACCGAAGCGCTCGGTTTATCTCTTCCAGGTAACGGTTCTACACTGGCGACGCACGCCAACCGTAAAAAACTGTTCGAACGTGCCGGTTCTTTAATTGTGGAACTGGCCAAACGTCACTATGAACAGGACGACTACAGCGTTCTGCCACGTTCAATTGCCACCAAAGCCTCGTATGAAAATGCCATGACGCTGGACATTGCCATGGGCGGTTCAACCAATACCGTATTGCACCTGCTGGCTGCGGCTAATGAAGCCGGTGTTGATTTCACCATGGATGACATCGACCGTTTATCGCGTAAAGTGCCGGTCCTGTGTAAAGTGGCTCCAGCGAAAAATGATGTACATATGGAAGATGTTCACCGTGCCGGCGGGATCATGGCTATACTAGGCGAGCTGGATCGTGCCGGTTTGCTGGATACTTCTGTACCGACCGTACATGAAGCAACTTTAAAAGATGCCTTAGATAAATGGGACATCATCCGTACTGAAAACGAAGAGGTGTACACTTTCTTCAAATCGGCGCCAGGTGGCGTTCCGACCCAGACTGCATTCTCACAAGACCGTTATTATTCACGCCTTGATGGCGACCGTGAAAATGGTGTGATCCGTAATGCTGAACATGCCTTCTCTAAAGATGGTGGTCTGGCCGTGCTGTACGGCAACATCGCGCTGGATGGCTGTATCGTAAAAACTGCGGGTGTAGATGAATCCATCCTGAAATTTAATGGTACAGCTCGCGTATTTGAAAGCCAGGATGCCGCGGTGGAGGCAATTCTGGGCGGTAAAATCAGCGCCGGTGATGTGGTGGTGATTCGTTATGAAGGTCCACGTGGTGGTCCGGGCATGCAGGAAATGCTGTACCCAACCAGCTACCTGAAATCCAAAGGTCTGGGTAAAGACTGTGCCTTGCTGACCGATGGCCGTTTCTCGGGCGGTTCATCTGGCTTGTCGATTGGTCACGTCTCTCCGGAAGCGGCAGAAGGTGGCGCGATTGGTCTGGTCGAAGATGGCGACCGTATTGAAATTGATATTCCAAACCGTAGCATTCACTTGGCGGTTGATGATGCAACCATGGCAGCGCGCCGTGAAGCACAGGAAGCCAAAGGCTGGCAGCCGGCTGAGGAACGTCCACGCAAGATTTCTAAAGCGCTGAAAGCCTATGCCATGCATACCACCAGTGCGGCCAAAGGTGCGGTACGTGAAATCTAAGCGCTAAGTTTTTAGAGCTACAAAAGCACTCCTGATGGGGTGCTTTTTTATGTGAGAAGCTAAGTTTGAAAGGGATCGCTTCAGCACAACACGGTCTTAAAAAGAAGGATTTGATAATGGTTGATTAGCTTTGGTTCGACCGACCTTGCGAAATATATTGCTCATTGGGCAAAAGGAGGTAAAACCATTCAATATGAATTGTAGTCCTGCCTTGGACCGTTGCAGATGACTTGGGTATAGATCAAATGTTCGAGAAACCGCTGAAAGCTATATTGTGCGGATTTAATTCTATACAATAATCGTAGAATAAATTGCCAAACACTGTGACTTCAATACAGTGATCGCCAAGGAAGAAACCAATGAGTAAAGATAATATCCGCGAACATTCTGCCCCGGTCTATGAGGGCATTGAAAATGCACCGGCACGTTCCATGATGCGCGCCACCGGCTTTCAGGATGAGGATTTTACGCGTCCTTTTATCGGGATTGCCTCAACCTGGGCCAATGTTACGCCGTGTAATATGCATATTGATGGGCTGGCGCGTGAAGCCGAAGCCGGGGTCAATGCTGCTGGTGGTAAGGGGATTATCTTTAACACCATCACCATTTCTGACGGGATTTCAAATGGCACCGAGGGCATGAAATATTCGCTGCTAACCCGCGAAATTATTGCCGATTCGATTGAAGCCGTGGTCGGCTGTCAGGCCTATGATGGGGTGATTGCCATTGGCGGCTGCGATAAAAACATGCCAGGCTGTATTATGGGGCTGGCGCGCCTCAACCGTCCGGGGCTGTTTGTCTATGGCGGCACCATCAAGCCGGGCGCAGGCCATACCGACATGATTTCGGTATTTGAGGCCGTGGGGCAGCATGCCAAAGGCGAAATTAACGAAATTCAGGTCAAACAGATTGAAGAAGTGGCTTTGCCGGGACCGGGTTCCTGTGGTGGCATGTACACCGCTAACTCGATGGCCTCGGCGATTGAAGCCTTGGGTATGAGTTTACCGGGTTCATCGGCGCAGGAAGCGGTGTCTGAAGACAAAAAAATTGACTGTCAGCGTGCCGGTGAAGCGGTAATGAACCTGCTGCGTCTGGACATTAAACCGCGCGACATTATGACCAAAGCCGCGTTTGAAAATTCCATTAAAGTGCTGATTGCCCTGGGTGGTTCCACCAATGGCGTGCTGCATTTACTGGCGATGGCGCATACGGCCGGGGTCGAGCTGAGCCTGGATGATTTTGTCCGCATTGGTCAGGATATTCCGGTGGTGGCCGATGTACGTCCATCCGGTCAATACCTGATGTCTGAACTGATTGCGATTGGCGGGATTCAGCCGCTGATGAAACGGATGCTGGATGCCGGTATGCTCGATGGGTCCTGCCTGACCGTGACCGGTAAAACACTGGCCGAAAATCTGGCGGATGTTGAAGACTATCCGGAAGGCCAGCAGATTATCCTGCCATTTGATGCACCGGTGAAAAAAGATTCGCATCTGGTGATTTTAAAAGGCAACCTGTCGCCAACCGGTGCGGTGGCAAAAATTACCGGTAAAGAAGGGCTGTATTTTGAAGGCCCGGCACGGGTGTTTGAAGGTGAAATTGGCGCCATGCGCGGTATTCTTGACGGTCAGGTGCAGCCGGGCGAAGTGGTGGTAATTCGCGGTGTTGGTCCAAAAGGCGGACCGGGCATGCCTGAAATGCTAAAACCAACCTCAGCCATTATTGGCAAAGGCCTGGGCGATGCTGTGGCCCTGATTACCGATGGCCGTTTCTCCGGCGGCAGTCATGGCTTTGTGATTGGCCATGTGACCCCGGAAGCCTATGAAGGTGGGCCAATTGGTTTGGTGAAAAATGGCGATAAAATCTCCATCAATGCCGAAACCCGTGAAATGACCTGGCATGTGTCTGAACAGGAAATTGCCGCGCGTCAGGCGGACTGGGTCAAGCCAAAACCAAATTATACTCATGGTGCCCTGGCCAAATTTGCCCGACTGACCTCAGGGGCAGAGACTGGCGCTGTGACCGATTTAAATTTGGATGTGTAATTGATCATTTAAGATCAAATTGTTATAAACCGGTGTAGTATCTTTTATTCCGCCGTTTAATCCTTTAGAGGCTCAGCTCATGTCACTGTTACGCCGTTGGTTTGATCCAATCCGATCGAGTTGGTTTTATCAAAAACCGTCTCGTCAAGCGGTGTTACCGATTGAGCAGGGCCTCAGTATTCATCTGCGTTTAGATGATGTGTATAGCTATCTGGCGGTGCAGGAACTGCCACAGCTTGAAGAAATCCTCTCCGATGCTTTAAAGCCGTTAAAGGTGATTATTTCCAGTGGCAGTGCAGAGCCGCCGAACCAGATGTCGGCGCTGGAATGGCAGAACTATTGCCTGAATGATGCACAGATTCTGTCCAAGCAGCACCGTTTCAGTTTTCATGACACCCCGGAACAGCCAACCCCGGAAGCCTTGGCGCAAGCTGAGACTATCTTGCGGCATACGCCTTTGCGCGGTCAGGATTTTCTGTATTTGCTGGAAGATGTATTCCATATGCTTTGGCAAAAGCAGTATGGCAAATTACGCACCTTATATGCCATGGCCAGCCGCCATCATCAGGAACAGCATTTTCCGGAACGGATTTTTAATCAGGACGCCATTCTTGCCAGCTATTTCGAGTTTGGCGGCCGTCAGTATCATGCGGTAGATGATTTGTTGCGCCTGACCCGGCGCCTAAAACAGCAGAAGCTGCTGACCGGTAATCCGATTTTCCTGATTAATCATATTGAATGGCGTGAGCATTTAATTAATGATGCCGAAGCCTTAAATGAAATTCAGCGTATGGACCCCGAGCTGGATTTATATATTGCGCTGGAAGATCCGATTTCCTGGCTGCTGCTGGCCTATATTCAGGAAGAGCTGGCCAATTATTATAATATTCATTTGAATGTCTATCCGCTCAGTTATCAGGGCCGTGACCTGTTTGACTGGAGTCTGGCCACCCGTTTATCCAAACGCACCGAAGTCGCGTTTACCCCGTTTTGCCGGCCGACCCAGGATGCCACCTATCAGATGGCGCGACTGTTTTATAGCGTGCCGGAAGAACAGCGTATGCAGGCCATTCACCGAATTTTGCAGGCGGTGTGGACCCAGGGCAAAGACCTGTCTTTTAAAGCCCATTTCGAGCAGTTACGCCGTGAGCTGAACATTGTTGAACTGAGCAGCGCCGATATTGAACAGTATCTAAAAGACAATGACATGCTCTGTGAAATGAAGTCTCAGCCGAATTTACCGGTGCTGGAGCTGCGGATTGACGGGCAAAGTTATGTGTTTAATAGCCTTTATCGCGTCTGGATGATTGAAAGTATTTTCAGTAATGTGTTAGAAGAAAAGTACAAAAGTGAAAACGAAGCTGAAAATGACATCTTACAACATGAAAAAAGAGAAAGTTGAGTCGCTGGAACAGGCTCGCGCACAGATTGATGTGATTGATAGTGCTTTGGTGGAGCTGATTGCAGCGCGTCAATACTATGTTGATCAGACCACCCGTTTTAAAAAATCAGAAACCGATATGCAGACCCCGGAACGCCAGACCCAGATTCTGGAGCGTTTGCGTAGCCAAGCCACCACTCTAGGGCTCGATGCCCAGCTGATTGAACAGCTGTACCAGACCATGTTCCAGCATTTTATTCAGCGTGAACTGAAACAGTTTAGACCTTAAAACCGATAACAATTAAAAACGCGCTGGCGCTCTGTTTTTCATCATAGCAGGCCGGGATGATCTTCCTGATTCCGGCGGCGCGGATTATTTTTGCTCGTCTTTAGTCGTCAGCCAGAACCATAAAAATCCGCACTCGGCAGGTGAGATGAATCTGAGCTGCTCTTTCGCTTCAAGAGCAGGGTTGGTTGAAAAACAAACGAATTATCTAGCTTTAATTTAAAAAAAAACCGATGGCGGCGTTCTGCGCAAAGCTAGAGCCCGGCAGGCTTTGCGCGCGTCTATAGTTTTTTGGTAAACTAAATTTATTGATTTTATTACATATTTTAACACGATAGATTTGACTTAATTGAAAATGTATATATATTGTATATACATCTTTTTGTTAAAGCGTCTTTATTTTGGAGTGAAGCAATGAGCGAGCAAATCAAAAAAATAAAGACAGGCAAA
This sequence comes from Acinetobacter indicus CIP 110367, assembly GCF_000488255.1. GTDB lineage: Bacteria > Pseudomonadota > Gammaproteobacteria > Pseudomonadales > Moraxellaceae > Acinetobacter > Acinetobacter indicus. The sequence continues at coordinate 162,607 of NZ_KI530757.1, read as the reverse complement.
AAAGATGGACAACTTTTAATTCGTATTAATAGTGCTGAACGCGATGAATTTATTCATCTGTGTGAAGAACTGGATACTAGTGCTGCTCGTGAATTAAGAAAATTTATTCGTAGCTTTGTGAAACAGCACAAGCGCGAATAGCCTTACTAGGGAGTAATACCATGGCGAAGCAAGTTAAATCGTTAAAGCAAAAAATCAAAGCACGTTTGAAAAAGATTTCAAAACATCAGGGCAAATTGAAACAGCTGCAAAAAGCCCTGAAAAAGCAAAAATAATTTAATTTTGCCTTGAAACCTGACTGCTAGCGTTTAGGTTTTAGATAAAAAAACCGAAGCCGGTACTGATCATACCGGCTTCGGTTTTTTTGTATATTAGTCAGGGCAGTTATACTTTTTCTGATTTTTCGCCCAGGCTAAAGAACAGGTTCAATAACAGTGCGGCAAAGGTCGCTGTCCCAATACCCCCCAGGTTAAAGCTGCCGAATTGCAGGGCAAAGTCACCGGTACCTAAAATAATGGTCACTGCCGCCACCATCAGGTTTTTGTTTTTCGAGAAGTCGACTTTGTTTTCAATCCAGATTTTTGCTCCGGCAATGGTAATCAGACCAAACACCACAATTGAAGCACCGGTTAAAATCGCGCTTGGAATGGTATGAATAATGGCACCAAACTTAGGCGATAAACCAAGGAAAATGGCAAACACACCGGCAACTGCAAAAATAATGGTCGAGTAGACACGTGTTACCGCCATCACGCCAATATTTTCACCATAGGTGGTCATGCCCGGCGCACCGACACCACCGGCTAAAGTCGTGGCTACACCATCGGCAACAAAGGCTTTACCAATATGCGGGTCCAGGTTTTCACCGGTCATGGCACTCACCGCTTTAATATGACCGAGGTTTTCTGCCACCAGAATCAGCGCTACCGGGGCAATGATCAGCATGGCATTGACTTCAAATTCCGGACCATGGAAGGTTGGCAGGCCAAACCATGCTGCCTGCTGGATTGGGGCAAAGTTAATTGGCGTGCCATAACCCATGACATTACTGACAATAAAGTAAACCAGATAGGCCAGCAGCAGACCCACCAGGAGCAACAGGCGCTGTAACAGTCCTTTGGTAAATACCGCAATTGAACCCATACACAGCACTGTAACCAGCGCCATCCACATATTAAATGGATTACCGGCTACACCTTTGACGGTGACTGGGGCCAGGTTCAGACCAATGATCATCACCACTGCACCAGTGACCACAGGTGGCATTAATTTTTCAATCCAGCGCGTACCGGTGGCCATGACCAGAAAGCCGAGCAGGGCATATAAAATACCGCAGGCAATAATCCCGCCGGCTGCCACCGCAATATTCGGGTTGGGTCCACCCGTGCCGGATGCAGCATAACCGGTCGCAGCAATCACCACCCCAATAAAGGCAAAGCTGGAACCTAAATAACTTGGAACGCGACCACCGGTCATAATAAAGAACAGGATGGTACAGATCCCGGACATCAGAATGGCCAGGTTCGGGTCAAAGCCCATCAGGAAAGGCGCAAGTACCGTCGCACCAAACATGGCAAACGCGTGCTGAACCCCCAGAACCACAGTTTGCGCAGGTGGAAGATACTCATTGGTACCTACAGGACGTGCATCGATATTGCCTTGATACGGGCGCCATTTGGGAAACCAATTGGACATATTTTGAGCACTCTAAAGACAAATTGTGCCAATCATACTCCTGTTTTTTAAAAGATTTAATCGGAGATACAAAATTTTTGTTCAAATTAATTCTATGACTTTGCTTTGTTTTTTACCGCAGGGTAAAAATTTTTTAATATAAAAATAGTATGAAATCAGTAGATTAATTCATCGACTTTGGCTGGACGGAATGTATAAATAATAATTATTTTATTCATAAAAAAAGAAATGACAGCTTTATGACTGCTTAAAAATACAGCACATGCAGAACATGTGCTGTATGTTTTTGCCAATTTGACTTAGCCGGTGTTGCGTAATCCGGCAGCAATACCGGCAATGGTGACCATTAAGGCATGATCTACCGGACTATGCTCGGCCTGCTGGCTGTTGAGATACTGGCGACGACGTTTCATCAATTCGGCCTGCAGCAGATGCAGCGGCAGTAAATACGGTTTACGTACTTTCATCGACTGATCCAGTACATCATTGCTGCTGAGTAGCTGTGACTCACCTTTTAGCGCCAGCAAGGTCTGGACCGCATCTTTCAGGCGTTGACGCAGCTCGGCGCCCAAGGCTTTCAGTTCTTCATCTTCAGTCAGATGTGCCTCATAGTAGAGTGCAATATGCCCATCGGCCTTGGACAGAACCATCTCCAGCATATCCACCAAGGTCTGGAAATAGGGCCATTCGCGCAGCATTTCTTCCAGCAGTGCCTGCTGGTCCTGGGCAATCACCTGGTTAATGGCCGCACCGGTGCCCAGCCAGGCCGGTAGCATCAGACGGATCTGGGTCCAGGCAAACACCCAGGGAATGGCACGTAGCGATTCAATGCCGCCGCTGACTTTACGCTTGGCCGGACGTGAACCAAGCGGCAGCATTTGCAGCTCCAGTTCCGGGGTCACGGTACGCAGATATTTCACAAAATGCGGATTTTCCCGTACAGTCTGGCGATAGACCTGCACCGACAGGTCAGTCATGCTGTGCATTAACTGGCGCCATTCCTGTTTGGGTACCGGCGGTGGCAGCAAGGTCGCTTCCAGCGTCGCGGCGGTATAGATTTCCAGATTCTGTAAGGCAATTTCTTCCAGACCAAACTTGAAGCGGATCATTTCGCCCTGTTCGGTGACGCGAATCGCCCCAGAAATTGAACCTGGTGGTTGTGAGAACAGGGCTTGCTGGGTCGGTGCGCCGCCACGGCTGATAGAACCGCCACGGCCATGGAACAGGGTTAGCTGAACCCCGTGCTGCTGCGCCACAGCAGTCAGTTCTTCCTGGGCACGATACTGGGCCCAGTTGGCCGACATAAAGCCGGCATCTTTGGCCGAGTCGGAATAGCCAATCATCACCTCATGTTTGCCCTGAATATGCTGCTTGTACCAGTGCATACTAAACAGGGTGTGCATGGTGTCGGCTGCGCCGTCCAGATCTTTCAGGGTTTCAAACAGCGGCACCACGCGTAGCGGCGTTTGAATACCGGCTTCTTTTTGCAGCAATAACACCGCTAGCACATCACTTGGATATTCGGCCATGGAAATAATATAGGCACCCAGTGATTCCGATGGCTGTTCGGCCAGAGTCCGCATGGTGGCAAATACTTCCTGCACATCCGGATGTTCAATCAGGCTCTGTTTTGGTTCCTGTAGGTATTTAGGCAACAGCGGACGTTTGCTTTGCAGTTCCTGTAGCAGGAAATTCTGCCGCGCCTGTTCGGTCCAGGTTTCAAAATTGCCCAGACCAAGATATTCGGTAATTGCCGAAATGGCCTGACGATGGCGACCAGATTCCTGACGGATGTCCAGCTTGAGCAGTTCAATCCCGAAACAGTTGACCCGGCGGATGAAATCCAGCAGCTTGCCATTGGCAATTTCCGGCATGTTGCAGGCCATTAACGAGCGGTGACACAGCAATAGCGGAGTCAGCAGTTCCTGTTTGCTTTTGATCACCTGGCTGTCATCGGCATCAAGTCCTTGCAGCTTTTGCGCCAGCCAGTCACGGGTGGCGGTCAAACGCTGGCGCGTCTCACGTAAATATTCACGATACGGTTCAGGATGCGGCGTACCAATGGCAGCCAGCAGCTCCGGACTGCATTGCTGGATCGACAGTTCCCAGCGCAAATCTTCAATATCGCGCAGGTACAAATCGGCGGCTTTCCAGCGCGAGAGCCACAGCACTTCCTGGGTCACCTGATGGGTCACATTCGGGTTGCCATCGCGGTCACCGCCCATCCAGGAGGCAAAGCGCAGCGGTGCAATTTCCAGCGGCAGCTGCTGGCCACACTGGGCCTGCACCATACTGTCCAGTTCCCGGATAAATTTAGGCACAGCATTCCACAGCGTCTGTTCAATGGTGGTAAAGCCCCATTTGGCTTCATCAATCGGCGTTGGACGATGCTGACGAATTTCATCGGTCTGCCAGGCCGAGCTGATCAGCTGTTTCAGCTCTTCCAGTACCGCTTGACGTTCACGCGGGGTCAGTTTCTGCTGGTCAAAAGCCGACAGGCAGGCATTGATGCCATCATATTTCTGAATGAGGGTGCGGCGGCTGACTTCGGTCGGATGTGCGGTTAAGACCAGTTCAATATTCAGTTCACAAATTTGCTGGAACAAGGTCTCGGCAGAAATATCGTGCTGCTGGAATTTTTGAAACAGATGATCGAGTGGATTCGGGGAGGGCGCGCTATCATCAAATTCGCTCTGGCGGCGGCTACGCACCACATGATATTGCTCGGCAATATTGGCAAAATTTAAAAAGTGGGTAAAGGCACGGGTCAGTGGCAGAATTTCTTCATCTTCCAGACTGGACAGTAGTTGTTCGAGTTGTTTTTCTGCTTCAATCTGGCCATCACGGGCGCCTTTGGCCAGCGCACGAATTTGTTCGACCTGATTAAACAAATCTTGTCCGGCGTGCTGTTTCAGGGTATCGCCCAGTAAATTTCCCAGCAGACGCACATCTTCGCGTAATGGAGCAGCAATTTGTTGAATCATTTTTTTCCCTCTCCAGAGTTCCTGTTTTGACTATACCCGGAATTCGTGACAATCCAAGCCAGGATAAGGCGAAAGTTGGATAATTTTTATCCGGAAGCGCTGCAAAAAAGCCGGTTTTGTTCAAGGCTTAGGCAGCCGGTCACTCGGAGATGACCTGCAGGAACAGCTGGATACTGGACTGGATCAGCTGCTGCTGTTCCTCGGCGGTCGGAATCGGGCGGATGCCGAGCAAAATTTCATGATGGCGCTGACCGAGCAACAACGACAGCATCAACTGGATTAACTGTTCTAGCGGTCTGTTGGGGATGAAATCTAACGCAATGGCCTGCTGGAAAAAATGCTGCCAGACCTGGTTCAGCTTTTGATGCGAGGCCTGATAAAACTGCTGTAACAGCGGACTTTGCTGTGAGGCCAAATCGAGCAGCAGATATTCCAGCTTGATGGCTTCCGGTAAATAGACAATTTCCAGAGACAGCGCACATAGCTGCGCCAGCGCCTGCTGGAAATTGCTGTCGGCACATAGTTGCGGCGGACGCGCCATGATCAGGGCTTCACAGGTATCTTCAATGGCACAGGTGAACAAGGTGGCCTTGTCCTGAAAATGGTTATAGACCGTCAGTTTGGTCACGCCGGCATCGCGGGCAATTTCATTCATGCTCGAACCATGATAGCCCTGCTTTAAAAACAAGGATTTAGCCGATTCCAGAATGCGCTGGCGTTTTTCGAGATCTTTGGGACGTCCGACGTTCATTTGCTGAAAATATCCTAAATAAAATAAAAACAGTCATTGTATTTTGCTGTTTCTTGCAATTAATGTACTGATCGGTATATTAATTAAAAATTGATCATTTTTAATATATTGCTATTTTGCCTGAAAAACATCTGACAAATAAGAGTCAACCGCATGAGCACGATTAACACGGTAGTTCTCAGCCTGATCCTGGTGTGTAGCACCCTGGTCGGTTGCAGCAAGGACAGCGCCAGCACTGAACAGAATATTCCCTATGTGATGGTGGCCCAGCCCACCTCCAGTCATCAGGCACAAAAAAGCTATGCCGGAGAGGTGCAGGCGCGTCAGCAGACCGCGTTGGCCTTTCGGGTGGGCGGTCAGGTGGTGGAACGCTATGTTGATGTGGGCGATCAGGTCAAGGTCGGGCAGGTGCTGGCACGTTTAGATGTTAAAGATGCCCAGTTACAGCTGAATGCAGCGCGCGCCCAGCTCGACAGTGCCCAGTCGGCCGCCAAAATTGCCCAAGATGAATTGCAACGTTTTCAGCAGCTGTTGCCAATGAATGCGGTTAGCCGCTCGCAATACGATGCCATCGATAATCAGTACAAATCTGCTGTGGCAGCACTGAAACAGGCGCAGTCCAATTATGCGGTGGCGCAGAACCAGACCGTCTATAACCGGCTGGTGGCCAATAAAAACGGGGTGATTACCGCACGCAATATTGAAGTGGGGCAGGTGGTGGCAGCCGGTCAGGCGGCGTATCAGCTGGCAATTTCCGGTGAACGTGAAGTGGTGATTGGCGTGCCGGAGCAGGCCATGAGCCAGATTAAAGTCGGTCAGCCGGCCACAGTCACCTTGTGGTCACAGCCGGATCAGCGCTTTGAAGCCTATGTGCGGGAGATTTCACCGGCGGCCGATCAGTCACGTACTTTTAGTGTCAAGGTGGCGCTACGTGCTGCCAATCCGGCGATTCAGCTGGGACAAAGTGCGCGGGTGTTTTTAAATGGCAATGCACAGCAGCAGTTGACCGTGCCACTGTCCAGCATCTCGGCCAATGGCCAGCAGGCCTATGTCCTGGTGGTAGGCGCCAATCATCAGCTACGTAAAGTAGATGTGCAGCTGGGCGCCTATGGCCGTGACAGCGTACCGGTGCTGAGTGGTCTAAAGCCAACGGACTATGTGGTGGTGGGTGGGGTGCATCTGCTGCGCGACCAGCAAAAAATTCATCCGATTGACCGGGAAAACCGTGCCGTCAAGATTCAGGCAGGGGGTTAAGCATGAGCGCACCGCTAAACTTTAACCTGTCGGAATGGGCCTTAAAAAACAAGGGCCTGATTCTGTATTTCATGTTGCTGCTCGGCATTATCGGCATGTATTCCTATTCCAAGCTGTCGCAGAGTGAAGACCCGCCGTTTACCTTTAAGGTAATGGTGGTGCAGACCTATTGGCCTGGTGCCACCGCCAAGGAAGTCTCCTTGCAGGTCACCGACCGGATTGAAAAAGAGCTGATGACTACCGGGCAGTACGAGCGGATTCTGGCTTATTCGCGTCCGGGGGAATCAATGGTGACCTTTATTGCCAAAGATTCGCTGCGTTCCGGGCAAATTCCGGATATCTGGTATACGGTACGCAAGAAAATCAATGATATCCGGCATGAACTGCCCCAAGGCGTGCAGGGGCCGTTTTTTAACGATGAATTTGGCGATACCTTCGGCAATATTTATGTGCTGACCGGCGAAGATTTTGACTATGCCACCTTAAAAGAATATGCCGACCGCCTGCAGCTACAATTGCAACGGGTCAAGGATGTCAGCAAGGTCGAACTGATTGGCCTGCAAGACCAGAAAATCTGGATTGAACTGTCCAATACCAAAGCGGCCCAGCTCGGTATTCCAGTTACCGCCATCCAGCAGGCGTTGCAGCAGCAGAACAGCATGGCCAGTGCCGGTTTTTTTGAAACCGAAACCGACCGGATTCAGGTCCGGGTTAGCGGCCAGCTGAACAGTGTTGAAGCCTTGCAGCAGATGCCGCTACTGGTCAATGGCACCACCATTCAGCTGGGTGATGTCGCGGAGATTTACCGTGGTTTTAGCGATCCGGCCCAGCCACGAATGCGTTTTATGGGCGAAAACGGGATTGGCATTGCCGTGTCTATGCGTAAAGGCGGTGACATTCTGGCGCTGGGTGAAAATCTGGCCAGCGAATTCCAGCGCCTACAGCAGACCTTGCCACTGGGCATGCAGCTGCAAAAAGTCTCGGATCAGCCGGTGGCGGTCAAGCACAGTGTTAATGAATTTATGAAGGTACTGGCCGAGGCGGTGATTATTGTGCTGTTGGTCAGCTTTTTCTCGCTCGGGTTTCGTACCGGTCTGGTGGTGGCTTTTTCGATTCCGCTGGTGCTGGCAATGACCTTTGCCGGCATGAACCTGTTTGATGTCGGCCTGCACAAGATTTCCCTCGGTGCCCTGATTCTGGCGCTGGGCCTGCTGGTGGATGATGCCATTATTGCGGTAGAAATGATGGCCATTAAAATGGAGCAGGGCTATAGCCGGCTTCAGGCGGCTGGTTTTACCTGGAAAACCACGGCTTTTCCAATGCTGACCGGCACCCTGATTACCGCGGCCGGCTTTTTACCGATTGCCACGGCCGCGTCCAGTACCGGCGAATACACCCGCTCCATCTTCCAGGTGGTGACGATTGCCTTGGTGGTGTCCTGGTTTGCCGCGGTGCTGTTTGTGCCGTATCTGGGTGATAAACTGCTGCCCGATTTTAATCAGCAGCCACAACAGGCCAGCTGGTATCAGCGGCTTTGGGCACGCTTACGCAAGCAGCCCGCTCCAGCGCCTGTGGTACATCATGCCGGTGAGCAGCATGATCCGTATCAGACCCGTTTTTATCAGGGCTTTCGCCGCTGGGTCGATACTTGTGTGACCTATCGCAAAACCGTGATTGCCGCTACGGTAGGCATCTTTGTACTGTCGATTTTGATGTTCAAGCTGGTACCGCAGCAGTTTTTCCCACCCTCAAACCGGGCCGAAATTCTGGTCGATCTGAAACTTGAAGAAGGCGCTTCGTTAACAGCCACTGAAGCCGCAGTACAAAAGGTCGAGCAGTTCCTGGCCAAGCAGGAGGGGATTGATAACTATGTGGCCTATGTCGGCACTGGCTCGCCGCGTTTTTATTTGCCGCTCGATCAGCAGTTACCGCAAACCAGTTTTGCCCAGTTTGTGGTGCTGGCTTCATCGCTAGAAGACCGGGATGAAATTCGCCGTTCGCTGGATGAGCAGATTCGTAAATTATTGCCGGAAGCGCGTACCCGGGTGTCGCTGCTGGAAAATGGTCCGCCGGTTGGCTATCCACTCCAGTTCAGGGTCTCCGGTGAAGATCTGGCTCAGGTACGGCAATGGGCGCAGCAGGTCGCAGCTCAGGTCGATGACAATCCAAACACCACCAATGTGCATCTGGACTGGGGTGAGCCAAGCAAGGTGATTCATCTACAGATTGATCAGGACCGGGCGCGACAAATGGGCGTCAGCAGTGTTGATCTGGCTAATTTCCTCAACAGTTCCATTCTCGGCAGCGCAATTGACCAGTACCGGGAAAAACGTGAACTGATTGAAATCCGCCTGCGCGGTGATGCAGCCGAGCGGGTCGATGTTGGTTCGCTCAGCAGCCTGGCAGTGCCAACCGCACAGGGCAGCAGTGTACCGCTGGCCCAGATTGCCCAGATTGAATACCGTTTTGAAGAAGGCCTGATCTGGCACCGTAACCGTTTACCGACCATTACCGTACGGGCTGACATCAGCAGCGGTTTACAACCGGCCACGGTGGTGGGGGAGCTAAGCGAACCCTTACAGCAGATTCGCAGCCAGTTGCCAAATGGCTATCTGTTAGAAGTCGGCGGGACGGTAGAAGAATCGGCGCGTGGGCAAAGCTCAGTCAATGCCGGTATGCCGCTGTTTTTGGCGGTGGTGTTTACCCTGTTGATGCTGCAGCTAAAAAGTATGTCACGGGCCTGTATCGTGTTTTTAACCGCGCCGCTTGGCATTATTGGAGTGGTGCTGTTCCTGCTACTGTTCAATAAACCTTTTGGTTTTGTGGCCATGCTCGGCACCATTGCGCTGTCGGGGATGATCATGCGTAACTCGCTGATTCTGATTGACCAGATCGAGCAAGATATTCAGGCTGGTGAAGCGCCATGGGATGCGATTATCAATGCCACGGTGCGCCGCTGCCGTCCAATTGTGCTGACTGCACTGGCCGCCGTGCTGGCCATGATTCCGCTGTCGCGCAGTATTTTCTTTGGCCCGATGGCGGTGGCCATCATGGGTGGATTGATTATTGCGACCCTGCTCACTTTATTCTTTTTGCCGGCCCTGTATGCGCAGTGGTTTAAAGTGAAAAAAAATCAGAATATGGCCTGATTTTGTGTCAATATAAGGTGCGAAAGCTTGAAAATTTCAATATAGTAGCACCTTCATTTTTACAATTTTCAATAGGTAAATTTACTGCATATTATAAAACCAAACATGCAGTAAATGGGGTTGAAGCACACATGCAGCAAGATAGCTTAGCCAAGTTACGTCGTTCGATTGCTCTTTCTTACGTCTTCATGTTTTTCGCCCTGTTTACCTTAATTAGCGCCATTTTTGCCTACTGGCTGGCCCGTAAAGTGGTGATGGTCGATCAGACCGAAGTCTGGTTACAGGCCCAGGCACTCTGGGTCATGCGCAATGTCATGATCTACTCCATTTTGGCGGTATTTGCTGCCCTGTGGTTTATTCCGTTATTTTTCTATGCCTGGAATGATGCCACCTGGGTCACTGCGACCACCATTGCCGGTGTGGTGTTTAGCGCCATTGCCTTCTTATATTTACTCAATGCCTGGATCAAAGGCTTAAGTAAATTCATGAAAAACAAGGCGGTGTTTTAAGCAGCCTAAATTTTTTTCGCTGCCTGCCCTTGTAAATCTGGGATAAACCCCAATTTCAGACCTCAGTTGAGTCTTAAATAAAATTCCGTGAGGAGCATCGCCAGACATGGCTAAACGTGATTATTATGAGGTTTTGGGTGTTGCTAAAACCGCTAGTGATGATGAAATTAAAAAAGCCTACCGTAAGTTGGCGATGAAATATCATCCGGACCGTAACCCAGATAACCCGGAAGCTGAAGAAAAATTTAAAGAAGCTTCAGAAGCCTATGAGGTGCTGTCGGACAGCGAAAAACGCAGCATGTACGACCGTATGGGCCATCAGGCCTTTGAAGGCGGCATGGGCGGTGGCGGCTTCGGCGGCGGCTTTAGTGCTGAAGATATCTTTAGCCAGTTCGGCGATATTTTTGGGGGTGCCTTTGGGGGCGGTGGCCGTCAGCAACGTGCGCGCCGTGGTTCGGACCTGCGCTATGTGATGGAACTGACCCTGGAAGAAGCGGTTAAAGGGGTGAAAAAAACCATCAGCTTTACCGCACCTGCACCGTGTGATGCCTGTGATGGTAAAGGTTCACAAAATCCAAATGATGTCGAAACCTGTAAAACCTGTCATGGTGCCGGTCAGGTGCGCATGCAGCAAGGTTTCTTCTCGGTGCAGCAGACCTGTAGCACCTGTCGTGGCCAGGGCAAAATCATCAAGAACCCATGTAACAAATGTCATGGTTCAGGTGTGTCTGACCGTCAGCAGACTCTGGAAGTTACCATTCCAGCCGGTGTCGACACTGGCGACCGGGTACGTTTAACCGGTAAAGGTGAAGCGATCCGTGATGGCCAGGCCGGTGACCTGTACGTAGAAGTGGTGGTGCGCGAGCATGAAATCTTCCAGCGTGATGGTGCCGATCTGTATATGGATGTGCCGGTTTCAATTGCTGATGCTGCCCTCGGTAAAGAAATTGAAATTCCGACGCTGGATGGCCGGGTGAGCCTGAAAATTCCGGAAGGCACCCAAACCGGTAAACTGTTCCGTCTGCGCGGTAAAGGCGTAAAACCGGTACGTACCAGCATGGTCGGCGATCTGCTGTGCCGTATTGTGGTAGAAACCCCGGTGAACCTGACTTCGCGTCAGCGTGAATTACTGAAAGAACTGCAAGCGACGCTGGATGGCGATAACAACAATTCGTCACCAAAGAAAAAATCATTCTTTGACCGCCTGTTTGACTAATTCAGTTTAACTAAGCCAGTTTAAACAGCGCGCTCAAACACAAAGGGAGGTGAACATCATCTCCCTTTTTTATGGCGAATAAAAATTAAACCCCTTCCACCGGGTCAATTTCTGCCACCAGCGCATCGTCCTGAGATACAGCCATCTCGGTGCTCTGTTCGCTTTGTTCTTCTTCAATTGCATCAATTAACGCCACTTGTGCTGCTTCTTCTGCCGATACTGCTGGCTGTAAAGTGGTGGTAATGCGGACCTGAGACAGGCTTTCCAAGGTATCACCCGGTTGTAATGGTGGTTCTGCCCAAGCCGAGCTCATCAGTAGCCCCATACACACTGCCATCCCCAGTTGTTTCGAATGCATGCTTGATCTCCTTATAATCTCTATTCTATTCATTCGTGACGGCTAGTCTGCTGTAGCAATTTTGCACTTTTGTGAAAAAACGCGAGAAATCAGAACTTTCTTTTCAATTTCTATTTTTAAATTACCGGGTTTACAAGTTACGGTTGAGCCATTTTAGTTTTTTTTGGCTTTTTTAGACTGCCGGCTTAGTCTGGGCAGGGAGTTTTGATATAGTAAGGACAATTTCGAATCAACATCAGGAATATGTTATGTCAGCAACTCCACGCATTGGTGTACTAGGTGCCGGTGGCCGTATGGGACGCATCCTTATTCAAGCCGTTGAGCAGGCCGGTTATCAACTTGCAGCTGCGGTGGAACGTCCGGAAAGTAGCTTAATCGGTGCAGATGCAGGCGAGCTTGCGGGCATTGGTAGCCTGGGTGTAAAAGTGGTCGGCAGTCTGGAAGAGGTGGTAAAGCAGTGTGACGTGGTCATCGACTTTACTGCACCGGCAGCTACTGTAAACCATCTGAAAATCTGTCGTGAAGCAGGCGTGGCAATTGTGATTGGCACCACCGGCATGAATGATGAACAAAAAGCCTATCTGGATGAATCGGCAACACAAACTCCGGTGGTGTATGCAGCCAACTATTCAGTGGGTGTGAATGTTTCAATTAAGCTTTTAGAACTTGCTTCTAAAGTATTTGGCGATACGGTAGATATTGAAGTGATTGAAGCGCACCATCGTCATAAAGTCGATGCGCCATCAGGTACTGCTTTAATGATGGGTGAAGCAATTGCAGAAACCCTGGGCCGTGACCTGAAAAAAGATGCGGTCTATCATCGTGAAGGACATACCGGTCCGCGTGAGCGTCAAAGCATTGGTTTCCAGACCATTCGTGGCGGCGATATTGTCGGTGAACACACCGCCATGTTTATTGGTGAAGGCGAGCGCGTAGAAATTACCCACAAAGCCACCAACCGGATGAACTTTGCTGCCGGTGCCGTGCGTGCTGCTGCCTGGGTCGTCGGTCGTGATGCGCGTAAATATGACATGAAAGATGTCTTGGGTTTTAACGATATTCAAGTTTAAAACCGCTGTAAAATCCGTTATAACAACACTAAAACTAAAATAAGATGAACAATGGAATGAAAAAATGGATTGTATTGGCCGGTGCGCTCGCCATGGCGGCGAGTGTACCCGCCCAGAATTTGCAGAATGCCAAACTCAATATTCATAAAAATAATATTAAGGTCTGGACCTATCAGCATCCGCAAAACCCGGTATTTTTGTACAAGGCAGAAACCACTTTTCCGGTCTCGATTGAAAAAGCCGCTGGCCTGATTCTGGATGTGGAGCATGCCATCAGCTGGGTGCCGTATATGGGCAGCGTTAAGGTACTGTCGCGTGATGATCAGAAAGGCGAGTTCCTGCTGTATATGGTGCTGGACTTTCCTTTTCCGTTAAAAGACCGTGATCTGGTGGTCAAAGGCAGAATGTTTAAAGATGCCCAAGGCGTGATTCATATTCAGAACAAGGCGGTCAGTCAGGGCTATCCCTTAAACCCGAGCTATGTACGTTTAACCCATTATGAAGGCGACTGGACCTTTCAAAAACTGGGCGCTAACCGGGTTAAGGTGTCTACCTATGGTTATGCCGATCCGGCCGGTTCGATTCCAACCAGTTTTGTGAATATGTTTGTGCAGCAGCAGCCTTATCAGATGCTGCAGAAAATGAAATTGGAACTGAGTCTGCCGGGGCGCGAGCGGCCCTTACCAGCGATTTTAAGATAAACAAACCCGTCTGGTGCTAGACGGGTCCGGTATCAGCAGACTCAGAAAGCGTATTCAGATAATGCTGATCTGAGTCTTTAAAACGAGATTTAACTGCCTTAGTAGCTAAACAGTCCTTTTTCCAGCGGGAATTCAATCCCGATTGAGGCACCACCATCTTTACCGTGCAGGTCTGAATCCCCCAGCCAGCCATTCAGTTTAAGTGGAATATCCGGACGTAGGTAATGCGTCCAGGTGATATCTAAAGCTTTTAGCTCATCTTGCTCAGGGAACGCAGCATTGGTGATTCGACCCGACCCATTCAGTTTGGCAAACAGCACCCGGCCATGCAGACGGTTTAAAGGATCAAAACGGATATCACCACCCACTGAGATCATCTGGCCATCGCCGCCCATCGCATGCGCTAATGGGTAACCATGTTGATAGAAGCCATCGGTATAAACACTATGATTATAGGAGATTCCTTGTGCCTTGCCATTGGTACGCGTATCAGCCCATTCGCTATACAGCTGGTAGGGCATATTCTGGTAACTGGATGAATAATCCACCCCGGCCAGATACATTTTTTTCGCGGGCAGGCCACCGGCTTCATCTTCACCGACATACTGGGCATAGATACCCAGCGGCATTTGCACTAAAGGTTGCAGGTTTAAACGCGCATCAAAACCGGCAATCTGATTCGATGGATCTGGTTCACCCGTGCCACCATTGTCTTTGTTGCCAACAAACGCATCCCAGAGTGAGCTCAAGCTTTCCGGACGTCCTTCACCGCCCCACTGAATAGCACGTGAAGCACCCAGTTCCAGATAGGGGAGCGGCTGAGCAGTAACACGTAGCCCAATCAGCTTGGCATCCGGGACTGCATCATAATTGTCCAGCTGACCGGCAAAGGCCTGATATTGCCATGGCCCAATCCAGGACAGCCATTTACTGCTAAAAGCAGTCTGTTCTGCCCGCTGTGCAGTAATACCATAGACTGGGCGGCTGGCATCGCCACGAATCAGACTCCCCTCATGACCTGGTCCCCAATAGGTCGGAATCTGGCCGGCAATTAGCCACTGATTCCAGAGTTTCCCGGCAATATAAGAGCCTTCAACATTCACATCCTGATCATGATCAATCTGCGGGTCTTTTTCGGCATTGACCTGTAACCGGGCATCCCATTGGCTGCCGCCAGCATTCAGTTCCAGACCGGCCTGATATTGTGATTTTTCCTGATCACCAAAGGCCTGAGGCAGATACTTGTGATCAGTTTCTGCAAACAGCGCAGCTTTCAGAAGCTGATTATCTGTATTTAAATGGGTGAGGACAGCATCCAGCACTTTTTGCTGGACAGGGGTGCTGATTTTCGCCTGAGACAGGGCGTGCTGAATTTCATCGCCACTCATGGGCCAGGTGGAGGTGCTGATCTGAATCACCCCTTGCTGATTCAGCCAATTCAGGTCGGTACGCAGGTTCTGGTCATTCAGCACAATCCCTTGAGCAAAGCTCAGGGGTGAGCTGAGGGCAAGGGTCGCAAGCAATATTTTTGATAGACGCATTTTTGATTCTCAGGAGTTTTTGCTCTCCACACCATAGGCGGACGAGTTTATTTTTTCAATGCAAACTGTTGAGTAGAGTTGTAATCTGGGAAGATTAAAAATCCCGCCGTAGCAAGATTTTTAAAGCAATCGGTCACTGCAAAATTAGTCATTATCCTTATTGGCTTTATAGGCATAAGCATAGTTATAACCATAGCCATAACCGCCCGCTTCACGTTGAATATCATTCAGAATAAAGCCATTTACTTTTACGCCAGCTTGTTCAAAGCGGTTGACAGTCATTTCAAGCTCTTTCATTTGCGTCTTGGCATAACGTGCCACTACCAAATTCACACCCGCATATTGTGAAATAATAATCCCATCGGTGACCGCTAAAACTGGCGGGGTATCAATCAGAATATGGTCAAACTGGCTCGACAAGTGCGTGAGCATCTCTGCAAATTTTTGAGTACTTAACAACTCTGACGGATTGGCAGGACTTTTACCACGACTAATGACGCTTAAATTTTCAACTTCAGTACTGCGTACAATATTGCCTAACTCGTGTTGACCATTTAAATATTCAGCCAAACCAGGTTGCACATCATAGTTAAAATATTTGTGCATATAACCGCGACGTAAATCGGCATCAATCAATAATACGCGCTTATCACTTTGCGCCAAAATGGTGGCTAGGTTGGTTGAAATAAACGATTTACCCAATTCTGGTGCAGGGCCAGAAATCATGATGATATTGTTTTTGGCACTGCTTAAGGCAAAGTGAATGGCAGTACGCATGCTGCGCAAGCTTTCAATGGCAATATCATCACTATGTTTCACCGCAAGAATAGGAATATTCTTTTTCTTTTTCAGAATTTTAATACGGCTTTCTTGCACAGGTGATCGTGGTACAGTGGCATAAACAGGTAAATCAAGTTCATTTTCAATTTGATTCGAGTCTTTAATACCTGAGCGCAACATATTACGCAGTAAGGCTAATAATGTGCCCAAGAAGCCACCTACAAAAATAGCAAGTACTAATGTGATGAGCTTTTTAGGTTTAATTGGTTTTACAGGTTCAATTGCAGTATCAATAATGCGGACATTACCAATTTCACCTGCTTTGGCAATTTTGAGTTGTTGGTAGCTATTCAATAACGCGGTGTATAACTCAGTATTTACCTTAACATCGCGGTACAGTTGTAAGTACAGTCGCTGGGTTTCAGGTAAACGCTTAATGGATTGAGTCATTTCCGAAGTTTTTTTGTTAATTTCAGAAAGTTGAGCGTTAATTGCTGACATTAATGGGTGGTCAGGCGTATATTTTGAAGAGAGTTCTGCTTGTTGCTGTTGTAGTTGGATTTTTAATTTTTCCAGCTCAACATTCTGCTTTAGCATTAACTCCGCTTCTTGTGTTACATCAATTGTGTTGTATTGTTCTCGGAAACGGTTAAATTTAATTTCAGAGTCTTCGAGTTGTTGTTTTAACTCAGGCAGTTGCTTTTCAAGGAAGCTCAATGTTTGAGCCGATTCCAGTGATTTACGTTCAATATTTTGTGCTTGGTAAATATTTAAGATGTGGTTAAGTACTTGTGTGATATGTTCTTTATCTTCACCATTGTAGTTAAGACCTATCACACCAGAGTTTTTACCTCTTTCCGCTACGCCGTAATCTTTTTTAATCCATTGTACGGCTGAAGGCATAGATAATTTAGTGACTGAAAAATCATGTGATATAGGGTTTTTCGCATAAATTTGAATTTTCCATAAACCTTTCTGATCTAGGCTTTGATTGATCACATTTAACTTGCCTTTAAACACTACATCTTTTTTATAAGACAGACTAAACTCTTGTCCATTGATAAAGTTTAGTGTGAGTTTTTTATCTAAATAAAAATTAGGCACATCAAAAGATTGAATAACAAATACATTTTTTTTATCTTGCCAAGTCACAACATTATTTTTATAAATAACTTTGCTTTGAACTGTGTTGAGCAAACGATACGTCAGGCTACTTTGTTCATCGGTGATACGAATATCAAGCTTTAAGTCTTGTATAGTTTGCCCGAGCACTTTGCGCGAGTTTAAGATTTCAATTTCCGCATCTGCAGCTGACTTTCCACCCAATCCTCCAGGCATTGCGCTTCCTAAATCCCCTAAAAGAGCTGCGGCACCTGCACCTTTAGCGTCCTCAACCTGAATCATAGCATCCGTTGAGTAGACATTTGGCGTTACTTTTAAGTAAAGGAGAGCAAAAACGAGGCTAAGGAGTGTACATAGAGCAATGAGCTTCCATTGCGACAGCAAAGAAAAGAATAATTCTTTTAAGTCAATGGTATCGTCTTGAGGTGTGCTATTCGAATTCATGAAATAAAACTGCTAAAAATTAAAAATGGGATTGCCAGTCAGAAACGTATTTTTGAATGTTGCGACAAGTTTCATCAAAAAAAGCTTGATCATGTTGATAAGGATCGGGCACATTTTGATTTTGCCAATGCCCCAAACGAAAAACCTTTCCTTTGGCAAAAGACCAAGTTTGCTCAAGATGTTTTTTTTGATTATTACTCATGACTAAAATTAAATCTGATTTTTTAATCATTTCGGCAGTAATTTGTCTGGCAATGTGTGGACGCATATCAATATTCAGTTGATCCATACAGTGTATAGCTTTTGCATCTGCCGAATGTCCAGACATTGCAGAGAGACCTGCAGACTCAATATTTAAATTGGGATGATTGTTTTTTAGAAAATATTCAGCCATTGGACTACGACATATATTTCCAATGCATACAACCAAAACATTTTGAATTTGCATGCTATTTACCTAACTGGTCAAATGTGTAAAGTGCACTCGAGAAAGGCACAATTTGATTCATGATACGTTGCCAGCGTGTAAGCCCCGTTGCATCGATATATACAATATCATTTTTTTGCATCTGAAATTGATTGGCTAAAGCCAAATTGCCTAGGCTGCTTAAGTTCAAATGATAAATTGTAGAGGTTTTAGTGCTTAAATCTGTGCGCATCACAAAAATACGTGCAGCACTTGCAGAATAAGGGTTAACACCTTCACTTTCACCCAATACATCACTTAAGGTCATGCCCTGATCACGTAAAGTAAGTGCCTGGCTTTTATTTGATTCACCCATAACATACAGCTTTTGATTTTGTTTTGCATTTACAAAAATTGTGTCATTGGGCTGAATAAGTAAGTTGTGCAAAGACAACCCTTGCTTTTCTAGTTCTACAGCATTTAAGTGATAGGTTTGCCCTTGTCGGATCAGTTGAATATTGGTGTTATCACCTGTTTCAGTATTTACGCCACCTGCTTGTCCCAAAGCTGTATAAACACTGATAGGTTGGTCATTTAATGTGTACTGACCACTACGCATGACTTGACCATTTACAAAATAGCGGCGTCCTTCATAAGAAAGAACGCGCACAACTACATCTGGGTGTTTTAAATAGCGCGAAAATTGTGAGCGTAAATATTGATTGGTTTCAGCCAGTGTTTTGCCAGCAACTTTGACTTGTCCAAGTAGAGGTAAGTATACATTGCCATTTGGGTCAATCGGATAGCCAGCCGCTTTGATATTACTAATATCTTGGATAGGTGGTGTAATCTCAGGATAAGCCCAAAGCTGAATTGAAAGTACATCACCTGCAGTTAAACGGTAAATGTGTTGCTTATTGTTAAATAAATGATAGGTAGAATTTGCACTCTGAATATTATTGAGCAAGTGGCTAGGTAAATTGTCCTGTGTTAGCTGAACGACCGTTAGTTGGGCGCCTTGGTCTGTTTGATACGCACCTTGTGTAGGTAGGTCATAGGTTTGTAAGCCAGAGGTCACAGCACAGCCAGTGGCGGCAATGCCACATGCCATTAAAACAGCCAGTTGAAAGTGTCGCACGCGAGATTCCATTTTTAATTTATTAAAATATTTAAATCAATTGCCGCCATTTTACCGAACTTGTCAAATAGGTACATAGCAATTTGTAATCATTTTGCAGATTCTGTTAAATTCTTTGCGAATAGTGATAGAAATCGAAAATTGTGAATTTACTCTAAATTTAAAAAGTTGAATATTCATAAAAACTATACACTGATGCATCATTCAACTAATTTGAGCACAAATCATAATAGAAATTTCATAAATTTCTGCTAGTATTCCTGCCGAAAGATTCTTTCTTCGTAAAATACAGATATAAATTTAAAGGCGCTCAAATGCTACAGCTTTCAGACCTAAAAATTGCCATTATTGGTTTAGGCTATGTCGGGTTACCTCTAGCGGTTGAATTCGGTAAGCAGTTGCCTGTGGTGGGTTTTGATATTCAGCAAAAACGCATACAAGAATTACAAAGTGGGCATGATCATACCTTAGAAGTGTCGTCAGAAGAACTTAAACAAGCGACGCAATTGACTTATTCTGCTCATTTAGATGATCTACGCAGCTGCAATTTTTTTATTGTGACTGTCCCAACCCCAATTGATGAGTTTAAACAACCCGATTTAACCCCGCTCATTAAAGCCTCTACCAGTATTGCGAAAGTACTTAAAAAAGGCGATGTGGTGGTGTATGAGTCTACCGTATACCCCGGTGCTACCGAAGAAGCTTGTATTCCAGTTTTGGAACAAGTGTCTGGATTAAAATTCAATCAGGATTTTTTTGCAGGCTATAGCCCAGAACGGATTAACCCAGGCGATAAGCTACACCGTGTGACCAATATTTTAAAAGTGACTTCGGGTTCTACCCCAGAAGTTGCAGACTTTGTCGATGCAGTCTATCAACTGATTGTGACTGCAGGTACACATAAAGCACCGAGTATAAAAGTGGCTGAAGCCGCCAAGGTCATTGAAAATACCCAACGTGATGTGAACATTGCTTTAATTAATGAATTAGCCGTGATCTTTAATAAGTTGGGTATAGATACTGAAGCGGTTTTACAGGCTGCGGGAACCAAGTGGAATTTTCTAACTTTCCGTCCAGGTTTAGTCGGTGGGCACTGTATTGGGGTAGACCCGTATTATTTAACCCATAAAGCCCAATCTTTAGGCCTGCATCCAGAAATTATTTTGGCGGCACGTCGTTTAAATGACCGTATGGGTGAATATGTTGCAACACAATTGATTAAAGAGATGGTGAAGCAGCGTATACAAGTGGTTGGCTCAAAAATTTTAGTGATGGGCTTAAGTTTTAAAGAGAACTGTCCAGATATTCGCAATACTAAAATTGTAGATATGGTCAAAGCTTTAAAAGAATATGATTTAGATTTAGATATTTATGACCCGTGGGTGGATCCGTTAGACGCAGCAAAGGAATATGGTATAGACCCTGTTTCTAGTTTGGCGAACGCTAAATATGATGCCATTGTTTTAGCAGTTGCGCATGATCAATTTAAACAGATGTCTATAGATGAATTTAAAGCATTGGCTAAAGAAAAATATGTTTTATACGATTTAAAATACATTCTAAATCAGTTAGATGTGGATATTCGACTGTAAGTATGTATAAGTTAATTGTAAGATCAGCTAAAGATCCTAGAATAAAAAATTCTATTTGGATGATGTCTGAAAAGCTCATTGCTATATTTGGATTAATTTTCGTAACTTCATTCGTAGCAAAATATATTGGTCCTGAGAACTTTGGTAAATTGACTTTCGTTGGCTCCATATTTGCGATTTTACAAACGTTATCCTTGATGGGAACAGAGAACATTATTTTTCAAAAAACAGCCAAGAATCGTAAAATTGGAGAAAATATAATTTATGCCTCCAAAAGGTTAAGAGATTATATTTATGGTTCACTTTCAATAATTACTTTAGGTGGATTGTATTTTTATACAGATCGTTTAACCTTTATTTTTGGTATATCAACTTGTATTGCAATTTATTTTGCTGTACATGATGTTTATAGTATTTATTTTAATGCAATTCTCGAATCAAAGATAAATGCATATTGTAATATCACAGCGCTAATCATTTCATTAAGTGTGCGCTATTTAATTGTTTTATTTCAACTTCCGATTGAAACACTCGGTATTCCCATCATTTTACTTACACTAATACCATTTTTATTAAGAAAATATCTTTATACGAAAAAAAAGCTGTCTGTTGGCATCATGCTGCCATATGCTATAAAAAGATATAGAAAGTATACTTTTGCGGTCGGTCAAAAGCTCTTATTGTATTCACTTTCGGTTGCAATTTTTACTAAAACGGCGCAGCTCTTCCTAGGTTTAGAGTCACAATTTGATCTTGGTATTTATACTGTAGCTATGACATTAGGTAACAGTTTTTACTTTGTTCTTCTCGCAATTATTTCATCTTATTTTACTGGAATCTATCAAGAGGAGAGCTTAGAAAAAAGTCAAAATAATGTTGCGCAACTTTATATGGTAGTGGTGGTTATTTCTTTGTTTGTCACACTAGGGTTATATCTTTTTGGACCTTGGGTTGTAAGCGTACTTTATGGCGTTGAATTTATTCGGGTTACTGAGATTTTGTGGCTAGCAGGTTTGGTAACCTTGTTCTCAGGACTGTCTACAATTGCAGAAAAATATTTGATTAAGTTCAATGCATATGAATATTTGAAACGGAAGACATTTATACTTGTGTTCTTTAATGTAATATTGACTTTTTTAATGGTTAAGTTGTATGGGTTATACGGTGGTATCTATGCCATTTTAACGACAGAAATCTTATCTCTGACTTTATTTAATTATTTTTTTAGAAATGGACTTATTTGGGATACTCAAAAAAGAATGTTTCTACCCTCTACTTATTTCAAGCGGTAACGAGATGCTTTTAAGCTTAATTATTCCAGTCTATAAAGTCGAACAGTACATAGCAGAATGTATTGAGAGTGTAATAAATCAAGTTACCTCCGACATAGAAGTAATTATCGTCAATGACGGTACTCCTGATGACTCAATGTTAGTGATTGAAAAAATTCTTAGTAAGCAAACAGCCATTATTAGAGATTGTTTTATAATATTACATCAAGAAAATCAGGGGCAGAGTAGTGCTCGAAACTTAGGTTTAAAGTATGCGAAAGGAGAGTACATTTCCTTTTTAGATTCTGATGATGTACTGAGTGAAAATTATTTAAGTGACTTTAAAAATACAATCAAAAAAAATAATGTTGATATTGTTCAATTTAAAAGCTCAAGATTTGAAGAAGATACCAATAAACTGAAGGCATTTAATGTTGGATTACAAAGGAATGGGTTACTTCAGTTAGACCAAAATTTAATGATAGAAATCTTTAATCAAAGTGCATGGTTTCCATGGTTAAATATTTATAGAAGAGAATTATTTAATGGTTTAGAGTTTCCAGTCGGTATTTATTACGAAGATGCTGCACTTATTCCTGAGGTTTTTCTTAGAGCCAAAAACATATATTTTTTAGAAAGTGTACTTTACTTCTATCGACTTAATTTAAATGGAAGCTTATTAAATACATCATCTGAAAATAAAAGAAAGCATGTGGATAGCTTTAAATCTATCTTAGAACTATATGCTTTAAGAATGAAAGAAAATCCCATATATTCAATATCATTTGTTTCAATGAGCCAAGCTTTTGTCAATTATATGTATCAAAATTTTGGTTGGAAAGTTGCTTATAAATGTCAAGCTACGTTTCAAGTGAATAAAAAAGATGTTGATGTTAGAAAGTTGAGTAAAAGAGGAAATCGGCTGTACTACTATTTTGGTTTCTATTTTATTGCTTTACTAAGTTTAAGAGGTTGATTTTAGTGAAAAAAATTTGTTTTCTTATTGGTAATTTAAACAACTCTGGCGGTACCGAAAGAGTAACGACACTTATTGCCAATGCATTAGCTCAAAAAAACTTCCAAGTATCTATTTTAAGTCTTGCTGATGGAAAACAGTCTTTTTTTGAGTTAGTGCCTAGTATCAAAACATATTCACTTTATCCTGAAAAAATTTCATTCAAAAAAAACTTTTTTGGCGCTGTATGGCGCATTCGAAAGTTTGTTACACAGTATCAGATAGATACTTTGGTAGTGGTAGATAGTATTTCCTGTGTGTTTACTATACCTGCATTATTTGGATTGAGAGTTAAACATATTTGTTGGGAGCATTTTAATTTTAAGGTTAATCTCGGGGTAAAGTATCGCGATATTGGGCGTAAATGGGCAGCAAAATATTGTGACTATATTGTTACTTTGACTCATAGAGATCAGGAATTGTGGAAGAATAACTTATCTAATATAAGATCTAAAATTATAACAATTGTAAACCCTAGTACATTTGAAGGTATTGAACATATTCCTGATTTAGATTGTAAGGTTGTATTGGCAGTTGGGCGATATAGGCATCAAAAAGGATATGATTTGCTATTACAGGCCTGGAGTAGCGTAACTAATAAAGAAGGATGGAAATTAGTTATTGTTGGAGAGGGGGAGGATAAACAAAAAATTATTGATCTTAGTGAGTTTTTGAAGATAAATGACACTGTAGAGATAAATTCATCAACGCATAATATTGCTCAATACTTTAAGAGTGCTTCATTTTATTGTATGAGTTCGAGATTTGAAGGTTTACCGATGGTATTATTAGAGGCTCAAAGTTTTGGTTTGCCTATAGTGTCTTTTGATTGTGATACGGGACCAGCAGAGTTGATTGATAATGAGGTTTCTGGATATTTAGTTGAGCCTGAAAATATTGAAAAGCTAAGTGAAGCGATTACTAAGATGATAAATTTGGATAAGGATTCTTATTTGAGAATGTGTATAAATGCTAAAGAAAATGTTAATAATTTTAAAGTTGATGAGATTGTTAAAAAATGGTTAGCGATTCTTTGAGTTGGGGTTTGGTGTGAATATAGGCATACCTTTGTCAAAGTTTGCATATACTCCAGAAGCTTATGCATACGAAAAATATCTAAAAAAACTCGGGCATCAGATTCAGCTAGACTACGAGCTCGATCCTGATAATGATATTAATATATATTTTATGGGTACGCGCCCTTTTTGGAAAAAAAAGGAGGGTCGAGCTATAGAGATTCATGAATATCAAAGTTTATCTACACCTCCCCACGCTCACTTAAAAAATTTTGCAAAAAAAATTGTGAACAAAAAGCCTAGTGGGCGAATTTTTTTAAATAACTTTGTACATCATGATTTAAATTTTACTGATGATGTGCCATATATTTATAGAGATATGGGTGTGGATGATGCTTTGTTCCAAAGTCCAAGTGAAAATCCTCTGTATGATATTATTTACTGTGGCTCTATTGCTGGACGTAATGGTCTTATAGAAGTATTGAGAAGGCTTGCAGGAAATTATAAGGTTGTTGTTGTTGGTCAGGTTAGTGATTTAGAAAGCTCTTTATTAAAGCATGAAAATATTACTATTTTAGGTCGGGTAGAACGTAAAGATTTACCAGAAATATATAGAAACTCTAGATTTGGTTTGAATTTTACTCCTGACTTATACCCTTATAACATCCAAACAAGTACAAAAACTTTAGAATATTTAGCCTCGGGTTTAGGGGTAATTTCTAATAAGTATAAATGGTCTGAACAGTTTTTCAATGAGATTGATTATCAACCTGTTTGGTTGGATGATTTTGATTTTCTAAAGACTATTGAAATGAATGGTAGATTGATAGTATCCCTTCCTTTAATACATAGATATGCATGGAAGAATATATTGTCTGATTCAAAATTTGATGTTTTTTTGAGAGAAATTCAAAATGAGAATGTTTGAAAGAATATCAAATAAAGTTTTATTTTTGTGTGTTGTTTTCTTAATTTTTATAAAAATTACTTTTTATTCTTTAATAAAGAATGATTATCTTTCCCTTGGTTTAGGTGGTGGTAACGACTCAGATTATTATCATGACTATGCTTTGGGTTATGTGGATTTTGCTGTAAATATATGGCCTGTTATTTTAAGATTTTTTAATGATTTTGGCTTCTATTCTCGTGATGGAATTTCTTATTTATTTTTATTTATAAATTTATTTATAATTCCATTTTTAGTAGCCAAGTTGTCTGGTCTCAATTTCCAAAAAAATCAGAAATATTATCTTTATAGTGTTTTGCTATGTCTAATCTATCCGACACTTTTTTTCTATACATTCGATATTTACCGTGATGTATTTATGGTGCTCTCTTTTTTGGTAGGGTGCTTAATTGTGAAAAAATGTTTAAGTCGTTCGAATTTTATTTCCTTTTCTTCTTTTTGTATACTTGCTATTTTAATGGGATTATTTTTAATGGCTTTGCGTCCTTATTTAGGGTACGCATTTTTATTGGCGTTAGCTTTGTGGAAAATTAAACTGACAAAAAAGCGTATTTACCTCTTTTCTTTTCAATATCTTATGGTTTTATTTATAGCAAACTATATTGGGGTTTTTGAACGATTAACAGAATACCGTTCTGGCTTTGAGGAAATTGATAGTGGCTCTACATTAGGCTTAGACTTTTCCAATCCTATAATGTTCATACCAAACTTAATTTTAAGTGCTTTAGGACAACTCTTTGGATTATATGTATCTAATCCATTTGCAATTATTTTACTGTTAGTTGAAACAGTTCCAGTCTTTGCTATGTTGGTTTATGTGATTAGAAATATAAAATTAGCTGATAGTTTTGTTCGATTTTTGATTATATTTTTTGTGCTATATGCGAGTGTATGGTTAATTGGAAATGATAACTTAGGCACTGCTGTTAGATTAAGAATATATAACTATTTAGCTATTTATATATGTTTTTTCTATATTTTGGTTTTAAAAGATAAGGTCAAATATCGACAGGTTGTAAATAAATGAAAGTGATTATAGTTGGAACAGTTGCATCTAGCTTCTATGGCTTTCGTGCAGATTTAATTCGTACACTGTTAAAAAAAGGACATCAAGTTTATGCGTTTACTTCTGAATATACGGCAGAAGACCTAAAAAAAATAGAAAAGTTGGGTGCTACACCTATTACATATACATTAAACCGTGGTGGGTTGAACCCACTCGCAGATATAATTGCAACATATCGGCTTTCAAAAAAAATTAAAAAAATTAATCCTGATTTATTATTCTCTTATTTTTCAAAACCTGTCATTTTTGGTACTTTAGCAGCCAAATTAGCTAAAGCCCCGCGTGTTATTGGTATGCTTGAAGGTTTAGGCTATACATTTACAGAGCAGCCAGAAGGCTTAAGTAAAAAAACGCAACTTATAAAAAAGATACAGGTTTTTTTATATAAAATAGCATTACCACAACTTGATCAGCTTATTTTTTTAAATCCTGATGATCCTAAAGATTTACTTAAAAAATATGCAATACAGGTCAAAAAAGTAGAGGTCCTCGGTGGAATAGGTTTAAATTTAGAACATTATAAGTATTCTACAAACTTTACTTCTGATATTTCTTTTATCTTTATTGCACGCTTACTTGCGGAAAAAGGTATTCATGATTACATCGAAGCAGCAAAAATTGTGAAGGAAAAATATCCCTTAGTTAAATTTATTGTGTTAGGTGCTATTGATAAAGAAGCATTAGGAAGTTTGAAAGAGGAAGAGCTAGCAAGTTTGGTAAAAACCAATATTATTGAATATCCAGGACATGTCAGCAACGTTTCCGAATGGATAGAAAATTCTAGCGTTTTTGTCTTACCTTCTTATTACCGGGAGGGTGTACCACGAAGTACGCAAGAAGCTATGGCTATCGGTCGTGCAATTATCACCACAGATGTACCTGGTTGTAGAGAAACGGTTGTAGATGGTGTAAATGGCTTTTTAGTGCCAAAATGGGATGCTGAAGCTTTGGCGGAAAAAATGATTTATTTCATTGAACACCCTGAACAAGTTAGATTGATGGGTGCTGAAAGCTATAAAATTGCCGTTGAAAAGTTTGATGCAGAAAAAGTAAATCAACGTTTAGTGAATATTCTAGGTCTATAAATGCTAAAACGCCTCCTTGATATTATTATTGCTTCTATTGCCCTCATTTTACTGTCACCGTTGTATTTTTATGTGGCACATAAAGTGAAAAAAAATCTAGGCTCACCCGTTTTATTCCGTCAGGTACGCCCCGGTTTACATGGCAAACCGTTTGAAATGATCAAATTTCGCAGTATGAAAGACGCTGCTGATGCGAAAGGGAATCCGTTGCCTGACAGCGAGCGTTTAACCCCATTTGGTAAAATGCTACGTGCGACAAGTTTGGACGAAATGCCAGAGTTATGGAATGTGATTAAAGGCGATATGAGCATCGTCGGGCCACGTCCGCTACTCATGGAATACTTGCCGCTATATAACCAAGAACAAGCCAAACGCCATTTAGTCCGCCCAGGCATGACAGGACATGCACAGGTAAATGGACGTAATGCCATTAGTTGGGAAGAAAAATTTAAACTTGATACCTGGTATGTCGAAAATCAATCAGTCTGGTTAGATTTTAAAATTATGCTAAAAACGGTGAAAAAAGTGCTCGCCAAAGATGACATTAATGAAGCGGGCGAAGCCACAATGTCTAAATTTACAGGTTCAGAAAAGGATTCAAATTCATGATTTCTTATATTGGTGTATATGGTGCAAGTGGTTTTGGTAAAGAAGTTATGCCTTTGGCGAGACAACAATATCCCACATTAGAGAAACAACAATTTGTATTTATTGATGATAGTGGGGCAGGTACTAGTTTAAATGGATATCAGGTCTTAAGTTATGAAGATTTCTTAAAGTATCCTGACCAAAAAAAGGCAGTAACGATTGCAATAGCCAATAGCCAGGTTCGTGAAAAACTGATGAAACGTTTAACTGAAGATCAAATTCAGCATTTGAATATTCAGGCAAGTAATACAGTTATTTTAGATGAAGTTCAGATTGGTGAAGGTAGTTTACTTTGCCCTTTCACTTGTCTGACATCCAATATTAAAATTGGAAAATTTTTTCATGCCAATATTTATAGTTATGTCGCCCATGATTGCGTGATCGGCGATTATGTCACTTTTGCTCCTGGTGTAAAATGTAATGGCAATATTCATATTCATGATCATGCCTATATTGGTACAGGTGCAGTCATTAAGCAGGGTACCCCAGACCAACCGCTTGTTATTGGTAAGGGGGCTGTGGTGGGCATGGGAGCTGTTGTCACAAAAAGCGTACCACCCGGTGTAACTGTTATTGGCAACCCAGCGCGTATACTTGAAAAGAAGTAGTTTTTTAATATTTAAAGAATCAGATTATTCTAGGATAAACCATGCTAAATACTGCCTTTGAACCATGGCCAAGCTTTACTCAACAGGAAGCAGATGCCGTATCTCAAGTATTGCTCTCGAACAAAGTGAACTACTGGACCGGGCAGGAATGTCGCGAATTTGAAAAAGAATTTGCCCGCTTTGCAGGGACTCAATATGCAGTGGCGTTGGCCAATGGTACAGTTGCACTGGATGTGGCCTTAAAAGCCCTGAATATTGGTGCAGGTGATGACGTGATTGTCACCTCGCGGACCTTTTTGGCATCTGCCAGCTCGATTGTGACGGCCGGGGCCAATCCGGTGTTTGCCGATGTAGAACTCGACTCACAAAATATTTCTGCCCGTACCATAGAAGTAGTCCTGACCCCAAATACCAAAGCGATTATTTGCGTGCATTTGGCGGGCTGGATGTGTGATATGGACCCGATTATGCAACTGGCGCAGGACAAAGGCCTGCATGTCATTGAAGATTGTGCGCAGGCACATGGTGCCATGTACAAAGGCAAGCCTGCCGGATCAATTGGCCATATTGGTGCCTGGTCATTCTGTCAGGACAAAATTATGACCACCGGTGGCGAAGGCGGTATGGTCACCACCAATGATGAACAGCTCTGGAAAAAAATGTGGTCGTATAAAGACCATGGTAAAAATTACGACAGCATTTATCACAAACAGCATCCACCCGGGTTTCGCTGGTTACATGACTCTTTTGGCACCAACTGGCGCATGATGGAAATGCAAGCTGTGATTGGTCGACTGCAGTTACAGCGGATGCCAGAATGGACGCAAAAACGCACTGAATATGCCCAACGTATTTTGAAGGTATTTCAGGACAGTCCGTATTTTAGCGTGCATTATCCGAACAATGATTATGTCCATGCCAACTATAAGTGCTATGTACAGGTCAACACAGCGCAGTTGCCAGAAGGCTGGTCACGTGACCGGATTATGGCCGAAATCAATGCACTGGGCGTGCCTTGCTTTAGCGGTTCCTGCTCAGAAGTGTATTTAGAACATGCATTTGATGGTACGCCATGGCGACCCGCCCAGCGTCTAGCCAATGCCCAGCAACTGGGTGAAAGCAGCCTGATGTTCCTGGTGCATCCAACCTTATCGGAAGATAATATTCGCACAACTGAACAGGCCATTGCTCAGGTGATTCAGCGTATATAATTCAATATACGCTACAATAATGTTATATATAAAATGCATCAACTGATGCATTTTACAAACTAAGTTTAATTTGCGGTTTAATCATTCCAATATTAATAATTGAACTGAGCTGTACTATTCCTATTGAGAAGACACATCAAGTGAAATCCGTCATCCTACCTCTCGTCGAATCCCCCCGTGCTGCCAAACTGGCTTTCCTGGTCATTCTGGATTTCTGTGTATTTCCAGTCCTGATCTGGCTGTGTTATGCCATTCGTCAGTTTGACCTTGGTGCAGAGGTGGTACCGAATATTCCGTTTGGTTCACTGTGGGTCAGTGCAATTGCGGTTATCCTGTTGTTTGTGTTTGGGGTGTACCGCTTTATTGTGCGTACTTACAATGAAGTGTTTATGGTCAAACTGGGCCTGGCAACTTTCCTGGCGGTGGCGGGACTCTATGCCTTGGCCTATTTAACAGATGCTTTTATTCCAACCTCAATTCCACTGATGTTCGGCTTTATGATGTTCGCCTGGGTGTGGTTTAGCCGTGGGATCATCCGTTTTATTGTCCGTTCTTATGTACAGGCCGGTGTACCGAAAAAACGCATTGCGATTTATGGGGCAGGCAATGCCGGTCAGCAGGTCGCTGCGACTTTAACCCGTTCCAACGAACATTTACCCATTTTCTTTATTGATGATAATCCGTCCTTAAGTGGACAGAATATTGGTGGGATTGATGTCTATTTGCCGAAAACAGCGCTTAAATGTTTTGACAAATTGCGCATTGATGAAATTTTAATTGCCTTACCCTCTGTGGGGCGTAGCCGCAAAAGTGAAATTGTCAAATTTCTGGAACCGGCACATTTAAAAATTACCGAAATTCCGGGCCTGACCAAACTGGTGGATGGTGAAATCCGCGTTTCCGATATTCAGGAAGTTGATATTATTGACTTGCTGGGGCGTGATCCGGTGCCGCCTGTGGCAGAGCTGCTGGAAAAAAATATTAAAGACAAAGTGGTGATGGTTACAGGTGCTGGTGGTTCAATTGGTTCCGAATTATGCCGCCAGATTATTAAAAACCAGCCGCAGAAACTGGTGATTTATGAACTGACCGAATTTGCGTTGTATAGCATTGACAAAGAATTACGCTTAACTAGCGATGTCACGATTATCCCAATTTTAGGTTCAGTGCTCGATCAGGCCAAACTAGAGCGGGTGATGGAACAGTATAGGGTTCAAACCGTGTACCATGCGGCTGCTTACAAACACGTGCCCTTGGTAGAGTGTAACCCATTGGCAGGTTTGAAAAACAACGCCATTGGTACGGCATTTAGCTTAAATGCAGCGGTCAAAACAGGCGTAGAAACCTTTGTACTCATTTCTACCGATAAAGCCGTGCGTCCAACCAATGTCATGGGGGCGTCTAAACGTATGGCAGAATTGTATTGTCAGGCGATGGCTGAAGCGCAAGATCAGACCCAAATTAGCATTGTCCGCTTTGGGAATGTTTTGGGTTCATCGGGTTCGGTGGTGCCATTGTTTAAACAGCAAATTGCCAAAGGTGGGCCCATTACCGTGACTCATCCTGAAGTGACACGCTACTTTATGACCATTCCAGAGGCCTCGCAATTGGTGATTCAGGCCGGTGCCTTGGGTCATGGTGGCGATGTGTTCCTGCTGGATATGGGCGAGCCAGTACGGATTCAGGATCTGGCCCGTCAGATGATTGCGCTGAGTGGCCTGAAAGTCCGTGAAGCCGACAGTCAGGACGGCGATATTGAAATCCAGTACTCCGGTTTACGTCCCGGCGAAAAACTTTACGAAGAATTACTGATTGATGCCGATAATACCGAAGTGACACAACACAGCCGGATTTTGCGTTCTTATGAAAAAATGTATCCTCTGGATGAGTTATTGCAGGTCTTTGAGCGTTTCAATGATTTAACCGCGGTGCAATCGGATATTGATTGGGCATTAAGCCAGCTGGAGCACTATGTTGATGGCTATCAGCGTGGTAAAGAAGTTAAAGTAAATTAAAATATCGAGATCAGGTTAAAGTATATGATTAAGAAGGCGATTTTACCTGTTGCAGGTTTGGGTACCCGTTTTTTACCAGCCAGTAAATCTATTCCCAAAGAAATGGTGACCGTGGTCGACCGTCCAGCGATTGAATATGTGGTGCGTGAAGCGGTTGCTGCCGGTATTGAACAGATTATTCTGGTCACGCATTCTTCCAAAGCGTCAATTGAAAACTACTTCGACCGTAACTTTGAACTGGAAACCACATTAGAGCAGAAGCAAAAGTGGGATTTGCTAAAAGAAATTACCGAAATTCTACCACCACAAGTCAGTGTAGTTAGTGTGCGTCAGCCACAGCCGCTGGGCCTGGGTCATGCAGTACTGTGTGCCAAAGATATTGTCGGTGATGAAGCTTTTGCCGTGTTACTGCCAGATGTGCTGGTCAAAGATCAGGCAGAAAAAAATGATCTGGCTTTGATGATTGAACGTTTTAATAGCACACAAGCAGCACAGATTATGGTCGAAGCTGTGCCGGAGCATCTGGTCGATCAATATGGCATTGTGGATGTTGCTGCTGCTCCTGCAGAAGGCCAAAGTGCGGCAATGCAGGGGATTGTCGAAAAACCGGCGGTCGGTACTGCACCTTCTAATCTTTCCGTGATCGGGCGTTATGTATTACCGGCCAAAATTATGCAGCTGTTAGCCACCACACCGAAAGGGGCCGGGAATGAAATCCAGCTGACCGATGCTATTGCCGCATTACAGCAGCTGGAAACAGTCGAAGCCTACCGCATGAAAGGCCAGACCTTTGATTGTGGCAGCAAACTGGGTTACTTAAAGGCAGTCTTGCATTACGGAGTGGACCATCCAAGTTTAGGTGAAGCATTTAAACAGTTGATTCAAGAACTTAAAGACTAATACAGGGCAGAGGTCAGCATGAAGGTTGCAGTTTTTGGTCGAACGCTTTATGCCGGGGTGATGGCGGCGCTATTGGCAGAATGTGGGCACAAGGTCTACTGGTGTGACATTTTCGAGCAAGATAGCCCGGAAGCGCCTGATTTTCAGGATGAGGCGGTCAATCGTCTGTTGCAGCAGCAACATGCCCAAGGCTTTCTGCATTACTGTAGCCTGAAAGAGCTGGGGCTAGAGATGGATGTCTATCTGTTTAGCCTGACGCCAGCAGAAGAGCCATTGATGATCGAGTTATTACAGCAGCTCCAGCAGCGCCTGATCATTCATCCGAAACTGATGATCAATGCTTCAACTTTAGGTCTGCAGGGTACGGCACGTCTGAAACAGCTACTGCCTGAAGATGACTGGGTGTATTTGCCGGATATGAGCCAGGAAGGCA
This sequence comes from Acinetobacter indicus CIP 110367, assembly GCF_000488255.1. GTDB lineage: Bacteria > Pseudomonadota > Gammaproteobacteria > Pseudomonadales > Moraxellaceae > Acinetobacter > Acinetobacter indicus. Next base: position 129,662 of record NZ_KI530757.1, on the reverse strand, counting down.
ATGCACTGGCCAGTATCACCCAGGCGGAGCAGCTGACCGTGGGCTGTATGAACCCGCAGGTACAGAGCAAAGTGCAAGAGTTTTTACGTCCACTATTTCCACGCAAGCAGCAATATCTGTTTATGCCGGTGCTGGATGCGGAATTTACCAAGCTGAGTATTTCCGGCATGCTGGCGACCCGGATCAGTTATATCAATGACTTGGCCGTGGTGGCCGAAAAACTGGGTATTGATATTGAGCATGTGCGTCAGGGCATGGCGGCTGATAGCCGGATTGGCGAGTCCTATATGTATCCGGGCGCCGGTTTTGGCGGAGAAAACTTCTCGCATGATGTCCTGACCTTAGCCAATACCGTTTCAACCACCGGTGTGAAAAGCCAGCTTTTGGCCCAGGTCTGGGAAATTAACGAGCAGCAAAAAGAGCTGCTATTTCGTAAACTGTGGAACTATTATCAGGGCAATTTAAAAGGCAAAACTATTGCCATCTGGGGCGCTGCGTTTAAGGAAAATACCTCACGCGTACACCATTCACCGATTCACGCCATGCTCAAGGCACTCTGGGCGCAAGGGCTCACGGTTAAATTACACGATCCGCAGGCCTTGCCAGAAATTCAGGCACTGTATGGCGAACGCGATGATCTGATCTTGTGTCAGGACCAGTATGAAGCCGTCAAAGACAGCCATGCGCTGTGCCTGTTAACCGCCTGGAAACATTACTGGAGTCCGGACTATAAAACCCTGCTCAACAGTATGCAGCATCCGTTAATTTTAGATGGACGTAATATCTATGATCCGCAATTTGTCAAAGCGCAAGGCTTTGCCTATATGGGAGTAGGACGCTAATGAGCAGTTCAGCAGCGGTACATACGCGTGATTCACTGTTATTACAGTTACAGACTTTAAAAAATCAGTTTGAACAGCGTCATTTAACCGATTTATTTGCCCAGGATGCGCAGCGTTTTGAACACTTTTCTGTAGGTTTAAAATCGCTGGCTTTTGATTATAGCAAGCAGCGTATTGATGCCGAAGTACTGGCGCAGCTGATACACTTTGCTGAGGCACATGACTTATCCGGCTGGATCAACACCCTGTTTTCCACCGATACGATTAACTATACCGAACAGCGTGCAGCCATGCATTGGGCGCTGCGTTTGCCGGAACAGGGCAGTACTCATCCGGAACTGGCACAGCAGGTACAGGCCCAGCTACAGCGTATGTATCAGCTGGTAGAAAAAATTCATGCCGGACAATGCCGCGGTGCCACCGGTGAAGTAATTCAGGATGTGGTCAATATCGGCGTTGGTGGTTCGGACTTGGGGCCTTTAATGGCCACTCAGGCACTGTCCGATTTTAAACATTCAAGTGCCAAGCCACTGAGCGTACATTTTGTTTCGACCATGGATGGCAGCCAGCTCTCAGATTTACTGCACAAGCTGCGTCCAGAAACCACGCTGTTTATTATTTCCTCCAAGTCTTTTGGCACCATTGATACCTTATCCAATGCACAAACCGTCCGTTTATGGCTGGAAAAAGCCTTGGGCAAACAGGCACGCGTATTACAGCATCATTTTGTTGGGGTCTCGACCAAGCCCGATAAAATGACGGCATGGGGCATTGCGCCAGAAAACCAGTTCCTGCTGTGGGATTGGGTCGGTGGCCGTTATTCACTCTGGTCCTGTATCGGCTTGCCAATTGCGCTGATTATCGGGGTGGAAGGTTTTAAAGCCTTTCTGGCGGGTGCCTATGCGGTGGATCAGCATTTCCAGACCGCACCCTTTGCACAGAATATTCCGGTGTTGATGGGTCTGCTCGGGATCTGGAACAATAATTTCCTGGATATTCAGACCCATGCAGTTTTGCCCTATGATGGCCGCTTAAAATATTTTGCCTCTTATCTGCAGCAGCTGGAAATGGAATCAAATGGTAAATCGATTCAGCGCAGTGGTGACGCGGTTGAACTGGATACCTGTCCAATTGTCTGGGGTGAAGTGGGACCGAATGCCCAGCATGCGTTTTATCAGCTGCTGCATCAGGGTACACAGGCGGTCAGCTGTGATTTTATTGCGCCGGTGAAACGCTACAATGCCAACCAGTTTACCTATGCCGAAAGTGCAGAGGCGCTGGTCGAGCAACATCATCTGGCGCTGTCTAACTGTCTGGCACAATCGCGCTTACTGGCTTTTGGTAATCAGGCGCTGGATCAGGCCGAGCTAGCCAGTTTGCCGGCTTATAAGCAATATGCCGGTAATCAGCCGAGTTCAACCTTTTTGATTCAGGAATTAAATCCATATAGCTTGGGGATGCTGATTGCCTTGTATGAGCATAAGGTCTTTGTCCAGTCGGTAATCTGGAATATTAACCCCTTTGATCAGTGGGGCGTAGAAAAAGGCAAGGAAATTGCCAATCAGCTGTTACCGATTTTAAATGGCCAGCAGCAGGATGTATCGGCACTGGATGCTTCGACACAGGGTTTATTACACATTTTATTAGGAAAATCAGATGGCTAATATTCTGGTTACCGGTGGCGCCGGTTATATCGGTTCGCATACTTGTCTGGAGCTGCTCAATGCCGGGCACCAGGTGGTGGTGCTGGATAACCTGTCGAACAGTTCGGCAGAATCATTACAACGGGTACAAGCACTGACCCAGAAAAGTCTTCATTTTATTGAAGGGGATATTCGGGATGGTGCCGGTCTGGATCAGCTGTTCCAGCAGCACAAGATTGATGCGGTGATTCATTTTGCCGGTCTCAAAGCAGTGGGGGAAAGTCAGCAAATTCCACTGGCTTATTTTGAGCATAATATTGCCGGGTCTATCAGTCTAGCGCAGGCGATGCAACGCGCAGGGGTGTTTAAACTGGTCTTTAGCTCGTCTGCAACAGTGTATGATGAAGCCAATATTTCTCCTTTAAATGAAGAAATGCCAACTGGGATGCCAAGCAACAATTATGGCTATACCAAACTGATTATTGAACAGTTATTGGAAAAACTGACAATTGCTGATGAGCGCTGGTCGATTGCCTTATTACGTTATTTTAACCCGGTCGGCGCGCATAAAAGTGGTCAGATTGGCGAAGACCCGCAAGGGATTCCAAACAACCTGATGCCTTATGTGACCCAAGTGGCTGTCGGTCGTCGTGAAAAACTTTCAATCTTTGGCAGTGATTATGATACCGTCGATGGCACAGGCGTCCGCGATTATATCCATGTGGTGGACCTGGCCAATGCACACTTATGTGCACTGAATAACCGTTTAAATGCACAGGGCTGTCGCGCCTGGAATATTGGAACTGGAAACGGGATTTCCGTGTTACAGGTGAAAAATACCTTTGAACAGGTCAATGGGGTGGAGATTCCATTTGAACTGGCGCCGCGCCGGGCAGGCGATGTGGCGACCTCTTTTGCAGACAATCGGCGTGCCATTGCCGAGCTAGGTTGGCAACCGCAGTATGGTCTGGAAGATATGCTGGCCGATAGCTGGAACTGGCAAAAACAGAATCCAAATGGCTATCGTTAAGTAGGTTCAGATCCTAGTACAATAAAAAAATGGAGCATTTATGCTCCATTTTTTATGTTAAGCCTGAATCAAACGGGTCAATTCATCAACATAGTCTTGCATTGGTTTGGGTTGCAGGTCACGGCGGCTTTCAATATTTAAACGCAATAACGGTTCGGTATTGGAAGCACGTACATTAAAACGCCAGGCACCGAAATCCAGACTTACGCCATCGGTCTGGTCAATGGCCGGGTTCTGATCGGCATAGTGTTTAAAGATCTTTTGAATGGTGGCTTGGGTGTCTGCCACTTTAAAATTAATTTCACCTGAACATGGGAACTTGGCAATCATCTCTTCAACCAGACTCGATAAGGATTGACCGGTTTCAGACAGCACCGCAATCGCCAGTAGCCATGGAATCATGCCGCTATCACAATAGGCAAAGTCACGGAAATAGTGGTGGGCACTCATCTCCCCGCCATACACCGCATTGTGCTCACGCATCACATCTTTAATAAAGGCATGCCCGGATTTGGACTGGATTGCTTCGCCCTGATACTGTTCCACCACATCAAAAGTGTTCCAGACTAGACGCGGATCATGCACAATTTTTTCACCGGACTGTTTCAACAAGAAAGCCTGTGCTAACAGACCCACGATGTAATAACCTTCAATAAACTGGCCTTTTTCATCAAACAGGAAGCAGCGGTCAAAGTCGCCATCCCAGGCAATGCCCAGATCTGCGCCATGCGCCAGTACCGCCTCGCGGGTGCTGTCGCGGTTTTCTACCAGAATCGGGTTCGGAATCCCATTCGGGAAAGTGCCATCGGCTTCATGGTGAATTTTGACAAACTCCACCGGAACATTCAGGGCCTTGAATTTGTCTTCAATTGCATCAATCACATGACCTGCAGCACCATTGCCGGCATTCACCACCAGCTTCATTGGGCGAATCTTGGCTGGATCAATATAGGTCATCAGATGATCTACAAATTCCGGCAAAATATTGTAGGACTGTGTGGTTCCTTTGGCTGTAACTTTGGTAAATGTACCAGCTTCTGCTAAGGCCTGAATTTCTTTTAAGCCAGTATCGGCACTGATTGGACGGGCATTCTCGCGCACCAGTTTCATGCCGTTATAGTCCATCGGGTTGTGACTGGCAGTGATTTCAATCCCGCCTTGGACATCCAGATGGAAAGCGGCAAAATAGACTTCTTCGGTGCCAGTCATACCCAGATCAAGGACATTTACACCTGCATCATTCAGGCCTTTGATGGTCGCCTGTTTTAAGTCTTCACTGCTTAAACGGATATCGCAGCCAATCGCCACAGTTTTTGGCTGGTAAATCTGGCCATAGGCACGGCCAATTTTATAGGCAATCTCTTCATTCAGTTCGCTGCCCAGTTTGCCGCGAATATCGTAAGCTTTAAAGCAAGTCAGTTGGGTCATTATTTGTTCTCCATGCAGAAGAAAAAAGGCCGGTGAACTGTAAGATGGTAATAAAGTTTCATCTTAAATTTCTTCTAACTAATTGATTTTCATGGTTCATGATTTGCCTTATTAAAAATAAAGTATCATCTTAAACCATAGTATACTCTTAATCCTATAGAAAAATTAGTAATAAAGTATCATCCCAAATGCAATTCGAAAGCCAAAACACGGATGTCATTGAGGTACAGTTAAAAGACTAATTACCATAAAATTAAGAAATATCCAAATAACACAACATATTTTCCTCAATAGCTCATGCTACAGAAAAATCCATTAAATAGATTTTAAAACTTCTGTAAATCGCTTTACCCAATCTTTAAACTCTTTATCAGACGTAGTTATCTCAAATTTGTTTTTTGGATGGTTAACGCCTTTGGGAATACCAATATTTTTTAATAGTTCTGCAGTAGGCCAACGCAAAGAACGTCTAATAATTTGTTCTTTAAAACTTGGAAAATTTTGATCCCACGCTTCAAAACTTTCGACCTTAACAATTAATGTTGAAAGTGGTTTGTGATTGTCACTTGTATCAACTTCTACAATGGAAAATTTTTTATCTTGAAATTCTAGCTGGACTTCCGCAATACTCCGAAAGTTGCCATCATCGGTCTTATGTAGCTTGGATCGATTGACAGCGGGAAGCTTGGAAATGGTAAATTTAATTTTTAATAGAATATTATGCTGTAATGTAAATTGCTCAATCATGGCTTTAAATGCTTCAAATCGTTTCATGAATAGCTCAAGGTCAACACTTTCATCTTGACAATTTTCAAACTCCCCTCGACCAATTTCTCCAAAAATAGTGGATTCACCTGTACCTACGTTAGGTTCCGGTAATATAGTTACATCATCGTTATTAAATTTACCCTTTTTACCAGAATGTTTAATTGCTGCTTTTTTCGTTTCAAAAGGAGATGAGAGTGATAGTGTAATTTTGGGTGAATCAATGATTGTTATTTGTTTATCACTATTGGCTTCTTTTTTATCATCAATTATAGGATCTTCATTTCGTGTGTGCTTACTACCTCTAGAAGAGCGCTCAGAGCTTACCTGAGTATTTTTTACAGTAAAATTTGGACTACAAAAAATGACAGTATGATTAATTTCACTGGGTAAGTTTGATATTGCTAGAATTTCATTTACATAATATTTGTTTGTCTTTGGACTAAAATATACTTTTAATGTGAGCTCAGCGCCTTTTAATGATGGTGGGATAAAATTAAAGTTCCAGAATTCTCGGAATTTTGTCTGCACTTTCTCACTCAAAAAATTTTTGGAGATGCTTTCAAAGGATGCTCGTGCCTCTGTATCGAGTAATATCCATGCGAGCAAGCGGCGCATCCCAATATTATCATATTGGGATGGTGGGAAGTTACAGAAGTCAAGAATATTGATCAGAGTTTGATTCTCTTCTTTTATGATATCAAATTCCCGAAAAAAACGCCTTTGATCCAATGCAGCACGAGATAGATAGGCAGTATGCAAGAATAATACTCTAGCGAGTTCTATTTGAGGTAAAACAATTTCGATGTCTGTTAGTGTTGCATGAATATCGCTAACAATATGACTAAATTGGTACTGCTTTGATTGATTAATTATAACATCCCATTTTTGCAAGTCATCTATTTTAATAGTGATAATAGACTCATTAAAAGGAGTGAATTTTTTATTCTGATTGAATCTCCGATTTCTTGCTAATAATGGCATATTAGAAAAACGAGCATGGTTAAGCAAATATCTCTGATCTTTAGTTAAATCTTCATCATTTTCTAATCCAATAGTGATATTCCATTCTTCATTCTTTATATCTTTGAAAATAGAACCTAAAAAAGTAATTCTCGCATTTTCAGGAAAATTTTTAATTTTTATCATCAGGATTTTACCATTTTAAACTTTGGTGAATTGACAAAAAATGACTACATATATTAAAGCTTATTTTATTGAAATCTCAAAACTTAATTTTATAAAGCCAGCGATTTAATAAAATTAATTTTGCATAATGTTAGAGAACTCATGAACGATGTATTCTAGAAATTTTTTCGTTTCAGATGTCATTCGTTCTTCACTTAATCCAGCTTTTCGTAGAATACGCCACTGAGGAATTGGTTGTTTATTGATTTTAATATCTATAAACACTTTTGTTAGGCGCCTGATTTGATAACAGCTGATATCTTCACTATATCGTTCTAGAAAAAGTTGAATCAGAGGTAATTTATGTAAATTTTTCTCTAATGTATTTGACATTAAAGTCTGTTTTAACCACCATTTTGCGGAGCGTCTTGATCCCTCTAAATCCCAAATTAAAGCATTATTGAGCTGGATAAGTTGCCGGACATAAAAAAGATCGCGTTTTTGCCAATCAATTTTAGTCCCTTGAGGAATAAACTTCTGATGGAAATTTTGGTTCGTCTGCAATAGCCAGGTTTTATCGTTTCGATATAACCATGCATAAAGAGCTGCCTGCAGGTGACGAGCCGGTTTAACCCCATGGTCTTGTACTAAATCTAACCATTTTTTACGATTTTCAGCTCTAGTTATTTCAAAATTAGTATCCTGGTATTTTATTCGATTATTCTGTTGAGTAATTACTTTCTTGAAAGACTTAACTTGATTGAATATCTCTGCAAAAGACCAGTCAGCATTTAGAAACGCTTCGATTACAAGAATATGCTCAAGATAACTAAAGCTTTTGCGATGCTTTCTGAAAATATTATGTAGCCAGCTGCTTTCAGAAGCTAAGTCATCCAAATGATATTGACTAAGAAATTTTTGTGACCACCGTAACGATATTTTTTCTAAAATTTGATCAAAAGCAATTTGGTTTTGCCCGCGAGTACAGTTATTCCTCTTGGCTAATTCATTATAGAACATCGTCCACTGTTCATAACTTGGTGATACAAAAGGTGGTATAGATAACAATTCTATTAATTTAGAACTAATGAAAAGTTCATCACTTGTTGCTGGTATCTGATTCCATTCAATACAAAAAATATCTGAAGGTACCATGAAGTCATGTCTGTGTAATGATCTTAAATCTAGGGTTGATTCTACAAGCTTACCGTGTTGCGGGCAGCAAGCTCCCTGTATTTGCCATAATCGTACCCAGTAGAATTCGCCTTTTTGAAGTGCTTGCTCTTTCAAACATTGTGGGCAGTAACGTAGTCTATGAATAATAGGGACTCGTGAAGCATTAATTCCCAAAGAAAGATGTACCGAGCCTTGTGAAATATTGGCCATCCATTTGAAACATTGTTGTCGCCTTGCTTCAGGTACAAAAGGTGCATATATAGGAAATAATGTGTGTTTATATATTATATTTTCTAGACTTAATTGTCCCTCAGTATACTGATTAACAATCGAATTCAGATGACAGAGTAAATCAACCGTAGCAATAACCTTTCTATTTTGAAACACTGCGTCAAGTAACTGCTTTGGACTTTCAAATGCTAAACGAACTCCAGCTCGAGCCACTGTACTGTAAATCAACTCTTGTTCATAAGGCATAGGAAAATTTAGCATAACTAACTCACCTGTTTTATCCAATTAGATATATCAAAGATCAAATCAGTTTGAGTTTTTAAATGATCATAAAAGCTTTGATCATTCTCTTTTTGTGAAAATTGAAAACGTAAGTCAACCGAATCCAATGTTTGCCATTGATCATATTTAAGCAGTTTGGTTTTTGATAATTTTGGTTTGGATAATGAGGAATTTTTTGTTGAATCTACATCCTGATTTAACCAATCAATAATAATGGGTAGTAGCTCAGTCAAGTGTTTATCGGGATGCTTAACAAATACTTTTTTGACCAGTGGTACTAAAAGATTGGTGTCATAACCTAATTCAAGCAACAGATTATGCAAACGGATGGATTCTGCATGCCCCTGATATTCAGCAAGCTCATCTCCTTGATCAACAGCACTTTCTTCGATTTTAGAAAAAAGTTTTAACAATTGTCTGTCAATTTCAGGTGTAATTAAATCAGGATATTGTGCAATCCGTCGAGCATCACCTGAACGTAAAGCATCTATAATGTGATGAATGGGTTTAAAATCTTCTTGATATGTAGTTTTGAGCAATTTAACAGTGATTCGTTCTAAACCAGACTCAATTGCCCGTATTTGTGCAAGGACAAAAAGCTTAACAGTTATATCTAAAATACCTTGAGTTAGATCAAACCAACATTGCCGTAACTCATCGGACAATAGAGAATCACTTTTCCTTAACCATTGATATTTCCAAAGAGCATCTGTAAAAGTCATCCACTCTGATTTTCGTACTTTTCCATCCGGGGTTTTTATTGCAGGTTCATTTTTTATAGGTTCCCAATGAATTGAACCAAAACCTACAGCTCTACGTGATGAACGCAAATCACGTTCAAATATGTTACTGGCTTTTGGCGTTCCTACCATAATAATTGGCAAGCTATAAACATTCACTAAAGTCACAAAGAAATTTAACATTTCATCAGAATTTTTCGATCTGTTTGCTATGAGATGTTGAATTTCATCAATCACCAAAAGACCGATTGCATGAAGATGAGCAATGTGTCCCATAAGTTGCAATAGCTTTTGTTCATTATGTCGCTTTTGGGTGTATTGCTGTTCATAGTTAGTTCCTAAAGCACGATCAACGGCACTAAAGAAATTTAAATATAGTGATTTGAGTGATCCATTATATGGACAGTCAATTTTTAGATAGACCAGTTGTGTGAAATTATGTTCAGGATGGTAAATTTTTTGTTTGTAATTTTTAAGAATACGATTTAATGTGGTTGTTTTGCCACTACCAGAGAACCCAATAAAAACCAGACTTTGTGCTGTTGATATTAAATCTGTATGGCGAGAAGCATTAAAATCATTGCTTCTAATATGTTCAAAACTATTCTGTAAATGCCGATTTAAATCCCCTGTGGTAATATTTCGCCCTACATATCCTTTTCTCAGCATAATAGAAATTTTTTGTTCTAATGTTAAATGTCGTTTAATAGGGTGAAAAAAATTATTTAATAACTGCGATATAATATGAGCACGAGTATTGTTAGGAAGTTGCCGATCCGATAATCTGAATTCGACAGTACCTTTAATGGCTTGTATAGTATCATTTGCCTCAAAAATTTCGGGTAATGCCTCGATAAAAGGATTTCCCTGATAATCAGAAACAGGGCTTGCTTTATACACTGCTTGGTAATTTTTATTAGTCATAATTTTATCCTATCTTATCTAAATATCGTGACTATCAGCTTTCATCGTTAGGATCATCAAGATCATCTAGCAAATCTTGATAAATACCAAAACGTAGTCTGTAATCTTCATCATTTTCTAAATCTATAAATTGCCTAGACTTAGGCATCTGAATAATATTACTTTGAGTTTCTGAAGATTGTTCTAAAACCGTCAATGCACCTTTTGACGATTTTTGGCTGTTGTTTCTCTGTTTCAATCGTTCACTATCTTTTTCAGCTTGTTTATTTTTACGAAGATCAGTCAAACGTTGTTTTTTGCTAGATGTGGAAGGTTTTTTGGCATCTGCCCGAGCAATAATTGATTCAATATGTTCTTCAAGATATGCTTGAGATTTATTGGTTTTTAGATCTTGAGCAGCTTTTATTTTCTTTTGTTCGTGTTGAACCTGCCAGACTTCCCAAAAACTACACCCTAAAAACTCTCTCGATCTTGGAGAAAGTGTAGCTTCCCAATAATTTAAACTATGCTCCTCATAAAACACATAAATCATTTCTGGGCAGAGTAAAACTTGAAGTGCGACATAAACCACCTAATTAATTTAAAGGGTTTATGGAGTATATAAAATTGTCATACCATCATCTTAGCTTTGAAGATCGTACTGCATTAATGCTTGAGTCAAGAAAAGAAGGCTTTTCACCCAGAAAATTTGCTGAACTTATTAAAAGACATCCTAGTACGATCTATCGTGAACTTAAAAGAAATAGCATCAATGACGTTTATCAAGCTCAATATGCTTCTGATAACACCTTCGCTAGACGTAGACGTGGTCACAGAAAACTCAAAATCGACTCAATCCTCTGGAGATTTATTGTTGAAGCGATCCGTTGTTTATGGTCTCCTCAGCAAATATCGAAGCGTTTAAAGACATTTTCTGATTTGGATCAAACAATGAATGTAAGCCATACAACGATTTACTCAACTATACGAGCATTACCAAAGGGTGAGTTGAAAAAAGACTTATTATCCTGTCTGCGTCATGAAAATAAAAAGCGAAAAGCTAACGGTGAACCTAAAAAAGATTCTATATTACAGGATATTAAAACTATTCATGAGCGCCCACCTGAAGTTCAAGAAAGAAAAATACCGGGTCATTGGGAGGCCGATTTAATTAAAGGTAAAGACAATAAAAGTTCGATAGCAACACTTATTGAACGAAATACACGGCTCTGTATCTTGGCAACATTACCTGATGCAAAGGCAGAATCAGTGCGCAAGGCTTTAACTGAAGCTCTGAAATATTTACCTGCAGAACTGCGTAAAACGTTGACCTATGACCGTGGACGTGAGATGTCAGAACATAAAATACTCGAAGAAGATTTAGGCATAGATGTATATTTCTGTGACCCACATTCACCATGGCAAAAAGGCACATGCGAAAATATGAATGGTTTAATTAGGCAATATTTACCTAAAGGGATTGATTTAAATCAGGCAGATCAGCATTATTTAAATCAAGTTGCCATGTCACTGAATACTCGTCCTAGAAAAGCGTTAGATTGGCTTACACCATTAGAGAAGTTTGCTCAGCTTGTTGATTATCATAAGGCTTTTGAAACTGTCGCACCTCATGTTTGAATTCGCCCTGCATTACTTGGGTCATAAGCTACTTGAAAAAATTGTGGACGAGAAATAGTTTTTTTGCGATGCATCCAACCTTGTTCATATATTTCAGTACAGTGATAAAACACTCCAAAAATTTTCAACCCAAGATCAGACAAGGTTGCTTTAACTTTAGGTAATAAAGCAATACGTAATGCTTTTTCTGAAACCTGTTTTAACCGACCTACACGATGTTGTATTCCCCAATTCCATAAATGAATAGGAACCAACGGCAAATCGCTAGGCATATCTATATCACGATCATAAGTTGTCAATTGATGTGACAAATTATGTGTGAGGATTGAACCAATAATGATCTGCTTAAATTCAGTTATGGTAAGTGTTGCATCTAATCGGTAGTCAGCGCCCCCACGTTTTTTTTCTTTAACCTGTTGTACTACACCCGAAGCAAAAGGCTTAAATTTTGCCTGAACAGTTCTGAAATAACGTTCAACAATTGGTTTTAAATCTCCGCGGTAAGGTGCTGTATTTTCGATACGAATAGAAAAGTTATATTCTAAAGCTTCAATCTGATGTCCTAATAATTCCCCCCGATCTGCCAAAATAGCATCAGGTAATCCAATACATGGCCAGTCATCATGTGTAATTTCATAACCATATTGTTTGCATAACTCAACTTTATCCGTCATGGCAACTTGTAAAGCTTGCATTGCGGTTACATAGGAAGCATTTTCAAAGCCAATATAGAAACCAACCACCATTCTACTAAATACATCAGCAACTAGATAAATAGTTGGCCGTCCAACAATACAGGCACGATCGGAATCTGAGACAAGATAAACATCAGCAATGGTTGCATCAATTTCATAGCGAGAACCCGGCCCTAGGACTTGGGTGTTGACAGTTGAATGGAGCCCTCTGATGTCTTTTGCATAGATAATTGGATTGGTTCGAGCAGTAAGTTGAGCTACTTTTGGGAACTCACGTTCATAAAAATATTTAAACTGCCAGATGGTCGGAATTTCGCTATCAGGTGTATCTGGAAATAATGAATGATACATCGTAGAAAATTTACGATAGGCATAACTCAAAGAATGTTTATCCTTCGTTAACATATATTTATTGATATTAATTCTGAAGAGTCGCTCGATATTCTGATCAACTAATGCACCAACACCTTCGCTATATTTTCTTGGTCTACCCAGTTTTTTATTTTTTGCAATACGTTTAACACCTTTAGCACCAGAATTGTTATAACTAGGAATAAGTGCATTTGGTGTTTGACCTCGTTGCCAGTATCGACGTGCTAATCTATAAATAGTTTGATGAGTTGTTTTATGCTGCTCAATAATTCTTTTAACAAGGCTAAAACGAACAGATGGATCATAGAAATGTTCATTAGATATGAGTAAATCTATAATGTTCATTCCCATATCACGTTTTTTTTGCTGTACAGAACCTTCTGTCACATTAATTAAGGAAATATCAGCGAAAGGATCTTTAATTATTTCTGCTTCGCCGGCTTCTATAGCTGTAATCAATTCTTCTTTTTTAATTATAGAGGGATTGGCATTGGGGTGATTTAAATCAATCCAGATAATATAAGAAGGAATAATTTTAAGAAGTCGGTAATCTTTACCTTGAAACTTATATACACTATTGATTCGAAACATGGCGAATTTCCTCCCATATTTCAAAATTGCCTAACTTGATCTCAGAGGCTTTAATCTTTTTATAGTCCTTGGTTATATCGAAAATGAAATAACGTTGTGCAAGCAGTTCTCGGAGCTCAGCTAAAGACGTACCAATCGTTAAATTATATGCTTGATCCATTTTTTTACTTAAAGTTATTAAGTCAAGTTCAGGATATTGTGTAAATATATGGATATAATCGTTTAAGCGGTCGTACATTTCAGTATTAGATTGTCTCATGGCTGGATAAAGCCATTTGATGTTATTCAAAACAACTGAAGGAATTTCTTTTTCTGTAAGGATATACCAAGGTGTATCTGTACTTTTCCAATATCTACGCTCAAGTTCTAGTTTTTCAACGATTCTTTCATCCTGTAAGCTATTTGTGTATTTAGTTCGGATGACAAAACTTGGTTGGTTTGTACTTTGACTATTTACATAAAAACTTGAAGTTATAGTTTGTAGAGCGTCTTTAACTTTAGGGTGAGAGATCTGAGCTTCTTCTGAAATTTCGAGAGTAGTGTTGAGAGGCAAGGGAAATTGCTCTCTGATATCAGTAATTAACGGATTCCAGTCTAAAAGTAGAAAAATTGCAAGTTCTAAATCAGATAATAAATGATGGGTGCGTTTTGTTGTATGGCCAAATACTCGGTGAGAACGACCTTTTGAACTAACATCTCGTACAGTGATCCATGGCTTATAATCTTTTAAATAGCCTTGGCCTCGTCCTTCTTTGATCCAGCGTTTCTGCTGATGCTCTGTAACCATAACAAATCGCCCGCTATTCTTCATTTATTTAGAATAGCGGGCGATTATTATTTAATCAATATAGGATGATACTTTATTTCTAAAGATGAAACTATATTACATAGGATGATACTTTATTACCTAAATACATGAACCAGCCTTTTTCTGTTTTGCTTATTCTACCGTCACCGATTTGGCCAGGTTACGTGGCTGATCCACATCGGTACCGCGCAGTACCGCAACATGATAGGACAGCAGCTGAACCGGAATGCTGTAGACAATTGGTGCCAGCACCGCACTGATTGATGGAATATGTACCACATGCTGACGCTCTTTGGTTTTAATGCCGCTGTGCTCATCGGCAAAGACAAACAGCTCACCACCACGGGCCTGTACTTCTTCCATATTGGATTTCAGTTTATCCAGCATGTCATCTTTTGGTGCCAGAATCACCACCGGCATTTCATTGTCGACCAGAGCTAGCGGACCATGTTTTAGTTCACCGGCGGCATAACCTTCGGCATGAATATAGGAAATTTCCTTCAGCTTCAGGGCACCTTCAAGTGCAATCGGGAACTGGGTGCCACGGCCGAGGAACAGGCAGTGGTTCTTTTCCACAAACAGCTCGGATAAGTGCAGAATCGCCGGGTTATGCTGCAGAGTATCCAGAATCACTTTTGGCGTATGCCATAATTCCGCGATAATCTCGGTAACCGTTTTTTCAGCAATGCTTTGTTTGACCTGACCGATCTTCAGAATCAGCAGCATCAGCGCAGCCAGTTGCGTGGTAAAGGCTTTGGTTGATGCTACGCCAATTTCCGGTCCGGCTAGGGTTAACAGGCTGTGATGGGTTTCGCGTACCATTGACGAGGTGGCTACGTTACAAATTGCCATAGTGCAAATGTTCAGCGCTTTGGCCGCAGCACGTTTTTGGGTATCGCGCAGTGCAGCCAAGGTATCGGCCGTTTCACCTGACTGGGAAATACAGATGTACAGGGTATTGTTAACAATTACCGGCGTGCGATAGCGGTATTCGCTGGCAATTTCGACCTGACACGGCACATCAATCAGCTGTTCAAACCAGTACTTGGCAATCATGCCGGCATGGTAACTGGTACCGCAGGCAATAATCTGCACCTGCTGGATGCTGGCGAAGTCCTGCTCGGCCTGGGCCAGAAAGTCTTCACGCAGCGCATTGCCATTTAAAGCCTGAGAAATGGTTTGCTGAATCGCTTCTGGCTGCTCATAAATCTCTTTAAGCATGTAGTGCTTGTATTCACCTTTAGAGGCATTGCTGACCGTCGCATCCAGCTCTTTCACCGGACGGTTCACCAGCTGACCATCAACAAAAACTTCGATGGTTTCACGGGTTAAACGGGCAATATCGCCTTCTTCCAGATAAATAAAGCGGTTGGTGATTGGTAATAAAGCCAGCTGATCCGAGCTGATAAAGTTCTCGCCAATCCCGACACCAATCACCAGTGGTGAACCTTCACGAACGGTAATCAGCTCATCCGGGTGGTCGGTATGGATAATACCGAGTGCATAGGCGCCTTTGAGCTGCGGCACCACCTGTTTCACTGCTTCCAGTAAACTTGGGGTGGATTTCAGGGCATCATTGACCAGATGCGCAACCACTTCGGTATCGGTTTGCGAGGTAAATACATAACCAAGCGCTTCCAGATCATCTTTGAGTTCCTGGAAGTTTTCAATAATTCCGTTATGCACCACCGCCACATTGCCCGAAATATGCGGATGGGCATTGTTTTCAGTCGGCTTGCCATGGGTCGCCCAGCGCGTGTGTGCGATCCCTAAAGAACCGGTTAATTCGGCTTCAATAACTGCCTGTTCCAGATTGGCCACTTTCCCGACACGACGTTCACGTAATACATGACCGCCATTGATTAGCGCCAGACCGGCAGAATCATAGCCACGGTATTCCAGACGCTTTAAGCCTTCAATCAGGATATTGCTAATATTACGTTCTGCAACGCCACCGACGATACCACACATAATCTTTTCCTCTTATTTTTTCAGTTTTTGGGGACGTTGATAATTATCTTTGCTCAGCTGTTTCGAGCGTTCAAAGGCCAGGCTATGGTCAGCCACGTCACGGGTAATTACCGAGCCGGCACCCACCGTTGCGCCGTTGCCAATGGTCACCGGTGCTACCAGCGAGCTGTTTGAGCCAATGAAAGCCGCATCGCCAATAATGGTTTTGAATTTATTGGCGCCGTCATAGTTACAGGTAATGGTGCCTGCGCCAATATTGGAACCGGCGCCGACTTCTGCATCGCCTAAATAGGTAAAGTGATTGGCTTTAGAGCCAACACCAATCTGGGTGTTTTTGACTTCAACAAAGTTGCCAATATGCACCTCATTGGCCAGTACCGCACCTGGACGCAGGCGGGCAAATGGCCCAATCTGTACATCTTCACCGACAATAGCATTTTCAAAGACGCTATACGGCTGGACTTTGGTGCCGGCCGCAATTTTGCTGTTTTTAATCACACAGCCTGCGCCAATTTCAACGCGATCGCCGAGCTCGACTTCACCTTCAATAATCACATTGATGTCGATACGGACGTCTTGACCTACTTTGAGTGAACCACGTAAGTCGAAGCGACTTGGATCAATCAGATGTACACCTTGCTGCATTAACTGTTTGGCCTGGAAGCTTTGAAATTCACGTTCCAAGGCGGCCAGTTGCATCCGGTCATTGACACCTTCGACTTCAAAGGCACGTTCCGGCTGCACCGAAGCCACCTGCATGCCATCGGCAATGGCCATGGCCACAATATCGGTCAGGTAGTATTCGCCCTGTGCATTGTCATTGGACAGCTTTGGTAACCATTGATGCAGTTTGGCATTGCTGACGCAGTAAATGCCGGTATTGATTTCCTGAATCTGGCGCTGTGCCTCAGAAGCATCTTTGTGTTCAACAATGGCCTGAATCTGGCCATTGTCACGTACAATACGGCCGTAACCGGTCGCATCTGGTAGGGT
This sequence comes from Acinetobacter indicus CIP 110367, assembly GCF_000488255.1. GTDB lineage: Bacteria > Pseudomonadota > Gammaproteobacteria > Pseudomonadales > Moraxellaceae > Acinetobacter > Acinetobacter indicus. Next base: position 112,426 of record NZ_KI530757.1, on the reverse strand, counting down.
CAGCGTGACCAGACCAATACCGGTAGCCTGACTGGCCTCGACCAGTTGCTCTAAGGTGGCCTGGCTAATGCACGGCACATCACCGGATAGAATAATTGAAACACCATCCTGACCCAGTACCGGCAGCGCCATTTGGACCGCATGTCCGGTCCCGAGCTGCTCGGCCTGTTCCACCCATTGAACCGTTTCATGGGCAAAGGCCTGTTGTACCTGTTCGCCGCCATGGCCATAAATGGTAATAATATTATCTGCTTGTAATTGTTGTGCCGTTTCAATCACGTGACCCAGAAGCGGGCGTCCTGCAAGGGGTTGAAGCACTTTCGGAAGGCTGGAGCGCATACGCGTTCCTTTCCCTGCGGCAAGAATAATCACGGTGGTAGACATGTATAATCCTAGTTATTGCTAAACCAAAATAAAATAAAGATAAATTAAAATACAAATTGCTGCCCAGAGTCCGGCAATCAGATCATCCAGCATAATGCCAAAGCCGCCATCGACCTGACGGTCAATCACCCGGATGGGCCAGGGTTTCCAGACATCAAACAGCCGGAACAGGGCAAAGCCTGCAATGACCCATAGCGTATTCATCTGGCCAAAATAGATCAGCGGTAAAAAGGTAATCGACTGTCCGGCAAATTCATCCCAAACAATACGGCCATCATCATGGACGCCCATGACCCGCGCGGTTTGCCCGCAGATATAAATCCCGACCAGTGACATCAGCAGAATCGCCACAACCGAATAGGCAAAACCAAGCCACAGCCATAGCGGAATAAACAGCAGCGCAAAGGCTGAGCCGAAGGTGCCGGGAGCTTTGGGTAACAGGCCTGATCCAAACCCGACCCCACAGAAGACAACCAGGCGGTCGGGCCAGCTCATCGCTTTAAAATGAATGGCAGGTTTAGGCAAAGTGTTGGTATCCCTGGAATTGGAGCGAATGATCTACGCCATTCTGCACAAAATGAAGTTCGGGTGCTGCATGAATTTGTCCAATCTTGGTAACGCGGACATTCAGCGGTTGTTGTAAAAGTTGTTCAAAATGCTGCGGGCTGATGCTAAAGCACAGTTCATAGTCATCGCCGCCAGCCAGCGCATATTGCCAGCGCTGTGTGTCAGGTAAATGACGCAGAGTGTCGCTGAGCGGTAACAGATCCAGATCCAGCGTAGCACCAACCTTTGAGGCTTTAAGAATATGTCCCAAGTCTTGGGCCAGACCATCTGAAACATCAATCATGCTTGAGGCCAGACCTTTCAGTTGCTGGCCCAGTTCGCAGCGCGGGGTTGGATAATCCAGACGCTGCTGTAGCGCATGGCCTGGATGTTTCAGGCCAAAGGCGGCATCACCGACGGTGCCACTGACGCAGATATAATCGCCCAGCTGGGCACCTGCTCGGGTAATCGCCTGACCGGTATCTATCCAGCCCAAGGCGGTCACGGATAAGGTTAAATGCGGACTTTGGGTGGTATCTCCACCAATTAAGCGCACCCCAAATTGATCGCAGCAATCATACAGACCTTGGCTAAAGGCTTTCAGCCAGTCGTGATCAATTTGGGGTAGGCTCAAGGCCAGTAGAATACTGTGCGGCTTGGCACCCATGGCAGCAATATCAGAGAGATTGACTGCAACAGATTTCCAGCCAATGGCATGTGGATCAGTATCTAATGGGAAGTGTCGTCCAGCAACCAGCGTATCGGCGCAAATCACCAGCTGTTGCTGTGGGGGAGGAGTCAGCACGGCTGAGTCATCACCAACACCTAAGTCGACAGAACTGCCGTGCTGCCGATTGAAATAGGTGTCAATAATGGAAAACTCAGCCATCGCATCAATCTGTCAATTATTTAGATTGCTGTTTTTCTGCTGCACGTAATGAGCTGGCCAAACGGTCAAGAACACCGTTAATGTATTTATGGCTGTCTGCACCGCCAAAATGTTTTGCCAGCTCAATGGCTTCATCTAAAACCACGCGGTATGGAATTTCCAGATGTTCTTTCAATTCATAGGCGCCCAGACGAAGGGTTGCGAGTTCAACGCCGTCAAGGGCATCAATTTCGCGGTCAAGCACAGGGATTAAGAGCGCATCCAATGCTTCATGATTGGCAACCACTTGAGTCAACAATTCATGATAATAGCCGAGATCCACTTTGTGCATGGCATTTTCGACACGCGTGCGTGCTTCAATCTCGTGCACCGGATTGTGGCTCATCTGCCATTCATAAATTCCTTGTACAGCAAAACGACGTGCTTTACGTTTTGCTGCATAAGTTGCTTGAAGTGTTTGCGACATAGCGTTAAATAGCCTTTAACAAGTTAACCATTTCAATTGCAGTTAAAGCAGCTTCGCTACCTTTATTACCTGCTTTTGTACCCGAGCGTTCAATCGCTTGTTCGATACTATCCGTAGTCAATACACCGTTAATGACCGGTAAGCCAGTGTCCAGGCCAACCACGCCTAAACCTTTGGCACATTCGCCTGCAACAAAGTCGAAGTGAGGCGTACTGCCACGAATCACCGCGCCCAGTGCAATAATGGCATCGAAACGATCAGATGCTGCCAGTTTTTTCGCAACAACCGGAAGTTCCCACGCCCCTGGTGCATGAACAACAGTGATATTATCCTCTGATACACCATGACGTTTCAATGTGTCGATGGCACCTTCCAGCAAATGTTCCACCACAAAGCTATTAAAACGACCAACTAAAATCGCGTAACGGCCTTCGCTCGCGAGATGTAACATACCTTCAATACGGCGAACTGCCATAGCAAACCTCGATGATTTCTTAAGTTGTTTGTTGTGCGGTGACGTATTCCACCACTTCCAAGTTAAAGCCGGACAAGGCATTGAAACGTAATGGCGAGCTGAGCAGCTTCATTTTTTCAACACCTAAATCACGTAAAATCTGTGCACCGACACCAATGGTCTGATACTGCTGAGACAGCGCCGCATTGGATTTACTTTTCTTCGGTGCATTTAAGCTGTCCAGTGCCGGACCTAAATCCTGCAGATGACGCTGGCCAATCCAGACCAATACGCCACGATCACTATTGGCAATTTCTTTTAAGGCACGGTCCAGATTCCAGGCCGGTTCACCATCCTGCTTGTTCAGTTTTAGCAGGTCACGGGTCGGATTAAACCCATGCACGCGAACGGTGGTCACGCCATCTTTTGGCTCACCTTTGACCAGCGCCAGATGAATATCCGGGTTACCCAGTTCACGGTAACGATACAGGTCAAAGCTGCCATATTCGGTATCAATGCTTTGCTGATCTAGACGCTCAACGGTTTGTTCATTGGTCATGCGGTAATGGATCAGGTCGGCGATGGTGCCCATTTTCAGACCGTGTTTTTCGGCAAACACTTCCAGATCGGCACGGCGCGCCATGGTGCCATCTTCTTTAATAATTTCACAAATCACCGAAGCAGGTTCTAGACCAGCCAAACGGGACAGGTCACAGCCGGCTTCAGTATGACCGGCACGGTGCAGCACACCACCTGGTTGCGCCATCAGCGGGAAAATATGGCCCGGCTGGACAATATCGGCCGGTTTGGCATGGGCGGCAACCGCCGTGCGAATGGTATGCGCACGTTCAGCCGCGGAAATTCCGGTGGTGATGCCTTCTGCGGCTTCAATCGACAGGGTAAAGTTGGTGCCATGCTGGGCGCCGTTGGCATCGACCATGAGTGGCAGGTTTAACTGCTGGCAACGCTCACGGCTTAGGGTCAGGCAGACCAGACCGCGGGCATGGGTGATCATAAAGTTGATGTCTTCCGGGCGAACATGCGTGGCAGCCATGACTAAATCGCCTTCATTTTCACGATCTTCATCATCCATCAGGATAACCATTTTTCCTGCACGGATATCTGCTACGAGCTCTTCAACTGTATTGAGCGGCATCAACCTTCACCTTCTTTTTGTCTCAACGGACATTTTCATGACATTAATTGTGGCATAGTCTAACGCTTTTTCGTAGGTTTTGCCTATGCTTATCCGTTTCCCGGTCTGCTTCATTGTTATACACAGTGGTTGCTGGCTTGAAAAGGGCCGGTGTCTGGAAAAAGCTTGAATTGTGCAGAATATTTAAGCAATTGATCTGTATAAAAATATACACAGCAAGCCGCAAAAACTGGGAGTTTTTTAAAAACGCTTTTATACATTTAGACTACGATTTAAATCAGCCAGATAAAACAGGAATGGCGAACAGGCTTGGGGTGAGGTTCAAAAATTTTAGAATAGGCAATAAAAAAAGCCCCAATCTTTCGATCAGGGCTTTTTGAATTTGGAGCGGGAAACGAGACTCGAACTCGCGACCCCAACCTTGGCAAGAGTCACCGACATAAAATACACTAAACAACATAATTGGTATGATAATAAACTCTATATATAACAGTTATATAGATTTTTTATTCTGTGTGACGTAATTTAAGGTGGGGTGGGGTACTTTGATTTTTGGTCATAAATTTATTGTGATAATCAACAATAATAACCAACATACATATGCTTAATCTAAGGGTATTTTACTGACTGGTATAATTTTATGATGAGAGAGGTGTTGCCTGAGGCTACGGTTTCTGTTTGGCCTTTTGGCGTAAGACGTACAAATATAAGCTTTCTACCTTTTCACGTGCCCATGGTGTGGTACGCAAGAATCGTAATGATGCTTTAACACTTGGGTCTATGCAAAAACATCTAATTTCGATTTTGTGACTTAAGCCTTCAAAGCCACCGTAGTAATCATTGTCAACGGCATTATTAAATTGCCCCCTTTTACCTTAAAAATGGCAAAGTAAAATTGACCCCTTTGACCTCGTATTAAGTTTTAACCTGTAGCTGAATCCCTATTCTTTTTATCCTTCAAACGATAACTCTCACCGGCTTTGTTGCACAAAGCTGTTCTGAAGAGCTTCTTCAGCAATATAATTTCCAAATGAAGAAGTCTACACACAAAATCTACCGCACACCCAAGTTGCCACTTAAATTTGAACAACTTAGGAAAGCTCTATCTTTAAAATCTTTATGCAACAAAGCCTATTGAAATTTATTCAAAGAAGTATAGATCGATCAAATGATTAAATTTTGAATATTTATGATGGGGTATGTACCAGATTGGCATTGGGATTGCATGAAGTTAGCTTGCATTAATTTTTCATGGAATTTGAACATATGTTAAAACCTTTAGCTTTGTCTCTTGCTGTTGCAGCAAGCTTTTCTTTTATTTCTGCACATGCGGTAGCTGAAGATTTTAAAATTTTAAAACAGCTTGAAAGTAAACCAGTCTTACTCAAAAGTGGGGAATATAAAGGGAATTATTATGTTCCAAGCACCTTGAATACCATCACTTGGGGCTATTTACCTAACAAAGATGCCAAACCTGTGTTGACCATTCCATCAGGCAGCACTATTACCTTTGATACAGTTTCGCATGAAGGCTTGCTTGAAGACCAAGGGCGTGATGCTGAAAAGTATTTCACTTCTAAAGGTGTGAAACCTGAGCATATTTTGAACCGTACCGGGTTTGTCGGAGACTTTTTATTTAAGTTAGGCCACCTGACCTAACGGGTTAATCTTATCATAGTACATTGCTTCAAACTCAAAAGGCGATACATAACCCAGTGCACTGTGTACACGCTTTTTATTGAACCAATCTACCCAGTTTAGTGTCGCAAGTTGTACATCTGCTAAACCTTGCCAATCTGCTTTTAGATATTCAATCACCTCTGTTTTGTATAAGCCATTCACCGTTTCAGCCAAAGCATTATCGTATGAATCACCAGTCGTACCGACTGATGCTCGTAAATTTGCTGCTTCTAAACGATGGGTATAACGAATGGAAAGATATTGCACACCTCTGTCGGAATGATGAATCACATTCTTTGGCATGCCTCGATCATGTAATGCTTGCTCTAATGCATCGAGCACCATATCGGTATTCATTCGTGTAGATACTTTCCAACCAACAATTGCTCGTGAGAACACATCAATAATAAAGGCGGTATAGACCCAGCCTGAATGAGTTTGAATATACGTAAAGTCACTGACCCACAGTTGGTCAGGATGATCAGCAGTAAAATTACGTTTCACTAAATCATCTGCTCGTTTTTGGTCATCTCGGCTACGGGTGGTTTGTTTGTTCTTACCTCGCCAAACACCTTGTATACCTAGCTTTTTCATTAATCGAGCAACAGTACAGCGTGCAATAATATAGCCTTCACGTTTCAGTTTTTGCCAGACTTTACGTACACCATACCGACCTGAACTTTCCTTCCAAATTCGTTTAATCTCCTCAGCATGATGCAAGTCATGTAAATCTCGCTTTGCTCGATGTTCTGGATTTTCGCAGAGATCTAGAGTCCGGTAATAGGTTGAGGGTGCGATCGGTAAAATTCTACAAATCGCCTCGACTCCGTACAGCTCTTTATTATTATGGATAAAATCCACCATTATTTGTGTGGGCGGTCGAGCTCCGCCTGGGCGAAAAAAGCGGCTGCTTTACGTAGAATTTCATTGGCACGTTTTAATTCTTTAATTTCACGTTCCATTTGCTTCATTTTTTCTTGGTCAGATATCTGTTGTACTTTGGCAGGATTTAGTTGATCCATATGCTTTAAATACCAAACACGCAATGTTTCAGGAGTACAACCGATTTTAGGCGCAATAGCTGTGATTGCTGCCCAAGTAGAAGGATAATCTTTTTCAGATTCAATTAGTAATTGAACCGCTCTTTCTCTAATTTCGGGGGTATAGTTTGGTTTTTTCATCGGAATAGTCTCTCAGAATATTGAGTCTCCGACAAACCCGGTACGGTTCACTGTTACGCAGCATATGGATAATGCACAGCTGGATATGGGTTTGCGGGTATACGCTGTTAATCGCATCAGGAAGGCCTTTTAGTCCTGAGAAGCGCTGCTTCGCAAGGCAGGCAATCAGAATATCCTGCAACCCTCGGTTTTTAAGCTCAGTCAGGACATTCAGCCAGAACTTTGCACCTTCATTCTCAGCCATCCACATGCCGAGCAGTTCTTTGTGTCCATCAATATTAATGCCTAAGGCAAGGAATACAGCCTTGTTGATGACACTGCCATTATGACGGACTTTAACCACAATACAGTCCATATAGACGATGGGATAGATCGCATCCAACGGACGGTTTTGCCATTCAGCAACCTGCTCATTGACGGCATCCTCACAGCAGTGCTGTTCGCCTTGGAAATCAGCGTTGGAGATACATCGGCATCGTACATTTCCTTGAAGGTATTAACGATTTCATTGGTGGTCATGCCTTTGGCATAAAGGGATAGAATCTGGCTATCCATTTGCGTGATACGGGTCTGATTCTTTTTAATCAGTTGTGGCTCAAATGTGCCATCACGATCTCGTGGTGTCGTGATCTCAACCTCACCATCATCGCTAAGTTAGTCTTACTAGAATAACCATTGTGGGCATTAGAACCGTGCTTACGAGCATTCTTTTCATGTCCGAGGTGTTCGGTAAGTTCCGCATTGAGAGCCGTTTCAACGGTGAGTTTAGTCAACAATCGGGTGAATTGATTGAGATCGTCTTCTGTTTTGATTCCTTTAGCAAATTCTGCTGCAAGGTCTTTTAGTTGTTCATCATGTTGCCTGACTCCGTTGTGAATATGAACATAGCAAATTCAGGCAATTACACAATTTAATTTACAGTCTCATAAAATACTCTCCCATACTAAGAATAGGGAATATTATTAGTAATGGAACCGACATTGAATAATGGAAATTCGTTCATCCGTCACTTCATAAACTAATCTATGCTTCTCATCAATTCTACGGCTCCAGAATCCTGAAAGATTTGCTTTTAAAGGTTCTGGTTTTCCAGATCCTTCAAAGGGTGTTCTTTGACATTCTCTGATTAAGGTATTGATACGTTTGAGTATCTTTTTATCCTGTGTTTGCCAATAGATATATTCATCCCAGGCATTTTCAGTCCATTCGACATTACGACTCGTCATCTATAATCAACTCTCTTTGTTTGGTTTTACCTGCGCGTAATTGAGCAATTGATTCGTTTAAACGAGTGGTATTATTTGGAGATGAAAGGAGATACAACGTTTCCATTAAACTGTCGTAATGATCTTGTCCCATTACTACAGCATGACCGCCTTCTTTTCTTGTAATGAAAGCGACATCTGCATCATCAATAACTTTATCTAAAACAGATTTTAAGTTGTTACGTGCGTCTGTATATGTAAATACATGCATATATTTCTCCCTCATAAAGTAAGCTGTGTTAAAACGCTACTGACTAGATGATAGTGATTGAACTTTACAATCTAAAATGTACAGAATTCTGTACATGTTGTCAATTTTGTGTAACAGTTTTATATCAAATAGGCTTTGTTGCATAAAGATTTCATAACTATATGATTTTAAAAGTTTTGATTATTTTTTGATCCAAAATTAAATTTATTTAAATCAGATGCTTACATATTTATACAACAGAGCCGACTGAAGATACTATTAAATTAAAGAAGTCTAATTAGATATTTACAATCTAATAGAGTCTAACAACTTGCTTTAAGCTCTATTAATTTTGCATGGTGTCACGAGGAACCGGGATTTGCTATCAGTTCAATCTGGAATATCTGGCCCCAGTAGTCTGAAGCAATGGGGTCGATGGGCAGGGCTCTGCCTTTGCTGATACCTCAGGCAGCTTAAAAGTATTTACGCCAGCCAATAGAAAAAACACCAAAGTTCACTACCAGATAGCGAGTTATAATTTAAATTTGAGTGAGTTGGGGGGATGCTTCAAATTATAAATCTTTGTGCAACAAAGCCCTACTATTCTGAAATGACAGCTTTGTCCGTTATAATTGTATAAACATTTTTAGTGTCTGGTAATTATGTCCTCATTGATCAATTTTCTATCTCGCTTTAGTACTGCAACTCTTCAGCGCAGCCAGAGCTATGCTAAACACATTGATAGGAAAACGATTGAGTTCTTTGAGGAAAATGACGATGTCACGATGTATGCCCAAATTGAAGGGACAGATTATTACGATACTGCAATTACCTATAATCTTAAAAAGGACCGTTTAATTGATGACGACTGCACTTGTCCGGTTGGATATAACTGTAAACATGCTGCTGCTTTAGCCAAATTATTTTATCAAGAATATCGAGAAGGATATCTGAAGAGCTATGTTGACTCTCAGTCATCATCTCACACTCAAAAAGATCGGGTTGCAATTAATCAAGCACAACGCTGGTTAAGTGAGTTTAAGCAGTATTTACAACATACCCAGTTAGAGCAGCAAAAGACAACGAGTAATTATTTACTTTATTATTTAGATCAGCCTTTAGGTCTATTCGGGTTAAAACTTGAGGTTCGCAAAGGTAGACGTAATAAAAGTGGGACGATCACAGGTGTCAGTTCTTATACTGAATATGGCAATATTCTAAAAAAACGTCTGTCTTTGCCTGATGGGAAGCGACAATTATTTAATCAAATTTATTATTATGCCAAGCTCAATCAGAATGAGTTTTCTTATGGAAATAGTCTTGATATATCAGGCATTGTCTTAGAGCATTTTAAATCTTTCATTCAGAGTGGTGATGTCTATTGGAAACAAAAAAGTGATGCTCCACTTACATGGTCAGAACAAAGCTATCAGCTTGAATTTTCTTGGCAAAAGAGCATTGAAAAACAGACTGAGCACTTAGATTTTGAGTTGGTCAATGGAAATGTTCGACTCAATTTAAAATCGAATCCACATCTTCAAATTCTTGTAAGTCAGCCACTTTGTTATATCGATATTCACAAGAATACGGTAGGGCAACTCTATAGTGAATATACATCGGATTTACTGTACTACCTTTGGCGGATGCCAGAGATGCCTGCGACGGTTTTGACTGAGTTTGAGCAGCTTACCCATCAATCTACAACGATACATAACTTGCCGAAACCTGGGTTTCTTCAAGAGATTGAAGTCTTACAGGGTAATCCCCAGCCAATTTTACGCTTCGGTGTTTTAGATAAATTTGATTGGAAATGGGAGGAGTCTGTTTGTGCTGAAATTGAATTCTCCTATGCAGGCTGGCGAATAAAAGCAGGTACATCAGGTGACAGTTTTATTGGTGAGCAGCATGGCAAAATGGTGCGACAGCTTCGGGACTTAGTTCAGGAACAACAGGCAATCCAGCGTTTACAGCTATTGGTCGAATCACTGGAGTGGGTGAAAGATCTGAGCAATGAACAGCAATTAAAACTTGATAAACAACGTCTCGATTCTATGGTTTTTGCTTTCTATGGAGACTGGATCAGGCAACTCATGCCCATCAATCAAATTGAGTTGATGGGCTGGCAGATAGAGCATCTGGAAAACAGCCCCTTTAACCTGCAATATGTAGAAAATTTAAATATTTCCATCACTGAGTCTGAAAGCCAGCAGGACTGGTTCAATATCGGGGCGACGGTTCAGGATAGTGCAGGCAATTGTTATAATTTGCTTGATGCGCTCGTAGCTTTGGTGCGAGAAAATCCTGATTTACTTGATCCGCGGACGTTTATTCATCTGCATGACAGTCAAATTTTCACCCTGAAAACTGCAGTGGATCAACCTGATTTGGCTCTATCCGCCAGGGACATTAAGCCGGTATTGTTGCATCTGCAGAGCATTTTACAGCAAGAAGAGCGCAGTATCGATCGCTATGATGCGAGTCAACTATTAGAATTACAGCATAATCTTGGGATGACATGGCAGGTCAGTGACCAGCTGCAGCAATTTGTACAGAAATTCAAACAAGGCTATCAGCAACAACTGCCGACACCACAAGGTTTTCAGGGGGAATTGCGTCCATACCAGCAGCAGGGCTTAGGCTGGTTACAGTTTTTAAGGGAAACCCAGCATGGCGGGATTCTGGCGGATGATATGGGATTGGGCAAAACAGCACAAACTTTAGCGCATTTACTCATGGAAAAGCAGGCTGGACATTTGCAGGACAGACCTGCACTAATTGTTGCGCCAACATCGCTGATGCATAACTGGTTCAAAGAAGCGCAGAAATTTACCCCTGAGCTCAAGGTACTGCTGCTACAGGGCCCCGACCGCCATCAGCATTTTGAGCAGATTCCGCACTATGACATTGTGTTAACCACCTATCCGCTCTTGGCGAGAGATGAAGAACAACTGAAACAATATGAATATCATCAACTCATTTTGGATGAAGCACAGAATATCAAAAATCCGCGTGCCAAAGCTGCACAGGTGGTACGGCAATTAAAAGCACGACATCGTCTATGTCTAACCGGTACACCTATGGAAAATCATTTGGGTGAGCTGTGGGCAATATTTTATTTTCTGATGCCAGGATTTTTATATTCACAAGAAATCTTTAATAAAAAATACCGCTATCCGATTGAAAAACGCGGTGATCAGCAGTTAAGGCAAAAGTTGGTAAACCGCATTAAACCCTTTATTTTACGTCGCTTGAAAACTGACGTCGCCAAAGAATTGCCAGAAAAAACCACGATTGAAGTCAATATTGACATGAATGAACAGCAATCCAAGCTATATGAGGCTGTTCGCGCCACGATGCAGGCAAGCATTCAGAAAATTGTGGCAGAAAAAGGCTTTAAACGTAGTCAAATTCAAATTTTAGATGCCTTACTGAAGCTACGTCAGGTGTGCTGCCATCCTAGCTTACTGAAACTGGATTCAGTGAAAACCGGGCAGGCACACTCTGCCAAACTTGAACAGTTGATCGATATGGTCGTTCCAATGGTGGAAGAGGGGCGAAAAATTCTTATCTTCTCTCAGTTTACCTCAATGTTGGAACTGATTGAGCAGCAACTTCATCACGCAGAAATTGGCTATGTGAAACTGACTGGGCAGACCAAAAAGCGAGATGAAGTTATTACTGCATTTCAGTCTGGACAAGTGCCTGTGTTTTTAATCAGTCTGAAAGCAGGAGGGGTCGGTCTGAATTTAACAGCCGCAGATACAGTCATTCACTATGATCCATGGTGGAACCCTGCTGCTGAGGATCAAGCTTCAGATCGTGCATGGCGGATTGGACAGGACAAACCGGTATTTGTGTATAAACTGATTACCAACCAAAGCATAGAAGAGAAAATTATTGCCTTGCAGCAAAATAAAGCCGAACTGGCACAGTCAATTTTAAGCACCGATCATGAGGGAGAAGCGAAACTGACGGAAAATGATGTGATGAACTTGTTTGAGAAATTTTAGTTTGGTTACTGGTTGCCCTAATCACCTGTAAGTATCTGAAAGTCTGGATGCAATTTTTTCCAATGTTCTCTTAATTTTTCTTTATGAGCGGAAATCATAGGTAAGTCTAGTAATAGCGCTGGCCATACTGACCGTGCTTTGTCCATAATGGCGTGAAGTTGTTTTTCAATAACACGCCATGGAACACCGACTTTTTCAGCCCATTGTTCAAAGTGTTTCATCTCAGCTAAATACCAATCTTTATTTTTGGCAAGATTTAAGGCGAAATGACGCTCATTTTCAATATATACACTGGTCATCAATATATCGTATGCAGGGGATAATCTTGGCGTTGTTTTATCGTGATAAATCATACTCCAGTTTTTTAAGTGCGCATCTCCATTGGCGAGTAAAATATTGATGAGTAAGCGGCTGGCAAATTGCTGAATATCAATAATTTTGTTATCTGAATACTGGTAAATGATCTTGCCTATCTGCTCATAATTTGTGGTGCTGTATTTCTGATGTGGATATGCACCGAAGATCTGAGCAAAGTCTTCGATGTGAATAAGCTCTGTAGTATCAGCAGTACTCTGTCTATCAAATCTTTTGATTGCAAAAGCATATTGCTCTTGGGGTAAATTTAATGGTGGAAGGTTTTGTAAGAGTGCCATATCCACCAAGCGAATCTCAGGGACATCTATTCCGACCATTTTGGCAAGGCTCATCATAGAATATTCATTTAGCGGAACAAAAGCATGTCTGGAAGAAGGAGTTTTGACAATCCAGTCCCCGAGTAGAGACGATTCCGTTGCCTGGACTAGTGTAAAACGCCCATCTTTGGCTTTCATGGAAAACTTCATTTGGACGCCGGCCAAGGAAAACTTATTATCTGTTCGAATCTCTTGCTTTAAGATCTGATCTGGATTAGAGATCTGCAGTTTGAATTTTATTTCATCTGGAATTTCTTCTGGATCTAATGGAGTCGCAATGAGTGCTCCAGGTAAATCATGACCTAAAGCTGCCAATAACTGAAATTCATTGTCTATATGTACTTTGAGGCTTTGTGCAATTAGTTCGCATAATGCACCTTCTGGTAGCAAGTTTGATAGCAAGGGATGTAAACGCTGATGTGTAACATAGGTCTTTTCTAAAATCTTATCCACTTGAGGATACAAGGGGGAAGTCAGCAGGCTCAAGGTCGGGCGTTGCTGATCAGAGCGGAAAGAATCTGTAAAAACCAGAATATTTTTTCCGCTCTGAAATCCTGCCAAGTATCCAACGATACTGTGATGTAATGTTAATTTCAGGACGGCAACAGTATTCATGGTTCCTCTCCTCCGAGAAGACCCTTCCATGGGTTAGTCATTAAGTCATCCTGATCTTCAATAGTGACTTTAATTTCATCATTCAATAATTGTCTGATCAAATGAACCTTATCATCAGGGATGAGCATCAGTTGAGCATTTAATCCTGCCGCTATAATTTCTAAGGTCTCTAATCGAGGGTTGCCCTGACTTTCCAGTTTTTGGTACTGCTGTCTTGAAATGCCTGTACGGGATTGCATATCAACTTGCTTTAAGCCCAATTGGGTTCGTCTTTTTTTGATTTGCTGAAGTAAAGACTTATTCATTGTAGATACATTTATTGCTTTTAGGTCCTTTAAGAAACATATTAGTTTCTTTTTTTTTGAAAAGCAATTTATGACTTTATCATTTCGATCTGTAAAACAACCTTAGCTACGTAGTGATCTGAAATCACTCTGAAAATACAGTTAAAATACGCGGTTCAATTTACCTTAATCTCCTTACGGAATTGGCAGAAAGATTGTCAATGCCAGGTCTGAACTGTCGGCAACTCTCTGGCAAAATTTCCTGGCAGCCCTGCATTTAACTGCTTAGCACAATCTGATAATAAATAATAACAAACCCGCCGTGCAGTTAGCATACAGTAAGTAAAGGAATGGTTGACTGTGATCATAAAAATAGCATATCAAGCCGGAGGGAAGCTAGATGGCCAAGTATACTGATATCAATAGTTTTAATACTTTAGAAACATTAACCGTCGGTTCAGAACACTATCAGATTTTCAACCTGTCTAAATTGCAAGTGCAGTTAGGTGACCTGTCCCGACTACCAAAATCTTTAAAAGTCTTGCTAGAAAATTTACTACGTTTTGAAGATCAGCTCACGGTGAAAACCGAGCATATTCATGCATTGGCAGGGTGGCTAAACAACCGAACCTTAGAACAGGAAATCCAGTATCGTCCGGCACGGGTGCTGATGCAGGATTTTACCGGTGTTCCCGCAGTGGTTGATCTTGCCGCGATGCGTGCCGCAGTGGCCAAAGCCGGTGGTGACCCGGAAAAAATTAATCCGCTGTCACCGGTGGATTTAGTCATCGATCACTCGGTGATGGTCGATTACTTTGCCAGCCCGCAAGCTTTTGAGCAGAATGTCGCAATTGAGATGCAACGCAATGGCGAGCGCTACCAGTTTCTACGTTGGGGGCAGGCTGCGCTCAATCAGTTTCGCGTGGTGCCGCCAGGAACCGGGATTTGCCATCAGGTCAATCTGGAATATCTAGCACAAGTGGTCTGGAGTAATGAGGTCGATGGTCAGCGCTTTGCCTTTCCTGATACCTTGGTCGGTACCGATTCACATACCACCATGATCAATGGCTTAGGCGTGTTAGGCTGGGGGGTAGGCGGTATCGAGGCGGAAGCGGCCATGCTGGGCCAACCGATCTCCATGCTGATTCCGGAAGTGATCGGCTTTAAGCTTACCGGTAAACTCAAAGAAGGGATTACCGCAACTGATCTGGTACTGACCATTACCCAGATGCTGCGCCAAAAAGGCGTCGTTGGAAAATTTGTCGAATTTTATGGTGATGGCCTGGCCGATTTACCCTTGGCGGATCGTGCCACGATTGCCAACATGGCACCCGAATATGGCGCTACCTGTGGCTTTTTCCCGGTTGATGAGGTGACGCTTTCCTATTTACGTTTAACTGGACGTCAGCCGGAAAGAATTGCCTTGGTAGAGGCCTATAGCAAGTTGCAAGGATTATGGCGCAATCCGGGGGATGAACCAATCTTTACCGACACTCTGGCTTTAGATATGTCGACGGTTGAAGCCAGCCTGGCGGGTCCGAAACGCCCACAGGATCGTGTACTCTTGTCACAAGTGCCGAAGACCTTTGATGCTTTCATGGATCTGACCTTGAAACCGGTCAAAGAAGAAAAAGAGCGTCTGGAAAATGAAGGAGGGGGAGGTACGGCTGTTGAAGCAAAACAGGCCAACCTGCCACATGAAAATGTTTTTTGTATGATTGAGGGTAAAAAATATCCGTTGCAGCATGGTGATGTGGTGATTTCAGCGATTACCTCCTGTACCAATACTTCGAATCCCAGTGTCATGTTGGCAGCAGGGCTATTGGCCAAAAAGGCAATCGAAAAAGGTTTGCAGCGGAAACCCTGGGTGAAAAGTTCACTGGCTCCAGGTTCCAAAGTAGTTACCGATTATCTCAATGCAGCAGGGTTGACGCCTTATTTGAATCAACTGGGTTATAACCTGGTAGGTTATGGTTGTACCACTTGTATTGGTAATTCGGGACCTTTACCTGAAGCGATTGAAGAAGCTGTGCAATGTTTCGATTTGAATGTAGCCTCAGTGCTTTCTGGAAACCGTAACTTTGAAGGACGAGTGCATCCTTTGGTGAAAACCAACTGGCTCGCCTCGCCACCCTTGGTAGTTGCCTATGGTTTGGTCGGGAATATTCGAACTGATCTCACTGCTGAGCCGATAGGTGAAGGCTTTGATGGGCAAGCGGTTTATTTAAAAGATATCTGGCCGACACAGGTGGAAATCGATGCCGCACTGCAGAACGTGAATACCGAGATGTTTCATAAAGAATATGCGGAAGTGTTTGAAGGCGATGCCAAGTGGAAAGCGATCCAGATTCCACAAAGTCAAACCTATGCTTGGGATGAGCAATCCACCTATATCCGACATCCACCCTTTTTTGCAGAAATTGATCAGCCGGTGCGACCAATTCAGCAGATCAAACAGGCACGGATTTTGGCTGTATTGGGAGATTCAGTCACGACGGACCATATTTCCCCTGCAGGCAACATCAAAAAAGATAGTCCTGCCGGACGATATTTGCAGCAACAGGGGGTTGATGCAAAAGACTTTAACTCTTATGGATCCCGCCGTGGCAACCATGAGGTGATGATGCGAGGCACCTTTGCCAATATCCGCATCAAAAACGAAATGCTGGGTGGGGAGGAAGGTGGCAATACTCTGCATATTCCAAGTGCAGAAAAACTCTCGATTTATGATGCGGCAATGCGCTATCAGGCAGAACAAACCCCGCTAGTGATTATTGCCGGGAAAGAATATGGCACTGGTTCTTCACGTGACTGGGCGGCCAAAGGCACCAACCTATTGGGGGTGAAAGCAGTGATTGCTGAAAGTTTTGAGCGGATTCACCGTTCCAATCTGGTCGGCATGGGGGTGTTACCTTTACAGTTTGTGGAGGGTCAGAACCGGCAGATCTTGAATCTAACCGGACATGAAACACTGTCAATTTTAGGCTTGTCGGATGATATTTATCCACATCAAATGCTGGAAGTAGATGTGCAACATACCGATGGTACGTGTAACCATTTTCAAGTGTTGTGTCGCATTGATACCTTGAATGAGGTGGAATACTTTAAGGCTGGTGGGATCTTGCACTATGTCCTGCGTAATTTGCTCACTTCCTAAATTAAATGATGAAAGCCCGATACCTACCACAATGCCGGTCAGTTAAGGAATGAGCCCAGAAGCATTTGAGGCAGCTTCAAAATGAGGCTGTCTCGTGTCTAGGATACTGGGAGCAGTCCAGAATCGGTGATTTAATCAGTTTCAATAAGTTCCTCTTGGT
The DNA here is from genome assembly GCF_000488255.1 of Acinetobacter indicus CIP 110367. Classification (GTDB taxonomy): domain Bacteria; phylum Pseudomonadota; class Gammaproteobacteria; order Pseudomonadales; family Moraxellaceae; genus Acinetobacter; species Acinetobacter indicus. The sequence continues at coordinate 95,297 of NZ_KI530757.1, read as the reverse complement.
GAAATACAGTTATAGGCTTACGTACGGTATCAGGTGACATGTAATCTAATCCATTAAGCTGAATAGATAGTGGGCGACCAATACATGCTAGATGTAAGCAAAATTTAAATGCAGCAAGAGCATGACCATCTTTTACTGAGTAGAGTTGTAGACGAGGAAATTCCTCTTGAGTTGATGGATGTTTATCTGTTGATGCTTTTGCTAATTTGAAAAGTTGAGGCTGTTGTTTAGCATCTAACTTTGTTTGCAAATCTTGTCCAAATAAGTGCCAAAATTTGGCAGGAAATAAAGCCTTAACCTGGGAGTAAAAATGTTCGAGTTGATCGATATCCTTCCAGCGATAATGGATACCTGTGTGTGATGCGGTCACTCGATTCAAAAATACATTTAGGACGCATGCAATTTGTGTTGGTTTTTTACGAGCTATTTTCTGTAAATGTTCAAAAAAATAAGTCACCGCATGAAGCTCTTCAGCGGTATCAAGCATCGCTGGCTTTAACTGGGTTGAGCTCTCAATACTAAATAAACGCGGATTCCCTTTTTTTGATTTAATATTTGCTAAATTTAGGGCATTTTCATACCAATAATTGACGAGTTCTTCTGGTAAGCACATACGTTGAGCTGCACTTTTAGGATCGTGAGTAGTCTCCAATATATTGAGCGTTTCATAGAAGCGTTGAAGTGAAATTTTAGAATCTTCTGTTCCAACAAAGAAAGCAAAAAAATCATGGGATTGATCTATTTGTAACGACAGTTCATCTAAAATGTCAGTAGCATTACTTTGAAGCCATTTTGTTTGATCGTTCAATAATATAGTTGCTAGAACTGCCTGGTTTTTTTCAAAATTAAAGTCTTTTTCATCATTTGTTATTTTCAAATTTTTAAACGTTGCATTGTGGCCCATAATTTTTTTAGCCAATTCATTAGGCATATCTGGATGATATTTTAGTAGTTTTTGACCAGCTATGAGATAACTTAAATGAATATAGCTTTTGAAAGTTTCAACTGGCTCTATATGTCCTAAGAGATGTGCAATAACAAACCAATGGTTTTGTCCATGTTGATTTTGAAGTAGCTCAGCTCGAATTTTTTGATATTCGTTTTCGCTATAGTCAGTTAGCTTTTGCACAAGTGGTGCATATTCACAGTTCAGTAAAAGCGATAAATGATTCGCTGCAGTGTGACGAAAAGAGTGAAAGGAGTAATGATGCCCTTTAAAGACCTGATTCAATATCAGTTTTAGGGGTACGGTGACAGTGTGTTTATTCAGTTTTTTATTTTCATTCAAGTTGCTGAATAAATATAAACTTTTCTTATTCTCTAAACGTTTTTCAACAACAAAATCGCTAAAGAATTGGTACTCATCATCTTTTAGCAAAGCGTATGCAGGCACAATCCGTTCCGCACTATCCGTTTTGAGCAGATGTTGATTCCCTTGTTTTTTTGAACCATAAGGTTGAACCCAGATAGAAAATTGATTTAAACCCTCGATATCTTTTACACGTAACCCGAGTATTTCGTTAATACGCATACCAGTACGGTAGGCCAAAATATAAATGATTTTTAATAATTTATAATAATGGTCAGAGATGGAGTGTTCATGTAAGAGCTGATTTAACTTCTTTAATATTACTTGGAAGGCTGTGTGACCAATGATGCGTGCACGAGGTCGACTTTGCGATGAGATAAATTCAAGTTCGAAATCTTCTGCTTGAAAAACAATTTGTTGGAAGGTGTGAAAACGTTTCAACATGCGGATCGTTTGGTCTTTAGACTTCTTAAATTCGGGTTGATTGGATTCGTCAGCAAGGCGTGTATTGCTGATGATTTGTTGATAAATTTTGGTCAGCAGATCGTTAACATCTTCATCGGCATCAATGTATTGCAAGGCATGAGTTAAAAACGGTTCTGTAATTCGGGTGTAATATGTATAGATTGAACTATCTGCGAGTTTTTGATTGTCTTGAAATGCCTTCGTGTACTGAGTTGTATCAAAATCAAAGGTGGCTGATAATTCTTTTATTTGCTCTGAACTTGGTTGATAGAGACTGATGAGCCATAAGATAATGCGCTTAGAAAACTCATTAAACTGCTCTTGGTGACGCAGGCAAAAATCAATAATGAGTTTAGCAATGGGTTGGTCCGTTGATGATGTGCGAATAATTTTCAGCAAGTTTTTATGAATAAATATCACATTTTCTACTGCTTCAGACGTATTGAGATCTGGTAGGACTTTGGCTGTAGAAGAGACATTTCGTTCGATTTCATCACTTAATTGAGTTTTAAATTTTGGGAATGCAAAGTTTTCAAACTCATGTTCTGATAAACCACACGTGAGTGTGTTTTCTAACAAACATTGTGAAAGGGCAGGATCAACATCTGCATTCTGCAGTTGTAGCCAATTAAAATTGGCGTAGTCACGTAAAAACTTAAAAGTCTTTTTGGTGTATGGATGTTTTATTTTTTGAAAAATGAGGTGCAGATACGCATTCACGTCTAGACTGATGTCACGAATTTGTCTTGTATTGAAGTGAATGAGCCAGAGTCGTGTGAGTTGATCTGGAACAAAATTACGTGATTTTCGTATTGTTTTTTCATCAACAAATAGATCGCCATAGCTTGGAGAAAGTGGCTCTAAAAAGATGATATTAAAATCGCAAATTTTTTGGATTTTTTCAGGGTTTTTTAAATGTTCGAGCAAAGCATTTAATGAAGCTGTTTGATTTAATCCACCGTATAACATTGAGCAAAGCAGAATATTCCCAATAATTTCATCATCAGAAACAGCGGAACTATCTTGAGCAAGAATCCAGTAATCCCACAGTTTTTCGAGGATGATGTCAATTTCACGACCGGCTTGGATCCAATCTAGGGTGAAAATTGGTTCATCGCGTTTCATCTCAAAGGTGAGATAAGGTAGTGGGAGGTCTAGGTTATTACTTTTATTGAGGTCTTTGATATATGTTCGGAAGAATTCATGAGCATATTTTTTCCAGGCAAGATTCGGTGCTTTACGTTTAATAAACTCATAAATTGCAGGATAAGCTTGAATTAAGTCTTCATTTGAGAATTTTTGTTCATCAAAGTATTGTCGGAGCTCTTGTTCTGCATCAGCTCGTATGTCCTTTTTAGACTCATCTCGTTTGAATTGACGTCTGTCTTCAGCATAGCGTTTTTCTGAGATTTTTTTATTGCGTGATGACATGAGCTTCAACACCTGTAATTTTAAAATATGTTTTCATTTGCTCTAAAACATCTGCAATTTTAGAAAATTGAGAGAGCGATAAACTGGAAAATGGATGTGCTGCTTCTTGTTGCATTAGTTCATGCCCAAATAGAGCTAAAATTTCAGGTTCAGAAAATTTATGAGTCAAAAATGCACGAGCTGTGTGGCGATGCCAATTTTCATGAGCAAGTCCTAATTCAGGATATAAATCTTTGACTGTAGAAGGTCTTAGTGGTGTCCACTTGTTATTTTGAATGATTCCAAGCAAGGGTAACTTACTTGTTTCTATTTGTTGTATGACATCATTTAAAAGTGGGTAATTCATCGCGATTTGAATCGAAAAATATTCTAAAAATTTAAGGAATTTTTTTATCTCTTCAACTAAAAATGAACAAAGCGGGATTAGACGTCCAAATCCATTACGGCCGCCTACTTCTTTGTCAGAAACCATTAAAATTTGGCGTTTTAAATTAAAGTTTTTAAGAAATCCAGGGAATTCAGCAACGGGGCGTGCTGCTGTAAAAAGAAGGAGGATATGCCACATCCATATGTTGTAGTGGTTGTATATAGCAATCAGATCGTCTTCAGCTTGTGAAAAAATATTAAACTTCAATACAGCAAAAATCTCTGTAATGACCTGTGGTTTTGGAGCTTTACGACTACCAAAATGAGTTATTGAATCAGGGAGCGAAGGTACACAACTTTCATATGTGCTTGCTACATCTGCACAAAGTGATTTTAGAATATCAATATATTGTGCATGTAATCGTGGAATATTCTGATGACAATAAGAAACAGATGATGACTGATTGGCATCAATCCCTGTGATTAAATCTGCGAGTTGTTTATTCCCTGTTTTTGCAAGAACCGTATGATGCAGTAGAGAACTCACCTTTACGACAGACAGTTTTGGAATCAATAATTCTTGTCTTAATTTGCGTAAATATTGCTGTATATCATCGAAACTAACCGAATCCATTTTGCGCAGATCCTCAATGAATAGATTCGGGATTGGAATGTCTAAATAGATCGTCTGATTGAGCAAGTTGTCTGAATACTCAAAATTGCGGTTCTCAAATACATTAAAGTGACTGTTTAAGAAGAACTGATCATTTTTATAGATCAATTTTTGGCGGTTATTTAACTTTTTAGCTCGCTTGCTTTGTATATATAGCCACTCATTCACACTGTTGCCTGTTAAAAATGCGAGCATCAAGATCAGAGCACTTTTATTTTGATGTTCAGAGTAGTCCACATGAAGTCTTTTCAGTAGATGGTTCACGCTAGATGGATTCGGAAAAAAACTACTCGACGTAAGTAAATGTTCTTTGCGTTGAATATGTTTTGCAACAAGCGGTAGAATATAATTTTGACTTGTTTCTGAATGTGCTGCGAGTGGTGTGACGTCAGTTGGATTGACAACAATTTGCCGATGAAGCGGCTCATCAATTAACGTTTCTATACTCAGTGCCTTAGGTGAGGCCCCTTTTTTTATTTCGATACTTTCTTCAATGAATTGTTCTTCATCAAGAAACTGATATTGAAGCTGTGTATCGATACTGGCACGTGCAATCTTCGCTTTGTTTTTTAAAACATAGTTAAAAGTAATGCGAATATCATTGAGTAGATTGCGATCAAACTCAGGCAATTCATCCGTATCTAATGTGATCAGATGTTGAATAAATTGCTCTAAGCTCAGCGTTAGATCTTTAAGATAGACATTCCAGAGGCGTTTATATTCTTCTGTATTATGATATTTTTTTTCAGTATCTAAATTTTTATTTGCAGTTCTAAAACGTTGGAATAAGCGCTTTACTGTATTGAAGTGTTCGGCGTGCGCTTGTTTAAAAAGATCTGGCTTGAGATCAGGAAGAGCAATTAAATAAATTGCTGCTTTTCTCTGTACACGACAAAAATAGATAACTCATTGAAATAATGTCACAATAATTGTTTTCTAACGACGAATACTATGACACATCTCAATGAGTTATATCTTATCTTAAACAAATCTCTAAAATGGAACAAGTCACATTTAAAGTGCTTTGCGCTCATCATGCTTGTGATTATTTTAAAGCAAACATGTAATCTTTCTTCTGCATCTAAAGCCTTGCCCATCAAGTGTTTACCACAATCATTTTATCGACGTATGCAGCGCTTCTTTGCAGGTCAGTATTTTGATTATCGTCAAATTTCTCAGTTGATTTTCAATATGTTTTCATTCGACCAAGTGCAACTGACTTTAGATAGAACCAATTGGAAATGGGGAAAACGAAATATTAATATCCTGATGCTCGCAATCGTTTATCGTGGAATAGCGATACCTATCCTTTGGACATTGCTTAATAAACGTGGAAATTCAGATACGAAAGAGCGTATTGCTTTGATTCAACGCTTTATAGCCATTTTTGGTAAAGACCGTATTGTGAATGTGTTCGCAGACAGAGAGTTTATCGGTGAGCAGTGGTTTACATGGTTAATTGAACAAGACATCAACTTCTGCATTCGTGTTAAAAAAACTTCATTGTCACCAATCATTTAGGAAAGAATCATAAAATTAGTGATTTATTTCGCCATCTTAAAGTTGGTCAAATTGAATGTCGTAAACGACGGATTTTGGTTGGTCGGGTGAAACTATATATAAGTGCACTACAGTTAGAAAATGGAGAGCTTTTACTCGTCGTTTCTCCTCAGTTTAATGCCAATGCTATTCAGGATTATGCATTACGCTGGGAAATTGAAACCTTATTCAGTTGTCTCAAAGGACGCGGGTTTAATCTTGAAAATACGCGCTTGACAGACCCTAGACGAGTGAAAAAATTGATTGCGGTGTTAGCTATAAGCTTCTGTTGGTGTTACTTAACGGGTGAATGGCAACATAATCAAAAAAAAGCGATAAAAATAAAGAAGCATGGACGACTCTCAATGAGTTTATTTCGCTATGGTTTAGACTATGTTCAAATGGCGATTCAGCGTTTAATTGGTTTTGGGAAAAAAGAAGAGTTTAAGGAAATTTTGGCAATTTTAAGAAAGCAGAATCCTGATAGGATAAGGGTTCTGTGAAATTTGTCGTGTACAGAGGCTGCTTTTAAAACTAGAATATTCCAATTTTTTGCATGCGTCTGCGATTCAGATAATTGCGAAATTGAATTGACATATGAAGTAATCGGTAGATCACTGATCTTAACTTTTTTAGAAAAAGAGATTACTGAAGGTTTGGGCAGATTTGACTGAAATTCTACATCGATGTCAAAGCAATCGAGATTGAGACCATCTAGATAGTTGTCAGTCTGTTGAGAAGACAATAGTTCAATCACAAAGTTGATATGTTGTGCACGTTCAAATTGCTCATCACCGAACAATTTTTCAATTGTTCTTTTAATTGAAATCATTGGTAAATCAAAATGTTCGTTTAGATCATTAGACATTTAAGATCTCCAAATTTTTTCTGCACTCAGATCGCTATTTGAGTGATCTAAGAGATCTTTTACACATCTGCTGTGTAATGATAATTCATTAAAAATCTGTGTACGTTCTTGCTTGATCTTTTTCATCCGCTGATTGAGTTGGTTTCGAGAGCATGAAAGCAAGTGTGCAAGTAACTCTAGGCTCATTTGATGGTGTGGCTTCAAAGATGATTCTTTGTTAAGAGTTAATAGTGTTTGACGTGAAAGATGTGTATTAATCAAGTGCAATGTTTTTCGTGGGTTCAAAGGCTTAATGTCAAATTTTGTAGATTTGATGAATTGAATAAATTCACGACTGCATAACTCCATCAGAAATGCTAACTCATCATCTGAAAAAGATTGTTGATTGTGAATAATTAAAGTGACTTCATTAATATCTTGCTTTAAATAGCTAAGATATAAGTGAATATTATTGAAAATGGAGTAGCCATCAAATTCTGAAGTTTTCCACACATGGAGTTCTTTTATGCGATTAGAAATATCTAAATCTGCAGTGAGATTTTTAAACATATTTAAGTAGCATAAGTTGAAACCATACGCTTGTGGATGAATGGTGATTCTGCTTTTTTTGAAATTTTTTAGAGTACTTATCTGTGTTGCTGGAAACTTCAAAAGTAGTTCAGATGTCAGATCCATGTGTGCTATTGAATAAAAATAATACAGCAATATTCACGTATATTTAGAGTTTTTGAATATGGCAGGAGGTATCATTTTTTCCTTGTTTTTAAAGTTTATTTATTATTGAAAGTTTCAAATTTTCCTCCTCGATTAGATACTCACTATTAGTTAGCTATATTTGTGAGTTGGCAAAAAATATCATGTTTCTATTATGATGTTCACATAGCAGATTACAATGAATACAGTAGGGATGAGTATAGTTGATTATTACAATAACAATGCTCAAATTTGATCTTTTTTAATGGTAATTTAATGGTAATTAAAACCATGTCAACGGCATTCTAAAATTGACCCCTTTCACCTTACAAATGGCAAAGTAAAATTGACCCCTTTGATCTCGTATTAAGTTTCAACCTGAGGCTGAATCCCTATTCTTTTTTTATCCTTCAAACGATAACTCTCACCCGATATTTGTACCACATGACAGTGATGTAATAGCCGATCTAACATCGCAGCGGTCAACGTGACATCATCCGCAAATGACTTAGACCATTGGCTAAAGGGTAAGTTACTCGTCAATATCGTACTGCCTTTTTCATAACGCTTGGCAATCACGTTAAAGAACAGATTCGCTTCTTCACGTCCAAACGGTAAATAACCAATTTCATCGATAATCAGTAACTTTGGTCCCAGTACCGCACGCTGCATATAGGTTTTCAATTTACCTTGCTGATAGGCTGTACCCAGTTGCAGCATGAGATCGGCGGCGGTAATGAACTTGATCTTAATGTTGTTCATGATGGCCTTATAGCCTAATGCCATAGATAAGTGCGTTTTTCCTACTCCGCTAGCCCCCAGAAACACCACATTTTCTGCTCTAGTGTGTGATTCATAGACATCATTTCAATATAATTGGTGTCTATGAACAGAGAAATTCAACAAAGACTCGTATGGGTTAAATTATTTGAAGAGACCAATGATGCTGGCCTAGTCTGTCGGAGATGTGGCATTTCTAGACCAACATTACGCAAGTGGTGGAAACGATATTCTGAGCAAGGTATTGATGGATTAAGTAGTCAGAGTAAACGCCCCTTAAAATCTCCAAATACTAAAATCAATGCTGAGCTAGAAGCCTTAATATTGGAAATTCGCTCGGCTAGAAATCTGGGTGCTCGACGTTTGCAAACAGAATTGATGAGGCTGCACGGAGTCTCGTTGTCCTTAGCGACTATCCATAAAGTACTATCCACCCATCAAGTCAAACCGATTAAAAAATTCCGTCGTAAAGTAGATTTCATTCGTTATGAACGCCCATTACCAGGCGATAGAATTCAAATGGATACCTGTAAACTGGGTCCTGGGCTATATCAGTACACATCTATCGATGACTGCACACGATATCGCGTTTTAAGGGTATATAAACGCCGAACAGCGGCGAATACGCTCGACTTTTTAGACTGCGTAATTGAAGAAATGCCTTTTCCCATACAACGAATACAGACCGATCGTGGGCGGGAATTTTTTGCTGAAAAAGTACAGAAAAAATTGATGCAGCATGGAATCAAATTTAGGCCAAATAAACCAGGTTCACCTCATTTGAATGGCAAGGTAGAGCGTTCTCAAAAGACTGATAAATCTGAGTTCTACGCTACTGTCGATATTAATTTTGAAGATATCCAAGACAAGCTAGCCGAATGGCAGCATTACTATAACTTGAACCGTACCGGGTTTGTCGGAGACTCAATATTCTGAGAGACTATTCCGATGAAAAAACCAAACTATACCCCCGAAATTAGAGAAAGAGCGGTTCAATTACTAATTGAATCTGAAAAAGATTATCCTTCTACTTGGGCAGCAATCACAGCTATTGCGCCTAAAATCGGTTGTACTCCTGAAACATTGCGTGTTTGGTATTTAAAGCATATGGATCAACTAAATCCTGCCAAAGTACAACAGATATCTGACCAAGAAAAAATGAAGCAAATGGAACGTGAAATTAAAGAATTAAAACGTGCCAATGAAATTCTACGTAAAGCAGCCGCTTTTTTCGCCCAGGCGGAGCTCGACCGCCCACACAAATAATGGTGGATTTTATCCATAATAATAAAGAGCTGTACGGAGTCGAGGCGATTTGTAGAATTTTACCGATCGCACCCTCAACCTATTACCGGACTCTAGATCTCTGCGAAAATCCAGAACATCGAGCAAAGCGAGATTTACATGACTTGCATCATGCTGAGGAGATTAAACGAATTTGGAAGGAAAGTTCAGGTCGGTATGGTGTACGTAAAGTCTGGCAAAAACTGAAACGTGAAGGCTATATTATTGCACGCTGTACTGTTGCTCGATTAATGAAAAAGCTAGGTATACAAGGTGTTTGGCGAGGTAAGAACAAACAAACCACCCGTAGCCGAGATGACCAAAAACGAGCAGATGATTTAGTGAAACGTAATTTTACTGCTGATCATCCTGACCAACTGTGGGTCAGTGACTTTACGTATATTCAAACTCATTCAGGCTGGGTCTATACCGCCTTTATTATTGATGTGTTCTCACGAGCAATTGTTGGTTGGAAAGTATCTACACGAATGAATACCGATATGGTGCTCGATGCATTAGAGCAAGCATTACATGATCGAGGCATGCCAAAGAATGTGATTCATCATTCCGACAGAGGTGTGCAATATCTTTCCATTCGTTATACCCATCGTTTAGAAGCAGCAAATTTACGAGCATCAGTCGGTACGACTGGTGATTCATACGATAATGCTTTGGCTGAAACGGTGAATGGCTTATACAAAACAGAGGTGATTGAATATCTAAAAGCAGATTGGCAAGGTTTAGCAGATGTACAACTTGCGACACTAAACTGGGTAGATTGGTTCAATAAAAAGCGTGTACACAGTGCACTGGGTTATGTATCGCCTTTTGAGTTTGAAGCAATGTACTATGATAAGATTAACCCGTTAGGTCAGGTGGCCTAACTTAAATAAAAAGTCTCCGACAAACCCGGTACGGTTCAAAGCGTGTAGGGCCAATTGGTGCATATTAATCAGGTGAATCATGCGTTGATAACAAGGTAAGTTTTTAAATAAATGACTTTTATCCTGTTTCAGCTATGAAAAAAATGCTTTGAAATTATTGAAGTGAGAACACTTATACCAAATGGCGATAAAGATGATTTCAAAGATACGAGGAATTTCCAGTAGGTTGCTTCAAATTTAAGAAAGAAATCATCAATTACACAGAATAATTCAGTACTATTGAACATCGGGACTAGAGTTGTGGGTTTTGTGTGGTAACTCAACTGATGGCTGTAGTCCTTCTGTTTTTCAAGTCCATTTCTTATCCGCGATTCGGGTTATTTAGCTTATTGAAAGGTCAATACAATTTAGTAACGAGTAGAGCACGTAGTATTCATGGATTCCTTAGCGGAATATATGCTTCGTTATGTGCATATCAATTAACCCATCGGAAGGAATAAGCCAATAATTCAAATGTATTAGTTCAGACTTGATCGTACATTCTTCTTGAAAAAGAGAAAGTTACCCATTTTGATAAAGGTGTCGAAATCTTAATCAAACAAAGGTAACTTTCTTATGTTGCATACTAACAATCAAATCATTAAACACAAAGTAGGTCTGCTTAATTTAGCTGAAGAGCTTCAGAATGTATCCAGAGCATGCAAAGTGATGGGGGTTTCAAGAGATACATTTTATCGCTATCAGGAATTAGTGAAGTCTGGTGATATTGACGCACTGATTAATAAGTCCCGTCGAGTACCAAATTTAAAAAACCGTGTAGATGATACTACTGAACAGGCTGTTATTGATTTCGCAATTCAATATCCCGCATATGGTCAGCACCGTACGAGTAATGAATTACGCAAGAAGGGTGTATTCGTTTCAGGGAGTGGGGTTCGCTCTATATGGCTTCGTCATGATTTAGAAAACTTTAAGAAGCGTTTAAAAGCACTTGAGGCTAAAGTGGCACAGGATGGTATTGAATTAAATGATCAGCAGATTGCGGCACTTGAACGTAAGCATGAGGATGACGTTGCTTGTGGTGAAATCGAAACAGCTCATCCAGGCTATTTAGGCGCGCAAGACACCTTTTATGTCGGGAATCTCAAAGGTGTTGGACGAATCTATCAACAAACATTCATCGACACTTATAGCAAGGTCGTTCATTGCAAGCTCTATACAACAAAAACACCGATTACAGCGGCTGATTTACTCAATGATCGTGTGTTGCCATTCTATCAATCTCAGGACTTACCAATGCTTCGCATCCTCACAGACAGAGGTACTGAGTATTGCGGTAAGGTAGAACAACATGACTATGAGTTGTATCTGGCAGTTAATGATATTGATCACACGAAGACAAAAGCAGCTTCGCCGCAAACAAATGGTATCTGTGAGCGTTTCCATAAGACGATTTTGCAGGAGTTCTATCAAATTACGTTTAGGAAGAAGCTTTATAGCTCATTGGAAGAATTACAAGTTGATCTAGACGATTGGCTGAAATTCTATAATACTGAACGGACTCATCAAGGAAAAATGTGCTGTGGTCGTACACCACTTGAAACTTTACTTGATGGAAAACGGATTTGGGCTGAGAAGAATTTAGCTCAAATTTAACCTGACAGGCACAATAAAAAATGGGTAACTGTCAGATCAGGTTTGAGCTAGTACAATTCAAATTATGGAATCATCGGCTTAAGCAGGATTCGGGTTACTTAAAACTGACCAATATTAGATGCTCATTGTATTTGGCATCAACAGATCATCATACACATCTACTCGATAATTACTAACTAATGTAGCGGCATCAACACCCGATGCTGATACAGTCGTTGCAGTTACATCATCAACAAATGGAGTTAAGTCAATTTCATTATGCGCTGATTCACTGAGCAATGATGCCACTGAGTTCTCATTCAACAACATCCCTTCAGCAGAATGATCGAATAATTCAGCATCCTCTACACTCAATACATCAAGTAAAGATTCTTCACTAATTGAGAACAGTGCAGATTGAGGCACATTGACTTTATTTAAGATTGTTTCACGATCCCAAATGGTGCCGTCATCAAATTCAATAAAGTCAACACCTCCACCATAAGAAGATAATTGATTATAAATATTAATTGTTCCTGTACTTTGATTAAATGTAATTTCTAGATCATTTGATTTAGAGGTAACTACTACATCATTAATATTGAAACCTTCTAACTTTAAAGTATCATTGGCATTAGAATCTGGCAAAATATGTACATAGCCTTTCAGATTATCTTTATTGACCACATAAGTATTACTACCTTCATCACCACGTAATGTGGCTCGAATTCCTTCTCTTACGATGAAGATATCATTACCTTGTCCACCGTATAAATTATCTGTGCCTCCAAGTGCGATAAGAGTATCATCACCAGCATCACCATATAGTAAGTCGTCTTGTTCTCCTCCAATTAAATAATCATCTCCGCCTAATCCTTCAATGACATATATTTCAGAATCAGCTAACAATTCATCATTTTCTTCAGTGCCTACCAACTTACCTAAGGATTTAATATATTCATGATCCCACACTGTACCATCATCAAAGTAAATCCTATTAATAGGATCATAGCTCACTGATATTTTTGCACTTAAATCATTAAATGTAATTTCAAATCCACTAGAGTTATGCTTTATAAATACTTCATAGGGTAATACTGATTTTAAAAATAAAACATTATTAGACCCTGTTAATAATCCATCTAACAAACTAATGTAACTACCATTCGTTAATAATTTTTTATCAATAATATAAGTATCAATACCCTCTCCACCCTGTAGAAGCATATATTGATTAGAGTTTCCTCCATAAATTAGAGTATCGTCACCTTTACCCCCATACAGACGATCTCCAGCACCATATGAAATTAATATATCATTTTGATCACCACCATAGAGATAATCGCTTCCTTCTGTACCTTTAATAATATTTTCATCTATCGAAGAATCAGGTTTATAGGTTCCAGAAACTTCACCAATATTAAATATTTTCTCCGCTGTATTTCCTGCAACATCAGTTGCAATGACTTTATATTTCGCTGAATCCCAACCCACTGTATTATTCAGCTTCACAGCCTGCCATTGATTATTTACCCATTTGTAAACCTCATATGCATCTTTTGGCGCATTAAAAATAACTTGATCATTCTGTGCATCATAACTAAATACAGATTGCAACTCAGGTGCTGTCAAATCAACTGTAATGGTTTTGATATCAGTGTAGCTTTCATTCCCTACAAAATCGGTTACTTTCGCTCTAAAGCTATATGTACCTTCATTGAAGTTAAATCCTTCACCCCGATAATCAAATTTAGTCCAAGTCACACCACCATCTGTTGAATACTGATACTCGACTATACTATTTAGCTCATTGCCTTGAATCGCCAAATCAAATGATGAATCATTCGTGATACCATCAATCTCCGAGATACCAGAATCATCTAAACCAGTAAAAATCAATTCACCTGCTACTGGTGGTGTAATATCCGTAGTGATATAAACCTTATAATCGCTTTGGGTTTGACCATCCATACTGATAATTTCAATATTGAGTTGATCATTTAGCCCTTTCGCATCTAAACCAGATTGAGACCATCCTGACTGATATGTGTAAGAACCATCAGCTTTTAATATGAGATAACCATGCTCTGTTTGGTAGGTCATTGATTCAACATTGCCCGTACCATTTTCAAATCTGATTTCTTGATTGCCCACTTTTAAAATATAGCTTTCTGGGGCTGAAACCTTTCCATTTACATCAGCAAAAATATGCCCGACTACCGGTTCATAGCCCTCAAATACCAATTCATTTACGAGTTTTTCTTGTTTTACAACTAACTTAAAATCTGTATTCCATGAATATGCTTCGAGCTGTAAAGTGTAATGACCAGGCGCTAACCCTTCAGCAATAATCAGCTCCTGAGAAGCCGAACCTACGCTTGAAATTGTTTTAGAACCAGAAGAACTTATTCCATTTCCGTCGATACTGTAGTTATAAGAACCATTTATACTGCCCGATGCGTTTGTTAAGCTGAGAATAATTGACGCATTTTCACCTGTGACTTCAAAATCAACATAAATATACATCGAGCTTTGATCTTGCTGACTATAGACGATGTCATCTTTCAATACCGTCCGTGTTTCAAATATTTCAGCTAATTCAAAGTGTGCATCTGCATTTTCTAACTGAGCAATTGGAGCATATAAGTTTTTCGTTACTGCATTATCCGCCTGATCTTTAGCAATAATTTCAAGTTTCTCACCATTGTTATATACCTTGTCCAAGGTCACGCTGTATGTGCCATCAGTACCTGCAACTGCAGTGCCAATCACTTTACCGTTATAACTTACCGTCACTGTCGCATTTGCTTCAGTCGTACCTGTTACGGTTTT
>NZ_KI530757.1:0-79402 GCF_000488255.1 Acinetobacter indicus CIP 110367 | reverse complement strand
CTGGGGCTGTGCTATCTGGTGCTGTGACAGTGTTTGGCTTGGTGCTGTTATTGGCTTTGTCTGTTGCAATCACTGCAAGCTGTTCACCGTTGGTGAATGCTGGATTCAGTGTCAATGTGTATTGACCATCTGTACCTGCAACCGCTGTACCAACCACTTGACCATTGAATGTTGCTGTAACTGTTGCGCCTGCTTCGGTTGTACCTGTGACTGTTTGACCATCGGCACTGATCACTTGCGTCAAGCTCACTGGAGCTGTCGTATCTGGTGCTGTGATACTATTTGGTCTAGTGCTGTTATTAGCTTTATCGGTCGCAATCACTTCAAGCTTTTCACCATTGCTATAGGCTTTATCTAAAGTAATGCTGTATTTGCCTTCAGCATCTGCAACCGCAGTGCCAATCACTTTACCTTTATAACTCACCATCACTGTCGCATTTGCTTCGGTCATACCTGTTACGGTTTTATTGTCTACAGCAAGCTCTTGGGTCAATATCGTTGGGGGAGTTATATCTCCTGATGTACTACCACCTCCACCACTACTTGCTGCAGCCACAACCCCTGCTGTTAAAATTCCACCTCCACCATACGTAATAAATTTATTATCGAACCAAAAATTTGATTCCTGTGCTAAAAATTTTTCTAATTCACTCAGGCTTTCTAGATTAGAAGAATCTAGTCGCAGTATGCTTTCATTATTCTCCAAAACATCAATAGAAAATTTTTCATTTTTAGATAGGATAATTTGCTCACCATTCTTGAGCTTTACAACAATTTGTTCCGACTGCTGAACAATATTTTCTACTTGGCTAGCCTCTAAAGTTGTTTTAATGCCATCTTTTAAAATTAAAATTTGCTTTGACACGAATTAATCCTCTGTTTTACAGAAACAAAACAATAAGATTACATTAAATAGACATGAATACAATTTTATTAATTACTAGGGCTTTGTTGCACAAAGATTTCATAACTATATGATTTTAAAAGTTTTGATTATTTTTTGATCCAAAATTAAATCTATTTAAATCAGATGCTTACATATTTATGCAACAAAGCCACTTATGTCTATAAATTTTCCAAAAGTTGGAAGCACAATTCCAAACGGAAAAACCAGTACTATAAAGAACATGCGAAATGAGAGCACTTGATAAGCTTACTGGATAAAAATTGAAGTCTGACCCGTTTATCCTCAGCGCAAAATAGTCAAATCTTGATGAGAGGCTTTCAGCACATTGTGGACATACATGGCAATGCTCCAGATTTTCCAAACAATTCTATGCTTTGAAATGAAAGCTGTTATTTTGTAGGATCAAATGACCGCATTCCGTATTTTCTTTCATGTCAGAAACCCAACTCAGTCTCAGTGAATACCTGACCACCGTACAGGAAGTCATCCAGCTGACTTTCGATGAAGCGGTATGGGTCAAAGCCGAGATCCGTAATCTCAGCATCAAAGGCGGGCATTACTATCTGGAACTGGCAGAGAAAGATGAAGACAGCCATAAAGTGATTGCCAGCTGTAAAGGCACCCTGTGGAAATTCACCGCACAAAAAATCGTGTTAAGGTTTGAACGGGAAAGCGGCATTGAACTGTCCAGAGACTTGAATGTCCTGATCAAGGTCAAAGCCAAATTTGATCCGCAATATGGTTTCTCCGTCAATATTGAAGATATCGACTCCAGCTTCACCTTAGGTGACATTGCCAAACGCTATCAGCAGATCCTGCAGCGCCTGACCCAGGAAGGCCTGCTCAACAACAACAAACAGCTACCGGCACCTTTTGATTTGCAGAACGTACTGGTCATCGCCCCGGAAAATGCCGCCGGGCTGGGAGACTTTAAAAAAGATGCCGATGCCCTGGCTCAGGCGGGTGTCTGCCACTTCGTTTATCATTCAGCCACCTTCCAGGGCAATACTGCCCCAACCAGCATCATGCAGGCTCTGGCCAGTGCACTCAGGCAGTGGGCTCAAGATTACCAGACCGCTCCCGACCTAATTGTGATCATCCGTGGGGGTGGAGCAGTGAATGATCTGGCGTACCTGAACGACTATGATCTGGCTGCACTGTTGTGTAAAAGAACAGTGCCGATCTGGGTGGGCATTGGCCACGAGAAAGACCGCACCATTCTGGATGAAATCGCGCATCGCTCCTTTGATACCCCAAGTAAAGTCATCGCCGGGATCCGTAACCTGATTGTCGAACGGGTCAATGAAGCCAGTACTGCGCTGCAAACCATCAAACTGCTGTCCCAGCATCAGCTGACCGCCTATCAAAGCCAGAATGACCAGTATCTGAAAACCATCCAAACCCTGGCACAAAGCCAGCTCAATGATGCGCAGCGTAGCGTTGATCTGCTGAAAAGCGATACCCAGTATTTTGCCCAGCAACAGCTGCGGCAGGCTGTACAGCAGACCGAATCCCTGATGCGGGAAACCTTGCTACAGAACCCACGAAACGTGATGGCTAAAGGCTATGCGATTGTCCGCAGTCAGGGCAAAGCCATCCGCTCAGTGCAACAAATCACTGGCCAGCAACTCCAGATCGAACTCCAGGATGGCATGATTGATGCCACCGTGACACAGGTAAATACACATGAACAATGAAGAACTCAGTTTCAAACAGGGCTACGAGATTCTGAAGAAGAATGCCGAACTGCTGGAATCGCAGGAAGAACCGGATATTGATAACCTGATGGCGATCGTTGAAGAATCCATGACCGCCTACAAAGCCTGCAAATCAAGGATTGAGGCGGTTCAGCAGGCGCTCAATGACACCTTTAAGGAATAGAAAAAAAGCCTAAGGACCATAAAAACGCTTTGTCTGTTCAGTACGTATTCCTGTACTTAACTGTATAAAACCATGTGTTAGGTACAAAAATATGGACTTAACGATAACGATCAAACCGGATCTGAGCACTCGACCGATTGAACAGGAGAATACCGTCCGTTACTGCAATCCATGCCGGTCTACCTATCAGTGTTTTGAATCTCGTGAAAAACCCCGTGTTCATCTACCTGCATGTGTGGAATCGGGGTATGGGTCAGTTCTGCGATCGCAATCAGGTTTGCGGACATTTGCTTGCCCAATAACGCTCTAGCTTCCGTTACTTTGTCAGAAACTTCACTGGCTTGAGCTGATTCTTCTACAGGGATTTCGTCCTTTGTTGTTTTAGCCATGCGATTTAAGCCTCCTGAGTTGCTTGCAATATGATGAGCTCAATGTTTTACCATAGCGATATGAGTATCTTCCCAGCAGCGATCCGTCCGCAATAGGGGGGCTGGATAGATGTCCGGTTGTTAATTGTCACCTGTTTAACCTAAAAAGGGGTGTTGGCTTAATGGGTTATTTTCAATAATCCCTGCCAGCTGAAATAGTTCTGGGTCAGATGTGTCCGGTTCATCGACCATTTCCGCTGTGGTAAATAACACGATCCCACTGCCAGTTTAGTCTTGCCATATCTGGCTTGCACGGCTTCTAAAGCCTGCATCAGCTGTTCGTTGCTTTCACGCTGGCGATGGTCTGTAAGCAGATCAGGCACATAGCGGGTCTTGCTGACCAGACCGGTCAGAATCACCCCACATTTTTTATACTTTACCTCTGGCTTATAGATGCCTTGCAGTAACTGCATCGCAGCATGAATCAGATCAAGTACACAGTCCGTGGGTTCCGGGAATTCAAAGGCCAACGATTTGCTGTAATACGCTGTGTTTTGATCAAAGGGATTGGATTGCACAAAAGCAATGATACAGCCACACAGCGAGGCATCCGCACGCAAGCGCATGACTGCATCTTGCACATACTTACCCATGGCTTCTTTCAGATCATCCAGCTCAGTAATCCGTTCTCCAAAGGAGCGGCTAGCCACAATCTGCTGCTTGGGTGCAGGAGCATCCTCCAGTTGCAAACAGGAGATGCCCTGTAATTCCAGCACCGTGCGCTGCATCAGCACTGAAAACAAACTTCCCATGCGATGCGCATCCTGCATGGCCAGATCCAGTACCGAATGGATGCCCATCTGGTTCAGCTTTTTGACCAGCTTACGTCCCACACCCCAGACTTCACCCACCTCAATTCCGGCATACAGCGTTTCCTGATCCAGATAATCCAGCTCCAGCACATTGCATACGCCTGCAAAGCCAGGCCATTTCTTGGCAAGGTGATTGGCTAGCTTGGCTTCGGTCTTGCTGCGACCAATCCCGATGGATACCGGCAACCCGATCCAGTCCCAGATCCGCTGTTTCATCTCTCTGGCATAGCGGGTCAAGTCAAAATGCTGTGCATAACTGGTTAAATCCAGAAAACATTCATCAATCGAATAGATTTCCTGTTCATGCGGAGCCACATAACCGGCCAAAATCGAATGGAAGCGATTGGACATTTCCGCATACAGGGCATAGTTGCTCGACAGCACCACCACTTGATGCTGCCGGACAATGTCCTGAACCTGAAACAACGGAACACCCATCTTGATGCCCAGGGCTTTGGCCTCATTACTGCGGGCCACTGCACAACCATCATTATTGCTCAGCACAATCACTGGACGGTGATTCAGGCTGGGATTAAACACCCGTTCACAACTGACATAACAGTTGTTGATGTCGATCAGGGCATAAATCCGCTCGGGGCTGTTCATCTGAACTTCTTGATGACACTGGTGACTACACCCCAGATCAGCAGGGTCTGACCGTCTTTCAAATGGATATCCGCATAATCCGGGTTTTCCGCCTGTAACCAGCGTTTGTCGCCTTCAATCATCAGTCGTTTGATGGTGAAATCATTGTCGATCAGGGCCAGAACAATATCA
Source organism: Acinetobacter indicus CIP 110367 (assembly GCF_000488255.1). GTDB lineage: Bacteria > Pseudomonadota > Gammaproteobacteria > Pseudomonadales > Moraxellaceae > Acinetobacter > Acinetobacter indicus. Next base: position 74,597 of record NZ_KI530757.1, on the reverse strand, counting down.
CCATGCTTGGGCTCAATACTGCGGTCCACGATCAGCTTGTCCTTCAGATCAATCCCGGCATCGCGCATGGAAAGCGATTCCACCTCAACGATAAAGGTAGCCTGCTGGTTCTGGATCAGGAACTCGTTCAGATCCAGGGTCTTGTCGATATAGTCTTGGGCTGGGGAAGGGAAACCTGCAGCCACCTTTTGCAAGGCAACCGGAATCTCATAATGTGTTCTGGCTTCAACCGGAGTAATCGAAGCAACATCATTGCGGGCTGGTTTTTTTATCTGATCCAGATACTGCCTGATCTCCAGTACACGGGCTTCGGGAACCCGGATCACTTTGGTTGGGCCTTCATGAACTGGTTTACGACCAGCACCTTCACGGGCACCACCATGCTGAAATTCATCCATTTTATTTGTTCATCTTGATTGTGTAACATAATCAAGATGGTAAAACAGCAGTGGAAAAAAACAACTCCATTCGTCGGATTGTGTTCTGAATATCTATCTCACCAGAAGGTGGTTATAGATTACTTAGAGCAATCAAACTTGAGCTAAAAATTATTTGCAGCCCAAGCTGTTGAGGTTCAACTTCTACTGCAGAAGGTTTAAATCAAACCTGAGGGAACATGCCACGTGCATAAGAAAAAGGGCACTGTTGCAAATAACCACTAATGGTAAGCTGAATCCTCTTTTAGCTAAAGGTGCAGCATATGAATCCCTTCCATGGTCGGCATTTTCAGGGTGAAATCATTCTTTGGGCTGTATTTGTCTAGGAAAGTGGTGGCTATTCAGGGCATGGTTCAAGCATGACTTGAGTAATACTCGGGCTGTGCTCATGATTTGCTTGAGCATTACTTGCGGATTTTCCCCAACGTGCTTGGGCTGCATTTTTAGTTTTATCAGATTTGATTTGAAATCAAAATATGTATAAGTTTTTGTAGTTCTCAGATTATTTTAAGTCATTTTTAAGATTCAAATTTTAGGCTAAAGCATATTAAAGTCTTTGAACTAAAAAAATGCTTAAGCTGCCTTCTTTTCCCGGTCTACGCCAGATCAAACCCATCAGCCTTGCACGCTTCAACCTTTTACTCGCCATTTGGCTGGGACTGGTCTTAAACTTTGATTTCTATCAGAAAATCCATCAATTGACGCCTTATACCAACCTCAAGGCAGGCGCATTATTGGCGGCTACAGTCCTGGTAGTTATCGGCTTGTACAATCTGGTCTTGCAGTGGCTGAACTGGAAATGGAATGCCAAGATACTGGCCAGTGTGCTGATCATTCTGGGCGGTTTTAGTGCTTATTTTGTCAATAGTCTGGGGGTTGTTATTACGCCGGACCAGATCCAGAATATGCTGCAGACCGATGCTCGGGAAGTCCGTGATCTCTGGTCAATACGGCTGGTGATCTGGACGCTGGTCTTTGTGATTTTTCCTTTGTGTATCGTCTGGATGCTGAACATTCAGCCTGCATCTTTCGGGCGTCAATTGTTGCATAAAAGCCTTAGCAGTCTGCTTTCGGCCGTATTGATTCTAGGACTGTTATTCTGTTTTTATGTCGATTATGCAGCCATCTTCCGCGAGCACCGCGATCTGAAGGGCATGATTTCCCCGCAAAATAGCATTGCATCCACCGTATCCTACTATAAAAAGAAAGCACCTAAAGCCAATTTGCCTTTGATTCCTTATGGTGAAGATGCCCATCTGCTGCAGCAGGCTCAAATACAGAAACAACCCAAATTGATGGTGCTGGTGGTTGGGGAGACTGCACGTGCCGAGAGTTTTGCTTTAAATGGTTATGCACGCAATACCAATCCTGAACTGAGCAAGTTACCGATAATTAATTTTAATCAAGTCAGTTCTTGCGGAACTGCCACAGCTGTTTCAGTACCGTGTATGTTTTCAGGAATGACACGTCAAAACTATAATGAACAGTTGGCTAGCCACCGAGAAGGTTTGCTGGATATTGCTCAGCGGGCCGGTTATCAGGTGACCTGGATTGATAATAATTCGGGCTGTAAAGGTGCCTGTGACCGCGTACAAAAATACCAGATTCCAGCCCAACTGAAACAGAGATGGTGTGATGCTGGTGGTGAATGTTTTGATGAAATCCTGGTGGATAGCCTGAAAGATTATCTGGCGCATCTGGATAAAAATAACTCGAAACCGCAGTTAATTGTACTGCATCAGATGGGCAGTCATGGCCCCGCATATTTCAAGCGCTCCAAAGCACCATATCAGCCATTTCAACCGACCTGTAATACCAATGCCATTCAGGGCTGTAGTACAGAAGAATTAAAGAATAGCTATGATAATTCGATTGTATATACAGACCATGTTCTTGCCGAGATCATTGAAACTTTAAAGCAACAGACTCAATATCAAACCGGTTTCTGGTATCTGTCTGATCATGGAGAATCTACCGGAGAGCATGGTTTATACCTGCATGGTGCTCCTTATAGCATGGCGCCCACGCAGCAAACCCATATCCCAATGCTGATGTGGTTTTCTGATACCTGGCAACAGTATAATGTCCGGCAGCTAAACTGTTTAAAAACACAGACCGGACAGGCACGCAGTCACGATCATCTTTTCCCCAGCTTATTAAGTATGCTGGATATAAAAACGCAAGTGATTGAAGCTAAAAATGATATGCTTGCACAATGCTCATCATCATTAAAAAACAGAGCTTGAAATGCATAAAATACTGATTATTGAAGATGACTTTATGATTGCCGAGTCGACTGAAACATTGCTTAAACTGCATCAGTTTGAGGTGTACTGGGTCAATAATGGGATTGAGGGTTTAAAACAGTTACAGCAGCAGGTCTACGATATTGTCCTGCTCGATTTAGGCTTGCCGATGATGGATGGCATGCTGGTGCTAAAAAATATCCGGCAGAAGTTTCCGAATTTACCGGTACTGATTATCTCCGCCCGGGACCAATTACAAAACCGGGTGGATGGGCTGAATCAGGGAGCAGATGATTACTTGATTAAACCCTATGAATTTGACGAGCTGCTGGCCCGTATTCATGCCTTGCTGCGACGTAGTAGCTTAAAAAACACCGGGATAGACATTAATAAGAAATTATCACACAGTGGGCTGGAACTGGACCTGGAACAGCACATCGTATGCTTTAATGGTGAACCGATCGAGTTGTCTAATCGGGAATGGTCTATTCTCACTGCACTCCTCATGCATCCTAGCAAAATTTTTTCTAAAAACGATTTAGAAGACAAACTTTATGATTTCGATAGTGATGTAAGTAGTAATACTGTGGAAGTCTATATTCACCATCTGCGCGCCAAATTAGGAAAAGACTTTATACGGACGATCCGTGGTCTAGGATATCGCTTAGGATAGAGCATGAAGCCAAAACGTTATTCCTTACAAAAACGTCTAATTATTTATATTTCATTGTTTAGCGTGGTATTGGGCTGTGTACTAATCTTTGCGGCATACCGGATTGCACTTGAAGAAATTAATGAAGTGCTGGATAAACAGATGCAAAGTCTGGCCGAGCGCATTGCGGAAAATCATCCACGACCGCTACAAAGTCAAATCGATCTAGAAAAACAGTACAGTGAAGAAGATTTATTTGTAGATATCTGGTCCTATGCAAATACAGCTACTCCCTTGCATCCACAGAATGTGCTGGTTGCACCGGTCAAGAAAGCAGGTTTTTACAAGCATCAAACGCCGTATGGAACCTGGCTCACCTATATCATTCCAAGTGACCAGTTGCAGATTCAGGTGAGTCAGCAGCAAAATGTCCGGCAGGAGCTGGCGCTGGAACTGGCCGGCAATATGTTTCTGCCTTATATGCTTTTCTTGCCTTTTGCTGTGTTTGGTTTAGGCTGGATGATCCGGAAAAATTTTCAGCCTTTGCATGATTTTAAAACGGAACTGGCCAGCCGTAAGGCGCAAGAATTAAAGCCGATTGAAATGAAGGATTATCCCCTGGAGCTGGAACCGACTATTCAGGAAATGAATCATCTGTTTGGTCGAATTTCCCTGGCTCAACAGGAACAACGTCAATTTGTCGCGGATTCTGCCCATGAATTACGCACGCCACTGACCGCACTCAACTTGCAGCTGCAAATTTTATTGCAGCAGTTTCCGCAGAGCGACTCGCTTCATAATCTGAGTCAGGGCGTTTTACGCATGCAGCATCTGGTCAACCAGTTATTGAGTCTGGCCAAACAGGATGCCTCCGACAGCTTAATCGAGCCTGCACAAATGCTTTCGCTCAATCAGATGACCGTGGCCTGCCTTGAGCAGCTGATTCAGCTGGCCTTACAGAAAGAAATTGATCTGGGCGTAGAACAGCAACAGGAATTGCGAATTCAAGGACAAGCTTCGACCTTGCACTCGATTATTTATAATTTAATTGATAACGCGATTAAATACAGTCCGAAAGGCGGCGTGATTAATGTATCGATTTTTCAGCAAGGCCAGCAGGCAGTTTTACAGATTGAAGATAGTGGAGCCGGGATTGATCCTACTCAATTCGCCCAGATCCGGCAGCGTTTCTACCGGATTCATAACCATGCCGAAATTGGTAGCGGTTTAGGTTTGTCAATTGTAGATAAAGCCACCGAGCGCTTGGGCGGCACGCTGGAATTTTCGCAAAGTAGCAGTCTTGGCGGCCTGTGTGTACAAGTTAAATTTCCTGTAGTCGAAGCCTAAGTGGATAGGCTTTGGTTTTTAGGCATTAAGGCTGTCTGATGTTCATGTGCATGGGATGATTTGCCAGTGGCAGTTTGTGGCTAAACAGTGTATAGCCCATGACATTCATGCACCAAGTAATCCAACCGGTCCACAGATTATGACTCAGGAAATGCGCACCACGCATCATTTGCGCCCAGCCCATGGCGAAGCCTAAAATCAGTGCCGCGATAAGGAAAAAATAAGCCCGCTTGCGGTTAGCAATCCGATAGACAAAATAACCAGCCATTAAGGCAAAACCGCTGGATGCATGTCCTCCGGGAAAACAGTGTCCGGCAGTAGCACTCAAATCCCACAAAATACCTTCATGGGTAGGAATGATCATATCCCAGGGACAGGCATGCGCCGACTGGGATTTTAAAATACCAATTGAGGCCGTGGTCAGCACCACCATACTAAAGAAATAGCCAAATTCCCAGCGCCGTTGATGCCAGTTCTGCCATTTCAGTGAAACTAGCCAGCCGGCTAACAATGTTATGTACACCAGAATCAGCAGATTTTTGACATAGCGATGATTGAGCTCGGCCAGTGCCCAGTGTTGCCGCAGGGGAAATTGTCCCTGATCATCAATGAACGGATAGATCAGCTGTAAATCAATCGTTCCACCTACATCAAAAAAATTCCAGAGCATCAGAAAACTGAAAATCAGCAGCAATATTTGTGTCAGTAAAAACCGGGAATGCTCGGATATCATTTTAAATCTTCCATTCTTGTCGTTGTAGCAAAAATGAGGTCACAATGAATGACCGATTAAAATGATGCCCCAAGTTACGGTAATTAAACTGAGTGCGACAAACTGGGCAGCGCTGCCCATATCCTTGGCATTTTTAGACAGTTCATGTTGCTCCATGGAGATACGGTCTACCACCGCCTCAATCGCCGAGTTAAGCAGTTCAACGATTAGCGCCAACAGACACACGGCCACCATCAGTGCTTGCTCAACCCGGCTCACCGGCATGACAAAGCTCAGAGGAATCAAAATCAGATTGATGAGCAGGATTTGCCTGAAGGCCGCTTCATTTTGAAAGGCTGTTTTAAAGCCGGCCACGGAATAACGGGTAGCATTGAAAATACGTTGTATTCCGGAAGTGCCTTTATAGAGTGAACGATCAGGGGACATAGAAATGATTCAGTTAAGACGAAATTTGATTAATTTAAGTTCTTAACCTTAAAACTCTCTTAAAAATGGATGTCGATTTGATCCGCATTTATCTAATCAGATTTATGATCTAGATGTGTATTTCAATCAGCTTTCATATAAAAAAATTAATTTGAATGGATTGGGGAGTATTCACCTTTTGAATGTTTGTGTAAAAAAGCTGTTTATTTATCATATTCTGAAAATATTTCTTCAATTTCATCCCACTGTGGCAATTTACAATTTTTTTTATTCACTTCGAATTGTAAACCAACACCATCAAGCACACGTTCAAATATGTCAAATGAACCTGTAAAACGGCCATTTTCCATCTCTGAAATTGTTGTTTTATTGACTTTAGTTTTTTCTGCAAGACTTTTCTGTGTGTGGCCCAATCCTTTTCTGGCCAAACGTATTTTTTTACCTATTTCACCTCGTGTAGCCATTTTTTGCTCCCCAAATTTGTTAGCTATATAGCAAACTTTTAACTAATAATAGTTAATGTTCGCTATATAGCAAACTTTTAACTAATAATAGTTAATGTTCGCTATATAGCAAACTTTTATAATGACTCTTGAATGGCTAAATTGAACTTATAAGATTCAATTTAGCCTCGAATTAAGTTAATAGAATCCGTATATGTATGGCAGTTATCAATAATGAGACAGTCATATACCTCTTGAGAAGAGGAACTTCATATGCCTTGAATTTGAATGATTAGACAAAATTATGACTTTTAATTTTCTGTGTAATGAAGCTTTGTTTTATTAATATTTACCCTGAAGCCGAAGTCCTTCGGTTACGTTTAATACAGTGGTTAATCCCTCAGTAGTCTGAATCTGCTCTATCGGAATGCCTTTGGTTAACTTACTTGGTGACTTCATAAAATGTTGCATCCATTTAGTCTCTCCACCAGTTAGAGCATCTAGTGATATCGCAATACGAATTAAAATAATTGCGAGTTCTCCCTGACTTGAATCTGGATCTAACTCAAGCGAATTTAAAGTTTCCATTGAATCTAAATTGAGAACGATGGCAAGCTGCTCCTGTGTCAAACCAAGCTGCTTTGCAGAAGATAAAACAGCTTTAGCTAATACCTTTTTTTGTTTTGCAATTTTTTCTGATGTTTTATGCATGACTGATCTCAGTTTCAGACGTTGCTGATACCTAGAGTTTATACTATTTGATTATCGTTTCTCAGAGTTCAAATTTTTATTACAAACAGCTTAAAGATGAGAAACTATCATGAGATACATCAGTAACTTGAATACCCCAAGTGCTTTTACATCTTTACTTTTGAAGCAGAACTTAATTCGCCTTTCATTTTCATTCAGGCTGAAGTTTTTTGAACCTAATTTCAAACCCTGTAATGTATTCTTGAGCTGTTCTTTGCTCTGTTTAGAAAGTTCGAGGTGAAGATATTCTGTTGGAAACAGTTTACTAATAAAAGACAGAAACTTTTTCAGTTGACGTTTTTCATTTATTTCAAAAATGAACTGAGCAGAATTGGGCTGAACTTTTTCAAGATAAATTGAGTAGATCGTATGAAGCTCTTTTTTATATTTACTTTGTACATTTGCATAACGCTCCTGGACATGGTGAATGACCTTTTTCTCCTCGTGATTGGTTGGCAACATGGTAACTAATGCAGCAGGAGTTTTCCTTAAAAAATCTGTGGTAAATAACCTCGATGATTTTTTTTGGTTTACACAGGAGGTTTTCAAATGCAGAGCTCTGGCACGTAATTTTTGCGCGATTTGCAAAGGAATGGCTTCAGGTAACAGAAGATCTTGCTCTTTTTCTACTGCAAGAATGTGATGCAATAGTTCAAAAGTCATCTCTGAGTCATGAGCTCCTAGCATCAGTGAATCAGGCGATTTCTGTTGTTCTGGTTGATATTGATGATCATGTTGCCTGTAACGGTCTTTAGTGAGTTGATCAAATAAAAACTGTTTGATCGCCCGTTGCTGTACAGGATATTTAATAGCATCATCATGTTTCAGAATATTGAAATAGGCTTCTTTAGGGAGTGGACTTTCGATTTGATTCAGTTGGTAGCTAATTGCCAGGTGCATTAAATGCAGATAGCTTGAACAGGTCGTTTCAGGGGTTAGGTGCCCGGCAAAATGAGAAAGTGCATACCAGGTTTGCTGAGTATTTCTGTTTCGTAGCAAGGCATAACGGATACGTAATTGCTCATGTGGGCTATAGTCAGTAAATGCATCTGCAAGAGTTGAGTTTTTTAAAACCAGGTAAAGATGATTAAATGCAGAATGGCGCAGACTATGGTAAGTAAAATTGTGTTCTCCAAAAACTGGCTGGATCAATTGTTTCAATAGGGAATTCACTTCATTTTCATGAGTTTCTTCTAAGGACTGTTTTAAAAACAGCGGTTGTGCAACTGATTTTCCTTGTTCTTTTAGCAGACGTTTTCTATTCTGACTATATGTTTTAAATGCATGTAATTCGTCTGCTTTAAGTAGATGATGCAGAGGAATCTTGCGGTAAGCAGAGTAGCTTTTTTGATTTTTATTGCGATTGTTGCGAATGGTGAGCATCACAGCATCTTCACTAATAAATAAATCACGTACAAAGATATTCAATGTTTCATTGATCCGTAGTCCGACTCTGAACCCCAGAATAAAAATCAGTTTAAATATATTTTTATCCTGAATCGAAATATCTTGAGTATTTTCGAGCCGCTGTAGCATGCCGTGAAAAATATGGGGCGAGATCAATGCGGTTCTGCAGATTTTTACCTGGATTAAATTATCCAGATCAACAGTGGGTGCGTTAAAAAATAAGGTCTGTTTGTGATGAAACTCCTGTAGACGTTTTTGTAAAGTCGCTCTAGTTGTTTCTTTCTTTAATAGAAGCATTTCTCCATACAGATCTTCAAAATCAGCATCTGAAAATGATGAAATATCTTTGTCTTGCGTTGCCTGCAGCCAATGGACTGCAAACTGTGAAAACATGGTCTTCAGAGAACTTTGCTTGAGCGGCTGAAAATCTGCACGTATAAGCTTGCGCTTAAATCGTTGCTGCTGCTGAATAATATGATTGAGAAGGTCTAGTTGAGGTTCCGTTAATTTTGAGCGTAGAATACTCCACAGCAGCAAACGTTCCAAGGCTGGAGATTGTTCTTTAGCATATAATTCTATGAGTTGATCGCTATAGTTTTTTGCACGAATAGCTTGACGTATTTCTACTAAAATATCGGCAACATCTAATGCAATAGTGACTTTAGACTGGTCTTGAGGGTTCTCATAAACTTTCTGAATCGTATGGGTAGGCGTGGGTTCAGGTTGGATAAAATAAGCTGCTAATTGTTTTTCAAGAGGACTGGAACTGTAAATTTCATTTTTTAAGATACAAATGGACATTTGATCCAGCCCGCTGTTTTTCAGGAACTGTGTATAGTAAAAACCGTATTTTAACAGGTCTTTACAACGCACCTTTTCCTCAGGGAAGCATTCAATAATACAAGCGTTAATCAGATGTTCTGCATCTTCAATATCCGAAAATAAATCAAATTTCTGATGTTTTAGTCTGTAGATCCAGCATTTCACAATATCGTGTAGCACAAACGTTTTTGTATAGCTGACTGAAAAATCAGGGTCATTTATACGCTGATTACCGAAATTCCGGTTCGGGATATCAAGTGAAACAATATGATTCAGGTTTAAAAAACTTTGAAATTTCTTTGTTTTGAAAAAGATTTTTAAAAACTTTTGTAGTTCGTTCTCATTATAAAAGCCATTGAATAATATGGTGCTGATCAAACAAAAAGCGAGGGATTGAGTTGGACTGAAGTCATTATGTTCTGTCCAGTGAGCAATCAAATTTTTGGCAAATTGAGTCACCCTTTTACCATGTTTTAAAGTCTCAATATTTTGCTGGGGTGGGGGGCTTTCATGACGAACAGGTGTTGCAGGAACAGGGTAGTTTTGATTTGATAAACGATTAAAACGCTTGATATATCTCGCGAATTCTAAGCGGGCTATTTTATGACTACGAGTACTAGATTTGTACTTTTCCAAAAGGCTATTATCGACTTGTCTATATACATCGGAATAGTTTTCAGGTGTAAGTTCTAGGCATTTCTCACTAAATAATTTAAGAAGAAATTCCTTATTTTTTATAAGTTTTTTTTGTCGTTTTAGGGAGTGTGGATGTCTGTTCATTTAATCATGATCCCGTTGAATGTCGACATACTTTTAAGCTCTAATATTTCAATTAGCTTATCTTGTGCTGTTCTGATTTGGTCGTAATCAGTCGCCTGAAAAGCTGAATAGCGGTCAAACAGTCCCTGCATTGCTTCGTCGTGACCAAAGATGCCTTTAACTACATCTTCATTGCAGTATTGTGCAAAAAAATAACGAGTAAAGTGGCGGGTCCAGTTGAGCTGAAGGGCTATTTCTGTACAGTATTTTTGAATATCAGAAAGTTCTAAATTTCGGATATATCCCTCAGGCTCGAAACATAAAAGAAAGGGACGCTTACCATCAAAAATTTCTTGAATTAGTTCTGTTTTAACTTGGCTAGCACAAGCTTTCATAAAATGCTGAAATTGTTTTAAATAACTTAGGTAGGACTGTATTTCATCTCGAAGAAAATCATTAAATGGCAGGTAGCGCCCAATCGTACCCGAATAACGTTGCTCTTTATCTGCAACAGCTACCAACCGGTTGTCGAGATCAAGATAATCGAGATTCGGGGGAAAGGCTTCATTTGGTCGTGCAGATGTCATAATCATGCAAACGTGCCATAGCCAAATTGAATAATATTTCAGTGTTTTAAAAGGGTTAGGGTTGCCCCGAACTTGCTGATCAAGCTGTTTAAAAAAGGATTTAACCAGTGGCAGGTCTGGCGTTTGCTGACTACCGAAAGTAACAGGGGATTTAAATTCTTCGATATAATTAGTGTCGAGCTGCGGGTAAACTAGGTAAAGTGTCTGGCTATAAATATCGAGGATATCAACAATTTTCATTGAATAGTAATGGCCTGGGGTGTAGCTATTAACGTTTTCTCCACTAAGTAATTTACTTTCCAATTCATATCCAAGTTCATTCAACGTAATATCACTGATTAAACGAGGAAGGTTTCGAGCTGTTAAGTGAAAAGTAAGGCCGTCACTGATTCTACGTAAATATTCTTGTACATCGGAAGCAATATCAGCTTTATCCCACTTTTTTAGTCGAAAAATCTGATCAAAATAAACTTTGGGTAAGGGGATGGTAAAAGAACTTCCTATATTCAGCATATATTCTTTTAATAAAGCATCTTTAAATTTAGAGTTATCAAAACTTTGCCGAAAATAGAAATTTTCAGGACTAAAAGTAATTTCTTTTCTTTTTGAGCTGAGACGGAAATGTTTCCGAAATACTAATAACTCTTCATAATGCGTCAAACTGAGTACTGAAAATAAAAGCAAGGCATGAATTGGAGAGGTTTCTGCCTGTTCAAACAAAATTCGTATAATATGCTGCGCGGTAGGCAAATCAAAAACACGAGGATTTGATTTGCTCATTAACTGATTCTTGTTTTGATGCAGAATTTTATTTTTGAGATTATTGATCTGAGCTGTAATAGAACATTGCTCTAGTGAGTTAAATTCAAAATTATGATCTTCAACTCTTTCTATAGTTTTATCCTCAGGTGGCTGTTTTGCTATACCGCGTTCAAAACAAGTCTGATGTATTTTTTCATCATCAAGAGACATTCTTGATGTCTTCTTAACATCAGTTTGAGGTGGTTCCTGGGCGCTTGAATTGCTTTGACGATGTCTTTTTTGACGCTCTGATTGAGTATATGCATATTGATAGATGACACGAATATCTGCCAGTTGGCCGATTTGCTCTTTACTCAAAATTTCTAGGGATCGGTTCAGCAGTTCTTTATTTTTCTTCTCTTTTTTATCTATAAAATCAATTAGATATTCTAATTCTAGAGGCAGAGAAGGTAGAAAATTATAGAGCCAATAGTATTGCTCGTTTGTGCTTGCTAAACGAAAACGCCTACAAAGATTAGCCACAGTAGCTGCATGTTCTTTGCTATCAAGTAATTCAATGCATTGAGTATTGAAAACGCCCCATTTTAGGGCATTTGATTGATATGCTGATGGAGTGTTGATCAGAGCCCGGAGATAATGCACCAATGGATATTTACTAATCGATAGATCAGTAGGATGCTGAGTCATAATTTTAATTAGTTTAACGACTTCAGTTGGTTGGATGAAATCATTGAGCTTAAAGAAGTCCTGATCATTTTCCAGTTTTGCTTCCGCCAGTGCTTGATAGAAGTCTCGAAATGGCTCAAGCTTTAATTCTTGAGTATCTTCTAAATAACGATATCCGTTCATGATTAAATTCCCGCCAGAATTTTTTCTAATGAAAGTGGGCCGGTATAATTTGAAATAGAACTTACTGGACTTTTGGATTTAGATAGCCCTGATAATTCTCGTAGATGATTGATAGTTAAAACTTCCTGACCGAAAACTTCCTGAAGATGTGCGGCTAAGTATTGTTCATTTAGCCAATATGCGATGATATCTAAGCCATGAATTGAGTGATGTAATCCGGAACACAGTAAGGCCCTAACTTCGCTTAAAGCCTGGATGGTGAATTGGTAGGAATTATTTTTCTCATAAGCTCTGAACTTAAATTCATTTTTATTCTTATTGTAAAAATAAGCATAGATCCAGCTGAAATGACTACTAAAAAAATAGTGATCAGGTGTTTTAGTGGTAAGGAGCGGGATTTCGATATTCTGTTTAAAAGTTAAATTCAAGTGATAGTTTTGCTGTTTATCACTCAGTTGGAAAAATAAAGCTATCCAGATTTGGTACGCATGCATACATTTTGGATAACACATTAATTTTAAGTTTTTTGAAGATACACGATGACTTTCAATAGCTTTTTTTTTATAGACATATGCTGATGTCTCCCCATATTTATGCCAAGTGGCTGAAAAATAAAATATAATATTCACGTACTTTTTATAGGGGAGTCAAGGGTTACGCACCCTATATTGTGTTATTAAATTGTAAATTTCACTATATATAGTGTTTTTAATCTTTTTAGCGGTAATTAAAACCCTATTGAATTATGTTTTTAGTAAATATTTAGAATGTTTAAGTTGGATTTACAAGGAATTGGATATGGAGATCAAAGAACTGAACAGATAGAAGTCGTTACAGATGTTGTATGTGATGTATGCAACCAATCAACGAAACTGGAGTTTGGCACTTTATCGGCGCATTGGGGCTATGGTTCTAAGCATGACGGTGAAAGATATGAATTGCAGTTATGTGAGAAATGTTTCTTTTATGCCTTGGCGACATTAAGAAAAGAGCGAGCAGATGAGTTTATGTTTGATGAAAATTTTGACCCTTCAACACTAGATGGGTTTGGGTTAAAGTGAACCTATCATCGCGACAGGTTCTAAGAATCCAGAAAATACTGATTCATATCCACGCTAGCAGCTTCATTTTTAATGGCGAGTAAGTGATTCAGGAAAAATATTGTTCTTTGCTTCAAGGTCACTGAGTTCTGAAAAGGCTTGAATACCGCCTGCAGCTTTAATTCCATCTAAAGCAACAGATAGAGCTTCCTGATCTGACGGGAATGTTTCATCCCATACCGTAGAAGTACCATTTTGGTTTACCACTTCCAGTGTCCAGTCACTATCGGGTAATCGATAAATTAGAACTTCAATTTGCTCATTATCCTCTTTTAAAATTTGAGACAAGGGAGAATCGATTAAATCATTTTCATCATAATCCATAGTACTGTCATTATCAGACATCAGCGGCAGCCTTTATTGTATTTAACATCCGTCCATAGTAATGAATGAATTAAATTTTGCCTAGCAGTGGATATTATGGGGTACAAAGAATGGCTAAATTCAAAAAATAACTGCTGATGCCTTTATGCGTCAGATTAATTTTTAATCCAGGTAGCAGTTTAATACTCTTGCGAAATCTGAAGCCCATATTTTTTCCATTTATAAGAACCAGTTTGGTTTCTATCTCAGTTGTCCGGATACAGTGAAATAAGAGTTTGATTCATTCATAGGACTGATCATTTGACTTATCTAGTGAAAAATCAGTATGTTCTTTAACATAAGATATTGGCTTTTAGACAATGAATCAAACATCAAATTATTACAATCAACATGCTCAAGCATTTTTTGAAAATACCTATCAGGTTGAAATGGAAAGTCTTTACGCACCATTTCTAAGATATTTGCCGGAACAGGCATTGATCCTAGATTTGGGCTGTGGCTCGGGGCGGGACACTTTGGCATTTAAGAAAAAAGGCTATCAAGTTGAGGCAATTGATTATTCTGCCGAGCTGGTTAAAAAGGCCAGGGAGCTGACCAATATTGAAGTACGTCAGCAAAGTTTTTATGACCTAGCTGAGAATAATAAATACGATGGTATTTGGGCTTGTGCATCTCTTTTACATTGTGAAAGAGATCGCCTAACTGAAGTGCTGGGGCTTATATTCAAAGCATTAAAGCTAAATGGTGTGTGTTACATGTCTTTTAAGTATGGCAATACAGACCGTGAGATAGAGGGGCGTAGCTTTACTGACTTGAATGAACAGCAAGCTCATGACTTACTTAAGCAGATCGATCAGGCTTTACTGTTACAACAATGGATTACTGTAGATAAACGTCCAGAGCGTACAGAAGAGTGGATGAATATTCTGATTAGAAAAGTGCAGGCTTAGATATGTTATTCAGTATAGCCGAAATACCAACCCCTCAAGAACAGTTGAAATTCTTAAAGCATATTCAGCAGATTTTGCAGTCAGGGACGTTTACTTCGACATATAAGTTTGCCTTACTGATAAGTATCACGCGTCTGGCGATTGAACAGGGGCAAGATACTGGTGCTGTCTTGCATTTGGACTATCAGGATATTGCGGAAAAGTTTATTGACCTGTACTGGAAACAGTCACTGCCGTTTCAGTTTAACCAGTATGAGCCTTTTACTATTCATCAAAGCACTGGTAAGCAGGCAAAGATCATCAGTGAAATCCAGAAAGCACAGCAACAATTCGAGACCTTGGCCGCGTTGAGAAAGGATGTACTTTACTGGAACAGGTTGAAGCGAGCAGTTGCAACAACGGTAAAGCAAATGCCGGTGGTGTATTTGCAGAATTTGAATGGTCAAACCATAGAGTTTCTCTATAGTCTTGAAGATTCCAAGCAGTCCCTCAAGCTGTTGCCCAAGGTGATGTATTGCTTAAGACAATTTAGTGAAATCATTGAAGAGTTGTGCCAGAAGCGCTGGATTGATTTTGTTCGGCTAAACAAGCAGAACCTAGTGGTACTGGATGGTTTGCCTGATCTAGATGAATTCATGTTTGCCCCAAGTCGCAATCAACTGGGGAAGGTCGCGGACTTCTTAATTGACGTACAGCAATGCCAGTGTTTTTACTGTGGCAAAAGCCTAAAAAATTCAAAATATGCCGTGGATCATTTTATTCCATGGTCATTATATCCTGCCGATACCGGACATAATTTTGTCCTGGCGGATGAAAAGTGCAACTCACAAAAAAGTAATTATTTGGCGTCAGAACAATTTCTGCAACAGTGGCAGGAGCGGAACTATCTACATGATCAATCTATTGTTCGGGAAATTTCTCAATTAGGTTTTTTAACCGATCTGCAACGTTCGCATCGGGTTGCCGACTGGGCGTATAAGCAGGCAATAGAGAATGAATATTTAGTCTGGCTAGATGGAAAAGATAAACATATATTAGGTGTTTAGTCCCATATCTGGAGTACTTTAATGTCTTTATTTTTCTGTAGTGAAGATTACTGGAGTAGGCTGCTATATAGTTTAGATTATGTCGGCTTTGTTGCATAAATATGTAAGCATCTGATTTAAATAAATTTAATTTTGGATCAAAAAATAATCAAAACTTTTAAAATCATATAGTTATGAAATCTTTGTGCAACAAAGCCGATTATGTCTCTATCTAGCGCCTGAATTGACAGATTACATCGCTTGACCACGACAATTCATGTCCTTGTCCACCTTTTTATTGCTGCATGTTTTAGAATTTTAGGTAAAATCATTTTATTAATGATTTACTTATTTGGACTCCTATAACAATGACCCAAGTACAACTGCAACAACTACAAAAACAACTTTGGAATATTGCCAATACTTTGCGTGGCACCATGGGGGCAGATGAATTCCGTGATTACATTCTGGGTTTTATTTTCTTTAAATATTTATCGGAAAAGTCGGTGAACTTTGCCAATGAATTGCTCGATGGCGAAGACCTCAGCTTTTTAGAATTAGATGAAAATAATGCTGAGCATGTGCCGTACATCGAAGAAATTAAAAAGAATGCCATTGCCGAAGTGGGTTATGCGCTTACACCAAAACAGCTATTCCATACCTTAGCCGAGCGTGGTCGTCAGGGCGAATTCATTCTGGATGATTTAACTGCGACCTTAAAATCAATTGAACAAAGCACGTTAGGCACCGACTCTGCCGATGACTTTGCCAACCTGTTTGAAGATTTGGATCTAAACTCGACCAAGCTTGGCAATAATGCCAGCGACCGTAATGCACTGGTGGCGAAAGTCCTCAGTCATTTAGATGATATTGATTTTGATATTAGTAATACCGAAGCCGATGTACTGGGGGATGCTTACGAATACCTGATTGGTGAATTTGCCTCAGGCGCGGGCAAAAAAGCGGGGGAATTCTATACGCCACAAACGGTATCGACTTTACTGGCGAAGATTGTCACCCAAGGCAAAGACCGTTTACGTTCAGTCTATGACCCGACCTGTGGTTCGGGTTCATTGTTACTACGGGTAAAACGTGAAGTCAAAGATGTCGATATGATTTACGGTCAGGAAATGAACCGTACTACTTACAACTTGGCACGCATGAACATGATTCTGCATGATGTGCATTTTGCCAAGTTCGACATCAAGCAGGAAAATACTTTAACCCGTCCGCAGCATTTAGATAAAAAGTTTGATGCGGTGGTGGCGAATCCGCCATTTTCTGCAAAATGGTCTGCCGATCCGTTATTTTTACAAGATGAGCGTTTTGCTTCTTATGGCAAACTGGCGCCAAGCTCCAAAGCCGATATGGCTTTTGTACAGCACATGCTGTATCAACTGGATGACAATGGCACCATGGCGGTGGTGTTACCGCATGGCGTCTTGTTCCGTGGTTCGAGCGAGGGCGTGATTCGTCAGTATTTGATTGAACAGTTGAACGTGGTGGATGCGATTATTGGTCTACCCGCCAATATATTCTATGGCACCTCGATTCCGACCTGTATTTTGGTGTTGAAGAAAAACCGTGAGCATAAAGACAATATTTTGTTTATTGATGCCAGCAATGATTTTGAAAAGCAGAAGAATCAAAACAAGTTATTGTCTGAGCATTTGGATAAGATTGTTGCGGCATTTGAAAAGCGTGAAAATATTGAAAAATATGCGCATGTCGCGACCTTGCAAGAAGTCAAAGATAACGATTACAACCTGAATATTCCGCGTTATGTGGATACCTTTGAAGCGGAAGCCGAGATTGATTTAGATGCGATTGCAAAACAGCTTCAAGCTTTGGAACAAGACAGCCAAGAGACCGATGCCATCATTGCAGATTTTTGCAAAGAGCTAGGCATTGTTTCACCTTTTGCGGAGGTGAAGTAATGTCTAGTCCAGCGTTAAGATTCAAAGAATTTGATGAAAATTGGAATGTTGAAGTTCTGGGTAATATTGTCCAGATTAAAAGCGGTTATTCTCCTAGCAAATACGAGTTACACGAAAATGGTGAAATACCATTTTTAAAAGTCGAAGAGTTAAACAACAGTAATAAATATCAAGAATATTCAAGATTTTATACTGAAACTTGTGCTGATGTAATTCCTAAAAAAAGTGTAATTTTTCCAAAAAGAGGGGCAGCTATTCTAAATAATAAAGTTCGTATCCTTAAAGTCGATTCTTTATTAGATAGCAATCTTATGGCTCTTATTCCACAAAATACTTTGGATGCTGAATATTTATATTATTTAATTAATAAAGTTGAACTTTATAAAATTGCTGATACTTCTACAATTCCTCAGATAAATAATAAACATATCGAACCATATGAAATTCATTTGCCAAGTAAAGCAGAACAAACCAAAATCGCCTCTTTTCTTTCCGCAGTGGATGAAAAGATTAGCCAACTGACTCAAAAACATGAGCTGCTGAGCCAATATAAACAAGGCATGATGCAAAGGCTGTTTAGTCAGCAACTTCGTTTTAAAGCGGATGATGGTAGCGAGTTTGGGGAGTGGGAGGAAATTGCTCTAGGCAAAATTAAAGGAGTTTCTATAGCTTCAGGGAAATCCTCACATGAAAAATTGGAATTAGCTAAATATTATTATTATGGGTCTACTGGAGTAATTGGGTATTCGAATGAATATGATTACCAAGGAACCCGAATTTTAATTGCACGTGTTGGACACAATGCTGGCTATATTTATATGGTTAGTGGTCAATATAATGTATCTGATAATACGCTAATTTTAGAATTACCATCAAATCTAGATTATATTTTTATTCGTGCATTCTTAGAAAAATTTCAATTAAATAAGTTAGTTTTTGGGACAGGTCAGCCATTGATTACAGGTAGTTTATTAAAGAAAGTGGTAATTCAAGTACCTTGCCTAGAAGAACAAACAAAAATCGCTAATTTTTTATCTGCCATTGATCAAAAAATTGAAGTGGTGGCAGAGCAAATTGAACAAGCGAAAATTTGGAAAAAAGGCTTGTTGCAGCAGATGTTTATATAGGTTTTGTTATGAAAAAATCCAGAGAACTTATAGCAATACATTCATCTAAACATAAATGGTTGCAAGATTTAGAAAGATTATTAAGTCAAATTGATCAACAAACTAATCAGTGTGGAGATACGCTGATTGAATGTAGTAAATCGTTTATAGAAGCGATAGCTAAAAATATTATTTTAAAACTTAGACCGTATGAAAACGCTAAGGATATTAATTTATTGGATTTAGGGCGCTTGTTTAAAAAAGCTAAGGAGTGCATTTACGAACATTCAGCAATTGAAAATGTAATGCCAAAAAGCGACATAGAAAATTACTTTTCAGCACTTAATCAATGGATACGTTTTCTGGGGGAGATGAGAAATAATGTTGGTGAGATATCTCACGGCAAAATTCTTCCAAAGAGTTATTCAGTTGGAGTGGAATTAGCTCAGATTATTGCACAAACAACAGATCGATTATCATATATATTGCTTCTTCTTCTGCTTAAAATTGATCTCTCTTACACACAAAGTTACCGTTACGAGGAGTATCCTGAATTTAATAATTTTCTTGATGAGCAATTTGAATTGCCTAGTGGTTTAAGTTATAGCAAGGCATTGTTTGAGCAAGATTATGATGCGTACTCAGAAGAGTTAGATAATTATCTTGATGCGCAAGGTATCGAAGTTGCTTAAATTTTTATTATAGATAATCAAGATTGACGTGAATAATTTAAAAGATTAGAGGGTTAAATGACAGTACAAAGTGAATATCAACTTGAAAACGAACTAATTGATCAACTCAAACAACTGGGTTATTCATCAGTGACGCTCAAGGACGAAAGCCAGCTACTGTCCAACCTGAAAACCCAGATTGAACGTGCCAATGGGCTAGCACCACTGTCAGAAACTGAATGGAAACAGGTCATCAGTTTTTTAAATACGGGCACAGTATTTGAGCGCGCCAAAAATCTGCGTGATCTGTTCCCAGTCAAATTTGATGATGGAACCAGTAAACACCTTTTTTTCCTGTCTGATGATCCTAGCAAAAATATTTATCAGGTCACTAATCAAATCACCATCGACCACCGCGACTATAATGGCAGAACCAGCCGTTTTGATGTGACTTTACTGGTCAATGGTTTGCCTTTGGTACAGATCGAGCTGAAAAAACGCGGCATGGAAATCGCCGAAGCCTTTAATCAAACCCAACGCTATATTCGTGAAGCCTATTGGGCAGGGCAAGGGCTATTTGGTTTTATTCAGCTGTTTGTGATTAGTAACGGTGCTAATACCCGTTATTACTCCAACGGCACCACAGGCATCGAGTTTGCCTTTCCTTGGGCGGATGTCCATAACAAACATATCAATGAAATTGTCGACTTTGCCGAAGCTTTTTTAAATCAGCAGCATCTAACCCAAATGCTGACCCAGTACATGGTGCTGCTAGAAACCACCAAAAGCCTGATGGTGCTGCGTCCCTATCAGATTTATGCAGTACAGAAAATTGTGGAGCATGTGCAAAACTCCGATCAGAACGGCTATATCTGGCACACCACCGGTTCAGGCAAAACCCTGACCTCATTTAAAGCCAGTCAGATCATCATGCAAATGCCCGATGTTGAAAAGGTCTTGTTTGTGGTCGATCGTAACGACCTCGATACGCAAACCTCACGCGAATTTAATGCTTTTAAAGCCGACAGCGTCGACAGCACAGATAACACATCGACCTTGGTAAAACAGCTCGATCAACGTCATGACAAACTGATTGTGACCACCATCCAAAAGCTCAATCGGGCCATCAGCACTGAACGTTATTTAGAATCGATTGATTATCTTAAAAATAAAAAAGTGGTCTTTATTTTTGATGAATGTCATCGCAGTCAATTTGGTGAGACCCATCAGAACATCAAAAAATTCTTCAGCAATGCGCAGATGTTTGGTTTTACCGGTACGCCTATTTTTGAAAAGAACAGCCAAAGCAAAGCAGGTTTAAAACTCACCACAGATTACCTGTTTAATGAGTGTTTGCATAAATACGTGATTGTCGATGCCATCCGTGACCGTAACGTCTTGCAGTTCCAGATTGATTATCGTGGCAAATACACCGCCAAAGGCATGGCGACGAATGAAAGTTATGAGGAAGATGTAGAAGGCATCGATACCAAAGAACTGTATGACAATCCGCAACGACTGGAAATGATTGCCCGCTACATTGTCAGTATTCACGATACCAAAACCCGTAATCGTGAATTCACCGCAATGTTCTGTGTCAGTTCGGTCGAAACACTGACCCAATATTACGACCTCTTTGAAAAGGTGCAGGCCGAAAAGCAAATTGAAGATGAAGCACAAGGTCGGATATTTAAACCGATGACCATTGCCACCATCTTTTCCTATGCGGCAAATGAGGCTGTACCGACTGATGACTTAACTGGCTTGATTCACGAAGAAGCCGCAGATATTCCAACTCAGGTCAATTCATCCAGTCGGGATAAGCTGGATCGATACATTGCCAATTACAACCGACAGTTTAAAACCAACTACAATTCTGGTGATCAATTTTATGCGTACTACCGCGACATTGCACAGCGCGTAAAAAACAGACAGATTGATATTCTAATTGTGGTCAATATGTTCCTCACGGGCTTTGACTCTAAGCCGCTAAATACCTTGTATGTCGATAAAAACCTAAAATATCATGGCTTGATTCAAGCATTCTCTCGTACCAATCGTGTCTACAACGATAAAAAACCATTTGGCAATATCATCTGTTTCCGTAACCTAAAACGTGCAACGGATGAAGCGCTGGCACTATTTTCCAACAAAGAAACGACCAAGATCGTCCTTGTTCCAAGCTATGCGGAAATCGAACAGGATTACCAAGCAGCGGTGAGCAAATTGTTTGCCTTAACGCCCAATTACCAATCAGTCGATGATCTTGTCACTGAAGAACAGCAACTCGAATTTATTAAAGCTTTCCGTGAAGTGATGCGCTATAACGCGCAATTACAAACTTTTATTGAATACGATCAAGACCAAACACAACTTGATAAGCAGCACTTTGCAAACTTCGCCTCTAAGTATGCTGACCTATGTCGTGCCGTTAGAAAGACCACCAAGAGAGACAAAGTATCGGTACTGGATGATGTCGATTTTCAACTGGATTTACTGCATAGTGATCGCATTAATGTTGGTTATATCATCAACCTGCTACAGCTTGTTGTTGATACAGACTCAGAGGACAAGCGTAAGAAGTACCAAGCGCAAATTTACGATTTAATCAGTAGCGATATTAGCTTGCACGATAAGCAAGACCTCATTCAAAAATTCATTGAAGAAAACATGCCGAAGATGATCAACGGCCAAAGCGTCCAAACAGCTTTTTCTGAATTCTGGGATGCTGAAAAAGAACAGGCCTATCAGCATCTTTGTAAAGAAGAAAACCTGAAACCAGAAGCCATGAAGCAGGTTCTGGAGCATTATGAGTTCACCAAACGCCTACCACGTAAGGAAGAATTGAAGGACTTACCAAACTATAAGGTTAAGCTGTTTGAGCGGGAGAACGTCTTCACTCACTTGATGGTCAAGACACGTCAGTTGATTGAAAAGTTTTATGTGGGATTTTAATTGAGGTAAGGCTTTGTTGCACAAACCTAGCTTAGAAGGGGCGCATACCATTGCGTAGCAGGATCAAACCAAATGGCAATATTTCCGCGACTCATGAGTGCTCGGTTATATGCGGGCCAATTGGTTGTGCGGTAGATTTTGTGTGTAGGCTTCTTCATTTGAAAATTATATCGCTGAAAAACCCTTTACAGATAGGTTTGTGCAACAAAGCCACTTAATTTAAAAAAGAGATAAGTTAAAAAGAGCCGTCTAACAAGGCTCTTTTTTGCAAGCAGTATTAAGTAATCCTTTGATCTGCCCAGTAGCATGGAACAATGATCAGGCTATTTTCATGCAACCTTGACCATAATCGGACACCTAAATCCCGCTGCATATTTTGGACTGTGAAATTGGAAATCAGCAGGGTAGATTTCATATTGTCATAACGACTATATAAGACCTTATGCACCATCTCCAGGCGTTTTTCATGCCGGTCATGCAGGCCATATTCATCAATCACTAATAAATCAAAGCTGGAGAAATGGTCGATGACTTCCTTTTCAGAGCGTGAAGCATCTGACCAAGTGTCCATCATTTTTTGAGCAATTTCTGCACTGGTATAGTAGCGTGCAGATTTTGTACTGTTATGCAGAATGTTGCGAATAATTGATGCACTCAGATGGGTTTTACCTGTACCTGGTGTACCAATCATCAACATGTTCGGGTTGTGGTCAGAAATAATCTGCTGTGCAAAGGCCTGACATAGTTTGATGGTATTGTCTTGTGCAGGGCATGCAACTACATAATTCTTGAAGCCACGATCCAGGTAGCGTTTATTGAGCCCTGAGTTTTTGATTTTCTGTTGTAGCAATCGCTGTTGCAACTCATCTGCATAGGCTGCATGTGAGTGATGGACGGTTTCTTTGGCACACAATTTACATAGCTTGTGACCAGCGATTTCCATCAGGGGTATATGATGGGTAGGGCAAAGTGTTTCCGTTGTTTCTGTGCGAAACTGGAGCGTTTTAAGCATGGTATTCATGATCACTCTCCTAAATCCATTTGGAATTTTCTAAAAAATCCTCATTTTTTTCTTCAAAATTTGAAGATGAAGATGAAGATGAAGATGAAGATGAAGATGAAGGGCATGGTTCAAGCATGACTTGAGTAATACTCGGGTTCTTCTCAGGAGCTGCTTGAGCATTTACTTTTCGTTGCTTGGCTGATGCTTGAGCATTACTTGCGGATTTCCCCCAACGTGCTTGAGCTGCATTTTTAGCTTTATCAGATTTCATTTGCTGATTTTGCAATGCCTGGCTTTTTAAACTGGTTAAAAAACTTGAAAGAATTTGTTCAGATTCGACTTCAAATAATTCTAATGCTGTCAGCGTATTCAACAAAGTTTTAGCCTTGGTATGCTGCGGTAATTTCGTGATGCTGCATACCGTTGCTAAATCATGAGGAATAGCTCCATTTTTCCAGAAATCCATCATTAACAGCAGTGCCGCACCAATTTGTTCTGCTGTCATTCGTGCAAATTTCGCCTGTAGGTCGCCAATATAGAGTGGCATCCAAATTGAAATATCTTTATGCATATGTTCACCTTTTTATAGGTATAAAGGGGCTACGGTCATCGATTTGATGACCTTTTATGTTTGTTTTATGAGTGAGCGAGACTCATTAAGCGGACACGGGCCTGTTGAGCTAAGTCATCGTAATGAGCTTGCCCTTCATCCAGCATTCGCTGTAGCCAAAGTCTTAATGCTTGGTGATCATCGAAGCATTTATTGATTTCCAGCAAAAAGGCCAGATTGTGCAGTTTCGGAATGTGTAGCTCATGGATTAATTCACGAGCGACCATATCTGCTTCAGGGCTGATCACCACACCACCAAAGAAAGCTTTACTATTCATGTGCAAGCTCCTCTGTAGTGAGTCTCTCCAGCATGGCTTCAAAAGCACTGCCATCGCGACGGGTAACATTCGGAATGTAGCGGCTATAGACCCGGAACAACATTTCAGTGGTTGAATGCCCCAATTGGCGAGCGACCCATTCTGGATTTTCACCTGCCGCCAACCAGAGCGTTGCTGCTGTATGACGTGTCTGATAAGCACGACGAGGCGTTAATCCTAAAAAGCGTAGCAGAGGATGCCAGACACGCTTGTTTACCAGACGATAATCGAGAGGTCCACCATCACGATTGCAGAATACAAACTCTGATTTACCATTATTTAACATTTTCTGTTGCAGAAAGGCCTGATAAACCCGATCACTCATTTGGATGGTACGGTCAGAACCATAAGTTTTGGTTCCACCAAGCTCGCCATTTACTAACGCTTCTCTGATATGGATTTCACGACGCTGTAAGTCGATATTTTTCCATTGCAGACCATCGATTTCACTGGTACGCATACCCGTAAAAAAGCGAATGGTGTAATAGGGGCGGAAGTCTTCACGCACTGTGGTAAGAATTTTATGCACCTCTTCCAGAGAAAAAGGTGTGACTTCAATCTTGTTTTCCTTCAGATTGTTAATATTTTTATAAGGCGACTCAAACTCGTATCGTTCAGCCGCATCATTGAGTATCATACGTAAAGGCGTCATGATTTGATTGATCCTCGATGCTTTCAGACTTGTTTGATCTTTTCCGTGTGTCACTTTGGCGAGAGAGGCACGGAAGTTCAGCAAGTCTGACTTCTTGATTTTCGAGAGAACCTGATTACCAAAAGCAGGAATCAAATAGTTTTTGATCACAATTGAAACCTTTTGCTGATATGAGGTTCTCCATTCAACTTGTTTCTGCTTAAACCACAATTCAGTAAACTCTTTAAAAAGAGGAACTTTGGTCTGTACAGCAATTTGCTGACTTCTTTTTTCCTTAAACTCCTCAACACGGTTACTTTTTGGAAAGTACTTTTCGTATTCAAAAGTTCCCAAAGTAATTTCAGCTTCAAGCTGTTCGAGACGTTTTTTCAAAATGCGTCGGTTATAAGCATTGTCTTCAAGATTGGTTGTCTCTCTACAACGAATGCCCATGTAGCGAAAGTCGGCAATCAGTTTGCCACTTCGTTCCCGGATGGTAGCCATCAGTTAAACCTCCTAAGCCTTATTGCAAGGCATCCATGCTTAAACCGGTGAATTTAAGCATTTCAGTTTCAATGCGTTCCCAAACAAAAAGAATTTTTCGACCACCAAAAGGACGGATGTAGTGAACACCTTCAATAAAGACACTGTCCTTCAGTTGGTTGCGGATAGTACGAGCGTCGTACTGGATTTTTTCAGCCAGTTGCTGGGCTGTGAGATAGGTATATGACATAATAGAGCCTCATATTTTTTACTAGGTAACTAGGAAAAATTATTCCTAAGACATAAATTATCATATTTTTATGTTGTTGCAAGTACTTTTTATGATTTAACTAGGAAATTTTATGATTATCTCAAACTTGGCGGTTTTATTAGCAGAAAGGAAACTTAAGGTTGCTGATTTGGTGAGAAGTACTGGAATTAATAAATCTACTTTGCATAAACTTTATAATGATGAATCTGTACGGATTGATTTTGAAACCATTGATAAAATTTGTATTGCATTAGATGTAGAAGTGGGCGATTTATTGATTTTTAAGAAAATTGATAATAATCAAAATGATAATGGCTAGTTTGGTCACAAATGGTCACATCAAAAAGTGAAATGGTCACAAATCCTTGATCGTTTGGTAAAAAAACACCTTGTTTGGAAGAGAACTGGGTGATTTTTGCCTTCAAAAAAGCTCTAAAATTGGTGATCGATTGAGGACATTTAAGGTCAATTGAGACCATTTTTATTGTCGTGGGCACGCCATGGTCACATCTTGGTCACAAAATACAAATTACATTAAGAATATTTTTTATTGAATCGAAGAACAAAGGAAGAAGAGTTTTTAAAAAATATAATAAAATCAACAAGAAAAAAGCCCCAATCTTTCGATTAGGGCTTTTTGAATTTGGAGCGGGAAACGAGACTCGAACTCGCGACCCCAACCTTGGCAAGGTTGTGCTCTACCAACTGAGCTATTCCCGCAGGGTCGATCAATTTTTTTACTTTAAAAAATGAACAAAAAAGAATTTGGAGCGGGAAACGAGACTCGAACTCGCGACCCCAACCTTGGCAAGGTTGTGCTCTACCAACTGAGCTATTCCCGCATGCGGTGTATAATACATTATGCAAAAACAGGGTCAATAACTTTGTGAAAAAACTTGTGCTGATTGCATAAATAAAAGCCATTTTGACCAAGGTTTAGATGATTTCTGCTGTGAAATCAGCCAATAGCGGCGGTTCAAGCGGGAAAAAGGTGGTTTTCAGCCGGTCGCCACAATATCGCAAAAAGAACAGGGTATACTAAGATCAATCTCAGGCCTTTTTGGATGCATGATCATGAGTATAGAACAACAACTGATTGAACGCTTACACACCCTGAACCCGACACATTTAGACGTGGTGAATGAATCTTCTGGCCACGGCGGCTATTATCCGGGGAAGGAATCTCATTTTAAGGTGGTAATCGTTAGTGAACAGTTTGCCGGTTTACGTCTGGTGCAGCGTCATCAACAAGTCTATGCCGCGGTCGGTGATCTGTTAAGTCCAAGCAAGATTCATGCGCTGGCAATTCATGCCTTTGTTCAGGATGAATGGCAAGGACAGGATACCTCAAGCCCGGAATGTGCCCACGCCCCGAAACAATAACCCGGAACAAGAAATAGAGATCAGAACAGTTCATGGAAACCCAACTTTTACTTAAAATTATTCATATGACCAGCATCAGCGTATTGCTGGTCATTCTGCTGGCCCGTGGCCTGACCTTATTTAAAGGCGTGCAGGGCAACCAGCCCAATCCGGCCGGACGCACACTATGGGTGACGCTACAACATTTATCGGTTACGCTGATAGTAGTAACCGGAATTGTGCTGCTGGCATTAAAGGATTTTCAGGTCGAAACCTGGTTTTATGCCAAAATCATTTTATTCCTGGTGATGCTGTCTTCGTTAATGAAAGCCTACCGTAAAACGGACAGTATTTTACTGGTGCAACGTCGCGCCGGCTGGGGCATAGCCCTGGTTGCACTGCTGGCGATTATCGCGCTGGTGATGATCAAGCCAAGTTTTGGTTAATTGTTCGACAATAATGTCTATCTCTCGGCTATACTTCGCTACACTTGAGCCAATTAGAATATAAAATCAGAGGGATAGACATGCGAACACGTGTGGTCTTTAACCAGAAAGGCGGCGTTGGAAAATCCAGTATTACGGTCAATCTGGCCGCTATCAGTGCCCATCAGGGCTTTAAAACCCTGGTCATTGATTTGGACCCGCAAGCCAACTCCAGCCAGTATTTACTGGGTGATGATGCCACCTATTCCACCCATAAGCCGGCACTAGAGCCAAATATCCAGAACTATTTTGAAGAAGTGCTGGGCAATACCCAAAGCAAAGGCTTAATTGGCAATGCCCTGGGCTCGATCTTAAAAAGCCGCGCCAAGGGGCTGGAAGCCTATGTGCATCAATCGCCCTTTCCAAATCTGGATGTAATTCCAGCCAGTCCGGACTTGGGCAGTCTGGCCCATGCCTTAGAAAGCAAACATAAAATCTATAAATTACGGGATGCCTTGGCCTCACTGGCCGGGCGTTATGAGCGGGTCTTTATTGATACACCGCCGGCGTTTAACTTCTTTACCTTGTCGGCACTGATTGCGGCTGACCGGGTGCTGATTCCGTTTGACTGCGATGTATTTTCCAAACGTGCCTTGCACAGCCTGATTGAAAACGTGCTGGAAACCCAGGAAGACCATAATGCCGAGCTGGAGATTGAAGGCATTGTAGTGAACCAGTTCCAGGCTCAGGCCAAGCTGCCACGAGAAGTGGTCGAGCAGCTGAAAGAGGAGCACTTACCGGTATTTAACAGCATGCTGCCACCCTCAGTCATCATGAAAGAGTCGCATCATAAAAATCTGCCGCTTATTCATTTTGCTACAGATCATAAATTGACGCAGGCCTATCAATCGTTGTTCAATGAGATTGAACAGAAACAATCCTGAGATGGGCATGAAAACACTGTATATCAGCCTGATGGCTGCCGGAACCTTGCTGCTGGGTGCCTGTGCCACGACGGTTAAACCGACCTATGTCTCGCCTACACATTATCAGGCGCTGAACTGTCAGCAGCTGCAAAGCGAATATAACCGGATTCAGTCCTATATTGATCAGGGCGTACAGGCACCTAAACGGACCGGTGTTGGTGTGGGGGTTGGTCTTGGTGGAGGCTGGGGCAGTCGTGGCGGCTGGGGCATTGGCCCAAGTGTTTCGGTCAATATGGGACAATCCTCCAATACCAAAAATACCGAACTGGCACGGGTGCTGGGCGAGCAGGAAGCCATTGTGCAGGCGGCGCGTTTTAAAGGCTGTCCAATTATTGTACGCACCAAGCAGGCCAGTTAAGGCTTCGCATTTTTCACGCTAGGCTGGCAGTTTATGCGAGTCACAGCGTGAAAAATCTTAGCAAAATGTTTCAGAAAAAATTATTAAAAATCTTGAATTTAAATAAAAATAAAGGCTTTTTTGTCTGTCCAAATATCCTCCCAGTCGTGAGAAAAACTTGTCAGTTTTTATCAAATTAATATAAGGTGTGCGCCTAATTTCAGGTAATCTCAGGTGTCTATGATTGAAAGTTGGCTGTTTGTGCTGGCAATGATTGCGGTTCTGCTTATTCCGGGACCAACCAATGCTTTGCTTGCAAGTTCAGCACATCAACATGGGATTGCCAGAACCAGTTTATTTGTGCCTGCCGAGCTGCTCGGCTATTTATATGCCATCAGTTTGTGGGCGCTGCTGATTCATCTGACCGTCCCAATCTGGCCGTATTTAAGCCATATTCTGCATGGCCTGAGCGCACTATATGTGCTGTGGACGGCTTTTCATTTGTGGAAGCATGCGCATCTGGTCAAGCATAACCAGCTCAACCCGTCTATCCGCCCGCATCAGCTGTTTTTTGCCACCTTAAAAAATCCCAAGGCACTACTTTTTGCTGCCGGGATTTTACCGACTGAAACCTGGGATAATCCGACCAATTTCTTGATGGTTTATGCAGTGTTCTGTCTGGTGCTGTTGCCGACTGCGCTGTTCTGGATGTCTTTTGGTCGCGCGATTTTATCGGGAGAATCCAAGCAAATAAAAGCCGATCTCTTGTATAAAGGATCGGCCATGTTGCTGGTGCTGTGTGCTTTTCCGGTTATTCTGCGTTTTTTCGCTTAAGCGCGGACCTGCTTTTTCAGCTTCTGGCGGGCAAAACCAATCACCCCCGGCAAGACACTTAAAATAATGATGCCAAAAATCAGATAGGTAAAATTCTCTTTCACAATTGGCATGTTACCAAACAGATAACCCAGGGTAATAAATGAGCCAATCCAGCAGAAAGCGCCCACTACGTTATAGGTTAGAAAGTATTTATAGTTCATGCTCCCGGCACCGGCAACAAAAGGGGCAAAGGTGCGGGCAAAAGGCACAAAACGGGCAAAAATAATGGTTTTACCGCCATGCTTGGCAAAGAATTGCTGGGTGGCAATTAGGTGTTTTTTATTAATAAAGCGTGATTCAATTTCAAATACCCGTGGCCCAATATATTTACCAATATGATAGTTCAGGGTATCGCCCAAGACAGCGGCAATAAACAGTAAGCCGCCCAATAACCACGGATCCATGGCACCGGTCGAGGCCGCCAGCGCACCGGCTGCAAATAACAGGCTGTCTCCCGGTAAAAAGGGCATCACCACCAGACCGGTTTCAACAAAAATAATCAGAAACAGGATGGCATAAATCCAGACCCCATAATTGGTAATGAACTCAAGTAAATGCGCATCAACATGCAGGATAAAATCAATCAGTTCCATGAGGGAAAAACAAGCAGAAATGTAGTCAAATCCTATCAGTCCGGTTGGTGAAAGTCAGTAGAAAAACGTAAATAAATTTCCGCTGTCATCATTCTAAATTTGCAACGATACATCTTTGAAATGTTGATTTTTTGATCTTCGGCCAGTCCCTAAGATAGCAGCATCTTTTTACTGATCTGCTGTAGGTTCTCTCATGTTTAATCCAAATACTGTGGTTGCCAAAATCTTTCAAACCCCTGCCTTAAACAACCTGTCGCTGCTACTGGCGCGTGTCTTGTTGGCTTATATTTTTATTGTGTCGGGCTGGGGCAAAATTGCCGGCTATAGCGCAACGGTGGGCTATATGGAAGCGATGGGGGTGCCGGGTGGCCTGTTACCGCTGGTGATTCTGCTGGAGCTGGGTGGTGGTCTGGCAATTTTACTGGGTCTGCAAACCCGTCTGGTGGCATTGGCACTGGCAGTATTCAGTTTGCTGACTGCATTTATGTTCCATGGCGCACCGGAAGATGCGGTTAACCTGATGAAGAACCTGGCGATTTCAGGTGGTTTCCTGCTATTGGTGCTGCAAGGTGCAGGTAAACTGAGTCTGGATCATCTGATTGAAAAATAAGACGCAATGCAGGGAAATAATTTTCCCGTCATTCAGTACAGGCAGCTCCGGCTGCCTTATTTTTTGCCTAAATAGATAATAAAGAAGAGGGTCGAGAACATCTGCCGGTAGCGGCCTGATTCGGGGATCCGCACAGACTGATCTGAATCTTGTGTTTAATGCGCAGAAAAAATGCTAGAATACGGCGCTTATATTCGTTTGCCTCTCATAGTTGTTTGTCATGACTACCAATACTCAAATTACTGAAGATCGTATCCTGATTCTGGATTTCGGTTCTCAATATAGTCAGCTCATCGCACGTCGTGTTCGTGAAGCTGGCGTATATTCTGAAATGTATGCCTATGACATGTCTGAAGAAGACATTCGTGCATTTAATCCAAACGGTATCATCTTGTCGGGTGGACCTGAAAGCGTTCACCAGGAAGGCAGCCCGCGTGCACCACAAGTGGTGTTTGAACTGGGTGTGCCGGTATTGGGCATTTGTTATGGCCTGCAAACCATGTGCGAACAGCTTGGCGGTAAAGTTGAGCCAGGTACTGTCCATGAGTTTGGCTATGCAGAAGTAGACATCGTGGTGCGTGACCAGCTGATTGGTAACCTGCAAGACCGTGAAAACCAGCTGCATGTCTGGATGAGCCACGGCGATAAAGTTGCCCGTATTCCGGAAGGTTTCCAGGTAACAGCACAAACCCCAAGCTGCCCAATTGCCATGGTATCTGACGAAACACGTCGTTTCTACGGCATCCAGTTCCACCCGGAAGTGACGCATACCTCTAAAGGTGCAGAATTACTGTCGAACTTCGTACACCAGATTTGTGGCTGTCGTGGTCTGTGGACACCAGAGCACATTATCGATCTGCGTGTAGAACAGCTACGTGAACAGATTGGCGATGAAAAAGTACTGCTAGGTCTGTCAGGTGGTGTGGACTCTTCTGTGGTTGCTGCATTGCTGCATAAAGCAATTGGCGATCAGTTGACCTGTGTATTTGTAGACAACGGTTTGCTGCGTTTAAACGAAGGCGACCAGGTTATGCAAATGTTTGCTGACAACATGGGGATCCGCGTGATTCGTGCCGATGCGGAAGACCGTTTCCTGTCTGCACTGGCAGGGGTCACTGATCCTGAAGCGAAACGTAAGATTATTGGTCGTGAATTTATTGAAGTGTTTGCTGAAGAAGCACGTAAATTAGATGGTGTGAAATTCCTGGCACAAGGTACGATTTATCCAGACGTGATTGAATCTGCCGCCAGCAAACAGGGCAAGGCGCATGTAATTAAATCACACCACAACGTGGGTGGTTTACCGGATGATTTGGCTTTTGAACTGGTTGAACCGTTACGTGACCTGTTTAAAGATGAAGTACGTAAACTGGGCACCACTTTAGGTCTGCCACACAGCATGATTTACCGTCATCCATTCCCGGGTCCAGGTTTGGGCGTGCGTATTCTGGGTGAAGTGAAAAAAGAATATGCCGACATTTTACGTCTGGCTGATGACATCTTTATGCAGGAACTGCGTGCCAGCGGCTGGTATGACAAAACTGCACAAGCCTTTGCTGTATTCCAGCCAGTGAAATCTGTTGGGGTGGTGGGTGATGGCCGTCGTTATGCCTGGGTTGTTGCCCTGCGTGCCGTTGAAACAGTTGACTTTATGACAGCACGTTTCGCGCACCTGCCATATGATCTGGTAGATCGTATTTCAACTCGTATTATGAACGAGATTAAAGACGTTTCACGTGTGGTATATGACGTATCGTCTAAACCACCTGCAACAATTGAATGGGAGTAATTCAGGGCTTTCGGACAGTACTGCTGTCCGCCTGAATTACGCCAAGGGCTGTGCCCGCAGCAGTGGGGTTTTACGAAGCATTGCTTTGTGCCTGAATTACGCCATGAGCCCATTTTAAAGCATTGCTTTTAAAATCGGCGCAAGGTGCGCGGCAGTTTAGAAGCCCGAAATTATTTAAAAAAGAGCGCCTCGGCGCTCTTTTTGTATTTAAACCACCCAGGAAATATTGGACGGGCAGGCCGGTTTTTTCGGTTCGCTCATGCCAATATCATAGTGCAGTACACAATTACGCCCATGCTGTTTGGCCGCGTATAAGGCAATATCAGCTTCTTTAATTAATGTGGTTAAATCAGGCTGTTCGGCTTTGAGCTCAGATACCCCAATCGAAACGGTAAAATTCAGGCTGATATTCTGGCCAATATAAATCCGGTGCTGGGCAATTTTGGTTCTTAAACGTTCGGCAATCAGCAGTGCATCCTGCAGACTGGTTTCGGTGAGTAAAGCGGTAAATTCCTCGCCACCAAAACGCGCCAGAATATCCTTGCGCCGCATTTCCTTACGGGCAATATCAGCAATGGTCTGCAGCACCTGATCACCGACATCATGACCATGGGTGTCATTAATCTGCTTGAAATAATCGACATCAAACATCAGCAGGCAGGTCGAAGCATGCTGCGGCCATTCATGTACCTTATGCTCGGCAATATGCACAAACTGGCGGCGGTTGCTGAGCTGGGTCAGCTCGTCGGTATGCGCCAACTCTTGCAGAATATGGAAATTCCAGTCATTTAGCATGGTTCTGAGAAAATTACGCCGTGCATTCAGGGTATTGGTCCAGCTGATATATAAACTGAACAGCCAGATTGGCAGATAGACCAGCGCAAAAATAATGGTTTCAATGGCGCTGGTTAAGTTAGATACGCCTAAAAACACCACGGTACTGATTAAAAACGAGGTATATAGCGCCGGCTTAAAGCGCACCTGAATACACAAATTGGCCAGCACCACAAAAATGACCGAGGCATAGATATAGATATCGATATAGGGGCTGTTCGACAAGGACATCAGATAAAACCACAGGCCGGCACAAACCAGCGTGCCGACCGGTAAAATCTGGTCATGGATCCGGATATCTTTCACATATTTGAACAGGAAATAATTAATGCTGATGGCCAGTACAATCACGATGACTCTGGCGATACCGGAGAGCAGACTGACATCGGGCAGTACAAAATAATCGGCGAAAAAGTACAGTAAAAATGCCAGCTGGCCAATGTGATTGACCTGTTGTAAATACAGCTTCTGGTGAATGGTCTGGAATTTATAAAAATAGTCTTCAAACTGGGGCGGAATACGGGCAGCCGGATCTTGCAGGGCCTGTTCCAGGGCCTGACGACTTTCCAGGTCGCACTCTGACGCTTGTAAAATATGTCGATCCGAATCATCGGGTGCAAGATCTGTTGAATTCGTCGACATTCTAATCCGATTTCCCATCTTCATAGAATTGCCCCAAGTCTTTAATAAAATCAAAGTAATAGTATAGCTTTGACGATTAAAAAAAGACCTCCCTAAATATGGGTAATTTGCTGAAAAAAAGCCTCAAAACGGCAGGAAAAGAGAGGAAATTGTGCGCTGGTGCTCACATGAATCCTTACAACAAAAAGCGATTTTTTGATTGTTCTGCCAGGAGAATGCTGCATATTAACTGAACTATAGCAAACTCATGCAGCATCCGCGTATAAGATAAACAACAAGATGAGCGACATGGAACATCGCCAGAGTTAGGATACAACTATGACCAATGCCAACTATACCGAACTGTCCCATTCAGACGATTGTGAAAAATATATCCAGCAGTTTATTCAGGAAGTGCCGCTGCGCCGTGCAGAAATCGGGCAGGGCACCGTCATTAAACGCGCCTTGCCCAGCCGGCATAAACGCATGATTGGCGCCTGGTGCTTTTTAGACCATGCCGGTCCGGTCAGCTTTCCGCAGGGTGACGGGCTAGATGTCGGACCACATCCGCATATTGGCCTGCAAACCTTTACCTGGATGATTGAAGGCACCCTCATGCATACCGATAGTGTCGGTTCCAAACAATTGATCCGGCCGAAACAGGTTAACCTGATGACGGCCGGGCAGGGGATTTCGCATACCGAAGTCGCGCCAGAGCAGGAAACCCACATGCATGCGGCCCAGCTGTGGATTGCCTTGCCGGATGCCAAGCGCAATATGCCGCCGCGTTTTGACCATTATCCTGAATTACCGGTGGTGTCACGAGATGGGGTTGAATTTACCGTACTGGTCGGAGAGTTTCTGGAAACTCGTTCGCCGGTTGAGGTGCATAGCCCGTTACTGGCATTGGACTTAACTGCGGCAGAAACGGTACGCACCCGGCTTCAGCTGAATCCGGCCTTTGAATATGGCTTTATGGCGCTAGAAGGCACGGCGCATATTAACCAGCATGAACTGAACGAAGACAATATGGTGGTGCTGGAGCCGGGTCTGCAGGACATTGAGATTGAACTGCACCAGGGTGCACGCGTACTGTTACTGGGCGGTGAGCCATTTGAATCCGCGATTTTACTATGGTGGAACTTTGTCGGACGTACCCAGGACGAGCTGAGCGAGGCACGTGACCAGTGGGTCAATCAGGACCCGCGTTTTGGCAGCATTCCAGATTATAATGGGCCACGGCTGGAAGCACCGGCCCTACCAGATAAAATGCGTGCTTCACGTTAAGCAGGCATGATGAATTGAACTTCAGGCCCAAGCGTCGCGATCGATGGGTGGGCCTGATGATGCTGAGTTGCCGCAACCGGTCAAGGTGGCCGGTGGTTCTTTATTTCAAGAAAAACAATCAGAGTGTCATTATGATTACTGTGCATCATCTGGAACAGTCGCGTTCCTTTCGTATTTTGTGGGCCTTAGAAGAACTGGGCCAGCCTTATCAGATTGAATTTTATCGCCGTTTACCGAGTTTTGCCGCGCCACCAGAGTTAAAACGGGTGCATCCGCTGGGTAAAGCACCAATTTTGACAGATGGTGAGCAGCCGATTGCCGAATCTGCGGTGATTTTAGAGTATTTACAGGAACAGTATGATGCGGCGCAGCAGTTCAAGCCAACACGTCCGGCCGATCAGCAGCAGTACCGTTACTGGATGCACTATGCCGAAGGTTCACTGATGCCATTGCTGGTGATGCAGCTGGTGGCCAGCAAAGTGCCGCAGCGCGCACCCTGGCTGATTCGTCCGGTGGCAGCAAAAGTCAGTGAAGGTATCCGGCAGGGTTTTATTCAGCCGCGACTCAAAGATCATATCCAGTTTCTGGAAGATTATCTGGCCACACATGACTATTTTGCCGGCACATTTTCCTTTGCCGATATTCAGATGGCCTTTCCGCTACAGGCCTTGCAAAGCCGTACTGATGGCAAATATCCGCAGATTGAGCGTTATCTGCAGCGACTGGCACAGCGCGAGGGCTATCAGCGGGCGTTCGCTCGTGAACAGAAGCTAGAGGCACAGTTGGCCTAAACAAAATTTGAAGCTATAAAAAAAGATGCTTGCGCATCTTTTTTATTATTGGCGTTTCACCACAATCGAATCAATCCCGCTATGTTGCAGGGTTTGCTGAGCAATTAGCGCCGCCTCTGCAGAGGTATATGGCCCCGAAATTACCCGATACCAGGTTTCACCACCTTCTACGGTTTTGACCACATCGGCGGACAGACCATTCAGAATAATTTCAGCTCGACGTGCATCGGCGGCATCCGGATCGGTATAGCTGCGGACCTGCAGAATATAGCTGGCAGGCGCGGCCACGGGCGGTTCAGTTGGCGTGATGCCCGCCGTCGCTTCACTGGCGGCTGCGGGCGCTGCCGGCTCAACAATTGGCGCTTCGACAATCACCACTGCCGTCTGTTCCTGGGTTTCAGGTACGGCCTGCTCCGGAATTGGTGTTACCTGTTGCTGGGGCAGCAGGTCATAGAAGCGGTAATCCTTGTTGGTGTCTTCCTGATAATGTTCAGAAGTGATCTGGCCTTTTGCTGGCACAGGTTCCCACGGCTTCCACAGCATTAAGGCCACTGCGAAACATAACACGACCAGAATCACCACCAGTGTGCCTAACCAGGTCGGAATGAGTGGTTTTTTGGGCTTATTTGGTCGTTCTGATACACCGCGCTGCGTTTTTCCAAACACGAGGGAACCTCTTTATTCTGATTATTGGCTGATTGGCTGGACAGGCACGTGATGGTACGCCTGCCCAGCAGAAGAATGTCTTGGTTTACATGCTTTCAGGTGCAGAAACACCTAATAATTCTAAACCATTGCGCAATGTTTGTTGTACGTTTACTGAAAGCAATAAGCGGGCTTGAGTAAGCGCAGCATCATCATTGAGCACTTTGTGTTCATTATACCAGCCGTGAAATAAAGCTGCTAATTCTTTCAAGTAGTTACCAACCTGATGGGGTTCGCAGGCATTGGCAGCACGGGTCACGATTTCAGGATAAGCCGCCAGCTTGGCCAGAATTTCAGTTTCAGCCTCCAGTTCCAGCTTGGCCGCAAACTGACGCGCGTCAAGCGCATTAAAATTCACGCCTGTGCTGGCCGCTTTTTCCAGCATACGGCAGATACGCGCATGTGCATACTGGATGTAATACACCGCATTGTCTTTGCTTTGTGAGACTGCTAAATCCAGGTCAAAGTCGATGTGCTGCTCAGATTTACGCATGACATAGTAGAAACGCGCTGCATCGTTGCCGACTTCTTTACGCAGGTCACGCAAGGTCACGAACTGGCCAGAACGGGAAGACATCTGTACCATCTCGCCGCCGCGCCATAAGCTCACAAACTGTACCAGTAAAACAGTCAGTTTTTTCGAGTCATAACCCATCGCATCAATTGCAGCTTTTACACGGGAGATATAACCGTGGTGGTCAGAACCCCAGATATCAATCAGGTCGGTATAGCCACGTTGTAATTTGTTCAGGTGATACGCAATGTCTGAAGCGAAATAAGTGGTTTGACCATTACGACGTTTGACCACGCGGTCTTTTTCATCGCCAAACTCAGTCGATTTAAACCAGATGTTGCCATCTTGCTCATACAGATAACCACGCTGATCCAGTGTTTGCAGCGCTTCATCAATTTTTTCAGTTAAAGAGGCTTCGCTAAACCACTGGTTAAAGGTTACGCCAAATTCACCGAGGTCATCTTTAATGTCATCCAGAATGGCTTTTAAAGCCGCCTGATGGAATACGCGATAGCCTTCGCCAATTAAAGTTTGTGAATTGAAAATCAGACCATCAATGTGTTTTTCTTTGTCGCCAGACAGGACCACCTTGTTGCCTTCTGCATCCGGTTCAGCTGCATACTGCACATCTTCCGGTACATCTTTATAGACATCGGCCACTGGACGTACATAAGCATCACCATCCTGGTCGATAATGCTTTGCGCGATTTCTTTGACGTAATCACCCTGATAGGCATTTTTCGGGAACACCAGTTCCTGACCGGTCAGTTCCAGATAACGTAAGTAAGTTGATGTTGCCAGAATATCCATTTGACGGCCGGCATCGTTCACATAGTATTCACGATCTACGGTTGCGCCAGTGGCTTCGAGCAGATTGGCAACGGTCATGCCATAAGCGGCACCGCGACCATGACCCACGTGCAGGCTGGACGTCGGGTTGGCAGAAACGAATTCAACCTGAATACGTTTGCCCGCGTTGACCTTGGTGCGGCCAAACTGGTCTTGCTGCGCCAGAATTTGATCAAGAATGGCAAAACGCTGGTCGGCATTTAAGAAGAAGTTGATAAACCCCGGACCGGCAATTTCTGCTTTGCTGATATCTGCCACTTCTGGCAATGCAGCCAGAATTTTTTCGGCCAGATCACGCGGCTTCATGCCCGCAGCTTTAGAGGCAATCATGGCGATATTTGAGGCAAAGTCACCGTGGCTTCGGTCTTTGGTTCGCGTCAAATTACTGGTGTTGTTCCAGTCTGCTGGGAGGACACCTTCTGCTTGAAGGGATTGCACTGCATGTTCAAGAGCTGCTTGGATTGCCGTATTCATAATCAGTCGAAAAATAAATGTCGCAGAAAAACAGCAAATATAGCAAATTTCACTGTCTTTAGGTGAACCCATTTGTAGTGAATGAAGATTGTCCGACATTCTGCGCCATCTGTAGCCTGAAAATGCTACCATGGCCATGAAATGACCTGATCAATGACGGATTTGTCCCGCTGTAGGAGCATGCATGCACGCCAAACGTCCTGTAATTATCGCCAATATTCCTAAACTGCCAGCAAAATGGGCGGGCATTATTATGCCGCTGCTGCTGTCTGGCCTGATGAGCGGTATTATTTCAATGGTCAATATGCTGCGTGCGCTGGGCTGGGTCGAGGGGCTGATCACACTGTGGTTCCAGAACTGGATGATTTCCTGGGCCATTGCCTTTCCGGTGGTGCTGATGGTGTTGCCGCTGGTGCGCCGTTTTACCGCGATGCTGGTGGATATGCCGGGCGCAGCCAAATAGCATTTAGCCCGATGCACCAGACTCCTGACAGGACACCGGTTTACTCAGCAGATCGGCATTGCCATTCTGGAAGGTATAAAGCCGGGAGGCATTAAAAATCTTGATCACCTTGGCCTGCGCAATGGCTGCCTGGAAGCGTTTCAATGGCTCATCGGTATGTACATTAAAAGGATTGCCATAATTCTGATTGTCGAGCAGGAACTGGATCTGTCCGGCATTCGGATCATAAGCCTTTAACAATGTCTTGCCTTCGGCACTGCTCAGCGAGAAGGTTGGTCGCTGGCTGCTGATCTTGCAGTGCAGGGCCAGAGTCAGAATCACTCCATCCTGAGCCTTGTTTTTCAGCTGATAGCGGCCCAGCTGTTCATTTTCAATATAGACCCATTGTTGAGTGGGCATGCTGGCAGTAAATTTTTCCAGTTGCTCCAGGGTTTTTTTACTGATATCCACCACGCCATCTTTGTCGATTTACGGCGCTTTGTCTTTACTGGAGAATAAACCGGTCACCTGATCGCTGACTTTTTCAGTGGTATTGGAAAGGGTCTGGCAGCCGCCTAACCCCAGCACAGCGGCCAAACCGCCCAGTGTAATCCATGGCTTGATATACATGATTTTTAAATATGTCGTTGTGTTTTGCCCCAGAGCATACCCAAATTGAGGCCAATTGAAAAATCTGCACTGGCTGCATGTAACAGAAAAACAGCGAAAAACTACATCCTGATGGGTCGAGGATTTGTAAGCTAAACAGGCAGGGGATTGATTTGGGCATAAAAAACCGCATTTTGAGCTTCGGGAAAGCGTTATTTCGTGACTGGATGCCGGATTGGACAAATTTATTCAGTACCTAAATTATCCACAAATCATTATCAATTTTCTAAATACCCCATTGTCCTCAAAACGGGCTAAGCTAGCTTATCTCCCAGAGGAACTTTTGCTTTGAGCCTCCTTCTGGATCATCGAATAATGAGATCGGAAATGACATCAGCGAATTCAGCCACCAAAAAACCGCTTTACATCCCTTATGCCGGAAACACGCTTCTGGAGCTGCCTTTGCTTAATAAAGGCGGTGCATTTACAGAAGAGGAACGCCGCCATTTTAATCTCCACGGTTTACTTCCACATGCCATCGAGAGCATTGAAGAACAGAGTCAGCGCTCCTATCAGCAGTATGTGTCGTTTAACGATGCCATCAACAAGCATATTTATTTAAGAAATATTCAGGACACCAACGAAACCCTGTTCTATCACTTAATTGAGCATCATTTAAGTGAAATGATGCCGATTATTTATACCCCGACGGTTGGCGAAGCCTGCCAGCGTTTTTCTGATATTTACCGCCGTCATCGTGGCATCTTCCTGGCCTATCCGGACCGCGGCCATATTGATGACATTCTGCAAAATGTGAACAAGAAAAACGTGAAGGTGATTGTAATCACTGATGGCGAGCGCATCTTAGGTCTTGGTGATCAGGGGATTGGCGGGATGGGGATTCCGATTGGCAAATTATCCTTATATACCGCATGTGGTGGGATCAGCCCGGCTTATACCTTGCCAATTACTTTAGATGTAGGTACCAACAACCCGCAACTGCTGGATGATCCAATTTATATGGGCTGGAATCAGCCGCGGATTACCGGCGATGAATACTATGCCTTTGTTGATGAAGTGATTGCAGCGATCCAGCGCCGCTGGCCAAAAGCGCTGATCCAGTTTGAGGATTTCGCTCAGAACAATGCGATGCCATTGTTAAACAAATATCGTGACCAGATTTGCTGTTTTAATGATGATATTCAGGGCACCGC
This sequence comes from Acinetobacter indicus CIP 110367, assembly GCF_000488255.1. Taxonomy (GTDB): domain Bacteria; phylum Pseudomonadota; class Gammaproteobacteria; order Pseudomonadales; family Moraxellaceae; genus Acinetobacter; species Acinetobacter indicus. The sequence continues at coordinate 33,676 of NZ_KI530757.1, read as the reverse complement.
AGCCGTTTCGGTGGGCAGTTTAATTGCTGCCTCACGTGCCGCTGGTAAACAGCTGAAAGATCAGGTGGTGGCTTTCCTCGGTGCCGGTTCTGCTGGTAGCGGCATAGCCGAGCAGATTATTGCGCAGATGATGTATGAAGGTTTAAGCGATGCCGAAGCGCGTGCGCGGGTATTTATGGTCGACCGTTTTGGCCTGATTACCGAAAACCAGCCGAATCTGCTGGACTTCCAGCGCAAACTGGCACAGCCGCCTGAACGGGTTGCAGCCTGGGGCAATGCCGATGACATGATTTCACTACTCGATGTAGTCAAACATGCCAAACCAACGGTATTGATTGGCGTATCGGGTCAGCCGGGGCTGTTTACCGAAGAAATTATTCGCACACTAACGGAAAATTGTGAGCGACCAATTGTAATGCCACTGTCGAATCCAACCTCACGGGTTGAGGCGGTGCCGGCTGATATCCTGCAATGGTCTGAAGGTAAGGCGCTGATTGCAACTGGTAGTCCATTTGCACCGGTGAATTATCATGGCAAGATTTATCATATCTCACAGTGTAATAACTCCTATATTTTCCCGGGTATTGGTTTGGGTGTAGTCGCCTCCGGCGCAACCCGGGTCACGGACAGTATGCTGATGGCGTCGAGTAATGCACTGGCAGACTGTTCGCCGATGCTGCTCGATCCCGCCGCTGATCTGCTGCCGGATTTAAATGAAATCCAGAAGGTTTCGAAAATTATTGCCTTTAAAGTGGCTAAAGCGGCGATGCTGGCCGGTGTAGCACCGGTAATCAGTGACGAGTTACTGGCAGAGGCCATTGAGGCGAATTTCTGGAAACCGGAATACCGCAGTTATCGCCGGATTACCTTCTAAAATATAGACAAACACAACAAGGAGCTTCGGCTCCTTTTTTTTTAGGGCAGCTGTTGATCGCAACTGGTCGGAAACAGGCGGTTTGTAGCCCCGAAATGAAAGCGAGAGGCTGGATTAAAAAATAAGCATTGTTTAGAATCGGGGCAAATTAAAACAATAGCTTTTATAACAATGATAACCCGTGTTCATATCCATACTGTCTTGGAGCAGGCCGGCCTCAGCCCACAAAAACGTGCCCTCCATATTCAATTTTCTCAGCCTGCCTTAAATGCCGATGTTTTCTTGCAGCGCATCGATGGTAAACACCAGCTCAATGACGGTTTACATGCCGAACTGATCTGTCTTTCGACCAACGCACAGATTCCGTTAAAACAGTTTATCGGCGCGCAGGTTGCCGTCGATCAGGTCACTGACCAGGGCCAGCTGTTTCGCAGCAGCGGTATTATCACCGCAGCCGCGCAAGGCCAGAGTGATGGCTCACTCACGCTCTATAAACTTACGCTAGAAGATCCAACCGCACTCTGGCATAAACGCCGTAATAGCCGCGTGTTTATGAATAAAAGCGTACGCGAAGTCAGCGAGATTCTGTTTAAAGAATGGCAAAACAAAAGCCCACTCTTTGCCGCCAGCCTGACCCTGGACTTAACCGGACTGACCCAGGAACTGGATGTGCGTCCTTTTATCATGCAGTCCAATGAAACCGACTATGACTTTTTGACCCGGCTCTGGCGCAGTGAAGGCATTAACTGGCTGATTGATGAAGCCCAGTTACAGGTCGTACATTCCAGCAGCCCGCTTCAGGCCCAGAAATTACGCCTGATTGATGACAACAGCCAGTACAGCGCCTTAAATCGTCGCAGTATCCGCTTTCATCGCTCCAGTGCCACCGAACAATTAGACAGCATCACCCAGTTGATTGCCCAGCGCAGCCTGCAACCGACTGCCGTACATCTGCAACGCTGGCAGTCAGACAGCCTCAGCCAGGAAGAAGGCGCCGGTTCCGTACAAAGCAAACACCAGCACAGTCATAATCAGGACAATGCCAGCTTAAGCCTGGAACAAGCCTGGCAGATCAGCCCGGCCTGGATGCAGGATTTAAATGGCGAAGACCAGGCCACAGCCTCTTCCAACAACCAGCTGGATAAACTGAACCAGAACCTCAGCCACTACAACGACCTGCAATCCAAATACTTTAGTGCCCATTCCACCGTCCGTGATGCCCAGGTTGGCTACTGGTTTGAACTGAATGAACACCCGGAAATTGACCAGCACAGCGCAGCCGACAAAGAATTTCTAATTACCGGCAAACAGTTCTATAACCAGAACAACTTACCTAAAGACCTCAATCAGCAGATTAACCAGTTACTCAGTCAAAGCCACTGGCATAGCCATTTTAGCTTTCAACACGAACAACACCCGGATGAACGTCAAGGCAATACCTTAACCTTACAACGCCGCAATATCCGCACCGTACCGGAATACCATCCACTACAGCACCGACCGGCGGCTCATCCACAGCGCGCCCGGGTAGTCGGTCCTGCTGGCGAAAGCATCCATGTCGATGAGTGGGGAAGGATTAAAGTCCGTTTTCTGTTTACCCGCAGTGATGACCATCAGCATGATGGCGGTGCTGGCAGCAATGACAATGACACCGACTCTGCCTGGGTGGATGTACTGACCCCCTGGGCCGGAGAAGGCTACGGGGCACGTTTCCTGCCACGGATTAATGAAATTGTGGTGATCGACTTCTTTGACGGTAACATCGACCGGCCTTTCGTGGTTGGTCGTTTACATGAAGCAGAACGCTCGCCAACCCAATTCGACCAACAAGGCCAACTACCCGACACCCAAAAACTCAGCGGGATCCGCTCACAGGAAATTGAAGGCAGTGGCTTTAATCAGCTGTGTTTTGATGATACTCCGAAGCAGATTTCTGCCCAGCTGCAAAGCAGCCATGGTGCGACCCAACTGAACCTGGGGAACTTGAGCCATCCCAAAGCCAGCGCCGAAAGTGATGGTCGGGGAGAAGGTTTTGAACTGAGAACCGATCAGTGGGGTGCAGTACGTGCTGGAGAAGGCTTACTGATTTCGACCCATCCACAGGCACAGGCCGAAGGTAACCATCTTGATGCCAGCGAAGCCAAGAGTCAGATTGAAAGCTCACTGAACAATACCCAAGCCCTAAGTGAAGTGGCCAAAAACCAGCAGACCGATCCTTTAGAAGTTCTTGATAACTTAAAGAACTTCTTAGAGCAGATCGAACAGCAGGATGAAAATAAAGCTGCTGCTTTTAAACAGGCCTTAATGATTCTTAGCGCACCAAACTCTATTGCGTTGAGTAGCCAGCAAGATGTGCATCTCTCTGCTGATGGTCAGATCAGCCACAATGCCGGAGAGAGTATTAACCTGAGTACGCAGCAATCCCTGATTGCCCATGCCAGCCAGAAACTGAGCCTGTTTGCAGCCCAAGAGGGTGCACGCTTATATGCCGGTAAAGGCAAAGTCGAAATTCAGGCACAGGGTGATGGGGCAGATCTTATTGCCAGAAAGGGGGTGCAAATTATTTCGACGGAAGACAGGATTGAAGTCAAGGCGAGTAAAAAAATTATATTGGTGGCTGGAGGAAGTCAGATTGAAATTAGTGGTTCAGGTGTGTTGCCGACAACTGCTGGGAAGTTTGAGGGGCTTTGTTGCACAAACCTATCTGTAAAGGCTTTTTCAGCGATATAATTTTCAAATGAAGAAGCCTACACACAAAATCTACCGCACAACCAATTGGCCCGCATATAACCGAGCACTCATTAATCGCGGAAATATTGCCCTTTGGTTTGATCCTGCTACGCAATGGTATGCTCCATCAAAAGGCAAACAAGGGCGAAATCAAACCTACTCCGACGCAGCCATCCAATGCTGCTTAATGATTAAATCCTTATTCCGTCTATCTTTACGTATGGTCACTGGCTTTGTGCAAAGTCTGATTAAACTTTGCGGATTAAATTGGACCGCACCAGATTACAGTACGCTTTGTAGAAGACAAAAGCATATTGATATTGCAATCAGCTACCAAAAAAGTAGCGATGGGCTGCATCTACTCGTAGACTCTACAGGCATGAAGTTTCTAGGTGAGGGCGAATGGAAACGCAAGAAACATGGAGCTGAATATCGTCGCCAATGGCGTAAACTACATATTGGTATAGATGCCAAAACCCTACAAATACGCGCTATTCAGCTCACAACCAATAATGTCTGTGATTCACAGGTGCTTGGTGATTTACTTAATCAGATTCCACAAGATGAGCAGATTGACTCTGTTTATACCGATGGAGCTTATGACACCAAGCAATGCCGTCAGGTCATTGCAGATCGGCAAGCACATGCGGTGATTCCACCTAGAAAAAATGCGAAACCATGGAAAGATACAAAGAGTAGCTCGCTAGAGCGAAATGAATTACTTCGAACAATTAAACGTTTAGGTAGGACACTATGGAAAAAATGGTCAGGCTATCATCGCCGAAGTTTGGTTGAGACTAAAATGCACTGCATCAAATTATTAGGAGATAAACTCAGTGCAAGGAGCTTTGATAGCCAAGTCAATGAGGTTCATGCACGTGTAGCAGTCCTCAACAGATTTACGGAATTAGGTCGACCACTTACCCAAGTTACGCCTTAAATTTGGCTCAATTAGGGGCGCTTTGCATTTCAAATCTTTGTGCAACAAAGCCAGTTTGAGGTGAAAGCGGGGCAGCATCTGTTTATAAATGGAGCTAATGTGAATACTCAGTTAGCGAAGATGCCTGAGACTGGAATATTTAGTAGACGGTTTGATTTTAAAGATCTTATTTCTCAAGAGCTACTGGCAGGAGGCTTTAAATATAAAGTCATAAACAAAGATAAAAAAACTGAGTTTATAGGTACACTTGATCAGAATGCACGTACAGAAAGAATATTTAGTGATAATCCTGATAATATCGAAATATTATTATTAGGCAAATCTGATAATGATTCGGAAAAATTACTCCTAATCGAAAAAGAAGTAGATCATAATAAAACTGAAGGTCCAGATGAAGTATGTTGTGGTGAGTATGATGAAGATAACTATGATAAAAATACTGAAAATTTGAATGAGGATAATGATTTAGAAGCAGACTTTAAGAGTTTTGGGATTTAATGGTGGAATTATGAAAAATATAATAACTATATGTGTACTAATAAGTAGTTCAATTTTATATGCTGAAAGTTCAAAAGAGTGCATGCAGTATTGGAATCAGCCTATTAAAAAAATAAAGATTATTGAAGAGTTTGAATGTGAACACATTTGGGAATTCGGGAAAAATAAAAGTAGTCTAAGTCAATTAAAAGTAATAAATAATTTAAAGCTTAAAACAAGCGATGCACAGTGGTTGTCAACAGGCCAGTGTCAAAAAATTTCATATAATAAAAAGCAATATAATATTTATAATGCAGAATATAAGGAATATGGACACAATATTTGGCTAATTTATGATGATAAAACAGCTTTTGCATACTTTAGAAAAGTAAATAGTAGAGATCAATCGGTTGATTTGAGTTGTAATCAGGTTGGGATAGATCATGAAATAAAATATATACTTAATAGTTATTTAAAAAATAATACATCTGTCAGTATGGAAAAATATAGAGAAAATGATTGGTATAAAGAGTAATAATAATGAAAAAAACGATAATATTTAAAGATGGAACTATAAAAACATCTGAAACTAATTTAGCTGGCTTTATCTCTGCAGTGAGTTTTAAAGAGTCATCATCAGATTTATCTTTATCTTTGAGTCATCCTATTAATATGAGATGTGCTAAAAAAGTTAATACAAATGGTTACATGGGCTTGTTTCAATGGGGGGAATCAGCTTTATACGATTTAGGATATTATCTAGGTGATAGGGGGATATCCTATGAGGATCTTAAAAACGTAAAAAGAGAGTCTGCTTTGTATAGGAGGTGGAAAAGTCAATTCTCATCAAATAATTGGTCCGGGAAGTGGTCTGGAAAAAGAAATATTAATTCAAAATTTGATTTTTTGAATAGTCCTAGTATTCAATATGAAGTTATCAAAGAATGGATAGAATATCTCTGTAAACAAATAAGAAATAATAATTTAAATGAGCATTTTGGAAGAACGATCCAAGGAGTGGAAATCAACGAATCTGGAGCGATTGCTGGAATACATTTAGTAGGTATTGGTGGTCTAGGAGCCTTCTTAGGTATTGCTAGTTTTTCCGGTCAAAAGCAAACTGATGGCAATGGGACTCATATTAAAAAATATATTCAAGACTTTGGAGGATTTGATTTAGAAAAATGCTGTAATCGAAAAATATATATTCAATTAAAAGACCAAAATGAAAACTTATTAAGAAGAAAAGAAGTTACAATTATTTCAAAATATTCAGGAAAGTCCTTCTCTGGAGAAACTAAAGTAAAAGTAAAAAGTGATGAAAATGGAAATCTTCCTGTCATTGTTAGACATCCATTGACTGAGATCAAAATTGCAGCTGATGGTAAAGAGTCTAATCTTATTATTCAAAAAAAAGATCAGAAACAATATGGAATTATACAAAATTTTGAAGTTTCAAGATTTTCGGCAACTTTAGAAGAAAACAGTACGCCACAACCAAAATCTGAACCAACTAAGACACCTCAAGAAGTAAGAAATGAACAAAACTTAGCTGAAATTAAAAGAGATAGTATTGCTGAAAATACTAAAGATATTAGTTTTAATATTCAAATTGTAGAAGGTGATACAGGAAAGAAAATTTCTAATATGAATTTCTTCCTTACATATAAGGGAAATATAAAAAAACATACAGCAAATAGCCAAGGTATCAAGCAGAATATAATTGCTGAGGTGGGGCAAGATATTGAAGTTTCTGTTTCAGGAGAAGCTGAAAATCAGAAAATATATCATTTTAAAGTTGAAAAATCATTATCTAATCAAACTATAAAAATTAAATTACCAGTTCAAAGTTTCAAAATAATCGTAAAAAAGGACGATAAATTAGTACCAAACCTAGCCCTAACTTTGTTTTATAGGGGAAGAGAGATTTCCAAGAAAACAAATTCTTTAGGTGAAATTTCTGTAAGAATGTTAGTTGGGTTTGTATATGGATTTGGTGCTGGTAGTAAATCATTAACTAAGGTAAGGGTAATACATAATAGTTCATCGAGAGTTTTTCGAATTAATGAGGGCTTTGAAAAACTTTCAAAACAGGTTGTTATGACCCAGACTCAATCAAATAAACAACAGCCAGTTTTAACATCAAATCCAACTAGCCCTATACCTCCAGCACAACCTGCCGAAGTTAAGCATGAACAACCGAAAGCCATACAGCAAAATACCTATACAGAAAATAGTGGTAAACCTTTGACAACTATCAGTAATCAAGCTCCACCAACCAGTGATATAACACGCTATCATATTTATCATGATGGAAAAATTAAGAGAGAAAATAAAGCAGCCACAGGTTATGCTGAGTTTATATTTTATGAAGCAAATGGAACAGCTCATAATTTGGGTAAATCAAGATTTATAAAAGCTCCATTGCGTAAATCTGGTAATGAAATTATTGCTGGAAATTGTTACTTAATCGACTTTACAAAGCATGGATTATATAGAAAAGGAAATTTAGGTTATAAGTGGTTTATAACTGGGGGAAATATAAGATTTTATTTGAATGGTATATCAATGGCTGCAATCTTGGGTAGCTTCATGAATTTAGGTTATGAGGAGTATCCAAGTTCTGGTGCAAGTTTAATTGATGGAAGTTCACAGAAACCAAGTGTAACACATAGAAATGGCGAAGCTTGTGACTTTAGATACTTAGGAAAAAATAATGCTCATCGGACAGAGGCTATTTGGACGCAAAATAGTAATTATGATGATCAAAGAAATATAAATTTAGTTCATGAATTTAAAAAGTTTGGTTTTACTGTATTCTATACCCAAGATGGATATACAAAAAGACCTAAGATCCCAGGTACAGGTTATGCTAAAAATCATTATCACCATTTACATATTGGTACATGTGTGCCAAAAATTCAGGATATTTAATATATGTATAAATGGCTTTGTTGCACAAAGATTTCATAACTATATGATTTTAAAATTTTTGATTATTTTTTGATCCAAAATTAAATTTATTTAAATCAGATGCTTACATATTTATGCAACAAAGCCTGTATAAATTAATGTTTTTTTCTTTAATTTTAATTCTAACAGCTTGTAATTCTAATGAGGCAGTGGGATTAAGTAATAATAATGAAGTAAAAAAAACAATTATATCTGAATTTTCTAAAATGAATATTGGTGGTGATTTTAAATTATTCTCTAAGAGTGGTGAAATTAAAAAAATAGAAAATACTGATATTGTTGATAATTGCTTGTATGCTGAAAGTAAAGATGGTGATGTTGATTATTTGGTTTTTAGTAATAAGATTTCAACAGCAACATATTTGAACTCAGTTTTTTTAGGAATTAATTCGTCAGAATTGAAATCAAAAATTAATGATTTATCTTTAATTAGAAGCGAATATGATGAAGCTACTTACTATTTACAATATGATCTTGATGAAAGGTATGGGGTGAAATTCTATTTAGTTGATGATAAAGTAATTGAAGTGACTTATGGATTACTTGATAAATTGCAATACCAAGAAGGATGCTCGTGATTATTATTAATTTTTTATTAAATTGAAATATAAAGCCGACTCTCGTCGGCTTTATAAATTATCCTTCCAGCACTGTTTCCAGCAACTCTTCACTTGGAGCGAAGTAGTAAGCGCCATCTAAAGCGGTGACAAAATGCAGTAAACGGTCATGAATACCATCTCCCGAGGTGCCAAACATACGCTCAAGCATCGCATCCAGAATGGTTAAATCCTTGGTATAGGCAATAAAGAATAAGCCTTGGTCACCTTGCCCATCCCCATACGGTAGGGAATGACGCAGAATTTCCATTTCTTCACCTTCATCATCTTCAACCACGGTACGGGCGACGTGGGCATTGTCAGGTTTCACCTCATCATCCAGCTCAATTGACTCAAGTTTGGTTCGACCCATCACTTGTTCTTGTGCATCGACTTTCAGGCGTTTCCATTTATCTAAGTCATGCGCATAACGCTGGGCAAAGACAAAGGAGCCATCTTCAAAAATGCCGGCATCTTCGCCCAGTAAAGCGACTTCGGCACGGTCATCCGGGAATTGCGGGTTTTCTGTGCCATCAATAAAGCCGGTCATGTCACGACCATCAAAATAGCGGAAGCAGACCCGCTCATCCAGAACGTCAACCTGATCCTGAATACCCTCAAAGAAAGACTGGCTCAGGGCAAAACAGATATCCGCACGGGCACTGGCAATATGAATGAGTACATCTGCCGGTACGACAGGCATCTGGAATGCGCCTTCAATCGGTTGTAACTGCTTAAAGCCAGCTGGAGTTTGGGAGTACAGTTGTGCCCAAAGTTCAGGTCCAAAGGCCACGGCAGTTTTAATTTGTGCATGAGGATGCTGGGTAATCAGGCGATCACGGGTATTAAAAAGATCAGCTAATTTTTCTTTTAATTGCTCAAGAGTTAAATCTTTTAAACGTAAAACAATAAAACGGGCATGATCTGAAGGTAATGGCAAGATTACAGATTGAGCTGTCATTCATGGCTCCTAAGTTTTTAATAATCAATCACTAAAACTATTGTGCCTGAACCGGTAGCAGCTTAACAGTCTCTGGATCAGATTTTTATTGCCTCTTTACTGCGCACTTAAAAGATGAAACGTCATATAATAATCTGTCATTTTTGTGGTGAATTACCATGTCTTATCAGATTTGGCTGGCCTATATGCTGGCCTGTTGGGTGATTAGTGTGTCGCCGGGCGCAGGTGCGATTGCCTCGATGTCGAGTGGGCTGAATTACGGTTTTCGTCATGGTTACTGGAATGCCATCGGGCTGCAACTGGCGCTGCTGGTACAGATTGCGATTGTGGCGGCCGGCGCGGGCGTGCTATTTGCGACCACGCCTTGGGCTTTTCTGGCAGTGAAATGGTTCGGGGTAGCGTATCTGCTGTATCTGGCCTATCTGCAATGGAAAGCGCCGGTACACTCGATTGAAATCCGGCAGGATTTACCACAGAAATCAGCTGGACGACTGCTGCTGAACGGTTTTCTGGTGAATATGAGCAATCCGAAAGCGATTGTATTTTTGCTGGCTGTCTTGCCACAATTTCTGGATTTATCCAAACCGCAGTGGATTCAATATCTGATTATGGCAGCAACCATGATTACGATTGATCTGATTGTGATGGCGGGCTATACCGGCCTGGCAGCTAAGGTTTTAAGATTGTTAAAGTCACCGCGTCAGCAGAAAGTCATGAACCGGACGTTTGCCGGTCTGTTTGCTGGTGCTGCATTTTTATTAAGTCTGGTGCATCAGTAATAGATGTTGATTTTCCCCTCTAAATGATAAAGAGGAGAGGGCTAGATGGAACCTTTCGGTTGATTGTTTAGGCCAGTTTTTTAAATTTCTGCATGGTAAAGATCAGGGCAAAAATCACCGCCATGGTCAGCACAATAGTCAGACCGGTCGAGGTATTTAAGCCGGCGCTGGACCATAAACCAACCGTTACCCCAATTTGTGCAATCACAAAAGCCCAAATCACCATCTGTTTCGGAGAATGCGCCAGCAGTCGTGCCGTGAGCGCCGGAATCACCAGCAGCGCACCCATCAATAGCGAGCCGACCGCGCGTAATGCCAGAACCGTAAACAGGGCCAGCAGCAACATAAAAATCAGACGTTGCCACTGGGCATGAATACCTTCACTGGCAGCAATATCCGGATCAATGGCAATCTGAATCTGGGCTTGCCAATACTTATATAGAACCAGCAGTGCACCGACAATCACCAGCGCAAAGATGGGTAAATCAGCCCAGGAGATCGTGAGCAGATCACCAAACAGGTAGCTGAGCAGTTCCGGGCGCAGGCTTGGAATGTGCTGGATAAACAGTAGACCGGAGCAGAGCAGGGTCGCAGAGCATAAGGCCAGCAGGGCATCATTCGGTAAGCGCGGATCATGCAGAATCCAAAGAATACCAACCAGTAATAAGGCTAAAAATGTAACGCCCATCCACAGCGGTAAGCTCAAGGCGCCGGCAATGGCCACGCCTAATAAGGTGCCATGTGCCATGGTATCGGCAAAAAAAGACATCCGGCGCCACAGCATCAGACAGCCGAGTGGCGCGGTCAGAAACACCAGTAAAGTGCCCATGATCCAGGCCGGAAGTAATAACGATAACCAATCCATCATGGTTTAGACTTCCGGTTCAGGGTGAATATGGGGACGGGAATCATGCTGACACGGCTCGGCATGGTCGCCATGCGCACAATGATCATGATGATGCTGATAGAACACCCGGTTGGTGCCAAAAATGGCCTGATATTCCGGATGCTGCTGCACGCTTTCGGGCAAGCCGCTACAGCAAATGTGTTTATTTAAACATACCACCCGATGCGTGCCTTGCATGACCCATTGCAGATCATGTGAGACCATCAGCACGGCACAGCCATATTTTTCTGGTAGGCTACGCACATAGTCATACAGCTCGGCTTCCGACTGGATATCCAGCCCCTGCATTGGTTCATCCAGCACCAGCACATCGGGTTGGCGCAATAAGGCGCGGGCCAGTAATACCCGCTGCCGTTCACCACCTGACAATTGCTGCACTTTGGAATTTTCCAGCTTGGCAATACCGGTATCGCGGATAATTTCTGCTTTTAACGTGCTGCTACATTTTTCTAAAGCCAGCAGATCCTTGACCCTTAACGGCAAGCTGTGTGAAGGATTGAATTTCTGCGGCACATAGGAGAATTTTAGTTTTTTATCGGCCAGTACTTTGCCAGCCGTGGGTTTGACAATACCGAGCATGACTTTAATCAGCGTCGATTTGCCGGCACCATTCGGACCAATGAGCGTGACAATTTCTTTCTCATGCAAAGAGAAATCGACCTGTTTTAAAATATCACGCTCATCAATCCGGACTTGAATCTGTTCAAGGCGAATCAGCGGCGCAGGACTTAGCGTTTGCTGGCGCAGTGCTGACATAAACCAGAAATCTCGATAATACTGTGATGGGCGGTGAAGTGGTCCGAAGCCGACAGCTCTGCCAGTTGCTGCAGTAAACCCTGCGCAGAAGCTTCTTTGACCACTTTGCATTCGGTGCAAATTAAAAACGCCGCCTGATGGCCTTCGCGCGGATGGCAGCAGGGAATATAGGCATTAATAGAAGTTAAACGGTGAATCAGCCCTTTTTCTAATAAAAAGTCGAGGGTGCGGTACACGGTTGGTGGTGCCGCCGGACGATCTGACTCACTTTTAATTTTGGCCAGCAGGTCGTATGCCCCCATCGGGCCCGAGGCATTTAAAATCAGTTCCAGCACTTCACGACGAAGTGGGGTCAGGCGAGCACCTGTGGCGGCACAGAGACTTTCGGCTTCAGCAAGACGCTGCTCAATATTTTGATGGTCGTGCACGCCATGTAATGCATCATGATGTTCATGAGAACATAAGCTCATAGCTACCCCAAGGAAATGTAGGAGGAAAATCGGACATTAAATTTTAACATGAAGTATAGTCAGATTCGATTATACATAGGTATTTTTGTTATTTTGTTATAATATAACATCTATCCTGTTTTATGATTTTGCGCTCATGTCCCGTTTTTTCGCCTTCTGTGCTCTGGCTTTGTTCAGTACCTTGAGTTGGTCTCAAAGTCTTGTTATTTCGACACAGCCGATTTATCTGATTGCCAAGGAAATTACACAAGGCATAGAAACCCCGACCTTATTATTGGCCGACCAGACCGGACATGATGTCAGTTTGACTCCTGCACATCGCAAGACCATTCAGGATGCAGGTCTGGTGATCTGGCTGGGCAAAGCGCATGAAGCGCCTCTAGAAAAACTGTTCAGCAATCAGAGCAAAGCTATTTCATTGCTAGATTCTGGCATTTTGCAAACGCTACCACAGCGTAGCCCTCGTGGTGCAGCATTAAAAGATACGGTCGACTCGCATGTCTGGCTTGATCCGAACAATGCCATTCGTATTGGCTTTTTTATTGCGGCCTTGCGTTCCCAGCAGGTGCCTGAGCAGCGTGAACAGTACTGGGCCAATGCCCGTGCCTTTGCCCAAGAGCTGCTCCTGACCGCAGACAAGTTTAAAAGCAAAGCCTCGGCCAAAGCCTACTGGTCTTATCATGATGCCTATCAATATCTGGAACGTCCGCTGAACCTGAAGTTTGCCGGCGCACTGACCCATGATCCGCATGTCGCTCCGACGGTGGCGCAAATTAAATATATGAATGATCATCGTCCAAACACGAAAATGTGTTTACTGGCCGAAGGTCATGCCAGCAAGAGCCAGTATCAGCGCCTGAATCCGATTGTGTTTCAAATGGTCGACGAAAGTATGAGTGGGGCAGGGGACTTTGTGCAGGCCTGGCAGAAATTGGCTACCCAAACGCAAAAATGTGTAATAAATGCGCAAAAATAGCGCGTTTTGGCGGCAAATTTGAATTATGACAATACGGTTACAGTTGTGCAAAAAAATACGACTAAGATCGGGAAAAGATTGCATGTTCAGGGGTGTAACTCTATAATGCCTGCGATAAAAAACGATCATCAGTTAAACTTGTCAAGCATTTATGCTGTGAGTGGAAAGTAAATGAGCCGAACTAGTCGCTTGATTGACCGACGATTAGCGAAAGCTTTGGTCTTCTTGCAAGCATTCATGATACCTGTTGCTGCATTGATTGCCTGGATATTCAAAGATGCTACAGCCGCCTTGAGTGCCGCACTTGGTGCATTGGTATGTTGGGTTGCAAGTTGTTATTTTTCCTGGCAGTCGTTCCGCGCAGCAGGCGCGAGAGCATCTAAACAAGTTCTGTCGAACATGTATAGGGGCATGCTCGGTAAGTTTGCGATTGTGATCGTAGGATTCATTTTAATTTTAAGCAATGTCGAGCCGTTGTCTCCGGTTGCATTGTTTTGTGGTTTTATTCTCGTTCAGGCCATGTCGTGGGTCGCTCCGTTTTGGGTGTCACGTCTACAAAAACGAGTATAGGCGCAGCAAAAATTGAAAAGTTTTTAGGAGATGAGCGAGATATCAAGCAGCACGCGATATTCGTTCCCTCTTTTGTTTTTGACATTGACCAGGTGTGATTTATGGCTGCTGAAGAACATGCCCTTACTTCGACCGAGTACATCAAGCACCACTTGACCAACATGACGTACGGCAAAATGCCGGACGGTACATGGAAATTGGCCGAGTCTGCTGAAGAAGCTCAACAGATGGGGTTCACTGCTATTCACTTGGATTCAATGGGTTGGTCAATTGGCCTTGGTATCATTTTCTGTTTGCTGTTCTGGGTAGTAGCGAAAGCTGCAAACTCTGGTGTTCCAACCAAGTTCCAGTCTGCAATTGAAATGATTATTGAGTTTGTTGACTCAAGTGTCCGCGACACATTCCATGGCAAATCTCGCTTAATTGCGCCGTTAGCTTTAACCATCTTCGTGTGGATTTTCCTCATGAACTTGATGGACCTGATTCCTGTTGACTGGATTCCTTATACAGCTCAACTGATCGGTGCTAACGTGTTTGGTATGGACCCTCACCACGTTTACTTCAAGATTGTTCCATCTACAGATCCTAACATTACCCTTGGTATGTCTTTATCTGTATTTGTCCTGATCTTGTTCTACAGCATCCGTGAAAAGGGTGTTGGCGGTTTCGTTGGCGAGTTGGCACTTAACCCATTTAACCCAAGTAACCCAGTTGCAAAAGCGTTGCTTATTCCAGTGAACTTGATTCTGGAATTGGTAACTTTCCTTGCACGTCCAGTTTCATTGGCTCTCCGACTTTTCGGTAACATGTATGCAGGTGAGTTAATCTTCATCCTGATCGCATTATTACCGTTCTGGATCCAGTGGGCGTTGTCTGTGCCTTGGGCGATCTTCCACATTCTTGTTATTACGCTACAAGCATTCATTTTCATGATGCTGACTATCGTATACTTGAGCATGGCAAGCGAAAAGCATTAATGGTATTGCCTGACTGTCACCGGATGGTTGGGCACAATTTTTTAATTTAATTTGGTATAAAACCTAACCTCTGAGGAATTTTTCATGGAACTCACTTTAGGTCTAGTTGCAATTGCATCTGCTATCTTGATCGCTTTCGGTGCTTTAGGTACTGCGATTGGTTTTGGTCTTTTGGGCGGTCGCTTCCTGGAAGCTGTTGCACGTCAGCCAGAATTGGCTCCACAACTTCAAACTCGTATGTTCTTAATCGCGGGTCTTCTTGATGCTGTGCCTATGATCGGTGTTGGTATTGGCTTGTTCTTCATCTTCGCTAATCCATTTGTAGGTTAATCAGCTTAATTCCCAAAAATCCACTATTTGAGGAATAGCAATGAATATCAACCTCACATTGATTGGCCAAGCGATTGCATTTGCGATTTTCGTCGCATTCTGCATGAAGTTTGTATGGCCACCACTAATCAATGCGATTAGTGAGCGTCAGCGTCGCATCGCTGATGGCTTAAATGCTGCTGAAAAAGCAAAAGCTGACCTTGCTGATGCGCAAGCACAAGTTAAGGCAGAGCTAGACGCAGCGAAAGCACAAGCGGCTCAATTGATCGAACAAGCGAACCGTCGTGCAGCACAATTGGTCGAAGAAGCGCGTACTCAAGCATCTGCTGAAGGTGAGCGTATCCGTCAACAGGCGAAAGAAGCTGTTGATACTGAAATCAATGCTGCTCGCGAAGAATTACGTCAACAAGTCGCTGCTTTAGCAGTTGCCGGTGCTGAGAAAATTCTTAGCCAGCAAGTTGACGCAGAAGCTCACAATGCCATGCTGAACCAGCTGGCTGCTAAACTTTAAGCGAGGCGAAATATGGCTGAACTCTTGACGTTGGCACGCCCATATGCGAAAGCAGCATATGCTTATGCCTCTGAGCAAAGTGCAACTGACAGTTGGTCACAAGCACTAGCATTGCTCAGTGCTGCGGTACAAGACGAAGCATTTTCAGCTTACTTAAATCGCCCTGAGCTTACTCCTGCAGAGCAGGTGAGTGTTTTTGCGAAAGTTTTAGGTGAAGACCAGACTGCAGCATTGTCAAACTTTTTGACTTTGCTTGCTGAAAATGATCGTTTGTCTTTAATGCCTGAAATTCAAGCAGAATATGAACAGCTCAAATCACAGAATAACAACAATGTGGATGTCGTGATTGAATCGGCTTTCCCATTGTCTGCTGACCAGGAACAAGTGTTGAAAGCGGCGCTGGAAAAGCGTTTCAACAGCACGGTTTCTATTGTAGTAGAAGTCAACCCGGCGTTAATCGCGGGTGTTGTTATTCGTGCAGGCGACCAAGTGATAGATGATTCTGCGCTTAACAAGCTTGAAAAAATGCGGACTCGTCTTCTTGCGTAATTGCATATAAGAAGACTGAACTTTAAAAAGATTGAGGTATAGCGCAATGCAACAACTGAATCCATCCGAGATCAGTGCGCTCATTAAACAGCGTATCGGCGATCTGGACACCAGCGCGACCGCTAAAAACGAAGGTACCATTGTTATGGTATCCGACGGTATTGTGCGCATTCACGGTCTTGCTGATGCAATGTACGGTGAAATGATCGAATTCGACGGCGGCTTATACGGTATGGCACTGAACCTAGAACAGGATTCAGTGGGCGTCGTTGTTTTAGGTAACTACTTAGGCCTTCAAGAAGGTCAAAAAGCTCGTTGTACAGGTCGTGTATTAGAAGTTCCGGTTGGTCCAGAACTTTTAGGCCGTGTCGTAGATGCTTTGGGTAACCCAATTGATGGTAAAGGCCCAATTGATGCGAAATTAACTGATGCTGTAGAAAAAGTAGCACCAGGCGTAATTTGGCGTCAATCAGTGGATCAACCTGTACAAACTGGTTATAAATCAGTAGATACAATGATCCCAGTTGGCCGTGGTCAGCGTGAGTTGATCATTGGTGACCGTCAGACTGGTAAAACAGCTATGGCGATCGATGCGATCATCGCTCAGAAAAACTCTGGCATTAAGTGTGTATACGTAGCAATTGGTCAAAAACAATCGACTATCGCGAACGTAGTACGCAAGCTGGAAGAAACTGGCGCTATGGCGTATACCACTGTTGTAGCAGCAGCTGCAGCTGATCCAGCAGCAATGCTGTATCTGGCGCCTTATGCTGGCTGTACAATGGGCGAATACTTCCGTGATCGTGGTGAAGACGCGTTAATTATTTATGATGATTTGTCTAAGCAAGCTGTTGCTTACCGTCAAATTTCATTGCTTCTTCGTCGTCCACCAGGTCGTGAAGCTTACCCAGGTGACGTATTCTATCTACATTCACGTCTACTTGAACGTGCTTCTCGCGTATCTGCTGACTATGTTGAGAAATTCACTAACGGTGAAGTTAAAGGCCAAACTGGTTCATTAACTGCATTGCCGATTATTGAAACTCAAGCAGGTGACGTATCTGCATTCGTACCGACTAACGTAATTTCGATTACTGATGGTCAGATCTTCCTTGAAACATCATTATTCAACGCGGGTATTCGTCCTGCGGTGAACGCCGGTATTTCTGTATCGCGTGTTGGTGGTTCGGCTCAAACGAAGATCATCAAAAAATTGTCTGGTGGTATCCGTACCGCTTTGGCGCAATACCGTGAATTGGCAGCGTTTGCTCAGTTCGCTTCTGACCTTGACGAAGCAACTCGTAAGCAACTTGAACATGGTCAACGCGTAACTGAGTTAATGAAGCAGAAACAATATGCGCCTTACTCAATTGCTGACCAGGCTGTTTCAGTTTATGCATCTAACGAAGGCTACATGGCTGACGTTGAAGTGAAGAAAATCGTAGACTTTGATGCTGCGTTAATTTCTTACTTCCGTTCAGAGCACGCTGCGTTAATGCAACAAATCGATGAAACTGGTGATTACAACAAAGACATCGAAGCTGCAATCAAAGCAGGTATTGAAAGCTTTAAAGCGACTCAAACTTACTAATTTAGCACTTTGCTAATTAGTGTTGGTTTGGTTCACGGATCAACCTTCGAGGGCTCGAAAGGGCCTTCGAATACTAGGTTAAGCGTATGGCAAACTTAAAAGAAATTCGCGCCAAAGTAGCTAGTATCAAGAGCACGCAGAAGATTACTCGAGCGATGCAAATGGTAGCTGCTTCTAAGATGCGTCGTGCGCAAGAGCGCATGGCTCAAGGCCGTCCGTATGCCGAAAATATGCACCGTGTAATTGCTCATTTGGTACAAGCGAATCCTGAATATAAACACCGTTATATGGTTGAACGTCCTGTGAAGCGCGTTGGCTATATCATTGTTTCTTCAGATCGTGGTTTGGCAGGCGGTTTGAACATTAACCTGTTCAAAAAAGTGGTCAAACACGTACAACAGCAACAAGAGCAGTCAATTGAAGTTCAATTTGCTTTAATTGGTCAAAAAGCGGTTTCGTTTTTTAAAAACTACGGCGGTAAAGTACTAGGTGCAACTACAAACGTAGGTGATACACCAAGTCTTGAACAGTTATCTGGTTCTGTACAGGTGATGTTAGACGCTTATGATAAAGGCGAGTTAGATCGTATTTATCTGGTGTCCAACGGCTTTGTCAATGCCATGACTCAAAATCAAAAAATCGAACAGCTTGTTCCTTTAGCAGCTGCTGAAGAAGACAAGACCCTGAACCGTCAATACGGTTGGGACTATATCTATGAACCAGAAGCAGAAGAACTGCTGAATGGTTTATTGGTTCGTTATATTGAGTCTGTGGTGTATCAAGGTGTGATTGAAAACATCGCTTGTGAGCAATCTGCACGTATGGTCGCAATGAAAGCTGCGACAGATAACGCAGGTGAGCTTATCAAGAACCTACAACTTATTTATAACAAGCTGCGTCAAGCCGCGATTACTCAGGAAATTTCTGAGATCGTTGGTGGTGCCGCTGCCGTTTAACATTATTTTGAATTGAGGAGACAGCAATGAGTAGCGGTCGTATCATTCAGATCATCGGCGCGGTTATCGACGTCGAGTTTGAACGCAACAGCGTTCCTAAGATCTATGACGCTCTTCACGTTGATGGCACTGAAACTACTTTAGAAGTTCAGCAACAACTTGGTGACGGCGTTGTACGTACAATTGCGATGGGATCTACTGAAGGTCTTAAACGTGGTTTGAACGTAACTAACACTAACGCGCCGATCTCTGTACCAGTAGGTACAGCGACACTTGGTCGTATCATGGACGTTCTTGGTCGCCCTATCGACGAAGCTGGTCCAGTTGCAACTGAAGAGCGTTTACCAATTCACCGTCAAGCGCCTTCTTATGCAGAACAAGCGGCTTCTACTGACCTTCTAGAAACTGGTATTAAAGTCATTGACTTACTTTGCCCGTTCGCGAAAGGTGGTAAAGTTGGTCTGTTCGGTGGTGCCGGTGTTGGTAAAACTGTAAACATGATGGAGTTGATCAACAACATCGCTAAAGCGCACTCAGGTTTATCTGTATTCGCTGGTGTTGGTGAGCGTACTCGTGAAGGTAACGACTTCTATCACGAGATGAAAGACTCTAACGTTCTAGACAAAGTAGCAATGGTCTACGGTCAGATGAACGAGCCACCTGGTAACCGTTTACGCGTAGCGTTGACTGGTCTGACTATGGCTGAGTACTTCCGTGATCAAAAAGACGAAAACGGTAAAGGCCGTGACGTATTATTGTTCGTTGACAACATCTACCGTTATACACTAGCAGGTACTGAAGTATCAGCACTTCTAGGCCGTATGCCATCTGCAGTAGGTTATCAGCCTACACTTGCAGAAGAGATGGGTGTTCTTCAAGAACGTATTACATCGACTAAGTCTGGTTCGATTACGTCTATCCAAGCGGTATACGTACCTGCCGATGACTTAACAGATCCATCGCCTGCTACAACGTTCGCTCACTTGGACGCAACTGTTGTATTGAGCCGTGACATCGCTTCTCAAGGTATTTACCCTGCGATCGATCCACTTGACTCAACTTCACGTCAGTTAGATCCACTGGTAGTTGGTACTGAGCATTACGAAATTGCTCGTGCAGTTCAAAACGTTCTTCAACGTTATAAAGAACTGAAAGACATTATCGCAATTCTTGGTATGGACGAATTGTCAGAAGAAGACAAACTTACTGTATACCGTGCACGTAAGATCCAGCGTTTCTTCTCTCAACCGTTCCACGTAGCTGAAGTATTTACTGGCGCGCCTGGTAAACTTGTACCGCTTAAAGAAACGATTCGTGGCTTTAAAGGTCTTCTAGCTGGTGAATACGATCACATCCCAGAACAAGCGTTCTATATGGTTGGTGGTATTGACGAAGTGATTGCTAAAGCCGAGAAACTTTAATTAGCTACCTAATTTAGGAGGTTCTCATGGCGACTATGCAATGTGACGTTGTAAGTGTTCAGGAGTCTTTGTACTCTGGCACTGTAACTATGATAATTGCAAAAGGTGCTGGCGGTGAGTTGGGTATTATGCCTGGCCACGCTCCGCTGGTAACTTTGCTCCAACCTGGCGCGATCCGCGTTATTTTGGAAAATGGTACAGAAGAATTAATCTATGTATCTGGTGGTGTTCTAGAAGTTCAACCGCACGTTGTTACGGTTCTTGCAGATACTGCAGTCCGTGCAGAAAACTTGGATGAAGCGGCAATTATTGAAGCGCGTAAACACGCTGAACAATTGCTGGCGAATCAAAAGAGCGATTTGGACGCTGCTGCTGCTTTGGCTGCTTTGGCAGAAACTGCTGCACAGTTGGAAACGATCCGCAAAATCAAAAACCGCGCAATGTAATTGCTGGTTTAAGATTGAAGAAACCACCCGAAAGGGTGGTTTTTTTATGAATACTATTTAATGGAATATATTAGTAAATAACTTATATATTTGTTATATCTCATGCTCTTAAAAAATAAATAAGGGGAATTTGGGGTGTCAAATAAAATTATTTTACCGCTATTATTATCATTAGGTTTTGTTGGTTGTGCTTCGGTTCCGAAAGCAGATCCACAAGCAGTGCAGCAACAAAAAAAGATTCAAGCGCCACAAGCAGGTCAAGCAGGAATCTATGTGTACCGCTCGAATAGCGTTGTAGGTGCAGGACTCAAGAAAGATATTTGGGTTAATGGTGAGTGCTTGGGTGAAACTGCACGTGGTGTTTATTTTTATACAGAGGTAGAAGGTGGTAAAACACATATTGTGTCTACAGAATCAGAGTTTTCTCCTAATCACCTGAACGTAACTACACAAAGTGGGAAAAACTATTATGTTCAACAATACATTAAACCAGGTGTATTTGTTGGTGGTGCAAACGTAAAATTGGTTGATGAGACTGAAGGTCAGCAGGCGATTGAAAAATACAGTTTGGCAGTAGGCGGCAAATGTTCTAAGCCTTCTATTCAACTTCCTAAATAATAATTTCCACATCTGTGTTTGCGGTTGCTGCAAGGTGTAAATCGCAAACACTTGCTTTTGATCTAAAGACTTTCATTCATCTTTACTTAACCCAGCTCTATATCCATTTTTCCAAACCCTGATAATTTCATTGTTTAATTTTTCATAAAAATAGCCTGAAACATGCCAAGCTGTTCTCATAAAAATAGAATTTAGAGCTGTTCAGGATATTCCTTATGCTCACCACCCTGATAAGTCGCAAAACGTGGCTGCTTGCGTTCAAACACCGGTGCCGGACTCGGCCATGGCCATTCACCAAAATGGGTGTCGCGGTAACGTTTAAAGGCAGCGTTCAGTTCATCTTCGCTATTCAGTACAAACGGTCCGCGCATGGCTACCGGTGCACCAATTGGCTCACCTTCAAGCCATAGAATCCGGGATTCAAGTAGTCCGCCTTTTAAATGAATCTCGACATCCGGTTTTAGTTCGGCCAGATGTTTCACGTCCATCTGCTGACCTTCAAGCTCTAAACTCTTACCCTGATAGAAATAACAGAAGCGGGTCGAACTGGCGCTGGTGGCTGGAATAGTGACTTCAGCTTCGGGCGCTAAGGTAATCAGGTAAATATTCACCTTGTTTTCAGCCGGCGCTGCCCATGAATGGGGTGGGCGTGGCAGGGCATCGGTTTCTTTAAATTGACCGGAAATCACCCGGATATCAGCTTTCTGGCCTGCCGCATTGGCTTCAATTACATGCGGAATCTGCTCGCGCCATAACATTTTATAATCAGCTGGCTGCTGTTTCTGCTCAGGCGATGAATTAAACCAGATCTGGAACAGTTCCATTGGGTTGGCTTGGTCTTCATGCACGAGTGGAAACATCTCGCAGTGTTCGACGCCATTGCCGGTGGTCAGCCATTGCACATCTCCAGCGGCATAGCGACCGGCATTGCCGAGTGAATCAAAATGATCGACCACACCTTGTTCCACTAAGGTAATGGTTTCAAAACCGGTATGTGGGTGCTCAGGGAAACCGGGCACCACATTGCCATAATACATATTGTATTCTTTATTTTGTGGTGGCGTTTGCGGACCCAGTTGGGCATTGCCAGCCGGAAAATGATCCAGATGATGGGCACAGAAGATAAATGGATCTTTCAGATCTAAACGGAATGTCACCGGTACAACAGAATAAATCAGTGGATGCTGCATGGCAGACCTCTTATTTTTAAATGAACTCATTATTTTTTTTAAATTTTAACCATCAGAATCAGACCAGAAACTGTCTGAATCAGACAAGCTCACCACCCAGATGGGCAGTGAGCCCGAGGATCAGGATTCAGCTTGCGCCTGATTTTCAGTGTCAGTGTTTGCGCTTTCAGTATTTTCAGCATTCTCTGACTGTAACAGGATGCTGGCCAGTTTCACCATCTCAGATTGTACTGTGCCCATCTGCTGCTGAATTTTGGCAAAGTCGACTTTGCTGAGGTCAATCTGACCATTTAAAAATGGCGAAGCCAGAACCTGTTCATTGGCTTGCAGAATGTTCTGGCGAATATTGTCAATTTCCTGACTTTTTAAATTCAAACTGTTTAAGGCGCTATTAAAGCCCTGTAATTGCTGTTGCAATTTGCTGGCTGCGCTTTGTAGCTGTTGATGATCCTGACTGTTGACGGCCTGTTGCAGCTCGGTCTGGGTCTGGCGTAACTGCTCGACATACTCACCGGCTTTCAGCTGCATATCGGCCACATCGCGCACAATATAAAACATATTGCCGCTTTTTAAATCGGCTTGTGGCGCAGGGCTTTGCTGCTGGGAGGTGATTTCAGTGTCCGGATCGGCTTCCGAAACCGGAGCGCTGGGCTGGTCACAACCGACCAGAAGTAGAGCTGAAGTCAGCAGGCCAAAGGGCAGGAGAAAATGGGAAAAGGCGCGTTTCATGGCAAGATCAATCACAATTTTTATCTTGCAGTTTAATATAGGGGCTTTAATTAAATAAAAAACAGATTGTTGCAAAGCAATAACAATTTTCCAGGGCAAACAGGCGGTGTGATGAGCGTGGCTTATGGATGTCTAGATCTATAAAAAAAGAGGGCCGCGACCACTGCTGTCCCATAGTTTGCTTTAAATAAAAAAACCTGAGTCCTAACAGTTAAAATATGAGTGCAAACAAACACTTTAACGACCAGGATTCAGGTTTTGTCACATCAGAATACCGTATTTCATGAGCTAATTAAACCTGTTGTGCGACAGGATTTTGAACAACTTGCTAAAGTACACCATGTTGGACAGAAATTTAGAGCGGCTTCCCGGTGGGATCAGTTTATTGCCATATTGATGTCTCAATTCTCTTGTAGGCAAAGTCTGAGAGATATTCAATCCAATTTGGAGTGCCAACAGGAAAAGCTGAGTCATCTCGGAGCAAAGTCTATTCCCCGAAGCACGCTGGCACGAATCAAGGAGCAGCAGCCTGCTGCCTTGTATCAACAGCTATTTTACAAGTTGCTTAAATACTATGAACACTCAAAAGTAGCTCATAAATTTCGCTTTAAGAATCCCTTGTATTCCTTGGATGCCAGTCATATTGACCTGTCGCTTTCCTTATGTGAATGGGCCAAAGTTCACGACTCAAAAGCCAGCATGAAACTCAGTATAGGATTGAATCACAGCAATGATATTCCTGAGTTTGTTGCAGTTGAAAATGGCAAAGAAAATGACATGGTACAAGGCCGCAAATTCCAGTTTCCTGCTGGCAGCATTGTAGTTTTTGATAAAGGCTATGTCGATTACCAATGGTATGCAAATCTGACTGCTCAAAACATTGGATTTGTCACACGTTTTAGGCCTAAATCTGTGTATCAGGTGATCCAGCAACATCCAGTGCTTGAATCCAAAGGTATTCTAAAAGATGAAACCATTCAGCTGAATAGCGCACATGCCCTAAAAAGAAAAGCCCCAGTGTTAAGAAGAATTGAATATAGAGATCAGCAAAGTGGCAAGCACTTTAGCTTTCTCAGCAATAACTTTCATTTAGCCGCCTCCACCATTGCGGCGATTTATAAAGATCGTTGGAAAGTTGAGCTGTTCTTTAAGGCGATTAAGCAGAATCTCAAATTAAAAGCGTTTCTAGGCCGCAGCAGGAACGCAATTCAGACACAAATCTGGATTGCGATGATCGCCTATTTATTGGTGAGTTTCGCTCGACATTTAGGAAAAACAGGTTGAACAGTTCAACGTTTACTCAGAATAATTCAAGTGAATTTGTTTGAAAGAAGAACTTTAAAAGCTTTATTTTCACCCGATAAAATACCCATAAAACAAGAGGAAGCTCAAATGAGCTTCCTCTTGTGAAAAATTGTGGGACAGCAATGGGGCCGCGACCCTCTTTGTTACTGTAAACAATTAACGCGCCAGTTCGGCATTAATCGCATCGACAATACGTGGGTCATCGGCCTGAATATCTGGGGCAAAACGTGCCACCACTTCGCCTTCTTTATTGATCAGGAATTTCTCGAAGTTCCATAGCACTTCAGGTGGTTCATTTGGGGTCAGACCATAATCCACCAGATCTTTCCACCACGGGCCTTCACCGATTCGCTCAGGAATGGCTTGAGTCAGGCGGGCATATAGCGGATGTTTATCTTCACCCACTACCGAAATTTTGGCAAATAACGGGAAATCTACCTGATAATTCAGCGAACAGAACTGCTGGATTTCTTCATTGCTGCCGGGTTCTTGCGCCAGAAAGTCATTGGCCGGGAAGCCCAGAATTTCCAGACCTTGTTCTTTTTTCTGCTGATAAAGCTTTTGCAGACCTTCATATTGCGGCGTCAGACCGCATTTAGAAGCCACGTTTACAATCAGCAGCACCTTGCCTTGATACTGGTTCAGTGTGGTTTCTTCACCCTGAATGGTCACGACCGGAATGTCATATACAGATGCCATGTGTTTATCCTAAAGTGATTTATTGTCGTTCTCTGTTGTAACGGGCTTTGCCCAATCCCGCAAGACCTATTGCTGCGGCTTTTGGCAGATTTTTGTATAGCGCTGTGTCAATGCGGCATATTTTAAGCAGGTGCGGAATCCCAGCAAAGTGGAGTGATGGAGCAATTTGAACGCAGCACAAGATTTCACCATCGCGAACTGCCCCAAAGCAGTTAAATTGGACTAGAATGAGGGCACAAGGAAAGTTTAAAAATAAAGTGAAAAGGCATTCATTCAGCGCAGGAAGCAGCGTCTGCTTCAGGCCGATCGACTCAACAAGGAACAGAATATGACACAGCAAGAAAAAATGCTGTCTTGGGCCATTCTTTTACCGGTCAGCGCGGTACTGATCTGGTCACTGAATATTGTCGTGACCCGCTATGTGACCGACTTTATCTCGCCGGTGAGCATCAGTTTTTATCGCTGGTTTTTTGCCTTTCTGATTCTGACCCCGTTTATTTTGCCGCGGGTGATCCGTGAACGCGCCCTGATTGTACCGCATCTGAAACAGCTGGCAGTGCTGAGTGCCTTTGGACTGGTGCTGTATCAGGGACTGGCCTATACCGCTGCGCATTACACCACCGCCACCAATATGGGCATTATTAATGCCTTTATTCCGATTTTTACCATTTTTGTGTCGATGCTGATTCTGCGCGATATTCCGAATCGCTACGCCATTATTGGCAGCCTGTTGTCCTTTGCCGGGCTAATCTATGTGATGGGGCAGGGCAATCCTTGGGGCTTGCTGCATGCCGGTGGTCAGTGGGGCGATCTGCTGATGATTATTGCCGTGTTTTTCTATGCCTTTTACGGGGTTTTTCTGAAAAAATGGCAGCTGCAGATTCCGTTAATGCTGAGCCTGTATGTGCAGATTCTGTTTGCACTGCTGTATCACCTGCCGTTTGTGGCCTGGTTGGGTCTTGATGCTATCAATATGGCCAATGCCGGCAGCGTGATCTACGCCAGTATTTTTCCTTCATTAATTGCCCCTTTGGTGTGGATGATGGCGATTCAGCGTCTGGGACCGAACCGCACCAGTATCTTTATGAACCTGATGCCGGTGTTTACCGCTTTAATTGCCTTTGTCTGGTTAAAAGAGGCCTGGACCATTTATCACAGTATTGGTGGGGCGATTATTCTGTTCGGAATTGTGCTGGCCCAGAAAAAAACTTTGGCGCCAGTGCTGCTGAAAGCTAAATAATTGCCTAAAAAACGAACAAACAAACTTAATTTTTTGCTTGAATGATCTCGTGAATAAAGGGAAATAGACTTTAGTCGAGGAGAGTAGCTTTTAGCTTCTTTAAAAAGCACTTTAAAAAGAGCAAGATAATTTGAACTTTTTTCAAATAATGGTTGATTAATCATAGGTTTAAGCTGCTTTGTAAGAGCTAAAATATATTTGTTTTTTTTAAACTGTTCACCCATAATACGCTCCATCGCAGATCAGCGACTGTTGCTGATTTGCCCAGAGATTTCGATACCCTCTGGATGTGATTGATACACATCCTTTTTTATGCTCAACCATCCCTATATGGTTGAGCTTTTTTTTGCCTGAAATTTCTTTCATTTCTGGCCCGATCTTCAGTCACGAATCACGGCACCGGTTTCAGCATCCAGAATACGGCTAGGTAACTGGCTGAGTCCCAAATCGCCATTTAAATAATTCAGCTGATTGCCAAAATACTGGCTGGCCTCTTGCAGGGAGCGCGCCGGTTCCTGTCCGGCCGGATTGGCACTAGTCGATACAATAAAGCCGCTAAAGGCATGACATAGCGCGACACAGAGCGGATGCGTGGTTACACGTACCGCGACTTTAGGATGCTGGCCTTTAATCCAGCTGGGAATATGCTCACCTGCCGGCAACAACCAGGTGGTAGCACGCTCTGCGGGTGGATTGAGCCAGGAGTCGATCACCTGTTGACGCTGTGGTTCGGCCAGGTTGTGCAGCAAATGTTCTACCTGGGAAATATGACCTGCCAATAAAATCACGCCTTTTTCAATCGGACGCTGTTTCAGTTGCAGAATCTGCATAAAAGCATCTTGGTTATACGGGTCACAGCCGAGACCCCAAACTGCCTCTGTAGGATAGGCCAGCACCTGTCCTTGCTGTAGACAAGTGGCTGCTTCGGCAACAGAGGTTGTAATCATGTGGTACACCTTTCGAGGTTATGCGGGGTTGTACTATTGTGAACCTTATTGCGATGGACGACAACGCAGATATAGCCCCGATTGCTGCATTGCCATCCCGAGCAGCTCCAGTTCCATTAACTGAGCGGTTAAATGGGCGGTTTCCTGTTGCAGTTCGCTGGCCAGCTGGTCCATGTTTTTACCAACCCAGTCCAGCTGGCTGTATAGGGCCAGCAGATGTTCGGGTAAGGTCGGGTGGGTAGCTGTAGATGCTGTACCGGATGAGGTCGCCTGCTGTTGACTCAGCCATTGGGTTGGCAAGGCCAGATCTTCAATGACCTGTTCCGGATGATCGACCAGAATTGCACCTTCCCGAATCAGTTGATGGCAGCCCTGATGAAATTCACTGTAGATATGACCGGGAATGGCAAACACGGTTTTGCCCTGTTCAGCTGCCAGTTTGGCGGTAATCAGCGAGCCACTGTCCAGCGTGGCTTCGGCCACAATTACTCCCAGGCTAAGTCCACTGACAATGCGGTTGCGCCGTGGAAAATGCTGCTGTAGCGGTTTGGTCTGTGGCAGGAACTCACTGATAATAGTGCCATGCTGTTGCAGAATCTGGTCACGCAGGCCCTGATGTGTGGCTGGGTAGGTGAGGTCGAGGCCAGTACCCATCACAGCAATGGTACGTTGATGTTTTAGTCCACCTTGATGGGCTGCTTCATCAATGCCTTGCGCCAGGCCACTGTTAATAAAAAAGCCTTTTTCACTTAAATAATAGGCAAAGTCATAAGCCACCTGCCGGCCATGCGGACTGGCTTTGCGACTCCCAACAATTGCCACTTGCGGCTGAAGTAAAGGTTGTGCCTGTCCTTGGCCAAATAAAATTGGTGGCTTGTCGGTATAGGGCAGCAGTTGGGTGGGGTAACCGACATCTTCGGGAATAAGAATAAAATCGGTATGTTGCTGGACGCGCTGCAGCAAGTGCTGGAAGTCGGCTTGTGCCTGTGCTTGATGAAAATCCCGTGCGCGTTGCAGATGGTTCTGATGCAGTCCCAGTTCTGCCCAGCGCTGCAGGTTGCCGGCTTCGGTGGCCGCAGCGGCCGAACCGAAGTGCCGGATTAATTTATAAAAGCTGGGGAGTGAATGCTGAACCAGATACCACAGGCGAATCGTTGCGAGATGACCGGGTGATATCGTATTCAGCATGGCTCATCCCTCAGTCTTAATCTTCCATAATCGGTGGCTGAATACCGGCCCCGACTTTAATTGGTAGTTCGCTGTCCAGAATATAGGCATAGCTGAGCTGGTCAAAGGTTTTAAAGACCATGGCATAGCCAATACGCTCGCCTGGCAGCTGCACCCGTTCACGGGTTTTCGGATCGGTGACCACTTCGCCTTTTTGAGTTACCGCAAATACATGACCGGATTGCACGCCGTGCGCCTGACCACGGTCAATGGTGACCACACTGTGTTTAGCTGCGGTACCAATTGACCCCATCACGCGTACCACCTGGCCATCTGCTGCAATGTGTTCGGCATTGGTCGGGTAGAATAGGGTTGGTAACATCGGGTCATATTCTGGCAGCACACGATCGCCACGACGCACTTCGGCATTGTAGGTATCGGTCAGTTCCAGGGTGGTAATATCATTTTCACCGCGTACTGCAATACCGGATGCAACCTGAGTCAGCTCCAGACCGGCATTGTATTTTTTACCGTTGGCATCGGTGAAGATATACGGTTCGCCTTCACGATACACAGCATAACGCTGGCCAACTTGCAGACCCTGACCGCGGGCATAGACATTCTGGCCTTTGGCCGCCAGGACACGCTGATCCGCCGTGCCTAAAATATAAGGCGTCTGTTGCAAAGATTCAGGGGCAATAATGCTGGTACGTTCCAGCCAGTGCTGAATGTACTCCAGTGGAATCACCGGAATGGTATTGTTAAGCGACTCAACCCGGATTTGCGGCTGCAGGCTGGTGGTGTTGCCAGTATAACGACGGATAATACCTTCACAGCCATCACCTTCATCTTTACCAATGATCGGGCGACCATCATAGGTACACATCAGCAGGCGATCTCCCGGGAAAATCCAGTGCGGATTTTTCACGTGCTTGTTGCTGGCCCAGATTTCACGCCAGCGCAGCGGGTTTTGCAGAAACTTCTTGGAAATATCCCACAGCGTATCGCCTTTTTTCACCACATACACATTTGGTGCATTGGCCTGTAAGGTCGGTGGGTTGATATTGCGTGCCGGTGCGGCCTGTACAGTACTGACTGCGCCCACCCCAAAACTGAAACAGACAGCAAGTGCCAGCGCCTGCTGTTTTAACCCCAAGGCACGAAAAGAAGATGTGCCCTTCAAAACCTTTTTCATTATCATAATTCCTAAAATTATGTATGTAGTTGCGTTATAATAACGATCTTACATACATTTTTTCGATGAAGCATTCCTTCATTCGGTTATTTGACCAATGGCAAAGCTGAGGACGTAATATGGCCTTATTACCTATTTTAAGTTTCCCCGATCCCCGTCTTCGTACCATTGCACAACCCGTCGAAGAAGTTACTGATGAAATTCGTCAGCTCGCCGCAGATATGTTTGAAACCATGTATGAAGCGCCCGGCATCGGGCTGGCTGCAACGCAGGTTGACCGTCATATTCAGCTGATTGTTATGGATCTGTCTGAAAACAAAGACCAACCGATGGTATTCATTAACCCCAAAATTACCCCATTGACTGAAGAAACCCAGCCTTATGAAGAAGGCTGCTTGTCAGTGCCTCAAATATACGACAAAGTTGAGCGTCCGTCACGTGTAAAAATTGAGGCAATTAACCTTGAAGGTCAAGCATTTGAGTTAGAAGCGGACGGACTTCTCGCTGTCTGTATCCAACATGAAATGGATCACTTAAATGGTAAGCTTTTTGTCGATTATCTGTCGCCATTAAAGCGCCAGCGTGCCCGTGAAAAAGTCGAAAAAGTGGTGCGTCAGCGTCAGAAAGTGGCGGTTAAACGCTAAACAGCCCTGCGACCAAAAGATCAGGACAAAACAGCCCAATTTCGATTGGGCTTTGTTATACTTGGGCCAGTCAAAAGCAGGAATATATGTTTGTTGATTCGTAGTGGTTTACTGCTCTCACTGATGGCAGTATTTTTACAGATTGCTGTTTTTTTACAGCCTTTGCTGCCGAAAGCCTATCAGGTGGCACCGGTCTGTGAAACCATTACGCGTGCGCTTTTATTGCCGGTTGATCATTCAGCGCATGGACATGCCCATTCCGAACATCTGTACAGTCAGCATCAACCAGTCATTTCAGATGACGGGCATAATCATCATGATGCCAATCATCAATGCCAGTACTGTACCGTGTACGGCAATCTCGTTTTACCGCCAGAACTCAGTGTGAAAGAAGTGCTTGATCGTATTCAAGTGCGTTTTATCGCTTTTGAAAAAGCTTTCCAGCATGTCTGGTTTGCACTGCAACGACTATTTCTTATTCCTCAGGGTAGGGCACCGCCACTGTTTGCATAAAACCGCGTTTGTTTTGCTTGGGTCTTGAATGACTTAAGCCGTGTTTTATATGTATTCCAGTGAGAAATGAAAAATGGCTCAGCCAAAATTCTTTTTACAGCCTCTTGCGGCTGCGATTTGTGTTGCTTGTTATTCACCAGTTGTGTTTGCAGAAACCCCAACACCCGTCCAAAGTCTGGCACCTATTGTGATGACTGCGCATCAGGGTAATGATGCCAACGGCCTGATTGTCCGTGCCGATCCGAAACAGCCAATTCAACCGATTCCAGCCACCGATGGCGCAGATTATCTGCAAAGTATTGTCGGTTTTAGCGCGGTCAACAGTGGCGCTGGTACCAATGGCGATGTGACTTTCCGTGGCATGTTTGGTTCGCGGATTAAAATTCTGACCGATGGCACAGAAAACCTGGGTGCCTGTCCGAGTCGTATGGATTCACCGACCTCCTATATTTCACCAGAAAGTTATGACCAGATTTCGGTAATTAAAGGCCCACAAACCGTGCAATATGCCAATACCGGTTCAGCTGCCACCGTGATTTTTGAGCGCCGTCCGGAACAGTTTGATGAAGATCAGCACTATCGTGGTCAACTGAGTGTGCTGGCCGGTTCATTTGGCCGTCTGGACCATAATATTGAGGTTGCAGCAGGCGACGAGCAGAAATATATTCGCCTAAATAGCAACCGTTCGGTATCGAATAGCTATCAGGATGGTGAGGGCAATACCGTGCCATCGGACTGGGAACGTTGGAATGCTGATGTAGCACTGGGCTGGACCCCGGATGCAGACACTTGGGTTGAATTGACCGGAGGGAAAGCCGATGGTGAAGCGGTGTATGCTGGCCGGATGATGGATGGTTCCAAATTTGCCCGTGAAAGTCTGGGTTTACGCATTGAAAAACAGAACATCACTGATGTGATCAAGAAAATTGAAGCGCAGATTAACTATAACCTTAATGATCATGTGATGGATAACTATAGTTTGCGTCAGTTTAAGCCGACCATGATGATGCCAAAAGAAACGGCTACCAACGTGGCGCGTAAAACCTTAAACGCACGTCTGGCAGTGACACATGAGTGGGATCAGCTGGATTTTATTACGGGTATTGATACTCAAAATAATGAGCACACAATCCGTAAGACCGATACAGAAAATAATATTGCCTATCATGCCTTACCACGTATCAAAGATATGAAGTTTCAGTCTGTTGGCGCTTTTGGTGAGTTGGGTTATCAGCTGAGTGAGCAGAATCGTTTGGTGGGCGGTGTGCGTGTCGATCAGGTTGAAGTAGACGCCGTGCAAACCGCACAGCAACGTCAGGAAACCTTACCGAGTGCCTTTATCCGTTTGGAAAATCAGCATCTTCATCATGATGCTAAAACCTATATTGGGCTTGGTTATGTAGAACGGATGCCAGATTATTGGGAACTGTTTAGTCCCGTTTCAGGAAATGGCAATATCAATACCTTTAAAAACATTGATACTGAAAAAACTTTGCAGCTAGATTTTGGTTATCAGCATGAGCATGGTGCATTTAGCTCCTGGGTGTCTGCATATGCAGGGTTGATTCAGGATTTTGTACTGACCGATTATCTGCCAACAGGCCGTATGGGTATGCTGGAAGCACATACCCAGAATGTCGATGCCACGATTGCGGGTGCAGAAGCGGGGCTGGCATATCAATTTAGCGATGCGATTCAGGCAGATGTTAGCGCAATGTATGCCTGGGGTGAAAACACCACTGACAATACGCCGTTACCACAGATTGCACCGCTTGAAGGTCGTGTAAACTTACGTTATATCCAGGATCGTTATACCTTGGGTGCCTATTGGCGAATCGTAGATGGTCAAAACCGGATTAGCCAGAACCAGGGCAATATTGTGGGCTATGACCTGAAAGAAAGCGCAGGTTTCGGCACCTTATCTTTAAACGGCACGTACCATCTTTCCGATGGGGTTGATCTTTCTGTGGGAATTGACAACGTTCTGGATAAGACGTATACCGAGCATCTCAATAAAATGGGGAATGCAGGTATTGGTTTAGCCGCCAACGAGCAATTCAATAATGTGGGCCGTAATTATTGGGCGCGAATGAGCTTTAAATTCTAATTAGCTCGAAATGCAGACAAAAAGCAGGGCAGAAGTTCTGCTTTTTATTCTTAATATTTTATTAAAATTATATATTTCAATAGTTTAACTTGGGTTTATATTTCCAAATAAAATAACGAATATTTTTATTAAAATAATTTTTATAAATAAAACAATTATTTATAATTTTTTTGGATTATAAAATAAACACATGTTTCAGAAGTTTTAAAAAAGGTGTTGCAACCCCTCTGAAATCCTGTAGAATGCACATCCATCGGCGGTGATGTTGATAAAAACTTGTTGATAAACAAGGATTTAGCTAAAATAGTTGAGTTCTGGTTTAGGAGGTAAGTTTAGAAATAAAATCAACATTGCATGTTGACTTTCTAAAAATAGAGAGTAATATAGCCGACCTAGCTTGATGCTGACGAAGCATCGAGAAGATCATTAAGAGATTATGAAGAACAACTTGTGTGGATTTTTACTGGTTGATTAATCGAATATATTTTCATTAATTGATTGGTTTAAATTACTCGAAGTTTATTTGAGCGAA
>NZ_KI530756.1:0-355000 GCF_000488255.1 Acinetobacter indicus CIP 110367 | reverse complement strand
CAGAGCGAATAGAAATCAGAACATTGACTTATATGATAAGCTGGGGACTTAGCTTAGTTGGTAGAGCGCCTGCTTTGCACGCAGGAGGTCAGGAGTTCGACTCTCCTAGTCTCCACCATAGATTATAGAGCTTAGTAAGTTTATGCTTATTAATCTCTGTGATTTATCACAGTTGACTGCAGTCCGACGAGGATGCAGTGAATCATTAACAGATTGGCAAAATTGAGTCTGAAATAAATTGTTCACTCAATCAATATACGTTAACGCGTTGTTATGACGGGTTGATGAACGTAGATTGAATTGAGAACTAGCAAATTAACTGAATCAAGCGTTTTGGTATATGAATTTAGATTGAAGCTGTACGGTGCTTAAGTGCACGGGACTTCGAACTGTAGATTAAATAGATAATTAATTATTTATTTAATTGTCTTAATCCTACTTGTAGGGATTAACGACTGTTTGGGGTTGTATAGTCAAGTAATTAAGTGCATGTGGTGGATGCCTTGGCAGTCAGAGGCGAAGAAAGACGTGATAGCCTGCGAAAAGCTCCGGGGAGGCGGCAAATATCCTTTGATCCGGAGATGTCTGAATGGGGAAACCCACTTACCATAAGGTAGGTATTGCAACATGAATACATAGTGTTGCAAGGCGAACGAGGGGAAGTGAAACATCTCAGTACCCTTAGGAAAAGAAATCAATTGAGATTCCCTCAGTAGCGGCGAGCGAAAGGGGAACAGCCCATTAAGTTATGTGTGTTTTAGTGGAATGCTCTGGGAAGTGCAACCATAGTGGGTGATAGTCCTGTACACGAAAGGGCACACATAATGATGACGAGTAGGGCGAGGCACGTGAAACCTTGTCTGAATATGGGGGGACCATCCTCCAAGGCTAAATACTCCTGACTGACCGATAGTGAACCAGTACCGTGAGGGAAAGGCGAAAAGAACCCCTGTGAGGGGAGTGAAATAGATCCTGAAACCGCATGCATACAAGCAGTGGGAGCATCTTTGTGATGTGACTGCGTACCTTTTGTATAATGGGTCAGCGACTTACATTCAGTAGCAAGGTTAACCGTATAGGGGAGCCGTAGGGAAACCGAGTCTTAATAGGGCGTATAGTTGCTGGGTGTAGACCCGAAACCAGGCGATCTATCCATGAGCAGGTTGAAGGTTGGGTAACACTAACTGGAGGACCGAACCCACTGTCGTTGAAAAGCCAGGGGATGACTTGTGGATAGGGGTGAAAGGCTAATCAAGCCTGGTGATAGCTGGTTCTCCCCGAAAGCTATTTAGGTAGCGCCTCGGACGAATACCATTGGGGGTAGAGCACTGTTTCGGCTAGGGGGTCATCCCGACTTACCAAACCGATGCAAACTCCGAATACCGATGAGTACTATCCGGGAGACAGACTGCGGGTGCTAACGTCCGTAGTCAAGAGGAAAACAATCCAGACCGCCAGCTAAGGCCCCAAAATCATAGTTAAGTGGGAAACGATGTGGGAAGGCATAGACAGCTAGGAGGTTGGCTTAGAAGCAGCCACCCTTTAAAGAAAGCGTAATAGCTCACTAGTCGAGTCGGCCTGCGCGGAAGATGTAACGGGGCTAAAACTATGTGCCGAAGCTGCGGATGTATACATTGTATACGTGGTAGGGGAGCGTTCTGTAAGCCGATGAAGGTGGATTGAGAAGTCTGCTGGAGGTATCAGAAGTGCGAATGCTGACGTGAGTAACGACAAAACGGGTGAAAAACCCGTTCGCTGAAAGACCAAGGGTTCCAGTCCAACGTTAATCGGGGCTGGGTGAGTCGACCCCTAAGGCGAGGCCGAGAGGCGTAGTCGATGGGAAATTGGTTAATATTCCAATACTTCAGTGTAATGCGATGAGAGGACGGAGAAGGTTAAGTCAGCCTGGCGTTGGTTGTCCAGGTGGAAGGCTGTAGGCATGCATCTTAGGCAAATCCGGGGTGCTCTATGCTGAGAGCTGATAGCAAGCTAGTTTACTAGCGAAGTGGCTGATACCATGCTTCCAGGAAAAGTCTCTAAGCTTCAGTTACACTGGAATCGTACCCGAAACCGACACAGGTGGTCAGGTCGAGTAGACCAAAGCGCTTGAGAGAACTCTGCTGAAGGAACTAGGCAAAATGGTACCGTAACTTCGGGAGAAGGTACGCTGTTGACGGTGATGGGACTTGCTCCCTGAGCGGTTGACAGCCGCAGAAACCAGGCCGCTGCAACTGTTTATTAAAAACATAGCACTCTGCAAACACGAAAGTGGACGTATAGGGTGTGATGCCTGCCCGGTGCTGGAAGGTTAATTGATGGGGTTAGCGTAAGCGAAGCTCTTGATCGAAGCCCCAGTAAACGGCGGCCGTAACTATAACGGTCCTAAGGTAGCGAAATTCCTTGTCGGGTAAGTTCCGACCTGCACGAATGGCATAATGATGGCGGCGCTGTCTCCAGCAGAGGCTCAGTGAAATCGAAATCGCTGTGAAGATGCAGTGTACCCGCGGCTAGACGGAAAGACCCCGTGAACCTTTACTGCAGCTTGACATTGAACTTTGACCTTACTTGTGTAGGATAGGTGGGAGGCTTTGAAGTTGGAACGCCAGTTCCAATGGAGCCGTCCTTGAAATACCACCCTGGTAATGTTGAGGTTCTAACTCTGTCCCGTGATCCGGGACGAGGACCATGTCTGGTGGGTAGTTTGACTGGGGCGGTCTCCTCCTAAAGAGTAACGGAGGAGTACGAAGGTGCGCTCAGCGTGGTCGGAAATCACGCGTAGAGTATAAAGGCAAAAGCGCGCTTAACTGCGAGACCCACAAGTCGAGCAGGTACGAAAGTAGGTCTTAGTGATCCGGTGGTTCTGTATGGAAGGGCCATCGCTCAACGGATAAAAGGTACTCTGGGGATAACAGGCTGATACCGCCCAAGAGTTCATATCGACGGCGGTGTTTGGCACCTCGATGTCGGCTCATCTCATCCTGGGGCTGAAGCAGGTCCCAAGGGTATGGCTGTTCGCCATTTAAAGAGGTACGCGAGCTGGGTTTAGAACGTCGTGAGACAGTTCGGTCCCTATCTACCGTGGGCGCTGGAAATTTGAGAGGATCTGCTCCTAGTACGAGAGGACCAGAGTGGACGAACCTCTGGTGTACCGGTTGTGACGCCAGTCGCATCGCCGGGTAGCTATGTTCGGAAGGGATAACCGCTGAAAGCATCTAAGCGGGAAGCCTACCTCAAGATAAGATTTCCCTAGGAATTTATTCCTCTAAAGAGCCGTTCGAGACTAGGACGTTGATAGGTTGGGTGTGGAAGCATAGCGATATGTGAAGCTGACCAATACTAATTGCTCGTGAGGCTTGACTATACAACACCCAAACAGTTGTTGTATCAAGCTGAATTCTAAACTAATCCTTGATTTAGTTAATGCGACACAATAAAATTCAGACCCAATAGCCAATCCGTTAATAACTCATTTGGAACAAAGTAAGGCATTACATGCAAAAGCATCAAGCTTAAGCAAAGTAACTAAGACCCGAACAAGTCCATAACAGTTGTGCTGGCGACAATAGCAAGAGTGAACCACCTGATCCCTTCCCGAACTCAGAAGTGAAACCTCTTAGCGCTGATGGTAGTGTGGGGTTACCCATGTGAGAGTAAGTCATCGCCAGCTCATTAATTCAAAATCCCCCTAGCTAAAAGCTAGGGGGATTTTTTTATGCAGAAAATTTATGTGCTTAAGAAAGTAGAATTTATGGAGGGTTCTTCTCTCCGTTTAAACCAGCTTTTAATCGGTTGAAATTGAAGCCCCCAATTTAACCGGAACCGGCGTATACTCATAACATAATTGGAGTGTATATGTCAGATTCCCAAAGCCAGACTCAGCAAATTGAGCACGATTCTCCTCAGTTTAAGGCCATTCTTCTCTCTTTGTTTTTGGCCGGTTTTGCCTCCTTTTCTGCCTTGTACTGTGTTCAACCGATGATGCCGATTCTGGCCCAGTTCTTTCAGGTCAGTCCGACTCAAAGTAGTTTTCCCTTATCTTTTTCGACCTTTGCTTTGGCCGCCGCTCTATTATTTACCGGCCTGATTTCAGATCGGGTCGGGCGTAAACAGATTATGGTCGTGGCATTGTTCTCTGCGGCCTTACTGTTAATAGCCAGTGCCTTATTGCCACAGTGGTCATTTTTTCTCAGCACCCGTGTCCTGATTGGCATGGCAGTCAGTGGGGTGGCCGCGGTGGCAATGACCTATATTGGCGAAGAAATTGCGGCCAAAGATGTTGGCTTTGCCATGGGCTTATATATTTCAGGCACCGCAATTGGCGGCATGAGTGGCCGTTTAATTGCCGGAGTCCTGGTGGATTTTATTTCCTGGCAATATGCAACTTTAATCATTGGTGTGATTAACCTGGCGATTGCGATTCTGTTTTACTGGCTGTTGCCCAATTCCCGGAATTTCCAGTCCTATCCAATTCAATTATCGCGTTTTAAACAGGCCTTTGCCAAAAATCTGGCCGATCCAAAATTAAGAATTCTGTTTCTTCAGGGCTTCATTCTAATGGGATGCTTTGTCTCGGTATTTAACTACATGAGCTATCATCTGCTGGATGAGCCTTTTGCTTTGCCACAAACCTGGATCGGGCTGATTTCTGTGGCCTATCTGGCTGGAATTTACAGTTCACCACGGGCAGCACAGTGGGGACAAAAGTTTGGCCGGGAAAAAGTGTTACCGTTGATGCTGCTGGTGATGTGGGCCAGTCTGGCGCTAATGTTACTGAATCAGCTGGCGGTCGTGTTAGTCGGGCTGCTGATTTTTACCTTTGCTTTTTTTGCAGCACATTCTCTTTGTAGCAGCTGGGTGACGGTGCAATCATTACAGTATCGGGCGGTGGGTTCATCTTTATATCTGTTCTGCTATTACTTGGGCTCGAGCGTGCTCGGCAGTGGTAGCGGTCTGATCTGGGAGCGCTGGGACTGGCCTGGCTTATTGATCTTTATCGCAAGTCTGCTGTTGTTGGGCCTGATATTGACCCTATATCTGAAAAAATTAAGCAGCACTGCACCCACGGCACAGATTAAAAATTAAAAACTTGATTTTGTATAAATTATAATCAAGCAAGCCACTTGGAATTCATGCTAAAATACTCGGCTTTCATCTTTCGATCTTTTCTGATCTTCCATCTGCCAGCCGAGAATTGCTAGCCATGTCTACTGCTTATACCGCTCAAACCGCGCCGAAAGCGTTGTTTGATTACGACAAATATTGGGCGTCATGTTTTGAACCCGCGCCATTTTTGCCGATGTCACGCGAGGAAATGGACCAACTCGGCTGGGATAGCTGTGACTTTATTCTGGTCTGCGGCGATGCCTATATTGATCATCCATCTTTTGTATCCGGTATTATTGGCCGTGTGCTGGAAGCGCAAGGTTTCCGGGTCGGAATTATCGCGCAGCCTGACTGGACCAATGTCGAGGCCTTTCGTGCCTTAGGTAAACCGAATATTGCCTGGGGCGTCACCGCCGGCAATATGGACTCGATGATCAACCGTTATACCGCGGACCGCAAAATCCGCTCGGATGATGCCTATTCACCAGATAATGTCCCGAACAAACGTCCAGACCGTGCTGCAACCGTGTATTGCCAGCGCTGTCGTGAAGCCTTCCCGGATGTGCCGGTGTTACTTGGCGGGATCGAAGGTTCACTGCGTCGTATTGCGCATTATGATTACTGGTCAGACAAAGTCCGTCGTTCAATTCTGATGGATTCAAAAGCCGATTTATTGATGTACGGTAATGGCGAGCGTTCCATTATTGAAGTGATGCATCGTCTGGCCAAAGGCGAAAAAATTACCGATATCACCGATGTGCGCGGTACTGCCTTTATTATCAATAAACATAACCGTGCAGCCAAAGCCAAGTTTGTGGAAATCGCTTCCAATGATGTCGATACTATTGGCCGTGTCGATCCGATCATCAACCCCTATGTGATGACCGAAGATATTGATGGCTGTGAAGTTGAAAAAGAAAAGGGTAACAGCTTAAGCCAGTACCAGAATTTCCAAAAAGAAATGGTGGCCAATCCGATTGTCCGTGAAGGCGACAACCTGGATGCCGATACGCAGATTGTTCAGCTGCAACCAGCCTCAAAAGCCATTAAGCATAAACTGCCACCACGTGAACTGGCGGTTATTCGTTTGCCATCTTTTGAAGACGTGGCCAATGATCCGGTACTGTATGCACATGCCAACCGTATTCTGCATTTGGAAACCAACCCGGGCAACGCACGTGCTTTGGTGCAAAAACACGGCGAGCGTGATGTCTGGATTAATCCACCACCAATTCCATTGACCACTGAAGAAATGGATTATGTGTTTGACCTGCCATATGCACGTCTGCCACATCCAGCTTATGGCGATGCACGTTTCCCGGCGTTCGACATGATCAAGTTCTCGGTGAACATCATGCGTGGCTGTTTTGGGGGCTGTACGTTCTGTTCGATTACCGAACACGAAGGCCGTAT
The DNA here is from genome assembly GCF_000488255.1 of Acinetobacter indicus CIP 110367. Taxonomy (GTDB): domain Bacteria; phylum Pseudomonadota; class Gammaproteobacteria; order Pseudomonadales; family Moraxellaceae; genus Acinetobacter; species Acinetobacter indicus. Next base: position 348,484 of record NZ_KI530756.1, on the reverse strand, counting down.
CATCCAGAACCGTTCGGAAGAGTCGATTTTGCGTGAAGTGGAAAAAATCCGTGATACCGCACCGGGCTTTACCGGGATTATCTCGGACTTAGGTGGTCCAACCGCTAACATGTACCGCTTGCACTGTAAAGATCCGGAAATTGAAAAGAACTGCCGTAAGTCGTCCTGTGTATTCCCAGGCGTGTGTCAGAACCTGCATACCGATCATGCACCACTGACCCAGCTATACCGTAAAGCACGTGCGATTAAAGGCATTAAAAAGATTTTGATTGGTTCCGGTCTGCGTTATGACCTGGCGGTACTGAATCCGGAATATGTGCGTGAACTGGTGACCCACCACGTTGGGGGTTATCTGAAGATTGCACCAGAACATACCGAAAAAGGTCCGTTATCGAAGATGATGAAGCCCGGTATTGGTACCTATGACCGCTTCAAGCAAATGTTTGATCGTTTCAGCAAGGAAGCCGGCAAGGAACAGTATCTGATTCCGTATTTCATCGCGGCGCATCCGGGCACCACCGACTACGACATGATGAACCTGGCGATCTGGCTGAAAAAGAATGGTTTCCGTGCTGATCAGGTACAGACCTTCTATCCATCGCCAATGGCCACCGCCACCACCATGTATTACACCGGTAAAAACCCGCTGGCCAAAGTGGCGCGTTATACCGAAGATGTTGATATTGTGAAGGGTGAGAAACGTCGTCGTCTGCACAAAGCCTTCTTGCGTTACCATGATCCAAACAACTGGCCATTGTTACGTGAGGCTTTAAAAGAGATGGGCCGTGCCGATTTGATTGGCAATTCCAAGCAGCATCTGATTCCGACCTATCAGCCGCAAGGCACGGAAGGACAGTATCAGTCGGCGCGTAAGAAAAACTCGACGCTGGCCGGAGATTCACAGAAACGTACCGGTCAACATGGTAACCGTGGTCAAGGCCAAAATCAGGGTCAGTCGAATCGTCCGAAAAAAGGCCAGATGTTGACCCAGCACACTGGTTTGCCACCACGTGAAACTGGTGAAAAACGTCCATTTGGCGGCGCAAAGACCAAAGGCAGGTCTAAGCCAAAATCCCGTGCTTAAATCAGGAAAGGACGCCAAGTGCGTCCTTTTTTCTGGCGCACATTTTGTCGGATTTGTCAGACAATCGGTTTGAAAAGAATTGTGAAGCTCATAAAAGTTGGTATACATTAGCTTGAGGAAAAACAAGGAGATGGTTTTTCCTGGAAACTTGCTCTGCAACAGACTGTCAGTGTTTATGCATCTTTCGTCAGCATTGCTTTAAGTTTCTTAAATTTAACCTATTTATAATAAGCAAAACGTTATACTTGTATTTGAAAAATAATCGGTGAGATACCGAATAAATTATAAGAATAGAGTATTAAAGGATTAACCTCATGACTGTTTATATTATTCTCGCAAGTCTTATTCTGGCAGGGTTGCTCATCATGGCAGCCAGGCATGCCATTCAGGCCAAACGCCAGACCGACAGTACCCTGAAACGCCGCGCTATTTTCAGTTTGAATGAGCAGCTGACCTATACCCGGCTGAAAGAAATTTTACCGACCCATACCGTGCTGACCCATGTGTCTTTTGATGCGCTACTGACCACCAAACTACCGCGTACCCGCAATAAATACCGCAATATGGTGGCGGACTTTGTGGTGCTGGATGATGCTTATCAGGTACTGGCCGTGATTACCCTGGATGATACCCTGACCTTAAAACGTCAGCATATTCAGTATCAGAATGAATTGCTGCGGATGGCCGGTTATACCGTAATCAGCTTTGATCAGGTGCCGGAATATCAGCAGTTGCGTGAAGAATTTGGGTTACTGGAGGGCGCTGAAAATCTGGAGGCGCTTGATCTGCCAAAAAAGAAATTGGCGTTCTATCCGGCCTCAGCGCGCAGAATGGGCGCGTTGGGTTGAAAAAAAGCATCTAAACAGATGCTTTTTATCTCAAATTTTTATGGTTTAACCGCGACCACAGTCATTTCAACCAGGACTTCGGGCTGATACAGCTTGGCTTCCACACAGGTACGGGGCAGCGCTTCAATATCGGCGACCCAGGTATCCCAGATTTCATTCATGGCTGCATAGTCCTGCTCGATATCTTTTAAGAAAATCATGACTGACATGATATGACTTTTATCGGTGCCGGCTTCAGCCAGTAAACGGTCAATTATCTCAAGGGTCTGGCGGGTCTGACCGCGAATATCCAGGCTGGTGTCTTCTGCCAGCTGGCCGGCCAAATGCACCAGATGGCCTGAAATGGCAATTTCTGAATAGCGCTGTGCGACATGTAAACGTTGTACGGTCATAACAAAATCCTGTAGATGGGCAAGCAGCACCTCGGCTGCTCTGGCAATGTGACTATATTGCCATGAAGCGCCAGTACAGAACACCAGCGCTGCCGGAGTTGGTACAGAAATCCATCAATCTTGTGGCGATTTTGATTTGAAAAATGGGAATTTTAGGACGCAAAAAGCCGGTGATCTGAAGGGAATAGATCGGGATAATGCGATAGAAAATCAGATAAAAAGAAGCAGGTTACAGCAAGGCGGGAGACGATACAGCCATCCATGGGAACGTCAGAGTTGTCCTGTAATATTCGGATAGATCATCACGCCAATCACAGGACAGCATGCTGAAAGTAAAGGTGATTTTCAGCATCTCAGCACATACATGGATAAATGTATTGCGCAGATAGATTACTCTAATTTTGCCCATTGTGAAGCGCATTTTGTATCATTTTTATTCTTTTGATCAATTCCTGCACAATTTTAAGCCTAAAGTAGGCTGAGCTGTGGCTGCTGGGCTGGTGAGGACAGTTGATAAACTCCCACGCCAATTAACCGGAACTTTTCTTGGGGCGAAATATGCATTTCCTCAATTAATAGCTGTAACGCCTGTGCCAGCTGCTGCGGATGAGTAAAAATATGCTGAAAGCTTTTGCTGTGCTGTAACACCTGAAAGTTTTTCAGTTTCAGTTTGACTGACACGCCGCGGGCACAGAGCTGCTTTTTTTCCAGACTGGCCCAGACCTGTTGCAGCAGCTGTGGCCAGTAGGGCGTGCATTGGCTGAGGACATAATCATCATCAAAGGTGATTTCTTTGGAAATCTGCTGGCGTTTGCGTTCGGCCTGAACGGGGCGCTCATCAATGCCTTGTGCATATAAAAACAGGCGTTTGCCATATTTGCCAAAACGTTGAATCAGCAGGCCTTCTTCGACCTGTTGCAGATCGCCCAAGGTTTCCAGACCCAAGGCCTTCAGCTTTTCCTGCATGACCTTGCCCACGCCCGGAATTTTCTTTAAGGGTAAATCCTGAATAAAGGTCTGCACCTGCGAAGGCTTGATCACGCAGAGGCCATTCGGTTTATGCCAGTCCGAGGCAATTTTGGCCAGAAATTTATTGGGTGCCACGCCGGCAGATGCAGTCAGGCCGGTGGTCTGAAAAATATCTTCGCGGATGCGCATTGCCACTTCTGTGGCGCTGGGGAGTTGCTGCAGGTTTTCGCTAACATCCAGATAGGCTTCATCGAGCGACAGCGGTTCAATGATTGCAGTATATTTTTGAAAAATTTGATGGATTTGTGCCGACACTTCCCGGTACTTCTGGAAATTCGGTTCCAGTACAATCACCTGCGGGCACAGTTTCCGGCCCTGACTCATTGACATGGCCGAGCGCAGCCCAAACACCCGCGCCGGGTAGGACGCGGCCACAATCACTGCACGCGGATGATGTGATGCCACCACCACCGGCAGATGTTGTAACTCTGGACGCTCTTTTAGCTCGACCGAGGCATAGAACGCATCCATATCAATATGAATGATTTTTCTCATGGCACCATCTTAACGCGCGACATCCGTGGCTGTCATTAGCGGATAAGCATACGGTTGATCGAGCAGCAGCACTTGGGTCTGTTGTTGTGCTGCGGCCTTGATCACGGTATTCAGACTCTTCGGGGTATTATCGGCCAGATGTGGTAAAAACTGTAGCGGCTGTTCTGGCGGCTGGAAAAAATCATCCCAATGGATGGGAATCAGCACCTTGGGTTTTAGGTGCTGCAAGGTTTCTGCCAGATACTGCTGCTGATACTGTTCCGGTTGCCTGGACAGCTGGGCAATGCCCAGAAACAGATGATCGACCTGTAGCTGTTTGAGCTGTTCGGGAATAAAACCGGTGCTGGCCTTGACCAGACTTTTATGACCTTCATATTCAATCAGATAGTCAAAGCTATGGCCTTCTTTAAACTCCGAAAACCGTGCCGGCAGGCTCAGTGGCTGCTGGATTTCCTCACCCAGATCATTATTCACTGCAGTTGGCGGAGTATGCTGGGACGGGAAAGCGGTGACAGTAAAGTTGCCTATCTGCATCGGTTGTAAAGGTACCAGCTGCTGTAACTGGCTTTCGGGCAAGTGAGCACCACGGGCAATATTCAGCGTGCTTCGGGAACCAATAATTTTAGCCTGCGGCAGCAATTGGCCAAGTAGAGGGACATCCAGCGCATGGTCATAATGCGAGTGTGTTACCAGAATGGCTTGCGTTCGTTGCAATTGATGGAGCTCAATCGCATGTTCAATCACGATAGGCTGGCTGTTAATTTGACCAAACATCAGCTGACTCAGACTGGGCCGGCTAAAGAAGCCATCAATCAACAGCTGTTGCTGGCCATCATCAAACAGTAAGGTCGATACGCCAAAGAATTTGACCGTGTAGCCCGCTGGTGCGGTTGCTGCCGGCTGATACAGCCACGGCTGGAAATCCTGCACTTTTCCGGAGGGCTGCAGTATATAGATGATGAGTGCAATCAGCAGTAACATCAGGCCAAGCAGACCTGACAAAATCTTGTATTTCAGTGTCATTCGCACAATATTCCTGTCAGCTTTTATTTTTATCTTGTTGGTATGAGTATTAAGGGGTTGTATCCACGCTATTTTTAGATGGTTCCACAATCTGGTTGGCCTTCAGAAACTGTTGCCAGTCCTGTTCATCGCCATAAAAGGCATTCAGATCGACCGGAGTGGCAATGCCGGTAATCTGGCCACGATTGCTATATTGCCAGAACAGCCAGTCGGGATTGCCACTTAAGGCCGGTTTGCCTTGATATTCGCGTACCCACAGCGGCACCTGCGGGAACTGATTGACCAGTACAATATTATAAAAATTCCTGGAAATGTAAAAAATCGGCTGTTTGCCATAGTGCTGTTGCAGCGCGTCATGCATCACCCCAATTTCATGCAGCAACTGTTCCCGAGTATAGGTGTTGATGCAGTTGCTGTCGTATTCCAGATCAATCACTGGTGGCAAGCTGTTGGCCTGTTTCGGAACGCTGTCGATAAAATTCTGTGCCTGCACCTGACCATCACGACACAGCCGATAAAAATGATAGGCGCCGACCAGAAAGCCCTGTTCATGCGCGGCCAGCCAGTTGTCCTGAAATTTACGGTCTTTAAAATCGCCGCCTTCAGTGGCTTTTAAATAGACGAAACGGTATTTTTCCGGCGAAATCCTGTGCCAGTCAATCTGCTGCTGATGATGCGAAACATCAAAGCCCTGAATCGGATAGTCCTGTGCGGTGGCTGGCCGGGTATGCAGCACGCCCCAATACAGCAAGGCCGCCATCAGCACCACGCCGCAGATGGCAACCGCAGCATAGGTCAGGGGCTGGACAGAACGGCGGGCAGGGTGTGCAGACATAGGCAAGGTAGATCTTCAGGATTCAATTTTGATCATAACGCGAAGCCTGCACGGCGGCTAGCATTCCACGCGGCTTTAGACCGGGGTGTTTTTCGGAATTTTCCAGAAAATCATTGCAGCCAGCAGGTTGATACTGCCCAGACAGATCAGGCTGGCATGAAAGGCTGCGACCACCTGCTCCGGTCCCCAATAGGCACTAAACAGGTTGACCAGCGTTCCGGCCAAGGCCACGCCAATACTCATGGACAGCATCATGATCATCGACAGGAAGCTGTTGCCGCTGCTGGCATCTTGCTGCGGTAAATCTTTTAAGGTCAGGGTGTTCATGGATACAAACTGCAGTGAATTGAGCAGACCGAAAATAAAGAAATGCAGCGCGCGTAACCAGATGGGTGTATCGGCCGTGGTCAGGGCAAAACTGGCGATACAGGCCCCGACCAGCAAGGTATTGGTGATGAGCACCTGACGATAACCAAAGCGCTGAATCAGCTGGCGGATAATCGGTTTTGAGGCCAGCGAACCGAGTACGGTCGGAATCATCATCAGGCCGGTCACAAAGGGCTCAAAGCCAAAGGCTAGTTGCAGCATCAGCGGCAGTAAAAAGGGAATTGAATTGCCGGCCAGCCGGGCAATCGAGTTCCCAAGAATCCCGATTGCATAAATCCGGTGCCGGAACAGCTTGCTGCGAAACAGGGCATTCTGATGGGTATGCGCATGATAGGCATACAGGCCGGCACTCAGCAGACCGAGCAGGACCAGCGCAATGCTCCACCACAGCGAGTACAGCGGACTGGCCACGTTTTCAATGCCCAGTGACAGCCCGACCATGGCAATCAATAACAGGATAAATCCCCAGAAATCAAATTGCGGCACGCTCGGCTCGGTGATGTTTGGCATGGCTTTAAAGGTAATCAAGACGCCTAAAATGCCAATCGGCAGATTGATTAGAAAAATCCAGTGCCATGAGGCCACTTCGACCAGCCAGCCGCCCAAAGTAGGTCCAATTAAGGGGCCGATCAGACCGGCCAGACTCATCAGGCTCATGGCCGATAAAAACTGGGTGCGGGGAATGATTTTTAGCATCGCCAGACGACCAACTGGCAATAAGAACGCGCCGCCAATGCCTTGCAGTACCCGGTAAAACAGCAGTTCATTCAGGCTGCTGGCATAGGCACAGCCAATGGAGGCCAGGGTGAAAATCACAATGGCGGAAAAATAGGTGTTGCGCACGCCAAAACGGTCGGCCAGCCAGCCACTCAAGGGAATACAGGCCGCCACTGACAATACATAGGCCACCACCACGCTGTGCATTCGCAGCGGATCTTCCTGCAAATTCTCGGCAATGGCCGGCAACGCGGTGTTGATGATGGTGGTATCCAGGCCCTGCATAAAAAAGCCAATCGACACCAAGAGCACTAACAATCTGAATTCGGGTTGCAGGGCTTGATGGGTTGGCGTGGCAGTCATAATTAGCGGGCATGGTGGAATTTTGCCTAGTGTAAAACAATCTGGCGCGGATGTCGTATCTAAAGCGTTGCCGCGTGACGGCCTGACCCTGTCAGAAAACTGCAATCAAAACGTCATGGCACTGCAACCAGATGTTTATAAATTGTTCATATTCTAAACACTATCAAATTAAACCTATGAAATTAAAATTGAAATCACTTTGGGTGGCCATGTTGGCCGTGGGGATGGCAGCGTGTAACAGTGATGATGATCAGGTCAGTCCTGCACCGGTCGATCCAACCCCCAATACCATTGAACTGAGCAAAATTGGGGCCTATCAGTCGGGCATTTTTGCAGAAAGTGCCGCAGAAATTCCGGCCTATGATGCCGCCAGCAAACGCCTGTTTGTGGTCAATGCGCAGGCCGGGGTGCTGGATGTACTCGATTTAAGCCAGCCAAATCAGCCGGTTAAAATTGCCGAGATTCAGGTCCATGATATGGCCGAAGGCGCAGAAGTAAACAGTGTCGCGGTGCATAACGGTATTGTGGCAATTGCGATTCAGGCTGCCGTCAAAACCGATCCGGGTTATGTGGCGCTGTATCAGGCCAAAGATCTGAGCAAACTGGCGCATGTGCAGGTCGGTGCCTTACCGGATATGCTGACTTTTAGCCCGGATGGTCAAACCCTGCTGGTGGCCAATGAAGGTGAGCCATCTGATGATTATCAGGTTGATCCGGAAGGTTCAATTTCCGTGATTCAGCTGAGTAATTTAACAGCGCCTGTGGTCCGCACTGCAGACTTTAAAGCCTTTAATGGACAGGAAGCGGCGCTGCGTGCCCAGGGCGTGCGTATTTTCGGGCCAAATGCGACCGCGGCGCAGGATTTTGAACCGGAATATATTACGGTATCGCAAGATGGCAAAACGGCTTGGGCTGCATTGCAGGAAAACAATGCGCTGGCCAAAATTGATGTGGTCAATGCCAAAGTACTGGCGGTGTATCCATTGGGCTTTAAAGACCATGGTCTGGACGGCAATGGCATGGATGTCAGCGATGCCGATGGTGTCGATGGAACGGGCAGTATTAAGATCCAGACCTGGGCCAATGTGCGCGGTCTGTATATGCCAGATGCAATTGCCAGCTTTGATGTGGCCGGCAAAACCTATATCGTGACCGCCAATGAAGGCGATGCGCGCGCCTGGGGCGAAGACACACCAGAATATTTTAATAACGACACCAGCAAAGGTTTTGTTGAAGAATGGCGAGTGAAACATCTGGTACATGCCGATGGCTTTTCCCGCCGTTTAGGCGATGATTTACCGGCGCACTTAAGCCAGCTGGCCAAAGGTGCCGAGCTGAATCCGGATAATTTTGGTTACTGCGGTGCCACGGCAGGCAATGCCGGTGACTGCCGTAAAGATCATCTGCTGGGTCGTCTGAATATTACCTGGACTGAAGGCTACCAGAAAAATGCCGATGGTACGCCAAAGCTGAATGAACGCGGCAATCTGGTATATGACCATCTTTATAGTTTTGGTGCACGCTCGGTCAGTATCTGGACAGAAAATAGCGCGCAAAACGGTCTGGAACGGGTCTGGGATTCAGGGGATGATTTTGAGCAGTACATTGCCGAGCATCATCCGGAAATTTTCAATGCCAACCATGAAGAAGCAGGCATGGATAACCGCAGTGACAACAAAGGCCCTGAACCTGAAGGCGTGACGCTCGGCCAGATTGGCAGCAAAACCTTTGCCTTTATTGGTCTGGAACGTGCTGGCGGGGTGATGGTCTATGATGTGTCGACTCCGGCAGCACCAAGTTTTGTGCAGTATCTGAATAGCCGCGATATGCAAGCGACTACCGAGCAGATCGAGCTGGGTCAGGCTGGCGATTTAGGCCCGGAAGGTCTGGTCTTTATTGCGGCAAAGGACTCACCAAATGGCCAGCCATTACTGGTGGTGGGTAATGAAGTCAGTGGCAGCACCGCAGTATATCACCTGAATCTGAAATAAGTGAGCCAAAAAGAGAAAGGGCACTACGGTGCTCTTTTTTTATTTTAAATTTTCATTGTCACTAAAATGTCATAGAACTGAAATAGTATTGTCATCATTTTAAGCTAATGCCAGCCCAATTGGGGGTGGTGTTCCCTTTTTGAACATAGGCTTTGTTCTTATGACAATTGAACTTTTAATGGTAATCGGCTTCTGTTTGGCGGCCTATTCTATTGTCGGAAATGATGTACCTCAAACCTTAGGGACTTTTATTTCTTCTAACTCCCATCGTCCTTGGTGGGTACTGTGGGTGTATATCAGCAGTATCCTGGTTGTGGTCTTGGTCTATGGCTGGTATGCATCGGGCGTCGGTGATGCCTCTTATGGGCGACTGGAAACCATTCCGTTCCCTGAAGGCGGAATTACCTGGCTGTATATTGTGCCGCCGGTTTTACTGTTGCTACTGACCAAATATGGTATTCCGGTCAGTACCACCTTCCTGGTGTTGACCATCTTCTCTCCTGCGAGCTTGGGCTCGATGATGGTCAAATCCATGATGGGCTATGCCGTGGCCTTCTTGGCGGCGCTGATCATCTATCGTTTTGTGGCCAACAAAATGACGGTGTACTTTAACCAGACCAAAGATCAGGAACATTCGACCAAATGGGTGATTCTACAATGGTTATCTACCGGTTTCCTGTGGAGCCAGTGGCTGATTCAGGATCTGGCCAACATCTTCGTGTATGTGCCGCGTCAGGTACCGTTTGAATTCCTGATGTTTGCCATTACGGTCTTTGTGATCTTGCTGGGGGTTATTCTGTACCAGCGTGGTGGTGCCATCCAGAAGATTGTCGATACCAAAACCGATGTTACCGATGTACGTGCTGCGACCATCGTGGACTTTATCTATGCAATGATCCTGCTGATTTTCAAAGAGTGGAGCAATATCCCGATGAGTACCACCTGGGTATTCCTGGGTCTGTTGGCCGGTCGTGAATTTGCCATCTCAATGATTGTGAACGGGGTCAGCAAATACCGTACCTCACGCAATGTCAGCAAAGATGCGATGAAACTGATGTTTGGTCTGGCCATGTCGGTATTCCTGGCGACTACTTTGCCATGGTTCTATAACCTGATTTCAGGCTAAGCATGGACTGAACATCAAGTACAAAAAAAGCGAGCTTCGGCTCGCTTTTTTCTTTCTGGACTTTTGGGTTCAAGCGCTTTAAATGGCAACGTGCTGTGGGGCATCCAGATTATGTAATGCAGTCAGGATTTCATCGGCATGATTGCAGATAATCAGCTTGGCGCGGTGCTGCGGCGGCAGGAAGCCTTCAGTCACGGCATGGTCAAGTTGGGCAATCAGGGCATCATAGAACCCATTGACGTTATACAGCATCATCGGTTTTTGATGCTGGTTCAACTGGCCCCAGGTGGCAATTTCCAGAATTTCCTCAAAGGTGCCCAGTCCACCCGGCAAGGCCACAAAGGCGCTGGCACGTTCGGCCATGAGGGCTTTACGTTCATGCATGCTGTGTACAATATGCAATTCGGTCAGACGATGATGGGCAATTTCATAATCCAGCATAAATTCCGGAATCACACCTACAGTTTCACCACCGTGATCAACCACGGCATCGGCGACCTGACCCATTAAACCGATACTGGCGCCGCCATAGACCAGACCAAAGCCATTTTCCGCCAGACGGCGTGCCAGTGCCACGGCCTTTTCCTGATACACCGGTTTATTTCCAGAACGTGAGCCGCAATATAAAGCAATTAAAGGTTGTGTTGTTTTAGGAGAGGGATGTTTTAAATTATCAGTCATTTTTACTACGCTATTCATGATTCTTGTTTCACCTTAACATGTTCTTTTTGTCTGCTCTAGCTTATGCAAAAAATATGACAAACAATGCCAGCGCCGTGCAGTGTGATTGCAAAGAATTGTTAAAGCATGCAGCACAACCGTGACCAGGCTAAAAAAAGAGTGATTCTGGCGCCAATCTTTTCTATACTGAAATTGTGTTTGACAACAATAGAACCGTCATGGGTAGTGGACACTATCGCACCATACAACAACAGCCGCTTTTAATCTCTTTTCTTTTTCCCTTTCATTCCCCAGGTTTTGAAACAGCCGGTCTTGGCTGTCGCACAGCCAAAACGATACTCGTGGAGCATCGCCCATGATTTTTGAATGGATGTCTGATCCAGCCGCATGGGTGGGTTTGCTGACCCTGATTATTCTGGAAATTGTGCTAGGTATTGATAACCTGGTGTTTATTGCCATTCTGGCTGAAAAATTACCACCGGAACAGCGTAACGCCGCACGGGTGGTCGGGCTGATTCTGGCTTTGGGCATGCGCCTGATTCTGCTGGCGTCAATTGCCTGGGTGGTGACCCTGACCAATCCGCTGTTCCATATTTTTGATCATCCCTTCTCCGGTCGTGATCTGATCTTGCTGTTTGGTGGAGTGTTCCTGCTGTTTAAAGGCACCATGGAGCTGCGTGAGCGTATTGAAGGCAAGCCGCAGCTGAAAGAAGAAAATCCGGTACACGCCACTTTCTGGATGGTGATTGTGCAGATTGTGGTACTGGATGCGGTGTTCTCGCTCGACAGTGTGATTACCGCGGTGGGTATGGTCAAAGAGCTGTCGGTGATGATGATCGCAGTGATCATTGCCATTGGTATTATGCTCTGGGCCTCTAAACCGCTGATGGACTTTGTTAACAAACATCCAACTGTGGTGATTCTGTGCCTGTGCTTCCTGATGATGATCGGTTTCTCGCTGGTGGTGGAAGGTTTCGGTTATCACATTCCAAAAGGCTATTTATATGCCGCGATTGGTTTCTCGGTGATGATCGAGTTCCTGAACCAGGCCATGCGAAAAAATCAGGAAAAAATGGTCACCACCACTGACCTGCGTTATCGCACTGCTTCCGCGGTGATGCGGATGCTCGGCGGCAAACCGAACGGGCCGGAACCAGAGCATCCAAGTCCGGAAGAAGTGTTGGCCACACGTGCTTTTGCCGATGAAGTCTTTGCCGAAGAGAACAGCGTCTACCATACCGTGATGGTGCAGGGCGTACTCAGTCTGGCCGAGCGTCCGGTAAAATCGGTGATGACTCCGCGACCGGAACTGGAATGGCTGGATTTAGATGAAGACCAGGACAGCATTCAGGCCCAGCTGATGAATACCTCGCATTCACGTTTAATTGTGGTACATGGCGAGCTGGACAATATTGCCGGGGTGGTGCTGACCCATAAGGTCATGAATGAATTTATTGAAACCGGTGTGCTGGATTTTGAAAAACATCTACGCGAACCGGTGATTGTGCATGAAAATGCGCAGGTATTGATGGTGATGGAACAGCTACGTCAGGCGCCGCTGCAAATGGCAATTGTGCTGAACGAATATGGCTCGATTGAAGGTGTGGTCACGCCCATTGATGTGCTGGAAGCCATTGCCGGTGAATTTCCGGATGAAGATACCCTCGACGCGGTTGCAGAAACCCTGGAAGATGGCAGCCTGATGCTGGATGGCTCGACCGATATCCGCCATGTCTCGTTATTGCTCGGTCGTGATCTGGTCAATGAGCTGGAAGAATATTCGACCCTGTCGGGTTATATCCTGTTCCATCTCGGCCGTTTGCCGGAAAATGGCCAACGTCTGCTGGCTGATGATCATATTTTTGAAGTGGTCACCATGGACGGGCATAAAATCGAGAAGGTGCATGTGCTGCCACAGCCGCCAGCCGAGTAGCACTCAGAATATTCCTGTTTTCCGATTCAGTTCCGTTAAAATAGCCTGCATTGTCAGGCTATTTTTTTGGAAAATATTTATGTCAGAACAGCCTTGTCCTTGTGGCGCTGGGTTTTATCACAGTTGTTGCCAGCCTTTGCATTTAGGTCAGCAGCAGGCCCAAACTGCCGCTCAGCTAATGCGTTCACGCTATAGTGCCTTTGCCTTGCAGCAGATTGATTATATTGTCAAAACCACCGCACTTGGTCAGCAGCAGGCTCTGGATGTGGCCGCTATTCGGGACTGGAGCAGCGCCAACCAGTGGTTAAAACTGGAAATCGTAAGTGCTCAGGAAAAGCTGGACAAAAGCCATGCCCAGGTCGAATTCAAGGCCTATTATCAGGATGGCAACCAGCCGCAGATACATCATGAAGTGTCGCATTTCGTCAAACATCAGGGTGTGTGGTATTTTCTTGATCCGACCACCGATCAGCAGATCACCATGAAACAGCCCTGTATCTGCGGTTCGGGCAAGAAATTTAAGCAATGTTGTGCGCAATTTTTATAACATTTGCCGTATTTTCGCTTATGATAACGCGCATCAATTCCCCTAGTGAAAGAAGGGCAGTTCATGTTGCTGTTGGTCATTTATATTATTGCCATTACTGCAGAAGCAATGACAGGTGCATTGTCGGCAGGACGGCGAAGCATGGACTGGTTCGGGGTGACCCTGATTGCCTGTGTCACCGCACTGGGCGGCGGCTCGGTACGTGATGTATTGCTGGGCCATTATCCTTTAACCTGGGTCAAGCATCCGGAATATCTGGTCCTGACCTGCGCGGCAGCCTTTGTCACCATTTTAATTGCCAAATGGATGCGCCATCTGCGTTCCATCTTCCTGGTGCTGGATGCCTTGGGCCTGATTGGCTTTACCATTATTGGCTGCCAGATTGCGCTGGAAATGGGCCACGGTTTTGTGGTGTCGGCGGTGGCCGGTGTGCTGACCGGCGTCTCGGGCGGGATTCTGCGTGATATTCTGTGTAATGATGTGCCGCTGGTGTTCCGCCGTGAGCTGTATGCCAGTATCTCTTTTGTGTCGGTGATCTGCTATTGGGTCTGTATTGAAATTGGCCTGTCGCTAGAACTAACTGTTATCGCCACGCTGATTTTTGGTTTTACCTTACGTTTAATTGCGATCTATTTTGGTCTGGAAATGCCAAAATTCATTTATAAGGATGATGATGAGCAGTCGGCCTCATCCAAAGATGCCTCCTAGCCACAAATCTCCTATAAATTAAACGGCATGACCGCTATCTAGATAGCGGTCATTGTCTTTAAAATCAAAGCTGATTGCTGTTGTCATAACAATAACCAGGCGCGCCATCCGCGTTTTCCTCTCCACCCTGTCAGAGCGTTTATTATGGATCTAGTTTCTCGTGTACAACGCTTACCGATTGGTAAGTTCCACTATACCTTGCTATGGGTCATCGGACTGGGCTGGATGTTTGATGCCATGGATACCGGTTTAATCTCCTTTATTCTGGCCAAAATGGCGGAAGACTGGCAAATGAGCCCGGCAGAAAAAGGCTGGGTGGTGTCAATTGGTTTTGTTGGCATGGCCATTGGTGCGGTGTTCTCCGGCGGGTTGGCCGACCGGATTGGGCGTAAAACCGTATTTGCCACGACCCTGGTGATTTATAGCCTGGCCACAGCGGCCTGTGCCTTTGCCCCAAATTTAAGCTGGTTACTGTTTTTCCGCTTTATTGTCGGTTTAGGGCTGGGCGGGCAGTTGCCGGTTGCGGTGACTTTGGTCAGTGAATATATTCCGGCGCATGTGCGGGGCCGTTTTATTGTGCTGCTGGAAAGCTTCTGGGGGCTGGGCTGGCTCTGTGCGGCGCTGGTGTCTTATTTTGTGATTCCGACCTTTGACTGGCATATGGCCTTTTTAATTGGTGGTTTGCCGGCGCTCTATGCCTGGGTCATCTGGAAAAAAGTACCGGAATCGGTGCCGTATTTGATTAACCGCGGCCGGGTCGAAGAAGCGCACAAACTAGTACAAAGTCTGGAACGCCGCTGCGGGGTCGAGGTGATTGAACAGCTGGAAGTAAAACCGGTGGCCGCCAAACAGAATATTTCTTTTGCCCAGCTGTGGTCGGGGCCATTTGCGCGTCGTACCCTCATGCTGTGGCTGATCTGGTTCGGCATTGTCTATTCCTATTATGGCATTTTTACCTGGCTGCCAAGTCTGCTGGTCAAGGAAGGCTATACCATTGTGCAGTCCTTTGAATATGTGCTGATCATGATTCTGGCGCAGTTGCCGGGCTATATTGCGGCGGCCTGGCTGGTGGAAAAACTTGGCCGTAAAGCCACACTGGCCGGCTTTATTGGGCTGTGTGCGGTATCGGCCTACTTCTTTGGACAGGCCAGCAGCGTCGGCATGATTGTGTTCTGGGGGTGTCTGATGTCGTTCTTTAATTTAGGCGCCTGGGGTGTGCTGTATACCTATACACCGGAACAGTATCCAACCAATATCCGTGCCTTTGGTTCCGGCTGGGCTTCGGCGGTGGGCCGTATGGGCGGCATTGTTGCGCCTTTGGTGGTGACCCAGATGATGGTGATGCACAACGGCTTTAGCTATGTATTTATGATGTTTACCGCGGTGCTGCTGGCCGTGGCACTGGTGATTGTGTTGCTGGGTGAAGAAACTCGCGGCAAGACCCTGGAGTCGATTGGTTTATAAGCAGCCGCTTATACAGATAATTCAAGATGCGCTGGCTATTGTGCCGGCGCATCTTTTTTATTTCTGGAATATGTTTTTCAACGTGCAGTCAGGCTTGTGCATTTTTCAGTTGATTGACGCGCCTAAAATGGATATTTTTACGCCATAAGACATAAATTGTCGCAGAGTGTGATCGGCTACCCTTGTGCTGGCCGCGGCTGCGGCATAGCATAAGAACGTCAAAACTATAACGCATTAATTTAGGATTACAGGTTGTTATGACAAGCCTCGCGCATCATGCGACAGAAAACCGTTCCGTAGCAGAATTTACTGAACAAGCATATCTCAGCTATGCCATGTACGTGATTATGGACCGTGCATTGCCTCATATCAGCGATGGCCTGAAACCGGTACAGCGCCGTATCGTCTATGCCATGAGCGAGCTGGGTCTCAAGCCAAGCAGTAAACCAAAGAAATCTGCGCGTACGGTCGGTGATGTGCTGGGTAAGTACCATCCGCATGGTGACTCGGCCTGTTATGAAGCGATGGTGCTAATGGCGCAGCCGTTTAGCTATCGTTATCCATTTATTGAAGGGCAGGGCAACTGGGGCTCACCGGATGATCCAAAATCCTTTGCTGCAATGCGTTATACCGAAGCCAAATTATCCGCATATAGTGACCTGTTACTGTCTGAACTGGGGCAAGGCACCTGTGACTGGCAGGATAACTTTGATGGTTCCCTAAAAGAGCCAGTGACCTTGCCGGCGCGGGTTCCAAATATCCTGCTCAATGGCACCACCGGCATTGCCGTGGGCATGGCCACCGATATTCCGCCACACAACTTGCGTGAAATCATTAAAGGCACCATCGCCCTGATCCGTAATCCGAATTTAAGCGATAGCAAGGTTGCAGAATATATTCCTGGTCCGGATTTACCGACCCGGGCTGAAGTGATTACCCCGCCAGATGAACTGTTAAAGATTCAGACCACCGGACGCGGCAGCTATCGTATGCGCGCGGTGTATACCATTGAAAAAAATGAAATTGTTATCAGTGATTTGCCGTATCAGGTGTCTGGCTCAAAAGTCATTACCCAGATTGCCGACCAGATGCAGGCCAAAAAACTGCCGCTGGTGACCGATGTACGGGATGAATCGGACCATAAAAATCCGACCCGACTGGTGATTGTGCTGCGTTCCAACCGGATTGATGCCGATGCGGTGATGAGCCATCTGTTCGCGACCACCGATCTGGAATCGAGCTATCGGGTCAACATGAACATGATTGGTGCCGATGGTCGTCCACAGGTGAAGTCGATTCGCCAGATTTTATTGGAATGGATCGAGATTCGTAAACATACCGTCACACGCCGCCTGCAATATCATCTGAACAAGATTGAAAAACGCCTGCATATTCTGGCCGGCTTGCTGATTGCCTATTTAGACATTGATACCGTGATCCGGATTATCCGCGAAGAAGATCATCCCAAAGCAGAGCTGATGGCGCACTTTGGTATTGATGAGATTCAGGCTGAAGCCATTTTGGAACTCAAGTTGCGCCATCTGGCCCGACTGGAAGAAATGGAAATCCGTCGCGAACAGGAAGAACTCGAGGCCAAAGCTGCCACAATTCGTGAACAGTTGGCCAATCCGGAATCATTAAAAAACCTGATTATTACGGAGTTAAAAGACGACGCCAAAAAGTTTGGTGATGACCGCCGTTCACCAATCGTGCAGCGCGCTGAAGCCACTGCCATTAATGAACAGGACATGCTGCCGGCTGATCCGGTAACCGTGGTGCTGTCTGAAGCTGGCTGGATTCGCTGTGCCAAAGGCCATGATGTCGATGCCGAAAACCTGAATTTCCGCGCTGGTGACCAGTATTTAAGTCACGCCCAAGGCAAATCCAACCAGCGTGCCTATGTGCTGGATGACACTGGACGCAGTTATGGTGTGGCCATTAACAGCCTGCCATCGGCGCGTGGTTTGGGTGAACCGCTCAGTTCACGTTTATCACCGGCCAGCGGGGTCGGCTTTAAACAGGTGTTTGTGGCAGAAGATCAGGCTGAAATTCTGGTCATGAGCAGCAAAGGTTATGGCTTTAAAACCCAAGCCAAACAGCTGGATACCAATGCCAAAGCCGGTAAGGCTTTCCTGAGCCTGTCTGAAGGCGCCAGCGTGATGAATCTGCAAACTATTGAGCAGTTCAGTCATGTTGCGCTACTCAGTTCTGCCGGCCGTTTACTGATTGTTGATCTGGCAGAATTACCGGTGCTGAATAAAGGTAAAGGTAATAAATTGATACAACTTGAACCGAAAGATCAGATTGTATCCATGACAATGCTAAATTTAGATGAAATAATTCAAGTGTTTGCAGGACAACAGCAGTTAAAATTAAAAGGTGATGACTTGCAGAAGTATATCGGTAAGAGAGGAACTAAGGGACAGCTTTTACCACGGGGATATCAAAAAGCAAATAAACTGTTGATTCAGAGATAAGACTAGCGTTGTTTACATAAAATACGTTATATATGAATCGAATTCGTGAAAATGGATCCACTGCTGTACATAAACAAGCCAAAAAATGAAGTGCGGCAGTGTATAAAACAGTTGAATACTAAGGATTACTGATTGGAGAGATTGGCATTATGGAAAAAATTTGGTTTGAAGAATACCGAAAGACAGGGATTCCAGAAACTGTAGAGTTGCCACCGGAGAATACGTCACTGGTTGATATCTTTGAACGTAATTTCCAGAAGTTTGGTTCACGTGATGCCTTTATCTTTATGGATAAAGTGCTGACCTTTGCTGAACTGGAAGAAGCAAGCCGCAAATTTGCAAGCTATTTGCAAGGTCTGGGCTTGGCCAAAGGCACACGTGTTGCAGTGATGATGCCAAACGTTCTTCAATATCCAGTGGTGGCGTTGGGTGTATTCCGTGCCGGTCTGGTGCTGGTGAATGTAAACCCGCTGTATACCTCACGTGAACTTGAGCATCAGTTAAATGACTCTGGCGCAGAAGTGCTGGTGATTATTGAAAACTTCGCTTCTGTATATCAGGCGATTCTGGGTAAAACCCCAGTCAAGCACGTCGTGGTTGCCTCTGTAGGTGACATGCTGGGCACCCTAAAAGGTACGTTGGTGAACTTTGTCTTACGCTCAGTGCGTAAACAGATTCCGGCGTGGGATCTTCCGGGCCATGTCAAGTTCAATGCGGCCATGTCGAAAGCCAATGTCAGCAACTACAAGCGTCCAAACCTGACCCTAAGCGATACGGCAGTACTGCAATATACTGGTGGTACGACAGGGGTATCTAAAGGTGCAGAATTAACGCATCGCAACCTTGTGGCAAACATGCTGCAATGCGATGGTATTTTCCAAAGTAAATTTGGTGCGCAAGATGGTCAGCCAGATGACCGTATTTTCTGTGCATTGCCGCTGTATCACATTTTTGCATTTATGGTGTGCGCGCTTTACGGGATGTATAAAGGTCAGGCAAACGTATTGATTCCAAACCCGCGTGACTTACCTGCGGTAATGAAAGAATTACGCAAATATCAACCAACTTTCTTCCCTGCGGTGAACACCTTATTCAATGCACTTGTGAACAATGAAGAGTTTAAACAGCTTGATCACAGCCGATTGAAAATGGCGATGGGCGGCGGTATGGCTGTATTACCATCTACAGCGGAAGCCTGGAAAAAAGTGACTGGCACCAACATCATTGAGGGTTACGGTTTATCTGAAACTTCACCGGTGGCTACCGCGAACCCGCCAGCGTCTGAAGCCTTCAGTGGCACCATTGGTATTCCATTGCCATTAACTGAAGTGGCAATTCTGGATGATGCCGGCAATGAAGTAGCATTGGGCGAGCAGGGTGAAATTTCAATCCGTGGTCCACAAGTCATGAAAGGCTATTGGAACCGTCCAGATGAAACCGACAAAGTGATGATTAATGGTTTCTTCCGTACAGGTGACATTGGTGTTATGGATTCACGAGGCTATGTGAAAATTGTAGACCGTAAAAAAGACATGATTTTGGTATCTGGCTTTAACGTTTATCCTTCTGAAATTGAAGAAGTCGTGGCGAAACATCCAAAAGTACTGGAAGTGGCTGCAATTGGTGTACCAGATGAAAAATCAGGTGAAGTGCCAAAACTGTTTGTGGTGAAGAAAGACCCTTCATTGACGACTGAAGAAGTTCTGGCATTTGCGAAAGAAAACCTGACCGGTTATAAACGCCCACGTTATGTTGAATTTATGGATGAATTACCAAAATCTAACGTAGGCAAAATCCTGCGTAAAGACCTACGTAAGACTGCATAAATTCTGCAATAAGAAAAGCGCCTAAGGGCGCTTTTTTTAATTCTCTTTTTTCATTAGCCAGCGGTCGAAGTAAGGACGTCCGACTCCCATCACCCCGAGGAAAATAAACATCGAACCAAACTGACGGCTAAAACCGGAGGAATGGAAGCTGCCATAACTTAAAATATTATCAATCAGGCAATACACCAGAATTACGGTCACCCAGTGCCATAAAGGCAGACGTTTAATTCCCACCGCATACAGGGCCACCCACAGCACCACAAAGGTAAACAGGGTCGACCAGATATTCAGGTTGGAACAGATGACCGTTAATAAAAAGGCCACAATGGGAATCACAATTTTTAAGGCCCGATCGACTTGCAGCTGATGCTGGCGCTGTTTTTCAAGTACATCGAACATTTCTTTTTGATCAGGATTGACCATCATGAATCCTACACAATGAATAAAAACACCCTATTTAACAAAATTTATGCTTAAAACACCATGCTATGATAAAGTTTTGAAGAATTCCGATGAGAAAAAATAGATGCAAAGTATTAGTGGAATCGTCTATCTGATTCTGATCGCCTGCCTGTTGCCTTATTTATTTGCGGTGATTGCAAAAATGGCTGGCGGCTTTAAATCTGAAGATAATCAAAATCCACGTTCTTTTTTAGCCAATACCACCGGTCTGGCGGCACGTGCCAATGCTGCACAGCAAAACAGCTTTGAAAGTCTGCCGCTGTTTATTGCCGCCATTTTACTGGCCGAATATATGGTGATTCCGCAGTTTATCATTATGACTTTCGGCATTGCCTATCTGGTGTTTCGTCTGCTGTACGGCCTGTGTTATCTGGCCAACTGGGCGACATTGCGCTCGATTATCTGGCTATTATCGTTACTGTGCCCGATCTGTTTATTGCTGCTGGTGATTAAACTGACCGCGTGATTGCACAGCAAAATATCTATTTTTATGTCATGAATGTATAATCGCGAAGTCATTAATAGCCGAAAACCGTTATAATTGACGCGGTTTTAAAAAGATTTAACTTGTTTAAGAGTGATGCTATGAGCTACAGCAATATCCCTGCGGGTAAAGATGCACCAAATGATATCTATGTAATCATTGAAATTCCTGCTAATGCAGCGCCAATCAAATACGAAATTGACAAAGATTCTGATGCATTATTTGTAGACCGTTTTATGGGTACAGCAATGTTCTACCCAGCAAACTACGGTTATGTGCCAAATACCTTATCTGAAGATGGTGACCCATTAGACGTATTGGTGGTAACACCACATCCGGTTGAACCAGGTTCAGTAATTCGTTGCCGCCCGGTCGGTAAATTGAACATGGAAGATGATGGTGGTATTGATGCGAAACTGATCGCGGTACCGCACGACAAATTGACCCCAATTTACAAAGATGTGAAAGAATATACCGACCTTCCACCATTATTGATTCAACAGGTTGAACACTTCTTTGCCCACTATAAAGATTTAGAGCCAGGCAAATGGGTGAAATTGACCGGTTGGGAAGGCGCAGAGGTTGCCAAAGCTGAAGTATTAAAAGCGATTGAAGCTGCAAAATAATACGGCTTTTCCCCCCTCACTGATCTGTTTTGTTTAGTGAGGACGCCATAAAAAAACCTGCACAGTGTGCAGGTTTTTTTGATTTAAACCATCGTCAGGACATTAGAATAATTTCACCGGGATGTCTAACCAGATACGCCATTCATTTGTTGAGCTGATAGCATTACTTACATAGTTGTCAGAAGCATTATTGTAAGTATCACTTGCGCGCAAGTATGAGTGACGTAAGCGTAAGTTTGCATCTTTGAATGCACCAGATTGAACCGTATATTTCACTTGGTTAAAGAATTCATGTTCTTCAGCTTGGTCGATAATTTGTGCTGGATTATTTATTTCGGCTACATCAATATCCCAACCATAAACGAATGCTGTTGTCCAGTTTAGACCTGGAAGACCATGGTTTTTAAAATTATAGTTGTACTGTAAGCCAACAGATTTTTCATCGTTACCCTTAAAGTCGGATAAGTATGAGTTTGGTACATAAATGCTTTGTAGACCATCTGCGTTGTAAGCATAGTCGTAACCTATGTTGCCCGCATTATCTTGGTACGCAAGCATCAAATTGTGTGCGTCCCTGTTATAGCTTGCAGATACACCCCAAATCGAGTTAGTCAATTCTTCAGTTTCACTGCGTGGATCAGTTGTTTCTGCTCCAACTTTCCATTTGGTATTGTAACCCATTGCATCTAAAGTTACGCTCGCACCACTTGCTGTATGGAAGCTATAATTCACATTCCCATAGTGACGATCTAATTTATCTTTAACGTCTACCCCATAATAAGAGGCATTAACTTGGTCGTTAAACTTGTATTTCGCGCCCCAGAAAATAGCACTGTCCAAATTTTGTTGGTCTGAGCTGATGTCATTTGACCATTGGTTTTTAGTGAATTTACCACCGATTAACGTCAAGTCTTTAATTTCGTTACTTTCAATATAAAGACCAGTGTAGTACTCAGGGGTTAAACGAGCAGTATTACTTGCAATTACTGGAATTTCAGATACTTGCGTACCATATTTAGCCGTTGTGTTTGATACGCGTGCTTTGACATAAGCACCACCACGTGCCCAATGATCATAGGCATCTTTAGTTCCATCGGCATTATCTTGACTATGCGTTGGGATCATTTGGTTGCCAGTATGCCCATTTTTACCGAGTTTAAATGAAGCGTCACCAATGATACCTGCACCAAAACCAACAATACCTTTGGTAAAGCCAGAATCTAATTTTACGATTGCAGTTTGGGCTGCAGAGCTTGTATCGTTTGTTAGTCCATCTTTTTTATCACGATTCAAATAACCTGTACGGAATAAAACTGAACCTTCTGCATCTTCAACAAAGCCTTTAGATTCACTTTGTTCGCTAGCAACAGCTGTAGAAATTAAAGCAGCTTGTACCAGGACTGCTAATGTTAATTTTTTCGCGTTTAGCATTGGGAGAGAGCCTCATCCAGAATGTTATGTTTCAATTTGTTTAAAAAGAACCCAGAAACCGGAAGAATTTTATAGGGAATTTGTAAAAAAGATACCGTTTTATCCATTTTTCTTTGAGAAAAATGCAAACGCTAGCGTATACAGTTTCAATCCTTGCTCTTGTAAAACACCCTTCCTGGGTCATATTGCAGAAAATTTGCTTCTCAAAACAGGAAGGCAATTTTCGCGCTTTAATGTACTGTGTTTATACTTTTTATTCAAAAAATAATTTGTGATTTTACGGTTTTAGACAGTGTGAAGATGTGGGAAATTTGGCACTTTGCTGGGAGTAGAACGTACATAAAAGATTTATCTCGCTGAATTTTTTATGCATTTCGTTGAAGCTATGATTAGGACTATCTCATGCATCAGTGCATTCTAGTGGAATGCAAGATTGCACTTTTTTTAAGCAGCAAAAAGCTTTTGAATGATTAAGCGACTCAAAATAGCGCATGATGTAAGCAAATATAAATGATCTGGTTTATCTCCCAACGCAGCGAAAGGATCAGCACATCAGTGGGATTGAAAAAGTATCATGCTGTTCTTAAGTTTTTATCTGATATTAAAAGTTTATATAAAATAATAGGTTGAAACTAGTTAAAAGAAAATTGAAATTATTCTTTTTGAACAGATGCCAGTGTTGGCATAGGGATTGCTATCTCCTGTGTGAGTGAAACAAATACACAAAAGCATTGAAATATGCAGCAGGGGATCAAACAATGAAATTTTCTATCAAAACACTTTCACTGGCGCTTGTTGCCGTAACTGCCAGCTTCAGCGTGGCTGCAGCAGAAGACATTTCGGCATCTGCTTTATCGTTTAGCGGTACTGCAGCGCTGACTTCAGATTACCGTTATCGTGGTCTGACCCAAACCTTTAATGATCCTGCAGTACAGGCCGGTTTCGTGCTGTCACATGCATCTGGTGTATATGCCGGGGTGTGGGGCTCGAATGTCGATTTCGGCGGTACGGCCCATTTAGAGCTGGACCCGTATATCGGCTATGCCACAACCTTAGATGGATTTGCGAGCAAGCCATTACTGGATGTGGGCTTATGGTACTACGCTTATCCAAGTGAAAGTGATTTAAACTGGTTAGAAGCCTATGCAAAACTTGGCTTTAATGATGTGCTGGTCAAAGATGCCAGCTTGCTCACCGCAGTGAACTACAGCAATGACTTTTTAGGCGCAGATTTAGATGC
Organism: Acinetobacter indicus CIP 110367; assembly: GCF_000488255.1. GTDB lineage: Bacteria > Pseudomonadota > Gammaproteobacteria > Pseudomonadales > Moraxellaceae > Acinetobacter > Acinetobacter indicus. The sequence continues at coordinate 324,315 of NZ_KI530756.1, read as the reverse complement.
CTGGTATTTCAATGCTACCTATAGCGTGCCTTTTGGTGCGACCGGTTTTGGTGGAGTGGCGGCTTTAGGCTATACCGTGGCAGATGAAGAGATTTTTGGTGATGATGACAGTTATGTGGACTGGAAATTGGGCGTAACTTATGCCTTTGCCGGTGTTGAAGGCTTAACTGCAGAACTGGCTGCGGTGGGTTCAGATATTGACTATGGTCCAGGCACACCCGATGCGGTTGAACGTGGCGTAGAAACAGGCGCAGTCGTGACATTGACCAAGGCATTCTAATTTAAGGCTTCACATTGAAAAAATAGCCCATTTGAAATGGGCTATTTTTTTATGCTTGTTTTTAATGATGCGTTTTATGGGCTGGACTGCGCCCGATAAGACAGCGCTTCCGATAAATGAGCAGTTTGAATCTCGCTACTTTCGGCCAAATCGGCAATACTGCGCGCCACTCTTAAGATCCGATGATAGGCGCGAGCCGACAGGTTTAAGCGCTGCTGGGCCAGATCCATCATGTTCTGTGCTGGTGTGGCTAAGGCAGCAAACTGTTCCAGCTGTTTTGGACTTAAGTTCATATTCAGCATACCTTGGCGTTGCATTTGCCGTTCATAGGCCTGAATCACCCGCTGGCGAACCGTATCTGAGTTTTCCACCGCAGTTTTATCATGTAACTCATGGGCCTGTAATGGTGGTACATCAATATGCAAATCAATCCGGTCCAGGAGTGGGCCAGAAATCCGGTTCTGGTAGCGTTTAATACTTTCTGCGGAACATTGGCAGCGAATATCCTGATTAAACGCATAGCCACACGGGCAGGGGTTCATCGCGGCAATCAGCTGGAAACTGGCCGGAAAGGTAATCTGCCGCGATGCCCGGGAAATTACAATTTCCTTGGATTCCAAGGGCTGCCGCAATACTTCCAGCACTTTACGGTCAAACTCCGGCAGTTCATCTAAAAACAGCACACCTAAATGGGCCAGGGTAATTTCGCCCGGTTTTGGATGTGAGCCACTGTTATTTACAAAGAACTATGCGACAATATAAGCTAGGGTCAAAGACTTAGACCACCTTTTATAAAGAACTATGCGACAAATTTTATAAAGAACTATGCAACGGAACCTAGAATGAACAATCAATCATGCGACACCGTTAACATCGTACCAGCTCGAAGAAAAATTGGTAATACACGTATCAGTGTATCTGGTTTATATCCTTTTAAAAAAGATTCCGCAGTTGCCTTTGAATCAACTCTTGAACGGGATTTCCTTATTCGATTAGAGGTTGATCCCAATGTTCTTGCTGTTGAGTCTCAACCATTTACCATTGAGTATTTTGATAATGGACAGAAACGAGTTTACACCCCTGACTACCTAGTAACTTATAAGCATAATGATTTTATTCCATTTATTGCACCTAAACTGGTTGAAGTAAAACCTACAGATGAATTGCAACTTAATTTGCATCTATGGAAAGCTAGATATCGTGCTGCCATGAGGGTATGCAAAGAAGAGGGTTGGAAATTTCATATTGCACATGAGGGGCGTATTCGGGACCAGTTATGGTCGAATGCCATGTTTTTACAAAAGTACCGAAAGATGGAATTTCCCCCTGCTGATTCAAAGCACTTATTGGATTATGTGAGAGATCGAGGAGCAGTAACTTTTGAGACTCTATTAGCCAGACATTTTCTTGGAAAATGGGACAGAGCCAATGGAATTAGTCAAATCTGGTATTTAGTTGCTCATGGTTATCTGGTTTGCGATTTAAGTATGCCTTTACAGCCATCTACTGAACTTTGGGTAAATGGGAGTTGTCATGAATGATAGACGTGTGAATATCAAAATAGCTGCTGGGGAGCCGGTTCAGATAAAAGGGATTCCCCATACGATTATTGAAGTCATTGACCTAAAATCGGTTTTTGTTGAAAACAATAATACTGGCAGGAAAAGTATCGCGGCTATCAGTGAATTAAGGCCATCAATAGCTGTGGAACAGTATGAAGATCTAGAGCTCATCGCTGATAAAGACTGGATTGAGGCTGAAAGACGTTTCAACATCATCCGACCTTTCATTGAGGGAGGCGTGAGTGGTCGTAAGGAAGTAGAGTTACGAGCCCAAGAACATGATATTAATCCAGCCACTATCTATAGATGGTTAAAAATCTATAAGGCATATGGAACTATTGATGGATTGCGGCCCAGAAAAGAGGGATTGCCACAAGGCAAGAAGATAATTAATAAACATGCTGAAGCAATCATTGAAAAAGCCATCAAGGATTTATACCTAACTAATCAAAGAATAAGTGTTCAAAAAGTTGTACTTGAAGTGAAACGCTTATGTCATGAATACCATATCCTAGAGGTGCCTCATGCCAATACAGTAAGAAATCGTATTGCAGCGATTAGCCAGAGAGACTCTCTTCGTAAGAGGGGACATAAGGAAAAGGCCGATAACAAATTTACACCTGCCGCAGGGAAATTCCCTCATGCTGATTATCCACTTGCCGTCGTACAGATTGACCATACGCCTGTTGATCTTATTCTGGTTGATGATTTTAGCAGGTGTCCTATAGGACGACCTTTTCTTACGTTGGCAATTGATGTGCGTTCAAGGGTAGTTGTGGGATATTACTTATCATTAGATGCCCCCTCTGTTATGTCTATTGCAATGAGCGTTTCTCAAGCTGTACTGCCCAAAGAGAAATGGCTAGCTTCGCGCAAGATTCAAGCTGAATGGCCTGTCTGGGGAATTATGAACACCATTCATGTCGATAATGGACCTGAGTTTCACTCAGAAACTTTCAGAAATGCTTGTATGGCACATGATATTCGTCTGGAATACCGACCAGTTAAAAAACCACGTTTTGGCGGGCACATTGAACGTTTGATGGGAACATTTGCAACCGATATTCACGCAGTTCCAGGAACAACTTTTTCAAATATTTTTGAAAGAAAAGGCTATAACTCAGATGCGGAAGCAGTTTTCACATTCTCCGAATTTGAGGACTGGCTGATTGATTTTATCTGTAATGTTTACCACAAAAGGAAACACTCTGCTTTAGGTACTTCTCCACTACATGCTTTTGAGTTAGGTATCTTTGGTGATAAAAACACGTTAGGTTCTGGGGCTGCTAGATTGCCTGCAAATGATCATAATTTCTTTCTTGATTTTCTACCAAGTTTTGAAAGGACGATTCAAACAACAGGTGTAACAATTGATGGTCTTGCTTATTATGCTGATGTACTAAGAGGTTGGATTAATGCTGTAGACCCTGATAATCAAAAGGAAAAACGTAAATTTATCTTTAGGCGTGATCCAAGAAATATTAGTGAGATATGGTTCTTTGATCCCGAAATCAAAAATTATTTTAAGGTTCCTTTAGCGGATCAAAGTATTCCACCATTTAGTATTTGGGAACACAAAAAGATTCAGGAACTGAAAAAGGAAACTGGCGAATATCTAAAAGATCATGAACTTGGACAGGCTCTAGCTAAACTTCGGGAGCGTGTTCAGGAGGCAAGTACTAAAACTCGACGGGCTCGCAGATCACATCAGCGCAGTACCCAACATCAACAGAGTGTTAACCCTGCTTCAATTCAGGGCAAAAAACCTCAACAAGAGAGTACGATTTTGGAGCAACAGCTTGAAAACGTATATGGTTTATTGCCTCTCGATGAGCTGGAAAATGATGAGGATATTTCATGAGTAACTATTCACATGTTTTTCAAGAGTTTCGCCCTATTGTGGAACAGTCTAATGAGGACAGACTCTACTTCCTGGAAGAGGACCGATGGATTGGGTATCCAGCAGCCAATGACTTGTTAGACCAATTGAAAGGATTCCTGACACTTCCTAAGCGGAGCCGTATGCCCAACTTACTGGTATTGAGTAAGCCAAATAATGGTAAAACCTCAATTATTAACCAGTTCTTTAAGCTGTATGGGGAGGGTTATGTCAATGCAGAAAATAATGCAGTAAAACCTGTAATCATTGTACAGGCACCTGTTTCCCCTGATGAAAAAGCTCTGTATATGGCTATTCTTGATAAGTTCTGGGTTCCTTTTCGAGAAAGAGATCCCGTTGCGAAGCTACGTTACCAAGTGGTCCATTGCCTTAAACTTTATGAGGTAAAGCTCCTCATTATCGACGAAATGAATTCTCTATTATGTGGCAGTCCGATTAAGCAAAGAACAGTAATGAATGCGATTAAGTATTTGTGTAATGAAACACAGATACCCATTGTTGGGTTTGGTACAGAAGAAGCAATTAGTGTTCTGCGTACTGATCCACAGCATGTCAGCCGTTTTCGTGTGGTTAATTTGCCCTTATGGAAACTAGATAAAGACTTTCAAGCTATGGTAAATAAATTTGAGAAAGTTCTTCCCCTCAAACAGGCTTCAAAACTGGCTGAACCAGCAACAGTAAAATATCTGCATGATATTACAGATGGAAACTTAGGTAATCTGCGAACGATTTTACGGGACGCCGCAAAGAAAGCTGTTGTTTCTGGTCAGGAGTTTATCGACCGTAGCTTGCTAGAAAGTGTGAAATAAGCAATGTGGAGGACTAGGTATGATAAGTGCAACAGAAATCCATTCATGGTTTATTCCCACGGACTTAAAGCAAGATGAGGCATTATCTTCTTGGTTGATACGTGCCGCACTTGACAGTGGTTGTGACCCATTAAGTTTAACTGGAGTACTTTGGCCCAAATGGCGAATCTGGTCTGTAGATGTAGATCGTGGTTTAAGTGCAGAGCAAGTACAGGTATTGATCAATACGACAAAAATTGATGAAAGCCAATTTAATTCTGCTACGCTTCGCAATTTTTTAATTAAATATAATCTGGATAATCAAACTCTTGATGCATGGTACTTGGTATTAGGTACAAGAAACCGTAAGCATCGAGGTGGCTGGCAATATTGTCCTGAGTGTCTATCTGAGGATAATGTTGCCTATTTCCGTCTGCCTTGGCGTTTTGCCTGGCATACAGGTTGTATAAAACATAATCAGCATTTACATGATCAATGTCCTCATTGCCATAATGCTATTCAACCTAGACGTCTTGAAGCCCCTGATCAGGTTATGACTTGCTGTTCAATATGTAAAAAAAGTCTATTGGAGGTTAATAAAAGCCTTGTGGATTGTCATGCCTTGGCATTCCAAAAAATCTTTGATCAATTCCTGGAACAAGGCTGTGCAACCTATCAAGACAAGTTGATTTCAGTAACTGATTGGTTAACGGTGATTAAGTTATTTTCACAATTTATTAGAAAAGCTTTAGCTGGCTCAGTAAATGGAAAAGGATGGGCTTTTCTTGAACAACTCAGAATTCAGGTGCCCCATCCTGAGCTTATATCGAATGGATTGGCTGTTAACCAACTTCCAGTTACCGAGAGAGAACGGCTATTTTCCTGTATTTATCAATTACTCATTATTCCCCAGGAAAAGTTTATTGAAACAGCAAAATCTTTAAATATGAACAGGTCTTCATTTTGGGATAAGAGAAACCAGTTGCCAGACATATTAAGGCCTGTTGAAGAACAATTAGGCTCGATTTATCGGAACTACCCTCCAAAGAGAGCATTGGTAGCTACCTTTAAACCTAAAAGTAAGGAGACTGTAATACGCAAGTTTTTAAGATTAAAAAGAAAACTAGGGTAACTTTTGGGGGGACAACACCATGCCTCAGTGTGATGAATGTGGTGATGCGGTTGAAAAGATACACCGACTTTATAAACAGCGTAACTATTGCCATAAGTGCTATGTACGAGTTTTTAAAAAACAGGATTGTCCGTCGTGTGGTAAAAGTTCCAGATTATATAAAGCTGATAACTTGGCCGTTTGCCAACAATGTGAAACCAATAGACCTTGCATTAGATGTCAGCGTATTGATTACCCTATAGGAAAAATAACGGAGCAAGGCCCTGTTTGTAATAGTTGTTCAGTTTATTTTAGAGAGTTTCAAGCTTGTGAACGGTGTGGTGTGACATCACAACGCTTATCTCGTATCAGCCGTTTTGGAGATAATTTAAGAGTTTGCCCAAAGTGTGCAACCCGTGATTACCAGACATGCCAAAGTTGTAGAAGATATAGGTTGATTGAACAGGATGTTGTGTCAGGCAAAATGCTTTGTAAGAAATGTTTGACCTGTCCACCACTTCAATGTCTAACTTGCCAGCAACAGATTCCTGCTGGATATGGGAAATACTGTGAATTATGTACATGGCGAAGAATATTGGGGAATAGGATTAAGGAACTGGTTAATACATTAGTAAATCCAAGCCTCAAAGGTTACTTTAAAGATTATATGAATTGGCTTGATCATGAGGTTGGACCGCATAAGGCTGCATTACTAATTCGTAAACATATTCATTTTTTTGAAAAGACCAGTGATCTTTGGGGAGATCAGATCCCAGACAATGACTCTTTATTACATAGACTAAGAACAAGTGGTTTACGCAAATATGAGCTGCCCATCCGGTGGTTGGTTGCAGTACATCACCTGCATATAGATACCCAATCTAAAGGCCACTGTTCTGAATTTGACCAACTGAGAAAACTGGCGAACTCATGTCCTGGTTCATCGCTTTCAGCCCAAATTCTTCAGAACTATTATCAGGTTTTAATAAATAAAATGGATTTAGGGAAAACGAGTATACGTTCTGCCCGTTTAGCCATGAAACCAGCATCTGCTTTAATGCTGTTGGTAAGTCAATCACGATTAGATTTACCAACAATGTGGCATGTAAAATATTACTTATTTAAGTCCCCTGGACAAGCTTGCGCTATTGTTGGCTTTCTTAATTTTTTAAACAAGAATTATGATACGAACCTTGATACGTCATGGGTACTAGATGAAAAAATAACAGAAAAAAGTAATATGAAGAAACTGGAAAAACAATTGTTGGCCATCATGAAAGCCCCAGAGGAAAATTTTAATGAACTAGAGTGGATAAAGTTAGGATTGATGTATTTTCATAATTTGGATAAATCCTTTTTTAATCAAATGGATAGTATTAATTATAGGGGGCTGAATGATGGCTTTGAAGTGAGGTTTGGTGATCAGCAATATTGGATACCTAAATTGCTTGTATAACTGGACCATATAACGCTAATGTAGCTACATAAAGTTAAAACTGAATTTTGGGCTTCCAGAGGGTATGTATGGGGCAATTAGGTCATGAATATTGTGTTCATAATGGATTCAATAGGTCTCATGCAGGGAAATATGTTTATTCACTTGCTACGTTTATATCTTGGATATTGATTTACTTTTTACTGAAGTTCTTGGGTGGATTGTCTCCTTATTGGAATGTCATCATTTCTAGTGCTATCACTGCTTTATTATTTCTTACTTTTTATTTTCTATTTGATAAATGGATATGGAAAACAGGTTTATTTTTCAAGATTCTGAAATATCCTGATATTTCGGGAGAATGGTCATGTAAAGGTATCTCTGATTACCAAGAAGAAAATTCTGAAATGATTAAGCACAATAGAGAGTGGATTGGAAAAGTAACAATTTTACAAAGTTGGGATAAAGTAAGAATCAGATTAGAAACAGAATTTTCCACATCTGACAGTATTTCTGCTGCAATTATTTATGACGAAATTGAAGAATACAAAGTTCTTTATAGTTATGAAAACAAACCAAAAGATTTAGATCATGAAGAGTTACGTATCCATCGAGGATTTGTAGAGCTGACACTTCATAAAGACAATAAAAGTGCCAGTGCTAAATATTATAATGTTACTGGTCGAAGAACCATGGGAACAATGTTATGGGAAAAATTAGATAACTAATGGATAAGAGCCAATGGTTTCGTCATATAGGTAACCCAAATCTTTACGTATTTCCGTAACGAGTTTATCTAAGGCAATGCTCATTGTTGTGAGAGAGGTTTCTTTCTGATAACTATCAAATATTTTTCTGGTCATATCAGGTGTATATAAGCTATTTCTATAGTTTGGGTTATGATACAGATAATCAAAAAATCTTTTTGTTTCAAGAACTATTGCTAAAGCATTTGTTCTACCTTTCTTTAAATTTTCTAGATTGGAATGATACATAATAGAGGCTAGATCAAAACTACTTAAGTAAATTACTTTGCCCTCTTCAACTAAATCGGCTTTTATTGTTTTACAAAGGCGGATAGATTTTTTCAATCCTCCATCAGCATAGTATTTACATTTGTAATCTATATAAAAAATATGCTTGAAAGGTAAGTTCATCAATGTAGTAGGAGTTTTATTATCTAGAATATTGACTCCTCTTAAATAAAGGTGCTTTTGTTGTTGGTACTCATATGTTTCTACCCAATGAGAGGGTACAACATCTACATCCCGAGGAAGTGATCCACCTGTTAAAGTTATAGATTTAGCACCAGTAGTATCAATTGTTACGGCAGGATATGCTTGTCTTAATTCATAAGTGCACGCGTTCCTGAGTTCTCTTAATATTTTTATATCATCATGACGTAAAGTACCTAAATAACCCTCTGTACGATAATGTGATTTGTTAAGTACAAGTAAATCAACATCACTTACACCTTTGATATGAATATTTAGGGGAACTGACCCTTGTAATCTGTATTCTGTGACAATGTTATGATTATTTAGTAGCCTAGGCTCTAATTGTTTTTCAATTCTTTTAGCAGTTTCAATACTGATTTCTGTGTAACGTTTACTAACTTCTTGCATTGCTCCTACTGCATAACGGATAGATGGTTTGTCTGATACAATCTGCCATTTTTCTATTGTACGTTTTAATTCATCAAACTCATTAAATGAAGTTACGCCTGCTGTTACACTATCAAAAGCATTGTATGTAAGGTCAGTACCTTTTCGTCTTTTCTCTAATCTGTTCAATCTTTTATAAAAATCAATTTCAGACATTGTGAAACTCAAAAAATAGTAGTTATGGTTAAAATAATTATACCTTAATAATTATTTTAAGGTTTTAATAAATAAGGTTTTATTGTCATAAATGCTCAAATTTAAGATGGGAAGTAAGATAATTTTTAAGTATAAAGTTTGAGAATGTTTGTAGTCTTTTGTAGTGCATCCAATAGTCAAATAAATAATTGTGAAACCATGAAGACACATATCACATTGATATTTATATAAAAATATTATTTGTGATTGGAGGTGATTTTTTTAATTCTATTGATTATTGTGACTCACTACGGAGTTAATTGTCTTTAAGTATTTGTTTTTAATTGTTTTATTCTTTTAATTATTTTTATTTGATTAGGTGTTGACCTTACCATAATTGGAAAGAATAGAGTTGCTACATCAAGGGTAATGATGTACCTGATATGAAAGAATAACTTCCGAGCTTATTACCCATTATTTTTTCATAATTGTAGTAAGAGGATAACTCCATGAAACACTTTGTTCCAATGTTAATGATCGGTGCGATTGTATTTAGTGCGGGGTGTTCCTCTTCTGACGCTCCAAAGGAAAATTCAATGAGTGAGAATAAACATGAAAGCCATTCAATGCACCATGATATGAATGGTTCAGCTAAAACAGATAATCCATCTACAAATGCCTATATGGAAGTAAATACTCGTATGCACAGCGGAATGGGTATTGATTTCACGGGAAATGCAGATACTGACTTTATGTTGGGTATGATTCCTCACCATCAGGGTGCGGTTGATATGGCAAAAGTAGTTCTTCAATACGGTTCTGATCCAGAAGTGCGTCAGCTTGCCGAGAACGTTATCTCTGCCCAAGAGTCAGAAATCAAGATGATGAATGAATGGTTGGCAAAAAACAAAAATCATTCTGGCAGCAAAAATGAAGATAGCCCATCAACTCAAGCATATATTAAGATCAATGATGAAATGCACGCAGATATGATGGTTCCATTTACAGGAAATGCTGATGTTGATTTCATGAGAGGCATGATCCCCCATCATCAAGGTGCAATTGATATGGCAAAAGTAGTTCTTCAATATGGTTCTGATCCAGAAGTACGCCAGCTTGCTGAAGATGTTATCTCTGCCCAGGAATCAGAAATCAAGATGATGAATGAATGGTTAAGTAAACATAAGTAGATACTTCTCTATTCGATATTCTTTTAAATGAGGGGCTTTTTAAAGCCCCTTGTTTTATCTATAAATTTGATGAATTGAGGATTATGTTATATGCCAAAAATTATAGTTATTCCGCATGAAAAGATTTGTCCAGAGGGTGCGGAACTTGAAATTGAAAGCGGAAGTAATTTATGTCGAAGTTTATTGGATCATGGCATTCCCATAGAACATGCCTGCGATTTATCAGGTGCATGTACAACATGCCATGTTGTTCTGAAAAAAGGGTTCGACAGTTTAGAAGAAATGGATGATGTAGAGGCGGACTTACTGGATCGTGCCTGGGGGCTTACGGCCCAATCAAGACTATCTTGCCAGGTTAAGGTCCAAGATGAAAACTTGGAGGTAGAAATACCTAAGTACACAGTCAATTATATATCTGAGGGACATTAATTTTACTTTTAATGCTTGACCTTACAATTATGGCAAGGTTTATATTAAACACATCCTGAATAGTAATAGTGGAGTTAAATATGGAATTTCATGTTGAAGATATGACTTGTGGTGGCTGTGCCCGTGGTGTAACCAGAGCAATTCAAGCAATAGATGCCAATGCAAAGGTCATCACCGAACCACCCAATCGTAGTGTAAAAGTTGAAACAACTGCAACACAGCAGCAAATCGTTGAGGCTTTAACCGAGGCTGGTTTTCCTCCTCGTTAAAAACGGACGAAATGATAAAGCGACTCTCTATTGAGTCGCTTTTTTGTGGGCAATGAATTATAAGCTCAATATTTAGGAATGTTTGTGATGTTAAATTAGCAGTTATTTGACAATGTAAGTATCTAAAAGAAATGACATATTTTAGTTCATAGTTATAAATATAAAAAATAGGGAGAAGTAAAATTAATTTTACTTCTCCCTATATCCTATTGCTATTTCTTTCGGGTTAAAGGTGAAACGGAAAGCAGGTCGTTATGATGGTGAACGTCCTTTATTTCATTGTGAGGTTCTTGCAAGCCTTCAAGAATCGGACAGTCGGGTCTATTATCACCAGCACAACAGTCGATTAAGTCCTTGAGGGTATTCGCCATTTGCTGTAGGTCATTGATACGTTCTTCCAGCTTTTCACTATGACCCTGAGCAAGGCGTTTGACATCAGCACTCTGTCTACCGCGGTTATTCCATAAATCAAGTAAGTCTGATATTTCTGCTACTGAAAAACCGAGTTCACGACTTCGCTTGATAAACTTTAAACGTTCAACATCATTTGCTGAGTAAGAGCGATAACCTGCATTATTACGTCCCGCAGCAGGAATTAGGCCAATCTGCTCATAATAACGAATCATCTTGGCGGTAACTCCCGAAGCTTTAGAGACTTTACCAATGTTCATCATATCCTCCTTAGCCTTGACTGACGGATGGTGGCTGGAATCGACGTAAACGTAATGCATTGCCAAGTACAAATACACTGGACAAAGCCATTGCTCCTGCTGCAAAGATTGGGGACATCAGTATTCCATAGGCTGGGTACAATATACCAGCAGCAACAGGAATCAACATGGTGTTATAGGCAAATGCCCAGAATAAGTTCTGGTGAATATTACCAATCGTTGCTTTGGACAAGGCAATCGCATTGGCAACACCTTGTAAGTTTCCTGACATTAACACGACATCGGCAGATTCAATTGCAACATCTGTACCTGTACCAATCGCAAGTCCGACATCAGCTTCAGCCAAAGCGGGTGCATCGTTAATCCCATCACCCACAAAAGCGATATTGCCGTATTTTGCTTTCAGCTCTTTAACCGCACTGACTTTACCCTCTGGTAGAACTTCAGCAATCACTTCATCAATACCCAATTGTTTGGCAATTGCCCGAGCAGTACGAGCATTGTCACCCGTCACCATTGCTACCTTGAGACCTAATTGGTGTAGAGCCTTAATCGCTGCTGGCGTTGTGGTTTTGATTGGGTCAGCAACTGCAATAATTCCTGCCAGTTCACCATCGACAGCAACATAAAGTGGTGATTTACCCTCATCACCCAGACGCTGAGCTGTGGCAACAAATGGAGCAACATCAATACCAAGTTGAACCATATAACGGTCTGCACCAATATTGATTTCTTCATTACCATTGATGGTTGCACAGACACCCATGCCTGTGACTGAATCAAACGTATCAACTTTAGGTAAAGTCAGGTTTTCACTTTTTGCCGCATCAACAATTGCTTTAGCAATCGGATGTTCAGAACGGGATTCAACAGCCGCAACCATGCCTAGGACATAATCACGCTCAAAGAATTGAGTCACTTCAAAGTCAGTCAGTACGGGATGACCCTCTGTTAATGTCCCTGTTTTATCGACTGCAACAACTTTGGCATCCTTTAACAGTTGTAAGGCTTCGCCTTTGCGGAACAGTACTCCCAACTCTGCACCACGACCTGTACCGACCATAATTGAGGTTGGTGTCGCCAATCCCATTGCACAAGGACAGGCAATGATCAACACTGCCACCGCATTAACCAATGCAAAAGTTAAGGCTGGTGATGGACCAAAAATCAGCCAGACCAGGAATGTAAGCACTGCGGCAATCATCACCGCAGGTACAAACCATAAGGTCACTTTATCCACCACAGCCTGAATCGGCATTTTAGAACCCTGTGCCTGCTCAACCAAACGAATGATTTGAGCCAGCATAGTTTCGCCACCCACCGCCACAGCGGTAAAAGTCAACGTGCCATTCTGGTTAATGGTACCGCCCACTACATCACTGCCGATGCCTTTTTCCACAGGGATTGGTTCACCTGTAATCATGGATTCATCGACAAAGCTTTTTCCATCCGTGACTTGACCATCAACAGGGATTCTTTCCCCTGGTTTTACAATGATAATGTCACCTGCAACCACTTGGTCTATTGCAATATCCACCATTTGACCATTGCGTAAAACATGGGCAGTTTTGGCTTGTAAGCTGACTAAACGCTGGATTGCTTCAGAGGTTCGCCCTTTGGCTTTTGCTTCAAGGAAACGACCCAGTAAGATTAATGCGACAATCACCGCAGCCGCTTCGTAATACACATTCACCGTTCCTGATGGGAGGATGTTTGGTATGAATGTGGCAACAATAGAAAACAAATATGCTGCTGATGTTCCCACAGCGACCAAAGAATTCATATCAGGAGCTAGACGGAATAATGCAGGAAAACCTTTCTGATAGAATCTTCGTCCTGGAATAACCAAAACCAGTGTGGTCAGTATGAATTGTAAATACCAGCTATTCTGCATCCCAATAGTTTGATCAATCAGTTGATGTACACCAGGGATAAGGTGAGATCCCATTTCCAGAATAAATACAGGTAAAGCCAACAGGGAGGCGAGAATCAAATCACGTTTAAGTTCAGCACGTTCCTGATCTTTTTTCTCAAGCTGCTCTGTCTGGTCAGGAATAGAAGCCTGAATTTCTGTGGCATCGTAACCAGCTTTATCAATTGCGGCAATCAAGGCATCGACATTTGCTGTACCACTGACCGTTGCACGCTCAGTTGCAAGATTGACATTGGCTTCTTTTACACCTGCAACGGCTTTAAGGGCTTTTTCGACACGACCTACACAACTGGCACAGGTCATGCCTTTAATTGATAATTCAATATTATTTGCAGGCACGTCATAGCCTGACTGTTCAATGGCATGAACCAGTACCTGACGATCCACAGGCTGATCAAGTACAATATCTGCACGTTCTGTCGCCAGATTGACCGAGGCTGACTGTACACCATCAACTTTTTTGAGGGCTTTTTCAACACGTCCAACACAACTGGCACATGTCATACCTTCAATTTTTAATGTAACTTTCATATTATTAGAAAGCTTATTTGTTGCTGTTCCCATAAGATATACCTATAGAGCTTATCCAGTTGCTAAGAGCATAAACCTTGCCATTATGGAAAGGTCAAGGGTAGAATATGTAAACATCTATATTTTCGCTAATGACTGGAATTTAAGTATAAATATGAGTTTTAAAGATCACCCTACAGAATTATCTCAAGAGGAGATTATGTCTTTAGCTGAAACATTTCGGCTATTGGGTGATGCTTCACGACTTAAAATTCTACTTTTTTGTATGCGTGGACCTAGTTCAGTAGGTGAAATCAGTGATGCCCTTGATTTATCCCAGTCCTTGGTCAGTCACAATCTACGTTTATTGCGTTCAGCCCGTTTAGTCAAAGGTGAACGTCAAGCTAAACAAGTCTTTTATGAAATAGATGATATTCATGTAAGTCAGGTTCTATCGGATATGGCTAAGCATATTTCAGAGTAATGTAGCAAACACTCATTTTCTTCACTCCTTTTTCTTCTTAAAAATATATACATATGATCATTTATTCATATTTGCTATTCAAGTAGCAATATTTAAGTTATTTTAGCACTAAACATATGAATGATTAAACATATGTTAATTTGTTATGTATTTTTAAGGCTGATCTATTGACCTTCCACATCGGTGATTACTACAACAATCATCCATTGCGTAGTCAGTTAGAGCCATAATCAGGAATGCTATAAAATGTCTTCGCACAACCATACACAAGATCACAAGCATAAACACTCTGAACATGATCATTCTGGGCATAAGCATAGTCATGGTAACGGCCATAAACACAACCATGATCACTCAGGACACCATCACGGTCATGGTGGTCATCATCATGATCACGACCACAGCCATATCCCGAGTAATAAAAAAATTCTGACCATAAGTTTTTTACTGATTACCATTTTTATGGCAGTGGAATTTATAGGTGGTTTTATTACCAATAGTTTGGCCTTGATTTCGGATGCTGGCCACATGCTGAGTGACTCTGTTGCACTTGGTATTGCACTTGCAGCAGTCTTTATCGGTCAAAAACAGATTACCAAAAATAAAACATACGGCTATCAACGCTTTGAAATACTGGCTGCTGCATTGAATGGTATTACACTGGTTGGTATCGCACTGTACATCTTTATTGAGGCAATTCTACGGTTCCAGCAGCCACAACATATTGAAGTACAAGGGATGTTGATCGTTGCCAGTATTGGATTGCTGATTAATATCATTGTTGCAGTAATGATTTTTAAAGGTAGTGATACCGAACACGACTTGAATATGCGAGGTGCTTACCTGCATGTACTCAGTGATTTGTTAGGTTCTATTGGCGCAATTGCTGCTGCGCTATGTATCTACTTCTTTGGATGGGCCTGGGCAGATACTTTAGCCAGTGTTCTAGTTGCAATACTTGTTCTTCGCAGTGGATATTCAGTTGTAGTAAAGGCTTCGCATGTTTTAATGCAGGGTACACCAGAAAAATTTGACTTGGCAGAAATCAAAGAAACCATTCTTCAAGACCAGCGAATTCAAGGTGTACATGATTTACATATATGGAGTCTGACAAGTAAACGTTATATTTTATCCTGCCATATTGTTGTAAGTGAAGAAATGAGTATGCAGGAAGTGCAGATACTCTTACATGATCTGGAGAATGTCATA
The DNA here is from genome assembly GCF_000488255.1 of Acinetobacter indicus CIP 110367. Taxonomy (GTDB): domain Bacteria; phylum Pseudomonadota; class Gammaproteobacteria; order Pseudomonadales; family Moraxellaceae; genus Acinetobacter; species Acinetobacter indicus. The sequence goes on along the minus strand of NZ_KI530756.1, from coordinate 308,745 downwards.
CAAAATCTAGGTATTGAGCATGTCACTATTCAGGCTGAAACATCACTCAACAATCACGATGATATTCATCATTGCATTATTGAAAATATACCAAAGGATTCAGAACACTGAGTTTAAAAAGGTTAAATATTCCTAATATAGGTGCTTATCTAGTCACAAGTGGTACCCAAGTTTAATGGCACTTAAAAGTGCCATTAAACTATATATAATTCAATTTGATATGTAATAAAATTACCCATAGGAAAGAATTATGGAATAGGCTAAAAGAAGATGGTCACAATTGTAAGATTCGAAAATTATTTTTCCTCCTTTTCCTCCTTTTCCTCCTTTTCCTCCTTTTCCTCCTTTAACTTGATATTCGTAATTCCAATTTTTCTTAGAGCATTCAATAACGTTGATTCACCCTCTGACAAGCCAGCAGATTTTGAATGTCTAAAAACAAATAATTGAGTAACCAAATTGGAGCCTAGGAGAGTTGTCGTATAAGAGCCCTCTGACAAAGGCAGGCTCTCCATGAGCCCAGAAATATACTGCTCAAATTGTTCTACGGTTCTTGACCTAAATATTAGACCAGCATGCCCACGCTCCTTGAGAACACTTTCCCCATCTACAGTTGAAACGTAAGTCGCTGGTTGTATATCGAAAAGATAAACTGGAGGGCAATTTACAAGAGATAATCGGATGACCAATGCTCCACGAAGTGCTGTTTTATTTGAGTTTGCATAACACCAATTTTTATAAGTTTGTTTTTCTCCATCTGTAATATCTTTATTATTTAATGTTTCTGAATTAACGAAAAAAGCCATGAGAGTGGGTTTATCGCTGTAATCAAACTCTTCCTCAAAAGTATAATAGTGGACTGCATTGACAATACTGGGATTTAACGAGCGTGCCTTTAAACATGCATTCCATAGGCCCATGATTCTTCCATGATATGGAGCTTCAAACTCTGTATCTCCATTAGTGGTCGGGTTAATTTGGACATTTAGAACTTCCTTAGAGCTATCAGGTTCTCCTGTACCAACTGTATTGGTTTCTTTAGTATTTTTCTTTCTCTGTGGTTGGGTGATGGTTCTTTCATACTTTGTTTTACTTTTTTCCCCGATAGGGCCTGAACCTAACCATGTAAATTCATGACCTAAAATAACCGATTGTAATAATGGTTTGCGCCCTCCTTGATCTTCAGATACGTTAATCTGACCAGGACCTAGTTGCAACTGAGGAGGATTAGGTGAGTTGACATCTACAGGTTTCTTAATGCGGTGAATTACCTTTGGAACACGTCTGATAAGTGTTTGATCAGGTAGTTCTATTCCAAGAATTGTCAAGGCTAAAAAAGCATTGGTGTCAGGAATACAAAAACCTGAAACCCTAATTTTTCTCGTTTCCTTATGCCACGGCATTACTTTAGGGTATATATGGTTTCTTTGGATAAAATCATCATGTTTTGCAATACTGCTAAATAAGATTCTTACGGCATCTTGGGTATATTCGCTATATTTATAGTAGGCAATAAATACATGATCATCTGATGTGAGACTATCACCTATAAGGATAGTCCATGTATTTTCTTCTTCTGGATGAGGGGTGTAGAGCCTTTCATGTCTTTCGACCTCATCATATGTTGTTAGAATTCTAGGAAGTTCTGTAGAGAGGCCATATCCTCTCACCAGAAACTCAAAACAAGGTACGAGAAGCTCCTTATATTCCTGATCCTTTAAAGAGAAAGAAATACAATTTTCACGTTGGCTTGGGTTAATATAAAACTTATTCCTGTCTGAGAAGAAATGATCTATTTTTCCTGTCTTTTCATCTCGCTTATATGCTTGAACAAAGGTATGTTTAAAATTTGTATGATCAATATCAAATTCCCGTATTTCCAAAGGAAGATAGTCAACTAATCGTTCATGGTGCCAAACTGTTCCAATAGGCCAAGACATCAAATCTGTTATATTTGCATCAATAAAAATAAAATTATCTGTGGGTGTGTAATCTTCCAGAAGTTCCCTAAAAGCCACATGAACTTTAGGTTGAGCATTTCTACGATCAGCTTTTGCTAACGCCCCATACCACCAAACCATTAAGAACTTTTCAGCATTGGATTCAAGGACTTTGAATGCGGGTGATTTTTTATCTGAAGAGTTATCAGTATTTTCTTCATTAGAATGATTGTTCATGATCAACCTCTCTATTGGTAATATTATCGAATAATCAATTCTTCTTATAAGTTCAGTTCGGCTGTAGGGATATATTGCCCATCTACCCAATCGTAAAGCTGGATATCGCAAATACCATTCAAGCGATGTCCCAAGACCATTGCAAAAACTGAGGGTGCTTTAATAAAGAGGTGTAATTTAGATAACTTATTTTCGGATTTAAATGAAACTAAAGCAGATTTTGCCTCTCTCACAGCAAGATTTAGAGTCTCCATATTATCAATGGCATGAGAGCTTTCTAAATTCAATCTAGGCAAGCTCTTTACTTCATTAATCGTAGAGTCAATGTCTTTACCTATAGCTGTAGGAAATCCGATAGCGACTATGGCTTCAGTTTCACCCTGTGGTTCAACAGCTTCGATTTTAGTAAAAAATTGTCCCTCTTTCTGTTTATGGTCATCAGTGCGATAAATGAGGCCATTATGTTCTATTTCGAGTAGGAAATTACGTGTGGCACTAAAAACATAGCCAAGCATACATGCAGTGGACATTCTTTGTTTGCCATCTATAAGGAGGGTTCTACGGTCACCACTGTTATGAATGAAATCCCCAATCGATACTGCTTTTTTGATTAGGCTGTTCCAGTCGCTGGAGGTTTTTTGAGCACGATCAGGACCATTGAAATCACTAATATCTAAGTTTAAGTCTTGATACTGACTGGATGATGCTGAAAGATTAATTTTAATAGGATCTAATAGCCACTGGCTTCTATCTTCTTCAAGAGCATGGCAAATAAAATTTTCAAAGTCTTTGCGATATATTGGACCAAAAGAAGAACGAGAAATCAGGTTTTTAAACTGATCTTTTAGTTGTTTGACCTGACTCCTGAGCAGTTCAATATTTATTGTGTCTTGAATTTCACTTAGAAATATAGACTCACTATTCTCAGAATTAAAAGTTATGAAACCAACATAATCAAGAGCAAATTCAGCTAAAGAGAAATCAATTTTTTTACCAACACACCAATCAAGGTATTCCGAGCGCCCATTCACTGAAACTGAAGAGTCGTCATCATAAGAAGATCCAACCCCTCTTAATCGGTCTATTTTTGAAATTAATGGTGAGATAGCGGTGTTATAACTTGGGCATACTAAATTAAACCAAATAAAGTTTTTTGGGTGGGTATCAAAAAGACTTTTAAAACGCCTTATTTCATCCCAAAATTCCGTAGCCGTTAAGGAGTGATTTTTTGCTTCATACATTACATGTAATGACTTTTCCGAAGAAAAATAACAAACTTCTATATCACTTAATGCTTCACTCACTATATGGCTAAATGCACTTTGTGAAAGCCATAGCGGTAAGCTCCTTAATACAAATGCATCCTGATATTCAAATCCTACTCGTGCAATCGCACCACCAGTTGATTGTTTTTCTAACAGACTCGCACTCATTATTATCTCTCTAAATCTAGGGTGGATCGGTAACAGGAACCATCTGGTAGGTAGGTGTGAGCACTGCCATCAAGATGATTGTTTTTTAAATGAAAAATCAGTAAGACTACAAAATTTGCACCCACTTTTGGATCGGACACCAATTCCCTCATGGTGTGATGGTCTTTACTGCTGGGTTGTACACTGAAGAGAGGATGGCTATGCCATTCACCTAAATAGTTAAATTTTTGATAATTATTGTTTGTTGATTTATGAAAAAGACGGATTGCTTTAATAGCATCCGTAATTCCACGTACAAAGGATGCTATCGTTCCACTCTTTTGAATAGTTAATGAGTTAACTCTAAAATGGTTTGTACCAATATGCTCACCCATTAAAACACCGCCACATTCGTGGGTTCCAGACTTCAATAGGGCTTTTACCAGTAAAACTTGTATGTCAGTAGGAATGGATATTTTCAGCATCAGTATTAACCTTTCATCGGTTCAGGCTCTTCAATAGAATTGCCATTTTCCCTTTCAAATATTTCTTTATCCGTAGGAGATTCTGCTACTAAAGCACCCGAACAGTCGATAGGACGAGTATCAAAAGGACATTGAAACATCCAATATCTACGGAACCCTATTAAATATGCTGAATATGGATAAGAGGATTGCTCATCAATTGTACATAAAGTATCTAATGTGAACTGCGTCATAGATGCTGCAAGAGCTGTTACATCTGCATCTGATGCTATATATGTTTGGTTTTGTGTTTGAAAGCCGTAATTATTAACTTTGCCCTCTGGAATTGGTTCCAACGTTTGTAAGACACCATAAATATGATTGCGAAGTTCTAAGGGGGAGGCATCTAACGTTGGACGACTACGGGCCATCATTGCTCCACCACCGCCACCAAAAATTTCACCCCATACCATGGGAATGTGTTTTCTTTTAGCAATTGCAGCTAATGTTAAGAACGTATGGGTATTTGCTGTCGCATCAACAATCAGATTACATGTGGCAATGGCATTAGCGATATTGGAATTTAAATGAGGATTTTCCTGTCCACCAATTTGCATTTCATACGTTTCAACTTGTATGTCTAATGCTGTTCGTTTTAATGCTCTTTCAACAGCATAGGTTTTAGCAAAGCCAACATCTAACCAGTTGAGTTCATTACGGACAAGATTGTGGGGGAGCAGAATATCATCATCAATAAGTAGAAAGTTTTTACAACCCGACCGTGCCAGTGAAATTGCAATTTTACTTCCTAACGATCCAAGACCTACTATTGCTACCCTTATATCATTGAGATGGCTAAATTGTGCTGGCAATCTTTGGCTCTGATCATCATGTAGATTAATAGCAGGATAACTTACGAAAAGTGGTGCTGTATTATTAACCAAGAATAGTTCCAAGTTACCCTTTATGTCATATAACAATATAGGCTGTATGGAACTTGTGAATTCCTCCTGAGCAGGCCATAAATTGCCTAAAAAGGATTCTAATGAAACTCGGTCATTTACGGATTCCTTTAATTGAGGAACAGAATCAATTCGTATTGCCCATCCAGACAATTCAAATCTTTCATTAGAAAATGATGGTACGATGTCAGGTAGAGGTTTGTTCTGAATATTTGTTGGAACAATAACGGTTTTGTCTCGAAAGCTTGAGATGGCAATCTTAAAGTCCATTTTCTCGGAATCACTACCCAAGAGTATGTGACGTAACATAGGTGTTTCAATGAACCTTTCTGAAACACTTCTTAATTTTTGACCTATTGTTTCAGAATGCCTAGATGGTACAGGTTCTACATTCATCTCCAATACAGTCATTGCATCTGTTAATAAAAGAAGCTGGGCACTTCTAACTAGATCCACTCCACTGATATTGGTATTCCAATTATCTGGGCCATATTCTAGACACAGCACTCCTGAACCACCATACTGGTGCAAGATACTCCATCTTTCACCAGATTTTTGTGGGCGTATATATGCTGGTAGCTCTGGGAAAAGCTCTGGATATACTAAAACACCATTAAAATCTATAGTTCCTATCTTTAGAGAGAAGTTCAAATGCAGTTCATTTGTGTCTGTTGAGTTCCATTCCTGAATCTTAAAACTATTTTTCTCTTTCTCAAGATCAGTCAATAACTGCCGTTCTTGAGCTAGGCGTTCTAATGGTGTTTTTAGCAGTTCCATTACGCAAAGCCTCCTGGTTTATTTGGATAAACAGGGGTTGATGGAAATGTTAATCCCGCACCTAGAGCAGAACGGATTAAAGAGCTGGCCATATCAGCAGAGTTTGCACTTTTGTGTGAAGCCGAACGTGGAAAACGATTACCCAGAACCTGCCGCCATAGGGCTAATGCTTTATCATCATCTGTTTCATTTAAGGCGTTTCGTGCAATAGCAGCTTGTTCTTCTACCTTTTCAAAAAAAGTTTTGAACTCATCTGCTGTAACCGCAGAAAAAACATTATTGCCTGCAACACCAGGATCTTCTAAATGTGGAATTATGCCTAGTGACGCATAAATCCCATAAGAATCCCTGATCGTTTCTAAAAGATAAACAAACAACTTTTCATAGTTGGATTCGTAGTAATTCATATGCTTGGCAACCAGGCATTCTAAAATGAATCCTTTTGGTCTTTTTAAATCAGACAAGTTCTCACGACGCCACCATTTAAATAGCTTCACAAGAGGCTTAAATCGACCATTTGCATTTTTATTCACCTCAACAGTCCACTCGGTATGAGCTGGAGGGTTGGTAACTAGCCATTCTTCAAGATGAATGTCTGGAATCAGATAGCCGCCATATCCATCTGAAATGATAGGGACAACATCCATATCAACTTTTTTCAACTTAACATTTACTGAACGACGGTTAACGGTAAGATCGGTATATCCAATATCCTTTAATGCCGTATGTACTGCATCAAGGACAATTTGAGGGTCATCATTAATTGTGTGATTTGTAAGGGCAATAATATCTACATCTGGCCTTTGTGTGATTCCGCCTATGGTAGTCGGACGTACTGCCGTATTTCTTTTATAAGAACCTGATAAGAATGTATGCACATGTACTTTGCTGAATTCATTATGCACTTTTAAAGCATCACGAAGCGTATTATGTGCGCTTGAACAATCATTAACCGTTGTTGTAGAGGGTTCAATATCGGAAAGTAGGTCAAGAAACTGCTGTTGAGTTGTCATAATTCTCTCTGAGCCCATGTACTAAAATGGGGCATAAAATTAAGTGCGATCAGAAAAATTAAGTAACCTACTACTGTGAACTTTGTTGCATAGCAGTAGGTTATTTAACCTTGTTTACGATATTGAGTTTGAGTTATCAGGATCATCCGATTTTTTATTACGGATAGTATCCTTTTCTTCTTTCAATGGCCGAGTTCTGGGAAATTTAAAATATCCAGTTGGATGGACAATAATTTTTCCAGATTTATGGCGATAAGATTTACAAAACACGAAGTCTTGATTTTCGGTAGGCATTGTTAGCCCTCCTATTTTGGCGGCTCGTTTTTCAGGGCGCATACCAAAATAAGCGGGTAAATCTTGAGATTTACGGGCCTAAATGTTAGAATGGGGTTCTGACAGCCAGATCTAACATGAGGTATGCGTAGGGCTTAGAGCCATATGCCTTTCCTGTGTGAAAATCTATCAAGCCGACTCTACCCAATAGAGTCGGCTTTTTAATTTATGAAACCATCTCAATAGTCTCCATTGAATCTAGGTCAAAATAATATAGTTTTTTAAAGTCATCTTCATATAAGTCAAATAATTGAGATAACTCACTAATGACAGATGTTGATGTTTTTTTTGCATCTATTGCGTAGTCAAAGAGCATGGAAGCTACTCTATATGTCGGTTCTCGATCCAATTCATTTGGTTCAACTTTACGATAACCACGCATAGCCATCTGCCGCCATAAATTGGCACTTTGACTTGAAGTTATAGTTCCTAACTCTGACGCCCTATAGATTAAGGCCGCCATTGAGGTTTTCCATTCCTTTTTAAGTCTTAGATAATGAGCTAAATTGGTTGAACCTAATTGATCAATAATTTTTTCTTCTGGCATTAAGAATTCGGCAGCAAAGTCATTTGCTTCTTTTTCCATGAATTCAGATGGCTCTTCATGGAGGACCAAATGCCCAAGTTCATGTGCTAATGTGAAGCGTATTCTGTCATTTGGCTGGTTTGCATTTAGAAATACGCATGGAGACACGCCATGCATTTTTAAGGATACGCCATCAACATTGTTATCTTTAAAGTCGCATAAAAAGACTAAAACCCCTGCATCTTCCACAGTGGCAGTTAGGTTTTCAAGAGGTTCATTTCCTAGCACCCACAATGATCTAAGCTTTTTAGCCGCTTCTTGAGGGGTGTTTACATCTATGCCAATTTTAAAAGTTGGTAAGGAGTTTTTTCTTTTTGGTACATTTGTGAGCAATTCTAATGTTTGTACATGGCCCATTTTTAACATCATTTCAGCATTCATACGGCTCAATGCTTTAGCTGTGGTAGAGCTTTTTTTTCTGTATGCATGCAAACTAATCGGCAGTGCATTTAGCTTTTCAATATGTTCAAAAAATCGTATAGGGAAATGTAGGGCATTAGATAGATTTTGGATAACTTCATCGGAAGGTTTTAAGTCCCCACTTTCAATTTTAGATAATGAAGCCTGAGTAATAGACTGTCCCATTCCAGCAATTAGTTCAGTTTGACTAAGGCCACGAAAGTTTCGTGCAATACTAAGCATATCAGGATTGAAATGAGTCATATTCACCTCCAAGATCATTGACTTACAGATCAAGTTAAATGAATAATAACTGAACAGTAAAGAGTATGCAAATTTTTCTACAAATTATTCCTAAAATGTTTCTATTTTTAATAACCACTATATATAGTGGTAGTTCTTTGAATTTTGATACCATATATTGTATTTTATTGTTTTGCAATCTTAAGAAGATAAATTGAAATGGCTCTACTTGATTTAGTGGTTTTGAGAGTTATACGATTAGACAATTAAATTTGTAGTACGGTTGGTTTGAGAAAGGGGAATATCCTGTTCTAACTATCTTTATTCATATTTCTTAGTAAAGTATCATACTTAAGAGATTGAAAAATATAATATTCAGTTGAAAACGATATCGATTGTTATCTTAGGTATCTAACATATCCCATTCGTCACCTAATACCCAACGTAGAGCTGACAATTTACCGTTAATCATACCCCATTCAAAGTCATTCCAAGGGCCAACATCTTCATATGTCTCTTTAACTTGTTTGGCAGATTTGATTGCACCTTCAAGAATATCTTCGTGAATAAAATGATTACCATAGTGTTTCGTACCTTTAGGAACAATTTCTATCTCACCTTCATTTATTTTCCAGATTAGATTTTGATGACGGTTATACCAAATTTTATCCACTAGCTCGTCTAATACATCGAGAATTTCTCTTAAACCCCGAGTTTCTTCTGTAAAGTCATATTCAAACTCTATTTCAGCTAAGTAATTATTATCAATCTGGTTGATTGCGGATGCTAAGTTGTTAAAATAACAAGTATTACCATTGAAAATATTTTCAAAATCAGTATGAGGCTTTCGATGGTCTTTGGCAGAAAAGTCGTTATGATTATGTGTTATGAAAAAACAACTATCTGCCGTATTGACACCTAATGAAAATTCATAAAATTGCTCAATAATTACAGCATCAGCTACTGAGTTTTTACTGATATGGAATGGAGCTTTTTTATCTAAGCCTCGTTGAATGGCTGCAATCTTTGAGCGCTCGCTAATACTTATTTTTTCCGCTGATTCAATTAGTCTCTCAACTCTGTTAATGGTTGCATAGTTAGCATCAGTCAAAAGAGGAAGTCTTGCATTTATATCGTTTAGTACTTCAATGGTTTGAGCTTTATTTTTTTTTGCAAACTCACTTACAACTGCTTTGACTTGTTTAAATTCTTGAGATAATCGTTTTGCTGTTTTGTTTGCGACCTCTTCTTTGTTTCTTTCATATTCTTGAGCTACTAAGTCAATTACGACTAACTTTGCTACTTTAGTACGAACAAGTTCTTCCAATGCAGAAACTAGTGGTAATTCTTGTTTCTTAGTAGAAATATCTAAAAAAACACACGTATCAAGAAATATATAAAACATACTGCCTCATTGATTATTAAAAAGTTAAATTTATTGACCCTCATTAATGTGCTTATAGGTAATTCTATAAATACATCTAAAGTAACATTTTCTATAGAGGCAATATATATTGATTTATTTTGCGTTCTAAGCGTTCAATTTCTATCTTGCACTTTTGGTAATAAGAATCGTTAGGGATATTACTCTTAGCGATATTTAATGATATGGTTGCGTGCTCTATATCTCCATCTGCTAAATAAGCATATATTTTTTGTAACTCACATAGGTGCATAGATTTCCCGAGTTTATGAGCTAAATCTAAGCACGTTATAGATTCTTTGGTTTTATTTTTAATTCTGGCTAATATTTTACCTTTAGTAAATTGGAGTTCTGAGTGATTAGGATCAATGTTAGTAGCTTTATTGATTTTTTCTAATGCTGGTAGAAAATCTTTATATATAAATAGAGTGTTTGAATACTTCTCTAATAACCAAATATTTGTTGGATCCTCATCTATCGCTAATTCATAGTATGAAATTGCTTGTTCTTTATTACCCTCATTAAAGAATTTTCTAGCTGCCCGTGCAAACCTACTTAAATAAGCTTTTTGATCATTATCTGATATTTCTACTTCAATATGTTTTAAAAACTCTATATATCTTTTTTGGATTGTTTCTAGATCTTTTTGAAGAGGATGTGTTTGATCATTAAAATTTACAGTTCTATCTTTACAAAATTTCATAAAATCATTGTTGAAAGTAATCTGAAGTTGGCCATCAATACTACTAAGTTGACAAATCCCTTTACTACCTTCTAATGTGCTCTGAGCTAAAGAAAAAGTTAAATTAGCTTTATCAGAAGCTAATTGCATAAAATATTGATCATGATCAGGACCAAAATAGGTTAAGAGAAGTAAAAAGTGCTTTTCTTTTTCATTAAATCTTTCCCAAACATCAGAAAACAAGAACATCCCTAAGTCTTTTTCCTGTAATCTTTTCACTTTATCTAATGCGCTATTAAGTGAGCTTTGTAGTTCATTTGCAAATTGAATGAAAACATTCAAAATCAATGGTTTATTATTGAGTTCTCGAGTGATTTTTTTTAAAGTAGGTATGCCAGCCTTTTTTATTGCATCAATATTTAATATATCTCCTCTTTTTTGAATATATTCTACACCTTCTTCATCGGACCATTTAGTTGTTTCAATTGGTCTTGCTTCAAGTCTTTCTGTACGACGAGAAGTAAGAATTACTCTTCCAGCATAACGGGAAAGTAAGTGTATTTGTTTACCTAGATTAATAATATCATCATCATTTTCAGCCATAGTTTCTGTATTATCTAAAATAATGAGATGCTCATTTTTTTTAATCTTCTCTTTTTCAAGTAAGCCTTTTAATTTTTGAATAATAGTTTCTGCATCTTTTTGATACCAACTATTGTCAAGTTTGACTTCTAATAGTTGTGCTATATGTAAAGCGACATCTGCAACGCCTAGATTGTTGTTCGTGAGTGATTCTAAACCATGTATTCCCCAACGAGTCTTTTTTGCTGTGTAAAAAGTAATAACACTGGGTTTCCATTCGACCTCAATAGAACCTTCAAGGACACGATGCATAAATTCTAAAATGAGAGTTGTCTTTCCAATGCCACCATCACCATATACAAGACATCGTTTTGAGTCTTCTGGATCATTAAACCAGTCAATAAGCTCAGTGATTTCTTTTTTTCGTCCTGTAAAGTCAGCTACTGATATAGCTCTCTCTGGTAAAAAAATTAGCGGATTCCAATCATTATATTCATATACCTCATAAGTTTTTTTTGTAGAAATATTAAAAATTTTATTTGGTACTTCATAAGATTGATCGGTAGCGTTTGTTAAGGATGTTTGAACTTTAGCAGTAACATGAATCATCCCATTATTAGTTTTTTTGATTTTTCTGTAACACGTAGGATTTCCATCAAATAATCTTAATGTTTGAATAGGAGTAGAGATATTAAAATTTTTAGGAAAAAATAAAAAATCGTCGCCTTTACTTTCTGGTAGATAAACTTTTAATTTTTCTAAAATATATTCAATAATATCGATATCTAAAAATAAATTAGTTGATGAAATACCATGACCAAAGATACTTTCATTTCGATCTTCAACATATGTATGTAAGATATTTCTTAAAGATATTTCTTTGATTTGTAGCCATTCTACTAATGCAGGTTCGTTTGAAATATCTTTATCTTCAAAGTAGAATCTAGCTAAAGAGCTGTTTTTCAATTTTGCTATCTGTGTTAGAGAGTTACTTATAAAATCAACGCATGTTCCATCGGCCGGTTGAGATAGCTCAATAAAACTAATATCAATTTTTGACATGTTTTCAGAACTTTCTTTAGCTAAAATATTTATATATTCTGCATTTGAAATACAAATATGTTGAATAAGCATTCTAAAAATACTCAGACTTACTTCAGCAATATTTTTTTGTGTTTTTAATTTACGTGCTGCTTTAATATTATTTAAAAAGATATTATACATTGCAAGATCCAAATATATAGTTAGTACTTTGATATTGTTTTAAATTATATTAAATTATTTTTTATATTCAATGATTTATTTCAAATAAAGATTACTGTAAAGATAAAAGCTGTAATTTATCGCATAGTTGTTTGGAATGTCGCATAGTTGTTTGTAAATGACAGCCACCACCGACCAGCGCAATCGCTGAAGCGGTATGATGCGGGGCGCGAAATGGCCGCTGTCCAAAGCGATGCGGGGTATTGGCAATTGAATAAATACTGGCAACTTCAAGATTTTCCTGCATATTCAGGGGCGGCAAAATACTGGCCAGACGTGAGGCCAAGAGAGTCTTGCCTGTACCGGGTGGACCTTTAAAGAGCAAGGAATGGCCACCGGCAGCGGCAATTTCCAGGGCACGCCGAGGTCGCAGCTGTCCTTTGACATCCGCCAGGTCAAAAGCATAGCGTTCCAAGCGGGTTTCCGAGCTTGCTGCAAAAGGCTGTAGGGGCGCAGCCTGCGCCAGATGCTCACAGACCTGTTTCAGATGACTGGCCGCAAACACCTGAAAGTCGGGCAATTGTGCGGCTTCCTGTGCATTGGGTTCCGGTAATACCAGTTGATGGCCGGCCGCCTGACAGGCAATGGCAATACTTAAAGTGCCGGTGACCGGGCGTAACTGGCCATCCAGCGCCAGTTCACCAATAAATTCCAGGTTTTCTGCGGCCTGTTCGGGCAATTGTCCGGAAGCAATCAGAATGCCTAAGGCAATCGGTAAATCCAGACGTGAGCCATCTTTGGGTAAATCGGCCGGGGCCAGATTAATGGTCAAACGTTTGGTGGGAAACTGAAAACCACTGTTAATAATGGCCGAGCGAACCCGGTCTTTACTTTCACGGACCGCGGCTTCGGCCAGACCGACAATGGTTAAGGAGGGCAGACCCTGACTTAAATGGACTTCAACTTCAATGGACGGGGCATTCAGTCCAAGCAGACCCCGCGTATAAATTTTGGCAAAAGACATTGTTGTTATGTTCCGTTTTGGTGCGTTATTTTTGGTCGTTATGCGTCTTTTGTTGCACTAAGAAGGTGCTTATTCTTTGTTCAAAATCTTTTGTTCGAGTACTTCTACCTGCTGCAGCAGTTCATTTAAACGAAGATTGGCATTATTCAGTGCAGTGCGCTGACGGTCCAGCTCTTCTTTGGACACCAGATCCATTTTGCTGACGGCTTCGTTTAGCAGGGCACGCAGGTTATGTTCTAAATCTTTTTTCGGTTGATCGACCTGTTCTAAGATGGCCTGTAATAAGGTTTCTATCATAATAAATTCCATTCCAGTGGACTGAAAAGCGCAGTGTAGCATTGCTCTGGCCCAGACTATAGTGTTTCAGATGAAATATGGTTTTATTCGATGCCGGAGATCGTAAATCTCTACAGAAAAATGTTTATTTTTTGAAGATTGGTGCATGAGAAAGGTATAAAATAAGATATAAATAAATCACATGCCGTAACTTCTAATTTCCCCCGACCTTAGGAGTTTTGGCATGAAATTTGAACATAAAACCTTACTGGTGAAATAAGCCGAAGGAAAACACACATGAAGCTCGTAACTGCAATTGTAAAACCCTTTAAATTAGATGACGTGCGTGAAGCACTGTCAGAAATTGGTGTTCAAGGGATCACTGTCACTGAAGTCAAAGGCTTCGGTCGTCAGAAAGGTCACACTGAACTGTATCGTGGCGCAGAATATGTTGTTGATTTTCTACCAAAAGTGAAAATCGAAATCGCCATTAGTGATGAGATGGTGGATTCAGTGATTGAATCAATCACCCGTGTAGCAAGCACCGGCAAAATCGGTGACGGTAAAATTTTTGTGACGAATCTGGAACAGGTCATCCGTATTCGTACAGGTGAAACAGGTGCAGATGCTGTTTAAGCAATTGGCACGAAGTTTGCTGAGTACCTAATAACTCACAAAAACTAGGTTGGGGGATACGAATGAAAAAAATGCTACTTGCGCTCGGCCTGTCCGGCGCGCTTTTGGGTGGTTCTGTTACTTGGGCTGAAGAAGCCGTAACAGCGCCAACTCCTTCAGAACAAATCACAGTAAATGATACTGTGGAACCTGCGCTTATTGAATCAAGCGATATCATCACTACAGAAACTGCTTTGCCTGAAGTGGTAGCGGCTGAAGAAGAAGCTGTGTTAGACACTGGTGATACCGCCTGGATTCTGGTCTCAACAGCACTTGTCCTACTTATGACCATTCCGGGCTTGGCCCTGTTCTATGGCGGTATGGTGCGCAAGAAAAACGTCCTCAGCACCATGGCGCACAGTTTTGTTGCGGCCGCAGTGGTCAGTCTGGTCTGGGTAATTATTGGCTATACCTTGGCCTTTGGCGAAGGCAATGCCTTTATTGGCAGCCTAGACAAGTTCATGCTGGCCGGTATTACCACCGATGCCTTGAGTGGCACCATTCCTGAAATCCTGTTCGTGATCTTCCAGATGACCTTTGCGATTATTACCGTGGCGATTATCAGCGGTTCGATTGCAGAGCGGATGAAATTTGGGGCCTTTGTTGCGTTCATTGCCATCTGGGTGGTGGTGGTCTATGCACCTATTACCCACTGGGTCTGGGGTGGCGGCTGGTTAGGCAACGACGGCGCGCTGGATTTCGCTGGTGGTACCGTGGTACACATTAACTCTGGTGTAGCCGGTCTGGTGGCTGCCTATATGCTGGGCAAACGTATGGGCTTGGGCCGTGAATCTATGGCACCGCACAATCTGACCTTAACTGTGGTGGGTGCGAGCCTGCTGTGGGTGGGCTGGTTTGGTTTCAACGGTGGTTCTGCGTTGGGCGCCAATGGTTCAGCAGGTTATGCCCTGGTGGTGACTCAAGTTGCCGCAGCTGCAGCCGCACTGGCCTGGTTAGTGACGGAAAAAGTGGTCCGTGGTAAAGCCTCTGTATTAGGCGGTGCTTCAGGTGCCGTGGCTGGTCTGGTGGTCATTACCCCGGCAGCAGGTTTTGTCACCGTCGGTGGTGCCTTAGCCATGGGTCTGATTGGTGGCGTGGTCTGCTTCTGGGGGATTACTGCACTGAAACGTGCCCTGAAAGCCGATGACTCTTTAGATGCCTTTGGCCTGCACGGCGTGGGTGGTATTGTAGGTGCAATTTTAACCGCCTTCTTTGCCAGCGAATTCATTATGGGCGATGCGGCACCTGCCAGCCTGATGGGTCAGCTGTGGGTGCAAGTGGAAGGTGTGATTGCCACAATTGTGTACTCTGCGGTATTAACCTTCATTATCCTGAAAGTGATTGATCTGGTAATTGGTATCCGTGTTGAATCTGATGATGAACGCATGGGTCTGGATTTAAGCCAGCATGGTGAACGGGTTGAATAATCTTTCAGCAGCATAATCAATATATTGTGTAAAACAGCCCAAAAGGGCTGTTTTTTTTCTATATATTGCGTAAAACTCTACAAAATCCTGTTTTTTTGCTACACTCTCAAATCAACTGGATTTGTTCAATTAAACCACTATGCATTGTCCATTTTGCAACGCCGCAGACAGTAAAGTGATTGATTCACGGCTGGCAGCTGAAGGCTGTCAAATTCGCCGACGTCGTGAATGTATTAGCTGTGGTGAACGTTTTACCACCTTTGAAAGTTATGAAGTGGTGATGCCACGCGTCATTAAATCGGATGGTAAAAATGAGCCCTTTGATGAAGCCAAACTGCGCCGTTCATTGATGCATGCCTTGCAAAAACGTCCCGTGACTCAGGAACAGATTGAAACGGTACTCAGTGATATCCAGCTGCAAATCCGCCGTCTGGGCGAACGTGATGTTAAATCACGCACCATCGGGGAAATTGTCATGCAGTCTTTATTCTCGCTGGATCATGTGGCCTATGTGCGTTTTGCTTCGGTGTATCAGGACTTTCAGGATGTGGAAGCCTTCCGCCGTCAAATTGAACAAATGCAGCAACGTGAATACTAAGCTCAACGCGCAAGAGTGGTGACATGTCCGAGTTAACTCAAGACCAAATCTGGATGCAGCGTGCCATTGAACTGGCACGACTCGGACAGTACTCGACCAAACCGAATCCGAATGTGGGCTGTGTGCTGGTTAAAGACGGACAACTGGTGGGAGAGGGCTATCATCCGCGTGCCGGACAGCCACATGCCGAAGTATTTGCCTTACGTGATGCCGGCGATGCCGCCCGTGGTGCAACCGCTTACGTGACTCTGGAACCTTGTGCGCATTATGGACGTACCCCGCCTTGTGCCAAAGGTCTGGTCGAAGCCGGTGTGGCCAGAGTGGTAGTGGCCTGTCCTGATCCGAATCCGCTGGTGGCTGGTAAAGGCGTGCAGATTCTGCGCGATGCCGGAATTCAGGTGGAGGTAGGCGTGCTGGAACAGCAGGCGCATCAGCTGAATCTGGGCTTTTTAAAAGCCATGGCCACGGGTCAGCCTTATGTCCGCTTAAAAGTGGCGTCAAGTCTGGATGGCCGTACTGCCATGGCCTCCGGTGAATCGAAATGGATTACCGGCAATTCGGCGCGTCTGGATGTGCAGCACTGGCGTGCGATTTCAGCAGTGGTGATTACCGGGATTAAAACCGTGCTGGCCGATGACTGTCAGCTCAATGTCCGCCAGCTGGCGATACATCAGGACATCAGCAGCATTGTCCAGCCGAAACGGCTGGTACTGGACCGTCAGGGACGCTTGCCCTTAACCGCCAAGCTGCTCGAGCAGCCGGACAGTGTGATGGTGATGGGTCCGTATCGGGCCGAGCTGGAAGCGCTGGGCGTGATCCAGCTCGAGGTTCAGCCTTTGGATCAACTACTTCGAACTTTGGTGCAGCAGTATCAGCTGTATGATGTGCTGATTGAAGCCGGTGCGACACTATCGACCGCCTTTTTACAGCAGCAACTGGTCGACGAAGTGATCAGTTATGTGGCTCCGACCCTGTTAGGCCGGTCTGCACGTGCCATGTTTCAGGCAGAATTTGAGCGTATGGCACAACAACTTCGATTTAAACTTTGCGACGTCACTCAATTCGGTGATGATGTGCGCTTAAGGTTAACCCCTTCTCAAGAGACGTTATGAATTCAGAGTCTACGGTTTATCACAAACGTCGTCACGCCGCACGTACGACAGATGAATATCTTTTCCATCAGCTGGTTCCTTATCTGGGGAATAAACGTCGTCTGTTACATCTGATTCTGGAAGCGCTGGAGCAGACCGGCACCCTGAACAAAGGCGGCCGCGCCCCGATCTTCGCTGACTTTTTTGCCGGTTCAGGCGTGGTTTCACGTCTGGCCCGACAAAATGGCTATCGGGTAATTGCCAATGACTGGGAACCGTATAGCCATGCGCTGAATCATGCGATTTTGGCTTGTGTGGAAGCGCCGGCGTTTAAAGAGCTGGGCGGTTATCAGAAAGCAATTGATTATTTAAACCGTTTGCCAGAAGTCAAAGGCTGGGTCACACATAACCTGTGCCCACGCAATGATGAAATTTATGATCCGACCCGTGACCGTTTATTCTTTAAACGCCGTAACGGGATGCGTATTGATGCCATCCGCCAGCAGATTGCCACCTGGCAGGCGCAAGGCGCGATTGATGATGTCGAGATGAGCGCGCTGCTGGCGCCTTTGTTGTATTCGGCCAGTTTTGTCAGCAACACCTCCGGGGTCTTTAAAAGTTTCCACCATGGCTGGGGTGGTAAAACCCAGACTGCACTGGAACGGATTGAATCTTTGTTGTGGTTAACCCCAAGCCGCTTCTGTGAAATTGGTGATCCGAAACGTCCGGCTGCCGAAATGTGGTGTGTTGATGCCCAGCATCTGGCCAACCAGATGAGCGGCTTTGAAGTGGATGTGGCGTATTTAGATCCGCCGTATAACCAGCATGCCTATAGCAGTAACTATCATGTGTTAAATGCCTTAACCTTATGGGATCAGGTCGATTTACCAACCCCGGATACCAAAGGCTTTAAGAGCGGCATTGACCGTGCCTGGCGCAAAGAGCGTCCGAGTCCGTATAACTCGTCCAAGCACGCCAAAGAGGCGTATGAGAAGCTGTTAGAGACCATTAATGCACGCTATATCCTGACCAGTTACTCCACCGATGGCAATATCAGTGCAGTGGATTTGTTGCAGGCCAATTTAAAACGTGGCCGGGTCAGCCTGTTAACCCAGGATGTACCGCGTTACCGGGTCAGCAAGCAGCGTCAGTCTGAACGTGCACGAGTACTGGAATTTATTGTGATTACCGATACCCATGCCAAGTCTGGCCCGCCAATCCGGCAGTTGCTGGGGCAGTTGCATCACTTTGCCGAGCTGGGCGGGGTCGATACCAGCGGTGTTAGCACCCAACTGGCCTTGTGGTAAGCACTAGAGACAATAAGAGAAAAGACTATGTTTACAGGAATTATTGAAAGCGTGGGCAAAGTGGACAGCCTGCAAAGTGTCGGTGGTGATGTCCGCCTGCGTATTCAAACCGATCTGGATATGTCCGATGTGCATCTGGGGGATTCGATTGCCACCAACGGCATCTGCCTGACCGTGATTGAGTGGGGCGATAACTGGTACGCGGCCGATGTGTCACGGGAAAGTTTAAACCGGACTACCTTAGGTAACTGGAAAGTTGGCCAGCCGGTGAATGTGGAAAAAGCCATGTTACCGACCACCCGTTTTGGCGGACATATTGTCAGTGGTCATGTCGATGCCGTGGGTGAAATTACCTTGGTGCGTGAAGATGCGCGTTCTTTATATTTTGAAGTGACTGCACCGGCTGAAATTGCCAAATATCTGGCCGAAAAAGGTTCAGTGACTGTAGATGGCATCAGCCTGACCATTAACCATTTACGTGGCAGTGTAATCAGCCTGAACCTGATTCCGCATACCGCAGAGCGTACCAATATTGGTACCTGGAAAACTGGGACTAAAGTCAATCTGGAAGTGGATGTTTTGGCGCGTTATATCGAGCGTTTACTGCTCGGTGAAAAAGCCGCAGAAACCACGGCACAGTCAAAAATCAGCATGGACTTTCTGGCCGAAAATGGCTTCTTAAAATAAGTCCTGACGCTGCTGTACAGAACAGTCTGATTGAAAAAATTAGACTGTTTTTTTATTTTTAGCGATAATTCAGGCTGCGCGAAACAGAGTAACTTACGTTGGTTAAGTGTAGATGATTGATTTTTTGCTAAATTTTGAACAGTGGCTGCCTGTGTTGCTCAACAACTATGGGGTCTGGATTTATGCAATTTTATTTTTAATTATCTTTGCGGAAACCGGTTCGGTATTTATGTTTTTTCTGCCGGGAGACAGTCTGCTGATTGCCATTGGCGCCTTATGTTCAACCACCGATGTGGTGCATTTACACTATATGGCGATTTTACTGTGCTTGGCCTCTATTCTTGGCTATAGCGTGAATTACTATACCGGCAAGGTCTTGGGGCTGAAGTTTTTTAATGACCATTCGCGTTATTTCAAACCGGAATATATCGTCAAAACCAACCGCTATTTTATGAAGCATGGCGGTAAAACCATTCTCATTGCACGGTTTATTCCTTTTGTCCGTTCTTTTGCACCGTTTGCTGCCGGTTCCGGACATATGCCCATCGCCAGCTTTACGGCCTATAACATTGCCGGTGGCATTATCTGGATTGTGTCTTTATTGGCCATCGGTTACGGTCTGGGCAATATCCTGTCGTGGCTGGGTCATATTTTTTAATATAAACAGTGCTGAAAAACCGCACGTACAAAAAAGCCCACGCGGGGTGGACTTTTATCTTGCGGGGAGAAATTCGCTGACCTTAGTGCTTGATCACTGTGACAGAGGTACCGCCTAAACGTGGACTGGCTTCTGCAACCGGTGCCAAAGAAAATGTACCTTTTTCAGCTTCTTTGGTCAGGTAAATATAAAGCGACTGGAAATCTGCACGGCTGATTAATAAATCCTGAGCAGTAATATGCCATTGTTCACCACTATGCAGATGGTCAATTTTGCTCGATATTTGTGTCAAGATACCCATTTTAAACCTTAATTATAAAAATAATTTTTACTTTAAAAGGCAGCAGTACTGCTATTCAAAGTATGACTATCTTGTGACAAAAATATTTCACTTTCATGACATTTGGGCGAGAAATTCTGCCTCACACCCGATTGATCTTTCAGATGGGCCGGTTTAAATCTGCATTTACTGACACCGTACCGGGTTTTTCACGCCAGAAGGCCGTCATTTAGGCCTCTTTGGAAAATTGGGAATGTTTTAAAATATATTCAATTTCTTCCTGGGCAGCGGCTTGTAGCTGGCTGCGGAACTGTTGTACTGCTTCTTCAATCCGGGTTTCGGCTTCCAGTTCCAGACGTACCCGCACACTGTCGAGTTCCGACAGAATCTGTTCATCGGCAATACGCACGCCTTTGGCAAAATTGAAACTACCATTTTCCGGATTTTTTTGATAACGCGCAGTGTAGTCCAGAATCTCCTGATCCAGCTGGGTGCGTAAACTGGCCAGGGTTTCGGTCTGCGCGGCAAACTGTTGCAGTTCATCCTGATACAGAGCCTGCGCATACGCGGCCTGATCGGCGCGTTGTTGGGCCAGACGTTGCTCCAGCATCTGCTGGCGGCGAATACGCGCTTCTTCAATTAACTGGATTTTCAGTTCGGCATAGGCCTGATCAATTTTCTGAAAGGACTGTTGCTGTTGCTGCTGATCGTACTCTACCCAGCGTTTTAGGTCGCTGTCCGGTTGCAGTACCTCACTAATCCGATGCAGGTCATCAATAAAGGTCTGACGCACAGCTTCAGGCGCAGTTAACCAGCGCTGTTTAAAATCTGGACCAACATTTAATGCCACGCTGCATCTCCTTTGGGGTGGTTCTATAATTTGTGGGTTTGCGGCTCAATGCCTAAACGACGATATTGTTTATATTTTTCCCGGCCAAGCTGTTTGGCGGTTTCATGATTTTCAATGATTTCGATAATGTGACTAAATTTGGCGAACTGTTCAAGAGCCTGTTCGTTAAAATTAAACACAATCCAATCATTTTCAGTTGGCAACTGCGCTGAAATACAGACCTGTGCCGTAGGCTCATCAATACCATGCGGAATAAAACTGCCGGCATCAAAGCTCCACAGCCGTTCATCCAGCGCCCGTTGCAATGCCGGGTCTGCGCTATACAGCCAGATGCGCTGTGGTTCACGCAGGATTTTCCGGCATAAACGGCAAGTGCTGTCCACTTGCCGTTCAGGACTTTTTTCAAACAGATAAAAGCTGACTTTAGCCATGCTGCTCTGCACGGTTGGCCAAGAATTGCATCAGTAGCGGTACCGGACGGCCTGTTGCACCTTTATGGGTTCCTGAATTCCAGGCAGTGCCGGCAATATCCAGATGCGCCCAGCGATAGTCACGAGTAAAGCGTTGCAGGAAGCAGGCTGCAGTCACAGAACCGGCTTTTGGACCACCAATATTGCCAATATCGGCAAAAGGTGAATCTAATTGTTCCTGATAGTCATCAATCACCGGCATACGCCATACGCGGTCAAAACTCTGCTGACCGGCCTGGGTCAGTTCCTGTGCCAGTTCATCATCTGGTGTGAACAGACCGGTTAACACCGAACCGAGCGCAATCACACAGGCACCGGTTAAGGTCGCTACGTCAATGACCAGTGCCGGGTTAAAACGCTGGATATAGGTCAGGGCATCACACAGCACCAGACGGCCTTCGGCATCGGTGTTCAGGATTTCGACAGTCTGACCGCTCATGGTGGTGACAATATCGCCCGGACGGGTGGCTTTGCCCGATGGCATATTTTCCGCTGCGGCAATGGCTGCCACCACATGAATCGGCAAGCGTGATTCACACAGCGCACGTATGGTTCCCAAGACTGAGGCTGCACCGCACATATCGAATTTCATTTCGTCCATGCCAGCACCCGGTTTCAGGGAAATACCGCCGGTATCAAAGGTAATACCCTTACCGACCAGTACAATAGGTGCCTGCTCAAGATTGGCCTTGTATTCCAGGGTAATCATGCGGCCCGGACGCTCGGAACCCTTGCTGACCGCAAGGAACGCACCCATGCCCAGGTCAGCCATATGCTGTTCATTCAGCACGGTTACTTTGAGTAAATCCGGGAATTCTTCTGCCAGTGCCAGTGCCTGATCAGCCAGATATTCCGGGAAGCAGATGTTCCCCGGACGGTTGCCTAAATCGCGGGCAAAATTCTGACCAGTATGTACCGCTTCAATAAATTTCAGCTGATGGGCAGTTAACGGGCTTTGTGTGGCAATCAATTGAATCTGCTCTAATACAAATTCATTCTTTTTGGTTTTAAATTCATCAAAACCGTAGGCGGCCTGGGTCAGGCTCAAGGCAAAAATATAATGCAGTTCTTGTGGCAGGACTGATAGATCTACCGCAATACTGCTAAATTTCTTCTGTGCGGTTTTTACAATGGTTTGCGCCAGTTTGGCCAGTTTAGCCGGCTGTAATTCGCTGCTTGAACCAAGGCCAATCAGCTGGCTGAATGCCGGCAAGTTGTCCTGTGCTGTCAGGCTTAAGCTTTCATTAAAGCCGGATTTAAATTGTACGGCCTGGGTGATGCTATCTAAATTTTTGATTTTATAGTGATCTGCGGTTGTACGAAGGGTATTGGCATCGACCAGAATAAATAAAGCAGCTGCGGTGACATTGTCTTGGTATGTCGGATGAATCGTCAGTTTCATATGCGTTATATAGGCCTTTTAAAATTTTAAAACCATTAAACCATTGAAACATTTTCATGAATAGAGTTTCAATGTGAAACAACAGTATAGGTTTTATATTTTCAACATTCGGGTAAACTATCGCTAGTTTTATTCCCTCGTTTTCTGGAAGCATTAATTTGATTATTCGGCGTTATCTGGTCAAGCAAGTTGTGTCGACATCCTTGGTTGTGATTGCCTTATTGACCTTGATCATGATGGGTGGCCGGCTGATCAAGTATTTTGGCGTCGCCGCGCAGGGGCGTCTGGATGCGGGGATTCTGTTTAGCATTATTGGCTACCGTCTGCCGGAATTTTTAACCCTGATTTTGCCACTGGGCTTTTTTATTGGCCTGATGCTGGTGTTTGGCCGGCTTTATGTCGATCATGAAATGGCAGTGTTAAATGGCAGCGGTGTCAGTCGTAACCAACTGGCACGTTTATTAGTCCCGATGACGGTGGTATTTCTGGCGGTGCAGGCCATGCTGATGGTTTGGGCAGCGCCGTGGGGGATTCGCCAGTTTGAAGAATTGACCACCAATCAGGCGGTCCGTACCGGTTTCGATCTGGTGCGGCCAAAAGAGTTTATTTCTTCGGGGCCATATACCATTTATGCCGGCGACCTGTCAGAAGACCGGCGTAATCTGAAAGATATTTTCTTCTACCAGCGTGCTGACCGTCCGGGCAAACCGGATATCATGATTCTGGCCAAAGAGGCGACCCGGATTGAACTGTCCAATGATCCGGCCAATGTGGTCGATCTGGTCGAAGGTCGCCGTTATGAAATTTATCCGGATCGTCCGCAATATTCTCAGGCTGAATTTGCCAGCTATCGCTTACGTCTGGAAAGCGATCAGGAAGCCAAATTCCAGAGTACAGAAGTGGAAGCCCTGCCAATCGGGCAACTGTGGGATAACCGTCAGGACCCGGTGGTGGCCAGTGAACTGGGCTGGCGAATCTTTGTGCCGTTTTCAATTCTGTTGGCACTGCTGCTGGCCGTGGCTTTATCTGAAGTCAGTCCGCGTCAGGGACGTTATTTAAAACTGTTTCCGGCCCTGCTGATTTTTGCCAGCCTAATTGTGGCGTTAATGGCGGTCAAAACCCGGATCAGTAAAGAAGAAATGGGTATCTGGGCCTATCCGCTGGTGCTGATGGTCTATGCCATTGCGGCGGCGCTGTTCTCGCGTAAACAGAAACTGGCACCCAAAATCAAGAAACAGATTCAGCGAGTGAGGTCTTAATATGTTCGCACGTCGTATAGTGGCCAAGCATGTGACCAAAACGACCGCACTGGCGATGTTGGGGGCAACCGCGGTGTTGTCCGGTTTACAGGTATTATTTACCTATCTGGGTGAACTCGGTTCCCTAAAAGAAGGCTATGGCGCGCTGGATGCGCTATGGCATGTGCTCTGGGGTGCGCCCGGTTATCTGTATGAAATTCTCCCGATTGCCGCATTAATTGGCGCAGTACTGGGTCTGGGTACCTTGGCCTCAAACAGTGAGCTGATTGTGATGCGTGCCGCCGGTATCAGCCTGTGGCGGATTGTCGGCTGGGTGGTGCGTTCGGCACTCATTCTGGTGGTGCTGTCTTTTGCCTTAAGTGAATGGGTGATTCCCTATACCAATGAGCGCGCAGAAAGCGTCAAGAAACATCGTAGCGTGGCTGAACTCGGTGAAGTCAAAGGCTACTGGACCCGTGAAGGGCAGCGCTTTATTTATATTGACTATGCCAACTCGCAGGGCACACTGAAGAATATCCAGGTCATCGACTTTGATGATAACTTCCGCTTACGCGGTACCTTAAATGCCGAGCAGGGCCAGTTTGTCGAAGATGGCGCCTGGTCACTGCAAAACAGCCGCCAAATGGACATTCTGCCAGAGGGCAATGCTATTGCTGATCAGCAGGCCACGCAGCCTTTATCGCTGGCCTTGCAACCAAAATATGTACACATGGTCACCATCGACCCGGAAGATTTATCACCCAGTCAGCTGGTCAGTTTCATGAGCTATATGCATGAGTACAGTCAGGTGCCGAAAAGCTATCAGCTGGCTTTCTGGCAAAAAGTTGGTTCTCCATTTGCCCTGATTGCGTTGGTGCTGATTGCCTGTTCCTTTATTTTTGGACCGCTGCGCCAGCAGTCGATGGGTTTCCGTCTGGTGATTGCCTTGTTTGTCGGCTTGGGCTTCTTCTATTTACAGGATTTCCTCGGTTATGCCAGCCTGATTTATGCGCCATCTCCGGCCTGGTTTGTGTTTATCCCGATTATTCTGATGTTTGTGGTGGGTGGCTATCTGCTGCAACGTGCCCGATAAGCCGGCAATTGAACAAAACGATAGTGTGGCACGGTTGAAACCATCAGCCGTGCATGGTGTCCGAACTGAAAATTCGGTAAGATATGCGATTAATTTGTAGACTAAAAGAGTGTGAACTATGACGGATGCAACTGCAGGCAAAATCCCTCACGTACTGGTCATTATGGATGGTATTGGGCATCGTGAAGCTGTTGAGGACAATGCGTTCCTGGCGGCACAACGTCCAAATTTGACCGCTATGCAGGAAAAGCATCCGCATGGGTTGATTTCAGGTTCAGGTGAAGATGTGGGCCTGCCAGATGGTCAGATGGGTAACTCCGAAGTGGGCCATATGAACCTGGGTGCCGGCCGTGTGCTATATCAGGACTTTACCCGCATTACCAAAGATATCCGTACCGGTGCTTTCTTTGAACATGAAGTGCTGGTCGATGCAGTCGAGAAAGCCAAAGCTGCGGGCGGTGCCGTGCACTTAATGGGCCTGCTGTCGGAAGGTGGCGTGCACTCACATGAAGACCATATTGTGGCAATGGCGGAGCTGGCGCTGAAACGTGGTGCAACTGTTTATTTACACGCATTTCTGGATGGCCGTGATACTCCGCCAAAAAGTGCGCAGCCCTCTTTGCAAAAACTGGATGCCCTGTTTGCCCAATATCCAGGCCAAGGCCGGATTGCCAGCATGATCGGCCGTTATTTTGCCATGGACCGCGACAATCGTTGGGATCGTGTAGAACAGGCTTATCGTCTGTTAACAGAAGGTGAAGCAGTCCGTACTGCAGCAACCGCCGTAGCTGGTCTGGACGCAGCTTATGCAGCCGATGAAAGCGATGAATTTGTTAAAGCTACCCGTATTGGTGAGGTTGCGGCAATTCAGGATGGCGACAGCGTGGTGTTCATGAACTTCCGTGCAGACCGTGCCCGTGAACTGACCAAAGCCTTTGTGGAAACCGACTTTGCCGGTTTTGAGCGTAAAGTGGTGCCGCAGCTGGCCAAGTTTGTGATGCTGACCCGTTACCAGGCCACCATTGATGCACCTGTGGCTTATATGCCAGAAGCATTAAAAAACTCGCTCGGTGAATACCTGTCAGACCTGGGTAAAACCCAGCTGCGTATTGCCGAAACCGAAAAATATGCACACGTGACCTTCTTCTTTAGTGGCGGCCGTGAAGATGAATATCCGGGCGAAAAGCGCATTCTGATTCCATCACCAAATGTAGCAACTTATGATCTCAAGCCAGAAATGAGCGCGTATCAAGTGACAGATGAGCTGGTGGCAGCGATCAATTCAGGTGAATATGACTTGTTGGTGGTCAACTATGCCAATGGCGATATGGTGGGTCATACCGGTGTGTTTGATGCAGCGGTGAAAGCGGTAGAAGCAGTGGATACCTGTCTGGGCCGTGTGTATGAAGCTGTAATGGCCAAGCAGGGTCATATGCTGATTACTGCTGATCATGGTAATGTCGAGCAGATGCAGGACTATGACAGTGGTCAGGTCCATACCCAGCATACTACCGAGCTGGTGCCGTTTATTTATGCCGGCCCGACCCAGGCGGTGATTGCAGAGGGTGGTGTTCTGGCCGATGTAGCACCGACTTTACTGAGTCTGATGCAACTGCCAATTCCTGCAGAAATGCAAGGGCGTAATTTAATTACCCTGACTCCATAAACTGCCAACAGATAGGTGAAAGGATGGTTCCACACTGGAAACGCATGCTTGTTGCAACAACATTGATGATGTGTGTGAACCTGCCTGTCTGGGCGGCAGAAGATCAAGATCCGCTGGCACTAGAAGAAACCACTGAGCAGGACTATGTTGAAGTGCCGGTCGAATCGATCCAGCAGTTTGTCAAAATTTATGGGCTGGTCAAAGCCAATTATGTCACGGAAAAAAGTGACGAAGCTTTGTTTGCTCAAGCCATTCAAGGTCTGGTTTCCGGACTGGACCAGTATTCGCGTTATCTGAATGCCGAGGATTACCGTGCCTTGGTGCAATATACCGAAGGCGATCTGGCCTCGGTCGATTTTAATTTACGTTACGATGCCCAGCAGCATCAATGGCAGATTCATAATTTAAGACCTGATGCCGACTCGGCCAAACAGGGCCTGCGTAATGGTATTTCGGTTTTTAAAATCGACAATCAGGAACTGCAAAAGCTCAATCAGGATCAGGTCAATGCCTTGTTGATGGGCGCGGTTGGCTCCAATATCACCTTGCAACTGACCGCAAGCGCGCAGCCGATTCGTCTGGTACGCAACAGAAAAGTCGAAACCGATATTCAGGCGCAGATGCTGAGTAATCAGGTACTACTGATTAAAGTCAAAGTCTTCCAGCAAGATACTGCCAATGAAATCAAGGAACTGATCGAACAGTACAGCACACCACGGCTAAAGGCGGTACTGTTTGACCTGCGCAATAACCCGGGCGGTTTGCTGTCCTCGGCGGTTGAATCAGCCGATCTGTTCTTGAATCAGGGCGTGATTGTTTCTACCAAAAGCCGCGCTGAAGGCGACCAGCAATTTCAGGCTTTACCGAGTTTTGAATTCCAGAATCTAAAGGTCGGTGTGCTGATTAACCAGCGTTCGGCCTCGGCTGCAGAAGTGTTTACTGCCGCCTTAAAAGATCATGGCCGTGCCTGGGTGATTGGTGAAAAAAGTTATGGCAAAGGGGTGGTACAGAAGCTGTTTCCGCTGTCAGATGGCACCGCCTTACAAATGACGGTTTCTCACTATTACACCCCCCAAGGCAAAATGATTGAAGGGGTCGGGATTGAACCGAACCAGCGTTATGCACTGCAACAGGACATGAAAGAAGACAATTATCTGGATCATGTTGCAGAGCTGCTGTTAAGTCATAAATAGGCGCAGGGTTAGCGCGCCTTATTCATCGGTATCCAGTCCGAATTTCTTCAGCCGATAACGCAGGGAACGAAACGACATCCCCAGTTTTTTCGCAGCCAAAGTCCGGTTCCAATGGGTCAGATTCAGTGCATTCAGCAAAATCTCTTTTTCGATTTTCTCCAGAAACAGCTCCAGTCCTTCTTCCGGCAATTTACGCGGAGCAGCGGGCAGGGCATCGGCTGTAACCGGCGTTGCAGTGTCGGTTTCTGGCTCGGCCAGCGGTGCCATTTTGCGTAAGGGTGCGGTCTGCAGATGTGGCAGATCAATCACATCATCATCACTCAAGGTCATGGCGCGTTCAATGATATTGCGTAGCTCACGCACATTACCCGGATAATACTGTTCCAGCAAAAACTGCTGGGCACGTTCTGACAGGGTTTTGCTGTGTATATCCCATTCCTGGGCAATTTTCTGAATAAAATGCTGGGCCAGCAATAAAATATCTTGACCGCGCTCACGCAGTGGCGGCAGCACAATATCCATCACATGAATCCGGAAGAACAGATCCTGACGGAACCGGCCTTGCTGGACTAACGCTTCCAGGTCCTGATGGCTGGCACTAATAATCCGGAAATCAACATCAATTTCCGTATCGGAACCGACCGGACGAATCCGTTTTTCCTGCACCGCGCGCAGCAGTTTTACCTGCATATTGAGCGGCAGTTCGGCAATTTCATCCAGAAACAGGCTACCGCCGTGTGCTGACTGAATCAGGCCCTGTTTGTCCTGCGCTGCACCGGTAAAGCTGCCTTTTTTATGGCCGAAGAATTCGCTTTCCATCAAATCGCCCGGAATCGCGCCACAGTTGATGGCAATAAAAGGCCCGTCACTGCGGTTGCTGAGGCGATGCACCAGATTGGCCACCACTTCTTTCCCGGTGCCCGATTCACCGCTAATAAACACCGGTGCCTGCGAGCGGGCAATTTTTTTCAGGGTGGTGCGCAGTTGCTGAATCGGTAGAGATTGCCCGATCAGCATCCGCTGTTCCAGCTGGTCCGCTTCCTGACTATGTGCTTTAAACAGCGGCTGATTCAGTGCTTTTTCCAGCAATTGTTCGAGGTGTTTCTGGTTAATCGGTTTGCTGACAAAATCAAAGGCCCCGGCTTTGAGCGCGGCAATGGCAATTTCCATATTGCCATAGGCCGTCAGCACCGCAACCGGCAGCTGCGGAAAATGCTGGGCAATCAGCTCGACCAGTTGCAGGCCATTTCCATCAGGCAAATTCAGATCGGTGATGCAAGCATCATAGTGATGACTGGACAGCAACTGCCGTGCCTGCTCCAGCCGGTGTGCCACGTGTGTTTGAATCCCCATGCGCGCCAATGTCATTTGCATGAGCGTGCATAAATCTTCCTCGTCATCGACGAAGAGAACGAGTGGTTGTTCCACTAAACTTCCCCAAAAAACTATTTATTTACGTCAACAGGTGAGCATTCAATCCTGAAACATGCTCCTTGTTTTTGTTCTACATAGCGCAACTTGGCCCGATTGGCCTCGCAGAAACTATGTGATAAGTATAATCCTAAACCAGTTCCACTAATTTCGGTACTAAAAAATGGTTGAAACAGGTAGCGAATATCATGTGAAGCCACGCCGCTGCCATAATCTTTGACATCCATATAGACCGTGTCCTGCTGGCGATAAAGTTGCAGTTCAATCGGATGATCCGGTGCATTGTGGCGCTGGGCATTACGGATCAGGTTAATCAGCACCTGACGCAGCTGGGATTCATCAAACAGAATCTGCAGAGGTTCGGGCTGGCTGACTTGAATCTGGCTGGCCAGATCGGCCAGATCATCCTGGATCAGCTGCGGAATAAAACGCGCCAGATCAATCTGCACCGGTGTGGTTTCCTTATTTTTCACCATGCTCAGGGTGTCATCAATGATCTTGTCAATGCGCTGCGACTGCTTGTCAATCATCTGGCTCAGCATCTGCTGCTGATCGGTATCGCTGCCAGCCAGCAGGCGATTGGCTTGGACAATGGCCGCCAGCGGATTACGGATTTCATGGGCAATACTGGCCGAAAGCTGGCCCAGTGCTGCCAGTTTCAGTTGCTGCACATGCTGGTTGATTTGCCGTGCATCCTGCAGCACCAGCAAGGTTAAGGTCTGCTGCGGCACCACCAGCTTTTGTACCTGAATCTGGATCAGGAAATGACTGAGCTGCGATTCAAACTGGAATTTTTCGCCGTTAGAGAGCTGGTCAAACTGCAATAATTGAAATAGGTCGGGCTGTACTTTATACAGTGGATATTTGTCGAAAGCATACAGCGGATTAATACCCAGCAAATGGCAGGCGGCCGGATTACTGACCATAATATGGCAGTTTTCATCCAGCACCAGATAGCCCATATCGGTCTGTTCCAGAATATAGCGGTTAATATTCTTTAGCCGGTTCAATTCCAGTGATTGGGAAAAGTTCAGGTGCTCCAGAATCTGGAAACGGCGGACGGCAATCTGGCCAAAACGGTAAATAATAAAAAACAGGAACGAGAGCAGGGCACTTTGCCCGATGCGATCCAGAGAGGAAAAATCCAGTAATGTGCCAACAAAATGCTGATAGGTGACACAAATCATTGCCACCAGGGTAATGAACAGCGCCTTGCTTTTTTCCAGCAATAACGTCGCGGCGAAAATCGCAATCACAAACAGCAGGCTTAAATGCAGGCTCGGTCCATCCAGCGCAAAGGTCAGGCTGCTGAGCACCAGTACATCAACACTGAAAATCAGCGTGAGTTGTAGCGGAATCCTGTGCCGGACATAGCGAAAATACAGCAGCTGGGCACAGCTAAAAATAAAATACAGCACCAGACTGGCGGCATACAGCCGTGGATGCTGATAATCATGATTGAGAGTTTGAGTGGTGAGTAAATAAATCAGCAGCAAACAGAAGGCAATTATCAGCCGATACGCCCCGTACCATAGCCCGAGATGGTACTGGTTCAGTTCAGCTTGCGTACGGCGGATATCCATGAGGCTTAAACCGCTTAAGGTTTAATTAATCCGTAGCGAATGGCCAGATGGGTCAGTTTGACATCACTGTCGATATTCAGTTTTTCAAAAATACGGTAGCGATAGGTGTTTACGGTTTTCACGCTGACGAACAGCTTGTCAGCAATTTCCTGCGCGCTAATACAGTTCACCACCATCATTGCCACCTGCATTTCACGTTCCGACAGGCTGTCGAACGGTGATTGCTGGGTGTCTGACAGGTAGGAACTGGCCAGTTGCTCGGCAATATCGGCACTAAAATATTTACCGCCCTGCATGACTTTTTTAATGGCACGCACCATTTCCGAGACAGGTGCACCTTTGGTGATATAGCCTTTGGCACCGGCTTTGAGTAATAAAGAAGGATAGGGTTCTTCGGCCAGACCACTGACCGCCAATACCTTGGTTTCCGGGGCAGTCTGTAATAAACGGCGCG
Organism: Acinetobacter indicus CIP 110367; assembly: GCF_000488255.1. GTDB lineage: Bacteria > Pseudomonadota > Gammaproteobacteria > Pseudomonadales > Moraxellaceae > Acinetobacter > Acinetobacter indicus. Next base: position 277,086 of record NZ_KI530756.1, on the reverse strand, counting down.
TGGTTTCCACCCCGCCAATGCCCGGCATGTTCACGTCAAGCAGGACCACATTGGGATGATGCTGGCGCACCAGATTAATGGCTTCTTCCCCAGATTCAGCTTGTCCAATGACCTGAACATCGGTGTGGTCTTCGAGCATACGGCAGATGCCGGTACGAACCAATTCATGATCATCTACCACTAAAACTGTGATCACCTAGACTCTCCCTCTCACTAAAATCATCTTTTTTGTTACATATAGCAAAATTAGCTTGCAATCAACCGACAAAATTGGCCATCCTATTCTTAACCTAAAGTGAAAAATTCTGCACAATGTCGGAGGCTAAAGTTGGTTCCGTGCTGTGTTGTAAATGTAAGGCATATTTGAGGTAATACGCAAATGTATCTTACCTCCCTGAGTTGAGTAAGCAATAGTGAAAAATTCTAAGAAGTTATTAATGCATGTGCTGGGAGCATCGGTTCTGCTCGGCATGAGTTCAGTCAGTACTGCTGAAATCGTCATGAACCCTTCCTCGGGGAGTAACCTCCAGGCAACGCTAAGCTGGTCATCTGAAGAGGCCAATCAGCTGCTGAATGGCGATGTGATGACCACCGCCACGACTTCTGTGACCGAGCAGGTGGTGGAACCGTCACCACAAGGCTCAACCAAAATTACCACCACGGTACGCAGTTCCAGCACACTGGCGCCCGCCAGCACGGTCAGTAGAACCAGCCCGATTCTGGATACTGCATCCTATAGCAACCAGCCCACTGTGAACGCACGTGCCGCACTGGTGATGGATGCCAATACCGGTGAAGTGCTGTACAGTAAAAATACCAATACCGCGTTGCCGATTGCTTCAATTACCAAAGTGATGACTGCGGTAGTGACGGCGGATGCGCGTTTAAATATGTCTGAGCAAATTACCTTACAGCAGATTGATTTTGCCGGTGCAGCAGGCAAGAACTCCAGTTCGACCCTGCGTGTGGGCGACAAGATGAACCGTGCTGAAGCCTTATTATTTGCCTTAATGAAATCAGAAAACCCGGCCGCAGCAGCGCTGGCGCGTACCTATCCAGGTGGACGCAGCGCGTTCGTGGCTGCCATGAACAACAAAGCGCGTGAGCTGGGCATGCATTCGACCCGCTTTACCGAATCGACCGGTTTGGACCCACGCAATGTATCATCGGCGCGTGATTTAGGTATTCTGGTCAGTACCGCGTCACAATATGGCCTGATTCGCCAGTTTTCGACCACGCCAAGCTATGACTTTAACCTAGGTTATCGGGTGCTGAAATCGAACAATACCAATTCGCTGGTGCGTAATGGTGGCTGGAATATTAACCTGTCCAAAACCGGCTTTATTAATGAAGCAGGGCGTTGTCTGGTGATGCACACCACTTTAAATTCACGTCCGGCGGTGGTGATTATTTTAGGGGCCAGCAATACCCAGGCGCGTAATAACGATGCCACCCGTTTAATGTCCTGGACCAGCCAGTTACCAAAACGGATTTAAGCTGAACTGCTCTGTGCGAAATCGTGCAGAACTTCAAACCTCAGCCATAAAAAAATCCCTGCATGAGCAGGGATTTTTGTTTCAAACCGGAATTATTGATCCATGTTTGAAAGGATAGAATCACGAACCTGATCCATGGTAGCGTCAATCGACAGCATCACCGCATCCTGGCACTGTTTCATTGCAGTGTCTGGGTCTTTCAGACCGTTACCAGTAACAGTACATACAATTACTGAACCTTCTGCAATTTTACCGGCTTTAATGTCACGCATCGCGCCGCCAATGGATGCTGCAGATGCAGGCTCAACAAATACGCCTTCGTACATGGACAGCATGCGCTGAGCTTCCAGAATTTCCGCATCGGTCAGTTCATCGAACCAGCCTTGTGAATCACGAACTACAGCTTTGGCATGGTTCCAGCTTTGCGGGTTACCAATACGGATTGCAGTGGCTACAGTTTCCGGGTTTTCAACTGGTGCACCACGTAAGAATGGCGCAGCGCCAGAGGCTTGATAACCGACCATAACTGGTAAACCTTCCGGTTTTGGACCAGTAAAGGCATCCGTTGCCGCATCATAAACCACTTGTTCAAACTGGTCTGCAGGCTGGTTAGCCACAGCTTCGGTATAACCCATCCAGTGTGCAGTGATGTTGCCCGCGTTACCAACTGGCAGGCAGTGGTAGTCTGGTGCACGGCCGAGTTCATCCACGATTTCGTAGGCAATGGTCTTTTGACCTTGCAGACGGTACGGGTTGATCGAGTTTACGATGGTTACAGGAGCCTGATCGGCCACTTCTTTCACCAGACGCATACCATCGTCAAAGTTACCGCGAATCTGCATGGTGATGGCACCGTACATCATGGCCTGTGCCATTTTACCCATAGCAATTTTGCCTTCAGGAATCAGCACAAACGCTTTGATACCAGCACGCGCTGCATAGGCTGCTGCCGCTGCAGAAGTGTTACCGGTAGAGGCACAGATAATGGCTTTTGAACCTTCTTCAACCGCTTTGGTTACGGCCATGGTCATACCACGGTCTTTAAATGAACCTGTCGGGTTTAAGCCTTCATACTTCACATAAATTTCAACGTTCTTGCCAATAATACGTGGAATGTTCTCAAGCTTGATTAGCGGGGTATTCCCTTCACCGAGAGAGATTGCACGTGTAGTTGCAGACACTGGTAAACGGTCACGATAACGGTCAACTAAACCAGTATAACGATTGGCATTCGACATGATGATGTTCCAATTGTGTGTAGAGCTTGGCAAGGGGAAATATTCCCCTTGACCCGATTAATTATCAAGCGATTCTAAACGAATTCGTACAATTTCGCCATGAATCACAGGCAAAGCTTGAATTTGTTGTAACGCTTCATCCATTTTTGATTCCTGAACTGGGTCAGTCAGAATCACGATAGGAATAAGGTCTTTTAAGCGAGATTGCTGCATGATGGCATCAATACTGATACCGGCACGGCTTAAAATGGTGGTGACATCGGCCAGTACACCGGTCTGGTCTTCGGCATTAATGCGAATATAGTAACCCGTGGTCATCTGTTCACGGCTTAAAATTGGCAGGTCAGTTAAGGCTTCGAAGGCCAGTTGCGGAATTGTACCTGCGCCATCTTCGGTATAGGAGATGTCACGGACAATATCGACCACGTCAGCAACCACTGCTGAAGCGGTTGGGCCTGCACCGGCACCGGCGCCATAATACAGGGTTGGACCGACTGCATTGGCCTGCACCAGCACCGCATTTTTCACGCCATTCACATTGGCAATCAGTTCTTCTTCAGGAATCAGGGTTGGATGCACACGTAGTTCAATGCCGGCATCGGTACGGCGTGCAATTCCTAAATGCTTGATACGGAAACCTAAATCTTCGGCATATTTGACATCTTGCGCGGTAATTTTGCTAATGCCTTCGGTATACACCTTGTCAAATTGCAGCGGAATACCAAATGCACATGAGGCCAGAATGGTCAGCTTGTGTGCTGCATCAATACCTTCAACGTCGAAGGTTGGATCGGCTTCGGCATAACCCAGCTCTTGCGCTTCTTTCAGCACATCGGCAAAGGCACGGCCTTTTTCACGCATTTCGCTTAAGATGAAGTTACCGGTACCGTTAATGATACCCGCCAGCCATTCAATCTTGTTCGCGGCCAGACCTTCACGAATCACCTTGATGATTGGAATACCACCAGCTACCGCAGCTTCATAAGCGATCTGAACGGCATGATCATCCGCGGCTTTAAACAGTTCGTTGCCGTGTTCAGCCAGCAAGGCTTTGTTCGCGGTGACAATATGTTTGCCGTGTTTCATCGCTTCCATAATGACTTCATATGCAGGATGAATCCCACCCATGACTTCAACCACGACATCTACATCCGGTTGACGCACGATATCTAGCAGGTCCGAGCTTTGTTTGACCGTTTCTGGCAGGTTCAGGTCTGGACGCGGACGACGGGTGCCGACATAGGTAATTTCAATTTCACGACCGGTGCGACGTTTAATCTCAGCAGCATTTTCTTTTAATAGTTTAAGGGCACCACCACCCACAGTACCAAGACCGAGGATTGCCAGACGAACTGGTTTCACGTCACACTCCATATTTAATCAATTTTAAGCGAGCTTAGATCATAGCTAAAAAAAGCTGAAGACTCTAGCGTAGAAATCACTTTCTCTTGATCTATAAAAAACAGTAATTTAACCCATTAAAATTAGTTATTTAAACGCTTCAGCAATTCGCTTGGCGACAGATAACCACCAAGGTAAACCCCGTCTGCACTATAGATTGCCGGGGTACCGTTCACCCCAATATTCAGACCCAGCTGATAGTGTTCACGTACTGGCGTTTTGCAGCTCGCGGCAGGCAGTTCAGCACCGGCAATGGCCTGATCAAAGGCCGCATGGCGGTCTTGGCTACACCAGACGCTTTCCATGGCCGGAATAAACTGTTCACCACGTGGCCAGGCAATATAGCGCACTTCAATGCCTTTGCTGTTCAGCTCATCCATATGTTCATGCAGCTTGTGGCAGTATGGACAGCTGACATCGGTAAACACATAAATGACGTGTTTGGTTTCGCCCTTGGCTTTATAGATCAGCAGATCCTGCTTTTTCAGGCTGGCAAAAATCTGTTTATTGGTGCCGGCTTGCAGGCTCTCACCGACGTTATGTAGCTGTTTGTCGCCTAAACGGATCACATCACCCTGGAAAATGTATTTGCCATCGCTGGTGGCATAGACCGCAGACATGCCTTCCAGGCTGACCCAGTACAGATTGGGAACTTCCGTGGTTTTAACTTCCGTGATTTTGGCCTGAATGCCAGCAGTTTTAAAATGCTGTTCCAGGGTTTTGACCAGACGCTGCTGGGCATTACGTTCAGAAAGGGTAGAGGCTTCCCCGGTTGCCGGTGCACTGGCCGTAAGCGTGGTTTGTTTTTTCTCATCATTATTGCTCGAGCATGCCGTCAGGCCCAGGCCTGCAGCAAGTGTCATGGCCATTACAATTTTCGCGCGGGTAAATGTCATTGCTAACCCTTTTCTTATCGATATAAAAACAAGGAGGCTAGCATAACAAAAAAAAATGACCGATCGAAAACTTCTTGGTCGTATTTCGGCAGTGCGGTTAAGCGCGAGGATGATGGGTCGCGTGCAGCTGCTGCATGCGAATCTGCGCGACATGGGTATAAATTTGTGTGGTCGACAGGTCGCTATGCCCCAGCAGCATTTGCACCACGCGCAGGTCTGCGCCATGATTGAGCAGATGGGTGGCAAAGGCGTGGCGCAAGGTATGCGGTGATAATTCGGCCTGAATTCCGGCCTGTAGCGCATAGCGTTTAATTGCATACCAGAAGTTCTGCCGGCTCATGATGCCGCCATGCTGGGTCAGAAATAAATAATCGGTGCTGGTTTTATACAGCTGCGGCCGCGCCTCTTGCAGATAGTGTTCTACCCATTCACAGGCGACTTGGCCCAAAGGTACCAGACGTTCTTTATTGCCTTTACCGACAATGCGCAAATAACCCTGTTTCAGGTTAATCAGCTCCAGACGCAAATTCAGCAATTCAGAGACACGTAAACCACAGGCATACAGTACTTCAAACATGGCCCGGTCGCGCAGACCCAGTGCTGTATTGACATCCGGTGCCTGAATTAGCGCTTCAACATCGGCTTCGGACAGATCTTTGGGCAAGGCCCGGCCCAGTTTTGGGGTTTTATGTGCGGCGACCGGATTGTCGGCGCGCAGTTTCTGTTCACGCAGAAATTTATAAAAAGCCCTTAAGGCCGATAGGCAGCGGGCAATCGAACGTGGGCTTTTTTGCTGTTTGGTCAATTCAATCAGGACATCGGAAATATCATCATGACTCCAGTCCAGCATTGAACTGGGCACGCAGGCACTGCATAACATTAAGTCGGACAGATAGGCATTGCGGGTATGTGGACTGACGGTTTGTGCTACTAGATGATCGCGAAAGCCCTGCAAATAGCTTAAATGTTCCGGAATGGTGACAGGTGCAGGAATGCGGGGCTTTTTATTGAGCATGTGGATCACTTTAATTTAAGAATTCGATCAAGATCATTGGAATTCTCCAATGTAGAGTAATTTTTCCGGGCTGTCGATGTGATATAAGAACGGAAACGTAATCAATCCTTATTTGTTAATTATTCTCATTTGTTTGTATACTATTTAAAAGAGCTTAGGAATTTCACAGTGCGTTTATCAGAGTTAAAGGTAAAGCAGACGGCCATTATCCGCCAGATTATCCGGCAGGATGAGGGGGGCGAGTCACACAATGACTTGGTGGCCAGCCGTCTGGAAACATTGGGGTTTGTGCCGGGCACGCGCGTTCAGGTCATTACCAAAGGTGTTTTTGGCGGGGATCCGATTCTGATTCAGGTCGGTTTTACCCGTTTTGCCTTACGCAAAAATGAAGCAGAGAAAATTGAAATTGAAGATGGAGTCACTACATGAGTGATGCCTTACGTATTGCCCTTGTAGGGAATCCTAACTGCGGTAAAACCTCATTATTCAACCATTTAACTGGTACACGCCAGAAAGTTGCCAACTATGCCGGCGTAACGGTCGAACGTAAAGTCGGTCATTTTAATTTACCTTCAGGCAAGCCGGTACGGGTGCTGGATTTACCTGGCACTTATAGCTTGAATGCTGCCAGCCCGGACGAAGCCATTACCCGTGATGTGGTACAGGGCAAACTGGCAGAAGAAGGCCAGCAGGATGCTTTCCTGTGTGTGGTTGATGCCACCAATCTGAAGCTGCATCTGGGTCTGGTACTGGAAATGATTGAACTGGGTCGTCCAATGTTGCTGGTGCTGAACATGATGGACGAAGCGCGTCGTCGTGGCATGCAGATCAACACCCAGAAACTGTCTGAGCGCCTCGGTGTGCCGGTGGTAGAAACCGTGGCCGTGCGCCGTTCCGGGATTGAAAACCTGATGAATGCGCTGGATCAGGGTAAATATGCGCTGCCACATACCGAATTGACCGGTCTGAAAGGCGATGCCCATCAGAAGGCCGAAACCCTGCTGAATGATGTGGTGCAATACGTCGATCAGGAAGATAAACGTTCCGATTTCCTCGATAAGGTGTTCCTGCATCCGGTGCTGGGTCTGGTCAGTCTGGCGGTCATGATGTTTATCATTTTCCAGGCGGTCTTTGCCTGGGCAGCCCCATTTATGGACGGGATTGAAACCTTCTTTGGCCGGCTGGGTGAAGTAATTGGTGGCAGTATTGCCCATCCTTTACTGAACAGTCTGGTGGTGGACGGGATTATTGCCGGCGCCGGTGGTGTGGTGGTGTTCCTGCCGCAAATTCTGATTCTGTTCTTCTTTATTCTGGTGCTGGAAGAATCCGGTTATTTACCGCGCGCTGCATTCTTGCTGGATAAACTGATGTTTAAAGCCGGTTTAAGTGGCCGTGCCTTTATTCCGTTACTGTCCAGCTTTGCCTGCGCGATTCCGGGGATTATGGCAACGCGCAGTATCAGCGACCCGCGTGACCGTTTAACCACTATTTTTGTGGCACCGCTGATGACCTGTTCCGCACGTTTACCTGTGTATGCGCTGTTAATTGCTGCCTTTATTCCGGAACAAACGGTATGGGGCCTGTTTAACCTGCAGGGTCTGGTGCTGTTTGCGCTGTATATGGCTGGTATTTTAAGTGCACTGGGCGTGTCTTTTGTGCTGAAGTTTTTCCAGAAAGACAAATCCGATCACATGCTGTTGATGGAACTGCCAAGTTACCGTTTCCCGGACATCAAAAACGTCTGGATTGGGTTGCTGGATCGCGCCCGAATCTTCCTGAAACGGGTTGGTGGCATCATCTTTGCCCTGTCGATTCTGCTCTGGTTCCTGTGTACCTTCCCGCAGCCGCCAGAAGGCGCGACCATGCCGGCGATTGATTATACCTTTGCCGGGATGCTGGGCCATATCATGCAGCCAATTTTTGCCCCACTGGGCTTTAACTGGCAGATCTGTATTGCTTTGATTCCAGCAATGGCAGCCCGTGAAGTGGTGGTGGCTGCACTGGGTACCATTTACGCCCTGTCAGGGGACGAAGATGCCATGGCCGATGGTCTGGCCAGCATCATCAGCAGCGGTGGTGACTTGGGCTGGTCATTGGCGACCGGTTTATCGCTACTGGTCTGGTTTATTTATGCACCGCACTGTCTGGCGACGCTGGCCACGGTACGCCGTGAAACGGCATCGTGGAAAACAGTGGGCTTTATGACCGTGTATCTGTTTGGTCTGGCCTATTTGATGTCATTCCTGACCTATCAGATTGCATCCAACCTGTTGGCTTAAGCCGAAACAAAAAAAGGAGACTGAAATGATTGAAGTATTGATTGTGGCGGTATTGGTGATGTGGAGCACGCTGGTGGTCTTCAAAAAGGTATTCCCGAAGACTTCAAATTCAGTCTTTCTGAAGTTGTCGGATGCCTGTACGGCAAAAGGCTGGCACACGCTGGGCAAATGGTTCAGACCGAAAATGGCTGCCGGTTGTGGCGGTGGCTGTGATTGTCCGGTGTCGGAGCAGGCCAGCAAGAAAACTGAAGTACAAGGGGTCAAGTGGAAGTAAGCCCTTGAGCATCAAAAAAGCCGTCATCTCTATGACGGCTTTTTTACGCACTGACACAAAATTTTTTCCAGAAACTGCAAACAGAAAAAGCATTCAAAACCCCAAAGTGCTAACATTTCCGCAGTTTAAAATCCAAATCATTGATGGAGCTCAAATGTTAATACAACGCGGTGGATTAAAAGTTGTGGCAGGTCTTGGCATTTCAGGTGTTGCAGCAGTCAACTTCTTGCATGATCAGGGCTACCGCGTTGCCGTAACAGACTCTCGAGCGACACCCCCCGGTTATGACCAGATTCCGGCCGAGGTTCAGACCAGTTTTGGCCAGTTTGACCAGGAACTGCTGTTGTCTGCTGAAGAAATTATCATCAGTCCGGGACTGGATCCAAAACTGCCAGAAATTCAGACGGCAATGGCGCAGGGCATTCCGGTGGTCAGTGAAATCCAGATTTTACGCCGTGCCACTGACAAGCCAATTGTGGCCATTACCGGTTCCAATGCCAAAAGTACCGTAACCACACTAATTGGCCTGATGGCTGCCGATGCTGGCAAGAAGGTCGCGGTTGGGGGTAATCTGGGCCGTCCGGCGCTGGATTTAACCAAAGATGATCCGGAGCTGTATATTCTGGAACTTTCCAGCTTTCAGTTAGAAACCACCTCAAACCTGAATGCTGAAGTGGCGGTGGTGCTGAACATGAGTGAAGACCATCTGGACCGTCATGGTGACATGCTCGGTTATCACACCGCCAAACACCGTATTTTTCAGGGCGTGAAACAGGTGGTGTATAACCGTGATGATGCACTGACCCGTCCACTGGTGCCAGATACCACCCCTATGCAGAGCTTTGGTCTGAACGCACCAGATATCAACCAGTTCGGTATTTTAAAAGAAACAGATGGCACCATTTGGCTGGCGCGTGGCCGTGAACGTCTGCTGAAAAGCAGCGACATGTATATTCAGGGTACGCATAATATTGCCAATGCCTTGGCCTGTCTGGCGCTGGGTGAAGCGATTGGCCTGCCGATGGACAGTATGCTGAACACTTTAAAAAGCTTTAAAGGTCTGGAGCATCGCTGTGAATTCGTCAAAGAGGTCGCAGGCGTGCGTTATTATAATGACTCCAAAGGCACCAATATTGGCGCTACCCTCGCGGCACTAGAAGGTTTGGGTGCAGCAATTCAGCCGCATGGCGGTCAGGTGGCCATTATTTTAGGTGGGCAGGGCAAAGGCCAGGACTTTAAGGCACTGCGTCAGGCGCTCAGTCAATATGCCAAACTGGCAGTGTTGATTGGTGAAGATGCCGCACTCATTGAAGCGGCAGTACAGGGCACCACTACGCTGCTCCATGCCGACAGTCTGCAACAGGCGGTACAGCTGTGCCAGCAGCATACCCAGCCACAGGATGTCGTGTTATTGTCACCTGCATGTGCAAGTTTTGATATGTTCTCGGGCTATCCGGAACGTGGTCGTCAGTTCGTGACTTATGTCAATGAACTTGGTCAAGAATAATAAGGATTTGGGATATGGCTGGCTTTGCTCAGACAACGATCAATAAAATCAATCAGGTCTATGAGCGCTGGTTACCGCGGTTACCGGCCGAAGTGAATGTGCGCAATGTGCTCATTTTTAGCGTATTGGCCTTGCTCTGTATCGGCTCGATTATGGTGGCGTCTGCCTCAATGCCCTATGCCGAGCGTATGCATGAAAATGCCTTCCATTATGTACTGCGGCATGGTATTTCAATTGCGGTAGCGCTAATTGCCGCCTATACCGTGTATAAAGTTCCCTTAAACCTCTGGTTCAATAACACCTTCTTTTTATGGATTATTACCATTGCCTTGCTGATTGCGGTACTGGTGGTCGGTACCGAAGTCAATGGTTCCAAACGCTGGATTCGGGTGGCCGGGTTTACCTTGCAGGCTTCAGAAGTGGCCAAGGTGATGATGGCGATTTTTACCGCCGACTACGTGGTACGTCGTGCTGAAGAAGTGCGTAATAATATTAAAGGTCTGGTACGGCTGGCAGTGATTATGGCGGCGACTGTGGGCCTGATTATGGCAGAACCGGATTTGGGTGCGACTGTGGTGATTGCGTTGACCATGCTCGGGGTGTTCTTCCTGGCCGGTGCACCACTGATTCAGTTCGGGATTGCCTTGGGTGCGATGCTGGGTGCGTTTACCTTCCTGGTGGTGTTTGAGCCCTACCGTTTTGAACGTTTAATGTCTTTCTCTAACCCGTGGAATGATCCGCTCGGGGCCGGTTATCAGCTGTCAAATGCCTTAATGGCTTTTGGCCGGGGTGAATGGGCCGGGGTGGGGTTGGGGCATAGTATCCAGAAAATGTCCTATCTGCCGGAAGCGCATACCGACTTTATGCTGGCCGTTTTAGGCGAAGAATTTGGCTTTTTTGGTATCCTGGTGGTGCTGAGCCTGTCTTTCACCATGCTGGTCTGCTGTATTCGCATTGGTCATCGTGCCTTGCGACATCAGTATTTACGTGCCGGTTATCTGGCCTATGGCATCAGCATCATCTTCCTGTTACAGATTCTGGTGAATGCCGGCATGAATATGGGCATGTTGCCGACTAAAGGGCTGACCCTGCCATTTATCAGTTATGGTGGTTCATCGCTAATTATGTGTGCGGTGATGGTCAGTCTGATTCTGAAAATTGAAAGTACTACCCAGCAGACCAATCCAAGCCGTGAGGAATCAAGCTTCTAGATTGCTCTGCTGAAATGGATCTGGCTGAGCATGGTGCAACACTGTGCTTGGCATTTCCGTTTTACAGTTCAGACATTTGACAAAGCTGCCTTTGGCTTTGGATAGCGGAATTAAAGGAATAAAAAATAAGGAAAAATAATTGCGCTGCTGCTTCAGTTCATAGCTGGTGCGGGTGCGACAGACCGGACAGACAAACTGGTTTTTCTCCAGCACTTTGGTTTTTGGACCAATCCCGAAAATAAAAAACATAGTAATCCCATCTTGCAGTTATTTTTTTCTAGATTAGCGCAAATTGTGTAGTTATGCGTAGCTGCCCTGTAGCTGAGTTGTATGTGGAATGGCGTCAATTGACCACTGGGCAATGGCTTGCTGCAGCATACGTGCCGGGGTGTCTAAAACTACCGGGGGTTGGTGCAAAGCCGTGAGCGCCTGTTGTAATAGCAGAGGAGCCTGATTTAAATCCAGCGGCTGGGCCAGGTTCTGCTTGGAGAGTTTTTGCCCCTGATCATTCATGGCCAGCGGCAAATGCAGATAGCGCAGTTCCGGATAGCCCAGCACCCGCCCAAGCCAGATCTGTCGTTCGGTATTGTCCAAGAGGTCTGCGCCGCGGACGACATCGGTAATGCCTTGCAGATAGTCATCGACCACCACGGCCAGCTGATAGTTAATAATCCCGTCACGGCGTTTTAAGACAAAATCACCCAGATCATGTTGCAGGTTGGAGCAATGCCGGCCCTGTAAGCGGTCTTCAAAGCAGATGTCTGTATCGGTCACTTTCAGGCGGATGGCCTGCTGTGCAAAGGAGAGTTGCAGATTGCGGCAGGTGCCAGCATAAATATGATTGGAACCGAGCATTTTACGCGTGCACTGACAGGCATAGACCCAGCCTTGCTCGGCGAGTTGCTCAAGAACGTCTTCGTAAATGGCCAAACGGTCTTTTTGAAACAGAATCTCGCCATCCGGCTCGAACTGAAAGGCATCTAGAGAACGCAGGATATGCGCTTCACTGCCAGGATAAATACGGGGAATGTCGGTGTCTTCAATACGGACCAGCCAGCGCCCATGCTGGGCCTTGGCGTCACAATAACTGGCCACCGCAGTAATGAGGGAACCAAAATGCAAAGGGCCGGTTGGCGATGGCGCAAACCGGCCCACGTAATTCTCTTCAGCTTTCCCTCCCTTTATCAAAGGGAGGGGCAGGGAGGGATTACGAATAGACATGCTTAACCGTTATTTTGCTTCTCTTTGATTTCTGCCAAAGTTTTGCAGTCAATACATAAAGTCGCAGTTGGACGCGCTTCTAAACGGCGTAAACCAATTTCGATTCCGCAGGTTTCACAGAAACCGTAGTCATCGTTTTTAATGGCTTCAATGGATTGTTCAATTTTACGGATCAGTTTGCGTTCACGGTCACGGGTACGTAACTCGATGGCAAACTCTTCTTCCTGAGTGGCGCGGTCGTTTACGTCAGGCAATGCAGTATTTTCATCTTGCATTGTGTTTAGCGTACGATCAACTTCAGACATCAGCTCGGCTTTCCAGGCCAAGAGAATCTGACGGAAGTGCTCAAGCTGGCCCTCAGACATATATTCTTCATTTTTTTTCGGCTGATAAGGCTCAATACCAAATAAGCTAGCAGTAGAACCACCTTCTGACGCCTTTGGCTTTGTCTTACGCACGCGCTTTGTAGATTTTTCCTCTACAACATCTGTTTGTTCGTCCAAGACTTGATTTTGGTTGTCATTCGCCATGTAGGGCATTCCTCATCATATACGTATTATCTATACGCAAAAAATATGGTGATATGCAAGTGTTTTTATCCACTCCCAAGGAGAAGATTATCCCTTCGGGGGTCGTCATCATATAGACTTTTTATGTATATTGATAGTCTTTGATGTTTGGATTTCGTCGTATCACGTTTTCCTTCGCAGCCATAACTTAAAGCAAAAAGATTAAAATGAAAAGTTAATAACCTGAAATTTCATTATTTATTTGACCGACTAAATTTTCAACACGATGTACCTGTGTGTCGAACTCGCCATTGTCCTTTAAATGCAAGACCCGATAGCCCGGTGCTTCCTGTCCCAGGGCAAAATCATCACTGTGCGGTTTAAACTGCACTGAAGTCGAAGGTGTTGAATAAAAAGGAATATTGTTCCAGATGTTCAGCGAATCCTGATGCACGTGACCAAATAAAACCGCTTTAATATTCTGATGCTTGGCCATCACTTCAGTCAGATCTGCGGTATTTTTCAGTTTATGCTGATCGACCCAATGTGACTGCATGGCAAAAGGATGATGATGACAGGCCACAATCACATGCTGGCCGGCATGTTCGGTTAACAGCTGGTCCAGTTGCGCGAGCTGGGAGGGTTCAATCCGGCCATCAATCTGATTCTTGACCGCACTGTTCAGCAGCATGATGGTCCAGGCACCCAAATGAATAGCATGTACCCGGTTTTGCTGCTGGTGAAACGGAAAATATTCGACTTCATCATGATTGCCCGGAATCTGATAAAACGGAATATTCAGGCGGTGCATAAATGCTAGATAGCGCGCATAGGTCGCCGGCACCGGCACCTGTGCCAGATCCCCGGTATGAACAATGGCATCCAGCTCTGGATAGCGTTGCTGAATATCGCGCATGATGCCATGAAAGCTGTGTTCCGGATTCATCTGCACAAATTTAAGGTCTTCCTGATCCATTAAATGTGTGTCTGAAATCTGGACGATGGTCCAGCTTTGTGTATTTTTGCTTATAAAAGTCATGCCTGACCCCTTAGACATTCCTTATGGTTTAATTTGTTGTTGTAACCATTGCAGGGCGATGATCAGCGGCGCATTCCTGAGCCGACCATTGGCCAATAAGATGGGTAAGTGCTCATATTCAAAAATATGTAATTGAATATTTTCGCCTTCCTCACTAAGACCAAACACACCGCCTTGTTCAGGCAAATTTACTTTCGCACTATATAAATGAAAGATTTCCGCACAAGCTCCTGCAGAGGGATAGAAGGTAAACAGATGCTGCAGTTCTTCAACTTCGCAGCCTGATTCTTCTAGGGTTTCACGGCGAATGCAGCTTTCCGGTGATTCATCACCATCGAGTACGCCCGCAATGACTTCGAGTTGCCAGGGAGAATCCTGATCATCCATTGCCCCAATACGAAATTGTTCTATTAATGCAAATTTATGTTTTTTTTCATCATATAACAATACACCGGCTGCCTCCGGGCGTTGAATCAACTCCCGATGAATGACCGGTGTATAGTGGTTTTGATTAAACAGGCGATGGCTCAGACTGACTTTTTCAACCTGAATAAAGCCACGAAACAAGAATTCACGTTGTTGAATGCGCAGTTCATTTCGACCATAGGTCGCCTGTTTAAGTATTTCCATAAAACATCATACGGATGAAGAACATCAGTTTTCATCCTAACTGAGATTAAATGGAACACAAACTCTTTTTCGATAGTTTAGACGTCGTGGTACAATTTTTGACCAGTCTGCTGATAGGTTTCCTTCATGGCTTTGAGACCTTCCGCAACCTCTGTATCACTTTGCATGGCTTCTTTAGCAAGATTCTGATTTTGCGCATAATCTCTCACATTTTGGGTGATTTTCATGGAGCAGAATTTCGGTCCACACATCGAACAGAAGTGCGCCGATTTGTGTGCTTCTTTCGGCAAGGTTTCATCATGCATACTGCGCGCCGTATCCGGGTCCAGACTCAGGTTAAACTGATCTTCCCAGCGGAATTCAAAGCGGGCTTTGGACAGGGCATTGTCACGCGCCTGCGCACCCGGATGACCTTTGGCCAGATCGGCGGCATGTGCAGCGATCTTGTAGGTGATAATACCGTCTTTAACATCTTTCTTGTTCGGCAGACCTAAATGCTCTTTTGGCGT
Source organism: Acinetobacter indicus CIP 110367 (assembly GCF_000488255.1). GTDB lineage: Bacteria > Pseudomonadota > Gammaproteobacteria > Pseudomonadales > Moraxellaceae > Acinetobacter > Acinetobacter indicus. Next base: position 261,861 of record NZ_KI530756.1, on the reverse strand, counting down.
CACATAGCACAGCATTGCCGTGCCATACCAGCCAATCATGGCGGCCCCAATGGCCGAGGTAATATGGTCATAGCCCGGTGCAATATCGGTGGTTAGCGGACCAAGGGTATAGAACGGCGCCTCTTTGCAGACTTCCAGTTGCAGATCCATATTTTCCTTGATCATATGCATTGGCACATGACCCGGGCCTTCAATCATTACCTGCACATCATGTTCCCAGGCGCGATGCGTTAATTCGCCCAAGGTACGAAGTTCGCTGAATTGTGCTTCATCATTGGCATCCTGAATACAGCCCGGACGCAGGCCATCGCCCAGACTGAAGGAGACGTCATAGGCTTTCATGATTTCGCAGATTTCATCGAAGTGGGTGTACAGGAAGTTTTCTTCATGATGCGCCAGACACCACTGCGCCATGATTGAACCGCCACGTGACACAATACCGGTGAGGCGGTTGGCGGTCAGCGGTACATAACGCAGCAGTACCCCAGCATGAATGGTGAAGTAGTCCACACCTTGTTCGGCCTGTTCAATCAGGGTGTCTTTAAAGATTTCCCAGGTCAGGTCTTCTGCCACGCCGTTGACTTTTTCCAGGGCCTGATAAATGGGCACGGTACCAATTGGCACGGGTGAGTTACGGATAATCCATTCGCGGGTTTCATGAATATTTTTCCCGGTCGATAAATCCATGATGGTGTCGGCGCCCCAGCGGGTGGCCCAGGTCATTTTTGCCACTTCTTCGGCAATGTCAGAACCCAGTGCCGAGTTACCAATATTGGCATTAATTTTCACCAGGAAATTACGGCCAATAATCATTGGCTCAATTTCAGGGTGGTTAATGTTGGCGGGAATAATGGCGCGGCCGGCAGCGACTTCCTGACGTACAAATTCCGGGGTAATTTCACGCAGGTTTTGTGCGCCAAAGTTTTGTCCCGGATGCTGGCGCATATCGACGCCTTGCTGCTGGCGCAGGTTTTCACGGATGGCGATGTATTCCATTTCCGGGGTAATAATGCCCTGTTTGGCATAGTGCATTTGGGTCACGTTATGCCCGCGTTTGGCCCGGCGCGGTTTCTGGATATGGGCAAAACGGATGTCGGTAGTGCGGATGTCACGCAGGCGTTCCTGACCGAATTTAGAACTGAGCTGATCCAGAATTTCTGTATCGTTACGCTCTTCAATCCAGCGTTCACGCACATTCGGTAAACCCTGGTTCAGATCAATATTGACTTCCGGGTCGGTGTAAACGCCAGAGGTGTCATAGACCATTACCGGCGGATTGTGTTCACCGCCTAAACTGGTTGGGGTCTCGGTCAGTTCAATCTGGCGCATCGGGACACGGATATCCTCACGTGAGCCCTGGATATAGACTTTGCTCGAAGCGGGTAAAATACGGGTGAGGTCTTTGGCATCTTGCTCGTGTTGAGCAGAAATAGCCTCGGAAGAAAGATTCGTTAATTGGTTCATACCATGATCCTTATGAAGAGCATCAACGAATCAAGCACGACCAAAACGAAACGGATTTATCCTGAATAATAAATCGAAACTTAAGGTTTAGTTGCGCTTGATTCCTACGCAGGTGTTAACCTGATCAGGTTCAACGGTACTTGTGCTTAATCATCTATACGGTTAGACAATTACACAATCTCAGCGAGGATTTACTCGCGCTCCGTCAAGCTGCTTAAATCTTAACAGGTTGGCTTAAAAAGGCCAGTGATAAAACTGCCAAATTGGTGGGTGGCTTAGTTATTCTGATAAGGCATACAGACCGCATCGCTAAAACAGTCACGGGTCGGACTTAAGCCGTTTAGCGGTAAATCCAGATAATGGGACAGCTGCTTTAGCGCCAGGGTGTTGGCACGTTCATTGTTTTGTTCCTGTGCGGTCAGGCTGACTGGAATACGGTTACGCCGTTCCTGTGGCGACATCTGTACAAAGCTGCGGAATTTACGCGCCTGATCTGCCAGTCGTGACTGCTCCAGCTTGGCCAGCTTTTCAATTTCATACCAGACACTGGGCTGAATCGCATATTCTGCTTCATAGCTGTCTGAAACCGGGGTATTTAAGGTGCCTTTAAACAGGAACATACGATAGACCTGATCCAGATAACGCGCATCGCGGATATAACTGCTGTCAGGATAGTTTTTGACATAATCTTCCCAGAACAGGGCGCGACGCACCACTTCCTGGGCATCAATGGTCAGGCCGCCATCACGAATCGGACGCTGCATATTCTGTTCGGCCAGATTTTCAATAAAAATCCGTTCGGCATCGGGCAGATAAGGCGCAAAAATACGAGCCAGGTACTGCGGATTACGCCGATAGACCAGTTGCCCTTCACCGGCATCATACAGGTCGACATAGGCCTGACCTTTGTGTTTCAGCAGATACTGGTCGCGTAAGGCAAACTGTTCGAAATGGCTTTGCTGAATGGTGGGATGCTGGGCCAGATCAAAGGCATACTGATCAAAAGCGGTCTGCTGCTGGGCGGTACGTTCGACTTTCAGAAAATTCTGGTACATCTGGGCAGACAGTTCCAGCAGATGCTGCTGGTCGGGGAAATCCATTAGTGGCAAACAGACTTTTAAATCCTGGTTAATCTGTTCCAGGGCAAAGGTGGTGCGCTGCTGGTTAATCTCGCGCATTTCCTGTTCAATACCGCGGCAGATCGACTTTAAATCGACCGCCTGTTCAGCCACAGCCTGCTTCGGCTTCTGTTCAATGACCACAGGGGGTTCTGGCCTTTGACACGCGGTCAAAACCATTGCAGAACATAAACTGAGCAGTAAAGTACGCCAGCGGGGAGAAATAAGCTTCACGATAACCCAATTAAAAAAGCAGCAAAAAAATAACAAGTGCGGAATGTATGGCGCTATTGTAACCAGCTTCGGTCCGGTGAATTGTAGCGTTGTGCTGAAGTTTGGTTACATGGCTGTGAGTGCGCTCCTGGCTCAACTCAACTGGACAGCTTGCTGCTTGAGTTAAAGCGGTAAAATATAAAAAAATAATCAAAAACATACGAAAAAAATGCGATAAATCGCTACTATGGAGCAAATTGAGTCAATGCTTGACTGAGACATGGCCATTTTGGCGAGATGAGTTAAACGAATAAAATGAAGAAAAAAATATGTATATTGGGCCTGCTGTTGTTTAGCCCTTGGGCGCAAGCCTTGGATCTGGTCGAGGCCTATGAGCGTGCCAAAGCCACCGACCCGAACTGGCAGGCCAATCTGTTGCAATATGAAGCCGATCAACTGAATTTAGGCATTGCCAAAGGCAATTTGCTGCCGACCGTGACTGTGTCTGGCAATATCACCCGGCGCAGTCAGGACGCCAATGCTGCGACAATTCCAGGTTTTCCAGTCAGCTCTGAAAGCCTGTCGCCTTCAGCAACCACCACCCGTCAGGTGAGTGTCACTGCACGCCAGCCTTTATTCCGCTGGGATGCCTGGGAAGGCCTAAAACAGGTCAAAACCTCACTCAGTCTCAGTGAAGTCACCTTAAGACTGCAAAAGCAGGAGCATATTTTAAATGTGGCCGAAGCCTATTTTAATGTGCTGCGCCAGCAGTCTTTAACGACGGCCTATTTGCAGGAAGAGCAGGCACTGCTGGAACAGCTGAACATGATGAATGCCAAGCTGCGCGAGGGACTGGTCGCGCGCAGTGATGTCAGCGAAGCCGAGGCGCAATATCAAAATGCCAAGGCCAACCGGATTGCTACCCATGTGCAGCTGGTGCTGGCACAGGAACAACTGGCGCAGCTGATCGGGCCATATCGTGAAAATCTGGCGGTACTGCGAGATGACTTTCAGTTCCAAAAGCCTTATCCGGCCAGTTTAGAGGCATGGACCGAGCTGGCACAAAGTCAGAACCTGTCCATTTTGCAGGCCCGCTTGCAGCAGCGTTATGCCGAAGACCAGAAACGGGTGGAGCAGGCCGCGCGTTATCCGCAAATTGAAGCGGTCGGTACTTATGGCTATAACAAGCAGACGCCACAAAGCCTGATTTCTCAGGATGGTCAGTTTGATCAGGTCGGCATTGAAATGAACTGGAATGTGTTTACCGGCGGCCGTACCCAGCGCAATATCCAGAAAGCAGCAGTGAATGTCGATAAAGCCGAAGCCGAGCTGGATGCGGCCATCCGTAAAGCCAATACCGATGTAAAAAGTGCCTATTTGCAGGTGGAAACCGATCAATCCAAGTTACAGGCACGACAGGCGGCCATGCAATCGGCGCAACTGGTATCGCGCGCCTCCCGTGCCCAATATCATGAAGGCCTAAAAACCATGGTCGATGTCCTGCTGGCTCAGCGTAATGCTTTTTCGGCCAAGCAGGACTATTTGAATGCCAAATATGATTATCTGATTAATGTGCTGCGCCTCCGGGCATCGGTGGGGCAACTCAGTGAAAAAGATCTGGCCGAGATGAACTTGTGGTTAATAGAAAAACCTTAAATTTCAATAAAATAAAATGATGCAATCGGGCACTTGTTTAAATTGTCATAAAAGCTTAATGTTTAATGTGATTTAATAATCAATGATCAAATAAGTCCGTTATTATTGCATTGGAGTACATCTCTTGAGTCCAAATAATCCTGTGTTAAATCACCATATTTCTTCTCAATTTAATGAAGATCTACAGGATGTCAATACAAAATTCATGACCATGGGTGGCTTGGTAGAGCAGCAGGTGGCCAATGCGATTCATGCATTGCTGGACACAGATGCCGCGATGGCAATAGAGGTGCAATTTCAGGACAATGCAGTGAACCGTCTGGAAACTGAAATTGATGAAGCATTAACCCTGATTTTGGCACGCCGTCATCCCGCTGCAATTGACCTGCGCATGGTGATTGCCATGAGCAAGGCCAATACCGACCTGGAACGTATTGGCGATGAAGCGGCCAAAATTGCCCGGATTGCACAAAGCCTATGTGAAGAAGGGGGCTCGCCGCGCGGTTATTTGGAGACCCGTCATATTGGTAACCAGGTGCGAGTCATGATTCATGATGCGCTGGATGCTTTTGCCCGTTTGGATGTCGATCAGGCTTTACGTGTACTGCTGGCCGATGCCGATATCGACCGTGAATACCAGTCGGCCACCCGGACTTTAATGACCTATATGATTGAAGATCCACGTCATATTTCCCGCGTCATCAATGTAATGTGGGTACTGCGTTCCCTAGAGCGGATTGGTGACCATGCGCGTAATATTTCCGAGCAAGTGATTTATATGGTCAAAGGTCTGGATGTGCGTCATACCAGCATGGAAGAAATTGAACAGAAAGTTCAAGAACGCTAAGTTTGAATACCAGAAACAGCCTGAAATAATTTCAGGCTTTTTTTATGGATTACGCATAAAATGGATAAAAAAAATCCCAGATTTTGGGGGAAATCTGAGATCGAAATCGGGGATATTTATATCTATTATAAGAGATGCTTCCATCTCCTTGATTGTTATTATAGGAAGATGATGCGCGGAAATCTTTAAGCTTATTGTAGTCTAATGTTGAGTTTTATGAACAAATGTATCGGCCAGTTACAATACCAATCGGTTAAATAGGTTAATTTTAATCTAAATTATAAACCCCTGATTTTGGTGAAGTAAAACTTTATAGTTGTCCAGATATACCTGTCAATTCAATAAAAACCAATCACCTTAAGCTCACTATAAACAGGGAGCTTGGGGCTGGAAAACAACAGAGTTCATCTACTTTTTCTGTGCCAAGCCTGAAATGGGTGAATGAAGAGGAATTCATTTTTTATCGATGAAATTTTTTTGGATTAAAGGCTAAAAGCATCTTCCGAGATAAAACCCTATGTGCAGTGGTTGATCTTGGGTTTGGATAGAGTAAAAGAAAAGCTCCATTTCTGGAGCCTTTCAAATTTAAGCCTACGCGCTTCGCTTGTCTTGCGTAATTTGTACAACCGTGCATAAAAAAGGATCCCCAAAAAATGGAGATTCTTTTTGCATGAAAGTCTACGCGGACTTCGCCCTTGTCTTGCGTAAAACTTAAAGCAGCGCTTTCTTTTTTACTCGAAGCACAGCTTCTCGTCTTGCGGCGTGGCGGAGCAGTATCGAGTATAAAAAAGGAGCCTCTTCAGACTCCTTTGAGACATTTGAAACTACGCGCTTCGCTTGTCTTACGTAATTTTTACAACCGTGCATAAAAAAGAATCCTCAAAAAATGGAGATTCTTTTTGCATGAAAGCCTACGCGGACTTCGTCCTTGTCTTGCGTAAAACTTAAAGCAGCGCTTTAAGTTTTACTCAGGCTTTAGCCCTTCGGCTTTTTCTAAGGTTTCGTCATTATTGAAGAATTTTTCGCGCTGTTCTTCCAGAAACTTTTTCGCATCTGCTTCAAACACATTTAAACGCTTTTCATTGATCAGCGTGGTCTGATGTTTCAGCCATTCGTTCCAGGCCTGTTTAGACACGGTATCAAATAATTCCTGACCTTTGGCACCCGGGAACGGGGCAAAGTCCAAGCCTTCCATTTCTTGTTGATACTTACGGCAAAATACTTGTCGAGACATATCCATACTCCGAATTTAAGATTAAGCGTAAAGTTGCTCTAAACGGGCGTGGGCGCGTTCAATCGCAGCAGCGACTTGTGCCGGAGCAGTCCCCCCAATATGGTTACGTGCATTCACTGAAGCTTCCAGAGTCAGGGCTTTTTCAAATACATCGGCCTGAATCAGGTCAGAGAACTGCTGCAGCTGTTCCAGGGTCAGTTCAGACAGGTCTTTGCCTTCCTGTACGCCCAGTGCGACCGCTTTACCAACAATTTCATGGGCATCACGGAAAGCAACGCCATTTTTCACCAGGTAATCCGCAAGGTCGGTTGCAGTAGAGAAACCACGCAGCGCCGCTTCACGCATTTCTGCAATGTTAGGCACCAATGCCGGAATCATGTCAGCAAACGCCATCAGTGAACCACGTACAGTATCAATTGCATCAAACAGAGGCTCTTTGTCTTCCTGGTTGTCTTTGTTATAGGCCAGTGGTTGACCTTTCATCAGGGTCAACAGGCTCATTAAATCACCATAAACACGGCCGGTTTTACCGCGAACCAGTTCAGGGACATCCGGGTTTTTCTTTTGCGGCATGATCGATGAACCGGTACAGAAACGGTCAGGAATATTCACAAATTTAAACTGGGCTGAGGTCCACAGAATCAGTTCTTCCGACATACGTGACAGGTGCATCATGATTAACGATGCAGCGGCGTTAAATTCAATTCCGAAATCACGGTCAGATACTGCATCCAGCGAGTTTTCAGCAACGGCATCAAAGCCCAGTAATTCTGCGGTATAGGCACGGTCGATTGGGTAGGTGGTGCCTGCCAGAGCAGCAGAACCGAGTGGCATACGGTTCAAACGTTTACGGCAGTCAATTAAGCGCTCAGAGTCACGCACCAGCATTTCAAACCAGGCCATAAGGTGGTGACCAAAAGTCACAGGCTGAGCAGTTTGTAAATGGGTGAAGCCCGGCATAATCGTGTCAGTGTTCTTTGCCGCCAGGCTTAGAATACCGGTTTGTAGTTTTTTCAATAATTCTAAAATGGCATCAATTTCATCACGCACATACAGACGGATATCGGTCGCCACCTGGTCGTTACGGCTACGACCGGTATGCAGTTTTTTACCGGTAATGCCAATGCGCTGGGTCAGGCGTGATTCGATGTTCATGTGCACATCTTCAAGGTCAATACGCCATTCAAATTGACCCGCTTCAATTTCGACTTTAATGGTGTTTAAGCCGTTGATGATGTCGTCCCGTTCCTGTGCAGTCAGCACGCCGACTTTGGCCAACATGGTCGCATGGGCGATGGAACCGGCAATATCTTGTTTATAAAAGCGTTGGTCAAATTGGACAGATGCTGTAAATTCAGCAACAAATGCGTCAGTAGCTTCAGAGAAACGACCGCCCCACATACCCGAAGTCTGGGTTTGTGACGGATTTGAGGAATTAGAAGATGTGGTCATGTCGGCTCAATAGAATAAAAAGCAGTAATTTGAAAACGAGTATAACAAATTCGGAATCACTTGCCGAAGGGCAGGTGAGATCATCTTTTGCAGATACGGCTGATGAAAAAAATTACAGTTATTTTTTTACGAAAATAGGGCGTTGGCAACATCTAATTGAATTATTTATTGCCAGCAATGTATTGGCCATGGTGCTGGCACTGGCTGAAGCGCAGGGCTGGCAGGCATTAACCGGCTCAAGGCTGCTGCAATATGTGCTGTATATTAACTGGGTGCTGCTGGCCTTTACTGCCTTTATTGAATATTTTCAAAGACGTTTGGGTCGGATGAGTCTGGGCTTTTCGCTCGGTTTTGGTTTTTTATTGCTACAGCTAATTGTACTGGTGACCACTTTAAGCCTGAATCTGCTGACACATTTTGGCCAGAATTTTCATCTGCGTGACTTGACTGCAGCCGAGCTGGGGGCTGGGCTGGACTTGCATTTAAGTTATGGCATCTTGCTGGGAGCATTCTGTTTTCGCTATTTATATTTGCGCGAACAGAATTATCTGCGCGAGCAAAGTGCTCTAAAGGCCAAGGTACATGCCTTACAAGCGCGTATCCATCCGCATTTTTTATTCAACAGCTTAAATAATGTCATTAGCCTGATTGCGATTGATCCTGAAAAAGCCGAGCAGATGCTGCTCAATCTGTCACGTCTGTTTCGTGCCAGTTTGCAGGAAGTCAAGCTGGTCAAGCTGCAGGAAGAAGTTGAATTATGCCAGCGTTATCTGGAGATTGAGCAGATCCGGCTGGGTGAACGCTTGCAGGTGGAATGGAAAATTGAACAGCCGCAACTGCTCAGTCAGGTACAAATTCCCTTATTAACTTTACAACCTTTACTGGAAAATAGTATTTTCCATGGTGTTGAAAAAATATCCAGACCGAGTACCATTAGCGTATTGGTAGAAATTTTGGAAAATCAAGTCAATATCGTCATTACAAACCCTTACGTAAACGCTAAAATGAATTTACGACAAGGACATGGTATTGCAATTCAAAATGTGCAACAGCGTCTACGCGCCTTTTATGGAAGAAAGGTGGTCTTTCAAACGTATGCAGGGGAGGGCATGTATACCACCGTGGTACAGTATCCATATAAATAAAAAAAATTCACGTTAAGCTATAAAAATAAATGATTTAACGTAAAGGAGGGATAAATGGATGTTCTGATCTGTGATGATGAACCTCTTGCAACTGAGCGTTTGGCCCGCTTGGTGACTCAACTTGGACATCAGGTGGTGGCAACCGCCAGTCATGGTGAGCAGGCCATTGAGCTAGCAGATGAACATCAGCCAGATGTCGTGTTATTAGATATTCAGATGCCAGAAATGGATGGACTAAGCTGCGCCCAGCATTTGCGCGAGCTTGACCCCATGCCGGCAATTGTCTTTTGTACCGCCTATGATGAGCATGCACTTGATGCATTTAAATCGCAGGCAGAAGGGTATTTGTTAAAACCGGTCATGCAACAGGAATTGCAGCAGGTTTTAGATCACTTAACCAAACTCACGCAAGCCCAGCTGAGTCACATAAAACAAAAAGAAAATATGGAAGAATTGAATATAAAACGCCACCAGATCACGGCGAAAACTTATCGTGGTGTTGAACTGGTGCCTGTAGAAAATATTTATTATTTTTTAGCAGATCAAAAATATGTCACCGTGCGCCATAAAAATGGCAGCGTGCTGATTGACGAAACCTTAAAAGACCTGGAGCATGAATTTGCCGATCAGTTTATTCGGATTCATCGCAATGCACTGGTCTCGATTCATTATCTTGAAGGACTGGAAGTGATTAATACCGGTCAATATCAGGTGCGTTGTCGTGAACTGGAAGAACGTCTGGCAGTAAGCCGTCGTCATTTACCGACTTTAAGAGAACGTATTCAGAAACTGTAAGCACCGGCTGAAATGGCTTTTTCGCCATCTCAGGGTGCAAATTGACTTGCATTTTCAAGCGATCAGGTTAAGTTTAAGGGAATCCTTTTATTTGCTTTCACTGACATGATGAACACCCTGAAAATTGCAACTCGACAAAGCCCGCTGGCATTATGGCAGGCGGAACACATTCGTGCGCGTTTAGAAGCCTTACATGCCGGTCTAAACGTGGAGTTGGTCACCTTTGTGACCCAGGGTGATAAAATTCTCGATACCCCCTTAGCCAAAATTGGGGGCAAGGGACTGTTTGTCAAAGAATTAGAAGCAGCTTTACTGGATGGTCGTGCTGACCTTGCTGTGCATTCCATGAAAGATGTGCCAATGGCGCTACCAGAAGGCTTAAGCCTGGCGGTGATTTGTGAGCGTGAAGATCCGCTGGATGCTTTTGTTTCCAATACTTATGCCAGCTTTCAGGACTTGCCGCAGGGTGCCAAAGTCGGAACGTCCAGTTTGCGCCGTAAATGCCAGATTTTAAAAGCACGCCCTGACCTGGAGATTATTGATTTGCGCGGTAACGTTGGTACCCGTCTGTCCAAGCTGGATGCAGGTCAATATGATGCGATTATTCTGGCCAGTGCCGGCCTGAAGCGTTTGGGCCTTAGTGAGCGGATTCGTCATACGCTCGCGCCTGAAGTGAGTTTGCCGGCCGTGGGTCAGGGCGCTTTGGGGCTGGAATGCCGGACTAATGATCAGGCCGTACTCGAGCTGATTTTGCCGTTGATGGATGATGAAACCAATGTCTGTGTACGCGCAGAACGTGCGTTTAATGCTTATCTGGAAGGCGGCTGTCAGGTGCCGATTGCTGGTTATGCCACTTTAAAAGATGGTAAGCTGTCGATGGAAGGCCGGGTGGGCAGTGTCGATGGCCAGGCCCTGTTAAGCGCACAGCTCAGTGCTGCACCTGAGCAGGCCGAACAGCTGGGTGAGCAACTGGCACAGAACCTGTTGGCACAAGGGGCAGGTGAGCTGCTAAAAGCTTTATATTAAGATGCTGTTTATTAATACCCGCCCGGCCGATCGAGCCTGTGCCTTGTCACAGGCTTTAAGGCAACAGGCCTGGTCGGTGATTGAACTGCCTCTGCTGGAATTACAGGCCTGTCCCTGGTCCGATGCATTGGCACAGCTGTACCAGCAATTACTGCAGGCGCAGCGGATTGTGGTGGTCAGCCCGACCGCAGTACACATCGGGATGGAGTATCTGGTGCAAAGCGGTATTCATCTCGATCAATTACAACATTTACAGTGGATTGCGGTTGGTGAAAAAACAGCGCAGGTACTGGCAGAATACGGAATTTCGAGCGCCGTGCCGGAGGTTGAAACCTCAGAAGGCATGCTGGAACTGCCTTTATTAAAATCCCTGGCGGCCGGTTCATGTATTGCCTTCTGGCGCGGTGAAGGTGGTCGTCAGTTTATGATGGACAGTCTGCAACAGGCCGGAATGCAGATTCTGAATTTTATTTTATATCAGCGTCAGTGTCCGGCCGCGTCCATTCAGCAGATGCCCGCGCTATTGCCACAACTGCAGCAGCATCGAGACTATTGGATGCTGATCAGCAGTGAGGCCAGCTGGTTAAACTGGTTGCTGCTGAGTCAAGCGCAAAAAGAATTATTGAGCCGGGGGCGTTATCTGGTGCTGGGTGACCGCCTGGAAGCGCTGTTGATGGATTATCAACAACAGCATCACACCTGTTTTCAACTGATCAAGTTGACGAATTTAAAAACAGAAACAATACTGCAGCAGATTGAGCTTAAATCAGGACACGCATGAAGAAGCTACTTATTTTATTATTGATCATCGGCTTGGCCTGGATGTTAAAGCTGAGCTATGACGTATTTAAAATAGCGGTGCAGCAGTCCGAATTGTCTCAGAGTATGCATCAGGCGGAAAAAAGCCGCGCCAATCTCAATGATCAGCTGGTGGCTTTGCAGCGCCAGAGTAGTAATCCTTCACTGTCTGTATCTTCAAGTGCGCCTGCAACTGATACTACGGTGCAGATCAGCCAGACCACGATCACGCCGCAGCAGATGCTTCAACAGCAGCTGGAACTGATCGAATTTGCCTTAAAGCAGGCGCAATATCCGTATGCACTGGAAAAGTTGGCAGTACTGGATGTTCAGCTGAATCAGTGGGCTTTGTCACCGGCCTTGGCCGAAAGCCTGCATCAAACCCTGAGCAAAGACCGGCAGCTGATCCAGCAATTTGCGGCACAGCGCAGTGCCCAGCAGCAGCAGGTCACTCAGGCTCTACAGCAGCTGGATCAGCTGTTGCGTCAGGAAATCCAGCAGCCGCAGCTGCAGCCGGCGCAAGCGGCCAATCCGGCCTTCTGGCACAAATGGTTGAAGCTGGAAGCCGCCGAGCAGCCAGCGACGGTGCTTAGTCAGCGTCAATTGCTGTTAAAAGAAGCGCAGCTGCGTTTATTACTGGCACGTCAGTTATTAGGACAAGGCCAATATCTGAATTATCAGCAGGAGCTGACTGAAATTCTTCATCTGTTACAGCCGCTGCCGGATCGGGGGGCGCAGCAGTTAAGCGCTGAATTGGCGGAAATTCAGAGCCTGACCGTGATTCCTGTGCCGGTGCTGACCAGCCGCACCTTATTGGATGAATGATCATGAAGCAGATTGTTCTGGCCTATGTCTTGGTCACGTTGGTGCTGGTGGCCTTGCTCAGTGTATTCAGTTATGGCTATGGCGCGGGCTATGTTTATCTGTATTGGCGTGACTGGCAGTTACAGACCAATATCTGGGTGCTTTTAATTTTATTGATGCTGATCAGTCTGGTGGTGCAGCTGATCTGGGCGATGCTAAAACGCTATTTAAGCCGTGAACAGCGTAAGCAGGCGGCGGTGTTTGATTTCCAGCATTTACATCCTTATGAGCAAATGGCAGTAATCTGGCTGCTGGATGCCGCGCGTGAGCAGGGCGGCTTTATCCGTCAGGTATTTAACCAGTCCGGTTTATTAAAAGCCGTGATTCATTCACGCCTGTCGCTGATGCAGCAGGATTATCCGGTGGCTTTGCAGATGTTAAACCAGAGCAATGCCATGGCCTTTGAGCTGGCCGAATTGCAGCGTATTGAAATTTATCTGGCGCAGCAGCAACCGGAAAAAGCCCTGACTCATCTGGAATTTTTAAATGGCCATCAACTGTCGCCGTGGCTCAAAGATGTCAAACAAGCCTATGAGCAGCGCTTAACCGCACTGTGGGGGGAGTTTGCGCTGCAGTATCCATGGTTATATTTGCGTGCGACTCAATATGGGCATTTAGGGTTGGACAGCAAGCAGTTATGGCTTGAGCAAATCTTGCAGCATTTTGAGCAGGCTACACCGGAAGCATTACAGGATTTAAAACAGCGTTATTGCAACCTGTCCGGGCAGATATTTACCCAGCCGTATGCGATTAAAGTGCTGTGGTTAAAAGTGCTGGTACGCTTAAGCGATATGGGAGAGCAGCAGGAGCATCTGGCGGTGCATTTACTGTCTGAACAGTTTCATCAGGATGTGTTCTATTTATGGTTCCAGCAGCAGCTGTTAAAACCGGTACCGGATTATCTCAAGATTGAAGATTATCTGAATCAGTGGGAACAGCAATATCCTGCTTTAGCGGTATTGAGTTTTGCCAAATGGCATATATTGGAAGCTACCGGTCGTCATGACGATGCAGCACAGCTTCTGGATTTATATCCGGAACATATTTTAATGAACTATTTAAGAATTAAATCGGCATTAAAAGATCAACCGCATTTACAGCAGCAGTTAAATCTGGTGTTTGAAAATAATAGTCATTTCATGAAAATTAAAATCTAGGTAAAGTCGCATGCAATTAACCGATTATCCAGTAATTCATCAACAAGTGGTGGCATGGGGCGATATGGATGCGCTCGGTCATGTCAATAATGTGATGTATTACCGCTATATTGAAAGTGCCCGCATTCATTATATGGATCAGATCAGAATGATGCAGCAATCCTTTTCGACGGTAGTGGCATCAAATCAGTGCAAATATATGCGTCCGGTATTTTATCCGGATACCTTAAAAATAGGTGTGCGGGTTGAGGAAATCCGAAATAGTGCTTTTCGCATGCATTATCTATTATGGAGCGAGCAGCAGCAGGCTGTAGTCGCGAGTGCAGAAGCCATCATGGTTTGTGTTAATTCTGAAAGTATGCAGAAAATGCCATTACCCGAGTCGATTCGGCAGCGTATTTTGGCTTTGGAAAATAGTGTGGGGCATTATCTGGATTAATTCTAATCCCGAATAAATAGATTATTTATCTCTGTTAATAATTGTTTTTCATTTCAAATAATGATTGAAACTTAATTCAGATAAAAATATGATGTATTAATGCAATTGAAGTAAATTAATATAAAAGCATACTTGTGGAGTAAATATGATGCCCGATATTAGTAATTTGTCTGTAGAACAATTAAAGCGCTTGCAGGAAGAAGCGGAAGCATTAATTGCATCGAAAAAGGACCAGGCAGTTGAAGATGCATATAATCAGATTTTGGCAATTGCTGAAAATGCGGGTTTAAGCATTGAACAGATTCTTGAGTTTGGTGCGTCTAAACGTAAAAAGAATGTACGTAAATCGGTAGAGCCGCGTTATCGTAATAAAGCCAATGCCAATGAAACCTGGACAGGTCGTGGTAAGCAACCGCGCTGGTTAGTGGCAGAACTGGAAAAAGGTGCCAAGCTTGAAGACTTCTTGATCTAAACTTCATCAGATTGTCATCTAAGCGCACTAGAGTGTCGAAACCAAGCAGAACTGCTTGGTTTTTTTATGTGTATCCGTTGGTGTTGTAAAAAAAGTGTGCATAATGTGTGCATGAAAATAACAATTTGTTCATGAATGCATTAGATAGGTTGGTCGTGGTGGAATGATAAAGAAACCGAGATACATCACGTGGTGGATTTTCGCCATCATTGCTTTTTTAATTTTTGTGTTATTACAGATTCCTGCAGCTTGGTTAATTTCAAAGTTTTATAAAAACAATCAGAGTTTACATAATGTCAGTGGCAACATCTGGCAGGGGCAGGCAGATTGGCACAAGGGACAGTTGCGTGGCAGCTTAAGCTGGAATACGCGTCCTTTAGACCTGTTATTGCTGAAAGTGGCAGCCGATGTTGAAATCCATAGTGGTCATACCGAACTAAAAGGCGTGATGGGTTACCGTTTTGGGACCTTCATGCTGAACGCTGTACATGGCCGTGTTGCGCCAGAAACTCTAAAAACCCTGGTCGACTGGCAATGGCCGGCCAATCCGATTCAATTACAAAATATCGATCTGAACTATAGCAAGCAGCAAGGGTTTGCCCAGGCACAGGGCCAGCTCAACTGGGCCGGCGGGGAGCTGGTGTATCAGTTTGCCCAGCATCAAGAGCGCATGACCGTGCCCACGCTGAAAGGCACACTGTCAGATGAAAGCGGAAAACTGAAAATTGATGTGCGTGATGCACGTGACCAGAAAATGATAAACCTGAGTCTGGATCAGGAGATGATGCTGGATGTGCAGCTGACCCAGCGTTTATTGATGCATGTTCCTTCTTATGAAGGTAAGGCTGGTGCTGATACCTATGTAATCAGTACCCGCCAGCCGCTATTCAAGGGAGGCTTCTGATGCAGAAAATCTGGGAACAGTTGCAGACTCTCCAGTTGAAACAGGCCGATCGTGTCGCACCGTTATTGCTGGCGCTGCTGATTCTGTATTTATGCTGGAAGCTGGCCAGTCTGTTCTGGCTATTACTGGCGCCGCCTCAAGCGATGCAACTGGATCGGGTCGAACTGGGTTCGCAGCAGCTGCGTGTACCGAATATCAGCAGTTTTGCCTTGTTTCATGAAGCGAGCCAGCGTACGCAGGCCGAAGACAATCTGAACCTTCAATTACAAGGCGTGATGGTCGGTTATCCCAACCAGTTTTCTTCTGCCGTGCTCAAAGTCAATGAGGTGGCAGAGCGCTATCGCGTCGGCGATGTGATTGAAGGCAGTGGTTATCAGTTGGCTGAAGTGTACTGGGATCGGGTGGTTTTGCGTCATAGCAGTGGCGCCACCCGTGAGATAGAGTTTAAAGGCATTGAAAACGGGCTGAATCAGCCGATTGTGCCGACACAAAGCCCAGCTGCACCCAACAGAAATCCGGCATCGGTAACAACTGCGCAAAATGCGATTGGTCAGGCAGTGCAAAAGATTCAGCAAGACCGGGAACGCTATTTACAGGATATGGGCGTGAATAGTGGCAATGGTCAGGGCTATGAAATTACCGCACGGACACCGGCGGCACTCAGAAGCAGATTGGGATTACAACCAGGCGACCGGATTTTATCCTTAAATGGTCAGACTGTCGGACAAGGGCAAAATGAAGCCCAATTGCTGGAACAGGCAAGACAGGAGGGTCAGGTCAGACTGGAAGTTCAGCGTGGTGACCAGGTCATCACGGTACAACAAGATTTTAAGTGACGGATTTGTCACCTTATAGGGTTAGGAAACACGGTAGATTATGGCTTTATTAAATCATGAGCGTCCGCTTTGGGCATTGATGGTCGGTGCACCTCTGGTGGCTATGGTAAGTACGGCGAGCTATGCACAAACCTGGAAAATTAATTTACGTGATGCTGACCTGACTGCATTTATTAATGAAGTGGCCGATATTACCGGTAAAAACTTCGCGGTTGATCCGCGGGTGCGCGGCAATGTTACGGTCATTTCCAACAAGCCGTTGAACCGCAATGAAGTCTATGACCTGTTTCTGGGCGTGCTTAATGTTAATGGGGTAGTGGCTATTCCCTCGGGTAATACCATCAAGCTGGTGCCAGATAACAATGTCAAAAGCTCCGGAATTCCGTTTGATGCACGCCAGAATGCGCGCGGCGACCAGATTGTGACCCGGGTCATCTGGCTGGAAAATACCAATGCCAATGATATGATTCCGGCTTTACGGCCTTTAATGCCGCAATTTGCCCACCTGTCTGCGGTGGCCGGCACCAATGCCCTGATTGTTTCGGACCGGGCCAGCAATATCTATCAGCTGGAAAATATTATCCGTAATTTGGATGGCACCGGCCAAAATGATATTGAAGCCATCTCGCTACAGTCCAGTCAGGCCGAAGAAGTGATCGGGCTATTGGAGTCAATGAGTTCGACCGGCAATGCCAAAGATCTCAAAGGTTCGCGGGTGCGAATTGTGGCGGATAACCGGACCAATCGCATTATCATTAAAGGTGATACCGCCACCCGCAAGCGTATCCGCCAGATGATTGAAATGATGGATGTGCCGGCGGCCGACCGTCTCGGCGGCTTAAAAGTCTTTCGCTTAAAATATGCCAGTGCGCAAAGCCTGGCGGAAATTCTGCAAGGGCTGGTGTCGGGGCAGGCGGTCAGCAGTTCATCTTCCAATACGAAAAATAGCAGTAACAATAGCGTTAGCAGTCTGGTCAATAACAGCAGTAACAGCACATCCAGCAATAGCACGGGCAGTACCTCGCCAAGTATTACCCTGAATAACGGTTTTGATCAGCAGAGCCAGATCACCAGCTTTAATGGCAATGGCGTCAGTATTATTGCCGATAGTAGCCAGAACGCCCTGGTGGTCAAAGCCGATCCACAGCTGATGCGTGAAATTGAATCTGCGATTCAGCAGCTGGATACACGCCGTCAACAGGTTCTCATTGAAGCCGCGATTATTGAAGTAGAAGGCACCGATGCCGATCAGCTTGGCGTGCAATGGGCCTTGGGTGATTTAAGCAGCGGCATTGGCCTGATCAATTTTGATAACTTGGGTTCCAGCCTGAAAAATATTGCCGCCGGTTATTTAACTGGAGGTGCAGCGGGTGCCGGTGGTGCGATTGGCGCGGGTACCTCACTGGTGCTGGGGGATTATCAGGAAGGTAGTGATGGTTCACGCCGTTTGTATGGTGCGCTGATTCAAGCCTTAAAAGAAACCACCAAATCCAATCTGTTGTCGACCCCATCCATTGTCACCATGGACAATGAAGAAGCTTATATTGTGGTTGGTGAGAACGTGCCGTTTGTCACCGGTTCGGTCAGTACAGGAAATGGTACCGTCAATCCCTATACCACCATTGAACGTAAAGACGTCGGGGTTACCCTGAAAGTGGTGCCGCATATTGGCGAAAATGGCACAGTGCGTCTGGAAGTGGAACAGGAAGTTTCTGGGGTTAAATCCAGCAAAGGACAGGCGCAGGACTTGGTCACCAGCAAACGTGCAATTAAAACCTCAATTCTGGCCGAGCATGGTCAGACCATTGTCTTGGGTGGCCTCATTTCAGATAACACTGCCTATTCGCGTCAGGCTGTGCCGGGGTTAGGTGCCATTCCAGGACTGGGGCGTTTATTTCGTTCCGATGGCAAGTCTAATCAGAAGCGTAATCTGCTGATCTTTATTCACCCGACCATTGTTGGAGATCAGAATGATATCCGCCGGATTTCGCAGCAGCGTTATAGTCAGCTGTATAGCTTGCAACTGGCGCTGGATCAGGATGGTAATTTTGCCAAACTGCCGGAGCGGGTGGAAGATATCTATCAGCAGCGGGTGCCAGTGTCTAAAACTCCACTAAATCAAACCCGTTATCAGCAGGTGCCATCCGCGACCCCTGCGGCACAGTCGGGGGCGGCTGTGGTGACCACACCCGTTGCGGTAGAACCGGCGCTGCAGCGTCAGACCTTAAGCCCGCAAGTCAGCAAAACCACCAATACCACCACCACGACCACCTTAAGACCGCGCTCTTAACAGAGCGGACATGGAATCTGGTTTTGAGCATGTTATGATGGGCAAAAATTTAAAGAGAAGTTCGCTATGACTTGGAAATTACAAGCAATTACGGGTGAATTTACCGGGCAGGAAATTAGTGTTGATCGTGACATGCTGGTGGGGCGTCATCAGGAAGCTGATGTGGTGCTGCAGTCGGCTGAAGTATCACGCAAACATGCTGCGTTGTTACTGAAAGCTGAAGACCTGTGGGTACAAGACTTAAATTCATCCAATGGCACCTTTGTGAATGACCTGCGGATTGAGCAGGAAACTCCGTTGCATGAAGGTGATATTGTCCAGTTTGCCAGCTTTAAATTTTCAGTCCTGGCACCAGCCAAACCGGAACTGTTGGCAGATGAGCCGCTTGCGCCTGCAGGCACCGAAGTAGAACAGATTCCTGAGCTGGATGTGGTGGAAACCGCTACTGCAGCCGAGCCGACAGAAACTGTAGCAGTGAAAACGCCGGCACAGCAGATGAATGATCAGGGTATGCCTGAGCTGAAAGAGCGTGATGCATCGGTACAATTGACACGTGATGGCATGCCAACCAATGTCGGTGTACCAAAACCGGCCCCAATTCCTGAAGGGACCGATTTAAGCGCGGCCACCCCAGAGCCACAACCGGTACCGGTTGAGCAGCCTGTATCACGCGTTGAGCAGGAAAAAGAGCAGCAGAAAAATGCCTCTGTTGGCCTGATGACCATTATTGTGCTGGTGATCCTGGCAATTATTGCCTGGCTGTTGTTTAAATAAACCGCGACACAGCATACAATCGAGGCATGCTTTGGCATGCCTTTATTTTTTGAGAGGACCAAAATGTCTGTGGCCAAACTTGACACCCGTGAGCTGATTTTATTTGACCTGGACGGCACGCTGGTCGATTCAGCCACCGATCTGTATCGTGCCATGAATATGAGCCTGAATGCCTTGCAGCTGCCCATGGTCACCGAAGCACAGGTACGCACTTGGATTGGCAAAGGCACCTCGGTATTTTGTCACAGCACCTTGCTGCATTTAACCGGAGAGGTGCATCCCGATCAGCATCAGCAGCTGCTGGAAACTTTCCTAGGAATTTACAATGCCGATCCTTGTCTGGATACCCAGCCTTTTGCCGGAATTCTGGAGTTTCTGGAATGGGGCAAACAGCAGCAGAAAAAAATGATCTGTGTCACCAACAAGCCCGAGCTGCCATCACGCGCCATTTTAGATGCACTGGACATGAGCCATTATTTTGTTGATGTGATTGGTGGTGATCGGTTTAGCGAACGTAAACCGCATCCACGCCAGTTATTGCACTGTGTTGAGACCTTTGGGGTAGAAAAATCCCAAGTGTTGATGATTGGCGACTCTTCCAATGATGTGGAAGCTGCACGTCGTGCCGGTATTGATTGTATTGTAGTCAGCTATGGCTATAATCATGGCGAGAGTATTTATGATTGTCAGCCGCAGCAAGTGGTGGATAATCTGACAGAATTATTAGCTTCCTAATGTAAGAATAGATGTAAAAGGACACCGCAATGAGTGATTGTGTAGTTTTTCGATGGCGTCACTAAGTCAGCACCTACCAGCAACCTTCCTATGACCCCGCGAAAATGAAAGAGATTCAACATGACCACTCAAGCCCAATATCAACAACTGCAAGCTGCCGGCTATAACCTGATTCCTGTCTACCGTCAGCGTCTGGCCGATACCGAAACCCCATTGTCTGTGTTTGCGCGTTTAAAAGAGCATGAACAGGCCTATCTGTTTGAATCTGTCGAAGGCGGTGAAAACTGGGCGCGCTATTCGATTATTGGTCTGGGCGAGTCGACCGTATTTTCTTGCAATGAAGGGCAGTTGACCATTCAGCAGACCAATGGCGAACTGCTACAGCAGCCGTGTAGTGATCCTTTCCAGTTTATCCGTGATTTCCAGGCCCAGTTTAAAGTGCCAACACAGGCCGATTTACCGGCGTTGCCAAGCTTTACTGGTGGACTGGTCGGTTACTTTGGCTATGACGCGGTGCGTTATATCGAACCGCGCCTGAACAATATTCCAGATGCCGATCCGGTGGGCCTGCCAGATATCTGGATGATGCTGTCTAAAACCGTGATCGTGTTTGACAACTTAAAAGATACCTTATTCCTGATTGTGCACGCCGATAGCAAGGATGCTGATGCCTATCAGAAAGCACAGGCACAACTGGATGGGCTGGAGCAGTTGCTGGCGATACCGGTGAATCTGCAAGCACAGACTCATATGGCACCGCATTTTGAATCTTTAACTGGGCATGACAACTTTATTGCTTCGGTTGAGAAGGTTAAAGAATACATCCGTGCTGGTGATGTCATGCAAGTGGTGCCGGGACATCGTATGGTGTCTGACTTTGATGGTGAGCCGTTACAGGTCTATCGCGCTTTACGTCACCTTAATCCATCACCATATCTGTTCTTGGTGCAAGGGCGCACCTTGGACAATGACATCCCATTCCATATTGTTGGGTCATCGCCGGAAATTCTGTCACGTCTGGAAAATGGTATTGCCACCGTGCGTCCACTCGCTGGCACACGTCCACGTGGTAAAACCAAAGAAGAAGATCTGGCCTTGGAAAAAGATTTACTTTCTGATGAAAAAGAGATTGCTGAGCATTTAATGCTGATTGACTTGGGTCGTAATGATGTTGGTCGCGTCTCAAAAATTGGCAAAGTGCAGGTGACTGATCAAATGGTGATCGAACGTTATTCGCATGTCATGCATATTGTGTCCAATGTGCAGGGTGAAGTGCGTGATGATGTTGATGCCTTGGATGTTTTTAAGGCAACTTTCCCGGCAGGCACACTTTCTGGGGCACCAAAAATCCGTGCCATGGAAATTATTGACGAAGTTGAGCCAGTAAAACGTGGAATTTTTGGTGGTGCTGTTGGTTATTTAGGCTGGCATGGCGAAATGGACATGTCGATTGCGATTCGGACCTGTGTTATTCGTGAAAATAAGGTCTATGTGCAGGCTGGCGCAGGCCTTGTTGCCGACTCAAATCCTGAATCTGAGTGGAATGAAACCCAAATAAAAGCTCGCGCAGTGATCAAAGCGGTTGAATTATCGTCAAACGGATTGATTTTGTGAGTTTTTGACGGTTTTTTTAAAAAAAACACTTGCACGGATTTCAAGTTTTGCTAAACTGCACACCGTTCCGATACGAAACGTACGAAACACTAAGAAACGCCGGCATAGCTCAGTTGGTAGAGCAACTGACTTGTAATCAGTAGGTCCACAGTTCGAATCCGTGTGCCGGCACCATCTTAGAGAATTCGAGATGTGAAGTAAAGAACGAGCACTGCAATAAGTGTGATATTGGTGGGATTCCCGAGCGGTCAAAGGGAGCAGACTGTAACTCTGCCGCGTAAGCTTCGAAGGTTCGAATCCTTCTCCCACCACCATTAACTTCGAATGAAGTGGTACATTACCAACAATGTGCGGGAGTAGCTCAGTTGGTAGAGCGGCAGCCTTCCAAGCTGCATGTCGCGAGTTCGATCCTCGTCTCCCGCTCCATCATCGAAGATGATCGCTCTTATAGCTCAGTGGTAGAGCACTCCCTTGGTAAGGGAGAGGTCTCGAGTTCAAATCTCGATAAGAGCTCCAGATACAGTTTAGCAACTTGGTTGCATGAGATTTAAAGAAAGCAGGCTATTTAGTCTGCTTTTTAAGTATTAGGTGTCTAGTTTTTTAGGCGATATGTCGAGGCTGGGTATTACTCAGATTGTGTTCGACGTAAACGAGGAAAATAAACATGGCTAAGGCTAAGTTTGAACGTAATAAGCCACACGTTAACGTGGGCACAATCGGTCACGTTGACCATGGTAAAACAACTTTAACAGCTGCAATTGCAACTGTATGTGCGAAGAAATTCGGTGGTGAAGCGAAAGATTACGCTGCAATCGACTCTGCTCCAGAAGAAAAAGCACGTGGTATTACAATTAACACTTCTCACGTAGAATACGATTCTCCAACTCGTCACTACGCTCACGTTGACTGCCCAGGCCACGCCGACTATGTTAAAAACATGATCACTGGTGCTGCTCAGATGGACGGTGCGATCCTTGTATGTGCTGCGACTGACGGTCCAATGCCACAAACTCGTGAACACATCCTTCTTTCTCGTCAGGTAGGTGTACCTTACATCGTTGTATTCTTAAACAAATGCGACCTTGTTGACGACGAAGAGCTGCTTGAGCTGGTTGAAATGGAAGTTCGTGAACTTCTTTCTACTTATGACTTCCCAGGCGACGACACTCCAGTAATCCGTGGTTCAGCGCTTGCTGCACTTAACGGTGAAGCTGGTCAATACGGCGAAGACGCTGTTGTTGCTCTTGTTGAAGCACTTGACTCTTACATTCCAGAGCCAGTACGTGCAATCGATCAAGCATTCTTGATGCCAATCGAAGACGTATTCTCTATTTCTGGTCGTGGTACAGTTGTAACTGGCCGTGTAGAAACTGGTATCGTTAAAGTTGGTGAAGAAGTTGAAATCGTTGGTATCAAAGATACAGCGAAAACAACTGTTACTGGCGTTGAAATGTTCCGTAAGCTTCTTGACGAAGGTCGTGCTGGCGAGAACTGTGGTGTTCTTCTACGTGGTACTAAGCGTGAAGAAGTTCAACGTGGTCAAGTACTTGCTAAACCAGGTTCAATCAAGCCGCACACTAAATTCGACGCAGAAGTATATGTACTTTCTAAAGACGAAGGTGGCCGTCACACTCCATTCTTAAATGGTTACCGTCCACAGTTCTACTTCCGTACTACGGACGTAACTGGTGCGATCCAGCTGAAAGAAGGCGTTGAAATGGTTATGCCAGGCGACAACGTTGAAATGTCAGTAGAATTAATCCACCCAATCGCAATGGACGCTGGCTTACGCTTCGCGATCCGTGAAGGTGGTCGTACTGTAGGTGCGGGTGTAGTTGCTAAAGTAACTGCATAATTATAAAATAAGTTTCACAAGCCGAAGTTTGCGGATTTCGGCTTGTTCTACAGGCCAGTAGTTCAATTGGTAGAGCGTCGGTCTCCAAAACCGAATGTTGGGGGTTCGAGTCCCTCCTGGCCTGCCATTTTTCAAAAAAAGCTTGATGCTGGCAAAACTGGTCATATAATAAGTCGCGAATCCTACGACGAGTACAAAAATGTCGAATGATAAATCGCGTGACGCATTAAGCGAAGCGCCAATTCCTCAAAGAAATAATCCTGCTGAAGTTGTAAATTCGGGTTCTCCATTAGACTACGTGTTGTGGATTATCGCCTTGATTTTATTCATTGCGGCAACCATGGTGAATCAGCATCTACCAGCGTACTGGGCACCGGCAAATGATATTTGGGTGCGCGTTGGGGTAATTTTGGCTTGTATCGTAGTGGCTTTAGGTTTATTATACGCCACCCATCAAGGCAAAGGCTTTGTTCGTTTATTGAAAGATTCACGAATCGAGCTGCGTCGAGTGACTTGGCCAACCAAGCAAGAGACAGTGACCACATCTTGGCACGTACTTGCAGTTGTGGTTGTAGCATCCATTTTATTGTGGTGTTTTGACTACGTTTTAGGTTGGGCAATTAAATTTATTATCGGGTAAGAGAGCTATGAAACGTTGGTACATTATTCATGCCTATTCTGGTTATGAAAAACAAGTGATGCGTTCGCTTAATGATCGAATCCAGCGTAGCGCTGTTGCCGATAGCTTTGGTGAAGTCCTGGTTCCTACCGAAGAAGTGGTAGAAATGAAGGATGGCAAGAAACGTAAATCTGAGCGTAAATTCTTTCCGGGCTATGTGCTAGTCGAAATGGAAATGAATGATGATACTTGGCACATTGTAAAAGAATGTCCAAAAGTATTAGGTTTTATTGGTGGTACACCGGAAAAACCTGCGCCAATTACGCAGCGTGAAGCTGATGCGATTCTTGCACGTGTACGCAATACTGGTGAAGCACCTCGTCCGAAGACGATGTTTGAACCAGGCGAAGAATTACTGGTAATTGACGGTCCATTCACCGACTTTAAAGGCGTGGTGGAAGAAGTCCTTTACGACAAGTCGCGTTTAACGTTGACGATTAATGTATTCAATCGACCAACACAGGTTGAGCTGGAATTTCGCCAAGTCGAAAAATCAGTTTAATTCACTGCTGGTTGAAAACGCCCGATTTGTTATGGATCGGGCATTGTTGTTGTAACGGTATCGTTACTTAGAAATCATTGGGGAGCCTAGCGGCGTTTGTACCCAGAGGTAATTGAAAATGGCTAAGAAGATTGACGGCTATATCAAGCTGCAAGTTCCAGCTGGTAAAGCAAATCCATCTCCACCAATTGGTCCTGCACTAGGTCAACGTGGTGTTAACATCATGGCATTCTGTAAAGAATTCAATGCGGCGACACAAAAAGTTGAAGCTGGTCTTCCAATTCCAGTAGTGATCACTGTGTATAACGACAAGTCGTTCACATTCATCATGAAAACTCCACCTGCTGCTATTCTGCTTAAGAAAGCTGCTGGTATCCAGAAGGGTTCAGCTGTACCAAACAAAACTAAAGTTGGTAAGTTGACTCGTGCTCAGTTAGAAGAGATCGCGACTACGAAAGAACCAGACTTAACTGGTGCTGACTTAGACGCGCGTGTACGTACCATCGCTGGTTCTGCACGTTCTATGGGCTTGGAAGTGGAGCTATAAGACATGGCAAAGTTAACTAAACGTCAAAAAGCCATTGCTGCTGCTGTAGAAGCAAACAAAGTTTATACTTTGGAAGAAGCAGTACAAGTTCTTAACAGCCTTCCTGCAGCTAAATTCAAAGAATCTTTGGATGTATCTGTAAACCTAGGTGTTGACCCTCGTAAATCTGACCAGGTTGTTCGTGGCGCGACTACACTTCCTGCAGGTACAGGTAAAACTGTACGTGTAGCTGTGTTTGCTCAAGGCGCTGCTGCTGAAGCTGCTAAAGCTGAAGGTGCGGACGTAGTTGGTTTTGATGACCTGGCTGAAAGCATCCAAGCGGGTAACCTTGACTTTGACGTGGTAATTGCTGCTCCAGATGCAATGCGCGTTGTAGGTAAATTAGGTACAATCCTTGGTCCACGTGGCTTAATGCCAAACCCTAAAGTGGGTACGGTTACTCCTGACGTAGCAACTGCAGTTAAAAATGCAAAAGCTGGTCAAGCACGTTACCGTGTAGACAAAGCGGGTATCATCCACGCTGCGATCGGTCAAGTAGGTTTCACTGCTGAAGCTGTTCGTCAAAACGTTGAAGCTCTTGTAGCTGACCTGAAGAAAGCAAAACCTGCGACTTCTAAAGGTGTATACATCAAAAAGATCACTCTAAGCTCAACTATGGGTCCTGGTCTGACTGTTGATGTAAACAACGTTTCTAACTAAGTTTTGACTTAGACAGAATTTTAAAGTCCTGAAAGGTCTCCTTCTCCCTCTGGGAGAAGATCGGGATGAGGGTTAAACCTCTCCCTAGCCCTCTCCTGAAAGGAGAGGGGACATTCAGGCGGACTTTGAATTGGTAAATGAGAATTTATCAGCGTCAAAGACCTCAGGCGAGGGGAGTTTTATGCTCTTCTCTTAAAATCCCAGCCTGCGTAGACGCGGTGGTGTGATTTATTCCTCCTCCGCGTGTGAGTTCAGTGATGAATTCACGAATTGGGAGTGTATCCCTTGTGGGTACATAAATCACCGTTAGGAGGTTTTACAATGGCTCTTCTTATTGAAGACAAAAAACAGATCGTAGCAGAAGTAAACGAAGTTGCTTCTCGCGCGTTCTCTGCTGTTGTTGCTGACTATCAAGGTTTAACCGTTGAGCAATTAACTGCTTTACGTGTTGAAGCGCGTAAGCTTGGTGTTACGACTCGTATCGTGCGTAATACTTTGGCTAAGCGTGCATTCGAAGGTACTCAATTCGATATCTTGAATGCAACTCTTGTTGGTCCAACAATCTTAGCTTTCTCGACTTCTGAAGACGACATGGGTGCAGCTGCACGCTTGTTCGAAGATTTCGCTAAAACAAACAAAGCATTTGAACTTAAAGCTGCTGCATTTGACGGTAAGGTTTATGAAGGTGCTGAAGTTAGCGTGATTGCAAATCTTCCGAACCAAGAAAAAGCGCTTACTATGCTTGCAAACGTTCTTCAAGCTCCTATTTCGAAATTGGGTCGCCTTATTACAGCACTCAAAGAGAAAAACGAGTCAGAAGCAGCTTAAGCTTAAATCAATTTACACACCATTCAATTTCCATTTGGAGTTATTCTCATGGCTTTAACTAACGAAGAAATTTTAAACGCAGTTGCTGAAAAAACTGTTCTTGAACTTGTTGAACTGATCTCTGCTTTCGAAGAGAAATTCAACGTATCTGCTGCTGCTGTTGCAGTTGCTGCTGCTCCAGGCGCTGGCGCTGCTGCTGCTGAAGAGCAAACTGAATTCAACGTTGAGTTGACTTCTTTCGGTGCAAACAAAGTTGCAGTAATTAAAGCAGTTCGTGAAGCGACTGGCCTTGGTCTTAAAGAAGCGAAAGACATGGTTGAAGGTGCTCCAGCAGTACTTAAAGAAGGCGTTTCTAAAGAAGAAGGCGAAGAGCTTAAGAAGAAACTTGAAGAAGCTGGTGCTACAGTTACACTTAAGTAATAGCTTAAGCGGAGTCGATTTTTTTATAATCGACTCCAAAAAATGGCTGATGGCTCTTGGGTCATCAGCCTTTTTGCGTTACAATAATCGGCTCGATTTTTGTTTGCATGATATAAATTTCATACAAATTAAAAATAAAGATAACAATCAAACGCTTACCAATATTTTTCAATGTTAAAAAATATTGTTAAGCGTTTTAATACCACTAAAAATTGCAGCATTTGTAAAGAGTGGTGGCCATATCGGCCTGCGTAATTCCTTCTGAGCCCGTTCTGCAGGCGGGCTTGGTTTACTTTCCGAGGACTCCAGATGGCATACTCATATACCGAAAAGAAACGGATCCGTAAGAATTTTGGTAAATTGCCCCAAGTCATGGAAGCACCGTACCTGTTGGCGATTCAAGTCGACTCGTACCGTACTTTCTTGCAAGATGGCAAATCTCCAAAAAACCGCGAAGATATCGGTCTCCAAGCCGCATTTCGTTCAGTTTTTCCTATAGAAAGTTATTCTGGCAATGCTGCTTTAGAATTTGTTGAGTATAGTCTTGGTAAACCAGAGTTTGATGTACGTGAATGTATCCTTCGCGGCTCAACTTATGCGGCACCAATGCGCGTTAAAATTCGTTTGATCCTGAAAGATCGTGAAACGAAATCAATCAAAGACGTACGTGAACAAGAAGTCTATATGGGCGAAATGCCATTGATGACGGATAACGGTACTTTTGTGATCAACGGTACCGAGCGTGTAATCGTATCGCAATTACACCGTTCACCAGGCGTATTCTTTGACCATGACAAAGGTAAGACTCACTCAAGCGGTAAAGTGCTGTATTCAGCGCGTATTATTCCTTACCGTGGTTCATGGTTAGACTTTGAATTTGATGCCAAAGATTTAGTCTATGTACGTATCGACCGTCGTCGTAAATTACTGGCGACTGTGGTTCTGCGTGCCCTGAACTATAACAACGAACAGATTCTTGACCTGTTCTACGAAAAAGTTCCTGTTTACGTGGATATGGGTAGCTATCAGATCGACTTGATTCCAGAACGTCTGCGTGGCGAAATGGCACAATTCGATATCACTGATGCCGATGGTAAAGTCATTGTTGAACAAGGTAAGCGTATCAACGCACGTCATGTTCGTCAAATGGAAGCCTCTGGTCTGACCAAACTGTCAGTGCCGGATGAATACTTGTACGAGCGTATTACTGCCGAAGACATCGTGCTGAAAGATGGCGATGTGATTCCAGCCAACACCCTGTTAAGCCATGAAGTGATGGTGAAACTGGCTGAAGGCGGCGTGAAGCAGTTCAACATCCTGTTCACTAACGACATCGACCGCGGTTCATTCATTGCAGATACGCTACGTGCCGATACGACTACAGGTCGTGAAGAAGCACTGGTTGAAATCTACAAAGTGATGCGTCCAGGCGAGCCACCAACCAAAGAAGCAGCTGAGAACCTGTTTAACAACCTGTTCTTCTCTTCTGAGCGTTATGACCTGTCACCAGTCGGCCGTATGAAATTCAACCGTCGTCTGGGTCGTCCTTATGAAGTTGGTACTGACCAGAAGTCGCGCGAAGTTGAAGGCATCCTGTCGAACGAAGACATCACGGATGTACTGAAAACATTGGTTGAAATCCGTAACGGTAAAGGTGAAGTCGACGATATCGACCACTTAGGTAACCGTCGTGTTCGTTCAGTGGGCGAAATGACCGAAAACCAGTTCCGTGTGGGTCTGGTACGTGTTGAGCGTGCTGTAAAAGAGCGTCTATCACAAGCTGAAACTGACAACCTGTCTCCGCAAGATCTGATCAATGCGAAGCCAGTGGCTGCAGCCATCAAAGAATTCTTTGGTTCGAGCCAGTTGTCTCAGTTTATGGACCAGAACAACCCGTTGTCTGAAATCACTCATAAACGTCGTGTATCGGCGCTTGGTCCTGGTGGTTTGACCCGTGAACGCGCAGGCTTCGAAGTGCGTGACGTACACCAGACTCACTATGGTCGTGTATGTCCAATTGAAACGCCTGAAGGTCCAAACATTGGTTTGATCAACTCGCTGTCTGTATACGCGAAAGCCAACAGCTTCGGTTTCCTGGAAACACCATACCGTAAAGTGGTTGATGGTCGTGTAACAGACGAAGTTGAATATCTGTCTGCGATTGAAGAAGTGGGTACTGTGATTGCACAGGCCGACTCGGTTGTAGATCAGGACGGTAACCTGACTGAAGAATTCGTTTCTGTACGTCACCATGGTGAATTCGTACGTATGTCACCTGAAAAAGTGACCCATATGGACGTATCTGCTCAGCAGGTGGTTTCTGTTGCAGCATCGCTGATTCCATTCCTTGAGCACGATGACGCCAACCGTGCATTGATGGGTTCAAATATGCAACGTCAGGCGGTACCTACACTAATCGCGGACAAACCGCTGGTTGGTACCGGTATGGAAGCCAACGTGGCACGTGACTCAGGTGTGTGTGTGGTTGCAGGCCGTGGTGGTGTGATCGAGTTTGTTGATGCATCACGTATCGTAATTCGCGTGAATGAAGATGAAATGATCGCGGGTGAAGCAGGCGTAGATATCTACAACCTGATCAAATACACGCGTTCAAACCAGAATACCTGTATCAACCAGAACGTTGTGGTACGTTTAGGCGATAAAGTTGCACGTGGTGACATCCTGGCGGATGGTCCATCGACAGATGGCGGTGAACTGGCCCTGGGTCAAAACATGCGCGTGGCGTTCATGACCTGGAATGGTTACAACTACGAAGACTCGATCTTGCTTTCTGAGCGTGTGCTTCAAGAAGACCGTTTAACGTCGATTCACATTCAGGAACTGTCATGTGTTGCACGTGATACCAAACTGGGTGCTGAAGAAATCACGGCTGATATTCCAAACGTCGGTGAAGCTGCGCTGTCTAAACTGGACGAATCAGGTATCGTTTACATCGGTGCAGAAGTGACTGCCGGTGACATCCTGGTGGGTAAAGTAACACCAAAAGGTGAAACTCAGTTGACGCCTGAAGAAAAACTGCTTCGTGCCATCTTCGGTGAAAAAGCAGCGGATGTGAAAGACTCCTCTTTACGTGTTCCATCGGGCACCAAAGGTACAGTCATCGACGTTCAAGTCTTTACCCGTGATGGTCTGGAAAAAGACGAACGTGCACTGGCGATTGAGAAAGCGCAGCTTGATGCATACCGTAAAGACTTGAAAGAAGAATACAAAATCTTCGAAGAAGCAGCACGTGAACGTATTGTCCGTCTGTTAAAAGGTCAGGAATCGAATGGCGGTGGCGGCACCAAACGTGGCGACAAACTGTCTGAAGATATGCTGTCTGGTCTTGAACTGGTTGATCTGCTTGAAATCCAGCCAAGTGACGAAGCGATTGCGGAACGTTTAACGCAAATTCAAACCTTCTTGAAAGAGAAGAGCTTTGAAATTGACGAGAAATTCGCCGAGAAGAAACGCAAACTGTCTACAGGTGATGAACTGACCACTGGCGTACTGAAAGTGGTTAAGGTTTACCTTGCGGTGAAACGTCGTATCCAGCCAGGTGATAAGATGGCGGGTCGTCACGGTAACAAGGGTGTTGTATCCAACATTCTGCCGGTTGAAGACATGCCACACGATGCCAACGGTGTGCCGGTAGACGTGGTACTGAACCCGCTGGGTGTACCATCGCGTATGAACGTGGGTCAGATTCTGGAAACGCACTTGGGTATGGCAGCCAAAGGTCTGGGTGATCAGATCGACAAGATGCTGAAAGAACAGCGCACCATTCTTGAACTGCGTGAATTCTTGGACAAGATTTACAACAAGGTGGGCGGCGAGCAAGAAGATCTTGACAGCCTGACGGATGATGAAATCTTGGCGCTTTCTGGCAACCTGCGTGCTGGTGTTCCATTGGCAACACCTGTATTTGACGGTGCTGAAGAAGGTCAGATCAAAGACTTGCTTGAACTTGCGGGTCTGTCACGTACCGGTCAAACCGTATTGTATGATGGCCGTACGGGTGAGCGTTTCGACCGTCCAGTTACTGTTGGTTACATGTACATGCTGAAACTGAACCACTTGGTTGATGACAAGATGCATGCGCGTTCGACAGGTTCTTACTCATTAGTAACACAGCAGCCGCTGGGTGGTAAGGCACAATTCGGTGGTCAGCGTTTCGGTGAGATGGAAGTCTGGGCACTGGAAGCATACGGTGCAGCTTATACGCTTCAAGAAATGCTCACTGTGAAGTCGGATGACGTTGAAGGCCGTACCCGCATCTATAAGAATATTGTAGATGGCAACCATTATATGGATCCGGGCATGCCTGAATCGTTCAACGTATTGACCAAAGAGATCCGTTCTTTAGGTATCAACATTGAACTGAAAAATGGTGACTAAGAATCTCCATTAAATCTCCCTAAATCCCTCTTTGTAAAAGAGGGACTTTTCTCCCTTTGAAAAAGGGGGATTAAGGGGGATTAAAATTCAGTTAAAAAACAATATTTGTGACCCAGTCGGAAAGTGAAAATCTTACCGGCACACGGAGAAAAAAATTGAAAGACTTGCTCGATATCATGCGCAAAAAGACGGACTCAGACGGTCATGCTCCTGTAGAGTTTGATCGCATCCGTATTGGTCTTGCGTCACCAGAAATGATTAAGTCGTGGTCTCATGGTGAAGTTAAAAAGCCTGAAACCATTAACTACCGTACCTTCAAACCAGAACGTGACGGTTTGTTCTGTGCCAAAATCTTTGGTCCAGTCAAAGATTACGAATGCTTGTGTGGTAAATACAAGCGTATGAAATACAAAGGCGTCATCTGTGAAAAATGTGGCGTTGAAGTAACAACTGCAAAAGTTCGTCGTGAACGTATGGGTCACATCGAGCTGGCATCTCCAGTAGCACACATCTGGTTCTTAAAATCACTGCCGAGCCGTATCGGTCTGTTATTAGACATGACCTTACGTGATATCGAACGTGTTCTGTATTTCGAATCTTATGTAGTGACTGACCCAGGTATGACTCCATTTGAGAAATACCAGCTTCTGAACGATGAAGAATACTTCAATGCGTTGGAAGAGCACGGTGATGAATTCACAGCGAAAATGGGTGCAGAAGCAGTTCAGGACCTGTTAAAAGACATCGATCTTGAAAATGAAATCTCACGCCTGCGTGAAGAAATTCCACAAACAACCTCTGAGACGAAACTGAAAAAAGCGTCTAAGCGTTTGAAATTGATGGAAGCGTTCAAAGAGTCGAACAACAAGCCAGAATGGATGGTAATGAATGTACTGCCAGTACTTCCACCAGACCTTCGTCCGCTGGTTCCGCTTGAAGGTGGCCGTTTCGCAACGTCTGACCTGAACGACCTTTACCGTCGTGTGATTAACCGTAACAACCGTTTGAAGCGTCTTCTTGACCTTGCAGCGCCAGACATCATCGTACGTAACGAAAAACGTATGTTACAAGAGTCTGTAGATGCATTGCTTGATAACGGTCGTCGTGGTCGTGCAATTACCGGTTCGAACAAACGTCCGCTGAAATCTTTAGCCGATATGATCAAAGGTAAGCAAGGTCGTTTCCGTCAGAACTTGTTGGGTAAACGTGTTGACTATTCAGGCCGTTCGGTGATTACCGTAGGTCCTACTTTACGTTTGCACCAATGTGGTCTTCCGAAGAAAATGGCGCTGGAACTGTTCAAGCCGTTCATCTTTGCGAAACTGCAAGCGTCTGGTCAAGCCACTACCATTAAAGCTGCGAAGAAAATGGTTGAGCGCGAGACGCCAGAAGTTTGGGACGTTCTTGCATCTGTGATTCGTCAGCATCCAGTGATGTTGAACCGTGCGCCAACCCTTCACCGTTTGGGTCTGCAAGCGTTTGAACCGATCCTGATTGAAGGTAAAGCGATCCGTCTGCACCCGCTCGTTTGTGCTGCGTTCAACGCCGACTTCGACGGTGACCAGATGGCGGTACACGTACCATTAACACTTGAAGCGCAATTAGAAGCGCGTGCGTTAATGATGTCGACCAACAACATTCTGTCTCCAGCCAACGGTGAGCCAATCATCGTACCGTCTCAGGACGTGGTCTTGGGTCTTTACTACATCACCCGTGATGCGGTAAATGCCAAAGGTGAAGGTATGGTGTTCGCAGATACGCATGAAGTTAACCGTGCCCTTGCAACCGGTCAGGTTGATTTGCACGCTCGCGTAAAAGCGCGTGTATACCAAACTGTGATCAATGACAACGGTGAGCGTGAGCAACAAACTATTGTTGTTGACACCACACCAGGTCGCTGTCTGCTTTGGGAAGTTGTGCCAGAAGGTTTAAGCTTCGAGCAAATTAACGTTGAGATGACCAAGAAAAACATCTCTAAGTTAATCAACTCTTGCTACCGTAAACTGGGTCTGAAAGACACGGTCATCTTTGCTGACCAATTAATGTACTTGGGCTTCCGTCAAGCGACGCGTTCAGGTGTATCGGTTGGTATGGAAGACATGGTTATTCCACCAAGCAAACAGGCGATTATTGACAAGGCAGAAGCTGAAGTTCGTGAAATCGAACAACAGTTCGAACAAGGTTTCGTAACGGCCGGTGAACGTTATAACAAAGTCGTCGATATCTGGGCACGTACCAATGACCAGGTAGCGAAAGCGATGATGGACAACTTGTCTTTCACCACTGTGAAAAACAAACAGGGTGAAGACGAGAAGCAGAAATCATTCAACTCGATCTACATGATGTCGGATTCTGGTGCCCGTGGTTCGGCCGCTCAGATTCGTCAGCTTGCAGGTATGCGTGGTCTGATGGCGAAGCCGGATGGCTCGATCATTGAAACACCAATTAAGGCGAACTTCCGTGAAGGTTTGACCGTACTTCAGTACTTCATTTCAACGCACGGTGCGCGTAAAGGTTTGGCCGATACTGCACTGAAAACTGCGAACTCGGG
This sequence comes from Acinetobacter indicus CIP 110367, assembly GCF_000488255.1. GTDB lineage: Bacteria > Pseudomonadota > Gammaproteobacteria > Pseudomonadales > Moraxellaceae > Acinetobacter > Acinetobacter indicus. Next base: position 227,549 of record NZ_KI530756.1, on the reverse strand, counting down.
TTACCTGACGCGTCGTCTGGTTGACGTTGCGCAAGACTTGGTGATCACTGAGCCAGATTGTGGCACCATGGCTGGTCTGGTGATGACACCATTCATTCAGGGCGGTGACGTGATCGAGAACCTGGGTACGCGAGTACTGGGTCGTGTGGTTGCTGAAGACGTGAAGAAAGCCGGTTCAGATGAAGTGATCCTGCCACGTAACACCTTAATTGACGAAAAACTTGCCAACTTCCTGGAAGAGCAAGGTGTCGATGAAGTGAAAGTACGTTCAGTAGTATCATGTGAATCGACCTTCGGTGTGTGTGCGAAATGTTATGGTCGTGACCTTGCGCGCGGTCACTTGGTGAACCCAGGTGAATCTGTGGGTGTTATGGCGGCACAATCAATTGGTGAGCCAGGTACACAGTTAACCATGCGTACCTTCCACGTGGGTGGTGCGGCAAGCCGAACTTCTGCTGCCAACAGCGTTCAAGTACGTAACAAAGGTACCGTACGTTTCCACAACGTGAAAACTGTACAACATGCCAAAGGTCACCTGGTATCGACCTCTCGTTCAGGTGAAATTGGTATTGCAGATGACTTAGGTCGTGAACGCGAGCGCTATAAACTGCCTTACGGTGCGTCAATCTTGCTGAAAGATGGCGAAGCGGTAGAAGCAGGCGGTATCGTGGCGACTTGGGATCCGCATACCCATCCACTGGTAACCGAAGTTGCAGGTAAAGTACGTTTCAGCCAGATCGCTGATGGCGTAACCGTAACCTCGAAAACAGATGATGCAACCGGTATGACCACAATCGAAATCTTGCCAGTGACTTCACGTCCTGCGTCAGGTAAAGATTTACGTCCTGCTGTTGTGTTAGACACCGTGGACGGTGGTGAACAGTTCTACTTCCTGCCACAAAACACTATTCTTTCGGTTCGCGATGGCGAAACCATTGGTGTCGGTGACGTTATTGGTCGTGTACCACAAGAATCTTCACGTACCCGTGATATTACCGGTGGTCTGCCGCGTGTTGCTGACTTGTTCGAAGCACGTAAACCAAAAGAGCATGCGATTTTGGCAGAAGTGTCCGGTATCGTGAGCTTCGGTAAAGAGACCAAAGGTAAGAACCGTCTGGTGATTACCCCGGATGATGGTTCAGAGATCTACGAAGAGCTGATTCCGAAATGGCGTACTATTAACGTGTTCGAAGGTGAGCATGTGAACCGTGGTGAAACCATTTCTGATGGTCCACAAAACCCGCATGACATCTTACGTCTGAAAGGTGAAGTGGCGTTGACCAACTACATCGTGAACGAAGTTCAGGACGTTTACCGTCTGCAAGGTGTAAAAATCAACGACAAGCATATTGAAGTCATCGTACGTCAAATGCTGCGTAAAGTTGAAATCACTGACGGTGGTGATACCAGCTTCATCAAAGGCGAACAGGTGGATTACATCCGCGTGGTTCAAGAAAACCAGGCTGTACTTGCACAGAACAAGTTCCCAGCGAAGTTTGATCGCCAGTTGATGGGTATTACCAAAGCATCGCTGTCGACGGATTCGTTCATCTCTGCTGCATCGTTCCAGGAAACCACACGTGTGTTAACTGAAGCGGCTGTAACCGGTAAAGAAGATGATCTACGTGGTCTGAAAGAAAACGTCGTTGTTGGTCGTCTGATCCCAGCGGGTACAGGTTTGGCTTACCACTTAGAGCGTCGTCGTCAGGAAGCAGAAGCTGCAGAATTTGAACTGCAAAATGACTTCTCTGATGTAGACCAAGCATTAAGTCAGGCATTTAACCAGGAATTCTAAGCTGGTGAAATGACAACCAAGAGACGCCTTCGGGCGTCTTTTTTTATGCCTGAAAAAAGGGTATCGCGCTGTACTTTGGCGTTAGATGGGCCGGGTTGCTGCTGCAAAGCGGGTGTTTTTACATAAATCCTCTATTGGTTACCAAGTTGGTAACATATTGCTCAGATTCGACCCATCAATATCGAATAAGCTAAAGCTATGACCAAAACAGGGGAAGAGCGATCATGAAAAAAGTTATCGGTGTTATGGCAGCCGCCACCTTATCTACCTTTATGCTGGCCGGTTGTGAAAGTATGTCTCCAAATGAACAGCGTATTGGTGCAGCGGCCTTAGGTGGTGCAATTGGTGGTGGTGTCGGTGGTAATGTCGGTGGTACTGCAGGTGCAGCCATTGGTGGTGGTGCCGGTGCAGCGGTCGGTAGTAAAACCCAGGATGGTTCAAACCGTAACGCGACCTATAGTGGTGTCGGCGGTGCAATTGGTTCTGCGGTAGGTAAAAGCATCTTCGGTGGTAGTACTGGTGCAGCGATTGGTGGTGCGATTGGTGGCGGTGCAGGTGCCGCGATTGAGCAGAACCGCTAAGTCTGGTTTAAACGATCTCACATAAAAAAAGCGCTTAAAGATAAGCGCTTTTTTATTTAGCCGGCAGCATGCGGCTTTTTGCGGCGGATGTATACCGTCTTTTCTACCTCGGCAATACGTACGCCGGCTTCATCAAAAATATTCAGGCGGTAGCTGCGATATACCGGTGCATAATTCTCGGCCAGTTCCCGAATGGTAGCGACCTCCATGGCATTGAGGCGGATATCGGCATAGACCATACTGCGACCGGGCGCTAGAAAGCGGATGGTCGCGGCCTTATCCCAGACAATATATTTTGAGCCAAGATGATGCATCAACAGCAGCATATAAAACGGATCGACCATGGCATACAGGCTACCGCCAAAATGTACCCCGACAATATTCTGGTTTTTACGTGTCAGTGGCATTTTGACACGAATGTGGTAATTGGCCAGATCCATTTTCTCGACCGCAATACCGGCGCCGCGATAGGGGGCATAGCGATTGATCAGGAATTTGGACAGGGTCGGAATTGTCTGTAGTTTTTTTAAAAGGCTCATAAGGGTCAATTATTTTTATTGCACTGATCTGCATACTAGAACAGAAACCGGCAGGTGGCATTGATTTGATTGACTGCGCTTGCCAATAAACAGCCAATACAAGAAATCACCCATAAACAGAACAGGATGTCATCATGCACGCTCATATGCAGTGGATTAATACCTCAGACCAGCAGCGCCTGTATGTCAAAAGCTGGGGCAAGCCGGACAATCCGGCGCTGGTACTGGTTCATGGTTATCCCGACAATCAGGAAGTCTGGGAAGCTGTTATTGCCCAGCTGATTCAGGATTTTTATATTGTGACCTATGATGTGCGTGGGGCCGGTCAGTCTTCCATTCCGAAGCATATTCGTGATTATCGGCTGGCACGCCTGTCTGAAGATTTACTGACCGTGGTGGATGCGGTGCTACCCAACCGGCCATTTCATTTGGCCGCGCATGATTGGGGTTCAATTCAGTCCTGGGAGTCGGTGACCGATGCCCGGTTTCGCCAGCGGATTCTTTCTTACAGCAGCATTTCCGGGCCTTGTCTGGATCATGCTGCATTCTGGATGCGTGCGCAGTTACAGCAGGGTAAGGCCAAATTCTTAAAACAGCTGGGCAAGTCCTGGTATATCGCTGTGTTTCAATTGCCCTTACTGGCACCGACGGTGTGGCAATACATGAGTGCAGAGCGCTGGGGCAAAATGCTACAGCAGCTGGAGCAAAGCCCGGGTCTGGCCTTAAACCCGAATATCCAGCAAGATGGTCAATATGGCGTCAATCTGTATCGGGCCAATTTTATCCCGCGTTTGCTCAAACCACGTCAGCGTGTGGCGATTTGTCCGGTACAGGCCGTGGTACTGACCGAAGACCGCTTTGTCAGTCCGGAGCTGATTGATGAAGTGCCGAACTGGGTAGCAGACTTCCAGCGAGTGGAGATTGCGGCCAATCACTGGGCAATTTTAAGCCAGCCGGAGCGGATTGCTCAACATCTTCGGGATTTTGCATTTTCAAAATCAGGCAGTTAATTTGACTGTTACTGGCAAGGTTAAGACAAATATCGGACAGCGCAACAACAGCAGCTAAATAGCGATCAATCTCTGATAAAATAGCGTTTTTTCTCGATCCGTCTTTTCTTATGTTTGCAATTCTTGCCGCCATCGCAGTCATGTTCGGGCTGTCGTTGGCACGTGTTCCTGTTGTTTTTGCACTGGTCATTGGTGCCGTTACGGGTGGTTTGCTGGCTGGTTTGGGCCTGCAAGGTACTTTAGAGGCGTTTAATAATGGCCTGGGCGGTGGTGCTAAAATTGCTTTGGCCTACGGTATTTTAGGTGCTTTTGCACTGGCTCTGGCGCGTTCAGGTTTACCTGATTTATTGGCCTATAAAATGATTCACACCTTAAAGGGTGAGGCCGATCTGAAAGCGCAAAACCGGGTCAAATACTTTATTTTCCTGGTGGTGGCCATTGCCGCGGTATTCTCCCAGAACGTGATTCCGGTACATATTGCCTTTATTCCGGTATTGATTCCGCCATTGTTGATGGTATTTAACCACCTGAAACTGGACCGTCGTCTGGTGGCCTGTTTATTGACCTTTGGTCTGGTGGCCACCTATATGCTGGTGCCGGTCGGATTTGGCGCCATCTTCCTGAATGATATTCTGGGCCATAATATCAATACCTTTGGCAAGCCGTATGGATTTGAGATCAGCTATGACCAGATTCCAACAGCGATGGCCATTCCGGTATTCGGGATGTTTGTCGGTTTGCTGATCGCGGTGTTTTTCTCATACCGTAAGCCACGTGAATATAAAGACGTGCATATTGAAGAGCAGCAAAGCATTTCGGCTGAAATGGGTGTGGCGCAAAAATCAGGTCAACCTGAAGTGGCGACGTTCACCATCTGGATGGCAGTCATTGCGATTCTGGTAACCCTTGGCGTGCAGCTGTATTCAGATTCGATGATTCTGGCCGGTCTGGTTGGTGTAGCGATTCTGAGCTGTGCCGGGATCTTTAAGTGGAAAGAAGCGGACGATGTCATTATTACCGGTATGCGGATGATGGCACTGGTTGGCTTTATTATGATTGCTGCGCAAGGTTTTGCTGCCGTGATTGAGGCAACAGGACAGGTTCCTGCGCTGGTTGAAGCCTCGGTTGACTGGATTGGTAATAGCCAGGCACTTGCAGCCTTTTTAATGCTGTTGATTGGTTTGCTGATTACTCTGGGTATTGGTTCATCATTCTCTACCATTCCGATTCTGGCGATTATTTATGTACCGCTCTGTATTCAATTTGGTTTTAGTCCGGCTGCCACCATCGCCATTATTGGTACTGCGGCTGCACTGGGCGATGCCGGTTCACCTGCTTCGGATTCGACCTTGGGGCCAACCTCAGGCCTGAATATGGATGGTCAGCATGACCATATGAAAGACAGTGTAGTGCCGACCTTTATTCACTTTAATATCCCGCTGATGATTTTTGGCTGGATTGCCGCCATGGTGCTTTAACCTGAAATATCCCGGGAATAAAATCCCGGGATTTTTTTGAATCATAGATGTATTTATAATCATTCTGATAATATAATAATAGATGTATTTAAAATATATATTATAAAGTTTTTAAAATAAACCTGAGTATTTTAATCTGAATAATATTATTTAATCTTGATAAAACAGGTTGGTATTTAAAACCAAGTTGTGTGGTTGGTTAAAATAAATTAATTTAAAAATCAATGGTTTGAAAATAATATAAAATTATTATATCGGGTGAGTATTGCATATTAATTTCTAACGTGTTTATTATTAATTAATGTTTAATTTTTGAATAAATAATCTTCCGGTGGGGTATTAAAATGTTAAAGCAAATTACACTCGTTGCATTAATGGGTCTTTCTGCTTCTGCGATGGCAGGCCAATGGCAAGTCAAGCTGGGTGGTTCGGTTGTAGCACCTACTCAGGATACTCAGACTGCGTTAGGTGTTGTTGAAGCTGATCATGAATATGCATTTACCCCGTCAGTTGAATATTTCTTTAATGACAATATTTCGACAGAACTGCTTTTAGCTGCACCAATTAACCATGATGTTCAGTTAGCCGGTACAGATGTGGTACGTATTAAACATTTACCACCAACGCTGACGGCAAAATACCATTTTAAAAACAATACCGGTTTTACCCCATACATTGGTGTCGGTGGTACCGCATTTGTGGCTTGGGATGAGCGTACCAAAGGTCTGGGTGATACCGATGTGAAAGTAAAAGAAGATTTTGGTTTTGCCGGCCAGATTGGTTTTAACTTCCAGCCAGCAGATGCCAAAAACTGGGGCGTATTCTTTGATGCACGTTATGCGCAACTTAGCCCTGAAGTTACTTTAAGTGGTGATGTGGCAGCCCAATTCGATTTAGATATCGATCCAATGGTGTACACCATCGGTTATAGCTACAAATTCTAATTATAAAAAAGTACCAATAATAAAATTCAGCGTAGCCCCATCCTGGTGATGGGGCCTTTTTATTGCAAAATGATAACAATAGAACAAAATCAGAATATTGAGTTAAGTATTCGTTTTCATTTAATTTGTAGTGAATGAAATGAAAAAGAAATGAAAAAGTGAGAAGATCAAATATGAATAGAAATACAACCTTTGCCTTGGTCTTCGCCAGTTTGATCAGCCTGCCTGCCGCTGCAGCCAGCTTTAATTGTGAACGTGCTCAAACCCCAACCGAACATGCCATTTGTGAACATCGTAATGTTAATGATGCCGATGTGAAGATGGCCACCACCTATAAAATTATTAACCGTCTGGTACCGATGGGGACACGTTCGGCTATACGGGATGAACAGGTGCGCTGGCTGGCCCTGCGTGACCGCTGTGGCCAGTCGGTTGAATGTCTGACCCAGGTTTACCAGATGCGTCAGCAAAAGCTGGAGCAGTATATGCAGCGGGTCTATCAGCAGGGCCCATTTTAATATTTTTTTGTTTTCCTATTGAAAAATCGTCGCCTCACTCCAATTCATAAGGCATTCCAATACAACAATGCTGTCAATTTAAGGAGTGATGAATGAGCGAACAAAGCGCACAAAAACACAGTTTCCAGGCTGAAGTGGCTCAGCTTTTACATTTGGTGACGCATTCTCTTTATTCCAACCCTGAAATTTTTCTGCGTGAACTGATTTCTAACGCCTCTGATGCCTGCGATAAATTGCGTTTTGAAGGCATCAACCATCCTGAATATTATGAAAATGATCCGGACCTGCGCGTGCGTGTGCGTCTGGATGCAGAGAACAATACCCTGACCATTTCCGATAACGGTATTGGTTTAAGTCAGCAGGAAGCGATTGATAACCTGGGGACCATTGCCAAATCCGGCACCAAAGACTTTATGTCCAAGCTGACCGGTGATCAAAAAGCCGATGCCCAGCTGATTGGCCAGTTTGGGGTGGGTTTCTACTCTGGCTTTATTGTGGCCGATAAAATTACCGTAGAATCACGCCGTGCCGGTCTGGACGCATCGGAAGGTGTACGCTGGATCAGCGGTGGCACCGGTGAATTTGAAGTCGAGCAAATCAACAAGGCAGGTCGTGGCACCGACATCATCCTGCATTTACGTGAAGATGCGTTGGACTATCTGCAAAGCTATAAAGTGAAGCAGATTATCAATAAATATTCTGATCACATCAGCCTGCCCATTCAAATGCAAAAAGAAGTCTGGCAGGAAGAGGAAGTAGCGGAAGGTGAACAGCCAAAAGGCGGCCAGTATGTGAAAACTGATGAATGGGAAGCGATTAACTCGGCCAGTGCTTTATGGACCCGCAGTAAAAACGAGATTAGCGAAGAACAGTATATCGAGTTTTATAAAAACCTGAGCCATGATTTTGAAGCGCCGCTGGCCTGGTCGCATAACCGTGTCGAAGGCAGCACCGAATATACCCAGTTGCTGTATATTCCACCAAAAGCACCACATGATATTTTTACCCGCGAAGCCAAAGCTGGCATCAAGCTGTATGTCAAACGCGTGTTTATTATGGATGATGCTGACAACCTGATTCCAAACTATTTGCGCTTTGTACAGGGTGTGGTGGATAGCGCCGATTTACCGCTGAACGTCAGCCGTGAACTGCTACAGGAAAGCCGCGATGTGAAAACCATACGTGAAGGTAACGCACGTCGTGTGCTGACCATGCTGGATGGTCTGGCCAAATCTGAAGATGAAAAAGACCAGAACAACTTCAAGACTTTCTATCGTGAATTTGGTTCGGTCTTAAAAGAAGGCCTGGGCGAAGACTTTGGTAACCGTGAGCGTATCCTGAAATTATTACGCTATGCGACCTCCACCCAGGATGAGGTCAGCACCTCACTGGCAGATTACAAAGCGCGGATGCAGGACGGCCAGAAAGCCATTTACTATGTAACCGCAGATAGCCTGACCGCGGCCAAGAACTCGCCGCAGCTGGAGCTGTTCAAGAAAAAAGGCATTGAAGTCCTGCTAATGACTGAACGTGTTGATGAATGGGCCATGAACTTCGTACATGAGTTTGATGGTACACCGCTGCAAAACGTGTCTAAAGGTGCGGTCGATTTGGGCGATCTGCAAGATGCTGAAGAGAAGAAGGCACTGGAACAGGCGGCAGAGCAGTTTAAGCCAGTGGTGGAGCAGCTGTCTGAATCGCTGAAAGATAAAACCAAAGAAGTGCGCGTGACCACACGATTGGTTGATTCTCCGGCCTGTCTGGTTACGGCTGACGGGGAATTGTCGCCACAGCTGATCCGGATGCTGAAAGATGCCGGTCAGCCGGTGCCAGAAATGAAACCGATTCTGGAAATTAACCCGCAGCATCCGTTGGTGCAAAAACTGCAAGGTTCGGCCCAGTTTGATGATCTGGCCAATGTGATTTTTGATCAGGCGCTGATTGCAGAAGGTGGTCTGCCAGAAAATCCGGCAGAGTACCTGAAACGCATCAACAGCTTATTATTGAAATAAGCCCATTAAAAAAACCTCCTGCGGGAGGTTTTTTTAATGCACGATTATATTGTCGACGGCTTTAGAACAGGGCTTCTAAACGCAGCAAGATACTCGGGAAATGGCTGCGGTCTTCACGGTCATCATTATAGTAATTCAGGTCGCCCTGCACAAAAAACCATTCGCGCAAGAACGGCTGACGCCAGGACACAAATGGCCCCCAGCTGTTCAGGCGTAAATCATCATTATGATAATAACCGCCGGTGTAGAGCCCGTAGTTAAAACGGTTGCCGTGGAAGAACTGGTGCTGTCTAAAGCTGTAGTTGTCCCATCTGAGGTCATCATCCTGTTCATCGGCATAGGTCAGGCTAAACTGGTTGCTTAAAAACGGATGATCGGGCCGGGCATGAATAAGTTCCAGGTTGGTTCTTAAATAGTTTTCACTGTCGAGGCCGTAACGGTAAATCTGCTCGGCATGAAAGGAAAAGTCATTGACCAGTTCCCAGTCCTTGGCAATTTTTAAACGGGCATAAATATCATCGCCAGAACGCACCCCGAGGTCGGCATCAGTTTCAAAGGGTAAGCGTTCAGTGAAGTCAGACCAGCGTAAGGCCAGCGAGCTGTTGTCTTCACGTGCCCGTCGGCCATCCAGGGTTTTGTCCGGGCTGTTACTGGGGTTTTCATTGGTAATGGCAACACTGTTTTGCAGTTCGTTATCCAGCGAGTCATCACCAAAGACCAGACTTAATTTGCGTTCCAGTGTCGGCAGTTTAATCCGGCCACGTACCCGCGGTTTAATATCGTAGTCATCATATTTGTTCCAGCGACTGTCGACCAGAATACGCAAGGTCGCAGAGGCCGGTTCCTCCGGGCTGGTTTCTCCAAACCAGTTATCAATTTTATGTGCGGTATTGTCTGCCCAATGGCGAATCTGCTTCTGGCGCCGGTCTACCCAGCTTTGTTCTTCGGTTTCATGCGTGGGCGGCACAATCGGTTCATTCGACTGTTCCGGCAAAATGGTCGGGGTGGCATCAATCAGCCGCGGCAGGGTATAGAAAAAACCATTACCCGCCTCACTTTCGGGCACCAGTGGCACCTCATAACCTGGTGGTGCGGTCTGCGGTTCTGTCTCCAGGTTGGTATTGTTGTCTGCAACCGTATATCCACTGCCTAACAGGCAAAATAATAATGATGGCGCTATAAAATGTACTTTTCTTGGCATTATTTACTGATCTTTAAGCTCTTTTTGCTAGTGTTGAAAATCTTCAGGCGAAAAGCAAGATACAGCTACAAAAACATAAACATTAACTGGCGGTGAGCTGTTGAATGGCCTGAACCAGACGTAAAGGGTCGACCGGCGCAGGCAGGTGATTCAAGACTTTTTGAATGATTTGCCAGCTCACGCCCTGCTGACGATCGAGCAGAATATAGGGATAGGCCGGTTCGGTACGCGCCAGTTGTAAACGCTGCTGGCCATGAATCAGGCGAATTTTTTGTCGCTCTTTTAATAAAATCAGCGGGGTGCCCAGCGTGGCTGCTGTTTCCTCAAACTGGATAAATTTCTGGGTATGAATCAGGTGCAGCGGAATAAACGGATAATAATCTTCTTTGTGCCATATCATCTGCTCGGCATGTTGATAGCACTGAAACAGACTGTCCAGCGCAAACAGCTGGCTTTCCAGTACAGCGCTGTCTATTTCACGAATTGCGGCAATTTCATGTTCATGCTGCTGGCTAAAGGCGTGGGCAAAACGGGTGGCTTGCATGGCATCCAAGGCGCCAAACAAGACCAGATATTTAATAAAACGACCTTGGGCATTGATCTGCTCGGCCACATAACCGGGGCGCTTGAGCAGAGCCGCTTGCTCTGCATCATGAACCAGCACATCGGCATACTGCATCACTTCAGGCCGGGCTGGTAAAAATACCCGGCACAGTTTTTCCGCCGGCAGATGGTCCAGGGGTAATTCGGAAATCGGGCAGCTGAGCTGATTGAGCAGCAGATGACGGGCGCTAGACTCTGCTTCGGGTACGGAATCTGCTTGCTGTTCAGGCTGAACAGGTGCGGCTTTGGTAGGCTTGAACTGCTGAGCTGCTTCTTCAGGTTCTATCGCTACAGATGAACGTGCTGCGACGGTATGCTGAAAGGCCTGCGTTGCGGCATAGTTTTGCTGGTTAAGTAATTCCAGATCGGTGTGCAGACTGCGATACTGATGCTGCTGTTGCAACATCCAGCGATAGACCTGTTCCAGATTGCCCCAGTCACTGAGCAGGGCAGTACGTGCGGGTGCCGGAATCAGCCAGATTTGCCAGCCGGAGGCGGGCTGATACAAGATGGCCCAACCTGAATCGGGCTGGGCATATAAGGCCTGTTCTAGCGCCTCGACCTGCTGAAACACGCCCCGAAAAGAACGTGCATAAATGGTGTCACGCGCAAATTCTTCGGCAGAACGTTCCGGCTGCACCTGTGTCTTATAGGCCAGAATCTGCTTTTTAAACAGAGGCTGGTCGCATTCAACAAAAATACTTTTAATCCGGCTTTTGGCCTTGGCGGTTTCATACAGACTCAAGGAACGACGCTCCAGTGCGCCCGTCAGGTCATGCAGTTCTTTAATCAGCCGGGATTTTTCTAAAGTATTCATGGTGGAAACTTAAACCAGTTGTTGTGCTTTTTCTAGATAACTGGCCAGGACAATATTCAGGGCCAGTTCAACCAATTTGTATTCGGCAGAATGCGGCTGTGAATAATGTTCCGCCAGCGCCACCAGATTTTCTACATTAATCTCTTGTGGAGAAATTTTTCTCTGAATCAGGGCTTGAAGTTCGTGCATTGCTCTCTCATCAACCTGTACTTAAATAATTGTTTTGGATCACTTTGATTATAGGTATTTCACTAAAAATTACATGAAAAAAAATGTCAGCTTTTGTGGATTTTTAGGCATTTATGACAGAAATTGGGATTTCAATATAAGAAATATTAAAAAATTTTTTAGATAAATTTCAGTTAAATCAGAGAATAAACAGATCATGCTGCCGAATTGAAAAAAAATGTCAGTCTCAAATTGTCCGGTCGGATCAGGTGCAAGGCACAGAATGGTCCCAAACTGCAATAAAAAAAGCAGACCTGAGGTCTGCTTGTATTTAAAGAAGTGCTTAAGCTTCTTTGTTCTGTTCAGCGCTTGCAGGCTGATCATTGCTCACGGTCTCAGTGTGGGCTTTTTCAGTCGGGAAGCTTGGTACATAAACCATTTCTGCTGATACATTGGCTGCATACAGGGTGACCATAAACAGGCCAAGCGCTTTGAAAACGTTCATCAATCTTACCTTCACAAAAAAAGGATGACTTGGGAGAAAAGTCATCGTGGGAGAGTGTATTCAAACAACAGCTATGATAGCGCGTTGTGATTGAGAGAAAATGATCATATCGGCAAGTTTAGGACTTTTTGTTAAAAAATAACATTTAAAAACAATAAATTAGAATAATTGCTCTAATCATTTAGCTACAGGATTTAAATTAATGATGATTTTTACAAGAACGAGATCATCCTGTTTTAAGATGAAAAAATCTCCAGATTTTTTGCCCCATCCATGCGTCATCTCTGTACAAATCCCTTAATCTGTATAGAGATGTAAGTTTTTGACGCGGTATGGTTAAGCGCTCTTTTATTGTCTATTTTTTATTCTAAGATGAACGTTTATACCAACACTGAGGGATCAATCATGGCGATTGCAAAAGTAGTAGAAGTGAATGCCAGCAGTAATAAAAGTTTTGAAGATGCCATTCAAAGCGGCATTGCCAAAGTCGGTGAAACAGTCAAAAACCTGCAGGGTGCCTGGATTAATGAACAGAAAGTGGTGATTAAGGACAATAAGATTACCGAGTATCGGGTTAATTTAAAAATCAGTTTCCTGGTGGAATAAAGTACATAGAAAAAAATCCCCGGTAATGATCTGACCCCAATAAGTTGGACGGTTTGATTAAGCAGCTTTTAAGGACTGAGTTCTGTATTCTACAGGACTCAGTCCTTTTAATTTAACCTTGATTCGTTCATGGTTGTAATAATGAATATATTCTTTCACGGTCTGTTCCAACTCTTCAACTGAATTAAATTCCTCACCATAGAAACATTCTGATTTAAGTATTCCAAAGAAGCTTTCCATTGAAGCGTTGTCCAGACAGTTACCTTTACGCGACATACTTTGAATAAGCCCGTGCTGTTGAAGCTGTTGCTGATAAAATCTCATTTGATATTGCCAGCCCTGATCTGAATGAATAATTGGCTTATCATTCGAGCTGAGCTTGGCGATAGCATCTTTCAACATATCTTTAACTAAACCAAACAGTGGTCTACGTTGGAGCTGAAACGCAATGATTTCACCATTAAACAAATCCATGATGGGTGACAGATAAAGTTTTTCACCGCGTACATTAAATTCAGTTACATCTGTTACCCACTTCTGATTGGGCTTGTCTGCCTTGAATTGACGCTGCAACACATTCTTGGCAATTTTACCAATTTGCCCCTTATAAGAGCGATACTTTACAGCTCTAATACATGATCTGAGCTGCATGGACTGCATCAAGCGTTGAACACACTTATGGTTAATGGTAAACCCCAAATTCTTCAAGGCAAGTGTAATCCTGCGATACCCGTATCGTCCCTTATGTTTATGATATATCGCCTTAATTTGCTGTTTAAGGTCACTATATTTATCTTCACGCTTTGATTGCTGCTCATGATAAAAGTAAGTGCTTCGAGCCATTTCTGATGTACGTAACAAGTGCCTTAATTGATAGCTTTGCCTTAATTCAGATATGAATCTTGCAGCCGTTGCTGTTCGGCTTTTTCCTGTTCTTTGCGCTTCTGAATCAAGGCTCTCCGCTTTTTTAGATAAGCGACCTCTGCCCGTAGATACGCCAATTCCTCAAGTAGCTGTTCTTGAGTTTTATTTCGATCTTCTTGTGAGGTTTTAATTCTAGGTCGCTGTGGCTTTGGCATCTGTTTGGGGCGTCCTTTGGGCTTAGATTTTAAGCCATCTATACCGTGTGCCTGATATTTGCGCAACCATGTAGAAAGAGTTCCAACTTCTTTTAATTTAAAAAATCTTAAAGCATCGATAAGTGACAAGCCATCATTCAATATTTTAAGAACAACTTTAAGTTTGAACTCTGTAGAGTAGGTTATGCGATGAGATTGAGGTTTCAAGCCGTCTTCGCCAAGAGTCTGGTATATAGCAACCCATTGTCGAATAGTAGCTCTGTCTAATTTATATTTATTAGCTGTTTTTCTAAACCCATCATCATTTTTATTTGATAAATAATTTTGAACAACTTCAAGTTTAAACTGTTGAGAATATTTAGCCATAGAAAAGCACCCTTCAAATTGGACTAAGAGTGTCCAACTTTCGGGGTGCAGATCAGTAAGGGGATTTTTTATGGCAGCGATGCTTAAGGATGTAACTACTTATTGTTCCGGTACATCGCACTGGTCATCCTGACATTGCGCGCCGTTGTCTGTAGGTGTTTCCAAAGCTTTTTTCAGCACCTGTTCAAACACTTCCCGTGGCTGGGCACCGGCTAAAGCAACGCGCTGGTCAAATACAAAAAAGGGTACGCCCGTCACTTTAAGCTGATCACGCGCTACATCCTGATCAAATTTCACAAAATCGGCATAGGCATCAGAATCGAGCACATCATCGACTTCCACCGGGTTTAAACCGATACGCGCAGCGACATCTTCCAGCGTTTCGCGTTCGCCAATGGCTAGACCTTGGGTCATATAGCTGTAGAAAAAGGCTTCCTTGGCTTCATTGCCCAAGCCTTTGCTTTGCGCCAGATGAATCAGGCGGTGGGCATTTAAGGTATTGCCGGAATTGGCCTGTTCCCAGTTAAATTGGATACCTTCTTCAGCAGCCATGCTGGCAATATTGCGCTGCATGTCTTCTACTTCTGCCAAGGTACGGCCATATTTTTGCGCCAGACGTTCAGAGTTGGAAATTTCTTGACGTTCCGGTGCGTCGGGGTCAAGCTGGAAACTGTGCCAGTGCACCTCAAGTTCTACGCCGACCTGTGCTGCCGCGGCTTCAAGACGTTTTTTGCCGATATAACAGAAAGGGCAGACCACATCGGACCAGATATCTACACGCATGAATATTCTCTTTGCCTTGTTTTCAACTATTGATGGGGATGATTTGCCTGAATTAAAGCCGAGATGGGTACTTTGCCGCCAGCAAACCGTATTTTTCATCCTCATCACTTTATATTTTTCCAAAATGAGCTAAACAATAAAAAATTAGCTTAATAAAATAAATCACTTAAGTCATTTTTATTGTTTGATCTTTTGTGTGCTTTGTTGAATAATTTTGTCTAAAAAACGGGCGATACAACAACAAAGCGTTATGATAACGAGAACTACAACAAGAGGACAGGATATGCGACGTATAGTGTGGATCATCGTCCTCGTGACCTGTGCCGTGTTTGGATTGATGTTTTATCAATATCAGGCACAACAAAAAGAACTGACCCAATTACACGAATATCAGAACGTACTGTATGAAAAGGCCGAGCAGATTTATGTACAGGCGCAGGATTGGTCGACCCCGATTCAGGTTGATCCGTCCGATCCGCGTTTAAGCGGTGATTATGCCCTGATGGCTGAATTTGTGATTAGCCATCTGGTGCAAAGTGCCGAAGCGCGTAATAGCTATTTACGCGAACTGAAAGCGTTGCAATGGGATCAGTTTCTGGATATTAAACGCCTGAATGAAGATAAAAAACAGGACTATGCCGAAACTGAAGCCATGCTGTCACAGGTCAAGGCTATGATGGAGCTATATCAGGAGCATCTGACTGAACATGAAGCACAGGCGCTGGTCCAAATTGAAGAATTACCGATTAAATCGCACCTGCGCCGTCAGTTAAGTGAATCTCTGCTGGAAAGCCGCCAGAATGATGAAGGCACGGTGCTGTTTGAGCTGGAAAAACAAAGCCTGAGTCAGGCCTATGTGCTGCTTGGGATTCTAAAAAATAATCGCTGGGAAATGAAAAACAACCTGTTTATGTTCTATGAAGATGCAGGCCTGAAACAGTTTAATCAGGCCTATCAGGACATGCTCAAGCTGAATCAGCAAATGCAGGACATTACCCAGGCGCATCAGCAGGCATTGGCTGAAAAGCTATAAGCAACAGCTCAACTTCTTGCACCTGTTTTAAGCCAAAGCTTAATACTGCCCCAATACCGTGATGAGGCAGTATCGGTAGATGTAAGGTGTATCCTTAACGATCATAGAGTCACGGGCTCAGGATATATTTTAGTGCTGCTGCTGGCCGAGATGGCTATGAAAATGCACTGTGACTGTACAGTCTCTAGCGCTTTTTCAGGGTGTGGATGGCTACAAGTTATATACATGGACAGCATCGTGCGTGATCTACTTAAACAGAGTAGAAAAATAAAATTATGAATGAAAAAAATTAGTCTAAGTAATTGATAAAATTCTAAAATTTTAGAAAGCATCTCTCTATTTTTTCCTGTCTTTAACTAGTTCATCTCATCCTCATGTTAGTGCCGATTTACCAGCAAAATCCGCCAGATTTTTTAAAATGGCATAGTAATTGCTCCAATCCCGCAGGAATCGCGCTTGTCTGCAACATGCAGGCAAGGGCCAGTATATTTTTAAGGATGGCTTCAGAGAAAAGCATCACTAAGCTGCGGCGTGGGGCTACATATGACAACGAGCAAACAGAATATTTCGCCCGAAGATGAATTTTTAGGGACAGGAAAAAGCCTGACTTATGGCTTACAGCATGTATTAACCATGTATGGCGGTATTGTGGCACCGCCATTAATTGTCGGCACAGCGGCCGGTTTAACTGCTGCGCAAATCGGGATTTTGATTACTGCTTCATTATTTATGGGCGGACTGGCGACCCTGTTACAAACCTTGGGGGTGAAATATTTCGGGGCACGCTTGCCACTGGTACAAGGCGTGTCCTTTGCCGGCGTAGCCACCATGGTGGGTATTGCCACCACGGGTGGCGGTTTTAATGCCATTCTGGGCGCGGTGATTGCCTCCTCCTTAATCGGGTTATTGCTGGCGCCGTTTTTTGCCAAGATTATCCGTTTCTTTCCACCGGTGGTGACCGGCTGTGTGATTACCATCATCGGCCTGTCTTTATTGCCGGTGGCTGTGCGCTGGATTATGGGCGGCAATAGCAATGCACCCGACTGGGGTTCTATGCAAAATATTGGTCTGGCCGCCATGACCCTGGGGATTTTGCTGCTTCTAAGCCGTTTTGGTTCTGAAACCATTCGCCGTACCGGAATTTTACTGGCAATTCTGATCGGTTCGATTCTGGCTTATGCTTTGGGTTTTGGCGATTTTTCCAAAGTGGGTGAGGGCGCCTGGTTTGCCTTTCCTGACTTTTTAGCCTTTGGCGCACCAACTTTTCATCTGTCCGCAATTCTGGCCATGACCATTGTGATGGTGGTGGTTTTAACTGAAACCACAGCTGATATTATTGCGGTGGGAGATATAGTCGGTGCCAAAGTAGATGACAAGCGTATTGCCAATGGCCTGCGCGCCGATATGATTTCCTCAGCAGTAGCGCCCTTCTTTGGCACCTTTATGCAAAGTGCCTTTGCCCAGAACGTGGGACTGGTGGCGATTACCGGTGTGAAAAGCCGCTTTGTGGTAGCTGCCGGTGGCCTGATTCTGGTGATCTTGGGCCTGCTACCGATTATGGGCCGTATTATTGCTTCCATTCCTACGCCGGTATTAGGCGGCGCTGGTCTGGTCCTATTTGGTACAGTGGCGGCCAGCGGAATTCGTACTTTATCTAAACTGGACTATACCGATCAGAAAAACCTGATTATTGTCGCGACGTCTCTGGCTGCCGGGATGATTCCAATTATTGATCATTCCTTCTATGCCCAGTTTCCAACCTGGTTTAAAACCCTGTTCCATTCGGGCATTAGCTCGACCTGTGTGATGGCGATTTTCCTGAATATCCTGTTTAACCATCTTCATTTTGGTAAAAGGACAACGGTTGAGCCAGTGTTAACCACAGTGGCCAAGCCCGAACATTAAGGCGATGAGCTGAAGCTTGCTTCAGTCGTGATTGAGATGCAATTTAAAAATGCCCGATGTAGCACATGGGGCGTTTTGTTTTGAATAATTTTCGCGAATATAAAAAATCCCCGTATCAAACGGGGATTTTTTTATCTAAGTATTTAAAGATTAAACGCGTTCGATAATTGTCGCGATACCTTGACCAAGACCGATACACATGGTCGCAAGACCAATTTGGGTATCTTGTTGTTCCATGACGTTCAATAATGTGGTTGTGATACGCGCACCTGAACAACCCAATGGGTGACCTAGTGCAATTGCACCACCGTTCAAGTTCACACGATCTTGCTGATCATAAATGCCTAAGCCTTTAAGAACAGACAAACCTTGTGCAGCAAACGCTTCGTTTAATTCAAAGGTTTGAATGTCTGCAATTGACAAGCCAGCACGTTTAAGCGCTTTTTGTGTTGCAGGTACAGGGCCATAACCCATGATTGCTGCATCGCAGCCTGCAACTGCCATAGAGCGAATCACCGCACGTGGTTTTAAACCTAAAGCTTGTGCACGTTCAGCAGACATAAGCAGCATCGCAGATGCACCATCAGACAATGCTGAAGATGTTGCCGCAGTGACCGTACCGCCTTTCGGGTCAAATACAGGACGTAAAGCTTGGAACGCCTCAAGGTTGGCATCTGGACGGATCACTTCGTCGATGTCGCATAGCTGTTTAAAGCCATTTGCGTCATGACCTTCAATGCCAATGATTTCGTTTTTAAAACGACCTTCTTGTGTTGCAGCCCATGCACGACGATGTGATTCCACACCAAAGGCATCTTGCTCTTCACGCGAAATACCGTTCATGCGACCCAACATTTCAGCAGTTAAGCCCATCATGTTTGATGCTTTGGCATAGTGCTTCGATGCAGCAGGGTTGATGTCGATACCGTGCATCATGCCCACATGGCCCATGTGCTCTACACCACCAATGATGAAAATATCACCCTGATTGGTTGCAATTTGTGCTGCAGCCGTGTGGATGGCTTGCATTGAAGAACCACACAGACGGTTTACGGTTTGACCCGCTACTGTTTTTGGAAGATCAGCCAGTAATGCAATATTACGACCAATGTTCATGCCTTGTTCTAGGGTTTGGTTCACACAGCCCCAGATTACATCTTCAACTTCGTTGACATCAAACTGGTTACGAGCAACTAAAGCACGAACCAATTCAGCCGATAGACTGTCAGCACGTACATTGCGGAACATACCGTTTTTGGTTTTACCCATTGCAGAACGTACGCCATCAACGATGACAACGTCACGTGGATTTAAAGTAGCCATTCACGTTGCTCCTTAACCGTAGAATTTTTTGTTGTTAGCAGCCATGTCACGCAACATTTGTGGCGCTTCATAAGCTTTTCCTAAGTGTGCATATTTGTCGCAAAGCGCAACGTATTCAGCAACACCTGTTTGGTCGATGTAACGGCATGGACCACCGCGGAATGGAGGGAAACCTACACCCATAATCATCGCCATATCTGCTTCAGATGGTGTTGCCACAATGTTGTCTTCTAAGCAACGAACAGTTTCGTTACAGAACGCCAGCATCATACGGTCAATGATTTCTTGTGCATCAAATTCACGTTTTTCAGTAGTTGCCACAGATGCTACAAGCTCGTATGCAGTTGGATCAACCACTTTGGCTTTTTTGCCTTTGCGATCCAATTCATATTTGTAGAAACCAACGTCATTTTTTTGACCAAGACGTTTGTTTTCGTACATGACTTGGATTGAGCCTTTATAGTCAGGCTTCATGCGGTCAGGGAAACCTTCTGCCATAACTTCTGCACCGTGAACGCCCGTGTCGATACCAACAACGTCAATTAAGTATGCAGGACCCATTGGCCAGCCGAATTTTTCCATGACTTTGTCGACTTGCTGGAAGTCTGCACCATCTTTCAGTAACAAGTCGAATGCACCAAAGTAAGGGAACAATACGCGGTTCACCAAGAAGCCTGGGCAGTCATTCACTACGATTGGTGTTTTACCCATTTTCTGAGCAAGAACGACAGTGGTCGCAATCGCTTCAGGTGAGGTTTTTTCACCACGAATCACTTCTACCAATGGCATCATGTGCACTGGGTTAAAGAAGTGCATGCCGACAAAGTTTTCTGGACGTTGTAGGTTTTCAGCCAAACGTGTGATTGAAATGGTTGAAGTATTTGAAGCAATGATCGTGTTGTCACGAACATTTTTCTCAGTTTCAGCCAACACAATGCCTTTGACTTTTGGATTTTCAGTCACGGCTTCAATCACGATATCCACTTCTTTAAACTCGTCATAGCTTAAAGTTGGGCGGATACGTGCCAAAGTTTCACCCATTTTGGCAGGTGTCATTTTTTTACGTTCAACTTGCTTGGTCAGCAATTTGTTTGCTTCAGACATCCCCAATGCTAATTGTGGGTTGCCGATGTCTTTCATGATAATTGGTGTGCCTTTGCTTGCCGCTTGGTAAGCAATACCACCGCCCATGATACCCGCGCCGAGTACAGCCGCTTGGTTCACAGGATGTGCACCTTTTTCATATTTTTTCGAGGTCTTTTTCACCACTTGGTCGTTGATAAACAAACCAATCAACGCACCTGCTTGAGGCGTTACAGCAGCTTTAGCAAAGCCTTCAGCTTCAGCTTTGAGCGCGTCATTACGTGGCAAGCTTGCACCTGCTTGTAAAGAATCCAGCATGAGTTTTGGTGCTGGGTATTGTGCAGGATTCGCTTTGGCTAATACCGCACCTTTGGCCGTGTTGAACGCCATCATCTGTTCCAGCGGGTTCAATTTCACCGGATCGAGTTTTTCCTGACGCTTGGCTTTCCAGTCCAGACGGCCAGCTGCTGCCTGTTTAGCTAGATCAACCGCTGCTTCAGTCAGTTTGTCCGCGGCAACAACGGCATCTACTGCACCATCTTTTAATGCTGCGGCTGGTTTTTTCGGATTGGCCATTGCCATCCATTCCACCGCATTGTCGATCCCGATTAAACGACTTAAACGTACTGTACCACCAAAGCCTGGGAAGATTCCCAGCTTGATTTCTGGCAGGCCGACTTGCGCCTGTTCGGACATGACACGGTAGTCACAGACCAGACACATTTCAAAACCGCCACCCAGCGCCATACCATTAATGGCAGCGACTTTAGGAATATCTAGATCTTCAAAAGCATTGAAGATGTCGTGAACAGGCAACGCCCATTCCACAATTGCTTGTTCACCTTGTGCGAAGTTTTCACCAAACTCAGTGATATCTGCACCCACGATGAAGGTCGATTTGCCTGAAGTGACCACCAAGCCTTTAATTTCACTATTGGCTTTGACAGCGTCAATTGCAGCTTTAAAATCTTCAATCGTTGCACGGTTAAATTTGTTGACCGACTCACCTTGTAAGTCAAAGCGGAATTCTGCAATTCCGTCCGAAAGCATTTGGACGGTAATGGCATTGCCAGCGTGGATCATGCCTGATCTCCTTTATTTTGGAGGATTTCTAAGTTGATGTTGTGAAGCGAGTGTGCATTTCCCGCACACTTCTATGCCTCGCTAATCTTACGATAACTATATCGAAAAAGAACATAACAAGTTGTATCAAGCCGTGACGCAAGGGTCATCAATTTTTCTATGCCCAATCAAGGTCTTGTTCCCTTTCTTCTCCTGCTTATTTCGCTTAAAAGCAGATGAAGTACTTGTTTCAGTTTTACTTTTTTGGCGCGGTTGCCTTCTGTTTATAACGGAAAAAGCTGCTACTGCCCATGCCGGAGTTGTGGTGTTTTGGTCAAAAAAGTCAATTTGTGTGAATGGACAGGGCATTGCAAGCACCTGAACAGCGCCAGTTTTGCAACGCTGTGTCTTAAACGCCTGGCTGATTGGCCTGGCTAAATTTGTTATACTCGCAGATATTTTGGCTTGTCTGTTGTCCCTGTACAGGGCGGCAATTTCCCGGATGTTGCTATGCTTAAGTGGATTATTCTGGCCATCTTTGTCATTTCAGCGTTTTATATCCAGCAACGCGGCAAAGTTCGGCATTCGTTTTATCGTCAGTTCTTTGACCATTCGACCCTGTTCGCCCCGATTAATTTTCTGATGTACCGTTTTTCGCGCGTACCGAATCAGCCCTATATCGACACCCAGCATTTTCAGGATTTAAAAGTGCTAGATGAACATTGGGAGATCATTCGCGATGAGGCCAAAGCGCTGTATGAACAAGGCGGCATCAAGGCCTCCAGCAAATATGATGATCTGGGGTTTAATTCTTTCTTTAAAACTGGCTGGAAACGCTTTTACCTGAAATGGTATGACACCGCGCATCCTTCTGCGGCCGAGCTGTGCCCGAAAACCACGGCTTTATTAAAAACCTTGCCAAGTATCAAAGCGGCAATGTTTACCGAACTGGCACCGGACAGCCGCCTGGTCCGGCATCGCGATCCTTATGCCGGTTCGCTGCGTTATCATTTGGGCTTAATGACCCCGAATGATGAGCGCTGTTTTATTGATGTCGATGGCCAGCGCTATTCATGGCGTGATGGTGAAAGTGTGGTATTTGATGAAACCTATATTCACTATGCTGAAAATGGTACTACGCAAAACCGGATTATTTTCTTTGCCGATGTCGAGCGGCCGTTAACTACCCGTTGGATGCAAAAGTTTAATCACTGGTTTGGTAAAAAGGTGATGACGGCAGCCAGCTCGCCCAATGAAGTTGGCGATCGTACCGGCGGCCTGAATAAAGTCTTTGCCTATGTTTATCAGATCCGGATTCAGGCCAAGGCCCTGAAAGCCAGAAACCGGACCCTGTATTACATTTTAAAATGGGTGCTGATGCTGGGGCTATTCTTCCTGATTTTTATCCGACCTTATCTGTTTTAAGATGACATTCTGATCTTTTGCACTCCAACCAAAACGCCCACATGGGCGTTTTTTTTCTGCACGGCCCAATACAGCAGCCCCCATAAATTTTGTGTAAGATACAGACAGTAAAGGGGAAAATAATGCAGAAATTTCGTTCCAAAATTGACTGGTGGGTGCTGGCCTTTCTGATCTGTATGACCGGGCTGCTGGTGCAATTGTTACTGACCATGCAGGCCAAAGGCACCATGCAAGCGTATCCGGTGCATACCGCGGTGTATCTGCTGACGATTGTGGTGATCTGGTGGCCGGTGTGGAATACCCGCTATCGTGTGAGCGAAGACTGCCTGACCATCCGCTGCCTGTTTTTAAGCTGGCGCATCCCATTGGCGCAGATTCAAAAAGTATCACCGACCAATAACTCGGTGGCATCTCCGGCCATGTCCTTAAAACGCTTAAAGATTGACTATCAGCAAGATGGCGTGAACAAGTTTGTGCTGGTGTCGCCGCGGCATCCGGAGCAATTCTGCGCCGCGATTAAACAGCCTTTATCGTCCTGATTCAGTGCTGGTCGCTGGGTCCGGCTGAATCAGCAGCTGCTGATCCTGACAGTCCAGACACAGACTAAGCTGCTCTGGATGACTGAGGAAATACAGCGCCAGAATCGGTTCCAGTTCGGTGCGCATGCGGCGGCCCAAATGCCGGGCGCCATAGCGAATATCATGTCCCTGATAAAAGTAGGCTTTGGCGGCACCGGTCAGCTGTACCTGACGCTTCTGATGCTGCAGGCGTTTGTTCAGTTTTTCCAGTTCAATCTCGACCAGTTGCGGCAGGGCATTTTCCTGGACCGGCGCATAATGCAGGGTCCGGTCAATCCGGTTGAGAAATTCCGGATCAAAACGGCGCTGCATCACCTTTTCAATAATTTGTCTGGCCGCCAGACGTTTTAGACAGAGGTCCTGCATTTTTTTCGGGAGCAGATTCAGTTTGTCCAGATATTGCTGTGCGGCCTGAGCGCCGACATTACTGGTCATGAAAATCATGCAATTGCGAAAGTCGATGGTTTTGGTGCCAGAAGTCAGGGTCAGTTTGCCGGTGTCCAGCACATTCATTAGCCCGCGCAGTACTTCAGTCGAGGCCTTTTCCAGTTCATCAAACAGCACAATGCCGGGGCGGGTGTGACTGCCTGCAATCGCGGTTTCATCAAACAGGCTATGGCCTTCTTTGGAGCCAACATAGCCCGGCGGTGCACCAGTGAGTGCTGCTGCATAATGTTCCTGTGCCAGCGTGTTCATATCAATCCGGCAAAAAGCATCCGGGCGGCCATAAATCGCTTCACTGATCAGCCGGACAGTTTCAGTTTTACCGACGCCAGTTGGCCCCAGCATTAGCGTCACCGACAGCGGACGTTCCGGGCTGGAAAAATCTGCCTTGACCACATGCAGCATTTTTTCAATTTCAGTTAAGGCTGTGTCCTGTCCAATAATCCGGGTTCTGAGCAGCTGCATCACTTCACGCGGTTCAAAATGAAAGCGCGGTTTGCCAATCAGGCGGTCTTTTTCCGATGTCGCATGTGTTGAGGTGGTCGGCTGAATAATATGCATGGCAGAGTGGACGGTGTGCATAAACTGAATCCTGAGCGGGACAAGCTGTTCAGCATAGCAAAATTTGTCTGTGGCACTAAGACTTTGTAGCAATCATGTCATTTCTGCCGGCATGCTTGCGCGGCAATGCTTGAAAATAGCAGAATCACCATCACATCATGCTAGAGCAGACGAGATCGATAAATAGGCTGAATGTGAACGAAAACGCACGCGAACATATTGTCAAAATTCTGGCCAATATGACCACCTTGCCCGGTATTTACCGCATGCTGGGTAAAGATGGGGAACTGTTATATGTGGGCAAGGCCAAGAATCTTAAAAATCGCGTGTCCAGCTATTTCGTAAAAACCATCGAACATCCGAAAACCCAGGCGCTGGTGGCGCGGATTTATGATATTGAAACGCTGGTGGTACGCTCTGAAACCGAAGCCTTGCTGCTGGAACAGAACCTGATCAAGCTGCATCGGCCGCCGTATAACATCATGCTGCGCGATGACAAATCTTATGTCTATATTTTTGTCTCCAGTGACAAGCCTTATCCGCGGATTGCCAGTGGCCGTGGCAAAGGCAAGCATCAGGTGGGTAAATTTTTCGGGCCTTATCCAAGTGCCTACAACGCCCGTGATACCTTAATTGTGCTGCAAAAGCTATTTAATGTGCGCCAGTGCGAAAACAGCTATTTTTCCCAGCGCAAACGTCCCTGCCTGCAATATCAGATCAAACGCTGTTCGGCGCCTTGTGTCGGGCTGATTTCACCGGAAGCCTACCAGGAAGATGTGCAGAACTCGATCCGTTTTTTACAGGGCGATACCCGTGAACTGAATCAGGAACTGATTGCCAAAATGGAAGCCGCGGCTGAAGCACTGGAATTTGAAAAAGCGGTGTTTTATCGGGACCGAATGGCCTTGCTGCGCGATGTACAGGCACAGCAGGCAATTTATAAGGTCAAAGGCGAAGCCGATATTCTGGCAATTGCCTATCAGGCCGGGGTGACCTGTGTGCAGATTATGCATGTGCGCAATGGCAAGATGCTGGGCGGGAAAAGCTATTTTCCGGATATGCTCGGAGATGATCAGGGCCAGATGCTGTCCGATTTTATCGCCAACTTCTATTTTCAGGTCGCCGATGAAGTACCGGCCGAGCTGATTGTCAATGTAGAACTGCCAGATGCCAAAGAGCTGGAGCAGGCGCTACAGCAGCAGTTTCAGCAGAAAGTCCAGATCAAGCACAAAGTCCGCGAAACCCGGGCCGAATGGCAAGAACTGGCACAAATGAACGTGCAACACGCGATTAAAGGCAAGCTGGCCAATCACTTCGAGCTGAATGAGCGTTTTCATCAGCTGGAGCAGGTGGTGGGGCGTCCTATTGACCGGATTGAATGTTTTGATATTTCCCACACCATGGGCGAAGCGACCGTAGCGTCTTGTGTGGTGTTTGATTCGGGCGGTGCGCGCAAACGCGATTATCGCCAGTTTTCCATCAATGACATTACCGAAGGCGATGACTATGCCGCAATGCGTCAGGCCCTGACCCGACGCTATAAAAAAGCCATGCTGCCGGATTTGCTGCTGATTGATGGCGGTAAAGGCCAGCTGCATATGGCGATGGAAGTGATGCAGGAACTGGGACTGGAAGCCTTTATGGTCGGCGTGTCCAAAGGCGAGGGGCGTAAACCTGGACTGGAAACCTTGCATTTTACCGATGGCAGCAAAATCCAGCTGCCGGAAGACCATAAAGCTCTGCATCTGATTCAGCAGGTACGGGATGAAGCGCACCGTTTTGCCATTACCCGGCATCGGGCCAAACGTGATAAAAAACGTGGCAGTTCGGTGCTGGAAGTGATTCCCGGCCTGGGACCAAAACGCCGCCGTGATTTGCTGACCCATTTTGGCGGGATTCAGGGCGTGCTAAAAGCCTCGGAAAAAGACCTGATGCTGGTACCGGGACTGGGGCAGGTCATGGCGCGGACCATCTATAAAATTCTGCACGAATAAGTCCGGCATATTTGACCTATTGGCAAAAATAGTCACTGGCCAGTATACGATTGACCATTCACATCCACACTGAAAAGCTGCAAGATGAAGCGCACTCAATAAAAAGGAAAATATATGTCGCTGCGTTCTGTATTTGCCGCAATCGAGCAGGGTGAATGGATTCAGATTCCAACAGGCTGGTTACAGGGCCGAACCATCTATGGCGGACTGGTGGCCGGACTGATGATGCAGAAAGCCCTTTCGGTGATTGCCGACCCGGATAAACGTCTGCTCAGTGCATCGGTGACCTTTGTCGGGCCGGTGCGGGAAGACCGGGCCAGAATCAGTGCAGAAATTTTGCGACAGGGCAAGTCGGTGACCACGCTGGAAGTGCGCTTATGGCAGGATGATGCGGTACAAAGCATCTTGCTGGCCAGCTTTGGCGCGGCGCGTGAGTCCACTATTCAGGTACAGCAGGAACCGGTGGCGCCGGATTATCCTGCACCAGCGCAGCTTAACTATTTACCGGTGCATCAGCTGATGCCGGAATGTTATCAGCAGTTTGAGGTGTGCTGGGCCGAAGGCGATTATCCGTGTACCGGCAGCCAGCAGTCCGATTTTGGTGGCTGGTGCCGCTATACGCCAGAAAAACATGCCAACCGCGACTTTACTGTGGCCGATCTGGTCACACTGATGGACATTTGGCCACCGGGTGTACTGCCTTTATTTAAAACCTTGTCACCGGCCAGTTCGCTGACCTGGCATATTACTTATGTGCATCCGATCCGCCACCAAGTGCATGATTGGTTTAAATATAAAGTGATTACTGAGCATGCGGCAGATGGCTATTCTACTGAAACGGCGCATCTTTGGGATGCTGAAAACCGGCTGATTGCCATTTCGCGGCAAACCGTAACGGTCTTTGCCTAGTGACACTTTCTGCCATTTCGTATAAAGTGAAGCCTATTAACGATGGATAAACCCTCAAAAAATATGTGCATTTAGCTCGTGCATAACGGGGAAGCATTGGCGGTGTCTATGACAACAGGTCGAATCCTGAACATTCCAAATATTTTAACTTTAGCGCGTATAGCCTTAATTCCCGTATTTTTATTGGTGGCCTACTGGCCGCCTGCCATGGGAATCCATGATCATGATGCAGGGATGACCCGGCATCTGATTCTGACCGCTATTTTTGTGATTGCTGCCGTCACTGACTGGTTTGATGGCTATCTGGCACGAACCTTAAACCAGACCTCAGCCTTTGGCCGTTTCCTGGATCCGGTGGCGGATAAACTGATGGTGGCAGCCGCCCTGATTGTCTTGGTGCAATGGCAGCCGACCATTTCCATGGCCTTTGCTGCAATTGTGATTATTTCACGTGAAATTACCGTATCGGCCTTGCGTGAATGGATGGCAGAACTCGGCGCGCGTACCAGCGTGGCGGTCTCTACCGTCGGGAAATATAAAACTGCGTTTCAGATGATTGCGATTTCCGTATTCTTGCTGAACTGGGAGCCACTGGAATTGCTTGGTTATGCCTTGCTCTATACTGCGGTGGTGCTGACCTTGTGGTCGATGTTTATTTATTTAAAAGCCGCCTGGCCGTATTTAAAACAGCCTTAAGGCAAAAAAGCTCCTGTACAGGAGCTTTTTTTATGGATTAAAAAATACAGAATCATTCCTTCATCTTTAACCGGATTGCGGTTTAACTATGGGTTTCTTCTTCTGCGTCATCTTCAAAGGTTCTGGCAATCTTTTCAATATTCAGGCTTTTGGCCATCGCATCAAAAATTTCTTTATAGACACCATCCTGATGGTAGAGCGTGTCATGTTCGCCGTGTTCGGCAATCGCACCTTCTTTCATGACATAGGTGTAATCGGCATCAATAATCTGCGACAGACTGTGTGAGATAATCACCACGGTACGGCCCTGTTTAATTTCATCCAGACTCTGCTTGATCTGCTCGGTGGCAATGGCATCCAGACTGGCGGTTGGTTCATCCAGAAAAATAATCGGTGGATTTTTCAGGAACATCCGCGCCAGTGCAATCCGCTGCTGCTGACCGCCCGAGAGCATCAGGGCATCACTGTCATAGCCTTGCGGGAGCTGCAAAATCTGCTCATGAATCGAGGCTTTCTGGGCCGCCTGTATCACTTCTTCCTGCGTGGCATCGGTTTTGCCATAGCGGATATTGTCAAAAATACTGCCCTGAAAAATATGGTTTTTTTGCAGCACCAGCCCGATATGATCACGCAGGTATTGGGTGTCGATGTCTTTTAAATCCACTCCATCTAACTGAATGCTGCCCTGCTGCGGTTCATAGAATTTATCCAGCAGGCTGATCAGGGTCGATTTCCCGGCACCGGACAGGCCGACCAGCGCGGTAATCTTGTTGGGCTGAATGCACATCTCAATATTTTTTAAGGCATGATGCCCGTTCGGATAATAAAACTCGACTCCGCTTAAATTAAATTGCCCGCGAATAGCCGGTTTTTGTGCACCACTGGCTTCAATTTCATCATCGGCTTCCAGAATCTGGAAAAAGCTTTCCGAGTAGATCATGGCATCATTCACTTCATCATAAATCCGGTGCAGTGAACGGATTGGTGCCGACACGTTATTAAACAGCAACACGTGATACATGATCATGCCGATACTCATCTGGCCATCCAGCACAAAATAGGCAGTCAGGATAATAATCAGCACAATTCCGATTTGTTCAATAAAGGTTTTCAGGCCGTCAAACAGGAAGCTGGTCTGCCGGGTATGCATCTGGTTATCGGTCAGTTCCTTTTGCAGTTTTAGCTGTTTGTCCGATTCGATATTTTCCCGGTTAAAGGATTTGATCACGGTAATCGAGTTGATAATACTCAGAATACCCTGGCTTTTCCGTTCGCGGCCATCACGTAAATTGCGGCGCCAGCTGCCAAGTTTCTGGGCCTGTTTATAGGTCAGCCAGAAGTAAATGGGCACAATGGCCGAGGCCACCAGTCCGACATAGAAATTGGCCCAGTACATCAGCCCTAAGGCAATAATCGCGCTGGTAAATAACGGTAAAATATCAATAAAAAAGATTTGTACCAGCCGGGTGAGGGAGCCAATGCCGCGGTCAATCCGGGTTTGCAGCTTGCCGGCCTGATTGTTATCCTGATTAAAAAACGCCAGCCGGTAAGTCAGGAACTTCTCAATAATGCCTTGAGCCAAATCCTGCGACACAAAAATCCGCAGTTTTTCACCATAAAATTTCTGCCCGAATTGGACAAAGGCATTAATGATTTCCTTGCCCAGTAAAATGGCGCTAATGGTTATCAGAATCTGCCAGCCTTCAGCCAGCCCCTGACCGGCTTCTACCAGCCGGTTAATGCTATCGACGGCATATTGCAGGGTCAGGGCATTGACCTGTGCGGTCAGAGAACCAATTAAAGTCAGAATCAGCGTGGCAATCACCAGCAGCCGATACGGCCGCACAAAGGGCTTGAGCTTCTGAAAGAGCTGCCATAAGTTCATAAGCAATTATTTTTTATTCTAAAACCTGTTTTTCAGTCTATGTCGATTTGGCGTGGCTCACAAGCACAGAGAATGTTTTGATTTGTGAAGCCGTTTTGGGTTTAAACTGAAGTTCCGCTTCGCAGGAAAACGCCACAATGAATCTGGAACTGTTTCCGCCCGAGCCGCGGCAGAATCTGTTGCCCTATGAGGGGATCGTGCAGGATTATGGGCTGATTCTGTCCGCTGAGGACAGTCACGCTTACTTGCAGCAATGTTTACAGCAGCTGGCCTGGCAAGCCGATGAAGTCACCTTATTTGGCAAACATTATGTCACCGCGCGGAAAATTGCCTGGTATGGTGATGAGTATTATCAGTATCGTTATTCGGGCAGTTTGAAGCAGGCGCAGCGTTGGCATCCGGCTTTGTGGCAGTTAAAACAGCAGATTGAACAGATCGTGGGACATCCATTTAATTCCTGTTTAGCCAATTTATATGCAGATGGCAGTCAGGGACTGGGCTGGCACAGTGATGATGAACCGAGTCTGGTCGCATCTCCGGGTGCAGAAACGGTGATTGCTTCTTTAAGTCTGGGTGCAACCCGTAAATTTAGCTTTAAGCACAAACACAGCGCAGCAAAAGTCGAGCTGCTGCTACAGAGTGGTCAATTAATTGTGATGCGTGGGCAGACCCAGCGCTACTGGAAGCACAGCCTGCCCAAATCCAGCCGTGTGGTGACGCCGCGAATCAATTTAACCTTTCGCTATTTTTATCCACTCTAATGGTGGTTGTGATCCAAAGGCCGGGCAGGGCAGAGATTTATCTCACCACGCTGATCTTAACAGCTGTATTTTGATAAAGATCAATCTAGGTATGTGGATTCAGACTTTCAACTTTCTGTTCAATCAGCGCGGCATTTTCCTGCAAAATGGCAATCAGCTTTTCGACATTGACAAATTCAAAGCGGTTTTTGGAGGCCAGTAAGGTCAGGGTGAATGGTGCTGTTTTATTGGAGAGTCTGATCGGCACCGACAAGCCGGCCAGTTGCGGTTCCAGTTCACCACTAGAATAGTAATAGCCCTGTTTTTTGATCTTTTTCATTTTGCTGATGAACTCGGCTTCATCCTGGGCAAAACCGGACTGACGGAACTGCACGGCAAAACGCTGATAATAATTCAGCATTTTCTGTTTTGGTAAATGCGCCAGCATGATTTTCGGTGACGAACCCATATACACCGGACGTGGGCAGCCGCGGCCATAGGACAGCAGATTCATATGCTGGAATACTTCATCATGCAGGTCGATACAGGCATCCTGATTCAGATAGGTCAGTACGCAGCAAAATTCGGTACGCTGCACAATATCCTGCATAAACGGAATGCTGATTTGCACCAGTGGATCGGTGGTGCGGGAAATATAATCCAGCACTGCAATTTTCGAGCCGAGGGTGTAATCGCCCGAAGTCCCACTTAAACGCTGCAATAATTCGGCCGAAACCAGTTCTTTTAAATAGCGGTAGCTGGTCGGTTTGGACAGGCCCAGTTCTTCACTGATCATATCGACATTAATCACCGGACGTGACACTGAAAATAAATTCAGAACCATCAAAATTTTGCCAAAACTCGATATTGCCATCAGTGATTACTCTACAACGTGAAAAAAGATCAATGAAAAAATCCGGTACTGACTATCATAACAGACCGGATTGAGCTGAAAACCAAGAGAAAGGGGATTTGGACGTCAACAGCGAGATTTTAAGGCTGGACGCCTTGCGGATAACGATACCAGCTTTCAATGAACAGGGCGGCCGCAATACTGTCGGCGGCAATTTTTTTACCACGTCCCTGGGCCTGATAATGATCCAGTTCATCACGGGCTTCACGCGTGGTCAAACGTTCATCTACCATCAGGGTTTCAATATTGGTCTGATGACGTAAACGTCGGGCAAACTTGCGCGCCCGGGTCGACAGCTCTGACTCGCTATCATCCATGTTCAGTGGCAAGCCAACCAGAAATAAATTTGGCTGATACTGTTTCACCAGTTTCAGCAGTTCATCCCAGTTTGGAATACCATCTTTCATGGGAAACAGGGCCAGCGGCGTGGCGCTTTCTATCAGGGATTGACCCACCGCCATGCCCATTTTCTGGGTGCCAAAATCGAAGGCCATAATCAGGTGTGCAGTAGACTCAGGCATGGCCAATCTCTGATGCAAGCCAGGTGCGGTCAATTCCAATTTTCCGGTAGGCAGCATCCCAACGGTCGCTATAGGGTAGATTAAAAATCAGGTCCATATCTGAATCACAGATCAGCCAGTCACCACGTGAAATTTCTTCTTCCAGCTGGTTTTTGCTCCAGCTGGCATAGCCGAGGGCAATCTGGTAACGGCCTACGCCTTCGTTATGGGCAATGGCATCCAGAATATCTTTGGAGGTGGTAATACAGACATTTTCACCAACCGCAATGGATGAATGCCAGGTTGGCTGGCCAGTATGCAGCACAAATCCAGCTTCCGGACGCAGCGGCCCGCCTTGCAGCACTTCATGTGGATGGACATGATCGGCTTCAATATCCAGATCATTCAGTAATTCTTTAATTTGAATCCCTGCCGGACGATTGAGAATAATGCCTTGCGCCCCGTCTTCATCATGACGCGCCAAATAAATGACAGTATTCGCAAAAAAGTCATCATTTATCTCGGGTGGCGCAATAAGACAGCGATGTGTCAGATATTGTTTGGTCACCTAAGCCTTTCTCCTAAAATGTATGTTCTGATATAGATATAGGTCTTAATCATCACGTTACAAGAGGATTGCTATTTCACCAAACATTTTTTGTGGTTTTTCAGTGATTTTATGCGCCAGATTGAAACTTGAGCTGACGTAACTGCTTGGCATGCTGCAAGGTGGTTTCGTTAATTTCGACGCCACCAGTCATCCGTGCCAGTTCCAGAATCCGCTCTTCTTCTTGCAGCATTAAAATAGTACTACTGGCCGGATCAGTCTGCTGTTTCTTCACCAGCAGGTGCTGGTCAGACTGAGCCGCAACCTGCGCCTGATGGGTAATACACAGAATTTGTACGTGCTGCCCCAGACCGGCCAGTAAACGCCCCACAATTTCTGCAGTACCACCACTAATCCCGACATCAATTTCGTCAAACACCAGCACTTCTGCTTCGGTTTTTTCAGCATTCATGACCTGCATCACCAGCGCAATACGCGACAGTTCACCGCCCGAAGCGACACGCGCCAGTGGTTGTGCTGGAATGCCTTTATTGGCTGTAAACAGCAGCTGGATAAAGCTTAAGCCTTCACTCGATGGCTGCTCTAAAGGCTCAAATTTAAATTCAAAATGTGCTTCCGGTAAGGCCAGTTGTTTCACCTGTTCGGTCAGCTGTTTGGCCAGCGGTCCGGCCGCTTCACGTCGAATCTGGTCTAAATGTTCGGCCTTGGCCAAAAAGTCCTGATAGGACACTTCGACCTGTTCGGCCAAGGTTTCCGGATCTTCCAGCTGATGCAGCTGTTCCAGCTCGGCCTGCCAGCTGTCATATTCAGCTTTTAGGGATTCTGGCTGGGTACGATATTTACGGGCCAGACGATGGAAAATTTCCAGTTTGGAATTCAGTTCTTCCATCCGCTCCGGATCGAAACTCTGCCGGTCAATAAAATGACGCAAACTGGCGGTGGCATCTTCAATTTCACTTTGCGCATTCAGCAGGGAAGTATAAATTTCTGACAGCTGTTCACTACGGCCGGCATGGCTTTCCAGACGGCGTAAAATCGAGGACAGTTCCTGGCTCAGGTTTGGCTCTGCTTCATCCAGCCCGTTCAGGCTATAGGCACAGTCCTGCATAATCGCTTCATGATGGCTTAAGCGATCAAATTCCTGTTCAATATCGGCATAATCGACCTGGACCACTTCTTCTAATTCTTCCAGCTGCAATTCCAGTGTGTCGATGCGCTGTTTACGCGTCGCCTGGGCATCCAAAGCCGCCTGATGCTGGCGAATATCTTTTTGCCACTGGCTATAGGCATCGCGTACGGCCTGGGCTGGCGCATAAAAATTGCTATAACGATCCAGCCAGTGTTTTGGATAAGGCGGTTCTAACAGCTGCTGCTGGCTGTGCTGGCTATACAGCTGCACCAGCAAACGGCCAATTTCTTTGAGCTCAGACAGACTGCTCGGACGGCCGTTAATCCAGGCCTTGCTGCGTCCGGTGGCGAAAATTACCCGGCGTAAATGAATTTCGCCCGATTCATCATCCAGTTCCTGCTGTTTTAGCCACTCGGCTTCTGGACTACCGTCATGATAGCTGAAGGTGGCAGTGACATCGGCCTTGTCTGCGCCATAACGAACATAATTGGTGTCGGTGCGTTCGCCTAGACAGGCCGAAAGCGCATCCAGTAATAATGATTTTCCGGCACCTGTTTCCCCGGTCAGGACGTTAAAACCAGATTCAATATCAATGGCTAAACGGTCGGCTAAGGCAAAATTGATCAGGGTTAAATGTGTCAGCATAAACGCATCCAGGCTGCGAAAAGTTTGAGTTGAAGAATGTCAGGTTGGGCAGTGCAAAGCATTGCCCTTTATTTTAAGCAACTGAAAAAACACAATCATTCTAGCTTAATTTTTGCAGAAAAATAAAACTTCTCGGTACAGAATATTCAGCGGCATGCTGTGAGCAGAGGTTCTACATCCACCATGTAGATCAAGTCGCTACTGTTGCAATCGAAAGATCAGCTGTTATCTTCATCTGAAACAGAAAACTGTGTCCAGTTTCATGTGCTTGCAATACAGCGCCGGCAGAATGTTGCATAACTTTATCTGCCAATCATCAAAATTTTTTGTGATTATCAGATAAGCTGAAAACGAGCAGAAAAGCGCTCACTATATTTAGAGATTCAGATGAAAATCAGTCAGATGCATACCCCGAATTAAACCAGTTCGGCGCAGGATTTGTCAGGCTGAAAATACAGATGGTCGGAGAGTGCAATGGGGGCGTTGAACTTTAGTTCATCTGCGATTAAAAGGTATTTGTACTTGCCTGAAAGTTGATTTAGACTCTCGCAAAAATGAGGTGAATTTATTCGCGTGCCGGGCAAAATGACTTGCCTGAAACGACAGGAAATAGAGTGATTTACCTTAGATGAAGATTGATTGATTAGTTCAGTAGGCAGCATTACACTACCTCAATCATAAAATATAAAAACGCGTTAGCTGGAGAATACGCATGTCAGCTCAGTTTGATCATGTATCAGTGGTAAAAAAATCCAATGTTTATTTTGGCGGGCTCTGCATTAGTCATACGGTGCAATTTGAAGATGGCACCAAAAAGACGCTGGGTGTGATTTTACCGACTGAACAAGCCTTAACTTTCGAAACGCATGTTCCTGAACGGATGGAAATTATTTCAGGTGAATGTCGTGTACAAATCGCTGATAGCGAAGAAAGTGAGCTTTTCCGCGCCGGTCAGTCCTTCTATGTACCGGGCAACAGCCGTTTTAAGATTGAAACTGATGATGTACTGGACTACGTTTGTCATTTAGAAGGCTAAGCATTTTTAGCCCAAATCGGTTAAACTAGGCCGACACAGAAATCCTGTAAAGTTTCCTTTGCAGGATTTTTCTTTTGGATTTACAGCACAGCGTTGAGGTCATTCATGGCAAAACCAGAATATTATTATGGCGTTCATTCGGTAGAGTCATTGTTAGAACTTGAACCGGAGCGTGTATTAACCCTGTTTACCCTCAAAGGTCGTGATGACCAGCGTTTACAGCGTATTCTGGAACTGGCAGAGCCGTTTGGTATTAGCGTACAAAAAGCCAGTCGTGACAGCCTGGAAAAACTGGCCGGTTTGCCATTTCATCAGGGCGTGGTGGCTGCGGTGCGTCCGCATCCAACCTTAAATGAAAAAGATTTGGAACAGCTGTTGCAGCAGTCCAATCAGCCACTGTTACTGGCTCTGGATCAGGTCACCGATCCGCATAATCTGGGTGCCTGTATCCGTACGGCAGCAGCCATGGGTGTAGAAGCGGTGATTGTACCGCGTGACCGTTCAGCCAGCCTGACCCCAACGGCGCGTAAAGTGGCTGCTGGTGGCGCCGAGAAAGTTAAATTTATTCAGGTTACCAATCTGGCCCGTACTTTGGGGCAAATCAAAGAGCAGTTTAATGTGCGCGTGGTCGGCACCATGCTGGATGAAAAAGCCTTGCCGATCCAGAAGTTTGACTTCACCGGTACGGCGGTGTGTGTGGTGATGGGAGCCGAAGATACCGGTTTGCGCCCAATCACCCAGTCGCAGTGTGATCAAACCGTGTATATCCCGATGATGGGCAATCTGCAAAGTCTGAATGTTAGTGTGGCCACCGGCATGGCGCTGTATGAAGCCTGCCGTCAGCGTCAACCGGCTTAAGCGCTCTTTCCATCTTAATGATCAACGCGCGTCAGCAAGGCTATCTGTTACTGGCCATCACCATGTGTATTTGGGGTGGCTTTACCCTGAGTACCCGTTTAAGTGCCCTGTGGGGCATTAGTGCTTGGGATCTGGTGGCCTTGCGTTTTATGCTGGCCTTTTGCTTGCTGATGCCGGTTTTGCTGTATCGCAAAGATACGGCATTTTTATGGACTAGACAGTCCTTTATCCTGGCGATGATTGGCGGGGTCGGTTACTGCCTGACGGCTTATAGTGCATTTCATTTTGTGCCAGCGGCGCATGCGGCGATTTTCTTAAATGGCTGTATTCCCTTGTGTACCGCGCTGGCAGCCTGGTTGCTGTTTCGACAGCCCTTTGACCGGCATACCTGGATTAGCGTATTGATCATGCTGCTGGCGATTGCTGCCATGAGTCTGCTGATGTATCAGGAAACCGGTGTCGCTTTCGGTTTTGGCGATCTGCTGTTTTTCCTGAGTGCCTTATGGTGGGGCGTCTTTACGGTGCTGTTGCGGCAATGGAAGCTGTCGGCCTGGCATTCTATGGCCAGTGTAGCCATCTGGTCAGCTTTGGTGTATGTACCTATTTATTGGCTATTTTTTCCGAAAAACCTGAGTGGTCCTGAACCACTGCATTTAATTGGTCAGACCCTGTTTCATGGAATTTTTGTGGTGATTATTGCCACGCTCAGCTATGTCGAAGCGATTAAGCGTTTAGGTGCTTTTAAGGCTGGCAGTATTGTGACCTTGGCACCGTTTATTGCTGCTATTCTGGCGGTGCCGCTACTGAATGAGCCTTTGAGTCTGGCGATTGTTTGTGGTCTGCTTGGTATGGGCATTGGGGCATTACAGCCTTGGCGCTGGTGGGGCCGGAAAGACAGCTTAAGCCAGCAAATCGAACGACAAAACAAGCCGTCTTAAACCGACTGCTGCTGTTGCGCCAAAGTCAGATAGTGTTGATGTAAGGGTTGAAGCTGGGCATAGAGATGCTCCAGATGACCATCATTCAGCACGATATCATCTGCCCGCTGGCGTTTGTCTGCGCGTGACATCTGTACCTGAATAATCTTGCGAATTTGTTCGATACTTTGTCCATCGCGTTGTGAGGCGCGTTGAATCTGCAGTTCTTCAGAGGCATCAATTAACAGGTTGCGCTGGGTCAGTTCATGCTGGTTGCTTTCAAATAACAGTGGAGACACCAGCACCACATAGGCACTGCGGGCTGCCTGTAACTGCTGGATGATCGACTGGCGAATGGCCGGATGGGTAATCGCTTCCAGGGTTTTGCGTGCTGCCGGTTCTTTAAAAATATGCTCGCGTAAGGCACGGCGGTTGAGCTCGCCATTGAGCAGGACCCAGTCGCCAAAGGCCTGATGAATCTGGGTCAGGGCCGGCTGGCCTGGCTCAACCACTTCACGTGCCACCACATCTGCATCGACCACCACAATGCCTTGGGTTTCAAACCAGTGACTTGCTGCCGATTTACCGCTGCCAATGCCGCCAGTTAAACCCAAAACAAATGTCATCCTGTTGTCCTTATTGACCTAAATAAAGCTTCATGATTGCATCACCCCACAAAAAGGCGATCCAGCCGGCAATGGCAATATAAGGGCCAAAGGCAAAAGGCTGGTTCTCTTTGCGGATTTTCAGCAAAATAATGCCAATGATTGCACCAACCAGAGAAGATAGCAACACAATCAGCGGCAGCATCAGCGGGCCCATCCAGGCACCTAAGGCGGCCAGCAATTTAAAATCGCCATAGCCCATACCTTCTTTGCCAGTCACCAGCTTAAACAGGTAATACACCACCCACAGACATAAAAAGCCAATGATATATCCCCAAATGGCAGAGCTAGCGGAGGTGTACAGGGCATAGCTGTTCACCCCCAAGCCGAGTGCAGCCAGGGGGAGGGTATAGCGGTCAGGCAGCAGCTGGGTGTCAAAATCAATAAAGGTCAGGGCAATTAACACATAGGTCAACACCAGGCCAAACAGCATTTGCAGGGTCGGGCCAAAAACCGCGACTACGGTTAAGGCACACACTGCGGTCAGCAGTTCAATAAAAGGATAACGAATACTGATCGGGTTTTGGCATTGGCCACATTTGCCACGTAGAAGCAGCCAGCTGATTACTGGAATATTCTGATACCAGCGAATCGGGCTGTGGCATTTCGGACAGGTCGAGGCTGGCTGACTGAGGCTGATTTTGCTTTCATCAATGATGGCCTGTTCAGGATGCAGCAGCATTTGACAGTCATTGCGCCATTCCTGTTCCATCATTTTTGGCGTGCGGTAAATCACCACATTCAGAAAACTGCCAATACATAAACTAAAAATCCCAACTACGAAATACAGCGCAGTTGGGTGTTGAATCAGATAATGAATGAATTCTTGCATTAAACCACAGAGCCCATTTGGAAGATTGGGAGATACATCGCGACCACCAGACCGCCGACCAGAATCCCGAGAACGGCCATAATCAGTGGTTCCATCATCGAGGTTAAGCCATCGACGGCGTTATCGACTTCGTTTTCGTAGTGAGTAGCGACTTTATCCAGCATCGCATCCAGCGCACCGGATTCTTCACCAATCGCAACCATCTGCACGGCCATGGATGGGAATTTATCCGTGACCCGCATGGCAAACTGCAACTGCTGACCGGTGGCGACATCTTCACGGATTTTCATTACTGCTTCTTCATAAACCACGTTGTTGGTGGCGCCGGCAGTGGATTCCAGTGCATCAATTAAGGGAACACCGGCAGCAAAGGTGGTGGCCAGGGTACGACTATAACGCGCGATAATCGCCTTATACACCAGATCACCAAAAATTGGTGCTCTCAGGGCGGCTTTGTCCAGCAGGTCACGGAATTTCTTGCTGCGTTTCTTGGCTTCCAGAAAAGCTGCAATCGCAAAGCCGACCACAATAATCAACACAAACCAGTATTTCTGGGTCCACTGCGACATATTCACCACCATTTTGGTGAAGGCTGGTAAGTCGGCACCAAAAGAGGTGAAGAGTTCTTCAAACACCGGTACCACTTTGACCATCAGGATAATGGTGACAATCACCGCCACCACAATCACCGTTGCCGGGTATTTCATGGCTTTCTTGATTTTTTGTTTGAGTAATTCGCTCTTTTCTTTATAGATCGCTACCCGGTCCAGCATAGTTTCTAGAGCACCCGACTGTTCACCCGATTCAACCAGCGAGCAAAACAGATTATCGAAATGTTGCGGATATTTACGCAGTGCACCAGCAAAGGTATTGCCCCCTTCGACTTCGCCTTTAATCCCCAATACCACTTCACGCATGGCCGGGTTTTCCAGACCTTCAGCCACAATTTCAAAGCTTTGCACCAGCGGTACACCGGCTTTCATCATGGTCGCCAGCTGGCGGGTAAAAATCGTGATGTCCAGGGTCGAGACTTTTTTCTTCATCAAGCCTTCAAGAATATTTTTCTTCTTCTGGCGGATGGTTTTGATGGTGATCCCTTGCTTGCGCAACGTGACCTTGGCCAGCGCCATATTACGTGCTGGCAGTTCCCCTTTAAGTTTTGCCCCTTTGCGGTCAATCCCTTCATAAATAAAGGTGGGCATCATCTGTGCTTTTTTGACAGCCATGCGTGTTTATCCTTATTTTAAATGCTTCATCTATTCGCTGGTCACACGATTCACTTCCTGTAAAGAAGTGACCCCCTGCATGACCTTGATTAATCCTGAACGGCGTAAATTGTTAAACCCGGATTTTGCCGAGGCTGCTGCAATTTGCAAGGCATTACCATCTTCCATAATAATGCGTGAGATTTCCGGGGTGACTTTCATTACTTCATAGACCCCGACACGGCCTTTATAACCTTCACGACATTCCGGGCAGCCAACCGGCTGATACAGCTGGAACTCTGGCTGGTTTAAATCTTCTTCGGTAAAACCGAGTTCCAAGAGGCTCTGGCGTGGAATCTCCACCGGGGCCTTGCATTTCTGGCAGAGACGACGTGCCAGACGCTGGGCAATCACCAGGTTCACCGAGGTGGCGATGTTAAATGAGGGGACGCCCATGTTGCGTAAACGGGTCAGGGTTTCGGGTGCACTGTTGGTGTGCAGCGTCGACATGACCATGTGACCGGTTTGTGCGGCTTTAATGGCAATCTCTGCAGTTTCCAGATCACGGATCTCACCGACCATGACAATATCCGGATCCTGGCGCAGGAATGATTTTAGTGCTGCGGCAAAGGTCAGACCCACTTTCGGGTTGACGTTGACCTGATTGATGCCTTCCAGGTTAATTTCCACCGGATCTTCGGCGGTAGAAATATTGGTGTCTTCGCGGTTGAGAATGTTTAAGCCGGTATATAAAGATACGGTTTTACCGGAACCGGTCGGGCCGGTGATCAGCAACATGCCTTGTGGTTTGTCCAGCGCCTCCATAAACAGCTCTTTTTGCTCCGGTTCATAACCGAGTGCATCAATTCCCAGCATGGCACTAGATGGATCGAGAATACGCAGTACAATTTTTTCCCCGAACAGGGTGGGCAGTGAGTTGACACGGAAGTCGATGGCTTTGTTTTTTGACAGCTTGAGCTTGATCCGGCCATCCTGCGGAATACGTTTTTCCGAGATGTCCATTTGTGACATGACTTTTAAACGTGAGGCGAGCCGTGTGGCCAGCTGTAACGGAGGATTGGCAATCTGGCGCAGTACGCCGTCAATCCGGTAACGGACCCGGTAGCTTTTTTCATAAGGCTCGAAGTGTAAATCCGAGGCGCCCATACGGATTGCATCGACCAGTAACTTGTTAATATATTTGACGATTGGGGCTTCATCGCCTTGTGGCTCATCGTTATCTTCTTGTGTTTCGGGAGCATTGTCGCCAACTTCTAGATCAAAGTCTTCATCAAAGTCAAAGGTGCTGTCTTCGGTAAAGTTCTGTTCAATCAGCCGTTCCAGCTTGTCATGCTCAACAATCACCACTTCAATATTCAGCTTGCTGTTAAAGCGGATCGCATCAATGGCTTCGATATTGGTTGGGTTACTGGTAGCAATATAAAGCTGATTGTGACGTCGGAAAATGGGCAGAATTCGGTATTTGGTGAACAGTTTTTCATCTAGACCTTCACGTACAATCAGACGCGAATCGTACACCGCCAAGTCAAAAATCGGTTCACCAAATTCATAGGAAATTTTTTCAGCAATGGTCAGCGGTGAAATCTGCAACTGCTGAATTAAATACGGCACAATATCGGTCTCGGCTTTTTTCGCCGCGACAATGGCTTGCTGCATATTTTCAGCCGTCACAAGCCCTTCTTCGACCAGTCGCCGAATAAAACCTGTAAATCTAGGCATTGCTTGTTGTACTGACATTCCCCAACGTCCTTAAAAAAAATCAAAAAAGTTTGTTTATAATTGGTATCACAAAATTATACTTTTGTTGCATAAAAATACCATATCTGAAAATGATGTCACCACCTAAGTATCCCCTAAAAGCATGAACCAGTCGCAATTAATCGGCAAAGATTTTTGTTAAGCCGATGTTCAGATGGGCCTATTTAGACTGCAAATCTAAAAATGCCGCAACAAATTGTTCTGTCCTGAATCGATTTACGTGTAGAATGTGCGCGATTGAAACATAGGTATTTGAATAGGTATTGTATGTCGGGTTCGGCGATTACGCCTTGGGTGATTGGCAATTGGAAAATGAACCCAGTGCAAGCAGAAGCGCAACAGCTGGTTTCAGAATTTAAAACATTATTAGAACAGCAGGCCATTGATGCCGCACAGTGTCATTTAGGGGTTGCGCCAGTTGCAATCGCATTGGGCAGTGTTCAGGAACAGCTGAAAACTGCGGTACGTCCGGTGTATACCGTGGCACAAGATGTTTCACGTATTGCTGGTTTAGGTGCTTATACTGGTGAGGTGAGTGCCGAGCTATTAAAAGACAGCCAGATTGGCTTTGTACTGGTCGGTCATTCAGAACGCCGTGAAATTTTTGCTGAAAATGTGCAAATTCTAAATGCAAAAATTCAAAATGCACTGGCAGCCGGTCTGACCGTAATTTACTGTGTCGGTGAAAGCCTGCAGCAGCGTGAAAGT
Organism: Acinetobacter indicus CIP 110367; assembly: GCF_000488255.1. GTDB lineage: Bacteria > Pseudomonadota > Gammaproteobacteria > Pseudomonadales > Moraxellaceae > Acinetobacter > Acinetobacter indicus. The sequence continues at coordinate 185,151 of NZ_KI530756.1, read as the reverse complement.
GGCCAGGCCGAGCAGGTGGTGTTACAGCAGATTTGTGACATTGCGGCAGTGGTCGAGGCAGAGCAGTGGCAGAATATTGTAATTGCCTATGAGCCAATCTGGGCCATTGGTACTGGTAAAACCGCTTCGCCTGAAGATGCGCAGGCCATGCATGCCAAAATTCGTGAAGGTCTGACCCAGCTGACCAGCTATGGTCCGCAAATGGCTATTCTGTACGGTGGTAGTGTTAAGCCGGAAAATGCAGTAGAGTTAGCAGCCTGCCCAGATATTAATGGCGCGCTGGTCGGCGGTGCTTCTTTAAATGCAGCATCGTTCCATCAAATTGCGCAGGCCTTTGCCAATACACAATAATTAGGAGTTCAGCATGCAAACTTTTGTGCTGGTAGTACATATTATTTTAGCCGTCTTGATGATTGTGCTGATTCTGGTTCAGCACGGCAAAGGGGCAGATGCTGGTGCTTCTTTTGGTGGCGGCGGTGCGGCGACCGTATTTGGTGCCTCTGGTTCGGGTAATTTTATGACCCGTTTGACTGGAATTTTAACGGCTTTGTTCTTTATCACCAGTCTGACCCTGGCGGTATTTGCCAAACAGCAAACCACCGATGCCTACAGTTTAAAATCAATTCCGGCGACCACAACCGTGCCGGCAACATTGCCTGATTCTTCACCAACTACACCTCAAACTGGCGAATAATTGCAATTAGGCCTTTATTTTTCGCGGTGATGCGACTAGAATGCGTCACAGCTGCGGTGGTGGTGGAATTGGTAGACACGCTACCTTGAGGTGGTAGTGCTTTCGGGCGTGGGGGTTCAAGTCCCCCCTTCCGCACCAAACTTATAATCCAGAACATAAGTTTGGTGTATGCAGCAAAACTTCTGTTGATGCGGGATGGAGCAGTCTGGTAGCTCGTCGGGCTCATAACCCGAAGGTCGTTGGTTCAAATCCAGCTCCCGCTACCAATCAATCCTTTTTAAAGATGCAAACTTTAAAAGGCGGCTTAAGTTTCTTGAGCTGAGAAGAGTTATTTGTACGCTGATGCGGGATGGAGCAGTCTGGTAGCTCGTCGGGCTCATAACCCGAAGGTCGTTGGTTCAAATCCAGCTCCCGCTACCATTTTTAATGGTTGAGTAATATATTTCATGTTGGTTGAATCTGACGCTTGTTACTCATTCTTCAGCGATAAATAACGCCATATACAGGACATACGATTTTCATTGAAAATTGCGCATATTTTGTATATAATTTTTGCACGTTGATGCGGGATGGAGCAGTCTGGTAGCTCGTCGGGCTCATAACCCGAAGGTCGTTGGTTCAAATCCAGCTCCCGCTACCAAGTTTCTTAAGAGGCTCACAACAAGGTGGGCCTTTTTGCACAGTGGACATTGGTTTTTCTGTGTAATAATAGGGGCGATTTACGCCCTTTTTTATTGGCTATCGTGTAGTGTCGATATGAGCCGGATACGGCATAAACTCAAGTGTCATGTTTCACTACTACTATAGCTTGAATGAGACTGTAGTGGTCAGATCAGGCCATTGAATCGCACCCATATGACGAGAGTAAATGAAGCTATCAAATAAAACCCAGGCACTCCAGGACTTGATTGCACCCGCAGTTGCAGCCTGTGATGTAGATTTGTGGGGAATTGAATTCCTGCCACAAGGTAAACGCTCACTATTGCGTATTTATATCGACAAAGCGGTTGATGAAAATGCCGCACCGGTCCTGAATGAAGACGGTGAACTCGAGCAGGGTCGTGGTGTAGGCGTACAGGATTGTGTGCGCGTGACTCAGCAAGTGGGCGCCATTTTGGACGTTCATGATCCGATCTCAGGTGAATATGCACTCGAAGTGTCTTCACCAGGTTGGGATCGTCCGTTTTTCCAGCTGGAACAGCTTCCTGCCTATATTGGCCAGACCATTGCCTTGCGTTTGATTAGCGCGGTAGAAAACCGTCGTAAATTCCAGGCGAAACTGGTGGCAGTTGACCTTGAAAATGAAACCATTCAGGTTGAAGTTGAAAAACAGCAAGTGCTGGAAATTGACAGCCACAATATCGATAAGGCCAATCTGGTTTATCAAGATTAATTCAATAAATAAGAATCTAAAATAGGTGACTTATGGCACGCGAAATTCTTACCGTCGTTGAAACGGTTAGTAACGAAAAAGGTGTAAGTCGTGAAGCAATCTTTGAGGCGCTAGAGCAGGCTCTTGTTGCTGCGACGAAAAAGAAATTTTACGAAGGCACAAATGCGGAAGAAGCACGTTTACGTGTAGAAATCGACCGTAAAACAGGTGACTACCGTACTTTCCGTCAATGGGAAGTGGTGGCGGATGAAGATCATGAAATGCCAGCATGTCAGGATGCGATTTCTGATGTCGATCCGGCGCAGTGGTCAATTGGTGACATTCGCGAACTTGAAGTGGAATCAATTGATTTCGGTCGTATTGCGGCGCAAATTGCCAAACAGGTAATTGTTCAGAAAATTCGTGAAGCAGAACGTGCACTCGTTGCCGATGCTTATGAAGCCAAAGTGGGCGAGCTGATTTACGGTGAAGTGAAAAAGCAGACCAAAGATGGCTTTATCATTGATTTAGGTGACAATGCCGAAGCGTATCTGGCACGTGAAGAAATGATTCCAAAGGAAATTCTGCGTCCAAAACAGCGCGTGAATGCCATTTTATTTAACGTCAACCGTGAAGGTCGTGGTGCGCAATTACTATTGTCACGTGCGAAACCTGAAATGCTGATGGCGTTAATGAAAAAAGAAATTCCTGAAATTTCTGAAGAAATCATTGAAATCAAGGCGGCTGCGCGTCAACCAGGCGTTCGTGCTAAGATTGCAGTGAAAACCAACGATCATCGTATTGATCCGGTTGGTGCATGTATTGGTATGCGTGGTACGCGTATCCAGGCAGTCCAGCAGGAACTTAATGGTGAACGTATTGATGTGGTGGTGTGGTCAGATGATCCGGCACAGTACATTGCCAGCGCTTTAGAGCCGGCTGATGTATCGAGTATCGTGATTGATGAAGATGCACGTACTGCTGACATTATTTTTGCCACCAGCGATCAATTGGCCCGTGCCATTGGTTCACAAGGTCAAAACGTACGTCTGGCATCTGAACTGACCGGTTATAAACTGGACATGATGCTGGAAGAAGAATATTACGCGCGTCAGCAAAATGAAGCGCAGCAATATCTGGATATGTTTGTATCGCGTTTGGACATTGCAGAGGACCTGGCGATGGCACTGGTTGAAATGGGCTTCACTTCACTGGAAGAGATTGCCTATGTACCAGCAGAAACATTTGATGAAATTGAGCTTGATGCCGAGCTGGTTGAATTATTGCAAAGTCGTGCCAAAGAAGTGGCTTTGGCAGATGCGTTAAAACAGCAAGAAAATATTCAGGATCCGAGTGACGAACTTCTGGCAATGGAAGGGATGACACAAGAGATCGCCTATGCGCTTGCTGCTCGTGGTGTAGTGACCGTTGATGACTTGGCAGACCAGGCCACCGACGATATCGCAGATATTGAAGGTCTAGGTGCTGACAAAGCAGGTCAACTCATTATGAAAGCACGCGAATCATGGTTTAACTAGGAGGTAATGTATGACGGACAAGACGATTAAAGAGTTAGCGCTCAGCGTAGGACGTCCAGTTGAGAAACTCCTGGAGCAGGTTCGTGATGCAGGTTTACCGCAACGTAAAGCTGACGACATTATTTCCACTGAACAACAAGATACCCTCGTGACCCACTTGAAAAAAGTACATGGTCAAGATGCGGGTAATGCAGGACAAATCACGTTGAAACGTAAAACTACCAGTACTGCTAAAGTGGCAAGTACGTCAGGTAAGGCGAAAACAATTAATGTAGAAGTGCGCAAGAAGCATACATTTGTCAAGCCAGACCCTGAGCAAATCAAAGCAGAAGCTTTGGCCAAAGCACAGGCTGAAGCAGAAGCCAAAGCAGCTGAACAGCAAGCCCGTGAACCGGCGAAGCCAAAAGCTGCGCCAGAAGCTGCCAGCAAAGGCGAATCTAAAGCCAAACAGGCCTTAGAAGCAATGCGTGCTGCTGCGAAACAGGAAACCGCCAAACAGGAAACTTCTAAAGCCGCTGTGGTGGTGAAGCGTAAATCAACCAACAAGCCAGTGGTGAAAGCCCAGGTTAAAGTGGTTGAAACGCCTGAGCAAAAACGCGCCCGTGAAGAACAGGCAGCACAGTTGAAAGCGACTGAAGAAGCTGCACGTCGTAAGGCAGCTGAAGAAGCGCAGCAACGTACCCTTGAGCAAATGCGTAAAATGGCATCGAAGTATTCATCTGATGATGCTGCACCGACCATTCGCGTAATTGATGATTCACCATTGGCCGCAGGTCTGGTGGGTCAGGCGTATGAAGATTCATTTGCCAAAGAAGACCGTGAAATCAAACGTGGTGGCGGAACCAAAGATACCCGTGGCCAGAAGAAAGGCGGCCGTCGTGGTGAAGAACAGTCATTCCGTGACAACTCGCATAAACGTGGTTTAAAAACCAGTCAGGCCAACAAGCATGGCTTTGAAAAACCGGTGAAAAAACAGGTTTATGATGTAGAAATTGGTGAAACCATTATTGTGGCTGACTTGGCTGCGAAAATGGCAATTAAAGTACGTGAAGTAATCAAGACCCTGATGAAGATGGGTGAGCTGGTCACACAAAACCAGGCCATTGATCAGGATACTGCGGTGCTTGTGGTTGAAGAAATGGGCCACAATCCGGTGCTGGTGTCTGAAACTGCGGCAGAAGACAACCTGCTGGAAGCGGCTGAAGAAGCACGTGGTGAGCAAACTACGCGTCCACCTGTTGTTACCATCATGGGTCACGTTGACCATGGTAAAACCTCGCTTCTTGACCGTATCCGCCGTGCTAAAGTGGCACAAGGCGAAGCCGGTGGTATTACCCAGCATATCGGTGCTTACCATGTGACAACAGACAAAGGTATCATCACCTTCCTAGATACTCCGGGTCACGCCGCGTTTACCGCGATGCGTTCACGTGGTGCCAAAGCGACTGATATCGTGGTGTTGGTGGTTGCAGCAGATGATGGCGTGATGCCACAAACTGCAGAAGCGATTGACCATGCGCGTGCAGCGGGTACGCCAATCATTGTTGCCATCAACAAGATGGACAAAGATTCAGCTGATCCAGACCGCGTACTGAACGAATTAACCACCAAGGAAATCGTGCCTGAAGAATGGGGCGGTGATGTTCCAGTCGCGAAAGTTTCCGCGCATACCGGTGCCGGCATTGACGAATTACTTGACCTGATTTCAATTCAAGCAGAAATGATGGAATTGAAAGCCTCGGAAGAAGGTGCAGCACAAGGTGTGGTGATTGAAGCACGTGTTGATAAAGGCCGTGGTGCAGTGACCTCGATTCTGGTTCAAAACGGTACCCTGAAAGTGGGTGACTTGGTACTTGCCGGTTCATCTTATGGCCGTGTACGTGCCATGACCGATGAAAACGGTAAACGCATCAAGTCTGCTGGTCCATCAATTCCAGTGGAAATTCTGGGTCTGCCAGAAGCGCCAATGGCGGGTGATGAAGTACTGGTGGTCAATGACGAGAAGAAAGCGCGTGAAGTTGCTGATGCGCGTATGGATCGTGAACGTCAGAAACGTCTTGAGCGTCAGTCTGCAATGCGTCTTGAGAACATCATGGCGTCTATGGGCAAGAAAGATGTGCCGATTGTGAATGTGGTACTGAAAACTGACGTACGTGGTACGCTGGAAGCATTACACGTGGCACTGGCCGAGCTTTCAACGGATGAAGTGAAAGTCCGTGTGATTGGTTCAGGTGTCGGTGCGATCACTGAATCTGACGTAACGCTGGCTGAATCTTCAGAAGCGGTACTGCTGGGCTTTAACGTTCGTGCCGACAATACTGCACGTCAAAAAGCCGATGCTGACGGTATCGACATCCGTTACTACTCGATCATCTATCAATTGATTGATGACGTGAAAGATGCGATGAGCGGCAAGCTGGCACCAGAACACCGTGAAACGATTCTGGGTGTGGCGGAAGTCCGTGAAGTATTCCACTCAAGCAAGTTCGGTGCAGCAGCAGGCTGTATGGTACTGGAAGGTACTTTACACCGTAACAAGCCGATTCGCGTATTACGTGATGATGTGGTGGTGTTCCAGGGCGAACTTGAATCTCTGCGTCGTTATAAAGACGTGGTGGAAGAAGTCCGTGCTGGTATGGAATGTGGTCTTGCAGTCAAAGGCTATAAAGACATCAAAGTACAAGACAAGATTGAAGTGTACGATGTCCAACTAATTAAACGGAGTCTTTAATGGCGGGTAGTCAGCGTCTTAAGCGAATGGCAGATACGGTACAACGCGAGTTGTCCGACCTGATCCGCCAGGAGCTGAAAGATCCACGTCTGGGTGGTCTGGTGACCATCTCGGCGGTGAAAGTCAGCCCAGATTTAGGCTATGCCGAAGTGTATGTGACCGTAATGGGTCGTGAACTTGGCGATGAGCAAAGTGAAGCGGCAAACAAGGAAACCCTGGATGTGCTTAACAAAGCCTCCGGTTTCCTGCGCCATGAGCTGAGCCGTCGGATCAAGACCCGGATTACGCCGCGTTTGCGTTTCCATTACGACAAAACCAATGCCTACGGTAACTATATGTTTGGTCTGATTGCAGAAGCAGTAAAAGATTTACCAGCTGCCGATGCAAAAAAAGATGAAGAATAAGTAGGCCAGCAGGTCTATGCAAAAAAGCCACCTTCGGGTGGCTTTTTTTATGTCATCCGTAATTGCTTAACTTGCTTATCTTCCAGCAGAAACAAGCCCTTTAAGATTGCAATCAGGCAAGGGCAGTGGGTTGAGACAGCACATAAAAAAACCTGACCAGGAACAATCCGGGTCAGGTTTTTTAGAAGATGACGCGAAGACTTATTCGTCTTTAGAGGGTTTGATTCTGCCCAGCGGTTCACGATCTGTAAAGGCGCGGCGACGGCTACGCTGCCATGGTAGCGGACGTTCCAGGGTTTCTGGGACTTCACCACTCATCGAGCGCAGACGTAAATGCAGGGCTGCCTGTGCCATCAGGTTGGCCGATACCGGCGCGGTAATAAAGGCAAACAGGGTAATCAGCACTTCGGCAAAACCGAAGCGACCCAGATAAGCTGAATAAATAATGGCAGCAATCAGGAAGCTGCCCAGACCTAAGGTACTGGACTTGGTCGGGGCATGCAGGCGCATAAACAGGTCCGGCAGACGAATCATGCCAATCCCGCCAACCAGCATAAAGAAGGTGCCGATTAACAGGAAAATTGAGACCAGGATTTCCATCATCAGTTGCATGCTGTTCTCCTAATCAATCACGTGGCCAGAGGTGAAGTAACGGGCCAGGGCAGCGGTTGAAACAAAGCCCAGCATTGCCACCAGTAACGCACCTTCAAACAGTGAAGTGCTGGTCCAGTAAATGCCCAGTACCACAATCAGACAGGTCGCATTTAAAAACAGGGTATCCAGCGCCAGCAGACGATCGACAATTGACGGTCCCATAATCAGGCGAATCAGGCACATAAACATCGAGCCGGCAATGGCAATCAGGCAGATGCCGAGCGCATAAGGCAATATCATCATGAGGCCGCTCCTGTCTTGACGTTAAAGATTTCAATCAGCGGCTGTTCATAACGGCTCTTGATCAGAGCAATTTCAGCTTCTTCATCATCGGTACTTAAGGCATGCACCAGAATATCGCCGCGGTCCTGGTCAATACCGGCCGTGACCGTCCCTGGCGTGGTGGTAATGATCATCGCCAGCAAGGTGTTGACCTGTTCATGCTCGGTCTCCAGCGGTACACGGAACCATTTCGGATGCAGCGCATCGGTGGGTCCCAGCACCTGTTTGGCGACGCGGATATTGGACAGGATAATATCCCAGACCACCACCCAGAACAGTTTAAAGGCCGGCACCCAGTGGATATTCGGGGTGCGGGCAATAAACGGTTTGACCATCAGTGGAATCAGGATACTCAGGATCAATGCCATCAGCAGATTGCCGGCAGAAACACTATGTGCCAGTAACAACCAGCTAATGGCCACAATCACCGAAACAAAGGGATGTGGCAGCCAGATATCCCAAAACGATGTCTTTTGCATAGTTATGGCTCCATAGGTTTAAGTTGTGGCAGGTCGTCGCTGGCGGCGTCCTGCTCAATCTGCTGATTGATCTGACGTTGTTTATAGTCCGAAATATGCTCACCTTCCAGTGTATTTGGACTGATTACATACGGAATCAGCTTGGCATTCGGGTCCGGTTTTTCACCACTGTATTTGGTTTCTGGCAAATAGTTTGGATCATAAGGCTGGACGCTAATCACCTGGCCGGTTTCATCCTGCTTTAACACCGCCATTTCATACAGACGGTTGTTCTGCATTTGCTGGGCCGTGCTAAAGGCATAACGCTGGATTGGATTGGCAAAAACCACATAAGCCACCAGTGCCGCCAATAACAGGTAAATGGCCTTGTCATTGCCTTTCGGGGCCTTGGCTGGGAGGGCCTGGTAGCTGTGATAGGCGTCATTGTCCGGATCATCTTCCGGACGCGATGCGCGCCAGAACAGGATAAAGCCAACCCGGGTCAGGGCCAGAATACTGAGTAAACCAACTAGCAGCACCACCGCAATAATAATGCCCTGATAAGGCGCATCAGCGGTGGCCTGTAACAAGAACACTTTACCGAGGAAGCCACTAAAAGGCGGCAGGCCGGCAATCATCAGTGCAATCAGCAGATAGATAATAGACATCACTTTATGCTGTTTCATTTGCGGGGCGATATTAAAGTGATCCTTAAATTCACCGCGCTGCGCCGTGACCCAGCCGCAGAACAGATAGAAGGCCGCGGCAATTAAGGTACTGTGTACCAAGTAATACAGCGCTGCCGTCCAGGCCTGGGTGCTAAACAGGGCAATCGCAATCAGGATGGTGCCAATCGACGACAGCATCATAAAACCGACAAAACGGCGTAAGCGTTCTGCCCCAATTGCGCCGATGACGCCATACAGCGAGGTAATCAGGCCAATTGGCAATAACCAGTTGCTGAGAATTTTCTGGCTCAGTTCATCATCAAAGACCGTCCCATTGACCCTTAAAATCGCATAAATCCCGACCTTGGTCATAATGGTAAAAATCGCCGCCACAGGGGTAGCTGCTACGGCATAGGTTTTCGGTAACCAGAAGCCGACCGGCAGCATCGCCGCTTTAATCCCGAACACAATAAACAGGATCAAGCCGCCGACCACCGCCAGACGATGCTGATCTTCTGCCAGCGTCGGTATTAAACGGGCCACATCGGCCATGTTGAGGCTGCCGACACTGCCGTAAATCATACCCAGACCAATCAGGAACAGTGCTGAAGCCAGCAGGTTGATGGTGACATAATGCACCCCAAGCTGAAAGCGCGGTTTGCCCTGACTGTGCAGCAAGAGTACATATGAAGCCAGCAGCAGCACTTCAAAAAATACGAACAGGTTAAATAAATCGCCGGTGAGGAAAGCCCCGCACAAGCCCATCATCAGGAAATGGAACATGGCATGAAAATAGCGACCACGTTCATCCCATTGCTGGCAGGCGAACCATAGCACTGGCAAGGCCAGACCGTAGGTCAGTACCAGCATTAGTGCAGACAGCTGATCCAGCACCAGTACAATCCCGAATGGAGCCGACCATTCTGACAGGTTGTAGACAGTAATCTGGCCGGTTTTGGCCAGCATCAGATAGCTGATCGCCAAGCCCAGTCCGAGAATAGTCGAAATCAGGCTGATGCCACGACGCCACGGCTGGCGCCAGTCATACGACAGCGAACCCGAACCCGGGTTGCCCAGCAGCACCAGAATAAAACCGGTAAAAGCCGGCAGCAGGATGCTGAGAATAGGAGTGTGTTGCGCCCATAATTGGATAAAGTCATGCATTATGGCTCATCCTCACGTGGGTCAAGTAAAGCAGGATCATCTTTGGCATCCACATGGTCGGTTCCCGATTCATAACGGCTGCGTAAGGCCAGTTGCACCACAAAGGCGGTGGTAGCAAAGCCAATTACAATAGCAGTCAGCACCAGCGCTTGCGGTAAAGGGTCAGTGGATTGCACCGCCGTGGTTAAAATGGCCGGTGCATTCAGCTGAATCCGGCCCATGGCGAACAGGAAAATATTGACTGCATAACCAATCATGGCCAGGCCCAGTACCACCGGAAAGGTACGTGCCCTTAAGATCAGGTACACGCCGGTGGCGACCAGTAAACCTACAGAGGTTGCGACTAAAAATTCGATACTAATCATGCTTACCCCCGAGGAATTGGACCAGACATACTGGAGTGACGCGAGTCGCCCAGCACGGAAATCAGCAACATGGTTGCCCCGACAACGGTAACGTAAACTCCGACATCAAACAGTGCCGCTGAAGCCAAATGCAGTTCACCAATCACCGGCGGATTGACATAAATATGCGCGCTGGTCAGGAATGGACGACCCCAGAACCAGGCTGCAATCCCGGTCAGGCCGGCAATGGTCAGACCGGAACCAATCCAGATTTCATATAAACGTCCGGATTTGGCTTTCAACATTTGCTCGGTTTGGTCCTGACCAATGGCAATGTACTGAATGATCAATGCCATTGACGTGACCAGTCCGGCAATAAAGCCGCCGCCTGGCAGGTTGTGCCCGCGCAGGAAAATATACAGGCTGACCACTAAGGCCACCGGTAAAATCCAGGAAGCAGTCATGCGCAGCATCAGTGGAGATGGATTAAAACGATAGGTCAGACCCTGCGTCATGGTGGTGCCGTGGGCACGCATACCATCCATCAGGCAGAGGGCACCAATGGCAGCAATACCGAGTACGGTAATTTCACCGAAGGTATCGAAGCCACGGAAGTCGACCAGAATCACGTTGACCACGTTGGTGCCGCCGCCCAGTGGAATTGACTGCTGGTTAAAGAACCATGAAATCGAGTTGTGATCACGGGTCATGATTAACCAGGCCAGCCAGCTGATGCCAGCACCGGCCAGAATTGCAATCCCGGCATCGCGCCAGCGACGGGTGCTGCTCGATTCATACGGGGTTAATTGTGGCAGCAGTGACAGGCTCATCAGTAACAAGACGGTGGTCACCACATCGACGGTAATCTGGGTTTGGGCCAGATCCGGAGCCGACAGGGTTACAAAGATCATGGTTACCACCAGACCGACAGCACCACTGATTAATACGGCTTTAATCCGTTCATGATGGAACCACAGCATCATCCAGCAGGCACTGAATAATAATAGCCACAAGACAATGGCAATCGCAGGTGCCTGAGTCAGCTCACGCGTACCGGTACCAATCCCCTGATTCAGCAGCGGCACAGAAACTAATGCAATGGTAAACACCAGAATCCAGAACAGATAACTTTGTAGGGAGCCGTTTTCGGTGAGGCGTTTAAAGCGGCGCGAGTTCAGCAATAGGCCTTTTAAGAACAGGTCAAATAACACCCGTCCCTGTAAGCGACCCAATGCCGGATCGAGATCAATCTCGCGGATACGGCCGCCTTTGGCCAGGGCAAAATACATCACCAGACCGCCCACCAGCGCAATCACACTCATTAGCAATGGCAGGTTCAAGCCGTGCCAGATGGCCAGATGGGTGCCTTCAAAATTCATCAGCTGGGTACTGGCACGGGTGGTGCTATTGACCAGATGCTCAACCAGCAGGGCAGGGAACAGGCCGACCGCAATACATAAAATCGCTAGAATCAGGGCTGGTGCGCGCATGCCCATTGGCGGTTCATGCGCATCTTTATTGGGTACGTCTTTGCCAATCGGGCCGTCGAAGAACACGCCATGCACTAAGCGCACCGAATAGGCCACGGCAAAAATACCGGCCAGTGTCGCCACAATTGCCGAGATCACCACCACCGGTCCGCTTAAATTGGCCAGCAGTTCGGTAAAGAACATTTCTTTGGACAGGAAGCCGTTGAACAGTGGTACACCTGCCATCGACGCAGCCGTAATCATGGTCAGCGTACCGGTAAACGGTAACAGCTGCCATAAGCCACTCAGTTTGCGTAAATCACGGGTGCCGGATTCATGGTCAATGATCCCGGCAATCATGAACAGCGCCGCTTTAAAGGTGGCGTGGTTAATAATATGGAAAATGGCTGCAGCCACGGCCAGCGGAGAACCAATCCCGAGCAGGCAGACAATCAGGCCCAAGTGGCTGATGGTGGAATAGGCCAGCAGACCTTTCAGATCTTCTTTGAAAATGGCAAAGAAAGCCGCGATACACAGGGTAAACAGACCAACAAAGGTCACCAGATTATGGTACAGCGCCGCGCCGGCAAAAATTGGCAGTAGACGCGCCAGCAGGAAAATCCCGGCTTTCACCATGGTCGCGGAGTGCAGATAGGCCGATACCGGTGTTGGCGCTGCCATGGCATTCGGCAACCAGAAATGGAACGGGAACTGGGCACTTTTGGTAAAGGCGCCGAGTAAAATCAGCAATAAACTAGGTACAAACAGCGCATGGCTCTGAATCTGATCGGTCATGGTCAGAATCTGGTCCAGCTCATAGGTGCCGGTGATCTGTCCGAGCAGAACAAAACCACCGAGCATGGCCAGGCCGCCCATCCCGGTAATGGTCAGGGCCATACGTGAACCGCGTTGAGCTGCTTGATAATTGCTCCAGTAACCGACCAGCAGGAACGAGGAAATACTGGTCAGTTCCCAGAACACCAGCAGGATAATCAGGTTATTCGACAATGAAATCCCGAGCATGGCTGCCATAAACAGCATGAGCAGGAGATACAGTTTGCTGAGGGAGTTTTTGGGGCTTAAATAATAATAAGCATAAATAAAGATGAGGGTACCGATACCGGTAATCAGCAAAGAAAATAATAAACCTAAAGCATCCAGGCGAAAGCTTAAATCAATCCCTAACTGGGGTAGCCACGACCATGACTGAATGATGGTGGCGCCATTAAAGACATCCTTTGCTTGAGTCAGTAACAGGATCAGACTGCTTAAACTGACTCCTATCGCCCCTAAAGCCGTTACCCCGCGCGAAAATTTCTTCAGCCACGAGACAAGGGTTGTGCCAAGTACCAGCGGTAGCAATATAATAATCGATAGCACACTCGTATCCATTGTCTTGATAGGTTCAAAACCTAAGGGTGAATCTTATCTTTCAAGGATTACAGGAATGCAAGGAGCAGTCCAAAATACTCAATCTTGAAAGCCGAAAAATAGAATTATGGCTAAATAAACAAGTTGTGTTGCGCAACTTGAGAAACTTATAGCAAATCGGATTTTACTATAAAAATATAAATCTGATTGATTTTATTACATGAATAAAACAACATCAATTTGTTTTTGCGCACACGGCAGATATTATACGCCGCCGAACTTTTTTCAGGATGAAATTGTTAGATCAGACCGGATTTTTTCGGCTGATTTTCCGATATTCCTCATATTCAAGGCAGCGGATGCGGGGTCGAGGTGTCATCATCATTTTGCAGCCGTTTCAGCAAGGCTTCCTGCTGTTCGGCACTCAGTTGCTGCTGAATCTGCTGATAGAGGTCATCCACACTGGTGGGTTCCTGTACCGCTTCACTCAGGCTTTCATCGCTGCTGCTGGCTTCAGTCTGCATAAACTGGGCATAAATGGCGTCGAACTGTTCCTGCACCGGTTGCAGATGGATTGGATGTAATTGCTGCTGATCCAGCCTTAAACATTGATAGTTTTCGGCATTTTCCAAGAGTGCCGTGCGGTTACCGGTGGCAATAATCTGCAGTGCCGGAAAGGCCTGATGCAAACGTGCCAGAATCACCGAGGCCATATCCTGATCAAGCTGATGATCGACCTGATCAATCAGCAGAATGCCATCGCCTTCCAAGGTGGGGTACAGGCTATAAGGATTGAGCAGACATAAACGCCGCACAATATCGCCGACCAGTGCAATCCAGTTGCGGATACTGTTGGACAGCTGCTGATAGAGCTGGGTTTTACCCTGATAGGTGACCATTAATTGCAGTTTCGGATGATATTGCAGATAAATCTGGCTCAGTTCCGGTAGCACAATTTGTAGTGCGTCGCGCAGGGCCTGCAGGCTGGGTGCGTGCATCTGGGCATGTGCCTGCATCAGTTTGTCACGCCGTGGAGGTTCTGCGTTGGGATGCTGCGGATGTAATAACTGTTCAATCAGCTGGGCACTCTGGGCATTTTCAATATCGGAAATTTCCCGGAACCACTCAAAGAAGCGTGTAAAGGTGGTGAAGGGGATGGCCGAAATTTCATAGGCATGTACGGCCTGAAAAATCAGCGGATTGTTTTTACTCAGCAGATTGACTTCATTGACAAAACGCTCGGCTGGGTAATAGGCAATTAATGGCAGGCCTTGTAGCGGGTCCTGTTTTACGGCCTGCTGGTACAGGCTGACCATTTTTTCCAGTTTCTGGGTTTCAGCCTTACTGACCCCGACGCCGTTGCTGTTCAGGGTTTTATACAGCTGCCAGTCGCAGCACTGACGGTCCTGCTGCTGGGTATCGCTGCTTTCCGGCAGGCTGCCAATGTCTTTGGGAAAGCACACGCACAGGTCAATTTTGGACTGCAGCCGGGTGTGCATAATGTCCTGATCGAGCATGACCAGTCCGGAGGTGCGTAAATCTTTATAACGGGCCGCAAACCAGGTCAGTGCCTGATAGGTAAAGCGCAGTAGCGAGGTTTTACCGGAACTCTGATTGCCTAGAATTAAGGCCACAGGCTGTTGCTGCGGATGCAGTTGCAGCTGAAGGTCGGTAAAGTGGGTGATGTGCTTGAACTGGACAGACTGAATTTTCATGGGTCACCTGCATGCTTTAACCCACCGCCTTACGCAAGGACACCGGCATCTGCTGTTTCAGCTGTTGCACCAGATCGTAAATATGATGGATATTTAAGCTTACTTTAGCACGTGTGCAGGCCACGTACAGTAATCGTAACTCTTCATCACTAATTTTATGATCGCGTTCATTGACCTTGAACTGATAGTCATCTTCCAGATGCACGCGGTCCCATTCCAGCCCTTTGGCTTTGTGCGCGGTCGAAATAATATAGTCCGCCTGGCCAATCGGGGTGATTTTGGCCAGCGCCTTTTTCAGCGAATCGGTACCATGATCATCCACCAGTTTTACCAGCGGCTTAATGTCGCTGCCTTCATTGGTTTCGCAATATTCATGTACATCGTGCCAGGAGTTAAACCAGGCCAGTTCCGGCACATCGGTGACGCGGCGGCCCTGTTTCAGCATACTGGCGGCATCGACAAAGCGGTTCAGTTTGACATGATCGGCCTGCAGGCTGACCTTGTCACCATGTACCAGACCGGCCAGCAGCAATTCCATCGCCCGGGCATTGGTGCGGCATAAAATCGCATCACGCTGTTTGGTATGCGGCTTGTTCACCACTTTGGAATGTAAATCCGGGTTGCCGAGCAGCGGCACAGTTTCATTTAAACCGCCGAGAATGGCATTGGCGGTCATGGCGATGTCCGGACCAAAACGGAATGAGGTGGTTAAGCGCGACTCCGGCAAAGGCAGTTGCTGCATGGCGTTGATGGCACCGCGCCAGGCATAAATTTGCTGATGGGCATCGCCCACATAAATCACCTGGGTGTTACGCTGCTTGAGCAGAATCCCCAGCATTAGCGGGTCGGCATCTTGGGCTTCATCAAACAGCACATAATCGGCCGGAATATTCGGTTCCGACAGTGCCCACAGTTTCAGGTAAATATCATGACCGATTCCGGCCTGATGGTTTGGATCAATCGATTCCAGCCAGCGCCGCTCTACTGCCGGATACAAATGTTTTTGCAGCAGCTCGGCATCATCAGGGTGTAGCCAGTTCGGTGCTTGAATATGGCGTGGTGCCGGATATTGTGAGCTGGTCGAGCAGAAATAGCCGACCGCATTGGCCACCAGACTGGCCAGCCGTGAAGGCATCAGCACGTATTTTTCATAGCGGCCGCCCATCATCCGGCGCAGGGTAATCGGCTCGAGACGATATTCCTTGGCAATAAAGCTTGGACTCAGGCGCGGCAGGCGCAGTTTGTCGGTGACTCCACGTGGAACACTACGAAAGGCCAGCGAGTGAAAGGTGCGACAATCGACATTGCGATGAAACTTGTGTTGCGCTTCTGCGGCAATGGATTTGTTAAAGGCCAGATACATGCCACGCCGCTCCAGCATGGCTTCACTGATCATCTGCAAGGTGGTGGTTTTCCCTGTGCCGGCATAGGCAATCACCTTGAAGGATTTGCCCAGACGTGCGTTATCAATGGCAGTGGCCTGCTCATAGGTGGCGGTCGGTTTCTTCAGCTCAGACACAGGGCGACAGCTTAAGCCTGAGTACGGTTGGCTTTTTCCACCAGACCGGATAAGCCCTGACGGCGCGCCAGCTCATTCAGAATCAGTTGCGGGTCCAGATTGAAATAGCCGAGCATGACCAGACTGTGGAACCATAAATCAGCGACTTCATAGATCAGGTCATTTTTATTGTCTTCATAGGCTGCAGCCTGATATTCCTTGGCTGCCAGAATAGTTTCTACGCTTTCTTCACCAACTTTTTCCAGAATCTTGTTCAGGCCTTTGTGATACAGCTTGGCCACATACGAAGAATCCGGATCGGCGGCTTTACGTTCAGCCATCATTTTGCCCAAATAACTCAGAATTTCGACCTGTTCAGATTGTGCAGTGGAGGCATTCATGGCCAAGGTGTGCGGATTGCTGGACTTCTCGCCATAAATCGCATTCGGGTCTTTCAGCTGCGCATCGACAATTTCCCAGCCATTCGGGGTCAGTTTGCGATAGAAGCAGGATTCACGGCCGGTATGGCAGGCAATGCCGCCATGCTGTTCAATTTGCAGGATAATCACGTCGGCATCACAGTCCAGACGGATTTCATGCACGGTCTGGAAATGACCGGATTCTTCACCTTTGTGCCAGAGTTTGTTGCGCGAACGGGAAAAATACACCGCCTGATTTTTTTCTGCGGTTAAGGCCAGCGCTTCGCGGTTCATCCAGGCCACCATCAACACCCGACCGGTTTGATGATGCTGTGCAATGGCTGGCACTAATCCCTGTTCGTTAAATTTTACTTCATCGAGCCATTGCAAGTTATTCATGAGTATGTCACCAAAATTTGTTCAGAAAAACGAGATTTACGCCAGTGCGCAAACGCTATAGTGTACGGTATCTGACCGGCTTGCAGGAAAAAATCTTTGCCTATTTTCGCTCAGGATGTTGCCACCATCACGCTCATTCATCTCTCGGTTTAAAGCGGCTGTAACACCTCTGGCAAACACTGCTTTTCGACCAGTTCTAAAAACTCATCGCCCAGACGCTGACTTTCCGCAATACATTGTTTCCACAGCTGAATGCGCTGTGCCTGATCCATGCCTTTTAAATTAAAGTCTTTGCGGTCGGGTAGGCGGCCCAAGGGTAAAGACTGTAAATATTCGGCTGATGGTGAAATCAGCAGGGTCCGTGCATGATTGTCCGGGTTGGCTTTGCGGTGTTTCAGCATTTTGTCGAACCAGCCTGGGGTAATGCTATCGGTAAAATGCGGATACAGCACCAGTCCCTGACTCTGAAACGGCAGGTCAATATGATAGTCAATCAGGCCGCCATCGCGGTAGCTGCCCGGCGCTTCCGGAATATCCCGAATTGCGGACATCACGCCCGGAATTGAGGCCGAAGCCATCAGCCAGCTGGTGACATTGTCCGGCGTTAGCGCATGATAATGGGTAAAGAAATCATCCTGCACCTGAAACTGGTTGCCTTGAGCCGGCTGGCTGATCACGCGCTGCATAAACAGGCGGTTGTGTTTGCGCGCCAGTGCATTGCCGCTGACAATACCGGCTATCGAGGCCAGTAGGGCCAGTGCGCGGTCACTCTGGAAAATATGCTGCGCTTTTACCGAAAGCACGGTCAGATGATAATCCGGATGATCAACTAGCTGCTGTGCCTTGCCATCGACCAGATTTAACAGCATATCGCGGCAGACATGACTAACGTCCTGCCGTGACATTTTTTTATGAAAGCTCAGATTGGTATATAAGTCGGCTAGCCGTTCAGTGCCGGCTTTGGCGCCCCAGGCCAGAATGCTGGCAAAACGCCAGCTGCCAATTGAAGAACCAATCAGGGTACGGCGCTGTGCCGACTGCGGCAAAAACTCGCCAAAAATGGCCTGATCCAGTCCCTGAATACCAATGCCTTTTGGACCACCGGCAGCGCCCGGAATCATATCGACCTGATCGGGTTGTAGGCCCTGCTCGGCAATCAGCTGCCGGGCCAAATGACCGGCACGAAGGGTGAGGGCAGGTGGATGTTTTTGCAGAATCTGGATCATGGTCAGGCAGAAAAATAAACAGTTGTCTGTATTTTAGGTCAGTGACCAAGGCTCACAAGGGCAGGAATGTTCACTCTCTGACTGCTCAGTCATCCGGCATGTTGTCTGCAGTGGCGTGGTATCAAAAACCGGTCATGTGACGGGTTTAACTAATGGGAATATAAGGATTGAGGCGACTTCGCCTATTTCGCCTTATTTGGCCACGCGCCAGATTGCCAGAATACTGGCCAGCACAATCAGAATGACTGAGACAAACCACGGTGAAATAATCGCAATCGACAGCAGAATTGCCATCACACTGCCAAAGATCCAGCTGCGTTTTTGCTGATGTTCCATTTGCAGACGCATACTTTGCAGTTCATTCAGCTGTTTGGCATGCCAGGCCGACTGGTTTTTCAGGCCGTTTAAGCTGTCGATCATCAGGGTCGGTAAATCCTGCGCACCCAACAGTAGGTCCGGAATTTTTTGTCCCAGCTCTTTCAGGTTTTTCTGCGGATTCATTTGTGCCTTGACCCAATCGGTGAGGATTGGTTTGGCCAGACTCCAGATGTCCAGTTCCGGATACAGATCGGTGCCCAGCCCTTCAACATGCACCAGCGTTTTGAGCAGCAGCATCAACTGTGGAGGAATTTCCAGATGGAAACGGCGGGCAATATCCATCACTTCAATCAGAATACCGGCAAAGTCCAGCTCATGCATGGGTTTGGAGACCATCGGTCCTACCGTGCGGCGCATTTCACGTGCCAAAGCATCCTGATCGGTGCCCGGTGGAATCCAGCCAGCCTGATGCACAATCTGGATCAGCTGCATAAAGTCGCTGTTCATGACCGCCAGTAACATGCGCGCCACGGTCATCTGGTCGTGCTTGGACAGCTCACCCATAATCGCGCAGTCCAGTGCAATAAAGCGTGGGTTTTGCGGATTGATAGTTTCTACAAACACATTGCCCGGGTGCATGTCTGCATGGAAGAAGTTGTCGCGGAACACTTGGGTAAAGAAGATGGTCAGGCCTTTTTGCGCCAGGTCGGCGCGGTCCATACCCAGGCGGTCAAAGGTGGCCACATCGGAAATTGGCACCCCGGTAATCCGCTCGGCCACCATCACATCTTTGCTGTCCATATACACTTCCGGCACATACATCATGCTGGAACCGGTGAAGTAATGGCGCATACGGCGGGTGTTGTCGGCTTCTAAGGTCAGATCGAGTTCTTTCAGGATGATCTGGCGATAGTCCTGAATAATTTCGGATAAATGCAGCGCGCGTGCCGCTTCAAGACGTTTTTCCAGAAAATGGCCCAGCCATTCCAGAATTTCAAAATCCTGCAGAATCTGCTGGCGGATATTCGGTCGGGTGACTTTGACCACCACTTCACGGCCATCGTGCAGGGCAGCAGTATGTACTTGGGCAATTGAAGCGGCTGCCAGCGGCTGTTCATCAAAACGCGCGAACAGGGTGTTGACATCGGCCTTTAAGGATTCCTGAATCCGCATTTGCGCGACATCGGAACCAAAGGGTTTGACCCGGTCCTGCAATAAGACCAGCTGCTGTAATACTTCAGGTGGAATCAGGTCACGACGGGTCGATAACAGCTGACCGAGTTTAATCGCCAGTGGTCCCATATCTTCCAGGGCCTGTTTCAGCTTGAGCGGATTTTTACGTTCCTTACTGGACCAGGCCGCCGGATGCATCCGGATCAGACTCAGAATATGGCGGGCTTTTTCTGGTAATTCTTCCGCAGGGAACAACGTGTCGAGTCTATAGTGCGCAGCAATACGCCAAAGTTCGATTAAACGTGAAACGTGCGGAATCATAAATCTCTTTACCTAGTCGTGTGAATCTGGAGTGTCTTCAAGCTGCTTGCGGAGCTGTTGAATCTTGGCTTCTACGCGGTCGATATTCTGGTTCAGGATGCGGGTATCCTGTTGCAGATCATCCATTTGCCAGCGCGGTGCAAACAGGCCGGAATCTTCTTTCAGGGCATCTTCGGCGAAAAACAGCTGGCTTTGCAAGGTTTTTTTCAGCTGGTTGGGCGCCAGCTGGATTTTACCCAGCTCATGTGCCAGTGTCGGGCCAACCCATGGCGACAGATGCGCGGCCAGATCGGGTTCGGCCTGCTCGATAATACGCTGGATGTCCTGTAGCAGCTTATAGTCGCCTTGTACCGGAATGGTGCCGACATCATCGGCCAGCAGCAGTTTCAGCAGTTCCACCACATTCTTGACCTGCAAGGTGGCGGTGGCTTCACTGAGCTGCTGTTCGCGCTCAAACGGGCGCTGCTCGAAAATAGACGGTTGGGTTGCCTGTCCGGTAACGGTCGGCTCCAGACGCACCTTGTTTTCATCAAAAAATACATCTACCGACAGTTGCGGCGCATCCATCACCACGCGCAGGGTTTTGCCCTGTAGCTGGTTCAGCTGGATGCGGGTAATCGCATCCAGATTAATGACATGATGGATGCATCGTTCAACGGCACCTAAGGCCAGAATCGACCACATAGCAGTGTCCTTTTCGGAATTAGAGTTTAAAACCGCGGTGCACCGCCACAATACCACCGGTCAGGTTGTGGTAGTCACAGTTCTGGAAGCCGGCATTTTCCATCATGCCTTTCAGGGTGCGCTGGTCTGGGTGCATACGGATTGATTCCGCCAGATATTTATAGCTTTCAGAATCATTCGCCACCAGTTTGCCCATGATTGGCAGTGCAGTGAACGAGTACAGGTCGTACAGTTTCGAGAACGGTTCAAATACCGGTTTTGAGAATTCCAGAATCAGTAAACGGCCGCCTGGCTTAAGCACGCGGTACATGGCTTGCAGTGCAGCATCTTTATCGGTCACATTACGTAAACCGAAAGAAATGGTCACCAGGTCAAAGCTGTTGTCAGCAAAAGGTTCAAGTGTTTCAGCATTGGCCAGGACGAAATCGACATTGGTACAGCCGGCATCAATCAGACGGTCACGACCGACATTCAGCATCGATTCATTAATATCTGAAAGGACCACATGGCCGCTTGGACCAACTTCACGGCTAAAAACTTTGGCTAGGTCGCCGGTACCGCCCGCAATATCCAGTACGTGCTGGCCACGACGCACACCCGACATGTTAATCGCAAAGCGTTTCCATAAACGGTGAATACCAAAAGACATCAGGTCATTCATGATGTCGTATTTGCTGGCCACCGAATGGAACACTTCCGCCACTTTCTGGGCTTTTTCTTCGCTGTTTACGGTCTGGTAGCCAAAGTGCGTGGTCGCGCCGACATTACCGGTATTGGCGCCACGTGGCAGGTTGTATTTTGGAATGCTGCCCGTTACCGGAGTATCGGTTAGGCGCTGTTCTAGAGACTGCTGTTGACCTTGTGGTGCACCTTCCGGTAATGGCGAGGTTAAGAATGGGCTCACTTTGTCTGTGTTGGTTGCCGTTTCTGGATGGGTAGGCTTTTGCTCTTCATTAGACATAGTGTCACTCCTAACATGAAAATCGGGTTGATGTGGCAGTGCAAGCATGATGACAGATTCTTAGGCGTTGTACAGTCATCGGCCTGCAATTGTCAGGAATAAAATACAGAAAATTGAATTGTTATCCTGATGAACGTGAATGCATATTCGTTTTACTGCTGTTTTTGTACCAAATTTTGGCCATCACATGCAAAAAATTATGTGGCTTTATTGAAAGGGCTGCGGATCTCCCCGATGCACTTTGTCAATAATCTGGCGTTCAACTGCGGTAAATTCGCGGACAAATTTTTCTGCAGATTTCAGCGGTTTCATGGCCACAAAACCATCTTGCATAAACTCGTACATGATATCGAAATTATATTTATGCGCGGCGCCTTTACACATTTTAAAGGCGGTATAAACCATAAAGGAGCGCATGTATTTGTCCAGGCTTTTGCCCAGTTCATCCAGCATGTCCAGCTGTTTTAAACGCGCGCTGCCCTGATCGAGCTTTAAATAGGTCAGGCGCATCATCTCGTCGGTCAATGGCGTCTGCGCCGGATAATCCTTTAACAGCTGAATGGCAACCTGTTCATCCAGCTGCACCGCTAAAATGGCCAGGGCCACCCCGGAGGTGCCGGTTTTAATGGCATTTTCCGGAATCAGTTTTTCTGCTTTATGTGCGTATTTGGTCAGGCGCGCAATCTGTCCGGCCAGTGCATCAAAATCGGGGCCGCCGTATAAACGGTTCAGAAAATATTCGGCCATCAGTACATTATTTTTTTCGGCAAAATGCGGGGCATGGGTACGTTGCATGCGCTGTTTCTGCCACAGCTGCACTTCCTGCAAACGTGTGAAAATTTCCGGCTGGCGATGATATTCAAATTGATTATAAAGTTCTAAAAGGTCATCTAAAACCGCAAGTTTGGACATGGAGCGTCTCAATTGTTTTGACTTAAGCGGCATTCTAAAGCCAGTTACATGCACAGGCCATGACAAATTGGTGACAGATTCAGGATCATCGGGTCAGTTTGCACTAGAAATAGACAAAATCAGACAGACGCGCTATACAAAATCATCAGCCGCCCGGCCAGCAGGCTGGTTATACTGAACGGAACAATAAAACAAGAGTGTGTGCCTATGACCGAGCAGAACCCGCAAACAGAATTTCAGTTAATGGATGAAGATCAGCTGTCTGTCGAGCTGATTGAAGCGCAATATGCCCTAAAAGACAGCCGCGGTCAGAGCAATGCCAAAAGTCTGGTGATTCTGGTCAGCGGCATTGAGCTGGCCGGCAAAGGCGAGGCAGTGAAACAGCTGCGTGAATGGGTTGATCCACGTTATTTGCATGTGAAGGCCGATGCTGCACACCTGTTTGATTTCAAAACCAGTTTCTGGCAGCCCTATGCGCGTTTTATTCCGCCCGAAGGGCAGATCATGATTCTGTTTGGCAACTGGTATAGCGATCTGCTCAGCAGCGCCACCCATGTCTCGAAGCCCTTTGATGACAGCCTGTTTGATGAGTATGTGCACCGTTTTCGGGCCTTTGAACAGGATTTAAAAAATAACCAGGTCGATGTGGTCAAGATCTGGTTTGACCTGTCCTGGAAAACCCTGCAAAAGCGCCTGAACGAGATGGAGCCGAGCGAAGTGCGCTGGCACAAGATGAACGGCCTCGACTGGCGTAATAAAAAACAGTACGACACCTTGCAAAAGCTACGTCAGCGTTTTACCGATGACTGGATTATTATTGATGGTGAAGATGAGCAGCTGCGTGACCAGCAGTTTGCCCAGCATGTATTACAGGCTTTTAAAGATTGCCCGGAGCATCCGAAAACTGTTGAGCAGAGCTGGCAGCAGGCGCCGATTCCCGAGGCCTTGCTCAATCCGGACAATGCCGCGCTGGATGAGGGCGACTATAAAGCCGAACTCAAAAAACTCAGCCGCAAAGTGGCCGATGCCTTGCGTTTTGATGACCGCAACGTGGTAATTGTGTTTGAAGGCATGGATGCCGCTGGCAAAGGTGGCGCAATTAAACGGATTGTGAAAAAGCTGGATCCGCGTGAATACGAAATTTATACCATTGGCGCACCGGAAAAATATGAATTACGCCGGCCTTATTTATGGCGCTTTTGGACCAAGCTGCAACCGGAAGAAAAAATCTGTATTTTTGACCGTTCCTGGTATGGTCGGGTACTGGTGGAACGGATTGAAGGTTTTGCCAGTGACCTGGAATGGCAACGCGCGTATGCGGAAATTAACCGCTTTGAACAGGATTTAACCGAACATCAGACCGTGATTATCAAGTTCTGGCTGGCGATTAGCAAAGATGAGCAGGAACAGCGTTTTAAAGCGCGTGAGCAGACTGCGCATAAACGCTTTAAAATTACCGAGGAAGACTGGCGGAACCGGAACCGCTGGGATGATTATTTAAATGCCGCAGCCGATATGTTTGCCCATACCAGCACCGAGGATGCGCCGTGGCATATTATTGCCACCAATGATAAAAACAGTGCCCGGATTGAAGTGCTAAAAACCATCTTGAAACAGCTGAAAGCCGATTAAGCCGGCAGCAAACATACATGAATCCGCCATAAAAATGCCGGTCACTGGACCGGCATCAGAGTGGGGCAGCAGGTTTAGCCATTGACCACCTGGGTCTGTTTCTGCTGGATGCCTTTGGCAATTTTATAGCTTTCTTCCACATGCGCTTCGGCGACTTTTTTCATGACAAAATAGCCCAGGCTGGCCGCCACCAGCTGTCCACCTAAAGGAATAAATTTGGTGACTTGCTTCGTGATCACTTTCGCGGCAACATTGTTCAATGATTTTTTGACGGCGGTACGTGCCACCACCAGACCAGAAAATTCAATACCGCGTTTACGCAGTTCCTGCCAGTGAATCTGCTTGGTTTCGGGGTCATAGACACTGACCTGTTCCGGCGACAGACCAAAACGGGCATTAATTTCAGGAATCAGTTGTGACAAAATACCGACGTCAATCACGACATCTAAAAATGGAACCGGAATGACCGCTGCGCCTGCGGACACGTAGGCCCGTTTTTTGACCAGCTCCAGGCAGTCAGCACGAACTTGCTCTAAATTTAAATTGGGGTCAATCGAGTTGGGAATCTTGTCTATTTTCATAATATTAAATACCTTAAGCGGTGTATCGATTTTTTTATTGAAGCACTATTAAGGTACGTATTTCAAAGCATTTTTGAATCGAACCATGAGCTAAAAATGACATAGGCAACTGCAAAAGTATAGTAATGAATCTTTATGGTTTTGTAGATATCATGGCAAAAGTTTAACAGGGTGGAGCGTTATGGGGATTCATGTCATTCAAAGTCAGCGTGTCGATGTACTGGTCGAGGCGATGCTGAAGACAGTCCGTAAACCTGCAGCGCATCCGCTGGAGGTGTTAAAAACCCAGCACTTTATTGTGCCGTCACCGGCGGTAGAAGCCTGGTTAACCCAGCGTCTGGCTGAACATCAAAGCATCTGTGCCAATACCGAGTTTCATCACCGGATTCGCGGTTTCCAGTGGAGTGCCTATCAATGGGTGCTGCATGATCAGAAAGACTTGGTCCGTCAGGCCAATATTCCACGAATTATCATTAAATGGCGCGTATTTCAGGCACTAAAAGAATTTATTCAGCCGGAACAGAATCCGCTAGCAAGCAGCCATGCGCTGTTTCCGATTATCCAACGCATTTATGCCAGTGCTGACCGGCTGGAACAGCCGCTGGAACGCCAGCTGAAAAAACAGAGCATGCTGTACTGGGTGGCCGAACAGGTATCCAAACTGTTTAGCCACTATATGACTTATCGCGGGCATTGCCAGAAAGGCTGTGGCGAGCAGTGCCGCTGTCCGACCAACTGGCTGATGCAATGGGGCCGTGATCAGGCCCTTGATCTGGAGCAGATGTTCTTTAAAACCGACAGCGAAGTGTCGGGCTTTATGCTGCAGCAGGCAGAAGAACTGGAGGCGTGGCAGCGCTGGCTGTGGCAGGCAGTTTTTCATGAAGATTTTGAGCAGATGCAGCAGATTGACCAGCTGTTCTGGCAGGCGCTGGGCAGTCCGGAGCAGCCGGGCAAGGCGCTACGCAAATTACCGAAACAGCTGGTGGTATTTACCTTGCTGGACTTGCCGCCGCAGCAGTTACAGTTCCTGCGCCGTTTAGGTCAGTACATTGAAATTTTTATCCTGCATTATAACCCTTCACAGGAATACTGGGCCGACAGTGTCGATCCGAACTGGAAGGCACGTTATGATGCGCGGGTGAAACAGCGTTTTCTGGCGCAGCATCCACAGGCCAATGATGCCGAGATTGCCCAGTTTTTCGAACAGTTTACCCTGCATTTTAATGCCCAGAACCGCGAGTCGCGTCATCCCTTGCTGACCCGTCTGGGCAAGCAGGCACGCGATCATTTCTCCTTACTCTCTGCCTTATCTTCCGGTGAAGAAGGCGTCTGGGCCGATCTGTTTATTGATGACTATCAGCCCAGCTTATTGGGCAAGCTGCAGGCCGATATCCTGTATTTAAATGAACCGGCCGCGCATCAATATGCTTTAGAGCAGCATGATGATTCCATCCAGATTCATGTCTGCCATTCCAGTCTGCGTCAGCTGGAAGTGTTAAAAGACCAGCTGCTGCACTGGCTGTCGCAAGGCACGAAAGAGCAGCCGCGCCGGCCAAGCGATATTCTGGTTTTGAGTCCGAATTTAAAAGAGATCGAACCTTTAATCCGCAGTGTCTTTGCGCCGCCACCGAGTGCGCGTGATCTGGGCAATCCCTCACATGACAGCAGCCGGCTGGCCCAGCACAGCGTATATTTGCCAATTCAGATTGCCGGGGTCAGCCAGCTGGATGTCAGCAATGCCTGGCGCGCCGTGGCCGGCCGGATTCGTCTGTTACAGGGCCGCTTTAGTCTGGATGAATTTGCTGACTGGCTGGGACTAGCGGCCAGTTTGCAGCGTTATGAGCTGGACATTACCCAGCTGGAGCGTTTGCTGGAGCTGCTTAGTGCCGCCGGTTTTAAACGCGGTTTTGATGCCGAGCATTTGCAGCGCAGCCTGAGTGCCGATGATCAGGATTATCGCTTCAGTTTTAAATTTGCGCTGGATCGTCTGGCGCTGGGGCTGGCCATTCCGGAACATACCCTGTTTCAGGACACCCTATGTTTTGCCGAGGTAATGCCAGCCGATTTTGAACTGATTGCCAAACTGATCCAGATTTATCAGGACCTGGCCGAGCGCCGGCACTGGATGATTGCGCATGAACGCGGCGAGAACACGCGGGCCGAACAGTGGCTAAAACGTCTGATGCAAGACATTGACGAGTTTAGCGCAGCCGGTGTCACCGCGCTGGAAACGGTTTATAAGATCATTAAAAAGCAATACCGTATGCTGACTTTGGCCAGCTATTATGATGAGCAGGACCGGCATGCAATGGCGGCCTTAAGTCTGCCTTTGCCGTATATATTGGAAGAAATTGAAGCACAGCTGGCGGCGCAACTGGAACAGGCTGAACCAAGCGGCCAGATTACCTTTTGCCAGCTGGGCCAGCTGCGTCCACTGCCGTATAAACTGGTGGTGATGCTGAATCTGGACAGTGGCAAATTCCCGAATCGTAATGTGCAGCTGCCATTCGATTTAATGCAGTTGCTGAAACCGCAACTGGGTGACCGCTCGCGTCTGGAAGATGATCAGGGTGCATTTTTGGATGCACTGCTATTGGCGCAGGACAAGGTCTGGCTGTTTTATAACGGCTTTGATGTCAATGACGGGCAGGTGCGTGATCCATCCAGTATCTTGCAGGAGCTGATTCAGCATCTGGCGCTGATTGTTGCCGCGCCGCAGCCCGAGTCCGCACTGAACCAGACCGTGAATATTGACGGGATTGAGGTGCCGGAGCAGTTACGTCAGCTGTACTATGTGCACCGTTTACAGCCGTTTGATCCGCTCGGGTTTGAATCCAGCGAGATCATCCGCTTTCAGGACCAGTGGTATGCAGTGGCACAGCAGATCCGTCAGCCGGGTGGGCAGCGCAGTCACTGGGCCAATCAGCCTTATCCTTTATTGACTCAGGATTTGCAGGTGCTGGACAGCCAGCAATGGATTCAGGACATGATTTTCCCGGCGCGGCTGTATTTAAAAAGTGTCGGGGTGGAAAACCTACGTCCGGAACAGCGCAGCGATCAGGCTGAGCCGTTATTGCTGGATGGTTTGGGCCGTTATACCATCCGCGATTTTCTGAAACAGCAGCACAACACGCCTGATCCGGCACTGTTACAAGACCGTCTGCCAATTGGCAAGATTCGTGAAGGCAGCTGGACCATGAGCCTGGTCGAACAGCAGCAGCTACAGGCCCGCTTGCAACACTATGCACCGAGTGAAACGACTGTCACCCGACAGGTCTGGAAAGTGCGTCCTGACTTGCACATCCGCCTGACCCTGCCAAAACAGGGGGGCGAGCGCTGGGTCAGTCTGGAAGCGTCCAGTGCGCGTGCCAAACGCCGTACCGCACTCTGGCTGGAATATCTGCTCTGGCTGGCCTATCTGAATCTGGGTGATGGCGGCCAGCAGCATCAGCGGATTGTGGTATTTAGTGATGACACCGTCTGCTGTGAAGGGGTCAGTTCCAATCAAGCCAGACAGTGGCTAGAACACTGGTTTAAGGCCTGGGACTATGGCCAGCGCCAGCCTTTGGTGCTGCCATCGGCCTTGCTGCTGAAAGTGGCAGAAAAAGGCAAGCAGCATGAATGGGAACCCGATGCTGAACAGCGTATGCAGCTGAAAGATCTGGAGGGGCTGTATAAGGACTGGAATGATTCGGGCCAGTTTAGTGCCTTTTCGGTGGCCGACAACGAAGCCTGCAAGCATCATCGTGACTGGCAGTTTATTTTGCAGGAGCAGGATGCCAGTTTATTATTGGCGCATGCCTGTGAACAGTTTTCCTATGATTTATACCAGCCGATTTTCTGGCATCAGCAGACGCTTGAGGAGTAAATGATGGCCGCTACTCCACATTCTTCGCCGCTATCTTTCCAGCCCATTACTGACATGCAGTTCAAGGGGCTGCACTGGATTGAAGCCTCGGCTGGCACCGGCAAGACCTATACCTTATCCAGCCTGATTGTACGGATTTTTCTGGAAGCCTATTTACCCCATCAGGTGGTGGCGACCACCTTTACCCGCGCTGCCGCGGCCGAGCTGAAAAGCCGGATTCGCGCACGTCTGGTTGAAACCCTGCGTTATTTTGAACAGTGCCAGTCTTATACCGAAGCTGAACTGCAAGCCAAGGCCCAGACTGAATCTGATCCGCTGTTACAAAAAGTGCTGGCGGATTATGCTGCCAAACCGGACTTTGCCCGTGATCGGCTCAAGCTGGTGATTGACCAGCTGGATGAACTGTTTGTGGGTACCTTAGACAGTTTTAGCCAGAAGCTATTGCGAGAATTCAGTTTTGAATGTGGCAAGATTGAACGCGCCGATATTACCGATGATGCCAAAAGTTATGTGCATCAGCTGATTCATGATGTGCTGCGGCAATGGCTGCAGGCCCAGCCACAGCAGGTGGTGAATTATCTGCTGTTGCAGCAGAAACTCAAGCATGTCGATGCCTATGTGGGTATTGTTGAAAATACCCTGAACTTTGCTTCGGCCCAGTTTCGTGAAGTACCGGCGCCAGAACTGGATTTAAACCAGTTTGAAGCAGCCATTGATGAGCTGTTACAGCTGGATCTGGCCGATGTCGACAGCCTGAGCGACTATTATCTGGCGCAGGGCCAGTACGCTGCACTGGTCGGGAAAAAGTGGCGCACCAATCAGCTGATGCAACACACCTTATGCGAGGCTTTGCCGGCATTACTAAAGGCGTTGTCCCAGCAACGCGGCTATGCCTTGTTTGCACCACATTTTGAAAAAACCTTAAAGCTGTGTACCGATTTATCCACCAAAAAAGTGCTGAACAAATGCCCGGACGAGGTGCTGACGCAATTTGAACAGCATGCGGTGATTCAACGGCTAAAAGCCTTCTGCCAGCAGTTGCAGCAGCTGCAACTGGATTTAGAGCTGCTGGATGCCTATCTCAAATACTATTTAAGCCGCGAAGTGAAAAAACGCCTGCCACAGGTGTTGCAGCAAAAAGGTGAAACCACCTTTGCCCAGCAGATCCGCAGCCTGTCGGAAGCCTTGCAGGGCGAGCAGGGACTGCGTTTTGCCCAGTTTGTGCACAGTAAATATCCGTTGATTCTGGTCGATGAATTTCAGGATACAAACCAGGATCAGGACAGTATGCTGGCCAGTATCTGGCGTCATGCCCGCTATTATCAGCAGGGCTGCATGATTATGGTGGGTGATCCAAAACAGGCCATTTACGGTTTCCGCGGCGGTGATATGCTGACCTATAACAAGGCCCGGGCCGATGTGCAGGCCAAACAGGGGCGCCTGTATAGCCTGAAATACAATCATCGTTCTATTCCGGCTCTGGTGGAAGTGGTGGACGCCTTGTTCCAGCGCCAAATAGATTTTGGTGAAGAGGTGCAATATAGCCTGGTAGAAGCCGGACCTCGCCCCCATCCGGCCTTAATTGACGGGCAAGGGGAGAACCGGCAGCCCTTGCGCTGGTTAATGCTAGAAGACAAAAATAATGAAGCATTGCAGGTGGCCTGGAAAATCCGGGAGCTTTTAAATCAGGCGGCGCAGCAGCAAATCTATCTGCACAATGGTCAGGAGCGCAGCCCGCTAATTGAAGATGATATTGCGGTGCTGTCCAAAAACCATGACGGGCTGGACAAGGTGCAGTACGAGCTGGAGCGGCTCGGGATTCGGGTGAACCGTCCATCCAAACGCAGTGTGTTTGACAGCCAGATCGCCAAAGATGTGGGGGCGGTGCTGACCGCAATTATGCATCCTTATGATGAAGCCAAAGTCAAACGGGCCTTGTTAAGCCGCCTGCTGAATTTTAATTTACAGCGCTTACTGGAACTGGAAGCCCATCCGGCCGGCCTGAGCCAGTTTATGGATGATTTTGACTGCATCCGCAGCATCTGGTTTGAAAAAGGCTTTTTAAGTGCCTGGCAATATGCCCTGAACCTGTTTCAGGTCTGGGAGAATCTGGTCGCCCATCACAGCCGTGACAATGAACGGGTGGTGGTCAATCTTCGCCATTTAAGCGAACTGCTTAGCCAGCACAGCGAACATTATCAGGGCGCACAAACCCTGTATCAGTGGTATTTAAAACAGTTGCAGGCGCCAAGTGAACGCGAGTGGGAACTGGAGCGAAAACTGTCCAATGCCGCCGGGGTACAGTTGATGACCATCCACCAGTCCAAAGGGCTGGAATTTAAAGTGGTGTTTTTGCTGGGGGCTGATAAGGACTTTCGCGAGGTCAACAAAACCCTGAATTTCTCGACCATTCAGGCGGTCAATCCGCTGACCGGTCAAACCGAGCAGCAGCGTCTGATTGCGGTAAATGCAGCAGCCTTGCTCAGTGCAGAGGATCAACAGCAGCATCAGCTTCGGGCCGAAGCTGAGCAACGCCGTCTGTGGTATGTGGCGCTGACCCGGGCCAGCCATCGGGTCTATGCCATTTTGCAGGATCAGAGCGGCAAATCCTGTTCCGGTCTGGCTTTCTGGCGCGGTCAGGGCAGTGACGTTTTCCAGCATCCGCATTGTGGCGATGAAGCATTGCTGACTGAAAAGCCGCCAAAGCTGAAGCTGCAGCAGCATGAGCAGACGCTACCATTAACGGCAAAGACTTTCCCGCAGCAGCGTTTCTATCCGCGCAGTAAAACCAGTTTCAGTGCTCTGGCCCAGCATTTAAGCCGTAAACAGGCGATTGATGCGCTGGCGGCTCATATTGAGCAGCACAGCAGTGCCTCTGATGAACTGCATCAGCCAGTAGCGGTGGCTGATGTCGACATCCTGAATCAGCCGATTGCCTGGATTAAACGCCAGTTCCCGATGGGTACGCTGGCCGGTAATTTCCTGCATGAGATTTTTGAACACATTGATTTTCAGGATCAGCAGGACTGGCCGCTGGAAATCCAGCGCCGTTTTAAAAATGATTATCCTTCTTTGTGGCAGGAGCTGCAGGACAAGTTTAGTCAGGAATATCCGGAACATACGGAGGAAATCTTGCTGAGCTGGCTGTCGGCATGGCTGCTGGATGTGCTGAGTACACCGCTGCATCCGGGCTTTCAGTTAAAACAGCTGGCACCCGAGCAGCATCTGGCAGAATTTCCGTTTTATCTGTCCTTGTCCGATCAGGTCTTGGCGATCAAGCGGATTCATCAGCTGTTTGATGAATATGGCATTCAGATGCTGGATTTTCATGATGCCAATTCGGCGCGCTATTTAACCGGTTCGATTGACCTGGTGTATTTTGATGGCCACCGTTACCATATTGCCGATTATAAAAGTAACTTTTTAGGCGCCGATCAGTCGCATTATCAGGCGGCCTCGGTGCAGGCCAGCATGTCACAGTCCAGTTACTGGCTGCAGGCCGGTCTGTATCTGGTGGCCCTGCATCGCTACCTGAAAGTCCATCTGGAAAGTTACGATATTTATCAACATTTAGGTGGAGCCAGCTATTTGTATTTGCGTGGCATGAACGGTCAGGCCGGGCAGGGCGTGTACCATTGGAAACCGCCGGTCGAGTTTATTTTGCGACTGGATGCACTGTTGGGGAATCCAACTGTCGATCAACTGGGGAAAATTGCCTAAATCATTTAATAAAATTTAAAGAAAGAATGATTTAGCATGTGGATAACTTTGAGGATAATGGTGTGGACAACCAGCGGACAGTTTTAACAGCAACGCCTGAAACACAAAGCCCGGCATGGTTTGCGCTTTGGAGTAACTATCTTTTACAGGCGCCTTTTTTTCAGGCGGAAAAGCGAGAAGATTCCGCTAAAATCATCGCACAGTTGCTGGAAGCCACTCTCAATGGTGACAGCTGTATAGCCGCCTCTGCCGAACAGGTGGCAGCGTTGGCCAATCTGGTCGGCTCCGGTTCTGAACCGGGTTCGGTGGCGCCGTTTATTTATGACCAGCAGCATTTATACCTGTACCGATATTGGGCGCTGGAGTCGGCGCTGGCACAGCAGGTGGCACGCTTAAAACAGCAAGTTGTTACGGCGGTAGATGTGTCGGACTATCTGCATTTACTGGAAGACCAGCACCAGCAGCAGGCCTTAAAAATGACCGCGACTACCGCCTTTAACCTGATTACGGGTGGCCCGGGCACCGGTAAAACCTATACTTTGGCGCGGATTATTGCCGTGCTGAACCAAGCCTTGCCGGAGATCCGGATTGCCATGGCGGCCCCGACCGGAAAAGCCGCGCAGCGTATGAAAGAAGCGCTACAGAATTCCTTTGATGATCCGAAAATTGCCAATCTGGTCAGTGACGATCTCAAACGCCTGACCCCGATTACCATCCACCGGCTTTTGGGCCTTGGCAACCGGCAGCAGCCACGTTTTCATGCCCGGCAGCCGTTGCCTTATGACCTGATTGTGATTGATGAAGCTTCCATGCTGGACCTGAATCTGGCCAGTATGCTGTTCAATGCCATTGCTGAACAGACCCGGGTGATTTTACTGGGAGATGCGCAGCAGCTGGCGTCGGTCGATGTTGGTTCGGTACTGGCCGATTTACAGCAGGTGCCGGCACTGGCAGATAATCATGTGCATCTGGTCACCAGTCGCCGTTTTAAAGCCGGTGCCTTAATTGGTGAAATGGCCCGCTTTATTCAGCAGCAAACGGCTGAACAGCCGGCCGCGCAAATCTTGCAGCAGTTTGCCGCACAGCTGGTGCAGCCGGGCGAATTACAGGCCGTAACTTTAACGCAGGACATGGTCGATGTACTGCAACTGGAATATTTACCCGATGAAGCCCCGGATCCCATAGCCGGGCAGGGCTATTATGACAAACTGATGCTGGGCTATCAGGGCTATGTGCACAGCCTAAAACAGTATTTACAGGCCGATGATCCGGACGCGGTGGTGGCGCAGGTGGTGAAAGCCTTTGACCAGTATCGGATTCTGACTGCAATTCGGCATGGTGGCTTGGGCTTGCAACAGCTGAACATGCAGATTGAGCAGCGTTTGTTACAGCAACTGGTTCTGGACGTGGCCAAGCAGGGCGACTGGTATGTCGGCCGGCCGGTAATGATGACCTATAACGACTATCAGCTCGGCCTGTCCAACGGTGATATTGGCCTGTGTCTGCAACGTCTGCGTGAGGGCAACCGGCAGTTTGAAGTGTATTTCCCGAGTCTGGATAAATGGGTGCCAGCCACACGCTTGCCAAAAAATATTGAAACCGCATTTGCTCTGACCATTCATAAATCTCAAGGTTCGGAGTTTCAGCATGTGGCGGTGGTGCTGGATCAGGCCGCGCAGAATCTGCTGAGCAAGGAACTGATCTATACCGCCATTACCCGGGCCAAATCGGTGGTGAGTTTACTGGCCGACCGGCAGGCGCTGGTACAGGCCTTAACCGTGAAAACCAGCCGTAACAGTGGTGTGTTAGAAAAAGTAAATGAACATTTGTCATTATAAAGTTGGCATAAATAAACCCGGCCGTTGTAAGAAAATGCTTACAACGATTCGAGAAATTTGCGCATAGAGCTTTGCCTGAGTTTTTGAGAAGATGACTTCACACAAAAGCTCAACACGGAAAGTTGAGGAAAATCGCAAAACCAGAATAAGAAAGTCGAGAGACAGCGAGCTTACATTGAAGTAGGTGAAAAAAAGAGGAAACTTACAGCCGCTAAGCCTTGTAGTTTTGGGAGAGACTACAGGGCTTTTTTATTGGCAGTTCAAAATCAAAAAAATGAAGCGTCATTCATCGACGTAAGCGAAAACGTACAAGGAGAGAGGTAATTATCTGCTTCTTTCCCCAAGGGCTTGTGGCAAAATCTATCACATAAGGAAAGCCAATTAAAACAGGGAATGTTGATTAGAAGAAGGCCAAAGCCTCGCTATACATCACAATAAATAAAATTAGAACAACGAAAAAAGAAGAAACTACAGCGCAAAAAATAGCCCGGGAATTTATTCTCGGGCTATTTTTATTCCATCTTGGCTTATTTGCGTTTGATCATCTTGGACTTCTACTCGGTGTTTTATCAAATGGAGCGTAAACCTCTGTCTTTCAGGTCAGAGATATAAGCGACACGACATGAAATGTCGTTTAATTGCTAAAAAACAATATTTCAAGCCTAATATGAGCTAATATAAGCCCATGAAAACACTTAAATTACGTATAAAAGACAAACATTGTAAGGTGCTAGACCAATTGGCATCTGAAGTTAATTTTGTCTGGAACTATGTCAATG
Organism: Acinetobacter indicus CIP 110367; assembly: GCF_000488255.1. GTDB lineage: Bacteria > Pseudomonadota > Gammaproteobacteria > Pseudomonadales > Moraxellaceae > Acinetobacter > Acinetobacter indicus. The sequence continues at coordinate 149,958 of NZ_KI530756.1, read as the reverse complement.
ATTTGTGTTTCAAACACCTACAGCGCAAACAACAATTCTTTTCAGCATACGATATTGCTAAATACACGAAAGGCGCATCAAAGGAATGTAATCTTCATAGCCAAACCATTCAGGCTGTAACAGAAGAATTGGTCACTCGCAGAAAACAGTTCAAAAAATCAAAATTGACATGGCGTGTCAGTAATAAGAAATCAGCAAGAAGATCACTAGGTTGGATACCCTTTAAAAAGGTCGCTATTAAATACGCCGATGGATACGTTCAGTATGGCAAGCATCAATTCAAGCTATGGGATAGTTACGGACTATCGAAATACAGCATTCAAACAGGCTCATTTGTAGAGGATAGTCGTGGACGTTGGTATGTCTGCTTAGTAGTTGATTCACCCAAACAAGACAAACCTACCGCCACAAAAGCCGTGGGTATTGATCTAGGCTTAAAAGATATTGCTACCTGTTCCGATGGCACAGTCATCAGTAATCCCAAGTTCTATCGAAAATACGAGCAAAAGCTCGGTATTGCTCAGAGAGCGAGAAATAAAAAGCGTGTCCGTGCATTACACGCCAAGATTGCAAACTGTCGTAAAGACCATTTGCACAAGGCTAGCACCCAGCTGGTGAAAGACAATGCACTGATTGTCGTTGGTGATCTAAGTGCGAACAAACTTGTAAAAACTAAAATGGCGAAATCTGTTTTAGATACAGGATTTTCAGCGCTCAAAACCATGCTCAAGTATAAATGCGAGAACGCAGGGGTCATGTTTGAGGAAGTCAACGAGAGATTCACAACCCAAACCTGTTCGAGCTGCGGTGCAATCACCGCAAGCAGTCCGAAAGATAGAGCAGATTTGCGAATAAGAGTATGGGAATGTGAATGCGGAAGTGTAAATCAACGCGATTTAAACTCCGCCAAGAACATACTTGCGCTTGGGCATAAGCGTCTAGCAGTAGGAATCACCCTCCTTTCAGGTGGGTGAGGATGTCAAGAATAGAATCAATCCTCCGGGTAGACGCTGCATCATTCATGTGACATCGCATCGGATAATTCATGGCTTTTTCGCGTTGTGTTTTGCAATTTAAGCGGTTTTGTCTTAAAATAATGCACTTGCTGTAGTGATGCACGGCAGTCAGACAGATGCTTGACATCGGTTTGATTTTTATCAAGGTATTTTATAAGCATCTCGGAGAAATCGAATGGCTTTAACAAACGCAGATCGCGCAGAGATCATCGCTAAATTTGCTCGTGCTGAAAACGACACTGGTTCACCAGAAGTTCAAGTAGCTCTTTTAACTGCTCAAATCAATGACTTACAAGGTCACTTCAAAGAGCACAAACACGACCACCATAGCCGTCGCGGTCTGATCCGTATGGTTAACCAACGTCGTAAATTATTAGACTACTTAAACGGTAAAGATCACGGTCGTTATGTTGCGTTGATCGGTGCTTTAGGTTTACGTCGTTAATTCGATTTAGACTTTTATTTTCGGGTTATTGCATGCGTTGCGCTGTATGTCTGAAAACTAAAGTGTACCCGGCGTTGACCGGGTAATTAAGAAGGGGCGATTGTTTCGCTCCTTCTTTGTGTTTAAAAAACCTATATTTCTAGTGAGGTCGGCTTCTAAGCTTTGTCATTTACTTGAACCTGCGTCGTGAATGCCAAACCTTAGGGGTCTCCACTAGAATAAAATCAGGAAACAAAAATACATGTCAATGTTTAATATTATTCGTAAAGAATTCCAATATGGTCAGTACAACGTGGTACTGGAAACCGGTCGTGTTGCACGTCAGGCCAACTCGGTTTTAATCACCATGGGTGGTGTATCGGTACTGGTGGCGGTAGTTGCACAGCCAACAGCAAAAGCCGGTCAGGACTTTTTCCCACTAACCGTAAACTATCAAGAAAAGCAATACGCTGCTGGCCGTATTCCGGGTGGTTATGGCAAACGTGAAGGCCGTGCGTCTGAGGCAGAAACTTTAATTTCACGTCTTATTGATCGTCCAATTCGTCCATTGTTCCCGGAAGGTTATTACAACGAAATCCAGGTAACAGCAACAGTTGTCTCTTCTGACAAAACCATGGAAGCGGATATTGCTGCCATGTTAGGTACTTCAGCAGCACTGGCAATTGCGGGTACACCGTTCCGTGGCCCAATTGGTGCAGCACGTGTGGGTTTAATCAACGGTGAATACATCCTGAACCCGAACCACGAACAGCTGGCACAGTCTGACCTTGACCTCGTGGTTGCAGGTACAGAAGCTGCAGTACTGATGGTTGAATCTGAAGCGAAAGAACTGTCTGAAGACCAGATGCTGGGCGCAGTGTTATTCGGTCATGACGAAATGCAAATTGCGATTCAGGCGATTAATGAATTTGCAGCAGCGGCTGGCGCAACTGAGTCAACCTGGACTGCACCAGAGAAAAATGAAGACCTTCGCGCGAAATTAAAAGAAGCGTTTGAAGCGAAAATCTCTGAAGCCTATACCATTGCAATCAAACAAGACCGTTATGCTGCTTTGGATGCATTGCAAGCAGAGGCGGTTGCGCAGTTCGTACCTGAAGAAGATGTAGATGGCATCGCAGATGACCTGAATGAACTGTTTGAAGATCTGAAATACCGCACTGTACGTGACAACATCCTGTCTGGTAAGCCGCGTATTGATGGTCGTGACACCAAAACTGTACGTGCGTTAGATGTACAGGTGGGCGTTCTTGATCGTGCTCACGGTTCTGCGCTGTTCACCCGTGGTGAAACACAGGCGTTGGTAACAACGACTCTTGGTAACACCCGTGATGCATTAATGGTTGATACCCTGGCTGGAACCAAAACTGACAACTTCATGTTGCACTACAACTTCCCGGCTTACTCGGTTGGTGAAACGGGTCGTGAGTCTGGTCCTAAACGTCGTGAAATCGGTCACGGTCGTCTGGCACGTCGTGGTGTACAAGCGGTTCTTCCAGCTGCTGACCGCTTCCCGTACGTAATCCGTATTGTATCGGACATTACTGAATCGAACGGTTCATCTTCTATGGCGTCTGTATGTGGTGCATCTCTGTCACTGATGGATGCCGGTGTTCCACTAAAAGCACCAGTTGCGGGTATTGCGATGGGTCTGGTCAAAGAAGGCGAGCGTTTCGCAGTGCTTTCTGACATCCTGGGTGACGAAGACCACCTGGGCGACATGGACTTTAAAGTTGCCGGTTCTGCCAACGGTATTACTGCGCTGCAAATGGACATCAAAATCGAAGGGATCACTGAAGAGATCATGGAAGTGGCATTGAACCAGGCTTATACCGGTCGTATGCACATCCTGAACGAAATGAACAAAGTGATTTCACGTGCACGTCCAGAAATTTCAATGCATGCGCCTACCTTCCAGGTCATTACCATCAACCCGGACAAAATCCGTGACGTGATTGGTAAAGGCGGTGCAACCATTCGTCAAATCACTGAAGAAACCAAAGCGGCAATTGATATTGAAGACAACGGTACCGTTCGCGTCTTTGGTGAAACCAAAGCAGCTGCACAAGCGGCTATTGCCAAAATTCAGGCTTTAACTGCTGAAGTTGAACCAGGCAAAATCTACGCCGGTAAAGTAATTCGTATTGTTGAATTCGGTGCCTTCGTAAACATCATGCCGGGTACAGATGGTCTGCTGCACATTTCTCAAATTTCAAATGAGCGTGTAGCTAACGTGACTGACGTACTGAAAGAAGGCCAGGAAGTGAAAGTCCAGGTTGCCGATGTCGACAACCGTGGTCGTATCAAGTTAACCATGAAAGACATTGATCAGGCTTAATTTCAGGCCCTGATGAATTGAAAAAGCCCGCTTTATGAAGCGGGCTTTTTTATGGCATGATCGCAAAATAAAATGACAGGAATGTGGATGCACGTGGATGCAACAGTATTATTTTTCCCTCCATGACACCACACAACAGTTATTTCTGCATCGGGGGCCGGCCGCCGAGGCAGAATTTATCTGGCTGGACTATACCCGGGAAGATGTATGCCAGCATCCGGAACAGTGGCAGCAACAGGTACTGCAGCACACCCAGCTGTGGCTGAATGAATATCATCTGCGAGATATTTTAAATCTGGAACATCCCTGTAATTTCGACAGTCTGGAAGATTATGACCTGCTGATTTTCCGCAAACTGATTACTCCGGATGACCAGATTCATAACTTTAATGACGAAGCGCATGAGCATGTGTTTGGCTTAAGCACCACACCGGTCAGTTTTATTCTGACCCCGCAGGTGCTTATTACGGTGAGTGAGCAGGGCAATAAAGCCATCGAAAATTATATTGCCCGTTTAGATACCATTTTAAGCCGGCCGGCTGAAGAGCAGAATAAACCAAAAAAACTGGCGACCTCGCCTCTAGATTTGGCCTTACGTTTACTGAACAGTATGGTCGATGACTATTTAAACCTGCGTCATCCTTTAACCCGCCGGGTCGAGTTTTGGCAGCGTGAGCTGTTGCAGGGCCATCGCCGTTTTAACCAGTGGCATCAGTTGCTACAGGAAAATATGGCATTTCAGCATGTGGAAAATCTGTGTGAAGAACAGATTGATACCTTGCAGGAACTGCGCGATGAAATTGTCGAAAACTATCTGCATTTAAAAGGCAAGAAACGCAGTGAAAAACAGGAAATCATGCTGGTGCGGGTAGATGACTTAAGCAGCCATGTGGCCCGCATCCAGAAACATACCTTGCGTTTAAGAAGTGCCATTCAGGCGGCCATTGACCTGCATTTTTCTGCCATTGCCAACCAGACCAATGAAAATATGCGGATTCTGGCGATTATTACCGCGGTGTTTGCACCCTTAACCCTGTTAACCGGAATTTACGGCATGAATTTCGTGATGATTCCGGGGCTGGATTCACCCTATGCTTTCTGGGTGATGCTTGGCACCATGCTTATTACCACCTTGTTGCTGCTGTATTATTTTTATCGGCGGCATATGGTGGGACGCGGTGAAAAAAGTGTGCTGGACATGCTTTCGCAGCGGCCGGATCGGACCCGGATGGACCTGTTCTGGTTTCTGGATTATGTGCCTGGCAAGCCATTACTGCCGGAAGGTCAGAACGCTCTTCGAGATTCTCAGCTTAAACCAAAATAATGCAGCCTTCATTTGCCTGCCCGAAAGAAAGCATCTGCTTTCTTTCGGGCAGCGTGCAGATTTCATCGCACTGCAATAAAAACCGGTTAAGGTGAAGATGAAGGATTTTGCTGGGCCTGCTGCAAAAGCTGATAAATCTGATCTTTCAGTTTTAATTTTTTGCGTTTCAGCGCCTCGATATCATCATTAATCTGATGAACCGGATCAAGCTCGAGCTGGCTGATTTTCCGGTCCAGATGTTCATGATCTTCAAACAGGCGTGCAAAATGTGGGTTGTCTTCGCGCAGTTGTTGCATTAATTCCCGAAACTCCGGGAACATGAGTTTGACCTTTTTGTTGCATTCTTTTGTTTTCATTGCGACCGTCTATTTTCCCAAAAATAAAGAGAGGGAAATACGCAGATTTCCCTGTAGAGAGTAAATGGCGTGGTGCCTAGCTTTGTCTTAAATGCAGATGTTTGACTTCTTTGCGCAAATTTTGCAGCTCATCAATCAGGTCGAGCATCATGGCGACGGCAGAAAAGCTGGCATTAAAATCACGTTGCAGGCGATAGGCCTGGCGGGCACGAGAGACATCTTCCCCAAAAAACTGGTGAATCCGTTCTTCCGGACGTGAAGGGAGAATGTCATATTCTAAAAGCTGTAATACCCATTCCGGGCTTTGACCACAAGCTTCAGCAAAATGCTCTAAATCAAAAGATACGCGCTCATCTATAATTTCAGCTTGTGGGCGACCAGACTGGGAGTTTTCGCGATATTGGATCGTGGTCATGGCTTACTCCTTTTAGCTTGAACTTGTTAAAACAAGGAAGAGCAGATGCATGGGTTGTTCTAACGTAATTTCGGGTCTATGCGCTGCGCTCTTGTTGTTTTATCTGAAGGATTAATTTTATTTAAAACCATATTTCAGCATTTGGCTGTTTTGTTTGGTATTCCTTTGTGCTTGAAACGTAGCCTTGCTTGCTTTTTCGCCATTTTGCTGGCACCAAGGACGCTCAGCAGGCCTACTTTTGGCTAATCTCCAGTTTAAATAAACTGTTTAAATTTTATTCATTATTCAGGCTTTCGAGAGGGACGGACAGAGGGTAGAGCAACTATATTGTTTCAAATTATGTCCATATCATTAAGATAAAATGAAGGCTTCCGTAGAAGCCTCTTGTAAACCTGTTGAAGAATCAGTATTTAATCCAGGTCACGCTACGACCAATCACGGAAACACCGACATAGCCGCGTAAGGTCAGGCGTTTACCGTTGGCACTTAGGCGTGCCTTGCCTTTATAGACTTTGCCGCCAATCGGGTCGAGTACACTGCCTTGCACAAACTGTAACGGGTTTTTTGGATCCTGCCTAAAGCCCCAGATAAATGGCAAGCCGATAAACGGTTTGTTTTTAAGTTGACCCGGACATTGGTGGCAAATATTCATTTTTTCTGCGCCCGGAATGTTGCGGGTTTCAACAATAATACCTTCATAGGTGCCATCTGGCTTTTTACGGATTTCGACATCGGCACGGGAATAACTGGTACGGTCATCAATTGATTTCCATTTCCCCACCAATGGATCATTCTCTGCGAAAGATACGCCTGAAACTGTTGCCAAAAGCAATCCAGCAACAATCCCTGTAAATCCCTTTTTCATGATTATTATCCCACAACGCAATGCGCGTTATTAAAATTAGAGTAAAGTACCTAATTCTATAGAAGAAAATACTGTTAAATCAATGAGATAATAAGTGAAAACGATCACAATAAGATATGAAACTGCTAAGTAGTTTAAGCTATTGCGTGCGCTTGAATTCATCAGTCAGGTTATAAACAGAATATGTGCTTGCGGTAGATGAATAAAGCGGTATGGTTTGTCGTAATCCAGTCGCTTAAAAAAGATGAGTAACAGCTTGAGCGAGATTGATGCTGAGTTCAGTAAAAAGCGTGCGCTATTTGAAGCTATATCTACAGCGCAAAAAGCTTGAATAAACGTATGAAACTAAATATAAAAAAAGAGACCAAACCGTTCTCTGGTTTGATCTCTTGGTCATTTTAAATTGTGCGGCTTAGCTTAGGTGTTCACCAAACAGGCCGAGTGCTTCTTCTGCAGTAAACTGATAACGTGCATTACAGAACTGGCAATCCATAACAATCGGGTTTTGATGTTCCAAGGTTTCGCGTACTGCATTGGCCCCAATCTGGGTTAGTGCCGTAGCACAGCGTTCTTTGGAACAGGTACAGCCAAATTTAAGATGTTCAACTTCTGGCAGACGTACTTCTTCTTCGTTGTACAGACGGTACAGCACTTCCTGAACTTCCAGATCGGTCAGTTCGCTGGTTTTCAAGGTTTCTGTCAGCATGGTCAGACGTGGCCATAAATCTTCATCTACACGTTGCTGTTCTTCTTCGCTATTTCGCGGTAACAGCTGAATCAGCAAACCGCCAGAACGCTGGTCATTGCTGGCCAGTACAATGCGGGTTGGAATTTGTGCAGATAAATCATAGTACTGCATCAGGCAGCCGGCCAGGTTTGGCTTGTCTAAAGGCACAATACCCTGATAACGCTCACCAAATTCCGGTTCAATATTAATAAACAGCACCGGATTGACCAGGGTTTTAAGTACCGTGCTGCTGTCTTCAGCCTGCTGGAAATGTGGATCTGGTTCATAATCTGCCAAAGCACGAATTTCACCCAGATGATTACATTCGGCCATTGCCCATTTAAAGGTGCCACTAGCCTGAATTTGCAGGCTGATCCGACCTTTAATTTTTAAGGTACTGGCCAGCAAAGCGGTGGCACTGAGCATTTCTCCCAAAAGGACCTGAATGGCAGGCGCATAGTCACGTTGGGCCAAAATGGTTTGCAGGGCTTCTTCAAGATGAACAATCTCACCGCGGACAGGGCTATCTTCAATAAAAAAGCGTTGGCGTAAATCAGACATAAAATTCTCCATAACCCTGCATTAATGGTGATGATATTGTAAATCACAAGTCAGTTTGATTCATTACGTGTTACATCAATATGATGGTTTTGTAGTGAACGCTTTAAATCTACACCGGTCGGGCTTTCTCGGACCTGGGCATCATTCTCGAACAGGTGCTCCAGTTCGGCCAGTGCATTGCGATGAGTTTCATAGATTTTTTGCTCATCGGTATAAATATTCTGCTGCTGGGCCAGTAATTTTTCATCATAACTGCGAAACAATTCGATACTCTTGTAAGCATCTTCTTCAGCAATACCCTGGTCGCGTAGCGCGCAATAGGCCATGCCTAGGGAAGATAAATAGGTTTCACGCCAGATGTGTTCAACGCCTAAATCCCGCAACAAATGCACATGATGACGGTCACGGGCACGTACCAGCAGTTTGAGCTGTGGATAATTCAGGCGGATATGCCGAGCCACATTCATCGAGTCTTCAATATCATCAATAGCCAGAATAAAGGTCTTGGCATGTTCAATCCCGGCGGCACGTAAAATATCGGGCTGGGTGGCATCGCCATAATAGACTTTACCGCCATAATTGCGCACAAAATCGACTTTATCCAGGTTGCTGTCAATGGCGGTATAGGGTAGGTGCTGCAAATAGGCCACCCGTGCAATAATCTGCCCAACCCGGCCAAAACCGGCAATAATCAGCGCTGGATGCGCATCGGGAATCTGGTCATATTCCGGCGTCTTGTCCTGATTCAGACGCGGAATCACCTGGCTGGTCATGAACCAGTACAGCACCGGGGTTAGCACCATCGACAGGGTCACCATCAGGGTAATCGGCTCTAAAATGGCCTGTGCCACCACTTTTTCTGTTAAGGCAACCTGTAACACCACAAAGGCAAATTCACCGCCTTGCGCCAGACAGGTGGCCAGTAGCAAACTGTTTTGCCAGGAATATTTAAAATACCGGGCAATTGCGGTCAGGGAAATAAATTTCACCAACAGCAGTACTAAGGCGCCGCCGAGAATGAACAGTGGACTGTCGATCAGCAGGGACATCTGAGTGGTCATCCCCACGGTCATGAAAAACAGGCCGAGCAATAGTCCTTTAAACGGTGCAATACTGGCTTCCAGTTCATGTCGGAATTCGGAATCGGCCAGTAGCACCCCGGTCAGGAAGGCGCCAAGCGTGGTGCTAATCCCCAAGACATCCATCAGGCAGACCACGGCCAGCACAATAAACAGGCCGACCGCGGTAATCAGCTCATGCGCGCCGGTTTTGGCAACAAAACGGAAAAACGGGCGCATGAGATAACGGCTAAATAAAAACAGCCCGCTAAAGGTGGCTAAAATCGCGGCGAAATAGGCCAGCCCGTGATGGGTCGATTCAGTACCGGCCAGCAAGGGAATAATTGCAATTAATGGAATGGCGGCGATATCCTGAAATAGCAGAATTGAAAAAGACTGCTGGCCATAACTGCTGTTCAGTTGCTGTTTTTCATTCAAGAGTTGCAGCACAAAGGCGGTTGAGGACAGGGCCAGGGCAAAACCAATAATCAGGCTGGCGGCAATCTGCTGCTGCAAACTGAAAAACACCAGAATCGCCAGTAACAGGCCAGTGACGGCCACCTGCGCGCTGCCCATGACAAAAATCGACTGACGCATTTGCCAGAGCCGCTGGGGTCTGAGTTCCAGACCAATAATGAACATCAGTAAAATGACGCCAAATTCAGCCAGTTCCTGAATGGCTTCCGGGTCGCTGGCGATATTGAACACACTCGGGCCCAATAAAATACCGGTAAACAGATAGCCGAGTACGGTGGCAATCCCAAAACGCTTGAGCAGCGGAACCAGTAATAAAGAGGCACCCAGAAACAGGGTGATTTGCAGCAGTAACGACATCGACAATCCTAGGAGTTATGGTGCCCTCAGGCTGCAGCCAAAGTCAGTGGTTAACTGAATTCCTGAGGGTCTATATCTAAGCTAAGTTTCATATTTGATGGCTTGTGATGCAACATATTTTGCCACCATGCACGTAGATAAAAATGTAAACGGGCGCGATCTTGCGACAACAGCACCAGATGCGCCTGATAGCGGCCGGCCTTGCGTTCCATTGGCGCCGGAATCGGTCCCCAGATATCAATTAACTGTTCAGAATTTTCTCGCAGCCACTGGGCATGTTGCTGTAAAAACTGCTGGTTCTGCTCCTGACTTTTGGATTCGCAGCGAATCAGGGCGGTATAGCGAAACGGGGGCAGCAGGGCGGCCTGACGTTCTTTTAAGGTTTGCCGGGCAAAGGCACGATAATCCTGCTCGACCAGGGTGCTCAGCAGCGGATGATCAGGACGCAGGGTCTGTAAATAGACATCGCCTTTATGTTCACCGCGGCCGGCACGACCGGCCACCTGCACAATCAGCTGCGCAGTCCGCTCTGGCGCCCGGATATCAACACTTAACAGGCCGGCATCAATATCCAAAATCGCCACTAGAGTCACATAAGGAAAATGGTGGCCTTTGGCCAGCATTTGGGTGCCGAGCAGAATCAGCGGCTGGCTGGTTTGAATGCGGTCATAAATTTTTTGCCAGCTGCCGACGCGGCTGGTGGAATCGCGGTCCACCCGCACTACATCGTAATCCGGGAACAGCTGTTGCAGGTTTTCTTCAACCTTGGCTGTGCCCATGCCCAGGGTTTTCAGTTCATTATGCTGGCACTGCGGGCATTGCTCCGGCTTGCGTTGAATGGTGCCACAATGATGACAATGCAGATGGGTATATGGACTATGATGCAGGGTAAAGTTGGCATCACAGTGTGGGCATTGTGCCTGCCAGCCGCAGCTGTCACAGACCAGCACCGGTGCATAACCACGGCGGTTTAAGAAAATCAGCACCTGTTCTTTTTTCTGCAGGCGTTTTTTGATTTCCTGAATCAGCAGCAGGCTTAGACCTTGCTGCTTTTGCGCAACTTTTAAATCAATGATGTGAATTTTCGGCATCAGTGCCGGGCCGGCACGCTGGTTCAGTTCCAGACGGATCATTTTACCCTGTTCCGTTAAGGCATAGCTGTCAATGCTGGGCGTGGCCGAACCGAGAATCACCGGGCAGTGTTCTAAATGAGCACGGTATAAGGCCACATCGCGGGCATGGTAACGAAAGCCTTCCTGCTGTTTAAATGACAGGTCGTGTTCTTCATCCAGAATAATCAGCCCCAGATTGGGCAGCGGGGTATAAATTGCCGAGCGTGTACCAAGAATAATCGAAGCCTTGCCAGTCTGGGCGGCCTGCCAGGCCTGCAGACGTTTGCTGTCATTTAAACCGGAATGCAGCAGCGCAATATGACAGTGAAAACGTGACTGGAAGCGGCTAATGGTTTGAGGAGTCAGGCCAATTTCCGGCACCAGCACCAATACCTGTTTACCCTGTTTTAGCACTTCCTGCATGATCTGCAGATAGACTTCGGTTTTACCACTACCGGTCAGACCATCGAGTAAAAAGGCCTGATAACGATGCTGCGCTTTCAGTACGGTTTCAATGGCCCGTTTCTGGTCACTGTTCGGGGTTAACGGCATTTGCGCCAGCGTCATTGGCACCGGGCTAAAATCCTGCTGCTCCAGATCGCAATAGCAAATCTGCTTTTTTTCCAGCGCTTTTAAGGTTGCAGTTTCAATACCGGCCAGATTCAGGATATTTTCTGAGGTCCCGCTCGGATGCAGCTTCAGGACTTTATAAGCCTCCTGCTGCTTCTCGGAGCGCTTCAGTTTGGCTTCGGCCTGATCATCCAGCAGTTTCCACATTCGTGCCAGTAAATTATACGGGCGTCCCTGACGTAACAGGCTGGGCAGGGCGCTATGCATCACTTCGCCAATCGGAAACTGATAATACTGCGCCGACCATGTCAACAAAGTTAAAACTTTCTGATCTAGAATCGGCTGCTGGTCGAGCAGCTCGCTAATGGCTTTCAGTTTAATCTTGGGGTCAAGCGGATGATCGGGCGGGAGTTTTTCAATAATGATGCCCACCAGATTCTGCCGGCCAAAGGACACCAGCACCCGCGCGCCAACGGCAGCCTGCTGATATTCAGCCGCACTGAGCATATAGTCAAACCCGTCATACAGATAGACCGGAACAGCTACACGAACACGGTAGATGGGGGCGGGATGAACGGGCGAATTTGGCATAACAGCGGGTCTGCTTCCTGATGAAAATGTCGTCGTGCTCGATCTGGAGTTATGATAGAGTGAGCAAATAATTTATATCTCAGAATATGAATGATTTTGGTGGTGAGACGCAACTGCGTTGAATAATTTTTTGGAAAATTAGAGCATTACAATGCCTGCATATCAGTTTACAGCCCTTGATGCATCAGGAAAGCAGCAAAAAGGGGTTTTAGAAGGGGATTCTGCACGGCAGATTCGTCAGCAATTGCGTGACAAGGCCCTTATCCCGATTAGCGTTGATCCGGTAGAACAAAAACAGAAGCATCAGGCCCAGCGCTGGTTCCAGAAAAAAATGACCGCTTATGATCTGGCCTTAATGACCCGGCAGCTGTCGGTACTGGTGGCCGCAGCCATTCCGCTGGAAGAAGCCTTGCGCGCCGTGGCCAAGCAAAGTGAAAAAGTCCATGTGCAGAATTTATTGCTGTCGGTACGCTCCAAGGTTTTAGAAGGATATTCACTGGCCAATGCCTTACAGCAGTCGGGGCATTTTCCGGATTTATATATTGCCACCATTGCCGCCGGGGAACGTTCTGGACATCTGGATTTAATTCTGGACCAGCTGTCGGACTACACCGAAAACCGCTTTGCCATGCAGAAAAAAGTGCAAGGCGCGATGATTTATCCAATTATTTTAATGCTGATGTCTTTTGCCATTGTGATGGGGCTGATGACCTATGTGGTGCCGGATATTGTCAAAACCTTTGATCAGGACAAAGGCGCCTTGCCGTGGATTACCGTGGCGTTAATGCAAGCCAGTGATTTTATCCGTCTGGCCTGGCCCTTTTTGCTGGTCGGGACGATTCTGGGCATCTTCCTGTTGGTCCGCTTTTTAAAAACCTCGGCCGGCCATTATGCATTTGATCGTTTAACCCTCAAACTGCCACTATTTGGTAAACTGTCACGTGGTATAAACGCAGCACGTTTTGCCAGCACCCTGTCGATTCTGACCCAGTCCGGTGTGCCATTGGTTGATGCCTTAAAAATTGGCGCTGCGGTCAGCAGTAACTGGGTGATCCGTGATTCGGTCAATCTGGCGGCCGAGAAAGTCACCGAAGGGGGGAACTTGGGCACCCAGCTGGAGCGCAGTGGTTATTTCCCGCCGATGATGGTACAAATGATTAAAAGTGGTGAAGCATCGGGTGAGCTCGACCGGATGCTGGAGCGCGCATCGACCATGCAGGATCGGGAGGTGACCACGCTCATCTCGACCTTACTGGCGCTGCTGGAGCCCTTAATGCTGGTGCTGATGGCCAGTATTGTGCTGGTGATTGTGATTGCGGTGATGCTGCCTATTGTCAATATGAATAATATGATTTAAATCGAGACCCATTGAAGATAACAAATGATGAAAGATTCAAGAGAGAACCTGATGCAACGGAAATCCTATTCGAATAAACAGGCCGGTTTTACCCTCATTGAAGTAATGGTGGTGATTGTCATTTTAGGCGTGCTGGCGGCGCTGATTGTCCCGAACGTGATGGGCCGTGGTGAAAAAGCCAAAGTCGATACCACCGCAATTACCTTAAAAGGTGTGGCTGGTGCGCTGGATCAATACAAGCTGGACAATGGCCGTTATCCGTCCATGCAGGATGGTGGTTTAGATGCGCTGGTCAATCAGCCCGCGTCAGCTAAAAACTGGTTGCCAGGTGGTTATGTCAAAGGCGGTTATCCAAAAGACAGCTGGGACAATGACATTCAATATGTAATTCCAGGCTCTGAAGGTCGCGCTTTTGACCTGTATTCTTTTGGTGCAGATGGTCAGCAGGGCGGTGAAGGCACCGATGCCGATATTTATTATCAGCCTTAAGCCGGCTTGATTATAAATGCCGTGATGGAATATATCACTTCACCTGATTGGACTATTCAATTAAAGGTGAAGTGATAATAGCTCTTAATTATAAAAAATATACTAATATCTTGATAAATATAGATTTAAGATAATCTTCCAGATTTGAGATTCATAATAAGAATTATTCCCAACAGTACTGATTACAATAATCCCGGGAATGTGGAGCAATATCATCTATTTATTTCATTAAAACCGTTCATAATAAGTCAAAAGGCACATATTTGTCTGGAGGATGGTATGAAAGCATTAATCTTGTCGGATGAAATTAACCAGTTTCACTGGACGATGCTGAAGTCTGTTCTGCTGATTTTAAGCCTGCTTCCCTTGAGTCAGGGCTTTTTGCATCTCTGGCAAAGCACCGAAGGCAGCAGCCAGATTATGGTCGGTTTCTTCGCCCTGAGCCTGATGAGCTCGTGCTTGCTCTTAAGTTTCTGGTCGGCGCTACAAGCCACTATTTTAAAACTAGAACCAGAACAGGCCTCTTGCTTTGAGCAGGCAGTGGTAAAAGTCTATCGTTATTTGCCGATGCTCTCTCTGGCGGCGATGCTGTCCTATCTGGTGACCCAGCTTTAAATATAGACAAAATAAAAAAAACCGAGGCATGCATTATTACTAGTACCTCTTAATATACAAAATATATAAAAAGACTCCTTCATGGGGTCTTTTTGTATTTAATTTTTTGTCAAAATAATTGTTATTACTAACCCGGATCCTGCTTAAGCCGATGATTCCTTAATTTGAATTGTTGGCTTATTTTGATGGGTTAATTGATATGCACATAGTGAGGCGTAAATTCCACTCAGAAATCCATGAAGACTACGTGCTTTACTCGTCACTAAATTGTATTGCCCCTTCAATAAACTGAATAATGTTTCTATCTTATTGCGTTGTCTTAGGTGATATTCATCTGATGCACAGAGTTGAATAGCCCGCATATTCTTTCGATGATAAGTAATCAAATCAATACCTTGATCTTTCAATCTGATTTTTAATTCTTGGCTAATGTAACCTCGATCCCCGTAAAGTTTTGCTTCTATACCAGCAACCAATTGCTCAACCATTTTTATGTCAGCAACATGTCCATTCGATAAAGCAGAACAGGCAATTTCACCAAATTGATTCATCGCAATATGTAATTTACAGCCATAAAACCAGCCCATTGAGCTTCTACCACGTGATGCAATTTGGACTAATGATTTATGACGCTGAATACGTTGATTTTTACAAACTGGCAGAGTTGTTGAATCAATCCATAAATATTGTGTAGCTTGGTCTTTCATCAGCGCAACATGTAAAGCGTGTAGGGCCAATTGGTGCATATTGATCAGATGAATCATCCTTTGATAGCAAGGCAAGTACTTAAATAAATGGCTTTTATCTTCTTTTAACCAGGTGAAAAAGGCTTTGAAATTATTGAAATGAGAGCATTTGTACCAAATGGCAATAAAGCAGATTTCTGAAATTGTGAGTTGAGCAGTTCTGATTCTTAAGGAACCACAGTTTTGTTTGAGAAACTCCCAATAAGTTGATTCAAATTTAAGAAAAAAATCATCAATTACGCAGAATAATTCGGTACTATTGAACATCAGGACTAGAGTTGTGAGTTTGGTGTGGTAACTCAACTGATGGCTCTAGTCCTCTTATTTTTCAAGTCAATTTCTTATCCGCGATTCAGGTTATTACTAGTAAAAATTATATAAATTATAAAATCTACCCACTAAATTCTATTAAGTTCTATTAGGAATTGATCTTATTTCTGCTTTATACAATTTAGATGTTTTCATGCAGAATCTCCTGCTCGTATCTTAAGAGAAAATTCTACTTTTAGATCCTTTTATTTTTAGGGGGGATTACCCCATTAACGAGAACAATATTTTAAAACGAGGTTGGGAAATTTCAAGATTAGGCGGGATTAAAGATGAAAATGGTCGACCACTATTTAAGTTAGGTTTTATTTCTGCAATAAAAAAAATATTGTTAGAGATTTAAAAAAATGGCTAGCAATATGCTAGCCATTTTTTTTAAAGTTCTTATATACATATAAAAACTTAGATTTATGGTAACCTATTGTTTAATATCATAAAAATCGTATTTTATATACTTTTATATGATTTTAACTAGATATAAAGCAAACCTCGGTTTTTTTATTACGCCTCCCTTTTACAAAGGGTGAGAAGCACTGCTTCGCAAGGGAGGGATTTATAAAGTTAATCCCCTTAACCCCCCTTTGATAAAGGGGGACTTCATAGGCGAATTATCTTCTCGACTTAAAGCTGACATCGACCTTACGTGGACGATAGATCCAGCCCAAAATCAGCAACAGGAAGGAGAAGATCAGCACCGGCCAATCACTAAGGCGAGTATACAAGGTCTGGCCCTGCATTGCCGGTAACTCACCGCGCAGCACTGCTTCCTGATCAATTGGAGCCTGCTGCACAATATCGCCCTGATGGTCAATAAAGGCGGTCACACCGGTATTGGTGGCCCGAATAAACCAGCGGCCATTTTCTTTGGCACGCATCTGCACCATCTGTAAATGCTGCCACGGGCCGGCTGTACCGGTAAACCAGGCATCATTGGACACAGTCACCAGAAAATCACTCTGGCTGGCATTACGACGGGTCAGATTCGGATAGGCCACTTCATAACAGATGGCTGCACCCAACGGTGAGTTATGAATCATCAGCGGTTTTTGCTCTTTGGCACCGCGCGAAAAACCACTCATGGATGGATCATTCTGCAAGGCCGGCAAGACCCAGCTTAACAGGCCGGATAAAGGAATATATTCACCAAATGGCACCAGGCGCTGTTTCTTGTATAAGCCTTCTGAATCTGTACCGGTGGCCATAATACTGTTGTAGTACATCGGCTGGCCATTTTGCTGCGATTCAGGCAGGTCCCAATACGGAATGCCGGTGACCCAGGCACTTCCCGTTTTTTCCGCCTCGGTTTTCATGGCCGCTAAAAACGGTTCGATATCGGTCTGGAACATTGGAATGGAAGATTCCGGCCAGACAATCAGGTCGCGGCCCCATTCGGTGCGGGTCAGTTCGCTGTAGATTAACAGGGTTTTCAGTTGATATTCGGTCAGCCATTTCAGGTCTTGCGGAATATTGCCCTGAATCAAGGATACGGACAGCGGCGGTTCATCTTTCTCGCTGACAAAGTTGAGCTGGGAAGCACCCCAAGCGCCGGCCAGGAGCAGCAATGACGGCACCAGCCAGAAGATGCGTTTATTCAGAATTTCCACCAGCGCACAGGCCAGAATAAGGGCCACAAACGACACTCCGAACACCCCGAATAAGGGCGCATAGCTGTCCAGAAAACGCTCAGTAAAGGCATAGCCGACAAATAGCCACGGGAAACCGGTAAATACCCAGGTTTTGGCCCATTCAAAGAACACCCACAGCGGCGCAAAAGTTAGGGGTGTTTCCGGGAAGAAGCGGCGATACAGCCAGGTTTGAATGGCGGTAAATAGCCCCATGGCCAAGGCCATAATCGCAATCATCAGCACGCTTAAAATGGCCGGGGTATCTCCATAGACATGAATGGAGGTATATAGCCAGAAGGCACCGACAAACCACAGGCCAATACCGTAGGCCCAGCCAATAAAAAAGGCCTGTTTGGCAGAGCGCTGACGTAAAACTGCATAAAGCAAGGCCGGAGACAGCAGGGCAATCCACCAGTAATAATACGGTGCCAGGGCAAAACTGAAAATGGCACCTGCGATTAAGGCAATCAGCAGGGGATAAACTAGCGGGAGCTGTTTGTGTTGTTGGGATGAATCTAACAGCTTGGTGAAATAAGTCCTCATTGACGTACAGCTCGAATCAGATGAATAGTGCGTGCATCTGCTTCAAGAATCTTAAACTGCCAATCCCCAATTTCAATAATTTGACCTTGCAGATCACTCACCAATCCAATTTCCTGAAGCAGTAAACCGCCGACAGTTTCTACTTCATCGTCAGAAAAATCAGCATCTAAAACATTGTTAAAGTGTTCAATTGGTGTAAGTGCCTGTACCAGCCAGGTGTTGGCGGTCTGCGGATCATGATCGGGCACAATGTATTGTGCTTCGGCATCGGCCTGATCATGCTCATCTTCAATTTCACCAACAATTTCTTCCAGAATATCTTCGAGGGTTACCAGTCCTGAAGTGCTGCCATATTCATCAATTACAATGGCAATATGGGTCTGGGTATTTTTCAGCATACGCAGGACCTGATCGGAACGCGCACTTTCTGGCACAAACAGTGGCTGACGCATCAGTGCCCGGATATCAACCTTCGGCGTTGGTTCGGTCAAAAAGGGCAACAAGTCTTTGGCCAGCAGAATCCCCACTACATTGTCAGGTTGGTCTGAAGAAAAGACTGGAAAGCGTGAATGGGCCGACTCGACCAGTACATGCAGAATATCCAGCAGCTCATCATCTTCCTGCAAGCTGATCATGGAAGTGCGCGGGGTCATAACCTCACGGATTTTGGTGGCCGGCAAATCCAGCACACCTTCCAGCATTGCGACAGTATCGGGTTCTAAAAAACGACGTGAATCTTGTACTAATTTTAGCAATTCATCGCGGGTTTCCGGTGCAGTACCTAACCATTTACGTAAGCCACGCATACCCCACGATGGGCCTGATTCCTCGTGCATGATCCTTCCTAAAGACTCGTTATATCTAAAAAACTTGATTTAATCATACCGCAGAAAATACAGTTGTCTATTGTTTATCGACTTTCGCTGAAACAATGAATTTGATGATTTATCAGGCGGATAAAGCCAGCTTGCGGCATCAGTGGTTTTGCTGGCTTTGTGTTAGAATAGAAAAATTGTATCTCGCCGAGTTTTATTATGTCTGATTCATCCATTACCCCTGCCATTCAGCTAAATACGCGCGGTCTGCGTTGCCCTGAACCAGTGATGATGTTGCATCAAGCTATTCGTAAATCTAAATCGGGCGATGTGGTGGAGATTTTTGCCACCGATAATTCTACTTCGTGGGATATTCCAAAATTCTGTATGCATTTGGGCCATGAGCTGCTGTTACAGGAAGAAGTGCTGGATGCTGCCGGTAATAAAGAATTTCATTATCTGGTCAAAAAAGGCTAGGCCATCCTCCACAATGCCGCGGTTTTAAAGGCTATGCTTTTTATCGGATAGTTACATATTGATAAACAAGCGGCCGGGTTGAAGCGATGTTTTATGTGGTTATTTTGTATAAAATAGCCACACTTTTTTTTAGCTATTTATTACAGAACAATGATGCCAAGCAATATATTTGCAGCACTAGAAAAATTAGGCCTCAGCCCACAAAAACGTGCCCTCCATATTCAATTTTCTCAGCCGGCCTTAAATGCCGATGTTTTCTTGCAGCGCATCGACGGTGAACACCAGCTCAATGACGGTTTACATGCCGAACTGATCTGTCTTTCGACCAATGCCCAGATTCCGTTAAAACAGTTTATCGGCGCGCAGGTTGCCGTCGATCAGGTCACTGACCAGGGCCAGCTGTTTCGCAGCAGCGGTATTATCACCGCAGCCGCGCAAGGCCAAAGTGATGGCTCACTCACGCTCTATAAACTCACACTAGAAGATCCGACTGCACTCTGGCATAAACGCCGTAATAGCCGCGTGTTTATGAGTAAAAGCGTGCGTGAGGTCAGCGAGATTCTGTTTAAAGAATGGCAAAACAAAAGCCCGCTCTTTGCCGCCAGTCTGACGTTAGATTTAACCGGACTGACCCAGGAACTGGATGTGCGTCCTTTTATCATGCAGTCCAACGAAACCGACTATGACTTTTTGACCCGGCTCTGGCGTAGTGAAGGCATTAACTGGCTGATTGATGAAGCCCAGTTACAGGTCGTACATTCCAGCAGCCCGCTTCAGGCCCAGAAATTACGCCTGATTGATGATAACAACCAGTACAGCGCCTTAAATCGTCGCAGTATCCGCTTTCATCGCTCCAGTGCCACCGAACAATTAGACAGCATCACCCAGTTGATTGCCCAGCGCAGCCTGCAACCGACCGCCGTACATCTGCAACGCTGGCAGTCAGACAGTCTCAGCCAGGAAGAAGGCGCTGGTTCTGTACAAAGCAAACACCAGCACAGCCACAATCAGGACAATGCCAGCTTAAGCCTGGAACAAGCCTGGCAGATCAGCCCGGCCTGGATGCAGGATTTAAATGGTGAAGACCAGGCCACCGCATCCTCTAATAACCAGCTGGATAAACTGAACCAGAACCTCAGTCACTACAACGACCTGCAATCCAAATACTTTAGCGCGCATTCCACCGTCCGTGATGCCCAGGTCGGCTACTGGTTTGAACTGAATGAACATCCGGAAATTGACCAGCACAGCGCAGCCGACAAAGAATTTCTAATTACCGGCAAACAGTTCTATAACCAGAACAACTTACCCAAAGACCTCAATCAGCAGATTAACCAGCTACTCAGCCAGAGCCACTGGCATAGCCATTTTAGTTTTCAACACGAACAACACCCGGATGAACGTCAAGGCAATACCTTAACCTTACAACGCCGCAATATCCGCACCGTACCGGAATACCATCCACTACAGCACCGACCGGCGGCTCATCCACAGCGCGCCCGGGTAGTCGGTCCTGCTGGCGAAAGCATCCATGTCGATGAATGGGGAAGGATTAAAGTCCGTTTTCTGTTTACCCGCAGTGATGACCATCAGCATGATGGCGGTGCTGGCAGCAATGACAATGACACCGACTCTGCCTGGGTCGATGTACTGACGCCCTGGGCCGGAGAAGGCTATGGGGCCCGCTTCCTGCCACGGATTAATGAAATTGTGGTGATCGATTTCTTTGACGGTAACATCGATCGGCCATTTGTCGTGGGGCGTCTACATGAAGCAGAACGCTCGCCAACCCAATTCGACCAACAAGGCCAACTACCCGACACCAAAAAACTCAGCGGCATCCGCTCGCAGGAAATTGAAGGCAGTGGTTTTAACCAGCTGCGCTTTGATGATACTCCGAAGCAGATCTCTGCCCAGCTGCAAAGCAGCCATGGTGCGACTCAACTGAACCTGGGGAACTTGAGCCATCCCAAAGCCAGCGCCGAAAGTGACGGTCGTGGTGAAGGTTTTGAACTGAGAACCGATCAGTGGGGTGCAGTCCGTGCTGGAGAAGGCTTGCTGATTTCCACCCATCCACAGGCACAGGCCGAAGGCAATCATCTCGATGCCAGTGAAGCCAAGAGCCAGCTAGAAAGCAGCTTAAACAACAGTACTGCCCTAAGTGAAGTGGCCAAAAACCAGCAGACCGATCCTTTAGAGGTTTTAGAAAATCTCCAGTCTTTTATTGAAACACTGGCCAATGACGACCCTGCCAAAGCAGATGCCTTTAAGTCTGCGATCATGGTATTGGCTGCACCAAACTCTATTGCCTTAAGTAGTCAGCAAGATGTGCATCTCTCTGCCGATGGTCAGATTAGCCACAGTGCAGGAGAAAGTATTAACCTCAGCACACAACAGTCTTTGATAGCGCATGCCAGCCAGAAACTGAGCCTGTTTGCAGCACAAGAGGGGGCACGTTTGTATGCCGGTAAAGGCAAAGTCGAAATTCAGGCCCAAGGGGATGGTGCTGATCTGATTGCTAGAAAGGGTGTGCAGATTATTTCGACGGAGGCAAATGTCGACATCACCAGTGCGAAAGAAATCGTACTGACCGCAGGCGGTTCGCAATTAAAAATAAATGCTTCGGGGATTTTTCCTACGACTGGCGGTAAGTTTGAGGTTAAAGCAGGGCAGCATCAGTTTGTGAATGGAAAGAATGTATCAGCAAAATTTCCAGCTTTACCTACCTTTAAATTATTACCTAATAAAGTGGAATTAAAATACATTTATGATGACTTAAAACCTGTTGCACAAGCTCCATTTAAATTGATTTTTGCTGATGGTTCTTCTCAAGAAGGAGTACTAGATGCCGAAGGTTATGCCAAAGTCACTATTCCTAGTGATAAAACTCAACCTAAAGTCTACTATGGCTTTAGTAGTGTTGAGGCGAAACCAGATAGAGAAAAAGTTGATAATCCTTTCAAAGATCAAAAAGTGATGAGTGTTACTGAAGCAGAGCAGTTAATTGAAAAATATAATCAACAGGAACTTGATGCATTATTAGATGAATATTTCCCTGATGAAATTGAAGAGATGCTCACGTCAAATAATATCGAATACGACGATCATGTAAGCGATTATGAAGAACAATTAATACCACAACAAAATGATGTAGACGATGCAATAGCAGATGATTTAGAAGAAATTTTACTTACAGATGATTCTACTTCTAGATTAGACCTAGGAGATAAACAATGAATACTGCCGTAGCCAAGGGTTCAACGCAAGCTGTGAGAATAACAGCTAAAGGGGAAGAATCGGCGGCTCAATGGATTAAAGGTGTACTTGATGGTAGTGGCTCCAGTCCTGCTCAAATTATTGTTGCAGTTGTGATAGGTTGTATACCCTTTGTTGGTCAAGGCGTTGATGTCGGGAATGTGATTGTCTCAGTCGTTAAAATATCAGAAAAGCCAGATAATAAAGAGAATTGGTTTGATTTGGTATTTAATCTTGTTGCATTTGTTCCAATTGCTGGTGATGGATTAAAAATTGTTTTTAAACAATTGCGTTCAGGTAAAGCTATGGGAGCTATTTTGGATGCAATACCAAGCAAAACATTACGTGGTGATGTAGATAAATGGTTTAGAACCTTAAATTGGAATACATACACAAGAGAGCTGCAAACAACTAGTAATAAAATTATTGATGGTTTAATTGGCGTTTTTGATAGTTGGATGACACGAGCTGTTCTCGGAAATGCTAAGTTAAAAACATTAGTAACTCAGCTTCAGCAAATGAAGAAAGTTGCCAATCAAAAAATTGATATGGTTATGAAAGAAATGCAAGCAGCCCATAAAAAGGCACTAGCAACTCCTTATCCTAACACTACAGCTAGAGCTCCAATTACGACTCGAACACCGACAACAACCAGTAGACCAAATCAAAATCCAGCCCCACGAACTCAGCAAAATGGCAATGTATCAAGAAATACTGGAGGAAATAATGTAAGCCCAGGTCGTCAAAATACTTCAACACGACGTCAACAATTACAGCGAAAAAGAAGATCGAATCAAGAACTTGGTTCAGGTGGTGAGCACATTACGGATTATTACTATGTAAAACGCATGAAAAGTCGCTCTAAAATTAATAATAATGGTGTGCTGTACGAATATCACGATACGGGTCATAACGGGCTTGATCATGTTTGGCATAGTGCTCGACTAGCACATAAGTATCGTATTACAGACAGTAAAGCGACCAATGCATTGAGCCATCGAACACTCATGACACCAAAAGCCGCCATGATGGCATTGAAAATGGGTCTCGATGTTTATATGGCATCAGACCAAGATGATAAGGTTAAGCGTTCAGTGGGGACGACTGTGAGTGATGGTGTGCAGATGTCGCATTTATGGATTGCTAGTAAAATAGATTCAGCCAAAATAGTATCAAAACATGACAATTTATTGGATAAAATAGAAGATTGGCGACGAGTTAAATTCAAACCATCCACAGAAAGAAAACTAGGTAAAACCATCGCAATTCGATGTCCATATGATCGAAGTTTGGTCACTATTACTGGTGATAAATTCGATCATCATGAAAAATGTAAAGGCTTAAATAAACCTAAGTGTACACGGACAGTAACTGCACACGGTATTAAATTAGAATTTGTTTTACCAAACGAGATGTTGGAGAGATAAAAGAATGTCAACACGAGTAGATGATCAAGAAATAGATTGGCAAAAATGGTTGAGTTTAGAAGTAAAAGATACAAGTTTATTTAGAGATAAGTTGCTTGAGCAAGAAATGTATCACAAGAGATTTGATACGTTTGTTAATGGGTTATATACAGTTGTTGATGGATTTAGCCATTATAAAAATGATTCTAAATTTGGTGGATATATAGCATCTGGTCATCAAAGATTGAAAGATGCTCTGAACTTGATATCTTTACAATATTCAGCAGGCGGGGATTTAAATTTTATAAAAGAACTTTATCCATATCTTCTTCATTGGACAGAAGAATATGCTGAAACGAGTCATCTTTATAATTTAAGCCCTGATGCAGGTGGCCGTTATGTCTGGCATATCTCCTTAGGAACAGAAGATTATTGGTATATTGCTTTACGATTGATATGCTTTGGTTTACTGACAGGTTATGCAGATCAAATGAATCGGATTATGCCGATTATCGACTACACAGAAGCAACGCCTGAAGGACAAGAAAAAGATGGCTTAATTGAGCGATTGATTGCACCATTTGTAACAGATCGAGGTACACCACCAAATGAAGCACGTCGTCATTTACCTTATCGTAAGCTCATTAAACTTTTTGATGCTGCACCTGAAAAACGTCCAGCGATGATGTTGCAGTACTTAGAAGATTGGTATGAAGCCAGTCGTCGTGAACCTTATCATGATCAACATCCACAACCTGATATTAGATCAGGTATCAGTTATTTTGGTTATTGGTCATGGGAAGCGGCAGCTGTTACATGGTTGTTAGATATTGATGATACAAATTATCGAGAGCATCAATTTTATCCGAAAGATTTAGTTGATTTTTCTAAAGCACAATCAGAAAAAGTACAAACACAAGATTCAGTAGAAAAAATTAAAATCAAAGGTGGGGATAAATGTCCAAAAACAGGTTATTGGACGACTCCATCCCAACCAAATGAACGTCAATATTTTGATAGAGGTGACATTTTACCAATGCTTTCAGAACAAGACTGGGGTGAAGTATATTGGTATTTTGATGGTGAAGAATAAAACTATATCGCTCAAGGGGAAACTTTCGTATTTATCGAAGTTTAATAAAAAAACTTTAGCGAGGGTTTTAAAAGACATTACATATTCGAATAGCTCATATGGTAATCCCCCCTAAAAATAAAAGGATCTAAAAGTAGAATTTTCTCTTAAGATACGAGCAGGAGATTCTGCATGAAAACATCTAAATTTACTAACAGCCAGATCATGTCCATTTTAAAACAGGCGGAGTCTGGCACACCTGTAGCCACCCTTTGTCGTGAACATGGCATGAGTAAGTAAGCGTCCGCTGAACCCCATGCCTATTTTTTAATTTGAGTTGGATTTCCAGCGATGTGGCAGTAATTCTTCTATTTGGGTCGCTTTATGCGTCGGCAGCCTTTTCAGCGCATCACTTAAATAGGCATACGGATCCAAGCCATTCAGCTTTGCTGACTGGATTAAAGTCATGATATTCGCCGCTCGCTGGCCGCTGCGCAGCGAGCCAGCAAACAGCCAGTTCTTGCGCCCTAAGGCCCAAGGTCGCATTTGATTCTCTACCCAATTGTTGCATATCGGTAGATTGCCATCATCCAGATAACGGCTTAAGGCTGGCCAACGCTTCAGAGTGTAATTGATAGCCTTGGCGGTAGGAGAACTCGATGGCACTGTCAGATGATGTTGGTTGAGCCATTCATATAGTTGTTGCATCACTGGTTGACTATACTGTTGTCGGTATTCGCGGCGGTCTTCCGCTGTACCATCGGTCTTTTTCCTGAGTTCTGCTTCTATCGCATACAGTTTCTGAATCAGCACTAATGCCTGTTCAGCGACCTGACTTTTCCCAGTTACATGCAGTTCATGGAATTTACGACGTGCATGGGCCATGCAGCCCACCTCAATGACCTGGCCTGATTTAAAGCGTGCTTTATAACCACTGTAATCATCACAGACTAGATAACCCTGCCAGCCTTTCAAGAACTCTGCAGCATGCTGGCCTGAACGACTATCCTGAAAGTCATAGATCACCGCCTGAACTGGATTGTACTGTGTAGTGGCATAGGCCCAGACATAACCTTTCTTCGGTTTTTTATCATTCTCACCCATCCGCATGATGGTGACCGGTGTTTCATCTGCATGCAGCACCTGCTGTTGTAGTACCACCTCTTTTAAGGCATTGGCCAGAGGTTCCAGTTCTACACCGCAGCGACCTATCCAGTCAGATAAAGTTGATCTAGAAAGTTCGATTCCCGCCCGCTGATAGATCAGACGTTGACGGTACAGCGGCAAATGATCGGCATATTTCGATACCAAAACATGGCTGAGCAGTTCAGGTGAAGCAATGCCTTTATCAATCACATAGGCGGGCATCGCTTGCTGAGTCAGAGTGTCACACTGATCACAGACCCATTTACCACGCACATGCTGTTCCTTATAGAACTGTGCCGGTCTGAAATGCAGTTTTTCACTGACATCTTCGCCGATACGACGGAGTTGGCAGCCACAAGCACATTGGGTTGATGCAGGTTCATGCTCAATACGGATGGTGTGTAGATGATCTGGCAGTGGTCGACGTTTAGGTTTATTGGTTTTGGCTTTCTGTGTCACTGCATCGGTTTTATCTGCATTTAGCCGTTCCAGTTCTAGATCAACCGCGGCAATATCTTCTTCAACCGCTTCATCCCACAGGTGGATTTGTTTTGCAGTGAGATGTTCGTTTTTACTGCCGAATTTGTGCTGTTTAAATAGTGCGAGTTCATGCTCGTATTTTTGATTGAGAATAGAAAGATGTTGAACTTTAGAATCTAATTGCTGATTGGTGACTTCAAGATGTTGAACTCTGGCATCTAATTGCTGGTTTGATTGTGCTAGAGACTGATGCTGCAGTGCCAACTGTCTGGTGAATTCCAGCAGTTGTTCATGGGTCAGTTGGCTTAAGTCAGGCAGCGTATTCATGACCGCAGTATGCCTGAGGTCATGAGAAGAATGAAATAGAACGTTTGGAGAATAGCAGAATGGAACAGCCTGGTTTAAAGCATCGTCACCACCTGCTGTCGTCCAATGCGCTGCCAGGGCAAACCTTGGATCAGTGCCTGTAACTGTTCCGGGCTG
This sequence comes from Acinetobacter indicus CIP 110367, assembly GCF_000488255.1. Lineage (GTDB taxonomy): Bacteria > Pseudomonadota > Gammaproteobacteria > Pseudomonadales > Moraxellaceae > Acinetobacter > Acinetobacter indicus. The sequence continues at coordinate 122,913 of NZ_KI530756.1, read as the reverse complement.
AGGGCCACGGTTTCACCTTGGTGAACTTGAGCCCAGTGAAATTTGCCCTGTTCCAGCCGCCGGGCACACAGCCAGATGCCCAGTCCATCATGTACCAACACTTTCATGCGATGGCCACGTTTATTACAGAACAGGTAAGCACAATGCGGTTTAATGTAGCCAAAGGCTCTCACCACCTGAGCCATGACAGTATCCATTCCTGCTCGCATATCCATGGGCTGGGTAGAGAGCCAGATCTCATCAATGCGGATCATGTTGCAAGTGCCTTGAGTAATTCTGCTAAAGCAGATATTTCTGATACTTGCCATTTCAAGCCAATTTCTGCTTTTGAGTGGGGTAAAGTAATTTTAACTTTTAACATGTCAGTAGGAGTAGGATCTAATGGTGCAGAGCAAGATAAGGCAATAAATGCAGGTTTATTCGGTAGTGGTGAGCGATCATTCCCTGGCTTAGCATCAATTAAGCGAATCCATTTGGATACAAGATTTGTATTCAATCCATGTTGCAAAGCGACTGAAGCAATTGAAACGTCCGGTGCTTTACAAGCCTGAACGATCTGCTGTTTAAATTCAGCACTGTATGTTCTTCGTTTTTTCGCAAGAGATGCGATGGATGTCTGATTATTTGTAGTCATAAATTTAAGTCCCCACTTGTTTCTAAGTGGGGACTAAATTAAGGCTTATAGGATGAATTCAGAAGGTGTGTTCAGCGGACGCTTACATGAGTAATGCCACGTTTTATAAATGGCGTGCCAAATATGGCGGTATGGATACCTCATTGATGGCTCGACTGAAAGAGCTGGAAGCAGAAAATACCAGACTAAAAAAATGTATGCTGAAGAGCGATTAAAGGCAGAGATTGTTCAGGAAGCAATGTCAAAAAAGTGGTGAAGCCATCTTGCCGACGTCAGATGGCTCAACAAGCCTTTGCCCTGCATGCGGTTAGTATCCGTTTAGCTTGCTCTGCATTTGGCATTAGTGAAACCTGCTACCGTTATCAGGCTAAACTTTGCGATGACAATGCATTAATTGCTAAACAGCTCATTGAACTCACTGAGGAAAATTCCGATTGGGGATTTGGTCTGTGCTTCTCATATTTACGACATGTTGAGAATCACTGCTGGAATCACAAGCGGGTTTACCGCATTTACTGTGAGTTGGCACTAAATCTGCGTATTAAACCGAGAAGAAGACTAAAACGGCACGCGCCTGAACCATTGAAAGAACCAATCCGAGAAAATCAGGTCTGGTCATTAGATTTTATGCATGATCAGCTGATCGATGGTCGAAAGTTCCGATTATTAAATGTGATTGATGACTACCGTCGAGAAGGCTTAGCGATTGAAGCAGGATTCTCATTACCTACAATCCGAGTTATTCGTACGTTGAATCAGTTGCTGGAGTGGCGAGAAAAGCCGTTAGTTATTCGGTGTGACAATGGCCCGGAGTTTATCAGTCATGAATTTGTACGCTGGGCAACTGAACAAGGTATTCGTATTGAATATATTCAACCAGGTAAGCCACAGCAGAATGCGTATATTGAACGTTATAATCGGACTATACGTTATAGCTGGCTAAGCAAGCATCTATTTGACACACTGGAAGAAGTACAAGATTATGCAACGAGTTGGCTGTGGCATTACAACTATGAAAGACCACACCAAGCAAACAAAGGAAAGCCACCTCTCATGGCTGCTTAACCTCTACTTTTAACTTCGGTTATTTATGGGAGGATTACCATCTGAGACAATTCAAGCTGAAAGTTTAAAAGGTTTTGCTGGTCAGACTTGTCAACGGACAGGTAATTGGTGGAGTCCTGAAAATCAATTGCAATCCCGTTATTTTGAACAGGGAGAGGTATTTCCGAAGATTGAGAATAATAGTTGGGGAGAAACGATTTGGTATTTAGAAGGGCTTTGTTGCACAAAGATTTCATAACTATATGATTTTAAAGGTTTTGATTATTTTTTGATCCAAAATTAAATTTATTTAAATCAGATGCTTACATATTTATGCAACAAAGCCATTTTTCGTTAACATGGAGATGCTACGTCAAAGGATCAAAGTAAAGCTTAAACTCAAGGGAATACAAGAGGTAGAAGAGGAAATTAATATAATGAGTACATCACAACTCTATTTAAGTAAACAAGAAATAGAAGAGTTAGTTCAGGATATTCCTCTTGATACGTCAATAATTTACGGCGAAGAAAAAAAAGAGTTCGGAGTCTGTCCTTATATTTCATTTTATATTGATCAAAAAAAAATAAATCCTCAAGCTTTTTTAGAGAAAGTGATTGATATATATAATGAATTTGAAAATGAAATAATTGATAAACTATTTAATTTAAGATTTCGATGCGATACAGAAGTTTGGAAAAATGCAAGCTCATGGATAAGAAGTCGTGACGAAATGTTAACGGAAATGACAACGGTTTATAAAAAACATTTTATTTACTATGTTGGTGCAACATCTGCAGAATCTCCTAATCAAAGTGCACGTTGGGCCTTAGGCGCTAAAATTAGAGACTCAAATGAACGTTATTCTAGTATTAAATTAACCTTTGGTGATAAATGGTATAGATCTAATCCAGTTAGGTGGCATCATTTTGTTAAGCAGTGTCTAGAAAAGCTTAACCCAATTCAAGCCTATAGTGGCTATGAAATAGGAAATACAGGGCAATTTGCATTTGTATCTCCAGAGTTTGAAACAGTTGAGCGGACTTTTACGGATTATTTTTACGGGCTCGATATAGATCATCCTGGGATGGAGTTTTCACATGAAAATATGTTTATTGCGGAAGATCGTGATGGGTTAGGTGGTGGTATTCGTACGCCAACCTGGTGCTTTTTACTTTCTCCCTATTGGCTAGAGAAACTAGGTCTGAGTGAAGAACAAATTCGTGAAAAGCTGAATGATCCACGTATTGAAATAACTAAAATAGAGGATTCAGAAAATCCTAATCTATATAGTCTATGGATCCGTTTGGGCGAGCTCTCACTTTATCCAGTTGAAGAAGGTGTCCCTGATCTATTGGTGTTGGCAAATGAGCTAATTAAACCGATACGTTGTGATAACTTAAAACTTACGACCTTAGATGCATGGTCAGATGATCCAAACCCACGTTTTGATGCAGTAAGTGCGAAACAATGGATTGCTCGATTTGATAAAGACAGTACATGGCCTGAATTAAAACGAGTGGAAGTCGAAGCTCAAGAACCAGAAAGAATAGATATTGTACTCGCTGGAGAACCCTGCCCACACGCAGGTTACTGGTATACATTTGCCAAAGAAAACTCACGCCAATATTTTAAACAGGGAGATATTTTCCCTGATTTTGAAAGTGATTGGGGAGATGTGTATTGGCAGTTTGATGGGGAAGAATAAACTCAGTCATGAACGGCTTACTATAACTTTAGTATATATTTTTACTTAAATAACAAAAATAGCTATAATTATTGAGTTGGATTTATCTAAGAAAGAAAAAATAAACCCGCTTACGCGGGTTTATTTTGATCTCAATCGAGATTACATATTTGGATAGTTTGGACCACCACCACCTTCCGGTGTTACCCAGGTGATGTTCTGTGATGGATCTTTAATGTCACAGGTCTTGCAGTGTACGCAGTTGGCTGCGTTAATCTGGAAGCGCTTGGAACCATCATCATTTTCCATAATTTCATACACACCCGCAGGGCAGTAGCGCTGTGCCGGCTCATCCCATTTAGGCAAGTTCACATCGACTGGAATCGACGCATTGGTTAGTTTCAGGTGCGCTGGCTGGTTTTCTTCATGTACGGTATTGGATACAAACACCGAAGACAAACGGTCAAAGGTCAGCTTACCATCCGGTTTTGGATAGTTGGGTTTAAAGCTCACAGCATCTACGGTTTTCAGTGCACTGAAGTCAGGTACCAAGTCATGCAGGGTAAATGGTACTTTAAAGATATTCTGGTCGATGAAGTTAAACGCACCACCAAACCATTGACCAAACTTATGCATTGCCGGGCCAAAGTTACGCGCGTTGTAAAGCTCTTCTTTCAGCCAGCTGTTGTTGAACTTCTCGGTGTAAGACGTTAATTCTTTTACAAAGAAATCTTCACCTTCAGTCACGCGGGCAATGGCCAGATCACCACCTTTTTCGACACCGGCAGCAATCGCTTCAAAGACTGCTTCACCACAGAGCATGCCGGATTTCATTGCGGTATGAGAGCCTTTGATTTTGGCAAAGTTCAGGAAGCCCGCATCATCACCAATTAAAGAACCACCCGGGAAAGTGAATTTCGGCAGCGAGTTAAAGCCACCTTTGGTTACGGCACGCGCACCATAAGAAATACGTTTACCGCCTTCCAGATACTGTTTAATCAGAGGATGAGTCTTCCAGCGCTGCATTTCCATAAATGGATACATGTGCGGGTTTTCATAAGACAGATCGACAATCATCCCCAGCGTGACCTGGTTATTTTCCGCGTGGTAGAGCCACCAGCCGCCTGAAGAACCGGTTTCAGACAATGGCCAGCCGGCACCGTGCATCACCAGACCTGGTTTATGTTTGGCCGGATCAATTTCCCACAGCTCTTTAATGCCGATACCGTAGTGTTGAGGGTCGGCATCTTTGTCCAGATTAAATTTTTGGATCAGGCGTTTGCCTAAGTGACCACGACAGCCTTCAGCAAACAGGGTGTATTTGGCATGCAGTTCATAACCTGGGGCAAAGTTGTGGGTCGGTTCACCATCTTTACCAATGCCCATATCACCGGTTTGAATACCTTTTACGGTGCCATCTTCATGGTACAGGATTTCAGACGCCGCAAAGCCCGGGAAAATCGACACTTCCAGCTCTTCGGCTTTCTGGCCTAACCAGCGCACCACGTTACCAAGCGAAATGACATAGTTGCCATCGTTGTGCATGGTTTTTGGCACCATCCAGTGTGGTGCTTCTTTCGAAGTGGTTTCAGACAGCAGGAAGAAAGTTTTGTCTTCTGTCACCGGTACATTTAAAGGTGCACCTTCTTCTTTCCAGTTCGGGAACAGCTCATTGATGGCACGTGGTTCCAGCACCGCACCTGACAAGATGTGCGCACCGACTTCGGAGCCTTTTTCTACGACACAAACGGACAGATCATTCAGGTTATTTTCAATTGCAAGTTGACGGATTTTAATCGCCGCAGACAGACCCGCAGGGCCAGCACCTACGATAACTACGTCAAACTCCATCGATTCACGTTCGATGTGTTCCATGTAGGACTCCTCATAATACTAGAAGGTGGCAACCGTCATCTCAGAATCCGGTGCTGCCATGAGTGTTCTTAGTTCCTAGACACAAATTTGCTATCGTGTCTTTTATATTGTGGGCTAGTATAGTTTTAAACCTTGGTCTAGCCAATTGGCTGAATCATATTATTTTTCCGTCAGCAGGGTATTCAATGATGAACAATGAGCACAATGAACCAAATCCGACGAAAAAAGTAGCATTTTCTGATGATAAAAATTTAATGGGCATTGCACAATACTTAAAAGATGCACAGCCCGGTCACAAAAGGTCAATTCCCCCTTTGGAGCACTGGCATCCAAAGCATTGTGGCAAAATGGATTTAACGGTAAAAGCCAATGGAGAATGGTGGCACGAAGGTCAATTGGTGAAGCGCCAGTCATTAATTGAGCTGTTTTCTACCGTACTCTGGAAAGAAGGTCACACGTTCTATTTAAAAACCCCGGTCGAGCAGATTGAAATTGAGGTGGAAGATGAGCCTTTATTTGTCAATCAGGTAGATCAAGTTGATATTGAAGGCAAGACCTATCTGCAACTGACCACTACTACCCAGGACCTGGTGATTGTCGATGAGCAGCATCCGATCTTTATGCGTGAATATGAAGGGGAGTTGCGTCCCTATGTACATGTGCGTTTTGGTCTGAATGCCCTGATCCAGCGTGCGGCTTTTTTTCATCTGATCGAGCTGGGCAGCTTGCAGGAAAATGCCGAAGGCGATGCAATTTTAAGCCTGAAAAGTGGTGATTTGCTATTGCAATTAGGCACCTGAGGTTTAAGCTTGAGCCATCCTATTTCAAACTGCTCATTCCGCCGCCATGACTGCCATTCATCCCCTTGCTCCTTTGTTGCATCCTATGACCAGAGCGCAGGCGGATGCGCCAATCGGGATTTTTGATTCAGGCATTGGCGGCTTGTCGGTGGGGCTAGAAATTGCCCAGCATTTGCCCAATGAACAGATTGTTTATTATGCCGACACGGCGCATGTGCCTTATGGTCCGCGTGATGATCAGGAGATTCGCGAACTGACCGCTCAGGCTATCGAGTGGCTGTATCGGCAGGGCTGTAAAATTGCAGTGGTGGCCTGCAATACTGCTTCGGCTTTTAGTCTGGATTATCTGCGTGCGCATTATGGGGAAGATTTCCCGATTGTTGGTTTGGTCCCAGCCTTAAAACCGGCGGTACTGCAGAGCAAAACCAAAACCGTGGCTGTGCTGGCGACACCGGCGACCTTTCGTGGCCAGCTAATTAAAGACGTGATTCAGCGTTTTGCCTTGCCGGCCGAGGTCAAAGTGATTCCTTTAACCTCGCTTGAGCTGGTGCCTTTTGTGGAAAGCGGAGCACAAATGAGCGCGGCCTGTTTAAGCACTTTAAGCGAACTGTTACAGCCGGTGGTGGATGCTGGCGCAGATCATCTGGTGCTGGGGTGTACCCATTATCCCTTCTTAAAAACTGCGATTCAGTCTATTTTTGGTCAGAAATTGACATTAATTGACTCAGGAACTGCCGTTGCGCGTCAAACTTCCCGCATTTTAACGAAAAATGAGTTATTATTTGAACAGAGCCGAGCCGATCAGGTGCAGATTCATTGTTATGTCAGCGGTCAAAATGCTGAACATTTACAACCGATTGTCGGGCGTCTGATGCCTGAGCAGATCCGCTGGAAAATTTCCAATCTGCCTCGCTAAGCCAGGCTCCATAAAGAAAGCAACATGATTGCTTCAGCATGACTTATTTTTTTGATTGGGGAACAATACTGATGCCCATTGGGCGCTTCAGCTATTGAGGGAAGGAAGGAGAGCCAATGCTCGATAAACGCTATCAGGTATTTATCTCTACGTCCGGTTCAGAGATGCAGCCGGAACGCATGGTATTGACACAGACCTTGGTGGGAATGGGCTTCTTTTCCTGGGGCTTGGAGCAGCGTACGCCATTGAGTACGGCATTTGCTCGTCGTCAGATTGATGACTGCGACTATGTGGTGCTGTTACTGGGCAGCCAGTATGGCGAGCAGTCGGTATCGGGTGTGGGCTATATGCATCTGGAATATATTTACGCGGTCACCAAGCAGAAACCGATGATTGTGTTTATGCACGAAGATCCGGATTCACGTGATGCCAGCTTGCAGGATGCCAAACCTGAACTGCGGGAAAAATTTAAAGAATTCCGTCGCCTGTTGCAGCAGGAAGTTGATCAGGTGTTTTGCTATCGCAGCTTGCGTGATCTGGAGCTGGCGGTACGTTTCAATATGCCGCAAATGCTGGAGCGTTATCCGGTGGTGGGCTGGGTGCGTCCGCAAAATACCCAGGCCCTGCATGATGAAATCGAGCAGCTACAGGCCAAAGTGGCCCAGTTAAAAAATGAACTTGGCAAGACCGAAGCCGATCCATTCTTAAGCCTGCCCAAAGTATCCATGCATGAAGCTTTCCAGTTTGAATACCGGATGCATGCCTATCAGGATGGTAATTTTAAAGAACTGAAAGTACAAAAACAGCTGACCTGGGCGCAGCTGTTCAGTATTTTAGGCTCGACCTTTATTCATCCGACCCCGGAAGAATATTTTTCCAAACGCATGAATGAATATTTAAATGATACCGGTCTGACTGATGCGCGGCGTGAAATGCCGCGTGCGCATGCGGTGGCACGGGCGCAAATCAATATTCGTGCCCTGCATACCATTAAAATGCAGATGCGCCAGAATGACTGGATTGTGCAGGCCGGCCGGGATGAACGCCAGCGTATGCTATGGCAGACTACAGCCAAAGGGCAGAAGTTGCTGGACAGTAACCTGCTTGATAATGATCGTGTTTTTCAATATAAATCGACGCATTAATTCATTTAGTAACAGACGGGAAAGCTGTTAAAGTAAACGCGTTCCCTGATGATTCCTGAGAGCCTAATGTCTGTTGTTGCGAAACCGAAAATCACCATTATTCTGGCCAATTTGGGCACACCGGATGCACCGACTGTGCCTGCGGTACGACGTTTTCTGAAACAGTTCCTGTCTGATCAGCGGGTGATTGAAATTCCCAAACTGCTGTGGCAAATCATTTTAAGGCTGTTTATTTTACCGTTTCGTCCCAAACGCGTGGCACATGCCTATGCAATGGTCTGGAATCAGGATTCGCCCATGCGCGAAATTTTGCAGGCGCAAGTTGATGCCGTCAGACAGACCTTAACTCCGCTCTACCCGGAATTTGAGCTGAATATTGTGCCAGCCATGACCTATGGCAACCCGGGCATCGACGCTTTGCTGGCAAAGCTGGCCCAGCAGCCGCAAGATCATCTCCTTGTCCTGCCGTTATTCCCACAATATTCCGCAACCTCCACCGCACCACTGTATGATGCTATAGCCAAATGGATTCCGCAGCAGCGCAATTTGCCGGGGCTGAGCATTATCCGTGATTATTATCAGCATCCTTTGTATATTCAGGCTTTGGCGCAGAGTGTGCGTGAATTTCAGGCCGAGCATGGTCCGGCGGAAAAACTGCTGATGTCGTTTCACGGTATTCCACAGCCCTATGCCGATAAAGGCGACCCGTATGCCGAGCGCAGTCGCACAACCGCTCAACTGGTGGCGCAGGCGCTGGGTTTAAATGAGGATCAATGGGCGATCAGCTTCCAGTCACGTTTTGGCAAGCAGGAATGGGTCAAGCCCTATACCGATGTGCTGCTCGAAGAATGGGGCAAGCAGGGAGTCAAATCGGTCCAGATCATGAGTCCGGCATTTTCTGCCGACTGTCTGGAAACGCTGGAAGAACTGGCGATACAAAATGCCGAGATCTTTCAGCAGGCGGGCGGGGAACACTATGCCTATATTCCGGCACTCAACCAGCGGGATGATCATTTACAATTGCTGAATGCCTTGCTTCAGGCTAATCTGGATGCGCTGAAACAGACTTTTGCCCATTTTCAACAGGACGCTTAACCCATGTTACAAGTCAAAATTGTGCCGGTCACGGCATTTGCCCAAAACTGTTCCATCGTCTGGGATGCAGAAAGCAAAGACGCCATTTTGATTGATGCGGGCGGTGAACCGGACAAGCTGCAGGCAGAAGTCGAAGCACTGGGCTTAACTGTGAAAGCCTTATGGTTAACTCATGGCCATCTGGATCATGCCGGTGCTGTCGGTGCCTTAAAAAAACGCTGGAATGTGCCGGTCATTGGCCCGCATAAGGAAGATGCGTTCTGGCTGGACATGATTCAGGAAGTATCGGCGCGTTATGGTTTCCCGATTCCTGAAAAGGTCGAGGTGGATCAGTGGCTGGAAGGCGGTGAGCAGCTGCAGCTCGGCAATGAACAGTTTGAAGTGCGTTTTGCACCGGGACATACCCCAGGTCATGTGATGTTCTATAATGCCAATTACGGTTTGCTCTGGACCGGTGATGTGCTGTTTAAAGGCTCGATTGGCCGGACAGATTTCCCGCGTGGGAATCATCAGCAATTACTGGATTCAATCCAGCGTGAATGTTTTAGCCTGCCCGATGAAACCCAGTTTATTTCAGGGCATGGTCCGATCAGTACCATTGGTTTTGAAAAACAGCACAATCCTTTTGTGGCGGGGCAGGCCGGCTAATCTGCAAATATCACCCTAACCAAAGTCAGCACAGTGCTGACTTTTTTATAACGCCGTTTTGATTGCCGTTTATTTGCGAAACGGGTCATTCAGCTGTTTTTTCGCTTCCATTCCCACCAGCCAGGCCATCAAGGCAAATAATACCGCCACCCCAATCAGCAGCGTATCCTGACTATATAAACCGACCGCCAGCATTAAGATTGCGGCAAGCAGAAAGGCGAAAAAAAGAATTTTCAGGAGCGTGGGCATACAGGGCTCGATAATTAGAATCTCGAGGCCATTTAAAAAAGAACCGAATGCGAATAGGGTAACGTTTTGCAGTAAAATTTTTAAGTGTGTGTCCTGTTTGCGCAAAGAAGTTTTAAATGTGTAGGATTTTTATTACACCTTTCCAGTAAAAGCAGCTTTTTGTAAAACCGCGTAACTCGTTTTAGTCTTCCGGATTATCCACCGAGGGAGCATCCTGAGTCGGCAGGCGATATTCATCACTGGCCCAGGCGCCCAAATCAATCAGCTTGCAACGCTCGGAACAGAAAGGGCGAAATTCATTGCCTTCCCAGATAGAAGGTTCACCACAACGTGGGCAAGGGAATGTACGTGGCATGCGGGTCTCCTGATAAAATCCCGGATTAGATTAGGCAAAAACAGCTGCACTTGGTAGACTTGTGCGGTTTTTTATAAGTTTGATCTGATTATGCCCATTCGTCAATTTCAAGCCCAGCGTATGCATGCTCCGCGTGACTTTCAAGCCATTGCCAATACTCCTGTCTGTATCGAAATTGGTGCAGGCAAAGGCAAGCACGCGCTGTTGTTCAGTGGGCAACATCCTGAGCAAACCCTGTATGCGATTGAGCGCACCCGGGAAAAGTTTCTGGCCATGCAAAAGCAGCATGGATTAGAACCGCATGCCAATCTGCAGCCAGTCCATGCCGATGCCTTACCGTGGATTGTACATGCGCTATATCCAGCGCAAGTCGAGCAGTGCTTTATTTTATATCCGAATCCGGAGCCGCATAATCCGGCCCAGCGCTGGCTGAACATGCCATTTTTTGAGTTTTTGCTGTCACGTTTGCAACCGAATGGACAGATTACCCTGGCCAGTAATATCCCTGAATATATTGCCGAAGCTGAACAGCAATTATTGGCGCTATGGAAACTACCGTTTGAGAAACAGCGGATTGCCGCCGATTCTGCCCGGACCCATTTTGAAATTAAATATTTGCAGCGCGGTGAATTGTGCCAGCAACTGATTATTCGCAAACCGGAAGGGTATCGCACCCGTTTTGATGATTTTCAGCCGCTTCAGGGCCAGTCGCCAGCGCAGGCAGTGGAAGAATAAGCATGTCCAAGCGGATTGCCATTATCGGGGCAGGCCCGGCCGGCTTGATGGCGGCTGAGGTGCTCAGCCAGTATGGCTATAGCCTGCATGTCTATGAGCAGAAGCCTTCGGCAGCACGCAAGTTTTTAATGGCCGGCAAAACCGGGTTAAATATTTCCCATGCCGAAGCGGTGCCGCAGTTTATTCAGCGTTATGATCAGGCCGACTGGCTGGCGCCGTGGATTCAGCGCTGGGATGCTGGCTGGATTCAGGACTGGATGGCAGGCTTGGGCATTCGCTCTTATGTCGGTTCATCCGGGCGGATATTTCCGGTGGAGATGAAAGCTGCACCGCTATTACGGGCCTGGTTAAAACGACTGGCGGATAATGGGGTGCAGTTTCATTACCGCCAGCAGGTCAAAGGCCTTGAGCAGCAACAGCTGCAGATTCTGGACTTAAAACATGGGCAACTGCGTAGTGAAGCATTTGATGCGATTGTGCTGGCCTGCGGTGCGCTGTCGTGGTCGCAATTGGGCAGTGATGGCGCCTGGCAGGACTGGCTCCGTCCAGAGCAGATTGAACCATTTCAGGCCAGCAATGCCGGGGTGGAGTATCCGTGGTCCAGCTTTATGCAGCCAGTGTTTGGTCAGCCTTTAAAACGGGTTGAGACCTGGGTGGAACCGCATACGCGCAGTGTCGGCGATATTGTCCTGACCCATTATGGACTGGAAGGCGGCCTGATTTATAAGCAGGGCCGGGCCTTACGTGCACAGCTGAAACAGCAGCAGCGCATGGTGCTGTTTCTGGATTTACTGCCCGAGCAGTCCCAGGCGCAGCTGGCCAAAAAATTACACCCCAGTAAAAAGCAGTCACTTAGCAATGTCTGGCGTAAAGCCGGTTTAGATGCAGCCAAAAGCAGTCTGCTGCGTGAACTGGTCGATAAAAGCTTATGGCATCAGCCGGAGGCGCTGGCGGCACAGGTGAAACAGCTGCGGATTGAATTAACGGGTTTTCGCCCGATTGAAGAAGCGATTAGCTGTGCCGGCGGAATCAAGCGCAGTGCCTTCAGCCCGCAGTTACAGCTGAAGGATCATCCGGCGGTATTTTGCTGCGGTGAAATGCTGGACTGGGATGCACCCACCGGCGGCTATTTGCTCACGGCCTGTTTTGCCACCGGACGGGCAGCTGGGGAAGGTGTACATGCCTATCTCGCTACAGGGCAGTAAAACTCACCGGCATTCTCCCTGTAAAGATCAGGGCTATTTAGGCCCTGAAATGATAGATGTTATTTATTGGTCGAGCTGTGGATACTGGTCGCGCCAGTGTTCTAATTGCTCTTGGGCATGAATAAATTTCCCCAGACCTTTAACGCTGTCTGGTGCACTCTCCGATGCAGCTGAAGCTGGTTGCTGGGCATGCAGCTGGGCCTGATGATCCCAATATTCATACATCAGACCCTGAATATAGCGGCCCTGTTCGGTCTTTAAATCCAGCGCTTTCAGCATATTCAGTGCCGACTGGATATTGTCACCTTGCCGGCTTCGTGCAAAGCCATCATTCAGCGTGCCTTGCTGCTGCATTTGCATCAGTTCAACTTCCATGTCTTCACTCATCTGGCCAAAGCGCTGTTCATAGTCGGTTAGTAGCTGCAGGTCATGCAAGTCCTGCTCGGTTTTTGGGAAAGTGCGTACCGGCTCACTTTTCAGTTCCTGCAGCACCTGATCTTCGGCGCTTAATTCCTGCTTCGGTTCTGGTGATGGATTGCGCTCGCAGGCACTCAGCAGCAGTGCACTGCCAAGCAGACAGGCCAGAGATAAAGGTTTGATCAGATTGGACATGACAGGTTCATCCTTATTGTTCTGTAATTTTTGTAAAGCTATACACATGGGTGAGGTAGGGAAAGTCAATTTGTTGCTGCGGCTGTTTGCCTGTATATTGCAGCACCATCTGCTCGAACTGCTGTTTCAGCTGCTGTTGCTGATGTTCAGGCAGCGCGGCAATAAAACTGGTAGAAAGCAGGCGTTTTGACACCACCTGTTCAACTGTACCGCTTTGCCATTGCTGAAAAGTAGCTTCTGCGTTAGCGTTAAAGCCGGTTGCAGCCGAAAAGACCTGTCGCCATTGGCCGCTATGAAAACGCGGGGTATCACCTTCCAGCGGTGCTATATGCTCGGCCAGTGCCTTGACCCAGTCGATGCTGGTGTCACGCTGATTCCAGATCAGCAATAGCTGACCACCCGGTTTCAGCACCCGGTAAATTTCGTTCAGGGTTTCAAGATTGGCAAACCAGTGAAAGGACTGCGCGCAGCAGACGGCATCGACACTGGCATCAGGCAGTGGCAGGGCATGACTATAGGCTTGAATGCTTTGCACATCAGGATAGTGTTGCTGCAGTTGTGCCAGCATTTCGGCCACCGGCTCAACAGCAATCACATGCGGGCTAAGCTGTTGCAGAATCGGCAGGAATATACCGGTACCGGCACCCAGGTCGACACAGACCGGTGCAGCATCAGATTTAAGCTGGTTTTTTAACCATGCAACCAGCGCTTGTGGATAACTTGGTCGGACCTGTTGATAAAGTTCGGCGGCTGTGGAAAAGCCTTGTTCTGCTGCAGGATGGAGGAATTGTGTCATATTTTGCGCTTTTTTATCTGCCGGGCATCTATAAAATAACATATTCGCTTTTTAGTCGTCGGCATACGGTCTATTTGTTATTTTGAATCTTGATAGAGGGCTGTGCAGCTCTGGTGTGGGAATGGATAAACACATAATTTTTGAAGACGATCATATCCGCGTCATCTGGATGCCCGGTCATTCAGAGGCGCTGATTTTTTCTTTTGGCGATTTAATTACCCGCGCCAAAGGCCTGACCATTAATGCTGAAAAGTCATTGAGCAAACACGGCTATAATGTGGTTGGCATCATGCCAAAGGAGAAATCCTGGTTTCCCGAGCAGTCGATGCGCGCGATGCTGAATGAAATTGCCGCCACCATTGCGCCGTTTCAGCAGCGTATTGGCTATGGCGGTTCGATGGGTGGTTATGCGGCCATCAAATATTCCAACCTGCTTGATTTGCAACGTGTGGTGGCACTGGTGCCGCAATATTCGATTGATCCGGAAGATATTCTGGACACGCGCTACAATATGTTCTTCCATCCGCAGCACAATGCTGACATGCGTATTCAGCCCCAAGATGTTTCGGCTGAGCGCGAATATATCGTGATTTATGATCCGCACTATGCCGAAGACCGCGCCCAGTATTTAAAATTGCAGGCGGTACTGCCTTCGCTGCAGACCCTGCATTTACCGTTTACCGGACATGATGCGATTGCGGTGCTGGCCAGTTCCGATTTGCTCAATGATTTTCTTAGCCATCCTTTTGATCCGGCACATTTTTACCAGAAGATGCGTCAGGTCAAAAAGAACAGCAAGTTCTACTATCGCAAGCTGATTGAAAACCTGTTGCCACGGCACAAACATGCGCTGGGGCAAATCCTGAAAAATAACGAACTGCAACTGGACAGCGGCTTTTTTGATGCCAAGCTCAAGCAGAACCTGATTCGCTCGCTGCTCAGCAATAAACAGGTCGATCAGCATGACCTGCATAAACTCGGGATTCAGTTTAACCTGCCGCAGGAAAGCCGCCGCCAGCTGATGGACTGTTTTGGCCATGGGCTGGTATTTAATGTCATTAGCCAGAAGATCGAAAGCTATGCTGCCAGTGCTGTGGCCTTAAACCATAAATTCCTGATTCCGATTTATGCCAAGGGCAATGGACTGGTACAAATCTGGCTGAATGACCAGCGTTATATTGTGGCCATGAATGATCGTCAGGTCATGAAACTGTTTCAGGAACAGGATGAGCTCAGCGCCGGTATGCACCCCATCGTGATTAAAAAATACAGCGATTATTATGTGCTGAGTTATAAACAGCTGAATTTAAGTAGTGATGAATTTGGCGGCAATGAATTTGTCGATGATAGCCCGGAAAGTGCCAAATTTGTGACCCAGCCCGAAGTGGTGCTGTAAGCCAAAACTGCACTGACCCCGAAGTCCTTGTTTTATTTTATATTCAGGCTAAGATGAAGATGGATGTAGAACAACCAGTGGATAAAAGTAGGGTAGTGTTATGACCATTCGACCTCTGTCTGTTGTGGTACTGAGCCTGCTGGGTTGGGCTGTTCCGTCCGTTGCTTCGGCACAAACGGTGCATTATTCAGCCTATATGGTGTTCGGCAGTGGCCTGTTATTGGTATTGGCTTTAACCATTTATGTCATTCGGCAAATCCGCTTTTCTTTACGCAATTATCACAGCAAGCGCCCATGAACTCATGGGCGTTTTTTTGTGGGCATCCCATTTTTGAACTGACGCGCAGCGCTACAAGTGTGCTTTAATTTCTTCACGCCATGATGAGAGGATGCACCACATGAACGCCATATTTCTGGATTTTGCCTCGCTGGATCAGGATGATTTACAGCTAGAAGACTTAAACGCTGTCTTTCAGCAGCAGTTAACGCTGTATCCAACCACTTCGCCTGCAGAGCTGCTGCCACGGGTGCAATCTGCCGAGGTGATTATCAGCAATAAAGTGCTGCTCGATGCCGCGACATTACAGCAATGCCCGCAGCTTAAACTGATCCTGATTTCAGCCACCGGTACCAATAATGTCGATTTGGAACAGGCACGCCGCCAGGGTGTGGTGGTGTGTAACTGTCAGGGTTATGGCACGGCCGCAGTGGCGCAACATACCTTAATGCTGATGTTAAATCTGGCTACTTCTTTTGTGCCTTATCATCAGGCGGTGCAACAGGGCCAGTGGCAGCGTTCTAGCCAGTTCTGTCTGCTGGATTATCCAATTGTCGAGCTGGCTGGAAAAACGCTGGGCATTGTCGGTTATGGTGAGTTGGGGCAGGCAGTGGCCAAGCTAGCCGAAGCCTTCGGCATGCAGGTCAAAATTGCTGCTCTCGCCAACCGGCCACAATCTGCGTCGCGGGTGCCTTTTGCCGAGCTGTTACCGCAGGTGGATTTTTTAAGCCTGCATTGTCCACTGACCGAAGATACCCGGGATTTAATCGGGCCGGCTGAGTTTGCTGCCATGAAACATAGCGCGTTTTTAGTTAACTGTGCCCGCGGCGGTATTGTCAATGAAGCGGCGCTGGCCGAAGCCTTACAGTCCGGACAAATTGCCGGTGCGGCGATGGATGTGCTGAGTGTCGAGCCACCCAAGCAGGGCAATATCCTGTTAGACCCAGCTATTCCCAATTTAATTTTAACCCCGCATAGTGCATGGGGCAGTGTAGATGCGCGGCAGCGGATTGTGCAGCAAATGGTAGAAAACGTGATCGCGTTTCAGCAGGGCCAACCGATCCGTCAGGTCAATTAAGCAGATATCAAGCAATAAAAAATACGGACGCATTCAGGTCCGTATTTTTGGGTGGAATGAAAAGGCGAGTGATGATGAGGCTCTCGCTCACTCCCGTCTTAAAGTTCGGTCACGGCATAGCTGGTGGCCCCTGAACCGGTTTCAGCAGGTACTGATGCCGCCGGTTGAGCGGTATCTGGCTGACTCAAGCTGCCCTGTACAATTGGTACCGGCTGTTGCGGTGCGCCGCCTAAAGCTTCTTTGGTGTCCTGAATTTTCTGGTTGGCCTGTTGCGTGGTGTTGCTGGTTAAGGTTTTGGTATTTTCCCAGGCCTGATGCACCGAAGGCCGTAC
The DNA here is from genome assembly GCF_000488255.1 of Acinetobacter indicus CIP 110367. GTDB lineage: Bacteria > Pseudomonadota > Gammaproteobacteria > Pseudomonadales > Moraxellaceae > Acinetobacter > Acinetobacter indicus. The sequence continues at coordinate 106,036 of NZ_KI530756.1, read as the reverse complement.
TTTTTGCACACCTTTTTCTGCCACTTCACCAACCCGATCTGCCGCGTTTAAAACACCTTGCTGTGCTTTATAGGCCCAGACATGCAGTAAATTCGGATTATCTGCATACGGCTGAATCGGGGCTTGGAGCTTGGTGCTGCTATTCGCTTCTGCTGGTGGAGTTTGTGCCCAGACTGCAGTGCCCATGAGCATAAGGCCAACAGCCAATACGGATTTCATTTTATGCATAATCATGACCCCTGCTAAAAGAGAATGGAAAGCCTAAGCCTAAACTGAAGGCATGAAGAAATCATGAAGATTCCTGTTACTGTGTTGAGCATCTGCTGAATTGTCTTGAAACTCAACCACAAAATTAAAAAAGCCCGCAGGGTTGCAGGCTTGGTTCTCTCATTTTGATTATTGTGCAGCGCCAACCGCGGTATGGGTTTTACTGCTGACTTTGGCTTTGGCCACAGGCGTATCGACATCAACCTGCGCATTGCTGTGCAGTTGTGCCTGTGCCGATTTCTGTTTCAGGCTGTTTTTGGTTTTTTCCGTACGATCTGCGGCATGTTCACGGGCTGCTGCGGCTTTCTCGGCTGCAGACTGTTTCAGTTCGCTTGAGCGTTCATAGGCCGCCTGTTTTAAATCTGCGGCTTTTTCTTTGCCGGCTTCGGCTTTTTCATTGCTGAACTGTTTGGTGTTTTGCCAGGTGTTCTGGGTCGTGGTTTTTACGCTATGTAATCCTTGACCGACATGCTCGCCTGCGCTGTGTAAGGTCTGCTGCGTACCTTGCACTACATTATTTAAAAGTCCACCAGCCTGTGGCGTCTGCACAGCTGCCGATGCGTTGACATTGGCCTGAAGTGCGGGCGCGGCATACAGTGAAGATGTCGCGAGTAGGGCGCTGCTCATGAATATTGTTGTGAGAGTTTTCTTCATAGGATTTTCCTTGCATGTGTGCCACAGACGCAATGCTGTGAGCGGTGCCTATCTTAAGGAGAAAAATATGCGCCGATATGCTTTATGCAAAAACATCCACAATCTTGCTACAACTGCTTAACAATTCAGGCATTTTTGTAAACTGGGGATTGGCTGCGAAGTCTTATACCAGTTGGTATAGCAGATATAATTTGAATGATGAAAAATCTATTTATTTTTCAGGTTATTTTTTCTGAAAAATGTGGAAAAGCACCATACCTTTTGCAGGCATGATGCTTGAATTTTTAGTTACATTGCGCCAAGGCATCTTTATGGAAATGATCGCGCAGAGTCAGGAAGTTTTTCTGTACCGTGGCATCATGCAGATCAAAATTATGGGCGGTGCTGGTGCCATCTTGGGCAAAGGTAGCTGAACCGGCTGAAATGAGGGTGTTGCCTTTAAATGCCCATTGTTCAATTGAGCGGCCGGCTTTGAGCTGCCCTCTAAATTCAATCACGCATTTATCAATAAACTTGGTCAGTTTGGCCGAGTTATGCGTGGTGTCTGGATAGACCTCAAGATTTTGGACTTCTTGTAATACCCCCGCTTGTAGTTGTGGAATGACTGGCGCAGAGGTACATGCACCCAGAGAAAGGCAAGTTAGACCAGATAAAATTAAAGTTTTAAGTTTCATAAGCTTCTTTCTTGTTGAGTGTTTTCAGTTTGAGTATAGGGAATATGGAAGGAAAAGCCTATAGGTATGACCTATAGAATAGTGGTACTTAAGAGAAGGAGGAGAGAATTAACTGTAAAGTGAGTAGTGGCGTGTTTGTAAGGTCAGTAATTGAGGTTTTAAATGATTTAAATCTTCATTGAGGCCTACACGTTTTGCCAGAGGGTCAACTAATCTTCTTGTATCATGAGTGCTCGGCAATGGAACGACATTCAAGGCTTGGGAGAGTGCTTTAAGTTGTTGGCGTCTAGAAACACTTGAGCATGAGTATCTGCGGAATTTTTCTAATAGAAAAAACAGTCGGCGCTTTTCTAAGGGGTTTAAACTGGAACTCACAGCAGGTAGTAGTTCTGAATATAATAATGCTTCAGCAACGGGTTTAACCTGCTCGAATGTTGCAGAATTCAATGGCTGCTTTAATAGTGCTTTTAAAGCATGCTCAAATTCCAGCTGATTCATTGTGTCAATCTCCCAGGTCTGAAAGAAGCGAAATCATATATTGAATATTAGAATCTAATTGCTCAGGTGTAACGTAATAGTCTTTAGCATTATTTGCTATTTCTTTGAACTGCTCAAGCGAAAACTTGTTTCTTGTATATAATGCTTGAATATCTTCGATGTCTCTGTCAGACAAGCGTACCAATTTAGAAACAGCCAAATCTACGCCAGATACGAGATAGACCTCTACGATACTTTTCAGCGGTTAAGGGGATAACTCGTTCCCTGTAATCAGGATCGATGGAGGCAAGGCTGGTATTAAATCCACTGTCAAATTCTAAATTTGTTTCAAGATTATTATGATCCAGATATTCAATATCATTATTTTCTAGAAATAAGAAAATATCTTCTTTTTTTTAATTGGCTGATCGATTGGATTTCAGCATCAATATCATTGCTACCTCGAGCATTGGTGTGGATGTGAAACGCACAGCCACCAAAAATAAATGCCTTAACGGCACCATGAGGAAGATATTGATGATTCATTGAAATCCAATCCTCAAGCTCTTGAAAGAGCTTGAGGATTGCAAGGGTGATAGGTGAGTCGTTATAAATACTCATCTTTAGTGTTGAAGCACCGAAATATCCGCCACTTTGGTAAATAAGGCGCGAAGCTGAGCAAGCAAGCGTAAACGGTTTGCTTTTAATTCAGCATCATCCGCCATCACCATTACACCGTCAAAGAACGCATCTACAGGCGCACGCAGTGCAGCAAGTGCAGAGAGCGCACCAGTGTAGTCTTTGGCAGCGAATAATGGCTCAACTACAGGCGTGATTTTTGCAAGTTCAGCGAACAATGCTTTTTCAGCATCTTCCACCAGATTCGCTTCAACCACTTCACCAGCTGGTGCCGCTTCTTTGGCAAGAATATTGGCAACACGCTTATTCGCAGCAGCAAGTGCAGCCGCTTCAGGCAATGCGCGGAAGTGATTGACCGCATTGACACGCTTGTCAAAATCAAGCGGTGATTTTGGTGACAAGGCTTGAACGGCTTGAATCACGTCAACAGCCACACCTTGGTCTTCATATTTGGCACGGTAACGACCTTCAAGGAATGCAACCGCATCGTTTAAAGTCTTATCGTGATCTTTGAGTACATCGCCATACGCAGCTAAAGCAAGTTTGATCAAATCTTCGATTGAAACATCAAGCTCGTTTTCAGTCACTAGACGTAAGATACCAATTGCAGAACGACGCAGGGCAAACGGGTCTTTCGAACCTGTAGGCGCTTGACCAATACCGAAAATACCGGTGAGCGTATCTAAGCGGTCTGCAAGCGCAATGGTTGTACCTGTTTTGGTTTTCGGTAAAACATCACCTGCAAATTTAGGCAAGTACTGCTCGCCAAGTGCTTCAGCCACCTCATCATTTTCGCCTTCAAGACGTGCATAGTAAGTTCCCGCGATGCCTTGAAGTTCTGGGAATTCACCCACAAGCTCAGAGGTTAAGTCACATTTTGCCAGCAGGGCAGCTTTTTCAGCGTCAGCCGCATTTGCACCTGTAATTGGCGCAAGCGCAACAGCAAGTTTGGCAATACGTTCAGATTTGTTCCAAAGCGTACCGAGTTCTGCCTGGAATACCATATTCGCCAGTTTCTCCTTACGAGACGCAAGCGGTTGTTTTTGGTCGTGCAGGAAGAAGAATTCAGCATCCGACAAACGTGGACGAACGACTTTCTCGTTACCTTCAATAATTTGTGACGGATCTTTCGACTCGATGTTTGACACCGTAATGAAGTACGGTTGCAGTTTATTATCGCTATTCACCAGGCAGAAGTACTTTTGGTTGTCCTGCATGGTCGTAATAAGCGCTTCTTGAGGAACAGCAAGGAAGCGTTCTTCAAAGCTGGCACGTAGTGCAACAGGCCATTCAACCAGTGCAGTGACTTCGTCACGAAGATCCGCAGGCACAATCGCAATGGCATTCACTTCATCAGCAAGTGCTTTTACTTGCTGGTCGATGATCGCTTGACGCTCTTCAAAAGACGCAACCACATAAGCGCTACGAAGTGCATCTAAGTATGCATCTGCATTGGCCAGCGTAATCGCTTCAGGTGCATGGAAACGGTGACCATACGTCACGTTACTAGCTTTATGATCTTGAATGGTTGCATCAACCACATCGTTGTCTTTCAGCAACACCACCCATTTTACCGGACGAACGAATTCAGTACGGCTGGCTGCAGAACGCATGCGTTTCGCAATTGGCAGGTTGTCCAAAGCATTTTGTAAAATTTGCGGTAACAGCGCATCAAGGCTTTGACCTTTGACATCTTTTAAGTAACACACTTTTTCAACTTTACCTGCTTGGAAAGTCGATACTTGATCAACCGTAATGCCTTGACCACGCATAAAGCCTTCTAAAGCTTTGGTTGGATTGCCTTCAGCATCAAACGCTGCTTGTTTTGCAGGGCCGTCAAAACGTTTTTGAGTGTCGGCTTGCGCGCCATCTACATTGACAATTTTAAGTGCCAAACGACGTGGTGCAGCATAAGCTTCAATTGAATCGAAAGCCAGACCTGCATCTTTTAAGCCTTTAACCGTTTCAGCCTGTAACGCATCACGTAATTTTTTCAGGCTTTTTGGTGGAAGTTCTTCACAGCCAAGTTCAAATAAAACAGTATGTTTAGACATTATTTGCTCTCCGCTGATTTTTCTGCTTGCGCGGCTTCCGCCTCAACCTGTGCTTTTAACTGTGCCAGAACTTCATCACGTAAATGCGGTTCTGCCATTGGGAAACCAAGCTCTGCACGTGCGGCCACGTAGCTTTGTGCAATGGCACGCGCCAATGTACGGACACGTAAAATATAACGCTGACGCTCAGTCACAGAAATCGCACCACGCGCATCAAGCAGGTTAAAGCTGTGTGATGCTTTCACCACTTGCTCATAGGCAGGAAGTGGCAGTTTCGCTTCCATCAAACGAGAGGCTTCTGCTTCGTAAAAGTCGAACAGTTCAAACAGTTTGTCGACTGGCGCATATTCGAAGTTATAGGTCGATTGTTCTACTTCGTTTTGATGGAATACATCGCCATAGGTCACCGTACCGAACTGACCTTTGGTCCAAACCAAATCGTAAACTGAGTCGACACCTTGCAGGTACATCGCCAGACGTTCTAAACCGTAAGTGATTTCACCCGTGACCGGATAACATTCAACACCACCGACTTGCTGGAAATAAGTGAATTGCGTGACTTCCATACCGTTCAGCCAAACTTCCCAACCTAAGCCCCAAGCACCGAGTGTTGGTGATTCCCAGTTATCTTCGACAAAACGGATGTCGTGAACCAAAGGATCAATCCCGATGGCTTTTAAAGAATCCAGATACAGCTGCTGGATGTTGTCCGGGTTTGGCTTTAATACCACCTGGAACTGGTAGTAGTGTTGCAAACGGTTCGGGTTTTCACCATAACGGCCATCTTTCGGACGGCGTGATGGTTGCACATAAGCCGCATTCCAGGTTTCAGGACCCAGTGCGCGAAGGAAGGTCGCAGTGTGGAATGTTCCTGCACCCATTTCCATGTCGTAAGGCTGCAACACGACGCAGCCTTGCTCCGCCCAGTAATTTTGTAAGGCAAGAATTAAGCCTTGGAAAGTATCAATATGCGATATGGCGCGACTCATGGTCATCCACTTAAAATTAGAGAAAAATTGTGCTCAATTATAAGGATTTTGGCGGGAGGTAGCAAAGGTTATCCATACAATGCTGGCGCTTTGATCAGGAAGCGAAGCCTAACCGAAAAATCGCCGTAAAAAATCAGTAGAGAAACCGGCGTTAGATTGATCCGTCTATCCACAAAAACCGGATTTTGATCTGTAGGATTCGGGGAAAACCCAGCATTGTCATTTCAGTCATTTTTCTCAAAGATTGGTTTCATCTGGTGTATACAGCGCAATCATCTGCGCTGAACGGTGTATACGCAAAAACGATGTTTTTAAAATGAAGGGCTTATCAATTTTTTCTAAAAAGAGGATGATTCAGTGTGCCTATACTGATATACATCTCAACAGAAAAATTCATAATTATAAGATATAGAATGAATACATCTTATAAGCTGCTTCATTTTATAATGGCGGCCGTCGCCAAAATCACAAAGGATTCCCGTGTTTCATCCGCAATCTGAATGGTTAGAAATCTTAAAACCCAATTTCAAATTACTGCCGCTGAAAGAACGTCTGTTGTGCGGATTGGGTGCTTTGCTGGGCTTGAGTCTATCTTCACTGATCAGCTTATGGATTCTGGGCGATATTAATGCCTGGTATATCGCGCCGATGGGTGCGTCGTCAGTATTGCTGTTTGCGGTGCCGGCCAGTCCGCTGGCACAGCCGTGGAATATGGTGATTGGCAATACTATTGCCGGCATTATTGGTGTGACTTGTGCGCTGTATATTCCGAATCTGACCGAAGCCTTTAGTGTGGCGGTGGCCTTATCTATTATTTTAATGATGTCGACCGATTCGCTGCATCCACCGAGTGGTGCTGTGGCGATTACCGCAGTATTGGGCGGTGAGGCGGTCAGTGAACTGGGCTATTTATTTATCTTTTATCCGGTGCTGTTAAATTCGCTGTTATTGCTGTTGGTGGCAATGATGTTTAACCGACTGACTGGCAAGCAATATCCACACAAGGCCCAGCTGAACCTGCGTTCGCAAGACCCGACCCCAACCCAGAAAGTCACCATTCAGCCGCAAGATATTCATCATGTGCTGGAGCATCAGACCGAGCTGCTGGACATTAGTGAATATGACTTGCAGAAAATTATTCTGGAAGCGCAATATCAGGCCAATGCGCGTATGCAGGATGAAAACGTGCAGGAATGGCGCTGTGAAGATATCATGACCCATGATGTGATTACCTTGCAGCAGGATGATGATATCCAGCTCGCGCTAGACAAGTTCAAGCAGGTCAATTTAATGAGCTTGCCGGTGGTAAATGCCGAGCAGCAACTGGTCGGCACATTGGCACTGTATGAAGTGGTGGAATGGTTTAAACATGCTACTGATGTGCGGATGTCATGGCAGCATCAGGTCAAACACATTATGAACCGCAAGGTGGTGACGGTAAAACCACATCAGAGTATTGCCGATCTGGTCCCGTATTTTGTGGAACGTTCGTTTAACTATATTCCAGTGGTGGAACAGCAGCAGCTGGTCGGGATTATTAGCCGCGCCGATATGATTGCCGCCATGAACCAGCGTCTGATCTGGCTACGCAGCAAAACTACGGAAAGTTAAAGCCAGAAAAAAGAAGCTACGGTAATAGGGGTCCACCGTAGCTTTAAACTGTGCAAGAAAAATGAAGATTAACGGTAACTGTTCTGATCTTCATGAATGGTACGTACCGGATTGCGATAGCCATTCACGTGTTCAATTTCAGCTTTCTTTTTCGGCATCACCAGCCACAGTACCAAGTACACCAGAATACCCGGGAAGGCGGCACTCATAATGGATACCAACACAAAAATAATGCGGAGTAAATTTGCATTCCAACCAAAACGTTCGGCAATACCACCCATTACACCTGCAATCATGTTTGAGCGGTTAGAGCGGTATAAACCAACATTGGCCATTGAGGTCTCCTTAAAAAATAAAATGGTGAGTCAATCAACAACTTATAAAATAAAAATGGCGACCTATTTCCGTTTTTAAAGGGTCAATGCGCTATAAATCATTAATTTATGTAAATAAAATGACACGGTATAAATATTGCGCTTTAAAATCTTGAAACAGGTCTACAAAAACTGTAGATTTGGGTGAAAATTCATATAATTTCAATAGCTTCGCTGTGTGCCCATCAACCTGATGCAAAGGCATACGGTGGCTATTTTTATTGATACCCGGGAGACACCATATTGGCTGTGCATTGTTCGAAATGGTTATGGGGAATCTGTTGCCTGTCTTTGGCCGCTTGTGACCCGACGTTTAACAGTCAAGAAGGAGAGGAGGCACAGCCGTTTACACCCGTGGCAGACCTGCAGGTGACGGAAGATGTGCCAAGTAAACGCCTGAGTGAAGTGGCTGGCCAACCGGTATTTCCATCTGCAAAAGATGCCGATAAAGCCGTGGTGCCGGAAGCGGCCTTGGCCTATGTCGGCCGGTATCAGGTAAAAATTAGCTGTGAAGATGCCTATGTCAAATGTGAGACCGGTACAGCCGATTTTATTCTGACTTTATTGCCTGATGGCACCGCACATCGTTCCATTGTCTATCTTGGCCGGGTCATGGCCGGTGCACAAATGAATTATCATCTGGATTACTGGATGTATGATGAAGCCGCACACCAGATTATTGTGCATCGCAGTAATGGGGTGGAAATTTTTTATGATATTGATGACACGCAGAATCTACGCATGGATTTAGAAAAAATTGCCACAGTATCGACGGTAAATCAGCAGTATTTTTCCCGTAATCCTTTACCGGCACATGCTTATTATCTGGAAAAGTCGGCCGATTAGCAAAAGCAGATCGAGCGTTCTTTCATCCATATCAATATTAAGGTTGTAGCGCAGATGCAATGCAGGCCAGCATATAAATGTGCAATGCAGAGTAGGGAAGCGAGGATATTTATTCTGGAAGATAAATGGTGGGTCGTCCGCGACTCGAACGCGGGACCAACGGATTAAAAGTCCGCTGCTCTACCAACTGAGCTAACGACCCTGAGGAATAAAAAATAAGCTGCTTATTTTTTAAGATGCAAGAACTGGAGTTTTTGCAGAGTTCCTAAGGAAAGATGGTGGGTCGTCCGCGACTCGAACGCGGGACCAACGGATTAAAAGTCCGCTGCTCTACCAACTGAGCTAACGACCCATATCATTTGATGGAGCGTATTGTAGCAAGATCTCGTTTGAGCGCAAGTAAAAAATAAAAAAGTTGTCTATGTTTGATTATAAATGAAACAAATTCATGCTAGGGAATCAAAAAATAGACAACTTTGGGCTTAGAAGCGGTATTGATAGGTTTGAATCTGCTCGAAAATTTCCGGGGTTAGATCAGTATAAGCCGCTGCACCGGGCAGCAACACCAGCAAACGATCCGTGGTAGCTGCCGGATTAAATGCCTGTTCTTTGAGCTTGTTTTTCTGATATTTAAAAGTGCCGGTGGTTTCAACCTGGGCCTGAATCCGTAAAAATACGGGAACCGCATAGCCGGGCAGGGCCTGTTTAAACTGGCTCACCATCTGCTGCAGGTCATGTTCATCCAGTGTAGCATCGGCATTTAAGGTAATGGCCGCCATTCCGGCCCGACCATTGGTTTCTGGAATTTCTACGCCGTAGACCACCGCTTCGGCAATTTTGTCATAATCGCAGAGTATATTTTCCACTTCGGTGGTGGAGACATTCTCGCCTTTCCAGCGGAAGGTATCACCCAGGCGGTCAACAAACTGGGCATGACGGAAGCCGATATTTCGTACCAGATCACCGGTATTAAAGTATTGATCGCCACGCTGGAAAACGCCTTTTAAAATCACCGCCTTGTTTTTTTCCGGATCAGTATAGCCATCAAACGGCGAACGGCGGGTAATTTTGCCAATCAATAAACCAACTTCACCTTTTTTGACTTTCTGGCACCAGCCGCGCGCATCCCGGACCGGTTCATTTTTTTCTTTATCGAAAGCCACAATCGCATAGGGGGTTGGAGAAAAGCCAACGGTATTGTCAAAGTTAAAGATGTTGCTAAAGCCAACATTGCCTTCACTGGAGGCATACAGCTCCAGAATTTCTTCAATCCCAAAGCGCTGTTTAAACTTGTTCCAAATGTTCGGGCGCATACCGTTCCCAATCATTTTGGTAACACGATGGTCCTGATCCAGCGCAGATGGCGGTGCATCCATCAGGTAGCGGCACAGCTCGCCGACATAACCAATGGCGGAGGCATTAAATTTCTGTACATCTTTCCAGAAGCTGGAGGTGGAATATTTACGTCGAATTGCCAGGGTTGCGCTACCGGCAATTACGCCGCACCAGCACACCACAATACCAGTGGCATGATACAGCGGCAGGGTCACATACATGACATCTTTTGGATTCAGATTTAGCACATGGCCATAGGTGCCGTAAGCCAGGGTCCAGCGGCTATGGGTGAACACCACGGCTTTCGGCAGGCCGGTGGTTCCCGAGGTATAGATATAAAACAGGCCGTCTTTGCCCTGGACCGAATGTGTGGTCGGCGGATTGAATTTCGGGAAATGGTCGATCTTTTCGGCCAGATTATTAAAGCCGTTCGGAGCTTTGCCGGCATCGCGCTGGGTTTCCTGATCGGCAAACCAGTCCAGACGATCTGCCGGCAAATCCAGCGCCTGACGAATCTCCTCTACCGCAGCACGGCATTCTTCGCCAACAATTAGCGCGACCGGTTTGACCAGATTGATGCTATGGGTCAGCACCTTGCCGACCTGTGAGGTGTTTACCAGTGCAATGGTGACGCCAATTTTGGCCAGACCGATGACAGTCGCGATCAGTTCCGGGCGGTTTTCCAGCATTACCGCAATCACATCGCCTTTGCGTGCGCCTTGTGACAGATAATAGTGGGCAATCTGGTTGGCCCATTCATTCAGGGCTTTGTAGCTAAAGCGCTGCTCTTCAAACATTAAAGCCAGACCATGCGGATTACGTTTGACCGCTTTTTCAAAGGCAATGCCCAGACCGGCAGGGGTGGATGGCGTTCGTAAATAGGCTTGACTCAGACCCTGAATAAGATTCGGGACTTTGCCGATAAACTTTGGAATTTTGGCGGCGACATCGGCCAGACCAATAAGATCATGTTGTGTTGTATGGCTCATATGAATCCTATTTATTCTCGACATCCAATCTGTAGTTCTAGCGCATGAATATTGCACTTTAAGGTTTTAATCGTTTCGTTGTAGTGTAATCAACCTAATCTGACAAATTAACAAAAAAAATCCAGCCACCGAAATGACTGGATTTTTTTATTCACCTGCAAAAAAGCAAATTATGACTCAGTTGAGGTGTTGGCTTTCTTTGGTGGACGGCCACGTGGACGACGCGGACGTGCCGGTTTTTCTTTCTCGGCCTTGTCTGCTGCGGCTTCTGGAGCTTCAGCTTCTGCATTTGCCGGTGCTTCGCTGGCATCTGCTGCATCAACTGGCAGTTCAGCCTGTACTGGTTGCGCTGCTTCAGCTTTCGCTGTTTCTTTAGCCGGTGCTTCGGCTGCAGCGCTTTCTTCAGTCGCCACTTCAGTTTCAGTCGCAGTGGTTTCAGCCGCTGGTGCTGCTTCAGTTGCTGCTGGCTCGGCAGTCGCTTCTACAGGTGCTGCTGTGCTGCTTGCAGCAGTGGCTTCTGTTGCTTCAGCTGCTTGAGCGTCCGCCGTAGTTTCTGCTGGTGCATCGTTAGCGGGTGCTTTTTCTGCTTCGTCGGCATGGGCCTGTTTGGCCTGTTCCAGCGCCTGCTCGGCAGCAAGTTTGGCTAAACGACGACGCTCACGCGGATCATTGGCCACACGTTTGACTGGCGCTGGTGGAGTCAGGTCCAGCACAGGAGCAGGTTCTGCTTCTGGCTCAGCTTTGCTGACTTCAACATCACGGGTCACAGGCTGCTTTTGGCTTTCTGCCGCAGGTGCTTGAGCGACCAGGCTGGCTGCATATTGTTCAGTGAACTTTTGCAGGGCGCGGTTAAAGGTTGGGATTAAACCAAACTGCTCAATCAGTACCGAGCAATCTTCACCATACACATGACGGATCAGGCTGCCTACCGTGTACTGCTGCAAGGCTGGAACCTGAGATGGTGACAGCTTTGGCGGCTGGTTTTGTTGCGCACGACCTTCACGTTGCTGGCGACGACGCTGACGCGGATCGTTGCTGGCGCGTTTCACCGGTTGCGATTTGTGCTCTTCAGCCACAATTGCCGCAGGTGCCACTTCTTCTTTTGGTACTGGTGCTTCTTCTACTGCTTCAGTGCTGGTCGCAACCGGAAGTTCAGCAATTGCTGCAGGTGCAGCGGCTGCGTTCTGGTTTAGCGCGACAATTTCACTTTGTGCAGCATCAACATTCACCACCAGAGCAGTTGGCATCACGTCCTGACGTGGTGCATCCACCAGGTCCACTTTCAGGCCTTGTGCTTCAGCGGCTGGTGCTGCTGTAACTGCTGCCGGTGCAGCCGTGTCATTCAGCACGCTGGCATCGCGGTGGCGATTTGGACGCTCTGGACGTTGCTGGTTACGACGGTCACGACGTGGCACAGCATCTTGCTGTTGCGCTTCGTTTTGCGTCTGTTCATTGTTGTTGTGCTGACGGCGGGAGTTGCGTTTGTTTTCACGCGCTTCCTGACGTTGCTCCTGACGTGACAGCTGCACCACTTCTTCGTGTACCTGATGCTGTGCTGGGCTGTTGTCATTCTGGCTGTTTTGCTCGCGCGGCTCTTTGTGCTTGCTGCGCTTTTTGTTGTTGTGACGTGATGATTTTTCTTCACGTTCAGCCGGTTTTTCAGCGTGATCACGCTCATGCTTGGCCACAGTTGATGGGGCAAGATAAGCATTGCTGGCTGCTGCTGGTGCAGCCGCAGGCGCCGCAGCTGCAATCTGACCGAACTGGCCACGGCTAACTGCGCCATTATTGACCATTTGCTCAATCGCTGCAGCCGCATTGTTGGCGCTACGTGACTGATCAACCGTGTTGGCCTGTTTTTGCACAAACAGGTTTTCTAACCATGCACATGGGCTAGCACTTGGTGCAGCGGTAGCAGGGGCCACTTGTGCAGGCGCAGCGGCTTGAGCTTTGGCTGGACGCTTCTGTTCCTTTTGCGGTGCTGCAGGCGCAGCTGCATGCTGAGCGTGCTGTTCTTCTTCTAAATGCCATTCAGAGGCTTCATAACCCAGTTCCTGTTCGCTTAAGCGGGTGGCTGCTGTGCGTTCATAGCTGGTTGGGGCAAAGCCTTCCGGATTGTAAGAGATTTCGTAATGTGGGGTTTCTAAATGCGGGTGCGGCAATACCGTTACACGTACATTTGAGGTTTGTTCAAGGTAAACCAGGCTGTGACGCTTTTCATTCAATAAGAATGCTGCAATTTCAACCGGTACTTCAACCTGAACTTCACCATGACGCTCACGTAGCGCAATCTCTTCCACTTTACGCATAATCGACAGTGAGAGAGAACGTAAGTCACGTACCATGCCGGTACCATGACAACGTGGGCAAACATAACCGGTCGCTTCTTCTAAAGATGGACGTAAGCGCTGACGGCTCATCTCCATTAAACCAAAGCGTGACAATTGACCAAACTGGATACGCGCGCGGTCGCTTTGCGTTGCTTCACGCAGCTTGGCTTCCACCATACGCTGGTTACGGTCTTTGGTCATGTCGATAAAGTCGATTACTACCAGACCACCGATGTCACGTAAACGTAACTGGCGTGCAATTTCTTCAGCAGCTTCCAGGTTGGTGTTTAGTGCGGTATCTTCAACGTCCTGACCACGAGTTGATTTTGCCGAGTTAATGTCGATTGACACCAATGCTTCGGTTTGGTCAATCACGATTGAACCACCTGAAGGCAGTTTGACTTCGCGTTCATAGGCGGTTTGAATCTGGCTTTCGATACCGAAATGCGCGAACAGTGGTTCATTTAGGGTATAGGTTTTTAACTTGTCGAGCTGACGTGGCATCACCGCTTTTACGAAGTTATAAGCTTCGTTATAGGCCTGTTCTGAGTCAATCAGGATTTCAGCCACATCATCACGCAGGTAGTCACGAATGGCACGCGTGACGACACCGGCTTCCTGATGCACCAGCATTGGCGATGGACCAGAACTTGAGGTGCTTTGAATTTGCGCCCACAGATCTAGCAGATGCTGTAAATCGAGTTGTAATTCTTCTTGAGAACGACCAATACCGGCAGTACGTACAATCACGCTCATACCGCGTGGCACGTTTAAAGAGGCCAGCATTTCTTTCAGTTCTTCACGCACTGAACCGGAAATCTGACGGCTGATACCACCCCCTTTCGGGTTGTTTGGCATCAGGACCAGGTAACGGCCCGCCAGTGAAATAAAGGTCGACAGGGCAGCACCTTTGTTGCCGCGCTCTTCTTTTTCTACCTGAACCAGCAGTTCGGTGCCTTCAGTAATCAGTTCGCGAATATTTGAAGTTTGACGAGGATCGGCCTTGTAGTAAGAGTTGGCAATTTCGCGCATCGACAGGAAACCTTGACGACCGGCACCATACTCAACAAATACAGCTTCTAAAGATGGCTCTACGCGAGTCACATGACCTTTATAGATATTTGATTTTTTTTGTTCACGGGTACGATTTTCTAAATCAAAATCGTAAAGACGCTGACCAGTGACAAGTGCAACGCGAATTTCTTCAGCATGTGTTGCATTAATCAACATACGTTTCATGGGTGTAACACCTTATAGTGATACACAGCAAAACATCGCTCTATACGTAGCGAGCATCAAACATCACGGATCATGGTTCAGATCTCAAATACAGCGGTCTGAACGTTTCTCTACCGGCCTGATAATCGGGTTTCGGTGGATGATTCACGTATTGATGATGTCAATACGGCTTCAATCTTTAAACGATTAAAGTCACCTGGTCGTTTCACTGGCGGACGAGCGGTACATTGGATGTGAGTAACTTTCACTGTCACATTGCTCAAAGATCATCCCTTCTTTTAGTCGAGTGTCTTGATACGGAATTATCGTCGTATCTTTACAATTTGTGCAGATCCAATGTATCAACGCTGTAGCCTGAATGCGACATCAGGGAACGACTAGTCTGATGTGTATCAGTTTACGTTTAAAAACCAACTTGAGGTTGGCGACATATTTTTTCAGGCAAACTGATTTATGTACCTTAAGTACAATTAAACGCAACAGTTTGCAGTTTTGCCGATATAATAAGCCTTCGGCGTCGGCATAATTCTTTTGGGACCTTTACGTGTTTAGTGGAGTGTTTGATTGAATAATCAACTTCAGTAAAAACCGAAATGACCCAACTTTTACCCACTTACGATGGTTTCCGTGCGCTGACTATATCAAACCTTGCATCATCTGCCTATGGGCTAAGCTTATGTTTCTTGTGTAAAGCATAGCCTAAGTGATCAGTTTTTAATCAATTTTAGTATTTTTTTAGGTCGTCGTAACTGTATGAATTCTACCCAACAATGGCAAAGTGTCACTTGGTTTGAAGTCGATGAGCATCAAGCGGGGCAACGGATTGACAACTTTTTGTTTAGCCGTTTAAAAGGCGTGCCCAAAAGCCGGATTTACCGTCTGATTCGTGAAGGTCAGGTGCGGGTCAATAAAAAACGGGTCAAAGCCGAAACCAAGCTGAATATTGGCGATCAGATCCGGGTTGCTCCAATCCGTTTTGAACAGAAAGATGATACCCCGGCGCCGGTGTCGGACAAAGTTGCTCAAGGCTTGCTGAACCGGGTCATCTATGAAGATGAAGGGCTGATGGTGGTGAACAAGCCATCGGGCATTGCCGTGCATGGGGGCAGTGGTGTGGCCTATGGCCTGATTGAAGGCTTGCGCGCCGCCACCGGGAAAAAATATCTGGAGCTGATTCACCGCATTGACCGCGATACTTCGGGTCTGGTGATGATTTCGAAAAAACGCAGCGTATTAAAAACCTTGCAGGACATGCTGCGCGAACACAAAATCCGTAAAACCTATGCTGCGGTGGTGAAAGGACAGGTGACGCTGGACAAACAGCTGATTGATGCACCTTTACATCGTTATGAGCTGGCCAATGGCGAACGTCGCGTGCGTGTGTCTAAAGAAGGTAAAGAATCGAAAACCCAGTGGAATGTGCAAGAGCGCTTTATGCATGCCACACTGGTCTATGCATCGCCGCTGTCTGGACGTACCCATCAGATTCGTGTGCATGGTCTGAGTATTGGCCATCCGCTGGTGGGCGATGAAAAATACGGTCATGAAACCGAATATCGCGGGCCTAAACCACGCCGTTTATGCTTGCACGCCATGCGTCTGGAGATTCCGGGTTATCCAACCATTGAAGCACCATTGCCTGAAGATATGCAGAGTCTGGTGGCGCAGTTAAGAGCGCAGAAGGCGGATAAGGTGGTAACGCTTGCAGAAGATGATGAGTAATCTTTGGCTTTTTAATTCTCGTTCGTCTTGCTTTATTTAAGTGGGAAATTTCCCTCTTTATTAAAATTAAAGATGAGGAACATTGTTCCGAAAGGGGGAGATTAAATTTCGGAAAAATCCTCTCCCTAACCCTCTCCTTTAAGAAAGGAGAGGGAGCGTTGCGATAGTAAATGATATCTGCATCCGAAATGTGTGAAAGGTGACATGGATGTCGCCGTTGGGTAATTAATATCTGTTGTGATCTTGCAATAAAAGTTATTTTCTAATGAAGCTCTCCCTCTTTTTTAAAGGAGGGTCGGGGTGGATTTAAACTGAATCAAATCGAGGAAACCATATATGAACACAGCTGTAGAACTCATCATTTTCGACTGGGATGGCACCTTGTTTGATTCAGTCGGTCAAATTGTGGCGAGTTTACAGTTCGCTGCACAGCAGTTTCAGCAACCCTTAACCGATGAAGCAGCCAAAAGCATTATCGGTTTGGGCCTGCCTGAAGTGGCGCAGCGTTTGTTCCCGATGGTGCCGGAATTGCATGGCGAGATTTTACAGTGCTATTCCGAGCACTATGTAGCCAACTCCAAAACCGATGTCTGGTTTGATGGTGTGGCGGCGATGCTGGATGATTTACAGAATGCCGGGGTAAAACTCGCGGTGGCTACCGGTAAAAGTCGTAAAGGCCTAGATCGTGTATTGCAGCAGACTCAAAGTATGAATCTGTTTGCTGCGACCCGTGCCGCCAGTGAAACCCGCTCTAAACCGCATCCCTTAATGTTAGAAGAAATTCTGGCAGAAACCGGGGTGCGCCCTGAGCAGGCAATTATGGTCGGCGATACCTCTTATGATCTGGAAATGGCGCAGGCTATTGCCATGCCGCGTGTGGGTGTCAGCTATGGGGTACATACGGTCGAAGTGTTACAGCTGTTTCAACCGCTAAAAATTGCCGGGGATGTCAGCAGCCTGCATCAGTTCCTGTTACAGCAGGTACAAATGAAACAGGCCATCTAGGTGGGAGAGCATCTTTTCAGAAGAAGTGAACCTCTTGCCGCTTCTTCTTTTATTCAAGAGTTTATTTTCTTCCTTCTTATATTGATCTCTGCCTGGGCATGTTGCGTGATTGCAAAGTTTCGTCTTTCTTTTTCTGTTCTAGAGGCTGTATAAACACTGTGCAGCCTTATTGCCTCTAAAAGCTGCTGATAAAATCGTCTAATACCGAAGCCTTAAGCGCTGAAACTTCTCATCCAGATTTTCTTAAAAAGTGGATAGAAATACTCGGAAATCTATAGCTATCAGGGGCTTCGTGTCGGTTGAGTTGTGGCTGTGTTATAGGTTCTAGCTATTGTAAAAAATAAAATAAGTATTGGCATAAAAAGTCCATTTTTCCGATTCTAAATCAGTTTATATCTATGCGCGTTTGCTAGAGATCGGCAGCAACAGCCTGTTGCCGCTCTGATCAGTCCCCCCTATATCGGCCGATGTTCAGCTGCATGCCGGAAAATCTAGTCAACAGCATAAGCCCAATTTTTGCAGTTTAAGGAAACATTGATGTCGAATTCTGCTGTTGTTGCATCAGTTGCTCAAGCGTTAAGAGATGCTGAATTATCACAAACTGCGATTGCACCGATTCGCCCACAATTAGGCGGTGAATCTGCTGATGTAGATATCGCGTACGCAGTTCAAGAAGTAAATACCGAACACGCGTTGAAAGAAGGCCGCCGTTTAGTAGGTCGCAAAATTGGTTTGACCTCGAAGGTAGTTCAGGCACAACTGGGTGTTGATCAGCCAGATTTCGGTATGTTGTTTGCAGATATGGCCTATGGTGATGGTGAAGCCATTCCTGCAGGTTTGCTGATTCAACCGAAAGTTGAAGCAGAAATTGCACTGGTCATTAAAGAAGATTTGACCAAAGAAAAACACACCTATGCTGACATTATCAGTGCAACTGACTACGCACTGCCAGCAGTAGAAGTGGTGGATAGCCGTATTGAAAACTGGAAAATCAGCCTGATTGACACTGTGGCAGACAACGCATCTTCAGCGGCGTTTGTACTGGGTTCTCAACCGGTAAAACTGGAAAACCTGGATCTTGTGAATTGCAAGATGGTCATGACCCGCGGTGAAGAAGTGGTTTCTCAAGGTGTGGGTAAAGCCTGTTTAGCCAACCCATTGAATGCTGCAGTCTGGCTGGCAGATGAAATGGTACGTCGTGGGCGTCCATTGTTAAAAGGCGACATCATCTTAACAGGTGCGTTAGGGCCAATGGTTGTGGCGCAACCAGGCGATGAATTCAAAGTTGAAATTGAAGGCTTTGGTTCAGTTACAGCGGCATTCGCTGCTGAATAAGCCCCAACCTGATCAGAATTTTAAGAGAGTACATTCATGAAAAAGATTAAATGTGCAATGATCGGTCCAGGTAACATCGGTACTGATTTGCTTTACAAATTACAACGCAGCGAATGGTTAGAGCCAGTATGGATGGTGGGTATTGATCCTACATCTGAAGGTCTGGCGCGTGCAGCGAAAATGGGTTTAAAAACCACGGCTGAAGGTGTAGATGGTCTTCTTCCTCACGTAATC
Source organism: Acinetobacter indicus CIP 110367 (assembly GCF_000488255.1). Taxonomy (GTDB): domain Bacteria; phylum Pseudomonadota; class Gammaproteobacteria; order Pseudomonadales; family Moraxellaceae; genus Acinetobacter; species Acinetobacter indicus. The sequence goes on along the minus strand of NZ_KI530756.1, from coordinate 87,262 downwards.
GAAGATGACATCAAAATTGCATTCGATGCAACGTCTGCATACGTACACGCAGAAAACAGCCGCAAGCTCAATGAACTTGGCGTGTTAATGATTGACTTAACACCGGCTGCAATTGGTCCATTCTGCGTACCACCTGTCAACCTGGAAGCATTGCTTGCGGCTGGTGAAGTGCCAAACGTCAACATGGTAACGTGTGGCGGTCAGGCAACCATTCCAATGGTTGCTGCGGTTTCTCGCGTTCAACCGGTTGAATATGGCGAAATCATTGCAACGGTATCGACGAAATCAGTTGGTCCAGGTACGCGTAAAAACATTGATGAATTTACCCGTACTACTGCAGGTGCAATTGAGAAAGTTGGTGGTGCGAAACAAGGTAAAGCGATCATCATCATTAACCCAGCTGAGCCACCACTGATGATGCGTGACACAGTACATTGTTTAGTTGAAGGTGAGCCAGATCAAGCTGCGATCACTGAATCTGTACATGCGATGATTAAAGAAGTGCAAAAATATGTACCAGGTTACAAACTGGTAAACGGTCCTATTTTTGACGGTAACCGTGTTTCGATCTTCTTAGAAGTCGAAGGTTTAGGTGACTTCTTGCCGAAATATGCAGGTAACCTGGATATTATGACAGCGGCTGCTGCACGTACTGCAGAAATGTTTGCTGAACACGTTTTCAACACTGCTGAAGCTTAAGGAGCAACCTCATGTCTAAGATTATTGTTCATGATATGACTTTACGTGATGGTATGCACCCGCAGCGCCATCAAACCACTGTTGAGCAAATGATTGCCATTTCAACAGCATTAGATGATGCAGGCGTACCTTTAATTGAAGTGACCCACGGTGACGGTCTTGGTGGTTCATCAGTCAACTACGGTTTTGCTGCTGCTACTGACGAAGAATACCTGTCTGCTGTTGTGCCACGTATGAAGAATGCGAAAGTGTCTGCACTGCTTCTTCCTGGTATCGGTACAGTTGATCATTTGAAAATGGCGCATGAAATTGGTGTATCAACGATTCGTGTTGCAACACACTGTACAGAAGCGGACTGTTCTGAACAGCACATCACTGCTGCTCGTAAACTCGACATGGACACTGTGGGCTTCTTAATGCTGGCTCACATGGCTTCTCCTGAGCGTCTTTTAGAAGAAGCGCAGAAGATGGTGTCTTACGGTGCAAACTGTATTTATGTCACAGACTCAGCAGGTTACATGCTTCCTCAAGACGTGAAAGACCGCGTGGGTCACTTGCGTCAACACCTTGACCCAAGCATCGAACTCGGTTTCCACGGTCACCACAACTTAGGTATGGGTGTATCAAATACGGTTGCTGCGGTTGAAGCAGGTGCAGTACGTGTGGACTTGGCCTCTGCAGGTCTTGGTGCGGGTGCGGGTAACACACCACTTGAATTGTTCATTGCTGTAGCGAACCGTATGGGTATGGATACAGGCGTTGACCTGTTCAAAGTACAAGACGTTGCTGAAGACCTTGTGATTCCAATGATGCACAACCCAATTCGTGCAGACCGTGATGCGGCAACTTTAGGTTATGCGGGTGTTTACTCTTCATTCCTGTTGTTCGCAAAACGCGCTGAAGCGAAATATGGCGTGTCTGCGCGTGAAATCCTGATGGAACTGGGTCGCCGTGGTACAGTCGGTGGTCAGGAAGACATGATTGAAGACTTGGCGTTGACCATGTCTAAAGCACGTGAAATGCAAGCTTAAGTTTTAATTTTAAAACTGGCTTAAACAAAGCACTCCAAATATATTTGGGGTGCTTTTTTATTGGTGTGATTGATTGACTCACGATCACTTTAAAATAAATCCGGATTTAAAAGCACACAGCTCAATACATTTAAGATGCATCTTATTTTTATATAAAAAATCTGTTAAATGATCAGCCGAGATTTATTTTAAAAGGATGGAGAAGGAGGAATGGAAAGCTAAGGGATTTAAATTAGGGGAAAAGCTGAATTGTTTTAAATATTAAATTTTTTATAAATAATACTGATAGTTAAAAGGGCAGAGTAAAACTTGAAGTGCGACATAAACCACCTAATTAATTTAAAGGGTTTATGGAGTATATAAAATTGTCATACCATCATCTTAACTTTGAAGATCGTACTGCATTAATGCTTGAGTCAAGAAAAGAAGGCTTTTCAGCCAGAAAATTTGCTGAACTCATTAAAAGACATCCTAGTACGATCTATCGTGAGCTTAAAAGAAATAGCATCAATGACGTTTATCAAGCTCGATATGCTTCTGATAACACCTTCGCTAGACGTAAACGTGGTCACAGAAAACTCAAAATCGATTCAATCCTCTGGAAATTTATTGTTGAAGCGATCCGTTGTTTATGGTCTCCTCAGCAAATATCGAAGCGTTTAAAGACATTTCCTGATTTGGATCAAACAATGAATGTAAGCCATACAACGATTTACTCAACTATACGAGCATTACCAAAGGGTGAGTTGAAAAAAGACTTATTATCCTGTCTGCGTCATGAAAATAAAAAGCGAAAAGCTAACGGTGAACCTAAAAAAGATTCTATATTACAGGATATTAAAACTATTCATGAGCGCCCAGCCGAAGTTCAAGAAAGAAAAATACCGGGTCATTGGGAAGCTGATTTAATTAAAGGTAAAGACAATAAAAGTTCGATAGCAACACTTATTGAACGAAATACACGGCTCTGTATCTTGGCAACATTACCTGATGCAAAGGCAGAATCAGTGCGCAAGGCTTTAACTGAAGCTCTGAAATATTTACCTGCAGAACTGCGTAAAACGTTGACCTATGACCGTGGACGTGAGATGTCAGAACATAAAATACTCGAAGAAGATTTAGGCATAGATGTATATTTCTGTGACCCACATTCACCATGGCAAAAAGGCACATGCGAAAATATGAATGGTTTAATTAGGCAATATTTACCTAAAGGAATTGATTTAAATCAGGCAGATCAGCATTATTTAAATCAAGTTGCCATGTCACTGAATACTCGTCCTAGAAAAGCGTTAGATTGGCTTACACCATTAGAGAAGTTTGCTCAGCTTGTTGATTATCATAAGACTTTTCAAACTGTCGCACCTCATGTTTGAATTCGCCAAGCTATTAGTTAAAGTGTTAATGTTAAAATCAATAAATAAAGCCTAAAAACTCAGAATAAATAAAAAATACAGTGAAAAATAATATGAATAACAGGGGTTTATATTTACAGGGTGGAGAGTATTTAGCAGGGAAATGATTGGTGAAATATCTTAAAAAAATAAAAAAAGCGCTGTGAAATCAAAAAAATGCCCAAACCGATAAATGTTTAATACTGTGGTCGGATTTTCTATTTGATTATGCTTACGCATGATGACGGCATTGTTTTTATCTGCTGAATGGGAAAACTTACCATGCGTCGTCAAAAATTATGGATAGCAATGCTTGCTGCGACAGCAACTTTAGGAACTTCTGCTACATATGCAGATTTTATTGATGACAGCAATGTTCAACTTAAATTTAAAAATTTCTATTTAGATCGTCAGTATCAAGATAAACCAGAATTGAACTTTGGTTCATGGTCACAGGCGGTAACTTTGGATGCCAAGTCTGGTTATCATGATATTGGTGGTGGCGTGCAAATTGGAGCAGATGTACTGGTTCAACATGCAGTTAAGCTCAATGGTCGTGATCAAAATCCGGATTGGGTGTTACCTCACGATGGCAAAGAATCTAAAGATCATTTTGGTAAAGTTGGTGCAACCTTAAAAGTTAAAGTATCTGAAACAGAGTTGAAGGTTGGTGATCTATTACCAATGTCACCAGTAGTATTCTTTGATCCATCACGCCAATTACTGACTACTTATAGTGGTGCCTGGTTAGAGTCGAAAGACCTGAAAGATACCAAGTTAACTCTGGCTTATATTGATGGCATTAATGCACGTTATGAAAATCAATATCATGACCTGAGCTTATTTCCGCAAAACAACTTTGCGACAGCAGTCAGTACAGATGACGGTATGTATATTGCCGGGATTGACCACCAATTTACCCCAAAAGTGGGGGGTAGTTACTGGTATGCAGATGTCACCAACATCTACCAACAGCATTATGCCGCTGTAAACTATAAAACGACCTTGGCTGAAAACACCAAGTTAGACACCCATGTACGTTATTTTGACAACAGCGAATCGGGTGACCAGCTGTATGGCAAGATTGACAGCCAGGCCGTGTCTGCAGGTGCAAAAATCAACCATGGTATGCACACAGTACAATTAGGCTACCAGCAAATGTTTGGAGAGCATGGTAACAAAGCGCCAATGTTCCCGACATTGGGTGGTTGGGTACCACAGCCTTATCTAGACAACTGGTCGGTGGCAAGCTTTATCCGTAAAGATGAAAAATCATGGAGCTTGGGTTATACCTATAACTTTGCTGATGTGGGTGTACCAGGTTTAACCGCAACTGCACGTCATTTCCGTGGTTGGGATGTCGATAATGGTGCAGGCGAACCGCGTGGCAAAGAAAATGAAAACAACCTGATTGTGAACTATGTGGTACCAGAAGGTAAGCTAAAAGGTTTAGGTTTCAACTACATGTTTATTGATACCAACTATGACAATATCTCAGGTGGTAACGATCTAGAAGAACACCGTATCGCGACGACCTATACCTATACATTCTAATTGGTCAAGATCAAAGAGCAGCTGCACCTCCAGCTGCTCTTTTTTATATAAAAACAGATGAAAGTCCTAATAAAAATAAGGATTTAAAATTAACTAAAATGTTTAAAAACAATGGCTTAAATAATCGTTTTTTTGTAGCTTAAAATCGTAATTTTGTATCAGTTGAAAGCGCAGGAGCGGTTAATATAAGCCTATAGAAAACGCATGTTCAACGAGTCACTTGACGTCCAGACCTTCCAAGATTGAGGGAAACGCAAGCTAAAGACTGTATGAGGAGTAAGTATGAGCACTGTCCAAATCCCTGACTATACAACAGATTCATTCTTTGGCTTAGAAGATAAATGGATTGAAACCGCAGAAGGCGAACTCACCCATTACCATGAAATTGGTGAAGGTACGCCAATTCTGTTCTTGCACGGTTCAGGTACGGGTGTATCTGCAGCGGCCAACTGGTGGTTAAACCTGCCACAAATTGGTGAACAGGCACGTTGTATCGCGATTGATACCATTGGTTATGGTCAAACCGTTGTTGCACCGGGTACCCAATACGGGATCCGTGCCTGGGTTGATCACGCAATCCGTACCTTAGATGCTTTAGGTATCGAGAAAACCTGGTTGGTGGGTAACTCTTTAGGTGGCTGGTTGGCATTTCAATTGGCACTGGATTATCCAGAGCGCGTTCTGGGTATCGTGTCTATGGGTACCGGTGGTGCCAAGCAAACTGCGGCACTGAAAGCGCACGCGAACCCAGTACTGACTGAAGAAGGTATCCGTAAGACACTGTCTATGTTCGTGGTGAACAAAGACCTGATTACAGACGAACTGGTGAAAGTCCGTTTTGACTCGGCTGCAAATGACTATGCATCTGACCGTTTAATGGACGTGGTGGGTGCGCGTGACCGTGACCGTTTCGAATTCCCGTTAGACTTCGAAAAAATGAAAGACATCACCGTACCTGTACTTCTGATTCATGGTACTCAAGACGTGGTGATTCCAGTATCCCGTACCTGGGACATCCTGAATGTGGTGCCAAATGCAGATGCACACATCTTCAGCCAGTGTGGTCACTGGTCACAAGTTGAAAAAGCCGATGAGTTCAACACAGTTATTAAAAACTACCTGGCGGCGCACGGCGTAAAATAAGCCGGTGATAAAAGCGAAAAAAGGATGGTGACAGGCCATCCTTTTTTTATGGGCGGAATTTCTGGCTCAACCGGTTTAGTGCTGAATAAAGCTGGCCACCAGATTAATACAAATCGCCAGAATAGTGGTGTTAAACATATAGGCCAGCACAATATGCAGCGTGTTCAGGATACGCATCGCGCGTGAGCTGATGCTGACATCGGCGGTTTGTGCCGACGTGCCAATCACATAACTAAAATAGAGAAAATCCGGATAGGTCGGGTAAGGGGTTTTCGGAAACTCCAGCCCACCTGCCTGATGCTGTTGCAGCGCCAGATAATAGTCATGCGCATAGTGAATCGCAAAAATGGTATGCATAAACAGCCAGGCACATAAAATAGTGGTAATCGCCAGCAGAAAATGCCCCATGCGTGCAAAGTCGGTTTGGGCAAATAAGTTGATCTCGACAATAATCGCAATAAAACACATCACCAGGGTTAGAAACAGCAGTAACAGAATCAGCCATTTACTGGCATCCTGCTGCTGGGCGCGTTGCAGAATATGCTGATGATCACTGTGCCAGAAATTCAGCAGGGTAAAGAGCAGATAGCCGGACACGGCAATATTCCAGCTGATGAGCAGGCAGGTCGACCAGGTCCACGGGCTCAAGCACTGAAAAATACCGTACAGCACCGTGGTGATCAGAAAACTGATAAAAAATAAGGATGAGACTGCATCCCGGTTTTAATATGGCTAAACGGTGTTTTTATCATTCTTATTCCTTTGATCTGGCCCATGACAGATAAAAGCATGCCTAGCATCCTGCTTCAGGGGCAGAACATAGCGGCACTTCACTGTAGTCTAGCTTATTAGACTTAAGTTGTAGTTTGCGGCTGAAAATAAATCTGTGCGGCTAGCAGAGAAAAAGTCGTAAAAGTGCAAAAATGATAAAAAATGGTGCAAAAAAGCCTGCGACTTAAGTCTAATCTGATTAAAAAGTCGGCAAATTGGCCATAAAAAAAGCACCATTATTTAGTCTCGAAATAATGATGCTTACAGGCAGTCAGCCAAAGCGTGGCTTAATCGCGGTTAATATCCAGGTAAAACACCCGGGTCAGCAGTTCCATAAACTTGTCGACCGATGGCGAGTTGCTGTTTTTGCGGTAACTGACATACAGGTCCAGATAAGGCAGTTCGATATCCAGCGGACGGATGATGGTGTTGTTCATGGTCAGCGGGGCAATGTAGCCCGGCAAAATGGTACAACCCAGTCCCATACCAATCGAGTTGATATTGAACAGGATGTTGTCGGCTTTTTGCACAATATTAAATTCAATACCATTGGTCTTGGCAAAGTTTAGAATCATGTCGTGCAGATTCTGCGACTGCTCGGCGGCCGGAATAATAAAATCAATACCGTTGAGGGCTTTGACCGGAATACGTTCGTATTTGGCCAGTGGATGGTCTTTTGGCAAAATGAAAATCAGTGGTTCGCGCAGCACGAACTGGCTTTCAATTTCATCACTGTTAAAGTTGTGACGGGTAAAGGTGATGTCCAGTTCACCTTTTTTAATGGCTTTCATCTGATCATTGTTGTTCATACTGAGCAATTCAATTTTCAGATCGGGGTTCTGTACGCGCAGATTCGGTAATACATACGGGAAAATCTTCATTTCCGCGACCGGTACAAAGCCAATGCGTAGCATCTGCTGTTTGGCCTGGGACACCTGACGCGCCATAGCCACGGCTTTATCGGCCTGAGCCAGGGTTAAGCGCGCCTGTTCCAGAAACACTGCGCCTTCTTCTGTCAGTTCGACCTTACGTTTGGTCCGGTGTAACAGTTTTACGCCAACGTCTTCTTCGAGGTCTTTAATCTGTTGACTTAAAGAAGGCTGGGCTGTGTAGAGCTTCAAGGCAGCCTTACTGAAGTTCAGTTCTTCAGCCACGGTAATGAAATAGCGAAGGTGACGTAATTCCATAAACCCATTCCAAAATATTAATTCAAAAAATGTCTAACTATCATGTCTTAAGAGTATAATCTATAATCAACTATTAGGTGAAGATTATTCTGCCATTTAGGAAATAAATAGGCTTTCAAATTTTATTAATGCTTTAATAAAGAGAAATAAGCGATAAGTAATTGATAAAATATCTTAATTAAAACAAAAAAAATATTTCACTAAACCCCGCTAAAAAATCATTATCCATGCAAAGTTGAGTCTATTTATTTTGTGCCGTTGTGTCGGTCACAGGAGAGCTTTCAATGAGTGGAAAAATTGATGTGCGCGAAATCGACGCTTTAGTCGATGCACAAAATGGACGTATTACGCCATCTATCTATACTGATCCAGATATCTACGAGTTAGAACTTGAACGTGTATTTGGTCGTACCTGGTTATTCCTTTGCCATGAAAGCCAAATTCCTAAGGCGGGCGACTTCTTCAATACCTATATGGGTGAAGATCCGATCATTGTGGCACGTCAAAAAGATGGCTCGATCAAAGCATTCTTAAACCAATGCCGTCACCGTTCTATGCGCGTAAGCTTCGCAGACTGTGGTAATACCCGTGCGTTCACTTGCCCATACCACGGCTGGTCTTACGGTATTGACGGTTCTTTAAAAGACATCCCGCTTGAAGATCGTGCTTACCCGCATGGTGCATGTAAAGAGCAATGGGGTCTGGTTGAAGTAAACCGTGTGAAGTCTTACAAAGGCCTGGTATTCGGCTGCTGGGATGAAACCACACCAGATCTAGAAGAATACATGGGTGATATCGCTTGGTATCTTGATGGCGTTGTAGACCGTCGTCCAGGTGGTACTGAAATCATCGGTGGTGTACACAAGTGGGAAATCGAGTGTAACTGGAAATTTGCAGCTGAACAGTTTGCATCTGACCAATACCACGCCCTGTTCTCTCACGCATCTGCGATTCAGGTACTTGGCGCGAAACCAGACGACGAATCAACCAAGAAATTAGGTGCTGCTCAAACGGCTCGTCCAGTTTGGGAAACTGCAAAAGATGCACTGCAATACGGTTCACGTGGTCACGGTTCAGGCTTCTTCTTCACAGAGAAACCAGATGCAAACGTTTGGGTTGACGGTGAAGTGGCCAACTACTTCCGCGAAACGTATGAAGAAGTAAAAGAGCGTCTAGGTGAAGTACGTGCGCTGCGTCTTGCAGGTCACAACACCATGTTCCCGACACTGTCTTGGTTGAACGGTACTGCAACACTTCGCGTATGGCACCCACGTGGTCCAAACAAAACTGAAGTTTGGGCATTCTGTATTGCCGATGCTGAAGCGTCTCAAGAAGTGAAAGAAGCGTTTGAACGCTCTGCAACGCGTGCATTCGGTCCTGCCGGCTTCCTGGAGCAAGATGACTCTGAGAACTGGATCGAGATTCAGAAAGTTTTACGTGGTTATAAAGCACGTCAAAACAAATTGATCGTTGAGATGGGTAAAGGCAACGAGAAAGTACGTGAAGATGGTATCCCGGGCATCACCAACTACATTTTCTCTGAAACTGCAGCACGCGGTATGTACCGTCGCTGGGCAGATTTATTGATCCATGAAAAATGGGAAGACGTTGAAAAAGCGGCTGACGAATACGAGAAGGAGCTTATGAAATGAGTCAAATCAGCTTAGAACTTCATCACCAGATCAGTCAGTTCCTGTATCAAGAAGCCAAGCTTCTTGATGACTGGAAATTCCGCGAGTGGTTAGACACGCTAGCTGAAGATATTTCTTATACGCTACGTACCACACCAAACGCACAAACCCGTGACCGTCGTCGTTCGGTTGAACCACCGACGACTTGGGTGTTCAACGATACGAAAGATCTGTTGGAACGTCGTGTTGCCCGTCTTGAAACCGGTATGGCCTGGGCAGAAGAGCCTCCATCACGTACGACTCACATGGTGTCTAACGTGATTGTTGAAGCGTCTGAAGTAGAAGGCGAATACGATGTGTACGTGACTTATTTACTGTACCGTACCCAAAAAGAGAAAGACGTTACGATTTACTGTGGTAAGCGTCATGACAAGATCCGTAAAGTTGAAGGCGGCTTAGGCTTCCAGATCTTCAACCGTAAGATCACGCTTGACCAAGTTACCTATAACTCACATAACCTGAGTGTGTTCTTCTAATGAATAAGATTTTTGTTTGCCAAGTTGACGAGCTTGACGAAGGCGAAGCATTGAAAGTGGACTGCGGCGTAAACGGTATCGATGCGCTGGCAGTATTCAACAATGGCGGTGAATTCTTCGCAATGAATGATCGCTGTTCACATGGTAATGCATCGATGTCTGAAGGTTATCTGGAAGACGACGGTACAGTTGAATGTCCGCTGCACTCTGCACGTTTCTGTTTGAAAACTGGTCAAGCACTATGCTTGCCAGCAACAGATCCAATCCAGACATTCCCAGTGATTGTTGAAGATGGCGCGTTATACGTAGAGATGGCAGGAGAGTAATCATGGGTTGGCTAAAAGGCGAAGTTGCACTCATCACTGGTGGTGGTTCGGGTTTAGGCTGGGCTTTGGTTGAGCGTTTTTTAGAAGAAGGAGCACAGGTGGCCGTTCTTCAGCGTTCTCAGTCTAAAGTTGATGCTTTACAGGAACACTTCGGTGACCGAATTCTTGCAATCGCTGGTGATGTTGCCAACTATGAAGACAATGTCCGTGCTGTTCAAGCGACCGTTGAGCGTTTTGGCAAGCTTGACTGTTTTGTGGGTAATGCCGGTATCTGGGATCACTATGCCGATATCGTCAACACCTCGGGTGAGCAACTGGATAAAGCCTTTGATGAAATCATGGGCATTAATACCAAGTCGCTGATCCTGGGTGCCAAAGCAGCGCTAGACGAACTGATCAAGTCTGAAGGTTCAATTATCTTCACTTTATCAAACTCTGCGCTGTATTCATCGGGCGGTGGTCCTGTTTATACCGCATCCAAACATGCCGGTGTAGGCATCATGAAAGAACTGGCCTATGAATTAGCGCCAAAAGTTCGTGTCAATGCCGTGGCACCGTCTGCCATGAATGTGAATATCAAAGGCGCGGCATCACTCGGTCAGGAAAATGTTGGCCTGCTCGATGCACGTGATCCTGAGAAAATTGCCCGTGGTATGCCACTGAACTTCTTGCCAGAACCAGAAGATATGACCGGTTCATATGTGCTGCTGGCTTCACGTCAAAACAACCGTCCACTGACCGGCGTGCTGATTAACGCGGAATGTGGCTTGGGCATTCGTGGTTTACGTCAACCACGTGCCGGTTTCTTTGACGAGTAATTCACGCCTTAAAACATAATGGACTAACCCGGCAGCCTTTTGGCTGCCTTCCGTTTAGGAGTCACACATGGCCGTTAAACTTATTTGTGCATCGCACAGTCCTTTAATGGAGTTTGCCACTCCGCAAGAACAACGCAAAGAACAAGCTGTTCGTCAGGCGTTTGAAAAACTGTCTGCGGAAGTCAAAGCCTACGATCCAACCCTGATCATTACCTTTGGTCCAGACCATTTCAATGGTTTCTTCTATGACCTGATGCCAAGTTTCTGTGTGGGTATTCGTGCCACTGCAGCAGGTGACTGGGACTATGGTAAAGACAACAACAAGATTGATGTGCCTGAAGAAACTGCACTCAATCTGGTTCGCCGTGTCCTCGATGAAGGCGTGGATGTGGCCTATTCGTATCGTATGCAGGCCGACCACGGTGTGACCCAGCCATTACATTTCCTGTGTGGTGGTCAGCTCGATCGTTATCCTACTATTCCAGTTTTCATTAATGGTGCAGCTGCACCAATGCCAACCACCAAACGTACCATCGCTTTAGGTCGTGCGGTCGGTCAGTTTATCAAGTCACTGAATCTTGAAAACGAACGCGTACTGGTTCTGGGTACGGGTGGTCTGTCTCACGATCCACCAACCCCGCAAATGGGTTCGGTACCACCAGAAGTGGAAGAATTCCTGATTGCCGGTCGTAACCCGACCCCGGAAGCCCGTGAAGCCCGTCAGGCAAAAATTATTGCCGTGGGTCAGAAGCTGGCCGCGGGGGATACTTCTGTGGCAGTCCCGCTGAATGCGGAATGGGATATCGCTTTGCTGGAGAAATTCAAGCAGGCAGATTTCGCAGCACTGGAAGCCATGACTGAAGCGGAAATCCGTCGTGATGGCGGCCGTGGCGGTCAGGAAGTCCGTTCATGGATGGCGGCATTTGCTGCATTGCATGAGCTGGGCGAATATGACATGACCACCCACTGCTATGAAGAAATCAGCGAGTGGATTGCCGGTTTCGGTATCGTTTCTGCAGAATTAAAAGGTTAACTGAATGAGCAATGTAAACAGCATCGTGATTGTCGGTGCAGGTCAGGCCGGTGCCAGCGCAATTCTGGAATTACGTGGCAACAAATACGAAGGCAAAATCACCCTGATCGGGGATGAAACCCATTTGCCGTATGAGCGTCCACCTTTGTCTAAAGATGTGATTCTCAAACCAGCCGAAACCAAAATCGAAATTCTGTCAGAAGAAAAACTGGCGGAACTGGGCGTTGAAACCATCCGTGGTAACGGTGTGGCCAAAATCAATGCCGAGGCAAAAACGGTTGAACTGCAAAACGGTGATGTCGTTGCTTATGACAAGTTACTGCTGGCCACCGGTGGTGCAGCGCGTCGTTTACCCAACTTCGATGCGCTGGGTAAACACGTGTACACCCTGCGTAACCTGGAAGATTCACAAGCGCTGGTGCCGGTATTACAGCCGGGCCGCCGTATCATCCTGATTGGTGGCGGTGTCATCGGTCTGGAGCTTGCCTCAAGCGCACGCTTTAAAGAATGTAAAGTGACCGTGATTGAAATGGGTCCAATGGTGATGGGTCGTTCATCACCACGCATCCTGAGCGAGTTCCTGCTGGAGCAGCAACAACTGGCCGGTGTTGATGTACGCCTGTCGACCCAGATTGCAGAATGCAAGCTGGATGGCGAAGAAATTGTGGTAACACTGGAAGGCGGTGAAGAGCTGCGTGCAGATGCTGTGGTCTATGGGATCGGGATTATCCCGAATGCACAGCTGGCCGTTGAAGCCGGTCTGGATGCGGACTTTGCGGTTAAAGTCAATGAAAACTGCCAGACCTCAAATCCGGATATTTATGCAGCCGGTGACGTGGCCACGCAACTGCGTGACTGTGGTAACCACCGCCGCGTTGAAACCTGGGAAAATGCCAACCTGCAAGCGGGTATCTTCGCGCGTCACGTGATGGGCGTTGAACATCCAGCGGCAAACCCGGCCTGGTTCTGGACCGATCAGCTGGACATCAACTATCAGTTTGTTGGTGATATGGCAGCGGCTGAATGGCATGTGCGTGGCGAGATTAAACCTGAACTGCGTGCTGAATCATCATTCGTATTGTTTGGTGTCACCGATGGCGTGATCGTTGGCGGGATTACCGTGAATGCAGCCAAAGATATGCGTCACCTGAAAAAGCTGATCAGCAAACAGGCGGCTTTTGAGGCTGACAAATATCTCGATCTGAGTCAGGATCTTCGTAAGCTGGTAAAATAATCCGGCGATACGGCAGGGCAGACCTTGGGTAACTTTGGTCTGCTTTTTTATGGCTGTTTTATTTTAATGTCGAGACATGAGCACAATGTGCATGGTGATTTGTACATGACTTTGTGTCGGTAGGTCTTACTTTTTAAAGCTGATAAGAATCCTCAAAATTTATTTTTGAGTTCGCAGGGCAAAACTCTTTTCATTGTTTGGGCGTCTCTCTTCGTTCCGTGGTGACATTCAGGTCGTCATTCTCATTATTTCAAGATGGGTTTGAATAAAGATGCCTTCATTTTATGGTTTTCAAATTTAGTTGAGTTGTCTATGAGTTCAAACTCATCTCCCATGATCGTTACCGCCAGTATCTATGCCTTGCTGGTGCTGATCTGGGCCACCACGCCGCTGGCGATTGTGTGGAGTGTGGAAGAAGTCCATCCCATGTGGGTGCTGATTATCCGCTATTTCGGGGCTTCGCTGATTGCGCTGTTTTTACTGAAACTGATGCGTGATCCGTTGCCGCTGGATGAAACCTCACTCAAAAGTTATGTGGCGGGCAGCCTGAACCTGATTGGTGCGCAGCTGTTTATTTATCTGGCAGCCAATTACCTGACTTCGGGTTTAATGGCGCTGATTTTTGGTTTTTCCCCGCTTATTGCCGGTTTAATTGGCCATGTGATTTTAAAAACCCAGAAACTGGTGGCCCTGCAATGGCTGGGCATGGCGGTGGCGGTGGCCGGGCTGAGTTATGTCTTTGCCGACTCGGCAGACAGCAAGATCAACCCGATTGGGATTGTGCTGATGTTAATTAGCATGGTGTCGTATATCAGCTCGATTTTCTGGGTCAAGCAGATTAATGCACCACTGAGTCCGATGTCACAGGCCACCGGTTCCTTGCTGGTCTCGGCACTGGGTTCAATGCTGATGTTGCCATTCATCTGGTCACATATGCCAACCGAATGGCCGGGCATGCAAACCATGATTGGCTTTTTGTTTACCATGATCATGTCTTCGATTGTGGCGATGCTGTGTTATTTCTGGCTGATTCGCCGTCTGGCTGCGTCCACTGTCTCTTTAAGCAATGTGATGACCCCGATTATTGCACTGGTACTCGGAGCGACTCTGAATCATGAGCATATCAGTGCACATGCGGTGGCCGGGATTGCGGTGGTGATGCTGGGCATTGTGATGTATTTCTGGAAAGACTGGCAGCGTCAGTATTTTTCTAAATGGTGACAGCACAGGAAGCCATGCGCTTCCTGCTGTTTTGGCTTTTGCTAAAAACAACAAAAACATAAAACAAAATATTCCACAATTTTGGATACTATGCATATTGCATCGGCACTTGCTGTCCTGTGTAATGAAGACTTAATAAATCACAGGATTTGCTCTACGTGCTTCAATTTTTATCGGACTGACATGAATCAAAACGCGGAACCTAAGCATTTTCAGCTACCAACCGAAACATGTTGGTCACACGCCTGGCGTCAGCCTGCTTTGCAGTTTTTACCTTCCCGGCATTATAACGGTGCCCAGTTTTTCAATCCGGTGCCGGCACCCGAAGGGCGTAGCCGCAGTGATTTGCTGAAATGGCTGTTACAGCGTAAACGCAATAGCTGGACCGCAGAAAACACACCAGAGCAGCCCGCTGAAGGCAAGCGTCCGATTCCGCAGGAACGTCCGAATGCCAGCCTGGATGACTGGCAGATCTGGTTTGTAGGGCATGCTACCGTTCTGATTCAGATTGGCCCCTATAATTTCCTGACCGATCCGGTCTGGTGTGAATATGCCGGACCGCAGCAGGGCAGAGGTCCGAAACGGATTTGCCCGGCTGGAATTGCCCTGGAAGAGTTACCGACCATTCATGCGGTGCTGTTGAGCCATAACCATTATGACCACATGGATCTGGCCACCCTGCGCTGGTTACATGCCCGTTTTGCCATGCCAATTTATACCGGACTGGGCAACAGCTGGTATTTGCCAAAAAACTTTCATGTGGTGGAAATGGACTGGTGGCAATCGGCGCTATTTAATGAATTAAAACTGGTCTATATTCCGGCGCAGCATGGTTCAGGCCGTGGTATGCGCGACCAGAACAGTGCCCTCTGGGGTGGCTTCTCGATTCTGCATGGTGAAGATCACTGCTTCTTTGCCGGAGATACCGGTTATTCCTCGCATTTTAAGGAAATCCATGCCCGTATTGGCGCACCGCGGATTGCACTATTACCGATTGGTGCCTATGAGCCACGGGACCTGATGCGCTATATGCACATGAATCCGGAAGATGCTTTTCAGGCGCATAAAGACCTGCATTCCAAATGTTCGCTGGCCATTCATTACCGTACCTTCCAGCTCACCGATGAAGGCCGTGAACAGCCGGAAGTCGATTTGCAAAATGCCATGCGTAAATCCTCAAAACTGATGAATCCGTTTTATTGCATTCGCGAAGGCAAGAAGCTGATTGTTTAAGTTTAAATCCTGCAACAAAAAACCACCCGAAGGTGGTTTTTTTATGGCTTGAACTCTCTGTGTAGAGGCTTAGAGCACGCCTGGCTGACCCAGCGCAGGGTCGGTGGCTCGAGCGGCCTGAGCATCTGCCACGGTCATCCCCAAGGCTTGGGCTACACCTTCGCCGTAGGCCGGGTCACACATAAAGCAGTTACGGATATGACGGTACTTGATAAAGTCATAGGCATCGCCCATGGCACGCGCAGTATTGTCAAACAGCGCCTGTTTCTGTTCAGGATTCATCAGGTTGAACAGGGCACGCGGCTGGCTAAAGTAATCGCTGTCATCTTGACGATAATCCCAGAAATCGGCATCGCCACGGATTTTCAGTGGTGGTTCACGGTACTGTGGCTGTTCCTGCCATTGCTGGAAGCTGTTTGGCTCATAGTGTGGCAAGCCGCCATAGTTGCCATCCATACGGCCCTGACCATCACGGCGGTTAGAGTGGACCGGACAACGGGCTGCGTTTACCGGAATCTGGGAATGGTTTACCCCCACGCGATAACGTGCGGCATCGGCATAGTTAATTAAACGCGCTTGCAGCATACGGTCTGGTGAATAGCTGATCCCCGGCACCAGAGTACTTGGTGCAAAAGCGGCCTGTTCCACATCCTGGAAATAGTTTTCTGGGTTACGGTTCAGTTCAAACTCACCGACTTCAATTAATGGATAATCACCTTTTGGCCAGACTTTGGTCAGGTCAAACGGATGATAAGGTACGGTTTCCGCTTCGGTTTCCGGCATGATCTGCACGAATAGGGTCCATTTCGGGAAATCGCCACGTTCAATTGCATTAAACAGGTCATTTTGGCTGCTTTCACGGTCCTGGCCAATCAGTGCTGCGGCTTCGGCATCGGTCAGGTTTTTAATGCCCTGCTGGGTACGGAAATGGAATTTGACCCAGAAACGTTCATTGTTGGCATTAATGAAGCTGTAGGTGTGGCTGCCAAAACCATGCATATGACGATAACCATCTGGAATACCGCGGTCTGACATGACAATGGTCACCTGATGCAGCGCTTCTGGTAACAGGGTCCAGAAATCCCAGTTGTTGTTGGCGGAACGGACGTTGGTTTTCGGGTCACGTTTTACCGCTTTGTTCAGGTCTGGGAACTGGCGCGGGTCACGAAAGAAGAACACCGGTGTGTTGTTACCGACTAAATCCCAGTTGCCTTCTTCGGTATAGAATTTTAGTGCAAAACCGCGAATATCACGTTCGGCATCGGCTGCACCGCGCTCACCGGCCACTGTCGAGAAGCGGGCAAACATTTCGGTTTTCTTGCCGACTTCAGAGAAAATTTTGGCGCGGGTATATTGGGTAATGTCGTGAGTCACGGTAAAGGTTCCGAATGCACCTGAACCTTTGGCGTGCATACGACGCTCAGGAATCACTTCACGAACAAAGTTCGCCAGTTTTTCATTGAGCCATAAATCCTGGGTAAGCAATGGACCACGGGCACCGGCGGTCATACTGTTCTGGTTATCGACCACCGGAGCACCGGCATCGGTGGTGAGGTGGGTGACCGGACATTTTTTAAAGTCTTGGGTCATTATCGTTCTCCGTTATTGTATTCATGTGCTGACGTTGGACACGGGCTGGATTCTCCAGGCAGGTGACATCCCATGAAATTAACCGTTATCAAAGTCATCAATATAAAAAATAAACCCAGCTTATCATTGAAATCTACCTTGCAATAGCTGGCTGGGCAGAATGACGATGGATAAAAAACATAAAAATGCAACTTGGTTCTCATTTAATTTAAACCGAATATAACACTTTTTCAAATAGATAAAACGATTAGTGCTCAAAGGAATAATCGATAGCTTAAAGTTTTGATTTCTGAGTGTTTTGGTCGGATTTTGTTGAGATGAGCCGGGCTAAAAATGGCTGGATGGCCAGTTCAATATCGGCCTGCAGTTGCGGCCAGTCCTGAAATGTGGGCTGGATTAACAGGGTTTGTGAAATAAAGCCATAACTGATGCGATGCAGGTTTTCGGCACAGCGCAAGCGTTCGTGGGTTTCAGGTATATAGCGGCTTAAAATCTGCTGCCAGCTGTCCAGCATCAGCTGATAATGCTTTTGATAGGCCTGTTCGCTCGACAGGCTGCGTTCCAGTAAAAACACACTGGCCCACAGCCGCTGTTCGCTGCGGATACGGTCAAGCTGAAAGCACAGCAGGGCCTGTATATCGCTGCAAATATCACCAGTTGTGGATAACTGCGGTGGTGGCTGGGTATAACTGCGTAGCGCCCCGGCATGCTGGATAATCTGCTGGTGGATTACCCAGGCCAGCAAATCTTCTTTCTGGGCAAAGTATTCATAAAAGGTGCCCAGACCGACCCCGGCCAGTTCGGTAATCTCACGGATGGTCAGCTGTGCGGGTGACTGCTGCTGCAAAAGCCGAACAACACTGTCCAGCAGGGCCTGCTGGGTCTGTTTGGCCCGGGACTGGCGAGGCTTACGCCGCAGCTGTACAGAGGGGGAGGTCATGACTGAAAACTGAACATGCTGTGGGTGAATATTCTTTATACTGAAAGCCTATCATCATAATCAATCAGGAACGATGAACGATGCAGGCATGGATGACCCATTCTATTCAGAATCAGTTTGATGAACGTCAGGATTATAATCTGTTTGCGAGTGACCGCGTATTGCAGGAAATCTTGCAGCGCTATGGCAGTCAGGATCAGGCACGCCTTAGCGCCCTTGGTCAGCAGGCCGGATCGGCAGAGGCTTATCATTCTGCCCATTTAGCCAATAGCCATACCCCGCAGTTACAGGCCTTTGATGCTCGCGGCCGCCGTCAGGATGTGATCGAGTTCCATCCAGCCTGGCATTACTGGATGGCGCTGAACCGGGAATTTCAGACCCATGCCCATCCCTTTATTGAACCTCAGTCCGCATCTGCCTGGGTCGATTGGGCGGCGCGCTTTTATCTGAGTGGTCAGGTCGAATGTGGCAACCTGTGTCCTGCCTCCATGACCCTGGGCAGTATTCCGCTCATTCAGCGTGAACCTGAACTGTGGCAACAGTTCGGCGATAAACTGCTGTCGAATGAATATGATGCGCGGGATATTCCAATGGCGCAGAAAACATCAATCTGGCTGGGCATGGGCATGACTGAAAAGCAGGGCGGCTCCGATGTACGCGCCAATGAAACCATCGCCACTCCGGTGGGGGCAGCGGGTCGTGGCCAGCCCTATCTGCTGACCGGGCATAAATGGTTTTTCTCGGCGCCGATGTGCGATGCGCATTTGGTGGTGGCTAAAACCAAACAGGATGGCTTGGCCTGCTTCTTTGTCCCGCGCTGGCTGGAAGATGGTCGCAAGAACACGATTCATATCCAGCGTCTAAAAGACAAGGTCGGTAATCGCAGCAATTCCAGCTCGGAAGTCGAGTTTCATGAGGCCTGGGGCATCATGATTGGCGAAGCTGGCCGTGGTATTCCCACCATTATTGAAATGGCCAATTATACCCGCCTGACCTGTGTGGTCGGCAGCAGTGCCATGTTGCGCCAGGCGCTGGTGCAATGTATTGCCTATACCCGGCAACGCAAAGCCTTTGGCAAGCCGCTGGCTGAACAGCCGCTGATGCAGGCGGTGCTGGCTGATCTGGCACTGGAAACCGAAGCCGCGGTGCAGCTGGGCTTTTATCTGGCGCAGTGCTACCAGTTGGATACGCCGCTGGCGCAGGCCTGGAAGCGGATTATGACCCCGGCTGCCAAGTTCTGGGTGTGTAAGCGTACTGTCGAGCTGAGCGGCGAAATGATGGAGGTCTTTGGCGGCAATGGCTATGTCGACACTGGCATCATGGCGCGTATTTTTAAAGAAGCTCCGGTGAATAGTATCTGGGAGGGGTCGGGCAATGTCATGTGTCTGGATGTGCTACGAGCGATACAGCGTGATCCGGCCTCCATGCAGGTCCTGTTGCAGTCGCTGGCCGACGGTGTGCAACAGCAGCCGCTGTTACAGCAGGAATTACAGGCGCTGATGCAGCTGTTCCAGCAGACAGACCCACAAGCCTTGCAGTTTATGGCACGTACGCTGGTAAGCCGTTTGGTGCTGCTGGCACAGGCGGTCATCTTAAACCAGCATGCACCTGATTTTGTGGCACAGGCCTTTATCCAGAGCCGTTATCAGACCCTGCATGGTCAGGTGGTGGGCATGTTAGACCCGGCCCAGGTCGATGTTGCCCGGCTGTTAGAACGTGCGCTGGCGGTTTAAACATCACGCGTGATAGAGCGTATCCTGATAGAAAAATTCCCCGCTTGACTTCAGCCAAGCGGGGAAATCGGACTGGATGCATGGCGGTCTGCAGTTGCGCAGCCGTGTGATCCCGGCATCAGTCTCACGCTAACGATCAAACGAGCTTGGCTTAATGCGCCGGTTCGTCTGCTTTCACCCCTTTCTGGTACAGGGTGTAGATATAAACCGGAATATTCAGGTCTTCTAAATGCTTGTAAATCAGCGGGCGGACTTCTTCCCAATCCAGACCGCCGACACCGGTGGCCAGACGTGGCAGCGCTAGACTTTCAATATTCTCGGCTTCAACCAGCTGTTTCAGATTTTTCAGGGTGCGGTTGACGTATTCTGTCGATGCTTTACCCGGCTTGGAACCGTTGTCATAGGCCGCTTCCTGAGTCATCAGATTAATGATGCGCTGACCTTCGGCATTGACCCAGGTCCATTGTTCACCCGCTTTAGGATGGTAAATATGGCAATAGTTACGGAAGTCTTTATACAGCGCCGGCCAGTGTTCGCGCAGACTTAAAGCCAGTCCGGTGGCAAAGTTATCATTTGGGGCAACACCGTGGGCAATGGCACGGGCTTGGCTCAATAAAATATCTCCAGAAACTTCATAAATCATGCTGTGAACTCCTGTTTTGGAAGAGGCTGTTTGAATTGATCTTCTAGCTTCATCTTAGCCCATCAGGAAGTTTTTTCTAGCGTGCTATATAACTTCTAAGTCTTTGCAAAATAATAAAAAATATAAGATTTTGTGGTATAATTATAGGGGCAGAGCAGCTGAATCTACTTTCATTTTTTGACTGAAGAATGTTCAGAAAAACACTGCAAAATTTTTCTATACCGTTTCTTTTATTGTTACATGACTGTCGCAAAATTGCTGCTGAATTGTCCAAAAAAATGTATGATTGACTCCCCATTCCAAAGGGATGTCGACGGGAAGCAAAACGCAGTTTTAAGGCTAAAATGCGCTTGAATTTTGCGCAAATGTACCCATCAATACAGCGCAGGAACACCTGCATTCAAATCATGAACCGGAAGGATAAAGTGATGGCAAAGAAAAAACAGCCAGAAGTGATTCAGCATAACTTCGTGGCCAAATATATGCATGAGGTCAACAAGAGCCAGGTTTTTGTCGACCGGAAAAAGAATGCCAAACGCGGCTATAGCAAACACAAACAAGGGCGATATTCTGATGATTATCGCCCTTATTCATTCTGTCTGATTTAAATCAAAATATGGCTTAAGCGCCAACAATCCGGGTAGAGGCCTTGACCATATCGCCCAGACCATGGGTTTTAAAATAATATTCCATCCAGCTTTTCACCATCAGCGAATTATTCATTTTCAGCACCCGTTCCAGCTGCTCCTGTGCTTCGCTCATCGGCACATGGCAAATCGCTTTACGCACGCGCAGAATGTTACTCGAACTCATCGACAGGGTATTAAAGCCCATCGCCATCAACAGCACCGCAGATAGCGGATCACCGGCCATTTCACCACAAATGCTGACCGGTTTATCGTACTTGTGACATTCCTTGACCAGACGGGTCAGTGCGCGTAGCACTGATGGATGGAAATGCGAATAGACGTTGGCCACGCGTGGATTGTTACGGTCCACTGCCAGCAGATACTGGGTCAGGTCATTGGAGCCGACCGAGAAGAAATCGACCAGTTCGGCGAACTCATCAATCTGTAGCAGCACGCTTGGCACTTCTACCATAATCCCGATACGCGGTTTATTGATCTTGACCTGTTCTTCTTCCTGTACCGCATGCCAGTCACGATCTAGCAGATACAGTGCTTCTTCGACTTCATTGACGCTGGTGACCATTGGCAGCAGGATGTGCAGGTTGTTCAGGCCGATACTGGCTTTGAGCATGGCGCGAATTTGCGAAGAAAAAATTTCCGGATGATCGAGGGTGAAGCGAATCCCGCGCCAGCCCAGTGCTGAGTTTTCTTCTTCAATCGAGAAATACGGCAGGTCTTTGTCTGCGCCAATATCCAAGGTGCGCATTACCACCGGTTTGTTGGCAAAGTGGCTTAGCTGCTGGCGGTAAATGGCACGCTGTTCTTCTTCGCCCGGGAAACGGTCCCGCAGCATAAACGGAATTTCAGAGCGGTATAGGCCGACCCCTTTGGCACCACGTTGTACCCCGCGTACCACATCAATCATCAGACCGGTATTGACATACAGTTTGACCGTCACGCCGTCTGGGGTAACGGCGTCCTTGGTTTCATACTGTTTCAGGTCTTTGGCAATCAGTTCTTCTTCTTTCTGAATTTCTTTATAGCGGGTGCGTAAACGCCGTGGCGGATTAATAAACACCCGGCCCTGATGCGCATCGACAATCATTTCTACGTCATCGAGGGTGTTGATCGGCAGTTCAGTCACCCCGACCACGGTTGGAATACCCAGTGCGCGCGCGACAATCACCATATGTGAGTTCATGGCGCCTTCGGTGGTGACAATTGCGGCAATTTTATCGACCGGTAATTCCACCAGTGCCGCGGTCGAGATTTCTTCACCAATCAGAATACTTTCATCGGTCAGTTCACGATGGCTGGCATCGGCTTCCTGCAAATAGGCCAGAATACGCCGGCCGAGATCTTTTAAGTCGGAGACCCGTTCGCGCAGGTAGTCATCTTCCATCTGGGCAAACTGGGCAATGTGGCTGTCAATGACAATCCGCACCGCACCTTGTGCCCAATTACCATCCCGAATCAGTTCTTTAATTTCCGCCGGCAGGGCATTTTCATCCAGCATACGCAGGAACACGCTAAACAGGGCGCGTTCTTCGGCCATCAGTGCATCCTGCATTTTGTCATCCAGCGCCTGAATTTCCTGACGCACGGCATCCAGCGCAGTGTCGAGCAGTTTCAGCTCTTCGCTGATGTCATCGGCTTCACGGTCAGGTACCGCCGCCAAATCTGCTGGTGGATAGAGAATGACCGCGCGGCCAAGCGCAATCCCGCCCGAGCCGGAAACGCCCTGGAAGGTTTTGTAGGCCGGCAGATTGCTGGGTTTACGAAAGACATCAATATTGCCAACGGCATGCGCATGCGCAATCACGCCAGAGAGCTGGGCGCAGAGCGTGACCAGAAAGGATTCAGCCGCTTCGCTAAAGTCCTGACATTCCTTGTTCTGCACCACCAGTACGCCCATGACCTTACGACGGTACATGACCGGCACGCCGAGGAAGGAATTATAAATTTCTTCGCCGGTTTCCGGTAAATACAGGAAGCGTTCATGTTTCGGTGCATCGTCCAGGTTGACGATTTCTTCACGCTGGCCGACCAGCCCCACCAGACCTTCACCGGTATGCAGAGACACATGGCCGACCGCTTCAGGATTCAAGCCCTTAGAGGCCATCAGCAGATAACGCTGGTTGCGCTCGTCAAGCAGGTAAATGGAGCAGACATCGACATGCATAGCTTCAGCAACCTGATTGACCATAATGTCGAGCGATTCATGCAAACTGGTGGACGCATTAATTTCCTGCACAATGCGTCTTAGAGTATCCAGTTGCATATTCGACATAAAGTCTGCTCCAAATCAGCGTTCCAGTTCTGTTCTCTTTATAGCAAGAGTCGTTTAAAAAATCTGCATGATCATACAGCTTTTTTCAGGCTTTCTTAGATGGCAATTGATGACATAATTCCACCATCGCCTTGCGGTACACATCGCGTTTGAAATTCACGACCTGACCCAGTGGGTACCAGTAACTGACCCACTGCCATTGATCAAACTCGGGCGGATCGGACAGGTTGAGCTGAATCAACTGGGCCGAGGCCGTGAGTTTGAGTAAAAACCATTTCTGTTTTTGACCAATACATACCGGATCGGAATCGGGCCGGATGTAACGGTGCGGCAAACGGTAACGCAGCCAACCTTTCGTTTGTGCGATAATTTGAACGTGTTCGGGCAGTAAGCCAACTTCTTCTCTCAGCTCACGATAAAGTGCCTGCTCAGGGGTTTCTCCATGCTGGATACCTCCTTGTGGAAATTGCCATGCATTGTGTCCAATGCGTTTTGCCCATAAAACCTGTCCAAAGTCGTTTGCCAAAATGATCCCGACATTGGGTCGGAAACCTTCTGAGTCGATCATTTGGCTACCTAAATATTCTGTAAATTATGCCTTTGCTTCCGGGGATTTTTATTTCTGTATCCAACACGAAAAAAAGCAAAGTTTAAAAATGTTAAAATTGCTATGATCTTAACGAATTTCTATCGACTAGCGGAGATAGATTTACAAATTTTTTCTTAAATTTCAGTTTTTACGAGTATTTTCATGAAATTGGCGCTATTTGATCTCGATCACACCTTGTTAAATACAGATTCGGATCATTCCTGGGGTGAGTTTTTAGTCAATGAAGGTCTGGTCGATCCGGTTCATCACCGCGCCATGAATGATAAATTTTATGAAGATTACAAAGCTGGCCAGCTTGACCCGATTGCCTATAACGAATTTGTATTCGAATTTCTGACCCAGCACGAGTCACACTACCTGACCGAACTGCATGAGTTGTTTATGCAAAAAGTGATTCGTCCACAAATGCGCCCGGAAGGTTTTAAGGCGATTCAGCGTCATCGTGAGGCCGGACATGCACTGGTCGGCATTACCGCGACTTCGGATTTTATTACTGCGCCAATTTTCCGTGAATTTGGCATTAGCGAAATCATTGCCACCAATGCCGAAGTGGTCGATGGCAAATATACCGGTAAGGTCATCAATACTGCCTGTTATCAGCAGGGCAAACTGGTACGTCTGGAACAGTGGCTGGCCGGACGTGAGGTGACCGAATCCTGGGCTTATTCAGATTCAATCAATGACCGTTTCTTGCTAGAATATGCAGACCACGCTATTGCGGTGAATCCGGATGATCGTCTGCGGGCCTTGGCGGTCGAGCAGGGCTGGGAGATTCAGGACTGGTCGATTGCTGCTGAATAAAAGCGCAGTTCATCTACACCAAGATCAGCAGACAGGGCCGCTATAACTGGCCCTGTTTTTTGTCTGAGCTGGTTGTCATCTATCTTGCAAATTTATGAAAAGGTGAATTTTTTTTAACAGCACTAGGATTTGCAGTTTTATATGCTATGGTGAAGACAAGAACAACAACAGGGAGATTCACGCATGCGCCAAACCCGACCAAGAATGACCAATCTGTTTGAACAACTGGGCCTGGACTCCAGCGAGCAGGCGATTCAAGATTTTATCGGCCAGCATCAACTGGCGGCGGAAATTCATATTATGGATGCAGAATTCTGGAGTGATGGTCAACGTCAGTTTTTAGCTGAAAAAATTGCCTCGGATGGGGAGTGGGCCATTACGGTCGACCAGCTGAATGAAGCGCTGCATGAAGACTCTGTGCCTCGCCGTTAAATCGTTCGTTCAAATCTCCAGATCATCAGGCCAAATCCGGAATTTGGCCTGATCCCTCACTTTCTTTTCTATCCATTTAGGCAATCCGTTCCCAGAAGCTGACCTGCGCATAGGTATGCTGAAACTTGCGCTGGGTTTCCCGAATCACAAAAGGGATGTCCTGCGGTTCAGTCATTAAACGGAAATGCGGCTCTAGCAAGGCTGTTAAGCCATCCAGACTGCTCCAGTTCTCGCCATCTTTTTTAAAGCCACCCAGCCATTCACTGCGGACAGTGTGTTCTTCCATCCAGGTATAGGGTGAGCTGAGCATCAGAATGCCGCCCATATTCAGCCGTGTATGAATCTGGCTTAAAAACTGCGCCGGATGATGCAGCCGGTCAATTAAGTTGGCTGCCAGAATAAAATCATAGCCTCTGAAAATCGCTTTAAGATTACAGGCATCACCCTGGTAAAACTGGACTTTGTCCCGGACCTCCGCCAGTCCAAGCTGGGCTAAATCACAGGCATGATAGCCTACCAGTTCACCTTCGGTGCAGATGCTGTAATGCAGAGTTTCGCCCTGTGCCAGTTTGACGCCGTTCTGGATAAAGCGCGCTGAAAAATCAATCCCGACCACTTCATCAAAATAACGGGCCAGTTCAAAGCTGGCGCGGCCGGTAGCACAGCCAATATCCAGTGCTTTACGTCGTGGTCTGTCGGCCAGCTGGGTCAGGGCCAGTTGCACCAGTGTCTGGGCAAAATTGGCCACGCCAAAATATTCACGGCCATACTGAAATTCCAGATATTCAGACACCAGCCGGTCGGTTTCATATTGTGATTGAATCGCCAGCGGCTCCTGATCAGAAACCACATAACGGAAACCGGCATGCTGGAAAAAATGCCGGCGAAAGGCATAGCGTGAGGCCAGTTCGGCTTCATTGCCGGCAGAAATCCAGGAACCGCCTTTGAGCAGATTATGCCGGCCATCAAAGGTCGGGGTGCTGAAATCATCATAAATCGGATGCACCACAAAACCCGGAAATGGATAAATCGGGGTTTCGGTCCATTGCCAGACATTGCCGCGCAGGTCATAAAAATCGCCATGCGGGAAGGTATTGACCGGACAGGAGGAAGCACCATAGGCCAGCGCCAGATTGGCAGGTGCAGACGGCTCATTTACGCCAGCCAGCTGTACCAGCCGATACCATTCCTCTTCGGTGGGCAGTCGTACTGGCTGACCAGTTTGCTTCGCTTTCCAGTGGCAAAAGGCTTTGGCCTCATGATAATTCACCTCCGCCGGCCAGTCCCACGGCATTGGTACTTCTTCGGTCAGCAGCCGGAGTGACCAGTCCGGCCCGTGTTTACGCCAGAAGGTCGGATATTTGGCCTGGGCAAAGCTGCGCCATTGCCAGCCTTCATCTTCCCAATAGTTTGCGTTCTGATAGCCGGCATCTTCAACAAAGGCCAGAAATTCCTGATTGCTGACCAGATAGCGGCTGGCCGCAAACGCCGCTACCTCTGCCTGATATTGGCCATATTCATTGTCCCAGCCGTAAACCGGGTCGTGCCGCTCCTTACCGAGCTGTACCCGGCCGGCTGCCACTGGAAGCAACGCATTCTCTGGTGCGGTGTTAGTCAGGATATTTGGCCGCCATGGTGGCTGTGTCTGGACATAGTCAAGGGCATGCTGGCGAATCAGCACGGAGGAGGTTTCTAGATGAATCCGCTCGTGTTCAATGCCCATCAGAATCGACCACCACGAATGCTGCCAGTCAATTGGCGTGCTCAGCGGTGCCTTTTCAATAATTTCCAGCCCCGTGGCACGCACCTGATCGCGGTAGTGTTTGACCTGCGCGGGTGTCGGCCAGTCATAACGGCTGTCATCCAGGTCATCCCAGCTCATCTCATCCACACCCACCGCAAAGATGGATTCAAAATGTGGATTGATACGCTGTTCAATCAGTTTGCTGAGCAGCAGTTTGTTGATGAAAAATGTCGCGGTATGGCCATAGTAAAAAATCAGCGGATGGCGCAGCACAATCGGCTTGTGATAAAAGGCCTCATCGCCGTTGAGGCAGCTAAACAATGATTCATAACAGTCAAAGGTTTGCAGAAAATACTGCTTGAGGGTGGCACGTAGCGTATCGGCTTGTGTGACATCCAGCCGTGGACTGGGCTGTAAAGGCTGTGCACTGCCGGCTAGGCGCTGCTGGAGCGCCTGGGCTGAACTGAACGAAGGGGAATAGGCAAGCGGGGAAGTGGTCTGGTTCATCGCTCTGCTCCTGCATCATTTTTTATAAAGATCCTGGTGTCTTGTACGGGCACCTTGTCTTTTCAAATTACGCCAATTTGGAGCAGCGTGCTGTTTTGTTCAGTAACTGTACAGAAGGATGCGGCCGGTCGATGAACCTAGTCCGGCTGCTGCATAAAGTTAACCAGCGCCTGCGCCGCTTTGGACTGTGTGCGTCCCGGATGCCAGACCATGCCCAGCTGGCGGTTCATTTCCAGATTAATATCCAGCTGTTGCAAGTCCTGATTAATCAGGGTTTTCGGTAACACTGACCAGCCCAGTCCAATCGACACCAGCATGCGGATGGATTCCAGCGGGTTATTGCTCATGGTGATTTTTGGCTTCACGCCCTGTTTTTCAAACTCGGCCAGGGTAATCTGGCTGGTATAGGTCTGTGCTGCTGGTAGCAGGCTCGGGAACTGGGTTAAATCTTCCAGTTTCAGTCTTTTCTGCTGGGCCAGCGGATGAAAAGGCGCAGCCACAAACACCAGCGGATCATTCCAGATGGTGACATATTGCAGCCGGTCATCACCTTGCGGTGGCAGGGTTAAAAAGGCCAGTTCCAGATCACCGGCCAGCACCTGTTCATGCGCCTGTTCCGAATCGACAAAATGCACATCTAAGGTGACATCGGGGAAATCTTGGACATAGCGACGCAAATGATCGGGCAGATGATGCAGGCCAATATGATGACTGGTGCCAATTTTCAGGCGACCCTGCACCTGGCCCTGTTCATGGCTTAAAGTATGATGAATATCGCCCAGTTCATTTAGCCAGTTTTTGACTTTGGGTAACAGCGAATGCGCAGCATGGGTTGCCTGCACGCCACGGCCGGCCGACTCAAACAGCTTGACCCCAAAATATTCTTCCAGGCTATGAATCCGTTTGGTGACTGCGGGCTGGGTAATAAACAGCTGATCGGCGGCCAGAGAAATCGAACCGGTTTCCATGACTTTTACAAAAGCTTCAAATGCTGCAAGATTCATCGCAATCACCTATAAAGATTTTTTATGCTTAAAATTATTATTTAGAAATTTTTAGAATTAATCAAAGATTATTTTTCTATAAATTGAAGTTCAACAACCATAACTTGAATATAAATATTTTAAAAACAGTAATTTAAGTTATATTAAAATAAAAAAGATCATCCTGAAGATGATCTTTTGGGAGGAACACCGGGCGAAAAATAGGCTAGGCGGTGATTTCCTCTGTGCCGTCTTGTGCTTTCTTTTCCCACATGCGTTCATGAATAAAATAGGCCACCGCCTGTACTGTTGGTTCCAATAAGCTTAAGGTAATGGCCATCCACAGACTGCCGGTAACGAAATAGCCGACAAGCATGGCCACCGTAATGTGCATCACATAGTAGCTAAAAGTCTTTTTAAACATTCGCTGGTTGTTTGCGACAAAGTTTTGAATATGCGCCATGATGATGTTCCTCGTATCTACAATTCAGTGCTGATAACATCATCATAGTCAGTACGAATTAATTTGTAAAAACGAATATTTTGTAAAATTCAATCGGAAAATTGAATTTTTAATCAGATGTTAATCTGAGCAAAAATCAATTATATTTATTCCATAAAGTTTTTTAACTAATAAAAATGATAAATTAGATTTATGTAATTGTGTGGTTATAATCGAAATTAATGACAGAATTACCCAGTCCAGTGGAGCACATCGACATGGCAGGCGAAACCCAAAAAGCAAAAACATTATATGACAAATTGTGGGATGACCACTTGGTAAAACAGCGTGATGATGGTTCGGCTTTATTGTACATCGACCGTCATTTGTTGCATGAAGTTACCTCTCCACAGGCCTTTGAAGGTTTGCAACTGGCTGGCCGTCAGCCATGGCGTTTAAGTGCCAATATTGCGACTCCGGACCATAATGTACCGACCTCGAAAAAAGAGCGTGAGCAGGGCGTAGCCGGTATTGAAGATGATACTTCGCGTATTCAGGTGCAAACCTTAGACGATAACTGTAAGACTTTTAATATCGTTGAATTTGATATTAACGATATCCGTCAGGGGATTGCTCACGTGGTTGGACCAGAGCAGGGTTTAACCTTGCCGGGAATGACGGTGGTATGTGGCGACTCGCATACCGCGACCCATGGTGCCTTTGGCTGTCTGGCACACGGGATCGGAACTTCAGAAGTTGAGCACGTGTTGGCCACGCAATGTTTAATTCAGAAGAAAATGAAAAACATGCTGGTACGCGTAGATGGTCAGTTGGGTCAGGGCGTGACCCCGAAAGACGTGGTGCTGGCGATTATTGCCAAAATCGGTACAGCAGGTGGTACGGGCCATGCCATTGAATTTGGCGGTCAGGTGTTCCGTGATATGTCGATTGAAGGCCGTATGACCGTGTGTAACATGGCAATTGAAGCCGGTGCACGTGTCGGTATGGTCGCGGTTGATGAAAAAACCATTGAATATGTAAAAGACCGTCCTTATGCACCAAAAGGCGAGCAATGGGATCAGGCTGTGGCGTACTGGAATACCTTGCATTCAGATGCCGATGCGCATTTTGATACTGTCGTGGTATTACAGGGTGAAGAGATTGAGCCGCAAGTGTCTTGGGGTACTTCACCTGAAATGGTCATTCCGGTTTCTCAGGCAGTACCAACTTTGGAACAGGCCAAAGATGAGGTACAGCGCAATGACTGGACCCGTGCTTATCAATATATGGGCTTAACTGCTGGTCAGGCTTTGGCAGATATCCAGCTGGATCGTGTTTTTATTGGTTCATGCACCAACTCGCGTATTGAAGATATCCGTGCTGCGGCAGATGTGATCAAAGGCCGTAAAGTGGCGCCAAGCATTAAACAGGCGATGGTGGTACCGGGTTCTGGTTTGGTCAAACAGCAGGCGGAAGCAGAAGGTTTGGACAAGGTCTTCCTGGAAGCCGGTTTTGAATGGCGTGAACCTGGCTGCTCGATGTGTCTGGCCATGAATGCCGACAAGTTACAGCCAGGCGAGCACTGTGCATCGACCTCAAACCGTAACTTTGAAGGTCGTCAGGGCAATGGTGGTCGTACCCATCTGGTCAGCCCGGCCATGGCAGCAGCAGCGGCAATTGCCGGTCACTTTGTGGATGTTCGTTCATTCTAAGTTTAAGCCCTCATCCCAGGCCGCTCCTTGCTGGAGCGGATGTGAGAGAGAGTA
Source organism: Acinetobacter indicus CIP 110367 (assembly GCF_000488255.1). GTDB lineage: Bacteria > Pseudomonadota > Gammaproteobacteria > Pseudomonadales > Moraxellaceae > Acinetobacter > Acinetobacter indicus. The sequence goes on along the minus strand of NZ_KI530756.1, from coordinate 56,341 downwards.
CGGATTCATTGGAACATAAATATGAAAGCTTATACCGTTGAACAGGGTATCGTTGCACCTTTAGACCGTGCCAATGTCGATACCGATTTAATTATTCCAAAACAGTTCTTGAAATCAATCAAACGTACCGGTTTCGGTGACAACCTGTTTGATGAATTGCGTTATTTAGATGAAGGCTATCCGGGTCAGGACAATTCAACCCGTCCTAAAAACCCAGATTTCGTCTTGAACCAGCCGCGTTATCAGGGCGCCAGCATTTTAATTTCACGTGCCAACTTTGGTTGCGGTTCCAGCCGTGAGCATGCGCCGTGGGCTTTAAGTGAATACGGCTTGCGTACAGTCATTGCCCCAAGTTTTGCGGATATCTTCTTTAATAACTGCTTTAAAAACGGCATGTTACCGGTGATTTTAACCGAAGCGCAGATTGATCAGCTATTTAAGGAATGTGCAGCCAATGAAGGTTATCAGTTAACTATTGACCTTGAAGCACAGGAAGTCCGTACGCCAAACGGTGAAGCATTCAAGTTTGAAGTTGATCCATTCCGTAAGCATTGCCTGTTAAACGGTCTGGATGATATTGGTTTGACCTTGCAAGATGCCGATGATATTCGCGCGTATGAGGAGAAAACCAAAGCCGTGCGTCCGTGGGTGTTTGCGGAAATTCAAGCTTAAGTTATTTCGTAAATAGGCATAGCACGGGCGTCGAACTCTTGTTAACATTCAAGGCATAATAATTTAAATATTCTGCTTTTTGATGAGGTTGGGCTCGGGCTATGTTGAAGGTTTTTCGTCGGCTTGCTGTATTGGGGGGAGTGGCTACGCTGTTAACAGCATGTCAAACCTGGGATACAGCACGTCTAAAACAGGTAAAAGAGACACAGGCATCCCAATCCAATGCACGTATTTATTGTTCAGGTACCGAGCATTGCGAGTTTGAACGCTTGAACCGGGTCATGATCATGGATGCTGAAAGTCAGCGTCTGAGTCGTGAAGCCATCAAGCAGGGACTGGTGCGCTTGCAGGCAGATTCACTACGGCAGCCTAATCCGCTGTATCTGTCGGTTCCGGCCAAACAGCATGAAGTGGTGATCCGGTTCTATCCGATTTCCCGTGATCAGGCCGAAACCCTGCACGTCATTCATCAGTTTAAGCCGCGTCAAACGTACACTTTTAAAATGTACCGTGACCGCAGCAAGCATAAAGGCAGTCTGCTGAATGTTTCGGCGCCAGAGCCGCTGTGTGTGGATCTTTTACAAAACCAGAAAATTATTCGACGTTTCTGCAAACCTTATAATGTCTTACATGGACTGGGGGAATTTGTGGAACAGAAAATTTAGTCTCCACAGTCGTTGACTGCTACAGGAAATGGAAAAACTCATGTCAAAACATATTTTGATTCTTGCCGGTGACGGTATTGGCCCAGAAATCGTCACAGCAGCGGAGCAGGTGCTTACGCGTGTTAATGAAAAGTTCAATCTGGGCTTGACGTGGGAACAGGGATTGTTAGGTGGTGCCGCGATTGATGCGCATGGTTCACCTTATCCGGATGTGACGTCTGAACAGGCGAAAAAAGCCGATGCTTTATTGCTTGGTGCAGTTGGTGGTCCAAAATGGGATACGATTGAGCGTTCGATCCGCCCGGAACGTGGCCTGTTAAAATTACGTAGCGAATTAAACCTGTTTGCTAACCTGCGTCCAGCGATTCTGTATCCGCAACTGGCTGATGCGTCTAGCTTAAAGCCGGAAATTGTATTGGGTCTGGATATCCTGATTGTACGTGAACTGACGGGTGGGATTTACTTTGGTCAGCCACGTGGTATTCGCGAGCTGGAAAATGGCGAGAAACAGGGCTTTAACACCGACGTCTATGCTGAATCAGAAATCAAGCGTATTGCCAAAGTGGCTTTTGAAATGGCCAAACTGCGTGGTGGTAAAGTCTGCTCGGTGGACAAAGCCAACGTGCTGGAAGTGACTGAGCTGTGGAAGCAGACCGTGACCCAGCTACATGCTGAACAATATCCAGAAATCAACCTGTCCCACATGTATGTCGACAATGCTGCAATGCAATTGGTACGTGCGCCAAAACAGTTTGACGTACTGGTAACCGGTAACCTGTTTGGTGACATCCTGTCTGATGAAGCAGCAATGCTGACCGGTTCTATCGGTATGTTGCCATCAGCGTCGCTAGATGAAAATGGCAAAGGTATGTATGAGCCATGTCATGGTTCAGCACCAGACATCGCTGGCCAGAACATTGCCAACCCGTTGGCGACCATCTTGTCTGTGGCAATGATGCTGCGTTATACCTTCCGTGAAGAAGCTGCCGCGAAAGCGATTGAAGATGCAGTGGGCAATGTGCTTGATCAAGGTTTACGTACGGCTGACATCATGTCTGAAGGCATGAATAAAGTGGGTACTCAGGAAATGGGTCAGGCTGTGGTTGCGGCATTGGGCTAAGTCTCGACAGCAAATCAAAAAACGCAGCTTCAGGCTGCGTTTTTTTATGGCTATTGAATGGTCAGCTCTAAATTCAGCGCTTAACAGGTGCGACCGCTATAGTGTACAGAGCGGGCAATATCCTGTTCCAGCCGGAACACAATCTGGCAGTGCAGGTTAATATCATAGCTGTTGGCTGGGCCAATGGGTGCTGGAATATGGGCTGGGCCGGTGGCCGGGGCATTCGCTACAGGAATCGGAATGCTGATTGGGCGTATAACGGTGTAGGTGAGCGCCTGTGGGTTGATTTGTGGTGAACTGACCTGTTCGTAACCGAGCAGGCTTAAATCGAGCTGCTGGCGAATCTGCTGGCTGGACTGGCCGACAAACTGAGCCAGATAGGTATCACGTTCAGCTCGGGTACTGGACGGCGTGGTTACACAAGCGGAGAGACTGAACGCGAAGAGCGCCAAAGCAACGGAGCGAGAAACAAACATGCGCGATCTCCATTGAATAAAACTTCATTCTAGGCAAGGACAGCCTAAAAATATGTGTATATTCGATAAGCGGCAGATCTCGACGCCATTCTTGGCTGTTACACAGCATCAGCAGCCAATAAAAAAGCCACTGTTGAAGGTGGCTTTTTGCTTGCGCTAAAACTTAGCGTGCACGATAGGTAATACGACCTTTCGTTAAGTCATAAGGCGTCATTTCAACTTTCACGCTGTCGCCAGTTAAAATGCGAATATAGTGCTTGCGCATTTTACCTGAAATATGGGCAATCACCTCGTGACCGTTTTCTAAACGTACACGGAACATAGTATTAGGAAGCGTTTCGGTGACAACGCCTTCGAACTCGATGAGTTCCTCTTTATTGGCCATAGCCTACCTGATGATCAAATTGGAAAGGCGCAAATTATAGTCAATTTTTTTGAAAAAATCAAGGTGAAACCCGCCGCAGATGAATCATCTGTCAGTAAAATAAGCGAACAAAACATTTAAATTTTTTCTACAAAAAAACGTGGTGGATGGTTGTCAGTTTGGTCAATCACAGTTAATCTAAAATCAATCTTTTTAAGTATAAATGAAGAACATACAAGGAAGGTCTTTGCGTGGGTCAGCTAACTGATGCATCGGTTGTATTGCGATTAGGCTACCAAGCGATTCGTCGTGCCGGTTTGCCAACCGAAGAAATATTAACAAAAGCAGGTGTCGCACTTAATCAGGTTGAGGCCAATGATCGTACGCCTTTGGGCGCGCAGTATGCGTTTTGGGTGGCGGCGGAAGAAGTCAGCCGTGACCCGGATATTGGTTTGCATCTGGGTGAACATTTGCCGCTCTATCGTGGTCAGGTGATTGAGCATCTGTTTATTTCTTCGGAAAATTTTGGTGAAGGTTTAAAACGGGCACTGGCCTATCAGCGTTTAATCAGTGATGCCTTTGATGCCAAACTGGTGATTGAAGATGACCGCTGTTATTTAACCAATGGTCAACAGCCGTGGGCTGACAATATTGTCAATCGTCACTTTTCTGAATGTGCCATGTCGGGCATTTTGCGTTTCTTCAAGTTTATTACCGAAGGCAAATTCCAGCCGCTGTATATCGACTTTAATTTCCAGCAGGGCGCTGCCGATGATGAATATTTCCGGGTCTATGAGTGCCCGGTCAGTCTGGGGCAGAATGAAACACGACTGTATTTCGATCCCTCTATTTTAGAATATCCGCTGTGGCAGGCCGAGCCGGAGCTGTTGCAGTTACATGAGCAGCTGGCGCTGGAGAAACTGCAGGAACTGGCGCGTTATGATCTGGTCGGTGAAGTACGCCGGGCGATTGGGTCGACCCTAGAAAGTGGGGAAACCACATTGGAAACCGTGGCAGCGCAGCTGAATATCACGCCGCGTCGTTTACGCACCCAGCTGAGTGAGGCCAATACCAGTTTCCAGCAGATTCTCTCGGATTATCGTTGTCGTCTGGCCAAAAAGCTGCTGGCCAATACCAATGAAAGCGTGGAGCGGATTGTGTATCTGACCGGATTTTCTGAACCGAGCACCTTTTACCGGGCTTTTAAACGCTGGACCAATGAAACACCGGTCGAGTACCGAAAACGTAAGCAGCGTTAAGCATCTCCGCAGCCCCCCTTGATAAAAGGGGGATTTTTTTAGAGTTGCCGCTTGATGCAAGGGTGACTTTTATTTTTAAAGCCTGGAAATGGCGGGGATAAAATCCTTCCTGGCTAAAAGGGAGGTAAGACGGAATACAATTATTCCGGCATATTCAGCCAATGCGGACCTAAAGGCACTTGAGGCAAGTCAAACTGCTCTGGATAGTGCGCCTGGATAAAGTACAGGCCATCTGGTGGGGCGGTAATGCCAGCCGCTTTACGATCCTGTGCGGCAAAAATTGTATCAATATGGTCAATATCATACATACCTTGGCCAATTTCCAGCAGACAGCCCATGATATTCCGCACCATATGATGCAGGAAACCATCGGCCTGAATATCGAGCACCAAATAATGCCCGTGACGGATCAGGCGGCAATGGCTGACGGTGCGGACCGGCTGATTGGACTGACAGGCTGCGGCACGGAAGCTTTCAAAATTATGAGTGCCTTCAAACTTTTGCGCAGCGGCAATCATCTTGTCGACATCCAGCGCATAGTAGGCATGGGTGACCTGTTTATGCAGCAGGGCCGGGCGCTGTGGATGGTTATACACCACATAACGGTAGCGGCGCGCACAGGCCTTAAAGCGGGCATGAAAATCCATGTCCATAGCCTTAATCCACTGAATGGCAATGTCTTTGGGTAGCTGGCTATTGGCTCCCATCAGCCAGCCGCGTTCAGGGCGAATGGCTGCCGTGTCGAAATGTGCCACCATATTGGTGGCATGCACGCCGGCATCGGTACGGCCAGCGCCATGCAGGATAATCGGTTCATCGGCAATTTTGGAGAGGACCTTTTCCAGCGTTTCCTGCACGCTCGGGACGCCTGGTTGCTGGGTTTGCCAGCCCCGGTAGCGAATACCACAAAATTCAATCCCGACCGCAAAACGTTGCATATTCACCTCAAATTGGCCTTAGTCATACCAATGCTGTTGCCATTGTTCTCTGCGCGGGTATTGTAAATACATTTTTAATGCTTTTGCATACAGATCTGCATGTCCAAAGCCATCATTGACTAAAATTTTACTGTTCTGGATCCAGCTGCTGATCGCATAACGCTGATCCAATGGGCCAAATGGCACTTGGGTGGTCAGAATCACGGCACAATCTTGCGTCTGTAAGGACTGTAGCAACGTCAGGAGTGTTTCATTTACAGCCAGATTACCAGTACCAAAGCCTTGTAAAATCAGGCAATGCGGTGGCTGCTGGGCGATCAGTTTCAAATTGGCGAGCTGCTGCTCTAAACCAATCGGCTGCATCATCACACTCATGCAGTTGAAGTGTTGTGCTTTGTCCAGATCTGCAGCCTGTACCAAGTAGGCGGCTTGTTCTTTTTGATGTAAAGCACTGCTGGCGGCCTGACCCTGAAAAGCATCTAATTCAGTGGTGTGGCATTTTAAGGCGCTGCGACCATGGAAACATTGATGATGAAACGCCAGATACACGCCAACCGGCAATTGCAGCACCGATTCCAGGGCGAAATTCAGGTTATCCAGCGCATCGCTGAAGTCACGGGTGTTCTGTCCATTTATGGTCAGCAGTGGATACTGGCTGCCAGTCAGCACTACATGTGCAGACTGCGCGATAAAGTGTGCCAGCACGGCACTGGCATAGCTTAAAGTATCGGTGCCATGAATGACGACAAAATGCTGAAACTGTTGTAACTGCAGCTGTTGGATAAACTGCACCAGTCGCAGCCAGTCGGTCGCGGTACAGCGGCTGCTGTCCTGAATCACCGGCGCCACAAAACATTCCACCGACAGATGTAGCGGCAGCACATGACGCAGCTGGGGGAGAAACTGCTCTGCGGGCATGGGGCTGAGTGGCTCACCGACACAGCCAAAGGTACCGCCCATATAAATTAATGCAATTTTTTTCATCATAAAAAAAGCAGCCAAGGATGACTGCTTTATCTTAGTGAGATTTGCTTCAAGAAGCTATTTGATTGAGTAACTGCGTGGCGTGTTGCTGCTGCGCTGCAGAATAGTTTGCTTCTTTTTCTGCCAGCAGGGCACGGGCCGCATCATAGGCACCCAGCTCAATATATTGCTGAGCTAGCTCCAGATTCAGCTGGATTTCATTGACTTCGGCCAGTTCAGGGAAGGACTGAATCAGCGGATCATGCGGATCAACCGCGGTTGCCGCCACCGCAGCAATAGCGGGCTCTTCAACCATTGGTGCTTCAGGTGCTGCTGGTGTCGCTTCAATGGTTGGTGCGCTATCTAAGTCAAACTGGAATAGCGGTGCAGTGTCTGCTGGTGCGGTAACTGCAGGCTCTACCGGCTGTTCAGCCACCGGTGTAGGACTGATCGAGAAATCAAAACTAAAGTCTGATTTTTCTTCCGCAGGTGGGGTGGTGACAGCTGGTGTGGTCGCAGGTGTGGCTTCAGTTGCAGTCTTTTCCAGCTCAAACGAGAAATCCAGTGCCTGAGGTTCTTGTGCAGCCGGAGTCACTGGCTCAACCGGTGTTACCGGTGCAGCTTGGGTTGGTGTTGGTTCCAGCTCAAACGAGAAATCTAATGTCTGAGGTTCCTGCGCTGCTGCAGGAGCCGGTTCGACCGGTGTAGCTGCTTGTGTGCCGGCAGCCGAGTCAAAAGACAGATTAAATTCAAGAGGTTGAACTTCTTCTGCTTTTGCTGGCGCAGGGGTGTTAACAGGCGCAGCCGGAGTACTTGGGGTAAATTCCAGATCTGCTACCGGAGCACTTTCGGTTTTTGCGACTGGTGTTTCGGTTTTGAGTGACTGTTGTAACTGGTCAAATGACGTGCTGGCTGTGCTTGAATTGCTGGATTGAATCAGTGCATCAAAATCCGCAGGGGTTTGTGTTTTTGCGCTAACTGGTGTTTCAGAAAACGCTGCAGTAGTTGGCGCTGCAGAGGCCGGTGTTTCTTCTTTGGTTTGAGAGGCTTTCTGTGCTTCGATTCTGGCTTCAGCCTGAGCCAGAATATCTTCCAGTCCCAGATTTTTCAGATGATCCAGCAATTGGCGGGTGGCAAATTCATCTTTTTGGGTCAGATGCACATCCAGTAACAGCAGATACAGTTCATGCAACGACGGGTCACGTTTCAGCGCCTGATTAATCTGCGCTTCGGCCGAGAAAAATTTACGGTCACGAATCTGGGTCTCAATGGTCTGGCGTAAATCTGCCGGAAGTGGTGTGCTTCCTTGTGGTTCGGCAACAGGCTCGGCCACTACGGCAGTTTTGACCGTAGTTTTCTTCGTAGTGGTGCTTTTCTTGGTCTTGGTTTTACTGGCTGCAGCCGGTTTTTTTGCTGCTGGTTCGGATTCTTTATTGGCTTCACGCTTTTTTAACACCAGCGCGATGACCAGTAACAAAATAAATGGAATCACATAAATCAGCATGTTGCTACCCCTTAGGCAGAGAGGGATAAACCATCTCTCCTGAAAAAAATCATGTTGAGTAATACGTTAGAGTTTTGGCTTATTTTCGGCTTGTTGCTTTTTCAACTGTTGTTGCAATTCAGCAAGACGCGCATTGAGTAATTGAATTCTTTGATCCTTCTGACTTAATGCCAATTCTAACTGTGTTACGTTTCTCTGTAATTTAACGGTTTTCTCACGCGCTGTCATAACTTTTAGTGACAACTCTTCTGAGGTTTGCGCGCTTTGTGTGTTCTTTTTGGCAGAACCTTGGGCAGAATCTTGCTGATTTTCTGCCACCAGGCTCATTTCGGCCTGACTGATCCGGTATTTGGCCTTGCCAGACTGGCGTAAAGGCTGAGTTGCTGGGATCGGCACGGTCTTTTTCGCGGCTTTTTGCCCGCTGCTGACGGCCTGTAAGTTCAAGGTGGCACCGCGGCGTAAACGGTTGGCATCGCCCTGAATAAAGGCATGTTCATTATGGGCTTTAATCTGTTGCATCACTTCGCCGACCGGCTGCTGGTTCTCTGCGGCGATACGTGAGGCAATGGCCCATAGCGATTCATTGGATTGCACCACATGCCGTGCTGTGGTTGATGCTGGCGCAGATGGAGCAGGTGCTTTGGGTGCTGTAACCGGTGCCGGCTTTGCCGGTGCTTGCTGTTGCTGCGCTTTTAACTGCTCGGCATATTTCTTGACCAGTGGGTCTGCTGAAACCGGAGCAGCTGTATTTACGGCAGCTATGTTGCCCGCGTTATGTGTAGAGGCCGGTTGAGCTGATGTCGCCGAAGTCGATGGCGTAACCGCTGACACAGGGCTTGCAGCCGGCTGTGCTGCTGCGCTGACAGTTGCTGTAGTTGATGGACTTAAAGCCGGTGGCGGGCTGGCTTGAATCGCCAAGGGTGCTTCTACACTGCGCGTGGTGCTGGTAGATGCAGTGGTGGCTGTGGTATAGGCGGTACTGGTCGGCAAGTTTAAGGCAATGTCCCGTTCATTCACGACCATAACCGGGGTTAGCGGCTGCTCTTTCGGTTGCAGCTGCGCGCGTTGTTCTGCCAGGGTACTACGTTTTAGTGAGGTTTTAATATGCTGTAAACGCGTGGCCGAGCCTTCACGAATTTTGACCACAATATTCAATTCGGTATCGGTCAGTGGCCGAGAAGAGGTAATGGTAATGACCCCGTTGCCAGCACCATCACGTCGGGTAAAGAAGTTTAAATGACCCGGTGGACGATGGCTGGCACCAATGGCCATCAAGTCTTCTGCCGAGGCCAGACTGACTTCAATCGGCGCATTGACATTGGACTGACGGAAGTTCATTTCAGCATACAGCAATTCCCCAGGTGCTGACTGAATCTGAACAGGATCGACATTAATCGCATGAATATGTTGTGAGGCAAGAATAGCTAAAATCGCGATCTTTAATTTGTTATATACGGTCATCTTAATCGTCAGCTCGGTCATTTATCGCATAGCGAAAAGAATAGATTAGCGAGTTGTAAGTCGATTGTAAAATATTTACAGGCTAGTTACATAAAAAGCCGATCTTTTCAGATCGGCTTTTGGTAATTTACTTTTGCTTAAAAGGCTTACGCGTTTTTATAGTCAATTAAGATGCGTAGCATACGGCGTAATGGTTCTGCCGCACCCCAAAGCAACTGGTCACCGACGGTGAACGCGCCCAGGTATTCTTTACCCATGTTCAGCTTGCGTAAACGGCCCACAGGAACAGTTAAGGTACCGGTTACTGCAACAGGGGTTAAATCTGTCATAGAGGCTTCACGGGTATTTGGTACCACTTTCGACCAGTCATTGGCGCTGGCGATGATATCTTCGATTTCATCCAAAGGTACATCTTTACGCAGTTTCAGGGTAAGGGCCTGAGAGTGACAACGCATGGCACCAATACGGACACAGTGACCATCAATTGGTACGATTTGCTGGTTGCCTAAAATCTTGTTGGTTTCAGACTGACCTTTCCATTCTTCTTTCGACTGGCCATTTTCCAGCTGTTTGTCGATGTATGGAATTAAAGAGCCAGCAAGCGGTACACCGAAGTTGGCTGACGGGAAACCTTCGCCACGTTGCAGTTCAGCAATTTTAGAGTCGATGTCCAGAATTGGAGAACGTGGGTCATCCAGCAGTTCTTTGGTGTTGTTATACAGGTAGCCCATACCGGTGATCAGTTCACGCATGTTCTGCGCGCCTGCACCCGAAGCTGCCTGATACGTCATCGAGGTTGCCCATTCCACCAGATTGTTCTGGAACAGACCGCCTAAGCCCATCAACATGAGTGAAACCGTACAGTTACCGCCCACAAATGTTTTGGTGCCTTTCACCAGACCGTCTTTAATCACGTTCATGTTCACCGGATCAAGCACGATAATCGCTTCATCATCCATACGCAGGGTAGATGCTGCATCAATCCAGTAACCGTTCCAGCCTTCAGCTTTCAGTTTCGGGAACACGTCTGAGGTATAGTCGCCACCTTGACAGGTAATAATGACATCCATTTGCTTCAGAATGTTAATGTCCGTTGCATCCATAAGTGCTGGGGCAGTTTTACCGCCAAACGCTGGTGCTTCACCACCGGCATTACTGGTAGAGAAATAAAATGGCTCAAAATGAGCAAAATCATTCTCTTCAACCATACGTTGCATAAGGACGGAACCTACCATCCCGCGCCAACCGACCAGACCTACTTTCATGTCACTTTGCCTCGGTGCGTAAAAAAACAAAAAGGAGTATGAGTGTATCAAAAGGGGACACAACTGCAAGCTCTACATAATCAAAACATCATTATTATTGAGTGAAATAACTTGTTTGTGTTACATACAAAATTGATAACGTTAGATTTCTATTTAAAAAAAACGAGAAAAATGAACTTTCTAAGTAGGTGCATATGATTTGGGTGGAAATGCTGGCCATTTTCGTCATCTGGATCAGCTTCTGGTCGCTGATTCCGCGCGATGAATGGTGGTTTCGAGGTGCCGATTTTCCCAGATTGCAGGTTCTGGTGCTGGGGATTGTGGCCTTTGTGCTGATGCTGCTGTGGGATGCGGCCTGGGATACGCCGCGCTATGTGATTTTAACCGGTCTGATTGCCGCTCTGGCGTACCAGCTGAAAATGGTGCTGCCTTATACCTTTATCTGGAAAAAGCAGGTCAAAAAGGTCAAGCCGGAGCAGCTGAACCCTGATCAGCAAATTTCGTTAATGGTCTCCAATGTGCTGACCACCAACCAGAAATATCACCTGCTCATTGCTGAAATCCGGAAATACCAGCCCGATTTGGTATTGACACTGGAAACCGATACGGTCTGGCAGCAGCAGCTGGCGGTGATTGAGCCGGATTATCCTTATCGCGTACCGGTGCCGCTGGACAATTTATATGGCATGCATCTCTATAGCCGCCTGCCCTTAAAAGAAACCGAAGTGAAATTTATCCTTAGTGATGAAATTCCGTCAATTCATACCACAGTGATCCTGCGTTCAGGCCAGCCGGTGCAGCTGTACTGTCTGCATCCGAAACCGCCGAGTCCGACTGAAGCCAAAGATTCGACCCTGCGTGATGCCGAGCTATTAATTGTCGGCGATCAGATTAAAGATCTGGATGAAAGCTGTATTGTGATGGGCGACCTGAATGATGTGGCCTGGTCCCGCACCACACGTCTGTTTCAGCGCATCAGTGGCCTGCTGGACCCGCGCGTCGGCCGGCATTATGTCAATACTTTCCATGCAGATTATCCCTTATTGCGCTGGTCGCTGGACCATGTGTTTCACAGTACCGATTTTGCCTTGGTGGAGATGAAGCGTTTGCCACATATGGGCTCAGATCATTTTCCGGTCTATGTGGTGTTACAGACCGGTCGGGTGTTTGAGCACATTCAGGAAGAGCTGGAACAGACTGAAGCCGATGAAGAAGAAGCGCAGGAGGCGATTCAGGAGGGTATTGAAAAAGCCGAGCGGGAAGAAAAAATCGTGACCGATGATTTGGCTCAGGATTATAAGCAGGGCAGCAAGACGCCATGAAATTTGAGGAAAAGTGTAAGAAATGGCTTACACAGATTTAGGCCGATGGCCAATAGCTGAAACCGAGCAAGCTGCGTATTCTAAGCATATCGGCAGATGGAGTTGGGAAAGGAGAGTCCCGTTAAGGAAGTTGAAGCCGGTGGATTGTCATCATGGAGATGATGCAGGAATGGAAAGCCAGAGATAACAACAAAAAAGTTTTGAAAGCACAACCTCATAAGCCCGAGTTTTGCAGGATGCAGAACTCGGGTTTAACTTTATGGGCTGTCGTGTCCTGGTATTTTGATCAGCATATGGTATTTGACTGGCAGAAAGATTGGCTTAATACAGCTGTATTGCTTAGTACAGCTGCTCATAGCCTTGTGGACGGGTCTTAAAACGGCGATGAAACCACATATATTGAGTCGGCGCGATGCGCAGCTGACGTTCAATAATCAAATTAACACGCGTCGCATCATCGACTTCATCCTCACTTGGTAAACGCTCAACCGGTGGCTCAATCAAGACATGATATTTCGGATTTTTAAGATCACCATGGCGGTAGAAATACAGCGGAATTGCGGCGGCTTTGGTCATTTTCAGTAAACGACGATGCGCAGTCACGGTGGCTGCCGGCACGCCAAAGAATGGCGCCATTACGCCTTGTTTCAGGCCAAAATCCTGATCCGGACTGTACCAGATGGCATGGCCATTTTTCAGGTTACGTACCAGACCACGCATATCATCATGGTCAATCTGATGGGCATAAATGGTGGCCCGGCAGCGGTAAATCAGCATATCTAACAGCGGATTGTTCTGCGGACGATAGACCACATCGGGTTCAAAATACTGGGCACATAAATAGCCGCCGGCATCAAGCAGGGTCGAGTGGGTGCCCAGCAACAAGACGCCTTTGCCTTCCGCTTGCGCCTGCTGAATATATTCCAGACCTTCAATACTGACCCGGCCCTGGAACCATTTCGGGCTATACCAGGCATTTAGGGTTTCAAATACGCCAATCATCTGGTCAACAAAAACCTGGCGCGCGTTGTCCTGCACCTCTTGCGCAGACCATTCTGGAAAGCAAAGCTCCAGATTGCGGACAGTGGTTTTACGGCGTGAATGCAGATAGCGAAACGCCAGCTGGCCCAGCCACTGGCCTAAACGATACTGAATGGCCCACGGCAAGATTGCCAAAATCATCAGGAAGATAATACCGATCCAGATGCTCCAGTATTTCGGTAGCAGAAAGGACCATTGAAATTCACCAGGTTGATAATCTTGCGGTTGCGGCATAGTGACGTTTTAAAATGAAGGTTAAATGCAGTGTAGCATGAACGATTTTGAAGATAAAAAGCATCTGCCGCTGTCCGGCAGATGCTGTGAAGCGGGTGAATTAACTGCCTTTGCTCATATTTTCCAGCTCATCCCAGCGTTCCAGTTTTTCCAGCAGAATCTCTTCAATTTCTGCCAGACGCTGCGAGGCTTGGGTTGCAGCTTCGGCATCGGATACAAACCAGGAACCATCAGCCAGTTTCTCTGACAGTTCAGCCTGTTCTGCTTCCAGCGCTTCAATTTCAGCCGGCAGCTGGTCCAGTTCACGCTGATCTTTATAGCTGAGTTTCTTCTTCACGGGTGCCGGAGCAGCTTCTGTTTTTGCTGCTTCTGCCTTGGCCTGGGCTTTTTTCACCGCCATTTTCTGGTCAACCACGGTTTGATCCGGACGCTGCTGTAAATAATCCTGATAGCCGCCGACATATTCTTCAATATGACCTTTGCCATCAAACACCCAGGTCGAGGTGACCACATTGTCCATAAAGGCACGGTCATGCGAAATTAGCAGCAAGGTGCCTTTGTATTCAGCCAGCATTTCTTCCAGCAGTTCCAGCGTGACCATATCCAGATCGTTGGTCGGCTCATCCATCACAATTAAATTGGATGGTTTCAGCAAGAGTTTGGCCAGTAGCACGCGGTTACGTTCACCGCCGGACAAGGCTTTGACCGGGGTACGCGCACGTTCCGGGTTAAACAGGAAGTCTTGCAGATAGCTGTAGATATGACGGCGCTGTCCATTGACATCAACAAAGTCAGAACCTTCAGAAACGTTGTCCTTGACCGATTTTTCCAAATCCAGCTGGTTACGCAGCTGATCAAAATAGGCAATTTCCAGTTGGGTGCCAATTTTAACGGTACCGCTGTGTTCCACTTCATCCAAAATGGCTTTAATCAGGGTGGTTTTACCGACCCCGTTATCTCCAACCAGACCAATCCGGTCGCCACGCATGACAATGGCCGAGAAGTCTTTGATTAGCGGCTTGCCATCATAGCTGACGCCCAGATGCTCAATATCAAAGACCAGTTTGCCTGAACGCGCAGCTTCCTGTACCCCCATGTTGACTTTGCCTTGCTGGAAGCGACGCGCTTTGGATTCTTCGCGTAAGGCTTTCAGGGCACGAACACGACCTTCGTTGCGGGTACGACGCGCTTTAATGCCCTGACGGATCCAGGCTTCTTCTTCGGCCAGTTTTTTCTCAAACAGGGCATTCTGTTTTTCTTCTGCTTCCAGCTGCTGGGCTTTGAGATCCAGATAGCGTGAATAGTTGCCTTCATAACTGCGCAGAATCCCGCGATCCAGTTCGACAATACGGGTTGCCAGACTGTCGACAAAGGTCCGGTCGTGCGAAATAAACAATAAGGTCAGGTTGTTCTGATCGAGCAGGAATTTTTCCAGCCATTCGATACTTTCAACATCTAAATGGTTAGTCGGCTCATCCAGTAACAGGATGTCCGGTTGGGTCAGCAGGGCACGGGCCAGCAGCACGCGGCGTTTACGGCCACCGGAAAGATCTGCCAGATCGGCATTCGGGTCCAGCCCCATTTTGCTTAAAATAGAGTTGACCTTGTTTTCCAGTGCCCAGCCATCAAGCTGATCCAGTTTGTGTTGCAGTTCACCCATGCGCTCGCAGGCGGCCATATCGCCCAGTACGCAGGCATCATTGGCGGCATGATAGGCACGCAGGACTTCTGCTGCTTCACCGGCACCATCGGCGACAATATCGGCAACCTTGCCCGAATCCATCGGGACATCCTGGGTGAGCATGGACACGGTTAAGCCATTTTGAATCGAGACTTCACCGGCATCGGGCAGTAAGCTTCCTTCAATCAGTTTAAGTAAGGTAGACTTACCTTCACCATTACGGCCGATCAAACACACTCGTTCGCCACGTTCAAGAGTAAAGTTCGCGCCGTCGAGCAGGGCGGGTCCACCAAACGCGAGTTGGACATCCCTTAGGGTAATATAGGCCATAGTGTTTCCTGAAAAATCTCAAATGAGGATTTAAAATGACTAAACAACAAAATCTAAATGATCAGGCGTCATTTTCCGCACCCATTGAAGATTTGCAAGTCCGAATTGCATTTTTAGATGATTTAGTTGAACAGCTGAATGAGCAGGTGACTAAACAGAATCTGGAAATTGCCGACCTCAAGAAACAAATGCAGCTGCTTTATCAACGGGTTGAGTCAGCTGACCTGTCTGAAGGCATTGCTCCCTTCGATCCGCTGACCAATATTCCGCCGCATTATTAATCTGTCAATTGCTAGAACATTCCGCACAATCTATTGATAAACCCACAGCCTGAATGCGGGTTTATTTTAAGGTATCCATATAAAGAAGATACTGGTAGATCGGTTTAGCTCCAGCCGCTTTTGAGGCAGCGATCACAGCGCCACAATAAAAAAATTTGACCTTTATCTCACTTCCGGCTCTAATGCCCACTTTCGGCTCTCAGATCCTTTATTTTTTGTCATGACCCAGAAAGTTGTACTTTTAGATCTTGAACAGAATATGCCTACGGCACAACTGCTGCGCGATATTCTGCAGCATTATTCGACACTCTACCTGTTTAACTGTGCCGGACGCTTTGAGTACGCGCTGGATGACCTGACTGAACTGGCCAGCTGGATGAACAGCGCTCAGGTGGTGGTACTGGACACCCCAGAAGCACCGCATAAAGAGTTTGAATATGCCGTGGTGGTCGGGCAGTTAATGGCATTACTTGAGCCAGATAGCCATGTCGAAATTATTTCGGCCCAGGACAGCAGCGATATTCTGGTGCAAATGCTACAGGCCTCGAATATCAGTGCCCATCTGATTTTGATTCAGCCAGAAGATGCGGCGCAGCCACTTCATACGCCAAAATACAGCTTGCCGAGTATTGCCACCATCCAGCAAAAACCGTATTTGCAACTGGTCAAAAAATACTGTGATGCTCTGGCAAAAATGAGCGGTAAACCGAATACGGTCGAGAAGCTGAAAAACTCTCTCAGCAATATTTTGCAGGTGGTGCCGGAAAAAGCCCAGCGTCTGGTCGGTTTGTTAATTAATCTGAAAATTATCAAGCGTTATGATGAGCAAATTGCCTTTCGCAAGAAGGTGCTGAAACAGTGGATTCAGCTGGATTTAAATGCCTCTGCTGAAAAAACACCGGTGGCCAGCAGTCTGGATCAGGCCTTAAAACAGTTACAGTCGACAGAAAGCGGAGCTGCTCCTGTTATTGAACAGGACTCTGTCGCCGCGCCGATTCAAAGTGCGCAGCAGCTGCTGTTTAAAAACTTTGACCAGATTGATCCGGTACAGCTGGAAGTGGCGCGTAAACTGCGCGAACTGAAAGCCGATAAACCCAAAGATATTTATGCCTTGCGTGACCTGTTAGAACAGATGTTTCCCCAGTCCGACGTGCGGTTATTGCTCAAGGAACTGCTGGAAAAAGGCTATATCTACTGGAACGGGCATGAAGTGGTCTATAGCCACGAAATGTTCCTGAATTAATTTTATCGTGCAAACTTGCGTTTTATATGGCGCTTATGCAACTCTAATAAAAGAACATAAAGGTTGAGCTATGGAAAATACTGGAATTTGGGTGGCACTGGCCATCATCATTTTTGTGCTGGGCTCGATTTTTGGTTTGCGTGTCAGTCCAAGAGAAAAAGCCCTCGGCCTGATGCGTGAAAAAGCCCGCAACATGGGCCTGCATCCGCGTCTGGTGGCTGCGCCGGACTGGATCAAAATTCCGATGGCCACAGAAAGCCGTGCCAGTATGGTGGCCTATTATAGCGTACTGATTCCAGAGGCCCGCTTGCCGTTAATGCGCGCCCGGGTGGTCGATCAGCAGCTTGAACTGGTGCATGGTGAGGAAAAATTTAATCATACACCCGTTGCATTAAAGGGCATTTATGCTATTGATATGCAGGCAAACTGTGTAGGACTCTATTGGGATGAAGAAGCTGATCTGAAAGCCACCCAACTGGATGACATCAAGGCATATTTACATTCTTTGGCTGAACTTTAATTTAAAACATTTTCACAGGAACTACGGTTAACTATGGCGAACGCTCCTCGCTCCACATCGAAAAGCACTACAGCAAAATCTGCCGATGGCGCTAAGCGTGCCTTGGTGATTGTGGAGTCGCCTGCAAAAGCGAAAACAATCAACAAATACCTCGGTTCGAATTACATTGTAAAGTCGTCGGTCGGTCACGTGCGTGATTTGCCTACAGGCGCCAGTAAAAGTACAGAAAAGAAAACCACCACACGTGCCAAACTGACCGAAGCACAAAAAGCAGAAAAAGCTCAGCAGGCCTTGGTCAACCGCATGGGGGTAGACCCGGAGCATGGCTGGAAAGCCCAGTATGAAGTGCTACCGGGCAAGGAAAATGTTGTTGCTGAATTGAAAAAACTGGCATCGCAGGTCGATGAAGTCTATCTGGCAACGGATTTGGACCGTGAAGGGGAAGCCATTGCCTGGCATTTAAAAGAAGTCATTGGCGGTGATGATGCGCGTTATCAGCGTGTGGTATTTAACGAAATTACCAAAAATGCCATTCAGGAGGCCTTTAAGCATCCGGCACGTCTAGACACCAATAAAGTCAATGCACAGCAGGCGCGCCGTTTCCTGGACCGTGTGGTTGGCTTTATGATTTCGCCATTGCTGTGGGAAAAAATTGCCCGTGGTCTGTCAGCCGGTCGTGTCCAGTCAGTAGCCGTCAAACTGGTGGTAGAGCGTGAACGTGAAATTCGTGCCTTCATTCCGGAAGAATACTGGCAGGTATTTGCCGATACCAAATCTGCACAAGATGATATTCGTCTGGAAGCAGTCAAGCAAAATGGCAAGACCTTAAAGCTGCGTAACAAGGCTGAAACCGATGCCTTGCTGAACCTGATTAAAGATGCAGATTATACGGTGGCTGCACGTGAAGACAAGCCAACCAAGGTGAATCCGAGTGCGCCATATATCACATCAACGCTGCAACAGGCGGCCAGTACCCGTCTAGGTTTCTCGGTCAAGAAAACCATGATGTTGGCACAGCGTCTGTATGAAGCCGGTTTTATTACCTATATGCGTACCGACTCGACGTTCCTGAGTGATGACGCCGTGAATATGGTGCGTACGCATATTGAATCCGAGTATGGCCAAAAATATTTACCGGCCAAGCCAAACCGCTACGGCAACAAAGCCGGCGCGCAAGAGGCTCACGAAGCGATTCGTCCATCCAATGTTGGTCTGAAAGGCGACAGCCTGGCCGGTGTCGAGCGTGATGCCCAGCGTTTATACGATTTAATCTGGCGTCAGTTTGTGGCCTGTCAGATGACTCCGGCCGAATATTTATCGTCGACCATTCTGGTCAATGCCAATGGGGTAGAACTGAAAGCCAAAGGCCGTACCCTGGTCTTTGATGGCTTTACCAAAGTGCGTGGTCAGAACAAGTCTGATGATGATGTATTGCTGCCTGCAGTGAAAGTCGGCGAAGTGCTGAAACTGCAAAAGCTGGACCCATCACAACACTTTACCAAGCCGCCGGCACGTTTTACCGAAGCCTCGCTGGTGAAAGAACTGGAAAAACGTGGCATTGGCCGTCCATCGACCTATGCGGCGATTATTTCCACCATTCAGGACCGTGGTTATGTCAAGCTGGAAAACCGCCGCCTGTTTGCGGAAAAGATGGGTGAAATTGTCACCGACCGTCTGGATGAAAGCTTTAACAACCTGATGAACTACGACTTTACCGCGGACTTAGAAGGTCAGCTGGATAAAGTGGCCGATGGTGAACGCAACTGGAAAGATCTGCTCGACAGCTTCTATGGTGATTTTAAAACCCGTTTGACCAATGCACAGGGCGAACAGGGCATGCGCCGTAATCTGCCGGTGGAAGTGGATGCCGTGCATTGTCCGGAATGCGAACGTCCAATGCAGATTCGTACCGGTACCACCGGGGTATTCCTGGGCTGTTCCGGTTATAACCTGCCGCCAAAAGAACGCTGTAAAGGCACTTTGAATTTAACGCCAGTTGAATCTCTGGCGGCCCTGTCAGATGATGACAGTGCTGAAACCGCCGACCTGATGTCGAAAAAACGCTGCCCGATTTGCGAAACCGCAATGGATAGCTACGTGATTGATGGTGGCCGTAAACTGCATATTTGCGGTAATAACCCGGACTGCGCCGGTTTTGAGCTGGAAGAAGGCGAGTTCAAGATTAAAGGCTATGATGGCCCGACCATTCCATGTGATAAATGTGATGGCGAAATGCAGCTGAAAACTGGCCGTTTTGGTCCATACTTTGCCTGCACCAGCTGTGACAATACCCGTAAAGTCTTGAAAAACGGTCAGCCTGCGCCGCCGCGTGTCGACCCCATCAAGATGGAACATTTACGCTCGACCAAGCACGATGACTTCTTTGTCCTGCGTGATGGCGCTGCCGGTCTATTCCTGGCGGCCAGCAAGTTCCCGAAAGTGCGTGAAACCCGTGCACCGAAGGTGGCGGAACTGCGTACGGTTGCTGACCAGCTTGATCCAAAATATCAATTCATTTTGCAGGCACCCGATGTAGACCCAGAAGGCAACCCGACTCTGGTGAAATTCAGCCGTAAAAATCAGGCGCAATATATTGGCTCTGAAACCCCTGAAGGCAAGCAGACCAAATGGAGTCTGGTATATCAGGATGGCAAATGGGTTGAAGCCTAAAAGCTAAAAATAAAAAATGCCGACATCAGTCGGCATTTTTTATATCAAAATCAACTCCACAATAAATTTGAATAATAAGCGCTTGGGGAACCGGTGGATATCCAAACAAAAAAATTTGCGGTGTTAATTGATGCCGATAACTCTTCGATTCACGCTATTGCTTCGGTGCTTGAAGAAGTGGCCAAATATGGTATTGCCAGTGTGAAACGGGTCTATGGAGACTGGAGCAGTGAAACCCTGAAAAAGTGGCGTGATGTGCTGTTACCACATGCCATTACCCCGGTACAGCAGTTTGCCTATACCAAAGGCAAAGATGCCACCGACATGATCCTGATTATTGATGCCATGGATTTGCTCTATGCCGGAGCGCTGGATGGTTTCTGTATTGT
The DNA here is from genome assembly GCF_000488255.1 of Acinetobacter indicus CIP 110367. Taxonomy (GTDB): domain Bacteria; phylum Pseudomonadota; class Gammaproteobacteria; order Pseudomonadales; family Moraxellaceae; genus Acinetobacter; species Acinetobacter indicus. The sequence continues at coordinate 35,943 of NZ_KI530756.1, read as the reverse complement.
GTCCAGTGACAGTGACTTTACTCCGCTGGCCTCACGGATTCGTGAAAATGGCCTGAGTGTTTATGGATTTGGCAAAAAATCCACTCCGGAAGCCTTTAAAAAAGCCTGTGATAAATTTATTTATATTGAAAACCTGATCTCTGAAAATGAACTGAAAAATGCTGAAGAAGATGAAATCAGCCCGGTTCAGGACAAAAAGAACCTAGAAAGTGCAAAAAACTCCGAGCTAAAATCCAGCACTGTGCCGAAAGAAAACCCGGCTGCAGAGATGATGGATCGCGCCACACTGAATCTGATTTATAAAGCAGTCAAAGACAATGCCGATGAAAATGGCTGGGCCAATCTGGGCATGGTCGGGCAATATATCAGCGCGGTAAAACCGGATTTTGATTCCAGAAACTATGGCCGGGCCAAGCTTTCCGGACTCATTAAAACTCTGAATCTGTTTGAAACCAAAATTGAAATGAGTCAGATGTATCTGAGAAAACTCAAAAAACAGAGCGCTTAAGCCGATGTGGAAAAAGATTCGTATCCTGATCCTGTTGCTGATTCTTTTCATTGTGGCGGTAAATGCCTATCGTGACCAGAATCAGGACTGGACTAAACCGGTGCGGGTGCTCTTGCATCCGGTGAATGCTGATGGACAGGACAGCACGCAGCTTTATATCCAGCAGCTGTCTAACAGCAGTTTTCAAACGGTGCAGCAGTATTTGCAGCAGGCCGCAGCACAGTATCGCCAGCAACCGGTATATTTTTATCTGCAGCTTGGCCGGGAACTGAAACAGTTGCCGCCACAGGTACCGGAACAGGCTTCTTTACTCGATAGCATCATCTGGAGTCTCAAGTTCCGGTTTTATGCCTGGCGTCAGCATCAGTCAGTTGATGGCGCACCGCATGTGACCCTGTATTTAAACTATTATGATCCAGCTCATCAAAAAGCTTTAAAACATTCTACCGCGCTGGAAAAAGGCCGGATTGGTTCGGTTAACCTGTTTGCCGCCGAGCGTCAGAACCAGCAGAATCATGTGGTACTGGCACATGAATTACTGCATGCTTTTGGCGCCCGTGATAAATATGATCTGGCCACCGGACTGCCGATTTATCCGCTGGGTTATGCCAACCCGCAGCAACAGCCACGCTATCCACAGCAGAAAGCTGAGTTAATGGGCGGGCATATTCCGCTAAGTAGCAGCACCAGCAAAATGCCGGACAGCCTGCAATACACCGTCATTAATGACCTGACCGCTGCGGAAATTGGCTGGCTACGCTAATATGCGGATAAGCCAACACTTATCCACAATGGACACCCACGCTGGGGATAAACCACATGCCACTTCGTTTTGTGATTGCACCAGATTCCTTTAAAGAAAGCCTGAGCTCAGTACAGGCCGCCCTGGCCATGCAGCGCGGAATCTTGCGGCAGTTTCCGGATGCAATCTGTCGCTTGGTACCGCTGGCCGATGGCGGTGAAGGCACCGTCGATGCCCTGTTAAATGCATGTACCGGGCAGAAAGTTTCGTGTCGGGTACGCGGTCCTTTGCCGCAGCAACAGGTTGAAAGCTACTTTGCCCTGATTGACGACGGCAAAACTGCAGTCATTGAAATGGCCAAGGCCAATGGTATTCATCTTATTCCGTTGGCGCAGCGCAATCCGGCGCTTACTTCTACTTATGGCACTGGCGAGATGATCCGCCAGGCGCTGGATCTGGGCGTGTCTAAAATCATGATTGGACTGGGCGGCAGTGTCACTAATGATGCCGGCAGTGGGATGGCGAAGGCGTTGGGGGTGAAATTTTTAGATCAGGCTGGCCTGGAGGTGCAACCGTGTGGTGGTAATTTAAAGCAGATCTGTGAGATTGACCTCAGTGCGCTGGATGCCCGTTTGGCAACCACCGAGATACTGATTGCCAGCGATGTCAATAATCCGCTCTGTGGTGAACATGGCGCCTCGGCCATTTTTGGACCGCAAAAAGGTGCCACACCGGAGCTGGTCAAAATTCTCGATCAGAACTTGGGTTATTTTGCCAATCTGGTTGAAGCAACGCTTGGGGTCAAGGTCCAACATCAGGCCGGGGCTGGTGCTGCCGGTGGACTGGGTTTTGGCTTGCTTGCTTTTGCTCGCGCAAAAATTCAGTCAGGTGTTGAACTGCTGATTCAGCAAACCTGGTTGGCTGAAAAAATTGCACAGGCCGATGTGGTCCTGACCGGCGAAGGGAAAATTGATCGGCAGACCTTCATGGGTAAAACCCCATTTGGTGTGGCACAGGTTGCGAAAGGCTTGAATAAACCGGTCTATGCGTTTGCAGGAATGATTGGTGAAGATATTGAGCCACTGCTGGAGGCGGGATTTACACAGATTATTGGTATTAATCCACCTGATATTTCAGTAGAAGATGCGATTCGAAATGCGGAAAATAATTTAACCGACAGCGTCGAAAATGTCATGCGATCGCTAAAGAAAGCTTGATAAACCCAGATGCCAATAGGGTTTAAAAAATGATAAATAGGGAAATTATGAAAAAGATCATCTTGGTTTTGATATTAAGCTGCATCACCGTACACGGTTTTGCAAAACCAGCCTACCGCGAAAATATGCAAAATTATCTCAAGAAAAATCCTGTACAGCAAAACTCACAGCCGAGAGTACTGTCTTTTCATTTTGATGAGATGCATCTGAACGTTTTAAAAAATCTGCTGGCAATTGAAAAGAAGGTCACGCTGATTGTGGATTCAGATGTCGACATGAATCATCAATTCCCCCGTCATTTACGCAATTCGAACTTTTTTGAATTTTTGGACGTAACGACCAGACAGCTGGGGCTGCAATACGAAGTACTCAATTCGAAAACGATCCGGGTTTACAAATAGGCTAGTTTTTATATTGATGGGATGCTTATGATAAGATCTCGCTTTGAATTTTCGAGAAATGATTTGGTATGTCACTTGCACAGCTCATCGACGAGTTAAATCCCCAACAGAAAAATGCAGCCACCACTGAAGCAAAGCATAGTTTGGTCTTGGCTGGGGCTGGCTGTGGCAAAACCAAAACCATTGTGGCGCGTGCAGCTTATCTGATTGATCAGGGCGTTCCGGCCAACCAGATCCAGATTTTAACCTTTACCCGCCGTGCCGCTGCTGAAATTGTAGCGCGGGTCGAGCTGGCGCTGGGCGAGCAGGCCAAGGGCTTGCGTGCTTCTACCTTCCATACCTTCTGTATGTATCTGCTGCGCCGGATTCCGAAAGCCTTTGGGCTGGAACAGTTCTCGATTATTGATCGTGATGACCAGATCATGATGTTCCGTTTGCTGCGTGGTAAAGATGACAAGAAAAATCCAAATGCCTTGCCCAAGCCACAGCAGCTGTGTGACCTGTATTCTTTTGCCCGCAATACCCGGCAAAAACTGAGTATTGCGCTGGAAAAACAGTTACCGGAATGTCTGGATTATAAAGATCAGATTGCCGAGATCATGAAAGAATATGAAGCGCGCAAGCAGGTGCGTCATTTTCTGGATTATGACGATATTCTGGCAATTGTCGCCTCGGCGCTGGCCCAGTCAGAGGGGCTGGTCGATTATGTCGCATCATTGTGCCAGCACATGCTGGTCGATGAAATGCAGGACACCAATCCTTTGCAATGGGCCTTGCTGGAGCCGTTAAAAGAGCGGGTGCAGCTGTTCTGTGTTGGTGATGATGCGCAGTCGATTTACGGTTTCCGTGGTGCTGACTTTGAAAATATTCATCATTTTAAAGAACGTGTTCCGGGTGCCCAGATTTATAAGCTGGAGCGCAACTATCGTTCAACCCAGGAAATTCTGGATCTGTCGAACTGGTTGCTGGATCAAAGTCCGATCGGCTATGACAAACGGCTGGAGGCGTATCGTGGCAGCGGCTTAAAACCGCGCATGCACATTTTCCCGAATGAGTTTGATGAAGCCAAATGGATTGCCATTGATATCAAAGAGCGTCACTTTATCCAGGGCGCAGCATGGCAGGAGCATATGGTGCTGGTGCGTTCTAGTTTTGCCGCGCGGCATATTGAAGCGGCCTTTATTGCCGCCAATGTTCCGTATCGTTTTATTGGCGGCATGAAATTACTGGAATCGGCGCATGTCAAGGATTTGCTCAGTCTGCTGCGAGTCATTGCCAATCCGGCCGATGATATTGCCTGGATGCGTTTTCTGACCCTGTGGAATGGCGTGGGAGATGTCGGTGCCAGTAAACTGGCACAGCAGTTATTGTTGAATCCGGAAATGGAGCAGATTGCGGAAAAGCTGGAGAAATTTGGCCGGATTCCGGATAAAACCATTTTGATTATGAAGCAAATGGCGGTACTGAAACAGAAAGTCGACGTCTGTGTCAGTCTGGCGATTGAGGCACTGGTGGAGCAGCTGGAACAGAATTACGCCAAAAAAGACTGGTCAAAACGGCTTAAAGATTTTGATCTGGTCAAGCAGCTGGCCAGCAAACACGGTCAGCTCAGCGAGTTTCTGGAAGAATATGTGCTCGATCCGATTTCGATTAGTGAAATTGAGCGCCAGTCAGATGATGACGTGGTCACGCTCATTACCATTCACTCGGCCAAAGGTACCGAGCAGAAGGTCTGCTATGTGGCCAATGTCACTGCCGGGCAGTATCCACATGCACGGGCGCAAGGGAATTTTGACGAAGTCGAAGAAGAACGCCGGGTGCTGTATGTGGCTTTAACCCGGGCGCAAAACGAGCTGATTCTGACCAAGCAGAACATCAGCTGGTGGGCCAGAGATACGGTCGATGAACAGGGGCGTACTGTGGAAAGCTATTTCCTGAATGATTTGACCCGTAACCTGTGTCAAAGTGAAACCCATTATAAAACCCGTGAACAGACCGTTAAAAGCGCGCTGATCGAACGCCAGAAGATTCGTTTAGATTTTGGGATTGATCTCGATTAAACTAGAGCCATGTGTTGTGCAGCTTGATGCACAATCTCCAGAGTAGAGTAGGCGCATGCTTTTGGATGATTTGGCCTATTTGGAAAAAGTAAATGAAAATTCTTGTACGTAATTTAGAGCGTTCCATCACCGATGCTGAACTGCTGGCGCTGTTTCAGCCGTTTGGCACAGTAGAATCTGCGGTGATTGTTAAAGAGGCTGACAGTGGCAAGTCCAAAGGGTTTGGCTTTGTGGAAATGCCGCATGGTCGTGAAGCCGTCAAAGCGATTAAGGGCCTGAATACCCTGAAAGTCAAAGGTGCTGGCATTCGCGTTAAAGCTGCGGAAGACAAGCCGAAAGCTTGAACATCAACAGGAGTCCTTAGAGGCTCCTTTTTTAGCGCTGCATTTTTCTCTATTTAAACTTATCGTAGAAAATATCGATGCTGATGATAGCGCTCATATGTATTTTTTGTTGGGCATTTGGACGCAGAGCGTTTAAGCTTAATGTTGAAATAAAAGCCAAAATTTAGGAACGCTATTCATGTCCCGTGTTGCTCGCTTTCATGCCGACCGTACCAATCAAAAACTGTATTTTGCCCGTCTTTCATGTCAGCAAGCCGAACAAACCGAACATATCCAGCAGGCGCAGGCACATCGCGAAGCAGCGGTGTTTCATCTGCATGGTGCTGTACTGGCCTTTTTGCAGGAACTGGTGCGTTACTACCGCCTGAATGAGCTGCAGCCGACTTTAAAATCAATTGAAGAAGCGATGGCGGCCAAAGGTCAGGTATCGCCTGAAGTGGTGATTCTGCAAAAACTGGCCAAAGAAGGCTTTATTGCTGAATTAAAACGCGCTTATCGTCTTTGTCAGTATACGCCGGAGCCAAGCGCACCGGAACCGGAAGATGAGACTTCATCGAACCTGATTATTAAAGTCACTCAAACCCCGCAAGCATGGCTGCCAGATACCAAAATCCTGCGTGAATGGCATCGTGAGCTGATGCAGTTAATTGATGGTTTCAGAAATGAAATGGTGGAATTCTAAACCCGACCAGTGTCCCTTGAATTCTGAAAACCTGACATCATATTAACTATCTAAGCGATGCAAAGAGTCCATCTTTGCCACCATGTTGAACATGGAGGAATTATGTCTATAGAACAGTTAAAAGCCTTATTTGGAAATCAGGACGCGATTTTGGAATTGGTTCAGCTTGAAGGTGGTGAGTTGGCATTGCGTAATGCTGGTTCAGAACAGGAACCTCTGGTCAAAATTCAGTTTAATGATGAAGTCAAAGCCCTGCTGGGAGATCAGACGCCAATTGTCGCCCAGCACATGATTCAGGCCGCATTATTCGGGCTGCTGGAAAAGCAGGTCAATGAATGGCAGGCCGAAGTGGTTGATGAGCAGCCGAAGTATCTGAGCTAGTCGGCTCATGCTCTGGAATGCAAAAGCGCACCTGAAGGTGCGCTTTTTTGTGCCTGAGGCTTAATGTGAGGGTGGTTGATGATGGGCAATTTCAATCTGGTTTAAAATATGATTGCTCATGTTCTTGGCCATTTCTTCTTTGGCAAAGTACACCTCACCGATATTGTCACGGCGAATGACTTCGGCTTCTTCTTTGCTTTCCGCGCAGATCAGCACCTGAATTTGCGGATTCAAAGTGGTGGCAATATCAACAATTTTATGAATATCAATAATGTCCATCGGTGAAATCACCAGTAAACGGGCATGTTGAATATGTGCCTGAATCAGTACTCCAGGCTCAGTGGCCACACCAGATACCGCAGCAATGCCTTTTTCCCGCAGGTTTTCGACAATCTCACGGTTTTCTTCGGCAATCACCACCTTGATATTTTCTGCCATCAGGTTTTTGGTAATGCGGCGGCCAACTTCACCATGGCCAATAATCACCACCTGATCACGCAGGTAATCTTGTGAAACTTCATCGGGTAACATCGCCAGCGGGTCGCCACTGCGTTCCAGCAAACGGGCCAGATGTGAGCGCTCGCGAATCCAGCGCTGTACCGGTTCAATCGCCGAAAACAGGAAGGTGTTTAAGGTAATGGAAATCAGGGCACCGGCCAGAATCAGGTTTTGACCTTCTAGAGACAGCAACTGTAACGATACGCCGAGCGTGGCCAGAATAAAGGAGAATTCACCAATCTGCGCCAGTGAAGCACCCACCGTTAATGCAGTGTTAATCGGGTAGCGGAAGAACAGGACCAGGGCCATGGCGGCAATGGTTTTACCAATCATGATAATGCCGACCACTGCCAGCACATGCAGCGGTTCTTCCAGCAGAATCCGCGGGTCAAACAGCATCCCCACCGACACGAAGAACAGGATCGAGAAAATCTCCCGTAGCGGCAGGGTTTCTTCTTCAGCACGATGGCTAAAGTCAGACTCTTTCACCACCATACCGGCAAAGAAGGCGCCCAGTGCCATCGACACACCAAAGACTTTATAGGCACCAAAGGCAATTGACACGGCCGCCGCGACCACAGTCAGGGTAAACAGTTCACGGGAACCCAGACGCGCCACTACCTGCATAATCCAGGGTACCAATCGTTTTCCGATAATCAGCATAAAGGCAATAAAGCCGGTGACTTTTAACAGGGTAATGCCCAGTGTCAGCCAGATGTTTTCATCAGCTGCACTACCGGCAAGTGCCTGTCCACCCAACAGGACCGCAGTAGCCGGTAACAGTACCAGCACCAGTACCATCACCAGATCTTCGACCAGCAGCCAGCCCACGGCAATCTTGCCGTTGACCGAGTCTAGCAGGCCGCGATCCCCCAGTGCTTTGAGTAGAACTACCGTACTGGCACAGGACAGGCTAAGACCGAACACTAGTGCAGAGCCGAAACTCCAGCCCCACATCATCGAGACTCCAATCCCCAGTAAAGTGGCGACAGTAATCTGCAGGATGGCACCGGGCAGGGCAATCCGTTTGACTTGCATCAGGTCATTGAGCGAGAAATGCATCCCGACGCCAAACATCAGGAACATCACACCCAGTTCAGCCAGCTGGTTGGCCAGGTGAATATCACCGACCACGCCGGGCGTATTTGGACTAATCAGGATACCGGCCACCAGATAACCGATCAGGGGCGGTAAACGTAAACGGGCGGCAATATAGCCGAACAGTAAGGCCAGTCCAAAGCCGACAGCCAATAAGATAATAAGTTCTACATCATGCGGCACTAACAACTCCTTAAGCCAAGGTTAAGGGTAAAAAAGACAAGCACAGAGAGTGCCAGATTGAAAAGATCAGGAAATTTTAACAACTGGAAGAAAAAAAGTGCAAAAAAAACGACCTGCAGAGAGGTCGTTTTTTTCAAAAAGCCAAAATTATTTGATTTTAGCTTCTTTGAAGATTACGTGTTGACGGATTTTTGGATCAAATTTTTTGATTTCCATTTTTTCCGGCATAGTACGTTTGTTTTTAGTCGTGGTATAGAAATAACCTGTACCAGCTGTAGAAACTAAGCGAATCTTATCACGCATTGTCCTGACTCCTTACTTAGATCTTTTGACCTTGAGCACGTAGGTCAGCAACAACCTTTTCAATGCCCAATTTGTCGATAATACGCATACCTTTAGTGGTTAAACGAAGACGTACAAAACGTTTTTCGCTTTCTAACCAGAAACGGTGGTGGTGCAGGTTCGGCTCGAACCGGCGCTTAGTTTTGTTGTTGGCGTGTGAGACGTTGTTACCAACGACTGGACGCTTGCCGGTAACTTGGCAAACCTTAGACATGGTGTAACTCCATTGATTTAGCCAACAGCAAATCTGTATGGCCAGTCAAAAATAAACGGATGAATTCATTCAAGGGGCGTTTTATACCAAAAATGCGCTTAAAAGACAAGCGATTTTCAGGAAAACGCAGCACGAGCCATGCTAATAGCTCATGCCTTGATCATTTAGCGAAGAAGCATCTTTGAAATTAGTCTGTGAATCGGCTTATTGAACGGCGGCAGGATGTATTTCAAGCTATACAGCTTCGGATTAGACATCACCGAGCGTTCATGCGACAAACTGAAGAATCCTTCGGGACCATGATATTTGCCCATCCCTGACGCACCGACACCACCAAATGGTAAGTCATCCTGTGCGACATGGGTCAGTACCATGTTTTGTCCGAAATGCCCTGAATGGGTACGCTGTGCGACATAGTCGGCACGCGCCTGATCAAAGTCGAAGTAGTATAATGCAAGTGGACGCGGACGGCTATTAATAAACTCGATTACATCATCAATTTGTTCATATTCCATGATGGGCAGCAGTGGTCCGAAAATTTCCTCTTTCATGATGCGCATTTCGGTGGTGACCCCGGTCAGTACGGTCGGAGCGACTTTGCGTACATCGTCCAGCAGTTCATTTTGCGGATTGATTTCAATCAGTTGGGCGCCCTGTTCACGGGCATTGTCTAAATAGCCCTGCAGCCGGTTGTACTGCTTGTCATTAATAATGGAGGTGTAATCCTGATTGTCGCGCAGACTTGGATACATCTGCTTAATATATTGTTCATAATGATTCAGGAATTCGGCGGTTTTGCCTTTAGGCAGGAACATATAGTCCGGTGCCACGCAGGTCTGTCCGGCATTCCAGAGTTTACCAACCGCAATCCGCTCGGCAACATCGGCCATATCACTTGATGGATGCACCAGCACGGGCGATTTACCGCCCAGCTCTAAAATCACCGGCACCAGATTTTCGGCTGCCGCCGCCATCACGGTTTTACCGACATTGGTCGAACCGGTAAAAATCATTTTATCGAAGGCCAGATGACTAAAGGTATCGGAAATCGCACCGCCGCCGGTAATGACCGCCACCAGTTCCTGCGGGAAAGCTTCAGCAATGGCATTTTCCAGCACGCGGCCAAAATGCATCGAGGCACTGGAAATTTTAATCATGGCGTGGTTGCCGGCTGCTAAAGCGCAGATTAACGGACCGACCGACAGTAACAGCGGATAATTCCACGGTGCAATAATGCCGACCACACCCAAAGGCTGGTATTGCACCCAGGCTTTGGCCGGCTGATGAATAATTCCGACATGTCGCTTGGATGGTTTCATCCAGCCACTGAGGTTTTTGCTGTAGTATTTGATATGTTCAAGGCAGGTGAGTAATTCGCCAATTTTGGTCTCGCCCATCGAACGGTTACCATAGTCTTCATTAATTGCTTCGGCAAACTGATCCTGATATTTAACCAGCACCCGTTTTAACCGTGCCAGACGGTCAATCCGTTCTTTGGCGGTTGGCAGCGGATAGCGCTGATAGGCGTATTTCTGCAGGGCCAGAACATCATGTAAACGTTGTGCATCAAGGTTATGGGGCGTGCTGTCGGGAGTGGTCATCGAAGTTGTTTTTGTTTGACTGTTCATGGCGTGTTACCATTCGATTGAATCAATTAATTTAGTTTTTAGAGTATTTACTCTAAATAGTCAAGTTACTTTATCTGTTAGTTTCTTAACAGTTTGAAAGAATGGTTACTTTAGGATGTCACACTCGAAAACGGTGAAAACCAAAGAACGTATTTTGCAGTTAAGCCTGCAACTTTTTAATGAACGTGGCGAACGTGTCGTGACGACCAATCATATTGCAGATGAATTGGGCATGAGTCCGGGTAATTTGTACTATCATTTCCGCAATAAAAACGAAATTATTAAAGAGCTGATGGAGCAGTATCAGGCCGAAACCCTGAGCATGCTGGCCTTGCCAGATGACCGTCCGCTGGATGCCAACGATAAGATTCATTACTTTCAGGTCCTTAGCAGCCAGTTATGGAACTACCGCTTTTTGCATCGGGATGTCTATCATCTGGTGGAAAATAACGAAGATTTCCGCAAAATGTATCCGCGTTTTGCCGGACAGGTGATGCAGCAGGGACAAAAAATTTATAAAGCTTTCGTGGAAGCCGGTTTAATGGAAATGACCGACTCGGAAATTGAAGCCTTAATTATTAACCTGTGGATTGTGCTGACCAACTGGACCAACTTCCTGTATATGTCGGGGCATATTACCGACTCGAATACGCTGGAAGAGAAGTGGGTCTGGCAGGCGCTGCGTCAGATGGTATTCCTGGAAGGGGCGTATTTGCGTGGTGAAAGCCGTCAAACCTATGAAGGCCTGTTACAGACCCTGGGTTCATCGGAACTGTTTGCCAGCTTATCTTCAAGCAAGAATACAGAAACTGATTCCCCTATTTAGTCTGTTAAGGAAACGCGCTAGAATAGCCGGCTTATTTTTTCAATTTAACTGATTAGTGATATAAACCAACATGAATATGACGACTGCGAATACTGCACGTTTACTGATTACTTGTGAGGATAAGCCAGGTATCGTGCAGGCTGTATCGAGCTTTTTGTATCATCAGGGAGCAAATATTACCGCACTTGATCAATACGCGACTGAAGCTCAGGGCGGGCGTTATTTCATGCGCGTTGAATTCGAGCTGGATCATCTGCAAAGCCGTCGTGAAAGCCTGATCCAGACCTTTGCCAGCAATGTGGCCGAGCGTTATGAAATGCAATGGCGTCTGGCCTTGGTGGCCGATGTGAAAAAGGTCGGTATTTTAGTGTCTAAAGTCGATCATGCCTTGCTGGAACTGTTATGGCGTCATGCGCGTGGTGGTCTGCCGTGTGAAATCACCAAAGTGGTGTCGAATCACGAAACTTTACGTGAAGCGGTTGAGAACTTTGGTATTCCATTTGAAGTGGTGCCGGTTAACAAGGAAAATAAACGCGAAGCCTATGCCAAAATTGATGAATTGATGCAGGGCAATGATGTACTGGTGCTGGCACGTTATATGCAAATTCTGGATGAAGAATTTGTTAGCAAATGGGAAATGAAAGTGATCAATATTCACCATTCCTTCCTGCCAGCTTTCGTTGGCGCCAATCCGTATCAGCAAGCCTATGACAAAGGCGTGAAACTGATTGGGGCAACTGCGCACTATGTGACCGCAGATTTAGATCAGGGCCCGATTATCGAGCAGGATGTGGAGCGTGTTAGCCACGATTTTACGGTCGAGCAGCTGCGTGAACTGGGTCAGGATGTGGAGCGTAACGTGCTGGCGCGTGCAGTGAAATGGCATCTGGAAGACCGGATTATTGTCGATGGCAATAAAACAGTGGTATTCCAATAAGTTGTTGTGAATCACCAGATTTAAAGGCATACTTTTAGTATGCCTTTTTTATTGATTATTTGAAAAAGCCATTAAAATAGCCAAATTAATTGTTGCAAATGAAAACACTTCTCATTTATCATTGCGGTACTTTAATTGTGCTAACCGATGAGCTTGATAGGTCAAATCTGAAACTGGCTATCACCTCTTTAAGGTAACTGAGTTTAATGAGTCCATCTTCTACTCCCATGATGCAATCTCCTCATCCCATGAAAAAGAAAGTGCTGTCTGCACTGGTGGCCGTGGTTATTGGCCATATCGGGGTGTTGTGGGCGGTTAGCCAGATGGAATCACCGGAACTGAAACCGATTGACAAGGAGCCGCTAAAAGTCCGCTTTGTCAAAATTCAGGAACCACCAAAACCTTTACCGCCACAACCAAAAGCAGAACCAAAACCGGCACAGCCTAAGCCACCAGAAGTCAAAGAAGTGAAAGTGGTTGAAAAACCATTGCCACCACCACCGAAAAAAGTGGAAAAAGTCCAGCAGGTGAAAAAGGCCGAAGCGCCAAAACCTGTGGTCAAACCGGTTGAGCCAACGCCGCAGCCAACCCCAACGGTTACCACCACGGTTTCTGAAACCAAAGTGGTGAAACCGGCACCGCAACCGGTGGTACAGCCTGCGCCAGTAGCGCCGCCTGCACCGGCTGTGCCAGCAACCAAATCGGTATCCATTGGGGGTTCGGGCGTGCAGTGGAGCCGCTCACCAAAACCATCGTATACCAACCGAGATTTACAGGGTGAAACCCGTAGCGTGGTGGTCTTAATTGAAGCCAATGAAAAAGGCTCAATCACCAGTGCGCGGATCACCCGTTCAAGCGGCATTGCTGCTTTAGATGAAAAGATTTTACGCGCTGTGCGTAGTGCAAAATTCAAACCGTACAAGGAAAATGGCGTTGCTTATCCAATTCGTGCCGAGCAACCCTTTGAATTGACATTGAATCCTAACGGCTAACTTTAATCAGGAGTTCGAGTATGAACTTTTCAGTTTATTGGCAACATGCAGATGCAGTCAGCAAAACACTGTATTTCGTGTTACTGGCAATGTCGATTGCGACCTGGACAATTTTTGTGCTGCGTCTGATGGGCACCCGCCAACTTAAACAGCAAGCCTATGCTCAACTCGCTCAAGCACTGAACAGCCTGAAAGCCAAATTTGCGCCTTTAAGTTTTGAACAGCGCAAGGCCGTGGCAGAGCAGGCGCTGTTACGCCAGATTTCGGCAGAAAAAGCCTCTGCAGAAAAAGGCGTATCGGTACTCGGAACTATTGCATCGCTGGCACCGTTTGTCGGTCTGTTTGGTACCGTATGGGGGATTTTCCACGCGCTGGTAGCGGTGGGTAAAAGCGGTCAGGCTGGCCTTGCCCAAGTGGCGACGCCTGTCGGTGAAGCACTGATCATGACCGGTTTTGGTCTGGCTGTCGCGATTCCAGCAGTTATTGCCTATAACATCTGTAGCCGTTTTAACCGGACCTTGTCACATGAGCTGCAAGATCATGCACACAACCTGTTAATTGACACCATGCTACAGCAGGATTCTGCGACCGCTCAGGCTGAAGTGAAAACTGCACAGCAAGGTTTAGTGGGAGGTCAAGCTTAATGGCATTTCAATTGGGTGAAGACAACGATAGCGGCATGAATGAGATGAACCTCATTCCGCTCATCGACATTATGCTGGTCTTGATGATCATCTTCCTGGTGACAGCGACCGTTGCCAACCCATCAATACCATTAACCTTGCCAGAAACCACGGCAGAAATTATTGATCCACCACCACAGGCGATTACCGTTAGCATTAATGCTTCGGGTGAAGTGGCCTGGGATGATCAGATCATCAGTCTGGATGAGCTGGAAAACCGTTTAAATGCGGCAGGCGAGCAGGAACGTAAGCCAACGGTACAATTACGTGCCGACAAAGATGCCCGTTATGATACCGTTGCCCAGGTAATGTCACGTGCGAGTGAAGCCGGACTCAGTGATATTGCCTTTGTCAGCGATAACTAAACGTGACAGGCCAGACTCAGGACGACCCATCACGGGTCGTTTTTTTATGGCAGCTGTTTATGTGTAAATTGCAGGAAAAGCGTGCAGCACATATTTTAAATGCCTGCCAATTCAATTAAGGTAGGCTAGGGAAAAACGAGAATTTTCAAGGAATTTTGGTGAAACAACGACAGGCACTGGATGCCAGAGCAGCCAGCATAATGTTTGTGCTGTGTATTTTCTGGGGACTGCAGCAGGTGGTGCTAAAAATTGCCGCGCCTGATATTTCACCGCTAATGCAAATGGCGCTGCGTTCCGGGATTTCTGCGCTGCTGGTCTGGCCGTTAATTCGGCTGGCTCAAGGTGTGCATTTATGGACACCGACGTATTTGTATCCGGGCTTGCTGGTCGGGCTGCTATTTGCCGCCGAATTTTTTATGCTGGCTGAAGCCATCCGCTTTACCTCGGCCTCCCATACCGTGGTGCTGCTGTATACCGCGCCAATTTTTGTAGCTTTAGGCCTGCACTGGAAGCTGCCCAGTGAACGGCTTTCCCTGCTGCAATGGAGCGGTATTCTGCTGGCTTTTCTGGGCATTGTGGTGACTTTTTTGGGGCGTGACAGTCAGCTCAGTGCCGCAACCAGTTCCATGCTCTATGGCGACTTTCTGGCTTTATGTGCCGGTATTTTATGGGCGGCCACTACCATAGCGGTGCGCTTAACCCCGCTGGCCGAAGCACCAGCCACCCAAACCTTGTTCTATCAGCTGCTGGGCGGTTTTATCGTGCTATTCCCTTTGGCCTACTGGTTCGGACAGGCGGTGGTGCACTGGAGTCCGGTCGCTATTGGCAGCCTGTTGTTTCATGCCATTCTGATTTCTTTTGCCAGTTATTTAATCTGGTTCTGGTTACTGAAAAACTATCTGGCCTCACGCTTGGGGGTATTTTCTTTTTTAACCCCATTATTTGGGGTGCTGTTCGGCGTGTGGCTGCTGGGTGAGCAACTGGAACACAGCTTTATTATGGGGGCTATTATGGTGATGCTGGGCGTGGTCATGGTCAGCGCACAGGGCTGGTTCAAGCGGCGCGTGGCCTGATGCTGAGCCAATCACAACGCTTTACTGCACTGGGCTTGAGCTCACTGCTGATCTGGGCCAGCCTAGTAGGTGTGGTCAAGCTGATTAGTGAGCAGCTCAGTCCGGTGCTGGCACTTGCGCTTATTTATAGTGTCAGTGCGCTGGTGATTCTGCTGCACCAAGGTTGGCCCAAACTTAGCCAGATGCCGAAAATCTATCTCTGGGGGAGTGGGGCATTATTTGTCAGCTATGAAATTCTGTTCCTGCTGTCGATTGCTTTATCGACACAGCGCGAACAGGTGCTGATGATTGCCATGATCAATTATCTGTGGCCGCCGCTGAGTATTGTGCTGGCGATTCTGGCCAAACAGCTGCGTTATCACTGGGCGGTAATTCCAGGCTTTTTGCTGGCCGTACTGGGCTTGATGCTGGTGGTCAATCCGGAGATCTGGAACTTGGCCCAGCTCTGGAGCGTACTGACGGAAAATCCGTTGGCTTATAGTCTGGCATTTTTAGCGGCCTTGTTATGGCCCTGCTACGGGGCGCTGACCCGAGCCTATGCCCAAGGCAGCAATGCAGTGTCACTGTTTTTTGTGGTGACTGCGGCTTTGCTGTGGGCGCTGCATGTAGGACTGGATGAGCCATGGCAATGGCCAAGCCTTTCGCTATGGGGATGGATTGTGCTGGCCGGTGCCCTGATTGGGATGGCCTATCATAACTGGAACCAGAGTATTCAGTTTGGCCGTATTCAGCTGCTAATTCTGGCCACCTATTTTATTCCGGTGCTGTCTTCATTGATCTCGATGTGGCTGTTGCAGTTACAGCCCGGCTGGGTGTTCTGGCTCGGCTGTAATCTGGTCAGTCTGGGTGCGCTGATCTGCTGGAAAAGCACCAGCGAAATTTCCGCTTAGCTGGCGCTTATTTCCCTGCCTTAAAGATCAGCAGGTGCTACCTCTATTTTTCTTCAAAAATTTTCGAGAGTGGAATCGACAGCTTGGCTGTCAGATAGTCATCAGCTTCAATCAGTGCCGGTCCGAGTTTCTGCATCCATTCATCATCCGGATGAATATTGCCGACATCTTTGCGCTGCGGCAGCGGATAAGGCAGCTGGGTATAAAAACTCCAGAAATTGACCTGCGATAAATTCCGTACCAGCACCAGTTCATCGTTATCGGTGCGTTTAATCAGGTTTTGCTGCTCCAGCATCCAGATATAATTTGGTAAGCGGCCAATTTCATCGCGGCCCAATACTTCCAGTGCTTCCTGCTCGGTCACGCTTTCGCCTTTTTTCTGCTTTTGATAAAACAGCTCCAGCAGGTCCAGCAGCATAATCATCGGATGGCGTTTCTGGTCTTTGCCGGAATTAAAAGCGGTGAGAGCAAAGCTAATTTCTACGCCCAGCAAAATAATATTCCACGACAGAAAAATCCACAGCAGGAAAATTGGCACGGCAGCAAAGGCGCCATAGACAATTTCATAACTGGTGAAATTCGACATGATAAAGCCGAACAGGTTTTTTAATGCCTCAAACACCACCGCACTAAAGACGCCGGCAATCAGCGCGGCTTTAATCGGCACATTGCGGTTGGGAATGGTCCAGTACAGAATAAAAAAGCCGACAATGGTCAGGGAAAAGGAAATGATCCACAGAATAAAAGCACCGTTGACCTCATAACCGGCAAAGTTATTGCTCAGTACATTCATCGAGGCAACGGTAGATGACAGCACAAAGGCGCTGCCAAGTAAAATCGGCCCCAGCGAAATAATGGTCCAGTAGCGCATAAAGCCCATAATCCCGCCTCGGGTTTCTTTTACCCGCCAAATCCGGTTAAAGGCAGTTTCGATACTGGTCAGCATCAGTACAGTGGTAATGAACAGGAACAGAATCCCGATAATGGTGAGATTGCTGGATTTATCGGTAAAGGCATTCAGGGCCTTATCAAAGGCGATGGTGGTTTTGGGCAGAAAGTTGCTGTAAATCAGCTGCTGTAACTGCTGACGCGCCGGTTCTAAAGCTTTAATCGAGGAGATGATGACCAGAAAAACCGTCAGCATTGGCACCACCGCAAACAGTGTGGTATAGGTGAGCGAGCCGGCCTGTTCACGACAGCGGTCTGCTTCAAAACGGCGTAATACAAACAGCACGAATTGAAACCACTGGTGGTCATAAAAGGGCAGCTTTTTTAAATACTCAACAATCATGCGGCTAAAGTCTCGATTTTTTTAGTGATCTTTCTGTGTTTTCCTGTGCCAGCTTAACCAAAAATACAGCAAAATACCGTATAGTTTTCTTTTTACTCTACAGATAACATTATGCAACCCTATGTTTTAGTTCTGTATTACAGCAAATATGGCAGCACCCGTGAAATGGCCCATCTGATTGCCAACGGGGTAGAGGCAGCAGGTGTAGCGGTAAAAATACGTACAGTACCGAATATTGCCGCGGTGGTCAAAACTGCCGAGCCGAGTATTCCGGCCGAAGGTGATATTTACTGTAGCCTGGATGACCTGGCCAACTGTGCTGGTCTTGCGCTTGGTTCGCCGACCCGTTTTGGCAATATGGCCTCGGAAATGAAATTCTTCTGGGATCAGACCACCAGTCTGTGGCTAAGCGGCGCCCTGCACGATAAACCGGCCTGTGTATTTACTTCTTCCGGTTCACAGCACGGTGGCCAGGAAAGCACTTTGCTGACCATGCTACCGCCGTTATTTCATCATGGCATGATGATTATGGGACTCAGCAATGCCCATCCGGCTTTATCCAATACCAAAACCGGCGGCACGCCTTATGGTGCGTCGCATGTCAGTGGCCCGCGTCATGACCAGAGTTTAAGTCAGGATGAAAAAATCTTGTGTGCAGCACAAGGGCAACGTTTAGGCGAAATGGTGAAAAAGTTACAGGGAATGTAATCTTCTGAATCATTAACTCAGGTGTAAAACGAACAGAATGTTTTACACCTTGATTGTATTTGAGCTTCATTGGCTGCAGCGGTTTGAATATTTTTATTCACGAAAAAACTAATTACTTTTCACGCAAAATCACTATTTGTAGTGATATTCAGTCTTTCACTTTTCACATTTAATAGCCACTTTTAAAGCAGAGTTTTCTGTCACGGTTCACACAGCATTTTTCGTGCAGGTATATGTATTAAGCACAATGGACTGCTGTAATAATGAGAGATTGAGGAAAAGTGGAAATGAATAAGTTAACGTTAATCGGTATAGTTGTATTGAGTTTAGGCTGCTCGTGGTCGAGCGTAGCTGCAACTGAAATTGTGCATAGTCTGAACTTCCCACAAGAACAACAAGCCCAAAAACAACCTGCAGAAGTTCAATATTTAGCAGCTCAAAAGCCAGTAATTGCAGCCGAAAATGTGCAAGTAAAATAATAAAAAGATGTGATAAAAGTGCTGTTTTATACAGCACTTTTTTATATGAAAATCTGTGTTTGGTATGTTTAAGATTGGTTAGGTTTGATTTGTTCTTTAAAACGGTGTTTGCATTTCAGACAATGAAAATCAAGAAAGATATTTTGGTCGACAATTACACCTGCTTTTTTACCAAAGCGATGCCCTAAAAAGCCGCCAGTGATCCCAACACTAATTGCACCCACAAAGGTACCAATGGTACCGCCCATAATCACCCCCAACGGTCCGGCCACGGTGCCTATGGCAGCGCCTAAAGAGGCACCGGAGGCGGCCCCGCCGACAGTTCCGGCTGCTGTTCCGGCCGACCCGAGCAATACTCCGCCAATTTTTTGTAAGTTTTGTTCATGGTTGCGCTTTTCAACCTGATTTGAGCCACATTTCGGACAGACGATACTGTGTTCCATCAACGGATTGTCTTGTGTCATGAGTGTAGAGTGCCTTCTAAAAATGCTGGGTCAATCCAAAGAGCCAATAGCTTAGGACAAAAGGCGTTAGCTGACCTTGGTCAAAACGCTCAGAATTTGCCGTTAGGCTTATGCTAAGCCATTCGGTCTGGAGCGTGGTAGAGAATTTTGTAAATCACATCGCCATAAAAAAAAGAGCACCTGAGTGCTCTTTTAGATATAAATTGCAGACAAAATCTTAGTCGCGAACAAATTCAACCGTACCATTGGCCAGTGACTTCACACGCGCCAGAGATTCAACCCGGTAGCCTTTTTCCAGGAGCAGGTCACGACCTGGCTGGAAGGATTTTTCAATCACAATACCAATACCGACCACTTCTGCTTGGGCCTGATGAATCAGATCAGCCAGACCTAAAGCCGCCTGGCCATTGGCCAGGAAGTCATCAATCACCAGTACTTTGTCGCTTGAGCTGATGTGCTTGTTTGAAATTGCGATGGTGCTTTCGACCTGTTTAGTGAATGAAAACACTTTAGAGCGATACAGGTCATCTTTTAGGGTTAAAGACTGATATTTACGTGCAAAAATCACGGGAACGCCCAGCTCTAAACCTGCCATGACTGCCGGTGCAATACCTGACGCTTCAATGGTAATAATTTTGGTGATGCCGGCATCTTTAAACAAACGCGCAAATTCTTGACCAATTTGCTGCATCATGACCGGATCAATTTGATGGTTTAGGAAAGAATCGACTTTCAGAACTTCTTCAGACAGAACGATACCTTCAGCTAAGATTTTCTGTTCTAGTGCGTGCACGGGAGAATCCTCAACAGCAGGTGCTTTTTAAAGCAAAAGCGTATTTTAAAAAGCACCTGAAAAAATGCAAGCAAAAATCGAGAAAATGATTAACTTGTTGGGCCTTTATAGCCGGTTAACAGCAGGCCATAAGAGTTCTTCTTGTCCAGATGGGTCACTTTCACCGGTAAGTAGTCCAGTTTTGGCGCTAACCAGAAAATGGTTTCACGGCCCGGCTTGTCATGCTTAATCGCCACTTTAATGGTGTCAAAGGTGCCATAATTGGTTTTTACGCTTTCACTACCTTGGCGTACAAATTTACGTGCTTCGACCTCCTTGGCATCGGCCAGGTAATAGGTCGATTTGAGCGAACCATTTTTTAAGTCTTCACGAATCTGCAATTCGGCATTTAGTTCATCGAGTACACCGGCTTTCCAGGCAAATGAACGCGACTCTTTGTCTTTTTTGGTATTAATTTTTTTCGCAGCCGGATTAAAGTGAATACTCATGGTGTTGTTATGAATCAGGATTTTGCTGCTGCGGCTAAAGCTGGAAGAACCAATTTTGCCATTTTCAAAGGTGAAGCGGCTGGTTTCCGTGGCCGAAGCAATCCCGCCGGCTTTGGCGGCAAAAACATAGTTCCACAGATTGCCGGATTTGCTTAAGGTTCGGGTCGCAGAGCCAAGGTTTTTGCCGTTATAGCTGAACTGATAACTGGCTTGGAATGGACTCATGGCAAAAGTCTGGTTTGAGAACCCTGCAAATAACAGTGCAGTCGAAACTCCCGCTGCCATGCCCATCGTTTTCAATACGTGTTTAGCCATAAGTAAATTGTTTCCTATTGCTGTAAATAAGCGCACATTGTGCTTTGTTCTATTATGCGCTTGAATGATGAAGAGAAAATTTGCAAATATGCACTTTATGTAACGCTTGTGTAGCAATCCTGATCGGCATCTGCAATCTCTCTGTTTGAGCTTTTAGCTCTTTTTCTGTTTGATGGGCGTCACTTCTGTGGCCGTTTGTGCTTCTTCGGCTTCTTCACGATCGCGATCTTCAGCAATTTTTCGAAATAGGGTGGTTAGGTTGACATTGCCCATGACCACCAGTTCGGCTTCACGCAACACCGCATGATTGACATGCACTTTGCCCAGAGTGTCAATGATCGAGCGGTTCTTGCCCAGCCAGCGGTTCAGGTCTAAATGTAATAGATCATCTTTAACTTTAATCACATTCAGTTTTTGCAGAATCATGCCCAGTGGATCTTTGTTCAGCACTTTCTGATAGAAGAACAGCGCAAACCGCACACCCAGCTTATGCAGGATGCTTGGATATTTGGCTTCAATCACCTGGGTATCACTAATCTGTTCAAATACAATCAGCTGGACATTTTTATTCAGTTCCATCTGCACCAGTTTCAAATCTACCGACAAAGTAATATACAGCCCGTTGTAGTCCAGGGTCGCATACAGACGCAGCCAGTCGTCATGTAAATCGGCATGTAAGTCTTTCAGCATTTTGACATTGTCGGTGACAAAGCGCTGAAAGGTCGCATTCAGAAAAACCTGAGACATTGGAAATTCGCGCTCATCTTCAATAAATCCTTCAGCCTTCTGATACATCTGACGTAAACGTTTTGAAATGAGAGAGATAAGAGGGGACATACAGGGCATTCCAATGGGTTAATCTTTATTAACTTTGCAGAGATCTTGTCGAATTGTATTAAAAATACGCCAATTGAAGCTTGCAGTTTAGCAAAATAAACTGCACCATTTTCAAGATTTTATTTATCGTGACACGACATGTTGACGGGTGTCTCGCTTTTTTTCAAAAGTAAAAACCAGTCTTATTTTATCTCGTTTTATACGATTTGGGGAATCCGCGATTTTGTCGGATTAATGTGATGTTAAAGAAATTTCATTTTGCACCTTTGACGCAGCAGTGGTGGAAAGATCCACTATTTGGCACCGTACTGACGCTGGCGGCACTTTCGCATCTGGCTGTGTTAACGGTGCAATTTGTCATGCCACAGCAAAGCGATGCCGCGGTCAAGGAAATTGCGGTCAGCTTAAGGCCAAGTGCCACCGAAATTAAGGACGCCGACTTTTTAGCACAGGCCGATCAGCAAGGTTCTGGCACCTTCCGGGAAGCGCACCGCATGTCCAGCGATATGCCCGCACCAATGATTGAACAGAGTGCCGGTGATCAGCAGCTGGAAAGTCTTGAGCGTTTGCAGCAGCAGCGTGAACTGAGCTTTGAAGAAAAAGTGCTAATGACCACCTTAAGCTGGCAAAAGCAGGCGGCGGAAAACCAGCGTAAAAAAGCGCTGGAAGAATTAAACAGCCAGTTTCAGGCCAAAGCGGCGATGGTGGCCAGTCTAGAAGCGCAGTATTTACAGCGTCAGCAAAATTTTAGCCGTCAGCAGAAAATTAAAACCGTAGATGGAATTCAGGCCAAGCAGGATGTCGCGGCCGGTTATCTGGAAAAATTCCGTCAGAAAGTCGAATTTTATGGTAATCGTTATTATCCGGAAGCGGCCAAGCAGCAACAGCTGGCCGGTGAAGTACGTTTAATGGTGGTTTTAAATGCCAACGGCGGGATTCGCGCGATTCGTTTAATTGAAAGCTCGGGACATGCCATGCTGGATGAAGCTGCTAAAGCCTCAGTACGAAAAGCTGCTCCTTTTGGTGCCTTTGATGCCAAGATGAAAGATATTTCCGAGCTACGCATTATCCGGACCTGGCGTTTTGACCCGGCTGAGGCGGAGTTTGAGGTGCGCTAGCGTTTGTAGTGACGTAATACTTCACAAATTTCAACACTGAAATTTTCATACCAAGTGTTATGTCCGAGTTGTTGTGCGACTTGGTGTTCCGCATCTAAATGCCAAGCGTGTATATCTGAAAGATCATGCCAATAGGATAGGGCGATTTCAGATAAACCTTCTGTTAATGTTTCAAAATGAATGCAGCGGAATTGGCTTAAGGCTTTCTGACATAACTGCTGTGCTGTGGCAAAATACAGAGGATCAAGTTTTTTAATTTTCGCTTTAAAAATAACAACGTATTTCATGATTGTGGCTTATCTATTTTTATTCATCTCATTATAAAATAAACCCTATAAAAAAAAGCGAGCCTAAGCCCGCTTCTTCATTGTTTAACTTTAATCGCGTTCTAGATACGGGTTTTCAAAACCGAGCTTATCCAGAATTTCAATTTCAATGCCTTCCATTTCTTCAGCATCTTCATCTGAAGTTTCATGGTCATAACCCATCAAATGCAAGGTGCCATGCACCAGCATATGGGTGAAATGGGTTAGCGGTGCTTTGCCTTGCTCATTCGCTTCGCGTAGCACCACCGGAATACAGATCACTAAATCCCCAATGGGGAAGGCATCAAGAAATTCGGCCATTTCATCGGGCAGTTCACTTGGGAAAGACAGCACGTTGGTCGGTTTGTCTTTCTGGCGATATTCCAGATTCAGTTTATGGCTTTCTTCATTGTCGACACAGGCGATCCCGATTTCACAGTCACTTTGGGTGCCAATATGTCGCAAGGTGGTTTCTACAACTTTTTTGATATAGCCAAGTTTCAAGACCAGTTCAGGGGCTTGAACATCCTGTTGTAGAGAAAGACTCAGTTTCAAAATATATCCTTAGATCAGTTTAGTCCTGCGCATCGGCCTTGGCATCGTTTTCTGCAATCAGCGCTTCCTGACGGGCTTTGCGTTCGGCACGGGCTTCTGCACTCAGACGTTGTTGCTCACTGTCCCAGCCTTCGTAGGCTTCAACAATTTTCTGCACCAGTTGATGACGCACCACATCACGTGAATGGAAACGGGTAATATGAATTTCCTTGACGTGCTCCAGCACGCGCAGGGCATGCGCCAGACCAGACTGCTGACCACGCGGTAAATCGACCTGAGTCACGTCACCGGTAATTACGGCACGTGAGCCAAAGCCCAAACGGGTCAGGAACATTTTCATCTGTTCTGGTGTGGTGTTCTGCGCTTCATCCAGAATTACAAAAGAATGGTTCAGGGTACGACCACGCATATAGGCCAGCGGCGCGACTTCAATCACCTGACGTTCAATCAGCTTGGCGACTTTTTCAAAGCCGAGCATTTCATATAACGCGTCATACAGCGGGCGCAAATACGGGTCAATTTTCTGGGTTAAATCACCCGGCAGGAAACCGAGTTTTTCACCGGCTTCAACCGCAGGGCGAACCAGTAAAATCCGCTGGATTTCATTACGCTCCAGCATATCGACGGCTGCAGCTACCGCCAGGTAGGTTTTACCGGTTCCTGCTGGGCCAATCCCGAACGAAATATCGCTTTGTAAAATACGCTGCACATAACGTTTCTGGTTGGCACCGCGCGGGTTAATCCGGCCTTTGCGGGTCTGTAACCAGACCGCATCTAAACCGGTATGTTCCTGCTCTTCATCAATCTGCAATTCACGGTCAGTCTGGCTGCCCTGAATCATCATGTGTAAGGTGTCGGCACTAATCTGGCTGGAATTTTCCGATTCTTCATATAAACGCTGAAGCAAGAGCTCGGCTCTCTCAACTGCATCTATTTCACCATCAATAAAAAAGGCATCACCTCGATGAGAAATTTGCACATCTAGACGCTGTCCAATCTGTTTCAAGTGGCCGTTATAAGCACCGAGCATGCTTTTGAGACGTTCCATTGAAATGCCAGGAAAATTTACTGTACGTCGAATTGCTGCAGTCAAGAGAATTCCTTATTCAGAAGTAGTCGTATTGTTCCCTTACATTACGCCACGTCTGGTTCAAGATTCAAGAGTTCACCATAAACTAAATTTAAAGTTTTAATCTCGGTAATCTCAATCTCCGCAAAGCGTCCGACCCAAGCCGGATCACCAATAAATGTTACCAAACGTGTATTGTCCGCCGTGCCGACCAGTACATTCGGATCTTTGTTCGACACGCTCTCAATTAACACACGTTGCACGGTACCGAGCATGGCATCAGTTTTGTCAATACTGGACTGTTTGATCCATTGCTGCACTTTGGCCAGACGTTCTTTTTTGACATCTTCCGGAGTGTTGTCCGGCAGTTCAGACGCCGGCGTGCCCGGACGTTTTGAATAGACAAAACTGTACGAATGGTCGAAGTCCATATCTTGAATAAACTGATAGGTTTCTTCAAAGTTCTCGTCGGTTTCGCCCGGGAAGCCAATAATAAAGTCAGAAGACAAATGCATGTCCGGACGCACTTTACGTAACTTGGCAATTTTTTCGATGTAAACATCAATGGTGTGGTTACGTTTCATGGCCTGTAATACATCATTGGAGCCACTTTGTACCGGCAAGTGCAAATGCGACACCATTTGTGGCAAGTCGCGGTAGCATTGAATCAGGTCATCATTAAATTCTAGCGGATGCGAAGTGGTATAACGTAAACGGCCAATCCCCGGAATTTCGGCGACCAAACGCAACAGGTCAGCAAAGGTACAGATGTTGCCGTCAAAAGTTTCACCGCGGTAACCATTCACGTTCTGACCGAGCAGTGAAATCTCACGCACACCTTTTTCTGCTAAACCGGCAATTTCCGCCAGTACGTCATCGAGTGGACGTGAAACTTCTTCACCACGGGTATAGGGCACCACGCAGAAAGAACAGTATTTGGAACAGCCTTCCATAATCGACACAAAGGCTTTAAAACCTTCGACGCGCGGTTCTGGCAGGAAGTCGAATTTTTCAATGTCCGGGAAGGAAATATCCACCAGCTTGATTTTTTCTTTTTTCGGTTTTTCAACCTGATCATTATGCTGATCCAGCATTTGTGGCAAACGGTGCAAGGTTTGTGGGCCAAACACCATGTCGACATACGGCGCACGTTTTTGAATATTGTCACCTTCCTGAGAAGCAACACAGCCACCCACGCCAATCACCAGATCCGGATTTTTTTCTTTCAGTTTGCGCCAGCGGCCCAGTTCCGAGAACACTTTTTCCTGTGCCTTTTCGCGGATGGAACAGGTGTTCATCAGCAGGATATCGGCATCGGCCGGATTGCTGGTCAGCACATAGCCGTGAGAATCGCCTAAAAGGTCTGCCATACGATGACTGTCATACTCATTCATCTGACACCCTTGCGTTTCGATGTACAGCTTTTTCACTGAACCGTCGGCTGGGGTGTGCTGTGGCTGGGTAACAGTGTTTTCTGAGGCAGCTTTGGCACCATTTGGAATGAAGGTTTGAACCGTCATGTAGGCTCCTGAAGGATAAAATCGAGATCGTCCGTTCTGAAATGTTTGAACGGCAGAGGTGATAGAAAAACGCGTATTTTAACAGGAACTGGGTATAAACTTATAGCCCTAAATGAGGGAAGCAGAAGATTGATTTATCAATTAAAATTGTTCGAAAATTAATATTGTTTAATCATGAGGTTACATAACACAACAATTGAGGTGTTTGAGAATAATGAAACTGTTTTAGTATATTGCGGTAAGAGAGGAGAGGCGAAGTAATGACTGAAAATAGGCACATGCGCACATGGACTGAAAAGAAAAGAATTTTTTGCAAAAAGCTTGTGTTAGGTTTGGCATCACTGAGCATTTTCCCAACCTTGTACGCAGCCGAAGAGCAGTTTAATGATGCGCTGCGGGCAGCCAATGCCAGTAACCTCTCTTTATTGCAGCAATATCAAAGTGCCATGCAAAATGATGTGCTCGGCTATTATCCGGAATACTGGATTTTAAATACCAATCTGGCCACTCAGTCACCCGCCTCGATTGTGCAGTTTGCCCAGCGTTATCCACAGTCGGCCATGGCAGAAAAACTGGCCGCTGACTATGTCGAAGAAAAAGTCAAACAGGCCGATTTTAGCAATGCTGTATCAGTGCTGCCGTATGTGACCAATGCCGACCGTGCCGAAAGCTGTGCCGTGGCGCAGGTGCGTGCCCAGTCGGGTGATCCGCTGGTTTTTGCCGAATTTAAAGATGTCTGGCTAACCACCAATTCGCAGCCGGAATCCTGTACCGGTCTGGGCCGGATGATGTTATCCAGCCCACTGATGACCCAGGAAGATAAACAGCAGCGTTTGTGGGTGCAGCTGCGTGCCGGCCAATCCGGACAGGCGCTTGCCACTGCACAGGGACTAGGTTTAAACCTGAGTCTGTCGCAGCTGAACAGCATTCAGGCCAACCCGCTTAACTATTTATGGTCTGCACCAAAAGCCAGTGCTGAAGATCAGGCTTATCTGATTTATGCCTTGGGCCGCCTGGCCGATACCGACCTGAACTCGGCTCTATCTGCGGTGAAACGTGCTGCAGAAGGTACCCCGCAGTCGGTGCAGCGCGCCTTGTATCGTGCTGTGGGCTATATTGGCGGCACCACCGTCATGAAGAACAATTTTAACCGTGAAGTACTGAATGCGCTGGATGCCAGCTATGGACTGCCATTTAGCCCGGAAGAAGCGGAAATTTATGCCCGTCAGGCGATTCGTTTTGGTGCTTGGGAAAGTGTAATTCGCGCGATTGATGCCATGAGCGTGTCGCAAAAGCAGGAAGACCGCTGGCAGTACTGGCTGGCGCGTGCCTCTGAGCAGCGTGGCGATGCCACTTCAAAACGCAGTGCTGACGCGATTTATAAACGTTTGGCTCAGGGTGATGATTACCACAATTTGCTGGCCAAAGATCAGCTCGGATACAGCTATTCTTCGATTCCTGTGAGCCGTGAGCCAAGTTCGCAGGATATGCAGCGTTTAAATCAGGATATTCACTTTAGACGCGCCTTTGCCTTGCGCCAGATTAATGCACCGGCCAGTTATATTAACCGTGAATGGAACTGGGCTGTGCGTCAGGCCTATTTAAAACATGATGATGGTCTGTTATTAGCTGCAGCCAAACGCGCCACCGATATGGGCTGGTATGACCGGGCCATTTATGCGGCAGACCGCACCACCAAGCAGCATAACTATCAGTACCGTTATGCTATGCCGCACAAGAATTATGTGGTCAGCCACAGCCAGAACGCCGGGATTGATCCGGCTTGGGCCTATGGCCTGATGCGTCAGGAAAGCCGTTTTGTGACTACGGCGCGTTCGCATGTCGGGGCGGGTGGTTTAATGCAGATTATGCCGGATACCGCGCGTTTAATTGCCCGCCAAATGGGGGAAACCTATAATCCGGCGGCACTCACCGATATGAATACCAATATTCGTTATGGCACGTTTTATCTGTCGACCATCCAGGGTCAGCTTAGTAATAACTCGGTTTTAGCAACTGCGGGCTATAATGCCGGGCCAAACCGTGCCCGTCGCTGGCAGCCTGAATTTCAAAACATGGCAGCGGATCAATATACCGAATCTATTCCGTTGCTGGAAACACGCGATTACGTTAAACACGTCATGACCAATGCCACGCACTATGGATTATTGCTGGGTCAGGGCGCGCAATCAATCAGTAAACGTATGCAGCAGATTCCAATGCGCAATACGCAGTAAACAAGATGGGGTGTCTCCTGCATGGATGCAGGAGGATGGGACTCAAAACGACACGAGAAGGTGCTAAGTTTGAGAATGAAGAAATTGACAGCCGGGGGGCAGCCAGCGGGAATCCTCATTCTGATTTCGGGTGGGGCGGGGGTATTGCTCAGTAGTGCTGCATGTGCTGCCACGGTGCAGGGCTATGTCATGGATGTACAAATGACACCCGCCGCGTGCATGTTTGACAGCAACCGCGCCAAGCAGCGGAAATGCCTGCAAGGCTACTCGCTGAATATTACCGGGCTGTATCCGGAAACCTCCCGTCGTGACTGCGAAACCAGCTCTTCAGCCAAACTGTCTCCCATTCAGGCCAAAGTGGTGGCACGGGTCATGCCCGATGAACATGCCCGGGTGCAATTGTGGCAGGGTATTGGTGGCTGCGTACCGATGAATGCCAGCCAGTATTTCCGTACCATCATTAACTATGCCGACCGGCTGAAAGTCCCGGCGGTGCTGACCGGTCAGGAAACTACCGTGGTGCAGCAGAATGAACTGAACCGGCTGTTTATTCGCCTGAATCCGGGCATGCATTCCAAGAGCATTCACTTTCAGTGCACTTCGCATCAGGCCAAAAGTTATTTAACTGAATTGAAAATCTGCTATAGCCCGAATGGGCGCTATAAACAGTGCAGCAGTAGCGTGGAAACCCAGTGTCCATCGGCCTTTATTATTAAAGGTTCATACTAAAACCCGACGTTTTTCGGCATTTTATTTATATTTCCTATCAGACTTTTGTTGAAATCCATAGCCTTTTACATGCATCTGACAAAGGATTGGAGTACAATCTTTGCCGTTTATGATTATTAAGATTAGATAGAACAGCTATTTAATCGCATTAACTATCCTCTCAACTGGAGATAATTACATGAAGCAACCTGTTCGCGTTGCCGTTACTGGCGCTGCTGGTCAAATTGGTTACAGCCTATTATTCCGTATCGCTAGCGGTGAAATGTTGGGTAAAGACCAACCAGTTATTCTTCAATTATTAGAAATTCCTGTTGAGAAAGCTCAACAAGCGCTGAAAGGCGTAATGATGGAACTTGACGACTGTGCTTTCCCATTATTGGCTGGCATGATCGGTACTGATGATCCTAAAGTTGCATTCAAAGATGCTGACTATGCACTTTTAGTTGGTTCACGTCCACGTGGTCCAGGTATGGAACGTGCTGACCTTCTTAAAGTCAACGGTGAAATCTTCATCGGTCAAGGTCAAGCGCTGAACGAAGTTGCGAGCCGTGACGTTAAAGTTCTTGTTGTAGGTAACCCTGCGAACACGAATGCTTACATCGCAATGAAATCTGCTCCAGATCTTCCAGCGAAGAACTTCACAGCAATGTTACGTCTTGACCACAACCGTGCGTTGACTCAACTTGCTCAAAAAGCTGGTGTTGCAGTTTCTGACATCAAAAACATGACAGTTTGGGGTAACCACTCTCCAACAATGTATGCTGACTACCGTTTTGCGAACGTAAACGGCGAAAGCTTGAAAGACAAAATCAACGATGCTGAATGGAACAAAGACGTATTCCTTCCAACTGTTGGTAAACGTGGTGCTGCAATCATCGAAGCGCGTGGTCTGTCTTCTGCTGCTTCTGCTGCAAATGCTGCAATCGACCATATGCGCGATTGGGCGCTTGGCACAAACGGCGAATGGGTAACTATGGGTATTCCTTCTGATGGTTCTTACGGTATCCCTGAAGGCGTAATGTTCGGTTTCCCTGTAACTTGCGAAAATGGCGAATACAAGATCGTTCAAGGTCTTGAAATCGACGAATTCAGCCGTGAGCGTATCAACTTCACGCTAAACGAGCTTGAAGAAGAACGTGCAGCAATTGCTGACATGGTGAAATAATTTAGTGTTGAACTAAGTTAGAAAAAGCACTCCATTTGGGGTGCTTTTTTTATGCAGCTGTATGGATTGTTGTATTGATCAGCGCCATGACAAACCTCACAAAACATAACAAGAATACATCGGCCTGTAGCCCTAATGCTGTTCCGGATTTGCTAGTTTATGGACTTCGCCTAGAAAAATACGGAGTCATTCCATGGTACTCGAACAACAGCCGACCTTAGAATTATTATTTGAACAACTGGGTTTAGCCGCAGACGAAGCATCTATTGAGCAATTTGTGCGTGCCCATCAATTGCCGGCAGAAGTGACCTTGCCCGATGCCGGATTCTGGAGTGAGGGACAAAGCGCCTTTTTACGCGAACACTGGCATCAGGATGATGAGTGGATTGTGATTATCGACAAATTAAACCAGTTACTACACGTTGAAAGCGACAAGCTGGCGCAATAAGCCGGAGCCAGTTCAATCAGGCTCATCCGCCTTACATGCTTTGGTACAAAAAAATACAACAAGCGCAGTCACAAGGCTGTGCTTTTGTGCAGAATTCTTATAACGTAAAGCTACAATACAGTAAAAAAATGCTGAGGAGGGCGCCATGTTTGATCAGCAACCCACATTAGAACTGTTATTTGAGCAGCTGGGTCTAGAGTCCAGTTCAGAAGCCATTGATCAATTTATTGAAAGCCATCAATTAACTTCCGATATTCCCCTACATAAAGCCGCATTCTGGAGCAAGGCCCAGCACGATTTCATTATCAGTCACTGGAAAAGTGATGATGAATGGGCCATCGTGATTGATGTCTTAAACGAGCAATTACATACCGAACATAAGCTTTCCGGCTCTTGCGAACTTTAATCACAAATTGAAACAACAAACCTGGTCGCAAAGACTAGGTTTTTTTTGCTTTATCTTATAAGTTAGATGGATAAATAACTACAATTTATCTGATATATAAGGAGGGCGAGATGCTCAATCACAACACACCATCCTTAGCTCTATTATTTTCTCAACTTGGTTTAGCCAATAGTCCGGCGGCCATTGAACTTTATGTACGTACCCATCAACTGCCTTCCCATATTTCTTTGCATGATGCGCCGTTCTGGAATAAATCCCAGCGTGCTTTATTAATCAGTCATCTGGTCCAGGATGATGACTGGGCGATCTGGGTCGATGAATTGAATCAACAATTACATATGGATGCCTATAAAGCCCAAACCGCTTAATCCTGCCTGAAGATTCAAGCGTTTCTGTAGTCCATAAAAAATGCCTCAATCAATGAGGCATTTTTGTTGTTAAATATTTTTTTCGTGCTGAGCTTTAGTGTAAACGCGGCTGAATCAGCTGCACAAACCAGCTTTGACCATGACAGTGTTCAAAGGCGGTATGTTCACGTAGTACATCGGCATCAAACTCGGCTGTTTTACGGTATTTGGTCAGCCAGTGCTGAGTCAGTGCATTTTCTTTTTTCGCTGCGCTGGCATAGGCCAGGAACAGGTAAATATCGCCATGATTATAATTGGTCAGCGGTTTTAGAATCTGCTGGGTAATTAAGGCAAAGCGGGTTTCCTGGCTGATTTCAAAATACAGCATATAGGCCTTGGCCAGGGTTAAGGACAGATTTAAATATAAGGACAGCGGCATTTCCTCAAATTCAACCCGGCCTTGCTCCAGCAGCACAATCGCTTCTTGCAGGAAATAGGTCTGTTCCTGACGGACCTGACTCAGCATCACCAGTTCTAGGCGTAATGAAGCACGTTCCAGCGCCAGTTCCGGGGTGTTGCCCTGTAAATAGAGCTGGTCAGTTTCACCGATACGCTGAATAATCGGTTGGGTGGTATCACGCATCGGCACAATCCTCAGTTCACAATACGGTTTATATGAGGCCACTTGCCAGGATTTAAAGGATCACCACAACTGTGGATCACTACGCAGCCAGGCAGTAATCGAAAGGCGCTGCTGTTTGGAGAGCAGCACTTCATGCAGCAAGTCACTTTGGAATAAGGTCATCCGGTTGGGCTGTGGCGCAATGATCTGCCATTCGCCCTGTTTGTCCTGCAAGCGTAATTCACCGCCCCAATCGGCCTGCCACTGTTCATGCAGATAAAAGACGCAGGAAATCATCCGGCCATTTTTACCTTGCGGATTATCGCGGTGCAGGGCATAAAATTCGCCGGCGTTATAACAGGCAAAATGGGCTTCGACTTCCTTAATGCCCAGAAAAAAGGCACGATTTAATTGCTCGGCCAGCGCCATTAAGGTTTGGGTATGCTGCTCGGCAACCGGCAGGCTTGAATCCAGCCATAAGATATGATCACTGCGAATCTGGCTGACCACACCGTTTTGAATGGCTGCGTTACGAAACTCATTCAAATGTGCGGTACATTCTGCTACCAAAGCTTGTACATAATCCTGTGGATAGGCATCATCAATCAGGGCATAACCGGATTGATCCAGATCATTAAATATCTGTGCCAGATTCCAGGATGGTGGTAGAGAATGTGTTTGCATAGGCAAAACTCGAACAAGGATAAAAAAAGCGGGGGAACTATTTTAGAGCAAGATAAGCCTCTGAATGAAACTTTTTTTCATGCTAAAATACCGGTTGATTTCAGGAATTAAAGAAACATGAATTACCGTCACCATTTCCATGCAGGCAACTTTGCCGATGTCATGAAGCATGTGCTTTTGCTTCAGTTACTGACACGTTTAAATGCCAAAGATAAACCTTATCGCTATATTGATACACATGGCGGTGCAGGCAAATACGACTTATCTTTAGCACCTGCACAGAAGTCGGGTGAGTTCTTAAATGGTATTCACCGTCTGGTCAAACTGGATGACTCGATTATCCGCAATGCACCGGAAGGCGTGAAGCAGTATCTGAATCTGGTCGAGCAGATGCGCGAGACGGATGGCAAGGGTGCTTATCCGGGTTCACCATGGTTTGCCTTACAAGGCATGCGTGAGATGGATAAAGCCACGGTGTTTGAAATGCAGCGTGATGTTTTTCAGCAATTGCGCAGCAATATCCGTGACCGTCGTGCTGGCTTGCATGAACGTGATGTTTACGAAGGTCTGCTTGGGGTGATTCCACCGAAAGAAAAACGCGGTCTGGTCATGATTGACCCGCCTTATGAGCTGGAACGTAAAGACTTCCCGCAGCTGGTAGAACTGCTGGTCGCGGCCTATAAAAAATGGCCAACAGGCGTGTTTGCGGTGTGGTATCCAATTAAAGACCGCGCCATGATTGAACGTTTTGAAAAGAAAATGTACAAATCGGGCATTCGCCGTCAGCTGGTTTGCGAAATCTGTGTCTGGCCAGATGATACCCCGGTTGGCTTGAATGGCTGTGGTTTACTGGTGATCAATCCACCTTGGAAATTCTCTGAAGATGCAGATGAAGCCTTACAATGGTTATTCCCGCATTTACGCATGCAGGACAATGGTGGACATGCCGCAGTACGCTGGCTGGTTGGCGAATAAGCCAAGCAGCCACAACAGAGATTAGGTTAGAGTTAGGACATAAAATAATGATAAACACACCGAAGCCCGAGGGTGATTCCGTGACGCGTGAACATGATTACGATGGAATCACATTTGAAGTGGTGGAAGAGGAACGTACCCGCGAGGGGCAAAAGGTCAAACGCCGTGGCATCTACCTGTGGCCTAATCTCATTACCACCGCGGCTTTACTGTCGGGCTTTTATTCAATTATTGCCAGCATGAATGGCGAATATAGCCAGGCCATTTATGCCATTTTCCTGGCGGCCTTATTTGATGGTTTAGATGGTCGTGTTGCGCGTGCCATTGGTGCGCAAAGTCCGTTTGGTGAGCAGTTTGACTCCTTGTCCGATATGCTGGCCTTTGGTGTGGCCCCGGCAATTTTAATGTATAGCTGGAGCCTGAATGATCTGGGCCGGATTGGCTTGGCCTGCTGTTTTGTCTATACCGCCTGTGCGGCTTTCCGTCTGGCGCGTTTTAACGTGCAGATTGGCGTGGTTGATAAGCGTTATTTTATTGGTGTAGCCAGTCCATTGGCGGCTTTAATGCTGGTGTCGCTGGTCTGGGTCGGCCGCGATTTTCCTGAAATTTATAATATTCAGGACTTTGGTATTCAGATCATCAACGCCGTGATTATTGTGGTGGTTGGCTTGCTGATGATTTCCAATATTAAATATTATTCCTTTAAGACATTGGACCGTAAGCGGGTGCCGTTTATTGTGCTGCCGATAGCAGTTTTTGTACTGGCGGCCATGACCTATAATATTCCGGTCGGTATTCTGGTGATTTCTATCATCTATGCATTATCAGGTTTTGTGACCACTTATATGGCGAGAAAAACCGCCGAATCATAACAAGATGACACCCA
Organism: Acinetobacter indicus CIP 110367; assembly: GCF_000488255.1. Classification (GTDB taxonomy): domain Bacteria; phylum Pseudomonadota; class Gammaproteobacteria; order Pseudomonadales; family Moraxellaceae; genus Acinetobacter; species Acinetobacter indicus. The sequence goes on along the minus strand of NZ_KI530756.1, from coordinate 1,438 downwards.
GGAGCTTGCTATGCAGATGTTTCAAGATTTTCTCGATCGATCCAAACAACTGAATCAAGCTCCACATCAACTCAAGCTTGAGCAGCTGCCTTTTCACGCCCCGAACCAGAAATATAAAATCATTCATCAAGGGCTGATGATTCCCAATTTGCCCGCGCCCTTACATTATCTTAATTTCCTGAGCCTGATTGGGCAGCCAAATGCCCCGATGCTGCGTAATGACAGCGCGATTCAAACCCATCCGCTGGATACTGCTACGGTACTGGTCAGTTCCAGTCCACATATGGTGGGGCAGCTCAGCAGTTATTCAGTGGAAAAAGAATGTTATTTCAAGCCGGCACTGTTTCAGTTTGGTGGCCGGGAACAGCTTGAAGGACATTTTCCGGAGTTTCGGGTCCAACGTCTGGATTCTGAACTCAGTTTTGATCTGAGGATTTGTACTACCCCGGTGATTTCCTATTTTGCCAAGCTACGCATGGGGCTGGCCGATCACTGGTCTTTGCTGTGTGAATGCAGTGGACAGCTTCAATATAAACAGCAACATTATCAGATCCAGCAACTCGGCAGCTTTGAATATGCGCGAGCCATTAATTTTCCTTATCTACCTTTAGCCTTTTTTACCTATCAGGTGATTAATCTGCAGCAACAACGGCAGTTATTACTGGCCCAAGTGCGGGACCGCTTTAACCGGATTTTGCAGTCGCGGATGTATTTGCGTGACCTGAGCGGTGGCCAAAGCCAGCTGTTTGATGAAGGCGTATATTTTAAAGTGCACCGGGTTTATCCGGCGGTGATGACTCCAAACCGGCAAAGCATGTATCTGCCGCGTGAATTTGAATGGTGTTACAGCGGTGCAGATGGCACGCGTATCCATATTCAGGCACAAAGCCGCGGGGATTTTAAATTTGGCTTGGCTGCAGGTTATGTCGGCAGTTTTCATTATCAGGTCAAAATAAATGATGTCGAAGAACAGGGCGAAGGCGGCTATTGTGAATATATTGATTGTCGCGCCTTAAAATGGCAGGAAAAGAATCAGGCAGAAAAATTAGGTGATCATTTGGCCAATCCGGTCCCATTTTTAGTGAAAAAAGAAAAATAAGTGTATTTTTGTTGAATAAATAAACAGTTGTGTCGTATTTCCCAAAATAATTAAAAATAGGGGTTGCGTCAGGTTTTATTTGCTCTATAATGCACATCCATCGGCGGTGATGTTGATAAAAACTTGTTGATAAACAATGATTTAGCTAAAATGGTTGAGTTCTGGTTTAGGTGGTAAGTTTAGAAATAAAATCAACATTGCATGTTGACTTTCTAAAAATAGAGAGTAATATAGCCGACCTAGCTTGATGCTGACGAAGCATCGAGAAGATCATTAAGAGATTATGAAGAACAACTTGTGTGGATTTTTACTGGTTGATTAATCGAATATATTTTCATT
>NZ_KI530755.1:437063-560030 GCF_000488255.1 Acinetobacter indicus CIP 110367 | reverse complement strand
CCGCTCGACTTGCATGTGTTAAGCCTGCCGCCAGCGTTCAATCTGAGCCATGATCAAACTCTTCAGTTAAAATCATTTCGAGTTTTATAAGTAAAACTCTTAAACTTGGCTCATCAATTTTCTGACTTAAATTTCGCTCAAATAAACTTCGAGTAATTTAAACCAATCAATCAATGAAAATAATTTCGATCAATCAACCAGTAAAAATCCACACAAGTTGTTCTTCATAATCTCTTAATGATCTTCTCGATGCTTCGTCAGCATCAAGCTAGGTCGGCTATATTACTCTCTATTTTTAGAAAGTCAACATGCAATGTTGATTTTATTTCTAAACTTACCACCTAAACCAGAACCCAACCATTTTAGCTAAATCCTTGTTTATCAACAAGTTTTTATCAACATCACCGCCGATGGATGTGCATTATAGAGCAAATAAAACCTGACGCAACCCCTATTTTTAATTATTTTGGAAAATATATCTTAACTGTATTTTTTATGACCAATTTCAGGTTTTTCAGTTTATTTTTTATCCTTTTCTTTCATTTTTATTTTAGTTAGACTGCGGCCATAATTTTATTTTTAATTTTTTATAAAAATGCCTTCTCTCCCCTTACACAAAACACTGTGTTTTTTGCTGTGTTTATTTTTGCACCCTGCCCATGCCAATAGCCCAACCACTGGTGCACCGCAAATGGTGTATGCCATTTTAAGTTATGCCAAATGGGAGCAAAACACGCCGAATATTTGTATTGTGAATAATCCAGCGCTAGCACAACAATTTAGAAGCCAGCGTAGCACACAGCATGTTTATAAAATCAGCCCACTACAATTAGACGATTTAAAACAGACCAGTTGTCAGGCCATTGTCTTTTCCAACCTAAGCCCACGTGAAGAACAGAATATTCTGAACAGTACAGTGCGTTATCCCGCCTTAAGCATTAGCACCACCAATTCAGCCTGTGAGCTGGGCAGCGTCTTTTGCCTTTACCAGAAGAAAAATCAGCAGTATTCATTTAGGGTGAATATGCAAAGTCTGACGCAATCGCAGGTACATATTGACCCCCGGGTATTATTACTGGGTAAAAACGGGGGCCTAAAGCATGAATAAGCCCAAAGCAGTATCGCTACGACCTATTTTCCGTTCGTACCAGCTGGTGATTTTTATTCTGACCTTTGGTTTATGCCTAGGTATTTTTTGTGTGGTGTCTAATTACACCCTGGAAGTTATGCCAAACAGAGTTTGAGTATTTTATCCGGTTCTCTGGCAGAGCGGATTCAGCCCGCTGTGGTCTTTCATGACACCTATACAATTCAGAAGATTCTGACTGAATATGCCGAGCAATATCCGATTCATTCGATTCAAGTCATCGCAACCAATGGTGAGGTCCTGCCGACCATTCATCATCATCAAAATGCGTTACCGTTTATTCAGTATTTACTGGACTGGCTGTATTTTCGTGAGCCGGTGACAGTTCAGATTCAGCATCAGCAGCAAAATTTTGGACAACTGGTGGTCTATGGCAATGCCTCTACCCATGTCAGTTTTTTCTATACCATTCTACTGGCGCTGACCATTAGCTTTATTTTGCTGCTGGCCTTACTGTTCTGGTCGGCAAATGCGGTTTACCGACATTTGATGAAAGCGGTCAATCCACTGGTACAGACCACCCAGACCATCAGCACCAATAAAAATTATCAGCTACGCCTCCCCTCGTCTGAAATTTCCGAATTTCAGGAAATTAATCGCGTGGTAAATGAACTGCTGGACAAAATTGAAGCCTCAACCCGGGCGCTACAACATGAAAATTATCAATTGTCTCATCAGGCCCGTCATGATGGATTGACCCAACTCCCTAACCGTGAATATTTCCATCAAATGCTGGCACAGAGTTTTGCCCAAGGTGCGCAGGACAGCATTGCCCTGCTGTTTATTGATAACGATAACTTTAAAGAAATTAATGATCGCCACGGCCATGCCGCCGGTGATGCCGTGCTGCTGGAAATGGCCAAACGCTTGCGCCAAGCGTTAAACCAGCATGATTTTGTGTCCCGCCTCGGTGGTGATGAGTTCGCAATTATTGTAAAAAATATTGAAGATCATCATGATTTAATTAGAATAAGTGAAAATTTACTCCACTGCTGTCGCCAGCCTTTAATTTTTAATCATCATCCTATTTATTTCAGTTTTAGTATTGGCATCGCACTCGCGCAGTCAGCATCATCTCCTGAAATGCTGATCAATAATGCAGATATGGCCATGTATAAGGCCAAGCAGCTCGCACAACACTGGTACATTTTTGCAGAGCACGGGCGCATGGCCAAAGGTTAGTTTATTCATGTTAAAACATATTTTTAAAACTGCTTGTCTGCTGCTTGCACTGACTACCCTCAGTGCAAGCATGAGTCTGGGGCAGCTCAATTACAAACAGGCCCGCATGCTCAAGCAGGAAGGTTTTAGCCTGACCAGCGAGGGCTGGAGCTTAGGCCTACCAGAAAAACTGCTGTTCGGTTTTGATCAGGCCGAGATCCAGGCGCATAACCAGCAAGCCTTACAGCAACTCTCGAGCAAGTTGCTGAAATATAAACTAGATAAAGTCAAAATTATTGGACATAGCGACAATGTCGGCGACCTGACCTATAACCTGAAGCTGTCCGGAGAACGCGCTGAAAATGTCGCACAGATTTTTATGCAACAAGGCTTTCGACCAAACCATTTACAGGTAATTCCTCGCGGTGCAGAACAACCACTGGTGCCCAATACCTCTCCTGAAAATCGGGCGATGAACCAGCGTGTAAATGTGGTGATTGTGCCTTAAGTATTTTGCCACTTTGTAGAACTAGCCTCTTGCAGAAGCTTTTTTTATGGGGAGATTTGATCCGCAGACTCAAATTTCAGGCATAAAAAAACCGCTTAACGCGGTATCTTTTATCTTTAGAGAAATTGGTCGGAGCAGTAGGATTCGAACCTACGACCCCCTGGTCCCAAACCAGGTGCACTACCAGGCTGTGCTATGCTCCGATGTTCAACTTTAAAAGTTGGGGTGAATGACGGGATTCGAACCCGCGACAACTGGAATCACAATCCAGGGCTCTACCAACTGAGCTACATCCACCATCAATTAGTTCTACAATACCAAGCCACCAAAATGGCGCGCCTGACAGGATTCGAACCTGTGACCATCCGCTTAGAAGGCGGATGCTCTATCCAACTGAGCTACAAGCGCTTAACCGATGATACCAAAAACACATCGTTGCCTTGAGAAATTGGTCGGAGCAGTAGGATTCGAACCTACGACCCCCTGGTCCCAAACCAGGTGCACTACCAGGCTGTGCTATGCTCCGTTTCATCTCAGCTTTTCGTGTATCGCACATCGTGCGGTACGGTGTGCATTCTAGGCGCGACGCCCGTGGACGTCAACACCTATCTTTAAAAAAATATGAAAAATCTCTTCAACCGCTTATTTATCAAGCATTTTAGACATTTTTCAATCAATTTTTAGCGTTTTAGCTGCGCACTGAAGTTTAACATGCGATCGAGCGGTAATTTGGCGCGTTCTGCCAGCGTAGGATCAACAAAAATTTCCTGATCACCCTGCTGTAAAACCTGCAAAATGCCATCCAGTTCGTTCATGGCCATCCACGGGCAATGCGCGCATGAGCGACAGGTCGCGCCTTCACCGGCGGTCGGCGCTTCTACCAGAATCTTGTTCGGTACCGCCTGCTGCATTTTGTAGAAAATCCCGCGGTCGGTCGCCACAATTAAACGCTCATGTGGCAAAGTCTGGGCAGCCTTGATTAGTTGTGAGGTACTGCCGACTGCATCAGCAATATCCACCACCGATTCTGGTGATTCTGGATGCACCAGCACCGCTGCATCCGGATAAAGCGCTTTCATTTGTGCAATCCCGCGGGCACGGAATTCTTCATGCACGATACAGGCACCATCCCAGAGTAGCATATCTGCGCCCGTTTTTTTCTGGATATAACGCCCCAAATGCTGATCCGGTGCCCAGATAATTTTTTCACCCAGGCTATCGAGATGCTCGACAATTTCAACCGCACAGCTTGAGGTTACCACCCAGTCGGCACGGGCTTTCACAGCAGCCGAGGTGTTGGCATACACCACTACGGTATGATCAGGATGGGCATCGCAGAATTGGGTAAATTCATCTACCGGGCAGCCCAGGTCGAGTGAACAGGTGGCTTCCAGCGTCGGCATCAGCACTGTTTTCTCAGGTGACAGGATTTTGGCGGTTTCGCCCATAAATTTCACCCCGGCCACCACCAAGGTTGACGCTGCATGATCACGACCAAAACGTGCCATTTCCAGTGAATCCGATACACAACCACCCGTCAGCTCTGCAAGCTCTTGCACTTCAGGATCGCAATAATAGTGTGCCACCAGTACTGCATCACGTTTTTTAAGTTCGGCCTGAATTAAGGCAAATTTGGCCTGCTTGGCTTCTTCAGTTAAATGATTTTCTTTCGGTTCACCCAAACGGTCTAAATGCGCCTGCACAATCGACTTTGCTTCATTGGCAATTAAATTGGTCGCATCATTCATAACAGCGTCTTCTCTATCGAAATGCTTGTTTGCACAAGCAGTTACATCAGCAATTGGTCAGTGTCAGTGCTTGACCAATCATTAAAAATACAGCGTTGTAAAAAAGCCTCACAACGGAGGCTTTTTCAGAAATACATCAGGGACTTAAGAACGGTAGTCTGCATTAATCTTGACATAATCATAAGATAAATCGCAGGTATAGACGGTATCTTGAGCCTGGCCACGACCTAAATCTACACGAATGGTCATTTCCTGCTGCGCCATGACACGTGCGCCGGCTTCTTCGGTATAGTCCGCTGCGGCGCCGCCATCTTTACAGATTTGTACATCATCTAACCAAACCTGAATTTTTTCAACGTCTAAATTTGGCACGCCCGCATAACCAATGGCCGCCAGAATACGGCCCCAGTTTGGATCTGAGGCAAAAATAGCGGTTTTTACTAGCGGTGAATGAGCAATACTGTAAGCAATATCGCAACATTCCTGGGTATTTTGTCCACCTTCGACTGCAACGGTAATAAATTTGGTCGCGCCTTCACCATCACGCACAATCAGCTGCGCCAGACGTGTCATCACCCGGGTTAAAACCTCTAATACTACGGCATAACGCGGATCTTCGGTCGAGCTGATTTCTGTACCACCGGCTTGGCCAGTTGCAATGAAGATACAGGAGTCATTGGTTGAGGTATCGCCATCGACAGTGATGCGGTTAAACGAGACATTAACCGTACTACTCAACAGTTGCTGTACCAGTTCACGGCTGATTGGAGCATCAGTGGCCACATAACCAAGCATGGTCGCCATATTCGGGCGAATCATGCCGGCACCTTTAGAAATACCGGTCATGGTATAAGTGATGCCATCCAGTTCAAACTGCTCAGATGCACCTTTCGGTGTGGTATCTGTGGTCATAATACCGCGGGCAGCGTCGTCCCAGGCATCAGCACGCAAGCTGTCTAGGGCCGGTTGTAAACCCGCAGTTAAACGCTCAATTGGTAACTGCTCGCCAATCACACCGGTAGAAAATGGCAATACTTCGGCGGTCTGTACACCTGCCAGTTCAGCCAGCTTGGCACAGGTTGCTGCTGCATTTTGCATACCGGTTTTACCGGTTCCGGCATTGGCATTGCCGGTGTTAATCACTAAATAACGTGGATTACCCGCCTGCAGATGTGCTTTACAGATATGCACAGGTGCTGCACAAAAGGCGTTTTGGGTAAACACACCGGCGACATTGGCGCCTTCGGCCAGTTCAAAAATAACAAGGTCACGTCGGTTCTTATAACGAACATAGGCTTCTGCTGTCCCAATTCTCACCCCTTTGACCACATGCATCTGTGGCATAGAAACGTCACCTACTGCCATTTTTAAACGTCCAACCAGTTAATAATTCAGTGTGCACAGCTTAGAACAAAATCAGGAAAAAATCGAGCAGAACCCATCATCCACAAAATTGTGGCCAGACTCAACTGCCGTGCAATAAAAAACCAGCCCGCAGGCTGGTTAGTGTTGTGTGCTTGATCCTTAGTTTTTGGCCAGTTGCACAGCTTCGTTTAATAAAGCCTGTTTGGCTTTTTGCTGGCTTTCTGCAGACAGGGCCGGGTTAGAAGCAACAATGCGGTCGGCATTGGCAGCATTGGCCGGAGCAATGGCTGCAGTCTGGAGCACAATCGGACGTTTATTCGGGTTGGCAAAGGTATAACGGATACCGGTACGTGGGCTTGCAACCGTCACCTGGTCATTATTGACCACTGCTTGGGTGGTGCTTACACCGACTGCGGCCTGAACTTTTTCCGGCGTGGTGGTTTGGGTATTGGCAAAAGCCAAAGCAGGCGTTGCTAAAGCAACAATCAGTAAAGGTTGTAATACTTTTTTCATTGTGTTTTCCACTTTTCGGTGTGCAATGTGCAACTAAATACCATTTAATTTCCTGCACTGCAATCTGTATTCACATCTTGCAAAACTATTCAAACACTTAGCGGAATAAAAAAAAGCAGAATCGAAATTCTGCTTTTTGCGAGATGTTTTGAATGGCTTAGATTTTGCCGTGGCACTGTTTGTATTTCAGACCTGAACCACATGGACATGGTGAATTACGGCTTGCCGGTGGCGTAAACACCGTTTCGGTTGGGGTTGTCTGCTGCGCATCGGCTTCGAAAGTTTCACCGGTCAGACTGTCCACATCGGCATGAGACAGATTCAGCTGCATCGCCTCGGCTTGTGCCTGTTTCTGTGCTTCAAGTTCAGCCAGTTCTTCAGCTGTTGGTACGTGTACGCGAGACAAGTCAGTCACGACATCAGACTTGATCACAGCGAGCATGTTCACAAACAGGTTAAAGGCTTCTTTCTTGTATTCCTGCTCCGGATTCTTTTGCGCATAACCACGTAAATGAATGCCTTGACGCAAGTAATCCATTGCCGCCAGATGGTCTTTCCAGTGACGATCCAGCGAGTTGAGCATAAAGTGACGCTCCAGCATGGCTGCAGATTCATCACCCATTTGCTGACGGCGGCTGTTATAACGAGCCACCAGCTCATCAGAAATACGTTCGACCAGACCTTCTTCATCCAGACGGCGATCTTCTTCTAACCATTGGTTAATTGGCAGATCTAAAGCCAGATCTTCACGTAACGCCTGCTCCAGACCGTCAATATCCCACTGATCATGAATCGACTCTGGTGGTACATAGTTGGCAATCACGCCCTGAATCACTTCACGGTGCATTTCTTCGATGTAATCTTGCAATGAGTTTGCGGCAAGAATTTCATCACGCTGTGAGTAAATAATCTTACGCTGTTCATTGTTGACGTCATCGTATTTCAACAGGTTCTTACGGATATCGAAGTTACGTGCTTCAACTTTGCGCTGGGCATTTTCAATCGAACGCGACACCATTTTGTGTTCAATGGCTTCATCTTCTTTCAGGCCCATGGCACGCATCATGGCCACCACACGATCACCGGCGAAAATACGCATCAGGTCATCTTCAAGTGACAGATAGAAACGCGACACACCCGGGTCACCCTGACGACCGGCACGACCACGCAGCTGGTTATCAATACGGCGTGATTCATGGCGTTCAGAACCAATAATATGCAAACCGCCTGAGGCCAGTACCGCTTCGTGGTTCTGGTCCCATTCTTCTTTCAGACGTTGTTCATCTTCAGGTGTCGGGTTTTCAATTTTGGCCAGCAGAGCTTTCCAGTTACCACCGAGCAGAATATCGGTACCACGACCCGCCATGTTGGTGGCAATGGTCACCGCACGTGGTGCACCGGCTTGGGCAATAATATCGGCTTCACGTTCGTGCTGTTTGGCGTTCAGAACTTCGTGATGAATACCGGCCTCTTTCAGTTTGTCCGAGAGGATTTCTGAGGCTTCAATGGTGGCAGTACCAATCAGGATCGGCGCGACACCGGATTCCTGCACGCGCAGGATTTCCTGAATAATCGCATTGTATTTGCCTTCACGATTTAAATAGATTAAATCGTTATGGTCCTGACGGATCATTGGACGGTGGGTTGGAATAATTACCACATCCAGACCATAAATTTCTTTCATTTCTGCCGCTTCAGTATCGGCAGTACCGGTCATACCGGACAGTTTTTTGTACAGACGGAAGTAGTTCTGGAAGGTGGTGGTGGCCAGAGTCTGGTTTTCAGGCTGGATTTCCAGACCTTCTTTGGCTTCAACTGCCTGATGCAGACCTTCAGACCAGCGACGACCCGGCATGGTACGGCCGGTGTTTTCATCGACAATAATCACTTCACCATCATGGATGATGTAATGCACATTGCGCTGATACAGGAAATGGGCACGAATGGCCGCAGACACGTGATGTACCAGATTCAGGTTGGAAGCAGAATACAGGCTTTCCCCTTCTGCCAGCAGACCCATCTGAATCAGTTCATTTTCTACGGTTTCATAACCGACTTCAGTCATTTCAACCGAACGCTGTTTTTCATCAATCCAGAAGTGACCGCCATCTGGCACTTTCTCTTCTTTTTGCGGATGCAGTTTAGGCGGAATGGTATTAATCGCCGCATACAGCTGTGATGAGTCTTCGCTCTGACCCGAGATAATCAGCGGGGTACGTGCTTCATCAATCAGGATCGAGTCGACTTCATCGATAATGGCATAGGTCAGGCCACGCTGCTTTTTCTCTGCCAGCGAGAACACCATGTTGTCACGCAAATAGTCGAAACCAAATTCGTTGTTGGTCCCGTAAGTAATATCGGCACGATAGGCTTGCGCTTTTTCGGTCGGGTCCTGCATCGAATAAATAATGCCGATGCTTAAACCCAGAAATTCAAAGAGTGGACGGTTGAGCTCGGCATCACGCTGTGCCAGGTAGTCGTTCACGGTAATCACGTGTACGCCTTCACCACTTAAGGCATTCAGGTAACAGGCCAAAGTCCCCATTAAGGTTTTACCTTCACCGGTACGCATTTCTGCAATTTTACCTTCGTGCAGGGTAATACCACCAATCAGCTGTACATCATAATGGCGCATGCCCATGACCCGTTTCCCGGCTTCACGGCAGACTGCAAACGCTTCTGGCAATAACTTATCTAGACTTTCGCCCTTGTTATATCGTTGTTTGAATTCTTCGGTTTTTGCAGATAAGTCTGCATCGCTTAAGGCTGATATCGTCGGCTCGAGCGCATTAATCTTGTCTACGATTTTACGCATGCGTTTGAGTTCGCGCTCATTTTTGGTACCGAAGATTCCTCCGATCAGACTTGCCAACATGAATAGACTCTCTAAATCTTGCTTGTCAAAAGAATAATTTGTTCTCAGTCGTTATTATGGTGCTAGAAATTTGAAGTACAAGGGTTTTGCACACAACCCATCAAAAAATTCTGATGATTTCTATCCGTACAGCGAAGCTAAGGCAAAATAATGTAGCAAATTTTAATCGGATGATATAGTCAAAGCATGACAATATGACTGCATGTTTTTTCAGCATTTCATGCAACTACTTATTCCATATATTCATAAAGAATTACAAAAAAAGTATTTTCAATGCTAAAAGAATTGCGCCATAGTCAATTCCATCCCCCAATACAACAACGATATGAGGCAGTTAAAATGAGTTTACGATTAGGCGATACCGCACCCGACTTTACTCAGGAATCAAGCGAAGGCACCCTGAACTTTTATGAATTTCTGGGCGACAGCTGGGGCATCCTGTTTTCACATCCTGCCGACTACACCCCGGTCTGCACCACCGAACTGGGCTATACCGCAAAACTCAAACAGGAATTTGAAAAACGTGGCGTCAAGGCCATTGCCCTGTCGGTCGATGATGTCGAGTCACACAAAGGCTGGATTAATGACATTAACGAAACCCAGAACACCAGCGTGAATTTTCCGATTATTGCCGATCAGGACCGTAAAGTATCGACGCTATATGATTTTATCCATCCCAATGCCAGCGAAACCCTGACGGTACGCTCCCTGGTGATTATCGACCCGAATAAAAAAGTGCGTCTGATTATTACCTATCCGGCCTCTACTGGACGTAATTTCCATGAAATTTTACGCGTGGTCGATTCCCTGCAACTGACCGACAACTATAAAGTGGCCACCCCGGCCAACTGGCAAGAGGGTGAAGATGTGGTGATTGTGCCTTCACTGCAAGATGAAGCCGAATTAAAACAGCGTTTCCCGAAAGGCTATACCGCAGTAAAACCATACCTGCGTTTAACCCCGCAGCCAAATCGTGACTAAATAATCAATATCCGTTCATCTTCCTGTCTGCCTGTCTTCGGACAGGCATTTTTCATGGTACAAGGTCAGCACCTCAGCCGTGCTACACTGGAATGACCCAGCACAACCAATTAAAACACTATGCCCAAAAATCTGCTTGCCCTGGTCCTGACCTGTATTTGTTGCGCGGGCTGCATGACCACACCGGCCTTGCCTGAACAGCAGCGCCCGAGTGCCTGGGCTCAACCGCTGGATGCACAGCATAATTTTTATCAGGTCAGCCCGATGCTGTTTCGCAGCGAACAGCCCGATCAGCAGCTGGCAGCATTGTTACAACAGCATGAGATTGATGTAGTGATTAATCTACGTCCCAAAGCGACAGATGCTGAACCGCTACAGCAGCATGGACTGCAATCGGTGCATCTACCGATTCATACCTGGCCATTGACCGGGAAGATTTATTGCAGGTGATGCAGCAGATTCAAACCGCCCAAGCCCAACAGCAAAAAGTGCTGATTCATTGTTATCATGGTGCAGACCGGACCGGGGCCAGTGTGGCCATGTACCGGATTATATTTGAACACTGGCCGGTGGAACAGGCGCTGGCAGAAATGAAATATGGTGGCTTTGGCTTTCATCCGATCTGGGTCAATATTGACGCCTTATTTCGTCCTGAAAATATAAAATGGATTCGACAGCAACTGTCAAATCCATCAGATTAAAACTAAGGGCAAAATGCCAAAGGATACTTACAACTAGTTCCGCTTGTCTAACGGCACCCAGTCAATCACCCAGGCTGATTTCATGTTCAGGCTGGCATCTGCTGCAATTTTCTTGCGTGCCGCATCGGCACTTTCACGGTCTTTAGATGGCCCCACCATAATCCGGATCCCTTTAGAGGTTGGACTCTTGGTGACTTTATAGCCTTTGGCTTTTAAGCGCGCGGCCAGTGCATCGGCATTGGCTTCATTGGCGGCCAGTGCCACCTGCACCATCCACTGTTTGCCATCATCTTCGCCTTCCAGCAGTTTACGTGCTTTCTCGGCTTCAGCTTTCTTTTTGGCTTCTTCTTCGGCTTTACGTTTGGCTTCTGCCTGACGTTTTTCTTCAGCTTTGCGCTTCTCTTCTGCAGCTTTCTGTTCAGCAGCCTTGCGTTCCTGTTCGGCCTTGCGTTTGGCTTCTGCCTGACGCTTCTCTTCGGCTAAACGTTTTTCTTCCGCAGCTTTTTGTTCTGCTGCTTTTTTCTCGGCAGCAGTACGTTCCTGGGCCGCTTTCTGCTCGGCAGCTTTTTTGGCTTCAGCTGCTTTTTGCTGTTCCAGCTTTTTCTGGGCAGCCAGTTTTTCTTCAGCCAGACGTTTTTGTTTGGCCTGCTCATCTTCGACCAGTTCTGGCGGAATATTGTCGGAACTTTGCTGCTGGCCATTACGTAGCGCATTTAAGGCCGCATATTCTTCTGCAGCCTTACGGGCGGCTTCTGCTTCTGCCTGCTGCTGCATGGCCAGGAATTCAGCGGCACGCGCTTCCTGTTCAGCCACGGCTTTTTCACGAGCACGGCGCTGCTCTTCCAGCAGACGTTTTTCAGTTTCTACATCTACCGTTAACGGTTGTAGCTGAATCATTTCGGCTTCAGGCGCAGTATTTTGCTGTAACTGTTCGACCCGTTCTGGCGTTTTGACATTATTTTGATGTATTTCTTCTTGGCCTTTCAGGAGTAATGCTGCCAATAACACACCACCACCCAATAAAACAACGCCGCCCATCCAGCGCTGTTTGTTATTCATTGACATTCTTCCAAATACTCCCATACCGCTTCTAAGGTATGAAATGATCCACATACCAAAATCAGCTGATTATTGTTTGTTTCATCCAGCGCTGATTTAAAAGCTAATTGAACACTATCAAAGTGCTGTACTGTTTCGCCCTCGAGGGCCGCATCCAGTTGTGTGATGTCTGCCGCACGAGGAACATTTAATTGTGCAATTTTCCACATTAAAACATGTTCTTTCAATAAGGCAACGACAGAATTCACATCTTTATCGGCCAGCATGGAAAACACACTGATCACTTCGGTGTACTGTTTATTGTAATTTAAATAATTTCGCAATTGCTTTAACAAAAACTCTACACCGTGCGGATTGTGCCCGGCGTCAAAGATTACGGTCTTGCCGGCAATCTGGCGAATTTCAAAACGGCCCGGGAGCTGGGCCTGTTGGATGCCTTCGGCAATCGCCTGCTGCTGGATGTTCAGATCGCTAAGTAACACGGCGGCAACTGCGGTCGATATATTTTCCAGCGCCAGCGTGCCAAGCGGTAATTTCAAGGTGCTGCCACTGCTGGCAAATAACCAGGACTGGCCATCTGCAGCGGTGCGATAAAAATAATCACGATTGGCGACATACAGCGGGGCCTGACACTGTGCTGCCTTATCCTGAATGGCTTGCGGTAATTCCTGCACGCCGCCAAAGATCACCGGAATATTCGGGCGGATGATGCCGGCTTTTTCAAAGGCAATTTTTTCAATGGTATCGCCGAGCCAGTCGGTATGATCCAGCCCGATATTGGTAATCACGGCCACATCGGGATGTACCACATTGACCACATCCAGACGGCCGCCCAGGCCAACTTCCAGCACCCAGACATCACAAGCCTGCTGCTTAAAAATGACAAAAGCCGCCAGCGTGGTGGCTTCAAAAAACGATAAACTTAAATTACAGTCGCGACGCGCCTGATCGACCTGTACAAAGGCCTCAATCAGTTGCTGGTCATCGACCTCGACGCCGCCCAGTTTGACCCGTTCATTAAAACGGTAAATATGCGGCGACTGATACAGCCCCACCTGATAACCCTGAGCATTTAAAATCGCGGCCAAGGTGGTGGTGGTGGAACCTTTGCCATTGGTGCCCGCGACGGTAAACACTTTTGCGTCCGGGTGAGTGACGCCCAGCTTTTCAGCCACAGGAATCACCCGTTCCAGACCTAAATCAATCCCTGTAACGTGAACATGGCTCCAATAATTGAGCCATGTTTCTAAAGAGTCGGTTGCAAGTGGTGCTGTATTCAAGACAAATTCATCAGTTTCGTGACAATGCGATATACAGTATCACGTAATGCATGACGATGAACAATCTGATCGACCACACCATGATCAAGCAGGTATTCCGCGCGCTGGAACGGTTCATCCAGTTTTTCACGTACGGTTTGCTCAATTACACGCTTACCGGCAAAGCCAATCATGGCTTTTGGTTCTGCCAGATGAACATCACCCAACATTGCCAACGATGCCGTTACGCCACCATATACCGGATGGGTTAAGACCACGATATATGGTAAGCCCGCTTCTTTTAAACGCTGGATGGCTGCTGAAGTACGCGCCATCTGCATTAAAGACAGCATGCCTTCCTGCATACGCGCACCGCCTGAGGCGGCAAAGCAGATTAACGGCTGACGTTGCTGAATGGCACGTTCCGCTGCAAGCACAAAACGGTCACCGACCACCGTGCCCATAGAGCCGCCCATAAAGTCAAATTCAAAGGCACAGGTGGTTACCGGCACGCCTTTTAATAAACCTTGCATGACCAGTAAAGCTTCAGTTTCACCGGTTTTCTTTTGTGCTTCGGCCATACGGTCTGGATACGGCTTGCTGTCCACAAATTTCAGTGGATCTTTGGCAGAAAATTCCTGACCCAGTTCGGCATCGACCTGATCGAGGAACCAGGTTAAACGGTCACGCGCTTTCATGCGTAAATGCTCGTCACATTGCGGGCAGACATAGGCATTGAAAGACATGGCTGTACGAGTCACCAGTGCATGACATTCCGGACATTCGATGGTTGGTTCGGTGAATGTCGCCTTTAAGGCTTGCTGCTCATCCGGTACATGAATTCCCGGTACGCCGCGTTCTGTCCACGGCGTAGTTGGGCTTAAGATTTTCCCTGGCTTGACTTCTTGACTCATACTAACTCATCGAGCGCGGCTCGAAGCTCCTTGACTTTATTAACCGTTTCAACCACGGCTTGTTCTGGTTCGAGGTTGGCAAACTGTTTTACGAAAGCACTACCGACAATGACTGCATCTGCCACGGCACCCATGACTTTGGCAGATGCCGCATCACTGATACCGAAACCGACACCAACCGGTACATCGGTGACTGCCTTGATTTTCTCAATCCGCTGCGCCGCTTCAGAGATATCTAAAGTGGCTGCACCGGTCACACCTTTGAGCGACACGTAGTAAATAAAGCCGCTGGCCTGTTTCACTACATGCTGGATACGCTCATCGGTAGAGGTCGGTGCCAGCAGGAAAATCTGGTCCATATCGTACTGCTGTAAGATCTGGTCCAAATCGGCAGCTTCTTCTGGCGGCAGATCCACCAGCAAGACACCATCTACCCCACATTCATGCGCATAGGCGACAAACTTCTGGTAGCCAATGACCTCAACCGGATTTAAATAACCCATGAGCACCACTGGTGTTTCCGTGTCTTTTTGGCGGAATTCCTTGACCATATTCAGTGCATCGAGGGTATTGGTTCCCCCTGCCAATGCACGTTCTGCAGCCAAGGCAATGACTGGACCATCGGCCATCGGGTCAGAGAATGGCAGTCCAAGCTCAATCACATCTACACCCGCCTCAACCATTTGATGTAACAGTGGTACCGTTACCTGTGGCTGTGGGTCACCTGCCATGACATAAGATACGAGGGCCTTACGTTGTTGAGATTTCAACTGTGCAAATCGGGTGGCTAAACGTGACATAGGGCTGTGCTTTCCTTGAATAATTCAAAACTGATAAGTTGCTATTGTCGAAATACAGGACATCGCATTGTAACGCTATTTTTTGCTCATTGAACAGAGCACAGCTGGTCGATGCCCGATTTCATCAGCAAAGCGCGAATTCCAGAACAACCCGAAAGCTACATTTACCGATATTTCGGTTTTTTTCTCAATGATCAAAGATGCCTAATTTCGCTATTCCCAGCAATCTCAAGCAGTTAGAAAAACCCAATGGCTGAGCAAAAAAGATGATAAAAATAGGACAGTTAGCATTTACATTTAAAGTTTTCAGAAATAGCAAAAGCTGCTTTATACTAGCGCCGTTTTCAGACTTTTTCTTATTTCTATGATTTCCGACTCCCAGGCAAAAGTGCACGCTCGCGGGCTTGCGCTGTTGCCACTTATTGTATTTTTAGCCATTTTTTTAGGCAGTGGCATTTACCATTCCCTGATTGGGACCGAGTTTGCCTTCTATCAGGTCAAGGCGCCGGTGGCGGCCATTCCAGCCATTATCCTGGCATTATTGCTCTATCGTGGTCAGCTGAACCGGGCCATTGAAGAATTTTTGCAGGGCGCCAGCCATCCGAACCTGATTCTGATGTTTATGGTGTTTATGCTGGCCGGTGCCTTTGCCAGCACCAGTGGCGCCATTGGCAGTGTCAATGCCACGGTACAGCTGGGCCTGTCGATTATTCCGCCGGAATTTGTACTGCCGATGCTGTTTCTGATTTCAGCCTTTGTCGCCACCGCCATGGGCACTTCAATGGGCACCATTGCAGCCTGTGCGCCCATTGCCTTTGGTTTTTCCGAAGCCACGCAAATTGCCACGGTCTATACCATTGGTGCGGTGGTTGGCGGTGCCATGTTTGGTGATAACCTGTCGATGATTTCCGACACCACCATTGCCGCCACCAGCAGCCAGAAAGTACAGCTGCGTGACAAATTCAAGGTCAATGTCTGGATTGCCGTACCGGCTGCACTGATCACAGTACTGATTTATATGCTGATCAACCAGAATACCCAGGCCATTGCCTATCAGGAGTATAACGCCTGGCTCATCTTGCCTTATGTGGCGGTGTTTGTGCTGGCCTTTTCTCGCCTGCATGTGCTGGCAGTGTTAACCATCGGGATTTTACTTTCCGCGCTGATGGGACTGTTGATGCTGCCCGAGTTTGATCTGCTCAAGCTGAATGGTGCTATTTATGACGGTTTTGTCGGCATGTTTGAAGTGGCGTTGCTGTCGATGTTCCTGGGTGGCTTATCGGCCATTATGCAAAAAGAAGGTGGCCTGGAATGGCTGATTCAACGCATCTACAAGCTGACTCGCCTGTTTAAGGTTGGCGCGCAACGTGCTGGTGAGTTGGGGATTAGCTTTCTGGTGGTGTTTTCCAACCTGTTTGTGGCCAACAATACCGTGGCGATTATCCTGTCTGGAGATATGGCGCGGGAAGTGGCGCAGGAATATAGCGTCGATCCGAAACGCGCTGCCGCCCTGCTGGATATTTTCTCCTGCGTGGTACAGGGCCTGATTCCTTATGGCGCCCAGTTATTGCTGGCCTGCTCGATTGCCAAAATGTCACCGGTAGAGCTGATTGGCAGTGTCTATTATTGCTGGGTGCTGGCGATTTTTGCGATTGCCGCCATTGCCTTGCGTTTTCCCAAACTGCGCACGTCTTAAAACCGTACTTTTTAATTTTCCAAGCGGCTATTCAGCCGCTTTTTATTGGTGGTCTGTTGCTGACGCAGTACCCGGCGCCGCTCGGTTAAGGTCTGGCCGCAATGCGCTTTATAGGCACGCGCCAAAGCCGACTGATCGGAATAACCGAGCTGGCTGGCAATCTCGGTCAGACTCAGCTTTTGCGGTAATAGCAACTCACAGCGTTTGATCCTTTCCATGTCCAGCAGCTGTTTAAATGAGGTCCCCAGTTCACTCAGTTGACGCTGCAAAGTGCGACTGGACATACACAGCTCGACAGCCAGCTCATCCAGCTTGGGTGCCTGTTGCTGCAATCGTAAATAATCGGCAATCAGATGACGCAGTTTCTGGTCCAGCCCTTCCAGCAAGGGTTTGGCCGCCATCGCTTCTTCAGCCTGTTTTTTTAAAATCCCGATTAAAGTTGGATCAGGCTGCTGTGGTTGCAGCTGCAGGCTGTCGATGCTCAGCACCAGCTGATAATCCGGCTGATCAAACAGCACTTCGCAGCCATAAAACTTTTGATATTGATACAGCGCCGTTTGCGGAGCATGGGCAAAATGAACCCGGCGCAAGGGAAAGTGTTCGGCCGCAAACATCTGCCGGGCCAGCTGCAGCATACAGGCAAAAGTAATTTCGTGAATCAGCGTGCTCTGATCCTGCGGATTCGGCCAGGAGACAATCAGCAGATCATCCTGCTGCTGAATCTGCATGGGAACCGCTTCGTTGGCATCAATCACCAGCCGGCTAAACTGGGCAATATACTGCAAGGCTTCAGCCACGCTATTACTGCGCGAGGCCATATAGCCGAGCACACCAAAATGTTCCGGCCGGATAAAACGCGCCAGCTCAAACACCAGATAGGCTGTGTTCAGCTGCTGCCGGGTCTGTTCCAGTAACGCAATAAAAGCCTGACAGGAAGATTGGCCATCAATCGGCAAACTCAGTACATGCTGCACATATTGCTGCAAGCTGTCTGACAGCTCGAGCTGTTGTGGCTGCACACCTTGTGCCTGCAGGTAGGACTGCCACAAATGCACATAGCCGTTTGGAATCTGAATATCACTCGGGTAAGTTGTCATCCTGACATTTCTTATTTTCACTATGGCGTAAAATGTATAAAAACTGGCAAGACTTGTCAAAACAAAGCCGCTAAAGCCCGACATACTGCAGATATGAACGACTAGATGAAGTAAAACAAGATGAATGCCATAGTCCAATATCAGGCGCAACCAGTGGTGCGCAGCAATCTCGACTTTAAGCTGGAACAGATTCCACGCTTCTGGTTTGGTGGAGATCCTTTTCTGACCCGCATGTTTGATGCCTTAAGCCTGACCTTTCCCGATGGGGAACGCTATTTTATTCAGTCGGTACGCTTGTACCGCGAGCAGATTCAGCAGCCAGAACTGCAACAACGCGTGGCCGACTTTATCCGTCAGGAAGCCCAGCATGGCATCGCGCATGACAAAATGAACCAGCTAATGAAAAATCAGGGCATGCCGGTGGATCAGTTTATCCGCCAGCTCAACCGGATTTTTAAATTTGAACTGGAAAAACGCTCCCCGGAATATAATATTGCCACCACGGCAGCAGCCGAGCACCTGACCGCCCTCATGGCTGAAACCTTTTATGCCCATCGCTCGACGTTAGCTGAGGCACATCCTTATGTGCGTGCCTTGTTTGCCTGGCATGCGATTGAAGAAATGGAACACCGCGATGTGGCCTTTGATGTAATGCGTGATGTGGCCCAAGTTTCTGAAGCGATGCGGCATTTTGCCCTGGTCTGGACCACGTTCCTGATGTTTGGTTTTACCATTTATCGGGCCAATATCATGTTAAAACAGGATGGCTTTAGTCTGTGGCAGCGTCTGCAACTGAATGCCAAAGGTTTGCCGTGGTTCTTTGGTAAAAAAGGCACCTTAACCCGGATGGGCCGGCTGTATAAGGACTGGTTTAAAAAAGATTTTCATCCAAGCCAGCATCCGATTATTGCCCAGTATGAAGTCTGGATTAACACCCTGGAACAAACCAATGATCCGATTCAGGCCGGTGAAGCCTTCTGGCAAGCGGCTAAAGATTAAAGGAAAATTATGATGGATTAAAAAAGCTGAATGTCAGGTTCAGCTTTTTTATTGAGTGGATGAGCCGTAGCTTGTTTGATAATCAGGATCAGCGACAAAGATCTACCATTTGGCATAATGCTGTTCCAGCAAGGCATATTCATTCAGGAACACAATTTCCTGATCATCCTGCACAATGGTGCCGCTGACTTTGGCCTGCCACTGACTAAACTGGCTACCCACCAGGCGCAGGTTCAGATTTTCATAACGGCGCCAGCCGGTGGTCACGGTTAAATTCAGGCTTTGATCCAGCGAGACAATATTCCACTGGTTATCTGACTGCTGCTCAAATAACACATCTGCCAGCGGATACAGGCGGCCATTGACCCACAGACAGTTTTCATTGCCAAAGCTTTCATTGACACCAGAAGCCAGATTAATGCCGACCCGTTTGTTCTGGGCATCCCAAAAATTACAGGACAGCCAGAACCAGGCCGTTTCCGGGCGTAAAAAACCACAGGTATCATCCAGAGAAACAAAAGTTTTGTCATGAAACTGGATGGTTTGTCCCTGCTTGTTAATAAAAAAACCTTCACAGCCGAGTGTGGTCAGCTTTTGGGTATAGGTCCAGCCGTTAATGCCATTCGGGCTACACATGCTTAATGGATCGGTGCCGGCACAGAAAATCCGCGCGCTCAGGCGCAGTTCGCCATATTTAGTCACCCGGATATAACGCACCCCATTGGCATGCTGAATATCCAGCTGATAGCCGGCTTTGTGAAAATGGCTATGGTTAAACAGCGGCTGCTCGTCCAGCACCGTATGCCGGGCCAGAAAACTGATCGCATCCCATTCCAGCACTTCACCGGTCAAATGATTGTAGATATAAACAAAACCATGCCCGGCCCAGGCAATATCGACAATGGCCAGGCCAATGGTATAGTGCTCATGCTGAATACAACAAAATTTAAACTTCTTATATTTTAATCGTTTACGCCACCCAGACAGCACATCACCATAAGGGCTTTTATATTGATAATGATGGTATTGGATACTGGTCGGTAATTGCTTAAAACGTCCGTAACGTGGCTGTCCATTCTGTTGTATTAAATCCATGTACGACATTCCATGTTGTTTGAGACACTGTAGCTACCGCCTTATTATGCCTATAAAATCTGGCCAGAAAAATAAAAATAAGATTATTTTATCTAAACAATAACAAAAACATAGATTGCTTTCTTTCACAATATTGGAGTCAAGCCAATTGCTTAAGTCTGCTGCAATCAGAATTCTGAAATAGGCAAATAGGTATTTTCCCAGCGGTTTCCGGCGAACTCCCCGACCACCAGTTGTACATAACGGCCATGCACCTGATCAATGGCGATGCAGTCATCGACATCCAGCACCCGGTCAGTATGCTGCTTTTGCCAGTGTGCAGCAAAATATGCCTTGCCACGCTGTTTGGCCACCATGGTATTTTGTGCAACCACCAGAACATAGCGATGCAATTCGCCAAATTCACGCGCATCGTAGCCGCCTAAATTGATTAGCCAGAGTTTTTCATGCGCCTGATTCGGGGCCGCATTGCTAAATTGCAGCTGATATTTTTTGCCTTCAAATTCCACCCCATTGATTTGCGCCCAGGCATCAATATGTAAGCCGGGTTGATCGCCAAACCAGGCCTGTCTTAGCTGAGGGAAAGTCTCTTCCAGCGTATCAGCCACGGTAAGAACCACATCGTGCACTTCGGTATTGGCGCGGGCATGACGACCGCCCAACATAACGATAAACAGACTTGGCATGGGAGACTCCAGAAGATGGTTTTGGCCAGATAGAAGATAAATCAGCAATATGATACGCGTTGGCGACAGGGATGTCGCCTGTTGAGCAGCATGACAGGGACGTCATATCTGCTCAACAAAAGTCTTTGCTTACTTTGGGCTTTTCCAAAGTAAGGGAAAATCTGGATGAATTATAATTGCCTGAATTTGTGTCAAAAATCGGATCTGAATAATAATCCTCCCCTCGTCCCTCCTTTAAAAAAGTGGGGAACTTTCATTACAACAATAAAAAAATCGCACCCAATTGCTTGAATGCGATTTAAATCCTCCCAACCCTCTTTTACTAAGGAGGGCTATTCCCTCTTTCTTAAAGAGGGTTAGGGAGATTTTTTACATATCCACCATTTCCACGCCATCAATACGCGCTACCGTCATCAAGTCTTTATCACCACGGCCTGAAACCGTTGCAATAATAATTTGATCTTTCGACATGGTTGGCGCCAGCTTGGTTACATACGCCATCGCATGTGAACTTTCTAATGCCGGAATGATGCCTTCAATCTTGGTCAGGTCACGGAAACCTTGTAAAGCTTCCTGGTCATTAATTGGCACATAATCCACACGATGCATATCTTTCAGGAAGCTGTGCTCAGGACCCACACCCGGATAATCCAGACCAGCAGAAATCGAATGGGTTTCAATAATCTGACCTTGTTCATCTGACATCAGGTAAGTACGGTTGCCGTGAAGGACACCGACATGACCGGCATTCAATGGCGCAGAGTGCTTCCCCGTTTCAATGCCTAAGCCCGCCGCTTCAACACCGTACATTTTCACCTCCTGATCATTCAGGAATGGATAGAACAGGCCCATAGCATTAGAACCACCTCCCACACAGGCCACAAGTGCATCCGGCAGACGGCCGGCTTGTTCCTGAATCTGACGGCGTGCTTCACGGCCAATAATGGACTGGAAATCACGCACCAGTTGCGGATAGGGATGTGGACCAGCGACAGTTCCGATCACATAATAGGTTGAATCGACATTGGTGACCCAGTCACGCATCGCTTCATTCATGGCATCTTTTAAAGTTTTAGAGCCACTTTCTACCGCGACGACTTTGGCACCCAGCAAACGCATACGATACACGTTCATGGCCTGGCGCTTCACATCTTCCGCACCCATGAACACTACACATTCAAGACCTAAACGCGCAGCGATGGTTGCTGTCGCTACCCCGTGCTGACCGGCACCAGTTTCGGCAATAATACGTTTTTTACCTGAAAGTTTGGCCAATAACGCCTGACCAATGGTGTTGTTTACTTTATGCGAGCCGGTATGGTTCAGGTCTTCACGTTTTAAGTAAATCTGCGCACCACCCAAGTCTTTTGACCATCGCTCAGCATAATACAGTGGACTTGGACGACCGACGTAATAAGCGAGATCACGGTCGAATTCTGCCAGAAACTGTTCATCATTCTTCATGCGAAAATAGAGCTTTTCCAAGTCTTCTAAAGCCGCCATCAGGGTTTCTGACACAAAACGTCCGCCATGGATACCGAAGTGCCCTTTTGCATCAGGGAACTGGGTATAGTCAATTGCCTGTTTTTCTGTATTAACAGTTTGCTGATCCACGATGGACTCCTTGCATAAAGCGTTCTATGAGTTGTTGGTCTTTAATACCTTTTGCGGATTCTACGCCTCCGCTCACATCTACAGCAAACGCGGCTGTGGTGTGAATGGCGTCTTCAATATTGTCAGGGTTTAATCCCCCGGCCAAAATCAGTGGAATATCCAGTTGGGGAAAGCTGCTCCAGTCAAAGCTTTGCCCGGTTCCGCCCTTTAATTCAGGATGCCAGGCATCTAAAAGTACGGCGCTAGCACCAGCCTGCTGATATTTTTGAATTTCAGCCACCACATCTAGGCCCGGTTTAACCTGAATCGCCTTGTACCAGCGACGTCCAACCTGCTGTGCAATTGACTGGCACTGTTCCGGGCTTTCATCACCATGAAATTGCAGGATGTCCAGCGCGACTGTATTGAGAATGGCCTGAATCTCACCGGCTGAGCTATTTACAAATAAACCCACCACCTGTACATAAGGCGCAATGGCCTGTAGCAGAACGCTGGCCTGTTCTGCGCTCACACTGCGCGGACTTGGAGGATAAAATACAAAACCAATTGCATCTGCACCACTGTTGACGACGGCATGTACATCTTCAACCCGGGTGATGCCGCAAATTTTGGCACGGGTTCGCATAACTTGTTTGGCTCTCGTAATGCCCGCTTTATAGCCTATCTATAAATATGGGGCCGGCTCATTGTAATGCAAATTTTTTCACTTGAGTAAAGTTCAGCCTGATAATTCTTGCACAAGTTGTTTAAAATGCATACGGCACTTATACTGCGCCCGTTTCACAGCAAGTTTAAGCCTTGGCTTTAGGGAAATTGGTGAAAATCCAACACTGCCCCCGCAACGGTAACAATGAAACATATATCAGTTTAAATCATGCGATTTACACCACTGTATTCAGATATGGGAAGGTGGATATATAGGTCCAGGTCATCATCAAGATGCTTGGCGCCACATTGAAGTCCGGATACCTGCTTGTTGTGCCCTTTAACTCAATCATTCACGTGGGGTGAATGTATGGAGCACATATCATGTCTATTCAATTTCAACCTACTGCCTTGGTAGGTGCAATCGCTCTTGCGATGGGGTTTTCAACTTCTGTCTTTGCTGCGGAGTCTCAAGAGCAACCTGCCGTCAATGCGGCCCTGGATACCTTGGTGGTTACAGCCACCCGTTCTGAAGAGAAGATTGGCAATGTGCCTGCGCGAATTTCGGTCATTGATCAGAAGACGATTGAATCAAACCCTATTCTTAATGTCTCTGAACTCATTCAACGCGATCCTTCTGTTTACATCAAGCAAAGTGGTGGCTTTGGACAAATTTCAGAAATTAGACTCCGCGGTACCAATGCAGCCCATACTTTAGTGCTTAAAGATGGTGCTCGCTTAAATAGCCAAAATCATTATGGCCCGTTATACCCGACTTTTTTAGATACCACAGATGTTCAGCAAGTTGAAATTTTAAAAGGTCCTGCCTCTGTACAATATGGCACCGATGCAATTGGTGGCGTCGTCCAGCTGCTTTCCAAGAAACCTGAAAAATCCGGCGCCGAAATTACGGGGATCTATGGCGAGAATCAAACATATAAGGCAATTACCAAGGCCAATTTAGTTACTGATAACGGATTTTATGCTCAGGTTAGTGGACAACGATTAGAAACGGATGGCACAAGAATCCTCGACAACCAGAATAAAAATCAAAAAGCCAGTTTTGATCAAAAAGGATATGGTGCAAAAGTTGGCTATGAGAATGATGGTTTAAAAGCAAGTATCTCTATTAGCCAAAATGAAGGTGTTAACCAGTTCTATAACTGGATGACAGGCCAAAATGATGCGTTACGTTTCTTCGAAAACCGTTTAATTAACTCAAATATTGCCTACGATATTGCTGACAATTTGACGCTTGCCGCACGTTTCTCAAACTTTATTGATCATCAATATGTTCAGGATAGTGAACCAGGTCCATTTGATACAGAAAATAAAGAGGGAGATGTCAATCTTCGCTGGGCATTTACACCACAGCAGAGTATTTTGTTAGGTAGTACTTATCTGAAGTCTGATTTTCAAAGTAATTCTATAAAAGATAAGAAACAGGACATTGACTCTCTTGGTTATTATTTACAACACCAGTATTCATCTGAAAAGCTAAATACCCAAGTCGGGATCCGTGCAGAAGACAATGAACTTTTCGGCACTCATACAGTAGGTCAAGGTGCGATTCGCTATCAGATTCTACCAGCGACAAGTATCTATGCGAATGTTGGCTCGGCCTTTAAAGCTCCATCTTTGACAGAACTCTACTATTTTTCTGAAGGCTTCTATCCAACGTATGGCAATCCTGACTTAAAACCGGAAAAGAGCATATCTTATGAAATTGGTGTCGACCAAATCATCACTGATCAACTAACTGCTTATTTATCTGCCTACCAGACCCATATAAAAAATCTCATTGTGAGTGACTATCTTGGTCAAAATAAATCAAGTTTTGCGAATGTAGAAAAATCTGAGGTTAATGGCGGTGAAATTGGCTTGAAGTGGAGGAATCAGGATTTATTCTTGAGCACAGAATATGCGTATGCGGATTCAAAAAATAAAAAAACCAATAACAACCTCGCATACCGACCAAAGCAAACCTTTATCTTATCAACCGGTTTAGAGAATGCCGCTTATGGCATTAGTGCCTCTTTAATTGCTCGATCAGATATTTATACTGACACAGCAAACAAGGTTAAGGCTCCTGGCTATGCGACAGTTGATCTCAATATGTATTGGAATCTGAACCCCAATATGAAGCTATTTAGTAATATCCAGAATATCGGAGACGTTAATTACAAAATTGCAGATAACTTTGGTGATGGCTGGTATGTCAACGAGGGCCGCCTCGCCTCTGTCGGCGTAACGGTTAAATACTAAACGCCCCAAAGGACATATAAATTTTGAGGATCATGTCGTGACTGTGGCATGATCCTTTTTATATTCACATGATTAAAAATTCAAGGAACAGCTATGGGCCACCGTTTAAGTAAAATCTATACCCGTACTGGCGACTCAGGCACCACCGGTCTGGGTGATGGTTCACGTGTTGCCAAAGATGATTTACGTATTACCGCACTCGGCGATGTCGATGAACTGAATGCCACCATTGGCGTACTGCGCGCACAGATTGCCGCCAGCACCATTCAGGACAAAGCCAGCTGGGATAAATCTTTAAGCCTGATTCAGCACTGGCTATTTGATTTAGGCGGTGAAGTCTGCATTCCGGGCTTTACTCTGGTACAACCGGTATCAATCGAGTTTCTGGAAAACGACATCGATCGGATGAATGAAACCCTGCCCATGCTTAAGGACTTTATTCTGCCTGCCGGCACCTTGGCGTGTAGCTATGCCCATCAGGCCCGTGCTGTCTGCCGCCGTGCTGAGCGTAGCGTGATGTCAGTGCATAGCCGTGACCAGAATATTCAGGCCACGTCTTTGCAGCTCTTAAACCGTTTATCTGACTGGTTATTTGTGGCTTCACGCACCCTGCAACGCAGTGAAGGTGGCGCTGAAGTGCTGTGGCAAAAAAACATTAACGAAACGATTGAATAAAGCCGTCATTTTCATAGAAAAAATTGATGAAAATATGCGCTGATCTGACTTGTATAAATTTAAGATCAGCGCACAATAGCGCTGTCACATCCTGGTCATCTTAAAGGCTCACAATGAAACTTCCTCTCCAAACGCTGAGCCTGTTATGCGTATAATTGGACATCGTGGTGCCCGCGGCGAAGCCCCGGAAAATACCCTGGGCGGTTTTCAGTATATTCAGGATTTAGGCGTACGCGCTGTCGAATTTGACGTACGTCAGCTTAAAGACCAGCAACTGGTCATTATGCATGATGATCATTTGATCCGAACCACCGGTCAGGACCGTCCGCTGTATGAATGCAGCACGCAAGATTTACATCATTATAATCAGGCCTATGGCTGGAAAAACTGGTCGAATTTTGAAATCACCCCGTATTTAAACCAGACCCTGGCCCTAATCCAGAACTTTGAACATATTGAAGTTGAAATTAAAGCCGTGGAAACCCAGGCGCAGGCTGAACAGCTGACTCTGGCCTTGCATCAGCAGCTCAAAGGCTTTGAACATTCTGCTGTGATTACCAGTTTTGACCTGAAAATCCATCAGGCCTTACAGGCGCAGCAGTCGACCTTTAAGCGTGGTTTACTAATTGAAGAAGATATCCAGGAACAGGCGATTGAACAGGCATTGCGCTTTGGCTGCTGTCAGATTGGCTGGATGAATGAACTGGCGACCCCGCGCATGATTCAGGCCACCCAGCAAGCACAACTGGGGGTCAGTGTCTGGACGGTCAATGAAGTGGAACGTGCCAAACAGCTGAAAGATTTAGGCATTAACGGTTTAATTACCGATTTCCCAAAACTGATGATGCAACATATTTAAAACAATAGATGCTCAATCAGCCTGCATGTTACAGGCTGATTTTATATTGATTGAACTTCTATTTAGCGTTGATTGGCCTGAATCAGCATCAGCCCGCGCTCATCCAGCAAATATAAAGTTTTACCCTGTAACTGGAAGCGTTTGACCCGTTGCAAGGCATCCATCAAGTCGGCTTCCTGCGCCAGCGCATGATCACAACTATTATGCGTGGCACGGCTGTTCAGGCTTAAACGGCCCTGACTGAACTGCAGCTGATAGCGGCCGAAAAGAGAATTACAGCCGGTATTGCCCTGCAGATTCTGAAAACGGGAATTGAGCATTAAATACGGGCTGGCATGAAAATAACGTGCCTTTTTCCCCTGAATGGTTTGAATTTCCCAGCGAATATCCTGCAGACCATCGCTACTGCGTTTAACCGCTGCCGGTGCTTTTACCGCACGTGGCTGTGACTGGACTTTGGAGGCTGTAGAAGACGGCGGTGTGCTTTGACAGGCCGTAATGAAAACCGCCGCGATCAAATACGGCAAAATTAAACTAATTTTACGGTATCTCATGTGATTGATTTCGCATTGATCAAGGATTTATCTTTATCATGCCGCAGCCTTCGATAAAATCAATGAAGCTTCAATCTTATTCTGTTACTGTTTAGTACAATACATCTGTACAATAATGCTAGTGACGCCGAAACGCGCATGCTAATATGCTCAAATCTTATTCCATACAAAAAGTAATGGATTAAGCACTTCTTTACACCTCCCCAGCTTTCAGGAGTACTGTTGGAGATGAATGCTCCCCTACCCAAAGCCCCAATTAACTGGGTTGCCGTTTTTGCTCTGGTGTTCTTGCCAATTGTCGCAATCATTGCCATCCCGTTATATGCTTACCACCATGATTTTAGCCTTGCGGCTTGGATCAGCATGTTTGTTTTACTTGGCGTTAGCAGCTTGGGTATTACAGCAGGTTATCACCGTTTATGGGCGCACCGTGCCTATGAAGCCACTTTACCTTTGAAAATCATTTTAATGATTATGGGCACCTTTGCCGTGCAGAACAGTATCCTGTTCTGGGCCTCAGGTCACCGTACCCATCACCGTCATGTCGATGATGTCGATAAAGATCCGTATTCCATCAATAACGGTTTCTGGTACGCCCATTTAGGCTGGATGCTGCGCGACTATCCGGCAGCAGAACCGAATTATAAAAATGCGCCAGATTTGCTGAATGACAAACTGGTGATGTTCCAGCATAAATACTATGTACCGTTAGTGATTCTGGTGCATGTCGGCATTTTACTCCCAATTGGCTGGGCTGTTGGCGATATCTGGGGTGTTCTGCTATTAGGCGGTTTGATGCGTCTGATTCTGAGCCACCATGTGACCTTCTTTATTAACTCGCTGTGTCATATGTGGGGCAAACGTCCATATACTGACGAAAATACGGCACGTGACAACTTCTGGCTGGCTATTGCTACCTGGGGCGAGGGTTATCATAACTATCACCATATCTTCCAGTACGATTACCGTAATGGCGTGAAATGGTGGCAATATGACCCGACCAAATGGTTAATCTGGAGCTGTTCGAAACTGGGTCTGGCAAAAAACCTGCGCCGTATTCCAAGCTTTAATATTAAAAAAGCGGAACTGGCGATGAAGTTCAAATATGCCGAGCAGGACCTGGCGGTATATGGCCACAATGTCAATGACGACATCAGCAGCGTCAAACAGCGTCTGGCACAAGAATATGAAGCCTTTACCCATACCCTAAATGACTGGGCCAAGTTAAAAGAGCAGGAAATTCAGGCCAAGAAATCGGCGGTGGCAGAAAAAATCCATCAAATGGATGACAAGCTGAAAGTTGAATTCCAGCTGGTAGAACAGCGTCTAACCCATCATCGGGAAACCCTGAACATTCTGATGCGTAACCTGAAAAAGAATCCGGTTTCACAATAATACCAAAGCCCTGCAAAAAGCCTCCTGATGGAGGCTTTTTCTATTCGGAAACACGACACTTTTCTCCAGCCAAGTTTGTTATAGTGAAGGCCTGTTCTGAATGGCTGTTCTGCAATGCAATTTAACTCGCGCTATCCTACCCTGCCTTCCCGTCTGTATCACCAGCAACAACCGCTGCCTTTAAAAGGCGCCAAAGCCGGGCATTTCAATGCAGCACTGGCCGATGAACTGCAATGGTCAAATGAAGACAAAGCACAGTGGGTCGAAATCTGTAGCGGCCAGAAAACATTTGCTGAATTTCCGGCATTGGCTATGGTTTATGCCGGGCATCAATTCGGGCAATGGGCCGGTCAGCTCGGTGATGGACGTGGTTTACTGATTGCCCAGATTGTTGACCAGCATCAGCAGACCATTGATCTGCATTTAAAAGGTGCCGGTGCTACCCCTTATTCACGGATGGGCGATGGTCGCGCGGTGTTACGCTCGGTGATTCGTGAATATCTGGCCGGTCATGCCTTAAATGCCTTGGGCGTACCTTCCAGTAATGCCGTGGGATTTACTTCATCCACCCAAGGGGTACAGCGTGAAAAACTGGAACCGGGTGCAATGATGTTACGTACCTCGGACTGTCATATTCGGCTGGGGCATTTTGAATGGATCAATCAATATCAGCCAGATTTACTGCCTGAATTTACCCAGAAATGTATCGAATGGCATTATCCGGAATGTCTGAAGGCCGAGCAGCCTGTTTTAGCTTTTGCCACGCAGGTGGTGCAGCGTACTGCAGTGATGATTGCCCAATGGCAGCTGGTTGGCTTTGCCCATGGGGTAATGAATACCGATAATTTAAATATCACCGGCTCTACCCTAGATTTTGGTCCTTACGGTTTTATGGAGCGCTTTCGCCCGAACTGGATCAACAACCATTCCGATTATCAGGGACGTTATACCTATCAGCAACAGCCGAGTATTGGGCACTGGAACTTGTGGACCTGGCTGAACAACCTGATTCCACTTTGTCCGGCAGACGATGACCAAGAGCAATGGAAAACGGATCTGGCTCAATGTCTGGCCCATTTTGAACCGACCTTCCTGGAACACTACAAGCATGGTTTAAACCAGAAAATGGGCTTACCCAGCTTCCATAAAGACAGCTTTGACTGTGCGATGGCTTTTTTAAGAATCTTGCAAAGCGAGCAGCTGGATTACACCCAGAGCTTTATTCGCCTGCAACATAAAGACTATGAAACGATTAAAGATGACTGCCTGGACCGCCGTCAGTTTGAAGCCTTCCTGACGCAATATGAGCGTATTCGTGAACATCAGGATACCGATGAACTGGATGCCGCCATGACCGCCGTCAATCCACATTACATCCTGCGCAACCATATGGCGCAAAAAGCAATTGAACTGGCCGAGCGGGATGATTTTTCTGAAGTCGAGCGTTTATTTCGCCTGCTCAGTCAACCCTATACCCGACAGACTGCGCTGGAAAAACCGGAAGATTTAGCGCCGCTGCCAAGCGATGTGCCTGAAGTGATGGTCAGCTGCTCGTCTTAAAGTATCCACATTAGCCTGGTAAATTGTGGATAATTTCAGCATTATCCCCAAAGTGCCCTTCAACCTAAATTGCGTATGGCTTTGCATCCACTTGCGGCAAAAGTCGCTACTACCCTGCCTGAAGTCACAGTGACCCAGCCTTTTGGTGAGGGTTGTGATGTGTTTAAAGTGCAGGATAAAGTCTTTATGTTACAGTTTCATCTGCACGGACAAGCGGCCATTAATTTAAAAGTAGCGCCAGATCATGGTGCCATGCTGCGTGATATTTATCCGTATATTCGTAGCGGCTGGCATATGAATAAACAGCACTGGATTTCAGTGTATGAAGATGAAGAGCTGGATGAAGCTTTAATCGAAGATTTAGTGCTGAATTCTTATGCGTTGGTGGTGTCCAAACTCAAGAAACTGGACCGACAACGTATAGCGTTACTCAAAACTGTAGGCTCGCGTGTTTAGCTCGGGCAAAAACACAGAGATAAATTGTACTAGCTCAAACCTGATCTGACAGTTACCCATTTTTTATTGTGCCTGTCAGGTTAAATTTGAGCTAAATTCTTCTCAGCCCAAATCCGTTTTCCATCAAGTAAAGTTTCAAGTGGTGTACGACCACAGCACATTTTTCCTTGATGAGTCCGTTCAGTATTATAGAATTTCAGCCAATCGTCTAGATCAATTTGTAATTCTTCCAATGAGCTATAAAGCTTCTTCCTAAACGTAATTTGATAGAACTCCTGCAAAATCGTCTTATGGAAACGCTCACAGATACCATTTGTTTGCGGCGAAGCTGCTTTTGTCTTCGTGTGATCAATATCATTAACTGCCAGATACAACTCATAGTCATGTTGTTCTACCTTACCGCAATACTCAGTACCTCTGTCTGTGAGGATGCGAAGCATTGGTAAGTCCTGAGATTGATAGAATGGCAACACACGATCATTGAGTAAATCAGCCGCTGTAATCGGTGTTTTTGTTGTATAGAGCTTGCAATGAACGACCTTGCTATAAGTGTCGATGAATGTTTGTTGATAGATTCGTCCAACACCTTTGAGATTCCCGACATAAAAGGTGTCTTGCGCGCCTAAATAGCCTGGATGAGCTGTTTCGATTTCACCACAAGCAACGTCATCCTCATGCTTACGTTCAAGTGCCGCAATCTGCTGATCATTTAATTCAATACCATCCTGTGCCACTTTAGCCTCAAGTGCTTTTAAACGCTTCTTAAAGTTTTCTAAATCATGACGAAGCCATATAGAGCGAACCCCACTCCCTGAAACGAATACACCCTTCTTGCGTAATTCATTACTCGTACGGTGCTGACCATATGCGGGATATTGAATTGCGAAATCAATAACAGCCTGTTCAGTAGTATCATCTACACGGTTTTTTAAATTTGGTACTCGACGGGACTTATTAATCAGTGCGTCAATATCACCAGACTTCACTAATTCCTGATAGCGATAAAATGTATCTCTTGAAACCCCCATCACTTTGCATGCTCTGGATACATTCTGAAGCTCTTCAGCTAAATTAAGCAGACCTACTTTGTGTTTAATGATTTGATTGTTAGTATGCAACATAAGAAAGTTACCTTTGTTTGATTAAGATTTCGACACCTTTATCAAAATGGGTAACTTTCTCTTTTTCAAGAAGAATGTACGATCAAGTCTGAACTAATACAGATAAATCGTGCCCACAGTTTAATCCTGTCTCTCGTATGTAAAATCAGCGATTAAACTTTATATTTATCATTGAACAAATCAAAGGCTTTGCGCCACCCTGAATGTTCACTGCTGTGCTGGCTTTTTGCAATTAAATACTGCAATAGTGCTTTGATGGTGGCCACTGTATCGGAATTTAAACAGACAATAATCTGCTGTACACAGAAGTTGATCTGATGTTCCAGGCGGGAACTATCCTGGGTTTGTTCAAAATAGTGTATCGCGGGGGTGATATTGCGCTGAATTAAGCGTGCGACAAGCTCAGTATTGACGTGCATAGAAAAATTCCCAAAAGCGGGCTGCGGATTATACCGGAATTTTATTTACTTCAATTTTCAGGCTTATTAAAATTTACAAAATATTCTTGTTAAAAATTAAATTCATTTAAAAATTATAATATTAGAAATCCCCCCTTTTATCTTGGTCTTATGCTTGATCAGTCTGTTGATTTATCACCATCCTGCCCCTAAATACTGCACAACCTACTCTCATAAAAAAAGCGAATAGGCACATATCTATTCGCTTTTTCACTCCGCATGAAATTAATCTTCCGGATATTCAAAACGGTAGCCAACCCCATAGACTGCCTGAATCCACTCATGACGATTACCGGTTTCTGCCGCTTCGGAAATCTTGCGGCGCAGGTTTTTGATATGACTGTCAATCACCCGATCTGCAACATCAAAACTGTCCGGGTTAATATGGTCCAGCAACTGGGCACGGGAATAAACCTGCCCAACATGCTCTAAAAACAGTTCCAGTAAACGAAATTCGGTCGGGGTCAGGTTCAGTGCTTTTTGCTGATACCAGATCCGTTGCTGGGCTTTATCCATCCGGAATAAATCATTGGTTTCCGGTTCAGCCTTGCGGTCTAAGCGACGCAGCACTGCCTGCACACGTGCCACCAGTTCTTTCGGACTAAATGGCTTACAAATATAGTCATCTGCACCCATATTCAGGCCTAATACCCGGTCAATTTCTTCGGTACGCGCCGTGACCATAATAATGGGTAAATCAGACTGCTCACGTACTTTACGGCAAATGGTCAGCCCATCCATACGTGGCACCATCAGATCCAGAATCATCAGGCTCGGTTTACGCTGCAAAAAGCTGTTATAGGCTTCTTGTCCATCATGAAACATACTGACCTCAAACCCAGCAGCTTCAAGATAGTCGCGGACCAATTGAGCGAGTTCAACTTCATCTTCAACCAGCATGACATGTTTCATGAATATCTTTTCCTTTTATTGTTTGGTCGGAATCGGGAAAGTCAGTTTGCAGCGCAAGCCACCCAATGGCGAATGCGCAAAACTCAGCTGGCCACCCATGGCCTGCGCAATTTTAGCAGACAGCGCCAGACCTAAACCGGTACCGCCAGTGCTCCGCGTACGCGAATCATCCACCCGGTAAAAACGCTCGCCTAAACGGGCCAGCTGTTCATCGGTCAGGCCAAATGGACTGTCATCGACATAGACACTCCATTCTGTTGCCGTCTGCTCACTATGAATATGAACCTGCCCACCGGCCTCAGTATAACGAATACTGTTCGCAATCAAGTTCACCATAATTTGTTTAAAGCGGTCTATATCTAATTTTAAAGGCACAGCTTCACCTTCTAGACGCACACTTAACTCGGCCTGTTCAAACTTCGGCCGGAAATTCTCGACTTCCTGTTCAATCACCTGCCAAGGGTTGATTGGGGCCAGATAAAATTTCAGCTGCATGGCTTCGGCCTGGGCTAAATCAGCCAGGTCCTGAGTCAGTTTTTTCAGGCTGCTGACCTGACGCATCATCGCATCTAAGTGTTCCGGTGTGGCTTTACGGATACCATCCTGCATGGCCTCAATTTGGGCCTGTAACACTGCCAGCGGGGTTTTTAATTCGTGCGAGGTATCAGCCACCCACTGCCGGCGTGAGGTTTCATGCTGATCTAAAATGACTGCCAGCTGATTCAGCTCTGTAGATAAATCACCGAGTTCATCATTACGGTTTACTTTCACCTGATACTGATAATTGCCTTTGGTCAGTTCACGGGTCCCATGGAGCAGACGCTGAATCGGCTTTTTAAAATAGGTCGCCAATAACCAGGCCACCAGTAAACTGGCAATAAAGGACAGACCATAAATCAGCAGCAGATAACGCTTTTGTTCACTGAAGAAATTGATGCTGAGTGCATCATCCTGATCCAGCACCGGTTTTAACCCCAGATAACCGACCACCTGATTGTTCATTAAAATCGGGCGATACGACATTTGTCCTTCTGCCGGCTCACCGACCACAAACTGACGCTTGGCATCATATAAAGCCAGACGTGAACTAAGACCCAAACGGTCCGGCATGGAAATAAACTGTTTTTTGCCATCCGATTGTGGCTGATTCGGACGCGGATTCTGGGCACTGCCCTGATTAACCCGGGTGGTATTCTGCTGCGCGCTTAAAGGAAATTTCAGGCCTTCAAAGGGACGGTACTCGGAAGGCAGATTCATTTCCAGCCATTTTAGTTCCTCCTGCGAGGCCTGGCGTTTCTGCGGATCTGGTTCAGCCAGCGTTGGCGCCACATTCATTAAGGTATGTTCTTCAAAATAACGCTGCTGCAAGGCAATATCGTACTGACGGCGCAACCACCAGCGCGACAGGCGGTCATAATCTTCCGGGCCGGCCTGCCCTTCAATTTGCAGAATTTGTGCCTGAATGGCATTGCCCCAATCATGATAGACGCCATACACACCGGCCAGATTATGAATCACATGATCCAGCTTCTGCATTTCGACATCGGCCACGTATTTGGTGAAATTGCGTTGCATATTCCAGTGCAGCACCCACAGGCTGACCGTGGAAATGACCAGCGCGGTCAATAGCACAGTCAAAAACAGGCGCAGGGCGATTGGAATCCGGCGTATTTTCAAAACACTCATCTCAATTTTTCTTTTATTTCACTATTGTAGCGAACAGTGTTTGAAAAAACTCTCCATTGTTTCTTCATCTTTATTATTTATTCTTGTCGCAGGTAAAAATAACTGTATCGCGGTTCTGTGTGGAGACAATAATCATGAAAACGATGACAAAAATTGCGCTTGTTTCAGTGGGTTTACTCAGTGTCGGGACACTGACAGCCTGTCAGTCAACCAATAGTACAGCAACGCCGGAACGTGAAGGCCGTATGGCTCATTCCATGCACGGCAAACATGCACGCCTAAGCCCGGAACAGCGTGAACAATGGCAGCAGCTGCGTACTGAACGCCGCCAGATGATGCAGCAGATCAAAACGGCCTGTGAAGGCAAAGCTGCCGGACAGGTGGTTCAGGTCAAAGCCGGTGAAAAAATCGTGAATGGGACCTGTACCCTAATATTTACGCCGGAACGCCAGCAGCTTAAACACAGCCGTGAACATCGTCCAATGCGTGGCGATGTACGCCAGTTTAAACAGCATGCTGCTCAGACCGGTGCCTTAACCGATGCCAAACGTGCCGAACTGGTGAAACAGTATGATCAGCGCCTAGCACAGCGTCAGGCCCGTCAACAGGCTATGGCCAATGCCTGTAACGGTAAAATAGCCGGTCAGACTGTCCAGATTAAACTGGGGGATAAATCGGTCAATGGTCAATGCAGCCTGCGTTTTAAACCGAATACCGCTGTGACCATTCCTGCCAAAGTGGCTTAAGCGAAGTCAGCAAATAAAAAAGGCGCATGGTGCGCCTTTTTTATTGAACATATCTGTTTACGTTTTTGACTATTTGTCCACTTCCTATACCGATAAATCTGTTTACACTCAATACACTTAGCTATTTCAAGTTAAAAATCTTTGACTTTACAGTCACCAAGAAAAGCCATTGAAATGCTTGTACCCAATTAGAAGATGTTGCACGATTAAAACATTCAAGATGCGCCTGTGAAGGCGCGTGAACTCACTGATTTAGGATTATAACCGCTGGTTAAACCAGTATTGAGGAACCCGATATGCCACAATACAAAGCGCCACTACGTGATATGCAATTTGTTTTGCATGAATTATTAAATGCCGAAGATCACTATGCAAAGTTACCTGCATTCCAAGAAAACGTAAGCCGTGAATTGGTTGACCAATATTTGGAAGCAGCAGCTGATTTCTGTGAGAATGAACTTTCTCCTATCAACCAATCAGGCGATCGTGAAGGTTGTACTTGGAACGATGGTGTTGTTACTACGCCGACCGGCTTTAAAGAAGCGTATCAAAAATTTATCGAACTTGGCTTCCCATCGTTGTCTGCTGAAGAGCAATATGGCGGTCAAGGTCTACCTGTATCTTTAGGTAACGTGATTTCTGAAATGGTGGGTACTGCGAACTGGGCATGGGGCATGTACCCAGGTCTTTCTCATGGTGCTGTACGTACTTTAGAACATCACGGTTCAGACGAACAAAAATCCACCTATCTACCTAACTTGGTTTCAGGTGTTTGGACCGGCACCATGTGTCTTACTGAATCACATGCTGGTTCTGATTTAGGTATCATTCGCACCAAAGCTGAGCCTCAATCAGACGGTAGCTATGCCATCACAGGCGAGAAAATCTTTATCTCAGCAGGTGAACATGACATGGCTGAGAACATTGTCCATATTGTTCTTGCTCGTCTTCCTGGCGCACCTAAAGGCACCAAAGGTATTTCACTATTTATCGTACCAAAGTTCAATGTTAATGCAGATGGCTCTTTAGGCGAGCGTAACGCAGTTCGTTGTGGTTCAATCGAACACAAAATGGGGATTCATGGTAACGCAACTTGCGTGATTAACTTTGACAACGCCAAAGGTTTCTTGATTGGCCCTGAAAACCGTGGTCTAAACTGCATGTTCACGTTCATGAACACTGCGCGTATTGGTACTGCAATTCAAGGTCTCGCAGCATCTGAAGGTTCTTTCCAAGGTGCATTGGCTTATGCCAAAGACCGTGTGGCAATGCGTTCACTTTCTGGCCCAAAAGCCCCTGAAAAAGAAGCAGATCCAATCATTGTGCATCCTGCGGTACGTAACATGCTGTTGACGCAGAAAGCATTTGCAGAAGGTGGTCGCGCACTAGTGTATTTGTTGTGTCTACACGCTGATATTGTTGAACAAGGTGCAACTGAAGAAGATCGTAAATTCTCTGACAATATCTTGTCTTTATTGACGCCAATTGCAAAAGCATTCTTAACTGAAACAGGTTCTGAATCTGCAAAACATGGTGTGCAAGTCTTCGGTGGTCATGGCTTCATTTCTGAGCATGGCATGGAACAAATTGTGCGTGATACACGCATCTCTACCATTTATGAAGGAACCACTGAGATTCAAGCACTTGACCTTTTAGGCCGTAAAGTGTTGGGTACACAAGGTGCAATGTTGAAAGACTTCACCAAAATCATCCATAAGTTTGTTGAAGCAAACAAAGACAATGCTGCAATAAAAGAGTTTGTTGAACCTCTTGCTGCTCTAAACAAAGAGTGGGGCGACCTGACCATGCAAATTGGTATGCGCGCAATGCAAAACCCTGATGAAGTGGGTGCAGCTGCAGTTGATTACATGTATTTCTCTGGCTATGTAACGCTTGCTTACCTATGGGCTCGTATGGCATTGGTCGCACAAGAAGCACTTGCAGCGGGCACCACCGATGTAGACTTCTACAATGCTAAAGTGACGACTGCACGTTTCTACTTCAAGAAAATCTTGCCACGTGTACGCTCGCATGTTGACGTGATTGCGACTGGCCTGGATCCATTGATGGCGCTTGATGCTGAACACTTCGCCTTCTAATGCACGTGATGTGTAGTAACTTGTAATGGATGTAAAAAGGACGGCCAGCTGTTGGCGGTCCTTTTTCTCTATTTATCGCGCTATATTAACCCTTCGTCGTCTAATCAATTGAAATCTCATCGTTTAGACTGACCTGATCACTATGAATAAACAAGAAACAGGTGAAATGAACTATGCCAATTTATAACGCACCGCTTGCCGATATGAAATTCATCCTGAATGATGTCTTCCAAGCAGAACAATTCTGGCAAAATAACGAAAATCTCGCCCACCTCGATGCTGCAACCGCAGAAGCCATTCTTGAAGAAATGGCCAAATTTACCCAGAACGTTACCCTGCCCTTAAACCGTACTGGTGATGAAGAAGGTGCCCAATATAACAATGGCAGCGTAACCACACCGGCCGGTTTTAAAGAAGCATTCAAGCAATATGCTGAAGGCGGCTGGATTGGCCTGGGTGCCGATGAAGAATGGGGCGGTCAAGGCATGCCAAAAATGCTGACCGTTCTGTCAGATGAAATGATTTTTGCCACCAACCCGTCATTCATGCTGTATCCACTGCTATCGGTTGGTGCGGGCATGGCACTGAGCAGCTATGCTTCTCAGGAACAAAAAGAAACCTATTTACCAAAAATTTATTCAGGTGAATGGTCTGGCACCATGTGTCTGACTGAACCACATGCCGGTACCGATTTGGGTATTATTAAAACCAAAGCGGAACGCAACGAAGATGGCAGCTATAACATTACCGGGACCAAAATCTTTATTACTGGTGGTGATCATGACCTGGCTGAAAACATCATTCACTTAGTACTGGCCAAAACGCCGGATGCACCTGCCGGTTCACGCGGTATTTCGCTGTTTATTGTGCCGAAATTCCTGGTCAATGCCGATGGTTCACTCGGTGAACGTAACCCGGTTGGCCCAGGCTCTATCGAACACAAAATGGGGATTAAAGCCTCTGCCACATGTGTCATGAACTTTGATGGTGCCAAAGGTTACCTGGTTGGTAAAGAAAATGAAGGCCTGGCAGCCATGTTCGTGATGATGAACTACGAACGTCTGTCAATGGGTATTCAGGGCTTAGGTGCCTCTGAATTTGCTTACCAGAATGCAGCGCAATATGCGACTGACCGTTTACAGGGCCGCAGCGCTTCCGGTGTACAGTCACCAAATAAACCGGCTGACAGCATTTTAGTGCA
This sequence comes from Acinetobacter indicus CIP 110367, assembly GCF_000488255.1. Taxonomy (GTDB): domain Bacteria; phylum Pseudomonadota; class Gammaproteobacteria; order Pseudomonadales; family Moraxellaceae; genus Acinetobacter; species Acinetobacter indicus. The sequence continues at coordinate 521,180 of NZ_KI530755.1, read as the reverse complement.
TGGCGATGTACGGCGTATGCTCTTGAATGTACGTGCCAACAACGAAGCATCACGTGCCTTTGCAGTCTATGTCGGCCAACAGCTGGACATCACCAAATTCTCGACTGATGCAGACGCGGTGAAAAAAGCCAATGACCGTGTGGCGCTGCTAACGCCAATTGCCAAAGCCTATTTAACCGATACCGCCTTCCAGGCAACCTTGGATGCGCAAATGTGCTTCGGTGGTCATGGCTATATCCGTGAATGGGGCATGGAGCAATGTTTACGTGATTTACGTATTGCGCAAATTTACGAAGGTACCAATGGCGTCCAGTCACAAGATTTAATTGGCCGCAAAACCATTAAATGTCAGGGTGCCTATATTGCAGAATATATTTCTGAAATCCGTGACTTTGCCAACCAGTTAGATGCCGATCTGAACTTCATTAAAGATGCGACCTTAGATGCAGCTACAGAAGTCGAATCAGTAACACAATACATTCTGAATGCGGCGTCTGAAAATGCGGAATTCCCGAATGCAGCAGCAGTCGATTATTTACACGCGGTTGGTCTGCTCAGCTTTGCCTATATGTTTGCCCGTATTACCCAAGCAGCGCAGGCCAAACAGGGTGAGTTCTATCAGAACAAACTGGCGCTGGGTCTGTACTTTGTACAACGTATTCTGCCAGAGCTGGAAATGCGGATTACCCGTATCAAAGCCGGTTCTGATGTGATCATGAAATTCTCGGAAGATTATTTCACTCATCAGGCTTAAGCTTTTTATCTCTCAAAAACGCCTGCACTGTCAGGCGTTTTTTTATAGCATCCATGTTTGCCTGCTGTTTTTACACCACTTTTCCTGTAGTTGTGCACAGTTTTTGCATGAGTTTTTCTTATTCATTCAGCAGAATCAGGAGGAGCCTATGACAGCACGGCATCCCAAAGTAGAAAAAATAGAAACCCTCCTCGACCGGCTGGGTAATCTGGCCGTTGAAAGTTTTCACTATATTGCCCTGTTCGTGATTGGCTGTATGGTGATCTGGTCGGCCGGCCATACTGTGGTCGATATTCTGACCGTCAAACAATATGCCACGATTGATGATATTTTACTGCTGTTCATTTATTTGGAGCTCGGTGCCATGGTGGGTATTTACTTTAAAACCAACCACATGCCAGTACGCTTCCTGATTTATATTGCCATTACCGCCCTGACCCGGCTGCTGATTTCCGATATCCAGCACGACCATAAAGCGGATATTGACCTAGTAATTATTACCGGTTCGATTCTGATTCTAGCCTTTGCGATTCTGGTGGTACGTTTTGCCTCCTGGAATTATCCATCGGTAATTCGGGATAAACACAGTGAAAAACCGTTGCCACAAGGCAAGACCCCACGCCCGGAAGATGATGAACTGGCCTAAACACCAAAATCACATCCATCATTCAAATCTGAAGAACAAAAAGCGCGCCTGGATACCACTACGGCGCGCTGATTTTTGAGTGAAGATTCACCGGATCATCAGTTTGGCTCAAATACTTTTCTTCACCGCTTGAACGCTTCAGATGATCTAACGGTTTGGCACCAAAATATAACGACCATTTTCATAAATCCAGTAGCTGCCATTTGGCGGAGCCGGCAAACCTAAACGGCGCCAGTCAGTAATGATGGTCTGCGTGCTGCTTTCAATCCGGGCCACATTCGGGTCACCATTGACCCAGCTATAACTTTGCGAATTCTGGTAAATGGTGGTGGGCGCCTGATATTGAATACTGATGCCCGGACGTACCGGTTGATGGCCCCATTGCGGACGGGGCGGATAATATTGTGGTGGCCTGTGCTGCGGATAAGACGGGCGATGCTGTGGATAATGCTGCGCATGCGATTTTCGCTCCACACCCTGATAACTGGCCCAGCGATTGGTATCGGCCAGCGATAATGTCGAGATGGCAGACAATCCAATGCCTAACCATAAACCTGCTTGTATTCTTTTCACTACCCGACTCCCAAACATCAGCCTATTGATTTTACTATAAAACAGGATTAAGGATAAAAAATGAACATGCATGCTTTATACAAGTTTTTTAGATGAATGGCGGTAGATCGGCCGTATTTCTCAGTGAAAATAATGGCCTACTTTTATGCTACACTCGCTTTTTTTCATACTAGGTTCATGCTTGTGTCTGATTTAAGTTTTGATCGTCTTTATGAATATTTCTGCAAAGTACCCAGTGTTCAAAAAAACTTGATCGATGCCTATGGCACAGATGGTGCTCAGGCATGGTGGTTTAAATTTCAGATTAATGTAGCACACCCACTGGCCTGGCAAACCGTACAGGAACTGGGTCATGTGCTGAACTATATTTCCAAGAATGAACGTTTGCCAACGCAGTTTTTACCGGTATCGCCACCACCTTATATGAATGGTGAAGCCAAAGATTTCCTGTCTTGGGTAATCCAGTGTAATCATGCCGATTTCCCGCCCGATGTGGTCTGCGACTGGCTGGAAGCGCGTTTGCCGAATCCGGTTGAAGATGAAAGCCAGTGGAAAATTAAAACCGACCTGAGCGAGCTGGATGAGCTGTCTGATAAAGATCTGGATGAATTGGTACCACCGAATCCGGGGCAAAACTAAGCGTTAAACCTTAATCTTGACCTCTCCCTAACTCTCTCCTAGAAGGTTAAGGAAAAGCGTGTCTCCCTAACCTTCTCTTACGAGGAGAAGGAAAAGCTATTGTTCCTAACTCTCTTGCAAGGAAGGGGAAAATCGCTTCTCTCCAACCCTCTCTTTACAGGATGGAAGAAAACTCATTCTTCCAGCTCTCTTATAAGCAGAAGCCACGGCTCCCAAACAGAAGCTTGGAATGAGGGAGGTTAGAACGTCGACCAGCCACTCCATTCCATCAAACGATACAGTCCATATTTCAGCGTCGATTCATCGGCATACTGGGCATAATCCACACTCATCTGACGGCCATTTAAGTTTGACCAGGCGGTATCAAAATACTGCTGAGCATCTTGAAATACCGGTGCTTGAGCCAGGCCTAACACGCGTAAATTGGTTTCCAGATTATAGTTTTTTAAATTCCGCGCGGTGAAATTGGCCGAACCTAAAATCATCTCCTGTTGCTGGGCATTGCGCTTGATTAGCATTTTGCTATGACATTGCTCGCCTTGGGTATTACACCAGCGCAGTGGAATACCGGCCTGATGTAATTCTGCTGCCACTGGCCGGTTCGGTACACCATTTTTTTCCAGACCAAACGCATCTTTATTAGCATCCAGCAACACCCGCAATTTCACCCCACGCTCATGGGCTGCAAGCAGGCTTTTGATAATCTGGCGCTCGGACAGATAGAACATCACCAGATCAATCTGTTCATTGGCTTTAGCGCTATTGATCAGGTTTAAAGTCGCATCATAAATGGCTTTTTCAGTCAGCACCTGCACCTGCGGTTCAGTAGCAGCGGCCTGAAACTCACCGACAATCACCCCGGGAATATTGCTGCCGGACATGAGCGCCACCGACTGCTCGGTTTTTAGAATATCTACCGCGGTGTTGCCTTTGACCACCAGCGCCACATTAGAATGATGGGAACTGGCATCATGCGGATTCATTGAGGTCACCAGAGCTTCCCAGCCGTCCGGGGTATCAACCACAATGGTTTTACGGTGGTTGGCCTTAAAATTTAGCAGCTCGGAATAACTACGCAGGGTGATTTTGCCCTCACCAAACGGATTGGCCAGCCAGCCGGCATCCGGATTATTGCGGATGCCCTGACAGCAGATGTACCAGAACCCGGACCACATCGGATTGGAAGCGCGTAGCGGGGTTAAATTGGTTTCGATCACATCAATTCCGGCCTGGCGCAGTTGCCGATAATGCTCTGGCGCAAGCCCGCCATAAACCGAGTTAATCGGATCGGTAATCAGCTTGATTTCAATATCCGGCTGGGTACGGCGTTTTTGAATCAGTGCATCGGTCAATTGCTGGCTGAGCGGTTGATGCTGGGCCTGTGATGCCCCGGTTTGCGGATTAAACAGGAACATATCCAGCACAATTAAACTTTGTGCTTCATCAATCAGGCGCAGCATTTCATTAAAAATCTGATGATCATAATGCTGCTGGCCCTGTGCATCCAGATAGGTCTGATCGGCCAGAAATTTGACTTCGGCATGACGTAGCGGTCCCGCATAATTCAAACCATCCGGTAAGGGCTTATAGGTATGATACAGTGCCGAGGATAAATAGCTTAACGCCAGCAGGCCCATCATCACGCCCAAATAACGCCGTGGTGACCAGTTCAGTTTATTGTGAATTCGTTCAAAGATACGCATAAGAAAAAACCTAACCCAATCAACTCAGGCTAGGTTTTCTTCAGGCTTTTTTCAAGAGGATTTCCGTGACATCCTCTTGATTTTGGCAATAAATTTAAGTTCTGCTTAGAAGTTATATTCTAAACCAACGGTAAAATTACGGCCCACTTGCGGAATATTGGACAGGAATGAGGTGTGTGAATAAACCTGATCATCCAGCAGGTTATTGGCTTTAAAGAACACGCGGTAGTCCTGGTTATTCGCCATGGCACCTGCATAAGCCAGACCGACATTGACCATGTTATAGCCTTGGGTTTCCTGTTCATAGCTGGCAATCTGGTCCTGTTTAAAGACATGATAGTACTCTGCCAGACCTGACCAGCCGTCAGCAAAATCAGCTTCTACTTTGGTACCTAAACGGCCTGCTGGTACACGCGGTGCGTTTTCACCATCAATTTTGCCACGCACATAGTCACCAAACAGGCTGACTTTATAAGCATCGTTAATGGCATAGCCTAACTGCGCTTCTGTACCGTAGAAACGGGCTTTGTCTTGTTTATAATCAACTAGACGGAATGTTCCTTCGCTGTCGGTTGTTGAGCCATAAATATAGTTATCAAACCAATTGTGATAAACATGCACATGATAGTCGAGTTTTTCACCTTCATAATGCAGACCTAACTCAAGGTTATTTGACTTCTCAACATCCAGATCCTCATTTCCACGCTCATAGGTATTGGTGGCAAAGTGAATACCGTCCGCATACAACTCTTGTGCCAGTGGTAAACGTTGCTGATGCGAGCCAACCACAGAAAGCTTATAGTTTGGAGCAAATTCCCAATTGGCTGCTGCTGAACCTGACACACCGGTATCTGAATAGTCTTTTTGAGTTGAATCTACATCAATTTTTTGATGTTCTACACGTGCACCCAATTCCACATGCACATCACCAAACTGCTTATGTTCTAAACCGAACAGGCTATATTTTTCGGTCTTGGTGTCTGCCATCAGCACGCCACTATGAGAATGCCCATCATGTTCTTCCGCACCACCCGCAAGATTAATTTTCTGTTGGCTATATTGGGTACCAAAGACCCCTTCCCAACCCGCGACTGGTTTATGAACCAACTCTAAACGGGCATCATAGCCTTTGCTTTTAAAATTACTGATAACTTCACTTTCTTCCAGCTCGTCATGTTCATAATCGGTATAGCTGGCATGGGCACGTAACTTGTCAAAGCCGGAAAATGGCTGGTCCAGCTCAGCACGGACGTCATAACGGTGTGATTCCAGATCGACCCATGGACCACCATGATGCGCATGGTCATCACCATGATCATCGTGAGGAGGACATTCAATTATATTCGGATTGTCATAATCTGGCCCACAACCATGATATTCATGACTATGCCCTGGTAAACCGTATTTGTCCTGACGGTTGCTATAAGACACCCCGACAAAACCACGGTCATGAATCCATGAGCCGCCAATATTCACGGTTTGGCCTTCAGCAAAGGTATTGTCTACACGACGGGCTTTATCAAAATGTGTTTCATGCTCTTCATCACCCTCATGTGCATCATCATGTCCATGATCTTCATGGCCAGCTTCATCATTATGATGTTCTACCCAGTAATCCGGCGTAATATAGTTATTCGCTTTACGTTTGGAGCCTTCTACACGTAAGGCAAAGTTGTCACCAATTGCCGCCGTCACCCCCGCACTGGCCAGCTTCTCATCGCTACCCGAGTTATAGCGCACGCCGACGGTGCCCTCTAAGCCATCTGCTGGGATTTGGGTTGGAATTTTCTGATCGGTTACATTGACCAAGCCACCCACGGTACCGGCACCATAGAGTAAAGTTGATGGACCACGAATCACTTCAACCTGTTTTGCCAGAATTGGATCTACCGTAACTGTATGGTCTGGAGATAAAGTCGATACATCGGCAGTTTCAGATGCGTGTTGTAAGACTTTGACACGCGGACCATCTTGACCACGAATCACGGGGCGGCTTGAACCTGTGCCGTACTGATTTGAATATACCCCCAGTTCATCAGCCAATGCATCACCAATGGTTGTTGGGCGTTCCACCAATACTTTCTGTTCCACCACCTGATCTGCTACCGCAAAATCCGCTGCAGTCTGAACCAGAGGATGGGCTTTTAGCTGGATGGTTTCAAGTTGCTGCGCATTGGATAGATTCGCCTCATCTGCAAAAACCGCAGGGGCCACAACAGCAAAAATAGACAGTGTTATTAAATTCTTATGGAAGGACATGACTCAGGCTCAGAGTAACAAATTTGAATAATGTTATAATATAACATTCCAACTGTTTTGCAATAAAAAACATAAAATTCATCTTTGCTTGGTTAAGCTATAGGGCCTCGCGGATTTTTCTGTTTTTATTGTCTATGCCTGTATGCCCTTTACCTTATCTCATGCGGTTTTAGCACCACCCATTGCCCAGCTGACAGGTCATCGTCTTCCCGTTGCAGCCCTTGCCATTGGCTGTATGCTGCCCGATTTAAGCCGTTTATTTACCACCGATCAGGGCGGCTTGAACCATTTATGGAGTTCAATTGTTCATCCAAATTTATGGCTGGGTCTGGCTTTTTGTGCGGCGTGGTATCTGATTTATCGTCCGGTGCTGTATCGGGCGTTGGGCATACAACATGAGCTCAATCTGGATTCGTTCAAGTCGACCTTTGGTTTTTTGCTTGCGGTAGTCCTCGGGCTATTGCTAGGCAATGCCACCCATTTAATTTGGGATGGTTTAACTCACGTCGACTTTCGCACTTTTGCCTTTCATAACGTCTTAAGCCAGCCGGTGTCCTGGTTTTCCCAGACCTATCCACTACATTTTATTTTGCAGATTGGCAGTTCGCTTCTGGCCCTGCCGTTTTTGCTGGGGATGTGCTGGCGTTATTATCAGCGCTATCGTCAGCACTGGCCAGTTAGCCGACGAGTCAAACAAGCGGCAGCGATCCTGATTGGCCTAGCCATTTTGCTAGGTGCCTATTCGGTCTGGGATTATGCTCGCTATTTCAGTGATGAACTGTGGTATAGCCATCGTTATTATTTTCTGGGCCGGGCTTTTAATGAGTTTAGTCAGGGTGCACTCATAGCTTTAACCCTAGGTTGTATTTTATTTCAGATTCTGGACCGCAATCATGAGTTCGGTTAACTCGAAATAGCAGGAATTTGCCGGGTTTTTCACGCTAGTTCTTGTGACAAAACCTGCAAAGAGGCATAATCCAACATTTACTTCAAGCGGTACGCTGTTTACGTATGCGCTGTCATTAACCCATATAGTTGGATTTTTTACGCTATGATGCGAACTCATTACTGCGGTTCTTTAACCGAAGCTCAAATCGACCAAACCGTAACCTTGTGTGGTTGGGTACATCGTCGCCGTGACCACGGTGGGGTGATCTTCCTGGATATGCGTGACCGTGACGGTCTGGTACAAGTGGTTATCGACCCGGATACCCCAGAAGCGTTTGCCACAGCAGATAAAGCTCGTTCTGAATTCGTATTAAAAATTACAGGCCGTGTACGCCGCCGTTATGCGGGTACTGAAAATGCCAATATGGTCAGTGGCCAGATTGAAGTATTGGGCAAAGAAATTGAAGTGCTGGCTCAATCTGAAACGCCGCCATTCCCACTGAATGATGAAAACACCAATATTTCTGAAGAAATCCGTCTGAAATACCGCTTCCTGGACATCCGTCGTCCAGAAATGTTAGAGCGCTTACGTTTCCGTTCTAAACTGACCAACCTGATTCGTAACTACTTCGAAGACAACGGTTTCCTAGACGTTGAAACCCCAATTTTGACTCGTGCAACGCCTGAAGGTGCACGTGACTACCTGGTTCCAAGTCGTGTATCTAACGGTAGCTTCTACGCACTGCCACAATCACCACAGCTGTTCAAACAGTTATTGATGGTGGGTGGTATTGACCGTTATTATCAAATCGCCAAATGTTTCCGTGACGAAGACTTACGTGCGGACCGTCAGCCAGAATTTACCCAGATCGACGTTGAAACATCGTTCATGAGCGATGATGACATCATGGATCTGATGGAACGTTTGACCGTGAAGATGTTCAAAGAGCTTCTAAACGTTGAATTCGAAAAATTCCCGCGTATGACCTATGCCGATGCGATACGTGACTATGCATCCGACAAACCGGACCTGCGTATTCCGTTGAAACTGATTGATGTTGCAGATTTAATGCAAGACGTTGAGTTCAAGGTATTCGCTGGCCCTGCCAAAGATCCGAAAGGCCGTATTGTGGCACTTCGCGTTCCGGGTGCAGGTTCACTGCCACGTAGTGCAATTGATGAATACACCAAATTCGTGGGTATCTACGGTGCCAAAGGTCTGGCTTACATCAAAGTCAACGAACTTGAAAAAGGTATCGAAGGCCTGCAATCGCCAATCGTGAAATTCATCGAGCCAATCGTGCTGGATCTCTTAAAACGCGTTGGTGCTGAAAATGGTGACATCGTCTTCTTCGGTGCAGATAAAGCCAAAGTTGTGAATGACGCAATGGGCGCGCTTCGTGTCAAGATCGGTCACGACATGAATCTTTCGACGTGCGAATGGGCTCCGCTTTGGGTAGTTGACTTCCCAATGTTCGAAGAAACTGATGATGGCAAATGGACTTCTGTGCATCACCCATTCACGCTGCCAAAATCAAGCGTTGAAGACGTGAAGAACAACCCGGGTGCTGCGCTGTCTGTCGCTTACGATATGGTATTGAACGGCACTGAAATCGGTGGTGGTTCACTGCGTATTCACAACCTGGAAATGCAAAAAGCCATCTTTGAAGCTTTAGGTATTGGTGAAGAAGAAGCTGAAGAGAAATTCAGCTTCTTACTAAATGCTTTACGTTACGGTGCGCCTCCACACGGTGGTCTAGCATTCGGTCTGGACCGTTTAGTGATGCTGATGACCGGCGGTGCGTCTATTCGTGATGTGATTGCATTCCCGAAAACCAAGACTGCTGAATGTCCATTGACTCAAGCACCAGCACCAGTTGAAGCGACTCAACTGCGTGATTTGGGTATTCGCTTACGTGAAAAACCAAAAGCGGAATCTCAAGAATAATAGCTTGTCATTCTAAAGAAGCCCTGCACTTGCGGGGCTTTTTTATTACATTGAGATCACTGCCGAGCAATGGCATAATAACTGCAGTTTTCATTCTTAGGTGATTCAGCAATGGCAATGCGTCCTGCAGTACGTAACCGTGGTATCATGCTCATTGTCTTTTCGATTGTACAATGGCTGTTTATGCGTTATATCTTGGCGAATAACCTGTTTGCGCTTGATACCAATGACCGTATTGTGTATTTCAGCCTGAGTAGTATTATCGGCGCCTTGCTGATTTTTGTCGGACTGATTTATATGGTCTTAAAAGGCAATGCAGATCGACCATAATTGCGCGGACTCTTGCTTGATTCATGTATTCCCTTCTTAAAAATTTCTCCAAACTCCCCCTGCGCTTGATTCAGGTCACCGCCCGATCTGTGGGCTGGTTGCTGTATGTGAGCAACTCCTCCACCCGACGTGTGACAGAAATTAATTTAAAGTCTGCTTATCCGGAGTTATCTGAATCAGAACGGGAGCAGCTCACAAAGCGCAGCATAAAAAGCCAATGTATGACCTATGCAGAATCGGTCAAGATTTGGGGTTCTGCACCGGAGTTTGCCCTTGAACAGATCAAGGTCGTGCATGGAGAAGATATTTTTTTAGACGCCCTGCAAAACCCGAATGGGACCTTGGCAGTGGTGCCGCATTTTGGCACCTGGGAATTGATGAATGCCTGGGTGAATTTACATACTGCACCGGTCATTATGTATAAACCGAGCAAAAATCCGGATGTAGACCGGTTTATGCTGGAAGCACGCCAGCGCCTTAATGCCACACTGGTACCCACCGATGAAACAGGCGTACGTGCCTTATTTAAGCATTTAAAACAAGGTGGATTTGCTGCGATTTTACCGGATCATGTGCCTAAAGAGTCGGGGGGTATTTATTCACCTTTCTTTGGTCAGAATGCACTTTCCTCTACCTTGCTCTCTAAACTGGCAGCCAAGACCCAGTGTTCAGTGATTGGCTTAAGCTGTTTACGCCGTGAAGATTTAAGTGGCTTTGAGCTGCATGTGCAGACCTTATCTGCAGAGATTAATGCCAAAGATTTGCAGCTTTCAGTCGATACACTGAATAAAGAAATGGAGCGCATGATTAATGTCGCTCCAGAACAGTATTTGTGGGGGTATAAGAGGTTTAGGAAGGTTTACATTAATATAAGTATATATAAATAAACAATCATCAAAATAAGAAAATTCTAAAATAAATTATTAAATATTCAACTTACCCTTTAGTTTTAAAAAATTAAATTTCATAAAATAAAATATTAAATAAAAAGGATTAGATCTTAGATGCTTCAATAAATTTTTCTGCCCTTCAAAATCACGCTCAATTAAAACAACTCTCTTAACTCTTTTCATATAATCTTCCTGAGCATTTAAAATATTTAAAATAGACTCTTCCTCTATATCTATATTCTGCTTTATAAATTTATTTTCATCAATAATAACCTCCAACTTTCTTTTTATTTCAGCTTTACCATTATAACCAACCCAGTATTTTGACAATAAAAAAGCCAGATATTTTTTTTGATAAATTGATAAATTATAATCTAAATCATAATTAACAAAAATATCCTCAACTTGATCCAATGCTTTAATTTTATTTGTAATCGAAAACCACTCACTTTCACCAAAACAATATACTTTTTTATTCAATAACAAGGACTCTAAACTAACCCCAGAGTTACAAGCTAGCACACACTTACTCATTTGAATAAGTTGAGTAATATCTCCATTTGAAATAAAAATCCACTTATTATTATAACTTAGTTTAAATACAAGTGACTTCAATAATTCTGAATCACATTTTGGATGAAGTTTTATTACTACTCTTTTTTTATATTGAATAGCCAACTCTGAGATCCTTTCAATAACATCTACCACATCTAAATAAGCATGATCTGCAACACTATCAGTTCTGACTTGTAAAGCAAATAGAATAAAATCTCCTTCAAAGGTTAACTTTGTTTTAGATTGTTTATACTTCGATATACCTTGCTTTAATTGATTAATAAAAGGTTGCAAAATTTCATCATAGTTAGCAATATTATTAATTTCATGCTGATATTTAGCTGGATTTTTAGCAATATCCGACCATCCTCCATATCCTTTTGGATCAATAGAATATAGTCCTTTAATAGGAGCTTCTTTATAAGACCACACTCCTTCTGGATTGTTATAACTATGGAATGAGAGATAAGGACCTTCTGTATGGGGGCGTGCTATACCATATGATGGATACCCTACCGGTATAGAGCTAACCAATTGATTTAATTCAATTAAACATAAATTAATATTATTCAAAAATGCTATATTTTGTGAGTCTGCCATTTTTACCCAATCTTTAGGATACTCAAAAATAAATTTATTCATTATTCAGCATGACAATAGTGGTAGTAGATTTACATATATTAGCAATTAATTAGTCTTAACTTTTAATTTTTTTACTTTATAAAAAATAAAATTAATGCTAAATTATAACGAACACAACACGATTTAAAGCAACCTATTAGTTCTATTATACTTTTCAGGAAAGCCATGTGCAAACATACTATTGAAATCATTAATGTATCTCCTTGTATAATCCCAGATTCAGAAAATTATAGTAGAACAATTCCAAGACCCGCTCACTTAAGACCAAATGATTATTACGATAAATTTGATTCTAAAACACTTTGTTATGATGTTTTCTTTTCCAATAAGAAGGTTATTATATCCGGACCACCTCTTAATGGACTAGAAAGCTTTATTGAAGAAGCAAACTTTTATTTAGATAATAAAAATTATTCTAAAGAAATAAATACTATAAAATTTGACCGTCTACAAGTTAATTATATCAACCAAGTAGTAACAAAGCCCCAAATATTAACTTGGAATTATAAAAACATTTCATTTAATATAAGTATTAATAACAACTTTCTTGAAAAATTTAAAGATAAAAAAGTCCTTTTCACTCTTTCAAAAAATAATAAATTTGAATGGATAAGTGATTGGATCTTTTTTTATAAAAAATATCATGGTATTGATACTGTTTTATTCTATGACAACAGTTCAGACCATTATACTCTTGAAGAGCTAAAAGATTTTTTAACCAAACAGAATCTCGATGTTGATATATATTTAGTACCTTGGAATTTTAAGTATGGACCGCAGGGCGGCATCTATAGTGGAAAAGAAAAAACTCCTTGGGATTCAGATTATTGCCAATATGGTATGTTTGAGCATGCCAAACACAGGTTTTTGAAATATGCTGCTGGGGTGATTAATGCAGATATAGATGAATTAATTATTACACCTAAAAAAGAATCTATTTTCAAATTATTAGGTCAACATAAAGGTCTAATTTATCCTGGCTTTTGGATTCAATCAATTCCTTTAGATGCTAATGTGTCAACTCGCTTTTTTAATTATGCATATAGAAGTAAAAAAGACCAACATACTGATTATAAGTGGTGTATTAATCCATCAAAACTAGATGATCTAACTCAATGGAAAGTCCATTCTATAAGAAAAGTTTCTTTAAAAAGAATCAAAGGATTATACTATGCTCATTTTAAAGCAATAAACTATAATTGGAAAACACAACGTACCAACAGTGTAGTATTAGACCAATCAGTTCACTATGTTGATCAGAAACTATACTCCCATCTAAATTTAATTTTCCCTAATGATATTCCAAAAGTAAAAATTACTCCTTTCAAAGAGAGTTTCTTAAAAAAATTGTTTTTAAGATTAAATAAAAATGGAAATCCTAATTAGGATTTCCATTTTTATTTATAACCATATTATTAATAGCTATAAATCTTGTTTTCCACGTTCTAATTTGTTTTCTCATACTAAAATATAAACTATTATATTTCTTTTTACTCCGATTTTTATCAATTACACTTTCAAAACCACTTGGTTTTACTAAAGGCTTCCAGATTGAAAGCCCTTTACTATTTCGACTTAGCCAATATTGTAAATAATTATCTATTGGCATAAATATTTCACTACCTTGCTCCAAAAACTCTTGAGCACCTTTTCTTGACCATACAAGGCCAATAGTTCTTATCGGAAAATAGTATACACGTAACAACTCATATCCATTAAAATTATTAAGTTTTTTAAAAAATTTCTTTTTTTTGGGACCAATATTAATAACATTCCAATTTATTTTGTTATTTTTGTCTAAATAACTAATAACTTCATATATTGTTTTTTTATAATCATTTTCTAATACCATATCATCTTCCAATACGATTAAATAATCTGCATCAGATGCCAAAAACTGATGGATACAACCAATATGACTTAAATAGCATCCAATTTCAGCATTTAATAAACTTCTCCCCATTACTTGTTTTGCTTTTTCATCATTATAGTCCTTAAATTCAGTTAACGCCTTACCACGCCCATCAACTGCAGGGAATCTAATGAATTCAACATCTTGAGAGGATAGAATTTCAGTGGCATTTTTTAAACGCTCATCACTTCCTTCTAGATTAATCAGATATGTAACGACTTTCATGACAATATTTAGCTCTTCAATATATTGGGAAGATAATCTGAAAATTTGTATTTCAGTCCTTCTATAATTTTTAGTCTATCAGTACCATTAAACTGATCTAAGCTTTGTATACACCCAAATTTAAAATCAGTATTTACTAACTGCTTACAAAAGGAATCAATTCCTTGACTGTTTTTTAAGTATGCAATTTGAATATCACCTTCTAAGATAGCTTTATCTTGCTGAATAGCAAGGTGATTATTTAAACCTACAGGTAAATACTGATCAAAATCTCTAAATTTATATTGAATTTGGTTATAGAGTATTTCTGTATGATCTTCAAAATACTTTTCTAATAGCTGTTTAGATAAAATATGTGGTCTATGATGTATTTCATAATACTTATTCAAACCCAATATATCCGCACTTAACATTTGAGCAATCGTATACTTGCTCTTAGGTTCTTTTTGAAACTGTTTCTTTAACCAACTTCGATACTGATATTTCATTTTCAAAGTAAAATTAGATTGCCAATGCCCATATATTTTTATTCGATCATTTATTAGGAAATCCTCTATAGCCGAAGGAGCATTAAAGAAGAAATCATCATTCAAATAAAGGAAATAATCAGAAATATTGGGAATATTCCATAACATTGCTTCAATAGATAAAGAGTTAAATGTAGGAAGACACTGCTCATATCCAGAAAACAGACTTGTATGATCTATTACTTGTATCTGATCTTTAGAGCAGAGACCTTGATCTTGAAATGCGGAAAGTGCTAATGGGGCTTGTTGGTCAGTGACAATAAAAATTTTTCCAACGTATGGTACATATTTAAGTATAGATGCAATATTGTAGTAAATCTCATCATTACTCGCAAAGCGTGTATCTTCAACAGAAGAAAGACTATGTTGAGAATTTAGATATTTCTGCCGCTTTATTTTATGTGCTGGATCATTACCATCCACCCAGGCAATTACAATATCAATTTGCTGCTGCATTCACTTCATCACTTAAAAATAGGTACCTGATTGCTTAATTACTACACTGAATAATTATTGCCATGCATCCTTAATCCATTTGGAGGGCAGCACATAACGATACCATTTACCACCACCGCCATTTACTGCATCAGGTGGATTAATCTCACCATGGAAAATAATAATTTTTGCACCTTCCGGCTTGACTGGTGGCTTAAAGAATGCCATCGGAATCTTTTGCAGACAATGATATTTATAGCTTTTACACCAGCTCTCTGGCCAGTAGCTTAATTTTTTCTCCTGATCGACATACCAAGACAAATACGCCTGCTCATTACGGAATTTCTGACGGATCTCATCAAAATGCTCACGGAAATACGGCAATAATCCTGGGAAAGCCCCCAGTTTAAAACGATAGACCGAACTGTTGCCGGTAATTCGCCATGGACGTTTCCAGTCATGAATAATCAGAAAATCACCCGGATGGGTAAAAAATGCATCGATATTGTCGACAATGACCACATCTAAATCCAGAAATAGCGCATTGCCTGTCAAGCCATATAAATCTGGCTCAAACGTCGACAGCTTGTTCCAGCCACGCTCAGGCGCCCCTTCTGGCAAAGCTAAAGGCGGGATCGGGAAACATTCCACTTCCGGATTAATGCCTTCAGTACGGTCAGTCAGGCAGACCATTTTAAAGTCGACTGTGGTATGGCGTTTGACCATATTGTACAAACGGTTAACGTATTCCGAACCGTATTTGGTTCCCCATTTCATGCACAGAACAACATTCTGTTCCTGCATTAAAGAAGATTGAGAGTTCATCTCTGTTTCATGTAAAGCCATGCCGCATGATCCACCTGAGCAATGGCGCCATCATATCACAGAGTTACAAATTAGCAGAATGGCTGCAAAGAAAAGCCACTGCAAAATAACTGTCAGAAAAACGTCATCGAACTTGCACATTCAAAATGCAGATTAGAACTCATCACAGAACAACAATAGATTATGAAAATTAGTATTGTCGGTACCGGCTATGTTGGCCTTTCCAATGCCATGATTTTTGCGCAGCAGCATGAAGTAGTGGCGCTCGATATCATTCCTGAAAAAGTCGAACTGCTGAATTATGGCATTTCTCCCCTGCAAGACCCTGAAATTAGCGAATTCCTGAAAAATAAAGACCTAAATTTTAAAGCCACCCTGCATCAGGCCGATGCCTATCAGGATGCCGATTATGTGATTATCGCCACGCCTACCGATTACGACCCGCAGACCAATTATTTTAATACTGACAGTGTTGAAAGTGTGATAAAGGATGTACTGTCGATTAATCCCTGCACCACCATGATCATCAAATCCACCGTTCCGGTCGGATTTACTGAAAAAATCAAACAGAAATATCGCAGTGGGAATATTATTTTTTCACCGGAGTTTTTACGTGAAGGCAAAGCCCTACACGACAACCTGTATCCCTCACGGATTATTGTCGGAGAACAGTCGGAGCGTGCCCTACTCTTTGCCGATATGCTACTCGAAGGTGCCATCAAAAAAGACTGCCCGGTGCTCTTTACCGGTTCCACCGAAGCCGAAGCGATCAAACTGTTTGCCAACACCTATCTGGCTATGCGCGTGGCCTATTTCAATGAGCTGGACACCTATGCGCAGCTGTTTCAGCTGGATACCCGACAGATTATTGACGGCGTCTGTCTGGATCAGCGGATTGGCAAATATTATAACAACCCGTCCTTTGGCTACGGCGGCTACTGCCTGCCGAAAGACACCAAACAGTTGCTGGCCAACTATCACAATGTACCGAGCAATTTAATTCAGGCCATTGTCGATGCCAATGCCACCCGTAAAGATTTTATTGCCCAGTCCGTCCTGCAACGCAACCCGAAAGTGGTCGGTATTTACCGTCTGGTCATGAAAAGTGGTTCCGATAACTTCAGGACATCGGCCATTCAGGGGGTGATGAAACGCATTAAAGGCCGCGGCGTGGAAGTGGTGATTTACGAGCCGACCTTGCAGGAAGATGAATTCTTTCACTCCAAAGTTATGCAAGATCTAGATGAATTTAAACAATATAGCGATGTGATTGTTGCCAATCGCCAGTCCGATGAACTGGCGGATGTGCTGGAGAAAGTCTATAGCCGCGATATTTTTGGTATGGATGATTAAGAACATTTTCCCAGCCCATAAAAAAGGACTCATCTGAGTCCTTTTTTACAGTTTGCACTTATTTTACGTAAGTTAACCAGTGTGCATATTTCGGGTCTTTGCCCTGCACTGCATCAAAGTAGGCTTTCTGGATTTGCGTAGTGATTGGACCACGGACACCTTCACCAATCTGACGATCATCGTATTCACGAATCGGGGTCACTTCTGCAGCCGTACCCGTAAAGAAGGCTTCATCGGCAATATAGAATTCGTCACGTGTAATACGGCGCTCAACCACGTCATAACCCAAGTCTTTAGCAATGGTAATAATCGATTGACGGGTAATCCCATCCAGCGCACCACCAGCGATATCCGGTGTATGAATCACGCCATCTTTAACCAGGAATACGTTTTCGCCCGAACCTTGACACACATAACCTTGTGGATCCAGCAGCATGGCTTCGTCATAACCTGAATGCGCCACTTCTTGGTGTGCCAGAATCGACAGCGTATAGTTACCAGACGCTTTGGCTTTACACATGGTCACGTTTGGATGATGGTGGGTAAATGATGAGGTTTTTACGCGAATACCCTTCGCCATTGCCTCTTCACCCAGGTAAGCACCCCAGCTCCACGCTGCAACCACGGCATGAATAGTGTTGTCTGTTGCCGCAATACCGAGTTTTTCAGAACCAATAAAGATGATTGGACGTAAATAGCAAGATGCCAGTTTATTTTCACGCACCACATCAATTTGTGCTTGCTCTAAAGTTGCCTGATCAAACGGCACTTTCATTTGATAAATTTTTGCAGAATTTAACAAACGCTTTGTGTGCTCTTTTAGACGGAAAATAGCCGTTCCATTCGGGGTTTCATAGGCACGGACACCTTCAAACACACCCATGCTGTAATGCAGGGTATGGGTCAACACGTGAGTTTTGGCCTCACGCCAGTCAACCAGTTGTCCATCTTGCCAAATAAAACCATCACGATCAGCCAAATTCATGCCATAAACTCCAATTTTTCACAATTATTCACTCTCCAGCGCAAATGCTGCAGCTGGATCAATCAGTCTTTGCCATAACTTGCAAACGGTCATTCGGGTATCGTGCCAGTCGCTTGCAGACACTTGCATGGATTGATTTGCAAGGGCTAAGCGGTGGCTCTCTGCGCGTTCACGGAGATAAGCTTGAATCAGAGCAGTCGCATCGTTGCTGGATAAGCAACCTGTCTTTGCGGCATCCTCAAGGATTCGTACATTGTCGGAGTAATGGGCGAGATCTTTATTCGTCCCACTCCACGCTAACACCGCATACTGTGCCATAAATTCGATATCAACGATACCACCTGCATCCTGTTTTAAATGAAAAATTCCATCTTTTTTTTGCTCATTTGATGAACCGAGATGGTCTTTCATCTTCTGGCGCATTTTCAGCACTTCAGCACGCACATGCGCCTGTTCACGTGGCTGGGTCAGAATCCGGCAGCGTAGTTGCTCGAACTTGTCCCGAAGGCAGCGTTCACCGGCAATACTGCGCGCGCGCACCAGCGCCTGATGCTCCCACAGCCAGGCACTTTTTAGCTGATAATGCTCAAACGCTTTCAGGCTGGTGACCAGTAATCCCGCTTCCCCAGACGGACGTAACCGGGTATCGACTTCATAAACGCGGCCATCTAAAGTTTGGGTGGTCATCAATGACACAAACTTTTGCCCCACCCGCATCGCAAACTCAAAACCGCTGATGGGTTTAAGCCCGTCGGTATCGGCCTGTTCATCCATATAATGAATAAAGACCAGATCCAGATCCGAGCCATAACCGAGTTCAATCCCGCCTACCTTGCCATAACCAATCACGGTAAAAGCAATATGATCCAGCGTACAGCGCTGGCCTTCAGCATCCAGCGGGAAACCATGTTTTTTCGCGGTAATCTGATAAGCCAGATGCAAAGCAGCATTGACTGACACTTCGGCAATATCGGTGAGCGCATCGGAAACTTTCATCAGCGGACTTTCGGCCAGCACATCACTGGCAGCCACTGCCAGTACATTGGATTTTTTAAACAGGCGCAGTACCCGCATCTGGTCTTCGACCTGATCGACCTCAATCCGTAGCAATTGCTGACGCAAGGAATCTTCCAGATCCTGACGTTTCGGCAATTCAAAATCCATCGACAGGAATTCATCCAGCAGCACCGGATAATGGGTCAGCTCTTCACAAATCCACGGACTGACGGTAGCCATTTTCACCAGACGTTGCAGCGCACCTTTGCTTTCAATCAGCATCACCAGATACACGGTACGGCGCATCACCGATTCCACCAGCGGCATCAGTCGCACCAGCGCGACTTGTGGCATATCTGACTGCAACACCGCTTCAACCAGATGCGGCCAGAAGGTTTTCAGGCGCTGCACCGCTTTGGCCGGTAGTTTTTTCAGCGCATGTCCATACCAGAATTCATGTACCAGATTTTTGGCCTGATCATCCAGCACTTCATTCAGGCGCTGTTCCAGCTGGCTAAAACTTTCGACCAGCGGGTCTGGTTCTTTTTCTTTAATTAAATGTTCAAACTGATAGATGACCTTGGCGCGTTTTTCATCCAGAAAAGCCATAAAATCCGGCCAGCTCGCAAAGCCTAAAGTGCTGATCAGACGCTGACGCAATTCTGGCTCGGTCGGTAAGGACTGGGTTTGCTGGTCATTCAGCGCCTGAATCGCATGTTCAACCCGGCGCAGAAATAAATAGGCATCTTCCAGTTCAGCCACGGCTTTGCTGTCTAGCAATTCAGCTTCATCCAGATGATTCAGGCTGACCAGACATTGCCGGTCTTGCAGCTCCAGCTTGGACCCGCCATAAATCAGCTGGAATACCTGCACAATAAATTCGACTTCACGAATCCCGCCAGCACCGAGTTTAATATCATCTTCCAGATGACGGCGCTGCACTTCGCGCTCAATCATGGCCTTCATTTCACGCATGGCTTCAAAGGCGGTGTAATCGACATATTTGCGGAATACGAACGGCCGGGTCATCTCCAGCAGTTCATCCCCTTCTTTACCACCGGTGACAATGCGCGCCTTGATCCAGGCATAGCGCTCCCATTCACGGCCATGCTGGCTTAAGTATTTTTCCAGCGCCACATGACTAATCGCTAGGGCCGAACCATCGCCCCAGGGACGCAAGCGCATATCGACCCGGAACACAAAGCCATCGGCAGTGATATGGTCGAGCAGATAAATCAGTTTCTGTCCCCATAAAATACAGAACTGCTGCACATCAATACATTTACGGCCGTTGGTTTCGCCCTGCTCATCGAAGGCAAAAATCAGGTCAATATCGCTGGATAAATTCAGTTCCTGCGCACCATGTTTACCCATGGCAATTACGATCAGGTCCTGTACTTTACCGTTATAGCCCACCGGCTCGCCATGCTTGGCCACCAAGGGAGCCCGGGCAAAATCTTTTGCTGCTGTTACACAGACATCAGCAAAATCGGACAGTTCACGGGTCAGGGTGACCACATCGGTTAACTGGTTGGCATCTTGCCAGATCCAGCGAAACATCAGCCGGGCACGTAAAATCCGCAGACTACGCATCCACTCGGCTTCATCCTGAATATCCTGCAAGGTTATTTGCACGGTGTGCTGAATCTGCTGGGTGCTTAAAGGGGTTAAAAACCGGTCAACTGCATAATCTTGTTCTAAGAGGGGTTGGTGCTTGGCCAATACCTGTTCTGCATATTGACTGGCACCTAAGGTTTTGCGCAATTGTTCCGTATTCATTCACACACCCAAAGCTGACTATTTTTTCTAGTTATATCAGGAGTCTGGCTAGAGGGGAAAAGAAAATTGCGTTTTCTACATTTTTACTTTTTCGAACTGTATATCTTCCGGCATTAAAGCCTGATGCGCGCTGGTGGCCTGCGGCAAGGTCACAATAAAGGTGGTTCCTTCGCCTTCATTAGATTCCACTACAATTTCACCTTTGTTCAGGTCAACAAAACGCTTACACAGTACCAAGCCCAAACCAGTACCTTTTTCACCGGCTGTACCTTTGCTACTGGCCGTGACCGCAGCCTGGAATAGCTGCTCTATTTGCGACTGGCTCATGCCCAGACCGGTATCCTGAATATAGATGTGCACGCCATCGTCTGCCTGTTCGGCGCGTAAAGTCACCTTGCCAGTACCATCTGTCGGGGTGAATTTTAGCGCATTCGACACCAGGTTCTGGATAACCGAAGTAATCATATTAATGTCGGCATAGACTTTAATATCATCATCAATCTGGTTAATCAGCTGAATATTCTTTTTCGCCGCCAGACTGTTCAGGACATCGCAGACAATTTGCGACGACTGTTGCAGCTTGAAGTTAATTGGATGATAGATAAAGCGGCCGCCTTCTGCCATGGCCCAGTTCAACAAGCTTTCCAGCAGGTTATAGGTCGATTGCGCAGTATCATATAAATAGTCGGCAATATTTTGCACACTGGAATCATCCAGCGTTTCGCGTTCTTGCGCCAGAACTTCGGAAAAACCGAGCAGGCCATGAAACGGCGCTCTCAAGTCATGCGCAATAATCTGGAAAAACTTGGTTTTACTAAAATTCAGCGCGGCCTGCTGCTCATACATTTCTTTTAGTTCAGCATGCTCAGCTTTTAACTCCAGATAATTCACCAGGTTAGTGGCCAGATCACTGAGAATTTCAATCGCCTGTAGCGAAAAAGGCTGCTCGTTCTGGTCGAAAAATAGGATTTGTCCAATTGAACGACCATCGGACATTTTCAGATCAAAGGCCATAAAGCGTTTTGCTTCTACGCCTAAAGAGCCAATACGCTCAACCAGTTGTATATAGTGAGGATGCTCGGTATGAATGCAGTCCTGACCATCAAACAGTTCGACAATCTGGATATGATCGGGTGCAATAAAGGCTTTAAAACAGTCCTGATGGGCATACCATAAATAGGGTTCGCCCTCGAAGGCCAGTGCGGAACGCTCTACCCCTAAAATTTTACGGGCAGATGATAAAAAACGCTCAATCTGATTGGTGGCAGTAAATACCCCCAATAACAGAGACAACCTGCATGCACTCAGCTGTTCAGTTTCTGAACCTATTTCAAGCAACTGCAACTTCATATCTGCCTCATCCGAGATCCATTCTTATAGAATATTTAGGCCATTTTTAAAGCCGATTGCTCAGCCCGGTTAACAAACTTTAACAGAGAATATAACACCAAACCCAAAAGAATAAACCAAACTCCTTCATTAATTTGTAACCTGAAAAAATTTTAAAAAAAGGTATATTTTCATTACATTTATTAAATAAATTCACTACTTTTTGTTTATCTCTTTTTAAACAGCAAGCTATTAACTGATTTTGGTTAAACATAAATTGGCACATTTTTATACACTTTTTTCAGTGTTATGATAGGTATGATTTCTGTAAATTCATCGGATTTTTAAGGGAATTTCCTGGTTAATTTTCACCGGATAATGGGTTTACCACGTTACTTTAGTTTTACATCTTCTGTTCATGTTTTTGGACGATAATATATCCGCCTGATCAGTGAATCGTCATCACATGATCAATCTGTCTTATTGGTATTGAAAAAATCAGGTTAATCATTCAAATCTAATACGCAGATGTGCTGGATGGAATGATCGAGTTTGAAGGAAAAAAGCGGCTCTTTGAGTGTTTTTCTTCCCCAAACAGGCAAGTGTGGATTCAAATCAGGCACAAATATCACGAATTAAAATGCATCATTTTTCAGCGAAATGTCGTTATCACGGATATTACGTTGACTGGAAAGGCTTGAGGGTCGATACTCTCAAGGTTTTACTTAAGCAAACCGGTTCGCAGGGGCTGATTCATCACTTTCACCCCCTCAAAACTCAATCAACGCAAGGGGCTATATATGGCTGGTGGAAAGTCAACCATCATTTACACACTGACTGACGAGGCGCCATTACTGGCGACTTATTCGCTGCTGCCGATTATTGAGACCTTTACTAAGCCGGCCGGCGTAGAGATCGTTAAAAGTGACATCTCCGTGGCCGCACGCGTGCTCGCAGAATTTTCTGACTACCTCACCGACGAGCAAAAGGTCACTGACAACCTCGCAGAGCTAGGTCGTCTTACACAAGATCCAGATACGAACATCATCAAACTTCCAAACATCAGTGCTTCTGTTGCTCAGTTGACTGCATGTATCAAAGAACTTCAGTCTAAAGGCTATGCGGTTCCTGATTACCCTGAAAACCCGACCACTGAGGAAGAAAAGGCAATCAAGACCCGTTATGGCAAATGCCTGGGCTCTGCAGTAAACCCGGTATTACGTGAAGGTAACTCTGACCGTCGCGCACCAACTGCAGTAAAGAACTACGCGAAGAAAAACCCGCACTCAATGAGCGAGTGGAAACAGTGGTCACAAACTCACGTTTCTCACATGGACGAAGGCGACTTCTACCATGGCGAAAAGTCCATGACTTTAGACCGCGCGCGTAACGTGAAAATGGAACTGATCACCAAGTCAGGTGAAACCATTGTTCTGAAGCCAAAAGTTGCGCTGCAAGACGGTGAAATCATCGACTCGATGTTCATGAGCAAAAAAGCGCTTTGCGACTTCTATGAAAAAGAATTGGATGACTGTAAAGAAGCCGGCATCCTGTTCTCTTTACACGTAAAAGCAACCATGATGAAAGTTTCACACCCGATCGTATTCGGTCACTGTGTGAAAATTTACTACAAAGATGCTTTCGAAAAACATGGCAAACTGTTCGACGAGTTAGGCATTAATGTCAATAATGGTATGGCCGGTCTTTACGAGAAGATCGAAACCCTGCCAACTTCTTTACGTGAAGAAATCATCGAAGACTTGCACGCGTGTCAAGAACACCGTCCTGCACTGGCGATGGTGGATTCTGCAAAAGGCATCACTAACTTCCACTCTCCGAACGACGTAATTGTTGACGCATCTATGCCAGCAATGATCCGTTCTGGCGGTAAAATGTGGGGTGCTGACGGCAAGCCTTACGACTGTAAAGCAGTAATGCCAGAATCGACTTTCGCGCGTATTTACCAGGAAATGATCAACTTCTGTAAATGGAATGGTAACTTCGACCCACGTACCATGGGTACTGTGCCTAACGTTGGTCTGATGGCGCAAAAAGCGGAAGAATACGGTTCACACGACAAGACTTTCGAAATTCCTGAAGCGGGTGTTGCCAACATCACGGATCTGGAAACAGGTGAAGTGTTGATGTCTCAAAACGTGGAAGAAGGCGACATCTGGCGTATGTGTCAGGTGAAAGACGCACCAATCCGCGACTGGGTGAAACTGGCTGTTACACGTGCACGTAACTCTGGTATGCCAGCTATCTTCTGGTTAGACCCGTACCGTCCACACGAAAATGAACTGATCAAGAAAGTACAAAAATACCTGAAAGATCACGATACAGACGGTTTAGACATCCAGATCATGTCACAAGTCCGTGCAATGCGTTATACGCTTGAGCGCGTTGCTCGTGGCCTGGATACCATTTCTGTAACCGGTAACATCTTACGTGACTACCTGACTGACCTGTTCCCAATTATGGAACTAGGTACATCTGCGAAAATGCTGTCAATCGTACCGTTAATGGCTGGTGGCGGTATGTACGAAACAGGTGCCGGTGGTTCTGCGCCAAAACACGTACAACAGCTGGTTGAAGAAAACCACTTACGTTGGGATTCTTTAGGTGAGTTCCTGGCACTGGCGGTATCTCTAGAAGAGCTTGGCATTAAAGAAGACAACACGAAAGCGAAACTTCTGGCGAAGACTTTAGATGCTGCAACAGGCAAACTGCTGGACAACGACAAGTCTCCATCACGTCGTACTGGCGAGCTGGACAACCGTGGCAGCCACTTCTACCTGGCAAAATTCTGGGCAGAAGAACTTGCTGCACAAGACGAAGATGCTGAACTGAAAGCGAAATTTGCTCCACTTGCACAAGCTTTAGCTGCAAATGAAGAGAAAATCGTGGCTGAACTTGCAGAAGTTCAAGGTAAGTCAGTAGATATCGGCGGTTACTACGCGGTAGATCAAGCGAAAGTGAATGCCGTGATGCGTCCAAGCAAAACCTTGAATGCAACGCTGGCTTCATTACAAGCTTAAATTGAATTTGACTGACCTTTGTTAGTCAGCTCATAAAAAACCGGTGTTAAGGCGCCGGTTTTTTTATCTCACTACTCATTACAAGCTGAACCAATACCTATTTTCCCTCTTTAAATATTTCATGCGTACGTACGTGAACTCATTGGTATTCAATAACCTACAATAGAAATTACAATTTTAAATTATGCTTATTACTCGTTTTGAACAAGCACCTGTTATATGCAAAAAATTGAAATTAATATTGGCAAAAGCAAACAAGTATCTGTCACCATGGACTACGCAGAATATCTTCAACTAAAAGAGGACTCACATCAAACAGGGAAAACACATCGACAAATTTTCCTAGAGTCTTACCGGCTATGGAGGAAACTTAAAATATGCAATCAGGATTGATCAAAATACTCGATTAGTCATTTATTTTTTGATTGTAAATACAGTATCGAATAACAAAGCGATATGAGATAGCTATCCATAAATTTGAGGCAATAAAAAACCCCAAGTCTGAATATGCTTGGGGTTCTTTAAAATCTGTGGTCCCGAGGGTCGGACTCGAACCGACACGTCATCTCTGACAGCGGATTTTGAGTCCGCCGCGTCTACCAATTTCACCACCTCGGGAAGGTGTTGATGCGTATAATAAACTGTTTCACCCGCTTGTCAACGCTCGCCTCCCATATTTGTTTAAAAATAAATCAACCCGATTTTTTTTGTCTTATAATTAGGCAATTTCAGCGATAAAACCAAAAAACGCATATACTACGCCCAATCCTGTTATTGTTTTGCGCATTTATTTAACCATGCAACTTTCTGATTTTAATTTCGATCTCCCTGATGAACTGATTGCCCGTTACCCGCTGGAACAGCGCAGCGCCTCACGCCTGCTGCATGTCAATGCCGAAGGTCAGTATCAAGACCATCAATTTACCGATCTTGTCGATTTACTTGAAGCTGGTGATGTGCTGGTCTTAAATGACACCAAAGTCATGAAAGCCCGCCTGAAAGGTAAACGTGCTACCGGTGGCGCTGTGGAAGTGCTGGTTGAACGTATGCAAGATCAGTTTATTGCGCATTGCCATATTAAAGCCAGCAATTCACCAAAAGCTGGTGCTGAACTCTTCATTGGTCCAGATGAAGTGAAAGTCACGGTACAAGGCCGGCATGAGAACCTGTTTATTGTCGAGTTTTCCCAGCCCATTCTAGAGGTGCTGGATCGCTACGGTGCCCTGCCTATTCCACCGTACTTTAACCGTGAAGCAGAAGCGATTGATACCGAACGCTATCAAACCGTATTTAATGATCCGACCAAACTGGCCAGTGTTGCCGCCCCGACTGCCAGCCTGCATTTTGATGCCGAACTGCTGGCCAAACTTGAAGCCAAAGGTATTCAAAAAACCTTTGTAACCTTGCACGTCGGTGCCGGAACCTTCCTGCCGGTACGCACCACTGATATTGAAAACCATATCATGCACAGCGAATGGTGTGATGTGCCAACCGCCGCTGTGGAGATGATCCAGCAGGCCAAAGCACGTGGCAATAAAGTCATTTCAGTTGGCACCACGGCCACCCGTGCAGTCGAAAGTGCAGCACAGGCACACGGTGGCACACTGGCCGCCTGGACCGGTGATACCCAGATTTTCATTTATCCGGGCTATAAATTTAAAGTGGTAGACCGTCTAATCACCAACTTCCACCTGCCTGAATCAACCCTGCTGATGCTGGTGTCAGCCCTGTCGAGTCGTGAAAATATCATGCGTGCCTATCAACATGCGGTGGCTCAGCGTTACCGCTTTTTCAGTTATGGCGATGCCATGCTGATTGATCAGGCCCACAGCTAGAGCACTGTCCCATGCCAATCGAGAATATTCAGCACAGCATTCATATTCGCCGCAAGAAGAATCAGCTGGTGTGGAATAATCTCGCCCAGCTCTGGGAAATTGGTGCACAAGCCAAATCCCAGCAGGAACTGCTTGACCGGCTGCATCCCTGGAATGCCCCGATCAGCCTGCGTTTTGAAAACAAGCTGCCAATTTTGCTTGGCATCATCGGCCTGATACTGATCCTGCTGTTCTGGCTGGCCCCGGCGCACTGGGCCTTGCAGCTGTGTCTGCTGCTGGGAGGCCTTTTGATCTTTGGTGCGTTTCTCTGTTATGAATCCAGCCGCCCAATCACCAATGCCATTCAGGAACTGGAGCAACAGGCACTGGCGCTCAAGTATCAGTTGGCCTTTAACAGCATTCCCCGGCATGAACAGATCATCTTCCAGCCGGTCCGTTTTATTGCGCAAATCAAACAGCTGTTTCCGCTGTTCCAGCAAGGCAACCTCAGCAATGACATTCGCCGCTATGCTCTGACCCACTGGCAGGATGAACAGGGCCAGACCCATCAGGTGATGCTGTTTGAATATCGCTATGTCTCTGAAATTCAGGTCCAAGACCAGAATGGCAACAAAATGCGGCTCAAAGAAATTGAAAAATTCCTGTGGGGTGCCATTGTCTTTGGGGTCGAGTTACAGGGACTGGCGCTCAGCTCGCAGCGTAAAAGCTTTGCTTACCCCTATACCCAGCCGTGGCATACCAGTGATATTCAGATTAACCGGCAGTTAAACATCTATGGCACCGATACCCACCAGATGGCCCGGCAGCTGACCCCGGCGGTGGTGCTGAAACTGGCCAATTTCCTGAATGTGCAGCCCGGCGATCTGCTGTTTCATCCTGAACAGAAAATCCTGTGCTATGTAGGTAGCCAAAATCTGTTTCAGACCAGCAGCAACTATAAAACCATTCAGGATATTTCGGCTTTACGTGGACATCTGCGTACATTTAAATTACCGTATCTAGAACAATTACAACGCCATTTGCTACAGCTTTTATAAATTTGGACGTGGGGAGATTTCTATGGGATTGATGATTTTTCTGGCTATCATTCTGGCCGTGCTGATCATCGGGATTCTGATTCGCAACAATATCGTACGCCACCACAACGCTACTATCCGCGCTTGGGCAGATGTAACCAGTTTTGAACGACAGAAATTAAAAACACTCGAAGAACTTGCGCCAGTAGTCGAACAATATGCAGGCATGGAAAAAAGCACTTTAGAAAAAGTGACTGAACTGCGCCAAAATATTATGAACCTAAACATCAACAATGCCGATGTTAATCAATTACAACGTGTTGAAGCATTAAGCAAAGAATTGATGCGCAGCTTGAATGTGGTGGTCGAAAATTATCCTGAGCTTAAAGCCGATCAACTGTATTTAAAAATGATGCATGAAATTGATGAGCAGAATGAAAATGTCGGTGCTGCAATTACCATTTATAACCGCAATGTCGAGCTATTTAATAATTATATTCAGGTCTTTCCCAACAACATAATCAATACTGCAACCACAGCCAAAAAACCAGTGCGCGCTTTTCGTGACAACAGCGCAGCGCAAAGTTTTGATTATCGTCCAAATTTTTAAGTTATTTTTGATATGTCAATAAAACAACAGGCACGAAGCTTGCTGTTTTTTCAGATTTCAACTAAACACATGACTGTGTCAGATACTGCACCTGATTACGCCCTTTATTTTTTGCCAAATACAATAATTCATCGGCTGAATGCAGAAAATCGACCACATTGTGATACTGCTGATTTTGATCATAGCTATTTACACCAATACTCACCGTGACTTGGGTCGTTTCCCCAGTCTTGGTATGTGGAATTTCTAGCGCATATACTGCCTGCCTAAAGTTTTCAGCAAGTTGTACAGCATCTGCCAATGGTGTTTCGGGCAACAGCACCACAAATTCTTCGCCACCAAAGCGAGCCACAAAGTCAGATGCACGCGCAAAATGTTGTTTAAGCAACTGCGCCACACTAATCAAACAATGATCACCCTGTAAATGTCCATAATTGTCGTTATAAGGCTTGAAATGATCGATGTCGATAAACAAGAGAGACAATGCATGTTGATGACGCACAGCACGTTTAAATTCGTTTTCTATACGCTCACTGAGCGCCTTTCGATTGGCAACCAAGGTCAGCGGGTCTTGTAAGCTCAAAGCCAGATTTTTGCGACTCAATGCGTCGAGTTCCAACTCCATTTGTTTACGCGCAGAAATATCAAACATAAACCCAATAATCGCCACAGTTTCGTTATTTTCACGAATCACATGCACCACATCACGAATCCAGACATAATCTCCTGTAGCGGTTAAGGCACGATAATCCGCTTCGTGGTCTGTGCCTTGATCGGACAGACTCACACACATATTCACGGTCTTGTCCCGATCTTCAGGATGCATCCGATCAATCCAATCTTGTGCAGTTTTCCAGCTGTCTTGCGTCCAACCCAGTAAAGACTCAATTTGTGGGCCAATATAGCTAAAAGCTTTGGTTTTCCAGTTAATCTGCCATGGAATTGCATTCGTGGTTTCCAAAAGCGTTTTATAGAATTGGTCTTCTTTTAGTGCACTGTTTAATTCACTCATAGCCCACCTCTATGAATTGATTTTAATTACAATTTAACAACTTAAGTGAGCTTTGACTACAATTTTTTTGATCTTATTGACAGTCCTTCAGCTTTGATATCATCATGCAATTGAACAAAATATAAATAAAAGTTACTCAAACATAAAATCCAAAAACAAAAAGTAAGCCGATAAAGAAGAAATTACCCAGCGTATTCAGCAATTTTCCACCACGTAAGCACAATGGATTTGAGCAAAATATTCACTCTCAATTTTTACCAAGGAAAACGTATCTCAACTGGCAATTCTGTGCATAATCTAGGAAAATAGTGCACTTTTAGCATGAACAATCAGCGAACTGTTTTTTCGCCTTGATTTGGAACATATATGAAGTTTGAGAAATTAGGTCAGTCGGGGCGTGCCCGTCGTGGTCGTTTAACTCTTGAACATGGTGTGGTGGAAACCCCTGTGTTTATGCCTGTCGGCACCTATGGCACCGTTAAAGGCATGCTCCCGCGTGATATTGAAGACATTCAAGCACAAATTATTTTAGGCAACACCTTCCATCTGTATTTGCGTCCAGGTCTGGATGTCATTAAAGAACATGGTGGCCTGCACGAATTCATGAAATGGGACAAGCCGATTCTGACCGATTCTGGCGGTTTCCAGGTCTTTAGTCTGGGTGCCATGCGCAAGATTAAAGAAGAAGGCGTTACTTTCCGTTCACCAATTGACGGCTCAAAGGTTTTTCTTTCGCCTGAAATCTCGATGGAAATTCAAAAAACTTTGAACTCTGATATCGTAATGATTTTTGACGAATGTACGCCTTATCCTGCAACGCATGAAGAGGCACAAAAATCGTTGCAATTATCTTTACGCTGGGCAAAACGCTGTAAAACCCATCACCATGATGAACTACAAAATAGCAACGCGCTGTTTGGAATTATTCAAGGTGGTATGTATGAAGATTTACGTGATGAATCTTTAAAGGGCTTACTTGAAATTGGTTTTGATGGTTATGCGATTGGTGGTCTTTCGGTAGGTGAACCGAAAGAAGAAATGATCAAGGTACTGGATTATCTGCCGAACAAAATGCCGGAAGATAAACCGCGTTACCTGATGGGTGTCGGCAAACCGGAAGATATTGTGGAAGGTATTCGCCGCGGGGTGGATATGTTTGACTGCGTAATGCCGACCCGTAATGCCCGCAATGGTCATTATTTCGTGACCGATGGTCTGGTACGGATTCGCAACAGCAAATACCGTCACGACCAGAGCCCGCTCGATCCGCACTGTGACTGCTATACCTGCAAGAACTTTACCCGCGCCTACCTGTTCCATCTGGAAAAATGTGGCGAGATGCTTGGTTCAATGCTCGGTACCATCCATAACCTGCGCTATTACCAACGCTTTACCCAAGATATCCGTAATGCCTTGGACAATGACACTTTTGATGACTTTGTACAGGACTTTTATGCCCGTCGCGGTCTGGATGTGCCGCCTTGTCCGCAAGATTAATCTTTTCAGTATTTGCGCTGAAGAAAAAGACAGGGTAAATTGCAGAACAAGTCAATTTATTATCAATGTTATTGATTCCAGTTTTTAGTTTAGGAAAATGAAATGAGCCTTTTTATTTCTACTGCTCACGCAGCAGGTGAAGCTGCACAACAACCAAGCATGGTTGCTAACCTTTTGATGATTGCAGTATTTATTGCAATTTTCTACTTCCTGATTTGGCGCCCGCAATCAAAACGTGCCAAAGAACACCGCGCCCTGATCGACAGCCTGGGCGTAGGCAGCGAAGTGGTGTTTGCTGGTGGCCTGATGGGTAAAATCACCAAACTTGAAGGTGATTTTGCAGTGGTTGAACTGAACCGCGGCGTAGAAGTAAAAATTCAGCGTGCCAGTGTGATTTCAGTTCTGCCTGAAGGCACATTAAACAACCTTTAATCAAAAATTAGTCGTGCGCCCGCACGACTTTTTCATTTTAAGAAGAAAATTAAATGCGTTACCCAGCATGGAAATATCTACTCATCCTTGTGGTTCTGGTGGTGAGTACATTATATGCCCTGCCAAGTTTGTATCCAGATGAACCTGCGGTTCAGATTTCTGGGGCCAAAGCCGGTACCCAAATTGACCAAAGCATCGTACAAAAAGCAGAGCAAATTCTAAAATCAGAAAATATTGCCAGCCATGACAACAGCTTTACCAATAACGCAGCCCTGTTGCGTCTGGACTCAAGCGAAGCACAGCTTAAAGCCAAAGATGCATTACGTCAGGGCTTGGGTGATGATTATGTCGTGGCCCTCAACCTGGCGCCAACCACTCCAGAATGGCTACAGAAAATTGGCGCCAAGCCAATGAAACTGGGTCTGGACTTGCGTGGTGGTGTTCACTTCCTGCTGGAAGTGGATATGGACAAGGCCATCAGCCAGCGCATGGAAACCTCTGCGACTGACCTGCGTCGCCAACTGCGCGACAACAAGCTGAAATTCAACAGCCTGTCTTTGAATAACAACACCATTACCGTGCAGTTCGCCAACAATGACGACCGCTCAGCCGTAATGGACTTCTTGCGCCGTAACGGCAACGAGTTTAACCAGCAGGCACTGGCCACCACAGATGGTGCCATGTTGCGCCTGACCTATACCGACACGCGCAAGCAGGAAATTGAATCCTATGCCGTGAACCAGAACTTGACCACGCTGCGTAACCGTATTAACGAGCTAGGTGTGGCCGAAGCACTGGTCCAAACCCAAGGCAGCAACCGTATTGTGGTGGAATTGCCGGGTGTACAGGATACCGCTGAAGCCAAGCGTGTTCTGGGTCGTACTGCGAACCTGGAATTCCGTCTGGTCTCTGACCTGAATGATCAGCACATTGACCCGTATACCGGTCAGCTCAGCAGTCAGACCTTACCACCGGGCACTGAAGCCTTTGCTTTTGAATCACTCGACAGTGGCCGTCAGTTGCTGCTGAACCGTAGCCGTATTTTAACCGGTGAGCGCGTACAGAATGCATCGAGTGGCTTTAGTCAGGATACTGGCGGCGCCGAGGTAAACATTACCCTCGACTCTGCAGGCGGCAAGCTGATGGCAGACGCGACCCGTAATGCGGTCGGCAAACGTATGGCGGTACTGTTCATTGAGAACAAGCAGCGCATCAGCTATGTAACTGATCCGGAAACCGGCGTCCAGACTGAAGTGCGTACCCCATACACCGAATCTGTGGTGATTAACGCCGCAACCATTCAGGCGGTATTAGGTTCACAGTTCCGAATTACCGGTCTGGATTCACCGCAAGAAGCGGCTGAACTGGCATTAATGCTACGTGCCGGTGCCCTGGCTGCTCCAATGTACTTCGTTGAAGAACGTGTGATTGGTCCAAGTCTAGGTCAGGAAAATATCGACAAAGGTGTAACCTCGACCCAGATCGGTTTTATTCTGGTTGCAATCTGGATGGTGGTGTTCTTCCGTCTGTTTGGCGTGATTGCCAACTTCGCGCTGGTATTTAACCTGGCGATGATCCTGACAGTGATGTCATGGATTGGTGCTTCTTTAACCTTGCCAGGTATTGCCGGTATCGTGATTACCATTGGTATGGCGGTCGATGCCAACGTGCTGATCTGTGAGCGGATACGGGAAGAGATCAAATGGGGGGCCTCACCAAAACAGGCCATCGTAGCCGGTTATGACCGGGCCTATAACACCATTTTCGACTCGAACTTAACCACCTTCCTGGTGGCGTTCATTTTGTTCGCAATTGGTACCGGTCCGATTAAAGGCTTCGCCGTGACCTTAATGATTGGTATTGTTTGCTCGATGTTTACGGCCATTACCGTAACCCGTGCGATTGTACAGATCATTTATGGCAAACGCCGTAACCTGAAAAAGTTGAGCATTTAAGGAGATCGATGATGACTGAGAATACTCAACTGAATCCGAAAAAATACGGCCGTCCAGATGATGAGCGCGTCATTCCGTTTATGAAGATTGCGTTGCCGGCGGCATTGCTTTCGATCATTTTAACCGTGGCCAGCATCTTCTTTATTGCCACCAAAGGCTTAAATCTGGGTCTGGACTTTACCGGCGGTATTGCCGCAGAGCTGAACTACAGCAATCCGGTGAAAGCCAGCGATGTCTCTTCTGCCCTGACGCAGGCCGGTTTCCGTGATCCGGTGGTACAAACCCTGGGTTCTGAACGTGACCTGATGGTGCGTATGCCGGTGCAGGACGAGATTGAAGTCGAAGACCTGACCCAGACCATTACCGCAGCGGCACAATTGCCGGGCAACAGCGCCGATGTGACCAAGGTTGATGTGGTCGGCGGTCAGGTCGGTAACGAGCTGTATGTACGTTCTGCAGGTGCCGTGGCACTGGCACTAATCCTGATGCTGATTTATGTCACCATCCGCTTCGAGTTTAAAATGGCGATGGGTGCGGTGCTGTCCCTGTTCCACGATATTATCGTGACGGTGGGTATTTTTGCGATGATGCAATGGCCGTTTGACCTGACCGTATTGGCAGCCCTGCTGGCAATTATCGGCTTCTCGCTCAACGATAACATTGTGGTCTCGGACCGTATTCGTGAAAACTTCCGTAAAATTCGGGGGGCTTCGCCGCTGGAAGTGGTCAACATTGCCTTAACCGAAACCTTACGTCGTACCATCCACACCTCGATGACGCTGTTACTGGTGGTGGTGGCGATGATGTTAATGGGCGGTGATGGCCTGAAATGGTTCTCGATTGCCATGTTTGTCGGTGTCTTTGTCGGAACTTATTCTTCGATTTATATTGGTACCGCCTTTGCACTTTGGCGCGGTCTGAACCGTCAAGACTTCATTATGCAGGTAAAACCGGAATTTGAAGAGGAAGAAATTCCTTAATTATTTTCCTTTCTGTATCCATAAAAGCTCATCTCGGGATGGGCTTTTTTTAATGGCGAATCAGTTGCAGCTTAGGAAACTGAAATCCCTTGCAGGAACGTTCAGAACGCCAGGCCACGGTCAGGATACAGCCACCAATCTGTAGATGCTGATAGGCAAACGTACCCAGGCTCTCATGATGACAAAACCCACCCTGCTGATGCGGATGAACCCCGCTATTCAGCTGATTCAGGCTCATGCGAATACCCAGCCCTGACGCTTTCAGGACGGCTTCCTTGGTGGTCCAAACCTTAAACCAGTAATCTGTCTCCTGGTCATAAGCCTGCCACAATTCCCATTCAGCCGGATGAAACATGTGCCTGGCCAGACTTTCAAAGCGCACTTTGCGATCCAGATCTTCAACATCCACCCCAACATCTTGCAGCTGCTCGCTATAGGCCAGTGCATAATGCTGACGGCTGTGACTATGATTCAGGGCCAGCTGCGGATACGCAAGCAAAAACGGCTTACCATACGCAGTACGGGCAAAATCATCCGAGCAGATTGGCACGTTTAAATAGGCCGATAGGCGCTGGTTACGAAAAGCATAAATGGCCTGCTTCTGCTGCTGGATGTTCTCTTTACGCTCCAGCGCCGGCTGCTGCGGTGCAATCTGTGCCAGACGGGCCAATTCTAGAATAATCTGTGCGCTCATGTGTGCACGCATTCCCTGCATAAACAAAAACCAGCGATCAAGATCACTGGTTTTTTTCAAAGATAAGAAAGAAAGCTTAATTGCCCTGTACCAGACGACGGGCGCTGATAATCCCCGGCTGCTGCTCCAAACGTGCCAGCAGACGTGACAGTTGCGCCAGACCTTTGACTTCAATTAACAGCTTCATATTGGCAATACCATCATTTTCGGAAATGGTATTCACCTGACGAATATTAATCTGATCGGAGAAAATCACCTGAGTCAGATCTTTCAGCAGACCACGGCGATCATAGGCTTCTACCACAATCTGTACGCTTTGACCACGGGTTGGCTGCATTTCCCAGTCCGCTTCCACCGCACGCTCTGTCTCCTGGCTGATCATGCGGACATAATCCGGACAAGCCACCTTATGGATGCTGACACCGCGGTTCAGGGTGATATAGCCTGCAATGGATTCACCATGCACCGGCTGACAGCACTGGGCAATATGCAGCTCGACGTTATCCAGGCCATCAATCAGAATGCCATGCGCTGACAAGGT
This sequence comes from Acinetobacter indicus CIP 110367, assembly GCF_000488255.1. Classification (GTDB taxonomy): domain Bacteria; phylum Pseudomonadota; class Gammaproteobacteria; order Pseudomonadales; family Moraxellaceae; genus Acinetobacter; species Acinetobacter indicus. Next base: position 485,377 of record NZ_KI530755.1, on the reverse strand, counting down.
ATGGCTGGCACGCGGATTTAGGGTTGGTTTTAATACCAGTTCCGGTTCATCCTGATCCAGATGCATATGCCGGTTGACTTGGTTAATCAGCGCATGCAGGCTGATTTCACCATTGACCAGACCAATCAGGATATCTTCACCGAGTTTGACATTAAAGTGATTGCAGTAATCATTCAGGTCAATACTTTTCGGGTGAATTGCCAGACGCGACAATTCCTTATTCAGAATATCACGACCGATTTCCAGATTCTTGCTGCGGTCCTGCTGTCTGAACCAATGGCGTAACTTGTCACGCGCCCGCGCAGTCTTGATATAACCAAGTGAGTTCACCAGCCAGTCGCGGTTCGGTTCACGGTCTTTCTTGGTCAGAATTTCGACCTGTTCACCGGTTTTTAAGGTATAGGTCAGCGGTACATAACGCTGATTGACCCGCGCGGCATAACACTTGTTACCGACTTCGGTATGCACATGGTAGGCAAAGTCTAGCACGGTCGAGCCACGCGGTAATTCTTTAATATCTCCATCGCGGCTAAACACATAAATCTTTTCAAAATCTTCAAACTCTTGCAGCTGCTCGAAGTTTTCAGTTTCATCATCGGACTTATGCGCACTGGCGTCGTTACGTTCCTGATAATGTTCCAGCACCGCGCGCAAAGAATGCAAACGATGATTGAAGGAATGATCGGTGGTTTTGCTGCCTTCTTTATAGTTAAAGTGTGAACACACGCCAAGCTCTGCTTCTTCATGCATTTCCATGGTACGGATTTGCACTTCCAGCGACTTGTTTTCAGCAATCACGGCAGTATGTAGCGAGCGATAACCGTTGGCTTTCGGATTGGTAATGTAGTCATCAAACTGATGCGGAATATGCCGCCACAGCTGATGTACGATACCGAGCGAGTGATAACATTCCGGAATGGTTTTGACCAGTACCCGCACTGCACGAATGTCATAAAGCTGGTCGAAGCTCAGGTCTTTGCTCTTCATTTTTCGATAAATCGAATAAATGTGTTTGACCCGGCCGGTAATTTCCGACTCAATGCCATGCGCGGCCAGCTCGCTCTTGAGCTTATCAATTACAAACTGGATGTATTGCTCACGTTCTAGCCGCTTTTCATTCAGTAAAGACGCAATTTCTTTATAACGGTCCGGCGCCAGATAACGGAAAGCCAGATCTTCCAGCTCCCATTTTAACTGGGCGATGCCCAGACGGTGCGCCAGTGGCGAGTAAATGGTCAGAATTTCACGCGCGACCCGTTCCTGACGCTCTTTAGATGCAGTGGTCAGTTCACGTAAGGCATAAGTACGCTCGGCCAGCTTGATCAGTACCACACGCACATCTTCAGTGACTGAAATCAGCATTTTATAAATGCCGGTCAGATGCTCGCGCTGATTGTTATTGAAGTGATCTTCCAGCCGTTTATTCTTTTCAATCAGCTCAGACAGCTTACCCATCGACAGGGTGCCTTTGACCAGGGTATGTACGCTGTCACCGAAATGCTCATGCACCTCTTCCAGGGTCATCACCCCTTCACGCACACTGCGGTACAGCATGGCAGCCGACAAAGTATCTTCATCGACATGCAAATGCGCCAGAATATCAGCCATTTCAATTCCGGTATACAAGGTATTGGACCGGTGCTTGACTGTCGTTTCCAGCTCTTTTTGTAACGTATAGGTGGCAACTTCTTCGAGTTTTGCTAATGCTGCCCCATCTAAGATATCACGAACCCGGTCCAGCCATTCTGCCAGATCCTGTCGTGCTTGCTCGGCATGTTCTACAGTCGTTTCCTCAGACAATTCGTTTAATCGTCCAGGAAGTTGTTCACGTACTGTGACCATACCCTACTCCTACCTCTATATACTTCATTTTCTATAAATCGTTTATTGATTTTTCTTGCTCAAATAAGGCAATCGATTCTACATGACCGGTATGGCTAAACATATCCATCACCCCGGCTTTGCTTAAACGATAGCCCTGTTGCACCAGCATCCCCGCATCCCTTGCAAGTGTAGCCGGATTACATGACACATAAACGATTCTTGCCGCACCCAATTTGGGCACATAATGCATGACTTCCTCAGCACCGGAGCGCGGAGGGTCAATCAATAATGCATCAAATCCTTGATTTGCCCAAGAATGATGCGAAAAATCTTTTGTTAAATCTTGTGAAAAAAATTTCACCTGAGTTAACCCGTTCAGCTGGGCATTTTCCGCACCACGATGCACCATTTCATCTGAACCTTCTACGCCAACCACCGTACCACTTTCGCCGACACAGCGCGCCAAAGGTAAAGAGAAATTGCCTAATCCACAAAACAGATCCAGCACACGCTCACCGGCCTGCAACTGAAGCAAATCACATGCCAGCTTGACCATTTGCGGATTCACGGTGGAATTTACCTGGGTAAAATCCAGCGGATGGAAAGCAAATTTCAGCTCAAATTCCGGCAGTGCATAATGCAGACGCATGGCCTGATCAGGTTGATCCACACGTTGCACACTGTCTGGTCCTGCAGGCTGCAGATACAGTTGCCATTGTTTCTGTAACGCAAATTTGAGCAGTTGGTTGACATCTGACTCAGATAATTTTTCCGTATGCCGGACCAATAGGGCAATTTCCGTGTCACCCATCGCCAATTCTACATGACCAATGTCGGCTTTGCCTTTTAGACTTTGGAGTAGTTGTTTCAGACGGGTGATCGAACCGAGTTCACGATCTAGAATCAGACAGCGGTCAATTGAAGTTAGCCGGTTGCTCTGGCGTTCCCGGAAACCGACCACCAGTTTGTCTTTATTCGGGAAATAACGCACCCCGATCCGGGCACGGCGGCGATAATCCTCCCGGGTTGAACGTAACGGCATTAGCCATTCATCCGGCTGAATGCCGGCAAAATGCTGCAGATGCGACTTGAGTACATCCTGTTTTAAACGAATCTGCTCATCTAGCTGGATATGCTGCATATTGCAGCCGCCACAGACACCAAAATGCGGACACGGTGGCTCGACCCGCATCTCGGCTGGTGCAGATAACAGTTCGATATAGTCGGCTTCTTCTAGCCGTTTGGTGACATGATGAATCCGTGCTTTGACTGTTTCACCCGGCAAGGCACCCTGAATAAACACCTTCTTGCCGTGTTTATCCTGCGGATGTTCAGGCTGTGAACCATAGTGTGCAATCCCGCGCCCTTCATGGGACAGCGACTCAACCTGAAAGGTATGGATCAGGGGTTGAGCTGGACGAGCGGATGGACGATGTTTCATGAGCACCTAAAGTGTGGAAGATGGGAAATCTGCAGCAGTAAAGTCTGTGGCTTGTGCATTCTGGCGCCAGGCTGCAAGGAACTCGCCATGCTGTGGCAGGCTGGATAAATACTGGATGGTGGTCTGAACCCACAGGCGATGATCATCTAGCTGCAACTGCCCTTTCAGCAAGAGCCAGCGCAGATAGATCAGCCAGGTATTCAGCACATCACCTTCACAATAGCTGGTGAGTTTGAGCCATTCACCGGCGCGGATATATTCCGGCACATGATAACCGGCTTCGCCGCGTTTACCCGGAAAACCGAGCAGATGCGCCATATCATCCAGTTTCTGGAAATTCCGGCCATTAAACATGGCCATCACATCCATCAAGTCAATATGCCGCTGATGATAGCGGTTCTGGTAGTTATTATAGCGCTTTTGCGTGTCAATTTCGCCCTGATCAAACAGACTTGGCGCAGACAGGCCATGATACATGGCACGATATAAAATTACCGGCAAATCAAACTGCGAACCGTTCCAGCTCACCAGGGTCGGATGACGCTTGTCAAAAATCGACAGAAATTTTTTCAGGATTTCGGCTTCGGTATACTGTTCCCGGCTAAAAGAAAACAGGGTCATTAAGCCGGTTTCATCAATCCACAGACCGGAAATACAGACAATTTCATGCAGCGGCAAACGCTGAAAATCCATGCCCGATTCCTGACGGCGCAGCTTCATCAGCGCCTGCTCCAGATCTGCCTCAGGCAAATCTAGACCATACAGATGCGCCCCCGACTTCAGGTCGGTCCATGTTTCAATATCAAATACCAACACAGGTAGACGCATAATTTTCTCTACAGCTTGACGGCGGTTTATTCAGGATCTTGAACGGAAAATAAACCGGTTGATAAATAACGGTCACCCCGGTCGCAGATAATGCAGACAATCACCGCATCCGGGTTTTCTTCTGCCAGTTTCAGTGAAGCCCATACTGCACCACCCGATGACGTTCCGGCACTGATACCTTCTTTTTGCGCCAGTTTACGCATGGTCCGCTCGGCTTCAATTTGTGGAATATCAATAATCCGGTCGACACGACTACGATCAAAAATGGTCGGTAAATATTCTTCCGGCCAGCGGCGAATACCGGCAATGCTGGAACCATCTGAAGGCTGTAACCCAACAATCTGAATATCCGGATTCATTTCTTTCAGGTATTTGGATACCCCCATAATGGTGCCGGTGGTCCCCATCGAGCTGACAAAGTGGGTAATTTTACCGCCAGTTTGCTGCCAGATTTCCGGTCCGGTGGTCAGGTAATGCGCTTCGACATTGTCCGGATTACCAAACTGGTTCAGTACCAGACCTTTGCCTTCGGCCTGCATTTGCAGGGCCAGATCACGCGCTCCTTCCATGCCCTGTTCTTTGGTCACTTCAATCAGTTCGGCGCCATAGGCACGCATGGCATCTTTACGTTCCTGACTCATGTTGTTCGGCATGATCAGCTTCATCTGATAACCACGCATGGCAGCCACCATGGCCAGTGCAATCCCCGTATTTCCGCTGGTGGCTTCAATCAAGGTATCACCCGGTTTGATCTGACCGCGCTTTTCCGCCTGCATAATCATGTTATACGCTGGGCGGTCTTTGACTGAACCTGCCGGATTGTTGCCTTCCAATTTGGCCAACACCGTGGCTTGGGTATGACTTGCAAGACGCTGCAAGCGTACCAATGGCGTTTTGCCCACATAATGATCTAATAGAAATTCATCGGCTTGGAAATCAGGGGTGGTATTACTCATTATTTGCACCTTTCTCTAGGTGCGCATATTGTATGAAAAAAACCACCCGCCTGCACTCTTTTCACCAGCTTTTTCGTGAAAGTGCTTAAAGCACAGTCAGTTTTAAAATAAAGCGTGCTAAACTGCTCGGCAGAACGAATAAACTGCTTTAACCATGTCAAATATCAATAAAAAGTTATTTAAGCGCCTACATTTAAATCATGCTTATGGGCAACTGATTGCCCTGATATTTGTGCCCATTATGGTGCTGGCGGCAGTCGGTGCAGGGCTGGTTCTGACCGAAACCTCGAATGCAGCGCGCGCCCAGCAAAAGCAGATGGCGATTGCGATTTTAACCCGCTATGAAATGCTGTCTGAAGTGGCCTTGCAGCAGCTCAACACCTTTCCCTGGCAATATGAGCAGGCGCGCAGCTATATGCAAAACCTGCTCAATGAAAAGCATTTACTTCGGACTGCCATTATTGATTCCCAAGGCCGTAGCCGCCTGAGTATGGGCTATCAAGATCAGGCCGGCTGGCCCAGTTTTCCGCGCGATGCCGCCTTCTTTGGCCCCATTCAGCATAAAGACAGCCATGTCTATGGTTTACGTATTGATGAAAGCCAGAGCCAGTATGCCTGGCTGCTAATCGAACTAGACAATCAACCCCTGGAAATTGCCCGTTATCGGGTCATGACCGTGCTGATTACCACCGGCCTGCTGACCCTGATGCTTCTGTTGCTGTGTCTAAATTTCTATTCGCGCCGCTGGATTGCGCCAATGTACGAAATCCGTATGCAACTGCAACGCCTGAATGCCGACACGCTAGATCAGCACATGGTAATTAACAGTACCGGCGAGCTGCGTTTATTGCAGCGTGATATTGCCAATGTGGTCAAGCGTCTGCATTTCAGCTTTCTGGAACTAAAAGAACATACCGAACAGACCGAAGATGACTTGCGCCGCACCCTAGATACCTTGGAAGTCCAGAACATTACTTACCGTCAGGCACGTGACCAGGCGATTTCAGCCAACCAGTCCAAATCGGTCTTCCTGGCCAATATCAGCCATGAATTACGTACTCCGCTGAACAGTATTGATGGCTTTATCCATTTATTACTGCGCCAGGGTAATCTCAGCAATGAGCAGAACCTGTATCTGCAAACCATTCGCAAATCCTCGGCGCATCTGCTGGCGCTGATTAACGATGTACTGGATTTCTCGAAAATTGATGCCGGCAAACTGGAACTGGAAACCGCACCTTTTGATCTGGAAGAAGCCATTTATGATGTAATGGACATGCTGTCGCCGCTGGCCGCGCAGAAGCAGATTGCGATGGCCTTTTATTATGCTGACAACGTGCCAAAGCATGTGATTGGCGATGCCCTGCGCTTTAAGCAGGTGCTGACCAACCTGATTTCCAATGCCATTAAATTCACCCCGGATGGTGAAATTATTGTACGTGCGCGCATTGAACATGAAGATATCGGTCAGAGCATGATTCACTTTAGCGTGCAGGACAGCGGTATTGGTTTAAGCGGCACCGACCGGAAAAAACTGTTTGAATCCTTCTCGCAAGGCGATGCTTCTGTGACCCGTCAGTTTGGCGGGACCGGTCTGGGGCTGGCCATTTCCAAGCAGCTGGTACATTTAATGCAGGGCCAGATTGGCTTTGAAGACAACCAGGAACGCGCACCGACTGAAAAAGGCTCGACCTTCTGGTTTACTGCCGTATTCAGCATTGATGAGGATGAAATTATTGTGCACCCACGCTTTGCCAACAAGCATGTGGTGTCCTATCTGGCGCATCCGGCAACCGCCAATGTGCTGCGTCACTATCTGGAAAATTATCAGGTCCAGCATACCGAAACCACTTCGATTCTGGACTTATTCAGCCGACTCAATCACCTGTCTACACCGGAAGAAGACACCTGGTTAATTGTCGATCATAGCGGTGACACCGAAGCCTTACTGAAAGAAATTCGCAGCCGCTATCAGGGCAATCTGGCCATTTACGGCTACCAGATGGCGCTTGATCTAAGCATGCTGAATGAATATCGCACCCGCCCGCTGTATCAGCCTTTAAGCCGTGGCGCGCTGATTCAGTTACTGAACAATGAAAATCCGTTTGAAGATACAGGCACCGAAGTCTTTGATGGACAGGGGCTACATGTGCTGGCGGTAGATGACCACTTGCCAAACCTGATTGTTTTAGAAGCCTTGTTAGGTGAACTGAATGTCACCACCACCAAAGCGCTGAGCGGTCAGGAAGCCCTGAATATCCTGCAAGAGCGGATTGAACAGGATGCCAAACCGTTTGATCTGGTGTTTATGGATATTCAGATGCCGGTGATGTCCGGGATTGATACCACCCGCGCCATCCGCTCGCTGGAGTCCACCCTCGACAAGCATAAACGCCTGCCAATTATCGCCCTGACCGCGCATGCGCTGGCCGATGAAAAACAGAATCTGCTGAAGGTCGGCATGGATGATTACGTCACCAAGCCAATCCAGATTGAACAGATCATCCAGATTCTGACCCACTGGACCACTGAAAACTTTAACAAGGTGCCGGCAGTGGAAAAAGCCGTGGTGATTGAAGCGCTTGATCCGCTGGTTCTTGACTGGCAGCAAAGCCTGATGCTGGCCGCCAACAAGGAAGATCTGGCACTGGATCTGCTGCGTATGCTGCTCGACAGCTTTGCCACCGAACTGCATGAAATGCAGCAGCTGATTGAACTGGAAGATTTCCCGCAACTGGAGCATGTGCTGCATCGCCTGTATGGCGCCACCCGTTATGTCGGCACCCCAAGCCTGCAGGAAGCCACCGGTTCTTTTGAGCAGTTTGTTTCGACCTTACGTAAAGAACGCCGTAAAGCCGATGATGCCTTTATTCAGGAAGTGCTAAGACGCTTTGATGAATTACAAGCCGTGATTGCTCAGGTTGAACATGCCGCCGAGCAGATTCTAAACAAGCACACGCAGTAGTCTGACTCGACTAAAGTCAGGGTCTTGAAAGATGGATGTGACTGCCCTGTCATGTATCATGCGTATCTGCATGCTATGCTCAACAGAGGAAAAATAAGAGTTTAGACCATGACCATAGTACAGGTAGAAAAAAATAACGGCATTGCCATTGTGCGACTGAATCGCCCGGAAAAACGCAATGCCATGAGCTTTGCATTATTAAAACAGCTGGTCAAAACTGCCAGGCAGCTAAAAAAAGACCGTAGCTTGCGCTGCGTCATTCTGACTGGTGAAGCCGAAGTGTTTAGTGCCGGTATTGATCTGGCCGATTTAAACAATCCGCAAAATCGTGCCTTTGCCGCCTGGGAATTACTCAAACCCGGCCAGAGCCTGTTTCAAAAAGCCTTTCTGATCTGGCAGGAATTGCCCGTCCCTGTGATTGCTGCGATTGAAGGTTACTGTTTTGGAGCCGGGATGCAACTGGCACTGGCAGCAGATATTCGTATTGCCCATCCTAAAACCCAGATGTCAATTATGGAAAGCCGCTGGGGGCTGGTACCGGATATGGGTCTGAGCCGCTCTTTAAAAGGCCTGATTGGCCTGGACCTGGCCAAAGAACTGACCCTCACCGCCCGTATTTTTGAAGCGCAATATGCCAAAGAAATTGGCTTAGTCACCCACTTAAGTGACACACCACTGGATCATGCCCAGATTCTGGCGCAGGAACTGGCGCAGCGTTCTCCGGATGCGCTGGCTGCGGCCAAACAGGTGCTAGATGCCATGGAACATAATCCACAAAAATCCTTACGTCTGGAAAAAATCTGGCAGCTGAAATTACTGCTTGGCAAAAACAGTCAACTGGCGCGTAAAAAAGACAAGCAACCTGACACCAGTTTTTTACCGCGTCAATTTAACTAAGCACAGAGCATCAAGATCGGGAAGAGAAGCATGAGTTTTGATCGCAATACGCCCATCGCCTTTCTGGGTATGGGCTTAATGGGCACACGCATGGCAGCACGTCTGATTCATGCTGGTTTTCGGGTCGCCGTCTGGAACCGCACTGCTGCTGCCTGTGAGGAACTGCTGGACATGGGTGCTGAAGCACTGGCCCTAGAAAAGATTGGTCAATATCCGGTAATTTTAAGCTGCCTGGCCGATGACAATGCAGTCCAAGCCGTTTTTGAGCAGATTCAGCCGCATTTGCAGGCCAAGCAAGTGATTGTGGATTTCTCCAGCCTGTCTGTGGATAAAACCCTGACACTGGCTGAACAGGCAGCCCGTCAGCAGGTGAAGTGGATTGATTCACCAGTGTCGGGCGGCACAGCGGGCGCAGAACAAGGCACCCTGGTGATCTTTGCCGGCGGTGATGCCGCCACCATTGAAAAACTGACCCTGATTTATAATGTGCTCTCACAGCGCGTGACCCGTATGGGGGCCAGTGGCACCGGACAGGCCACCAAAATCTGCAACCAGCTGATTGTCGCAGCCAACAGTACCCTGATTGCCGAAGCTGTCGCGCTTGCAGCTCAAGCTGGGGTAGACACCACTTTACTGGCACCCGCACTAGCCGGTGGATTTGCTGACTCCAAACCGTTTCAGATTCTAACCCCGCGCATGGCCAGTCATAGCTTTGAACCGGTGCAGTGGAAAGTCCAGACCCTGTCCAAAGACCTGAACAATGCACTGACCCTGGCTGCGCATTATCAGCTGAATATTCCGGTGGCACAGCAGGCTTTGCAACAACTGCAAGCGCATCAGGCCAAAGGCTTTGCGGAAGCAGATTTATCCACGGTCATTCAACAGGTGGAACAGACCACTTAATTTCACCCTTTGCACAGGGAATGCAGGACATTGTTTATGACGAAACTTGCCGTAAATCTTTCTATGATTTTTACTGAAGTGCCGCTACTTGAGCGCTTTGCACTGGCCAGACAACACGGCTTCCAGCATGTTGAAATCCAGTTTCCGTATGAACTGAGCATTGCGCAGATTCAAAGCCAGCTAACCTTGCATGAACTGACGCTGTGCCTGATTAATGTTCCGGCCGGAGATTTAATGCAAGGCGGCAACGGGCTGGCCGGTGTGCCGGGCAAGGAAATCGAGTTTCGTCATGACGTTGAGCAGGCTATTGAATACGCGGTTGCACTCAAAGTGCCAAGTGTCAATATTCTGGCCGGCAAACAGCCTCAGGATGCCGATCTGCTGCCTTGCCTCAGGACACTGGCCGAGAACCTGAAAATGGCCAGCCATATGCTTAGCAGCCAGCAGATCCTGCCGGTGATGGAAATGATTAATGGCACCGACATGCCGCGCTTTTTAGTACAGAACATTGCCCAGGCCCAAGAGATGCTTGAAGCGGTGCAACATCCGGCGCTAAAAATGCAGTATGACTGCTATCACATGGCCATGATGGGTGAAAACGTATTGGAAGGACTGATCGAGAATATCCAACAGATTGGCCATATCCAGTTTGCCGACTGCCCGGGTCGTCATGAACCGGATACCGGCGATATTGCCTTTGCGGAAGTGTTTGACTGGCTCAAACACAGTGACTATGCAGGCTATGTGGCGGCGGAATATCGACCGAGCAAAGATTCAGCAAATTCCTTTGCGTGGAAAAACAAATACTTTGCCGAATATCAATAATTCGGCACTGTCATAGATTTGAAATTTAGGCTCAAAGCCGCTATATTAGACAATGAATAATTGTCAGGAAATTATACCCTTTATGAATTTAGAACCATCGCCCGGCGCTTCTAATTCTCACGATCTCGCAATGACTTCCCCAAACAATGACGTACACGCTTGCCTGCAAGTTGTGCGCGATGCCCTTGAAGATGTAAAAGCCAAAGAAATTGTTGAGCTTGATGTTAGCAGCATCAGCAATGTTGCAGATGCTATTGTGATTGCTAGCGGCACCTCAACCCGTCATGTTAAATCTCTTGCTGACAACGTTGCTGAAGAAGCACGTAAAGCAGGCTTCCGCCCGATTGGTATGGAAGGTGAACGCGATGCTGAATGGATCTTGATTGATCTGGGTATCGTGGTGGTACATGTCATGCTTCCAACTGCCCGTAAGTTCTACGACCTAGAAAGCTTATGGCGTACAGCACCTGAATCTGTAAACTAAGATTTCCCAAAAAGCGACCTGAAGGTCGCTTTTTTATTGGGTCAAAATAAGAGCTGGTCACAGCTGAATCCAGACACCGACTGATTTTTCCACTTCCCAATAGCTGAACTTAAACCTCTCGGCAGTGCTTCTCGATCTCCCCCCAACCCAAAGATTGAATCGTATGTAATAAAAGATTCTATTTAGTCACAGATATTAAAAAATCCCCCTCAATCGAGGGGGATTTTGAACGCGGGTATCGGACGTCTTAGTGACCCGTACCGTTAATCGCTTTGGTCATGTCTTCAACCACTTTCTTGGCATCACCGAAGACCATCATAGTCTTGTCGTTATAGAACAGGTCATTGTCCAGACCTGCATAACCAGTCGCCATTGAGCGCTTGATCACCATAATGGTACGTGCTTTATGTGCTTCCAGAATTGGCATACCGTAAATTGGCGAGTTTGGATCGTCTTTGGCTGCCGGGTTGACTACGTCGTTGGCACCTATCACCAATACCACATCCGTTGCCGGGAAGTCCGAGTTAATCTCGTCCATTTCCAGAATGTCTTCATACGGCACGTCGGCTTCAGCAAGCAAGACGTTCATGTGACCTGGCATACGACCCGCCACCGGGTGAATCGCAAAACGCACCGTTACACCCTGCTCTTTCAGCAAGTTGGCCAGTTCTTTCACCGCATTTTGCGCACGGCCTTGTGCCATACCATAACCCGGCACAATCACCACGCTGTCCGCATTGGACATTAAGAAGCCAGCATCATCTGCAGAACCTGAACGGTAGTTACGCTGTACCTGCTCACCCGCACCTGCAGTAGGCGCTGCCGCCCCACCCATCGCACCACCAAACAAAACGTTGATGATTGAACGGTTCATGGCTTTACACATGATGTACGACAGAATTGCACCTGATGAACCAACCAGTGAACCCGCCACAATCAGCATGTTGTTTTCCAAGGTAAAACCAATCCCTGCTGCCGCCCAGCCCGAGAAGGAGTTGAGCAGTGATACCACCACCGGCATGTCGCCACCACCGACTGGGGCAATCCAGACCCAGCCAAAGGCTAAAGCCAGTGCGGTCATGGCCCAGAACGAGGTCATGCTACCGCTTAAGAAGAAGTGAATCCCAAAGCCCAGCATGGCAATGAAAATCAGTGCCTGAACCGGTTTAACCCAGCCACCCGAAATGGTCTTGGCCCATTTTTTCGCTGCCAGTTTACCGTAAGCAAATACCGATGCAGTAAAGGTAATCGCACCAACAAAACAGCCCACGAACAATTCAAACAAATGCACTTTGCTCATTTCATGGAAGCTGACGCCATTGGCTGCCAACAGCTCTGGACCCAGTTCAACCAGCTTGTTGTTATGAATAATCGCTGCAATTGCAATTAACACCGCTGCCAGACCGACCAGTGAGTGCATCAGTGCTACGGTTTCTGGCATTTGCGTCATCGGTACGGTACGCGCACGGGCAATCCCAACAATGGCACCCAGAATCATCGCCCCCAGAATCATCCAGATAACCGGATGATCCGCCACAAAGAAGGTAGTCAATACGGCAATCGCCATGGCGATCATGCCGTAACGGTTACCAGCAATCGCCGTTTTTGGCCCAGACAGGCCTCGTAAAGTTAAAATAAAGAGGACAGCCCCAATCAGGTAGAACCAATCCGCATAGTCTCGAATAAATTCCATCAATTAGCCCTCTTTTTTCTTTTGTTTTGGTTTAAACATTTCCAGCATACGCGCAGTCACTGCGAAGCCACCGAAAATATTAATACTGGCCAGGAATACTGCAATCGCACCAAGTACACTCACCACGTTAATGCTCTGGAACTGCACATTGGCATCCACACCTAACACAGGCAAGCCGACCGTTTGAATCATCGCCCCCACGATAATGATCGAAGACAGCGCATTGGTTACCGCCATCAGTGGCGTATGCAATGCAGGTGTAACCCCCCAAACCACGTAGTAACCTACGAAAATGGCCAGGACAAAAATTGTAATTGTTTCAACCATGACTGTTCTCCTTAACCTCGTTTCAACAGCACTTGGCCGCCGTGCGTAACCAGTAGGGCTTTTTGAATTTCATCGTCCTGACTGATGGCAAAATTCTTTTCACTATCAAAAAGGGTTTCCACAAAATTCAGCACATTACGTGCATACAGCGCCGATGCTTCAGTAGAGACCGTCGACGGAATATTTGGAATACCGAGAATTTTTACGCCATTTTCAGTGACAACGGTTTCACCGCATTGAGAGCCTTCAACGTTACCGCCCGTTTCTACCGCCATATCCAGAATGACTGAACCCGGTTTCATCTTGGCCACAGTTTCCGCCTTGATTAATCGTGGTGCATCACGACCTGGTAACAGCGCTGTGGTAATCACGATGTCAGCATTGGAAACGGCTTTATCTACAATAATGGCCTGATCTTTGATGTACTGTTCGCCCGGCATCCAGCCATAGCCGTTTTTAGCAGCATCAGCAGCTTTTTGCTGTTCTTCTTCAGACATCGGCACGTCTAGCCATTTTCCGCCCAGAGATTCAACCTGATCTTTGGCAGTTGGACGCAGGTCAGTGGCTTCTACCACCGCACCCAGACGTTTTGCGGTCGCAATCGCTTGCAAACCGGCAACACCCACCCCCATGATCACGACACGGGCAGGTTTGACTGTCCCTGCTGCGGTCATCAGCATCGGGAACATACGCTGGTATTCAGCTGCAGCCAGCAATACCGATTTATAACCGGCTAGGTTGGCTTGTGAGGACAGCACATCCATGTTTTGCGCACGGGACAGGGTCCGTGGCAATAATTCCAGAGCAAATGCAGACACCTGCTGTGCAGCAAATTGGTCAAGTTCAGTATTGCGGTATGGGTCAAACATTGCCACTACGGTAGAGTTAGGAGCAAGTTTTTGAATTTCTTCACCTTTCGGCGCGCGAACTTTCAAAATCATTTGACTGCCGGTATAGGCATCATCTGTAATTTTGGCACCCACGTGCTCATAGGCGCTATCGATATAGGCAGCTTTTAAGCCTGCACCACGTTCAATAACCACGCTATGACCCGCGTTGATCAACTTCTTTACTGTCTCTGGCGTTGCAGCGACACGATTTTCACCGACGACAGTTTCGGTTGGGATTCCGATCTGCATGAGCGTTCCTCAAGCTAATTTTTCTTAAGTAAACATCGCCAAAACGATGCTTCCCCTCAGGTTATGTCCTTGTTGAATTTTTGGATTCTAATTGAACTTTTTTAAATTACCACCCAATATTTATTTAATAAATACCCATATTTTGAACTGATGATTCATAAAAAGAAGGGTGGCAGATATAATTGATCAGTTTAGCTTTCTATTTTTCATGGCGCCGCTCTGGAAATAAGGTGTATAAATTTTCAGCACAGCTCCTGACTTTTTACAGCGAATTGCGTCCTGTTTTGTTTTTTCTTTCCTTAAAATTGATTGTTTTGACAAATCTTATCGTGTAGTGCCGGCTTACAACAGGCTGATAAATACCAATAATGAACGGCTTTTTCGCCGCAAAAAATGAACATCCAGTTCATGATTGACTAAAATGACATCTTAATCACAGAAGAATCCGGGAGAAATTGGTCAAAACTGCCCAATGTTCGGGCAGAAAAGTAAATCCTGCGGCAAATGCACCGATTGGCTAAATGATTTCCTGCCCGCTGATCTGGACTTAACCCATACATCTGGCTGTGAAAGCGCGATAAAAAATTAAAAGTTTTTTTATTGATCATTTTGCCTGATGATGAATAAAGCAGCGCAACTGCTTAAATTTGCGTATTTTGCACTATTTTTGTGCAACAATTGCCCGCAAGACATCAATAGATCTCTGCCTGAAATAAACCATCTTAAAATTTTCATAAAATGAGAATAAAGCCTATCTTTACACATTCGTTTCTTCGAGCAGACAGCTTATAATCAACGCATGAAAATCTGGTGACACCTACTTTATTGATTAAATTGCTCTGAATATGTCCATTTCCTTGACCAGAACGCAGTTAGGTTCACTGTTTGCACTATGCGCGGCCTTTTTATTTAGCACCAAAGCTATTTTTATCAAGCAAGCCTACGCACTTTCACCTCTGGTGGATGCCACCACCTTAATGACCCTGCGGATGGCCAGCGCACTGCCGTTTTTCCTGCTGATCTGCTGGTTTAACCGGCATCGCAATACCCAGATTCAGCTGCGCGAATGGATACTGCCCGTGGCTGCCGGGCTGCTCGGCTATTATTTTGCCAGCTGGCTCGACTTTCTGGGGCTCATGTTTATTAGCGCCTCACTGGAACGGATTATCCTGTTTCTGTATCCCACCTTAACCGTTCTAGCCAGCAGCCTGATCTACAAGCAACGCTTAAGCCTGAAAACGATACTGGCCTTGCTGCTCAGTTATGGTGGAACGGTACTGGTGATGTTACAAGAACAGCAAAACATGCCAGATGGCCATTCCTTCTGGCTTGGTGCCAGTCTGGTATTTGCCAGTGCGGTGGCTTTTGCCGCCTATTTGCTGGTGACGCCACGGCTGATCCAGAAATTTGGCAGCTGGAATTTTACTGGCCTGGCGCTAAGTGTGGCCTGTTTCGGCACCCTGCTGCATTATCTGCTGGCCGTACCGGAGCCGCTGCAACGGCTGAGTCAGTTACCGGGCAGCGTCTATGCCTATGGCATTGGACTGGGTATTCTGGTCACGGTGTTGCCAACCATTTTATTAATGCAAAGTATCGAACGCCTGGGAGCCGCTCATTCGGCCATGATCGCCTCTATCGGCCCGATTCTGACCATTGTGCTGGCCACCCTGTTTTTAGATGAATATTTAAATGCCTGGCAATGGCTGGGTTGCGCCCTCAATATCATTGGGGTGATGATGATTAGCCTGTCCAAGAAAAAGCTGATGGCCTGATCCATGATCAGTCAGCTCAGCCTGTTCCGGACTGCTGTGCATGTGTCTTGCACATGCAAAAAGGATGTTGCAAATGGTGGTCTTTGGCCGTCATGCTCAGTATTGCCGAAGATGCGATTGAATGAATTAACCTGAACTGGACCTTGTATGAATACCTCTCCCGATATTAGTCAGGATAAAACCCTGCTCTGGCTTATGGCGCTGGCTTGTGGTCTATGTGCAGGGGCCAACTATTATTGCCAGCCGCTGATTAACTCGATTCATACTTATTTTCAGGTGCCGGAATCCCAAGTCGCACTCACGGTGACGTTTGCCCAGGTGTCCTATGCACTGGGGCTGTTATTTATTGTGCCAGTTGGCGATACTGTCAATAAAACCAAATTCATTCCGCTGCTGATGTTTCTGGCCGCGTTTGGCCTGTTTCTATGTGCCTTTTCAGTGAATCTGCCAATGCTCTGGATTGGCACCATCATGACCGGGCTATTTTCAGTGGCCGCACAGATTCTGATTCCGTTTGCCACCATGTCGGTCAAGCCGGAGAAAATGGGCGAAGTGGTCGGACTACTGATGAGTGGTTTACTGGTCGGGATTTTACTGTCGACCAGTCTGGCCGGACTGTTGTCCAATTTATATGGCTGGCAGCTGATTTATATCATCAGTGGCGTGTTGATGATGGGACTGGCGATTATTCTGAAAAAACGCTTGCCGCATATTCCGACGGTGCGTATGGCCTATGGCAAAATCCTGCATTCGATGCTGCAACTGATCCGCCAGGAAAAACGGCTGGTCTATCGCGCCCTGATTGGTGCCAGTGCCTTTGCCGCCATGAGCGTGCTGTTTTCCACCATTGCGGTGTTACTTGGCTCCTCTTTTGGTCTGCCCGATGTCGCAGTCGGTTTAGTCACTTTAATTGGGGTATTCGGCGCACTCTCCACCAAAAAAATTGGCAAAATTGCCGACCGTGGCCATGGCAAACTGATCACCTGGGCCGGCCTCTCTTTATTGGCGGTCAGCTGGAGTTTCCTGTATTTCGGCGCGCAGTATTTATGGAGCTATATTATTGGTTTTGGCCTAATTAACTTAGGTCTGGCCAGTGTGCATACCAGCAACCAGAACGTGATTTTCCATTTACGCCCCGATGCCAAATCACGCCTGAATGCAGTCTATATGACCAGCTATTTTATTGGCGGCGCCTGCGGTTCTGCACTGGGCATTTACGCCTGGCATCATGGCGGCTGGAGCATGAGCTGTCTGGTTGGTTTAACCCTGGTGCTCTGCTCGGCCTGTTTTGCCTGGTTAGATCAGCAACATCTGCGCCGCCAGCAACTGGCTTAAAACTGTATAAATCGTGCAGACAGGTTTAAGACACCTGCACCATCGGATAATGTGGCTGGGCCGAATCAATACTGGCCGGATATTCCAGCAGAATCTGAATAAAGGATGGAATTAAGGCAGCAAAAATACTGGTTGCCCCAGCCAGAATGTCACGGTTTAGCAGGCTGTTATAGTTGGCACCGCCGCTGGCAAACTGGTGACGCAGACTGTCAAAGCGTTTAAACACCGCCATCAGCAAAGCCACCGACTGTTTATTTTGCAAGGTCTGTTGCAGATCACTTTGTTCCTGAGCTGCGCGCTGCAGCCATTCATCACGCGTGAGCTGTAAATGCTGATAGGCCCAGAATTCCGGATGGGTATAGGGATGTGCCAACAGAGCCTGAATCTGCTGCTGGTATTTTTCCCATAACACATAATCAATTTTTCGGGTTTCATCCTGCTGGTGCAGAAGCTGAAAAAACTGCTGTAACTGCGCAGCGGGTGGACTGGCCGCATCTTCACGGTAAATGGCCTGAAAGGCAATCCATAAACTCATAAATTTAAAATCCAGCTCCTGATCCAGACTCAGGGCTTTTTTAAACCAGCTTAGGCTACGCTGTATTTTTAGATTAAAATGCGCCGAATTTTCATTCTTTTTACTGCGGTAAATTTCCTCAACCACCAGCATCTTTGTTATCCTTTTTCTTGTCTTACTGCATCAATGTAATGGTTTTTTAATTTTCCCTCAACCTTTTGATCTTTCAATTTATTTATTATCCATCTATTTTCCAGCAAAAATAAATCTGAGTATTTTCCTTTTATTTAAATAAAATAAATAAAAATCTGAAAGCTTAAAATATATTTAAAACACATTTTATCAAACTATCTATGAGAATAAAGAAATGTAAAGTTATATATAAAATCACGAAAAATGTAATTACACAAAAGATTACATTCTTAAAAATCCTATGTAGGACAGCCAATTAAAAATTCCGGCTTAAAATCACCGCTTACAACTAAATAAGATGTAACAGAGCCAGGGTTTTTCATGAGATGTTTCATGTTAAAAAGAAGCTATCTGTTTTTCTCAGATGATTTCAGCGCGCTAGCGATAGCGTCGATATCTATAAAAGAGGTGTTCAAATGCAAAATCAAAACAATGGTTCAAACCAACAGCAACAGCAGCCTCAACAGCAAGGCAATCAGCAGCAGCAACAAGACCGTCTGCAGCAACAGCAACCTCAACAACAGCAAAATAACCAGCAACAAGGCAATCAGCAACGCCAGCAAGATCAACAGCAGCAACAGCCTCAACATCAGGGCAACCAGCAGCAACAACAAAACCAGCAACAGCGCCAGCAAAATGATCAGCAACAGGATCAGCTGCGCCAACAACAGCAACAGGATCAGCCTCGCCAGCAACAAAACCGCCAGCAGCAACAGCAACAACCGCAGCAATATGGTCAACAACGCCATAACCAGAATGCGCAGCAGCAAAACAATCTCTTAGATGATGAAGATATGTAAAACCATTTTTTGTTTTTCACTTATTTTTATTATAAATAATCGAAGGAGATGATCATGGTCAACAATGCAAATGATCCACATGGGTACTGGCGTGACAACTATGCAGACCGCCCTTACTACAATGATTTTAAAAGAGATATTCCAGATATCGATTATGATCGGGACTTATCTTCTGCTTATGATCTCGGTACGCGCGCCCGTAGTGAATATGGCACAGATCGCGACTTTGAAAGTTCTGAAGGCGACCTCAAACAGCGCTGGGAAGAGTTTAAAGCAGATTCTCGCTTAAAATGGGAACAGGCCAAGCATGCGATTAAAGATGCTTGGGATAGAAACTAGATTACCCTCAGTCTGGTTCTAATACGGTTCAGAGTTATAGGTCATTATGACCTATAACTTTTTTATATCTAAGGGTTTTATCTCTGCAGATTTTCTATTTTGGGTTGTCTATTTGATTTATATATTCCTATTATTTTTGCTTGACTACTTCAATAATACTCTGACTAATTGCCCGCGACAGCTGTTCCAGTTTTTTCTTTTTGGTGCCATTAAATACGCAGCGATAATGATGCAGTTTATTCTGATACGAAATACAGTAAAAAAATGTTCCGACCGGTTTTTCCTTAGTTTCAGAGCCACCACGTTTTAATAAACCGGTACAGCCAACAAAAATATCAGAATCAATGATCTGTTTGGCTTTTAAAACCAGCTGTTCTGTCACTTCGGCAGATTCAGGAGAGTATTTTTCCAGGAATTTCTTTGAAATTTTTAAAATACTGACTTTTAAATTGGCGTCATAACAAACCAAGCTGCCATTTAAAATATCGCCTGAATTTTTATTTAATGAAAAATGATAGGCCAGATACCCTGCCGAAGCACTTTCAATAAAGGTGACTTTTAATTTCTTTTTGGCAAGTAACTGGCAGCATTTATTCATTTATACCCATCCTGAATATAATTATTCCTTCCGATTTAAACATAGCTCTTTTTCAGTGCTTTTTTCTGAAAAGTAACATTTCATTTATTTTTTAAAACTAAAAATATAACCCTCTGATTTTTATACCTATAGGTTAATTGCCCATATACATACTTTACATGAAGTCACACAACTCAGGCTTAAGTTTCCAGCCAACTAGATTACTGTTTTCTAGGGTTAAATCATGGAGCAGAATAATGCCAACGGTCGTCAAACAAAGATTATTAGACATACTCAATGATGTGCCTGAAACCTATTTTGATCTGGTGTCGTTTTATTTAGATGCCGATATTGCTCCCGCCGCCAAACAACAAAAAGCCCTGTTCAGTTTAAAACATGAAATTGAAACCCTGCCGTTGGCCCTACCCGATTTCCCTCGCCAGCTGGATCAGCTGGAGCACTGGATGATCCAGCATGAACAGCAAGCCCAGCTCGAATTTGAATATTATTTAAAGCGCCGTGCCTGGGGACAGCCACGCGAATATTTTCACTGCTTGTCCGATGCTTATGAGTTTCTGATCAAGATTGCCCCGACCCAGCGTGCGCAGGCAGCCTGGCTCTACAGTTTTAGCCAGCACTGGGATGACCGGCGCTATACCGAGCTGATTCAGCTGTATCTGCAAGCTCTGGCCTATGGTCACACGCAGCAGCATCAGCTGTATCAGTTCAATGCACTGCTTGAAACCCTACAGCTGGATAACTTTGTACTAGGTCTGGAAGATGGCTATTTTCATCAGGCCGCAATTCAGCTGGCACTGGCGTACTGCCCTGCCGATTTCATGCCTTTGACCTTGGGCTTTCATATTGGTAAACATCTGTGCTCGCTGCATCAGCTGATCATTGCGCATGAACTAAAAGAACTCGGTATTCACACCCGCTGTTTTCAGCCACAGCAGCGTTCAACATCACGGCATACGCCCGTGCTACATGCCATTGCCAGTCTGGCCCCGGACGAAAAACAGCAGGCTCAATATCTGCGCCTAATTCAGCTGGGCTATGCCTTAAGCCAGCAAGGCATGAACGAAGAAAAAATCCTGCAGCGGCTGCATCTGCACGACATTATCCAGAAAATTTTCCAGCACAAAGCCCTGATGGGCAAATTCATTCATGACAATAAATGTATTTTTACCAACCGCAGCATCAACCAGTGGCTGGAAACCATCGAAGGCGTGGATGGTTTTATCCAGCAGCTGCTGGAAACCGACTGGATCCGTTTAGGTCAGGACCCGCAGCAGAGTAAATTCTGGCGTCTGATTCATCAGCAGGAAAGCCAGATGTTCGGGCTGTTTAACCGTACCGAACAGCAGTTTATTTATGACTGGATTCTGGGAGATGCCGCAGCACAGCATCCTGCCCCATCTGCGCTGCAAAGTACATCAGACCATTTTAAAACCAGCGATTATTTTAATTATATGGCCGAGCTGGAGCTGGAAGAGATTCAGCTCAAATACGCCCAAGGCTCATCTTTTAACGACAAAATCCGGCAGCTATTGCCTTATTTGGCCCCGCATAAATCTGCCAGCGATGCCGGACGCTGGTGTACCCAGCAATACAGCCAGGCCCTTTTTCCGGCGCTGGCGCAGGCGCTCGACCCAATGAATCATAAAAGTTAATTACGGAGAACAGCAACAATGAAAAAAGATCAACAACCGAGTGAAATGGCCGGTGCAGATGCGGCAAACCGACAGAACAGTAATGATAAATCCGTCCAATTAGACCCGTATCGCAGTGATGCGACACAACAGGCGCTCACTACCAATCAGGGTGTAAAAATTGCCGATAACCAGAACAGCCTCAGAGCTGGCATTCGCGGGGCCACCCTGCTCGAAGATTTTATTTTTCATGAAAAAATGACCCACTTTGACCATGAACGGATTCCGGAGCGTATTGTGCATGCGCGTGGCACCGGTGCGCATGGTTATTTTGAAGCCTATCCGGGCAATGAAAAATATACCAAAGCCCATTTTCTAACTACCCCAGAACATAAAACGCCAGTCTTTGTACGCTTCTCGACCGTACAAGGGCCGCGCGGCTCGGCAGATACGGTACGCGATATTCGCGGCTTTGCCATCAAGTTCTATACCCAGGAAGGCATTTATGACATGGTCTGCAACAATGCCCCGGTGTTCTTTATCCAAGATGGCATGAAATTCCCGGATTTTGTGCATGCCTTAAAACCGGAACCGGATACCGAAATTCCAACCGGTGCCAGTGCACATGACACCTTCTGGGACTTTGTTTCGCTGGTGCCAGAAAGCTCACATGCGGTGATCTGGGCCATTTCCGACCGTGGTATTCCAAAAAACTTCCGTAGTATGCAGGGCTTTGGCGTACATACCTACCGCTTTATTAATGCCGAAAACAAATCGGTGTTTGTGAAATTCCACTGGACCCCGAAACAGGGTATGGCCGCCTTGGTCTGGGATGAAGCACAGAAAATTGCCGGGAAAGACCCGGATTATCATCGCCGCGATTTGTATCAGGCCATCGAGAACGGTTTCTATCCGGAATGGGAACTGGGCGTACAGATTGTGGAGCAGGAAGATGAAATGAGCTTTGACTTCGACCTGCTTGATCCGACCAAGCTGATTCCGGAAGAACTGGTGCCGGTCATTCCGATTGGCCGGATGGTGCTCAACCGCAATATTGACAATTTCTTTGATGAAACCGAACAGGTCGCCTTCTGTCCGGCGCATATTGTGCCGGGAATCGACTTCACCAATGACCCACTGCTGCAGGCGCGGATTTTCTCCTATACCGATACCCAGCTCAGCCGTTTAGGGGGTCCGAACTTCCATCAGCTGCCGATTAACCAGGCGGTGTGTCCGTTTCACAATAACCAGCGCGATGGCATCCATCAGAGCCGGGTTCATCGCGGTCAGGCGGCGTATCAGCCCAACTCGATTGACAATGACTGGCCACGAGAAACCCCACCCGCAGCCAAAGGTGGCGGTTTTGAAAGCTATCAGGAACGCATTGACGGGCATAAAATCCGTCAGCGCAGTCCATCCTTTAGCGATCACTTTTCGCAGGTGCGTCTGTATTTCAAAAGCCTGAGCCTGCCTGAACAGAAACACGTGGTCGATGCCTATGTCTTTGAGCTGAGTAAAGTGCAGCGCAAACCTATCCGTGAGCGTGTGGTGCACAATATGCTGGCCAATATTGATGCCAATCTGGCCAAAATGGTCGCCGATAAACTCGGCATTGCACTAGATGAAAGCCAGCTGCCGCCTGATCTACCCGAGGAAAAAACCTCAGCCAAGTTATCCATGACGGCATTTTTACCGCCGAATATTGAAGGCCGTAAAATCGCGGTACTGGTACATCCCCATGCCGCCACCGACAATATTGAGCCGATTCATCAATGGGCCTTAAAAGAAAATGTGATGCTGGATTTTCTGACGCCCACCCCTGCCCCAACCACCACCATTGAAGATGACATGATTCCATCTGATGGGATGCAGCAGGCCGAACCCTCAGTGCTGTATGATGCAGTGATTGTGCTGGATGGCAACAATCTGGATGCCTTTAAGCGCGATGGTGTGGCCTGCCATTATGTGATTGAAGCCTATAAACATTTAAAACCGGTGGTGTTGTTAGGGGATAAAGCCGAGCTGCTGGAACATCTGCGTCTACCGCCAGATGAAGGCGTATTTAGCGATGCCAGTTTCCAGAATGTGGCGGAAGGCTTTAAAGAAGCGATTCGTCACAACCGGGTCTGGGCACGTGAAGCCATTGCAGAATCTATTCCGGCTTAATTGTCCTGCACTCATACAAGCTGAATCAACAAAAGGGAAGCCAATGGCTTCCCTTTTGTTTGAATAGATGGATGAGATTCAGATTAAAACTTGATGTACATAGTGCTTTCCTCTCACCTTAATCTGCAATCTGCGCCGTTTGATACCACTCCAGCTCCTTGTCACTCGAGATCTGTGGAGGGGCTGCAATATCCAGCGGTTCTAAGCTCATTAAGGGCACTTTGATCTTCTTTCCCTTTGGGATCTTCGGCTGATCTTCATCAACGGTAATTTTCTGAATAAATGTCGCCAACCAGAGTATAAACTCTTCTTTATTGCTGCTTTTTGGCACAATGCTCAAATCCAGTTTCAGCTCGTTGGCATATAAAGGGTTGACCATCAGCTCATTAAAGTCGATGCAATTGACCAATAATTTAAGACGTGTTTTTTTGATTTCAGCACGCAGCTCAATCATTAACATATTTAAATCATTGATAATATCTCCTCTAAAGTCCTTATTTTGCTCGACATTTCTATAGATTATTTCAGAAAGTTTAATATACTGGGGCATATGATCATCCATTTATTATTCTGAATATAGTTATATTGAAGGATTTTGCGTAATTTTATGTAGTATTTAATAGATATTTTGCAAGAAAAGCGCGTCTTGTTACATTGGAATTACATATTTTTTTAAACAAATCAAATAACAACTATAATTTGTGAATTGATTGTCACTTTTTCCAGGCTTTGTTGCACAAACCTATCTGTAAAGGCTTTTTCAGCGATATAATTTTCAAATGAAGAAGCCTACACACAAAATCTACCGCACAACCAATTGGCCCGCATATAACCGAGCACTCATGAGTCGCGGAAATATTGCCATTTGGTTTGATCCTGCTACGCAATGGTATGCGCCATCAAAAGGCAAACAAGGGCGAAATCAAACCTACTCCGACGCAGCCATCCAATGCTGCTTAATGATTAAATCCTTATTCCGTCTGTCTTTACGTATGGTCACTGGCTTTGTGCAAAGTCTGATTAAACTTTGCGGATTAAATTGGATAGCTCCAGATTACACCACGCTTTGTAGAAGACAAAAGCATATTGATATTGCAATCAGCTACCAAAAAAGTAGTGATGGGCTGCATCTACTCATGGACTCTACAGGCATGAAGTTTCTAGGTGAGGGCGAATGGAAACGCAAGAAACATGGACCTGAATATCGTCGCCAATGGCGTAAACTTCATATTGGTATAGATGCTAAAACCCTACAAATACGAGCAGTTCAGCTTACAACCAATAATGTCAGTGATTCACAGGTGCTTGGTGATTTACTTAATCAGATTCCACAAGATGAGCAGATTGACTCTGTTTATACCGATGGAGCTTATGACACCAAGCAATGCCGTCAGGTCATTGCAGATCGGCAAGCGCATGCAGTGATTCCACCTAGAAAAAATGCGAAACCATGGAAAGATACAAAGAGTAGCTCGCTAGCGCGAAATGAATTACTTCGAACAGTTAAACGTTTAGGCAGGACACTATGGAAAAAATGGTCAGGCTATCATCGCCGCAGTTTGGTGGAAACCAAGATGCATTGCATCAAATTATTAGGCGATAAATTAATGGCAAGAAGCTTTCCTAGTCAGGTGAATGAGATTCATGCACGTGTAGCAGTCCTCAACAGATTTACGGAATTAGGTCGACCACTTACCCAAGTTACGCCTTAAATTTGGCTCAATTAGGGGCGCTTTGCATTTCAAATCTTTGTGCAACAAAGCCCTTTTTCCAGTGAATTAATTTTATTATTTTTATTTTTCTTAAGAGGATTATATATGTATTTTGATTATATATTCTAATTGAATTTAAAGATCATTTTCGAGAGTATTCATTTAATTTATAAAATAACTCAAGCTTAATATCAATAATTATAATTTATATTTTAACAATATAACAGTTAAAATAACAGCAGGCTAAAATATGAATATTCACCCGCACGCCTGCGGACAGCCAATAACAATCTTTTTTCGTCAGCCAGATTTTGTGCTACTATCTCGCCCCTGCACGCCCGGTGGATGTGAGTAAAACCCTCTGCCTTGTGCTGCCCAATCTGTGCGAATAGCGCCTCAGTTTTGTTTCCCATCGTTGCAAGGTTTGCTGTTGAATGTCAAATGTAAATACGCTTGAAAATATCCAACTGCCAAGAATTTCCGTGGCCCCCATGATGGATTGGACACAAAAATAAAATATTTACATAAATTATAATAAGTTAAAGACAAATAAATATATTAAGGTGTAAAAATGGTGTAAAAGCTATTTGCAACAAAAACAGTAGAAAATTTAATTAGGATTAGGAATAATCGCCAAAATTCTGCTGGTATCGACTTCTAGACTTCCAGCTTTAACTAGAATCAATATCCTCCTACATGCAAGAAAAAATATAAGTCTTAAACAAATGAATACTATCTCCATAATCGATATTGATCTACCCGATACCATAATACAGTCGTGAAAAATAAGAAATCGTTTGCCCCCAATCTACTTTCTACTTTGATTAGTCTACCCCCATAATACGATAAGCTTACTCAGCTGCAGAATCACATATAGTTGATAAATCTCTCAACTATTCACTTTAAATTTTATATATAAGAAATTTTGATAAAAAATGCATAAATATTAAATTTATCAAATCAAAAAAATGTATTAATCTCTACAAAAAATGTTAGGTTTATTACATGATAATTTCAATTTTAGTCTCATCATTACCCAGTCATAGTACGACTGCTAGGATGCGAATATGGCGCTCCCTGAAGGCTCACGGAGCAGCTACATTAAGAGATGGGGTATATTTGCTGCCTTCACTTTATTCTTCTAAGTTCGAAGAAATTGTGACTGACCATTTAAATGAGCATGGTAGCGCATATATTTTTGAATCGGAAATACCTGATAATTTAGATCTCTCTACTTTATTTGATAGAACTGAAGACTACCAAGCCATCAGTAATGAAATTTTAGAACTCAGCAACAATCTTGACCCAGACCAAAAAAAAATTATTTTAAAACAAGTTCGTAAGCTTAGAAAAAATTTAAACACATTAGTTGATATCGACTATTTCCCCAATACCTTACAAATAAAAGTATTGAATGAATTAACTCATTTAGAAGGAGTGATTGCGAGATTAGGAGAAATTGATGAACCACACACATCTTCCAATCTCATTCCTCTTTTACAAAAGTCTGATTACCAAAACAGAATTTGGGCTACACGTAAACGACCTTGGATCGATCGCTTAGCTTGTGCTTGGCTCATTCAGAAATTTATTGATCAAAACCCAACTTTTGTTTGGCTCAACAATATTAACGATTGCCCACCAGAGGCAATTGGATTTGATTTTGATGGTGCCACATTTACCCATGTTAATGAATTTGTATCTTTTGAAGTTTTATTGCATAGCTTCAATCTTGCAAATCATGCACTTAAAAAAGTTGCTGAAATAGTCCATTACCTGGATGTTGGAGGAAATGAGCCGCCTGAAGCTATCGGCTTTGAAAAAGTATTGCATGGATTAAAATTAAGCATCACGGATGACAATCAGTTCGTTCAACTCTCCAATCACATTTTTGATGGTCTTTACACCAACTTTAGTGGTGACAACTCATGAATAATCTACAAGAAGATAAAACAGAAACTATTCCAGACGTTAGCTTTAAAGCAGCGTTTATATTTTGGCTAAAATTAGGATTTATCAGCTTTGGAGGCCCAGCTGGTCAAATCGCAGTCATGCATCAAGAGCTTGTTGAACAAAAAAAATGGATCTCAGAAAAGCGCTTTATGCATGCTTTGAATTACTGCATGTTGCTACCAGGGCCTGAAGCACAGCAATTAGCGACTTATATCGGCTGGTTAATGCATAAAACCAAAGGTGGTCTTATAGCCGGATTATTTTTTATTCTGCCATCGCTCATCATTCTTATCACGCTGTCTTGGATCTATGCAAAATTCGGCAATCTACCCGTTATTGCCGGGCTGTTTTATGGTATCAAACCCGCCGTGACAGCTATTGTCTTTCACGCAACCTATCGAATTGGCAGTAAGTCGCTAAAAAATAAATATATGTATGCTATAGCGTGCATTGCCTTTGTTTTAATCTTTGCCTTCAATGTTCCCTTCCCTTTAATTGTTTTACTTGCAGCAATGAGCGGTTACATGCTCAGTAAATTTGATCCAAGCCTATTCATTGGAAACACTCATCAAGGCAGTTCTAAAACTTACGGTAAAGCCATCATTGATGATGACACTCCAACACCTGAACATGCGATCTTTAAATGGCC
The DNA here is from genome assembly GCF_000488255.1 of Acinetobacter indicus CIP 110367. Classification (GTDB taxonomy): domain Bacteria; phylum Pseudomonadota; class Gammaproteobacteria; order Pseudomonadales; family Moraxellaceae; genus Acinetobacter; species Acinetobacter indicus. Next base: position 457,434 of record NZ_KI530755.1, on the reverse strand, counting down.
CAGACTCATTAAGCTTCTAATCATTTCTGCCCTGCTCTGGTGTCTGCCTATATTGCTACTTACGTCAATTTACGGCTGGACTCATGCTTATACACAAATGGCGTGGTTCTTTACTAAAGCAGCACTTATGACCTTTGGCGGTGCTTATGCAGTACTACCTTATGTTTATCAAGGTGCTGTGAATTTCTATGGATGGCTTAAACCCACACAAATGATTGACGGTTTAGCATTGGGTGAAAGTACACCTGGCCCCCTTATTATGGTGGTCGCTTTTGTTGGGTTTATGGGGGGATACAATCTGGATCTGCTAGGACCAGATCATAAGTTTTTGGCTGGTGCATTGGGAGCAACCATTGTGACATGGTTTACTTTTCTTTTTTCATTCATTTTTATATTAGGTGGAGCGCCAGTGATTGAATCAACTCATAATCAGATTAAGTTTACAGCTCCACTTACTGCAATTACAGCGGCTGTAGTAGGTGTAATTCTTAATCTCGCATTATTCTTCGCATATCACGTATTGTGGCCAAAAGGATTTGAAGGACAGTTTGACTATATTGCTGCATCCATTACTTTAGCAGCTTGTATTGCTCTATTTAAATTTAATCAAAGTGTATTAAGAGTGATTGGTTTTGCTGCTGTTTTAGGATTAATCATCCAACTCAACATATAAAAAATCTATGAGCAGGACATTCATCTTGCTCATTTTATTAGTTGATTTAAACTGCTGCTGAAAGCTTGAAATTGCTATTAATTTCTACCGACACATGAACCACTTCTTCATGAATTGAAAGAGCTTTACGCACTACATCTGCTGTAATTGCTGAATTCTGACTATCTAAAGAAAGAATACAAGAAAACTTGCCACGACCAACTTTCCATACATGCAAATCAGTAATCTCAAGCTGAGGATCAAGCTCTTCAATCACTTCTCTAATTTCATCTACGACAGGATGCTCCATTTCAGCATCAAGCAAAGTTTTACCTGTATCTCGAATCAGTCCCCAAGACCATTTTGCAACCAGTATTGCACCGACGATACCGAGCACTGCATCTAAAAAATCCCATCCAAAATACTTACCTGCAAATAAGGCAATAATGGCAAGTACAGATGTCACTGCATCTGCGACTACATGTAAAAATGCAGCTTTTTGGTTTAAGTCATGCTCTTCATTTTCATGATGTTCATGCCCATGGTGGTGATCATGATGATGGTGGTCATGATCATGACCGTGATGATGGTGATGATGGTGATGGCCGCCTTCATGTAATAGCCACGCGCAGACAAAATTGATAATCAAACCAATGACGGCGATTGCAATCGCTTCATTATAGTGAATATTGACTGGGTTAAATAATCTTTCAATTGATTGGATTCCCATAAACACAGCAACGACCATCAGCAAAATTGCACTCGAATAACCCGCTAATATTTCAATTTTCCATGTGCCAAAGCAAAAACGTGGATCATCTGCATATTTACGTGCTACACGATAAGCTAAATAGGCTAGTCCGAGTGCTAACATATGAGAACTCATATGCCATCCATCAGCGAGCAAGGCCATGGAATTAAAAAACCATCCTCCAAAAATTTCAAACACCATCATGACACCAGTCAAAATGGTCGCAATTAAAATTTTTTTCTGTGCCAACGGATTGCCCTCATCAAATTGATGAGAATGTTTACGATTAATTTCAGTCGATGATTGCATTTTAGGTTGCTGTCAATAATACTCCCCCATAGTATATTTTTTTAAGTTGAAATACCATGTCCCATTTAACCGAAAATAAAAAAGTTCTTAATCGAGTACGTCGGATACAAGGTCAAACTCAAGCCATAGAACAGAAATTATTGAACCCAGAAAGTTCATGTATAGAGGTATTACAGCAAGTTGCAGCGATTAAAGGCGCAATCAATGGTTTGATGAATGAACTTATAGAACAGCATTTACGTGAACATGTTTTGGCCAATCAACATGAACATGTCAATGAAGATGAATTACAGGAGTTTTTAAAATTAATAAAACGCTATTTATAAGACACAAGCCTTAGCACTTCTTTTTGAAGTGCTAAGGCTGATCAAATTTTTAATGACAATGATAATCACCAGTTTTACTATTGGTATGACAGCCTTGAGAGTTAGTACCACCAGAGTGTGCGCTAACTATTGTGGTCAATGATGTTAATAAGCAAAGTATTAAGATCTTTTTCATTAGTATTATCCCCGTTAAATGACTTAAAATTAGAATTTAAATTGTACACAATTTAACCAAGATAAAAAGTTAAATAGCAAAAATATTATAATAAATGAGATAAATGACGAAATACCGCCCACCTTTAGCTATCGTAACTATAATTAAAAACCGAATAAATTTTTCCTTCAAAATTCCACTGACCAATGTTGCTGGATCACCAACGATAGGAACCCAGCTCAATAATAAAGTCCATGATCCATATTTTGCATATAGTGCTTGAGCATGAATAATCTGTTCCCTTTTTACAGGAAACCAACTCTTATCCTTATGCATTTCAATTTTTAAACCTAACCACCAATTTACACATGAACCTAGAACATTACCAAAGGTAGCGACCATTAATAGAAAGCCCACTGAATATGTTTTCATAGATAACAGTCCGACTAGGACTGCTTCTGACTGTAAAGGTAGCAAAGTCGCTGCACCAAATGCACTCAGAAATAAACCGATATAAACCAACATTTTCTAATTAAATAAATTGATTAAGTACGATAACGGGCCGAACGTGCATGGGCATCTAAATTTTCCTGTTGAGCGAGAATGTCAGCGACGTGTGCCAGTGGTTTAACACCTTGCTCAGAACACATGATCAAACTGGATCTCTTTTGAAAATCATATACTCCCAAAGGTGATGAAAACCGTGCAGTTCCTGAAGTCGGCAAAACATGGTTCGGTCCAGCGCAGTAATCACCAACGGCTTCGACAGTATACTTTCCAATGAAAATAGCCCCCGCATGACGAATACCCGCCGTCATATCTTGCGCAATTTGTTGCTCAACACAGAGCTGGAGCTGCTCAGGAGCAATTCGATTAATCACATCAATGCCCTCTGCTCGATCCCGAACAAGAATCATTGCTCCACGATTATTAATCGATTCTCGTGCGATATCTCCTCTAGGCAGTACTTCTAAATGCTGATGTAAAGCAGTATGAACCTGTTGCAATACCTGTTCATCATCAGTAATAAAAATGGCCTGTGCTACAGGATCATGCTCTGCTTGGGATAGCAAATCCATGGCAAGCCATTCTGGATTACAGTCCGATTCAGCATAAACCGCAATTTCAGAGGGTCCTGCAATCATATCTATCCCCACCTGCCCAAATACAGCTCGTTTTGCAGCAGCTACATATTTATTGCCCGGCCCGGTAATTTTATCTACACGAGGAATACTTTCAGTGCCATACGCTAGAGCCGCTACGGCTTGTGCACCGCCTATAGTAAAGACCTGATCAACACCTGCAAGATAGGCCGCCGCCAATACCAATTGATTCAGTTTTCTTTTAGGTGCAGGTACAACCATAATGATTTCACTAACACCAGCAACCATTGCAGGAATCGCATTCATCAGCCCTGATGAAGGATATGATGCTAAACCTCCGGGTACATAAATCCCAACACGATCTAAAGGAGTCACCTTTTGTCCCAAGGTATTACCAAATTGATCTTCAATCGTCCAACCTGACTGTAGTTGTGCTTCATGAAATTTTCTAATGCGTTGAGCAGCAAATTCCAACGCATTTTTGACCTCATCCCCCAATTCATCAAATGCATTTTTTAGCATCTCTGGTGACAAAACCAGTTCTGAAAACTCAAGTGCCGGATGCTGATCAAATTGCTGCGTATATTTTAATAACTGATCATCACCTCCCACTCGGACTGCCTGGATAATCTGATCTACGGTAGTGACCAATTGAGCATCGGTAACGGTTTCAAAACTGAGTAATTCTGAAAGTGAATTTTCGAAACTTTGATCTGTTGATTTTAAAATTTTCATCACTGTATCGTAAGCGTCCGCTGAACCCCATGCCTATTTTTTAATTTGAGTTGGATTTCCAGCGATGTGGCAGTAATTCTTCTATTTGGGTCGCTTTATGCGTCGGCAGCCTTTTCAGCGCATCACTTAAATAGGCATACGGATCCAAGCCATTCAGCTTTGCTGACTGGATTAAAGTCATGATATTCGCCGCTCGCTGGCCGCTGCGCAGCGAGCCAGCAAACAGCCAGTTCTTGCGCCCTAAGGCCCAAGGTCGCATTTGATTCTCTACCCAATTGTTGCATATCGGTAGATTGCCATCATCCAGATAACGGCTTAAGGCTGGCCAACGCTTCAGAGTGTAATTGATAGCCTTGGCGGTAGGAGAACTCGATGGCACTGTCAGATGATGTTGGTTGAGCCATTCATATAGTTGTTGCATCACTGGTTGACTATACTGTTGTCGGTATTCGCGGCGGTCTTCCGCTGTACCATCGGTCTTTTTCCTGAGTTCTGCTTCTATCGCATACAGTTTCTGAATCAGCACTAATGCCTGTTCAGCGACCTGACTTTTCCCAGTTACATGCAGTTCATGGAATTTACGACGTGCATGGGCCATGCAGCCCACCTCAATGACCTGGCCTGATTTAAAGCGTGCTTTATAACCACTGTAATCATCACAGACTAGATAACCCTGCCAGCCTTTCAAGAACTCTGCAGCATGCTGGCCTGAACGACTATCCTGAAAGTCATAGATCACCGCCTGAACTGGATTGTACTGTGTAGTGGCATAGGCCCAGACATAACCTTTCTTCGGTTTTTTATCATTCTCACCCATCCGCATGATGGTGACCGGTGTTTCATCTGCATGCAGCACCTGCTGTTGTAGTACCACCTCTTTTAAGGCATTGGCCAGAGGTTCCAGTTCTACACCGCAGCGACCTATCCAGTCAGATAAAGTTGATCTAGAAAGTTCGATTCCCGCCCGCTGATAGATCAGACGTTGACGGTACAGCGGCAAATGATCGGCATATTTCGATACCAAAACATGGCTGAGCAGTTCAGGTGAAGCAATGCCTTTATCAATCACATAGGCGGGCATCGCTTGCTGAGTCAGAGTGTCACACTGATCACAGACCCATTTACCACGCACATGCTGTTCCTTATAGAACTGTGCCGGTCTGAAATGCAGTTTTTCACTGACATCTTCGCCGATACGACGGAGTTGGCAGCCACAAGCACATTGGGTTGATGCAGGTTCATGCTCAATACGGATGGTGTGTAGATGATCTGGCAGTGGTCGACGTTTAGGTTTATTGGTTTTGGCTTTCTGTGTCACTGCATCGGTTTTATCTGCATTTAGCCGTTCCAGTTCTAGATCAACCGCGGCAATATCTTCTTCAACCGCTTCATCCCACAGGTGGATTTGTTTTGCAGTGAGATGTTCGTTTTTACTGCCGAATTTGTGCTGTTTAAATAGTGCGAGTTCATGCTCGTATTTTTGATTGAGAATAGAAAGATGTTGAACTTTAGAATCTAATTGCTGATTGGTGACTTCAAGATGTTGAACTCTGGCATCTAATTGCTGGTTTGATTGTGCTAGAGACTGATGCTGCAGTGCCAACTGTCTGGTGAATTCCAGCAGTTGTTCATGGGTCAGTTGGCTTAAGTCAGGCAGCGTATTCATGACCGCAGTATGCCTGAGGTCATGAGAAGAATGAAATAGAACGTTTGGAGAATAGCAGAATGGAACAGCCTGGTTTAAAGCATCGTCACCACCTGCTGTCGTCCAATGCGCTGCCAAGGCAAACCCTGGATCAGTGCCTGTAACTGTTCCGGGCTGAGGGCTACGCTTTCACCCTGGTGAACTTTAGCCCAGTGAAATTTGCCCTGTTCCAACCGCCGGGCACACAGCCAGATGCCCAGTCCATCATGTACCAGCACTTTCATGCGATGGCCACGTTTATTACAGAACAGGTAAGCACAATGCGGTTTAATGTAGCCAAAGGCTCTCACCACCTGAGCCATGACAGTATCCATTCCTGCTCGCATATCCATGGGCTGGGTAGAGAGCCAGATCTCATCAATGCGGATCATGTTGCAAGTGCCTTGAGTAATTCTGCTAAAGCAGATATTTCTGATACTTGCCATTTCAAGCCAATTTCTGCTTTTGAGTGGGGTAAAGTAATTTTAACTTTTAACATGTCAGTAGGAGTAGGATCTAATGGTGCAGAGCAAGATAAGGCAATAAATGCAGGTTTATTCGGTAGTGGTGAGCGATCATTCCCTGGCTTAGCATCAATTAAGCGAATCCATTTGGATACAAGATTTGTATTCAATCCATGTTGCAAAGCGACTGAAGCAATTGAAACGTCCGGTGCTTTACAAGCCTGAACGATCTGCTGTTTAAATTCAGCACTGTATGTTCTTCGTTTTTTCGCAAGAGATGCGATGGATGTCTGATTATTTGTAGTCATAAATTTAAGTCCCCACTTGTTTCTAAGTGGGGACTAAATTAAGGCTTATAGGATGAATTCAGAAGGTGTGTTCAGCGGACGCTTACACTGTATCTCTCTAACAGGAGCATATTTGAGTACTTGAACTAGAATGCAAAATAAGAATTGTATTTTTTATTCAAAGCACATTTTCTATCTTTTAATCTATTCAATAAGCTTAGCTTATTTCGGCCAATGCTGATGGTAATGATCGACCATGAATTCATGTTCATGTTTACCATCCTTATTATGTTCGAGGAGATGTGCATGATCTGGTGGTAAATCTGCATGATGATGTTCTTTCACCTCATCATCTCTTGCTGACCAAAGTAAGCTTGCTGCAATGAATGCAAGAACAGCAATAATGGCCATTGGAATAAAGGTAAATAATGTTCCAAAGTTGGTACTGAGCCAGCCCACCAAAGGATAGGTAATCAGCCAGCAAGCATGAGAAAATGCAAATTGAGCTGCGAATAATGCAGTGCGGTTTTCACTGTCTGCAGATTTACGAATTAAACGTCCTGTCGGTGTTTGTGCAACTGAATAGCCAATACCTAAAATAAACCACAGCACCAATAAGTTATTAAAATTGCCAATGAAATAGCCCATAAATAAGCCAATCACAAGGATAGCAGTACCTGCAAGCATTACTTTGCGGTCTGCAAATTTATCTATAATTTGGGGTAGGATGAAAGCTGAAAGCATTGAACCCAAGCCAAACAAACCAAATGCTAATGTAGTTGCATGTTCTGTTAATTTAAAAGTGGATTGTACCAATACCACAGTATTTACAATGACCAGCGCGCTTGCTGATGCAATAGCAAGATTGAGTGCCAAGAGAGCTTTCAAGCGTGGGGTATTTAAATAAATTTTTGACCCTTGCTTAATACGGTAATACACGCCTTTAAATTCAGGAACTTTAGCCCTAGGAAGTTTGGCACTCACGACAAATAATGCTGAACCAATAAATCCAATTACAGTTCCTAAGAATAAATTGTGATAACTGATGTAGGTCAATAAAAATGCAGCCAGCATTGGGCTAATAATATTTTCTAAATCATAAGCTAAGCGAGATAATGACAAGGCATTGGTATATTCTTTTTCTTCTGGCAGTACATCAGGAATCATGGCTTGAAAAGTCGGGGTAAATGCTGCTGAAGCTGATTGCAAAATAAAAATAAGCACATAAATTTGCCAAATTTGCGTCACGAAAGGTAAACACAATGCTGTACAAGCCCGAATAATATCCAGAGTAACAAGTACTTTTTTACGTGGCAAACGTTCTGCAAAAGCAGATGCAATTGGTGCAACTCCAATATAGGCAATCATCTTAATGGCTAAGGCGATGCCTAAAACCTCTGCGGCTTGACCTTTGGCAATATCATAGGCTTGTAATGCAAGTGCAATCGTAATCAACCCTGTACCAACAAGTGCGATCACTTGGGCCAAGAACAAATGTCTATAGGTTGTGTTTTTTAATACTTCAAGCATTTTAGAGACTCCTTATTCAGAACCTAACCATTTATGCCAATTAAGATCTCCTTGGACTAGTCCAAGGAGATTATTTCAAACTTAAAAAACTTTTTTCATCTCGCTAAACTGACCTTCAACATTCAGTGTTACCGTCACGTTCTGCTCTGTACGATTGCGCCAGAACCAACCATGAGAGCCATCAAATGCTGCTGTTAAAGTACCTTGTTGTGCTGTTTCATTACGACCTTTTCCATAACCATGGTAAAAATCTTTAGGTGCATTTACAGGATCACCGTGAGAATCGTAATTCAAGCCACCACCATTAGTTTTCCAATCAAAATTCACGCTGGCACCTTCAGGCATTTTTACTTTGACTTCAGTTGCTTGACCAGGTTTAAGTTCAATACTAATTGAGTCTTTCATAATTCCGGGCATAACCGCTGTCTGAGCAACAATATCTTCTTCAACTGGACTTACCACTTGAGCATTAGAATCTACAGTTCCATCAGTTGATGAGCTTTCTGTCACACCCATACCATTTTCAGACTCTTCTGCAAGTGACTGCTTAATCTCACCCATATTGGTTAAACCAAGTACTTTACCTATACCGGTAGGATCAATGGCATATTCTGCTGGCATTACACAGGTCACGAGAACCACGACTGCGCTCACAGCTGCAATAATGGTAGATTTAATTAACTTTTTAGATGATGGAAGTTCAACATCTTTTGGAATTTCATTGTTATACATTGCTTAAAACCTTTTATTGAGTGAAGTATCCAGTGAGCTGAAGACCCACCAATAGAAAACCAAGGAACATGAGAAATACGTTACTCTGATATGCCGTTTTGAAGAAAAAAGAGGTCTTTCTCCACATGGTCATTAACAATAAAATGATACAGAGCGCCATAAATTGACCTAATTCAACACCAATGTTGAATGAGATTAAGTTGGCTAATAACCCATCTTCAGGCACTTCATATTCTTGAATTTTCACGGCCAAACCAAAACCATGGATCAAACCAAAGATTAGCGTCGCAATCTTTGTATTCGGTTGAAAACCAAACCAGCGCTGGTATGCACCAAGGTTATCCAAAGCCTTGTAAACAATAGAAAAACCAATAATGGCATCAATAATGTAAGCATTCATCGAAATGTTGTAATACACACCAACCAGCATGGTGATTGAATGCCCAATGGCAAACAGGCTGACATACAGGCCAATATCCTTCATTCGATAAAGGAAAAAGATAATCCCAACCAAAAAAAGTAAATGGTCATAGCCAGTCACCATGTGTTTAGCGCCCAAGTAAATAAATGGAATCACATGGACACCATATATTTCTTGGATATAGCCCTTATCCCCTTCGGCAACACCATGTGCCAATAAGACAGGACTGAATAAAATCAAACTCAATACCACAAATAGTTTCAAGCCGATTTTGTTCTTCACATATTGTGAAAAATAATTCGTCATCAATTTAAACTCCAAAAAAAATAAAAGAATCGAAAAAACCTTTAATGTTTTTGGTGGTTTAAAAATTCGACTGGCCATCAAAAAGATATAACGCTGAATACGATCGCGTATTTTCCCTGTAGAAAGCAGCAATATTAGTGCAAGAAGTTTTATAGCAGCATATCCCACGACATGCTCATAGAGGTTATCGGTATGCATATGCATTTGCACAGATTCATGCTGATGTGCATGAGCTACATCAAGATTTGAATAATGTTCAATTACACTTATTTCTGAAGCATGCTGATTAAAATGCAAGCACAGCACGAGACTCAAAATACAGGCCAGCCAGATTTTGACAATTTTCAGATTTTGATCTCGCACTATACTCATCATGGGTCTATTCCTGAAAACGATTATTCTGAATATGGAATAGGTTGAGTAGGTTCTTTTGGTCTTCGCTTTTGATTAAACCAGACATAAAGTGTTGGCAGAATAATCAAGGTTAATAAGGTCGAAGATATAATCCCACCGATGACCACAGTAGCGATTGGACGCTGAACTTCTGAGCCAATCCCGACGTTTAAAGCCATTGGGATAAAGCCTAGAGATGCAACTAAAGCTGTAATTAAGACTGGACGTAATCGCTCCAATGCCCCTGTTTTAACTGCAGAGATAAGTTCTTGACCTTGTTCAAGTCGTCTTTGAATGGCTGAAACCAGAACCAACCCATTTAAAACAGCGACCCCTGACAACGCAATAAAACCAACTACAGCAGAGATCGATAAAGGAATATCGCGCAATGCAAGTGCAATCACACCGCCTGTCAATGAAAATGGAACACCTGTAAATACCAATACACTATTACGAATGTTACCAAGTGCCATGTAAATCATTACAAAAATCATCAGTAATGCGATTGGCACGACAATCATTAGGCGATTGGTTGCAGACTCCATTTGTTCAAACGTACCCCCCCATGAAAGCCAATAACCTTCTGGCAGCTTGAAACCTTCATCAATCTTTGCTTGTGCTTCAGCAATGTAGCTACCAATGTCAGTACCACGGACATTGGCTGTGATTACAATTCGACGCTTACCATTCTCACGAGAGATTTGGTTTGGACCTTGAATGGTCTTTAGTTCAATCAGTTCAGATAGCAATACGCTGGTTCCATTTGGCAAATTCATCGGCACTTGGTATAGCTTTTCTAAATCTGTTACTGAACTTTCATCCATCCGTACAACAATATCGAATTTTTTATCACCCTCAAAAACAAGACCTGCTGTCTGTCCAGTAATTAGACTCGCAACTTGGTTTTGAACATCTTCAGCATCTAATCCATAATTCGCAATCATGTCTCGTTTTAATTCAACTGAGACCATAGGCAAACCTGTCATCTGCTCAACTTTGAGATCAGCAGTACCATTAACGCCTTCTAAAATTTCAGCAACTTCTTCACCTAATTCAAGGAGCTGATCAAGATCATCACCAGAAATTTTGACAGCCACATCCGTACGCACACCTGAGATTAGCTCGTTAAAACGCATCTGAATCGGTTGAGTAAATTCATAGTTATTACCGTAAACAGCTTTGGATACACGCTCAATTTCGGCAACGACTTCTGATTTCTCTTTATCAGGATCAGGCCATTGATCTCGAGGTTTTAGAATAACGAAATTATCTGCCACGTTTGGTGGAACTGGATCTGTTGCAATTTCAGCCGTACCAACTTTGGCAAAAATAGTTTTAACCTCAGGAATTTCCTTAATTTCTTTTTCAAGTGCATACTGCATTTCAATCGCTTGAGTTAAAGAAGTACCAGGAATACGTAGGGCATGTAACGCAACATCACCTTCATCTAAAGATGGAATAAATTCAGAACCTAAGCGTGTCGATAAACTTGCACTAAAAACAAAGAAGATAGCGACAAAAGCAATCAGCTTATAGCGGTGATTTAAAGACCAATCAAGGATTGGGTTATAGAAGTTTTTGATCCAGTGTACAATTTTGGATTCCTCATCTTTCACTTTACCTGAAGTCACCAAAGCAACCATAGCTGGTACAAATGTGATTGAAAGAATCATAGCAGCCAAGAGCGCCATTACCACAGTCAACGCCATAGGGGTAAACATCTTACCTTCAACACCAGACAGCGTCATGATCGGCAAATACACCATGATAATGATCAGTTGACCGTACAAAATTGCTTTGCGTGATTCACGTGTAGCTTCGAACACTGTGGCAAAGCGTTCTTGACGCGTTAGAACTCGACCCAACTCTTTTTGTTTTAGCGCAAGTTTCGCCAATGATGCTTCAACAATAACAACTGCACCATCTACAATAATACCGAAGTCCAAAGCCCCCAAGCTCATCAAGTTGGCACTGATCTTTTGGTTTACCATCCCTGTAATAGTCATGAGCATAGACAACGGAATAACCATGGCAGTAATTAATGCAGCACGGAAATGTCCAAGGAAAATAAACAGGACTACGATAACGAGAATTGCACCTTCTAGAAGGTTCTTTTTCACTGTTTCAATGGTGGCATCAACCAGAGTAGTACGGTTATAAACAGCAGATGCTTCTACACCTTCTGGTAGTGATTTTTGGACTTCTTTTAACTTTTCATCAACAGCATGTGCAACATTTCTCGAGTTTTCACCAATAAGCATAAAGGCTGTGCCAAGCACAACTTCTTGACCATCTTTAGTTGCTGCACCAGTACGAAGTTCATGACCAATCGAAATTTCAGCAACATCACTCAAGCGTAGGATATAACCATTACTTGTAGTTACTGGGATATTCTTAATTTGCTCGATAGAATTGATTTGCGAGTCTGAACGAATTAAATACTGTTCACCATTTTTTTCGATATAGCCTGAACCTTTGTTTGAGCTATTCTTAGAAATCGCTTCCACAATATCTTGCTGATCTAAACCAATGCTACGGATATAAGCATAGTTAGGGCGCACGACAAATTGCTTAAGATATCCACCAATGGTGTTGATTTCATTGACACCTTCGACATTTCGTAATTGTGGTTTAATCACCCAATCTTGAAGAGTACGAAGTTCTGTTGGCGATAAAGGATTTGGACTATCTTTACTGTTTTCCACGGTATACATGAAAATTTCGCCAAGACCTGTAGACACAGGACCCATCGATGTAGAAATACCACCCGGTAAACTTGCAGTTACACCTTGTAGTTTTTCATTCACCAATTGGCGTGCAAAATAAATATCAGTGCCTTCATCAAAGATTGCAGTAACTTGCGATAAACCATATCGAGACACTGAACGCGTGTAATCAAGATTTGGAATACCAGCCAAGGCTGTCTCAATTGGATAAGTTACTTGAGTTTCCATCTCAAGTGGAGATAACCCTTTTGCCTCACTGTTAATCTGAACCTGAACATTGGTAATATCAGGTACGGCATCAATAGGCAGTTTAAAGTAGTTATAAACGCCTAATGCACCAATCAACAAGAAGGTCAAAAGTACAAACCATCGACTTCTTATCGAGAATTTTACAATTTGATCAAACATAGTCGCTCCCCTTATCAGTGATCATGAGAAGCGCCAGATTTACCTAGCTCAGCTTTTAGTAAATAAGAATTGCCTGCTGCATAAAGTTGTCCAGGTTTTAAACCTGATTTCACCTCGATGAAACCATTAAATTTATCCCCCAACTCTAGTGGACGAGCTTCGAAATCATTCCCTACACGAATAAACACCACATCCCAATCCCGGAAGTTCTGTAAAGCATCTTCACGAATCACCATGGCTTTCATACTTTCTTTTTCAAAAATATGAGCGCTAATCAACTGACCTGAACGCCATTTAAACTGATTCGGAATTTCGACAAAGATTTGTGCAGTACGAGTTTTAGGATCAATAACATCACTAATATATTTAATACGTCCTAGCGCTTCTTCCGTATTCGGTGCTTCAGCTTTTACTGTTACTTTGTTATTTGGGTTTATCAAATTCAGTTTATCTGCTGGCACATTGACAACAGCCAAAAGCTGAGATGTATTGGCTATCTTGAAAAGTGGTGTTGATGGGTTCACATTTGCCCCCACAGCTCCAAGAACTTCTAGGACTGTACCCGACATAGCAGCACGTACTTCAATCGTACCATTTCCTGCCCCGCCATAAGAACGAATTAAACTGTTTTGTTCATTCACACGGACAAGTGCATCATCGTATTCACGCTTCGCATTGATATAGTCAACTTCTGGTGAAACACGTTTTTGCCACAAGCTTCGCTCCTGCTCCATTTTTTTTCGGGCAAATTGTAAATTATCTTGCGCAATTTTTTGTTCTGCAGAGATACGAATCAGTTCCTGACTTTGCACCACTGCTAGCAAATCACCTTGATTGACTTTATCTCCAATCGAGCGATAGGTTTTCAGCAATGTGCCACTTGCTTTTGGTGTCACAAAGCTTTCAAAATTATCTGGAAACTTCAATTCACCTTTGAGCTCCAACGCAGTTTCAAATTGCATTGGCTGAACCTTCAGCACCTCTAATCCACTGCTTTTTAAACTGGAGTCTGGTATCGTGACACGGCCTTCTTTGGTATCCCATTTCCAGCTATGTTTTTTGCCTTGATAACTCACATTAACGATCATTAGAAATGAATGTGGTTCATAGACAATTTCATTGCCAATCAAGTAATCACTTTCTGGTGTAAAACTGATGTTTTGCTCGGCATCTAAACGCTTAATATAAATATTGGCTTGCAGCTCAGATGGCTTTAATGGTTCATCCTTGAAATAACCATACACACGCAAGTGTGGCTCTACACCTTCTTCAAAGATCTTCACCTCTGCCGCAAAATCACCATCACGGTATAAGCGACCGCCATGAGGCCCTTTTTCATCCCCAGGAACTGCCGCTTTTTCTTCCACAGCTTCCCCATGTTCAGATGTCACAGGCTTGTTCGATGTTTTGTACCAAGCAATCGCACAAAGCACCACCAGTAATGCAATTGCCCCTGAAGCAATCAATATATTCTTAGGCTGATTCATTGTATCTCCCCCTTATTCCTTCGCTAAATCAGTGACATAATTGCGTTCAACTTCGGCAATTTCATTTTGCAAAGCCAACCACAGGTCATAACGAGCCAAATGCTTATCTAGCCAAATTTGTTTAATGCTATTGAATTCAAGCAGTGAAATTTTCCCTGCCTGATAACCCATTTCAGCAATACGAAGACTTTCATTGGTCGCGGGAAGCAAGGTTTTGTCATACTGATGTATGGCATCAATCAGATTTGAAATCTGAATTTGTTTATTTTCTAATTCAATTTTTGTGTTTCGAGCAGTGAGTGCAGAACGTATCTCCGCATAATTTTGCTCTGCTTGAGCAATAGCGATTTTGCCGTTATTACGGTTAAACACGGGAAGCGGTATGGACGTTGACACTAGAAATACCTTGTCATTGGTTTCTTGATAGTTCCGAACACCAACACCTACCGTGATATCAGGTACAGCTTCTTTTTTTGCTAACTCAAATTGAGATTTTGCAAGCTGACTTTTTAAGCTTGCTTCACGCTCGCTTAAACTGGTTTTGTCAGAAAAGTTAATTGTTAAAGGAACTTCAACGGCTTGGTTAGGTAAATCTGGGATGAATTTAGAACATAAATTTTTCTGATACTGAATCTTTTTTAGCTCATTGGAATGACGTAATTTAGACTCAGAAGACAATGCTGAACTTAGTTGAACTTCAGAAGGAATGACTCGACCGAATTTCAATTTTTCATTCAATACATTTGCTTGACGTGCATTGAGTTTACTTTCTGTCGCATATATCTGTGCACGTTGTGATGCAACAAACCAATTTGACATGCAAATGCGTAAATCAGCTTTTAAGTCAGCCTGTCTTTTTACGATTTCATATTCGTTGGTATTGCCTTGAAAACCTGCAACCTGCTGACGCAATGCACGTTTGTTATTGAGTGGAATCTCTTGCGATAAGCCAATCATGGTTGAAGGACCATCTAACTCCTTCAACTTGGAATTTCCAAGATTATCCAATTCGGCATTGAATGTTGGATTATTCAATTTGCCAGCAAATTTTTGATTTACTTCAAAAGCAGTTTGGGAATTCTGCAAACTCTTTAATATAGAGTCATTTGCTATGACCTGTTGTTGAAGCTGTGCATAATTTGACGCTGAATTTGCGTATATCGATACTACAGCTAGACCACAGGCTATAAAAAGCTGTGTTTTTTTAGACATAATTCTACCTATACAAAAAAATGAAAATTATTTCTTGTATAGGAAAATCAATTTCTAAGGACGATTAATGACTTTGAATATGTATAAGAATTACATAAAAAATCCAGTCTCTTTCTGACATCAAATATTCGAATCAGACGTTCAAAATAATGCAGGAAAAACAGGATAAGAGGTAGCAGAAAGCTAATGAGGAAAACAGGATCTATAGAGACTTGATCAACTGCTTGAATCGGTTTTACAGTATGATGAAATTGCGGTTCATCATAACTTTTCCAGCTGTGATTTTTTGTATCTTCTTGCGCTGTCGTTGGCTGATCATCAATATGGGCTAATGACCATTGGCTAGAGTCTGCAGCAGTATCGGCTGAAATAACCACTTCATGATGATGATCGAGATTTTTAACCAAAACTGGCGCCCACGTATAAATCCCCGTCGTTGTTATAGCAAACAAAAACAGGACAAACACAATAATAAGTTTTGTAAACTTATTGGTGAGCATCATCAATGGAATCTCTTAAATCTAATGAAAGGATACTCAATCAGATTTCAAATGTAAATCAATGAAACACCTTTTTCATTTTTAGAATCTAATTTATGCTTCAAATATAACAAAGCTCTTGAGTGAGTAAATTCTTCTGCATGTTTATTGTAGTAGCCTATTGTTTTCATTCAGAACACTTAGGCTAAAAATCAAACTCAGTCTACAAGAAAACAAAAAAATAAGGGAGCCTAAGCTCCCATCTTATTCACGGCTCGCCAGTTTACTTTCAATCCATTGATGAATTTCTAAAACAGACCAAGCTATTATATTTTGGGTAATTTTCACTTTCTTTGGGAAAGTTGGATCGTAGTATGGCGAATATTGATCCATCATGGCGTAAATTGTTGATCGACTCAAGGCAGTTACTCTAATCACCTCTTTCTAGGATATAAAAATAGGCACCTATTGATGCCTTATCTCTTAATTCAAAGTCTGAACACTTTCCTGCAAACCCTTCTGAATATCCTTCCATTGCGTTAAGTCATTAACTTTTTTCTGATCCTGCTGTTGCGGGCTTTCAGCATAAAACTCCTCCACCAAATCTAATCCCTCTTCAGCATTCACCTCAAACCGTGCATTACTATAACCCTGCCGTGCCATCTGATCGTAAGCGTCCGCTGAACCCCATGCCTATTTTTTAATTCGGTTCAGGTTTCCAGCGGTGTGGTAGCAATTCTTCAATCTGAGTCACTTTATGTGTCGGCAACCTTTTCAGCACATCACTTAAATAGGCATAGGGATCCAGCCCATTCAGCTTTGCTGACTGGATTAACGTCATGATGTTTGCCGCTCGCTGACCGCTGCGCAGCGAACCTGCAAATAACCAGTTCTTACGTCCCAACGCCCAGGGGCGCATCTGGTTTTCCACCCAGTTATTGCAAATCGGTAGATTGCCATCATCCAGATAGCGGCTTAAAGCTGGCCAACGCTTCAGAGTGTAATTGATGGCCTTGGCGGTGGGAGAACTCGATGGCACTGTCAGATGATGTTGGTTGAGCCATTCATATAGTTGTTGCATCACTGGTTGACTATGCTGTTGTCGGTATTCGCGGCGGTCTTCCGCTGTACCATCGGTCTTTTTCCTGAGTTCTGCTTCTATCGCATACAGTTTCTGAATCAGCACTAAGGCCTGTTCAGCAACCTGACTTTTCCCAGTTACATGCAGTTCATGGAATTTACGACGTGCATGGGCCATGCAGCCCACCTCAATCACCTGGCCTGATTTAAAACGTGCTTTATAACCACTGTAATCATCACAGACTAGATAGCCCTGCCAGTCTTTCAGGAACGCTTCAGCATGCTGACCTGAACGACTATCCTGAAAGTCATAGATCACGGCTTGAACTGGATTGTACTGTGTAGTGGCATAGGCCCAGACATAACCTTTCTTCGGTTTTTTATCATTCTCACCCATCCGCATGATGGTGACTGGTGTTTCATCTGCATGCAGCACCTGCTGTTGTAGTACCACCTCTTTTAAGGCATTGGCCAGAGGTTCCAGTTCCACACCGCAGCGACCTATCCAGTCAGATAAAGTTGATCTAGAAAGTTCGATTCCCGCCCGCTGATAGATCAGACGTTGACGGTACAGCGGCAAATGATCGGCATATTTCGATACCAAAACATGGCTGAGCAGTTCAGGTGAAGCAATGCCTTTATCAATCACATAGGCGGGCATCGCTTGCTGAGTCAGGGTGTCACACTGATCACAGACCCATTTGCCACGTACATGCTGTTCCTTATAGAACTGTGCCGGTCTGAAATGCAGTTTTTCACTGATATCTTCGCCGATACGACGTAACTGGCAGCCACAACTGCATTGGGTTGATGCAGGTTCATGCTCAATACGGATGGTGTGTAGATGATCTGGCAGCAGTCGACGTTTAGGTTTGTTGACTGTGGCTTTCTGTGTCGCTGCATGGGTTTTATCTGCATTTAGCCGTTCCAGTTCTAGATCAACCGCGGCAATATCTTCTTCAACCGCTTCATCCCACAGATGGATTTGTTTTGCCGTTAAGTGTTCATTCTTTTGGGCGAATTTGTGCTTTTTAAACAGCGCCAGTTCATGCTCGTATTTTTGATTGAGAATAGAAAGATGCTGAACTTTAGAATCTAATTGCTGATTGGTGACTTCAAGATGTTGAACTTTGGCATCTAATTGTTGATTTGATACTTCCAGATGTTGAACTTGAGCATCTAATTGTTGTTTATCTTCTGCGAGTTGTTGATGCTGCATCGCCAACTGCCGGGTGAATTCCAGCAGTTGTTCATGGGTCAGTTGGCTTAAATCTGGCAGCGTATTCATGACCGTAGTATGCCTGAGGTCATGAGAAGAATGAAATAGAACGTTTGGAGGATAGCAGAATAGCCGAGCTTGGTTTAGAGCATCGTGACCACCTGCTGTCGTCCAATGCGCTGCCAAGGCAAACCCTGGATTAATGCCTGTAACTGTTCCGGGTTGAGAGCTACGCTTTCACCCTGGTGAACTTTAGCCCAGTGGAATTTTCCCTGTTCCAGCCGCCGGGCACACAGCCAGATGCCCAGTCCATCATGTACCAGCACTTTCATGCGATGGCCACGTTTATTACAGAACAGGTAAGCACAATGCGGTTTAATGTAGCCAAAGGCTCTCACCACCTGAGCCATGACAGTATCCATCCCTGCTCGCATATCCAGAGGTTGGGTAGAAAGCCAGATTTCATCGATACGGATCATGTTGCCAGCACCTTGAGTAATTCTGCCAAGGCAGGTATTTCTGATACTTGCCATTTCAAGCCAATTTCTGCTTTTGAGTGGGGTAAAGTAATTTGAACTTTTAACATGTCAGTAGGAGTAGGATCTAATGGTGCAGAGCAAGATAAGGCAATAAATGCAGGTTTATTTGGTAGTGGTGAGCGATCACTCCCTGGCTTAGCATCAATTAAGCGAATCCATTTGGATACAAGATTTGTATTCAATCCATGTTGCAAAGCGACTGAAGCAATTGAAACGTCCGGTGCTTTACAAGCCTGAACGATCTGCTGTTTAAATTCAGCACTGTATGTTCTTCGTTTTTTCGCAAGAGATGCGATGGATGTCTGATTATTTGTAGTCATAAATTTAAGTCCCCACTTGTTTCTAAGTGGGGACTAAATTAAGGCTTATAGGATGAATTCAGAAGGTGTGTTCAGCGGACGCTTACATCTGATCTAAAGCATGTTGATTAAAACCACTTTGCTTACTTTGCTGATCTATATCTTTCGCCACTTGAATCGCTTGTTGCAGATTGACACCATCCCTGAGTGTTAAATCCACGTTGTCAACGGCATTCGGCTTTGTTGCACAAAGATTTGAAATGCAAAGCGCCCCTAATTGAGCCAAATTTAAGGCGTAACTTGGGTAAGTGGTCGACCTAATTCCGTAAATCTGTTGAGGACTGCTACACGTGCATGAATCTCATTCACCTGACTAGGAAAGCTTCTTGCCATTAATTTATCGCCTAATAATTTGATGCAATGCATCTTGGTTTCCACCAAACTGCGGCGATGATAGCCTGACCATTTTTTCCATAGTGTCCTGCCTAAACGTTTAACTGTTCGAAGTAATTCATTTCGCGCTAGCGAGCTACTCTTTGTATCTTTCCATGGTTTCGCATTTTTTCTAGGTGGAATCACTGCATGCGCTTGCCGATCTGCAATGACCTGACGGCATTGCTTGGTGTCATAAGCTCCATCGGTATAAACAGAGTCAATCTGCTCATCTTGTGGAATCTGATTAAGTAAATCACCAAGCACCTGTGAATCACTGACATTATTGGTTGTAAGCTGAACTGCTCGTATTTGTAGGGTTTTAGCATCTATACCAATATGAAGTTTACGCCATTGGCGACGATATTCAGGTCCATGTTTCTTGCGTTTCCATTCGCCCTCACCTAGAAACTTCATGCCTGTAGAGTCCATGAGTAGATGCAGCCCATCACTACTTTTTTGGTAGCTGATTACAATATCAATATGCTTTTGTCTTCTACAAAGCGTGGTGTAATCTGGAGCTATCCAATTTAATCCGCAAAGTTTAATCAGACTTTGCACAAAGCCAGTGACCATACGTAAAGACAGACGGAATAAGGATTTAATCATTAAGCAGCATTGGATGGCTGCGTCGGAGTAGGTT
>NZ_KI530755.1:0-436963 GCF_000488255.1 Acinetobacter indicus CIP 110367 | reverse complement strand
TTAAAACCACTTTGCTTACTTTGCTGATCTATATCTTTCGCCACTTGAATCGCTTGTTGCAGATTGACACCATCCCTGAGTGTTAAATCCACGTTGTCAACGGCATTCGGCTTTGTTGCACAAAGATTTGAAATGCAAAGCGCCCCTAATTGAGCCAAATTTAAGGCGTAACTTGGGTAAGTGGTCGACCTAATTCCGTAAATCTGTTGAGGACTGCTACACGTGCATGAATCTCATTCACCTGACTAGGAAAGCTTCTTGCCATTAATTTATCGCCTAATAATTTGATGCAATGCATCTTGGTTTCCACCAAACTGCGGCGATGATAGCCTGACCATTTTTTCCATAGTGTCCTGCCTAAACGTTTAACTGTTCGAAGTAATTCATTTCGCGCTAGCGAGCTACTCTTTGTATCTTTCCATGGTTTCGCATTTTTTCTAGGTGGAATCACTGCATGCGCTTGCCGATCTGCAATGACCTGACGGCATTGCTTGGTGTCATAAGCTCCATCGGTATAAACAGAGTCAATCTGCTCATCTTGTGGAATCTGATTAAGTAAATCACCAAGCACCTGTGAATCACTGACATTATTGGTTGTAAGCTGAACTGCTCGTATTTGTAGGGTTTTAGCATCTATACCAATATGAAGTTTACGCCATTGGCGACGATATTCAGGTCCATGTTTCTTGCGTTTCCATTCGCCCTCACCTAGAAACTTCATGCCTGTAGAGTCCATGAGTAGATGCAGCCCATCACTACTTTTTTGGTAGCTGATTGCAATATCAATATGCTTTTGTCTTCTACAAAGCGTGGTGTAATCTGGAGCTATCCAATTTAATCCGCAAAGTTTAATCAGACTTTGCACAAAGCCAGTGACCATACGTAAAGACAGACGGAATAAGGATTTAATCATTAAGCAGCATTGGATGGCTGCGTCGGAGTAGGTTTGATTTCGCCCTTGTTTGCCTTTTGATGGCGCATACCATTGCGTAGCAGGATCAAACCAAATGGCAATATTTCCGCGACTCATGAGTGCTCGGTTATATGCGGGCCAATTGGTTGTGCGGTAGATTTTGTGTGTAGGCTTCTTCATTTGAAAATTATATCGCTGAAAAAGCCTTTACAGATAGGTTTGTGCAACAAAGCCCATAAATTTTTAAAATACAATTAATTAAATAGCATAATACTAATATATTTTTAAATATTTGCACCACTCTACTTTTATTATTTTCAGAACACTAAACTGAATTCATCGAGATAACTGTTAACTTTTAATCATGAATATATCTTTAAAAATTTCCACATCCGATTACCTCTTTATGAAATATCGCTCCATGACAGTTGAATTAATGACGGTAATTTCAGACTATTACCCTCATCTTAGCAAAGCTGAAGCACTGAGAAAGGCGAATAATCAAGAATTCCCTTTCTCAGTATTTAAGATAGATCAAAGTAAACGTGCACCCTTTCTAGTACACGTAAAAGATTTAGCAGATATTTTAGACAAAAAGTATTCAGAAGCATCTAAAGACTATGCTACGTTTCATCGATGAGGCGTAGCACCTCTTCAAACTGTATAATATTTCTTCTCGCCTTCACCGAGACATAGCGCTGTAAACTACTCCAAGAATCATGCAAACTTACTTTTTGAATTTCAGGAATGGTAAAACTCTGTTCTGCCAATCGAGTACAGCCTTCATGTCTCAAATCATGAAAGCGTAAATCCTCAATACCTAACATTTTACA
Source organism: Acinetobacter indicus CIP 110367 (assembly GCF_000488255.1). Lineage (GTDB taxonomy): Bacteria > Pseudomonadota > Gammaproteobacteria > Pseudomonadales > Moraxellaceae > Acinetobacter > Acinetobacter indicus. Next base: position 435,217 of record NZ_KI530755.1, on the reverse strand, counting down.
AGCATCTCTAAACTCTTTACCCAAGCTTTTGGGATTCAAGGGTAATAATAAATTTTCATCATGGCCAAGCTGCAACATCCGCCCACGAACATCAGGATGCTTCAATTTTTTAATAATTTCCTTACAAGGATCAAGTACATCAAACGATTTATGATTGCCTTTAGAACCATTGGGATTCTTTAGATCATGTACTTTCCATGTTGAATGATGTAAATCATAGTCTCGAAGATACAGTCGTGTTAATTCAGCTTCACGTCTGCATGAAAAAATAGCAAACCACATAATCAAATGCATGGGGTACTTAGAACCATAACGGTTGAGATTCCAACGCTCTGTAAAATACCTCGTCAATGCAACCAACTCATCTCTTGAAGGCAAGCGATCCCTTTTTTGACTAGATGATATTTGGCGTGTTTTTCTCAGTTGAGCTGTTGCCTTATCAAAACCATTTAAATCAATGTCCATCTCCCACATCACAGCAGCATGAGCAAGCACTCCTCGGATATGCAACAATTCATGTTGTTGTGTACTGGTAGCTATTGGCTCTAGCCCAAGGCTAGGTATACCCGCCTTTCTTAAAGCTACATGCTCAGCCAAATGTACTGATTTTATTTTTGTGATAATATTTCGCGCGATTGGCAGCTTCTTGATTAAGAGAAGAGAATAGCGTTTTGTCCTTCCGTACTCGCTCCCGACTTCACCTAAATATTTATCTATGGCATCTGATAAGGTCAGATCAATCAGCTTTTCTTTGCCGAGTAAAATATCAGGATTTTCTTGAATTTCGACTTCTCTTTTCTTAAGCCAATTTTCAGCCATCTTTTTTGAATGAAATGTTTTGCTCTCAGAAAAAGCAGGAAAGCCCTTTCGATTGACTCGAATTGCAGCACGATAGCTAAGCTTCCCATCTGCACCTTTCCTTGCTGTAATTGACCCCATAATTTACACCAAAAAATGTTTTTTTGATTATGGTGTAAAACTTGGTGTAAATGCAAACAGATAAACTCACCTAAAAATAGGTTTACACAGATTCGCGCAGGTTGCGAAACACAGATTAAAGGTATGATTTTTAATGACTATTACCAAAAACATTGAAAACACTCAATCTCCACGAATCAGTGTTGCTCCGATGATGGATTGGACCACCCGGGATTATCGTTTCTTTGCGCGCCTGTTTAACCCAAACGTGATTTTATACACAGAAATGGTCTCCACTGGTGCCATTATTCATGGTGATGCCAAACGCCATCTGGAGTTTAATCAGGAAGAACATCCAATTGTGCTGCAACTCGGCGGCTCCAATCCTCAAGATCTGGCCACCTGTAGCAAAATGGCGCAAGACTGGGGCTATGATGAAGTTAACCTGAATGTCGGCTGCCCAAGTGACCGCGTGCAGAACAATAAAATTGGTGCCTGCCTGATGGCCGAGCCTGATCTGGTGGCAGAATGTATCGCAGCAATGCGCCATGCGGTGGATATTCCGGTCACGGTTAAACACCGGATCGGGATTGATGACATGCATTCGTATGAAGAAATGCTGCATTTTGTCGATACCGTTGCCAAAACCGGCTGCAATAATTTTATCGTGCATGCCCGCATTGCGTTGCTACAAGGCTTATCGCCGAAAGAAAACCGTGAAGTGCCGCCTTTACGCTATGAAGATGTTTACCGTTTAAAGCAGGATCGTCCGGAGCTGATCATTGAAATTAACGGCGGCATTAAAACCCTGGCAGAAACACAGGCGCATTTACAGCATGTCGATGGGGTGATGATTGGCCGCGAAGCCTATCACAATCCGTATTTACTGGCCGAGCTGGGACATTTCTGGAATCTGCCCCTCCCGGACCGTTTCGAGATTATGCAGCAGATGATGCCATATATCGCACAGCGCGTGGCTGAAGGTGCACCGCTGTCGATTATCACCCGTCATATTCTGGGCCTGTTCCAGAACTTACCGGGCGCACGCAAATGGCGTCAGGCGCTAAGTGGTGGTAATGCCAAAACCTTAAAAGATGTAGAAGTGGCTATTCAGAATATTCAGGCCGCGATGCAGCGTACTGAAAACTATCTGCAGGAACACGCTGTTCAGCCTTAAAAGATCAACAAAAAGCCCTCAATTGAGGGCTTTTTTTAGAATCAGATCGTAACCGGATTATGCCTGTTTGGCTTTTAGCTGATCGAGTTTTTTCAGAACTTCGGCCACGGCCACCATCGCAAAACTGGAAGTAACCACTACCGCCGAACCATAGCCACCACAGCGCAGCCCGGCACTGGCACAGACATCAGCACTGGAAAACGGATTATCAATTGAATAGATGCAGGTAATCCCGAACTTCTCTTTCGGCTTTTTACAGATGCCTTTGCTACGCAACTGGGCACGCAGTTTGGCCAGCATCGGGTCCTGTTCGGTTTTAGATAAATCAGCCACACGAATTTTCAGCGGATCGAGTTTACCGCCGGCACCGCCGGACACAATCAGCGGCACTTTATTAAAGCGGCAATACAGCATCAGCGCCAGCTTGGCTTTGACATCATCAATACAGTCCAGCACCACATCGGGCGTATGCGCCAGCAGGTCTTTGACATTGTCCGGGGTCAGGTAATCATCAATCAGGTTGATCTTGATGCGTGGATTAATAGCACGGCAACGCTCGGCCATAATTTCAATTTTTTCATGGCCCAAAGTGCTGCTCATGGCCGGTAATTGCCGGTTGATGTTGGAAGCGGCCACCACATCCATATCCACCAGGGTCAGCTCACCAATACCAGTTCGTGCCAAGGCTTCAACCGCCCAGGAACCGACCCCGCCGATACCAATCACCATGACATGACTGTTGGCATAATACTGAAAGCTGTCCTCACCATAAATTTTGGCAACACCGGCAAAACGGCGGTCATATTCATCATCTTGGAGCAGTTCAGTCATTGCACAATCAAATCTTATACAGGAGGGCTTATTTTAACGGTTTTTTCACATGGCGTGTGAGATTGGAGGATTTTTGCACGGCGCAACATCAGCGAGAGATTTAAATTTTAGGCCAGATGTAAAGCCTGTAACGAATTCTGCCAGATCATCTCAGCCAGTGCTGTCTGCTCCATCTGCAGGCTTTGCGCCAGCCCTTCAAGTACATAAGGCAAATTGGCCGGCGTATTGCGGGTGCGCTGCTCGGTCGAGGACTGGCAGCACAGCGGTGTCATATCCGGGCAGTCGGTTTCAAGCACCAGATGTTCTGGGCCCAGCTCCTGCACCACCCGATGCAGTTTCTTGGCATTCGGATTGGTAATTTGCCCGGTCACGCCAATTTTAAAACCCAGTTTGATAAAGGCTTTGGCTTCTTCAACACCGCCACTAAAGGCATGGGCAATTCCGCCATAGCTAAAATTCTGCTGTTTTAGCAGCGCCAAGACATCAGCATGGGATTTACGAATATGCAGCAATACCGGACGCTGAAACTGCCGTGCCAGCTCCAGCTGGGCGGTAAAATACTTCTGCTGTTTCTGATACAGCTCGGGCTGTTTATGCTGCTTTAAAAAGGTATCCAGGCCAATTTCACCAACCGCAACGCAGTCCTGTTCACGCAATAACTGTTCTAAATCCAGCAGATGTTGCGGCTGATGCTGCTCGATATAAAACGGATGTAATCCCGGTGCCAGATGGCTTCGCGGCGCTTGGCTTAACCGGTTCAACCATTGATGAGTATCCAGCAACTGCTGAAAACGCGACTGCACAAAGCCAATTAGAATCAGCTGTTCGACACCCGCCTGCTTCGCCTGATAGGCCAGTTGCTCCCGATCAGCATCAAAATCCGCCACATCAAAGTGGGTATGGGTATCAAACAGCGCCAGTGTCATTAGATGGTTTTCGCGTCAGCGCTGGACGCAGCTGCTGTAGTGGCTTCGCTGGCTGGCGCTTCGGGTGCCGGCAAATACGGTTTTTTCAATACCTGCTGTAGCTCTGTATAAGGAATCATCAGCCGTGGCAAACCGACCACATACGGACCAATTTCATATTCAGCATATTGCAGAATCAGGCCCTGCTGCCCCAGATAGAAATTATCCGACAGCTTGAATTTCCAGGCCTGCTCGTACTCGGCAACATTATTGGCCAGTTTGCTGTCTACCACCCATTGCTTAAAGGCTTCATAGGCAGCAGCTTCCAAAGCGGCTCGTTGCTTCGGCTGCAAGATGTCAGCCAGTTTGACCTGCTTTTTCTGCTCCAGATCAAAATTAAAATAGGTTTGCGCAGTAGCGCCATGTGCACCGCCCAGATAGCTGCTGCTATTTACTACCACGGTGACCAGCGGCCCTTCCGAGTTTAAAATTTTTGGTTTAATCATCAGGCTAATCTGATGATTGGCACTCAGCGCCTTGATTTCCTGATCCAGACTTAAGAAGGCCGCAATAAAGGGCTGCACCTGCTGTTCCAGTTTCTGTTTTGGCGTTGGAATTTGCGTCAGTGCCTGTGCCGAGGAAGCTGGCTCTGCCGCAGAGGCTGGTGCTTCAACATTCAGAGGTTTATCTGCCGGAGCAATTTCTAGGGTCTGGTTCAGTTCTTTAAGAATGTACTGATCAATCTGCTCATCAACAAAAGGCTGGTTACTCTGCAAACGCTCAACAGAAAGCTCGGGGCAGTTTTTACCTTCACATTCCGGCAAGTTCAGCTGCAGCTTTTCCGGCTCGCCAATCAGTTTTAGCGCCTGCTGTTCAACTTCTGCAGCCTGCGCCTGCTGTTCCTGTTTCGGTTCATTATTTTTGGGCTGACATGCGGTCAATGCCATGGACATGGCCAAGACACTCATCACCCATGCTGTTTTTTGCTTTAACATTGAATAACCTTTATTGCCTTTTGTGCATCCCAGATTCAAAGCGGATGTTCTGATTATTAAAACATGCGCGAATAAATTTCAGCTTTTACAACTTGTTGAGTTTGTGCTTTCGTTAAGTAAATATCAAGCTGTGTTCCATCTTTCACAATTTCATGGGTGCGATAATGCAGCCCCATGCCTTCATGATCAAAGAACCAGTCGGCCTGTCCCCAATATAAGGTTTTCGGTGCCGTGTTTTGTACCTCTGCACTCTGTTCTTTCAGCCATTGCCGATAGGCCTGCTGCACGATTGCATGCATCGCAGTTTGCTGCTCGGGCTGAATAATATCCAGTGCGGTTAAAGCCTGCTGCTGTTGACGATCAGCCACGAAAAAATAATAACGCTCTTTGACTTTTACTGTTTCCTGATGGCTATCCACCCCAATCTGCAATAACACATACTGGTTGCGCTGATAGGCTAGCCGGGTATACAGCGCCAGTTCATAGGCCGGATTTTTGGCAAACTCGGCCTGCCAGGCATCAGATTTTTTCACATAGGCATTCACTGCCTGCTGCAGGCTCATGTCCTGTTTCAGCCCGATCTGGTCCTGAATCACCTTGGCCTGACTTTTGGCAATCCACTGGTTCAGCCATGGATCCTGCGTCTGAATGGTTTGAATATCCAGATCAATACAGTTTTTCTTTTCACAAAATGGCAAAGCAATCTCTGCCGGCTGCTGCTTAATCTGCAGGAATGGCAGCACCTCGGCCTTTTCCTGCTGGAAGATATTTTTTTCAGGACGTGCATCTTCAGCCGATTCATTGTTCTGGGAAGATGAGTCGCAGCCCCCCAAAGACAGTGCCAGCACGGCACAAGCGATAAAACTGATTTTTGTTTGCATTGTGGTTCTCTCTTCCTGAAATTTTCCCCATCCTAGAAAAACAGCTTCACGAAGAAGCTGTTTTAACGGCGATGACCATTTAGTGTTCGCGGGTGTTACGGAACACGATGTCCGGATAACGCTCCTGCATCAACTGCAAGTTGACGCGGCTTGGCGCCAGATAGGTCAGGTGACCGCCACCATCCACCGATAACTGGTCATGGGCTTTTTTCTTGAACTCGTTGAATTTCTTCTCATCTTCACAAGAGACCCAGCGTACCGTGTTGATGCTGACCGGCTCGTAAATACAATCGACCTTGTATTCTTCTTTCAGACGATAAGCCACTACTTCAAACTGCAGCACACCGACCGCACCCACGATCAGGTCATTGCTGTTTTGCGGCATAAATACCTGGGTCGCCCCTTCTTCCGACAGCTCTTTTAAGCCTTTTTGCAGCTGCTTCGATTTTAGCGGATCTTTTAAACGTACACGGCGGAACATTTCCGGTGCGAAGTGCGGAATACCGGTAAACTGCAGGTTTTCACCTGAGGTAAACGTATCACCAATCTGGATGGTACCGTGGTTGTGCAGACCAATAATATCGCCCGGCCATGCTTCTTCCAGATGCTGACGGTCACCGGCCAGGAAGGTTAAAGCATCAGAAATACGCACGTCTTTACCAATACGCACATGCTTCATCTTCAGACCTTTTTCATATTTGCCTGAGCAGATCCGCATAAAGGCAATCCGGTCACGGTGTTTCGGGTCCATATTGGCTTGGATTTTAAAGACAAAGCCCGTGAAACCTTCTTCAGTCGCTTCGACCACACGGTCCTGAGTCGGATGTGCTTTTGGTGGTGGCGCATAGTCGCTAAAAGCATTCAGGACATGGTCAACACCAAAGTTACCTAGTGCAGTTCCAAACAGTACCGGGGTTTGACGACCTGCCAGGAATTCTGCACGATCTAACGGTTCATTGGCCATTTGCACCAGCTCTAAAGATTCTTCAAATGCCGCCCAGGCCAGTTCACCGACTTTTTCACGCAGGTCAGCATGGTCATAGCCATCACGCACTTCAATTTCAGGAATGGTTGAACCAAAACCGGCTTTATACACGTAAAATTTTTCTTCCAGCAGGTTAAACACGCCAGCAAAATCACGCCCGGTGCCCAGCGGCCAGGTAATCGGTACACATTTAATTTTCAGGACGTTTTCAATTTCATCCAGCAGCTCTAAAGGCTCACGGATTTCACGGTCCATTTTGTTGACAAAAGAGATAATTGGCGTGTCACGCATACGACACACCTCCATCAGTTTGATGGTCCGGTCTTCGACACCTTTGGCCCCGTCAATCACCATAAGTGCCGAGTCTACCGCGGTTAAGGTTCGGTAGGTATCTTCCGAGAAGTCTTCGTGCCCCGGGGTATCGAGCAGGTTGATCATCTTGTCTTTATACGGGAACTGCATGACCGAGGTGGTAATCGAAATCCCACGCTCTTTTTCCATTTCCATCCAGTCCGAGGTCGCCGCCCGATCCGATTTACGACTTTTCACCATCCCCGCCACCTGAATCGCCTGCCCCCATAACAGCAGTTTTTCTGTCATGGTGGTTTTACCGGCATCGGGGTGGGAAATAATCGCAAAGGTCCTGCGCGCCGCGACTTCTTTCGCGAGTTGATCTTTAAACATAAGGGAAATCTTCAATATATACACAGTTTGCGACACACATTTTCATGTGAATCCAAGCCGTGAAGGGATAACTTAAAATTGGCGCAATTGTAGCAGATTTCAGCCAACAATCATTAGAGCACTTGGGCCGGAATCGGTTTAAATTTTAAGTGGAAAATAAAAGTATCTGGAGATCGCGACTTTGCGATAAAAGTTTTCAAAATCACCATCTATTTAGTTTTAAAAGACTTAGGCTTTTCACCGCAGAACAGAACTCCCCATATTTCTTTATCATTTGGAAAAATCAGGGAAAATCAGCATCCTCTCTGCGGATATTTTTGATTTAAATATCTCATTAAAGCCAATTAAATAATAATTATTATCAATAGAGAGTGATATTCAATATCATTTACAGCAGACTGTTTATTCCCCACACTGCATGCACTTTTTTCGGGGTCCATCCAGAGCATGTTATGAAATCTTCTCTTTTTTTGCTGTCTTCACTCAGCTTGATGACAGCGCAAGCCTTAGCCTGAAAACGCAAGTAGAGCAAGCCTCCACCGCCAGCAAAGGTATGGTACCACTGAAAGATATTCCTCAGATTGTGAATGTGGTTCCGCAACAAGTCTTAAAAGAACAGAATGTGACCTCCCTTCAAGGCGCATTGCAGAATGTAACAGGCTTAAGTTTTAGCGTCGGAGATGGCCAGCGTGATCAGGTCATGATTCGCGGCTTTTCAGCCATTTCCGATCAGTATGTCGATGGAGTACGTGATGATGCGCTGTATTATCGTGATCTGTCAAATGTAGAACGGGTGGAAGTGCTAAAAGGGCCGGGTTCGGTGTTATATGGCCGGGGTTCAGCAGGCGGCCTGATCAACCGGATCAATAAGAAACCCCTGGATGAAGCACTGCATGAAATCAGCCTGATCGGCAGCAGCTTGGGGCAAAAACGTGCCGAACTTGATTTTGCCGATGCTCTCAATGACCAGCTCAAAGTCCGTCTGACCGGTGCGCTTGAACACTCAGATGGCTATCGCAATCAGAGTTTCGTGAACCGGGAAACTGTAGCACCGTCTGTGCAATGGGATATTTCAGATCGAACCACTCTGCTCTTGCAAGCCGATTATTTGCACGATGACCGTTTGGCCGATCAGGGCTTTCCCATGGACCCGCTGACCGGTAAACCGGTACGTACCAATCCAAAAAACATTCTATGGCGCATCCAACGCAAAAGATGTAGGCAATGTCGATACTGAAGTGTCCAGCCAGACGGTTACGCTAGAACATCAGTTCAATGATCAGCTGAAATATCGCGGTGTCGCCCGGCATTATAATTATACCTTAGACCGGGAATACGGCAACGCCAGTCCAGCAGCAGATCAGATCACGCTCAGCCAGATTAAACGTATGCGCGATGAAGATGGCATCTTCTTGCAGAATGAACTGTCCGGCGTCTTTCATACTGGTCAAATCAAACACGAGACCTTAATCGGCACGGAATACAGCAAGCAGCATAAAGATGAGATATTCTGGCTAGGGTCAAAAGCCACGACCGATTTGTATGATCCGGTCTTGCCGCACTGGTCACAGGTCGATACCTCTGCCACTCCAAGAGTCAATACCGCCAGCAAATTTGAAAATTATGCTGTCTATGTACAAGACCTGATCAGTCTGAATGAACAGCTCAAGCTTTTGGCCGGGATACGTTATGATCATCTTTCCCAGTACAGGCATGATAAGAAAAATAATAGCAACATCCAGCGCGATGACCAGCCCCTCTCCCCTCGCCTGGGCGTGGTCTATCAACCGACCAAAAATTTATCTTTATATGCCGCCTATAATCAGTCCTTCCAGCCGCTTGCAGATTCATTCGTGTTTTATAGCAACAGTGCTGACCTAAAACCAACCAAAACCAGAAACCTGGAAGTCGGGACCAAATGGGACATCAATGATCGACTGAATATGACCCTGGCCGTATTTGAAATGACCCAGAGCAATATCCAAAATAAAATTACGGACAGTAATCCACCGCTGGCGATGCTGGCCGGGGAACAAAGCACACAAGGCGTTGAAGTATCCTTGACCGGTCAGCTCAGTGAGCAGCTATCACTGTTGGCCGGTTACGCCTATATGGATGGAAAAATTGAAAAATCAACCATCGGTCTGGCCGGTAAACAGGCCGCATTAACGCCCAAAAACAGCGCCAATCTCTGGTTAAAGTATCAACTGGATAAAAACTGGTTTGCTGCAGTGGGTGGCCGGGCAGAATCCTCCCGCTTCAGTGCGCCGGACAATAAAAATGTCTTGCCGGGCTATGCGGTTTTCAATGCCGCGCTGGGTTATCAGACCGCGCAGTATGATGTAGCGCTGAATCTGAACAGCCTGTTTGACCGTGATTATTTTATCTCAGGACATGGTGAAGGAAACGATTCCAATATGATGGGCGATCCACTGAATGCGCAGCTCGCGCTTCGTTATCGTTTTTAATATGTGGGGTAAATGGATGTCATCTGGCATCCATTTTCAAACCATTTTTTCTTGCAACATCGACCGTGATTTTTGAAACATCTGGCTATCTAAAAACAGTACCTTAATCAGACCCGATAATTTCATTTTATACTTGCGGCAAGTCTTGCAAACGCTTGACCTCAACCGGCATCGACAGCAAATAACCTTGTAATTGCTGACAACCCAAACGCGCCAGAATTTCGGCCTGTAATGGCGTTTCCACCCCTTCTGCGGTAACCGTCAATCCCAGTTTGGTCGCCAGCTGGATAATACTTTCCAGAATCATTTCTTCTTTGGAATCACGATACAGGTCTTTAATAAATGCGCGGTCAATTTTCAGCTCATCCACCGGCAAGTCTTTTAAATACAGGAAACTGGAATGGCCAGTGCCAAAATCATCAATCGCCAGTTTTACGCCCATTTCTCTTAAGCGTCTAAAACTACGAATACTCGATTCCACATGATGCATGGCAGTGGTTTCGGTAATTTCAATCATGAGATGACTCGGGTCAATCGCATAACGGCGGAATAAGTTTTCTAAGGTGCTAAACAGATGTTTATGTTCGAACTGTACCGCCGACAGATTGACTGCTAATGGAAACAGTTTCAGTCCCTGCTGTTCCCATTGCTGAATCTGTTTGCAAGCCTGCTCTAGTGCCCAATAGCCCATCTGGATAATCAGGCCGGACTTCTCCGCGCCTTTAATAAACATATTCGGGGTCAACAGACCATGCACCGGATGCATCCAGCGAATTAATGCTTCGACGCCACAAATCCGCCGGGTGCTGGTGGTAAATTTGGGCTGGTAAAATAGAATAAACTGCTGTTCATCGACAGCTTTATATAAATCATTCAGCAGCTTGGTCTGGCTTTTGGTTTCCTGCTGGTCAATGCTGTAATTAAACACCGAATAAGTGTTTCGGCCCTGATATTTTGAGGTCAGCATGGCGGCATCGGCATTCATCAGTACATCTTGCAGGTTGTTACCGTGCTCCGGGTACATCGCAATACCAATACTGGCCGAGATATTAATGCTCTTGCCGGCAATCAGGAAACTCTCCTGTACACTGTGCAGCACATTTTCTGCCGCCTGAATCGCATCCTCAACCGTGGCCTGCTCCAACACCAGCAAGAACTCATCACCGCCAATTCTTAATAATTTTTCCTGTGATTTGAGCTGCTGATGCAGTCGTGTGGTCAGCTGAATCAGCAACTGATCACCAACATGATGGCCAAATACATCATTCACCGCCTTAAAACGGTCCAGATCAATATATAAAAACGCGACATTCTGCTGATTGATGCGCTGGGCGCTAAACAACAAATGCGCATATTCAGCGAGATATAAACGGTTGGGTAATTTGGTCAGATTGTCCTGCACCGCCTGATTGGCCAGCTCGCGGTTGACCAGTGACAACTGGCGGTTACGCTCTTCCAGACGCTGCTCCAACACGGCCACACTAAAGGCGGCAACGATCACCAGACTAGTCACAAAAATCACGGTAAACAGCAAGATGCCATTGCCGGTTTTATAGATCGCACCCAGACGTTCCGTATCAATCGGATAGTAAGACACCGAGGCCATGCCGGTATAATGCATTCCGACAATGGCCAGCGACATCATAATGGCAATCATCACCTTATAGTGACGATGGTAAAGCAAGGTATTTTTAAAACGTAACGCCAGCCAGAAGGTCAGGCCGGAACCACTAATGGCAATGAGCACCGAAAACACCACCAGTAGCGGATCATAGTAGGTCCGGTGATTCTCTACGACCATGCCCAGCATACCAGTATAGTGCATGCCGGAAATTCCGAGCCCCATTAACACTGCCCCAATCACCAGACGGGCAAAAGGCAGGGTGGGTTTGGTGGTCAGCCAGATGGCAAAGGTGGAAGCAATAAAGGCAATAACGCCAGAAAAAATGGTTAGCGGCAGATTAAACGCGTAATTGGCTGGTAACTGGCAAGCCAGCATCCCGACAAAATGCATGCCCCAAATAGCAACGCCAAAGCATAGGCCACTGAGCAAGAGCATGGCTTTTTCAGATTTCTGGCGGATTCCCCCGAGCAGGAACTGCTGGGTTGAAATAGCCAGATAACTGGCCAGAATTGCAACCGCAATTGAACCTACCACCAGGCTAAAGTCATAATGAATATGAACCATAAAAAGCTTCCGTATAGGTTATTTTTTTGTTGTTACTATACTCAACGCTAAATACTCATGAATTTGCCGCTTTAAAAGATAACAATAAAACAAGGAATTAAAACTCAAATTAGAATCTTATACTATCGCATTGAGGTCAAGCCTAAATGCGGTTTTTCCGCCCTGAAAACCGTCATTTTTTATGTTGATTTGCCGGCTCATCTGGATCTTGAGTTATTCAACTCAAAAGCATCAAAAAAGGCCAGTACATCTACCGGCCTTTTTCTCACATCCAAGGTCTTATTTGGCTGTGCCTGATTGTAACTGACTATAATCCAGTAACACATTGGCCGCTTCGCTCACAAAGACTTCTTCTTCCGGCAGTGGTGGACGCTGGTTGGCTTTCATTTTGGCCCGTGACTCGGCTTGCGCTTCCAGTGAGGCCTGATAGCTTTCCCAGTTTGGATACGGCGCCAAACCGGTCGCCTGACGACGTACGTTTTCAGCGGCTAAGGTTTTACGCTCCAGCTCAATCAGCTCGGCACGGCGCTGATCTAAATCCAGCACCGCCGTTTTGCGCTCTTCTGCCTGTTTGGCAATATTTTTACGCTCAGTCAGATACTTGAACTGCGGATCAATACTGACCCGGGTCTGCGAAGATTTGGCCAGTTGCGGCACATAAGACTGCACCACACCCTCACGTTTAAATGGTGCGGTGGCAATGGTGTCCCACTTCAGCGCATTCTTGGCCTTACGCTCACCAAATTCTTCATTGTAGATATCTACCAGTTTAATGTCCGGAATCACCCCTTTGTTCTGGGTACTGCCGCCGGTAATCCGGTAGAACTTACGCTGGGTAAGCGTGGCCTGACCATAGGCCAGAGTGTCCAATTGTACCTGTGCTGTCCCTTTACCGGTGGTTGTGCTACCAATCACAATACCGCGCTCATAATCCTGAATCGCGGCTGAATAAATCTCGCTGGCAGAAGCCGAGGCCAGGTTAATCAGGACTGCTAGCGGGCCAGCATAGGTCTGTTCACCGCCATCATTGTCTTCAAACACGCTCACGTTGCCATTGCCATCACGGATTTGTACTACCGGACCCGATTTAATCACCTGACCCAGCATACGTGCCACCTCTTCAAGTGAGCCGCCCGGGTTATTGCGTAAATCGACAATAATCCCGTCGACATTTTTGGCAGCCAGCGTTTTCAAGGCATTGTTGGTGTCTTCCGATACCGAACGGTATTCCACCCCGGCACGGCGCGCCCGATAGTTCAGATAAAATGATGGAATTTCAATCACGCCATAGGTATAGGTTTTGCCATCACGTTGAATTTGCACGGTTCGGTTACGTACTCCGGCATCTTCTTCCTGAATAATGTCACGTACCAATGTTACGGTACGTGCCTGACTCATCGAGGCTCCCGGACCAAGTAAACGCAAGGTCACTTTGGTGCCACGTTTACCGCGAATCAGACCGACCACTTCATTGCTTGGCCAGCCAATCACATCCACAATTTTCTCGCCATCCTGACCGACACCAATAATCCGGTCGCCGGATTTGACCTGACCAGATTTACTCGCCGGTCCGCCTTCAACAATGGTTTCAATCTTGGTGTAATCTTCATTGCTGCGATCCGGACGAATCGACACCCCAATCCCTTCCAGCTGTAAGGTGGTCTGACGGTTGAGCTCCATTGCATCAACAGGCGGGAAATAGTTGCTGTGCGGATCATAGGTCAGCATCATCGCATTTAAGGTTTTGTCCAGCACATCGTCGCTTTTCAGACGGCTCATGCGTTCCAGCTGACGAGTATAACGCTTGGTCAGGGTTTCCACCGGCGTCATATCTTCCGGGCCGGATAAATCTTGCCCATTGGCCAGTTCTGGATTTTCCTTGAGGGCTTTTTGTTTGGCCTGCTCTTCTTCTTTGCTGATGGTCAGGTTAATCAGCTGGGACACCAGCATTTTTTGCCAGTGGGCACGCTGCTCGGCCTGGGTCTTAAAGAACGGCGCTTTTTCACGATCCAGCTCAATGGTGACATTCGGCTGTTTTAAATTCTGCGGTTTTTTCAGCTCGGCCAGCATAAACTGATAAAAGGCCTGCATGCGTTCACGATAATGCGCATGAATCTGATACGGGCCCGATAAATCACCGGCTTTTAAGGCGGCTCCAAAATTGGCGCCATATTTTTTCTTGTACTGTTCGACTTCATCGGCCAGGAACAAGGTGTGCTCCGGGTCCAGACTATCGATGTAAAAATCAAAAATGCGATTGGAAGTGTTGCTGTCTAAACGCTGGTTCAGGTAATGCTGACGGTCAACCAAGGTCGCTAACTGGCGTGACACCAAGGCCTGTTCCCGGGTTGGAACAATGGTATTGGAAACAGCAGCAGTATTATTGGCAGCAATGGCTTCGTTGATTGCGTGACTAAAGAAGAATCCCCCAGTTGCCACGGCAACTGCACAAGCTATCGTTTGAAGTTTCATAAATAATGTGTATTTCCTTGGTTTTCGACCAGTAGTACAAGGTTGCTTAGCGACGAATCAAGCAGATTCAAAATCTTAAACAACTTAATCTGTTTATGTCGTGTAGTTTTATCATATTCTGTGCTGACAAAATGTAGCAAATCATTGCAGAATTCAGGTATTGTTTTTCGATAAAAATTTGAATCCGGAACCGATATGATTGGCGCATTGATGCTCGACATCGCTGGCACAGCACTTACTCAAGAAGATATTCAACTCTTACAAGCTCCGCAAGTCGGTGGCGTCATTTTATTTGGTCGAAATATCGAATCACCGCGGCAAGTACGCGCCCTGACCGATCATATGCGTCAGGTACGTCCGGATATTTTAATTGCAGTCGATCAGGAAGGCGGCCGGGTGCAGCGTTTAAAACAGGGTTTCACCCTACTGCCGGCCATGGGCCGTTTTGGCGAGCTGTATCAGCAGCAGCCGGAACTGGCAGTCGAGCTGGCTGAACAGTGCGGCTGGCTGATGGCCACCGAAGTATTAGCGGTCGGTATTGATTTCAGTTTTGCCCCGGTGCTGGATTTAAATGACATCAGCGATGTCATTGGCGACCGCAGTTTTGCCCGCAATATGGACGATATTATCGTACTGGCACGCGCCTTCTTAAGTGGCATGCAGCGCGCTGGTATGGCCACCACCGGCAAGCATTTCCCCGGTCATGGCTCGGTCAAGGCCGATTCGCATGTGGCCGCTGCGATTGATTCACGTTCTTATGCAGAGATTCAGCAAAAAGACATGCAAAGCTTTATCCAGCTGCAAGCCCAACTGGATGCCCTAATGCCTGCGCATGTAATTTATGATCAGGTCGATCCGAACCCAGCCGGTTTCTCTCCGTACTGGATTCAGACCGTGCTACGTCAACAGCTGAATTTTGATGGCGTGCTGTTCTCGGATGATTTAAGCATGCAGGCCGCCTGTGTGGCGGGTGGTGCCGATGCCCGCATTCAAGCGGCCTTAAACGCCGGTTGTGATATGGGACTGGTCTGTAATGACCGTGCCGCCGCCTGTCTGGCACTGGACGGCATTCAGGATTTACCGTTACCAAATCAGGCCCGTTTAGCCCGTATGCGTGGCCAGATTCCAGAAATTCAGATCGGTGATGTACTCGAGCTCGGCCCGGAATGGCAAGCAGTACGCGACCGTATTGTCCGCTTTAAAGACAGCGGCCAGTAATACCGACAAAGGAACAGGACAAGCTGTTCCTTTTTCTTTATGAT
The DNA here is from genome assembly GCF_000488255.1 of Acinetobacter indicus CIP 110367. Classification (GTDB taxonomy): domain Bacteria; phylum Pseudomonadota; class Gammaproteobacteria; order Pseudomonadales; family Moraxellaceae; genus Acinetobacter; species Acinetobacter indicus. The sequence goes on along the minus strand of NZ_KI530755.1, from coordinate 419,451 downwards.
GCAAATACATAAATCCACCCCGAATAAATAAAAAGAATAGAGGACCTTGCATGAGCCAACCGCTTTCCGAACATCGCCATATATCCTTTACTGCCCACTATACCGGCTATATCTGGTTTCAAATGGGCATCTCGCATCCGGTATTTGCTACTTCAAAAGGCAAGTTTCTGGCCAAATTGGTCCATCCGCTGGAAAGCTGGGCCGAAAAATATGTCGGTGGCAGTATGCGCACCACCCTGAAAGAACGCCACACCATTATTGACCAGCAACTGACCGAGCTGATTGCCCGCAATCCTCGTACCCAGGTGCTGGAAATTGCCTGCGGCCTGTCCCCACGGAGCTGGAGTTTCCGCCAGAAATATCCGGAACTGAATTACCGCGAGCTGGATTTACCGGATATGGCCAAGGTGAAAACCGCCGCCTTGCAACAACTGGACCAGCAGGCACCGGAAGTCTTGAGTGCCGATATTTTCAGTGAAGAATTTGCCCAGATTTTTCAGCATTTTGACCCGCAGCAACCGCTGGTAATTATTAGTGAAGGCTTAATCAATTATTTCGATAAGCCGATGCTCAGCAAACTGCTGCATGGGATTTATCAATATGGACAACATTTTCAGGAACTGCATTACTTGAGTGATATTTATCCTGAACCGGTGAAAAACAAACTGGCCAGCTTTATGTGGACCAGCAGTAAATTACTGAAAGTCATGTCTCGCAGCGCCTTTAGTTTTCATTTTCAAAGTCCGGGTGAAGTCCGTGACTTTGTTAAAGCCAGCGGTTTTGAGCGGGTCGATATTCTGCAGCCGCAGCACTATTTCCACACTCCGGACCTGCCCGCCCCTGAAGAACATTTGGGTGATATTGTCTGGGTGCTGCACGCCTGCCATAAACAGCCCAGTGCCTAAAAGAGAGTTCTGAGCCTCATCAGCCCATAAAAAAAACAGCGCCTTTGCGCTGTTTTATTTTTAGACACCTCAATTTAGGCAATTGCTGCCAGACAACCTTTTTGACGCTGGATATAACGCATCAAACGCTCGGCAATCTCAAAGCTGCCATGTTTTAATAAAGCGCGAATCTGCTGATCCTGCACTTCAAAAATCAGGCACTCAATCTGGAAACTACCCTCTTCATCTTGGAGTGTCAGGGCCAAATCACGCTCATACTGCGCAGCCCGTTCTGCCTGTCCGTCTTCAAAACGTAGCAATACGCCAAAAAAGTTCAGATCGACAATTTCCGTGGCAAAGCTTAAATCGGAATGACGGTGCGTTAACTGACTAAATGGCTGTTGTACAGCAATGCGTTCTTCTCCACGGCGCTCCATGGTCAAGAGCTGGGCACGGGTCATGGGGATAATACCTTCTAACGACTGAATCGGCTCATCTCTTAAAAAGGTGGCAAACAGGCGCATGGTTTCTTTACGGCGCTGCAACTGCGGCACATGATCAGCATTGGCAATCATGGCAAACTCCATGTCCGGACATTGCAGGGCAAAATTGGCATTTTCATGTGGCAAGGTAAAACTGTCATACTGGCCACAGGCCACCAGCACCTTGCACTGCGGAATAGGAACGTGAGTCAGGCGCAGCAGACGATTACAATTAATATCATAGCGTTCCTGCTCGGTGGCGGTGAACTCGGCCATCTGCCGGAAGAACAGCCGCTTGGCGGTTGGCGACATGCGGGTCGCTTCCAGCTTGGCATGATTGACCAGATATAAAATCACCGCCTGACCAAACTCATCCATACGCTGCTCTTTCATTAAATGCAGCGATTCTTCCAGCAGCATACGCCAGCTTTTCCGGGTCTTTTGCATGACACCCATCAGAATCATGCGGTCTATCAGTTCCGGACGCTGATGCGCCAGGCAAGATGCCACCACCGAACCAAGGGACATGCCCAATACCGCGACCTGACTCAAGCCAACAATATCCAGCCAGCGACCGAGCATGGCTGCCAGATCTTCCAGCTCCAGCGTACCGGCAGATATGCCAGTATCGACATTGCTGATTTGCTGGTTGGCGCCCATGGAAGGTAAGTCAATCAGGATAATCGGGCCGGCATCAAACAGTTGCTCAACACAGTATTTATAGGAGTTAAAATTCTGAAAAGCGCCCCCGATAATTACCATCGGCGTCATGTGCAAGGTGTCTGGGCGAGCAATCGCCATGTATTCAATCTTCCAACCGTCAATCCAGGTTGTACGCGCTGGCTGTTTGAAACTGTGCTTATCGTAAAGATCAAAAAAACCAAAGTGAGCACTTGACTGCCCGACTTCCGAGTCCATTTGGATAATGGAATTCATATTCCTTTCCTCCATTCTCGCGCTTATTTTTATTGTGCAAGAGATGATTTCTAAAATTGAGCAAAAATCGCATCCTGCTCTTTCATTGTTATTTGTATGACTTCAATGTCCATCGTGTTTCATTCTATACAGGTGTCGTTTTGACACGCAACCTCTTCTGCAACCACTTGTCTGCTTTTAAACAGGAAACAATTTCAAAATGTTTAGCGCTTTTCCGGCTTTCCTGCGGAAAATTCCATCAAACTGCTTCATTGTCCCGACCTAGACTGTTAATATCGAGGAGAAATTTCTAAGTGATCAAACCGCTATGCACGAGTCTATTGAACAATATATGCAAACGGTAGGACAACAAGCGCGCCAAGCTTCCGCAGTTCTGGCAAGTGCTTCTACCCAAACAAAAAACCATGCTTTATCTGCTATTTACACTGCACTTGAAAACAGTGAAACAGCAATTTTAGCTGCCAACCAGGTTGATATGACCAAAGGTCGCAACAACAATCTGGATAGCGCCCTGCTTGATCGCTTAGAACTGACTCCCCCGCGCTTTAAAGGCATGTTACAGGGCCTGAAAGATGTGATTGGCCTGCTTGACCCAATTGGTGAAATTACCGATATGGCCTATCGTCCGTCGGGCATCCAGATTGGCAAAATGCGAGTACCTTTGGGCGTGGTCGGCATGATTTATGAATCACGTCCGAACGTGACCTTAGAAGCAGCTTCGCTGGCGCTAAAATCAGGCAATGCCATTATTTTACGTGGCGGTTCAGAAGCGCTGGAATCGAATAAAGCCATTGCCGAAGCCATTCAGCACGGTCTGAAAACTGCAGGCTTGCCAGAAACGGCGGTACAGGTCATCAATACCCCAGATCGTGCTGCTGTAGGCCAGCTAATTACCATGTCGGAATATGTCGATGTGATTGTGCCACGTGGCGGTAAAGGCTTAATCGAGCGCATCACCAATGAAGCCCGTATTCCGGTAATTAAACATCTGGATGGTAACTGTCATGTCTTTGTCGAAGCACAGGCTGACTTGCAAAAAGCCCTACCGATTGCCCTGAATGCCAAAACCCATCGTTATGGCGTCTGTAATGCCATGGAAACCTTGTTGGTGGATGAAGCCATTGCAGATGAGTTTTTACCGCGCATTGCCGAGCTGTATGCGGAAAAACAGGTCGAGCTCCGTGGCTGCGCCGAAACCCAGCGTATTTTAGGCGACAGCGTTCAAACGGCTACCGAAGACGACTGGTATACTGAATATCTTGGTCCGGTTCTGGCCATTAAAGTGGTGTCGGGTCTGGATGAAGCGATTACCCATATCAATAAATATGGCTCACACCATACCGATGCCATTATTACTGAAAACTTCAGTCTGGCGCGTCAGTTCCTGGCCCGTGTTGATTCCAGTTCAGTGATGATTAACGCCTCTACCCGCTTTGCCGATGGCTTTGAATACGGTTTAGGGGCGGAAATTGGTATTTCTACCGATAAAATCCACACCCGCGGCCCAGTCGGTCTGGAAGGTCTGACCTCGCAAAAATGGGTGGTGTTTGGAGATGGCCAGATTCGCCAATAACTCACTTCTCTAAATATATGAATGTTCAGCCTTTGCGGAGGCTGAACATTTTTCTGCTGTTTTCCCTGTCTATTCCACCGTACACTGTCTTAAGAATGAGAATAAGAGGTGGACAATGTTCTATTATTTAATTGTGACCACATTTGTTCTGGCACTGCTGGTGTCATTTGTGGTGATGCGTATTTTTTCCAGTTCCATTAACCGTATTCTGGCACGTATTATTCATGATCCGATTCATGAAGCTTGGGCCAGATATACCAAATTTGCCGGTATGGTGGTCGGGACTTCCTCCGGAATCCGGATTTATGACATGGAAAAATACATTACCCCACTCACCTATAGCGAAAACGACCAGAAAATTATTATTGAACTGACGCAGGAACGCTGGTTTCTGGAAATTTACCGCACCTTAATTGAAACCCTGCAAGGCTTGGCCTGGATGATGCTGGTATTTTTTATGGTGGCGCTATTTGCCTATGTGATTGTGCGCTGGTCGGAAATGAAGTATCAGAAACCTTGAATATGAAGGAATAAGAAATATTTTCAAACAGTTCTGTCACATGCTTTGATTCAAGGCGTGTTATGGTAAACAGAAGAACAACGCGACTGGACATGACTACTATTTTATTAATAAATGAAATCTATCAACCGATAAATTTTAGTTATTATTCCCGTAAGGGTCGATAGTGCTTAAGTCTAATCTCCTAAAGTCTATCTAGAAGCGATACCCATCCCATGATAAAAATTAGTTATTGATCAAGATTGCACCGTGTTGGAACAGGTGCAGATCAATACGGGATACAAATATTTCAATTAGAATTCGGGTAAAACAACGTGTCTACAACTGTATTAGTAATTAACTGCGGATCTTCTTCAATTAAATACGCGCTTGTTTCTGAACGTCGCGAAGACCGTATTTTTGGTTTGGCTGAAAATTTAGGATCTGTCGAGGCACGTATTAAAGGGATCACTGTCGGAGGTGAACCGCTCGAACTTTCTATTCCGCACGCAGATCATGAAAAAGCCTTAGAAACCATTTTATCGCGCTTGTCACAATACAATCCTCAAGCGATTGGCCACCGTGTGGTACATGGCGGCAGCTTGACCAAAGCCGAGCGCTTAACCCCAGAAATTATTCAACGCATTCGTGAAGCAACCCCACTGGCACCGTTACATAACCCGGCGCACCTGGTAGGCATTGAAGCGACCATGCGTTTATTCCCTGAATTACCTCAAGTTGCTGTATTTGATACCGCATTCCACCAAACTATGCCTGCGCACGCTTATCGTTATGCCGTGCCAAAATTCCTGTACACCGATCATAACGTACGTCGTTACGGCTTCCACGGCACCAGCCATGCCTATGTTTCTGAACGTGGTTCAGAACTGGCCGGCAGCCTGAAACAAGGCGGCTGGTTAACAGCGCACCTCGGCAATGGTAGCTCGACCTGTGCCATCTGGAACGGTGAAAGTGTAGATACCTCTATGGGCCTTACCCCACTTGAAGGTCTGGTGATGGGTACCCGTAGTGGTGATGTAGATCCATCTTTACACACTTTCCTGGCCAGCAACTTGGGTTGGGATATCTACAAAATTGACAAGATGCTGAACAGCCAAAGCGGTCTACTCGGTTTATCTGGCCTCTCTAACGATATGCGCACCCTGATTGAAGCCTCTGAACAAGGCAATGAAGATGCAACCCTGGCCATTGAAGTATTCTGCTACCGTTTAGCGAAATCTTTAGCAGCCTTAAGCTGTGGCTTACCGCGTCTAGATGGTCTGTTCTTCACGGGTGGTATTGGTGAAAACTCGGCCTATATCCGTGAAAAAACCCTGTCTTACTTACCACACTTCGGCTTTAACTTTAGCAAAGAGAAGAATGACAGCCTGAAACGTGGCACCGAAGGTCGTATCGATAACGGTACCGGTCCACAAATCTGGGTGGTTCCAACCGATGAAGAAGGCCGTATTGCCAAAGAAACCAGTGCGGTGGTGGAGTCTGAGTTGGGAGCAACTCCGGCAAAAAAGTCTGAATTAGAAACTGCGATTGCTTAGCAATCGCGGTTTTACCCTGTTTACTTTTGGCTGATTTGAATAATACCTTATGAAAACAATTCTACTTGTCCCAACTGGAGAAGGTGTTGGTCTAACATCTGCATGTTTAGGTCTGGTGTATGCTTTGGAATGCCAGGGCATTAAACCCGGTTTCGTCAAACCTTTCTCTCAAGAATTACAGCCTGAAAACGAACGGACGACAGCGCTGTTTGAGCATGTATCTAAAACCAAAACGGTTCAACCCATTCCTTATGCACAGGTGGTGCATCAACTGAGCCATGACCAGCAAGATGAATTACTGGAAGAAGCGGTTCGTTTACACCGTGAAGTGGCCAAACAGCATGACCTGATTATTGTCGAAGGTCTGTTACCGAATTTCCGTGACAGCTTCGCAGATGACCTGAATGCCCTGCTGGCTCAAGCCCTAGATGCACAGGTAGTGATTGTTAGCGGTGCCGACATCAACAATCCGCTTCGTTCTGCTGAACGAATTGAACACCAGATTCGTAACTTCGGTGGTGCAGAATCAAATCGTTTACGCGGTGTGCTGTTTATGCGGACCAAAGGTTTGCCAGAAGATTCTGCGCAAATTCCTGTGACGATTGATCCAAACCTGCGTTTACTGTCAGATACCAGCAAGTTTGTGGCCAGCATTCAGCAAACTTATAGCTACATTGGCACAGAAAAACTGCCAGTGATTGGTTTGGTACCATTTAGTAATACCCTGAGCGTGCCGCGCCTGTCTGATCTGGCGGCGCATATTTCTGCCCAGTGGATTCATGAAGGCGAAGCAAATACACGCCGTGTGTTACATAGCAGCCTGATTACTTCGAATATCGAGCATGAACTGCACAAGTTTGTGGCCGGTGAACTGATTATTACCGCAGCTGACCGTACCGATGTACTACTGGCCAGCAGTCTGGCAAACAGCAATGGCATTCCTTTAGCAGGCTTAGTCTTAACCGAGCAGCATCAACCGAATGAACAGGCCTTAAATTTCTGTCAAACTGCCATCAAGCAAGGTTTACCAGTATTACATACCCCTTTAACCACCTTTGAAACGGCGCAACAACTCTCGACTTTCGGTAATGAAATTCCGGTCGATGATATTGAACGCGCTGAACAGGTAACCCGTTTTGTGTCCAGCCATATTGATCCGCAATGGTTAAACTCGCTGATTAGCGGTGCGCATAGCCCACGTTTATCGCCTTCTGCCTTCCGTCATGAGCTTGTACAAAAATCAATTGCAGCGAAAAAACGCATTGTTTTACCTGAAGGTGATGAGCCACGTACAGTTCAGGCTGCGGCCATCTGCCAATCGCGTGGTATTGCGCACTGTATCTTGCTGGCCAAACCTGAAGCCGTAGTTGAAGTGGCCAAAGCCCGTGGTATTGAATTGCCGCATGACTTAGAAATTATTGATCCGGATCTGATTCGCGAAAACTATGTCGAGAAAATGGTTGAGCTGCGTAAAGGCAAACTTAACGAATTACAGGCACGCGAACAGCTTCAGGATACGGTGGTTTTAGGTACCATGATGCTGGCGCTGGATCAGGTTGATGGCTTAGTTTCAGGTGCAGTACATACCACGGCCAATACCGTACGTCCGGCCTTCCAGCTGATTAAAACTGCACCTGAATATTCACTGGTATCTTCAGTATTCTTTATGCTGCTGCCAGATGAAGTTTATGTGTATGGTGACTGTGCGATTAACCCGGACCCGGATGCAGAACAACTGGCTGAAATTGCCATTCAATCTGCTGACTCGGCCAAAGCCTTTGGTATTGACCCGCGTATTGCCATGATCTCTTACTCAACCGGAACTTCAGGTGCCGGTGCCGATGTAGAAAAAGTAGCGCAAGCGACTGAAATTGCCAGACAGCGCCGTCCAGACCTGCTGATTGATGGCCCGCTGCAATACGATGCTGCATCGGTTGAAAGCGTTGGTCGTTCTAAAGCACCAAACTCTCAGGTGGCTGGTCGTGCCAATGTATTTATTTTCCCTGACCTGAACACAGGTAATACCACTTATAAAGCAGTACAACGTTCTGCCAATGTAGTGAGTGTTGGCCCAATGTTGCAAGGTTTAAATAAGCCGGTGAATGACCTGTCACGCGGTGCATTGGTCGATGATATTGTGTTTACCATTGCTCTAACTGCAATTCAGGCTGAACAGCAGTCTGCTTAAATACTGTTTTTAACAAGCTCCGCTTCACCCACCCTGTCGAAAGATAGGGTGGTTTTTTAATTTAGACCAGACGTATCAAATACATCTCATTTTCTGTATAGGTGAGGTGGTAATCACATGCCTTTAACATTAAAAAATAACAACGAAGTTTTTAAACAGATCTTTGAAATCGCCAATCAATTTGACAAAGAGCAAGAAAATTATCTCATTGCGTATTCCCATTTTTTAAATTATTCCAAAAAGACAGATGTACTCACCTTGGATGACATTGTTATCGGCATCAGCTTTACCTATTCGTGGATGCCGACCATTTTAAAAAAATTGATTTAACTGCAGCAGATGATCTGATCAAAATATTTAACAAAGCAAAACAAGGTCATCGATTAACAGTACCAGAACTTCAAACACTCAAAAGTGCATTCAATAACTCTCTTGTCGGTGTATCTAAATTGTTGCACTTTATTCATCCTGAACACTATGCGATTTGGGATAGCCGTGTATTTAGATTCTTAAGCGGCAACGAACCCCATAACTTCGCATTTAAACGTCCTGAAACTTATCTGGAATATCTAACGCTTCTGGACGAATTAAAAAATGAGGCGGTTTTTGAAAGTTTTTATCGTTTAATGCAAGACAAAGTGGGGTATCAGATTTCAGCATATCGAGCTTTAGAACTTGCCTTCTTTAAAGGAGGATAAAGCAAAGCTATAAACAAATTTTGAGAATTGAGAATTGAGAATTGAGAATTGAGAATTGAGAATTGAGAATTGAGAATTGAGAATTGAGAAAAATATTATTTTTATCAGGCTAAAATGAAAAAAGAAGATAAAGCTTAAGCTTGATCTTCTTTTTGGCCATACATCCAAGTTGCAGCGATATATACACAAAAGCCCGCAACCATCAAAATACCTGTTGTCATCTTTAAGGTCTCATTTTTGGATGTGACAATTATGCGAAAGTTTTATGACAGTTATATGACAAAACCGAAATATTTAAATTTTATTAAATAATTAAAATTCAACAACTTAATGAAATTTCATCTAAACTTAAGCTGTAATATGACATTAATTTCAGCTCAAATATGACAAAACCGCCCGCCAAATACAGTAAAAATCACCCAAAATCCTGTGTAAAAGCACCACTATAAACTTTCGGCCAATCCACTTCTAAAACGCCCACAATGCCGTCATTTTGTCTTATAATTTAGCCCGCTAGCTATCAGCCCGCTCAAGAGAATTTTGATATGACAACTATTATCAAGCAAGATGACTTGATCACATCGGTTAAAGATGCGCTTCAGTTCATTTCTTACTATCACCCACAAGATTTCATCCAAGCGATGAGCCGTGCGTATGACCGTGAAGAAAACAAAGCTGCAAAAGATGCGATTGCACAAATCTTAATTAACTCTCGTATGTGTGCAGAGGGTCACCGCCCAATCTGTCAAGATACCGGTATCGTCAACGTATTCGTTGAAGTGGGCATGGATGTTAAATTTGATTTAACAATGAGCTTAGACGACGCGATTAATGAAGGTGTGCGTCAAGGTTACCTGGAAAACTCTAACGTCCTTCGTGCATCTGTACTTGCTGACCCTGCATTTGGTCGTAAGAACACCAAAGACAACACCCCTGCGGTGATTTACCACAAACTGGTTCCAGGCAACAAAGTCGACATTACTGTTGCAGCCAAAGGTGGCGGTTCAGAAAACAAATCTAAACTGGCAATGCTTAACCCATCTGACTCTATCGTAGATTGGGTACTGAAAACTGTTCCAACCATGGGTGCAGGCTGGTGTCCACCAGGTATGCTTGGTATCGGGATCGGTGGTACTGCTGAAAAAGCCATGATGCTGGCCAAAGAAGCACTCATGGAAGAGATCAACATGGACGAACTGCTTCGTCGTGGTCCACAAAATAAACTTGAAGAACTTCGTATTGAAATCTTCGAAAAAGTAAACGCGCTGGGTATTGGTGCACAAGGTCTGGGCGGTTTAACCACTGTACTTGACATCAAGATTAAAGATTACCCTTGTCACGCTGCGGGCAAACCAGTCGGTATGATTCCAAACTGTGCTGCAACGCGTCACGCACACTTCACTTTAGATGGTTCAGGCGTTGCCCATATTCAGGCACCACGTCTTGAAGATTATCCTGAAGTTACTTGGGACTCATCTTCGTCTAAACGTGTTGACCTCGACAACATCACCCAAGAAGAAATGAACTCTTGGCAACCAGGCGATACACTGCTGCTGAACGGGACCATCTATACCGGCCGTGATGCTGCACACAAACGTATGGTTGACATGCTCAACAATGGTGAAGAATTACCGGTTGATTTAAAAGGCAAGTTCATCTACTACGTAGGTCCTGTTGATCCAGTGGGTGATGAAGTGGTTGGCCCTGCAGGTCCGACAACAGCGACTCGTATGGACAAGTTCACTCGTCAGGTGTTAGAAGCGACTGGTCTTTATGGCATGATTGGTAAAGCAGACCGTGGTCCTGCGGCTATTGAAGCGATTAAAGACAACAAAGCAACGTACCTGATGGCTGTAGGCGGTGCTGCTTACCTGGTATCTAAAGCCATCCGTGAAGCTGAAGTAGTTGCTTTTGAAGACTTGGGTATGGAAGCGATCTACAAGTTTGTAGTAAAAGACATGCCTGTATCTGTCGCAGTTGACGTAAACGGTACTTCTGTACACGCGACTGCACCAAAAATCTGGCAAGCTAAAATTGGCAAGATTCCAGTGGTTGATGCCGCTGCTGGCTAATGAATGCTGTTGAAGCGATTAAAAAAGCACCCAAATCTGGGTGCTTTTTTTTATTTCTCGATTCAAGCATTTTTACCAGGTGCGTGGGTCCCACAATTTAAATGGCTTAGTCAACTGCACATCGCTGGCCGGGTCATAATCGGCATGTTTGATTTTTTGTGCCTTAGAGCGAATTTTACCGGTGCTCTGGTCTTCAGCCACAAAATTATAACTGTGCGATTTCAATTGAGTAAAAGCAATTTCATTGAGGCCTACCGTTTCCGGCATCATGATTAAGGGACCAGAAATCGTGCGGCGGGTACTGCTATTTTCTTCATCATATTTAATAAAATAGGACTTGCCTGCTTCAACGGAAAAATCCAGATACTTCGGCTTTTGGAAATGCTGCACGCCTAAAGGACGACTGGTAGATAAACGATAATCCCCGGCAGGCAATTCAATCCAGTAATAATGATTATGCAGCAGGCTTGGAATGCGTTCGCTATTGATAAATAGGCTGGAGGCTACAATTTCCTGACGGTTCCAGCGTGAATCCGGACGATATAAATACACCACGGCGGCCTGATCATGCTGCGGCTGAATGGCTTGAAAGCGCTGGCCTAATTTCTGATTGACCCAACCGCCAATGGTAAACATGCCAAAGCGGTACTGTTCCAGCAAACTCGGCTTTTCGTTCTGATCAATAGCTTTTAACGTAGAGGTGGGCGGCAGTTGCGCCTCGGTTGACGACTTCCCATAACAGCCAGCCAATGCGACAGCCAGAAATACGATTGATATAGCACGCATGAACATCCCTCATTCCTTCGTTTTTATTTTTACACTTAACACTTTTTCAATATTTTTATTGGGTTGGGCATCCAGGCCCTGATGCAGAGATTAGCACTCTGTCTTATTTTTTCAAATAAAAAAACGTGCGAAAACCGTTGATTTCCGCACGTTTCTGACGAATAGCGTCTTAAGCCGTTTTTGAATTCACGACTTTTAAATCGGCTTTCGGCTGTTCTACCACAGCTTCTTTGCTTTGACGTTCCGCTTTTAATTCTGGCTTGGCCTGACCATTAATCACTGCTTCAGTGATGATGACCGTGCCTACATCACTACGACTTGGCAAGTCATACATGATTTCAAGCAAGGCATTTTCCAGAATTGAACGCAGACCACGCGCACCTGTATTACGTTCCAAGGCTTTTTTCGCCACCGCACGTAATGCAGCGTCATCAAAGATCAGGTCGACATTTTCCATCTCGAACAGATATTCGTATTGACGCGTCAAGGCATTCTTCGGCTCGGTCAGAATCTGCATTAATGCGTCTTCATCCAGCTCATCCAGTGTTGCAATGACTGGCAAACGGCCAATAAATTCCGGAATTAAACCGAATTTCACCAAATCTGTTGCTTCAACCTGACGGAACAGTTCAGACAGCTTTTTGCTTTCATCCTTGTTACGTACTTCAGCGGTAAAGCCAATACCACCTTTTTCCTGACGTTGCTGCACAATTTTCTCTAGACCCGAGAATGCACCACCACAGATAAACAGGATGTTGGAAGTATCAATCTGGATAAATTCCTGCTGCGGATGCTTGCGGCCACCCTGCGGCGGAATAGACGCCACTGTGCCTTCAATCATTTTCAACAAGGCCTGCTGCACACCCTCGCCCGATACATCACGGGTAATCGACGGGTTTTCAGACTTACGGGTAATCTTGTCGATTTCATCGATATAGATAATGCCTTTTTGCGCCTTTTCGACATCGTAATCGGCTTTTTGCAGCAGCTTCTGCACGATGTTTTCTACATCTTCCCCCACATAACCAGCTTCGGTTAAGGTGGTGGCATCGGCCATGGCAAACGGAACATCCAGCAAACGCGCTAAGGTCTGTGCCAATAAGGTTTTACCCGAACCGGTTGGACCCACCAGCAGGATATTACTTTTGGCAATTTCGACTGCATCATTGGTTTTCTGACCGTTATGCGTGACTTTCAAACGCTTATAGTGGTTATAAACTGCCACCGATAAAGTCTTTTTCGCCAGGTCCTGACCAATCACATATTGATCCAGTGCAGCGCGAATTTCATGCGGTTTTGGCAACGGACGGGCGGCCCAGTCACTCGACTCAACTTGTTGACTGGTCTGAACCAGATCCAGGCATACGTCCACACATTCATTACAGATATATGCGTCCTCGCCTGCAATCAGCTTCCCGACTTCAGACTGCGTTTTACCGCAAAATGAACAATGTTTTTGTCCTTGAGGATGTTCGGACATATTCTCTCCAATTTAAATCTTTAAAACTTATGGACGCTTAGATAACACTTCGTCCACTAAACCGTATTCTTTGGCCTGCTGTGCAGTCATAAAGTTATCACGGTCGGTATCTTTGGCCACTTTTTCATAGTCCTGGCCACTGTGCTCTGCCATCAAACGGTTCAAGCGCTCTTTAATGAACAGGATTTCACGCGCATGAATTTCAATATCAGAAGCCTGACCACGGAAACCGCCTAAAGGCTGGTGAATCATGACCCGGGCATTTTCTAGGCAGTAACGTTTGCCTTTGGCACCGGCATTCAGCAGGAATGCACCCATGGACGCTGCCTGACCCATACAGTAAGTCACCACATCTGGCTTGATAAACTGCATGGTGTCATAAATCGCCATACCGGCAGTGACTGAACCGCCTGGCGAGTTAATGTATAAATGAATATCCTTATCTGGGTTCTCTGCCTCTAAAAACAACATTTGCGCCACAATCAAGTTGGCCATGTTGTCTTCAACCTCACCCGTTAAAAAAATTACCCGTTCACGCAAAAGACGTGAATAAATATCAAAAGAACGCTCACCACGAGATGATTGCTCAACGACTACTGGAACCAATGCGTTATCAATTGATGGAACATACATACGTTTATTTATTCCTAAATTCTTGTGAGTTCACCCATGATCACAATATGAGGGATAATCATCTAAATTGCAAAATATTCACCCACAATTCATGGATATTTTTTGCATAAGCTTTGTAAACTTTAAAACCATCCAAGTTTTTATATTATATAAAAAAGGCGCCTTAGGCGCCTTTTTTACTTCAGCTGAAATTAGCCTTGTTGACGAGCTTGTTGCTCTTTCAATAAGTCTTCGTAGCTGACTTGTTTGTCAGTCACTTTTGCAGCTGCAAGAATGTGATCAACCACCTGGTCTTCTAACACAACTGCTTCAATTTGAGCACGTTGCTGTTTGTCATTTTTGAAGTATTCAATTACTTCGTTTGGATCTTCATAAGAAGATGCCATGTCTTCGATGTAAGCATCAACACGTGCAGCATCCACTTCAAGTTTCGCGTCTGCTAAAACTTTGCTCACCAATACGCCAAGTTTTACAGATTTTTCAGCTTGTTCTTTGAACAGTTCGTCTGGAAGCATGCTTGAGTCAAATGCTTTCGCACCTTGCGCACCAAACTGCTGCGTGAACTGTTGGATCATTTGTTGACGTTGACGGTCAATTTCTTGCTTAACCATAGATTCTGGAACTTCGATTTCGTTCGCAGCAACCAGTGCATCAAACGTTGCACCTTTCACCTGGTTACGAAGACCGTTTTTCACTTCACGTTCCATGTTTTTACGAACGTCAGCTTTTAACTTTTCAACGCCTTCTTCTTCAGTTAAACCGAAGATTTTTAAGAATTCAGCATCAACTTCTGGAAGTTTTTGTTTTTCAACTAGTTTTACATTGATTTTGAACTGAGCTGCTTTACCTGCCAGCTGTTCAGCTTGGTAGTCTTCCGGGAAAGTTACATCAATAACTTTCTCTTCGCCTTTTTTCATGCCCACGATGCCATCTTCAAAGCCCGGGATCATACGGCCAGAACCTAATACCAGTTTGAAGTCTTCAGCAGAACCGCCTTCAAATTTCTCGCCATCTACTGTGCCTTCGAAATCAAAAGTTACTCGCATGTCTTTTTTCGCCATGCCTTTGGTTTCAACCCAAGTTGCGCGCTGCTTTTGCAGGTTTTCGATCATTTGATCTACATCTTTGTCGCTAACTTCAGATGCTTTACGCTCAACTTCCAGACCTTCGAATTTCACTTCAACTTCTGGATAAACTTCAACAGTCGCTTCATATACTAAAGCGTCGTCTTTCATTTCAGTTTTTTCAATGTTTGGCATACCAACAGCATTGATTTTTTCTTGTTGGATTGCTTCAAATACGGTGTCACGAATGATGTCGTTTACAACTTCTTGATAGATACCCGCGCCATATTCACGACGTACAACGTTTACAGGCACTTTACCTGGACGGAAGCCGTTAATCTTCGCAGTTTTAGCTGTGCGTTTTAAGCGAGCTTCGAACTGCTCGTTAATACGGCTCGTCGGTACAGATACATTTAAACGACGGGCAACGCCCGAAACCGCTTCAGAAGTTACTTGCATGGCTTCCTCGATATTTAGTAATAACAGTTTTTAAAAAAGTGCCATATTATATGACAACATTTAAAGATATACAAAATAACAAGCGATCAGAACAATTTTTCGGCTTAAATTCTTCATATTCCCTTCGCTATTTTTATCTATTGTCTAATATTTGTTGCAAATGATAAGTACTATCATTAATATTCAATGGTTTTTAACTCATATTTTTAACTATTCTTCTTATATCCCAATACTGGAATTCGGTTATGCGCACCTTTAACCTTCGCCCGCTTTCGCTCGCGATTCTTGGAATTTCTGCTAGTTCCGCATTTGCAAATACAACCACTGAAACTACAGCCGACCCGACACATCAATTATCTACGATTGTGGTCTCTGCGGCGGGTTTTGAACAAGATATTAAAAATGCACCTGCTTCTATTAGTG
The DNA here is from genome assembly GCF_000488255.1 of Acinetobacter indicus CIP 110367. Classification (GTDB taxonomy): domain Bacteria; phylum Pseudomonadota; class Gammaproteobacteria; order Pseudomonadales; family Moraxellaceae; genus Acinetobacter; species Acinetobacter indicus. Next base: position 403,718 of record NZ_KI530755.1, on the reverse strand, counting down.
TGGTCACAAAAGAAGATATTGAAAAGAAAAATGCCACCAGTATTGCTGATTTGTTAGTTGATGTACCTGGTATTGATATTCGTGATGGTGTAGGCAAAACCTCCGGCTTAAATATTAAAATGCGCGGTTTAGGTAACGAATATTCTTTGATTTTAATTGATGGACGTCGCCAAACCACCTCTTCTGATGTTGCGCCTAATGGTTTTGGTGAATCATCAAATGGTTACTTACCGCCTCTTTCATCAATTGAACGTATTGAGGTCATCCGTGGACCAATGGCAACCCGCTATGGCTCAGAAGCGATGGGTGGTGTAATCAACATCATCACCAAAAAAGTCAGTAATGAATGGAATGGCAATGTCACGGTTAGTGGCAATGCAATGGAACATAATGGTGAAGCTGATTCCTGGAAAACTAGCGTTGTTGTTAATGGTCCGATTATCAATGATCGACTTGGTATGCAACTACGTGGCTCATATTTAGACCGTCAACGTTCAGAGCGAGTACCTGGCTCAACAGGTCGTGATCCACGCCCAAGTAAAGCAGACAATTATGATGCAGGTGCTAAGCTTACTTACCAGTTAAATGATACAAATACTTTATGGATAGACGGCTTCCATTCCAGTCAAAAATATAAAAATGAAGACAACCGTTTAGGTAATATTGATAAACCTAACAAAGCAAATGGCTATAAAGATGAATTAGAGTTTAACCGTACACAAGTTTCTGTAGGACATGATGGTGACTATAGTTTTGGTCAATGGAAAACTTATGTTAGCCATACTGAAACAGAAACTATAGGCCGTACGATTCCTAATGGCACCTTCCCAAACAATGCATATGAAGGTCAAGATCGTACTTTAGAAAATACAGACTTAGTTGTTGACTCACACATTGTCATGCCTTTGGCAAATCACACCGTGACTGCAGGTGCTGAATATAAAGATGCAACAGTTGCTGATGATATTGCAGGTATTGGCCAAGAATTCTCTAAAGATTCCTGGTCGTTATACGCAGAAGATGAGTGGGCATTACGAGATAATCTCCGTTTTACCTTTGGGGGACGTTACGAAGATCACTCAGGTTTTGGTGGACAATTTAGTCCACGTGCTTACTTAGTTTGGAACACCAACGATATCTTCACTGTGAAAGGTGGTGTGAGTACAGGTTATAAAGTTCCATCTCCAAAAGCTTTACATGACGGAATTATTAACTACAGCGGACAAGGTGAAACTCCGACTTTAGGCAACTCAAACTTAAAGCCTGAAACTTCGATTAACTATGAATTAGGTTTTAATTTCCAACCTAGTGATCAATTAAATCTAACTGCAACAGCTTTCTTTAACCAAATTGAAGACAAAATTATATCTTCACGATTCAACTGCCCGGCCTCTCCTGAATGTGCCAATTTAGCTACAGGTGTGACCGAATACACACAAAGTGCCAATGCAGATGAAGCTGAAACAAAGGGTTTAGAAGTTAGCCTAAATTATTCAATATTGCCAGAATGGGATATTAAAACAGCCTATACGCTGATGGAAACTGAGATCACCAAAGGTAAAAATAAAGGCGCTTACTTCAGCAACGTACCAAAACACGCGCTGAATACGACCTCGACTTGGCATATTAACCCTGCTTTAGATATCTGGTTACAACACGAATATCGTTCAAGTAAAGACCGATTCCAGACCCAACCCAAAACACCAGCATCTGGACTTGGTTCTTCAGACTATCAAGAGTCTTTGATTTTTGGAGATAAATTTGCAGGCTATAACGTGTTTAACTTAGGTGCAAGTTATACAGTGAATGATCAGATCCGAATTAATATGGCGGTAAATAACTTATTAGACAAAGATTTTACTGAAGACAATCAAACCTACCAATATGATTCAACTGATAAGAACGGTAGTCTAATTATCGCCAGCGCAACTGCTTACAAATACTTAGACATTGCCTCTGGTATGTCTGGTACTTACCTCCCAGGCCGCAACTACTGGTTATCTATCTCTTATGACTTCTAATCCAGATTTCACATAAGAACCCAAAACCCTGCCCCGGCAGGGTTTTTTAATTCCAAAAACCGATCAAATTAAATCAAAAATACGATTATTCAAATATTCTTATTGATTTATTTCATTAAATGCAGCTAATCCATAAATATTTTCTTAATTGTTTAGCTTGTTTTAACCAATTTTCATATTGTTACTGAGAATTATTATCACTAAAATTCGCATTACTTATTGAACACATACAATAAGTCCATCATTACTCTGCATTTGAACTGCGCACTCAAATCATTGTGGTAAGGGAGTTTTGTCATTCATATCAGGAAATACACCACCATGGCACAGATTAAGAGCCGTAAACATCAACGCACTGCATCATTCGTTGCCCTTGCAGCCACCCTGCCGCTCATGGCACATGCAACCCCAGCGACCGAAGAAGTCACCCAGCTTCCTGAAATCACGGTGAAATCTCAGGCTGAAAATAAATATAAAACCAATCAGCTCAGCTCCGCGAAACAGACCCAGCCACTGGTCGATACCCCACAAACAGTTTCTGTTATTAATCAAACCTTATTAAAAGAACAAGGCGCGACATCACTGGTTGAAGCGCTACGCAACACCCCGGGCATTACCTTACAAATGGGTGAAAACGGCAATACCAGCGCCGGCGATACCTTCCAGATGCGTGGTTTCTCAACCCAAACCTCTACCTATGTCGATGGTATCCGTGATTTGGGCGCAGTCAGCCGCGATGTATTTAACCTGGAACAGGTCGAAGTCGTGAAAGGCCCGGCCGGTGCAGAAGCCGGTCGTGGTTCGGCATCCGGTTATATCAACCTGGTCAGCAAACTGCCGCATCTGCAAAACAGCAGCGAAGTCTCTGCCAGTTACAACACCGCAGAAAATGCCCGCCTCTCGGCCGATATCAACCAAGCCATCAATGACAATACCGCTTTTCGTCTCAATGTCATGGGACAAGAAGGGGGCGTGCAAGGCCGTGATGTGCTCGAAAACAATAGCTATGCCATTGCCCCATCTGTTGCCTTTGGCCTGAATACTCCGACCCGCCTGTATTTATATTCACAGCACGTCCGTCAACGTAATATCCCTGATGGCGGTATTCCAACCATTGGTATGGAAGGCTTCTGGAATGCCAATCCGGATATTGCCCAAGCAGGCAAGGTTAATCGTGAAAACTATTATGGCCATGTAGATGATTACGAAGATGTCGATGCCGACATGTTCACCGCGAAAATTGAAAGTGATCTGGCAGATAATCTAAAACTGACTAATATCACCCGTTTGGGTCAAACCCAGATGAACCGAGTCCTGACCGGGATTAACACCATTTCTGCACATGATTCGACCAATCCAGCCGACTGGACCATCAGCCGTTCACGTCAGGGGGTTGATCAGGAAAATAAAATTCTGGCCAACCAGACCACTTTAAATTTGAACCTGAAAACCGGTGCTATTGAACATGATGTGGTAGCTGGCCTGGAATTTTTAAAAGAGCAGCAATACACCCGCAATCTGGCCACCCAAATGCCGGATGAGCCTGCAGTATCCACCACTGAAGCCAACCTGTATAACCCAAACCCCAATGATCCAATAGCCGACCTGATCTATAACGGTGCTTATAGCGATGGTGAAACCCAGACGGCTGCGGCTTATCTGTTTGACACCTTAAAATTTGGCGAACGCTTCCAGTTAAACGGTGGAGTACGGGTAGATTATTACGAAACCGACTATCAAGGCTTATCTTTATCTCGCGGCACAAATGCCCTTGTAGCTTCAGATATCAGCGCGCATGACACCCTGCTGAGCTGGAAACTTGGCGGTCTGTACAAACCAACTGCTTACAGCAGCGTTTATGCCTCTTATGGCAAATCCTTAACCCCACCGGGCAGCGCCAACTTTGTAATGTCTGAGTCGGGCATTAACAGCGCAGCGGCAGAACCACAAGAAACCCATCATTATGAACTGGGTAGCAAATGGGATCTGCTTGATGGCCGTCTAGCTCTGAATGCCGCAGTCTATCGCACGGAAAATGAAAACCAGTTTACCCAGGATGCGATTACACAGGAATCCATCCAGGAAGGCAAAACCATCGTCGATGGGGTTGAGCTGAGTGCAGTCGGCCAGATTACCGATGCCTGGAATATTTCTGCCGGTGTGGCGCATATGAAAACCAAACAGGAAGATCAGCAAAGTTTCCGTGACAATGTCATGACCCGTACCGATAGCGTGCGCTGGTCACCGGAATGGACCGCCTCATTATGGACCACCTATGACATTGCCGGCTTTAAACTGGGTCTGGGCGCGCGTTATGTCGATGAGCAAAAACGTGTCGTCACCGACAGCACTGCTCCAGCCAATATGCCAAGCATTCCAAGCTATGTGGTGTTTGATGCCATGGCCGGTTATCAATTCAATGAAAATGCCTCACTGAACCTGAACGTCTATAACCTGGCAGATGAAGAATACATCAGTACCCTGAACAACGGCGGTTCGCGTATGACGCTTGGTCAGGAGCGCAGTGCCAGCCTGACCTTTAACTACAAATTCTAAGTTTTATTTTCTTCTGTTGGAGCAGCATTTATCTGAAATGCTGCTTCATTTTTTATTTGGCTTTATGATGACAGACAGCGCTCTGTCTGAAGGATGATTCAAGTCTCATGATGCAGCATGTTCCTCAAGTTCTCAGTAAAGCGGCCGTGGCTGACATCCGTCAGCAGCTCGACCAGCACACCGCCTGGATTGATGGCCAGCACAGTGCCGGGCCACAGGCCAAGAAAAGCAAACACAATCTGCAATTTGACCCACAGCATCTGGTGTATCCAGCGCTGGCTGAACAGATTGAACAGGCACTGAGACAGCATCCGCTGGTACAATCTGCGACCTTAGCCAAACATATTCTACGGCCGATGTTTAACTGCTATCAGCAGCAAGGGACATATGGCAATCATGTCGACAGCGCCGTGCATTATTCGGCTGCACATCAGCAGCTGATTCGTACTGATGTTTCCATGACCTTATTTTTGTCTGAACCGGAAGAATATCAGGGCGGTGAACTGGTGATTGAAGACACTTACGGGGCTCATGAAGTCAAGCTGGATGCCGGTGATGTGATTCTCTATCCCGCCACCAGCCTGCACCGGGTAGAACCGGTCACTGCCGGGCGGCGCATTGCCGCCTTTACCTGGGCACAAAGCATGATTCGCGATGACTGGCAGCGCAGCATGCTGTTTAATCTGGATATGACCATTGGCCAACTGCGTCAGCAACTTGGCGATAATGAACAAGTGCTGCAACTGACCGCGCATTATCATAATCTGCTGCGTCAATGGGGCGAACTATGACATCTGCCCAGCCACTGCCGCCACTTACCCAGATTCCAGCCTATCTGCAAACCATTGCTGACTATGAAGCTCAGGCCAGCAAACATTTAACGCCGGCCACCTGGCACTATTTACAAGGCGGCGCCATGGATGAGCGCAGCCTGCAACAGAATCTGGACCAGTTTCAGCAGCTGCAACTGCTGCCCAGAATGCTGCGTGACCTAAGCCAAGGCCATACCCGCTGCGAACTGTTCGGGCAGGAATTTCCCCATCCAATTTTTCTAGCCCCGGTTGGCCATCAGCAACTGTTTCATCCACAGGGTGAACTAGCCACTGCCCTCGCAGCAGAAGCGGTGGGCAGTAATCTGGTCCTGAGTCATTTAAGTACTACCGATCTGCGTGAAGTTGCGCCAACAACCTCTCTTAAATGGTTTCAGCTGTATTGGCAAGGCAATCGCGAACAATCGCTGGCACTGGTGCAACTGGCAGAGCAACAACAGTTTAAAGCCATTGTGGTGACCGTCGATTCACCGCATAGCGGCGTTCGTGACCGTGAACGTCGGGCCGGTTTTCAAGTGCCGGCGCATCTGCCTCATCCGCATCTATCTTCCTTTACATCCCCCATCCTCAGGCCAGAGCAACATCCCCTGTTTGATGGTCTGATGCAACAGGCACCGACCTGGGAAGATATCGCCTGGCTGGTACAGCAAACGTCTTTACCGGTGCTGCTCAAAGGCATTGTGCATCCTGAAGATGCTCAACTGGCATTGCAATACGGTGTACAGGGACTGGTCATTTCCAATCATGGTGGCCGGGTGCTAGATGACTGCATTAGCCCACTGACAGCTCTACAGATGATACGCGCACAACTGCCGGCAAATTTTCCCTTAGTGCTGGATGGTGGCATCCGCCGCGGCTCCGATATTTTCAAGGCGCTGGCCTTGGGCGCATCCGCCGTGCTGATTGGCCGGCCGTATATTTATGGTCTGGCAATAGCCGGTGCGTTAGGTGTGGCGCATGTGATTAAAATTTTGCGGGAAGAACTGGAAGTGACCATGGCTTTAATGGGAACGGCGCGCCTGCAAGAGATCAATAGTCGCTATATTTTTCACAAAAACCAGATCCAGTGAAATTTTTTATCTCCACAACCTTTAATGATGCAAACTAAGAGAATAATTTCCACTTCAGTTGGCTTATATTTATCTTAGGAATTTGCAAGACCGCGAACGGTACCAGCCAGGTAGCAACTCTTTCTGAAAATGTGGACTGATCCTAATATTTTCCGGAAATACGCTTGTAAATTGATACCATAGATACCATCTATATAAGTAGTACGTTGCTTTTTTATAAGCTTAAGCAACCCATGCTTCACAAGGAGTTACCTCATGATGTTGGCTGATCCAAGTAAAAAATATCGTCGCATGTATCAACGTGTTGACTTGCCAGACCGTCAATGGCCGAACAACGAAATTACAAAAGCGCCTATCTGGATGAGCACCGACCTGCGTGATGGTAACCAGGCAATTTTCGAACCAATGAGCATTGAACAGAAGTTCAAAATGTTCCAGATGTTGGTGAAAATTGGCTTTAAGCATATTGAAATTGGCTTCCCGTCTGCTTCACAAATTGACTTCGATTTCACCCGTAAATTGATTGAAGAAAACCACATTCCAGATGATGTGTATATCGAGGTTTTGGTTCAGGCACGTGACCATTTGATTCAGCGTACCTTTGAAGCATTGGAAGGTGCAAAACGCGCGATTGTACATATCTATAACTCCAACTCGCCAACCTTCCGTCAAAAAGTCTTGAATGTTGATGTCGCGGGTGCCAAACAGTTGGCCATTAACGCTGCTGAAAAAGTGAAAGAATACGCAGCGCAATATCCAGAAACGGACTGGATTTTCCAGTACAGCCCGGAATGTTTCACCGCAACCGAATTGGAAGTGGCTAAAGATGTCTGTGACGCCGTGACTGAAATCTGGGAAGCTTCTCCTGAAAACAAAGTCATCTTAAACTTGCCTGCGACTGTAGAAGTTTCGACTCCAAACGTATATGCCGACCAGGTCGAGTGGATGCACCGCAACATCAAACGTCGTGACGGGGTGATCATCTCTGTTCACTGTCATAACGACCGTGGCTGTGGTATTGCTGCCTCTGAATTGGCGATTATGGCCGGTGCTGACCGTGTTGAAGGTTGTGTGTTTGGTAACGGCGAGCGTACCGGTAACGTTGACGTGGCAGCAATTGCCTTGAACATGTACACCCAGGGCGTGGCACCAGAATTGGATTTCTCTAACATCAACGAAATTATTGCGACCGTAGAAGAATGTACCGGTTTACCTGTGCATCCACGTCATCCATATGCCGGTGGTTTGGTGTTCACGGCGTTCTCGGGTTCACACCAGGATGCGATTAAAAAAGGCTTTGAATACCAGAAAAACGAAGAAATCTGGGATATGCCTTACTTGCCAATCGATCCGAAAGACTTGGGCCGTGACTATGATGCCGTGATTCGGGTGAACTCGCAGTCAGGTAAAGGCGGGATTGCTTACTTGTTAGAATCGAACTACAACGTGGTGTTGCCGCGTCGTGTACAAATCGAGTTCTCGCAAGTGGTGCAGCAAGTGACCGATGAAGAAGGCACTGAAATTTCAGCACAGCAAATCTGGTCATTGTTCCAGCAAACCTATGTCGATGCCAAAGATTCACATTATTCTGCCAAGAGCTATAAATTGTCTGATGACAATGGCAAACAGGTAATTGAACTTGAAGTGGTGGTGAATGGCTCGACACAGCAGTTGCGCGGTGAAGGTAACGGTCCGATCTCGGCCATTTTGGATGCGTTGCAGTTACCAATTGATGTCTTGAACTATGAAGAACGCGGCATCAGCTCGGGTGCCAATGCCAAAGCCTTGGCCTTGGTTGAGTTGCAGGTGAAAGGTACCGGTAAATCTGCCTTTGGTGCCGGGGTGCATGACAACATTGTGACTTCATCCATTGAAGCCATTATTGCCAGCACTAACCGTCTGATTGATCAGGGCGTATTAAGCAAAGAACAATTGGTTGCTGCTGCCGTTTAAGCACATAAAGTACTTTAGAAAGGATACCCCAAGTGGTATCCTTTTTATTTATTCATTCTAAAGATTCTAAGGCGAATTATTCCTGTGTCTTTCCCTGCTAACTCTGTGGGTGTCGTAACGCCACAACAGTTTCAATTTGAAGAGCCGTTAGAGCTGGAATGTGGACGCATTCTGCCACGTTTTGAACTGATGGTTGAAACTTACGGAAGCTTGAATGCCGACAAATCCAATGCCATTTTAATCTGCCATGCCCTGTCCGGGCATCATCATGCGGCGGGCTATCATCATGAAGATGATAAAAAGTCTGGCTGGTGGGACAGCTGTATTGGTCCGGGCAAAGCCATTGATACCTCTAAATTCTTTGTGGTGGCACTGAACAATATTGGTGGCTGTCATGGTTCGACCGGTCCAACCTCACCCAACCCGGAAAATGAAAACCGCCCTTATGGTCCAGATTTCCCGCTGGTGACGGTGCGTGACTGGGTCAAAACCCAGGCCATGCTATCAGACCGCTTAGGCATTCAAAAATGGTATGCAGTAATTGGCGGTTCTTTGGGGGGCATGCAGGCCTTGCAATGGTCGGTTGATTATCCGGACCGTCTGGAAAAATGTGTGATTATTGCCAGTGCGCCAAAACTCTCGGCACAGAATATTGCCTTTAACGAAGTCGCGCGTCAGTCGATTCTTTCAGATCCTGATTTTCATCATGGCCGTTATCTGGAACATGACAGCTATCCAAAACGTGGCCTGATTCTGGCACGGATGGTCGGACACATCACCTATCTGTCTGAAGAAGCCATGAAGCAGAAATTTGGCCGTGACCTGAAACTGGGCAAATTCATGTACGGTTTCGATGTCGAGTTTCAGGTGGAAAGCTATTTGCGCTATCAGGGTGAACAGTTCAGCCGTAACTTTGATGCCAACACCTATTTAATTATGACCAAGGCGCTGGATTATTTTGATCCGTCGCGGGAATATGAACAGTCGCTGGTACAGGCCATGGCCCATACCCAATGTCAGTTCCTGGTGATTTCGTTTACCACTGACTGGCGTTTCTCGCCTTCGCGTTCGCAGGAAATTGTCGATGCGCTGATTAGCAACCATAAACCGGTCAGCTATTTAGACATTGATGCCGAACAGGGCCATGACTCCTTCCTGTTTCCGATTCCGTTATATGTCAAATCTTTAAGAGCATTTTTGGGAGGTGCAGAACACCTCAAGGCAACCCCGCAGGAGGCTGTGTAATGCGTATTGATCAGCAACTTGCCGAAAAGTGGATTAAGCCCGGTTCCCGCGTTTTAGACCTCGGTTGTGGTGATGGTGAACTGCTGGCCCACATGAGTAAAAAGCACAATATTCGTGCTTACGGCCTAGAAATTGACCAAGAAAAGATTGCAATTGCCGTCAGTCGGGGGTTAAATATCATCCAACAAGACTTAAATCTCGGTTTAAGCCGCTTTGCCGACCAGTCTTTTGACTATGTGGTCATGGCACAAGCCTTGCAAGCTGTAGATGCACCTGACGTATTATTGCGTGATATGGTGCGTGTCGGAAAACAGGCGATTATTACCTTTCCGAACTTTGCCCACTGGAAGGCCCGTTCTTTCCTGGCACTGAAAGGAAAAATGCCGGTTTCAGAAGCTTTGCCGTATATGTGGTACAACACCCCAAACATCCACCTCTGTACTTTCCGTGATTTCGAAGCACTCTGTGCTGAAAACAATATCCGTATTATTAATCGACTCGCTGTGAATGGGGATCAACAAGTTAGTTTACTCAGTAAACATATCCCGAATCTGTTTGGTGAAGTCGCAATTTATCGAGTGAGCGCTCTATGAAAAAATTATTATTAAGCACGACGCTACTGGTTGGACTTTTTAGCCTGCAGGCGCATGCAGATTACGTGGCGCCAGGCAGCTCGGTGTCGAGCCAGGCCGCCCAGTATTCGGTGATGGACATTCAGGGTCTGATTAAAGCCGCCAAAGCCGGTCAGGCCGGTGCGCAGTTCTATCTAGCAACCAAATATCTGCATGGCCAAGATGTCGCTAAAGATGAACGTCAGGCTTTTGCCTGGTATAAAGCCGCTGCCGATCAGGGACTGTCTTCAGCCCAATTGAACGTGGGTCGTATGCTGGCTGATGGCATTGGCACCAAAAAAGATGAAGTCCTGGCCCGTCAGTATTTTGAAAAAGCGGCCAGCCGCGGTGATAACCGTGCCAGCTTTAACCTGGCGATGATGGAAGAGAAAAAGAAAAACTATATGGGCGCTTATCAGTGGTATGAGCTGTCTACCCGTGATGGCATGCTCGACAATAAAGTGATTTCTTTATCTGAAGGTAAAAAAACGGCCTTGGCCGCCAACCTGACCCAAGAACAGATTCGTCAGGCGCGTGACCGTGCCGACAAATGGATTCAGGCACAATAAGCCAGGTTCAAAAACACTAGCACCTTCGGGTGCTTTTTTCATGCCTGCTGTCTAGCGGTTTTCGGTTAAACTAGCCCGCATGTTTTCAATCATGAGTAATTCGAGATGACTGCACCTGCTTGGCTCTCTCAAGGCACCCTGGTTCTGGCCAGCAATAACAAAGGCAAAATTGCGGAATTTGAAAAACTATTTGCAGAACTGAATTTACCGGTTGATGTCATCCCGCAAGGCCAGCTCAATATTGAAGATGCCATTGAAGATGGTCTGAGCTTTGTTGAAAATGCGATTATTAAAGCGCGTCATGCCTCTAAAATTTCTGGCAAGCCTGCGATTGCTGATGATTCCGGGATTTGCGTACCAGCACTAGGCGGCGCACCGGGAATTTACTCTGCCCGTTATGCTGGCGCACATGGCAATGATGCCGCCAATAATGAAAAACTGCTGGCAGACTTACAGCCTTTACGCAAAGATGGAACAGCGATTGAAGGGATGTTTGTTTGTGTGCTGGCCCTGGTGCAGCATGCCGAAGATCCTTTACCACAAATTTTCCAGGGCATCTGGCAAGGTGAAATTCTGGATGCTCCACGTGGTGAAAATGGTTTTGGTTATGATCCACTGTTCTGGTTACCGGAACTGGGGATTTCCAGCGCAGAGATGAGCAAAGAAGAAAAAAATAAGATCAGCCATCGAGGTCAGGCGATGCAGCTGTTTAAAGCGAGTTTGGAGAAGTAACATCCTTTTAAAACTCCTCCCTTTGAAAAAGGGAGGCTGGGAGAGATTCTTCTATACATCTTTCTTCTGACGCTAAAATATTGCTGATTTCTACAAAGGGTTTCCGTAAATCCCCCTCTTTAATAAAGAGGGACTTTCAAAAACTTTTATACCCTCTCTCTAACTCTCTCCCAAAGGGAGAGAGAACTTTTTGATTTATAAACCCTGCACCACCGCATGCATCACCACGCCATATACGCCAATCAAAATCGCACTGGCAATCGTTCCTGAGGCAATATATTTGGCAGAATCACCTGTGCCCTGATAATGGGTTTCTAGGGCCACAATATTAGCAGCCGGTGGCAGCAGGAAAAACATCAGCATGACGGCGTATATCAAGGTCTGCTGCGGAATGGGTAAACACCAGTACGCCACAGCACATAGCAACAAGGCCAGCGGAATACGTGCGACCAGTAAACCCAGGCTGCGCTTTAAGTCAGCCCAGCCAATCCGGACTTTACTCAGCCACATCCCCAGCACGCACATGCCGGCAAAGGTCACCAGTACTTTATTGCTTTGGTAAATCACTTGTAGCCAGGTCTGATGTTCAAACTGGCTCACATCCCAAAAAGACAGAATCCCCGCCAGACTCAGGGCAACCACCGGTGGTGAAAGCAGTACATTTTTAACAATAAACTTTAATTCTTGCCGGGTCTGGCTCACCGCCATCACCGCACAAACATTGCCAAATAAAGATCCGCCAATATACAGCGCCACAATAATACTGCTGGCCGCAGGTCCAAACAGGGCCAAGGCAAAGGGAAAACCCAGCCAGGCCCCATTTAAATAACTGAAGCACAGTGCGATCAGTTTATCTTTTTGCAAGACATAAAAGAACGCAAAGAAAAGGATGGAACTGACCAGACTAAAACCAATCAGCCACAAGCTGCCGTCCTGATAAAACACCATGTTGTAGATAATCAGTAACGGAATAAACAGCCGGGCCAGTAACATCGCCAGCACTGGACGCAACGGCTTTAAATACGCGACCCCGAAGTATCCAATCAGAAATGAAATTAACGGAAGCAGCAGCACCATGCGGGTACACAGAAAGGTAAAAAGTGGGGATTATCCTAACATAATTGATGGCAAAACATGCTTTTAGCCCATCTGTTGTCTTTGAATCGCAATATTCCTGTCACCTCGCTGTCATCTAGACCTGTTGAGATATGTCTTGAATTAAAAAGAGGTAAATATTATGGCTGGTTTATCGATCTGGCACGTTCTGATTTTTGCAATTGTGGTGATTCTTCTGTTTGGTACATCTAAACTGAAAAACCTGGGTAAAGATGTGGGCGGTGCGGTTAAAGACTTTAAAAAATCAATTAAAGATGATGAAACGACCACTGCGGCCCTAAACGAGCCACGTACCATTGAACATCAAGCGACATCATCTGATGTTAACACGACTGTAAAACAATAATTTTTCAGGTAATTTTGTTATGCTCAATATTGGAATGACGGAACTGCTGTTTTTCGGCATCATTGCATTATTGGTGCTGGGTCCAGAAAAGCTGCCTGAAGCTGCACGTTTTGTTGGAAAGTGGTACGGCAAAATTAAACGTACCATCAGCAATGTGCAAAATGATATTGATCGGGAACTTCGACTTTCTGAACTGCGTGAACAGATGCAACAGGAAATGGCACGTATTCAGGAACTTGAGCAAAAAATGCAGTCTCAGATGCATGAGCTAAAACAACAAAAAATATTCGCGGAAGAACAACCGAACCAGACCGCTGCAACGGATAATAAAAATTTGCCGACGCGTTATACCTTTATTGCCCCGCAACCTTCGCTGTTGCTGCGTCCTCAGCATCAACCGCTAACCGCGACTGAAGCTATCCCTCCGACCACATCACAATTTACCGATTATAAGGTGGCTGTATGAGTCAAAGTTCTCCTTCTCAATTGCCAGCGGCGACAGTGGGCGAGCAAGCTGCTTTAGAAGAAATGCCGATCACCAAACATCTGGTGATTCTGCGCAAGCATCTATTTAAAATTGTGGGTTTGGTTATTGCACTGTTTTTCTGCTTATTGCCTTTTGCCAATCGCACCTATCAGATTTTATCTGAGCCGCTGCGTGCGCAGTTGCCGACCTCATCGACCATGATTGCTACCGATGTCACGGCCACCTTTATGGCACCGTTTAAGCTAAATTTTTTTGTGGCATTGATGATTGCGATGCCGTTTATTATTTATCAGCTGTGGGCTTTCGTAAAACCGGCCTTATATGAAAAAGAGAAAAGTCTGGCGCTGCCATTGCTCATAAGCAGTATTGCCCTGTTCTATATTGGGATTTCATTTGCTTACTTTATTGCACTGCCGTCAATTCTGCACTTTTTCATCAGTGTGTCACCGGAAACAGTTGCCCCGATGACCGATATTAATAGTTATCTGACTTTTTGTTTGAAGCTATTTTTGGTGTTCGGATTTACCTTTGAAATTCCGATTATTACCCTATTGCTGATTTTAATTGGTGTGGTTAGTACCCAGCAGCTGGTCGAAAAACGTCGATTTATTATTGTCGGCTGTTTCTTTGTTTCGATGTTTGTTACCCCACCGGATGCGCTGTCGATGATTATGCTGGCCATTCCAATGTGGATGTTATTCGAATTGGGCTTATTTGCTGGCAAGCTGATTGAGAAGCGTCGAGTCAACCGGAAATAATATAAGCTCATGAATTTAAAAAAGAAGCACTTGTTGCTTCTTTTTTTATGGCAACCATTTACGGTTTGGTGAATTTAACCAGTTTGACATATAAGCTTAACCTTGACGTCATGTTTAGCCACTAATTTACATATAACTTTTAAACCACCAAGCGAATTTGCTAGGAAAAAAAATGACTGACTATATGCCTTACAATGAAGATCAAGAGTTAGATAACAACACTTCAGACAATACACACTTTCGTGACATTTTAGAACAACGTATCAGTCGCCGCAGTTTAATTAAAAGAACTGCAAGTGGTGCAGCTGCTTTAGCTTTAGCATCTTCACTGTCTGCATGTAGTGATGACGATGATGACAACAGTGTTACTCCACCAGCTGACCAGGAAGATCCAAACAGCAAACCGGAGTCACTTTCTTTCACAGCTGTTGATAAAAACTTAAATGATATTGTGACCGTTCCAGAAGGCTATCAGGCAACTGTATTATATGCTTTAGGTGACTCGATTCACCCTGCTTTTAGCGATTGGAATGCAGACAAAAATGTTCCATTAGGTCCAAGTTTCCAGTTCCGTTCTGGTGACTGCCACGATGGTATGAGTTATTTTGGCTTGAGTACCAAAACGGGGCGCTATGATGCAAACGCATCTGATCATGGCTTACTGGTTTTAAACCATGAATATATTAACCAAACCTTCTTGCACCCAGAAGGTCCAACCAAAGTAAATGGCCGTCGTCCAGAAGATGAAGTTATCCGCGAAGTGAATGCTCACGGTGTTTCTGTGGTACACATTAAGAAAAATACCGAAACTCAAGCGGTAGAAATTGTTAAATCATCACCATTTAACCGTCGTATTACAGCTTCAACAGTAATGGATTTTGCAGGTCCAGCGGTCAATCCAAATTCTCCATTACTGCGTACAGCGTTCTCTCCTGCCGGTCGCCAAACACGTGGTACACAAAATAACTGTGGTAATGGTTATACACCATGGGGCACTTATTTAACTGCCGAAGAAAACTTTATTGGTTATTTCCAACGTTCAGGCACAGACCAATACGCAGACCGTAGCGAAGCAGAGAAAACTGCACTCAAACGTTATGGCTTAGGCTTAGATATTTCATATCAAACTGAAAAAAATGCAGATGGTTCAATTAAACGTGATGAGAAAAATAACATTGTTTATGTTCTCGATGCACAAAAACAAAAAGTGCCGGAACTCGACGAACAAGGCCGTATTGTTTATTTAGATAAATCTTCACGTTATGCATGGGAAACTGCTCAGGCTGGTGTTGAATCACAAGATATGTATGATCGCTGGTCAGCTAACGTAACCAAAGCATCTGCGACTGAAGACTATCGTAATGCACCAAATACCTTTGGCTGGATTGTTGAAATTGATCCATTTGATAATAGTGCAAACCCGGTAAAACGTACTGCTTTAGGTCGTTTTGCGCATGAAGATTGCCGTGCAAGCCGTGCAATTGAAGGACAGCAGTTTGCCTTCTATATGGGCGATGACTCTCGTGGTGAATACATCTATAAATTCGTATCAGATGCAGTGTGGGACCCTAAAGATGTCAACGGCGGTTATGCTGCTGGCGACAAGTATATGAATACAGGGAAATTCTATGTTGCCAAATTTGATGCTTCAGGTCAGGGCGAATGGATTGAACTGGCATTTGGTAAAAATGGTTTGACACAAGACAATACCCTTTATCCATTTAGCTCTCAAGCAGATGTCCTGACTTTTGCTCGCCTTGCTGCAGACTCTGTCGGTGCAACTAAAATGGACCGTCCAGAATGGGTTGCTGTGAATCCTGAAAATGGTGAAGTTTATGTAACTTTAACCAACAACTCTAACCGTGGTAATAATCCGGAACAACCAGTAAATGCAGCTAACCCACGTAACTATTCAGACCCTGAAGGGGGTAAAGGGAACGTCAACGGCCACATTATTCGCTTTAAAGAAGAAAGCACTGCTGCAACAACGTTTGAGTGGGATATTTATCTGTTTGGTGCAGAAGCTCAAATGGATGCGAACATCAACCTTTCAGGCTTGACCGATGCCAATGACTTCTCGAGCCCGGATGGTATGTGGTTTGATCCACGTGGTGTGCTTTGGATTCAAACCGATGATGGTGCATATACTGATGTCACTAACTGTATGATGCTTGCTGCATTACCTGGTCAGGTCGGTGATGGTCAGTCTGTAACTACAGTAAACGGCCAAGCCACTATTGCAGGTGCTCAAGTAACGGATGAAAACCTGCGTCGCTTCCTGGTTGGACCAAAAGAATGTGAAATCACCGGCGTGACCATGACACCTGACTACAAAGCAATCTTCATTAACGTTCAGCACCCAGGCGAAGATTCACCACGTTTTGATGCACCAACAAGCCATTGGCCAGCAACTCAAACGGATATCAATAACAAAACTGCACGCCCTCGTTCTGCAACAGTGGTCATCACTCGTACTGATGGTAAAGCGATTGCAGGATAATCCTCTCTTTCACAAAAATACCGGCTTGATGCCGGTATTTTTTATTTCTGTAGTGGAATATTCAGCTCCACGATCTGCCCGGCGGTTTCACCCTGCTGGCTTTTCTCTAACCAGTGCCATTGCTGAGCATTTAATCTTAAAATATTGGAACAGCGTGTACCATACGCCGGACTCTGAATAAAGGTCGACGACAATAACTCTTCTAGCTCGACAGAGATACCGGTTTCTGGCAATAAATCTGCAATCACCTTGCGTTCATCTTCCAAAATATTCCAGGCAGCATGCTGCAGATCTGCTTCTGGCAACTGGACTTGCTGTAACATCGGTAAAAATTCTTGGGTAAAGCGTTTACGCAAATGGCCGGTTTTTTCCCAATGCTCGCCCATTAAGCCATTGGACACCACATATACCCCTTTGGCCAGCACTTGCGGCGCCTCCCCTCGGTTACTCATATACACCGCCTGTTCCCGGTCGCCGACAAATAAATTAAAGCCGGCATAATCGCACTGGCGCGGCTCCAAGGCTTGCGCAAAGCGAATTGGACTTAATTCAGATTCCAGAAAATCCTGAATCAGATGCCCGCGTGAGGTCGGATAATTGTGCTGATCCTGTCCATTACGAAAATTGGTAACAATGGCCCAGCGGCCTCTGGCGGTCACGCCCATCCAGGTGCCACCCGACTGCAAGTCCTGTCCGGCATAAATCGGGCTATTTTCCCAGGCATGCAACGCCGCAGTCGGACGCTGATAAAACTCATCACGGTTTGAAATTAAACATAAAGGCAGCTCATCCAGAACCTGCCAGGCAAAGGCCACAATACACATAATTTCCTGCTCGCTATCTTTACACATTGAATGTACAACATTTTTCATCTTATTCAGCTAAAATCTGTGCAAAACAGAATGACAAGGAACAGGAATGCTGACCTATCCAAATATTGATCCGGTGGCGATATCGCTGGGTCCCTTACAAGTCCACTGGTATGGACTGATGTATTTATTGGCCTTTTTATTTGCCTGGGGTCTGGCCACTTATCGCGCCAAGCAGCGTGGCTGGACACCGGACATGGTTTCGGACCTGATCTTTTACGGCGCGCTGGGTGTAGTCATTGGCGGCCGTGTCGGTTATGTGTTCTTTTATGGCTTTGAGCAGTTTCTGGCTAACCCGGTGTGGCTGTTTCAAGTCTGGACCGGGGGCATGAGTTTCCACGGTGGTTTCCTGGGGGTCATGCTGGCCATGCTGTTCTGGTGCAAAAAATACCAGATGACCTGGTTCCAAACCCTGGACTTTATTGCACCTTGTGTCCCGACCGGGCTGATGTTTGGACGCATCGGCAACTTTATTGGTGGCGAGTTATATGGCCGTCCGGTCACTGATCCAAACTTTGCACTGGGCATGATTTTCCCGACCGATCCACTACAGCTGGTACGTCATCCATCACAGTTGTATCAGGCGCTGTTTGAAGGGCTGCTGTTATTTATTCTGCTGTGGTGGTTCAGTTCCAAACCGCGTCCACGTATGGCAGTTTCGGCACTGTTCCTGATTGGTTATGGTCTGGCGCGTTTTGTGGTGGAATTCTTCCGCGAACCGGACAATGGTCAGCTATTTATTGCCTGGATGAGTAAAGGCCAATTCCTGAGTCTGCCAATGATTCTGGTCGGTCTCTGGATGATGTGGTACGCCTACCAGAAAAAAATCTATGACTGGGGCCCACAGAAAAATAGTTAAACCGGAGCGAGGCATTGGCCTCGCTTTTTTTATGCCATTTTTGCTAAAGTGCATGCACCCTTGCACAATTCATCTGGTGGGCTATGCTCGAATTCTGGTTTAATCCCAACGTATCCGTACTGCAAAAACTCATGCTGTTTATTCTGATTGCAGTGGTCACCGGCGTTTTATACTGGATGCAACCGCTGGCCTATGATGCCATCCTGATGTTTATGGGCACCGGTATTATTTTTCTGATTTGCCGTTACTGCAAAATTCATTTTGCGGCACAACGTCCCACCGGTTTACTGTATCGCCTGCTGACCTGGATTCCGATTGCCCTGCTGTTGGCACTAATTTTCATGAATATGCAACAGGGTGAAATTTTATTACCGGGCGCACAAGGACTTGGCTTTATGGCTCTGGCAATTTGTCTGTTCTCGCCACTGTCATTGCTGCATCAACATCAGGATCAGGCATAAATGCTCAGTTTCTGGTATTCCGCGCGTTGTCATCGTCAGCTCAAACTGATGATCTGTATTGGTACCTGTCTGCTGATTTATCTGGCCTCGACGCAGGCACAGCTGCCACCGTTTTGGGTCATCCTCAGTCTGATTCTGGGCATGGGCTTACATCTGCTGTATCAATGGAGCAATCGTCGTTCCTGGCCAGAACATCAGCGCAGACTGATGTACGGGGGATTGAATCTGGCACCGCTGCTCCTGCTGGCCGTATTGCTGTTGTTTCTACCGAAAATGCAACTTTGGGCCATGGCCTTGCAAGCACTCGGCTTTATCTTGGTAGGACTGTTTATGGTGTCGATCTACCAGCAACGTGCCAAACGGTTTGACTCCTAAACTTTATTTTCCTGTCCAATTTTTTGCATTTTAATAACCTGTGTAGCAGTTGCTGCACAGAAAACCGGGCTGAATTTACACTGCATACATGCCGAAACAGGAGCGCTAACAACAATAACCCGAATCCCGTTCAGCCTGCTTAGAATAACTGCAGTCTTTATGAAAATAATTCAGGAAGTTGTTTATGAATTCAGAACTGAACACCATTTCCGGTTTTAACCTGCAACGTTATTTGGGCACCTGGTACGAAATTGCCCGTTTGCCAATGCGCCATGAACCCGAAGACAGTACCGATATTTCCGCCACCTACAGCCTGAATGAAGATAGCAAAGTGCGTGTGCAAAACCGCCGTCTGGATGGTCAGGGTCAACTAGATGAATCGATTGGTGAAGCCACCCCGGTCGATGCTGAACATGGCAAGCTGGAAGTCAGCTTCTTGCCAGAAGGCCTGCGCTGGATTCCGTTTACCAAAGGTGATTACTGGATTTTAAAACTTGATCCGGAGTATCAGACCGCACTGGTCGGTGACCCGAGCCGCAAATACTTATGGTTGCTGCATCGTCATCCACAGCTGGATGAAGCCACACAAAATGAATATCTGGCGCAGGCCAAAAGTCTGGGTTATGACCTGAGTGATCTGATTTACACCCCGCACACCGGCCGGCCAACCGCATAAGCTGCCACTATTTTGCTGAGGCATCTTTTTTAAGATGCCTTTTTTTAATGATGATGAATATTCATCTCGGCCCGGCATCAATGTTATGATGGCTGCACTTTTATGTGCTCATTTAAAGCCAAGATCTTCAACACAGCCAGCCTTTTGCGCTGCAATGAAGGTCGACACAGGAGCCACATCACTATTTGATTGAGAGAATTTCATGCGCCAATATCTTGACCTGTTACAACATATCCTTGACCACGGCGGCGACAAAGGCGACCGTACCGGCACGGGAACCCGTTCTGTATTCGGTCATCAGATGCGCTTTGATCTGTCTCAGGGTTTTCCGCTGTTAACCACCAAAAAAGTGCATTTCCGTTCAATTGTGATTGAACTGTTATGGTTCCTGAAAGGTGATACCAACGTTCAGTATCTGCAGGACAACAAAGTTACGATTTGGGATGAATGGTCAACGGCAGAACAGACCGCGCGTTTCGGCCGTCCTGAAGGCGAGCTTGGTCCGGTATATGGCCATCAGTGGCGTAACTTTGGCGCCAGCAAAAATGCCGATAACGGCTATAATCAGGATGGTTTTGACCAGATTTCCTGGCTAATCAATGAGATTAAAACCAACCCGAATTCACGCCGTTTAATTGTATCGGGCTGGAATCCGCAGGAAGCCGGTCAGGTGGCATTACCACCTTGTCATACCCTGTTCCAGTTTTTTGTTCATAACGGCAAACTCTCTTGCCAGCTGTATCAGCGTAGTGCCGATGTCTTCCTGGGTGTACCATTCAATATTGCTAGCTATGCGCTGCTGACCCATATGATTGCCCAGGTATGTGATCTAGAGGTTGGTGATTTTGTCTGGACCGGCGGCGATACCCATTTATATGCCAACCATTTTGAACAGGCACAACTGCAACTCAGTCGTGAACCGCTGGGGCTGTGCCAGCTGAAACTGAACCCGGACGTCAAAGATCTGTTCGCGTTTAAATTTGAAGATATTGAAATTGTCGGTTATGAGTCACATCCGGCAATTAAGGCCCCGGTAGCGGTTTAAAGCCAATTAATTCCGGACAAATGCCCCATCCCCCTTTCATCGAGGGGGATTTTACATTTTAATAGGGTTAATTTTTCGCATGAGATATGGATGAAACAGCATGGCATTTCAAGGTTTAGAAGTTGTACACGTGGTGGCCATGGATCAGCAGCGCTGTATTGGAAAAGCCAATGATTTGCCATGGCATATTTCTGCCGACTTAAAACATTTTAAGGAAATTACCCAGGGCGGCGTGGTAGTGATGGGCCGTAAAACCCTGGAATCAATGGGTCGTGCCTTACCGAAACGTGTCAATTGGGTGATTACCCGAGATCCAAATTGGGCCTTTGAGGGCACCAAAGTCGCCTATTCAATTGAAGAAGCTTTAACTCAGGCCGTGGCTGATGTGCAGGCTTCAGAAAAGCCGGACAGTATTTTTATTATTGGCGGTGGTGAAATCTTTAAACAGACCATGGATATTGCCGACCGTCTGGAACTGACCCATGTCGAGCTGGATGTGCAGGGCGATGCACATTATCCGGAAATTCCGGCAGCGTTCCAGAAAGTCAGTGCCGAGCAACATTTGGATGACAAAACTGGCATTGCATTTGAGTTTGCCAGCTACCGAAAATAAAGCTTATTTTTCTGAATGAATTCATCAGCATGCAGACACCCCAACAGCCCGAACTGGCACAGCGTTTGATTCAAGGCAGTTTGCATGGCCTGTTTAGCCTGTTTGTAATTGGCAGCTCGATCTGGCTGGTGCTGATCCTGTGGTTTCAGCAGCCGTTTGGACTGCTGTTTAGCCGGATCCTGATTGGCCTGTGGATTGCCTTTGCCATGAGCATTCTGGGCATCTATATCAGCCGGCATCTGATTAGCCGTAAACTGGATGTGCTGATTTATCTGCTGGTATTTCTGTGCAGCCAGCTCTGGTATTTTGGCCTGCCACCTCGCCAGGACCGCGACTGGAATCCCGAAGTGGCGCAGCTGTTACATTCCGAGCGTCACGGCGATCAGGTCATTCTGCACAATGTGCGTAACTTTAACTGGCACAGCGATGGTTCCTACGAGCAGCGCTGGGAAAGTCGCCATTATGACCTGAACCAGATTCGGGGCGTCAACATCATCACTTCCTACTGGATGGGACCACAAATTGCCCACACCCTGGTCAGTTTCGATTTTGCCAATGCCGCACCGCTGACTTTTTCGATTGAAATCCGCAAAGAACGCCATGAAGAATTTTCTTCGCTGGGCGGATTCTTCCGCAAATATGAACTGAGTCTGGTGGCAGCGGATGAAAAAGATATTATCTATACCCGCAGTAATATTCGCGGCGAACAGGTCTATTTTTTCCCGCTGAAGATGCCACGGGACATGCAAAAAGCCCTGTTTCTAGAATATCTGGCCAAAGCCGATGAACTGGCACAACAGCCCAAATGGTATAACACCCTGACCAGTAACTGCACCACCCTGGTCTTTGACATGGTGCAGGCAGTATCCAACCAGACCTTGCCCACCGATTATCGCCTGCTAGCTTCGGGTTATTTACCCAATTATTTGTATGATTTACAGGCGCTTGATCAGAGCTTGAGCATTGAAAGCTGGTATCAGCGCGCTTATATCAATCCGCGTGTGGAACAGCCGGGCCAGCTGGATAGTGCACAATTTTCAGCACTAATCCGGCAGGGTTTGCCCGCGCCATCCGCTCCTGGCGCTCCGTCAAATCAATGATACAATTTTAACTGGCGATCAAATTTAAAATTGGTTTAGATACATCCATCAGCTTTAAAATAAAGAGAAATCCATATGCTTAAACATCTTGCTGCCGTTGCCCTTTTAGGTTCAGCCCTAGTTTTTAGCGGCTGTGAAACTTTACCAACCCCGGGTGCTACCGTTGAAACTGCCAATCTTGTCCAGCTGCAAAACCGCACTTGGATTGTGACCCAGATTGGCAATACCGCGGTTCGCACCGAACCGACTGCCCACAATATTCCAAGCCTGCAATTTGATAGCGCCACCCAACGCGTTAGCGGTGCCGATGGCTGTAACCGGATTATGGGCAGCTACAGCGCCGGCCGTGACACGCTAACGCTAAGCCAAATGGCTGGCACCCGTATGGCCTGCCTCAACAGCAATGGCATTGATCAGAAATTCAATGAAGCACTGGCCAAAGTGACCCATTATCAGGTCTTTGGTAAAACCCTGAAACTGCTGGATCGTTATGGCAATTTGCTGATTCAGCTGGAAAGTGCCGTACAACCGCGTTAATACTGCACCGGCCTGCACCTTTGCAGACCTTTTTTATGAACGATTGAAAACAGAAGGCTGACTCTATGCAACAGGCAATTTTTGGTGGTGGATGTTTCTGGTGTACCGAAGCGGTATTTCTCCAACTGCGCGGTGTGGCCAAAGTGGTGAGTGGCTATGCCGGCGGCCAGATGGACAATCCAAATTATGAAGCGGTGTGCAATGGTGATACCGGCCATGCTGAAGTCATTCTGATTGATTTCGATGACAGTCAAATCAGCTATACCCAGCTGTTAAATGTGTTCTTTGCCACCCATGACCCGACCACGCTTAACCGTCAGGGCAATGATGTCGGCAGCCAGTATCGTTCGGTGATTTATTATTTAAATCCGGAGCAGCAGCAACAGGCCGAACAGATGATCCAGCAGCTCAAAGCCGAGGGCATTGCTGTGGTCACCGAAGTGACCGCTGCACCGCGTTTTTATCCGGCAGAGGCCTATCATCAGAACTTCTTTGCCAATAACCCGACGCAAGGCTATTGCAACTTTGTAATTCCACCCAAACTGATGAAGCTGCATAGCAAGTTTCAGGATTTACTCAAAGACTGAAACCAGGAAGGCTCGAAAAGCGCCATAAAAAAGGACTGCAATTGCAGTCCTCGTCGTCTGGGGAGGCGGTTAAGCCTGAACAAAAGTGCTCCAGACAAATTCCCGGGTTTTGCCCTGCAAACGCATACTTAACTGGTCATTGGCCTTTAAGGCACCCACCCCGGCCGGAGTACCGGTCATTACCACATCGCCCGGCTCCAAACTAAAACTGTGGCTAATTTCAGCCAGTAGCGCACCAATTTCAAAAATCAGCAGCGCGGTATGCCCCTGCTGACGCAGTTCGTCATTAATATGCAGCGTATAGTGCACATCTTTCCAGTCATTAATTTCTGCAACATCGACCCAGTCTGCCAGTACACAAGCCCCATCAAAGGCTTTGGCTCGTTCCCATGGATGGCCTTTCTGTTTCAGTTCATCCTGCAAGTCACGCAAAGTGAGGTCCAGCCCCAAAGTCACCGCCCCCACGGCCTGCAAGGCTTTTTGCGGATCGGTTTCTGCCTTTAAGGGCTGGTCAATACGCAGGCTGAGTTCACATTCATAATGACAGCTGCCCCAGGCCGGATTCCAGGCAATCCCGGCAGATAACGGACGCAGGCTGCTCGGCGGTTTGATAAACAGCACCGGACGATCAGGAACCGCATTGCCCAGTTCTTTGGCATGATCCGCATAACTGCGACCCACACAGACAATTTTCGATGGACGTGTATTCATGATCTTCCCTCTTATGATGTGATGGTTTTAACAGGCTTATTTTTTAAAGGTATTTTCAAACAGGGTCTGATCGGCTGTGCTTTCAAACACGCGTTTTGGCACAATAATCACCATGCGGTTTTTCAGCTCAATCATATAGGTCAGCTTGCCTGAAGCAAAATTCTGCACTTCGTTATAATGCACCACTTTGTCACGGCCATTGGCAGAAATCTCGGCATAATCCTGATACAGCGCAATGCCCTGTTCGCTTTTTCCAAACTGGTATTTGACAAACTGACGCTTAAACATCATCGGCAGGAACCAGTAGCGCATCAGCATCTGTAGCACCAGAAAAAATACCCCCAGCGCCAGATAGTAACGACCTACACCATCGAGGCCCAAATAAATGCCCCAGGCAATAATCCCGACACTGATTAACGGGGTAATAAAACGGGTAAACTGTTTTTTACCAAAGGTGGCCAGAGCAAAGCCATCCTGAGATTCTTCCAGATTTAAAAAATAACGTAGCGACAAGGCAGGCTTGAGTTCCGACATCGGCTCATCATCAAATCAGTTAAATTACGCTAAATATTACACCAGAATAGGTGATTTCCTTATTCTTTTTCTCGCCAGTGCTGTCATGATGATGCTGCAACCACCATTCAAAAAATAACCCTATTCAAAACGGGATGATTCGCTCACCTCCACAGCAAAAACAGGATGTTTTATGCCACAGACGCACACCCGATTGATCGCCCTGCTTTGCAGTCTGCTGCTGCCGGTTTCTGCCTGGGCCAGTTTAGTTCGCTGGACAGGAAAAATGCCAGGCAGTTTACAAGGCTATGGCAGCAGTGCCGAGCAGCTGGCCGCGCTGACCGGAGATGGAATTCTGATTTATGCGCATGCCGCGCAACCGATTCAGCTGCCAACTTTCGCATCCACAAAACGGGGTAAATTTTATAGTGCTGCGGTGGTGCTGCCAGTGCCCAGTCACAAAGTTGCGGCGCTGCTCAGTGATTATTCAGGCTATGCCCAGCTGTTTCCGACCTTAAAAAGCGCCAAGATGCTGGAGCAGCGCCAGCACATCAGTCAGGTCAAATACCGGATTCATATTCCCACGCCCATTCCGGTGCTGAACTTTAAAGACGATGTGATCCTGCAACATCAGCGCACCGACAACAGTATTGAAACCCTGGTGATTGACGCACCCATTCCGTATGGCGCCGGAAAAATAGAATGGTTTGCCTTGTCGGCCCATCAGACGCTGGTCACGGTCACGCACTGGGGAGATTTGGCGCAGCCCAAAGGCTTTTTATTTCGTACCATCCTGAATGCCCTGCCCGATGCCAAACTGGGCCTGCCGGCCGGCACCAATGCCTTTATTCTGGAAGCACTGCAACGTAAATTTAAAAGCACAACACCCCGAGCCTTACCCGCCGGCGACGTACCAGCCCCTGAATTAAGTGTCAGCCAGATGAACAAAATCCGGCAGATCAGCCAGAAATCACAAGAACCCGTATCCTTTATTTTACCGGCCTATCAGGTGTCCTATGGTGCAAAGCAGGAAATCATGCGTTTTAGCAGCAGCTATCAGTACTATGCCCAGCCGGCCAGCAAGCTAAAACCCTGGCTTGAACCGCAGGCCTACCAGCACCTGTTTCCACGGCAAATTAAAAAAGTTCATATTCAGCAGCCCTCTGCCCGGCAGCTGGATGCCGACTATAAAATTTCGGTCGGACTGGGCGTGATTCAGATTCCGTTTGATTTTAAACTGCGTTTTCAGGCACAAGGCGCTCTGGAGCAGCAGTTTCAGGCGGTGGGTGGAGATTTACGCTATGTGCAAGGCGACATGCAGATTTTGCCGCAAGCCGAGGGCAGTTTACTGAATGTGACCAGCGCCATGAACATTGATGCGCAGGCACCGTTTTTATTACGCGCCATGCGCAGTATGCCGTATCACGAGCTGCTGCCGGCATTGGGTGGCAATACCGTGCTGACCTTAAAGATTCAACAGAAGATCAAATAATGCGGGAATGTTTTAGTAAATTATAGACACAAAAAAACCGCAACATGTGCGGTTTTTTCAGAATTCTTTATCAAGATTGGTGCGCTCAGAGAGATTCGAACTCCCGACCCCTTAGTTCGTAGCCAAGTGCTCTATCCAGCTGAGCTATGAGCGCAACGTCTTGATGGGGTGCATTATACGGGCTTTTCGGTATTTGTTAAGTCTTATTTCATAAAAATGCAACCAAATGGATAGATATTGGACAAATCATGTATTTGTACGCTGATTTTATACAGGTTTTAAATTGCAGTTGAAATTGTAACAAATAAGGAAGCCGGCTGATGCAGCTGAGTAGCCAAATTGCAGGCACAAAAAAACCGCAACATGTGCGGTTAATTGTTCAAGTTGGTGCGCTCAGAGAGATTCGAACTCCCGACCCCTTAGTTCGTAGCCAAGTGCTCTATCCAGCTGAGCTATGAGCGCGTCACTTGTGTCGTCTATATTAGACTACGTTATTTCCCAGTTTACTTATTGGTGCGCTCAGAGAGATTCGAACTCCCGACCCCTTAGTTCGTAGCCAAGTGCTCTATCCAGCTGAGCTATGAGCGCGACATAAGTAAAGTGGCGGTGAGAGAGGGATTCGAACCCTCGATACAGTTGCCCGTATGCGTCCTTAGCAGGGACGTGGTTTCAGCCACTCACCCATCTCACCGTAACGTGCCGCCATAATACAAATTTAACTGTAGCACTGCAAGCGCAGTCACTCTATTTTTTGCAGTTTTTTGCTCAATTAAATATTTTTTAAACAATTTATTGCTTCTAGCCTGGCATTTTCTGCAAATTTATGGGGAATGTGATTTTATCTACTCGCAATCATCTTAAAATAAAGACTTAAAACACATTATTGCAATCATTTACGTGCAGTCTGACGCTGCATGACTTATGCTAAACCTATCTTCTGACTTGAAGCCAAAGACATGATGAAAAACTGGGTCGATCCTGAAGCAAAAGCTGAAGCCGAACGTTACGATAATCCGATTCCAAGTCGCACACTGATTCTTGAAAGTATTGAAAAACTGCAACAGGCCCAGTCGCATGCCGACTTGGTTGAATATTTTGAAATTGCCGATCAGAAAAGTATTGATGCCCTGAGCCACCGCTTAATTGCCATGGTGCGTGATGGCCAGCTCATGAAAGACGGATTCAAGTTCCAGCTTGCCGCCGAGCAGCCTACCCATGAAGCCACGGTCTACATTAATAGCAAGGGTCTCGGTTCTGCCCATATTGACGGACAAAATGACATCCTGCTACCCGAGCGTGAATTGCGTCTGGTGTTTAATGGCGACCGCGTTAAAGTGCGCCAGACCTCGGTCGATCGCAAAGGCAAAGCCTGGGGCTTTATTACCGAAGTCCAGCAGCGCCGTGTGAAACAGATCATTGGCAAACTGTCGATGTATGACGGTGAATATTTTATTCAGCCGGGCAATCCGAACAGCCATCAGCCGGTGACTTTAGAAAAAGAGCTGGTTGAACACGCCAAACTGAATCTGGGCGATTCAGTTCGCGTTGCCATTGATGACTATCCAAGCCGTGAAGAATTTGCCACCGGCCATGTGGTGCAGTCGATGGCCGATAAAGCCGACACCGAAATCATCATTCCCCAAACCATTTTAGAGTTTGGTTTGCCGTATGAATTTCCGGACAATGTCTTAAAAGATGCCGACAGTTTTAAAGAACCGTCAGCCAAAGACCGTGAGGGCCGGGTCGATTTACGTGATTTAGCTCTGGTCACCATTGATGGTGAAGATGCCCGCGACTTTGATGATGCGGTGTATGCAGAAAAACGTCCAGGGGGTGGTTACCGCGTAGTGGTCGCGATTGCTGATGTCAGCCACTATGTCCGCACGGGCAAACCACTGGATGATGAAGCCCAGGAACGCGGCACTTCGGTCTATTTCCCGCATTTTGTCTTGCCGATGTTGCCAGAAGCCTTATCGAATGGCTTATGTTCGCTGAATCCGCAGGTAGATCGTCTGTGTATGGTCTGTGACCTGAACCTGTCCCGTGCCGGCCGGGTAACCAAATTCGAATTCTATCCCGCGGTAATGCATTCCAAAGCCCGTCTGACCTATACCCAGGTGGCGCAATATTTTGATGGTGACAGCGCTGCCATTCCGGAAGACCGGGATGTACGCAAATCGCTGAATACCCTGTTCCAGCTGTATCAGGTACTTAAAGGTTTACGTTCCCAGCGTCATGCCATGGAATTTGAAACCGTCGAAACCTATATGACCTTCGACGAACTCGGCGGGATTCAGGAAATCCTGCCGCGAACCCGTAATGATGCGCATAAACTGATTGAAGAGTGCATGTTGCTGGCCAACGTGGCGGCGGCAGAATTTGCGCTCAAAAATGATATTCCGATGCTGTACCGTGTGCATGAGCCACCTGAATTTTCACGGATTCAGAAAGTTCGTGAATTTGTAAAACTGCTGGGATTGAATTTCCCGGAACAGCCAACCCAGGCCGATTATCAGGCCGTGATTGATGCCACCAAAGACCGCATTGATGCGCCAAGTATTCATGCGGTGCTATTACGCTCGATGATGCAGGCCTATTACGGCGCGGCCAATGCCGGCCACTATGGTCTGGCCTATGAAGCCTATACTCACTTCACCTCGCCAATTCGCCGTTATCCGGATCTACTCTTGCACCGTGCCATTAAAGCGCATCTGGCCCAGAAACCATATCCGATTTCGGGTGCCGCGCTGGATGATGCCGGTGAGCATTTCTCGCAAACCGAACGTCGTGCCGATGAAGCTTCCCGCTCTGTGACCATGTGGCTGAAATGTCATTATATGCAGCAGCATTTAGGCGAAGAATTTGTCGGGGTGATTTCTGCCGTGACCGAATTTGGTCTGTTTGTCACGCTGAAAGATCTGTATGTCGATGGCATGATTCACGTCAGCCAGCTGGGCGATGACTTCTTTATGTTTGATCAGGCCAGCCAGTCACTGGTCGGTCAGTCACGCGGTCAGACCTTTAGTCTGGGCGATGAAGTCAAAGTCAAGGTGGCCGGAGTCAACCTGGAAGAACGCAAGATTGATTTCGAGCTGGTCAAACAATTGACCCATGCCGGTCGTGCGATCCGCAGCCGTGCACCACGCGTGGCCAAAGCCGCGCCGCGTGCTGAAGCCACCGAAGAAATCTTTCATGATCGTCCAGTCAAGCTTGCCGTGAGTGAAGATGGCGAACAGCCGTTGAAGAAGAAAAAGGCCAAATCCAAGCCGAGTTCTTATGGCAAAAAGCCGGCGAAAAAAGTCACCGCCAAGGCTGAAAGCAAAGACAAGGTCAAGAAAAAAGCCAAAGTGAAAAAGAAAAAGTCCAATGCCAAGTCCAAGCTGGACTAAGCAGCCCGATCAGAAACAGAGCGCCACGGCGCTCTTTTTTGTATGAAGTTGAGCAATTCTGTACACACCGCTTGATTTCCCACGCTGGAGGCCCTACATCTATTGCTAAGACAGGACTTCAACATGGAAAAAGAAATGACATTAGAACAGGTAACCCTGCCAGTACCCCAGTTTGACCAGATTACGCTGCCCCAATTAAAACAACAGGTTGAACAGACCATCACCCAAGGGCAGGCCTTTTTACAGCAACTCCAAGACATTCCGGCCAGTAGCGATGCACAGTTGCAGGTTCTGGCGCAGGTCGATCATCTGGAAAACCAGATGAGCGAAAGCTGGGGCGTACTCTCGCACCTGAATGCGGTGATGAACAATGCCGAAACCCGTGAAGTCTATCAGGCACTGTTACCTGGCCTGAGCGAATACTATACCCAGCTCGGTCAGCACACGGTGCTGTATCAGACCTATCAGCAGGCTCATGATGCAGTGACGTTTAATGACTTACCCGCAGCGCAACAAAGCGCAATTAAACTGGCGCTGCGTGACTTTAAATTGTCAGGTGTGGCCTTGGAAGGTGAAGCGAAAAAACGCTATGCGGAAATTTCAGCGCGCCTGTCGCAGCTGTCCTCTGACTTTTCCAACCATGTACTGGATGCAACACAGGCTTACTTTAAACCGCTCACAGAAGCGCAACTGGCCGGCCTGCCTGCCAGCAGTGTGGAATTACTCAAGCAGTATGGCCAGCAACGTGAGCTGGAGCAGCCGGTTGCGACGCTGGATTTCCCGTCCTATCTGGCCATTATGACCTATGCTGAAGATCGCAGCCTGCGTGAAGAGTTATATAAGGCTTATACCACCCGTGCTTCTGACCAGTCGGCCGATCAGGCCTTTGACAATACCGCGGTGATGGAAGAAATTTTAAGCCTGCGTCAGGAAATGGCCCAGCTGCTCGGCTTTAACAACTATGCCGAACTGTCATTAGCCAGCAAAATGGCACCAAGTGTCGAAGCAGTTGAGCAGTTCCTGGTTGAGCTGGCCGAACATGCCCGTCAGCCGGCTGAACAGGAGATTGCCGAACTGAAAGCCATTGCCGCAGCAGATGGCATTCAGCAGCTGCAACCCTGGGATACCAGTTTCTATTCAGAAAAGCTGAAACTGGCCCAGTTCAATCTGTCTCAGGAAGCACTGAAACCGTATTTCCCGGCGCCAAAAGTGGTTGATGGCTTATTTAGCATCGTCAAGCGTCTATACGATGTCGATATTATCGAGCGTGAAGCACCGGTCTGGCATCCAGACGCCCGTTATTTTGAACTGCAAGATCAGGGTCAGGTAATTGGCGGTTTCTATTTTGACCTGTATGCCCGTCAGGGCAAACGCGGCGGCGCCTGGATGAGCGGTTTCCGTTCGCGCATGCAGCAAAGCCAGGGCCTGCAACAGCCAATTTGCTATATGGTCTGTAACTTCACCCCGCCCGTGGGGGATCAGCCGGCCTTACTGACCCATGATGAAGTACTGACCTTATTCCATGAATTTGGGCATGGCCTGCATCATATGCTGACGGAAGTCGACAACATTGCGGTGGCCGGCACTCACGGCGTAGCCTGGGATGCGGTGGAACTGCCAAGCCAGTTTATGGAATTCTGGGCTTGGGACAAAGAAAGCCTGGATGTACTCAGTCAGCATATCGACACACAGGCCACCCTGCCGGATGATTTACTGCAGGCACTACTCAATGCCCGCTTCTTCCAGTCCGGCATGCAGACCCTGCGTCAGTTGGAATTTGCCCTGTTTGACCTGAATATTCACTGCATGACTCCGGCCTTGACCGCCAGCCAGATTCAGGATGTGCTGAATGAAATCCGGCACAAATATGCAGTGGTGCCAACCACCGATTACAACCGCTTCCAGCATAGCTTCAGCCACATCTTCGCGGGGGGCTATGCGGCCGGTTATTATTCCTATAAATGGGCCGAAGTTTTGGCCAGCGATGCCTTCGATCGCTTCGAAAATGAAGGGGTATTTAACACCGACACCGGAAAGCAGTTCAGGCAGTTTATTCTAGCAGTTGGCGGAAAAGATTCAGCACTTGACGCGTTTATCAATTTCCGCGGACGCGAGCCAAAAATAGATGCATTATTGCGTCATCAAGGTTGGACGAAGCCAATTAAAAACGCTTAAACTAGGGCCTTAATTTGAACACAGGATCAGTATGATGACCATCAAACGTCGTTTCATTGCAGGCGCAAAATGTCCAAAATGCCAGGCTATGGATCGGGTGGTCATGCTGACCTCAGGTGATGATGAATGGATTGAATGTATCGACTGTGGCTATAGCGAAAATCGCCCAACCCATGTCGATGAACCTCAGCCACCGGCAGCGCCTGATGAAGTGGGTGTGATTCAATTTAAACCACGTCATCCTAAGTAAAAAAATTAAGGTTCATTTATTCATGACGCTTGATCAGAGAAATAGCTCAAAACTATTATGGGCCATTATTGGGGGCCTGATCGTAATCGTACTTGTGGTGCTGTCTTATCAATGGATGAGCCAAAACCAGAGCGCAGAGGTAACACCTGAAGCCCAGCTGCTAAGTCAGCCGGCCGCACCGGCTGCCAAAGCCA
Source organism: Acinetobacter indicus CIP 110367 (assembly GCF_000488255.1). Classification (GTDB taxonomy): domain Bacteria; phylum Pseudomonadota; class Gammaproteobacteria; order Pseudomonadales; family Moraxellaceae; genus Acinetobacter; species Acinetobacter indicus. Next base: position 371,078 of record NZ_KI530755.1, on the reverse strand, counting down.
AAGCAGAACCAGCGGTGCAGCTGGAAGAAGTGCCACAGCAACTGGTGAGTGAAGATATTCTGAAACAGCCGGTTGCTACCAACGCGACCCTGGCCAAAGAAGAAATGGCCAAACTAGAAGACCTGCAGGCACAGCTAGATGATCAGGCCGCACTGCTCAATGCCCAGCACGCCGATGCTGATGAACTGATTCGCCTGAAAGAAGAACAGATTCAGCTGCTCGAAGCCCAGCTCAAACAGCAATAATTATGACCGGCAGTCTGCGTTAAATCGGCTAGAATACATCCTTATTCCTCGCCCGGGTTGATGATGACTGCTTCCACGCCTCAGCATGATCTGATCAAAGCCATTGGCTTACTCACCCTCTCTGCTTTTCTGTTTTCGCTCATGGGCGTGTGTATCCGCTACGCCTCGCATACGGTCGACAATGCCACTATTGTGTTCTTCCGTAATTTTATTGGCCTGTTTATTTTTCTGCCGCTGCTGTTCAATAAAGGCCTCGGCTTTTTTAAAACCCGGCGTCTGTGGATGCATACCTGGCGTAGTGTGGTCGGTCTGCTGGCGATGTATGGCTTTTTCTATGCCATTGCCCAGCTTAAACTGTCCAATGCGATGGTGTTTACCTATTCTTCCCCGATCTTTATTCCGCTCATTGCCTGGTTATTCCTGAAAGAAAAAGTCAGTGCAGCCATGCTGATCGCCGCCCTGTTTGGTCTAATGGGCGTACTCTGTGTGGCCAAACCAGATGCCGGCCTGTTCAATCATCTGTCGATCATTGGTCTGGGCGCCAGTTTTCTGGCCGCAATGGCCTTTGTCACTGTGCGCGCCCTGACGCAAACCGAACCACCAGAACGGATTGTGTTTTATTTCTGCCTGATTGGCACCCTGATTTCAGTCATTCCAATGTTCTGGCTATGGCGAAGCTATCAATGGAGTGAACTGGGCCTGCTGATCAGTGCCGGGGTGCTGGCCAATATCAGCCAGATTTTTATGTCGCGGGCCTATAGTCTGGCACCTGCCGGTCAGATTGGGCCGGTAAATTATATTGCGATTATTTTTGCCGGCATCTGGGGCTTTTTGTTCTGGCAGGAATTGCCAGATCTGTCTAGCCTGCTCGGCTTTGGCCTGATTTTAATTGCGATTTTACTGTGCAGCCCGCTGTTTAAAAAAGCCAGTCCTACACAGGCGCCATAAAAATACCCTGACCTTTCGCAAAAGATCAGGGTATGGTCATCATCACGGTTGAACGGCTGGCTTACTGATACCAGCCAAACAGTTTAAAGAAGTATGGTACATAGGCAATGATCAGCATCGCTGGCAGCATCACCAGAATCGGCAGAATCCAGCGCTCAAAACGATAGTAGAAGGATTTGTGGCGCACTTCGGCATCTGCCGCCGCCACTTCTTCATCGCCAATCGACTGCCTCGCCAGCAAGTGGTTCAGCGCGACCGGCGGGGTGATATAGCCCATTTCAAAGCCAATCAGGGTAATCATCCAGAAATGTACCGGTTCAATCCCATACTGGTAGGCTACCGGTGCCACCGTGGCAGAAATCAGGATGACCGCACCAAACGGGTCCATAATCATGCCGACCAGTACCATCACCAGCACAATCAGGCTAATCACAATAAAGGTACTACTGATATCGGTCGGGAAAGCTTCCATGATTTCAATCCGTTCCAGGAAGCCGCCGACACTGACCGATAAGGCCATCAAAATCACCAGTGCACCAATATGCCCCACGGTTTCACTAATGGAAATGTGCATCGACTTCCAGAAGCCAACCTCACGCTCCGGCTCGGACACCGCCACGCTATGATCCGCCGACATGCCAGTATCCTCAGTTGCAGTATGTACGCCATCGCGGTATTCCACACCACTGACTGCACTGGCGGTCGCCAGCGCCGGTTGCGATGAATCGGTATATTTTGCTGTCAGGCTTTCATCCCAATGACCTACTGGTGGAATTGGCGCCGGTTCATGCCGCAATTTATCAAACAGGACAATTAACAGCAGAATCACAGGCATCATCACCGGCGCGGTAAATTCGTTCAGGTTGGTGTCCAGCGCATATTTGTAGAACATCCAGATCAGCACGAAAATAATCACATACGGCACCACCGCACCCATGGCACGTAAAGATCGTGGTGCAGCCACAGCTGGTGAAGCAATCCGGAACTTACTTTCAGCAAAGAACAGCGATACCACCAGGAAAATTGTTGTAGTCAGCAGGAATACATACACGCCATAGTGGTACAGCACATCGGTGGTGACTTCCTTGTTTAAAGAGGCAACAACCACAATCAGCAGACATGGACGTAAGACTACCCCCATCGAACCAGATAAAGCCGTTGCTGCCAGGGCAAACTGACGGCGCCCGCCAGCATTCCAGACTTCTTTATAAATGATGGCACCGGCCGCGATCACGAAAATCCCCGAGGCACCGGTATAGGCTGTCGGTAATGCTGCACCAATCAGGATTAACCAGGTCAGGGTTTCGGGTGCCAGATTCCATGGCCGCATGATGTTCAGGAATTTATCCACCACACGGGTCTGTTTCAGCAGCATACCGACCCAGATAAACAGCGCCAGATTCAGGAAGATGCTGGAGAATTCCACCAGCTGGCCCAGGTAAATCCCCTGCCCCATTGGATAATCCATGAAGAAGGTAAAGGCAATACCGGTAATAATGGCCATATAGGCATACAGCGGTACACTCAGGAAAGCCAGACCTAGACTGCCCCCTTCTCGCGTTGGTGCAGGCGGGCGAATAAACTGCCATAAACTGATGAGGGTCAGCGCACTGAACAGGATCATCCACAACCAGTAAATGATCTGCATTTCACCGGTCATCGGCACCCCGGAATTCAGCACCGAACGATACTGGCTATAGGCCGAGAACGCCAGAAAGGCATTGGCCACGGTCATGCAGGTGGTATATATCCGATAATCAATTCGTGTGGCAGGCCCACGCAAACCAATATGATGGGTTTTTAAAGTGGCACTAATCGCGGCAAACACCACCATCAACACCAGCAGCAAGGCACGGTTTTCAGTACCAAATTTAAAGATGCCAAAGAAGGTGGTTTCTACACTGCGATAGGTGCGTAAACTTGGATGCGCCTGCATATGCTGCACAGCCTGATCATAAAACACATATTTTTCTTCACAGACCTGCTGCGCGGCCATAATTGAGGCACGCACATCCGATTCAGACGGGGTTCCAAAAATATCAGCAAATTCATCGGCCGCATTGGCTTTCATTTGTGCCTGCACCTGGCCGTCAATATCCGGGTTGCGGTCACAGTCAGGGGCACTTGGTTCAGCGCGCAAGAATGAATACTGCATACCGGTGGCAGGATCACCGTATAGACGTTCGCCCATACGCAACAGCTGGCCGTGAATCATCTCACCGGTTCCAATGATCAGCGTCAGCAGCAGCAGCACCAGAATCACAAAGGCAGAAATCCATTCTGTCCATATATATCTGAGCAGATCCAGTCCGGATCTGCGTTGTCCTTGATTTGACATATTTTTTCCTGTTTTTTTATTTTCGGAAACGGCAACAGGGCCGTATTTCGCGCATCCTGTAGCAAGCAGCCATCCTGCTGCTATTCAAATCTTGTTGTCATTCTTTTCGAATGTGCATCAAAGTACATTCATTTAAAATGACAATATTCATTTTCTTTTTGGTAGAAATGGTCAACCGGATCACTTTTTCAAGCTGTAGGTATAGATCAGATAGACAATCGCCAATCCCGCACCCCAGATCACGCCCAGCAAATGCGCCTCGACCAGTACCGGGCTGCCAATCAGCTCGGCCGTTTCCTTACTGCCAAAGGTATTTTCCCACAGCAGTTTGGCCAGAATCAGCAGCAATACCAGCGCAGCAAACCGGCGTTCTTGAGCATCAAGCAAATGCACTACTGCCACCGCCATATAGGCTCCATGCAGCACCCCAGACAGGCCGGCATAGGCTTCAATATGTGGAAACAGGACATAGAAACTGAAACTGATAGCCGGAGGTAATAGTAATAACAGGCTGAAAAAATGCCAGGTTTTGACCCGCGGAAAAATAAAAGGCAAACAGGCAAAGGCCAGAATATTCAGCAGATAATGCACCCAGCCCACATGCACCCAATGCGCTGTCCACAAGCGCCAGAATTCTTGTAACAGAGCAGGACGCCAATAAATAAAATGATCCGCAAACACCTGCAAACAGGCCGCCAGCGACATAAACACGGCAATAAAAATAATTTTCTTACTGAAAAAATGAAGTGTCATGTCGTTGTCCCTGTTGAATCTTTTAAGTATAAAGCGTCCTCCTCGTAGCGACTATTTACAGATTGTTGAGTTCCGTATCTGGAACGGCCGTTGTATCTTCACCAAATAAATCATCCAGTTCAGACGCATTGTCCTGCTCATCCCAGAAACGGCTCATACCATCATCGGCAGTACGTACCCCGGTATTTTCAGTCCAGTAACGGTCTGAAATCCCCTGCACCATGGTGGCAGCCATGCTGTCAATTAGCTTGAATTGCGGGTTAATTGGTTTTTCTTCGGTGCGTGCAGCCGCAAATGATTTTAGCGCATCACGAATCTTGGCATCATCGCCGCTGGCCTGCGCGGCCACTGCATACAGGGCATGCGACAGGCGCACACCTTTCTGCTCACCAATTTGCATCGACTGTTTCAGGGTCTGATACGGCTCCGGTTTGCCATCTCCCGCACCTGGCAACAAGGTCCAGATCACGGCACGGGTGGCTTGTGGTGCACCCCAGAATTTTTCATTGTTCAGACAGGTCATGCCACGCTCGACCACGGCAGCAATATCTTTAGGCACATGCACCGCACCGCCAGAGTTAATATCATTGGTCATGGCCTGTAAACCACTGATCATGCCAAGCAAATACACGGTCTGATCAATATCGCTGTTCATTTTCGGGCAGCCTTCACCCAGTGGTTTTCTGTATTTCTTTTCCCAGCGATTCTGGAATAACTGATAACCGGTATATTGGCGCTGTGCCGCAATAGCCGCCCAGCGTTTCTGTTCAATCCGGGCATCTTGCGCTTCACTGACCTGTCCGGCTTTTGACGCACGCAAATAACGCAGCTCGGCATCTAGGGCACGGTTTTCCGCACAGATACCGGCGGCTGAATACATCAGCACCGCAACCCGGGTCGGGTCTGCCCCCATATCTTTGGTGGCCATAATTGCAGGGGTCAAGGAATTGCCGCTGCTACAGACCATTTCGGCATCATCCATAGCCAGAATGGGAGGAACAATATGTTTTTCTGTAAAACCTAAAGCCACATTGGCACCGGTTTTCACCACTTGTGAACAGCCGGAAAGAAGTGTTGTTGTGAATGCAATAACCGCCACACCCTGGCAGATTTTTTGGACTTGCGACATTTTCCTGTCCTCTATAATTGTGTTTATGTCCATGGCAACAAACATATCAGATGCATTATCTGAATAAAAGAGCATTTACTCTAATCTGAGAGCTGTACTTTGACATGAAAAGCGGGCAAGAAAATTGACTGAATTTGCAGGAAAGCCAAATTTTAGGCAAAAAAAAGTAGCATTGCGACGGTTCAGCACATGCTACTTATTAACTGGAACCCAATTACGGGCATTTTATTGGTGCAATTCGTTCCTTCAGCAAGCTTCCTCATCATCCAGCCACAATTGAACACAATTGCGATGACCAGAAACATTCACGTGGCGATCACCCTGGCGATTTCCCTGTTTGCTGTTGGTGTCTTTAATATATCTGGATAATTTTCAAACACAAGAGGCTTTTGTCCAACAATCGGTATTTTTTGCCAATTTATCGTGACTGTGTAGGACAAATAAAATGATAGACTTTCTAAATTTATTTAAAATCAATATCTTATTTTTATATTAAAATATACAACTGTCTGACAATTAGATGGTTTTTGCCAATGTTTTTAAGGCTTTCCACTCTGCAAACGAAACTTGGTCACGCCAGATGACTGCAGATTTGACCGGTGCATGATGAAAATACAGCACCAGATACAGCTGATGATCCAGAATATGCTCGAGCAGACCGCGTTGAATCTTGGAGCCAGAATTAAACTGCAGACTCCACTCTGCCCCATCTAAATGCGCCAAGGCGGTTAATTGGGAGCGTCGCTGAAACCCGTAATAACTGACAGCCGCCAGGAGCAGACCTAGCAGCCAAAGCAGCGGATGTAATAATTGAAAACTTAAAACAGAAAATAGAATCAGCAGGCTCAGCTGAAACAGCAGCGCCAGACGGCTCGGTTTCAGCTGAAAGTCGCGCTTAGCCGTGGACATAGTGTTTTAATTTACGGATCAGCTCGCGCATTTCCGGGCGTGGCGGTTCAGACACTTCCATAAACCAGTCCAGTAAATCCGGATCTTCCTGTTCAACCAGCGCCGCAAACGTGGCTTTTTCTTCCGGATCAGCGGTTAAATAATAGTTTTTCACATAAGGATCAAAGTAGACATCAATTTCCTTTAAACCGCGACGGGCACGATAAATCACTTTACGCTCTTCTAAGCTAATGTCTTCACTCATGGTTTGGTCCACATCATATTGATATCGCAATTAGTTTAACCCAGCCCAGAAAAAGTTTCGATGAATTTATCGGACTGACCAAAACCGCCAGCAAAAAGCCAGAAATGATGTTTCTGCACATTGTACTGCCGGCTCTGTTTGCTTTAGTTTCAAGGCATAAAAATAAGTGAAGGAACTCTAACCATGCAATCTGCTGCAATTCGCCCACTCAACAACATGTTGCCACGAAAATTATTTCAGAGTGAGCATGAGGCATTCCGCGATACGGTGCGCAAATTTTATGAAAAGGAAGTTTTGCCGAATACGGAAAAATATGAACAGCAACAGCATGTAGACCGCGATTTATGGAACAAGGCCGGTGAACTGGGACTGCTGTGTACCACCATGCCAGAGCAGTATGGTGGCTCTGGAGTAGATCGCCTCTACAGCATGATCCTGATTGAAGAACAGGCCTATGCCGGCGACTCGGCCACCGGCTTCTCGCTGCATTCCGATATTGTCGCCAACTATATTCATAATTTTGGCAACGAACAGCAAAAACAGCACTGGTTGCCGAAAATGGCGACAGGTGAAGTGGTCACCGCCATTGCCATGACCGAACCGGGCACAGGCTCAGATTTACAGGCAGTACGCACCACGGCAGTTTTAGAGGGCGATGAATACGTCATTAACGGCTCTAAAATTTTTATTACCAATGGCTATTTATGCGATATGGCGATTGTGGTGTGTAAAACTGGCAATAGTGACAAAGGTTCTGCCAACCTGTCGCTGATTATGGTCGAGACAGATCGCGCCGGTTTTAGCAAAGGTAAACCGCTGAATAAAATTGGCATGAAAGGTCAGGACACCTGCGAGCTGTTTTTTGATAATGTGCGAGTGCCCAAAGAAAACCTGCTCGGGATGGAAGGTATGGGCTTTATCATGCTGATGAAAGAGCTGGCCTGGGAACGCATGATTGTGGCGATTATCTGTCAGGCCGGTGCCGAAGCAGCCTTTGCGCATACCCTACAATACACCAAAGAACGTAAAGCCTTTGGCAAACCGATTGGCGCCTTTCAGAATACCCGCTTTAAACTGGCGGAAATGCGCACTGAAATTGATTTCTGCCGCGCCTATCTGGACCGGTGTATGGAACTGCAGCTCGAAGATGAGCTAAGTGTTGATGCAGCAGCGGCGGCCAAATACAAAATCTCGGAGCTGTTTTCCAAAGTGGTGGATGAATGTCTGCAATTGCATGGCGGCTATGGCTATATGCTGGAATATCCGATTGCCCGTGCGTATTTAGACAATCGCGCCAACCGGATTTATGCCGGTACCAATGAAATTATGAAAGAGCTGATTTCCCGCTCCCTATAACGCATTACAAGCGTAGAACCCGATATAAACAACAAGGAAGCTCAATTGAGCTTCCTTTGTTCATTGCACGATCATGATGATGTGTGCTTAAGACACCAGTTTAGGTTTACGTGCAGACTCACTGACTGCTTTACGGAACTTCAGCACCGGATCAGCAAATGAAGCCTGTTTTAAATCCTTACGGTCTTTCAGGTAATTATTACTCACCCGCCAAGGCGCATGTTTACCCTGCTTTGGCATCACATTCGCGGCACGGGCAATATAACCCGAAGTTAAACTACCCATCACAGTGTCTTCCATCAACTCTGAAGGATCACCTTCCGCAATCACTTCGGTATAGCCTTGCTGATCCATATGATTAATCAGACGGCAGATATAATCCGCAGCAATATCAACTTTTAAAGTCCAAGAGGCATTGATATAGCCAATAATCATGGCCATATTCGGCACATCGCTGACCATCACACCCTGATACAGCATATGTTTCGAGGTATCCAAAGGCTGATGATCAATGGTGGCTTTAACCCCGCCTAAAATCTGAATTTGCAGACCGGTAGCCGACACAATCACATCTGCGTCGAGATGTTTGCCAGATTTTAACTGGATGCCCTGTTCGGTAAAGGCTTCAATCTGGTCGGTTTCAACACTGGCCTGCCCTTCACGCAGCACTTTAAACAAATCTCCATCTGGCACCACACACAGACGCTGATCCCATGGATTATAGCTCGGGCTAAAGTGTTTCATATCCACTTTGCCTTTCAGCTGCATCTCAATTGACTTTAATAAAAATTTACGCAGCAGCTTCGGCTGTTTCTGTGCCAGCGCATACACACCGCGTTGCATACCAATATTTCGTGCCCGCGTCAGCTTATAAGCCAGCTCCTCCGGCAACACCTTGCGCATGTTGTTATAGATAAAATCTACCGATGGAATGGAAGCAATATAGGTCGGTGAGCGCTGCAGCATGGTGACATGCGCTGCACCGCCTTTGACCATTGCAGGCACCAAGGTAATAGCGGTAGCACCACTGCCAATAATCACCACTTTTTTACCAGAATAATCGAAGTTTTCCGGCCAATGCTGTGGATGAATAAAAGTACCTTTAAATGCCGACTGATTCGGGAAATCCGGCTGGAAGCCCTGATCATAATTGTAATAACCGGTACACCCCAGAACAAAATTGGCGATCCAGGTCTGTTTTTTGCCCTGTGCATTTTCAATCACGACAGACCATTTCTGGGTCTGGCTATCATAATTGGCAGACAACACCCGATGCTGGAAATGAATTTTGGATTTCAGTTGATACTCTGCAATCACTTCTGACAGATAGTTCTTAATTGAAGCGCCATCAGCCAGAATGCTGTCTTGCGTCCAGGGCTTAAAATTAAAGCCAAAGGTCGACATATCCGAATCGGAACGGATACCCGGATATTTAAATAAATCCCAAGTGCCACCAAAGCTCTCACGACGCTCGATAATTTCAAAGGTGCGCTGTGGGCAGTGTTTGGAAAGATGCGCGGCCAGACCAATGCCGGAGATGCCCGCACCCACAATTAGAATATCAACATGCTTGTCCATTTTGTTTTTATACCTGTTCAACGTTCTGTTTTTATTAAAGCACAAATTTGACAATACTCAATGTCAAGTTTGATAAAAAGCGATAAAATTTATATCAATTCGGGACACAACAGAAAAATTGTCTGACAACTGGCCATAAAAAAAAGGCCGGTTTAAAAAACCGACCTTTTTTAGAACAACTGAACTGCTCTTGCGAAATTATTTAACTTCGCGATCTACAAGTTCAACGTAAGCCATCGGTGCAGCATCACCTGCACGGAAGCCCGCTTTAAGAACACGTAGATAACCGCCGTTACGTTTTTTGTAACGAGGGCCAAGAACGGTAAATAATTTACCAACAGTTGCTGCATTACGAGTACGAGCAAACGCCAAACGACGGTTTGCAACTGTATCGTTTTTAGCTAAAGTGATTAAAGGCTCAGCAACGCGGCGAAGTTCTTTCGCTTTAGGCAAAGTTGTTTTAATTAACTCGTGCTCAACTAAAGCATTGGTTAAGTTTTGGAACAACGCCTTACGGTGGCTGCTGGTACGGCCTAATTTCACACCACTATTACGATGACGCATGGTGAATAGTCCTACTTAATTAACGGCTACGATAAGCGAAGCGGTCGTCCATGCGGAGACTAGCTGGTGGCCAGTTCTCTAAACGCATGCCGAGCTGCAAGCCTTTCGATGCCAGAACATCTTTGATCTCAGTAAGCGATTTTTTACCCAGGTTAGGTGTTTTAAGTAACTCAACCTCGGTGCGCTGTACAAGATCACCAATGTAGTAAATATTTTCTGCTTTCAAACAGTTAGCAGAACGAACAGTAAGCTCTAGATCATCTACTGGACGAAGCAAAATTGGGTCAACTTCTTCACGAGGTTCTTGAGCCACAGGTGCCTGATCTTTCTGAAGGTCAACAAAGATTGCAATTTGTTGTTGCAAGATTGTGGCCGCTTTGCGGATTGCTTCTTCAGGATCAACAGTACCGTTGGTTTCAAGATCAATGATCAGCTTGTCAAGGTCAGTACGTTGTTCTACACGCGCATTTTCTACGATGTAAGACACACGTTTGATCGGGCTATAAGAAGCATCTAACTGTAAACGACCCACTGGGCGAGTTTCGCCTTCTGGGAAACGTGAGTCAGATGTTTCATAACCACGGCCTTGAGCCACTTTCAAACGCATTTTTAACGCGCCTGATGCACTTAGAGTGCCGATCAAGTGTTCAGGGTTAACCACTTCAACATTGTGCGGTAAACGAAGGTCAGCTGCAGTAACGTCACCTGGACCTTGTTTTTCCAATGTCAAATAAGCTTCATTTTGATCGAATAGCTTAATAGACAATCCTTTCAGGTTCAGCAAGAGCTCGACGATGTCCTGCTGCAAGCCTTCTAAGGTACTGTACTCGTGCTCAACACCCTCAATTTCAACTTCAACCACAGCTGCGCCAGGTAAAGAAGAAAGAAGGATGCGACGTAAAGCATTACCAAGAGTATGACCAAAGCCACGCTCTAATGGTTCCAGAATAACTTTTGCCGAGGTCCCGCTAACCGCTTCGACCTTGATCGCTTGCGGAGTTAGAAACTCATTTGCAGTACGCGTCATTATTGCTACCTCAAGGATTATTTAGAATACAATTCTACAATCAAGCTTTCGTTGATTTCAGCAGGTAAATCAGAACGATCTGGTGCAGCTTTGAACGTACCTTCTAATTTAGCGTGATCAACTTCCATCCAAGAAGGGATACCACGTTGAGCAGCTAATTCAATTGCGTTTTTGATACGTAATTGTTGTTTAGCACCTTCGTGAACTGCGATCACGTCACCAGCTTTAACTTGGATAGACGCGATGTTAACACGACGGCCATTCAAAGTAATGCTACGGTGAGATACAAGCTGACGAGCTTCTGCACGTGTAGAACCAAAACCCATGCGATAAACGACGTTATCAAGACGGCTTTCAAGCAATTTCAACAAGTTTTCACCTGTTGCGCCTTTAACACGAGCTGCTTCTTTATAGTAATTACTAAATTGACGCTCTAAAACACCGTACATACGACGTACTTTTTGTTTTTCACGTAATTGTAGTGAATACTCAGATTGTTTGCCGCGCGCTTGGCCATGTTGACCAGGAGCTTTAGCGTGTTTTTTAGTTTTGACGTCAAATGGTTTAACGCCAGATTTTAGTTGCAGGTCTGTCCCTTCGCGGCGAGAGAGTTTGCATTTTGGACCAATATAACGAGCCATGAATGTTTCTCCTTACACGCGACGTTTTTTAGGTGGACGGCAACCGTTGTGAGGAATTGGAGTCACATCGGTAATGCTGTTAATTTTATAACCCACTGCACCTAATGCACGAACCGCAGACTCACGACCTGGACCAGGACCTTTTACAAGGACGTCCAAGTTTTTCAAACCGTAATCTAAAGCAGCTTTACCAGCAACTTCAGCAGCTACCTGAGCAGCAAACGGAGTTGATTTACGTGATCCACGGAAGCCTTGTCCACCTGAAGTGGCCCAAGCCAGTGCATTACCTTGACGATCGGTAATAGTCACAATGGTGTTATTAAAAGAAGCGTGAATGTGTGCAACACCTTCAGAGACGGTACGGGTGACCTTCTTGCGTGTGCGAGTATCTTTAGCCATCTTTTAGCTTCCAGAAATCTTATTTCTTAATTGGTTTGCGCGGACCTTTACGGGTACGTGCGTTAGTTTTGGTGCGTTGACCACGGACAGGCAAGCTGCGACGATGACGAAGACCGCGGTAGCAGCCTAAATCCATTAAACGTTTAATGTTCATGGAAATTTCGCGACGTAAGTCACCTTCGGTCGGAACCTTAGCAACTTCTGCACGAATCGCATCAAGCTGAGCGTCATCTAATTCACGGATCTTAGTGGTAGTAGCGATACCAGCAGCAGCTAAGATGTTCTTAGCAGTGTGGCGACCAATACCAAAGATGTACGTTAGAGAGATAACAGCATGCTTGTTATCCGGAATGTTTACACCGGCAATACGAGCCATTCAATTTTCTCCAAAAAGGCAGTTAAGATAATCAACCGCCCCACAAAAATCTTGAGGGGCGGATAATAACCTAATTAGCCTACTGAAATCAACAGGTCTTGATCAGATTAACCTTGACGCTGCTTATGACGAGGTTCTGCGCTGCAAATTACGCGGATAACCCCATTACGACGGATAACTTTACAGCTACCACAAATTTTCTTTACAGAAGCTTGTACTTTCATGATGAAACCTCTAAGTGCGCTTATCCCTTAGGATGAGCAGTCGTTTTTCTCATTAACGTTTGATTATCGTACTGGTGCGAGGTGAGATGTGCTTGAAGCTGAGCCATAAAGTCCATCACGACTACCACAACGATCAATAATGAGGTACCACCCAAATAGAATGGAATACCAAACGAGCTCTGCAATACCATCGGCATCAAGCAGACCACTGTGATATAAATCGAACCAATAAAGGTCAAACGATTGAGAATATGATCTAAGTAACGAGCAGTTTGCTCACCTGGGCGAATACCAGGCACATAAGCTCCGCTGCGTTTCAAGTTCTCTGACACTTCTTTCGGACTAAAAACTAGCGCGGTATAGAAATAACAGAAAAAGATAATTAACGCACCAAAGAGCACCAAATACAATGGCTGTCCAGGCGACAATACGAGTGCCAGATCTTGCAAGCTACGCTTGATAATCCCTGCATCAGGATCCGCACTTCCTACCCATTGACCCAGACTGGCCGGGAACAACAGCAGAGAGCTGGCAAAAATTGCCGGAATCACACCTGCCATATTAATTTTTAATGGCAAATGGGTTTGCTGTGCAGTAAATACACGACGACCTTGCTGTTTTTGAGCATAGTTTACCGGAATACGACGTTGCGCTTTCTCGATAAACACAATGGCTGCCAGTACCGCCAGTGACAACAGACCAAAAATCACCAGACCAATCAGGCTGGTTTGACCATTATCCACTGAAGATAACGATTGCAAAATCAGATTTGGCAATCCGGCAACGATACCGGCGAAGATGATCATGGAAATACCATTGCCCACCCCACGTTCGGTAATCTGTTCACCCAACCACATCAGGAACATTGTACCCGCCACCAGCGAGGTGACTGCCGGAACGTAAAACGCAAGACCTGACGTTAAGGTAATCCCTTGACTGATCAGACCTGCACACATCCCGATTGCCTGTACTAAGGCAAGGAACAAGGTACCTTGGCGCGTATATTGATTAATCTTACGCTTGCCCTGCTCGCCTTCTTTCTTTAAAGCTTCCAGCGAAGGAACCACGGTTGACATCAGCTGCACGATAATCGACGCAGAGATGTAGGGCATGATCCCGAGAGCAAGAATCGACATTCGCTCTAATGCACCACCCGAAAACATGTTAAACAAACCCAGGATAGTACCTGAGTTTGCATTAAAAAGATTTTCAAGTGCGGCATTATTAATGCCTGGTACTGGAATATGCGCTCCTAGTCGAAATACCAATAACGCACCAATGAGAAACATCATTCGGCGAATAATTTCACGATATTTCACGTGAAATGGTTGGCCTTTCATCATATGTACATGACCTGAAGAACTAGGAGACATAGACACTGGAGATTACTCCTCGACTTTACCGCCAGCAGCTTCAACAGCAGCTTTAGCGCCTTTAGTCAATGCAACACCTTGAACAGTGAAAGCACGAGTAATTTCACCAGAAAGTACGATACGCGCACGGATCATGTCTTTACGCACAACGTTCGCCGCTTTTAAAGTTTCTAGGCTAACGATGTCGCCTTCAACTTTAGCAAGCTCAGATAAACGTACTTCAGCAGTTTTTAAAGCGATTTGGCTAGTGAAACCGAATTTAGGTAAACGACGATATAACGCAGTTTGACCACCTTCGAAACCTGGACGTACGCCACCGCTCTTACGTGATTTTTGACCTTTGACACCACGGCCACCAGTCTTACCTACGCCAGAACCGATACCACGGCCCAGACGACGGTTTTCACGTTTAGCACCTTCTGCAGGTGCAAGTTCATTTAAACGCAGAGTCATGGCTTATTCCTCTACACTAACCATATAGTAGACTTGGTTGATCATACCACGGTTAGAAGGCGTATCTTGCACTTCTACAGTATGACCAATACGACGCAGACCTAAACCTTTCAGGCAAAGCTTGTGATTTTTCAAGCGGTGCGATGCAGATTTAGTCTGGGTAACTTTAATCGTTTTCATGATTGATTACCCTTGAATTTGTTCTACAGTCAGACCACGTTTCGCAGCGACTTTCTCAGGAGAAGTCATATCACGCAGACCGTTGAAAGTCGCGTTTACTACGTTCGCAGCATTTGTAGAGCCATAACATTTTGTTAATACGTTACGCACGCCAACAGCCTCTAGAACTGCACGCATAGCGCCACCAGCAATTACACCAGTACCTTCAGAAGCAGGTTGCATGTAAACGCGGCTTGCACCGTGACGAGCATGAATAGGATGCTGAACAGTACCGTCAACAAGGTCAACAGTAATCATGTTGCGACGAGCAGCTTCAAGTGCTTTAGAAATAGCAGCTGGAACTTCACGCGCTTTACCACGACCAAAACCTACGCGACCATTACCGTCACCCACAACAGTTAATGCTGTGAAAGAGAAGATACGACCACCCTTAACAACTTTGGCAACACGATCAACGGCTACCAGCTTTTCAACAAGACCTTCGTTTTGTTCAACTTTAGCCATGATTAGAACTCCAAGCCGTTTTCACGAGCAGCATCAGCCAAGGCTTTGATACGACCATGATATTTAAAACCAGAACGGTCAAATGCAACTTTAGTTACACCAGCTGCTTTCGCACGTTCTGCGATTAAAGCACCAACTTTCTTGGCAGCTTCAACGTTACCAGTTGTACCAGCACGTAAAGTAGCATCTAAAGTAGAAGCTTGCGCTAAAACTTTGCCACCATCTGCTGAGATAACTTGAGCATAGATGTGACGCGGAGTGCGGTTTACACACAAACGAGTCGCACCCAATGCACGGATGTGCAAGCGTGTGCTTTTCGCACGACGCAAACGGGATTGTTTCTTTTCGTTCATAAGAACCTCGCGCCTTATTTCTTCTTAGCTTCTTTACGAAGTACAACTTCGTCAGAATAACGAACACCTTTACCTTTATATGGCTCTGGTGGACGGTAACCACGGATCTCAGCTGCTACCTGACCTAATAATTGCTTGTTAGCAGATTTCAGGATGATTTCAGTTGCAGTAGGAGTTTCTGCAGTTACACCTTCAGGAAGGCTGTAATCGATTGGATGAGAGAAACCAAGGTTAAGGTTAACAACAGTACCTTTAACCGCAGCTTTATAACCAACACCAATCAGTTGTAACTTACGTTCGAAACCTTCGTTCACACCTTTTACAAGGTTGTTTAATACAGCGCGAGCAGTACCAGCTTGCATCCAAGCGTCTTTCGACTCTTTTACTGGAGCAACTTGAAGAGTACCATCTTCCTGTTTTAGCTCGACCAGCGCATGCAGGTTGAAAGACAATGTACCTTTGCTGCCTTTCACTTCGACCTGCCGGCCGTTCTGAGTAACTGTTACACCGTTAGGTACAGTTACTGGGGCTTTAGCCACACGAGACATGAGGAATCACCTATTAAGAAACAAAAGCAATAACTTCACCACCAACGCCCGCAGCACGTGCAGCGCGATCAGTCATGATGCCTTTGCTTGTAGAAACAATTGCAATACCTAAACCTTGCTTAACGCTTGGAAGTGCATCTTTACCGCGATACTGACGTAGACCAGGACGGCTTACGCGTTTCACAGTTTCGATAACTGGTTTGCCTTCGAAATACTTTAATGTCAAAGTAAGAGTTGCTTTGCCTTCAACGTCAGCAACTTCTACATTGGCAATGTAACCTTCTTGTTGAAGTACGTTTGCAATCGCAACTTTCAACTTAGAGTTAGGCATAGAAACAGTTTGTTTCTTCGCCATTTGTGCGTTACGAACACGAGTTAACATGTCGGCAACGGTATCTTGCATACTCATTCTAGTCGCTCCTTACCAGCTTGCCTTAACAACGCCAGGTACATCACCTTGCATTACTGTGTCACGTAATTTGTTACGGCTTAAACCGAACTTACGGAAGTAACCATGAGGACGACCAGTTAAACCACAACGGTTACGAAGACGCACTGGAGACGCATTACGTGGTAATGCTTGTAACTTCATCATCGCTTCGAAACGCTCTTCGTCGCTTGCATTTACGTTTGCAATAACAGCTTTTAATTCAGCACGTTTTGCAGCGTATTTAGCAACAGTAGCTTCGCGTTTCAATTCGCGATTAATCATACTTTTCTTAGCCATATCGACCTCTTATTTGAACGGGAAGCCGAATGCACGCATAAGCGCACGGCCTTCGTCATCGGTGCGAGCAGTCGTAGTGATGGTAATATCCATACCACGAATACGATCAATCTTATCGAAATCGATTTCAGGGAAAACGATTTGTTCTTTAAGACCCATAGAGTAGTTACCACGACCATCAAATGATTTCGCAGAGAAACCACGGAAGTCACGGATACGAGGGATCGCGATAGAGATCAAACGGTCTAAGAATTCGTACATGCGTTCGCCGCGTAAAGTAACTTTACAACCAATCGGCCAACCATCACGGATTTTAAAACCTGCGATAGATTTACGAGCTAACGTAAGAACTGGTTTTTGACCAGCGATAGCTTGCATATCAGAAAGAGCACCATCAAGGAGTTTCTTGTCAGCAGCAGCTGCACCAACACCCATGTTGATAGTGATTTTAGTGATGCGAGGGATCTCCATCACATTCTTAATGCCCAATTGTTCTTGTAATTGAGCTTTAAGTTCGTCGTTGTAACGTGTTTTAAGTCTGGCCATTGCCTATTTCAACCTATTACTTCGCTACCGCCACTGATTCACCATTTGATTTGTAAACGCGAGTTTTCACGCCGTCAATCGTTTGGTAACCAACACGGTCAGCCTTTTGGGTTGTAGCATTAAAAATTGCCACGTTTGAAATATGAAGCGAAGCTTCCTGAGTTACGATGCCGCCTTCAGCGCCAGTAACACGGTTCGGCTTTTGATGCTTCTTAACCAGGTTAAGGCCTTCAACCTTAACGCGGTCATTAGAAACTGACAAAACAGTACCCTGTTTGCCTTTTTCTTTACCTGCGATCACGATTACTTGATCGCCTTTTTTAATCTTAGCCATGATTGCCTCTTATAGAACTTCAGGAGCCAATGAAATAATTTTCATGAACTGTTCAGTACGAAGTTCACGAGTCACTGGTCCGAAAATACGAGTAGCAATCGGCGCTTTGTTGTTGTTCAAAATAACGGCTGCGTTATCGTCGAAACGAATCACAGAACCATCTGGACGACGGATACCGAATTTTGTACGTACAACTACAGCATTCATCACGTCACCTTTTTTAACACGTGCGCGTGGAATTGCTTCTTTTACAGTAACTTTAATAATGTCGCCAACAGAAGCATAACGACGATGTGAACCACCAAGTACTTTAATACATTGTACGCGGCGAGCACCACTGTTGTCTGCTACGTCGAGCATCGTTTCGGTTTGAATCATTGCCCTACTCCAAAACCGAGCATCACCGGTCACAATTTCGAAAGGCTCAAAGAGTACTCGAAATTGACCGATGATGCAACAAGAACGTTAATTACTCAGCAGCTGCTTCAACAACTTCAACTAGAGTCCAAGACTTAGTTTTAGAAATTGGGCGGCTTTCTTTGATGGTTACAACATCACCGATTTTAGCGGTATTGTTCTCATCATGAGCATGTAATTTTGTTGAACGGCGGATTGATTTGCCATACAACGGGTGTTGAACACGACGTTCAATAAGCACAACAATAGACTTGTCCATTTTGTCGCTTACGACTTTGCCGGTTAACGTGCGGACTGTTTTATCACTCATTGTCCGTTCCCCTGTTTTTCGGTAAGGAGTGTCTTAATACGAGCAATAGTTTTACGAGCGACTTGCACTTCGTGCGATTTGCCCAATTGACCAGTTGCTTTCGCCATACGAAGACGGAATTGGTTAAGCTGTTGCTCATCAAGCAAAGCTTTCAACTCTTCTACCGACTTTTCACGTAGATCTTTAGTTTTCATTACATTACCGTCCGAGTCACGATAGTGGTTTTAAACGGAAGTTTAGCAGCAGCAAGCTTGAATGCTTCAGTTGCTAATTCATCGTTCACACCTTCCATTTCGTACAGGATCTTACCTGGTTTGATTTCGCAAACCCAGTATTCCACGTTACCTTTACCGTTACCCATACGAACTTCTAATGGTTTTTCAGTAATTGGTTTGTCCGGGAATACACGGATAAAGATCTTACCACCACGTTTAACACGACGGCTGATTGTACGACGCGCAGCTTCGATCTGACGCGCAGTCATACGACCACGTTCAGTCGCTTTAAGTGCGATAGAACCGAAAGATACAGTGCTACCACGGTGCGCTAGACCAGTGTTACGGCCTTTTTGAACCTTACGGAACTTAGTACGTTTAGGTTGCAACATGGATTATTCTCCTTTTTCAGCAGAACGATCATTGCGACGACCACGACGCTCTTGACCTTCACCACGACCGCGACCGCGTTTAGCTGGACGTTCTTCAGCTGGAGCTGGGTTCATGACTTGTTTCATGCCGCCCAAGATCTCACCACGGAAGATCCAAACTTTAACACCAATCGTACCGTAAGTCGTTTCAGCACGCATAGTCGCGTAGTCGATGTCCGCACGAAGTGTATGTAGAGGTACACGACCTTCACGATACCATTCTGTACGAGCGATCTCAGCACCGCCTAAACGGCCAGAAACTTCAACTTTGATACCTTTGGCACCAGCACGCATAGTGTTTTGAACCGCACGCTTCATAGCACGACGGAACATTACACGCTTTTCTAATTGAGAAGCGATTGCTTCAGCAACCAGACGTGCGTCTAAGTCTGGACGATCGATTTCGTTGATGCTTACTTGCGCTGGAACACCCATAATGTTGGTAAGTTCGCGCTGTAATTTCTCAATGTCTTCGCCTTTTTTACCGATAACGATACCAGGACGAGCAGTGCTAATAGTTACTTTAGCAGCGCCTGTCGGACGTTCGATAAGAATATTGCTTACCATTGCGTTCTTAAGTTTTTTAGTTAAAAACTCACGAACTTGAAGGTCTTTAAGCAAGTATTCAGCGTATTGTTTCGGATTCGCATACCAGTTAGCGTTATGACGTTTCACAACACCTAGGCGGATACCGATTGGATGAACCTTCTGACCCATATCAAACCCCTACCTTAACGGTGATGTGACAAGTACGCTTAGTAATACGATCTGCACGGCCTTTAGCACGTGGCATAATACGTTTCAGGCTCATGCCTTCATCAACGTAGATCGTAGAAACTTTAAGGTCGTCTACATCTAAACTGTTATTGTGTTCAGCATTTGCAATTGCAGATTCCAACGCTTTTTTAACCAGTACAGCAGCTTTCTTGTTGCTGAAGTTCAGGATGTTAAGCGCATGCGCAACAGATTTGCCGCGAATAAGGTCTGCAACCAAACGTGCCTTTTGTGCCGAGATAGCGGCACCGCGTAATTTAGCAGTTACTTCCATCATAGCACCTATTAACGTTTAGACTTCTTGTCAACACCGTGACCACGATAGGTACGAGTTGGCGCGAATTCACCTAGTTTATGGCCAACCATGTGTTCAGTAACGATTACTGGAACGTGGTTACGACCATTGTGTACAGAAATTGTTAGACCAACAAAATCCGGAAGAATCATCGAACGACGCGACCAAGTTTTGATCGGCTTACGAGAGTTGCTCGCAACAGCCGCTTCAACCTTAGCGAACAAGTGCGCATCGACGAATGGGCCTTTTTTCAATGAACGAGGCATTAGTCAGATTCCTTTACTTGTTACTTAACGCGACGGTCGCGAATAATCATCTTAGTCGTACGCTTGTTGGTACGTGTCTTGTACCCTTTAGCTTTTTGACCCCATGGGCTTACAGGTTGAATACCTTTGTTACGCCCTTCACCACCACCGTGTGGGTGGTCAACCGGGTTCATCGCCATACCACGTACGGTAGGACGAACGCCACGCCAGCGTGAAGCACCTGCTTTACCAAGTGAACGCAAGTTGCTTTCTGAGTTAGAAACTTCACCCAATACAGCACGACATTCAACGTGTACTTTACGCATTTCACCAGAACGTAAACGAACGATAGCGTAAGAACCGTCACGCCCCAACAACTGAACTGAAGTACCAGCTGAACGAGCTAACTGCGCGCCTTTACCGATTTTAAGTTCGATGTTGTGAAGAGTAGAACCGATAGGCATGTTGCGAAGTGGCAAGCAGTTACCTGGACGAATTGGAGCATCGTTACCAGACTGTACTTTATCACCAGCACGTAAGCCTTTAGGCGCAATAATATAACGACGCTCACCGTCAGCATACTTCAGCAGTGCGATGTGTGCAGTACGGTTAGGATCGTATTCAATACGCTCAACTACAGCAGGAATGCCGTCTTTGTTACGTTTGAAGTCAACGATACGGTAGTGCTGTTTGTGGCCACCACCAACGTGACGAGTCGTAATGTGACCGTTGTTGTTACGACCACCAGTACGTTTTTTAGCTTCTACCAACGGAGCATATGGCGCGCCTTTGTGAAGGTGATCATGAACCACTTTCTCTACAAAGCGACGTCCTGGAGACGTTGGCTTACATTTTTGAATAGGCATAATTTTCGTCCTTATTCCGCTGCGGTTTCAGCGGTATCGCCCAAGTCAGCCATTTCAACATCTTGGCCAGCTTTCAGGGTGACGTATGCTTTTTTAACATCAGAACGACGTCCGATAGTTTTACCAAAGCGTTTAGTCTTACCTTTAGTGATAGTCGTGTTAACTTTAACAACTTCTACACCAAATAATTGTTCCACTGCTTTTTTGATTTCAAGCTTGTTTGCATTTAATGCAACCTTGAACACTTGAACACCAGCAGTTTCACCTAAAACTTGTGCTTTTTCTGAGAATACAGGTCCTTGTAGGACTTGATATAAACGTTCGTTGTTCATCCGAGTTCTACCTCAATTTTCTTAGCAGCAGCAACAGACATTACAACTTTATCGAACGCGATCAAGCTAACAGGATCGATTGCAGTAGCGTCAACCACATCAACGTGTGGAAGGTTGCGAGCTGCAAGGTATAGATTCTCATCTACAGCTTCAGTAACGATCAATGCGCGAGTTGCATTCAAGTCGTTCAGTTTTGCAAGCAATGCTTTAGTTTTAGGCGCTTCAACAGCAAACTCTTCAACTAATACAAGACGATCTTGGCGAACAAGTTCAGCTAAGATACATTGCATTGCACCGCGGTACATCTTACGGTTCACTTTTTGAGACCAGTCTTGTGGACGAGCAGCAAAAGTTTTACCACCGCCAACCCAGATTGGGCTACGAATAGAACCAGCACGAGCGCGGCCAGTACCTTTTTGACGGAATGGTTTTTTACCACCGCCAGAAACGTCTGCACGTGACTTCTGAGCTTTAGAACCTTGACGACCACCAGCTAAGTAAGCTGTAACAACTTGGTGTACAAGCGCTTCGTTAAATTCACGGCCGAAAGCTACTTCAGACAATTCAACAGCAGAGCCGGAAACAGTTTTTAAATTCACGTTATTTCCCCTCAGGCCTTGATAGTAGGACGAACAGTTACGTCGCCACCAGTAGCACCAGGAACCGCGCCTTTAACAACTAGAACTGAACGCTCTGTGTCGATTGCAACGATTTCAAGACCCTGTGTAGTTACGCGTTCAGCACCTAAATGGCCAGCCATTTTTTTGCCTTTGAATACGCGACCAGGAGTCTGGTTTTGACCTGTAGAACCTAGAACACGGTGAGAAACAGAGTTACCGTGAGTAGCGTCTTGAGTACGGAAGTTCCAACGCTTAACACCACCTTGGAAACCTTTACCTTTAGATGTGCCAGTTACGTCAACGATTTGACCAACTGTGAACAAATCTACAGTAAGCGTACCACCAACTTCACGACCTTCAAGCTCAGCTTCTGTAACGCGGAATTCTTGAACCAGACGACCAGCAGCAACACCCGCTTTCGCAAAGTGACCTTTCTGAGCGTTAGTTACGCGAGATTCGCGACGTTCACCAGTAGTGATTTGAATCGCTTGATAACCATCAGTTTCAAGCGTTTTGATTTGTGTGATGCGGTTAGGATCAACCTCAATCACTGTAACAGGTACAGAAACACCAGCATCTGTAAAGATACGGGTCATACCGCACTTGCGACCGACTAAACCAATAGCCATGTGCATAAACCTCTAAAAAAGCGGCTTAATTAACTTAGAGCGTTAATTAACCGAAAGCCTTAACCCAATGCGATCTGAACATCAACACCAGCTGCAAGATCTAATTTCATCAATGCATCTACAGTTTTGTCTGTAGGTTGAACGATATCGATCAAACGTTTGTAAGTGCGGATCTCATATTGGTCACGCGCATCTTTGTAAACGTGCGGTGATGTAAGAACGTTGAAGCGTTCGATGCGAGTAGGCATCGGGATTGGACCACACACTTGTGCGCCAGTACGCTTAGCGGTTTCTACGATCTCTTGAGCAGATTGATCAATTAAACGGTGATCAAAAGACTTAAGACGGATACGAATTCTCTGGTTAGACATACCAGTTAACTCCAAGCCAAAATATATAAAGAATCACTCTTGACGCATCTCACCCCACTAATAAAGGCAAGTGTCAAGAGCAGTGAAATATCACTAAGGTCGTGATCGATGCCACGACTGTAACGATAGTTAACCACTTTCTTCGCGGTTAACCCCCTTAATATCAAAGGGTCGCCCATTATAACGATTGTTTAATGCATAAGCAAATCCTTTTGTGGCTTTTTACATCATTTTTCAAATATTTCGACAAATCAATTGTTTAATAATTATACAGCCCGCCGCTGCGCTGCAGTTTGCTGTAACACATAATCTATCGCCTGATTTAATATCTGATTTCCTTGAATAAATTTATTTTTATTGGCGCGCTGCAGCTGCTCTACCGATTGCACATAAGGTCCCTGAAACAGGGCCAGCTCTTCTTCATCTTCCAGGAATAATTGCAGGCTTTCTGGCGTGGTTTCCGGGTGAAACTGAAAGCCCAGTACATTTTTGCCAATCTGATACATCTGATTGCGACAGGCATCATTTTCGGCCAGATGCACAGCTCCTTTGGGGATTTCAAAGCTTTCGCTATGCCACTGCATGACATTAAACTGCTCCGGCAACTGAAAATAGTCTGGTGGCACATGACTAACCTTGCGTACCTCGTGCCAGCCCAGCTCCTGTACAGGATTGCGACTGACGGCCGCGCCCAGCGCATTGGCGATCAGTTGCCCACCCAGACACAGACCAATGGCCGGTTTTCCCATGGCCAAATAACGCCTGAGCCAGCGTTTTTCCATTTTTAACCAGGGGAAATTGGCTTCATCATTAACGCTCATGGTGCCGCCCATGACAATTAACAAATCGACCTCATCGATCTGCGGCAGCGCTTCAATATCCAGTGCTGAATCAACCGGCAAGGCAAAAAATTCTGTGGCACTGATCTCTGCATTTAACCGTTTTAAATGCGTATAACAACTTCCAAATCCTTCACCAGCAATATGCTGAAAATAATGTACTTTTAAATGCGACGCCATGCGCTGAAACCTGTTGTTGTAGCTATGCTTTTAGGTTTTGCAAAAATGAAGCCAACTTTAGCGCCGAGTGTTCAAAGTCAAATAAATACAGCCAGATATGGCACAACTGATCCTTTTCTCTTAAGCTAAATTCAATTGATTGTCCTGATTTGAGCGAAGTCGTGAAAAAAAATCCGCAAACCGAACTGATTCATGCACCACGAAAAGCCCCTCAACTGATTTCTACGGTTCAACCTCCCCTCTATCGTGCATCGACGATTATTTTTAACAACACCGATGCACTGTTTAATCGCCACTGGACCGATGCCTATGACTATAGTTATGGCACGCATGGCACGCCGACGACCTTTACTTTAGGTGATCACATCGCGCAGATCGAAGGCGGCCTCTATCACCTGCTGGCGCCGAGCGGCCTTTCTGCGATTAATCTGGTCAATTCCTGCTTGTTAAGTCAGGGCGATGAAGTCTGGGTTCCGGATAATATTTATGGCCCGAATATGGAGCATCTGCGTAATCTGCAGCAGCGTTATGGCATTGCCGTCAAGGTCTATAACCCGGTGGAGGTAGAAAGCTTTAACCCAAGTGATAAAGCCAAACTGTTATGGCTGGAAGCGGCTGGTTCGGTGACGCTGGAGTTTCCGGACTTAAGCGGTCTGGTGAAAAAAGCCCAAGCTCATAGCATTCTGACTGCGCTGGACAATACCTGGGGCGCAGGACTGGCCTTTAATGCCTTTGATTTTGGCGAGGACCACTTAAGCGTAGATCTGACCGTACATGCGCTGACCAAATATCCAAGCGGGGGTGGCGATATTTTAATGGGCTCGGTGGTGACGCGTGACCAGAAGCTCCATCATCAATTATTCCGGATGCATGCCATTCAGGGGATTTGTGTCAGCGGAGATGATACGGCGCAAATCCAGCGCAGTCTGGCCTCCATGCAGCTGCGTTACCAGCAACAGTCACAATCAGCACTGACCTTGCTGAACTGGCTAAAACAGCAAAAAGAGCTGGTTCAGGTCCTGCATCCGGCTGATCCGGACAGTGCCGGTCATGCATATTGGAAGGACATCTGCAAAGACGGTCACAGCGCCGGACTGGTTAGTGTGATTTTTGATGCGCAATACAATTTAAACGATATTCGGGCATTCTGTGATGCATTAACCCTGTTCAAGCTGGGCTTTAGCTGGGGCGGGCCGGTCAGCCTGGTAATGCTGTATAACCTTAAAGAGATGCGTGTGCTTGAGCATAAACACCTAAAACAAGGTTTGCTGGTGCGTTTCTGTATAGGACTGGAACATCCGGATGATTTAATTCAAGATATAGCGCAAGCATTACAACATTTAAAGCAGCATAAAAACGAATAACAACGAGGATCAGTACAGTATGGGTACACCAATTACCATTGCCAAAAAAAACCGTGATACCACACAAGCGATAGTCTTACATTCCCAGTTTGCCAACCGGCATGGCCTGATTGCCGGTGCGACCGGTACCGGTAAAACCGTGACCTTAAAAGTCCTGGCAGAAAGTTTTTCCCGCATTGGTGTCCCAGTCTTTCTGGCCGATGCCAAAGGCGATGTTTCCAGTCTGGCGCAGGCTGGTTCCAGCAATCCCAAATTTGATGAACGGATTAAAAGCCTTGGCATTGACAACATCCCCTTTGCTGCCTCGCCGGTGGTGTTCTGGGATTTATTTGGTGAACAGGGCCACCCGATTCGCACCACCATCTCCGAAATTGGCCCCCTGTTGCTAGCCCGGATGCTGAATTTAAATGACACTCAGGAAGGTGTATTGTCAGCGGTGTTTCGGATTGCCGATGATCAGAGCTTACTCCTGATTGACTTTAAAGACCTGAAAGCTATGCTCAGCTATGTTAGCGAACATGCGGCAGAGTTAAAGGCCGACTATGGCAATTTATCTCCGGCCAGTCTGGGCGCGATTCAGCGCAATTTACTGGCACTGGCCGATCAGGGTGGTGATCTGTTTTTTGGCGAGCCCAGCCTGAATATTCTGGATTTCATGCAGACCGATGCTCAGGGACACGGCAACATCAACCTGCTGGCTGCAGACAAGTTGATGCACACCCCGAAACTGTATGCGACCTTTTTATTGTGGATGCTGTCAGAGCTGTTTGAACAGTTGCCGGAAGTCGGTGATATGGACAAACCCAAACTGGTGTTCTTCTTTGATGAAGCGCATTTACTGTTTGACAATGCCAGCCCGGCCCTGCAGGAGAAAATTGAGCAGGTAGTCCGCCTGATTCGCTCCAAAGGGGTTGGAGTTTATTTTGTCACCCAGAATCCGCTGGATTTGCCTGAAAGTGTACTGGGACAGCTCGGCAACCGGGTGCAACATGCCTTACGCGCCTTTACCCCCAAAGATCAGAAAGCGGTCAAAACCGCGGCTGCAACCTTCCGTGCCAATCCGGAATTTCAGGTGGAACAGGCCATTACCGAACTGGCGGTCGGTGAAGCCCTAATTAGCTGTCTGGATGAACAAGGCACGCCGCAGATTGTAGAGCGCGGCTGGGTGATGCCACCCTACTCCTCGTTTAGCCCGATTAGCCCTGAACAGCGCAAGGCACTGATGAGCCAGAGTATTGTCGCCGGTGTATATGAGCAGAGTCTGGACCGGGACAGTGCCTATGAAATGCTGCAACAGAAAGTAGCGGAACGTCAGCAACAGGCTGAACAGGCCGCGCTCGAACAGCAACGCGCCAAGGAACAGGAAGCCCTAGCCAAGCAGCAAGCTAAAGAGCAGGCTGCTTTAGCCAAACAGCAAGCGCGTGAGCAGGAACGTCTGGCCCGCGAACAGCAAAAAGAAGCTGAACGCACTGCACGGCAGCGTGAAAAGCTGACTCAGGACATTGTCGGTACCTTTGCCAAGAGCGCGGCCCGCACCTTAGGCGGCAGCACCGGACAGAAAATTGTCCGCGGATTATTAGGCTCCCTGTTTGGCCGAAAATAATCAAAAAACCGATAGGAACCGCTTTCATTATGGGATATTTTTATATCCCATAATTTTTTTATGGTTTTTTAAAAACAGTGCTTGCACTGGCGTTTTATAAAATGTATTTTAAATACATCTTATAAATAACCAGCCATGAGAGATCAGCCATGACTCCACAGCAAATTGACCTTGTAAAAGCAACTGTTCCTGTTCTACGTGAAAATGGTGTGGCCCTGACCAGCTATTTCTATAACCGCATGTTGGGGAATAATCCGGACCTTAAAGAAACCTTTAACCTGGGTCATCAACGCAGTGGTGCGCAGGCGCAGGCACTGGCAGGTGCGGTACTGGCCTATGCAGAAAATATTGAAGATCCATCAGTACTGGCGCCAGTAATTGAACTGGTCGCACACAAGCATGTCAGTCTGAATATTCAAGCTCCGGACTATAATATTGTCGGTGAAAACCTGCTGCACTCCATCAGCGAAGTGCTGAATATTTCCATGGATGATCCACTGATTGATGCCTGGGCCGCCGCGTATGGCCAGCTTGCAGAAGTGTTTATTAATACCGAACGTGCCATTTACGAGCAGCATCAGCAAACTCAAGGCAGCTGGTTAGGCTGGCGTAATTTCAAAATCGCCAAGAAAGTGGTAGAAAGCGACGAAATTACCTCGTTCTACTTTGAACCGGTCGATGGTGGTGCCTTACCAAAATATGAAGCCGGCCAATACATTTCAGTACGTGTTTTTGTCCCTGAACTGGACCTGAAACAACCACGTCAATACACGCTGTCAACCAGCCCGCAGCAAGACTACTTACGTATTTCAGTGAAACGCGAACCGGGTAATGGCGCCGACAAGATTGCAGGCTGGGTATCTAATGCGCTCCATCAGCTGCCAGAAGGTGCAGAACTTGAAATTTCAGCGCCAACCGGAAACTTCTACCTGATCGACAGCAACAAACGTAATGTGTTCATCAGTGGTGGTGTTGGCTTAACCCCAATGATTGCGATGCTGAACCAGCTGGTCACTTTAGATGTGCCACAACCGGTGACCTTCATTCATGCCTGCCGCAGCAAACAGGTACATGCCATGAAACAGCATATTCAGGACATCAAGGCGAAGTATCCACGTATTCATACCTTTACAGCCTATGAATTCCCGAATACCGAAGATGTGTTAGGTCAGGATTATGATGTGGCCGGTCGTCTGGACCTGAGCACCATGGATGCTGCCTTATTACCGGAAAATGCTGATTACTACCTGTGTGGCCCAATGCCATTCATGGCCGAGCAGCAAAAAGCCTTACTGGCACGTGGTATTAAAGCCGAACAGATTCACAGTGAAGCGTTTGGTACGGGTGGTGTACGTCACTAAAACCCCACACGTGTAAAACATAGGAGGGCTAGTCTGCTTATGGTAGACTAGCCTTCTTGTATTTCAACTTTGAAAAAATATTTGTGCGATCATGCAATTAAATAAATTCACCGACTATGCATTACGTATTCTGCTGTATATCTCCCCACCGCGAGATCTGCCGTATACGATTGCGGAAATTGCGCAGGATTTGCATGTTTCCCAAAACCATCTGGTTAAAATTGTGCATTTCATGGGCAAACAGGAATGGCTGATTACCACCCGTGGTAAAGGGGGCGGCCTGCGTTTAAATCCGGATGCACGGGACCTGAAGCTGGGCCAGATCGTGCGTATCTTGCAACGTGAAACCCAGATTGTGGAATGTAATACCCCGCCGTGCGTGCTGCGCAGCCGCTGTGGCTTAAAAGGCATTTTAGATCAGGCGCTGGAACAGTTTTATCAGAGTCTGGACCAGTACACCCTGTCCGACGTATTAGATACTCCTGCACCGGCACAGTGGAGCACACAATCGCCGATTCAGCTGATCAATCTCCAAGTCAGCTAACTTTTGCACACGGCTACAGCAAAGTTCGCGTGTCTGCGCGAGTTGATCTATAATACCGCTTTGTAAAAGCAGTGATGAAGTTAAGTTATGCACCATAGCAGAGGAAAATCGAAAAACACTAAGGCCGCTAATGCGCCGAAGCAAAAGATTAGCTATGAGAAAAAGGCTGATCCTGCGATTACCGAATATGCCGTTCGTGCCCTGAACTGGCTACGTAAAGCCGAATTCCTGATGAGTGCACCAAAGCTGAATCTCTGTGTAGAAGATAGCGGCTATGAGGTGGCCTTTGCCGGACGTTCCAATGCTGGCAAATCCAGTGCGATTAATGCCCTCACCAACCAGAAACAGCTGGCACGTGCCTCGAAAAAACCGGGCCGTACCCAGATGATCAACTTCTTTAGTCTGGGCAATCCAGAGCAGCGTCTGGTCGATTTACCGGGTTATGGTTATGCCGCAGTACCTGAATCAATGAAAATTGTCTGGCAAAAAGAGCTGGAAAACTACCTGATTCATCGCAAGAGCTTACAGGGTCTGGTCTTGCTGATGGATATTCGCCATCCGCTGCAGCATTTTGATGTGATGATGCTGGAATGGGCTTATTCTCGTCATCTGTTTGTGCATGTTTTGCTGACCAAATCCGACAAGCTGAATCGTGGCCCGGCCAATAAAGTCCTGCTGGAAGTAAAACAGCAGCTGAAAAAGATGAAGCTGGATTTCTCGATTCAACTGTTCTCCTCACTCAATCGTCAGGGTCTGGAAGAACTGGCCAGTGTAATGGCCGGTCGTCTGAACTTTACCCTGGAACAATCGCAGCAGTTTGATCTGGCCAGTATTCCGGAAGCCACGGCAGATGAACTGGAAGCAGAAGAGCTGCCGGATACAGAAGCTGTTGAACAGCTGACTGAAACGGCCGCCAAAGAACCATAAGCTTTGCAACAACTCAAAACTGTCTGACAATAATTTACATCTATTGATATTGGAATGTCCCCTATTGCTAGTTTCAATGGGGGATATTTTTTTCATACTCATGCTGAGCATAATTTGAACCGCATCACATTTTAGAGGTGCAATACAGCATGAAAAAACTCCTCGCACGTTTTCGCCGTGCTGCCCGTGGCTCATCCATTGGCTACTTTATTCAACCGCGTAAAGTCCGCTTTGAATGGCAGGACACCCCCATCGACTGGATTCCGCAGCAGCCTTTTGCCAGTTATTTTATTAATGAAATTAACATGATTCTGCCGGCCGGCGAGTTCTGGTTTTGCCGGCTGTACAACAAGGTTTTGCCACAGATTCAGGATGAAAAACTGAAACAGGATGTGCAGGCCTTTATCCGCCAGGAAGCCATGCACGCCCAGGCGCACAACTCGGCCAACAAGGATTATTTAACTGAACGCCAGATTGATATTCAGCGCAATATCAGTCTGATGAACGGGCTGTTTAACCAGTTACTGGCTGATCGGCCTTTAGGTCTGCAATTGCCGCAGTGGAGCGAACGGCACTGGGATCTGTTCCGTTTAGGTATTGTTGCTACGGTAGAACACATGACCTGCGTGCTGGGTAAATATGCGCTGTATAACCGCGAATGGCAGCGTCAGGGCGCCGACCCGGCCATGCTGGATCTGGTCAAATGGCACGGCGCAGAAGAAATCGAGCATCGCACCGTAGCCTTTGACCTGTACCGGCATTTGGGTGGCAGTTATCTGGCCCGTTATAATCTGAGCCTGCTGGTGATTGCCGGGGTAATTGGTCTTTGGGTTGATGGCGCGGCGCATATTATGCGTCAGGACCCACGTTATGCATCAATCCGGCCAGCCCTGTATAAACCGTGGATCTGGCGGGAATGGTACCGCACTGCACAGGCCAATAATGGCTTATTGCCCTCACCATTCTGGCTGGTATCACAACAGTTGGGTTATTTAATGCCGTGGTATGACCCGCTGCATGAAGCCAAAACCGAAGATGCGCTGGCCTATCTGCAAGCCTCCCCGGCGGCACAGCGCGCCCAACTTAAAGTCGCGTAAAGCGTCCACTTGGTGCAGAATTGCAGAGATACAATTGCCCGACACAGGCAGCACTGTGTCAAGCCAGATTTCCGCTAAGATAAAAATTAGACTTGAACGAAAAGGCAGGAACAATGCGCGCATCTTTAAGTGTGATCACGCTGGCTGTGCAGGATTTAGACGCAGCTTTGCGCTTTTATCAGCAAGGTTTGGGCTGGCAGAGTGAGGGTATCGTCGGGCAGGAATTTGAACAGGGCGCAGTGGCGTTTATCACGCTGGATTCAGGCCTGACACTGGCACTGTGGCCGCAGACTGCCTTGGCGCAGGATAGCGGCCTGCCCCTGAGCCGTTTTTGCCCGACCCAAATCAGTCTGGGGCATAATGTGCATAGTCCGCTGGACGTAGATCAGGTGATGCAGCAGGCCGAGCGTGCCGGTGCCACCATTGTCAAACCGGCACAGGCCACCTTTTATGGCGGTTATGCCGGTTATTTTCAGGACCCCGATGGCCATCTCTGGGAAGTGGTCTGGAATCCGTGCTGGGAAGATGCTCAGGATTGAGTGGTGATCTCATCGTCGCGGGTATAGCGGTCAACCACTACACTAATCATCATATCACCCTGGACATTGACCACGGTACGTACGGTATCCAGCAAACGGTCAATCGGCAGTAAAATGGCAATTGCTTCTGCCGGCAGACCAACCGATTGCAACACCATAATCATGGTGACCATGCCGGCACTTGGAATACCCGGCGCGCCCAAGGAGGCAATCATGGCGGTGGCGCAAACCACCAGCTGCTGGCCCAAGGTCAAATCCAGCCCCATTAAATTGGCAATAAACAGCGCCGCAGCGGCTTCATATAAGGCTGTGCCATCCATATTCAGCTGTGTCCCCAGTGGAATTACAAAGCCAGCTGTTTGCGGGCGCACCTTCAGGTTTTCCTGGGCACATTTCATCGAAAGCGGCATGGTGGCCGAGCTGGAACTGGTGGCAAATGCAGTAATTAAAGCAGCGCGCGTTCCTTTAAAGAAGGTCACCGGATTCATTTTTCCAAACAGCCATAGCAGTAGCGGCAGTACCACCAGACCATGAAAAATAGTGGTACCCGTTACCACCACAGCAAACTCAGCCAGACGGCTGAGCACGGTCACATCTTCGGTGGCAATCAGCTTGGCCAGTAGGGCAAAAATCCCCAGCGGTGCCAGTTTCATTACCCAGCCAATCATCAGCATCATGATGTCAAAAAACTGATGACTAAGCCGGCGCACGGTCCGGAACTGCTCACCGCCTTTGACCAGCGCTACCCCGACAAATAAGGCAAACACCACCACCGCCAGTACATTGCCCTCGGCCAAGGCTTTAAACGGATTAATCAGGGTGTTTTGAATAAAATTGGTGAAGAAGGATGACGGCGTTAAGGTATCCGGCGTCTGATGCTGGCTCATCGCGTCCTGGAATAAACGCACATCTACGCCTTTACCGACTTCAAACAGATGCGCACAGGCCAGCCCCAGAATGAGTGCCAATGTGGTGGTGGTCACACAGCACAATAAGGTAATTTTCCAGACCCGGCTCAGCTGGCCAGAAGCCTGCAGGTTGGATACCCCGACCACAATCGAACTGAAAATCAGGGGAATCAGCAGCATTTTCAGCAGGCCGATAAAAATACTGCTGGCAATACTCAGGCCATACAAACTGCCGTCATAAAAAGCGCTGCCCGGCAACAGGTTCAATAAAAACCCGAATAGAACCCCTAAAATTGCGGCCACCAGAATTTGTGTATTTAAGCTCATGGGTGCATATATTGTGATGTCATCTTGCTTGGCACTATGCCATGCGAGCTGCGCTGAATCGAGCATTATTTTGTCAAAAGCAAATCCAGCCCAGGAAAAAAGCCCAGTGCCAGAAAAACTGGCATAAGATGTGCTTTATCAGTGCATTACCTTGTTTTTAAGACTAAAAGAGTAACCTCATGAAAAAACTCGCCCTTATTCTTGCACTAATTTGTAGCACCTCTCAGGTTTTTGCCCATTCTTCGGGCAACAGCAAGGCACAAGGCTGCCATAAACATGCACCAAGTGATCTGCCGCATTGCCATTGAAGGTGGGATAAAAAAGCCGAATCAGTTGATTCGGCTTTTTTATTGAGGTGAGTGTCCCGTCCTGAAATAAGTTTACACCTTAAGAGACTTATTTTATGGAACATGCACGAGAACAACGAGTTAAGCGCACACAACGTGATTATAGCTTCGCCTTTAAAATGATGGTGGTACATGAAGTAGAAAAAGGGCAAATCACTTATAAACAAGCTCAGGCAAAATATGGTATTCAAGGAAGATCAACTGTGCTGGTATGGTTACGCAAGCACGGACAACAGGATTGGACTTCGAATATGCCGACTTCTTCTAAACGCCAATTGACATCCCAACAACGAATCCGCCAATTAGAAAAACAGTTAGCCGCAGAAAAGCTCAAAACTGAATTTATACAGGATGTGATTTATCACATTGATAAAGAGTGTGGGACTGATCTTGGAAAAAAGTATACCGAGCACGTTTCAAAGATTGGCAAAGCCAAAGAAGACTAAGCGTTTCACGTTATTGTCAGTGGTTAGGAATCACTCGACAAGCTTATTATCAAGCAGAAAAACGTGCTCAAATGACTGCATAAGTAGCAGAACAAATACTCGAGTTGGTTATGGAGTATCGCTGTCTCATGCCAAGTATCGGAACACGTAAGCTGTATTGGCTTATTAAAGGCAAATTGTTGCAGCGTGGTTTAAAGTGTGGACGGGATCAGTTATTTAAAATATTGAAAGAAAATAATTTATTGATTCGCCCCAAGCGTCGTTATACACAAACTACGGATAGCAAGCATTGGATGAAGAAGCATCCAAATTTATTAAAGGATTATTCAGCGGTGCAAGCCAATGAAGTCTTTGTCAGTGATATTACCTATGTTGAGAGTGCTGAAGGCGTACATTATTTATCCTTAGTGACAGATGCTTATACCCGCCAGATTAAAGGTTATAAGTTATCGAATGATATGCGTGCAGAGAATATTGTGCAGGCACTACATATGGCGATGCAGCATGTGACAGATCGGGCAGCCAGGATGATTCACCATTCAGACAGAGGCTCTCAGTATTGCTCTGAACTATATCAATCGGCATTACGCCATTATGGGGTATGTCCTTCTATGACAGATGGAGGCCTTGCGAAACAGTGTTTCTCATACCAGAATGCATTAGCAGAGCGGATTAATGGAATATTAAAGCAGGAGTTTTTAACTACACGATGTCAAACCATGAAGGAGTTAGATCACTTAATTGCGGATTCTATCATGATTTATAATTGCTATAGACCACATTTAAGTTTAAATATGAACACCCCGAATCAGACGTATGAGCAAACTAAAACCGAGCTAATTGCTTAACTCGGTTTGAAGTGGAATACTGTCAATCTATTTCAGGACAAGACAGAGCTTACTGGGTTTCAATTTCGCGTAAGCGAATTAAACCTTCCTGCGTGGTGCTACAGACCAGCTCGCCGTTTTGCCACATACGGCCAAAGTTCAGGCCACGCGAACTGTTACTGATGGTGGCTTCCATGTCATACAGCATCCAGTCATCGACCCGGAATGGCTTATGGAAATACATGGCATGGTCGATACTGGCACATTGCAAACTTGGCGACAGATAACTCAAGCCATGCGGACGCAGCGCGGTGGTCATCAGGGTAAAGTCTGAATAAAAGGCAGCAATGGCCTGATGCAGGGCAATTTCATCCTGCTCCGCTGCAATCGGACTATGCGTACGGATATAGTGCGCATAAGACGGTGCTTCCGGCTGTGGCTGAAACGGATTACTTGGATTCACCGGACGGATTTCCACATGCCGGTCACGGGTAAAGCTGGCACGAACGTTTTTCGGAATAAACTCGACAATGCTCTGTACCAGTTCTGCTTCATTTTTTAACTGTTCCGGTGCCGGATATTCAGGCTCGGAAATCTGGTAATTCAGCCCTTCTTCTGGCGCAGCAAAAGATACCATACACATAAAGATGGTCCGGCCATGCTGGATGGCTCGCACCTGACGGCTAACAAAGCTCTTGCCTTCACGAATCCGGTCCACTTCATAAATAATCGGTGCGTTGACATCGCCACCAAACAGGAAGTAGGCATGTAAGGAATGCGCCGGACGGTCGGTGGTATACGAAGCCGCACGCAGTGCCTGGCCCAGCACCTGTCCACCGAACACGCGCTTACCGACCAGATTGCGGCTGATGCCTCGGTAGATATTTTCTTCAAGTTTTTCCAGGCTAAGCAGTTCAACCAGTTCCTGAGTCAGTGCATTCATGCGGGGAAACCTATGTCGGGATATTTAAAAATCAAAACAAGCAAAATAGAAACAGCTCAATCTTGCCTATTTTGCCATATTTGTTGACCAAAACACTAAAGTTTAACTGACTGCCCTGTCACGACTCCCGTATAATGCGCCGCACTAAAAATACGATTTTTAACGATAAAATTGAGCACTAAAGATAGAATTTGTCAGAAAATGTCAGGCTATTTTTCGCTACAATTAGATTCATTATTTTTTTCCTCAGATAATCTGCGGTACTGGTCATTGATTTAGGAGTTGGTATGTCCAAGAGTGGTTTTGGTCAAATTTATCGTCAGCTTTCAAGCAAACTGCTTGATCTGGTGGTAACCCCGCATGTACTGGGCGAGGTTCCTGCCGAAGCAGCAGCGACAGACCATTCAGAACAGCCGACCCAGAAAATTGTCTGCTATGTGCTGCAGAACCATTCCCGCAGCAATGCCTTGGTCCTTGATGGTGAAACACGCCGCTTAAAGCTGCCGCCCGCATTAGACCCGATGCAGATTGGCCAGCACAAGGAAAAAGCCTCAATCCTGTTTTTACAGCACTATGATGAAAACAATCTGCTAAATCCGCCGCCACACGCCTTTCCGCCGCGTTTGCTGCGTCTGATTGAACTGCTGGAGCAGTACCCGGAACTGGATATTGAGCTGATTCCAGTCACCGTCCTCTGGGGCCGCGCACCAGATAAAGAAGATTCCTGGCTCAAACTGCTACTGACCGATACCTGGGCTACACCAGGCACCGTCAAGCAGCTGGTCAACATTGGCCTGCATGGTCGCCAATCCTATCTGGAATTTCATGAGGCACAGTCTTTAAGAGCCATGGTGCAGACCGCCAAGATGCAGGCCCCGAACCTGTCGCCGGCGACCTGTATCATCAATACCTTAAATAATTATTTAGACAGCCAGCGCGAAGTGGTGTTAGGCCCCGATTTATCGGATCGCCGTAATGTGATGCATAGCCTGATTAAAGCGCCGGATGTACAGGAAGCCATTCGCCGCGAAAGCATCCGCAGTAAAATCAGCATGATTGAAGCCGAGCGTCGTGCCATTGGCTATTTAAATGAAATCGTGTCGGACTATTCCTATGCCGCCATCCGCTTTGCTGAAACGGCGCTAACCCGTTTATGGACCCAACTCTATGATGGCGTCGAGGTGCATAATTTCAGTACCGTGCGTGAGCTGGCCAAAGACTACGAAATTATTTATACCCCGTGCCATCGCAGTCATATCGACTATTTATTGCTGTCTTATGTGATTTATAAACGCGGCATGATGGTGCCGTATATTGCCGCTGGCGATAACCTGAACATGCCCTTTGTCGGTCAGTTATTACGCGGTGGCGGGGCTTTCTTTATTCGCCGGACTTTCCGTGGCAATGGCCTGTACACCACCGTATTTAAGGAATATCTGTACAGCATTCTGTCGCGCAACACGCCGCTGGAATACTTTATTGAAGGCGGCCGTTCGCGTACCGGCCGCTTGTTGCCACCAAAAACCGGTATGCTGGCCATGACCGTACATGGACATTTACGTGGCCGCGCCAAACCGATTGCCTTTGTGCCAACCTATATTGGCTATGAACGCCTGATGGAAGGTTCGACCTATGTCGGTGAAATGCAGGGTAAACCGAAAGAGGCCGAATCCATTGTCGGTATTCTGAAAACCTTGAGAAAAATCGAGCGTATTTTTGGCAAGGTGCATGTGAATTTTGGCGAGCCGGTATTTTTAGATGACATGCTAAAACAGCATGGCGCCGAGCAGATCAGCATCGAAAAAAATGACGATCCGATTCCGCAGGAAGTATCCGATGCGGTAAACAGCTCGGCCTATGCGATTCTGGAAAACATTAACCGCGCCGTGGTAATTAACCCGGTATCGCTGTTATCGCTGATTTTGCTGGGCACGCCAAAACATACCTTAGATGAAGCGATCTGTATCAAGCAGCTGGATACCTATCGTGACCTGCTTACTGCCCTGCCATACGATGAGCGCACCCACATTACCCCGCTTTCAGGCAAGGAAATTATTGCCTACGGTCTGAAGCTGAAACTGATCAAACGTGTACAACACGTTCTGGGCGATATTATTGCCATTGAAGACAATCAGGCGGTGTTGCTGACCTACTTCCGTAACAATATTCTGCATGCCTTTGTCCTGCCATCTCTGGTAGCGGCACTGGTTGAGCACAATGGTTCGATCAAGCGCGGCGATCTGATTAATGTAATTCGCACGCTGTATCCGTTCCTGAAAGCCGAGCTGTTCCTGAAATGGAATGAAGCAGAACTGAAACAGCAGATCTGTGCCTATGCCGATGGGCTGATTCAGGCCAAACTGATCAGTGAAGATGCTGAAGGGAATCTGCTTTCTCCGGCACCGAACAGTGAAGATCATAACCAGCTGGTGGTGCTGGCTGCGCCGGTGATGCAAAGCCTGGAACGCTACTACATGACCCTGGCGCTGATTACCCAGCGTGGTTCTGGCAATATTTCCGCCCGTCAGGTTGAAGAACTGAGTCATCTGGTTGGTCAGCGTTTATCGGTGCTGTATGAGTTCAACTCACCAGAGTTCTTCGATAAGGCCCTGTTCCAGAGCTTTATTAAAGTGCTGACCCAGCAAGGCTATATCAGCACCAACAGCGACAATGCTATTGTCTTTGATGAGAACTTTAGCAATGTGGCGCAGTATGCCAATCTGGTGCTGGATGATGTAACCCTGCAAATGCTGCAACACATCACCACCTTTAGCGATGAAGAACTGAAAGATGCGCTGGATGCCCTAGCCGCACAGCAAGCCAAACGTCGCTTAAAACGTAAAAAGAAATAAAAAACTGTCCATAACCCGTATCTTTGCCTTCGTGCAAAGGTGCGGGAAATATAAGCCATCCTCAATAAAATTAAAAATTCTTAGTTCACATCCGCTTGCTGTAACAGGGCCAGATAATCCTGAAAACAGTCATCATGCTGTAACTTAAAACCACTGTCCTGCATCCGTTTCGGTCGAATCCGCTTGCCGGTTTCGTACTCGCTGGTCAGGGTTAATAACGGCCGATGTAGCTGCTGCTGAAACCATTGCACCACTTCATGCAGCAGTTGCGGCTGACCATTACTGACAATATAACTCTCCTGCAGATGTTCCACGTGAATCATCTGTGCCAGAAAACGCGCCAGATCATCAATATGAATCCGGTTAGACCAGTGCCGGTTTGGATATTCAGTGAGCGTGTGCGCCAGCTTGACCATCCTTGCGATTGAGGTGCCATAAATACCGCTGGGCCGGATAATGGTGCAACGCTCCGGATAAGCGCTTAAATAGGCCTGCTCCATCTTGAGCAGAATGTCTGCCTGCGTATCTGGCGGCTGAAGCAGTGTGGTATCCTCAATCCATTCCCCGGCATTTTGTCCATACACCCGGGTCGATGACACCACCACCATGCGCCGCACCGGATGCGCTGCCAGCGCCGTTACAATTGGTTGCACCGAATCCAGATAGGTCTGCTGATAGGCCTCCGGCGTACTCTGCCCCGGACTGAGCAGCACATAGACCCAGTCAATGGGCGCCAGCTGGCTTAAATCCAGCTGCTGCACATCCTGAATCAGATGCGTTGCATGCACATCACTTTTCCGGCTGCGGCTAATTGTGGTAATTTGGTGGCCGGCTTGAAATAGTTGTTTAGCCACACGTGCAGATGTTTTACCATAACCGATAAATAAAATATGCATAACCCACTTGCTCATTACCATTGTTGAGGGGACATGGCCGCAGTCCATCAATTACAAGGCGTTGGCGCTGCTGCTGCCGCGTTACTGGAAAAACTGAATATTTTCACCACAGATGACCTACTGTTTCATCTGCCGCGTGATTATGAAGATCGTAGCACGATCATTCCGATGAACCAATTGAACGTCGGCCGCAGTTATTTACTGGAAGGCATTGTCAAAGGGGTCGATTTCCCACCCGGCAAACGCAAGTCGATGGCAATTCTGCTGGATGATGACAGCGCCAAAGTCACCTTACGTTTTTATCATATTTATAAAGGCCTAACCGACCGTGCCAAAGTCGGCAACCGCCTGCGCGTGTTTGGTGAAGTCCGGGTCGGCGCACGTGGTCTGGAAATGTATCATCCGGAAATCCAGCTGATCAGCGAGCATACTCCGCTACCGAAAACCCAGCTCACGGCGATTTACCCAAGCACCGAAGGGCTGACCCAGCCCAAACTGCGCGACTATGTCAAACAGGCGCTGAAACAGCACAGTGATGATCTGCCGGAACTGTTGCCGGAAAAATTTACCAACGGCTATGCACTGAAACAGGCGCTAGAATATATCCATGAGCCGCCAACCAGTGCCAATATGCTGCAGCTTGGTCAGGGTTCGCATCCGGCCCAGCAGCGGCTGATTTTTGAGGAACTGGTGGCACATCAGGTCAGTTTATTAACCCGCCGCGCTTATATCCAGCAGATTGAAGCGCCAGCTTTTGCGCCCAGCCAACGTCTGGCCAAGCAGTTACTGGCCGGTTTACCGTTTAGCATGACCGGCGCACAAAAACGGGTGTCCAAGGAAATTATCCAGGACCTGAAACAAAACAAGCCGATGCTGCGACTGGTACAAGGCGATGTCGGCGCCGGCAAAACGCTGGTGGCGGCGGTGGCGGCCTGTCATGCACTGGAAGAAGGCTGGCAGGTGGCGCTGATGGCACCGACTGAGATTCTGGCTGAACAACATTATTTAAACTTTAAACGCTGGTTTGAACCTTTGGGACTGACCGTATCCTGGCTCTCTGGCAAACAGAAAGGCAAGGCCCGCGCCAGCGCCGAACAGATTATTCAGGATGGCAGCGCCCAGCTGGTGGTCGGCACCCATGCGCTGTTTCAGGACAATGTCGAATTTGCCAAGCTGGGACTGGTGATTATTGATGAGCAGCACCGCTTTGGGGTCGATCAGCGGCTGGCCTTAAGAAACAAGGGCCTGAATCACATGACTCCGCATCAGCTAGTGATGACCGCCACCCCAATTCCACGTACGCTGGCGATGTCCGCCTATGGCGATCTGGACACTTCCATTATTGATGAGCTGCCGCCGGGCCGTACCCCGATTCAGACCGTGACCATTCCACTGGACCGGCGCGAACAGGTACTACAGCGTATTGCCAGCAACTGTGCCGAAGGCAAACAGGCCTATTGGGTCTGCACCCTGGTCGAACAGTCAGAAACGTTGGATGCGCAAGCTGCCGAAGCGACTTTTGCTGAAATCAAGGAACGCTTTCCGGAACTGAATATTGGTCTGGTGCATGGCAAAATGAAGGCTGATGACAAACAGGCGGTGATGCAGCAGTTTAAAGACAACCAGCTACAATTGCTGATTGCCACCACCGTGATTGAAGTCGGCGTCGATGTCCCGAATGCTTCAATTATGGTGATTGAAAATGCCGAGCGTTTAGGGCTGTCGCAATTGCATCAGCTGCGTGGCCGGGTCGGTCGGGGCGCCAAAGCCAGTTTCTGTGCCCTGCTGTATAAGCATCCGCTGTCGCAAAACGGCCAGGAACGGCTGCGGATTTTAAGAGAAAGCAATGATGGCTTTGTGATTGCCGAAAAAGATCTGGAACTGCGCGGCCCCGGGGAGTTGCTGGGCACCAAACAAACCGGCGATATGGGCTTTCGGGTGGCCAAGCTGGAACGCGATGATCATCTGCTGAATCAGGCACATTATGTGGCCCAGCAGATGCTGAAAGATTATCCCGAGCAGGCCGAGGCCCTGCTCAAACGCTGGCTGCCGGAAGCACCACGTTAT
Organism: Acinetobacter indicus CIP 110367; assembly: GCF_000488255.1. Classification (GTDB taxonomy): domain Bacteria; phylum Pseudomonadota; class Gammaproteobacteria; order Pseudomonadales; family Moraxellaceae; genus Acinetobacter; species Acinetobacter indicus. The sequence goes on along the minus strand of NZ_KI530755.1, from coordinate 329,757 downwards.
GCCTATGTTTAAGCTGCTGGCGCATAGCCGTACGCTATTACAAAAATTACTGCCCTGCCAGCTCTGTGGCAGTGCGGCCCAGCAGCAGTACCGGGTCTGTGCAGATTGCTTGCAGCAACTGCCATGGTTAAAAGCAAACGTCTACCGGCAGGAAACCGAGATTCAGGTGGCCTGTCATTATCGTTATCCAGTCGACCGGATGATTCAGCAATTCAAATATGAGCAGCAATTGCATTATCAGTCTTTACTGGCGGGCAGCCTGTGTGAATTGGCCTATCCACGGGTACAGGCCATTGTCCCGATGCCGGTGGCAACCGAGCGACTGGCAGAGCGTGGCTATCATCATACCCTGCTGCTGGCTCAGGTGCTGGCACGCCATTTACAACTACCAATCTGGCAACCGGTTGTACGGCGCCATCAACACAGTCAAAAAGGCTTAAGCCGCTTGGAACGACTGGAAAATCTGGACCAGCAATTCCAGCTGCGACCCGATGCCGGCCGGCCTTATCGCCGGGTATTAATTGTCGATGATGTGGTCACCACCGGCAGCTCAATTCGTGCACTGAAACAGCAGCTGGAGCAACTTGGCTGTCACAAGGTCTATGCGGTGTGTATTGCCAGTGCCGATGGTTAAATCATCTGAAAAACAGCCAGCCTTAAGCCGACTGTAACAGATGCTGTTTCACCCAGGGAATCACCACTTCTGTGGTTAACGGTGCCAGACGTGTCGTCTTATCCTCCAGTTCAATCCATTTCATTTCCGCAATTTCCGCCTGAACCTGCGGGTCCTGATCGAGCTGCACATAATAAACATAACTGACCAGACGATGATCCGGCTCATTGGCTGTAGCGGTTTCAAAACGGCCAACAAACTGTTTAATCCGGGCCTGACAGTCAATTTCCTCCGCAATTTCCCGGCAGATGGTCTGCTCCGGTGGCTCAGCGCTTTCCAGCTTGCCGCCAACCTGCATAAAACATTGGGTGTGCTGTTTGCGTACCAGCAGCAATTGCTGCTGCTCGTTCAGAATAATGGCCGCAGCTACGGTAATGGTGTTCATATTTATTTCACCAAGGCCTGACGGTCGGCCATACCCCATTTCGGTTCAGGTGCCTGAAAGCGTTCAAACTGGCTTAAAATCTCATCCATAGAATCAGACACAATTAACGCCTCGGTAAAACGTGCATGGGTAAAGCCCTTATCAGTAGTCATGCGAATAAAGCGCAGCAGATCATCATAAAAACCTTCAACATTTAAAAAGGCATTCGGTTTTAAATGAATTCCCAGCTGGGCCCAGGTCCACTGCTCAAAAATTTCTTCCAGTGTGCCGGCACCACCTGGCATGGCAATAAAGGCATCGGACAGTTCTGACATTTTGGTTTTACGCTCATGCATATTCTTCACCACATGCAGCTCGGTTAAACCGGGATGGGCCAGCTCGCGATCAACCAGTGGCTCCGGAATCACGCCAATTACGGCACCACCGGCCTGCAAGGCACTGTCTGCGACCACACCCATTAACCCGGAGCGACCACCACCATAGACCAGGGTTTTGCCCTGTTTTGCAATCGTTTGCCCGACCAGCTGCGCCGTGTCCACAAAAACCGCATCGGAACCTAAAGCCGAGCCACAGAAGACTGCAATTGAATTTGTCATTTTTTCACCATGTTCAGCGGCTATGATGCCGCAAATATACCCTTGAGCTGGTTTTTTAAATAAATTAGCACTTCAAACAGTGTTTTTAATCAAATCCTTGTCTAAAATACACCCATCAATAAAACCCATACTGCGCAAGGGAGAAAAGACTAATGCTTGAAGCCTTTTACGCCACAGAGCGCGGTAGTCTGGAAGATGCCACCATCAACGGCGGCTTCGACCTGCATCCAGAACTGGTCTGGATTGACCTGATCGCCCCTTCACAAGAAGAACAACAGTGGGTCATGGACGCCTACCGGCAGGATTTACCCACCTTAAAGTCCCTGGAAGACATTTCCTCATCTGCCCGATTTTACCGTGATGATGATGGGGTTTTACACATCAGCACCTATTTTTTAACGAAAAATAAAAACTATCAGGTCGATGATGAATCGGAAGAAAATTCCAGTATTCTCGCCACGGTACAAACCGTTGCCTTTATTTTAAACCGGGACCGTCTGCTAACCCTGCGCGGTGAAAAACTGGTGGCCTTTCGTGCCTTTCGTGCCCGTGCACGGCGCAATGATTATGAAATTGATTATAAAGACCCGACCTGGGTGCTGCTCGGTCTGTTAGAAGCCAAGCTGGATGAGCTTGCGGATATCTTGGAAGATATCCACAAGGACCTGGAAAAATACTCCACCGAAGTGCTGAATAACCGCCACCGGGAAATGATTTTAGACCTTGATGACATGATTACCCGGCTGGCTCAACTGGAAGATATGCTTGGAAAAGCCCAGCTCTGTCTGATTGATTTACGCCGTGTGCTGACCTTTTTAGCGCGTCCACGTGCCTTGGGCAGTCATATTTATGATGCCGATATCCGTGAACTGAGTGAAGATGTACGCTCGCTGGTCGAACACGACGCCTTCCTGTTCCAGAAAGTACGCTTCCTGCTCGATACTACTTCGGGTTTCATTAACACCGAACAGAATGACACCATCCGTCGCTTCTCGATTTTACCAAGTATGCTGGCACCGCCAATGCTGGTGGCCAGTGTTTATGGCATGAACACCGACGTACTGCCTTTTGCCAAAGGCACCACCAGTTTTATTATTGTCAGTATTATCCTGATTGGCTTCTTTATCGGGCCGCTGATTTACTTCAGATGGAAGAAATGGATTTAATGCGACATGTCCTCTCTCCCTGAGGGAGAGAGTTAGAGAGAGGGCTGGTTTCGCTAATCTTCTATCCCTCCTCACCTCCCTTGAGTCAAGCGAGAAACTTAATGCCATAAAAAAGCACCTCGGTTGAGGTGCTTTTTGTTTAAGCGCTGAGCTGTAAATCATCCTGCAAATGACAGGATTGAATAATCTTCATCATTTTTTCCGGGACAGCTTTAAAGACCAGCCCTTGCGCATCCGGGGTCTGTCTTAACCAGCGCACCAGCACAGCCAAAGCCAGGGTACTGCCCTGCTCAAGTCCGGCCAGATTCACAACCACCGGGGCAGGCTGCTGTTGAATCAGCTGCAAGCCCTGCTGGTAATACTGCTCGGCATTGTTAAAGTCAATTTTCCCGGAAACCCGCAGTTCCTGATTTACATATTCAATCACAGCACGTCCTATTATTTTTTATCAACCGCAGCTTCTGCATCTGGTTTAAAGGTCGCAATCGCCTTATCAATATTGCCGCCATTACGTTTGACGTTGGCTGCAAACTGGTTACGGAACTGCAGGCCTAAATCAATCCCGGATACGTTGATGTTACGGATTTTCCACTGATTGCCTTTATCGACCAGCTGGAACGATACCGGAATTTTCTCGCCTTTGTTGTTAAAGTCGATGGTCACTACCGGGTTCTTGCTGTTGCTGGCTTTATACGGACGTAAGGTATAAGTCTGGTTGCTGAATTTCGCAAAGGCTGAACCGTAGTTTTCAATCAGGGTTTCACGGAAATTCTTTTCAAACTGGGCACGCTGGGCAGCCGAACTGTACTGATTGGTCGCATAGGTTCCCATCACAATACGGGTAAAGGCTGGCGAATCGATATACGGATCAAGGTTCTGACGCACAATGGTTTTCACCAAGGCCGGATTATTTTGTAGTTTGGCATGATCGGCTTTTAAGCGCGAAATCAGACCATCCGCCACTTTCTTGATAAATGCGGGAGGAGTTTCGGTTGGTGCAGCAAATGCACTACCTGCCACCAGCGTGGCCAAAACACTTGCGGTCAAGGTTTGTTTGAACAATGTCTTCACTAAAATTTCTCCTCTCAATTACTCAACAAATGACACTTCTGCATCTGTTGTTTCAGCGGATGTCTCATCTGCCGGGTTATCGGATGATGACTTGTTGCCTGCGCCGCCGGTTACAAACTTGGTCACAAGGTCTTCAATTTCCATGGTGCTTTGGGTATTGCTGATTTGATCACCACGTTTTAAATAATTCAGACCACCACCCGGTACAATCTTCAGGTACTTCTCACCCAAAAGACCATTGGTTGCTACCATTATGTAAGCATCTTCATCGATATTGGTGATGGAGGTCATGTTATCCAACAGTTGCTTTTCCATTGCTTTTTGTTGCGCAGAATCGGCTTCGCTGTATTCGCTGCTGTAACGCAACTCTTCCAGGGCATATTGTTGCACCTGTTGTAACTGTTCCTGATTAAAGGTGGTCAGCTCACCATCCAGAATCATGGTCACAGTGGCCAGACGCGTCACCGGGTCTAAAGTAATGGATTCGACCTGCCCGACTTTAACCCCGCTTAAGGCCACTTTGGCACGTGGTTTAATCCCGTTAATATTGTCAAACGTTGCAGTCATGGAATAACTGTCCTGAATGGTGGTGCCCACCAGACCACTGACCCGCATCGCCAGGAAGAATAAAGCAATACCAAACAGAATGACAAAAACACCGACGGCCAGCTCACTAGTACGTGATTTCATTAAACACCTCCGAACATGACCGCAGTCAATACGAAATCAAAACCTAAAACACAAAGCGATGAATACACCACGGTACGCGTGGTAGATGTCGCGATACCTTCAGACGTAGGCTCGCAGGCATAGCCTTGGTAGACCGCAATCCAGGTACAAATTAATGCAAAAACAAAACTTTTAATAATGGTGCCGTTAAAGATATCTTTATAGAACTGTACGGTGCTTTCCATACCGCTCCAGTAAGAGCCTTCATCGGCGCCTAAAAAATCTACCCCAACGAATTTACCGCCCATAATGCCGACTGCCGCAAAAATCACGGATAGCATCGGCAAGCTGAAAATCCCGGCCCATAAACGTGGCGAGATGACCCGTTTTAAAGGATCCACCCCGATCATTTCCATACTGGACAATTGTTCGGTGGCTTTCATCAGGCCAATTTCAGCAGTTAAGGCAGAACCGGCACGGCCAGCAAATAACAGGGCCGCAACCACTGGTGCCAGTTCACGCAGCAAGGTTAAGGCCACCGCGGTGCCCAGCATGGCTTCACTGCCAAAGGTCACCAGAATGCTGTACATTTGCAGGCCCAGCACCGCACCAATAAATAAGCCCGACACCACAATAATCAGCAGTGACATCACCCCGACGCGGTACATCTGGTAAATAAACAGTTTCACGCCAATCCAGGTTGGCATGGAAAATAAAATCTGGAGCAGCATTAATGTGGCAACGCCTATACCACGTACCCGCTCAATCACACGGCGTCCTAATGCAGCAATCGCATTCATGCTGAATGCACCTCATGACTTAAATAGGGTTGATGGCTAAACTGATAGTCGACCGGGCCTTCAACTGAACCGGTTAAGAACTGACGTACAAAAGGCGAGGCATGCTGTTTTAATTGTTCTGGGGTGCCTTCACCCTGCACTTTCCCTTCCGCCACCACATAAATATAGTCGGCAATGGAGAGGGTTTCGGCCACATCATGCGACACAATAATGGTGGTTAAATCCAGTGCTTCACGCAATGAACGGATTAAACGGGTCAATACGCCCATCACAATCGGGTCCTGACCGGCAAAAGGTTCATCGTACATAATCAGTTCCGGGTCCAGCGCAATGGCACGCGCCAAAGCCACACGACGGTTCATCCCGCCAGACAGTTCAGACGGCATGAGCTGCTCGGCACCACGCAAACCCACCGATTCCAGCTTTAAAGCCACCAGTTCGGCAATAAGATGTTCGGGTAAACGGGTATGTGCACGAATCGGGAAGGCCACGTTTTCATAAACCGTCATATCGGTAAACAAGGCACCGCTTTGAAACAGCATGCCCATTCGCGCCCGTGCTGCAAACAGCTCCTGACGTGACATTTTCCCAATATTCTTACCATCGAGCAGCACTTCACCCTGATCCGGAGTGAGCTGCCCGCCAATTAAACGCAGCAAGGTGGTTTTACCCGTGCCTGACGGTCCCATAATTGCAGTAATCTGCCCACGTCGAATTTTTAAGCTGACATTGTCGTAAATGACCCGCTCCCCTCGTTTAAAGCTCAGGTGATTGACTTCAATCAGTGCTGGCGCCTGTAGAGGTGTCTGATTATTCATAGCTGAGGATTTTCCTGCATTTTTTCAGCATGCATACTATAAAGGATTGGAGAACAAATTGTTATCTATGAAATTCTTTTAAACTGTGTACAAGTTGTACAATTTTATTATGGTCTAATTTGAGTGTAGAAACAAAGAGATGCAGCTTAGGCAAAAGTTCTGTAAATAAAAAAGATGAGGTTACAGAGCAGCAAAACCAAAAAAATATATGGCATAAGCACCTCTTTCATAGATGACACACCGGGCAGTTTGTGCGAATGATAATGAGACATCGCTTAATATATTCTTAAATAAACTTGAACCAGTATACATTTTCCTCATCAAAATTCAAATTTTCTCGCATAAAAAACCGGTGCAAGCACCGGTTTTCTGAATTCGCTCAGTTCAACTTAGTCGTTGAATTTACGACGACGGTCACCACCTTCACGGCGTGGACGGTCGCTGTTGAACTCGCGACGTGGACGATCTTCACCGAATGAACGCGCTGGACGGTCGCCAAAATCACGCTTAGGACGGTCACCGAAAGCACCTTCACGACGTGGTTTGTAGTCTACGCGGTTGCCACGGTTGTCATCATTGCTGTCAAAACGTGGACGCTCGTTGAAACCACCTTCGCGACGCGGACGGTCACTGTTGAATTCACGGCGTGGACGATCATCGAAAGAACGTTGTGGACGGTCACCAAAGCCACCTTCACGACGTGGACGGTCGCTGTTGAATTCGCGACGTGGACGGTCATCGAAAGAACGCTGTGGACGGTCGCCAAAGCCACCTTCACGACGCGGACGATCGCTGTTGAATTCACGACGTGGACGGTCTTCACCAAATGGACGCTCGCCACGTGGTTTGTCATCGAAGCTGCGACGTGGACGGTCATCACCGCCTTCACGACGTTTGAAGTTGCTTTCGCCTTCAAAACGACGGCCACCGCCAAAACCACCACGGCCACCGCGACCACCGTCACGTTTACCACCACGGCCGCCGTCACGACGTGGACGTGCTGGAGGTGGAGATGGCTCTAAACCTTCAATTTCAGATACTTCTAAACGTGCATCCAAATAGTCTTCAAGCGCACGAATTTTACCGCGTTCACGGTAAGTCGCCAAAGTAATGGCTTTACCAGTACGACCGGCACGACCAGTACGGCCAATACGGTGTACATAGTCTTCGTTCTTCATTGGCAGACCGAAGTTAATCACGTGAGAAATAGTCGGTACGTCCAGACCACGCGCTGCAACGTCAGTTGCAACTAAAATCTTGGCACGACCTTCACGAATGCTGCGTAAACGGCGGTTACGAACGGTTTGTGGCATTGCACCATGCAGCGCAACAACTGAGTGACCTGCTTCAGCCAGTTCTTCAGCCAGCATATCGGTATCTTCTTGGGTAGAAGCGAATACAACGGCCTGATCAAGATCCTGTTCGCTCAACCAGTGCGTCAACAGTTTTTTCTTGTGCTCGAAGCCATCAGTCCAGTGCAGCGTTTGAGTGATGTCAGTGTTAGTAGAGTGACCAGTTTCGATCGCAATACGTTCTGGCTCATTCATCATACGTTCAGCAAGCGTGATGATACGTGGTGCAAATGTCGCAGAGAACATTAAGGTCTGTTCGCGGTTTGCAGCCAAATCACTGATTGCTTCCAGGTCTTCAGAGAAACCCAGGTCCAGCATACGGTCAGCTTCGTCAACGATCAACGCATTAACTTTGTCGAGTTTGATTTGACGACGGTTCACAAGGTCAAGTAGACGACCTGGCGTCGCTACAACCACTTGTGCACCTTTTAACTGTTGAATTTGTTTACCAAAAGGCATACCACCCATGATCGCAGCAATACGAACACCTTTCATGTGACGTACAAATGCAATCGCGTCCTGGCTCACCTGTTGAGCAAGTTCACGTGTTGGGCAAAGTACCAGAATAGATGGCTGAGTAATGGCTTTCATACGTTCTTTAAACGGAACGAATGTGTCCTGGTTTGCAAGTGCGTTCAGCGTTGGGAGAAGGAACGCTGCAGTTTTACCCGAACCGGTTTGGCTTGATACAAGAAGATCTTTACCTTCTAATGCCGCAGGAATTGACTGTTCCTGTACAGGCGTAGGCGCAGTAAAGCCAAGAGCGTCTAACGCTTGTTGTAAAGTTTCGTGTAGAGGAAAATCAGCAAAAGTTTTGCTCATAGAGTATTTCACCCGAGAATTGGGTGCTCCATAATAATAAAGTCAAATGGACATCGGCAAAAAGCGGCACAGCATTGAACGCTGAAAATTTAAGAATTCAGCGGCGATCCGAGTAACGACGATGTTGATATAACGCACGCATGATTACGGCTTAACCTGAAGGAATCGCTTTAGCGATTGGGGCGCGAGATATCGTCCTCTCTTTGGACCGCACGCGCATACACAATGATTAGAAGAGAAATGTTCAGGTAATGAACGGAAATTAAGTGCGTGGGCGGATTATAGCAGGATTATTTTAAAAGTCATCTAATTTAATCAACTTTTGCGTTAATTTCTGTACCAGTCGTTAAACTTGAATTAAATCAAGCACAAATAACAGGCAAAAAAAACAGCCCGACTGGGCGGGCTGTTTTTTAAGGCTTGGGAGCAAGCCTTGTCATTTCACTCAATGCGTCTATTATTTTGCCGCGTCGCCCCAGGCAGGTACTACTGCCTTCATTAAAGGCTTCAGCATTTTCATAGAACACGCAAGTACCTGACCATTGTCCATAGAATCGCTGCCACCACGTGCATCCACTACAGTACCACCAGCTTCTTTGACGATTAACTCGCCCGCTGCGATATCCCACGGTTTTAGGCCCAGCTCGAAATAGCCATCTAAACGGCCAGCTGCCACATAAGCCAGATCCAGCGCAGCAGAACCTGCACGGCGATATTGCGCACCAGCTTCAGTCACGTTCAATAATGATTCGAAATGGTTTTTGGCATACGACACCACTTCACCATTACGTTTGGCGCGGTAAGCATGACCCACAGCCAGGAACGTATTCTCCAGGCTGTCTTTAACATTCACGCGGATACGGCGCTGATTAAGCATGGCACCACGACCACGGCTGGCAGAGAACAATTCGTCTTTGACTGGATCATAGATCACGCCGTGCTGAGTCACGCCTTTGTGCTGAACAGCAATAGAGATACAGAAATGCGGAAAACCGTTGATGAAGTTAAGCGTACCGTCTAAAGGATCGATCACCCAGCACCAATCGGCATCATGACCTTTACCTTCTTGCAGACCGAACTCTTCACCCAAGAAACTGTGATTTTTATAGCTTTTACGTAGGGTATCGATGGTCAACTGTTCCAGATAACGGTCAACACGCGTTACTGGACCATCAATTCCTTTTTCTTCGACTTGTAGATCGAGTTTATGACGATTCTGATGCGCTTTTAAAAGCTCTTGACCAACTGTTTGAGCCGCACGCGCAGCCATCACCACCATAGGTTCCATTGAACACCCACTACAAATTTGAAGATACTGATAAAGAATAATGCATAAAAGCCCCAACATTTTAGCAAATATTGGGGCTTTTGGGGAATAAATGTTTCTAAAATTTATTGCTTCAGGATGAAACGCTCTCGGTCAGCTTGTTCCAGGCCTGGGTCATGGCCTGCTCGATACCGGCGGCATCAAGACCGGCCTGCTGCAACATCTGGCTATGTGTGGCCTGTTGCATAAAGCTGTCATCCAGGCCTAAGTGAATAATAGGCTTGACCAGCTGAGCCTTGGCCAGATATTCACTGACGGCACTGCCCGCGCCGCCCATCACTGCATGTTCTTCTACGGTTACAAACAGCTGGGTGTTTTCAGCCAGGCGTTCAATCATGGCTTCATCCAGCGGTTTCACAAAACGCATGTTCACCACTTGCACGGCAATGTCATGCCGGGCTGCAAATGCCTGTGCTGCTTCAATGGCCGGATAGACCCGGCTACCAAAGGCCAAAATGGCAATCTGCTCATCCGACTGTTCATTAAAACGCGCCACAATTTCTGCCTGACCGATCTCCATCAGGTTCAATTGCTGCTGAATTTCGACTCCAACGCCATTACCGCGTGGATAACGCACCGCTGCCGGCCCCGGATAATGATAAGCCGTGTGCAGCATCTGGCGGCATTCATTTTCATCTTTCGGTGCCATAATCACCATGTTGGGTACGGTGCGCATATAGGCGTAATCGTAGGCACCGGCATGGGTCGGACCATCTTCACCGACCAGACCAGCCCGGTCGATGCCGAAAGTGACATCTAGATTTTGCAGCGCCACATCATGAATCAGCTGATCATATCCACGTTGCAGGAAGGTCGAATAAATTGCGACCACAGGTTTTAAACCTTCACAGGCCATTCCGGCGGCCAGGGTCACGGCATGCTGTTCGGCAATGGCCACATCAAAGAAACGCTCCGGATATTGCTTGGCAAACTGCACCATGCCCGAACCTTCGCACATGGCTGGGGTAATCGCCAGCAGACGTGAATCTTGTGCAGCTTCATCGGACAGCCATTGGCCAAAAACATCGGAATATTTAGGCGCCGCTGCTGCAGACGCACTGCTGTTGATTTTACTAATGGCGTGATATTTAATCTGGTCCGCTTCTGCCGGGGCAAAGCCTTTACCTTTTTTGGTATAGATGTGGATTAAACGCGGGCCTTTACGCTTTTTCAGTGCCTGGAATACATTGACCAGCTGATCAACATCATGGCCATCAAAAGGACCAAAATAATCAAAACCAATCGCTTTAAATAAATTATCAGCCGCATCGGTTGCAGCACAATGCAAACGTGAGGTGTAGTTCCACTCGGGATGTGGCTGGATATAGGCCTCGCCAGCAGCATCAATATGCACGCTTTCGCCGCGCTGCCACAGCGCCGCCAGATGTTTGGCAAAACCACCGGTGCTGCAGGAAATTGACATATCATTGTCGTTTAAAATGACCATTAAATCGGCCTGATGCGCCACCGCATCATTCATGGCTTCAAAGGCCATGCCGGCGGTCATGGCACCATCACCAATAATTGCCACCACTTCACGCTGCTGCTGCTGATAACGGCTAGCCAGCGCCATGCCCAAACCGGCAGAAATCGCGGTGGATGAATGTCCGACGCCAAAGGTATCAAATTCAGATTCTTCACGGGCCGGAAACGCGGCCAGACCATCTTTGGCACGAATAGTGGTCAGCTGTTCACGGCGTCCAGTTAAGGCTTTATGCGGATAAGCCTGATGACCGACATCCCAGATCAGACGGTCATGTGGCGTATTAAACGCATAATGCAAGGCCACAGTCAGTTCGATGACCCCTAAATTGGCACCGAAATGCCCGCCACTTTGCCCTGCTGCATACAAAATGAATTGACGTAACTCATCTGCCACTTGTGCTAACTGGCTTTGCGCGAGTAAACGTAATTGTTGTGGATGATCTATGCTATCCAGCAACGGTGTTACAGGGCGTTGAGTCGGTATTTCTGTATACAACATATGTGGCAAAGCCTTCTAAAGCCTGGCAAAACCTAAGCTAGGTCAAGGGGGAGTTACTCGATCATATAGTCGAATTGTACCATCTTCAATCAGCCACATTTCTAGCGATGTAGTTTTGAGCAATGATTTCAGTCGGGCAGTGTTTAGGTGGCGTAGATTATCCTGAATAACCTTGCTATTTATCAACTATTATCGTTCGCTTTCTACAAAAAAGAAAATCTTCTGCAGAAATTCAGCAATCCTATTCTACTAATGTCTGAGCATTAGGCTATACTTTAACGCATTCATGAACAATTTAACGGGTAAAACTGTGCCTATAGAATTTGTCGCAACGTCAAGACTACCAACCGCTTTTGGTGAATTTAAAATTACTGTATTTCAAGATCCGAAAACTGGCGAAGAGCATGTTGCACTGTCTAAAGGTCTGGAACAGGCCCCGACCGAACCGGTACTGGTTCGTGTCCATTCCGAGTGCTTAACCGGGGATGCCTTTGCTTCATTAAAATGTGACTGCGGCCCGCAATTACAGGCCACCCAGCGTCTGATTAATGAAGCCGGACAAGGGGTGATTTTATATTTGCGTCAGGAAGGACGCGGCATTGGCCTGACCAACAAGATTCGCGCCTATGCCCTGCAAGATCAGGGACATGATACGGTAGATGCCAATTTAATGCTGAATCTGCCTGCCGATGCCCGTCAATATGATATGTGCAGCATTATGCTGGATCATCTGCAAGTCAAAGCGGTGCGGTTAATTACCAATAACCCGCTAAAGATTGAAGCATTGCGTGAACAAGGAATTAATGTGGTTGATCGCGTGCCGTTAACGGTAGGTTTAAACCCGTTTAATGAGCAGTATTTAAAGACCAAACATGAGCGTATGGCGCATATGTACCAAAAAGATGACTTCTAAGTCATTTTAAGGTTTCCAAAAACAGCTTTCCCTCTTTTAGAGTCAAAACACCTTTTAATCAAATGACCGGCGACAGGAATGTCGCCTTTCCGCTTATCTCGATTAAATGGCTTCTTTTTAAACTATTTCAAATTGGCAGACTACCTGTATCAATAACATTTCATTCTGCATGAAGGCTTTTTCTTTGTTACTTTGACGGGGCAAAGTAACCAAACCCCTTTATTTCACTGATATGGCATCCCTGCCATACAGTGAAATGGCGACCTCCCTGTCGCCGGGTCATGTGATTGAATGCTGAATTGGATAAGATAAAAATTAAATCGTCATCGAGAAAATACGGGTACTCGGTACTTTACGTTTTAAACGCAAATCAAACGCCATACAGATATTACGTACAAACGGTTTGCCCTGCTCCGTAACCTGTAAATGATCCTCAAACAGCGTTAACAAGCCATCTTCCTGCATTTCTTCCAGCTGCTTGAGCACCTCAGGCAATTCCGGGAACTGCATCTCTGGCTCGGCCCATGAGGTCTGGAAGCTGCACATCAAATTCAGGATATGCCGGCGAATCATCAGGTCCTCAGCGGTCAATACATGCCCGCGAAATACCGGAATTTCATTCTGTTCCAGTCGCGCATAATAATCTTCCAGGGTCTTTTCATTTTGCGCAAAGCTGTACCAGCTATCACTGATGGAAGATAACCCAAGCCCAATCATCAGCTGGGTTTTGGAAGCGGTATAGCCCATAAAGTTACGGTGCAGACTGCCCTGCTGAAAAGCCTGATACATGGCATCGCTTTTCAGGGCAAAATGATCCATGCCAATTTCATGATAACCATGCGCCAGCAATTTCTTCTTGCCCTCTTCATACAGGGTACGTTTCAGTTCATCTTTTGGCACATCATCATCTTTAAAACCGCGCTGGCCATTGCCTTTAATCCACGGTACATGCGCATAACTATAAAAAGCCAGACGGTCCGGATTTAACTGGGTGGTCTGCTGAATGGTATTTAAAACATCCTCCAGATTCTGAAAAGGCAAGCCAAAAACCAGATCATGCGAAATTGACGTGTAGCCAATATCACGCGCCCATTCGGTCACACGCTGCACATGTTCATAAGGCTGAATCCGGTGGATGGCTTTCTGGACCTTTTCATTATAGTCCTGCACGCCATAGCTGACCCGGCGAAAGCCCAGATCATATAGCGCCTGCAAATGTTCACGGGTGGTATTGTTCGGATGGCCTTCAAAACTGAATTCATGCTCGGGCGCGACTATGGCTTTGGCCAGAATGCCCTGAATCAGCTGCTGTAAATGGGCTACAGAAAAGAAAGTCGGCGTGCCGCCACCCAAATGGATTTCTTTAATCATCGGCCGGTCTGGCAGTAACTGGCAATATAAATCCCACTCTTTCAGCACTGCCTGAATGTAGGGTTGCTCCATTTCGTGGCGCTTGGTGACACGCTTATGGCAACCGCAAAAGGTACATAAACTTTCGCAGAAGGGCAGATGGATATACAGGCTGATGCCTTCGCTGGCATTGGATTCAGCAAACGCGCGTTGCAGACTTTGCTGCCAGGCCTCGCGAGAAAAACTGGCCTCTTCCCAATACGGTACGGTCGGATAACTGGTATAGCGGGGTCCTGGAACATTGTATTTTTGTACGAGAGAACTGGCCGGTTTCAACATCTACATTGCTCCACTGCAATTGACCCTATGAGGTAGGCACAAGGCCCGTATTCACTATTGTGCGGAGCTTAAAACAGGAATTCAACCTAGCCTTTTGGTCGGGAATCGGGAAGCTCATGCTGTTGCCTTTTTACTTAGATCAGCCATGCGCAGCGTACAGCAGCCCTTCCCCTCTTAATTTTTTTACCAATCTGTGCTTTGATGTACTTATTGTTTTTTATTCATGAGTGTCATCATGCAGCATCCAACCTCCGCTGATATTCAACGCGTACGTGAATTTCTTCTCGATTTACAGGCGCGCATCTGTGCCGCGTTAGAACAACAGGAACGGGCCAGCGGCGGTACGGCTGAATTTGTGATTGATGACTGGCAGCGCCCTGAAGGGGGCGGTGGCCGTTCCCGGGTCCTACAAAACGGCAGCGTGATTGAAAAAGGCGGGGTGATGTTCTCGCATATTAACATCTCCAAACTGCCTGCCTCGGCAACTGAACGTCATCCCGGTATTGCCGGTGCCAAAGCGCAGGCCATGGGTGTATCCCTGGTGATTCATCCGAAAAATCCGAATGTCCCGACCTCACATGCCAATGTTCGTCTATTTGTAGCCGAACCGGAAGGTCAGGACCCGATCTGGTGGTTTGGCGGCGGTTTTGACCTGACCCCGTTTTATCCGAATGATGAAGATGTCCTGTCCTGGCATCAGACGGCACATGACTTATGTGCACCCTTTGGCGAGCAGGTCTATACCGAACACAAACAGTGGTGTGATGACTATTTTTATCTGAAACATCGCGATGAACAGCGCGGGGTCGGCGGTCTGTTCTTTGACGATTTAAACCAGTGGGATTTTGACACCTGCTTTGAATATATTCAGGCGGTGGGCAACGGCTATCTGGAAGCGATTTTACCGATTTTTAAACGCAATCAAGATAAACCTTATACCGAAGCGCAGCGTGAATTCCAGCTCTATCGTCGTGGCCGCTATGTGGAATATAATCTGGTCTATGACCGCGGCACGCTGTTTGGCCTGCAAACTGGCGGCCGGATTGAATCCATTCTGGTCAGCTTGCCCAACCTGGCCGGCTGGAGTTATCGCCCGGAATGGGATGCCGATTCCGCAGAGAAAAAACTCACCGACTATTATTTAAAGCCGCATGACTGGCTACGCGAACTACAATAAGTTTCTAAAAAGCTACCGCAAATAGCGGTAGCTTTTTTTCTTGCAACATACGCTTGCAAGGTGCATACGTTTCAATATATTTGCATACACTTTTTCGCCAACTCTTCACAAGACTTTCATTTAAAGCGAGTAGACTCTATAGTCTTGGTTTAATGCGTCTGGCGAAAGATGGAATTGAGCCAATATCGATTTAAGGAACACTCCCATGCTGCAAAATTTTATTGCTCAACACAAAGGTCTGCTATTCTGGCTAATTCTCAGTCTTCTAGTCTGCTCTCTCAGCATTACTTTTATTTTTGAACATCCTTTAAGTGACAGCCTGTCGATTGTGGCCAGTGTTTTTGCCCTGATTGCTCTGGTCTTTACTTCAGTTTTGCTGGTTTTGGATACTATTTTAGATATCTGTAATCCTTAAGCCGTCACAGGTTTACAGATCAGACTGCTTTATTGATCTTTTTATTTTTCTCTATTCGATTTTCTCTTCTTTTACCTTATCCCCCTCTTCCCTGCCCGACACCCGATTGTGTCGTTTTGCTTATTGGATTTATTCCAATTGTTCATCATTTGCAGGCTTTAGCCCCTGCCCGATTTGGCGTATATTGATGGGCATTTCAGCAAATGGATCATGTGAAAATGCGCAAACAATTTGCCGTTGTGGGCAACCCGATTGAACAGTCCCGCTCTCCAGAACTGCATCATGCCTTTGCCGAAAAAACCGGGGTTGATCTGGTCTATCGCAAACGCCTGGCACCATTGGATGGTTTTGAAGCCAATATTCGTGAATTCTTTGCCGAAGGTGGGGTAGGCATGAATGTCACCGTGCCTTTTAAGGAACAGGCTTTTGCCTTGTGTGATGTGCTCAGCGAACGGGCCAAAACCGCCAAAGCTGTAAATACCTTATGGATGCAAGATGGTCAGCTGCATGGGGACAATACCGATGGTCAAGGGCTGGTCGATGCCATTCGTGCGCTGAACTGGAATTTGGACAATACTAAAATTCTGATTATTGGCGCTGGTGGCGCCACCCGTGGCGTGATTTATCCACTGGTTCAGGCCGGCGTGAAAAAAGTGGTGATTGCCAACCGTACTCTGGCGCGTGCCGAGCAGCTGGTGGCCGATTTGCAACAGGCCGTACCACAGGCCGAATTGTCTACCATTGGTCTGGATGCACTAGCGGGCGAGTTTGACATTGTCATTAATGCGACATCGGCCAGCTTGAGTGGCGATGCCTTAATCCTGCCGGACGCGCTGCAATTTCAACATGCCTATGAAATGGCCTATGGCAAGCCCTCCAGTTTTCTGGAACAGGCCAAAGCCCGTCAGATTCCAACCTCGGAAGGCTTTGGCATGCTGGTCGGTCAGGCGATTGAATCGTTTTCAATCTGGAATGGGGTCAAACCCGATTTAAAAGATTTTCTTTAAAATCTGCGATTTTGCCCAGAAAAAGAACCGATCTTGCACGGTTCTTTTTTTATGCCTAGCCTTTGGGCTGCACAATTAACCCGTATTATGATTGGATTTAATGACACAAATATGGCAACCGATTTGCCCAGATTTAAACGTCTTTGCCGGCCATTAGGCTTTGGTCCTAGATCATGCTCACTTATGTTTTATTTTGTTATAATTTAAATAAATAGAATACAAAAAACAGTGGTGACAAGGGCAGGATTTTCTCCTAAATTAGAACTGATCCCACGTCTATAAGATTCTATTGATTCGCTTTTCTGACATTTTTAACTGAATTCAACATCAATGTATTTTGATGCGCAGTGTGAATAATCAAACTATCCGATCAGATAATCCAAAACTATTTTTAAATCAGGATTAATGTTATGCCAGCATATAAAGCGCCTTTACACGACATTCGTTTCTTAATGAATGAAGTGTTTGACTATCCAGCACATTATCAAACTTTGTCTAACGGTGAAGCAGCAGATCCAGAAACAGTCGACATGATTCTCGAAGGGGCGGCTGATTTTTGTGAAAATGTCCTCTCTCCTTTGAACCAGACCGGCGACCAGGAAGGCTGTCATTTTGAAAATGGCGAAGTGAAAACGCCAAAAGGCTTTAAAGAAGCCTATGACCAGTTTGTGCAAAGCGGCTGGCAAGGTCTGTCTTATCCAGAACAGTACGGCGGTCAAAACCTGCCAATGTCGTTAAACCTGATCAAATCTGAAATGATGGGCACCGCCAACTGGTCATTCCAGATGTATCCGGGTTTAAGCGTGGGCTGTATCAACACCATTATCCAGTACGGCACAGACGAACAAAAAGATACCTATTTACCGCATCTGGTAGCAGGCACCTGGTCAGGAACCATGTGTTTGACCGAGCCACAATGTGGTACTGACTTAGGTCAGGTAAAAACCAAAGCAGAACCGCAAGCCGATGGCACTTATGCCATTTCAGGCACCAAAATCTTTATTTCTGCCGGCGAACATGACCTGACCGAAAATATTGTCCATATTGTGCTGGCGCGTTTACCGGATGCTCCGGCCGGCACCAAAGGCATTTCCCTGTTTATCGTACCGAAATTCCTGCCATCTGCAGATGGTGGCGTGGGTGAGCGTAACCCGGTGACCTGTGGTTCGATTGAACACAAAATGGGGATTCGCGCGTCAGCAACCGCGGTGCTGAACTTTGACAATGCGGTGGGTTATTTAATTGGCGAACCAAACAAAGGCCTGCATGCCATGTTCACCTTTATGAATACTGCCCGTATTGGTACCGCGATTCAGGGGATCTGTCATGCGGAACTGGCCTTCCAGGGTGCTTTACCGTATGCCAAAGAGCGGATGTCAATGCGTGCTCTGTCCGGTAAAAAAGATCCGGAAAAAGTGGCCGATGCCATTATTCACCATGCCGATGTGCGCCGTATGCTGCTGACGCAAAAAGCCATTGCTGAAGGCGGTCGTGCCATGATTTATCATGCCGCACAAATTGCCGACAAAATGACCGATGCACTGGAGCGTGGCGATACTGCTGCCTTTGAACAGCATGATGATCACCTGGGTTTCTATACTCCAATTCTAAAAGGCTTCCTGACTGAAATGGGCTATGAAGCAGCCAACCACGGCATGCAGGTTTATGGCGGTCATGGTTATATCAAAGAATGGGGCATGGAACAGATTGTACGTGACTCGCGTATCTCGACCCTATATGAAGGCACCACCGGTGTACAGGCGCTTGACCTGATTGGCCGTAAAGTACTGCTGACCTCAAAAGGTAAAGTGATTCGTGACTATACCGCAGAAATTCTGAAATTCTGTGGTCAGCACGCCCGTAATAAATACATGCGCCGTTTTGCCTGGGACTTAACCAAGCTATGCGCGCAGTGGAACGCCCTGACGGTACGCATCATGCTGGCGGCACGTAAAGACCGCGACATCGTCTCAAGTGCCTCTGTCGACTTCCTGATGTTCTCGGGTTATGTGATGATGGCTTACTTCTGGGCACAGCAGGCGGCCGTTGCATCGGCCAAACTGGCATCGAATGATGGCGCAGAAACCCCAGAATTCTACAAAGCGAAAATCAAAGTGGCAGATTTCTACTTTGAACGCTTATTGCCACGTACTCAAGGTCATGCCGAAGCAATGGTCAATCCATCTAAAACCATGACGGCATTGGCACCGGAACATTTTAGCTTCGACTACTAAGTCAAAGCCAAAAAAGAAAAGACCGCGCAAGCGGTCTTTTTTATGAGTACTGTAAAGCAGTGAATATCCTAAGCGAAGGTTTTGGATTGTTATAAAAACTCTTCCAGCACCGAATTTAAAAACACATGCCCCTGTTCGGTACAGGCCAGCCGGTTGGCATCTTCCACCAGCAACTTGCGCTGACGTAGTGAGGTTAATACTGGTGCCAAATCATCCAGATTTAAACCGGTACGTTCTGCATAAAGTTTCGCATCGACACCGGCATTCAGGCGTAGTGCATTCATCATAAACTCAAACGGCATCTCCTCAGCGGTAATCCGTTTGAACTGTCCATGCTCGGCCGGCACCTTGGCCAGATAATCTTTTGGTAGGCGGGTTTTCTGGAAACGGTACACACCATCTGGTCGGGTGACTTTGCCATGCGCGCCGGCGCCAATCGCCAGATAATCGCCAAATTGCCAGTAATTCAAATTATGTGCCGAAGGTCGCTCCTTCCGCCATGCCGACACTTCATAATTGATAAAACCATTGGCCTTTAAATAGGCCTCACCCTGTTCCTGAATCGCTTCTAGCACCTCATCGACCGGTAAAACCGGCTGGGTGCGGAAAAATACGGTATTCGGTTCAATGGTCAGCTGATACCAGGAAATATGGGTCGCGCCCTGCCCAACCGCCAGCTTTAAATCATTTAAAGCCTGTTCCAAAGTCTGCTCCGGCAAACCATGCATCAAATCAACGTTAATGCGCTGAAAGCCGGCCTCACGCGCCAAGTGAATCGCTGAAAGCGCATCGCTCTGGCTATGAATCCGGCCCAGTTTTTTTAGATGATCGCTATTAAAACTTTGCACCCCAATTGACAGGCGGTTAATTCCCGCCGCCAGATAACCGGCAAAAGGATCATGTTCAATGGTGCCCGGATTGGCCTCTAAGGTAATTTCGCAATCGTCTTGAAATGGCAACAGCGCTTTAAGCTGTGCAAACAGCCATTGATAGCCAGCTGCTGAAATCAGCGATGGCGTCCCACCGCCAATAAACACACTGTGAATTGCACGGCCCTGGGCAAATTCCAGCTGCGTATTAAAATCGGCGACCAAGGCCTGTAAATATTGCTGTTCTAAATCCAGTGACAGTTTGCCATCCGGGACGGCATGCGAGTTAAAGTCACAATACGGACACTTGCGCACGCACCACGGCATGTGAATATAGAGGGACAAGGGCACAGACGCAGGATTCAATTCAGCCAAGGAACAAGCTCAAAAACAGCAAAGGAAGATGCATATTTTAACATGACTGCATCAGGACACCGATAAAATCTCACAGCGAATACCGCTACACTAGAAAAAATTACAGAAGAATTAGCGTGTTAGAATGATGAAAATATCTTCGCAATTACTGCTTTTAATGCCGCTGGCCATGGGGATCGGGATTGCCATGACCCTGCAAACTGCCATCAATACCCAGCTACGCGAATATTTATATTCTCCTTTGCAGGCTGCCCTTTTCTCGTTTTTGGTTGGTACAATAGTGCTGGCTATTTTGGTGTTTTTTCAACAGGTTCCCAAACCTAATCTGCACGAGATCGTCCATTTACCCTGGTATATGTGGCTGGGCGGTGTGTTAGGGGTCTATGCCATCAGTTTAAGTATTTATGCAGCACCGAAACTCGGCTATCTCACCCTGACCGGTTTAATCCTGTTTGGCCAGATTGCCATGTCGATGCTGGTCGATCATTTTGGTGTCCTGGGCACAGAAAAAGCACCCATCAACTGGCAACGTCTTCTGGGTGGCGTGGTGATTTTTATAGGTGTGCTTCTCACTTTACAACGCTAATCGCTCTGTTCTAAGCACATGATGAATATGGGTAATAACTGTGGCTACGCTTGTCAGCACACGTTTTGAATTAAAACAACTGTTCCGTTTAATGATTCCGATTCTGGTGACGCAATTTGCCCAGGCCGGTCTGGGGCTAATTGATACCATTATGGCCGGTCAGTTTTCACCGACCGATTTAGCCGCAATTGCAGTTGGTGTGGGACTCTGGCTTCCGGTGATGCTGCTGTTTAGTGGCATCATGATTGCCACCACGCCGCTGGTGGCCGAGGCCAATGGTGCGCGTACACCGGTAAAAATTGCCACCATTGCCCGGCAATCGTTATGGGTGGCGTTTATTTTGGGCTGGATTGCCTGCCTGATTTTACAGCTGGCACCGCTGTTATTGCCGCTGCTTGGAGTACCAGAAAGCCTGCAACCGAAAGCTGGACTGTTTCTGCATGCCATTGGGTTTGGTATGCCGGCGGTGACCATGTATGCTGCGCTACGTGGCTATTCCGAGGCGCTGGGTTATCCACGGCCGGTAACGGTCATCAGTCTGCTGGCGCTGGTAGTACTGGTGCCGTTGAACCTGATCTTTATGTATGGTTTAGGGCCGCTGCCTGAACTGGGCAGTGCCGGCTGCGGCTTTGCCACGGCCATTTTACAGTGGCTGATGTTTATTACCCTGGCGCTGTACATTTCCAAAAGCAGCGCCTACCAAAGCACCCAGATTTTCACCCGCTGGGAACCCATCGACCGTTACTGGATGAAACGGATTTTAATGCTCGGCCTGCCGATTGGTTTGGCAATTTTCTTTGAAGTCAGTATTTTCAGTACCGCAGCCATCGTGATTAGCCCCTTAGGGGAAACGCTGGTAGCAGCACACCAGATTGCCATGTCGGTGACCTCACAGCTGTTTATGATTCCGATGTCTCTAGCCATTGCACTGACCATCCGCATTGGCACCTATTATGGTGAAAAAAACTGGGCTGCCATGCGCCGCGTGCAGTATTTGGGGCTGATTACCGCAACCCTGCTGGCCTTTATGACCATGAGTTTTATGTGGCTGTTCCGTCCGGAAATTATTTCGATTTATACCTCGGATGTCGATGTGGCACAGGTGGCAATGTATCTGCTGCTGTTTGCAATTGCCTACCAGCTAATGGATGCCTGGCAAATTAGTGCAGCCGGCTGTTTGCGCGGTATGCAGGACACCAAAGGCCCAATGTGGATTACCATGCTGGCCTACTGGGTCATTGCCTTTCCGGTCGGGGTATATTTTTCCCGCTTTGGCAGCATGGGTGCCGCCGGGGTCTGGGTCGGCCTGATTGTCGGCTTGAGCGTGGCCTGTGTACTGTTGCTGATCCGGTTGTATATGAACAACCAGCGCCTGAGTCAAAGCAGCTAACCGATTCGCCTCCCATCATCTCTAGCCGGCCATTACCGCCGGCTTTTTTATTTGTAGCATGCAGTGAAATTGCTTATTAACAATTTAAAGTAGGCTTTTCACCCAACTGCCGGTATGCTCAAGGCAGATAGTCAAGATGATCTTAAGGAACCTCGCATGGCAAAAACGGCTAGTACACCGGGTCGTCGCTTTATGAAACTGGCCAGTATGACCGCCAGTATCGCCACCAAAACCGTTTCCAATTCAATTAAAAACTTTTCTGCCGATGACGAGCAGAAAAATGCCGCACGCAGCAAACTATTTCAGGATATTGGCATCCAGATTGCTGATACCTTGGGAGAAATGAAAGGTGCGGTCATGAAAGTGGGGCAAATTGCCTCACAATATAAAGATATTTTCCCACCGGAAGTGGCACGGGCCATCAGCAAATTACAACGTCAGGCACCGCCGATGCCTTTTGCCGAAATTCAGGCACAAATCGAAAAAGAACTGGGCAAGCCCCTCGCGCAGATTTTCCAACATTTTGATGAAACCCCATTTGCCGCCGCGTCCATTGGCCAGGTACATAAGGCAATTTTGCCGACGGGTGAACAGGTGGTAGTGAAAATCCAGTATCCGGGTGTCGATGAAGCCTGTGAAAGTGACCTGAAACAGGTGCGTCTGGCCTTGCGTTTAATGGGTGTGTTAAAAATTGACCGCAAATTGCAGGACAAACTGTTCCAGGAAATTCAGGACAGTCTGGACAATGAGCTGAACTACCAGATTGAAGCACAAAACCTGGAAGTGGCGCGTACCTTCCATCAGGCGCTGGACAGTAAAATTATTATTCCGCAGGTCTTTAAGGACTATTCGACCCGGCATATTTTAACGTTAAGTCTGGAACAGGGTGACAGTATTGAAACCGCCAGCCAGTGGCCACTGGCCACCCGGAATGAACTGGGACGCCGCCTGTTTCGTGCTATTGGCCAGGAAATTTTCTATCTCAAGCGCTTTCACTGTGACCCGCATCCGGGTAACTTTGCCTTCCGTGAAGATGGCAGCGTGATTATTTATGATTACGGCGGTGTGAAAACCTTGTCCAATGACATTGTGCAGCATTTTAAAGCGCTGATTCAGGCCGGCCGTGCCCAGAATATTGCCTTAATGGAACAGGAACTGACTGCCCTGCACTCCCTGTCCGAGCAAGGCAAATTCCCGCCAGAACTGTATCAGGCCTGGCTGGAAGTGCTGATGCGCCCTTTGACCACCGATTATGATTTTGCCGAAAACTCGGCCCATCATGATGGTATGGAACTGATGAAACCCTCGTTAAAATATTGGGATGTATTCAAGCCATCACCCGATACCTTAATGGTCAACCGCACGGTGTCGGGTCATTACTGGAACCTGATTCATTTAAAAGTGCATGACAATTTAAATGATCTGTTTGAAGAACTGGTTCCACCACACGCTTAAACAATATATTAAAAACCACACTGAGCCCGAATGACCCATTCGGGCTGACTTTACTTTTTATTTGTTACGTTATAACATTACACAATTCAACAAACATGAGGAATTGTTATGCGTCCAGAGATCCATCCCGAATATCAGGAAGTGCTGTTTCACGACACCAATGCCGATGCCTATTTTATTATTGGCAGCACCCTGAAGCCGCAGCAGACCAAGGAATATCAGGGCAAAATCTATCCCTATATGACTTTAGATATTTCCAGTGCTTCGCATCCGTTTTATACCGGTGAGCAGCGTCAGGCCAGCAATGAAGGCCGTGTCGCCAGCTTCAATAAACGCTTTGCCCGTTTTAAACGCAGCAAGGACTAAGCCGCGCAGTAGAAAAAAATTGGCATACACATCCTTTATGAAGTCTAGACCTTTATCTCCAGCTAGGCTTCATTTTTTTATTTTATGCAGTTGATTTTCCTGTTTTTTATTTCGTATTTAATAGCACCTGAAACAGATAAAAACCCACCGCCAGACAGAGCACACCCAAAATCACACTTGAGATCACATACATTAACGCCACGCTGGCGTGTCCCTGTTTCAGCAATTGAAAGGTTTCCAGCCCAAAACTGGAAAAGGTGGTAAAGCCGCCTAAAATACCCACCATTAGAAACAGTCGAAGCTCCTGTTGTAGTACCGGGAACTTTTGGCTGAAGGCAAAGAATATTCCGGCAGCAAAACAGCCGAGCAGATTCACCGACCAGGTCGGCCAAGGAAATAACACACCGGGCTTAAATAGCCACAAACTCAGGCCATAGCGCAGACTCGCCCCGATTGCTCCACCCAATGCCACCCAAAGCCAATTCATGTTGTGTTTATCTCCATGTGTATAACTGCCATTTTATCCACAAGTTGGGCCAAAGCGCAGATTTTTTCATCTAATGGGTGCAAAAATTGAGGCCGTAATAGGCTAAACCCCTGCGAAAAAACATGCTATTGTCGCAGGGCTTTTACCAATTTTTTCTATGGACTGAGAACATGATGGCTCAAGATTTATTGGCCCAGCTGCATGCAGGCAAAGCGAACTTTGCCGATGTGATTGCCTATATTGATGCACGTTATACCCACACGCCAACTGCGTTTAGCAATGGCCAGCAACACAATGCCGCCACCGAAAACCAGGGCAGCGCCAAAGTACTGAGTTTTGCCAAATTAAATGGCTTAGACCACGCGCAAACCTTAAGCCTGTTTGCTGAACACTATGCGGCGGTACTGGCTACGCCTGAAGCCACTGATCACCAGAATATCCGCCAGTTTATGCAGCAAGGTTGGGCTGGTGTACAGTTTGAAGGCGAAGCGCTAACGGCCAAATAAGCCTTTAAAACGAAAAACCTCTAAAACAGAGGTTTTTTTATGTCTGATGTTCAGGTCTTAAGCCACGCGCACCCGGCATTTCCATTCTGCCAAGGGAAGCGGTTCTCCCGCCCTGGCCTGTTTTAAATGAATCAGTCCTTCACCGACCTGAACCGCACGAAAACGGAAAGTTTTTTCTCCAGCCGCATTTAACTGCGCGGAGTCATGCTGAGTATTTTCTGCATCCGCCTGTAGATACAAGGTTTCCAGCTTAAAGATGGACGGATGTTGCATCACCGACCAGTGATAGCCGGTGGCCGGATTCTCTGCCAGACGCAATTCCAGGGTTTCCCCGATCTTTAAATTTAACAGTGCCGGACATTGCTGATCGGCATGATAAACATGAGTACCATCGACCGGGGTGCTGACGCTGCCACAACCGCTGAGGGTCAACAGCCCCAGCCAGCTACAGAGAATGAGCGTCTTGCTATGATTCATCCACCTATGATTCATCCACCTATGATTCATCGACATTCCCCTGCCGCTACATTTTACCCATCAGGCCATATTAACTGCGTTTTACTTTTTCAATCCACTGGATTGAACTGACCCGAAACACTTCACAGGCACCATCGCCGGTATCGGTCGGGGTGAGTGATGACGTCCAGACCATATCTTTGTCTTTAACTTCCACCAGTTCCCCGCTTAAACGCACCAGATCACCACGTTTGACCTGCTTGATCTGTTTGGCAATGTTCGGATTGGCTGGAATGATGTGCATATTGGAAACCATCTGCATGGCCTGCTCTGCCGGCACCGGCAAACGATCCATCTTCCAGTTTAAATAGCGGTCGTACTGATTTACCGTAATATGCCGGGCAATTTCCGGCTCTGCAAACAGGCCCCAGCTCACGGCATAATCAATCGGAGAAAACTTGGCCTGTTCATCATCGGTATAGGTTTTTGAACCTAAAATCCGGAAATCACCACGAAAGGACTGCAAGACCGAAATCGACTGATCGGCAGATGCCGGCGCTAACCCTTTGGCAATATTATAGTCGACCGATGCCATGGCACTGGTCTGTAATAGGGCGGCCGTCATAAGCGAAATAAGTCCAAAGCGCAGCTTCATGAGATTCTCAGATCCTTCAGTCAGAACAGATATATCTTTGATGTTAATCGATGTTGATCAGCAGAAAATAAAGAAATGGTAAGAAAATAGTTACCTTTGGTCTCATTTTTGTCTTTGCCTGCGCGGCTCAGTTAAAATAAACATAGATTAAATAAAAATATGTGATTTCAATGCTTTATAAATTCTATCAACAGCATATTTTCCCACACCTGCTGAATCAGGTGATGCAGACGCCGAGCCTGATGGATTTACGCCGTGAATTGCTGCTGCCAATTGAGGGTGAGGTACTGGAGATTGGCTTTGGCACCGGACTGAATTTACCCTTTTACCAAAATGTCGATGTGGTCTATGCGTTAGAGCCAAACCTAGAGATTTTCCAGCTGGCCGAAACACGGATTCGTGACAGTGCCATTCTGGTGGAGCATCTGGCTGGCAAAGCTAAGCAGCTGGATTTTGCCGATAATCGTCTGGATCATGTGGTATCAACCTGGACCTTATGCAGCGTGCAACAGATTGAACAGTGTCTGGCCGAAATTTATCGGGTACTGAAACCGGGTGGTTGCCTGCATCTGGTCGAGCATGTACTGCATCCTGAAAATTTATATAATGAACTACTCGGAGCTAAATCAACCGAGTTTCCGTAGTGCAACCTAAGTCGCACACATCTCTTTTGACGCTTCTACGGTACTGCGAAAAGAAGCTTTGACACCTCTAGTCGTCTTACGAACACCTCCACGCCCACTAGATGATAAATAATTACCATCCAACTGTGTTCCACAGTCTAAAATTAAATTAATCGCTCTGTTCTTAATAACAATTGATGCATTGTGATCTGCATTATCAGCATGTCCACAACTCACGCACTTAAACCTGTCTTGGCTTTTGCGATTGTCGGGGTGAGTGTGACCGCATGAAGCGCACTCCTGACTTGTGTAAGAAGCATGAACCGTAAATACAGCCTTACCTAATTTGACTGATTTATACGTTAAGAATTCTGAAATTCTGTGCCATCCTACATTGAGAATAGCTTTGTTTAACCCTGCTTTAGCTTTAGTCTTATTTGGAATAAAACGTCCGAATTTATCTTTCTTAGGGTTAGGCTTTTTGGTCATCTGTTTGGTATTTAGTTTCTCAAAAATAAATACCTGACCGAATCCATTAGCTAAACTACGACTTGTCTTATGAGCAAAGTCCTTGCGAATATTGGCTTTCTTAGAGTGATGCACCGCAATTCGATGTTTGGTCTTAGCTCTTCGGTTTGAGCCTTTGATTTGTCGAGCAAGTTTTCTTTGCAGTCGCTTAATGTAGCGATCTGCTTTACTCATGTGATTCTTTTGTTCTTTAGAAAAATCGAATTCTTCATAGCCTGCATGAACAGGAATGGTGACACCACGATCTATACCAACCACTATTTTTTGTAGTTGTTCTTCGTCCATGCCCTGCAAATGATCTAACTGTCTTTTGGCGTATTTTTTAGCATCGAATTTCTTACCGTCAAACTCTTGAATCTCAACACCATCTTCATAGCAGAAAGAAACGAAATATTGACCACGCTCTTTGCGAATATAAAGGGATTTCGGTTCTTTAAAGTTAGCATGAGCCTTAAAACTTAATGAGCCTATATTAAATTTTTTACCACCGATATATAGCTTGCGCTTATTTCTTTCCGTGCGAAACTCGAATAAATCAGAGGTTAAATGAATCGAACCTTTATCTGTCTTCTTTTTACGTTTTGGTCGCCCACACACACCCTTAATGGATTTTTTGAGTGTGTTGTACCAATTAACGGTTGAGTTCTTTTGAATGGTGCTAGGACAGTTTGCAAGCCAAGAGCTTAATTCATTCGATTTAAAGTGAGAATATTTCTGATCTTGGGTTTCATAATAGTGATTGTATGGTGTGAATTTGCGAGCAAAACCACGATAGTATTTATCTTCATCACATTTGGCATTCCAAATAAAACGAGCACAACCCATCCACTGACTTAAAATCAGCTTTTGATGTTCAGTTGGATACACCCTTAACCTGATGCCTGTTAGCAATTAAAAACCTCTAGTGAATACGCTTATTTTAGCTTAAAATAAGATCAATGTAAATCTAGTGTGTGGTTAATATGTACGAGTGGAGAACAGGTAGATCATGTGTTTTTAACAATATTGTTCATTTAGTATTTGTTACGAAATACCGAAGAGATGTATTAACAATGGAAATGCTTACTTCTTTAAATGAGATTATGAAAGAAACTTGCTTGCAAATGAATTGTGAACTCATTGAGTTTAATGGCGAGGATGATCATATTCACATGCTTGTAAGTGTTCACCCTAAACATTCAGTGTCTAATTTAGTGGGTAAACTAAAGGGCAAAAGCTCTTATGTTTTAAGACGATCTTATTGGGATGAAATTAAGGGAAAATTATGGGGCAACCACTTTTGGTCGCCTAGTTATTGCGTTGTATCTTGTGGTGGTGCAAGTTTAGAAGTTGTTAAAAAGCATATCGAAAACCAAAGAACACCAACTTCTGAAAAAAATGCAAAAAAATCCAAGTCACTAAAAAAGAGCTAACTCGCCCTTAAAAGAGTGAGAATGCGCTCTTTATGCTTGTTCAAAATCGACCGTTTGGGCCTGGCCTGATGCGCTAAAATCTTCTTTGGCCAACAGCAGATCAATATTGCTGATATAGGCCAGATCATTAAAATGTCCCACCACCGGTGCAGCCGGATGAATCACCCGCCGGTCCGGACTGTAGTAGCGTTTTGCCACGACCTGATACTGCCCGGAAAAACCCCCTTCAGTTTCCAGCGCAAAGTTCTTTAACACCCCCGACTGCTGTAGATGCGGGATGGCACGAAAATATTCCGACCACAGCCAGATCATCAGGGCTAGTCCCACCAGGCTGAGCAGTATTTTATTCACAAGAAAGTTCAGTCATCAAAAAAGGTTAATCCTCAAAATCAATACGGATGGTTTCAAAACGCAGTCGCCCTTGCTGAATGGCTTCGGCAATGGCCTGCTGGCCTTTGGTTAGACGTGCGCCGCCACTTTTAATATCAATTAACACCACCTGAATATCCTCAGCCCGACCATCGCCATCCCGAAAATCGGTATAGCCATCAAACACAATATAATCGACCGGATCGCCCAGAAATTTGGCATCGCTGGGCAAGTATTCAAATTGCGGCATAATCGGTGCCATCTGCTCGGCCATTTTGCCTTTGAGCACCGCACGGCTGGTATTGACGCTGCGCTTTTGGGCCTGCGCCAGTGCCTGCTGATGTTCCAGCTCCAGCTCGGCAATATACTGTTCATATTCGGCCTTAATCCGGCCATTGCGGCTATGACTTAAAATGATGGTGGTCAGCACCACTCCTATTGCAGCGCCTATAAGCATTGCCATCCATATCGACATGGGGTTTTCCTGATTTTTTAAAATTTGCAAGCAGCGCTACGACTTTTGTCAACGGTCATCTCCAGCACATCAAACAATGATATGCTAGGGATGAGCAGAATAAAATCTTTAGTAGGGTCATGAAAACAATCTTAGTCGCCAATCAAAAAGGTGGATGTGGAAAAACCATTACCGCCATCAGTTTAGCTTCCGCCTTAGCCCAAAAAGGATATAAAGTCGCCCTGTTCGATGCCGATAACCAGAAATCTGCACGACAATGGTTAAAACAGCGTCCAGAAAGCGCCGCTCCCATTCAGAGTCTGGACTGGCGTCATGAAAAATCGGTCGGTGATGCGCCTAAAAATATCGAATACCTGATTATTGATGCGCCGGGGGCATTATCTGGTGATCAGGCCGAGCAGCTGATTAGTGAAGCGCATGCGATTATTACCCCGCTGCAGCCTTCCTTCTTCGATATTGATTCAACCCGCCGCTTTTTAAAGCATTTGCAGGAAATTAAACGGATTCGTAAAGGCAAGGTTCAGATTTTACTGCTAGCCAACCGGGTCAAGACCAACAGTGCCAGCTCCAAAGAAATTCGTGATTTCTTTGAAAAAATTGAACAGGAACCGGTGGCCTGGATTTCTGAACGTGCTGCCTATGGTCAACTGGCGATGCAGGGCTTAAGCGTATTTGATAAAACCCAGAAAAATTACCTGACCATTCAAAATCAGTGGCAACCTGTCCTGAATGCGATTATTGATGATCCGGCCCAATGGTTCTAAGCGCCTAAGCGATTAAACGGCTTTTGCCTTTCCATTCCCGCTTCAATATTTAACAGAACTTACGCAGCGTTCATTTGCGAGCGCTGGGTTTTCAGTTAATATGCTTCAAGACCTTAGGAATGAGCCAGTGAACTCAGTGCAACAATACGCGCCCACTTTACAAAAAGTCTTGCTATTTGGACTATTTTTTGTCCTGATTTTTTTGAGCTTTCATGTCCTCAAATACTTTATTGTTCCTGTAGTTTGGGCCACTATTATTGCCTATATGACCTGGCCGCTGTATCAGTCGGTACAGCGTATGTGCGGTCCGCGGCCGACCTTAAGCGCCACAATTATGATGATTCTGGTGACGCTGGTGGTCGGTATTCCATTGACCTTTGCCATTTTTATCTTGCAGCATGAAGGTCGTAACCTGTATTACGAATTACAGAAACAGGTCTTTTCCGGACATTTGAATGTGCCGGATTTTATCCGCGATCTGCCCTTTGTCGGTAAAGAAATTAGCCGTTCCTTACGTGAAATTAATGAAGATCCGAACAGTATCATTAATTCGATTTCAGTCTGGATTCAGGGCCATCTGAATTATGGCCGTTTCCTGCTCAGTGAAATTAGCCGCAATTTAATTAAACTCGGCTTTGCCATGCTGTCGCTGTTCTTCTTCTATCGTGATGGCCAGACCATTTTAAATCAGGTCAGTAAAGCGCTGGAAATGGTGATCGGACCACGTGTACACCATTATTTAGATACCATTTCTGAAACCACCCGTGCGGTGGTTTACGGGGTTGGCTTGACTGCAATTGCCCAGGCACTTTTGGCCGGGGTCAGCTACTTTGTGGCCGGGGTGCCAAACCCGATGGTATTGACCATTGTCACTTTCCTGTTTGCCCTGATTCCGTTTGGCCCACCGCTGGCCTATGGCTCGGTGGCGCTGTGGCTGTTCTCGCAGGGGCAAACCATTGAAGCAATTGGCGTGATGGCCTGGGGCGTGTGTGTGGTCAGTACCGCAGATAACGTGATTCGTCCGCTGGTGATTTCCGGCGCCACCCAGATTCCATTCCTGCTGATCATGTTCGGGGTTCTGGGCGGTATTGCCAGCTTTGGCCTGATTGGCCTGTTTATTGGCCCGGTGATTCTGGCGGTCTTGCTGGCAATCTGGCGTGAATGGCTGCATGAAACCAATGAAGCCGAAGCCATGATGATGCCAAAAACCACCATGGCCTATGACCTGCCCGATGATCAGGGACCGGCTGCACCAAAAGGCTAAATTTCATTAAGAAACTTATACACGCCTGTACGCAAACAGCATTGTGTTGCCTCCTGAGCCTTGTTTGAATGAAGCCACATATTCGAATAAGACAGGATGCAAACCATGACCCCACTTTTTAAACTTGGTGCTTTATGTGCGTTTACCGCGCTGATCGGAGTCGGCTGTACCACCACACCCGATCCTATGATTGGTGCCAGTAAAAACGTTGCCGTTAATGCGGTCTCTGCCCAAGGCATTGGCGCCCAGCTCGGTGAAGTTCAACTGACCGATAGTGCTGCGGGTCTGGTCATCCGTACCAATCTGACCCAGTTACCACCGGGTCCACATGGTTTCCATATTCATGAAAACGGTTCCTGCGCCCCAGCAGAAAAAGACGGTAAAATGCAGGCTGCGCTAGCCGCAGGTGGTCACTTTAATCCGAATCAGGCACCCAACCACGGCAATCCATTAAGCGGCCATCTCGGTGATTTACCGGTCCTGAATGTGGCAGCCAATGGCACGGCACGTGTCACCCTACTGGCGCCGCGTCTGAAATTACAGGATGTACAAGGTCTGGCGCTCATGATTCATGCCGGTGGCGATAACTATGCCGATACGCCAAAACCGTTAGGCGGTGGTGGTGACCGGATTGCCTGTGGCGTGATCTAAACCTTGATGCGGATAAATCCCGACTTATCCACAGTTTTCTGATTTTTAAGGCACTTATCCATAGCGATGAGTGCCTTTTTCTATGCCTAGATTAAATAGCAATCTGAGGCTACAAGATTGATTATCAGGCTTTTATTTCAACATCAACAGCTTAGCAAAAACCAAGCAAAATAGTCTGATTTATATTAAAAAACAAAAACTTAAACCCAGGCTGTGTACTAAAAAGCATGGCCCTCTGCGCTAATATTCGCTACACTGCAGCTAGATCTATGGGGAAATTGCAGAGTATGAACATCCAAAGCTTGCGTGTGGTGGGTTTTTTAGAAGGTTTATCTTTTCTAGCCTTGCTGCTTATTGCCATGCCACTGAAATATATATGGGGTAACCCAATTCTGGTGAAATACGTCGGCATGGGCCACGGTGTGCTGTTTATTGCCTTTCTGGTGGTGCAGTTCGTGGTCTGTGAAAAACAGAAATGGTCAATTCAGGTATTTTTAATGGGTGTGATTGCCTCAATTTTACCGTTTGGCCCGTTTATTTTCGATGCCAAACTGAAGAAAATGGCACAGCCGCAGGTCAAAGTGTAACTTCTGACGGATCTGTGAATCAGGCATCCACCAGATTACTGTCTGCTGGATGCCTTTTATTTTTGGCCTTTCAGCCACATTATCCTATTGATAAATGCGAGATGATCAGCCCGCTTAAAACTGACCGCTTTCGGCACGTTCGTGCATAATCTGTTTTAAGCTTAGCCGTGGATAAGCAAACCACAAGGCAATTAAAGCAAAACAGGACAGGCTATAAGCCCACAGTTCAAAATGGCTGTAGAGCATGCGCACCAGTTCAATCACCACAAAAAAGCTCAGCATCATCAACACAGAGGCAGTTGCGGCCACGGTCCCTTTCGACACTTCGGACGACATCAGGGCAAAACGGTAAATAATTGAAAAACTGATGCCCTCACCAAAGCTGATGAAAGTCATACCCAGAATCAGACACCAGATTAAATAGTCTGGTATGAGCAGACCAAGAATTAACAGCAAGGTACCGACCAACATGAGTGGCAAGCCCATCAGCACAGTCTGTCCCAAAGCAAAACGGTCAATGATTTTCAGCAGCAATAGATTCCCGGCAATCAGCCCGCCCAACACCGGAAATTGGGCCAGACCATATTGCAGACTGCTCAGACCGAGCTGTTCCACCAGCATCACCGGCGACAAGGCAATCCATAACATCAGCGGCATACTTAAGAGCGGCAAGGCAAAGGTCATGGTCAGAAAACGGCGGTTTTTCAGTACCTGTTTAAAATCATCCCAGATATAGCCAATCGGCTGTTTCGGAATACTGAGCTGCTGCTCCGGCATTTTTGCTTTCAGTCCGAGCCAGCTCAAAGCCGCCAAAGCTGCAATCCCAATAAAGCCCCAGTGCCAGGACACATGCTCGATCATAAACGCACCCAACACCGGCCCCAGTAGCGGCGCCAGCAGCGACACATTGGCCATGAGTGCCATGACTTTAATTGCATCGCGTTCGGCAAAACTTTCCTGAATGGCGGCATAGCCCACCGCAGTTATTACCGACAGGCCAAAGCCCTGCAAAAAGCGCAGCAATAAAAAGCTTTCGATGTTCTGGGTCAATAAAATCAGCAGGCAGGTCACCACAAAAAACAGTACCCCACCCAGCAGGACTTTTTTACGGCCTAAACGGTCCGATAAAGGGCCTAAAATGGCCGCGACACAGGCACCGCCGAGCAGATAAAACGACATCGAAGAGGCTGCCCAGGAACTGCTGACGCCAAAATCCTGGGTAATGGCGAGCATGGCCGGCTGTACCAGATCATTGCCGATATAGACAGAAAATTCGAACAGCACCAAAGCCAGCGGAAACATTAAGGTGGCACGGGAGAGCGTTGTAGTTGGAGTGGTTTGCATAGCGCTCAAAAGCCTGCCAGATCAGCAAGCTGCAATCATAACAATGGGCGCAGTGTAGCAGAGTTTATTTTTAAAATCTGTGACTTTTCTGATGAGGAAATGCTGGACTTGCGGCAGCAGCACTCAGCTAGAGCGGCTGAACAAAATCAGTATAAATCCCCGGTTTTAAAAACAGAAAAGCGCAGGGTTTAGCTACGCTTTTCAATCAAAATCATTGAAAGAGTCAAGCGGATTAAGGACATACAGCCTTCTGGAAAGTCTTGGTATTTTTGCCGCGCAGACATTGATAGCTCTTTTCAGTTTTCACTTTTTCCCAGTCGCCATTGACCAGTTTAAAACTGTAAATGGTACGAATCGAGCGTACCGAATCATCCATTAAACCGGTTTCAGTCACTTTAACCTGGGCCGCGGTCGGTGATTCGACATTATTAAAGAATTGACGCAGCTCGACTGTCGCCAGCTGTTTACGTAAATCCGGACGCTCTTTTAACACCTGTGCCAACGGTGTTTCGGCAGACGGTGTCACTTTAGACACAATATTCTGGGTGGTGGCACATCCTGTAACAGCAATCGCCAGTCCTGCCATTGCAGCGAAACGAAACATAACTCTATCCAAACTGATTCAACACTGTAAAAATGATGCCGGCTTTTTGCGCTTAACACTATGCACAGAATGTAATTTGAGCGAGAGTGCACATGATAAGTGCCATAAAAAAAGCGCATCCGGAGATGCGCTTTTTCGTTCTATTGGCCTGATTACAGGTCGAATAATTTACCCGGGTTCATAATCCCATTCGGGTCAAAGACCTGTTTCAAGGCTTTCATATATTCGATTTCTTCAGCAGAACGCGAGTATTCCAGATATGGCTTTTTGGTCATGCCAACACCGTGCTCTGCAGAAATTGAACCGTCATATTTTTTCACGGTATCAAACACATACTTGTTCACCACCTGACATTTGGCAAAGAATTCATCTTTGCTTAAATCGGCAGGTTTCAGGATGTTCAGGTGCAGGTTACCGTCACCAATATGACCGAACCAGCAGATTTCAAAGTCCGGATAGTTCTCGGCCACAATCGCATCAATTTCTTTAATAAATGCCGGCACGTGGGTAATCAGCACTGAAATATCGTTTTTGTATGGAATAAACGGCGCAATCGATTCCGAAATATCTTCACGTAAACGCCATAAGCTTTCGACCTGATCCAGGCTTTGGCTGAGTACGCCGTCCAGCACCCAGCCCTGTTCCATACAGTGCTCAAAAATTTCCATCGCCTTGTCCATAATCGGTTCAAACGGCGCTTCAAATTCAACCAATACATAGAATGGACATTCGGTTTCAAACGGACGCTGTACATGACCATTGGCCAGTACTTTCTGCATTGCCAGTTCACCAAAGAACTCGAACGCAGTTAAATCAATTTTGGCCTGGAAAGCGTGCAGCACAGGCATCACTGCATCAAAATCCGGTACACCCAGCACCATCACTTGCAGGTCTTGCGGTTGACGCTCCAGCTTGATTTCCGCTTCAGTGACTAGGCCTAAAGTCCCTTCACCACCAATGAATAAGTGTTGCAGTGCATAACCGGTGGCGTTTTTGATCATGCCTTTGTTTAAACGCAGCACATCACCTTTACCGGTCACCACGGTTAAGCCCAGCACCCAGTTACGGGTCATGCCGTATTTAATGACTTTAATGCCGCCGGCATTGGTACCGATGTTACCGCCAATTTGCGATGAACCGGCAGAAGCGAAATCGACCGGGTAATACATCCCTTGCTCTTCGGCATAGTTTTGCAGCTGTTCAGTCACCACACCGGCCTGTACCCGCACCATGCGGTCTGCCGGGAAGAATTCCAGAATCTGGTTCATCTTGTCCATGCTTACCACGATTTCACCGTTGGCCGCTACCGCACCCGCAGAAAGACCGGTACGACCGCCCGATGGGGTCACTGCGACATTGAACTGATTAGCAAGTTTCACAATCGCTTGCACCTGCTCAGTGCTCGATGGAAAAACGATGACGGATGGGTTTGGATCAAAGTGCTTGGTATGATCTCGACCCCAATTCTGGAGGCTGTCCGCATCAGTTTTAATACGGTTTTCACCTACAATTGCAGTCAATTGGGTCAATAACTCTGGGGTTAAAGCGACTGGAGCATTCATCGTTTGCAGACCTGGCAAGAATTAAACAAGAAGAGATTTATCCGGACTGGCGCTGTACATTTTAAAGTCATGCCAAAGCACAGTAAAAGATAAAAAACGGGCAAGAAACCAACAGCCTGAGGCCGGTTTTTGCCGTCTGGGGCTATTATAAGCGATTTTTCTGTAAAACCTGAGAAAAACCATCATTTTGATAATATAGCTTTGAAAATACAGAGTTAATTCAAACAAAAGTGAATCCTGCGTTTATATTTTCTACAGAAATAGCAGACCGATCAGCCATAAATGGAATGTATCTCCTGCCCGCTCCTATGATATGATACTGCCACTAAATTTGGCCTTTGTAGCGGAGCCGTAATGAGCCAACATCTTTCACTACCTAAAGATAAAATTCGTTTCCTGTTGTTAGAGGGCGTTCACCAAAATGCCATCGACACGTTAAATGCTGCCGGATATACCAACATCGACTACCGTAAAACTGCGCTTGAGGGTGAAGCGCTGAAAGAAGCGGTCAAAGATGCACACTTCATTGGTATTCGTTCACGTACGCAATTAACTGAAGAAATCTTTGAAGCTGCGAACAAGCTGATCGCGGTTGGCTGTTTCTGTATCGGAACCAACCAAGTCGATTTAAATGCAGCCATGGTACGTGGTATTCCAGTATTTAATGCACCATATTCAAATACCCGTTCTGTTGCGGAACTGGTCCTTGCTGAACTGATTCTGCTGCTTCGTGGCGTACCAGCCAAATCGGCATCATGTCACCGCGGTGGCTGGGAAAAATCTGCAGCGGGTTCTTTTGAAACACGCGGTAAGACTTTAGGTATTGTGGGTTACGGTTCAATTGGTTCGCAACTGTCTGTGCTTGCTGAAAGCCTGGGTATGCATGTGATCTATTATGATGCAGTGACCAAACTGCCAATGGGTAATGCGCGCCAGGTCGGTTCTTTGGCTGAATTGCTGGCCAATGCAGACGTGGTATCGCTACACGTGCCAGACGTTCCATCAACCCGTAACTTTATGGGCAAAGAACAGTTTGCACAAATGAAAGAAGGCGCGATCTTCCTGAATGCGGCACGTGGTACCTGTGTCATTATTGAAGATCTGGCAGATGCAATTAAATCAGGTCATCTGGCTGGTGCTGCGGTTGACGTATTCCCGAAAGAGCCGAAAGCCAATGGTGAAGAATTCGTTTCTCCACTGCGCGGTCTGGACAATGTGATCCTGACTCCACACGTGGGCGGTTCAACCATGGAAGCGCAAGCCAACATTGGTCTGGAAGTGGCTGAGAAATTTGTGGCTTATTCTGACAAGGGTATGACCCTGTCTGCAGTGAACTTCCCTGAAATTGCCTTGCCATTGACTGAAGGTAAACACCGTTTACTGCACATTCATAAAAACATTCCAGGCGTATTGTCTAAAATCAACAACCTGTTTGCTGAGCAAGGCATCAACATTTCGGGTCAATCTTTAATGACCAAAGGTGATGTCGGTTATCTGGTGATGGATGTGGATGCAACTGCATCTCAAGAAGCACTGGATATGCTGCATGATGTTGAAGGCACTATCCGTGTACGTGTTCTGTTCTAATTTCAATTAGACAGTGACACCCAAAACCACAGCCCTTGTGCTGTGGTTTTTTATTTCCCGCTTTAAAAACAATACGCAATCCTTATTTCATGTTCTTTTGAAATCGTGCATGAGTCTTGTTTTACCTGCTGACCGCTTACGCAGTCACGACATGGAAGCGTCATCTGTTCATGCTATGCTAGCGGCTATTGATCTGCTGATGATCGCCCTACTCTCCCAACCAGCCCATTCCAGTTATGTCGATACTTCAAAATGCGCCGCATCTCCGCGCTGTGCTGTTGTTGCTGATTGCCATGCTCAGCCTGCAAAGCAGCGGCTCGATGGCCAAACTACTGTTTGATCAGTTTCCGATTCTGACCGTTTCTGCCATGCGGCTGCTGCTGAGCGCGCTGGTGCTGATGCTGATTTTTCAGCTCTGGAACATTCAGCTCAAAGCCATACGCTGGCCAGCGATTTTCAGTTATGGTGCCGCACTGGCCGGTATGAATATGCTGTTTTATCTGGCAATTGACCGCCTGCCGCTGGGCATTGCGGTATCATTTGAATTTATCGGGCCGTTAAGCGTGGCGCTGTTTTATGCCCGGCGCAAATTCGATTTTATTTGGGTCGGCCTCGCCATTGTCGGGCTGGTGCTGTTATTTCCCTTTGATCAGACCGCGCAGCCGCTCGATGGTCTGGGTGTGTTGTTTGCCTTAGGCGCCGGTGCCTGCTGGGCCTTATATATTGTGGCCGGACAGAAACCCTCGGGTGTGTCCGGGAATCATACGGTCTGTTTAGGTATGCTGGTCGGTACCCTGATTTTATTACCCATTGCTTTATGGGATGGCCTGCCTGTTAGCGTATTTGAACCGGGCAATTTCATCTATTTTATTGCCTTGGCAGTTCTGGCCAGCGCCTTGCCCTTTAGTCTGGAAATGATTGCACTTCGCAACCTGACCGCACTCAGTTTCGGTACACTGATGAGCATGGAACCGGCCATTGCCGCGCTCTCCGGTTTTGTCTTTTTGGGCGAACAGTTACTCTGGAATCAATGGCTGGCCTTAAGCACCATTATTGCCGCCTCTATTGGCTGTACCTATACCGTACAGCAGCGTAAACAGCAGTCCAGTTAAGTAGAGTGGATCTGGCCAGACTGAGCCTCCTGCTGTGTAGTGCTGGAATTTATTTTGACCGGCTACTCATCAAAATTTAAGCAAATTGCTATAATCAGCAGCATCTCCCCAATATGCTGACACCTTCCGGTGTTGGTGGTGCGCTTATGCAAAATGCTCAACTGCTGTCGGTGCTGTTCATGGTGCTGTCCATGACCTCGTACCAGATTAGTGCCTCCTTTGCCAAACAACTGTTTGAGGTGCTCGATCCGCTTACCGTGACCATTTTACGGTTGTGCTTTGCCGCCATTATTATCTGCCTGATGTTCCGTTCCTGGAAGATTATTTCCCGGCTGTCCTTTTTAAAATGGCGTGATCTGCTCTGCTATAGCGCGGCCCTGTGTCTGATGAATGTACTGTTCTATATGTCGCTGGGCAAATTGCCGCAAGGGATTGCGGTTGGTCTGGAATTTATTGGCCCACTGGGACTGGCCCTGCTCTCGATTAAACAGCGTAGTGATTATATCTGGGTGCTTTTAGCCATTTTGGGAATTGCGCTGATGGTGCCCTGGGGACAGGCCAACAGTGACAATTTCTCAGTCTTTGGTACCCTCTGTGCGCTGGGCGCCGGCTTTTGCTGGGCCCTCTATATTTATTTCGGACAGCGCGTGGTACAGCAGAATATTGGCATGCATGCCCTCACCATTGCCATTAGTCTGGCTGCGCTGACCCTGTTACCCATTGGTCTGTATCACAATGCCGCGGCCCTGGTCGATACCCAGTACTGGGGCAAAGCCATCGCTATTGCCATTTTGGCCACCGCCATTCCGTATGCACTGGATCTGAAAGCCTTGCAGCATTTAAGCAAGCTCAGCTATGGCACCCTGTCCAGTTTATCGCCGGCACTGGCCGCCTTGACCGGTCTGGTGTTACTTGGTGAACAGATCAGCCTGTTGCAATGGGTCGCTTTATTCTGCGTGATGCTGGCTTCCGTGGGCGTGACTCTAAGAGCCAGCCGTAAGAAAGCTGTCAGCCCTTAAGCAAAAAGAGAGATCAAAGAAGATGAATAAAAAAAGATGGCCAAGAGAGCCATCTTTTTTAAGTCCTGAATTTAGACCAGACTGTCTTTTTGAATGGCTTTATATTTGCCGTATTCACTTAAATACTGTTTGGCCAGCTCGGTTTTCTGGCGTTCTTCCAAAATTTTCCCAGCCTGCTGGAAAAAGCCATGTTCTTCTTCCTGCAAATGATGATGCACTTTTTCAGACAGCTGCTTGGCAATCGCCAGCCAGCCCGGATTGCTAAATTCGGTTTCGGTCAGTTTTTCCAGCAGCTCATCCATTTCATGATGTTCTGCCAGCGCATGCCGGGTAATGTTCAGCCCGGAATCGGTCATCATTAGTGGAATATAAAAATAACGGTCTTCGGCCACAGCATGGGCGAATAATTCATTTTTCAGTTGATCAAACAGCTCGCGGCGTTCTGGTGTATCCCCCGAGGTCTGGATTAAACGCTCGGCCAGATCACGCTGTATTTCATGGCTTTCACGTAGTGCTTCAAAAATATTCATGTTGTTATTACCCTTTCAAATGCCAAAATTTAAACACCCGACAACGGGTTGCATCATTATTGTTAAGCAGACAGGTCAGGCTAAGCATTCACTATACGCCAAGCCCGTGCGACGGTTCCTGCAGCAATTTGTATGGGAAATTTTAATAATGAGAATGATTTACAACCAGAACATCTGATAGGCCATGCGTACAATCAGCACACTAACCAGGATCAGAAATACAATCCGGATAAAGCCGCTGCCATATTTAAAGGCCAGACGTACCCCGACCAGAGAACCGGTAATATTAGCCAGTGCCATCATCGCCCCGACCATAAACAGCACATGCCCCGTGGGAATAAAGAAACTCAGCGCTGCCAGATTGGTCATAAAATTGGCAATTTTCGACAAGGCCGAGGCATGCAAAAAATCGACCTGTAAATAACGAATAAAATAGAAAATAAAAAAGCTGCCCGTGCCGGGGCCAAAAATACCATCATAAAAACCAATCAGCACACTGCCCAACGCCGCCAGGAGCAACATTTTGCGGTTTAAAGTCTGCTGCACATGCAGCTGGCCAAACTGCTTTTTCATGAAGGTGTAGATGGCAATCACGATCAGCATCAGCAGCACAAAGGGCCGCAAAATATCGGTCGGAATCATTGACACGCAGGCTGCGCCAACGAAAGAGCTGAGAAAGGCACATAGCCCGATCACGCCCAGCAATTTCCAGGACAGCTGCACTTTGCGTAAAAAAGAAAAGGCCGCCGAAGCAGTGCCACAAATGGAAGCCAGTTTGTTGGTGCCAAACACCGTGGCCGGTGCCAGTTGCGGCATCGCGCCCATAATCGCCGGAATCTGGATCAGGCCACCACCACCAACTGCGGCATCAATCGCACCGGCACAGAAGGCAAAAATCACGAGGCTGATGATGATTTCAATATCCATATCGGGGCAATCCTATGGCCTCAGTGCAAATGAAAATTAGAGATTCAGGACCCGTTTGGGTACCAGACGTTTTTTATCGGTAATTTCCGCCAGACCCAAACATTTCTCGCCCTCAAATACCAATACCTGAGTTGCCGCCGCATGGTCAATATTACTTTCCATGCCGTGACAAAAATATTCAGCTCGACCTTCTGGTACCTGTACCTGTGGAAAATGCTCAATTGGTGCATAAACCGGCAGCAACAGTGCTTCACGCTCGGCTTCACTCAGGCTTTCCAGATAGTCTAGGGTATAGCTTGGGATCAGATCAAAATGCCCGGTCTGAATACGGTGCAAATAGGTCAGATGCCCATAGCTGCCGAGCGCCTTGGCAATATCTTCACCGAGTACACGAATATAGGTGCCTTTGGAACAGGTCACATCCAGGGTGATACTATTGTCAGTAAACCCTAGCA
Organism: Acinetobacter indicus CIP 110367; assembly: GCF_000488255.1. GTDB lineage: Bacteria > Pseudomonadota > Gammaproteobacteria > Pseudomonadales > Moraxellaceae > Acinetobacter > Acinetobacter indicus. The sequence continues at coordinate 287,701 of NZ_KI530755.1, read as the reverse complement.
GCTCCAGCGCATAAATACTGATGGGACGCGCATCCCGTTCAATTTCAATGCCTTTACGGGCCAGCTCGTATAAGGGACGGCCTTCTTTTTTCAGCGCTGAATACATCGGTGGCACCTGCTGAATATCGCCAGTAAATTGTGCCAGGACAGCTAAAATCTTTTCTTCAGTCAATGCCGGTACCGTAGCCTCTAACAGCACTTCACCTTCAACATCACCGGTGGTGGTACTATGTCCCAGCTGAATGGTGGTCTGGTAACGCTTGGTCGAATCCAGAAGAAAATGCGAAAACTTGGTCGCCTCGCCCAGACAGATTGGCAATAAACCAGAGGCCAATGGATCTAAAGCACCGGTATGTCCGGCTTTTTGCGCACGATACAGCCAGCGCACCTTTTGCAGCGCAGCATTGGAGCTGATACCCAGGGGTTTATTCAATAAAAATACGCCATGCACAGGACGACGCTGAATTTTAGGAGAAGATGCTTTCATGGCAAAAATCGGACAATTCTAAACTGCGCCATGGTAGCAACCTGAGCACAAGCTTTACAACTTTTCTATAAAACAATGTCATTTTTATGGCATATTGAGGCCAAACCGAAAACCTAAAATAAATACAATGGAAAAACAGGTGCATAGGAATGCAAAAACATAAATTATGGCTCTGGTTTGGCCTGATTACCGTGGCAGTGATGGGCATTATTTACTGGTTAATTCCCCATTCGCCACCATCCCCCGGTCATGCACAGGCCCCCACAGCGCGTACATCTGCAACCTCGCCTCTAGCCGTGAGCAGTCCAAACAGCTCTGCAACCCTGCCCTTTTTAAGTCCCAGTCAGCAGGACACTGAAATTAACTGCCAGTTACAGCTCGACTCGGGCAACCGGCTGATGGTCAATGAACAGACCCGCAACTGTTTTGAATATTTTATTACCCAATACGGCGAGAAATCCCTGGAGCAGATCCGTCAGGATTTTCAGCGTTATATCGCCCAGACCCATCAGGAACCGGCCTTGGGACAAATTCTGGATTTATGGAAGCGCTATCTGGATTATCGGGAGCGTTTGGGGGAATTGCAGCCGCCGCAACTGGATCCGGACAGTCCGCAATATTACCGCAGTATTTTTACTAGCATGAAAAACCTGCGTCAGCAGTTTTTCTCGGCCTATGAAATTGAGGGTCTGTTTGGGGTGGAAGATGTTTATCATGACTATACCCTGGAACGACTCAGCGTGATGGACAATAAACAGCTCTCCGAAGCAGAAAAAGCCCAGAAATTAAAAGCCCTGTTTGAGCAACTACCGGAAGACTGGCAGGCCAATCTGGAACAGCTCAACAAGCTGGAAGATTTAAGAGCACTGACCGCAGAAATTAAAGCCCGCGGTGGCTCCAGTACAGAACTGCGCCAGATGCGCCTGAATCTGGTCGGGCCTGAAGCCACGCAGCGTCTGGAACAGCTGGATGTCGAGCGCAGCCACTGGAAAACCCGTGTCATCCAATATTTAAATGAACGCGATCAGATTCTCAGTGCCGGCCTAAATGATGCCGCCAAACAGCAGGCAGTCGCAGAATTACGTCAACAGTATTTTAATAATCCGCAAGAACAGCTGCGGCTGGATACCTTTGAATCAGTGCACGATCAGGGCGGTAAACTGCCTTTTGCCGAATAACATCCTCTAAAGATGACTCATCCATTATTTTGGTGGATGGGTCTATTTTTATCTTTCTACTAAGCTTCTACCCCCTATTTTTTTATCAATATCTTTGCCATTTCACCTGCACGTCCTCAACCAGTTATCGGCAACTACAAAAAATAACCGAATGGCTAATGACGATTTCAAGAAAACTGTTTATTTATACTAAAAAATGGATTTTAAAATTACTAAGTCATTATAAAAACAGTAATTTTTGATAAATTTTGGCCTGAAATGACATATTTGCAGGCAGGCTGCCGGGATGAGCACTCATCATTCCATGTAAATCGAAGACATCATCACATTTTTATGCAAAGCACGACAAAGAAGGAATTTTTGACAGGTGGTACTGCATTAATAAAACAAAAAATGAGATGAAGGATCAATCATGCATCATTTAAAACAAAAAACCACATGGGGTTCAGCCCTGTTAGTTGCTACGGCCCTGTTTGGCTTAAGCACACCCGTACAGGCCGAACCGGGCGTCTTGCAGGTTCAAGAACGCGCCATCAGCCATTATGCCCAAACCCGATATCCAATTGTCATGACCCACGGCTGGCTTGGCTGGTCGCGAATTGGCAATGAAACTTTCAATAAGGATTACTGGTACCAGATTTTGCCCGATCTGGCGCGTCACGGCGCCACTGTGTTTGCCGCACAGCTATCTCCAGCACATCAGACCGAATTTTGTGGTGAACAGCTGATTCACCAGGTGGAAGATGTGCTGGCCATTACGGGCAAAAATAAGGTCAATCTGATTGGCCACTCACATGGCGGCCCGACTGTAAGTTATGTGGCGGCGGTCAAACCTGAATATGTGGCCTCAGTCACCGGTATTGGTGGCACGTTCCGCGGCTCTAAAGTGGCCGATGATATTCAGAACAGTACGGCACTGCGTACCGTCTTCAATCTGGTCGGTGATTATATGATTGCCCCGCTCATCAGTTATGCCCAGTTACAGCCAGATATGCCCATCAACTTTGATGCCTCGATGAAATCCCTGACCGAAACCGGTTCTGCGGACTTTAACCGCCGTTTCCCGACCACGGCACTGGCAGCAAACTGTGATCAGGCCGGCGCTGAAGTTGATCGCGGGATCCGCTACTACTCCTGGACCGGCACTGCACAAGCCACCAATCTGCTGGATATCGACACCATTCTGATGCAACTCGGGCCGCTGTCGTATGGCAATAAGGACAATGACGGCATGGTGGCACGTTGCAGCTCGCATATTGGCAAGGTGATTCGGGACAACTACAACCTGAACCATACCGATCTGGCCAATATGATGTTCGGACTGACCGGCCGCTTTGCCCCGGATCCGGTGGCACTGTTCCGTCAGCATGCCAATCGCCTGAAACAGCAACAGCTCTAGACTTTTAAATTGCCTTGGTGACAAGGCTGAACACCGTACAGATCGTAAGCGGTCTGTACTCACAATAACAAGACTGAGGATTTAACAATGAAATATGGATATCTCATCGCCGGTATGGCCGCCACTGTATTGAGCGGTACCACACAGCTGCACGCCTCAAACAGCACCCAGGTCAAGGCACCTTTTATTAGCTCGCAGTATGCCAAAACCAAATATCCGATTGTATTTAGTCATGGTATGAGTGGCTTTATTACCCTAGGGACCGACAATTTTGGCCTGGATTACTGGTATCAGATTCTGCCAGATCTGGCGCGCCACGGCAGCAATGTCTGGGCCACCCGGGTATCGCCATTTAACTCCAGTGAGGTCCGTGGCGAGCAGCTGGCACAGCAAGTCGAGGAAATTCTCGCTGTGACCGGTGCCGACAAAGTTAACCTGATTGGCCATTCGCATGGCGGGCCTACCATTCGTTATGTGGCCGGGGTAATGCCAGACCAGGTGGCATCTTTAACTGCGGTGGGTGCACCGAATAAAGGCTCGCCAGCGGCCGACCTGATTTTAAAAGCAGAAGGCTCGCCGGTTGAAGGGCCATTGGTTGGTGCAGTCAATCTGGTGTCCAAAGCCATTACCTGGGCGCAAGGTCTGGACCCGAACAGCTTCCCACATGATTCTCTTGCTAGTGGCAGCAGCCTGACCCTGGCCGGCTCGGCCAAGTTTAACCAGAAATTCCCGCTGGGGATGCCAACCACAGCCTGCGGTGAAGGTGCCTATAAACAGAATGGGGTTGTGAATTATTCCTTTACCGGTATTGGTACAGTCACCAATATTCTGGACCCGGACTCTGCCCTGAAAATCACCAGCTTGCTGATTGATGGCGGCAAAGAAAATGACGGTCTGGTCTCTCGCTGTAGTGCCAAGTTTGGGAAAACCATCCGCGATGACTATAACTGGAACCATTTAGATGAAGTCAATCAGTTTCTGGGCCTGAAAGCCGTATTCGCCCCCGATCCGATCAGTGTCTACCGCCAACATGCCAACCGTTTAAAACAGCAAGGCTTGTAAACTTAAGGATGATCTGCCCTGCTCTTTTGAGCAGGGTTTTTATTTTTAATGATGAAGAAAAATGGAACTTTATGAAAATAAAAATTTTACTTACCCTCATGACAACTGTACTGTGCTGTGGAACGGTACTGGCACAAGACAGCCATGTGATTAAAGCCGAAAGCAAACGGGTGACCTCTGTTTATGCCCAAACCCAATATCCGATTGTGTTTGCACATGGCATGGTCGGATTTAACCGCATTGGTACCGATACCTTGGGCATGGACTATTGGTATCAGATTCTGCCGGATTTAGCGCGTAACGGCGGCAATGCCTAGGCAGCACGGATGTCGCCGTTTAACTCCAGTGATGAAGTCCGTGGTGAACAATATCTGGCCCAGCTCCAGGAGGTGATGGCCATCAGCGGAGCGAAAAAAGTCAACGTGATTGGCCATTCGCATGGAGCCCATGCGGTGCGTTATGCAGCAAGTGTAATTCCTGACCAAGTGGGTTCGGTACTGACCTTCGGTGGTGCCAATCAGGGTGTACCGTGGTGGCCTCCGATGTAATGAAATTTGCGGATCAAACAGGAAGCTCTGACCTGTTAAATGTACTAATCAGCAGTTTTGGCAAAGTGATCATGTGGGCACAAAGCCTGGACAGCAATGGATTTCCGCATAATGCCTTAGCTGCAGGTCATAGTACCTCGATTGAGGGTACCGCGGAATTTAATCAGCGTTTTCAGCTGGGCTTATCCTTAACACCCTGTGGTGAAGGCAAATATCAGGACCAGAGTATTGCCTTATATTCAATGACCACACAAGTCACCAATCCACTGGATGTTGGTGATGCTGCTATGAAAGCCCTTGATTTAATCTCGGCCCATAAAGGCGGTACCAATGATGGCATTGTCTCGGTCTGTAGGGCCAAATTTGGCAAACCATTCGGGATGATTTTCCATGGAATCATCTCGATGAAGTGAATTTACTGTTTGGTTTAAAAGGTACTTTTGCTCCAGACCCAGTCGCGGTCTATCGCCAGCATGCCAACCGGCTCAAACTGCAAGGTTTATAAACCAATATTCGGCCATAAAAAAATGCGCCATGGGGCGCATTTTTTTCAACGAGATAAAACTGATTAAGCTTCAGTTTTACGCGCTGGTAACTTTTCACGAATACGTGCAGCTTTACCAGACAATTCACGTAGGTAGTAAAGTTTAGCACGACGAACGTCACCACGACGTTTCACTTCGATTTTAGCAACGATTGGAGAGTGAGTTTGGAATACACGCTCAACGCCAACACCGCTAGAAATTTTACGTACGGTGAACGCAGAGTTCAGACCACGGTTTTTCTTCGCAATGACAACGCCTTCGAACGCTTGTAGACGCTCACGGTCACCTTCTTTAACTTTTACTTGAACAACTACTGTGTCACCTGGTGCAAAAGCTGGGATGTCTTGTTTAAGCTGAGCATTTTCAACAGCTTGAACTAAAGGATGCTTACCACTCATGGGGTATCTCCAATATGTGTGGGTCAGAAGAGGTCTGAGATCCACTGGGGCTAGAGGCTAAAGCGCATAGACCCGATTAACTTTCCCTTTATGCTTGACCGCTTCAAGACATAAAGAGCCTATTTAAGTACTTAATTTACATTAAGCAGTTTAGTTTGCTCGAAGCATAGCTTCTCGCCTTGCGCTCGGGTAAAGCAATGCTTTACTTACCCTCGCTCATCTTTTAGCCATTTCTTTTGCTGCTTGGTCAGTTCCACCTGTTCAACCAGTTCAGGTCGACGCTCAAGTGTACGCTGATAACGCTGCAAAAAACGCCATTTTTCAATATTCGCATGATGTCCCGACTTTAATACTTCAGGAACATCCAAACCTTCAAAATGGTCTGGCTTGGTATATTGTGGGCAGTCTAAAAGACCATCCACAAAAGAGTCTTGCACATGAGATTGTTCATCTGACATAACACCCGGAAGTCTCCGGATAATACTGTCCAACAACACCATCGCAGGCAGTTCACCGCCCGATAACACGTAATCTCCAATCGACCATTCCTGATCGACATATTTCTGGATTAAACGTTCATCGATACCTTCATAACGGCCACACAGCAAAATCAATCCGTCATATTGAACAAATTCTTGTACAGCGGGTTCATTTAAGGTTTGACCTTGTGGTGACATATACACCACGGGTACGTTGACCGCACCTGCTTCATGAGCAAGTTCTTTGGCACGGTGGATTGCTTTTGCCAGTGGCTCAGCCATCATTACCATACCGGGACCACCACCAAATGGACGTTCATCCACTCGTTTGTAGTTACCCTCAGCATAATCGCGAGGATTGATACAATGAATTTGCATCAACTCACGTTGTGCTGCGCGCCCGCTAATACCGAAACGTGTAATCGCTTCAAACATTTCAGGAAAAAGCGTAATGACTGCAAAAAACATCGCAGACTCCCGTATTTCCAAAAATATTAGTAATCTACGCCCCAATTGACATAAATACGACCTGTTTCGAGATCAACGCGTTGTACCACATCTTTATGCCATGGAATCATACGCTCTTCACCATCAATGCTGTCAGCAGTTGCGCGAACCACCATCACATCGTTAGCGCCTGTTTCAAACAGTTCGTGGATTTGACCGAGATTAACTTCCTGTTCCTCATCATCCAGACCTAACACGGTTAGACCTTTTAAATCAGACCAGTAATACTCATCCACACCTGCTTGCGGCAGTTGCGATTTTGAAATCCAGATATTTGCACCAACCAGACCGTCTGCTGCGGTGCGATCGCTCACACCTTTTAAGCTGACAACCAGGCCTTTGCCATGTGGTTTCCAACGTTTTACATCGACAGTTTGCCAACCTGCTTTGGTCTCAATGTACCAAGGCAGGTAGTCAAACATGTTGCTCATGGGTTCTGTATTGGAATAGACCCAGAGCCACCCATTTAATCCATATGCTGAACGTAACTGTCCAATCTGAATACGATCTTCGGGTACATTCTGTGTTGGTGTCATGGGCTACCTACTACTTAATTCTTTAAAATTATGCAGCAGCTGCAGCTTTCTTCGCTTGAGCAGCTAAAGAAGCAACACGTTCAGAAGGTTGAGCACCTTGTGCTACCCAGTGAGCAAAACGGTCAGCATCTAAACGAAGTTTTTCTGCTTTACCTTGCGCTGTAGGGTTGAAGAAACCGATACGTTCAATGAAACGACCGTCACGTGGATTGCGGCTATCAGTTACAACGATTTGATAGAATGGACGCTTTTTAGCACCACCGCGAGTAAGACGAATAACTACCATGATACAACCTTATAGTTTTTACGGATTATCCCTGTACCGACCATCGATACATTTCAAACCCCTTTCATAGAGGGCAATATTCTACGCTAAATTCCGCACGAGGGAAAGATCAAAAAATGATTTATCCACAGTTTTGAATTTGGAAGTTAGCGACCATCCCAATTTGTAGTGGCTGACGGCACACAGGCAGTCCCACTATTAATGTCGGTTCCTTTGGTCCAACAACGCTCACCACGATAATTTACAACCAAATGCCCATCACCTTGTTGTGCTGATCCAGCAATTGGAGTTGCTGTTAACGTCCACGCTGATGATGTTAACGCTGATGGAGTACCGCTCACAGGGCTTAAATTTACAGTATATAAAGCTGTCCCCTGTGTCGGATAAGCCGCTGCTATTCCCACATCACTAGTTGTTGCACCCGTTACCTTAAAATTAGCAATTTTGTAGCGTTGAATTTGACTCGCAATTTCAGTCAAGTTGGCCTTCATATCTGCTCGTTTTGTACGACGTACAGAGTCTTGATAAGAGGGATAGGCAATTGCTGCTAGAACTGCAATTACCGCAACAACGATCATTAACTCAATAAGAGTAAAGCCTTTTTGCTGTATTACCATGCCTCCCCTCCAGTGCCACACCCTGTATAACTAATGTTTTCAGCAGTCAAATTTTTACACCGAATTCCAGTGCTTGTAATTAAGTAGTTATAATTTTTTGCATCTGTTGTCGTCGCTTTTAACACCCAAGCATGACCCGCAGCATCTGTTGCATTTAATAATTTAGTCGTATTTGTACCATCTTTGAGTTCAAAGCTATAGGTTCTAGGAGTACTTAATGTTTGAGCAGAAAAATCAAATCCCTTATAACTAAAATTTCGTGCTTTATGCCGTTCAAGTAATGTCGCAATGCGCTTCAACTCTTGTTGTGCTTTCGATGTCTCTGCTCTACGGATATAAGCTTGATAGGATGGAATTGCGATTGCTACGAAAATCGCAACAATCACAACAACGACCATGAGCTCGATTAAGGTGAAACCATTTTTTTTCATAGATCACCTATTATTTTTCATACCAACGTTGTGCAATTAATTTAATAGTCGTTGCATATTGATCATTTAAATTATTACCAATAATCGCACCACCAACTAAACGTGTTGTACCATCACCACCACTCGCAATCGCATGGTTTTGAATCCCTGGTCCATGATCGTCACTATAGTTCGTATTTGTGCGACTTGGATAGTCTGCCGCTGAACATTGACCAAATGGCATACAGAAGATTTGTACTTTACTTACCCCTTGCACACCACCACCACACGCACCCGTTAAACCTAAACGACTTGCATCATAGCTACTCACATACAGGTCATAATCAATTACGGTTGGTGAGTAGAATATCTTTTCATGTTGAATTTTCGTACCACCTGGGAGTTTATAATACCAACCTGATGAGGTTGCATAAGGTGCAACCAATGCTGTCATGTTATCCTCGGTCTGCTGGAAACGATTCTCCATAGTGAGTTCATTGATCGCAAGTGAACCAGTCGCACCCACTGCTGTATCTTGAGTATTCATTGTACTTGCAGTATATAGATCAGAGCGAGTTACGTCTTTATCGTAAATCGTATATAAAGCATCATAGTGTCGACCCGAATCATATCCAGCTAAAGGATGACTCAAATTCCCACTACCAATCGAAATGCCTGCAAATAAATTACCACTTGCACTGTCTTCAAAAATCGCAAACGATGGCGCAGCGTAGAAACGTGGGCTCGTTCCACCCGAAGCATGCATATTCATAATACGAGTTGAACGTGTCGCAAATGCACCACTGGTTGACGCGTTATTATTCAGATCAATGCGGAAGACTTGTCCACCTAAATCACCAAAATAAAGATGATCGACTAAACCATCGTTGTCTCGGTCGGCAGTTTTAATTTCACTTACCACACTGTATTTCATATTGGCATCTTTCAGCGCAATCACGCCGGAGTCGGTTGTAGCAGCCGTAGTAGCTGAAGCATTATTACTTGCCCACCACAACAAATTACCTGCATCCGCACCATCGGCACTAAACATATACACACCCGCACCAATACCATTGTCTTGGTCGTAGGTATCACTTTCATATCCTCCATTATTGGCTTTACCTGTGGTACCGCCTGCGTCATAACCGCCCCCCACAAACATCACCATTTTTCGGCTGCCTTGCCAGTTTACCCAAGCAATTTTAGGTTTCGACCAACTTTCGCCCATATAGCTTAACGGTGTTCCTGAAGCAGCGGCATCTGGATTAATATGGAATTTTAAAGATGGACTACTCATATCTGTCAGGTCAAGTGAGTAATAGCTACGACCACCCATACGTAAACCACCATAAACAAACTGCTTACCCTTGAGTGTCGTTGTACCTGTCGTAGTTTTCCCCGTACCGACGGTTAAAGTACCATCCGCCTTAGGTACATATTCGGTATAAGCCGTCCACGGCGCATCTATACCATAAAATAAATTTGCTGTTCCACCTGTGGTTTGATCAGGGGTTAAGAAAGCTTTACTTTGGTTTTCAACCATTTCATTTGGAACGAATGCAAATATTTCCTTACCACCACCATTGGTTGAGGTGTAGTCATCAGCTTTCACCACATGCAATAAACCTTGTGTACTACCAAACAATACATAATCTTCACGACCACTCGATTCAAGCTGTTTGGTCGAGGCGTTATAGGTTATTTTACCTTCATTCGATAGTAATAACGGTGACGAATGCATGACCGCACCCAATTGACGCAAATTAAACAAACTCATAATGTCTGAACGTTTTGGATCATTGACAGCCCAATCTGCACTGTTAATTTGGCGTAAAGTCGAACTATTACTGACCGCAGCCGTAGCACTATCAACTACACGATTGGTCCATAATTTACGATTATCAACCGTAGCCCCAGCAACGATTGTGGCAAGTGGCAATTGTGACCACGCCCCACCCATACGGGCGAACAACTCACTACCCTGTAAAGTTTCAGCACCTTTGGCAATCGTGGCATCCGAACTCACAGCTGGTGCCCAGTAGTCATGTGTCCCTGTAATTAATTGACCTACGTCATTGGTTACGTCTTCTTTTACCTCGGCAGCGCCAACGATATCACCATTTTTACCGACCAAACGACCCACATTATTGACTCGGTACTTTTTCATATTCCCAGCCCAAAGCTGGTTGCCCACAGTAGTGGTTTTAGTTGGCGTTGGTTTAAATTGAGAAAAGTACGCATTACTTTGTATAAGCACTGGGTTTAGTGGGTCTTGTGGGATAGTCGGCGCACCAGTCGTCATATACGGAATATCAACCTTACCGACATCGGCAATAAAATCTTTAATTGTTTTAGATAAAGTATCAGGGTCTTGTACAGAGTAATACCCACCACCACCATTTAAACCTGCATAAGCAGCATACCTTTTATTTTCTTTTATTTTACCGTCGCTAATGGATTGAACGTCGGTATTGATGGTCGTTTGAGAGGTCAATTCAGGATCGTATGGTTGCAAATCAGGCAGTCCGAGTGTCATGTCGGTACCATAACTCACCACAACCGATTTTACAGGCACACTAATTTTGGCTTTACCTGCCATTAGACGGGTTGCAGCAGCATTAACACATTGCCATGCAGCACCAGTATTTCCTGTTGAGCCACCACTACCACCATTTGCACATTGGCTCGCACTACTACCAGATAATTGACTATCTGTTCCTGTTCGCAAGATTTTATTTAATTGATCACGTCCTGCGCCAATATCGTCATCAACAGGCATACCAGATGTCAAAGTAAAAATACCATAACCCGAACATTGGTCTGCTGTTCCTAAAGCCACATTTGCTGAATCGGTCAACAAACCATGCGCTGCGTTGCCGTAGCCTAGAGCCACAGGTACTGTTTTTTCTTTTAAATTCGTTTCCGATTTACGAATTCCTGCGACAATCCGACTTAATTGATCACGCCCATCAGTACAACCTGTATAAGGTGCGGTATCGCAAATCGCACCAGTACTTGCGTTATACCACGCTAAAGGCACAGGCCGAGTGACATCGGCACTGCCATCTTGCGGGGCCGCTGTATGTTGAGGAAAGAAATTCAACCCAATTTTGACATTTGATCCCAAAGCTGCATCATTAATTACCTTGAGAGCACCACGCTTTAACATGGTTAAACGGCTATAACATTTACGATCACCCGAAGCCGTAGATGGACATAGGTTTGTGACTCGAGTTTTAGCAGCGCCAGTTAAACCATCATAAGTTGCTTTTGGCATTACGCAGTAAGCTGCTTCATAGGTATAAGACTTTGTTCCAGTGGTCCATGTTTCAGACTCGATTTTATATTTTTCACCCTTATCTTTACACTCAACCCCTGGAAAGTCCATTCCGATTGTACCATTTCCCCCATTGGTACCATCGGGGTCACCCGACATAAAAGTCGAGTTATCCAAATTCAACATCACCCGTGCTTTACCGTCAGAAGCATTCGGTGCTTTATAAATTTCAATATCGCTGGCATTATTGGCTGTTACACACAGCATTAACGTGGTTAATACTGAGAGCTTAAATGTCATTATTTTTGCTGTATTTTTCATGGTTTAATCCCTCAACATTAAGTACGGTCAAAAGCTTGCGTTAAGTTGTATTCGGCAATTTGCGTATTTACTGGCACACCCAAATCTTGCAAACATTGCGACACACTTTTATTCATGCCTGTGGCAGGTGTCACACCACTCGGAATGACCACCTGATTCATGTGTGTAGAAAAACAATTATTAATATCTGTATCGTTTGCTGTGCTCATTGAAGGTACAATTGAAGTCGCAGTAACCAATATTTTTTCTGACTTATCAATCTTGGCAGACTCCGCGTCGGTTCCTCTTTGCATATGTTCGAATGCCCGATCTAAATTACTTGAGGCATCGGTATTCACCTTAATTGAAACTTGAGTCATGACCGCTTTACGACCACTGGTAAAGAAATTATTACTGCTATCCATCTTACAATAACCATCTATACCTAACTCGCTGTTATTTGGAGCTGTTCCCGACACCCATTGCATAAAACTGGCGCGTGAAAAATCATAAAACTCAGTCGCAGTCCCTTTATAGCAAAACACCAACTCCTTACCCTTATTGGCATCGCTTTTTACCAAACCAAATAATCCATCATAGGCCGTGTTTCTTTCAATAAGATCAGGGTCTTCAACATTAAAAATTGCGGAATCGGAGTTTTGTACCAACAACTGCTGTGCTTGGCTATTGGTGGCAATATTTAAGGTGGTCAAACTGCTTCGGATGGCTAATGTCCCAATCATAGTAATAATGACCAATAGAATTAGAACAACAATTAATGTCGCACCTTCTTGTTTTGTTTTCATTATTCTCGCTCCCCGAGTGCATTACGCAACGCGATGGTTTGCGAGACCACTTGACGAATATATTTAGGATCGGTTGATGTTTTAAGCTTTACAGTTTGGTCAAGAATCTGGAATTGCTGATCTGCCCTCACTGCAGATTCCGCTCCAACCGATTGCGTTGAACGCACCAAAGCACCCAATTGAATAGATAAAATACGCGGACGAGGTGCAGTCATTCCCATATAGTCTTTAATCGACAGATACTGATGAGTTGTGCTCGCAGGTGTACTCGCCGCAGCGGCAACATCACTTTGTACGCCGAGCAATACACGGAAATGATCAACACGTTTCATAATAATTTCACCCGCACCACCATAATTGGTAATCGCAGTTGGTGCAGTTGCAGGAATTGTTGCAGGAATAGCTGGTGAGCTTCCTGTTGCTGGAATATCACCATGAAAATCGCCTATTGCATAATATCCAGCATCACATGCGAGCGCTAAAGGAGAGGTTTCATTAGTGGCTTGATTATCATCTTCTCTTAAGAAATAACGTTGCACATAAATTCTTAAGTTTTCAGCTGCAGAGAAACGAATTTCATTACCTTCACAATCAAATCCACCCACATACTCATCATCCGTATCATCTGTTGGGGTAGTTTTAGGGTCAATGGTGTATTGCGGTAAATATTGAATCACCAATTGATCACTGGTCAGAGCCGTACCCGAAGTATCTTCCGCATTCGAAGAACCCGTCCATTGAGGGCTTGTGCCAACTGCTACACGGTCATCACCCTGAGAAAGCAAGGCATCAGCAACCACAATAGTGGTAGGTAGAGTTGGGCTTTTTACTCCTGAGGCCTCAACAACATCGTCCGATGCGTCTGAAGTCAATACCACACCACCATATAAAGTTTGGTCATTAATTGCCGCAGTACTGGTGTTAAGGTTAGCCAAACGAATGTCTTTGGTAATATAATTTAACCCAAAATTAGCATTGTCTTGTAGCTCCGCCACACCTCTTTGCATCATTACACTACGCTGCCCGGTAATAAACAATAAAATAGCAGCTGCGGTAACAATCAACCCTAAGGTCAATGAGATCATTAGTTCGATTAAGGTAAAACCTAATTGTTTTTTCTTCATTTTAATAGGTCTCCATAATTACACAGGTCGAGCTAGGATTATAGGATGTCCCATTGGTACAGTCGCCACTACCAGTACCATCCGTCGCACTGGTATCTCCCCAAGCAACATACAAGCAATTTCGACCATCATTATTACCAGCACAAGACAATATGTTAACTGTCATCCCCAAGTCGGCCGCTTTCCCTGTGACTTGAGACACATCAAAATCAGCCAAATCTGCAGTACTGCATGCATTGGTCATACAGTTTGTATTGTATGCAACCTGATTCGCTGCAGTAGCAGTTTGGGCTTTATAGGCAGCCAGTCCATCGCGATTTGCTCGAATTCGCTCCGCTAAGTCGCGTGCAATATTGATCGCTTGAACGCGATTTATTGCTTCAGATGTTGCCTCTACAGCCCGATATTGCAATGCAACAAATCCTAAAATCCCAATTGCCAAGACCAGCAAAGCCACTAAAATCTCAATTAAACCAACACCCTTTTGACTCGACATTATTATTTTCATGAGCATGTTCCCTCAGTAATCTGCTGTATGGTGCCCATTCTCGAAATACTCACAGTTCTTGATAATTCACCAGATACCTGCTCACAGATAGTAAAAGACGTATCCGCTGTTGCACTCTTGATTAAACCGGTAGCTAAAAATGTAATACTTGTTGGTGAACCAGTTTTCAACACTGCTTTTCCTTCTGGCATCCAATTTAATTGCGTCAAAGAATCAGCAACCGCTGAAGTATTTAGTTGCACAGTAACTTCCCTACGCTCTAATGCTGCTTTTGACCTTGCTTGAACCAATACATTGGCTAACTCTTGCGTACTTTTTTTTAAGTTTTGCTTTAGCAACATATTGCTGAAAGAAGGCACAGCAATCATTGCGATAATCGCCATCACCGCAATGGTCACCATCAACTCAATTAAGGTGAACCCGTTTTCTTTATGTCGCATACTCCCCCCAAAGACACAGACGTTGCCCTATTAAAAATAGTAACCAACAACTTTACAAAACCCTCACACTTCAGGATAAAAGGCATAAAAAAGCAGATAACCGTCATTTAACGGTTATCTGCCTATTTTTAATCAGTTTTTTAAAGTGTTATATGCTTCGCAGTTTAAGCTTGTGTTACAGGAATGCGTAACTCTTTGGGCAAACTAAAGGTAATATTTTCTTCACGTCCAGCCAGCTCTTCAGGTGCTGTTGCACCCCAATCCTGTAAGCGTTGAATCACCTGTTTAATTAAAATTTCAGGTGCAGATGCGCCCGCAGTTACACCAATTTTTGTATTTGCTTTAAACCATGCTTGGTTTAATTCATCGGCATTATCTACCAAGTAGGCTTGTTTCCCCATACGCTCTGCAAGTTCGCGTAAACGGTTAGAGTTAGATGAATTTGGCGAACCCACCACCAACACCACATCGCATTGATTGGCTAAGTCGCGTACAGCATCTTGACGGTTTTGGGTGGCATAACAAATATCGTCTTTGCGTGGCCCTTGAATATTAGGATATTTCTGGCGCAAGGCATCAATGACTTTAGCAGTATCATCAATCGACAAAGTAGTTTGTGTCACAAAAGCCACTTTATCTGGATGCTGAACCGCAAGTGCAGCCACATCATCCTCATCTTCTACCAAATAAATTTCGCCACCATTTTTCTTGTCATACTGACCCATCGTTCCTTCAACTTCGGGGTGTCCTTCGTGACCAATTAAAATCGCCTCTGTGCCTTCTCGCGCATATTTGGTGACTTCAATATGTACTTTGGTGACCAACGGACAAGTCGCATCAAATACTTTTAAGCCACGACGCTCCGCTTCTTGCTGCACCGCTTTAGATACGCCATGCGCACTAAAAATCACGATATTGTCATCTGGCACTTCATCTAGCTCATCGACAAAAATTGCACCGCGTTGGCGTAAGTCATCTACCACAAATTTATTGTGTACCACTTCGTGACGTACATATATAGGGGGATTAAAACACTCAAGGGCACGATTTACAATCGCAATTGCTCGGTCTACACCTGCACAAAAACCACGTGGATTCGCCAATACAATTTCCATAGAACCCTCTATGTTGAAGTTAAATAGGTAGGATGTTTAAAAATTTATGCCAACAAAAGCCATCTTGGCTATTTTGTTTAAGGGGCGTCTACTCTAAAATAGAGAAGATATTTTATCATATCAGGAAAAATATCATGTCGGGTCTATTGTTTGTCGTTTCTGCCGCCTCAGGAACAGGCAAAACATCCCTTGTTAAAGCCCTGCTTGAGCGTGTGAATAATTTACACGTTTCAGTCTCTCACACAACACGTGGTCAGCGTCCCGGCGAACTTGATGGTGTGCATTATCACTTCACACAAAAACAAGATTTTATCGACTTGGTAGAACAAGGCGGTTTTATTGAATATGCAGAAGTATTTGGCAACTATTATGGTACCGCGCAAGCAACGGTTAAAGAGCAGTTAGCCAAAGGTCACGATGTGTTACTTGAAATTGACTGGCAAGGTGCGCAGCAGGTGCGCAAACTTTTTCCTGAATCGAAACAGATTTTTATTTTACCGCCAAGCCAGTTTGACCTGCGCCAGCGCCTGTCCAATCGCGGCACCGATGCTGTCGATGTGATTGAACATCGCTTAAGCTGTGCGGTAGAAGATATGCAGCAATATGTCAACTTTGACTATGTGATTATCAATGATGACTTCAATAAAGCACTGCATGACCTGGAAGCCGTGATTATTGCCAACCGTCTGGTGTTAAGCCAGCAGGCCAACCGTCACCAGGAGCTGATCCAGAAGCTGATTACCCCTACAGCACCCTGATTAAAACTTGAGTCTTCAGACAAAGCACCTTATACTGCACAGTCTGTTTAAATTTACCATTCAAACGAGAACTCTTATGGCACGCGTCACCGTTGAAGATTGTTTAGACCATGTAGACAACCGCTTTGAGCTTGTACTAGTGGCAAGCAAACGCGCGCGTCAATTGGCACGTCAAGGAATTGAACCTACCGTTGAGTGGGACAACGACAAACCTACCGTTGTTGCTTTACGTGAAATTGCAGAAGGCCACGTTTCTAAAGACATTTTGAAACAACGCGATCAGGACTACCAAGCCTCTAGCCTTGACCTTGCACTTTCAGCAAATAACTTGAATTTAGAT
The DNA here is from genome assembly GCF_000488255.1 of Acinetobacter indicus CIP 110367. GTDB lineage: Bacteria > Pseudomonadota > Gammaproteobacteria > Pseudomonadales > Moraxellaceae > Acinetobacter > Acinetobacter indicus. The sequence goes on along the minus strand of NZ_KI530755.1, from coordinate 270,581 downwards.
GGTTTTTCTTTCCAATAAGAAAATACATCCTGAAAAAGCCTAGTTTTTTACTAGGCTTTTTTATTATTTGAACTTTAATATTTGCGCAATAACCGTTATAACATAAGCATCGGAACTCGTAATTACAACGAGCTTTTATTTCGATATTTTCGGTGAAAAAAATTGACAAGTCATGCAATATGTTTTTCATTAGAAGATCAGTTTTTGTGATTGTTACGAGCATTGTAGTTAAAGGTGGTATATGCCAGGCGCAGAGGTCAGCCAAGCCAAACAGCAACTAAATATGATTATCGACGCTTACTTGAGTGAAAGCGATAGCGAGCGCGTGCTTGCGGCCTGTGACTATGCCGATCTGGCGCATGATGGCGTGACCCGTAAAAGCGGCGAGCCTTATATTCTGCATCCGATTGCGGTCAGCTGCATTCTGGCACATATGCGTCTGGATGCCGAAACCCTGATGGCGGCACTGCTGCATGATGTGATTGAAGATACCGAATTTAGCAAAGAAGATATTACTGAAAAATTTGGCCGGACCGTGGCCGAACTGGTCGATGGCGTCACCAAACTCAGCCATTCCAGCGATAAAGAATACAATAAAGCCGCGTCCTTCCGTAAAATTCTGCAAGCGACCCTGCAAGACCCGCGTGTGATCATTATTAAACTGGCTGACCGCTATCACAACATGACCACGCTAGATGCCTTGCGCCCAGACAAACGTGCCCGCATTGCCCAGGAAACTTTTGATATTTTTGTGCCGATGGCGCGTATTGTCGGTATGAATGAAATGGCCGACAACCTGGAACATCTGTGCTACCAGAATCTTGATCTGGATATGTTCAACAATGTTCAGGCTGCCCTGCTAGAAACCAAGCCGAAACGCTGTGAATATCAGGCCAAATGGGAAAAGAACCTGGCCGAGCTACTGCAATATCATCAGATTAGCGGCCGGATTAAAAAGAAAAATAACAATATCGAACTGCTCCGTTATTTCGTTAAAAATGACATCGATCTGCAAGAGCTGACTCACAGCCACGCCTTTGAAATTATTCTGCAAAGCATTGCCGACTGTGACCGCTTAGCCGATATTTTACGTGAACATTTTCAGGTGCTGCATTTTGCCGACCATATTCGCCGTCCGTTGCCCGGTGGCAACCAGTCACTGATGCTGCGCCTGAAAGGTGAAAAAACTACTTTATCCTTAACCATTCAAACCGAGCTGATGCGTAAAGCGGCCCGTTTTGGCGTGGTTCTCGGTGAGAATGCACCGCAAGCCTGTCGCTCGGCGATTCAGGCGTCCATGCAAAACCTGAACGTACTGATTGATGGCGCCTGTGCCAAAACCACCTTTAGCGAACTGCTGGATTATCTGCATCAGGAAAAGATCTGGGTTTATACTCCGCATGGCCATCTGCATGAATTACCACAAGGCGCCACCGCGGTGGATTTTGCCTATTCAGCCAGCCTGTTCCTCGGTAACCATGCCGTCGGTGCCAAAATTAATGGAGAAATCAAACCGCTGTCGACCCCGCTAACCAGCGGCCAAGTGGTGGAAGTGATTACCGATGTTTTAGCAACACCAAACCCGGACTGGCTCAGCTTTATTAACACCCAGAAAGCGCGCCGTGCCCTGCAAAATATTCTGCGTGACCAAGATATTGACGAGCAACGTCTGGTCGGTGAACAGGCCCTTAACCGTGCCTTAAAACTGTTTAACTGTTCGATTAAAGACTTAACCGAAGATGACTGGATTAACCTGCTGCAATGGCGTCATATCGATAGCAAAGAACGCCTGTTCGAACAGATTGCAGTCGGTGACCTGTTACCACAACTGGTGGCCAATCATCTTTATTCACAGGACAGCAGCTCGGAAGTTTCGGATCGTCTGATTCAGGGCACCGAAGGTATTGATGTCAAATATGCGCATTGCTGTAATCCGGTACTGGGTGATCCGATTCAGGGCCATTTATCCCGCCGTGGTTTAATTGTACATCGTGCGCGCTGCCATAACCTGCTGCATGAACAGCATCTGCATCCGGAAAATATCATGCCATTGCAGTGGAACTCGGATGATATCGATGACGTCAGCTTCACCGCCTATTTATGCATTGATATTGAAATGAATGATGAGCAGATTTCCGACCTGATCTATCAATGCCGTAAAGCCAAAACCGGGGTAGAAATGGTCCGTAGCCACGATGCCAAGACCTATGTCAATATTGTGGTAAATAACCGCAAGCAGATTGCCCAGATTATTCGTGACCTGCGTATGCATTTTGGCTTCCCGCGGATTATCCGTCTGGAACTGCCGCCTAATATTGCCGAAACATCCAAGGCCTGTTAATCATGATACGATAGTCCCGGGCCTGCCCGGCTAATCGTTTATGCTGTCCATACTTATAAAAGGAGAAATCGATGTCCCGCCAAGTGATCCATACTGAAAATGCGCCTGCTGCCATTGGTACATATTCTCAAGCCATTTTAGTTGGCAATACCGTGTACCTGTCAGGACAGATTGGCCTTGATCCTTACAGCATGGAACTGGTTGAAGGCATTGAAGCGCAAATCCGCCGTGTTTTTGATAACCTGAAAGCCGTCTGTGAAGCCGCAGGTGGCACGCTGGCTGATATTGCCAAATTGAACATCTACCTGACCGATTTATCCAACTTCCAGTTGGTGAACCAGATTATGGGTGAATATTTTGCCCAGCCATATCCAGCACGCGCCGCTTTAGGTGTGGCCAGCCTGCCCAAAGGTGCACTGGCTGAAATGGATGGTGTGGTGATTATTAATCAATAACTTAGCTGCACAAAAAAGATACCATCGATAAGATGGTATTTTTTTATTCAAAAACCCAATCACAACAAATGAATTTTCAAATGATTTTTATTGACAAACGATAATAATTATCAATAATAACACTTATCTTATTTAATTCTTCATGGTTGTATCAATGTACGTTTGCTTGTGCCGTGGTATTACAGATCAAGACATTAAAGACGCCGTAGCAAATGGTGCTGAAAGCTATCGCGAAATTCGTGACCTGCTGGATCTGGGAACCTGCTGTGGTCGCTGTGCCCCTGAAACTCGCGCCATCATTAGCGATGAAATTGCACAAATTGCGTCTCGTCTTGCCGTTGCTGCCTAAAGCTGACGTTTTATTGCTCTCCCGCATTTAAATATTATAATTTTACTCGGTGTTTCCTCTCCCGCTTTCGACTACAGCGGGTTTTTCTTGTCTTACATTTCTTCACACCGCCTAGCTAATTGTTTTTGATTGCGATTTTCATTTGCCGTTCAATAAATTACTCGCCATCCTGCATCATCTTGTTTAAGATAAAGCTCTAGATTGCCTTAAAACTGTTTAGGGCAGAAATTGTGAGATGGAGTAGTGCAATGAAAGGCAATCGTGAGGTGATTAATCAACTCAACCAAGTTTTGTATCATCACCTGACTGCAATTAACCAATATTTTTTACATTCGCGCATGTTTAATGACTGGGGCATTGAACAACTCGGTTCGGCGGAATATAAAGAATCAATTCGTCAGATGAAACATGCCGATAAAATTATCGAGCGGATTTTATTTCTAGAAGGTCTGCCAAATCTGCAACATCTGGGCAAACTGTATATTGGTCAGCATACCGTTGAAGTACTGAACTGCGATGTCCGTAAAGTCAAAGAAAATATTGAAGCCATTCAGAAAGCCGTCGTTTTGGCTGAACAGGAAATGGATTATGTAACCCGCGATCTGGTTCAGGAAATTCTGGAAAAAGAAGAAGAATATCTGGACTGGGCGACCACGCAACTGGATTTAACTGAATCTGTCGGTATTGAAAACTATATTCAGAGTCAGCTCTAAGCTCAATTAAAAAGATTAACTGCATAAAAAAGACCGGAAGTCCGGTCTTTTTTATGGATTGAGCAATGTGTTTCACATCCCAAACAGCAGCCTTAAAAATCAGCAGATGATTTATGGTTCCTGTCTGATTTCTGCTCCATCCAGCAAGCTGTCATAATCCACCTCGACCTTGCGCAAGGTCTTTAACAACTCCAGCTGCCGTTTGGCTTCTACTTCATAGCCATTAAAGGCCAGCACCCGGGCATATTTAAGCAGGTCATACTGGGTTGGATAGTTCAATACAATCTCATGAATCTGCTGCAATTGCTCCGGACTTTGCTGGCTATACGGATTCAGACGAATCCAGGCAATGCGGCGGTTAAATTCCTCGAGCAGATAAATCTGATCCTGGTTGGTGATTTTTTCCGGTGTCTTTTCATAACGCACCGATTGATTTAGCTTCGGTACCATCAGCTCATAATCACGATAAATCAGCAGCAGCAGGACTAAGCCCACGCCAAAGCTAACGCGCATGAATATTGGCGATAACTGCACGCCAGCCTTTGAACGTTGTGATTGTACAATTCCCAAGATAAAACCGGCGGGCAGCAGAAAATAGGCATAGTTCTGTGGAAATTCCAGCATGGCATGAATCAGGAAGGCACCGAGCACCAACAGACCAATCACCGAAATAGTTGAATTCACATGCCGATGCAGCTGATAACCCCAATAGGCCAGATAAGCCAACAATGGCAGGCCAATCAGCAGACCATTCCAGAGCAGCAGATCAAGCACGATATTGTGAGCGCTACGAATCCATACTGGCCCCTGGAAAAATTCGCTAATCGTGGTGTAAGCGACACTGGTCTGATGCCAGCCATAGCCAAACCAGGGCTGATGAGCAATTGCGTGTAGCATTTGCTCCCAGATTGCCAATCGTGACATATCACCGGTAGCGCGCTGTACCACATCACGAGACTGTACCGCTATATCTGCGCTTTGTGAGAGTAGCTGACTTACGGAAGGTGCAATAAAGATCAAACCGACAAAAGTGGCAAACCAAAGCGCACTATAGCACCATTTCAGGCGGATATAGCCTTGATATTGCTGATAACCGAGATAAGCCAGAATACACAGCGAGGCGACCCAAGAGGTCCGCGATTGACTTAGCACCACCCCGCTTAAGATGACCAAACCAGTTGCAACCAAAAGTACTGTTTTCAGTTTCTGTTTTTCATACAGATATAAACAGGCCATTAAGGACATGACCAGAAAGGTCGCCATATTATTTGGCTGGGCAAAGTTGGCATAAGGACGCTGGCCGGTACGAATATCGACTATAAATGGAAAATACTGGTCGATGGTCAGCCATTGGCAAATGGCCATGAGACCGGTTAGGGTGCCGACACCTAAAAGGACAAAACTTAAACCTGTAAATATTTTTTCTCGCTGCGCGTTATCTAAAGTCAGGTTATAGCCCAATACAATCGCAAACCAGAAGCCAAAGATATACAGGCTGCTAAATAGCGCTTTGTCAAAAAAGAATAGCAAACCACAAGCCCATTGGATAAATGGGATAGCAGTTAAGGCCAGTAAAGGCAGGCTAATTTTAGGGATAATCAGTTTTTCTTTTAGGAAAATAGCCGCTAAAGCGAACAGCGCAAGAAAAGCATATAGCTCGCCGGTATAGGTCACCCAAGGGCGGTAATGGATGGGAAGGAGCCAAGCGAGGGAGATAAAAATACCAGCGAGAAGCAAGAGGAAAAATTTCATGCTGCAAGAGTTGAGAAAAAGATGAGCTATGATAATCAAAAAAGCAGCTGAGGAAATCAGCTGCTTGGTGAAATTATTGTTCTATTTTGCGTTAGTGCCAAGGGCGGAGGTCGACGATTTTAATGACTTTATATTCTTTATCCACCAATACAGTCATATCTAAATTGCTTGCTTTTAAAGGAAAGAAACCGATTGCTGTTGGATATTTTGATAATATTTTATCTACCGTTGAAAGTGAATTATATTTTGATAAGTCATTCAAACTAAGACTTTTATCCTTCATTTGTTGCTTAGCACTCTCCAATGCTTGGTAAAACTCCGGCCTTTGACTTAAAGACACTCCGCCAAAGACTTCATCAAACATGACTTTTTCTTTGAGTTTCGGATCTTTTGGATATTGGACCACCACATAGCTTGGATATGATCCAAAATTTTCATTGTGTTGATAATCATTGCTCGCGATCTCATTCTTACGAACCAGTTCAAAGCGATCTATGTTGTATGCAATATAGGCTGGTCGCCCTTTTTCAATACTATACAAACCATAGATCAGCGCTGAGAGCTGAATCAGAATAATAATAGCCAAATCCATTTTTAAAGTTTTCTTGCCTTCTTTATAAACAATGAAGCCAAGCACTGGACCCACGATCACATCTATCGCCAGCATCATTAAAAAAATTTGGGTAACACCGACTGCACTTGCAAGTGGTGATGGATACCAAATAAAGAAAACCAGCCCCATAGCCATTAATGCAATAATTATAGAAATAGCTAAATGCCCCAAGAAAAAGGTTAGTCGCTTTGGCATTACTTACTCTCTAAATTTCGATCTTAATTCAAGTAAATCATCTGACTATGATTTTCTACCCCAAAGATCACTGTATTTTTTCAAAAAATTAGGTTTTATTACATAAAAAAAGACTGGCTAGCCAGTCTTTTTTATTAAAGCCGAATTAGTTACCGCGACATGAACCTGGTAAATATTTAGCATCAATAGCTCGTGGACCACCTGGACCGCATTTCCAAGAGTTTACTGTCGTACCAATATCATCCGCTGTCATTGCCACACCGCCTGCTTTTAATGGAGTTAACTGGAAAGTTTTATCAGCAGCATCTTTTAAATCAGCAGCTTTGGTAGTAGTTACTGTGATTACACCTGTAGCTGAAGTTTCAACCAAAGCTGTATATTTAGTAGATGGAGTCCCTTCTACTGTAATTGGATCTGGATCTGGAACAGCCTCAGTAGGCTCTGGTGTGCTAGTGGTTGGAGGGGTACCTACTTCACATCCCCAAGTATTCGCACCAGGAAGAGCAGAAGCTGATTGATAAACTTCTGAAACTGTAGTACGACAAGTAGAACCTGCCAATACTGGCTCAGCCATCTTGGCACGGATTGTATAATCTTGATATGCAGGAAGTGCAACCGCAGCCAAAATACCAATGATCGCAACAACGATCATTAATGATGTACATTCCATAAGTCACTTTATATGGACATGCATCAAACCATTGAATTATCTTGCTTTATATAATTACTTGCTTTGTCCATATGGACATCGTTTTCAATGGACAAATTTTTCCAATTTGTCCATATCAGAAAATGGCTTTTACTCGGGGCGATAGAATGAATTTTTATAATGGCAGACTGCTCATGAGATATTTTAAAATTTTGTTAAGCTAAAACTGAATAAAAAATCCAGAATCATTTATAGGTTAACTTCTGTATTTCTCCTTTAGGCTGAAGAATCACACATTTTGCATGATGCAGAGCAATACACCGAGTCGCTTCGCCATCACCAAATTGCATGGACACAACTTTCACAGCTGCACGAGGTATTCGTTCGGGTATTTTGAAGTCTTTAAGCCGTTTCATTCTATTACTCACCCATATATGAAATATTCCGTATACAACAGCACTTTCAATTTCAAATTGCTTTCATCCCCCCACAAACAACCACTACCAAACCAATATAGTTTTCTGCTCGCTTAGCTGCTAATAATTTAAGTTTTCCCAGTACAAGCAATTTTTATTTTTACATATCTCAAAACCGACAAAACTGACATTTTTTGTCACTTAATTACATAAATTTACTTTTAAGTTTTTAAGATTTTTAATCTATTAAACAATCTATTGATTTCATAAGAAATAATTGAGTAATATGCATTGGCATGCTTTGTGCAAACTATAAAATAGCTTACAAAGCTTATAACTAAATTAACAACATTTGTGGAGAATGTTATGAATACAATGCAGAAGGGCTTCACGCTCATCGAACTTATGATTGTTGTCGCTATTATTGGAATTTTGGCTGCAATCGCACTTCCTGCATATCAGGATTATACTGTACGTGCCCGTGTCTCTGAAGCTCTAGGAGTTGCAGGCACTGCTAAGGCAACAGTAGCCGAAAATATTACAATGAATGGTGGTGTTTTACCAGCTGCAGCTGACAATGGTGGAAAGGGTGCATGTGCTGGTGTCGGAGTTTTTGACGCCACTGCTACGAATGGAAAAGGTGTAGGTAATGTCGCCAAATTAGAATGTAGTGCTACTACAGGAGGTATTACCGTTACAATGAATGATAAAGGTAAAAAAGTAGCATTAACTCTTACACCTACTGCCGATAGTTTAGCTACAAAAGATAAGGATGATAAGGATGTTGCAGCAGTAAATAATCCTGGTATTGCTTGGAAATGTACTACTACTGAAGCTAATTTTAAATATGTTCCTACTGAATGCCGTAATCTTGCTTCTTAATTAAATATCTTATGTAAAAACGCATCTTTAAAGATGCGTTTTTTGTTTTAACTCAAAATTTTCCAGTAATAGAGCATTGCACTTTTCTAGCAGTTTTTCATAGTCCTTTTTTAACTGATCATAATCACTTTTCACCGCTTTGGTCTTAGTTTTCGCTTGCTCAATTTGCTGGGCAGGCGAAAGAACATTTTGCCCTGCTGCCTGTGCAGCTTGCTCAATTGCCTCAATTAATGCAGCATGACGACTCTTCTTAATCGAGCCTCTTTTACGTCCAGCTTCCATTGCAACCGTATCGTTATTAATGGCAGAGCCTTTCGGTAGAACCTCTGGTTTGTTGGCTTTTAATCGCTCTAAAGCAGCGTAATAATCATTAAGTACACTCATATTTTACACCTCAATATTAATCGTTTTAATTTTTTGAATCATTTTGTTTAAAGCCAAAATATCACTGTCCATTTGCTCGTATAGCAGACTGTTCTGTACTTGCATATCTCGCTGCCGTTGTAGTCGCTGAACCGCTTTTTGCATTTTTTCAGCACTTGTTGCATCAAACACAGCATGGGCACAACTCAAACAACTGGTAATCGCAGTAAATGAAATTTTTTCGCAAGAATCAGGATTAGTACAAGCACCCAAAAGACTCGGTTTGTAAGCAATTTCCCCTTTTTTCATGCGCTTAATCGCTTCATCACGGTTTGGAAATACTGTGAGTAATTGCTCGCGGTCTTTTTGTAGCTGCAAATAGGTTCCTGCCCCACCGAGTAAACGACTAGCACTATTAATTACACCATCTTCAAATTGTGCATAAGAATGTACCAAGCGCTGATATTCCAGTTCTTGAATAAACTCTTTTTGGCTATCACTCACTAAAATATTTGGTGCAAATACCGCATTATTACGGTAATACAACGTCATAGACTCTGTTAGATGCTTAAATTGGACTGACAAAGCGCCAAGTCCGATCATGCCTGAACGAGCGCCATAAACTGCAAGCGAACGTCTAAATTGATGGGTACAGATATTCCAGTACTCACCAACTTGGCAGTCTTTTTCTTCTCGCCAATTGCGGAAACCATCAAAAGCTTCAAGCTCGACGATATCACTTTCTGCGATTTTCAACCCCTCTCCAAGCAATACAGAAATACGGCTTAAATACTGATTAAAATTAGACTGTGTTCGAGTCGGAGCACCCTCAAAATTAGAGATAAAATCCGTTTCATGCTCAATATTGCGGTTATTTTTATTTCGATGCTTTTGCGAGTATAGTGTTGGGAATAATGGATATTCAGCAGAATTAGACATATCATAGTGAGGATTGAGTAAGGCGTAGACTTCACCAATACTTTGTGCTGCATGTACGCCTATTTGAATATCTGCAAACGTGATCCAATACGTCGATTTATTTCCACCACCATGCAACTTGGAGGTATAACCCATAATGACATGCACAAGATGCTCATTACTTTGAATAGTTTGATAGCAATCAGATGACAGCTGATTCACTTCATTGTCCCGCATCCCTGTAAACAGATGAATCCACAACTTGGCCATACCTTGAATCAGCGTCATATAACGGGTGAGGTTGGCATGTTTTTGAATCTGGTTATTTTCAAACAGTACCGTTAAACCGAGTAAATCTCGAGCATCAGCAAAACTTACCGCATTTTTTTCACGCTTAAATTCTGTCGGCATCAAAGCAAAATTTGCATCCTGCTGCTTGCGCTGAAACCATTTCAGAAGTGCTGATGCATTTTGATTAAATTCATTCAATTTATCTGCTAAAGCATTAATTAAGGCTATATAAAGCCGTGAAGGAACAACTTTGGTTTGTGGGCCTACTTTGCCTGACTGCAACCTGAGTTGAGCAGCCAACTTTGCTAAATGCTCTATTGGCTTATATGTACTAAACGCAGGAATGAGCAATGGGTATTGCTGTTGTAAGGCAAAACAATCAGTTAAAAATGCTTTAATGTGAATGGCTTTTTGATAGCTCACACCAACATAAGCATCATTTACTTTTGACATATAAGCAACATCACTAAATAACTGCTGCAATGTACAGCCATTTTTATATGCAATTGCTGCAAACTGGCGTAAAACCGTGTGCCGCTGTTCGATACTTTTAATAATCGACTTACCAGATTTTATATAAAGCAAAGCAAAACTGATTTTTTTCATTTCTGCCCGAATTTGACAGTAAAGAAAGTCATTTTCTCGGGCATTTTCAAGCCAACTATCAAAATTCAGGCGACAATCACACTTCGGTAAATATGGAGAAAGATCCCAGATATTGTCTGAATAAACTGACAATATCTCACCACTCTTCATTCGCGATAATACAAAAGTACTTGGAACAGTCAGCTGATTATTCAGTAGATTGTACTCATCAGGTAAGAACTGCTCAGCAATACCCAATGAATATAGATATGAATTAAATGAACTCATGATATCCACCCCAAATCAATTAGCAATTCAAAATGATTGAGCCAATAGGCATCTAAATCACCACTTTCTACTTCTTCTTGAATTGAAAAAATACGATCACGTAAATTTTCATAAGTGTCTGATAATTCGTTGAGTACTTCGTCAATTCGATGTAGCACAACCCCAAACTGCTGTTCCCACTTGATTAAGTCCGTGACTTTTTGCTTAACGTAGCCGAGTAGGCTTTTCAGTGATAAAAGCTTACGCACATCTTCGTCATCAGCGTGGACTGCATAGTATTGACAGAATAAGCAATGCTCAAATTGTTGACAGTTTGGAGTTGGAGCTTGCGCAGTAAAACCTGTTGCTTTTTCAGGTTGTAGACTGGTAGTCGTACAAGCCCCGACAGCTAAGGTTTGAACATCAACAGTCTCATCTAACGTTTGCACAGGAATACGCTCAACGGTTCGAGTTTGTGCTACCGCAACTTCTCTCAACTCATTAAAAAATTGTGAAATTTGCTGAGCTGCATCTTTAAATGAAGTTCGACTGTAATTTTTCTTCGCAGTATCGAGTGAGTGTCCCATTTTTTCGACTTCAAGCAATAAATCACCATCGCTCAATTCAACATATTGACTGCTAACATGCTTGCGCCACTCTCGTGGTGTGATCCAAGCCATTTTCGGGAAAATGCGCTGCAAAAATTTTTTTAGTGACTGTAATTTACTATTTCCGATTGAACTTAATTTTCGAATATTATCGCGCATTGGAAAGACCAAATCACACTGCTCATCTTGAATATACCAAGCCCGAAGTTCTAAAATTTTTCTAAAAATCGGCTCAAAATTAACTCCAAACTCTGGTCGTACTGTCTTGCGTCTAGCGCGGCTTTTTGTTCCCGAGAAACGTCGACCTTGTGTGGATGGAAGGACTTTCATGCTGACGAGTTGTAATTGTTGAGCAGTGTCTAAATTTGCACCAGTTTGTGCAATAAATAACAGCATGCCAATGGCAAGACCGTAGGAGGCAAGTCTTGTACGCTCTAAATGTCGCTTGTCTTTATTACGTTCTTCAAGTTTACGAATCGCTTGATTGCGATTTTCACGTACACGTTTTCGATGCTCACTATCTTCTTCTAACTCAAAATCAGCCAGCATTTTGGAAAGGGCTGGAATAATTGGATATTTGGCTAAATAATTCTGCATATCAAACTGGATATGCTGTTTTCCAGTTTGATGATGAAAGCCCGAGTAAAAATAAAAATCTTCCTGATCCACGGACTGAAAATGTGCTGGAAAATCTGCGCCTTGCATCACAATACGATAAATTTCAAGAAAGACATGCAACAAAGTTGCATACGTCTTCTGATGATCTTCTTTAGCGACTGGAAAAACAGGAACATCATAACGCTGAGACTGTACTTGCATCGCTTGACTAACAATATCAATTTCATGACAGTCAAATACATATGCTATCAACTTCGCCGCATTACGCTGATATTGCTTTGCTGTATGTGCAGCTAGGTTTTCTTCATCAGTATCTGCAAGCAAAGTGCGATCAACTAAATATTTGCTGTAACGACGATACGCATCTATCACACTGTCTTGATTTGATAAATCAAAATTTTTCTTTTGGCTATCCACCCAATCTAAAAAAAGTTTACTAGTGTAATAAAATAGTCCTTTTGACAAATCTGATCCGCTCATTTGCAACAAATAGTCCGTTAAACACTGCAAAAAATAACGTCTTTTTTCATCAAAAGATGCAGATAACTGTTGTTCTGACAAAGCCTCGCCAAATACTCTTTTACGATAAAACAGAGTTCCAATGTCAAATGTCTTAAAAGCAAAAGAAGCTGTCTTATCTTTGCAGACAAGGACAAGTCGCTCATGCTCATTAATTTGTTTATTGATATCTGAAATATGCACAAAAAGTGGAGAGCGTCTAAAATTCATGACAATTCTCCCGCTAAATTGACAGAAGACATCACGTATTTCATTAAGCTTGATTCATACTCATGCTGAATTTTACTGCGCCATTGCAATCGTGATTTATAATTCAAATACTGTAAAGTCGTGCTGATGTTACGATGTCCCATACGAGCTTGCACATACTCAACAGCGGTCATAGCAGAATGCCCTGCAGGTAGATGCTGTAACTGACTTTCCAGCAGATTCATCCCAAAACTGGCACGTAAGTCATGGAATTTGAAACTTTTAAATTGTGGATCAATTAGACGAATTTCAGGCAATAACACCATTTTTAAATAACTACGTACTGCTTCACCTTCATAGATTTTCAGTCGAGTCTCAAAGGAGTCAGATGCTTTGATCTTTTCGGTTAACTTCTGCTGTTCAGCTTTGCTGGTGTAGAAAGGTGTACCAAGCTTGGTGAGAAACACATAGTTTTCATCCGAGTCGCCATAATTTGATTTCTGTCTACGCAGACGCGCTTTCTCACTATTGATATAGATTTTAAGATCTTGTACTAACCAATTTGGAATCAAAAGTGTCATCGGCTTTTGAAATTTAGTGTCCACACCTGTACCCGCTCCAACGGGCAGACGAATAAAACCATGACTATCAAGCTCACAACCAATTAAGTTTTTGATTCGCAAAGTACAAATCGTTTGTAAACGAGCACCTGTAAACAATGCAAGATAAAACATCAATTGATATTCACGTGATGATTTTTGCAGTGCTTTTAATATAACAGCCTGCTCTTCAACAGTAAGTGGGCTTAATTCACCACCGTCAATAATGGCTTCAGAATTCGGAGCCTTGGCTGGAACATGTATCGCAAGATCATGCGACTTAATTGCCATTTTTTGACGTGCGCCAAACTCATTATCCACGGCAATATATTTGTAGACATCTTTAAACGGTATGCCATAGCGCTGATGATCAACTAAGTCTTCTGTAACGAGAAATCGATAAAAATTCACTACCGCATTAATTCGATTACTTGCAGAGCGAGCTGAAATTAGACCTGCATTCGCTTGCTCAATAAGACGAGTGCGATATTTAAAAATCGCATTTGACTGTTTTAGTTTGTGGAATTTCAAACAGTCCAGTTGCTCATCTTCTAAAAAACGCTGAAAATCAACCAACTGATTGGCAATAGATGCAAATGTTTTAAAATCATACTGTATTGTTTGCTCAAGTTTTTTCAGCAAATACAGATTAAAAACGTCAGAAGGGCTACCATCTCCCTGAACAATTACAGGGAATTCAAGGTAAGCATCACCATGTTTTTCAAACGCTGCATCATTTAAACAACGGGTTGCATTAACCAACGTCAATAACTGAAATTTTTTGATGCTCACAACTTTGGCTTTCGATTGGTAGCGTGACTGACCATTTTTAAGTTTAGTGCTCATTTTGAGCCTCCTGTTTATTAAAAAACAGGCAAAAAGTGACCTTGATATAGGATTGACAAAAATACCCCTATCCATCAAAATCGAAGTGTCTGGACGCCAATCAAGACATTCATAAAAGCTCATGTTCCCGCATGGGCTTTTATACTTTTTGCCGAATGAAAATAATTACTTTTTTGTCAATTCTCTCTGTTCCTCTTTCCTTAATCGTTCCAATTCCGTAATAAAAAAAGCATTCATTGACTGATGTCTTTGTTTTGCCATTTGTTTGACCCAAGAAACTAAATCTATGGGTAAACGAAGATTCGTCTGTTTCATGTGCATCACACCAATTGTTAGCATATTGCTAACATAGCAATATGCTAACACTTATGTCAACTCTTTTTTTATAGCATAATGCTAGTGCTATTTTTTACCGACTTAAAAATGTATGAGTAAGAAAGATATCCAATTTAATCTTCGTATTCCTGAAGAGCTAAAAGCTAAAATTGATGCTGCAGCGAAAGCGAATCAACGCTCTATCAATGCAGAAGCGACCTCTCGACTTTACGATTCATTCGTCATGAATGATAATATTCAAGTTGAAGCAGCAAAAATCGTTGAAAACTTTCTTCGAGCTCGATCTCCGACAGAGCGAAAAAAAGTGGTAGCAGAACGTTTAAATTTTGTACTAAGTGAGCTGAAAAAACTTCATCATTTCAATGAGTTTACAATTGCTGAATTAGCTTTTGAGATCAATGAAGATACGGCTGATGAGGCTGAAGCATGGTTTAGAGCAGAATTAGAACCCACCTTCGGACAATTGGAAAAAATAGCGCAACATACTTCAGTGAATCCAAACTGGTTACTCTTTGGTAAACAGACTCCCTATGATATTCAGCACATACGTTTAAAAGAGTATTTAGATCAAGATATAAAACTGCTCTTAGGCTCAAATCCAAATAATGAATATTTAAATAATTCAAAAGTGAAAGAATTAAAGTTTATTCGAGAATTGTCAGAAGCGGGGCAATTAATTATTCTTAAAATTTATGAAAATTACGCAGTTGAGACTTTTTATCCTCCATATCATATCAGTGACGTAAACGGAGTAGGTGGATATAACTCATTATTATATTTTTGCTTATTGACCAAAGTGCTGCTGCGATATTACAACGCTAAAGTGACTATATGCAGCCACCTTCTCTCAAAAGAACAGTTTAAACTTATTTTGACTGGAAAAGTTCACCCCTTAACAATTGCAGAAAAACTACCTAATATTCAATGGTTGAGTGATTTAGTAGATAAATTTCCATATGAAAATTTAGATTATTGGGATGGTTTTGATGAACTTAGAGCAAGACTAATACGAGATTTTGATGCAAAAGAATACATTCAGACGATTTGGAATGATCCTGAATTGTATTTAAAGCATCCTATTCAGCTTTAAAAAAAAGGACGACATTTTACTAAGTGTCGTCTCTTTCCTCATACTCATCGATATATTCAAATAAATCTTGCATATTACAATTAAAATATTTACATAAGGTATCAGCGACTGAAAGTTCAATTCGTACTGCACGATCATAGTAAAGACTTGTTAGCGTATTACGATTAATACCAGTCGCTTGAGCTACCTCACTTAACTTTAAAATTTTTCGCTCACCCATCAAATTTGACAACCTACATCTAATCATAACAACCTTTAAATTAAAAAATTAACCTGCAGCAGGTTAATTCAACTTGATAAATAACTTTTACCGTGATAATTTAACCTGCAGCAGGTTATATTGTTTTATTAAAAAACAAATTAGCCGTTCTAAATTTCATTATATAGTTTTTTAAGGAAGTTCAGCTATGAATAACTATTTTTCTCCAAAATTCTCTGTTTCAGAGGAAGTTCGTTCAACTGCTGTTGCACTAATCAAAGAGTTTAATATTGACCGTACATTTGATTTAGCTTTGTTTCTGAATGTTAACCCTAACTTAAATGACCAAGATGCGACTTTAGCCTGGGTGAATTATTTTGAAAAAAATCAACATGATCTCAGTGACTTCAATCATGTTAGACGCCACTTTATGAAAAATTTTCCTAAAATTATGTTTGCAAATTTCAGTGAATAAAATAATCAAAGGGAGATATCAAATATCTCCCTTAATTTTTATAGCAATCCTCTTATGGTAATCTCAACAAAAAGTGAAATTCAATTTAATTGGTTGTAAAAATATGGAATTATTTATAAAAGTAGGCCATATTGAGCCTTCAGTCATTATTTTTGACGTGTTTGGTACACTTGTAAAAATAGAGGAAAGACGTTCTCCATATAGAAAATTAATGAAATGGCTAAAAGAAAATGGGCGACAACCAAAACCTGATGGTGCCAAATTTATTATGTCCCACAATTTGAATTTGGCAGAGCTTACAAAGCGATTAGCAGTAAATATTCCAGACCAATTTCTGCAAGAACTTGAGCATGATTTAGATGAAGAGTTACGCTCTATTAGACTGTATGAAGATACCTTATCAACTTTGGAAGAATTAAAAAAACTAGGATTCAGATTGGCAGTATGCTCAAATTTAGCGATGCCATATGGAAAAGTTGTTTCTTCATTTTTACCTTCTCTTGATGCTTATGCTTGGAGTTATGAGGTTGGAGCAATTAAACCAGAGTCACAAATTTATCAATATTTAATTGATAAATTACAATGTCATGCCAAAGACATTTTGTTTATTGGAGATACTCTTTTAGCTGATTACAGTGGTCCAACTGAATTTGGTATGTCAGCACGTTTAATTGATCGTAAGAGTGGGCAAAAGCTGGCAGATGTTTTAAGCGACATACTTTAACAACTCGTGGACGCCACCTAATAGTGAATACTCACAGCTCCTCATCTTTCCATTTTTTAAATTCTGCAATTCGTTCTTCAAGCTCCAGAACCCATGCTGGTTTTATATGTGGCACATTTAGGCGCTCAACACCTTGATGGTCAAAAAACTTATACACCTTTGCCGCCAACTTGATAAACGCCTGTTCAAACGTATTTGCCCAAACATCTAAACGATAATCATGATAATGCTCTTGGTATAATTTACCACCATCTTCTACTTTATTGAGATGTGAGCCAGTTTCTAAATAAATCACTAATTGCCCATTATCTTCATCATTATATGCACCGTGATAAACATTTTGGCAGTGCCCCCATGTATTCCAGTGCCATGATGGTACATCACCAATAACCGTCCAAAAAGCTGGGTGTGTATCAATAAAATGATAGGCTGTTAAAAAGTCTGTTGGATTTGCGAGATATGCTTGCTCATTTTCAAAGGCAGTCTGTAAAGCAGATTGTAAATGCTCAAATTTATTTTTATCAGTGTAGGAAAACAAACTACTAGAAAGATGCTCAGAGGTTTTAAAAAATAAACCACCACTCTCTTTATCCTTACCAAAATATTGATAGACCTCTGGTAGAATCTGTAAATCTGTAGGTTTGACATGATGGATCTGGCGTTGTACGTCTTTTAAGCTTTCGTGAATTGCTTCCATACGATCAGGGTAAGTGACGACAAGTTTCGTATCACGCAGTGATAAAATTGCTGTTTCAGTTATTTGGGGTAACTGTTCTAATAACCAGTCTGGTAATTGTTTTAATTCAGTCGGTTGCATTTTTAGTTATCCTTTTTTAATAATTTCAACTTGTTACATGCGTTACACAACATAATTTGTGAAAGTTGATTGTAAGTTAGTCCATAGGAGTATATTGTCACTCAAGGGCTTCAACAAAATTAAGAACAGAAATCAAGCCACTCATCGTTTCTATTTGATGAATTGGGATACCGCTAGTGACTCTATTTTCGGACGTTAAAAAAATCTTCATCGCAGCCTGATCACCACCTGTCAAAGCATGTAAAGCCTGGCATAGACGAATCAGCAACAGTGCTAATTTCCCCTGTTTAGAATTTGTATCTAATTCAGGTTGGTTTTGCAATTGAGTGATTACCTCAACATCCATATCTAGCACTATTGCGAGCTAAGACTGACTAAGGGAAAGCAGTTTAGCAGCCCTAAGTACTGACTTTCCCAATACAGCTGCTGGTACTACCTGCTGTTCCAATAACGTCATAGCATCACCTCAAGCTCTAATTTTACTGATCAAGCCTTAAATCTAACAATATCATACAAATTACTAGATAAAATGATCACCTATTCCTGTTCGTAGCATACCAGTTATTCTTACTTGTTAGACGACCAGAAATAGTCACATAAGCTAATTTTGCCGACACCTGATGATTCATACTTACACCACGCCCTGCTGCTTCCAAGGCAAGTTTTTGATGAACAATGATGGAACACGAACAATAAATCGACCACTATATTAACCAAGGGGGCAGTTTTTAAATGCCGTTAGGGGGGCATTTTTACACTGCCGCTAACACAGCTATCTTCCTAATTTTTTAAAATAGGTTTCACATTTTGAAGAGGGGCCAAAATTATATTTTAAAGCGGTATTGGCTCTAGCTGTTGCATATTCAATACCTTGAATTTCACGCTGCTGAGCAAAAACTTGAATCGCAGGATGTAACTGTTCTGAGCAACTGGCATCGTTGCTAAAGTATTTTAAAGTCTTGGTATTGGAAAAATATATTGCAGCAAAAAATCGCCCATCTTTAAACACAATCGCGGATGAAGCATCTAAACTGCTTCCAGACCGACCTTCATAATACAGAGCCTCATCTGTTTTTAGTAAATAGGGCGCTGAGTAATTGTCGAAATTAGATTAAAATTTTAGATAATCATGCTTTAACAATGTTTGAAGTTCTGTTTGGATTTTTGGATTCAAAACAATTTGAGGAATTGATGAAATATCTGAATATTGAATGAAGTCTAGTTCTTGAGCATGAGTAAAAACGGAGATTGAAAAAAGTAGAAAAAGATAATAGTGATTCTTCATATCAAATTTATTATTTTTATGTCCATATTGAATTACTTATGGATTGTTCATTTTATATGGACACTTATGGAGTATCGATTAGGGTGAAACCCTTTTGAGCAGTTTTCATAACATTCTCCACAAATGTTTTGTTAATTTTTTATAAGCTTTGTAAGCTATTTTGTATATAGCACTATATGTGCCAACTTTTATTATAAATATATTTAAAGAAAAAACAGCCATTTATGGATAAAAATTTTTCACTTTATTTTTTTAATGTATTTTTATGTAAAAAAGTGACACTTAGTGTCACATATTTACAACATTAACCGAGAATAATCGGCTTATTCCCTAGCTCATTGGCTTCATCCTGAATTTTCCGGTCATAATAACCATCCAGAATCATGCCAATTTCTTTAACCCCCAAGATCACTGCCTGCTGATACTCTCTTTGCGCTAGGCCATATACCATTTTCTGGCAAATCTCATCCCAGACCTGCTGCTCAGTAGCATGCTTAATACCACGGTCAATCACAATCTCAACTTTTCGCTCACACAAGTTTAAATAAAGCAGTACCCCACTGTTATATTCCGTATCCCAAACACCTAATTCAGCAAACAGCTGCCGTGCGCGGGTACGCGTATCCTGATAATAAGCTAAACGCGAAGGCAGACAACCTTCAATGACGACTTGTATTTCACCAATGTGTCCGTGTTCAGCTTCTGTGACCGCTTGCGCAATCGCGTACTGGTCCTGCTGGTTAAAAAAGCGTTTAGTGGCCGGCATGTAGAAAAAATGCCTGAACCAGCGCTTTAAACTGGGTTGACTCAGCTCCTGAGTTTTCGGCTGGGTAATTATTTCGGTTGTATCTGTTGTGGTTACCATGATCCTGATGCCCCTCCCCCGCCGAAGCCGCCGCCTCCGCCGCTATATCCACCGCCTCCACCAAAGCCGCCGCCTCCACCGCCACGACCGGCCGAGACTAGGAAAATATGAAAAATCGCTTGGGCCAGTGCGGTAATGAGTAAAAAGAAAATCCCAAGCCCCATTAATAAACTGGTGAATATGCCCACACCATTGACCAACCCCGCCACCGTAGCCGCCACCGCAGCGGTTGAAGCGCTGAGACGTTTACCGACAATATAAGAGCCAATCACCCCGGCAATTAAAATAAAAATTACTGTATTAAAAGTTTTTTCCCGTGCCTGCTGCTCACGCAGTGCCTGTTGCTGGCGTTCCTGCAGTTCTTTAGCCGCAGTGGCCGCTACTTCCGGGTCCATATTCAAAATACGTTCAATTTCGGCTAGACCGGCTTCAATGCCGCTGGCATATTGTGCCTGTTTAAAATACGGGGTGATCTGGTTGTTGATAATCCGGCCTAGCACAATATCGGGTAATACCCCTTCCAGACCATAACCGGTCAGAATTTGAATACGGCGATCATTCACCGCAATTGCCATCAACAAGCCATTGTCATATTTGGCCGAGCCCAACTGCCAGCGTTCTGCAACACGCATAGCAAAATCAAAAATATCTTCCTGACCGGTGGTCGGCACAATTACCACCCCAATTTGCGCTTTACCCTGCTGATGCAGTGCCAAAATCCGCTGGCTAATCGCCTGTTTCTGCGCTGCACTCAGCAAATTGGCCTGATCAATCACCGGTTCATTTAAAGTCGGCAAGCCACGAATGGACTCCCCTTCTGCCATATCATTGCCAATCACCGGTTGTTCAACACTTGCCTCAGATGCAGCGGCTGTCTGACTCTGATGACGAGCATTGGCCGCACGTTGCTGTTCCTGAATGATACGCGCTGCCACCAGATCATCTGCTGAGCTGGTGGCAGCGGTATCTGCCAAGCTGAGTGAACTGAGCAATAGCGCACAGCACAACAGCAGGCAGTGTAGTATACACCGGATGAGAGCAGTAATTGAATCAGGCATGATCCGCGGCTCCTTGGGGCGTGGGATTATTCAAACGATACGGTTGGTGCAGTTTGCGCGTTTTGATCGGCACTAAAGTTTGGCTTGGTGTCCATACCAATGACTTTTGCGGTCATCACCTGCGGGAACTGGCGTGAATAGGCATTAAAGTCCTGTACCGTGGTGATATAACGGTTACGCGCTACCGCAATACGGTTTTCGGTGCCTTCAAGCTGTACCTGCAAATCCCGGAACTGCTGATTGGCTTTTAAATCCGGATAATTTTCTGATACCGCGATTAAACGCGATAACGCCCCGGTCATTTGCGCTTGCGCTTCCTGATAGCGCTGGAACAGAGCCGGATCTTCCAGCACCGCCTGATCGACTTTTAAGCCGGCCACATTGGCACGTGCCTGGGTCACTTCAGTCAACACCTGCTCTTCATGTGCAGCGTAGCCTTTCACCACATTGACCAAGTTCGGCACCAGATCGGCACGGCGCTGATACTGGTTTTGGACTTCCGACCAGGCCGCCGTCACGGCTTCATCTTTGACCTGCAAGGTGTTATAGCCACAGCCACTCAGGGTCAAGCTGCTGCTGAGTGCCAGCATCAGCAGTGTTTTTTTCATTAAGTTCATGCCTTATCCTCTAATTATTTATTTGTATTTGTTCAATAATTTGATTCTAACGGTATTTTAGCCCAGTTTTGTTAATTTTATTTATCACTTGGAAAACACATGCACATGAAAAAACCGGACGCGTAAAGAAGCCCGGTTTTAATCATTGGTTTACCATCTGTTTGAATTAACTGAGTAATTGTGGCTGTTGTTCCTGCTGGAAACCTTCAACCTGATACTGCGTTGCCATGCGCTGCTTCCAGTAGGTAAGGCTGTGACTGTAATTAATTTTAGCCGGATGAAAATCTTTCCGGTAATAGGACAGATATTCCGGCAATAACTGCAGTAGCATTTTCGCCAGCAAATACAAACCAAACAGATTACCGCCGATTTTCGGCATACTGTTTTTCTTGTCCTGTAAAAACAGCTGTGAGGTGCTATAAAAAGTCAGACTGGCAAAACCGGCAGTAACACTGCGCATAATCATACGGCGCAGACGATGATCATTATACACATGCTGATACACCTCAAACGCCACCGCCCGATGCTCAATTTCTTCAATCGCATGCCAGATCCACAGCTTGGCCGCATCATCATCCAGCGTACTCAACACTTCCGGATGACGCAGGATATAGCCGCCCAGTAGCGCAGTAAAATGTTCAAAGGCACAGGTAATCGCCAGTTGCACTTTAGGGGGCAGACTTTTGACATGATGATCTTTACGCGCCAGCCAGGCCTGAAAACGATCCAGCTGATAATCATCACGGCGCCAGGCGTTGTTAAATTCACGATGTGCCTTGGAATGCATCGCCTCTTGCCCAATAAATGCAGCAATTTGTGCCTGCAACTGCGGATCCTGAACCCGATCGCGTACATTACGCACGCTATGCACAAAAAACTGCTCACCAATGGGAAAAGTGGAAGATAAGGCGGTAAGCAGATGCGACATCACCGGCGAATTGGCAAAATAATACCGGCGGATAGCATGAGGATTAAATTTGAGCCGGCGAACCGTGATCCCAATGGCTTTCGGACGATGAAGATAAGATTTTTCTGCCGTCACTTGCGTCATGGTTACTGACCTTTTTTGTTTTGGAGAAGCTCAGTATGTGAACAAAATCACTTTTCCCCTATGGCAAAAAGACCGATTCGATTTGCAAAAAACTTCAAAATCGCCGGTTGCATAAAGTGCGTTTCAATAAAATTTGCTAGCAGCCATTGCCTCTTTTCCATTTTCAGGGATTGATTCTTAAACCAAAGAGATTAAAAAACCCGCTCTAAAAAGCGGGCTTCTTGAATGAATTCAGCGTAAATCAGACATCCAGATAGTCCAGAATGCCTTCTGCTGCCTGACGGCCTTCCCAGATTGCAGTCACGACTAAATCAGAACCACGCACCATATCACCACCGGCGAAAATTTTCGGGTTTGAAGTCTGGAATTTAAATTGCTGCTGTTCTGCAGCCACCACACGACCTGAACCATCCAGGTTGATGTTCACATCGGCAAACCAGTCGGCTGGGCTGGTACGAAAACCAAAGGCCAACAGCACCGCATCTGCCGGCACAATTTCTTCTGAACCCGGAATTGGTTCAGGGCTGCGACGGCCACGGCTGTCTGGTTCACTCAGTTGCGTGGTCACGAATTTCACGCCAGTCACTTTGCCATTTTCGCCAACAATTTCAATTGGCTGACGGTTAAACTGGAATTCAACCCCTTCTTCACGCGCATTGGTCACTTCACGACGTGAACCCGGCATGTTGGCTTCATCACGACGATAGGCACAGGTCACTGACCCGGCACCCTGACGGATTGAAGTACGGTTACAGTCCATCGCGGTATCACCACCACCCAGGACAATCACTTTTTTGCCTTCGACTGAGATGTATTCCGATGGATCTTTTTCCCAACCCTGACAACGATTCACGTTGGCAATCAGGAAGTCCAGCGCATCGTACACACCATCTAGGTCTTCACCGGCAAAACCACCTTTCATATAGGTATAAGTACCCATGCCCATGAATACGGCATCGTAATCAGCCAGTAACTGGTCGATGGTGACATCTGTGCCAATTTCGGTATTTAAACGGAACTCTACGCCCATACCGGTAAAAATTTCACGGCGGCGTTTCATTACATCTTTTTCCATCTTGAATTCTGGAATACCAAAAGTCAGCAGACCACCAATTTCCGGACGCTTGTCAAATACGACTGGTTTTACCCCGTTACGCACCAGAATATCGGCACAACCCAGACCTGCCGGACCCGCACCAATAATCGCGACTTTTTTATCGGTCCATTTGACATGTGACATGTCTGGACGCCAGCCCAGCGCAAATGCAGTGTCATTGATGTATTTTTCTGCATTACCGATGGTCACAGCACCAAAGCCATCATTTAGGGTACAGGCGCCTTCACAGAGACGGTCCTGCGGACACACCCGGCCACAAACTTCTGGCAAGGTGTTAGTCTGGTGGCACAGTTCTGCCGCCTGGAAAATACGGCCTTCTGAAACCAGTTTTAACCAGTTTGGAATGTAGTTATGTACCGGACATTTCCATTCACAATACGGGTTACCACAGCCTAAACAGCGATGGGTCTGGTTGGTCGCCACTTCTGCGGTAAATGGCTTATAAATTTCCACAAACTCAGATTTGCGGACGTCAATCTCTTTTTTCTCTGGGTCTTGGCGTGCAACATCCAGGAATTGAAAGTCATTACTTAGGCGTTCTGCCATGTCTTTACTCCGTGGCTAGATGCAAGGGATTCACAGTTGCCTTGCATCTGGCTTCATTTCTGCAGTCGTGGAATTATTGAGGATCAGCTTGAGTTGTCTTTAACAAAGTCAGCAAGTTGGCTGCTTTTGGTTTTACCAGCCAGAACTTGCGGCTGTAGTAATCAAACTCATGGCGGATCTTGTACGCCCAGGCACTACCCGTTTCTTGAATATGCTCATCTAAGATACGTGACAAGAACTCTTTGTGTTCCTCCATCGACTCTGTAGAAATACGGTTTAACTCGATCAGCTCATGGTTGTAATGGTCAACGAAGTCGTTGTCCAAATCAAGTACATAAGCAAAACCACCTGTCATCCCGGCACCAAAGTTGTGTCCGACTTTACCCAGCACGGTCACGATACCACCGGTCATGTATTCACAGCAGTGATCGCCCGCGCCTTCAATCACGGCAAAGGCACCCGAGTTACGCACCGCGAAACGCTCGCCTGCAGTTCCGGCTGCAAACAGTTTACCACCAGTGGCACCATACAGACAGGTGTTCCCAATAATTGCGGTATTCTGGGTCTGGAACGGCGAACCTTTTGGCGGGAAGATCGAGAGTCGTCCACCAGCCATACCTTTACCGACGTAATCGTTGGCATCGCCTTCCAGCTTGATGTGTAAACCACCGGCATTCCAGACACCCAGCGATTGACCTGCAGTACCGGTCAGGTTCATTTTCACCGGATGGGCTTCCATACCGAGGTTGCCATAACGGCGGGCAATTTCACCGGAAATACGTGCTCCGATTGAACGGTCACAGTTGCCAATGCTGTAATTAAATTCACCACCGGTACCGGCTTCAATTGCTGGCAGCATCTCGCTAACCATCTGCTCGGCCAATACGCCTTTATCGAACGGTTCATTGCCTTGTACTTCACAGTACTGCGCCTTACCTTCCGCGGCAGGATGTGATTCCAGCAAGGCGCTTAAATCCAGATGGGCATGCTTGTCGGTTTCACCTGGCAGAATTTCCAGCAAGTCTGTACGACCAATCAGGTCTTTCAGACTGGATACACCCAGTGCCGCCAGCCATTCACGGGTTTCTTCAGCAATAAAGGTGAAGAAGTTGATCAGCATTTGCGGCTCACCAATATAGTGTTCCTGACGCAAGTGATCCTGCTGCGTCGCCACACCGGTCGCACAGTTGTTCAGGTGACAGATACGCAGGTATTTACAACCTAAAGCGATCATTGGGGTAGAACCAAAACCGAAGCTTTCAGCACCGAGGATAGCCGCTTTCACCACGTCCAGACCGGTTTTTAAACCACCATCGGTTTGTACGCGAACTTTACCACGCAAGTCGTTCACACGCAGTGCCTGATGCGCTTCACTTAGACCGAGCTCCCACGGAGAACCTGCATGATGAATAGAAGAAAGTGGCGAAGCCGCTGTACCGCCATCATAACCAGAAATGGTAATGAAATCGGCATAAGCTTTCGCAACACCGGCCGCAATCGTACCGACACCTGGCTCAGAAACAAGTTTCACCGACACCATCGCCTGTGGGTTCACCTGTTTTAAATCGAAGATCAACTGTGATAAATCTTCAATCGAGTAAATGTCGTGATGCGGCGGCGGCGAAATTAAGGTTACGCCCGGTACAGAGTAACGTAAACGCGCAATGAGTCCGTTTACTTTACCGCCCGGCAACTGGCCACCTTCACCTGGTTTTGCACCTTGCGCGACTTTAATCTGGAGGACTTCTGCAGAGGTTAAATAGGCAGGAGTCACACCAAAACGGCCCGATGCAATTTGTTTGATTTTCGAGTTACGGATGGTGCCGTAACGCGCTGGATCTTCACCGCCCTCACCCGAGTTAGAACGACCACCAATCGTATTCATGGCAATCGCAATCGCTTCGTGCGCTTCAGGTGATAACGCACCCAAAGACATCCCGGCAGAGTCGAAGCGCGGTAAAATCTCTTCAACCGATTCCACCTGTTCCAGTGGAATCGAATTGTCTGTTTTCAGTTTGAATAAATCACGAATGGTCGCGATTGGACGGTTATTCACAATCTCGGCGTATTCTTTAAAATCGGCATAATTGCCTGAACGCACCGCCTTGTGTAAGGAATTGATCACATCCGGGTTAAAGGCATGATATTCCTTGCCGAAGACGAATTTCAGCAAACCACCCTGGTCAATTGGCTTACGCGCTTTCCACGCAGTATCGGCCAGTTTTTTCTGGTCATTTTCCAGATCGACAAAAGTCGCGCCCTGAATACGGCTTGGTACACCGCTAAAGCAGGTATTCACCACTTCGGCAGATAAACCGACTGCTTCAAATAGCTGACCACCACGATACGAAGCAACAGTTGAAATACCCATTTTTGACAGAACTTTCAGCAGGCCTTTTTCAATCCCTTTACGGAAGTTCGATTGTGCATAGACCGGATCACCGAGCAATTCACCTTTAGTCACCAGATCATTGATCACATCATAGGCCAGATATGGATAGATCGCGGTTGCACCAAAACCGAGCAACACTGCAAATTGATGCGGATCACGGGCAAAACCAGTTTCCACAATCAGGTTAGCATCGGTACGTAAACCGGTATTGATCAGGTGGTGATGCACTGCCCCAGTGACCATCACTGCATTAGCCGGCAGATAGCCTTCACGGATTTTCTTGTCGGAAAGTACCAATAAGGTTTTGCCATCACGAATTGCTTGCGCAGACTGCTCGCAAATACGTGTGATTGCCGCTTCCAGACCTTCAGTTTCAGCATAGTTCAGGTCGATATCGGCAATTTCATAGCCTTTACGTCCTAAAGTACGAATCTGGTGCATTTTCGAGTTTGACAGTACCGGGCTGGAAATGATCAGACGATCAGCATGTTCCGGCCCCTGTTCAAATACGTTTTGCTCACGGCCCAGACAGGTTTCCAGCGACATCACAATCGATTCACGTAACGGGTCGATTGGCGGGTTGGTGACCTGTGCAAACTGCTGACGGAAATAATCCGATACATGACGCACCTGACGCGACAACACGGCCATTGGGGTATCATCGCCCATCGAGCCAACTGCTTCCTGACCGCTTTCTGCAATTGGACGCAGCAGCTGATCACGCTCTTCAAAAGTGACCATAAACATTTTTTGTGCCGCTTTCAGGCCATCGCCTTTTAAGCCCTGATCACATAAATATTCTTCTAATTCCGGGCTGCCTTGAACGCGAACTGAATTTTCACGTAACCATTCACGGTAAGGACGCATTTTTTTCAGGTGCTGGTTTACATCACTGGTGTCCAGCACTTTGCCGGTCATGGTATCGACCACCAGAATCTGGCCCGGACCAACACGGCCTTTCGACACCACATCTTCCGGTTCATAACCCCAAACCCCAATTTCAGAGGCAAGCGTAATATAGCCATTTTTGGTGATGACCCAGCGTGCTGGACGTAAACCGTTACGGTCTAACATACAGATGGCATGACGGCCATCCTGAATCACCAAACCTGCCGGACCATCCCAGGCTTCCATGTGTTTCGAGTTAAATTCATAGAAGGCACGCAGGTCTGCATCCAGGGTTTCCACGTTTTGCCAGGCTGGTGGCACCAGCATACGCAGCGCACGGAACAGATCCATACCGCCACCCACGAGGATTTCCAGCATATTGTCCAGACTGGATGAATCCGAACCGGTACGGTTCACAATTGGATTCAGCTCGGTTAAGCCCGGCAATAACGGGTTTTCAAATTTAGGGGTACGCGCCAGCGCCCAGTTACGGTTTGCCGTAATGGTGTTGATTTCACCATTGTGCGCCAGATAACGGAACGGCTGCGCCAGCGGCCAGCGTGGCAAGGTATTGGTCGAGAAACGCTGGTGGAACACCACAATATGAGACGCTAAACGCTCATCAGCCAGGTCGGTATAGAAGTCAGCAATCGCGGCTGGCATCATCAGACCTTTATAGCTGATCACAGTTGAGCACAAAGTGGTCACATAGAAATACGGATCATTGCTGAGTTGCTGCTCGGCACGGCGACGCGCCAAAAATAATTTGCGGTTAAATTCAACTTCAGTCACGCCAATCGGGCAGTTCACGATGACCTGTTCAAAGGCAGGCAAAGACTGCATGGCAATTGAGCCTAAGGCATCGTTATTGGTTGGCACTACACGCCAGGCAATGACTTTACAGCCTTCTGCTTCAATTTCTTTGGTTAACGTCTGTTTGGCATGCGCAGCTAAGGCCGGATCGAGGCTCAGGAAAATGGTGCCCACAGCAAACACTTCACTTAAGGTAATGTCACTTAAGCGTTTGGCTTCTTCACGGAAGAACTGCTTTGGCATGGCAAGCAATAGACCGCAACCATCGCCCGTCTTGCCATCTGCGGCAATACCACCACGGTGGGTCATACAACTTAAACTATGAATGGCGGTCTTGACGAGATCATGGCTTGCATCACCCTGCATATGGGCGATTAAACCGAAACCACAGTTATCTTTAAACTCATCCGGTTGGTATAAACCTTGAGCGGGAGCTACAGTATTAGGCGATGGCATGTGCATAGCGTACCCTTCTTTCAACGCGCCCTTGCTGGGCATTAACAATCTACTTTCTTTTGCGACCTGGTCCGACTGACTTAGCTTAAGATCCATGTTGAGCAAGTTCATTTCTCCTGGCTTTGATCTTGAGTGATCAAGATGACAAGCTAAGGAAAACCATGACTGCCTTTACGCACTTAAATCAAGCATAAACATTTGACGATTTCGCACAATCATTGAATCTTTCTTGCTCCAAAATAGGGACATTAACTCAATTGATGCACCAATAATGCAAAAATGATGCCAACTTTATTGTGCTATTTTTAAATGACTTAATTTGGGCAAGTTTCAGTGAGAGCAGTGCGCTTTCAGGGAAGTTTGGCTTATTTTATACGCACTATTTTTGTGCATATCTTTATTTTTATACACCAGCCTGCGCTATTTTAGAACGGCAGTTTAATTGAAAGGATCGCTAATTTCTTGTTCTGTGGTGGTGTTATTCGATGCTGGTGCAGGTGGAGCGACACCACTTTGTGATTTTTGCACATCCACCACGTTTCCGTCCTGATCACGGCGGGTTACGGTGGTGGTTGTGGTGGAGCGTTGCGGACTGGTTGCGCTCTGTTTTGGTGCAGCCAGCAGACTTTCATCAATTTTCGGCAGCGCAGCCGGCTTTAAAGCCACTTCATAGAGTTTATTGTTCAGGCTCACTTCCTCTGCACCCAGGTCATTGACAAACGGCAGATAGTCCATAAAGCTGGTTACCACCGGTTTGATCGATGCAGGCAATTGCAGCGCTAGCTGTTCTAAAGCGCTTTGCGCCTGACTGGTATTTTTATAATTGCCATACAGCAATACATATTGCTCGGCGCGGTTTTCACCACTCAAGCGAATATAAAGAAAACTCTGGCGATCAGCCTGTTTTTTCAGAAAACCCTTGATAATGTCTTCTTCGCTCACGCGAAACAGTTCAATGGTCTGGTTCTTACGCTGCTCGGAGATAAATTTGGTGCCGCGAAATTCAGGCTCATGCAAACCGGAAGCGGTTAAACGCTTGGTTTGTTCCAGCGGTTTGACTTCGTCGATCAAGGCACCCAAATGCGCGGTTGCCGCGACTTTTGCCGGCTGAATCTGTAATTCAACTTCTGATTCCGGGGCTTTTTCCACTTCAACCAGCTCATCACGATCGGTAATGGCCCAGAAGATAATCGCCAGCAGCAGACACAGCGCACCACACACCAACCAGATGGAATTCTGAACACGTTGTTTGACGCTTTGTGATGCTGCTGCCATGGGATCCCTTATTTATGCTGCCTGATGCGCAAGAATAGACTGTTTCATTAATTCCGGATCAAATTCCCGGGTAATGATGGCCTGTCCCAGACGCTGCATTAACACCAGTCGCAACTGGCCATTCAGCACTTTTTTGTCATGGGCCATAAAACCGAGAAAATCATCCAACGGAATTTTAGGACATACTATCGGCAATTGGGCACGAGAAATGATTCTTTTTGTACGCTCAACATCGTCTGCGGAAATCCAGCCCATCCGATGTGATAAATCGGCGGCCATCACCATGCCGGTCGCAACCGCTTCACCATGCAGCCATTCGCCATAGCCGAGATAAGACTCGATAGCATGACCAAAGGTATGGCCTAAATTCAGCAATGCGCGTTCGCCCTGCTCTTTTTCATCATTGGCGACAATACGGGCTTTGTGCGCGCAAGAACGGTACACCGCTTCTGCCAGTAAAACCGGATCACGCGCCACCAAGGCATCCATGTGCTGTTCTAACCAGTCCAGAAACTCAATATCACCCAGCAGTGCATATTTAATCACTTCGGCCAGACCAGCAGACAGCTCACGATCCGGCAAGGTCTTGAGCTGCGACATATCGGCCAGCACCACTTGCGGCTGCTGGAAGGCACCAATCATGTTTTTACCTAGCGGATGGTTAATCCCGGTTTTCCCACCCACACTGGAGTCGACCTGAGACAGCAAGGTGGTCGGTACCTGAATAAAATACACGCCGCGCTGGAAACAGGCTGAGGCAAACCCGGCCATATCACCAATCACACCGCCGCCGAGTGCCAGCACGGTACAATCGCGGTTAAACCCGGCCTCTAGCAGCGCATCAAAAATCAGATTGAGATGCTGAATATCCTTGTATTTTTCACCATCAGGCAAAATACATGTTGCCACCTGTTTACCCAGTGCTTCTATGGCAGTTTGATAGTGCTCTAAATACAAAGGCGCCACGGTACTGTTGCTCACAATCATGACCTGCTTGCCTTGAATATAAGGCTCCAGTAAGGTCTGCGGATTTAAATCACTGCCAATAAAAATCGGGTAACGGCGATCGCCGAGTTCAACATATAAGGTTTGCATGGTTTTAAAACACTGTACTCAATTAAATTGATTTCTTCGCCACGATCACATTCAGGATTTTTTGTGCCAGATCACGGGCTGCACCCTGATTGGTTTCAATAATATGATGTGCCACCTCACGATATAATGGATCGCGTACTGCAAGCAAATCTTTCAGTTTCTGTTCAGGATTTTCAACTTGAAGGAGAGGACGGTTTTTATCGCGGTAGGTACGTTGCAGCTGGATTTCCACCGGGGTATACAGATATACCACAATACCACGCTGTTTGAGGAATTCACGGTTCGGGGCCTGGGTGACTGCACCGCCGCCGGTGGCAAGAACCAGTTGAGTGCGAGAGGTCAGCTCGTCAATGACGGTGGTTTCACGGTTACGGAAACCGCTTTCCCCTTCTTTTTCAAAAATCCAGGGAATGGTGGCCCCGGTACGGCGCTCGATTTCATGATCGCTGTCCAGGAACTCGCGCCCGAGCAGCTCTGCCAAATGTCGCCCTACCGTGGTTTTTCCGGCCCCCATCGGCCCTACCAAATAGATATTTGGCAGGGCGTTAAACTCTTTGCTTGGCAAGGAGTCACCTATTTATTTTGTTAAATTGAAAATATATTAATGATTTCTTGAAACACTGTCATTAACAATTCGTGGTGTCACAAAAATCAGCAACTCACGTTTATTGTCCGATTTAATATCTTTACGGAATAAACGGCCTAAATACGGAATATCACCCAGGAATGGCACTTTAGTTTGTGAGTTTGCCGTTTGTTGCTCAAAAATACCACCGAGCACGACGGTTTCACCATTATCGACCAGTACATTGGTATTGATCGAGTTTTTGTTAATGGTCAGCTGACCGGTTGGGGTTGGTGCTCCTGGACTATCACTGGTGATATTCAGGTTCATCTGCACTTTACCATCCGGGGTAATGCTTGGTGTAACGTCCAGACTGAGCGTGGCATCAATAAACTCTGTGGTGGACACCGCATTGGCACCACCTCCTTCAGCAGACTGATACGGGATCTGCGTACCTGAAGCGACTTTGGCCTGTTGCTTGTCAGCAGTCAGCACTTTCGGGGTCGAAATTACTTCACCATAGCCATCAGCTTGTAAGGCAGACAGTTCTAAATCCAGCATAAAGTCAGACAGGCTGATGAGACCAAAAGCAATCCGGCTCGCACCTGGGCTGGTGACTCCCAAATCGACATTCAAGTTTTGTGGACGTTCAATTTCATAGGTATAACCACCACGCACATCGTCAAATTCCGGCTCACGTAAATTCCACAGTGTGGTATCACTACCACCGACCAGAAGATGGTTATTATTCATGATCCCTTGTGACAGGATGCCCCACTTCACCCCCATCTCTTTGGTAAAATCAGTGGTGGCACGCACAATACGCGCTTCAATCATCACCTGTTTCACTGACACATCCAGCAAGTCAATCATGCCGCGAATCTGGTCAATCTTTTGCGCGGTATCATTAATAATCAGGGTGTTGGTTCGTGGATCAACTGACACGGTACCGCGAGGGCTGAGCAGACTACCGACGCTATCACCAAGTGGATCTGTCCCTGAACCCGAATTTGTGCCGCCACGAGAATTGGATGCGTTTTTACCATCAGTAATCAGTTTCTCAATATCAGCAGCCTTGGCATAATTTAACTGAATATATTCGGTTTGCAACGGCGCCAGCTTGACGCTTTGTGCAATCGCTTTGGCTTCTTCTTCTTCGGCCTTGATCAGTTCTGCGACGGGTGCAATCCAGATCACATTGCCGTTACGGCGTTTATCCAGATTTTTAGTTTTTAAAATAATATCTAGCGCCTGATCCCACGGCACATCTTTGAGACGTAAGGTGATATTGCCTTGTACCGTATCGGCGGCCACCATGTTAATTCCGGTAAAATCCGCCAGTAACTGCAGCACACGACGCACTTCAATATCCTGGAAATCTAAAGAAATCTTTTTGCCGGTATAACTTTGTGCTGCACGCGGTTTGAACGGGTTCTTATCTACCGGGCGTTTCAGGCTAATGGTCAGTTTATTTTCCGCCTGATACGCCATATATTCATAGCTTCCGGCAGACTGAATGGTAATCACCCCATTACCACCATCATTTTGCGCATCAATGGTAGATACCGGCGTGGCAAAATCATTGACATTTAACCGGCGCGCCAGATGTGCAGGAATTTTATTGCCCAAAGTACGGACAATAATTTTACTGCCTTGCTGTTGTACATCGACCGGAGTATTGCTGCCTGCCAGGTCAATCACCACCTGACCTTCCCCTTCTGCACCGCGCTGGAAGCCAATATTCGATACGCCTTGAGCCGTCTGCTGTACGGCTACTGGGGTTGCGGCTGCCTGAGTGCTATTAATTTTAAGAATAAAAGTATTACCTTCGACACGGGTAGTAAAAGCACCGGCTTCAGCCAGATTGACCGTTAAACGTGCACGCTGGGCATCGGAACTGACATCAACCGAGCTGGCTTCTCGGGTCGCAACCGGAATGCTGGCCTGTTTTAAGCTCTGCTGGGCTTTATCAAAATCCAGCACCAAACGTGATGGCTGCTCAAGCTGATAGGCTGCAGGCTGAGACGGCAAGCCATTGAACATGACACGAATTTCAGTACCTTGTCCTGGAATTTGCATGGGTACGATATTGGTAATGCTGACCTGCGCATTGGCCACTTGCATGACGGCCATCGCAACAGCGCCCATTGAAAACTGACGGAACAAATTGTTCATTGTAATGCCATCCCCAAAAATAAAATCTTTCACAGTATTATTCATTTTTATTCCTTTAATTTATGGTGCCGGCCCAATCAGTACTAGACTTCTTGGACGTTCAACATACCCTTCGCGACCATCTGGAATAATCTCAATTAAGTCAATTTGTGTCGGCGTAATATTGATGACCCGACCATGATTCAAGCCCATATAGCTGCCGCGCTGAATCCGTTCAATTTCCCCATCTGGAGTTTGAATCAGGGCCTGAATCTCACCGCGTTGCCCGCGCATGCTGCCTTTCATGCTTAAGGTTTCCAGTGCATAGCTTTCTAAAGGCTGCAACTGGCGTGACAGGTTTGGATAAACCCGCTTGCCGGCCATAATCTTTAGCTCGGCCGCCAGAGAACTTGGCATAAACGGGCTTTTCAGCTGATGTGCTGCATAGTTAAATACAGGTGCTGGCTCAAAAGTCGGTGCCGGTTCAATCGGTAACGGCGGCTGATTACGGATTTCTGCCATTTGTGCATTCACGGCATCAATACGTGAATCACAACCTGCAGCCAGTAGGCCCAACACCAGAACCAACGAAAGTTTTTCAAATTTCATCATTGTGCTGCTCCTGTGGCTGGAGTCGTACTATTACCGGCCTGTGCATCGGTATTCGCGACATAGCGATAGGTCTTGGCTTTCGCGACATAGGTAATTTGTGGAATATCGGTTTTCTTTTCCTTGTTTTCACCGGCAGTAATAGTGAAATCATGCATGGTCACAATTCGCGGTAAAGCGGCTGTACCGCTCACAAAAGAACCAAAAGCATGATAATCACCGGTGGCTTCAATCGAAATTGGCTGCTCGATAAAGAACTCTTGCTTGATTTCATTTTCCAGACGGATATTTTTAAATCTTAAGCCTGAATTCACGCCCGTAACGTTGACATCTTCAACCAGACCTGGAATTTCGGTTTCTTTTGGCAACTGTTGTAGCTGCTGGTTAAAGTTGGCTTCCATTTCCTGTAACTGCGCCTGATATTGCTGCAAGTTACGCAGTTTGGAATCTTTTTCACGAAATTCATTCAGCAGGTTCTGCTCTTGTGCACGCGCATTGGAAATTGCATCCAGCTTGGGCTTGATGGCCAGGAAATAGCCCAGGATGGCAATTAAAATAATAATAAAGAGCCAGATGGTCAGCTTGACGGAAAACGGCCAGCTGCCATAGTTATTCGGATCTAAGGTATTCCATTGCTGCAGGAATTTATCCAGCGTCATTTTTTTCTTTGGCGCAGCAACAGTATCCTGATTCATTTCTTCATATTGATCGAGACTCATTGTACTGCCCCCGCTGTTGCTTGAGTACCAGACGCAGGTGCTGTGCCTGGAAGTGCAATTTCATCCAAATCTGCCGTTACCACGAAGCTGCCATAGCTTTCTTCTACCCGTGGAACAACCGAACTTGGTGCCTTGTTTTTATTTTCTTCAACGGCCAAGAAAGAATTCATGAAGGCATTGCGATACCATGGCGATGCTTCCAGATTACGCAGGAACTCTGCCACGGTGTTTGGACTTTCAGCCTTGCCTTCAAAGGTAAATTTATTGCCAATACGGGCCACTTTGGTCAAATACATGCTGCTTGGGGTGACGCGTACCAGTTCATCGACCAGACGTACCGCTACAGGACGCTGACTTTGCAGACCCTGAATCAGCTTCATACGCTCGACAATGGCATTACGCTGCTCTTGCAGACCTTCCAGCGACTTTAACTGTACATCCAGATTCTGATTGGTACTGATCACCAGCTGATTGGCCTGTTCCTGATCCTGCAGTTTATGGTTGTAATAGAACCATGCCAGCGTGACGGCCAGCACCCCAATTAATGCAGCCCCAATACAAACCGCAATAAATTCTTTTTTTCGTTTTTCTCTTAGCTCATCACGCCAAGGGAGTAAGTTAATTTTTGCCATTAATCAAAACTCCTCAATGCCAAGCCACATGCCACCATCAATGAAGAGGCATCGCTTTCAATTCTTTTAATATCAATTTTGGAGGAGAAACCCATCTGTAAAAACGGATTGGCAATGGTGACTCGGTAACCCAGTTTTTGCTGGAGCAGCTTGGCCAGGCCCGGAATATTGGCATTCCCACCGGCCAGCAGAATATGGTCAATTTCACTAAACTGCGATGAGGAGAAGAAGAACTGCAGCGAACGTGCCGCCTGCTGCACCACCGCCTCAAGGAATGGCTCCAACACTTCAACATCATAATCATCTGGCAAGGTACGGCTTTTCTTGGCGCGGCCGGCTTCTTCAAAGGACAGACCATAACGGTTCTGGATTTCCTGGGTCAGCTGCTTGCCACCAAAGACCTGCTCGCGGGTATAGATAATTTTATTGTCTTTGAGTACCGACAGCGTGGTCATAGTATGACCAATGTCTAACACACCAATGGTATTTACCCCCATCGGCAAGGTATCGGCGAAGACTTTAAAGGCATTTTCAATGGCAAAGCTTTCGACATCTGCCACTTTTGGGGTTAAACCGGCCAGTTCAATCGCTTCACAGCGACTCTCGACATTTTCCAGTCGTGTCGCCACCAGCAAAACATTGACCCGGTTTGGATTGGCCAGACGATCAGGCAGCACCTCAAAGTCCAGGCTAACTTCATCTAATGGGAAAGGAATATATTGCTCTGCATCCATCCGGATTTGAACTTCACGTTCGTCATCCGTCATATCGGCATCCATCTCAATGGTCTTGCTAATTACCATTGAGGTTGGAATCGCTAAAGCGGCAGCTGTTGTCGGTGTATTGGCCAAATTAAAGGCACGCTCGAGCGCATCCCCTACAGCTTCAGGATTCAGAATATTTTTCTCAACCACACTGCCCTCTGGGAGCGGTACCAAGGCGTAACTTTCCACCCAGTAACGATCATTCTTTACAGAGAGTTCCAATAACTTAACAGAAGTAGAACTAATATCTACACCTATTAACCCCTTACTCGGTTTACGATATAACCTGCGCACAATAAGTTTTTCCTATTATTTTTTTATCCCCAAAAAAATGCCATTCACTAAGTTGCTTTGTGGTCTATATTTTTGTACGGATACAATAACTCATCTAACAATCCGTATGGGTAAAGGCTATACTGACCAGCAATTAGTTTGCCATTAGCTCTTATTAAAACTTACTTGTTATGAAAAAGCTATCTTGTTCGGGCCGTGTTCATCCATTTTTTTTGCTCATAATTATTGTGTTAGTTTCCATTCCGATGGGTTTTTATGGCATGTATCTCTATATTGCCCCATCTTTGCCGGAAATGACCACTCTAAAAAAAGCGCCTCTTTTGAAGCCTTTACAAGTTTATAGCACGGATAATCAGTTAATTGCAGAGTATGGTGGCAAACTTTCTGTACCTGTCGAGTACAACCAGATTCCCGAAAAGTTTATCTATGCCTTTTTAGCGGCTGAAGATTCGGCCTTTTTCGAACATAGCGGCATCAGCTTTAAAGGCCTAGGCCGTGCGGTGAGTGAAGCGGTGACCGGTTCTAATGTGCAAACCGGTGGCTCGACCATTACCATGCAGGTGGCCAAGAACTATTATTTAAGCCCGGAACGCACTTTAAGACGCAAACTGACTGAAATTTTTCTAGCCCGAAAAATTGAACAGAACCTGTCCAAAGAAGAAATTCTGACCCTGTATGTCAATAAAATCTTTCTCGGTAAAAATGCTTACGGGATCGCGGCAGCAGCCAAAATTTACTATAACAAAAGCTTGGAAGAACTGAGTATTGCGCAAATGGCGATGATTGCCGGTCTGCCAAAAGCGCCATCACGTTACAATCCAGTGGTCAATCCGGAACGTGCCTTAGAACGTCGCAACTGGATTCTGGGCCGGATGCTGCAACTCGGTTATATCAACCAGAATGAATATCAGGGTGGGATTGCCGAGCCAATTAACCTGGATATGCCGGATCGCAGTATCAGTAATATTCACCCCTATGTTGGGGAAATGGTCCGAGCTGAACTGGTCAAAAAATTCGGCAAGCAGGCGGTTGATTCTGGTTATAAGGTTTACACCACCATTGACAGTAAACGTCAGGCTTATGCCGAACAGGCGGTGCAAAATGGTCTAGAAGCATATGACCGCCGTCATGGCTGGCGCGGTGCCGAAGCGCATGACCAGCCACTGAGTGACTTTCGTGCCTTTGCCAACACCTATCCCGCACAAGTCACCAAAGTCCTGAACAATTCTTTTGAAGCCCTGATGCAGGATGGTTCTACCGTCACTGTCCCGTGGTCTGGCATGTCCTGGGCGCGTCCCTATCGCAATGCCAATAGTGTTGGCGCAGCACCAAACCGGGCAGCTCAAATTGTCAAAGTTAACGATATTGTCCGTTTACGCCCTAACCAGAACAAAAGTTCCTGGTCACTGGTGCAAGTTCCCAAAGTTCAGGGGCAGCTGATTGCAATTAACCCAAACAATGGCGCGATTGAAGCCATTGTCGGCGGTTATAACTTTTATCAATCGACCTTTAACCGTGCCTTGCAAGGCTGGCGCCAGCCAGGCTCAATTATCAAACCCTTTGTTTATGCGATGGCGCTGGAACGCGGCATGACTCCGCATACCATGCTCAATGACAGCCCAATTACCATTGGCAAATGGTCACCACGTAACTCGGATGGCCGTTATCTGGGCATGATTCCTTTACGCCGTGCGCTGTATTTATCTCGAAATACCGTTTCAGTCCGCTTACTTCAAACCGTCGGTCTGGACCGTACCCGCCAACTATTTATGGATTTTGGCTTGCAGGAAGACCAGATTCCGCGTAACTACACCATCGCCTTAGGTACGCCACAGGTGCTGCCGGTGCAAATGGCCACCGGCTATGCCACCTTTGCCAATGGCGGTTATCGGGTACAACCGCATTTTATTCAGCGTATTGAAGATGCGTATGGCAAAACCATCTATCAGGCCAATCCTGAATATGCCTGCATTGCCTGTATCAGTGAAGATGAAAAAAATCCTGAAACAGCTGAAGTAAAAACGCCAGATGATGAAGTGATTGAAGTCACCAATCAGTCAATCCAAACTGCAGATGCAGCGCCAGCCAACAAGATTGAACGCAGCCAGTATCGTCAGGCACAGCGTATTTTAAAATCCAGCTCGGCCTATGATATGGCCAATATTCTACGTGATGTGATTCAGTACGGTACTGGACGCGCTGCCCTGCGTATTGGCCGTAATGATATTGGTGGAAAAACCGGAACCACCAACGATGCCAAAGATGCCTGGTTCGCCGGCTTTAATGGTAAACTGGTGACCATTTCCTGGGTCGGTTTTGACCAGCCAACGACTTTGGGTCGTCGTGAATATGGCGGTGTCGCAGCCCTGCCGATCTGGACCGAGTTTATGGGTAAAGCCCTGCAAGGTACACCGGAAGCCTGGGTCAGT
Organism: Acinetobacter indicus CIP 110367; assembly: GCF_000488255.1. Classification (GTDB taxonomy): domain Bacteria; phylum Pseudomonadota; class Gammaproteobacteria; order Pseudomonadales; family Moraxellaceae; genus Acinetobacter; species Acinetobacter indicus. The sequence continues at coordinate 231,148 of NZ_KI530755.1, read as the reverse complement.
CTGGACCGTAAAGGCAACCAGCTAAGCCGCGATAGTGCCAGCAATGACAGCATGGGCCAGGAGTTGCAGCAGCGCTATCGTTCATCACCGCCATTGGCCCGTCCGCTGTATCGTCCTGCGCCGGCACCGGTCGCGCCTGCGCCACAGCATGATTTTGATGATTTGCCGGGTGAGGAAATCCTGATTCCGGATGAGGCGACTCCACCACCAATGCAGCCTCAGCCACAGCAACCGGCACAGCCGCAACAACCAGCGCAAAATCAGCAGCAGAATTCTCGCCCTGATGCGATTGAAAACCTGATTGATGAAGTCTTATAAACGCACCACAAAAAGCCCTCAGTTGAGTAATGCCAGTCAGTTAAGCAAATTTTAGAAAAATGTAGTAAAAATGAGTGTATGTAAATACGCTCATTTTTTTATGTCTTTATCTGAACATTTAGAATCCACTCTTGAACATGCTCTCCCATCACTTAGCCATTTTTGTGAACTTATTGACTTAAATTGGATTGAAACAAGCCTGCATCAAACAGGTAAGGCATCGATCAGAAGGAGAAAATTACCTGCTGAGCACGTGGTTTGGCTTGTTCTTGGGCTTGCCTTGTTTCGCAATCAACCCATCAGCTATGTGGTAGAACAATTAAAACTCGTGTTTGGTACAACAGATTATTGTGTTCCTAGTGCAGCTGTCCAAGCTCGACAACGTTTAGGTCGAGAACCCTTAGCTGCCTTATTCTCCTTAATCAGCCAAGCATGGTTTGATGAATCACAACAACAATATTCAAGCTTTCAAGGTCTTAGTGTATGTGCTGTTGACGGGGTGGTTTGGTCTATGCCACTGACCAAGGAGAATTTTAATCATTTTGGCTCATCTAAAGGTAAAACTGCTGTAGCACCTTACCCACAAGTGAGAGCCACGTGTCTAGTGAATACCAATACTCATGAAATCATAGATGCCCAAATAGGCAGTATGGATCAAGGTGAACTCACATTAGCAAATCAATTATCTCCTCCAGCACAAAGTATTACTTTGTTTGATCGAGCTTATTTCTCTGCTGATTTTTTAATAGGCTGGCAAACACGTGGAGAATCAAGCCATTGGCTTATGCGAGCTAAAGATAATTTACGTTATGACATAATTAAACGGAATTCCCCACATGATTTTCATATCAGGATGCCAATATCAGCAAGAGCCAAAAAACTTAATCCAGCATTAGGAGATTACTGGGAAGCACGTTTAATTGAAGTTGAGCAGGCAGGAAAAATCCGCCGTTATATCACTTCATTATTAGATTCAAAGACATATCCAGCTCGAACTTTAGCAAAGTTATATGCTCAACGTTGGGAGATAGAGATGTGTTACCGAGAAATTAAAAGCAATTTACAGGAAGGTAAGCACTTAAGGAGCAAACAGCCAGACTTAATTTATCAAGAATTATGGGGTGTCTTGATTGCTTATAATGTTCTAAGAAGACAAATGAAATATATGGCTCAACGTGCCAAAGTAAGCCCGTTGAGGATCAGTTTTCATATTGCATCTATCGCCCTTCTTAATTTACTAAGATTCGACTCTTTGGCTTCTGCAGGTAATCTACCCAAACATCTGGAAAGTTTAATGGAGAAATCTAATCGGTATGTTATACCTGAGAGAAGAGTGAGGAGTTATCCAAGGGTTGTAAAAGGAAAACCTCAAAAATACCCAAGAAAAAGCCAGTCAATCTCTTAACTGACTGGCATTACTCAGTTGAGGGCTTTTTTAGGACTTACTTTTTCTGAAACAGATATATCTGGTATTGCGCATTCAGCGGGAACTGATCCTGCTGCTCCAGCGCCTGACGGCGTTCCGGTTTGGCCTTATAGGCATATGGCGTCATCGCAATCAGATGTTTTAAATCGCTCTGATTTAAGCACATTGCTGCATCAACCACATCTTCACTGACCAACTCAAACACATCTTTTAGCTGTTCCACAAACTTCTGTGGTTCATGCACTTTAACTTCTTCAAACAAGGCTTCGCGCATCGCAAACAGATGCTGCGGTCCCGGGGTTACCACCATCAGATAAGCTTCCGGTTTCAGCACCCGCAGAATTTCCGCTTTTGGAATCGGGCTAAATAGACTGGTACACAGATCAATTGATTTATCCAAAACCGGCAAAGTCGCACCGGTTCCCACCACCCAGGTCACGTCTTTATTCAGTTTGGCGGCCACTTGTACTGCATTTTTGGCAATGTCGACGCCCACACATTGCAGCACTTCAGCCTGCATGGCGTTGGTGTAATAGCCTTCCCCACAGCCAATATCAAGCAGGTTTTCAATACGCAGGCTGCGAATTTTCTCTACCACCGCCTGCTGCAGCGGTGCATAGTGTCCTGCACTTAAAAATGCCCGGCGCGCCTGTACAGACTCCGGAGTATCGCCCGGATTTTTACTGTGCTTATGTTGCACCACATGCAAATTGACATAGCCCTGTTTGGCCACATCATAACTGTGCTTGTTGTCACAGCGCCATGTTCGGTCGGTCAGGCTTAAGGGCTGACGACAGACAGGACACATCAGCAGGTTCATGTTTTTCTCCCAAGCTTGCTGCCATAAAAAAAGCCGGCAAGCGCCGACTTTTCAGTTCAATTTGCTTAGCGCAATTTTAAGGTCATTAAGCCTAAAACCACCAGCATAATTGTAATAATCCAGAAACGAATCACCACCTGGGTTTCACGCCAGCCTTTCTTTTCATAGTGATGATGCAGCGGCGCCATTAAGAACACGCGTTTATTACGCATCCGCAGTGAGCCGATTTGCAGGAAGACCGATATCGCCTCAACCACAAACACCCCACCCATAATCGCAAAGACGATTTCCTGACGCACCATCACCGCAATTGTGCCGAGCATCGCGCCTAACGATAAAGCGCCGACATCACCCATAAAGACTTGCGCCGGATGCGCGTTGTACCAGAGGAAGGCCAGACCGGCACCAATCATGGCGGCACAGATCACCACCAGTTCAGAGGCGTATTTGACATAAGGAATATGCAGATAATCGGCAAAGCGCACATCACCGGCCAGATAGGCAAATACACCTAAACCGGCCGCAACCAGTACAATTGGCATGATCGCCAGACCATCCAGACCATCAGTCAGGTTCACCGCATTGGAAGCACCATTAATCACCAGATAGGTGAAAATAATAAAGCCAATACCCAGTGGAATCATGGATAACGGAATGCTGAAATCTTTAAAGAACGGAATTAAGACATCCAGCATATCGGCGGTTTGCGCCGGGTTCGGCTGCTGTATGGCAATATAGTACAGCGCAATACCTGCGCCCAAAGAGGCCACCGAAGTCCAGAAGAACTTCTTGCGTGCCGGTAGTCCGGCATTGTCTTTATAGCGGATTTTAATCCAGTCATCGGCCCAGCCAACCGCACCGAAGATTACCATAACCGCCAGTACAATCCAGACATAAGGGTTGGAAAGATCGGCCCAGAGCAGGGTCGAAATCCCAATCGACAGTAAAATCAGCACACCACCCATGGTCGGGGTACCCATTTTTTTTGCATGCCCTTCTGGCGCAAACGAGCTGACTGCCTGACCGTATTTTAATGCCTGTAACTTACGAATCATCACTGGTCCAAGCAAAAGACCAATCCCGAGCGCTGTCAGGACACTCAGCAATGAACGTAATGTTAAATAACGAACCACCTGAAACGAGCTGTGATAGCCCGCAAGCTGTTCAAACAACCATAACAGCATTTAAAGTTTCTCCATCAATGCAGTCATCAACGTTTCCATATGGGTATAACGAGAACCTTTGAACAGGAAACTCATGGACTGAGGTTGATGTGTTTCGACTAGACTAATTAAAAATGGCAAGGCCTGTTCCTGATTCAGGAAGGCCTGGAGTTTTTTGCCGTATTGGGTACTGCGTGCCCCTTCCTGGCTGGCCGGAGCAAACTCGCCCACCGCCACCACAAAGTTCAGGCCTTTGAGCGACACCAGATCGCGGCCGAGCTTATAATGCTCAATTGCCGCCGATGCACCCAGCTCGCCAATATCACCGATGACCATGACCCGAATCCCCTCCTGCTGCGCCAGCACTTCACCGGCCGCCCGCATTGAGGTCGGGTTGGCATTATAGGTATCATCAATCAACAGATGCGCACCGTGCTGAATAAAATTCAGACGACCCTTGGCACCTTGGGCCTGTTCCAGTCCGGCAACAATATCATCCAGACCAATGCCAATCGCCAGCGCAAATGCCGCTGCGGCTGTGGCATTCTGGATATTATGTTCACCAGCAAATGGTAAATCGACTGCACGCACGCCTTGCGGGGTATGCAACTGGAAACGGGCCGATTGGGGCTGAAGTTCAATGTCGGTGGCAAACACCTCCCCGCCGTTACCAAAACTAAGCTGCTGTTCAGTGCGAACTGCCTGACGGATCGAGTCAGCAAAATCATCTGCGGCCGGTACAATCGAACATCCATCTGCCACAATATGTGCATAAATTTCAGATTTGGCCCGGCAAATACCCTCACGACCACCAAACTCGCCCAGATGTGCAGTCCCGATATTAATGATCCCCGCTACCTGTGGCTGTACCAGCTGCGAAGTGTAATCAATTTCACCCTGATGGCTGGCTCCAAGCTCCATCACCGCATATTGATGTTCCGGACGCAGCTCCAGCAACATCATCGGTACGCCTAAATCATTATTCAGGTTACCGCGGGTAATTAAGGTCGGTGCCAGACGCGATAGAATACTGCCCAGCATTTCCTTGGTGGTGGTCTTGCCGCTGCTGCCGGTCAAGGCAATCACTTTCAGGTCGGGATATTGAGCACGACGATAAGCGCCCAAATGGCCCAGTGCCAAGCGGGTATCCGGCACCACCAACTGAAAAATATCAGCATCGACTGGCTGGCTGACAATCGCTACCTGACAGCCGCTGGCTGCCACTTGCGCCACAAAATCGTGGGCATCAAAACGCTCACCTTTCAGTGCCAGAAAAGCATCGCCGGCTTCAGCATGACGGGAGTCAGTTAAAATACGTTTAATTTCAGTGCTTGGCGTACGACCATTCAGCCAATAACCCTGGGTAGCCTGTTGTAACTGCGCTGCGCTCCACGGCGTTAGGACCGCAGTACTGGTGGTTGAAGTATGCATAAAAATTCCTGATTAGGCGGGATAGGCAGAGCTGGTAGCATGATGCTGGGCATCAATTGCAGCCTGAACTTCAACGACATCATCGAACCAGTGTCGCACCCCATCAATTTCCTGATAATTTTCGTGACCTTTACCGGCAATCACCACGATATCGCCCGGCTGGGCCTGCTTCACCGCAAACTTGATCGCTTCACGACGATCACGGATTTCATGATAGCTGTGGCCGCTAAAATCAATGCCCTGCTGCATGTCAGCAAAAATCTGGTCAGGCGATTCAGTCCGTGGATTGTCCGAAGTGAGCAAGGCGATATCGGCCTGCTCTAGCGCGGCTTGGGTCATTAACGGACGTTTGCCGCGGTCACGATCGCCGCCACAGCCAAAGACAGCCCAGAGCTGCTGCGATACATGCCGTTTCAGGGTAATTAACACCTGTTTCAAGGCATCTGGTGTATGCGCATAATCGACCACAAACAGACGTTCGCCATCACGAATCACCTGCATCCGTCCCGGTGCACCTTGCAGCTGTGGCGCGCTGGCAATTAAATCCGACAAGTCAAATCCGGCCTGCTCAACGGCAATCAGACTGGCCACCAGATTTTCCACATTAAAATGGCCCAGTAACGGACTGTGTACACGATAACGCTGCTGGGCGCTGATCAGTTCAAACTGCGCACCAGCCAGACTGTATTCGATATTCTGCACCTGATAATCCGCCGCTTGCGTGGTGGAATAAGTCAGGATTTTTGGTTGTGCCGGATTCTGACGCGCGGCGGTCAGCATAACTTCAGCAAAGGCATCATCCAGGTTAATGACCGCCACTTTTAAGCTGGCAAAACGGAACAGTGCGGCTTTGGCTTCAGCATAGGCCTCCAGCGTACCATGATAATCCAGATGGTCACGGCTTAAGTTGCTGTACACGGCAATTTCAATGCTACAGCCATTTAAACGACCCTGTTCCAGTCCGTGTGAACTGGCTTCAATTGCCGCAAATTCAGCGCCTTGCTGGGCATAGCTGTGCAGGGCCTGCTGGAGCTGTAAGGCATCTAGCGTGGTATGCGAAGAGGCTTCCAGATTCGGCAAAATGCCATTGCCGGTGGTGCCCATCACCGCACACGGTTTGCGCTGTAACATCAGCAGTTCTGCCATCAGACGGGCGATGGTGGTTTTGCCATTGGTACCGGTAACCGCCAGAATACGTGCAGCCTGCAGCGGCTGCGTGGCATGCAGATACTGTTTTTGCCACTGCCCCATTAAGTGACGTACCTCCGGTACGATCAGCTGATTCGGCAGACCCAAATCGGTTTCTGCAATAATGGCCAACGCGCCACGTGCCAACGCTGCTTCGGCAAACTGGACGGTTTTTTCAGGCTGCGAAAAACTGGTCAGGGCAATAAAAATTTGCCCTGCTGTAACTTTGCGGCTGTCTAAGCTGAAGCCTGCAAAGGGTTGTGACCTCCATCCAGCAACATGCTCAACGGTGTAAAGATCTTGAAATGTAATGGACATTCATCACCTATTTACTGGATTTGTGCTGTATCTAAAGGTTTATCTAAAGGTACATTCATTAAACGTAAGGATTCCTGCATCACCCGTGCAAACACTGGCGCAGCGACCAGACCGCCATAGTATTGACCGGTCGGGTTTTCTACCACCACAAACATGGCCAGACGCGGGTCACTGACCGGTGCAATTCCGGCAAACAGGGCGCGGTATTCATTTTGCGAATAGCCTTTGCGGTCGGCACGCAATTTATGTGCGGTACCGGTTTTACCGGCAACACGATAACCCGGAATATTGGCCTGACGCGCCGTACCGCCCGGTAAAGTCACCGCTTCCATCATCAGCAGAACCTGCTCGGCAATTTTCGGGTCAAGAATCTGCTCGCCCTGCACTTCGCCTTCCAACTTATACAGACTCAGCGGCAGTTTTTTGCCCTGATTGGCAATCATGGCATAGGCATCGACCAGCTGCAGCACGGTTGCATTCAGGCCATAACCATAGGACATGGTTGCGACTTCAGAGACATTCCACTTACTCGGCGGCAGAATCAGACCGGCACTTTCACCCGGGAATTTCACAGCCGAACGCTGGCCAAAGCCCAAGCGTTTATAGAAGGTGGGCAAGGTTGGATAGGGCAAAGACAGGGCAATTTTCGCCACGCCGACGTTAGACGATTTCTGGATAATGCCAGCCAGGGTCAAATTGCCATAATTGCGGGTATCACGGATGGTATGGTTACCAACACGCATCGAACCACCCCCTAAATTGACCACAGTATTGGCCGAATATTTACCACTTTCCAGCGCCATGGCCACGGTAAATGGCTTCATGGTCGAGCCCGGCTCAAAGGAATCGACTGCCCCGCGGTTACGCATGGCATCTTTGTTCTCCAGGCCCTTTTTGTCATTCGGGTTATACGATGGCCAGCTGGTCATGGCTAGAATTTCACCGGTTTTCACATCGACTGCAATGGCTGTGGCAGAACGGGCATTATTGGCCACGCCGGCAGCGGTCAGTTCACGATACATGATGTATTGCAGGCGCGAGTCGATACTTAAAGTGATATTTTCACCGTGCTCGACTTCTTTAATCACTTCCGGATCTTTAACCCGGTTACCACGTTTATCACGGATAATTTGCTGTTCGCCATCGACCCCAGCCAGACGGCTGTTCAGCTGCATTTCCAGACCTTCAATCCCGGTGCCTTCACTATTGGTCAGGCCAATAATCTGGGCATTCGGCTGTGGCTGCGGATAATAACGCTTATAGTTTTTCTCGGTATAGACACCCTGGAAGTTGCGCTTCAGGATCAGCTCCGCCTGCTGTGGCGGTACTTCTTTTTGCAGCACCAGATAACGCGAACGCGGACGCTCATGCATTTTCTGATGCAATTCCTGACGGTCCATGCCCACCGCATCGGCCAGTTCATCCAGATTCAGGTTTTTATTGGGCAGTTGACGCTTGAGTTTGCGGTTATTCGGGTCTTTGGCCAGCTCGGCCATGGTGTCGTCATACAGCTCTTTGGCCTCAAAATAATCACGCGGATCAATCACCACTTTCATGATGGGGGTACTAATCGCCAAAGGCACGCCATGCCGGTCGTAAATCACGCCGCGCATGGCTTTGAGTTTTTCAGTTCTTAGAATATTGGCATTGGCCTTATTCTGCAGAAAATCATGATTGATAATCTGCACATAAAAGGCCCGGCAGACCAGCGCCACAAAGACCAGCAGCACCGTTCCCCACATCAGGTAGAAGCGCCACATATCGACATTTAAACTGCTTTTTTGGGTAACAGACTGCTGTTTTTTACCTGTTTGCTTCTTACGCGAATTTACCATGTACAGCCAGCCCTATTGTTTCTGTTCTGAAGTCGTCGGCAATGAAATCACCACAGTTTGTGCGGTGGGTGGTGAATACATGCGTAACTGGGTTACGGCACGTGTCCCGATCTGGGCGGTGGCACCAAAGGTCTGCTGTTCAATCAGCAGACGGCCCCACTCGGCATTGAGATCATCGCGCTCACGCATAAAAGAACTGAGCTGACGATAATCATGTCGATATTCAAACACCTGAAAGACCACCATGAGCGCACTGATAAACACCAGGGCCAACAAAATCAAATAGACGACCATTTTTTTCAGTCGTGACTGTTCTGTATTGTTTTCAACTGCTTTGGTTTTCATTCTTCGCCTGTTCAAGCTAACTTTTCAGCCACACGCAGCCACGCACTGCGTGAACGCGGATTGGCTTTGACTTCCTCTTCACTCGCACGGATACGAGCAATCTTTTTTAAACGGCGGGTATCTTGTTGTACTTGCGGCAGCCCCCAACCGGTATCTTCTGCCAAGCTTGATTCTTTTTGAATAAACTGTTTAATCAAACGGTCCTCTAAAGAGTGGAAGCTAATGACCGCCAGACGGCCTTCAGGCTTCAGCACTTCCACGGCCTGAGGCAAGAAAATATCAATATCTTCTAATTCTTTATTAATAGCAATACGAATGGCCTGAAATGTTCGCGTTGCCGGATGTTTATGCTTTTCCCATTTTGGATGGGCAGTTTTTACAATTTCGGCCAGCTGGCCGGTGGTTTCAATCAAACCGGCGTTTTTAATGGCTTTAGCTATACGGCGGCTATAACGTTCTTCGCCATATTTAAAAATAATATTGGCCAGTGCTTCTTCTTCAATCTGCAGCAGCCACTCTGCCGCGGTTTCACCTTGCGAGTTGTCCATACGCATATCCAGCGGGCCATCCTGCATAAAGCTAAAACCGCGTTCAGCCTGATCCAGCTGCGGAGACGATACGCCCAGGTCAGCCATCACCCCATCAACCTGTTCAATACCACGTGCGGCCAGTTCCTGCTTTAAATCGGCAAAGCTGGCATGAATAATTTTAAACCGCGGATCTTGCTGTTCCAGTTCTGCTGCAACCGCTAAGGCCTGTGGGTCTTTATCAAAGGCATATACACGCGCATGTTCATCTAATTTGGACAGCAATAAACGGGTATGCCCGCCGCGGCCAAAGGTGCCATCGACATAAATTCCTGTATTGCGTTCTGCCAGCAAGGCATCAACAGTTTCGTGGAGTAATACAGAAATATGCGACATAGGGATTCAATCAATACAGCCAAAATTTAACTGCACATTATTACCTTGTTTTGACAAAGCTCCAAACGACTTTTTGTACAGAAATATTACTTTTCATAGAGAAAACCGTTTTGTGATTTTGCCAAATATTCAAAAAGCCTCACAAGTGATCTGCACCCCGAAAGTTGGACACTCTTAGTCCAATTTGAAGGGTGCTTTTCTATGGCTAAATATTCTCAACAGTTTAAACTTGAAGTTGTTCAAAATTATTTATCAAATAAAAATGATGATGGGTTTAGAAAAACAGCTAATAAATATAAATTAGACAGAGCTACTATTCGACAATGGGTTGCTATATACCAGACTCTTGGCGAAGACGGCTTGAAACCTCAATCTCATCGCATAACCTACTCTACAGAGTTCAAACTTAAAGTTGTTCTTAAAATATTGAATGATGGCTTGTCACTTATCGATGCTTTAAGATTTTTTAAATTAAAAGAAGTTGGAACTCTTTCTACATGGTTGCGCAAATATCAGGCACACGGTATAGATGGCTTAAAATCTAAGCCCAAAGGACGACCCAAACAGATGCCAAAGCCACAGCGACCTAGAATTAAAACCTCACAAGAAGATCGAAATAAAACTCAAGAACAGTTACTTGAGGAATTGGCGTATCTACGGGCAGAGGTCGCTTATCTAAAAAAGCGGAGAGCCTTGATTCAGAAGCGCAAAGAACAGGAAAAAGCCGAACAGCAACGGCTGCAAGATTCATATCTGAATTAAGGCAAAGCTATCAATTAAGGCACTTGTTACGTACATCGGGAATGGCTCGAAGCACTTACTTTTATCATGAGCAGCAATCAAAGCGTGAAGATAAATATAGTGACCTTAAACAGCAAATTAAGGCGATATATCATAAACATAAGGGACGATACGGGTATCGCAGGATTACACTTGCCTTGAAGAATTTGGGGTTTACCATTAACCATAAGTGTGTTCAACGCTTGATGCAGTCCATGCAGCTCAGATCATGTATTAGAGCTGTAAAGTATCGCTCTTATAAAGGGCAAATTGGTAAAATTGCTAAGAATGTGTTGCAGCGTCAATTCAAGGCAGACAAGCCCAATCAGAAGTGGGTAACAGATGTAACTGAATTTAATGTACGCGGTGAAAAACTTTATCTGTCACCCATCATGGATTTGTTTAATGGTGAAATCATTGCGTTTCAGCTCCAACGTAGACCACTGTTTGGTTTAGTTAAAGATATGTTGAAAGATGCTATCGCCAAGCTCAGCTCGAATGATAAGCCAATTATTCATTCAGATCAGGGCTGGCAATATCAAATGAGATTTTATCAGCAACAGCTTCAACAGCACGGGCTTATTCAAAGTATGTCGCGTAAAGGTAACTGTCTGGACAACGCTTCAATGGAAAGCTTCTTTGGAATACTTAAATCAGAATGTTTCTATGGTGAGGAATTTAATTCAGTTGAAGAGTTGGAACAGACCGTGAAAGAATATATTCATTATTACAACCATGAACGAATCAAGGTTAAATTAAAAGGACTGAGTCCTGTAGAATACAGAACTCAGTCCTTAAAAGCTGCTTAATCAAACCGTCCAACTTTTTGGGGTCAGATCAACAAGGAGGCTTTTTGAATTTATTTTTTAACCAGTCCGCAGATGATTAACGCTTGCTGCTATAAATCTGGTCGAAGATGGCGCCGTTCGCAAAGTGGGTTTGCTGTGCTTTGGCCCAGCCACCAAATACTTCATCAATGGTGAAGGTTTTCAATTTCGGGAACTGATGCGCATACTTGGCCAGTACCTTTTCATTGCGTGGACGATAGAAATGTTTGGCTGCCATTTCCTGTCCCAGCGGTGAATATAAATAGTTGATATAACCGGTTGCCAGCCACTTGTTGCCATTGCGCTCTACGGTACGGTCAACAATTGCCACTGAAGGCTCGGTTAAAATCGACATCGATGGATAAACAATATCAAACTTGTCTTTACCCAGTGTTTTCAGGGTCACCAGCGCTTCGTTTTCCCAGGTCAGCAGTACATCGCCAATGCCGCGTTCTGCGAAAGTGGTCATTGAGGCACGTGCTGCAGAGTCCATCACTTTAACGTTGTGATACATCTTGCTGACAAAATCTTTGGCTTTGGCTTCATTGCCGCCCGGCTGTTTCAATGCATAGCCCCATGCAGACAGGTATACCCAACGTGGCAGACCACCGGTTTTCGGGTTTGGGGTAATAATCTGTACACCCGGTTTGGTTAAATCGGTCCAGTCTTTGATGTGCTTTGGATTGCCCTTACGCACCATAAATACGATAGTTGAGGTATATGGTGCCGAGTTATGCGGGAACTCTTTTTGCCAGCCCGGCTGGATCTGGCCCGATCTGACGATTTCTTCAATATCGTTGGCCAGTGCCAGAGTCACCACATCACCTTTCAGGCCATCGACCACTGAACGCGCCTGTTTGCCTGAACCGCCATGGGACTGCTTGAAATTCACGCTTAAACCGGTGCGTTTTTTCCAGTAATCACCAAATGAGGCATTAAATTCATCATAGAATTCGCGTGTCGCATCATAAGACACGTTCAGAAATTGACGATCCGCTGCCTGGGCAGAATTGACCGTTGCCGCAAGGCCGGTTGCCAGCAAAGCCGCTGAAAATAAAGCTTTAATTTGAGATTTCATGACAGCACAAATAGGTTATCTACATTAATGCTAACTATATGAAATAAAATCATAAATCGCAATTCAGAAAAATTTTTACTTTCGTTTTAAGATGGGCAATTTTTTCTTTTAATCATTTGTTTTTCTTTTAAAAAGCAGCATAACCGATGGGCCAAAATCAGGTTATAGCTTTTTATGGAATAGATATTCAAAAATATGAATAAACCCGGCTTTCAAACGCTTAACGAGATGTCCTGATTTAAAGCAAGATTAAGATGAGATAGCCCGCGCTTGATCCATTCACCTAAATACCCAGTTACATATCAGTAAAATGCGAAACTTGCATAACTATATATAAAAAAATATGATATAAGATAAGTTTTGTTGCTGATCTTCACTTTCTCTTCACAGTTATTTGCTAAAACATGTACTCAACAGCGAAATGTGAATAGAAGTAACCAGCAGCCTGACATTTTTTATATTTTTGTAAAAAGTGTGATGCAGTTCTTACTTTTTACATTTTATCTGTGGTTATATAGTAGCCACAACGTAAAAAAATTAAATCCAAAACCAGTTTGGGGGAGTATCAGGATGAAACAGTCAGTCTATGTACTGTGTTTAAGTTTAGGATTGGGCCTGATGGCGCAAACCAGCCATACGGCAGTGGTTAAAAATACCCATACTGCGGTGAAAATGACGCCAGCAAAACCTTCCCTCATTGAAAAAGCCCTGTTGCAGCAAAAAGAACAGTTAGGCACCACCAAAACAGACAAGCTGCAAGCCGATAATGACCTGAAAATGATGACGTCAATTAAAGCAGCGCCAACCCAGAATTTCTTTGCTTCACAAAACCAGCGTTTTAGCCGTTTTGTACAATCCTTCTTCAGCTCGAACCAGTCTTAATTGACCGGATTGAACTGAACCTGCGCGCGACTGACTCCCCCTCAAGCCGCGTGCTGTTGCAGCCTGATCATCGAATGCAGAATAAAGCATTAAGTGATCAGGCTTTTTCGTTATAATAGATTCCAATTTACATTCTGACTCATTACTGATTATGACTGTTCGTACCCGTATTGCTCCTTCTCCTACCGGTTTTCCGCATGTAGGCACTGCATATATTGCCTTGTTTAACCTGTGCTTTGCCAAACAGCATGGCGGCGAGTTTATTTTGCGTATTGAAGATACCGACCAGCTGCGCTCGACCCCTGAATCTGAACAAATGATTCTTGATTCTTTGCGCTGGTTAGGCCTGAACTGGTCAGAAGGTCCAGACGTGGGTGGCCCACATGCGCCATACCGTCAATCGGAGCGTATGGACATCTATAAACAGTATGCGCTGGAACTGGTTGAAAAAGGTCATGCCTTCTACTGCTTCGCAACTGCAGAAGAACTGGACCAGATGCGTGCTGAACAGCAAGCACGTGGCGAATCTCCACGTTATGACGGTCGCGGTTTACAGCTTTCTGCCGAAGAAGTTCAGCGTCGTCTGGCGGCAGGCGAACCACATGTAATCCGCATGAAAATTCCAACCGAAGGCATCTGCAAATTTAACGACATGCTGCGCGGTGAAGTGGAAATTCCTTGGGCGCAAGTCGACATGCAGATTCTGCTGAAAACTGATGGCCTGCCAACCTATCATTTAGCCAACGTGGTCGATGACCATTTAATGCAAATCACCCACGTCATTCGTGGTGAAGAATGGATCCCATCAGCACCAAAACATCAGTTGCTGTATCAATACTTTGGCTGGGATATGCCAGTACTGTGCCACATGCCGCTGCTGCGTAACCCGGACAAATCCAAACTGTCAAAACGCAAGAACCCGACTTCAATCAACTACTATAAAGACATTGGCGTACTGCCAGAAGCCTTGCTGAACTATCTGGGCCGCATGGGCTGGTCAATGCCAGACGAGCGTGAAAAATTCACCCTGGCGGAAATGATTGAACACTTTGACATCAACCGTGTGTCTTTGGGCGGTCCAATCTTTGATGTGGAAAAACTGAACTGGCTCAACGGTCAGTGGATTAAAGCCCTTTCTCCGGCTGAACTGCTGGATACCTTGTTAGCCTGGAAAGCTGATCGTGCCAAACTGGAAGAAATTGCTGCCGCGATTCAGCCACGTATCAACTTATTATCTGAAGCCGTGAACTGGTCTGCGCACTACTTCAACCATTTCCCGACACTTTCAAAAGAACAGTTTGAAAATAAAAAACTGTCTGAAGAACAGGTTCGTCAAAGCTTGCAGTTTGCCATCTGGCGTCTGGAAAGTCTGTTCACCTGGAACAATGACACCGTGAGCCAGACCTTAATGGACCTAGCCGCACAAATGGAAATTAAACTGCGCGACTTTATGCCGGCATTCTTTATTGCCATTGCCGGTTCAACTGCCTCTACGCCAGTGATGCAGACCATGGTCACTATTGGTCCGGATTTAACTTTTGCCCGCCTGCGCCATGCGCTGGAAATTGTGGGCGGACCAAGCAAAAAAGAGCTAAAAGCTTGGGAAAAACTCAATGAAAGCTTAAAATTGCCGAAAAATGATGCAGTTGATGCAAGTTAATGCAGTTTTTTGTTGACGTGTGAGCATTATCTTCATAATATAGCGCTCACACAGACTGGGGCCATAGCTCAGTTGGTAGAGCGCTACAATGGCATTGTAGAGGTCAGCGGTTCGATCCCGCTTGGCTCCACCATGGTTTCATAATTGTGTTGCCTCAATAAGTCCCTATCGTCTAGAGGCCTAGGACATCGCCCTTTCACGGCGGTAACCGGGGTTCGAATCCCCGTAGGGACGCCATATTTAAGCTCACTTTTAAAGTGATCTGATAAAAAACCCAAGCATTATGACTTGGGTTTTTTATTGCCTGTTGTTTTATTTTGCTGTGCTTTTTTGCTTTCTGATGTATTCCGATTAAAATAAACCACAGATTAGAATTTTGGAGTTGTAATGCAATACCGTTGCCCGAAGTGTCAAAGCCCGAAAATCATGCCTGTTGCGCAAGCAGGCCAAGCAGCTCCACGTCCGGTGGTGCCAAAAAGCCTGGTATTTCTGATTCCAGCTATTTTTATTTTATTGCTGCTGGTGCTGATTAGTATTGCCATGTGGATTTTTGGGGATGGTGCGGGCACCACCCTGCAAACAGCAACCGTAATTGTCTTTGTGATCTGTTTAATTGCCGGCTTCATGTTCTATCGTGATTTGCCAGATTTTAAAATTTCAATGCAGGCTTTTATGCAAAACCAGAAGAAATGGAAATGCCGCGAATGCAACCATGAGTGGGAAATCTGATTTTTCTCATTGAATGAACTACTCGGAGCTAAAGCAACCGAGTTTCCGTAGTGCAACCTAAGTTGCACACATCTCTTTTGACGCTTCATTGGTACTGCGAAAAAGGGCTTTAACACCCTTAGTCGTCTTACGAACACCTCTGCGCCCACTAGATGACAAATGATTGTCATCCAACAGCGTTCCACTGTCTAAAATTAAATTAATCGCCCTGTTCTTAATAACAACTGATGCATTGTGATCTGCATTGTCAATGTGTCCACAACTCACGCATTTAAACTTGTCTTGGCTTTTGCGATTGTCGGGGTGAGTGTGACCGCATAAAGCGCACTCTTGACTTGTATAAGAAGCATTGATGGTAAATACCGCTTTACCTAGCTTAACTGCTTTGTAAGCTAGGAATGATGCAATTCTATGCCAACCCACGTTCAGAATAGATTTGTTTAACCCTGCTTTAGCTTTAGCCTTATTAGGAATAAATCGACCTGATTCATCGATCTTTGGTAAAGGCTTTTTAGTCATGCTCTTGGTATTTAATTTTTCAAAGATAAATACCTTAGCTAAACCATTAACTAGGCTATGACTTGTCTTATGAGCAAAGTCCTTGCGAATATTGGCTTTCTTAGAGTGATGCACCGCAATTCGATGTTTAGTCTTAGCTCTTCGGTTTGAGCCTTTTACTTGTCGAGCGAGTTTTCTTTGCAGTCGCTTAATGTAGCGATCTGCTTTTGTTAAATGATTCTTTTGTTCTTTAGAGAAATCGAATTCTTCATAGCCTGCATGAACAGGGATTGTGACACCACGATCTATACCCACCACTATTTTTTGTAGTTGTTCTTCGTCCATGCCCTGCAAATGATCTAACTGTCTTTTGGCGTATTTTTTAGCATCGAATTTCTTACCGTCAAACTCTTGAATCTCAACACCATCTTCATAGCAGAAAGAAACGAAATATTGACCACGCTCTTTGCGAATATAAAGGGATTTCGGTTCTTTGAAGTTAGCATGAGCCTTAAAACTTAATGAGCCTATATTAAATTTTTTACCACCGATATATAGCTTGCGCTTATTTCTTTCCGTGCGAAACTCGAATAAATCAGAGGTTAAATGAATCGAACCTTTATCTGTCTTCTTTTTACGTTTTGGTCGCCCACATAAACCTTTAATAGATTTTTTGAGTGTGTTGTACCAATTAACGGTTGAGTTCTTTTGTATTGTACTAGGGCAGTTTGCAAGCCATGAACTAATCTCATCTGATTTAAAGTGAGCGTATTTTTGATCTTGGGTTTCATAATAGTGATCAAAAGTTGCAAACTTACGGGCAAATCCTCGAAAGTATTTATCCTCATCGCATTTGGCATTCCAAACGAAACGAGCACAACCCATCCACTGACTTAAAATCAGCTTTTGATGTTGTGTTGGGTATGCTCTTAATTGGATGCCTGTTAGCAATTGAAAAACCTCTAGGTGTTGAGGTTATTTTAGCTTAAAATAAGGTTAAAGTAAATCTAGTATGAGGATAAGATGTACGAGTGGAGAACAGGTAGATCATGCATTTATAAAAACATTGTTCACTTAGTATTTGTTACGAAATACAGAAGAGATGTATTAACAAAAGACATGCTTTCCTCCCTAAAAGAGATTATGGAAGAAACCTGTTTGCAAATGGATTGTGAGCTTATTGAGTTTAATGGTGAAGATGATCACATCCACCTGCTTGTAAGTGTTCATCCAAAGCACTCAGTTTCCAACCTAGTTGGAAAACTGAAAGGGAAAAGTTCTTATGTTTTAAGGCGTTCATTTTGGGATGAAGTTAAGGAAAAACTATGGGGCAATCACTTTTGGTCGCCTAGTTACTGCGCTGTATCCTGTGGTGGCGCAAGTTTGGATGTAGTGAAAAAATACATTGAAGAACAAAGAACACCAACGTCAGAAAAAAATGCTAAAAAGTCCATGTCATTAAAAAAGAGCTAACTCGCCCTTAAAAGAGCGAGAATGCGCTCTTAGTTTTGTTCAAACTACATAAAAAAACCAGCCCGAAGTGATCTGCACCCCGAAAGTTGGACACTCTTAGTCCAATTTGAAGGGTGCTTTTCTATGGCTAAATATTCTCAACAGTTTAAACTTGAAGTTGTTCAAAATTATTTATCAAATAAAAATGATGATGGGTTTAGAAAAACAGCTAATAAATATAAATTAGACAGAGCTACTATTCGACAATGGGTTGCTATATACCAGACTCTTGGCGAAGACGGCTTGAAACCTCAATCTCATCGCATAACCTACTCTACAGAGTTCAAACTTAAAGTTGTTCTTAAAATATTGAATGATGGCTTGTCACTTATCGATGCTTTAAGATTTTTTAAATTAAAAGAAGTTGGAACTCTTTCTACATGGTTGCGCAAATATCAGGCACACGGTATAGATGGCTTAAAATCTAAGCCCAAAGGACGACCCAAACAGATGCCAAAGCCACAGCGACCTAGAATTAAAACCTCACAAGAAGATCGAAATAAAACTCAAGAACAGTTACTTGAGGAATTGGCGTATCTACGGGCAGAGGTCGCTTATCTAAAAAAGCGGAGAGCCTTGATTCAGAAGCGCAAAGAACAGGAAAAAGCCGAACAGCAACGGCTGCAAGATTCATATCTGAATTAAGGCAAAGCTATCAATTAAGGCACTTGTTACGTACATCGGGAATGGCTCGAAGCACTTACTTTTATCATGAGCAGCAATCAAAGCGTGAAGATAAATATAGTGACCTTAAACAGCAAATTAAGGCGATATATCATAAACATAAGGGACGATACGGGTATCGCAGGATTACACTTGCCTTGAAGAATTTGGGGTTTACCATTAACCATAAGTGTGTTCAACGCTTGATGCAGTCCATGCAGCTCAGATCATGTATTAGAGCTGTAAAGTATCGCTCTTATAAAGGGCAAATTGGTAAAATTGCTAAGAATGTGTTGCAGCGTCAATTCAAGGCAGACAAGCCCAATCAGAAGTGGGTAACAGATGTAACTGAATTTAATGTACGCGGTGAAAAACTTTATCTGTCACCCATCATGGATTTGTTTAATGGTGAAATCATTGCGTTTCAGCTCCAACGTAGACCACTGTTTGGTTTAGTTAAAGATATGTTGAAAGATGCTATCGCCAAGCTCAGCTCGAATGATAAGCCAATTATTCATTCAGATCAGGGCTGGCAATATCAAATGAGATTTTATCAGCAACAGCTTCAACAGCACGGGCTTATTCAAAGTATGTCGCGTAAAGGTAACTGTCTGGACAACGCTTCAATGGAAAGCTTCTTTGGAATACTTAAATCAGAATGTTTCTATGGTGAGGAATTTAATTCAGTTGAAGAGTTGGAACAGACCGTGAAAGAATATATTCATTATTACAACCATGAACGAATCAAGGTTAAATTAAAAGGACTGAGTCCTGTAGAATACAGAACTCAGTCCTTAAAAGCTGCTTAATCAAACCGTCCAACTTTTTGGGGTCAGATCAGAAGGCTGGTTTTTTATTTAGATGGGATTAACCACCAATTTTGCGATATTTCTGACGCTTGGTAATCAGGTCATCACCATCACGTTTACGACGGTATTCTTCGAACTCCGCATAGTTACCAGTGAAGAATTCAGGGGTTTCACCTTCGAATGACAAGATGTGCGTTGCAATACGGTCCAGGAACCAACGGTCATGCGAGATCACCATCACGGTACCCGGGAAGACCAGAATTGCATCTTCAAGCGCACGTAAAGTTTCGATGTCCAGGTCGTTTGACGGTTCATCGAGCAGGATGACGTTAGCGCCCATTTGCAGGATTTTTGCCAGTTGTAAACGGTTACGCTCACCACCTGACAATTGACCAACACGTTTTTGCTGATCTTGGCCTTTAAAGTTAAAGCGACCAATATAAGCACGTGACGCAATTTCGTATTCACCAATACGTAAGATGTCTAAACCGCCAGACACTTCTTCCCACACGGTTTTGTTGTCATCTAGCGTGTCACGAATCTGACCCACGTAAGCGACTTTAACCGATTCACCCAGTGTTACCGTACCGGTATCTGGCTGCTCTTCACCAGTCATCATACGAAACAGTGTGGTTTTACCTGCACCGTTCTCACCCACAATACCGACAATTGCTGCAGGTGGTACAGTGAAGGTTAAATCTTTATACAGGGTACGATCACCAAATGACTTGCTGATGCCTTCAACCTCAACCACCTTGTTACCCAAACGTGGACCAGGTGGAATGTAGATTTCAGAAGTTTCGTTACGCTGCTGGAATTCGCGTGAGTTCAGCTCTTCAAAACGCTCCATACGCGCTTTGTTTTTCTTTTGCTGACCTTTAGCATTTGAACGAACCCATTCAAGTTCTTTTTTCAATGCCTTCGCAAAAGATTCTTCCTGCTTCTGCTCTTGCTCTAAACGCGCGTTCTTTTGCTCTAACCAAGACGAATAGTTGCCTTGATATGGAATACCATGTCCGCGGTCAAGCTCCAGAATCCACTCGGCAACGTTATCAAGGAAGTAACGGTCGTGCGTAATCGCCACGATGGTGCCCGGGAAGTCTTTTAAGAAACGTTCTAACCAGGCTACAGATGAAGCATCTAAATGGTTCGTCGGTTCGTCCAGCAGCAGCATGTCTGGTTTAGACAATAGCAAACGGCACAGTGCCACACGACGGCGCTCACCACCTGAAAGCTTAGTCACATCTGCATCCCATGCTGGCAGGTTTAATGCCGCTGCGGCTTGCTCCAGCTGGTTATTCAGGTTGTGCGCATCCCAAGTCTGAATAATGGCTTCCAGCTTTTCCTGCTCTTTTGCAAGCGCATCAAAGTCTGCATCTTCAGCTGCATATTCAGCGAATACTTCGTCCAGACGCGCCAATGCATCAAGCGCTTCACGTACGCCATCTTCTACGTTACCACGAACGTCTTTGGTTGGATCGAGCGGTGGTTCTTGCTCAAGGTAGCCGATTTTAATTCCTGGCTGTGCACGTGCTTCACCAGAGAAATCTTTATCTACGCCCGCCATAATACGAAGCAAGGTCGATTTACCTGCACCGTTTAGACCAAGCACACCAATTTTTGCGCCTGGGAAAAATGATAAAGAGATGTCTTTTAAGATTTCGCGCTTCGGCGGAACCATCTTCGACACTCGGTTCATCGTATAAATATATTGGGCCACGTAGGACTCCTCAATAGAAAAACCAATTTCGGGGGCAAAACCGCCACCCCTACTCAAATGAGCGAAAAAATAATCGGCTATTATACCTGAAAGCCAGAAAAAGATAAGGGATCGGCCTCATCTTCCACGCTTTGTTACAACTCTTTAAAGTGCCCAAAATTCAGGCATACATTGCAGCCTTATCCGCCGTTGAAATTTTAAAATGAGGGCGTCTTTATGAAATTTAAAGATAATTATTGCAGATATTTCCCTCTTTATTTCATAAATAGACCTGCTACACTTGATCAAAATATAACTCACGAAAGATGAACGAAAAATGACGTATAAAGCTGAAACTTTGGCCATTCATGCTGGCTACACCCCTGAACCGACCACCAAAGCTGTGGCAGTACCCATTTACCAGACCACCTCTTATGCCTTTGACAATACCCAGCACGGTGCCGATCTGTTCGATTTAAAAGTACAAGGCAATATTTATACCCGTATCATGAACCCGACCACGGCAGTGCTGGAACAACGCGTGGCAGCGCTCGAAGGCGGGATTGGTGCGCTGGCACTCGCATCGGGGATGGCGGCAATTACCTATACCATTCAGACTCTGGCCGAAGCCGGCGATAATATTGCATCGGTTTCAACCCTGTATGGCGGTACCTACAACCTGTTCGCACATACGTTGCCCAAACAGGGCGTCGAAGTCCGTTTCTTTGATTATCAGAACCCGGAAGCCTTACGCGAACTAATTGATGACAAAACCAAACTGGTTTTTGTGGAATCCATTGGTAATCCGCTCGGCAATATTATTGATTTAGAAGCCATCTCCCAAATTGCGCATGAATATGGCATTCCGGTGGTGGTGGATAACACGGTGGCCACACCGGTGCTGCAAAAATCCTTTGATTTTGGTGCCGATATTGTGGTGCATTCGCTGACCAAATATATTGGCGGTCATGGCACTTCGATTGGTGGAATTATTGTCGATAGCGGTAAATTCCCGTGGGGCAAATATCCTGAACGTTTTAAATCTCTAAATACCCCTGACCCAAGCTATCACGGGGTGAATTATGTCGAAGCCTTGGGCGAAGCGGCCTTTATTGCCCGCGCCCGCGTGGTGCCGCTACGCAATACTGGTGCAGCGATTAGCCCACATAATGTTTTCCTGATTCTACAAGGACTGGAAACCTTAAGCCTGCGCATGGAACGTCATACCGAAAATGCCCAAAAAGTGGCGGATTATTTGCAGCAGCACCCTAAAGTGAAATGGGTCAATTACGCCGGCTTAAAAGATCATCCACAACATGCGCTGGCGCAAAAATATGTTAAAGGCAAACCGTCTGCGATTCTATCCTTTGGTGTGCAAGATGGCCGTGAAGGCGGCACCCGCTTTATTGATGCGCTGCAACTGTTTACCCGTTTAGTCAATATTGGCGATGCCAAGAGTCTGGCCTGCCACCCGGCTACAACAACGCATCGACAATTAAATGATGAAGAGCTGAAAGCGGCGGGGGTAAGTGAAGATATGGTGCGCCTGTCGATTGGCATTGAACATATTGATGATTTGATTGCTGATCTGGAGCAGGCACTGGCTAGCGTCTAATTATTGCAATTTCACGACAAACGGTCTGCTTTTGCGCTGCAATGGCAGACTTTTTGCTTTTTAAACATAGAAACAAGGACTTGCTTTGTCGAAAAATTTTAAGCAGAATTTACCAATCCACCAAAACACCCCATTAGAGCAATTACTCTAAAATAACTTTCAATTTCAAGCACTTATTTTATAGCTTTTTTTTAAACTTCGGTTATTATAATGCCCATCATAACAGCCCGAACCAATGAGATTGGGCGCAAAAATTCAAATAACAAAGACCATTGAGTCTGATCTTTTAATCAAGCAGGGATACGAGTGTGAAGGCAAAACTAGAGAAACTTTTCAAGAAAAAAGTAAATGGAAAAACCGTACTGATTACCGGTGCATCCAGTGGTATCGGACTGAACACCGCTTATCGTCTGGCAGAGGCGGGAGCGCATGTGCTGCTGGTGGCACGTACCCAGGAAACCCTGGAGCAGGTCAAAGCAGAGATTGAAGCCAAAGGCGGCAAAGCATCTATTTTCCCATGTGACTTAAACGATTGGGAAGCCATTGACCAGACTTCAAAAGATATTTTAGCGTCTGTCGATCATATTGATATTTTGGTTAACAATGCCGGACGTTCAATCCGTCGTGCCGTGCATGAATCTTTGGACCGTTTCCACGATTTTGAACGCACCATGCAGCTGAATTATTTTGGTGCCGTGCGTCTGGTGATGAATATCCTGCCACAAATGATGGTACGTCGTAGCGGCCAGATTATTAACATCAGCTCGATTGGCGTATTGGCCAACGCGACCCGTTTCTCGGCTTATGTTGCCTCTAAAGCCGCATTGGATGCTTTTAGCCGCTGTCTATCGGCCGAAGTACATTCACACAATATTGCAATTACCTCCATTTATATGCCGCTGGTGCGCACTCCAATGATCGCACCGACCAAGATGTATAAATATGTTCCTACCCTTTCACCGGGACAGGCGGCCGATTTAATCTGCTATGCCATTGTGAAACGTCCGAAGAAAATTGCCACACATTTAGGCCGTTTGGCTTCAATTACTTATGCGATTGCACCGGATATTAACAACAAGCTGATGTCGATTGGTTATAACCTGTTCCCAAGTTCATCGGCTTCGGTGGGTCAGCCACAAAAGCTGAACTGGGTACAAAAAGCGTATGCCCGTTTGTTCCCGGGTGAACACTGGTAAAATAATCCTTTTTAAAGACCTGTCTAATGACAGGTCTTTTTATGTTATAAAACCCCTCATTTTGAACAGTTAAAGTAAGACTATGCGGACCTTTTCCCTTATTCTGCAATATGGGTGTTTTGCCTTTGCCCTGTTTCTGGGCTATCAGGTGGCGATGGCGCTATATCATCAGGATTATGAGCTGATGGAATTGATTGCCGATGTGGGCACGATTCTGATCTGTATTGATTTAGGTGTGTTTTTATTTTCCAGTAAAGCTGCCAATAAGCTGAGTTTGCAGGAATATGCCAAACAGCTGGAACAGCCGCCTACGCCACTGGTGAGTTTTACCCGCAAGCTGGGGCATTTGGGTATTATGCTGATTTTATGTAGCTGGATTGTGCCGATGGTCAATTAAATAGGGCAATAAAAAAACCTCCCAATTGGGTAATGCCAGTCAGTTAAGCAAATTTTAGTAAAATGTAGTAAAAATGAGTGTATGTAAATACGCTCATTTTTTTATGTCTTTATCTGAACATTTAGAATCCACTCTTGAACATGCTCTCCCATCACTTAGCCATTTTTGTGAACTTATTGACTTAAATTGGATTGAAACATCTCTGCATCAAACAGGTAAGGCATCGATCAGAAGGAGAAAATTACCTGCTGAGCACGTGGTTTGGCTTGTTCTTGGGCTTGCCTTGTTTCGCAATCAACCCATCAGCTATGTGGTAGAACAATTAAAACTCGTGTTTGGTACAACAGATTATTGTGTTCCTAGTGCAGCTGTCCAAGCTCGACAACGTTTAGGTCGAGAACCCTTAGCTGCCTTATTCTCCTTAATCAGCCAAGCATGGTTTGATGAA
This sequence comes from Acinetobacter indicus CIP 110367, assembly GCF_000488255.1. Taxonomy (GTDB): domain Bacteria; phylum Pseudomonadota; class Gammaproteobacteria; order Pseudomonadales; family Moraxellaceae; genus Acinetobacter; species Acinetobacter indicus. Next base: position 206,588 of record NZ_KI530755.1, on the reverse strand, counting down.
TCACAACAACAATATTCAAGCTTTCAAGGTCTTAATGTATGTGCTGTTGACGGGGTGGTTTGGTCTATGCCACTGACCAAGGAGAATTTTAATCATTTTGGCTCATCTAAAGGTAAAACTGCTGTAGCACCTTACCCACAAGTTAGAGCCACGTGTCTAGTGAATACCAATACTCATGAAATCATAGATGCCCAAATAGGCAGTATGGATCAAGGTGAACTCACATTAGCAAATCAATTATCTCCTCCAGCACAAAGTATTACTTTGTTTGATCGAGCTTATTTCTCTGCTGATTTTTTAATAGGCTGGCAAACACGTGGAGAATCAAGCCATTGGCTTATGCGAGCTAAAGATAATTTACGTTATGACATAATTAAACGGAATTCCCCACATGATTTTCATATCAGGATGCCAATATCAGCAAGAGCCAAAAAACTTAATCCAGCATTAGGAGATTACTGGGAAGCACGTTTAATTGAAGTTGAACAGGCAGGAAAAATCCGCCGTTACATTACTTCATTATTAGATTCAAAGACATACCCACTTATAGCCTTGGCAAAGTTATATGCTCAGCGTTGGGAAATTGAAATGTGTTACCGAGAAATTAAAAGCAATTTACAGGAAGGTAAGCACTTAAGGAGCAAACAGCCAGACTTAATTTATCAAGAATTATGGGGTGTCTTGATTGCTTATAATGTTCTAAGAAGACAAATGAAATATATGGCTCAACGTGCCAAAGTAAGCCCGTTGAGGATCAGTTTTCATATTGCATCTATTGCCCTTCTTAATTTACTCAGATTCGACTCTTTGGCTTCTGCAGGTAATCTACCCAAACATCTGGAAAGTTTAATGGAGAAATCTAATCGGTATGTTATACCTGAGAGAAGAGTGAGGAGTTATCCAAGGATTGTAAAAGGAAAACCTCAAAAATACCCAAGAAAAAGCCAGTCAATCTCTTAACTGACTGGCATTACCCAATTGGGAGGTTTTTTCAGAGCTAAAGATTACTTCGAACCTTTAATCCCGGCTTGCAATAACAATGCACCTAAACCACCAATCTTATTGTCTTGTGGTTTTGCCGCTTGCGGCTTTTTGCCCTGAGGACGATCACCCTGCGGACGCGCCTGTTGCGGACGTTTACCCTGCGGCTTACGTTCAGTACGCTGTTCATTTTGGTCACGGCGTGGCTGACGTGGCGCTTTCGCTGCAGCAGCACCTTCCGGACGCATCGACAGGTTCACACGGTTACGCTCAACATCTACCGTTAAAACACGCACCTGAACAATTTGACCCGGTTTCACCACTTTATGCGGATCAGACACGAATTCATTGGCCAGTTCAGAAATATGGATTAAACCGTCCTGATGCACACCGACATCCACAAAGGCACCGAAGTTGGTGACATTGGTGACCACACCTTCTAGCTGCATGCCTTCAGACAATTGTGATACTTCGGTAATATCATCACGGAATTTAGCGGTACGGAATTCCGGACGCGGGTCACGGCCCGGCTTTTCAAGTTCGCTCAGCACGTCCTGAATGGTTGGTAAACCAAACTGGTCGTCTACAAATTCTTCTGCATTGACCTGACGGATAATTTCAGTATTGCCAATAATATCTTTGACTGTGGTCGCTTTGGCTTCGACAATTTTAGACACCAGCGCATACGATTCCGGGTGCACCGCAGAGGCATCAAGTGGCTCAGAACCATTTTGAATACGCAAGAAACCTGCCGCCTGTTCAAAAGTACGCTCACCTAAACGTGGCACTTTTTTCAGGGCCTGACGATTATCAAAACGGCCATTTTCCTTACGGAAGTCCACGATTTGCTGAGCAATAGATTTGTTCAGACCGGCGATATAACCCAGAATTGCTGCAGATGCCGTATTCACATCCACACCTACCGAGTTCACACAGTCTTCCACCACTGCTTCCAGGGTTTTGGCCAAACCAGTCTGGTTCACATCGTGTTGATACTGACCCACACCAATTGATTTCGGATCAATTTTCACCAGCTCTGCCAATGGATCTTGTAAACGACGGGCAATGGATACTGCACCGCGAATCGACACATCCAGTTCTGGAAGTTCTTGTGAAGCCAGTTCAGAAGCTGAATAAACCGAAGCACCTGCTTCAGACACTGATACACGGGTCAGTTTCAGGTCAGAATTCGCGGCCATCATTTCAGCCACTAGCGCTTCAGTTTCACGGCTTGCGGTACCGTTACCAATCGCGATTAAATCGACGTTAAATTCACGGCAAAGACGCGCCAGTTCCGTTAATGAACCTGCCTTATCATCTTTTGGTGCAAATGGATAAATAGTGCTGTGCGCCAATACATCGCCTGATTCATTCACTACCGCCAGTTTCACACCGGTACGGATGCCCGGGTCAACGCCCAGCGTCGTACGTGCGCCAGCAGGTGCAGACAGCAGCAGATGACGGAGATTTTCAGCAAACACCTGCATTGCTTCTGCTTCAGCCGCCAGACGTTTTTCTGTCAGCAATGAATGCTCGATGGTCGGACGGACTTTACCCAGCCAGAACAGTTTTGCGGTCTGCTTCAAATAGTCCTGACGCGCTTGTGGCTGCACGGTATCTAAGTTGTATTCGGTTTCAATACGTGCCAGTGGCGCTTCATCTTCACCATCAACTTTTAAGCCCAGCACGTTTTCCTGACGGCCGCGCAGCATGGCCAGCAAACGGTGCGATGGTACTTTGTTCAGGCTTTCAGAGAAATCGAAGTAATCACGGAATTTTTTACCAACTTCTTTTTTCTCATCACTGGCCACCAGACTTTTCAGCACGGCGGTTTTGGCGAAGGTTGCTTTCAGTTCTGTGGTGAGTGCAATATTTTGCGCCCAGTCATCAATTAAAATGTGCTGAATGGCATCGAGCTGGCTTTCCAGGTCTGGATAATCTTCATGGCTAAAGCCGGCAAGCGCTTCTACTGGATCAATCGCTTCTGCAAAGATTTTCTCTGCGATTGGACCCAAGCCGGCTTCTTTGGCTTTAAAAGATTTGCTGGTACGTTTTGGACGGTACGGCGCGTAAATTTCTTCTAAGGCATTTTTAGTTTCAGCCGCATTCACACGTGCCAATAAATCATCAGATAATTTATTTTGTTCTTTTAGTGATTCAATCACTTTTTCACGGCGTTCAAACAAATCACGCAAATACGCTAAACGTGTATCGAGCTGGCGAAGTTGCGTATCGTCTAAGCCCTGCGTTACTTCTTTACGGTAACGTGCAATAAAAGGAACACTGGCACCTTCATCAATGAGTTTGATGGCAGCTTCTACCTGATTTGGACGTACGGCAAGTTCTTTTGCCAACTGCTGAACTAAGTCAGTCATCGTGTTTGATCCCACAAGGATAAGTACTAAATGGCATGATTATAAAGACCAGGCCCATAAAATCCACAATTGTTTTATGAAATTTACAGATGGCGATTCTTGCCAATTCGCAGATATTTCACATTTTTGTGGTAAATTCATCATTTCAGGGCCTTTTCTTCCCCAAATTGTGGGATTTATCTTCTATCATAGATGTATATATTTGGTATCTATGTCTTGATTTTAACTGCAATATTTGTTGCTTTAGAGCATAGTCAAGGCATACAGATGAATCGTATACTCAAAGTCAGTGAAAGCTTTGCATACGACCACAATAAAGAATAAAGGAGCACATCATGAGTTTAGTTGTACCTGCTGAAAATACAGATGCCGTACATACCGAAACTGACCGCGTTGAACGCATTCTCGTTGTCGATGATGATGTGCGTTTGCGTACGCTGTTACAGCGTTTTCTGGAAGATAAAGGTTTCGTGGTCAAAACTGCCCATGATGCTACGCAAATGGATCGCCTGTTACAACGCGAGCTGTTTTCCCTGATCGTGCTCGATTTCATGCTGCCGGTTGAAGATGGCCTGAGCATTTGCCGCCGTTTACGCCAGTCCAGTATTGATACGCCAATTATCATGCTGACCGCACGCGGCAGCGACTCAGACCGTATTGCCGGCCTTGAAGCAGGTGCCGATGACTATCTGCCAAAACCGTTTAACCCGAACGAACTGTTAGCGCGTATTCGTGCCGTATTACGCCGTCAGGTACGTGAAGTCCCAGGCGCACCAAGCCAGCAGATGGAAGTGGTCAGCTTTGGACCGTGGGCGCTAGATCTTTCGACCCGTACCCTGACCCGTGAAGGTCAAGTCGTGACTTTAACTACAGGCGAGTTCGCAGTGTTAAAAGCGCTGGTACAACATCCTCGTGAACCGCTGACCCGCGACAAGCTTATGAATCTGGCGCGTGGCCGTGAATGGGGTGCAATGGAACGTTCGATTGATGTGCAAGTGTCTCGTTTACGTCGCCTGATTGAAGAAAACCCGGCACGTGCGCGTTATATTCAAACGGTGTGGGGTGTGGGTTATGTCTTTGTTCCAGATGGTGCGGAATAAAGCTCACTCATCGAATCTATGACGGAGTCTTACGGTCTATTCCCCACTGATGGGATACAACCTGCGGTTCGCCTTACTTTTGTTTCGGCAAAAGTAAGCAAAACCATTGTCATCCGCAAAACTCGGCAAATTCCGTCATTTCAACCAATATTTCGCAGAAACATAAGTAATTTACTTGAGTCCTGCCTCAAACAGTTGCGGATGACCTAACGCGTATCCAATTTTGGGGGAGAACTTTCCCTTTTTAAAAAGGACTCATTGTGAAACTCGACCCCATCGATCCACAAGACTTTACCGACTTTGAAACCTATTCAGAACGCAAACGCACGCCGTGGGAACGCTTTCTGGATAAAATCAAACCGCGCTCGGCTGCCATGCGGACCACCGTGCTGGTGTTGTTTGTGGTGATTTTCAGTCTGTTTATGTCCCTGTGGTTCTTTTGGCGCACCCTGTATCTGCCGGAAATCCAGCAACATGCCCGTTATCTGGCAGTTGAACTGGAAATTCTGAACAATCCGGAATTACGGATTTTCCATAATGATGCCGAAGTCGATGTCGATGCCTGGCTAAAAAACCGGGTCGGGATTGAATACATTACCGATCCCAAGGAATATCCAAATGTCCGCGACAAGGTTATTGCCGAGTTCTTTACCCGACAAATTGAGAAAAAACTGGCCAATGAACTCAAAGCCGATGATGTAACCGTGTATTTCCAGTTCAAGCCCAGCCCACGCATCTGGATTCAAACGCCGGAAATGAACGGCCACTGGGTCCGTGAACCATTAAAAACCTATGCCAACTACAGTCCGGAACTGGTGTTTGGCTGGCTGCTCGGCATTCCACTGCTGTCTGCCATTATTATTCTGACCCTAGTGCGTCAGCTGAACCGGCCATTACGCCGTTTGCAGGAAGCGGCCAACACCTATAGTCAAACCGGCAAAGCGCCTTATCTGGAAACCAACCACGGGCCGCTAGAAATCCGTCAGGTGAATCAGGCTTTTAACCAGATGATTTTTACCCTGGAACAGACCGAGCGTGACCGCCGGATTATGCTGGCCGGAATTTCGCATGACCTGCGCACGCCTCTGACCCGGATTCGCCTGAGTGCAGAAATGATGCCGGATGAAGACTTTTTAAAAGAAGGCCTGATTTACGATGTCGAAGATATGGACGCCATTTTGGACCAGTTCATTTCCTATATGCGTGATGGCTCGGATGAAGAACTGCAAGATACCGATTTAAATGCCTTGTTACAGGAACTGGTGATCCAGTTTAAACCGCTGGACATTCGCTTTAGCCCGGAAGAATTACCAATTCTGCAGGCACGCAGCCTGTCGCTGAAACGCTTGATTGGCAACCTGATTAACAATGCCAAGCGTTATGGCACTGAACCGATTGAGCTGTCTGCCAAAGTGCAGGAACAATTTATCTGCATTAGTGTGGCCGATCATGGTGAAGGCATTCCTGAAGATCAGATTGAATCTTTAATGCAGCCTTTTGTGCGTGGGAATGCCGCACGTACCGTCCAAGGTAGCGGTTTAGGTCTGGCCATTGTGAAACGGATTGTCGATATTCACCAAGGCGAGCTGATTATTCGCAATCGCGAGCACGGTGGACTGGAAGTCATCATCTCTTTACCGCTGCCCGAACAGCCAGATGATGAAAAAAACAACAGCAGCACCCTGGAAAAAATTAAGCAAAGTATTACAGAACATTTCTAAATCATGCTTAAACATTGATCAACCAGTTCCTGGTGAAGATTTGGCTTTTAATTTTTATTGTTGAATTTTCAACAAGATAAAAATCATCAAATATATTTATACCTGCATTTTTTGAAAAAATTAGACCTTAGCCTAACAGGTATGCAAAATGGCTTTTTTGATGGGTACAATCGCCATCAGTTCTGATTTTTCAAACGAGAGTAAACCATGTCCCTAGATCGCATCCGTTTAGCTTCCCTACATGACAAGGTTATGAGTGCGGAGCAAGCTGCTCAATTCATCCAAGACGGTATGACTGTTGGTATGAGTGGCTTTACACGTGCCGGTGAAGCGAAAGCTGTTCCTTTGGCTTTAGTGAAACAAGCACAAGCGAATCCTCTAAAAATTACATTAATTACTGGTGCGAGCTTAGGGAACGATCTCGACAAACAACTGACTGAAGCCGGTGTACTGGCACGTCGTCTGCCTTTCCAAGTGGATAACACTTTACGTAAAGCCATCAACAAAGGCGAAGTCATGTTCATCGATCAGCACTTGTCTGAAACAGTTGAACAAATGCGTAACCAGCAGCTGAAAAAGCCAGATGTAGCGGTAATTGAAGCCGTTGCAATTACTGAAGATGGCGGCATCGTGCCAACCACTTCTGTAGGTAACTCTGCAAGCTTTGCAATTTTTGCTGAAAAAGTCATTGTTGAAATTAACACCAACTTAAGCCCGGCGTTTGAAGGCTTACACGACATTTATATCCCGACCTATCGTCCTACCCGTCAACCAATTCCGTTGACCAAAGTTGACGAGCGTATCGGTACTCAAGCGATTAACATCGATCCTGCAAAAATCGTTGGTATCGTATTTAACAGCGAATTACATGACTCTCCATCAACTGTCACTGCACCAGATGACGAGACTCAATCAATTGCCAACCACTTGATCGCATTCTTTGAAAAAGAAGTAGCTGAAGACCGTTTACCGAAAAACCTCGGTCCTTTACAAGCAGGTATTGGTTCAATCGCTAACGCAGTATTGACCGGCTTGAAAGAATCAAACTTCGAAGACCTGATCATGTACTCAGAAGTACTGCAAGACTGTACTTTCGAACTGATTGATGCCGGTAAAATGAAGTTCGCTTCAGGTTCATCTATTACCCTGTCTGCGAAATACGGCGAGAAAGTATTTAACAACCTGGAACAGTACAAAGATAAACTGGTTCTGCGTCCACAAGAAATTTCAAACCACCCTGAACTGGTACGTCGTTTAGGTATTATCGGCATCAACACTGCGCTTGAATTCGATATCTACGGTAACGTGAACTCCACTCACGTATGCGGCACCAAAATGATGAACGGTATTGGTGGTTCAGGTGACTTCGCGCGTAACGCACACCTGGCCATCTTCGTGACCAAGTCTATTGCCAAAGGTGGCGACATTTCATCTGTTGTTCCATTTGCATCACACATTGACCATGCAGAACACGACGTTGACATTCTGGTGACTGAACAGGGTCTTGCCGATCTTCGTGGTCTGGCACCGCGTGAGCGCGCTCGTGCGATTATCGACAACTGTGCACACCCAATGTACCGTGATGCATTAAACGACTACTTCGACCGCGCATGTGCAAAAGGCGGCCACACTCCTCACCTGTTACGTGAAGCGTTGGCTTGGCACAGCAACTTCGAAGAAAATGGTCACATGCTGGCCCAAGAAGCAGCGGTAAAAACGGCTTAATCTCGGCCTGAATCAGATCTAAAAAAACGCTCCTCTGGAGCGTTTTTTTATGGCTGGACAGTTTCCCCTGTCACGTCATCTATTATCGGGTCGGGTTGCGTAACTGTGAGCTAATATCGGGGAACAAGCTATTGCCCAGATTCATCTCATAATCGACCACGCCTAACGAAACATTGGGTAAATCAAGCTGGATCTGTCCATCCGGGCCACGAAATGGCGCCAGCAGGGTTTCCAGGCCACGTAGCGGGTTATCCGACTGCAGACCGGCGGCAATCGCCAGAATATGCTGCTGCAACGCGGGAGAAAGGTGATCCATATTGACCGGTTCTTTGGCCGGCATGGTAATGAGAACAGGCGGGTCCGGGTCAATGACCCGGTTTTGAGTGTCCTGCTGAATTTACATGATCCGGTGCTGTAATGCCTTACGCTTTGCACGATCTTCCTGATACGGAATAAAGCCCACTTCCTGACGTAGTTCAGGTTCTGCCATGACCTGAAGCGTTGCTAGACGCTCGGGTTGCGCCCAGACCGACGTTGAGCCGATTCCCAGCATAATCATTACAGTCGAGGAGAACATCTGAAAGCGCGTCATACACGGCCTCCTGAACAGTAATGAAACATGTCTCTCTATTAAGCGCCAGAATGCAATCTTATTCAGCAGGATTCGTGTTATTGAGCTGTTATTAGCGTAACTGTGTTCCCGATCTGATCAGACCCAGTGAATCTTGAAGATGAACGATGAACGATGAACGATGAAAGATGAAAGATGAAAGATGAAAGATGAAAGATGAAAGATGAAAGATGAAAGATGAAAGATGAAAGATGAAAGATGAAAGATCATGCTGCCATTTTTAAATGCCATAAAAAAATCCCCTGCAATGCAGGGGATTTTTGAATATGGTGGCGAGACCCAGGATCGAACTGGGGACACACGGATTTTCAATCCGTTGCTCTACCAACTGAGCTATCACGCCGATGCCGTGTATTAAGCCGCATCTGGGGAAATTAGTCAATATAAATCATGACATTTTTATTTAATCGAGTATTTTTTACCCAAAAAAAAATCCCTGATGGGATCAGGGATTGAAAACGTTTAAATATGGTGGCGAGACCCAGGATCGAACTGGGGACACACGGATTTTCAATCCGTTGCTCTACCAACTGAGCTATCACGCCGATGACGCGTATTAAACAATCTCCATCCGGTGCCGTCAAGCAGCTTTTGCATAAATTCAAGCATTTGTTTACTTTTACAGCATTTTGTACACTGTCTGCTTATTTTTTAAGTGAAACGCCCGCGATTCCAGCCATTTGCAGGCCAGCAGATAAAAAAAGAGAGGCGATTAGCCTCTCTTGAATTTCATTTTAACTCGCTTAGAGCTTGTCCAGATGTGCCAGACAGCGGTGAATTGCGCCACAGCCCGGTTCAAACTGATTCACGCCTTTGGCTTCTTCCATGCGGCAGACTTCACTGACCAGACGCTCGGCCACACCGCGACCACGATTGGCCGGATGCACCACAATATATTCCAGGGTCCTACTTTCGCCCTGCCCGGTACACCAAATTGCACCAATTAATTTTGTATTAAATTCTGCGGTATAAAGTAGGGTATACTGGTTCAGATGTTGCTCGAGTTGCTCTACCGCATCCTGGCCATCACCAAACTCTGGACTGGTGTCATACAGTCGCTCAAGCTGGCTGCGCACTTCATCATTTTCCAGTGAAGTATAAGCATGTACGGTAATAGGCATTGATTAACCCTCCTGAGCAATCTAATATGCTGGGACTTCGTCGCAGCGAAACATTTTTACATCCATCATTTTTAACGTTTTTTGAGGAACGTGTCCATGACAGAGCGTATCAGTGAAGTGGTAAGAAACACTAACGAAACCAAAATTCGAGTTCGTTTAAACCTCGACGGTACCGGTCAAGGCACACTCAACACTGGTATTCCATTTTTAGACCATATGATGGATCAAATCAAGCGACACGGTTTGTTTGATATTGATATTCATTGTGATGGCGATCTGGAAATTGATGACCACCATACCGTAGAAGACTGTGGTATTACCCTGGGTCAGGCCTTTGCACAGGCACTGGGCGATAAAAAAGGCTTAAAGCGTTATGGTCACTTCTATGCCCCACTCGATGAATCTTTAAGCCGTGCCGTGGTGGATTTATCTGGTCGTCCAGGCCTGTTTATGGATGTACCATTTACCCGCGCCACCATTGGCCGTTTTGATGTCGATTTATTCTCTGAATTCTTCCAGGGCTTTGTGAACCACTCGCTAATGACCGTACACATCGACAACCTGAAAGGCAAAAACAGCCACCACCAGATTGAAAGTGTGTTTAAAGCATTTGCGCGCGCACTGCGTATGGCCTGTGAAATTGATCCACGTGCTGCCAATACTGTGGCATCGACCAAAGGTACCCTGTAATGACCCGTATTGCCCTTCTTGATTATGGCATGGGGAATTTGCACTCTGCCGCCAAAGCCTTGGAACACGTCGGTGCTACGGTGGATGTCACCAATGACCCGAAACTGATTGCCCAGGCCGATAAAATCGTGTTTCCGGGTGTCGGTGCCATGCGTGACTGTATGCAAGGCATGCATGAAGCCGGGATCGATGAGGTCGTGCGTCAGGCGGTGTTTAATAAACCGGTACTGGCCATTTGTGTGGGTATGCAGGCGCTGATGCAACATTCCGAAGAAAATGGCGGTGCCGATGCACTGGGTATTTTTGAAGGGGTGGTAAAACGCTTCCCGGAGGTTGAAGGTCTAAAAGTGCCACACATGGGCTGGAACCAGGTGCATCAGGTTGACCCGAGCCATCCAATGTGGAACAACATTGAACAGGATGCACGTTTCTATTTCGTGCACAGCTTCTATGTCGAGCCGAAAGACAGCACAATTGTGGCAGCGACCTGTGACTATGGGCTGCAATTCTGTACCGCCCTGCACAAAGACAACCTGTTCGCGACCCAGTTCCACCCGGAAAAAAGCCATACTGCTGGTCTGCAACTGTTAAAGAACTTTGTCGACTGGAAGATTTAACACCCTTCCTCTGTTGCGCAAGATGTATAAAGCCGGGTTCGTCCCGGCTTTGTTTTCACCTATTTTTTATTTCTTTCTTTTTTAAGCAATTTTTAGTAATATTTGACTGCTTTTTATACAACTCAATAAAAATAAAACAGGTAATTCAAAAATGCATAGCACCACTCATACCCAACACATCACGACACAAGATTCGGCACTCAGCGCGGCGGGGCGTTTTGGACGTTTCTCCTATCTGGCCTGGAACTGCCTGATTGCACTGTTAATGATTCCGGTTTTTCTGGTTTTGACCCTGCTCTTTCCCGGGCTGATGAATATTGATCCTGCTGGCGGCATTCCGCTCACCCCGCTGGTGCTGGGCGCACTGATTTATCTGGGGGTGTTATATCTGATGTTTATTTTCACCATCCGCCGTCTGCATGACCGTAACCATACCGGCTGGCTATCGTTACTGATGCTGGTTCCAGTGGCCAACCTGTTGCTGATGCTGTATCTGTTTTTCGCCCCGGGTGATCAACGTGTTAACAGCTATGGTCCACCACGTGCTACGGCTGGCTGGGAAGCGGCGCTGGCCTGGATTTATATTATTCTGTTGGTACTGCTATTTGCTTTTGCCATTTTTGGTGCAGTACTGGCCTAAAAGGTCCCGCTTGCTTAAAATAAGGCCTGACAATTCAGGCCTTATTTTTATCGCCAGCCCAAGGAAAAGATGGCATGAGCTTATCTTCAACATCACCCCATATGCCCTCTTCCAGCCAGCTGGAACAGCTGCCGCGCTTTCAAAGTCTGCCACCCTCTAAAATTCATCTGATTCAAACGCTGGCCGAATGTCAGCACTATGCGCATGAACTGAATATTGCAGCGGTACTCGGCTTTGATTCGGAATCCAAACCGATTTTTAAAAGTGGCGAAGTGTCGGATGGCCCGCACCTGATTCAGCTGGCCACACTAGATCGGGCCTATCTATTTCAGATGAATGAGGAAATCTGGAACTTTCTTAAGCCAATCTTCGCCAACCGTGACCAGATTAAAGTCGGCTTTGGCCTGAAAAATGATGCCCATCTGTTTCGCAAAAAAGGCGTAGAACTGAACAGTGTGCTGGAACTGTCCAAATGCTTTCACAGCTTTGGCTTTAAAAACCCGGTCGGATTAAAACATGCCATGGCGCTGCTGTTTCAGGTCTATTTTCCCAAAAGCAAACGGCTCAGCACCTCGAACTGGGCCAATCCGGTATTAAGCACAGCACAAATGGAATATGCCGCCGCCGATGCCTATGCCCCGGTTCTGGTCTTTGAAGAATTGTTGCGTTTGGGCCTGTTGCCGAAACAGATTCCCAATACCTCGCTCAAACTCAGAATCCGGCCATCTAAAACCCCGCCCTAAACCGCTCTGAAGATCAAGCTACACAGGCCGCCCGATTTTCCTGATCTCCCTATTTACCGCCTGACACAGCACAGGCTGTTTTTGTTTTTGCATGCAAATATGGCATTTAGAAAATTTTCGTTTATTGCTAAGATGGGCGGCAAGAAATTCAACCGATGAAGCAAGGAGCGAAAGCATGCTGATCATCCCTGCAATTGACCTGAAAGATGGAAAATGTGTCCGTTTAAAACAAGGTCGTATGGAAGACGATACCGTATTTTCTGATGATCCGGTGGCCACTGCACAGCATTGGGTCAATGAAGGTGCGCGTCGCTTGCATCTGGTCGACTTAAATGGCGCTTTTGCAGGTACCCCAATCCATAAACCGGTGGTCGAGGCCATTGCCAAAGCACAGCCAGACCTGCCAATTCAGATTGGTGGCGGTATTCGCTCGTTTGAAACCATTGAACATTACCTCGATGCAGGCGTATCTTTTGTGATTATTGGCACCAAAGCCGTTCAAGAGCCAGAATTTGTCGAACAAGCCTGCAAAAAATTCGCCGGGCATATCATTGTGGGCATTGATGCCATGAATGGCATGGTCGCGACCGATGGCTGGGCCAACGTGACTGAAGTGAAAGCCACCGATCTGGCCAAACGTTTTGCCGATGCCGGTGTCTCCAGCATTGTGTATACCGATATTGCCCGTGACGGCATGATGCAAGGCGTAAACGTCGAGCAGACTGTCAATCTGGCGCAATATTCAGGTTTACCAGTGATTGCTTCAGGCGGCGTGACCAATCTGGATGATGTCCGTAACTTAAAAGGCCAACCGGGCATTTTAGGGGCGATTACCGGTCGTGCCATTTATGAAGGCAGCCTGAATTTGCGTGAAGCGCAATTGCTGCTCGATGAGCAAGCCCTCTAAGTGCTGCTATCAGAAAGAGGTCTTCGGGCCTCTTTTTTTATGCCCTCACCGGGTTGATGTCTTTTTTTGAATACTCGCTGATCTGCCATGTCTGATGCCCCTGTGAACCTTAAAACTACACTTAACAGCAAAGCGCCGCAACTGGCTCTGATCATGATTACCATGCTGTGGGGCGGTACCTTTGTGGCAGTCAAGCTGGCGCTGAATTATGCCAGCCCGATGTTTTTTGTCGGCTGCCGTTTTGCCGCCGCTGCACTGGCGGTCGCGCTGATTTCACTGCCGCATTTACGCGCTGTGCAAGCCAAAGAACTCTGGGCCGGTGCATTGATTGGGGCCAGCCTGACCGTTGGTTATGGTACGCAAACCGTGGGGCTGCAAACCATTAGCAGTAGTGAATCGGCATTTTTAACCGCATTATATGTGCCGCTGGTGCCGATCTTACTGTGGCTGCTGTTCCGGAAACGGCTGCATATCATGATCTGGCTGGGCGCTAGCTGTGCCTTTATCGGGCTGGTTTTACTGACCGGCAATGGTTTGGGGCAGCTACAGCTGAGTTTTGGTCAGCTGATTACCCTGCTCGGCGCCATTGCGATTGCACTGGAAATTATCCTGATCAGCCATTTTGCCGGACGGGTCAATCTGCAACGGGTCACGGTGATTCAACTGCTGTTCGCCTCCCTGTTTGCCTTTCTTGCCATGCCACTGGTCGGTGAGCAGCAACTACCACAATTTTCCTGGATGCTGCTGCTCTTGGCGGGCGGTTTAGGTCTGGCCAGTGCACTGGTTCAGCTGGTGATGAACTGGGCACAGCGTGCAGTCAGCCCTGCACAGGCGGCAATTATTTATGCTGGCGAACCGGTATGGGCGTCGCTGTTTGGCCGTCTGGCCGGCGAGCGTTTACCGTTTATGGCTTTGGTCGGTGGTTTTCTGGTGGTGCTGGGCGTGATTATCAGTGAATGGAAACCAAAATTTCTGCGTCAGAAACAGCAGCACACGCCATCAGCGAGCGATCTTCCGGACTAAATTTTGGGAAGATCGGTCTGATGATTCAGATATTTAAGAATACATCGGCTCATTATCATTCAGGCGCATAATACCGCGAATAGCCCGATAGACAATCCACAGCCAAGACAGGCCAATCACCGCCAGACAGAAGGCCGAAGCACCAAAAATGACCTGGGCAAAGCGGTTCGGGTCTTCATCAATAAAGAAAATAAAAAAGAACGGCACAAAGGCCACAATATTCCAGAATAGATACCACCAGAAGCTGCGAATTTGCCAAGTAAAGTGGCTTTCAAAAATCGAACCGCGTACCGCGCCGCGTTTTACATAATTGATGATTAGCGCGACGATTGCCAGCAAGCCGGCACTAAAAATCGCCACGATATACATAAGGTACAGAATAAAAGTCAGACTACGATTCGGGTCACGGTCAATGGAAGTATTCATATTGTTGTCCTGCACTCCCCGCCCCGCTATGCTCAGAGCGTCAACAGATTAAAAGGAGAAATAAACCATAAAATCAAAAGAATATTTAAGCCAATTGTACAAAAATAAATTTTACGAAAAGGTTGTTTTTGTGTTTTATGTCGCATTTTTTCCTGTGCCAGCCAGGCCGCCGGCCAGCCCCCCAGAGCCGAAACCAGATGCAGGCTCTGTTCCGGAATCCGGCGGTGACCGAGTTGGGCCGCTTCCTTGTCTTGTGCATACAGCCAATAGCTGAGTGCATTCATCAGGCTGATCAATAACAGCAGCAGGCCGTGCAATAAACCGGTCAGGGTCAGTACCGCCAGCACGAGAATATAGGCCACACACAGGATTTGCATGGCCGGACGTTTGGCCGCAGGACGCTGCCGCGGCTTGCTCACCACATCAGCACGCGGCTTGACCTGCGAGGCTTTTAAATACACCACCTGCTGGGCCCGATAGCGGCCGCGTTCATCTAAAATGACCTGATAATCCAGTGCACAACCGACAATCGGGCGCGGCCCCGGACGGGCAAAATCCTTGATATGCAAAAATACGCGGTCTTTGTCCGGATCATTGGGCTGAATAAAGCCATAGCCCTTGTCATCAAACCATTCAATTAACCGGCCCTGATCGCGCATTTCCCTACCCTTTATGTTTAAGCTGTGACGAACTTTAAGCGTTCAATCAACATATTACGCATCTCGAGCGGATTTTTCTGCAAAATTGCGTCACCGCTGCGTCCTTGCAAAGCATTTTTTTGTGCCACCTGTAAACGCATCATCCAGAAACGGCCAGCAGCCATTGCCAGATACAGCTCCAGACAGGCTTTTTCATCTTCGGTTAAAGGACGAATGCGGTCATAGGCTTTTAAAAAGGCCATGGCTTTGTCTTCATTCAGGCTGACCTGCGGATACTCGGTACAGAAGTCATTTAAGGTAATGGCAATATCAAACAGCCATTCATCCTGATTCAGCTCATAAAAATCCAGAATGCCCTGCAGCTGATCGCCTTCAAACAGGGTATTGTCGCGGAATAAATCGGAATGGATAAACCCTTTTGGACGGTCCGGATAAATCGCGGTAAGCGCTTCATACAGCCCCAGCAATTTGCTGAGCAGAACTTTATCGGCCTCGCTCAAGCTGGGTTTAATTTCCTGGGATACCGCCAGCCAGTACGCATGATCGCGGACAAAAGCGCGTTTTAAAGGAAAATCTTTTAAGGCCACATGCATTTTGGCCTGTGCCACGGCAATGGCTTCCACCTGAGCGATGCTGGCTGGCATTGGATGCTCGCCGATTAAACGCGGCGCAATCTGGGCCGGTTTCTGTTTAATCGAGTGGATGGCCTTGCCAGCATAACTGAGCGGCACCGCCACAGCTAAACCTGCCTCACCCAAATGTTCCAGTACCGGCACCAGTTCACCGGCTGCCTGTTCATCCATGTCTTCAAACACGGTCAACACATAGTGTGTACCGTCCTGAGCCACCAAAAAGTAATTGGTATTTTGAATACCGCCTTGAATCGGAATCAGATCGACCACCTCAAGTCCATAAGGGGCTGCAAAATCCTGAACTTCCTTTAAAGTCAAAGGCGTATAAACCGACATAGAAAACCTGCGAAAAATCTTACATAAGTTTGATAGAATAGCGTGTCCATCTGCCAAGGTGTAGCGCTTGTGTGGGTGAGTTTCATAATCAGCTGAAATGACTGGAAAAAATTATGCTTGCTAAACGTATTATTCCTTGCCTAGACGTAGATAACGGCCGCGTGGTGAAAGGTGTGCAATTTCTGGATATTCGTGATGCAGGTGATCCGGTTGAAGTGGCGCGTCGTTATAACGAACAGGGCGCTGATGAAATCACCTTTTTAGATATTACCGCTACCCATCATGGCCGTGACACCACCTACCGTACCGTTGAGCGTATGGCAGAAACCGTGTTTGTTCCACTGACTGTGGGCGGCGGCGTGCGTAAGGTCGAAGATATCCGTTTATTACTGAATGCCGGTGCCGACAAGGTCAGCATTAACTCGGCTGCGGTGTTTAATCCGGAATTTGTGCAGGAAGCCTCACAACGTTTTGGCGCACAATGTATTGTGGTGGCGATTGATGCCAAAAAAACCGGCGACAACAAATGGGAAATTTTCACCCACGGTGGCCGCAAACCGACCGGGATTGATGCAATTGAATGGGCCGTGAAAATGGCTGATTACGGCGCGGGTGAACTGCTAATTACCTCTATGGATGCCGATGGTACCAAAGCCGGTTATGACCTGGCACTAATGCGAACCATTAATGACCACGTCAATATTCCAACCATTGCTTCTGGCGGTGTTGGCAATTTACAGCATCTGGCAGACGGAATTTTACAAGGCGGCGCCGATGCAGTTCTGGCGGCCTCAATTTTCCACTTTGGTCAGCACACCATTCCGGAAGCCAAGCAATACTTGGCGGCACAAGGTATTGAAATGCGCCTTTAAGCCCGCTGGCTCAAAAATTTCAGAACTGAAAAAGAGTGTAGTCATACACTCTTTTTTTATGCGGCAAAGCAAAACAAATAAAAAATGAAGATAAAAAAAAGGAGTCCTGAAGACTCCCTATAAACCAAGAATTGCTACAGCGCTTGGCATTAAAACGTACATATTTCAACAGAATCACCTTCGATGTAGGCAGAAGTTCTGCCGCTATCTTCAGCTTCTTTACTATAGAAAACTTCCCTGAACAGATATTGACCATCAACGCCAATTTTATTGACAATTCACGACAACAGCTTACAAAGCAGTTGTTTTCAATCAGTTTTATTTGATCTCTATCACATAATTGATCCAGTATTATTGTTCCGCGAATATACTGACTTTGGGCCAATCAACGATGAATTTGCTCAGCAGATAAACAACCCTCTCATTAACTGGCTTTAGGTAGTGGCTCAAGATCTGGGGATGGCTTTTCATTCCGGTCGACCCATTTGGCCGGGAAGAATTTTTCCGCGCCGCGGTTTAACAGTGCTGACAGCGGCTGTGGCAAGGCAATCCCGAGCGGATTCTGCTCCTGCAAATCGGGTGAAGATATAACCCGGGTGCCCAGAATATAGTCAAACCAGGGCTTGGTCACACACCAATTGGCATCCTGATTGCTGTTCATATGATGGTCATAGTGCCAGGGAATTTTTGTTCTGGCCCACTCTGGCTCCAAATGGGCACGGCGGTGAATATAGTAATAATTCAGGGCGCTATACATGCTGCCGGCCATCATGCCTTTGGAAATCGGGAAGAACACCAGCCCAAACACACCCGCGGCAGCAGCCAGCGAGATAATCTCGTTTTTATTGCGCCAGTGCGACCAGCCAATCACATAGCTTTCATCATTAAACTGATTTTTCCGCACCTCACGATGATGCTCCCAATGCGAACGCATACTGCGTGGCACCGGACTGTGACGCGGCTGCCCCGGCCGATGGGTACCATGTAATACATATTTATGTGCCACCCGTTCAAAGGCATTGGCCACCAATAAACCTGCAATAAATCCTTTTAACATGCTCCAGTCCTCCTGTGCTTTTCCTTCACTATAAGCGTCGGCACAGGCTAGATATTGACGGAAAAATTGAATATGATTGACAAATCACGACAAGAATAAAATGACAAGCTATGCAACGGATAAAGGATTATACCGGCTCGATTTATGGCGGCTTGGCCCAGTTGCTGTACGACTTTTATCAAGCACAACAGCTGCCGGTTCCAGAAAAATTACAGCAGGTTCAACATCAGGAACGTTTTGATTATATTCTCTGGCGCGACTTGCTGACCGAACTGGAACAGCAGCTACAGCGTCCGGCGTTGGGACTGGAAATTGCCGCACTGGTGCAGCCCAAACATCTGGGCATTATTGCCTATATTGCCCTGTCCTGTGACAATCTGGGCGAAGCGTTGCAACGCTATCATGACTTTCACCGGCTGGTCTACGACGGCAGTCCGTTACAGGTGGAAGTGCAAGGTAATTATCTCTCCATTCGCTGGGCTGACCTGCCGCCGACCATGACCACGCAACTGACCAATGAAATTGCCATTGCGCTGATGGTGGAGTTCCTGAAACATTTTATGGAGTTTCAGGATATTTGCCTGCATGAAGTACATTTCCAGAATCCGGCGCCACGGCATGTGGCGCTGTATGAGCAGTATTTTCATTGCAAGGTACGTTTTTCCCAGGAAAAAACCCAGGTGCTAATGCCGTTGCAGGAGCTGTCCAAACCCTTTTATCAGGGGGATCAGACCTTACAGCATTTATTGCTCCAACAGGCCAAGGCTCTGCTGGAAAAACTGCCAAATTCCACCCAGATTGACCACCGTTTACAGCAGGCGATTCTGACCGGTTTACAACGCAATATGTACCAGATTGAACATATTGCCCAGCAGCTGAATTTGTCAGTACGGCAGTTACAACGGCATTTACAGCAGCAAGGCACCACCTATCAACAACGGATTCAGGAAGTACGCTGCTTACTGGCCGAACAATATTTAAAAGATCCACATTTAAGCCTACAGGAAATTGCCCTGCTGCTCGGCTATTCGGAACAGAGTGCCTTTCAGCGTGCCTTTAAACAATGGACCCAGCACACGCCACAGCAATGGCGTCAGAACAACTTAATCAATCTTTCATCTTTTTAGTTTAATTTGAAGCGTATAAAAAAAGAGTATTTTACAAAAATAGTGTGATATATTTCACACTTTATAATTTTCATCACATAAATAAAATTCTGAAGACATGAAAATGAATAAATATTGTGCAGAATTTCTGGGGACCTTCTGGCTGGTATTCGGCGGCTGTGGTAGTGCCGTGCTGGCTGCAGCCTTCCCCTGAACTGGGCATTGGCTTTGTTGGCGTATCGATTGCCTTTGGTTTAACCGTTTTAACCGCGGCCTATGCCGTGGGGCATATTTCAGGCGGTCACTTTAACCCGGCGGTGAGTCTGGGCTTATGGGCCGGCGGCCGTTTTGAAGCCAAAGAACTGCTCCCGTATATCGTTGCCCAGGTATTGGGTGCTGTCGTCGCGGCCTGGATTTTATACCTGATTGTCCAGGGTCAGGCCGGTTTTAGCGGCACCGGTGGTTTTGCCAGCAATGGTTTTGGTGAATTATCCCCGGGGCAATATTCACTCGTTTCAGCGCTGATCATTGAAATTGTCTTAACCGCCTTTTTCCTGATTATTATTTTAGGCGCTACCGATCAGCGTGCGCCGGCCGGTTTTGCGCCAATTGCAATTGGTCTGGCCTTAACCCTGATTCACTTAATCAGTATTCCGGTCACCAACACCTCAGTCAACCCGGCCCGTAGTACCGGTGTAGCGTTCTTTGCAGAAACTGCCGCCTTAAGCCAGCTCTGGTTATTCTGGGTTGCACCAATGATTGGTGCGGTAATTGGCGCGGTGATTTATAAAGTGGTTGGCAAGAAGGACTAATCTTGCTGCACGTCCTACAAGCTCACTTCGGTGGGCTTTTTTATATTTTAAATGAACAGTTTATTAGTTAGAGCGTAAAAACCCTGTCCTCTAAGACAGGAAGAATGTCAAAGAAAAGGATTTTCGATTTCCCGTACTTCGGTACGCTGGACTTTTTCAGGCAGATTTGGCTCTTTTTCCAGAGCCGCAACCACCTCATTCAGCAGTGCCTGCAAGGCTTTAGCCGCAGCCAGACCCGCCTGGTCCTTGGTGAGCTGTAAATTGCCATAGACATTCACGCAGTCCAGATCATTCTCGACAGTCAGATCATGAATGGCATGAGATTCTGTCCCATGTTGAAACGGTTTAAACATACCCACCTCGGCCGTAATGCTGGTTGTTGTGGCAGGATCAATTGCTCATCCTGCCGTTTATATGTGCTGATCAGCTTTTATTCATTAACTGTAAGATATAGTGCAACAAGGCCTCAATCAACTGCTTAATGATGGCATCCTGGGTTTCGGCATCCAAGGTTGTACCACTGGCAGTGGCCGTGCTACCTCCCGATTTAAACTGACGCTGTAAGGCCTGTAGCTGCTCCGGAGCAACATCTTCAGCACACTGGCTTTCTGCATCCCAATGCGAATATTCCAGTGGTTTATTGGCTTTTACCGCGTTGGCGGTCAGCGGCAATTTATAGGTATTGCGTTTTTGCTCTTCGGTCAGCTGCGGAAACAGGTTAATGCCCAACTGTTCTTCTAAATAACAGACGCTGACCACTTTGACCTGCAGGGAATTGTCATTCGGTGCATAGTAGGCGCCAATTGCGCCGGTTTTAGGTAAGTAAATGGCTTTATACACCGAGGTTGGAACAATCACCCCATTACCAATCGCTTTCAGTTTTTTGCCACTAAAAGTCGGCCCGGTGATGACATACACATCCTGTTTATGCTTGGTCACCAGCGCACGGGTGGCTTCTTCCAGTTCACGCCAGACCTGCTGATTATTCTTCGGCGCTTGTGGCACCATATTGGCCAGCGAGAAGCTGTCGTATTGTGCCGCTTTATTGGACATATCGGCATTTGGCGCCATATGTCCGCGGTCATAGCCTGAACCGCGATAATCCGCCAAGGTCGCGCGGTGCTGCTCTTTCACCCGCTCTTCTTCATGGAAACTGTCTTCACGGGGAATTTTCTGGCTTAAACGCGCCGGGGTCAGACTTTCAGCCACCCACAGCGGGGTTTTGGACACGCCGGAATACATCACGTTAAAACCATTAAAGCACAGCGGATAACTGTCTTTGCGCAGACTGTCTTTAATTAAATACGGCGGCACATCACGGTAAAATTGTTCCAGACAGGCACTATTCGAAGTGCTTGGTGTCAAGGACATCCACTGGCTGATTTTTTCCTGTCCAAAGGCAATCGCGAAACTGCCAGCGGCCACCACACCTAAAACAACTTTTAAACTTCCTTGATGAAAAAAGGGAAAGAGAGGCGGATTTGTACTGCGCTTTTTTCTGGCCATTACACTGCTAAAAACTATAAGAATCACATATTGGCCGAGCTTAACAAGGGGTCTGCAGCTTGTATATGTTCTGGCTGTTGTTCGCTTAACAATTAGACAATAAACCGCTGTACAGGCGGTGACTGTGTAACAGTCTGTCAGAGTTTTAACACAGTTTATGATAAGTCTGGATGGCTTTCAGTGTGCTGCGTTGTGTCAGGCCAGTGTTATATGCCAAGGTAGTTCACGAAAAAATCGTGTGATAAAAATTTGATGGAGGAATCTATGTATTCCAAATTACTGGGTGCCGGCCTGATTACCGGTTTAATGAGTGCAACTGCCTTTGCCGAACCTCCCATTCAACCGGGTGATACCCTGGAAAGCTTATCGAAAGCCAAAGTGGTGACCACGGTTAATGGTCAGCCGGGTTCATTGCAGGATATCGTGGCCAGCGGTCAGGTGCGCATTGTCTCTGAAGCCAATCCGCAAGTGGTTCAGCCGATGCCGACCAATCCGCAGCTGGATGTGATTCCGGCAGATGCACCCGCCCAGGTACCAGGCCATGATGCTCCGGTACAAGCGGTTGCACCCGATGCATCAGCGCTGACCTCACAACCGGTACCGGCTGGCCAGTCAACTGATCCGTTGGCCCAGGGCGCACAGCCTATTACTGAACCACCCGCAGCAGAGTTGACTGCACCTGCAGCGGAAGCCGCCCAGAATGCAGCACCCATGATGGATTCCTCAGCTGAAGCGCCGGTGAATGGTATAGAAGCCGAAACCGATGTTACCCAGGAAGCCTTAGCCGCTGCACCAGAAGCAGCACCAATGGCAGACCCTGCTATTCAGGCCGCACCTGAAGCTGATGCTGAGCAGATGCAAGCGCCTGTTCAAGCCCTACCTGAAGCACCAAGCCTGAATGAAGCCAATTAAAGACCCATTTTAGGCTTTTATCCTCCAAAAAAACCAGAGCTATGCTCTGGTTTTTTTATTGCAGTTGCGTTGAGACCACGCCGTTGCATCAGATCTGGATTTGACTGCCCAGCTCCACAACCCGGTTGGTCGGAATCTGGTAGAAGTCACTGACCGGACTGGTATTGCGCTGCATCGAAATAAACAGCTTTTCCCGCCACGGTGCCATGCCTTCGCCGACTGTGCTGATAATGCGTTCACGTGAAATAAAGAAGCTCATTTGCATCATGTCGAATTCAAAGCCCAATTCATCATAGGCCTGCTTTAACGCGCGCGGAATATTCGGCTGATCTTTAAAACCGTAATAGATAAAAATCCGGTAAAAACGTTCATCTAGCCGTTCAATCTGCACCCGCTCTTCTTGCGGCACATACGGAATATCGCGCGTCACCACCGTCACCATAATATTGCGCTCATGCAACACCTTATTGTGCTTGATGTTATGCAGCATCGCATGTGGCACGATATTCGGCGTACCAGTCAAGAATACCGCTTCGCCCGGCACAAATTTGGTGTCATTGCCCATGCTGATACTTTTAATAAACAGCTCAATCGGCAAGGCATCTTTTTCCAGATGATGAATCAGCAAGGCACGGCCATCTTTCCAGGTCATCAGGAGGGTAAATACAATGGCACCAATTAAAATTGGTACCCAGCCACCGGCGACAATTTTCAGTGAGGTTGAACCGACAAAAATCAGATCCAGAATTAAAAAAGGCAGTGCAAACAGCAGCACTTTCCACACCGGCCAGCGCCAGAAACCATAGGCCAGAATGGAAATTAAAATGGTGCCGCAGAGCATGGTCATGGTCACCGCTACGCCATAGGCACTGGCCAGATTGGCACTGTTTTCAAACAGCAGAATCAGAATCACCACCGATACAAACAGTACCCAGTTAATGAACGGTAGATAAATCTGGCCCTGTTCCACTTCTGAGGTATGTTTGACCGATAAACGCGGCAAATAACGCAGCTGAATAGCCTGATTGACCATCGAAAATACGCCAGTAATCACCGCCTGTGAGGCAATCACCGCCGCAGCCGTGGCCAGCGCAATCATCGGATACAGACCCCAGTCCGGCACCAGCAGATAGAAAGGATTGGTAATCGCGTCCGGATCACGCAGCAACAAGGCGCCCTGTCCGGCGTAATTCAATAACAGACATGGCAGCACAATCACAAACCAGGCCATCCGGATCGGCAAGCGGCCAAAATGCCCCATATCGGCATAAATCGCTTCACCACCGGTCATGGTCAAAATGACTGCACCCATGGTTAAAAAGGCCACATAAGGCTGTTTCAGCACAAAGTTAATGGCCCAGTGCGGGCTGATCATCGCCAGCACATACGGCGTCTGGATAATACTCCACAGCCCCACCCCGCCAATCGACAGGAACCAGAGCAGGGTCAACGGCCCAAAGAAGGTGCCCATGATGCCAGTGCCATGACGCTGTACCAGAAACAGTCCAGCCAGAATCCCGATAGATAAGGGAATCAGCCACTGGTTAAACATCGGGGTGGCAATACTCAGCCCTTCAATCGCCGACAGCACCGAAATGGCCGGGGTAATAATCCCATCACCAAAAAACAGCGATGCACCAATAAAGCCCAGTGCAATCAGGTAGATTTTCTTCTGTTCGGAAATACGGGTGGTACGCAGGTTTAAGGCCAGCAGCGACATAATCCCGCCTTCGCCGTTGTTGTCTGCGCGCATGATGATGGTGACGTATTTAAAGCTGATGGTCAGCATCATGCACCAGAAGATCAGCGATAAAATCCCCAGAACACTGCCTTCAGAAATGGCCAGATGTGCGGTCAGGAAACATTGACGCAAGGCATAGAGTGGACTCGTTCCAATGTCACCAAAAACTACGCCCAGTGCCGCGAGGGTAATCACAGGCAGGGCGGCTTTTTTTGCAGTACTTTGCATAGAATGTCTTCATGGATAGACCGTATTTTTGCGCATAATAGCACCAGCCCAAAAGTTTTTCCGCAAATCAATTGTTTCAGCTTGGCAGAGTGACTTTTTTTGGGTATTATCCACGGCCTATGGTGAGGTGTCCGAGTGGCTGAAGGAGCACGCCTGGAAAGTGTGTATACGTTGACGCGTATCGAGGGTTCGAATCCCTCTCTCACCGCCAGAATGTTTAAAAAGACTCAAATTGTAAAATTTGGGTCTTTTTTTATGCTTCGATTTTTCTGCTTTTTCAAAATTATTTAATTCCAGACAGTGAAATTATCTGCTTGTTTCTGGATTAGATTTTAAAATAACAACAGTACTTTTATTTTTTTGAATTTAAAAACTTGAGCCTGAATACATCCGCTAAGTTTTAAATTCATCAGCTTTTGAATTTAAATTTATAGTTGAAAAAGCAGAGCATCTATCGCATCTGCTTCCCTAAAATTTAAATGGATGGTCAAGTTTTTAACACAGATAAAATAGGAAACCTGAGATAGACTTTTTCTATCAAATTCAAAACTATATTGATAAATTCATTGACTTGAAGCGCTTATTTTTCCAGCACCATCTCGAGCTTTGCTGAAAATAGCATCAACTTTTCTGACTCCCCGTTCATCTCTTGGGTTGTTAAGCATGATCTTCGGGTTATGCCATCCTGCCCGCATATATGTGAAAGTTACAGCCTGCCACAGTTCCAACCTGTTTTTAAACCACAGATGTCAACAAAAAGTCATCATCTCATGCTAAAACAGTAAAAAGTGGCATAGAATTCGCAAGCTTTGCAGCAGCAAGCATTGTGCTATGTTAAACACAGACCTAAACAGAACAAGGAGAACAATAGGCAAAATAAACAACTGTTTAAAACTATTAACTTAAAAAATATTCTTCATTTAATCGTGCCAAAAAAGATGTTTAAAGCCAATCAGTCAAAAAACTGCTATTCGGGAGCGAGCATGAATAACAGCGCAAATTATGTCAAACAAATTAAAAATGCCAAACGTGGTGGTTATACCCCCACCATCGCCAAAGACCTCAATCGACATAAAATTCAAAAAGCCCTTAAACTTATTGAGCAGTGGAGATCTCTCGCCAACGAACTCAAACCACAAATGCAACTCGATATGGCTTTTACCCTTGAAGAATGTGCACAAGATTTAGACCGTATTTTAAGGAGCAAGTAGCACGCCTCTGCGGCACTTAACCCCCTTTATTTTAAATTCAAAACAATAGCTCGCCCTGAACGTGAGCTATTGTTGTCTTGAGCAGAAACTTGCCTCTTCCACGATGTTTAAGCGCGAAAACAAGAGCTGGATAAAAATAAAACAGCGCCTGTCGCCTACTTTTAATTGCTTATTTTTTCGCTTGCGCCCGAATTAAAAATCTGTAAAATGCAACTCCACAATGCCGGCATAGCTCAGTTGGTAGAGCAACTGACTTGTAATCAGTAGGTCCACAGTTCGAATCCGTGTGCCGGCACCATTTTCTTAGGCTCGCTATTTTAGTGGGCCTTTGTTGTTTTTATGGCGCTATTTTTTCTGCTTTATTGCGTGTGTGCGGTCACTTGCACATATCTCACCAAGCCATCTTTATATAAACGTCGGCACAGCTTTGCGGTCATGGCAATCTTGATCCGGTCCAGACCTGGACTGTGCTGCGGCCAGTGCAGCTGCTGGATATATTCGGCAAATCTGTTTAACACTGGTGCAGATAAATCTTCAATCTGAATCTGGGTAAAACCGCGTTCCTGCAAACACTGCTCCAGTTGTACTGCGGTTTTCAGTTCCGGCAACGACACATCCGCCGCCTTTAATAAAGCGCGATAAGAATGCTGTTGTAATGTATTTGATTTTAAAAACTGCGGTGACAATATCAGGGTGTGAAAACCCAGACGGCCTTTTGAATTTAAAACCGGTTGCACGGCATCCAGAAATGAATTCAAAGCATGATGATAGGCCGCATCAATACACAGCACCACATCAAATGGCGCCAGAGGTATGAGATTTTTTAAATTTAAAAAAGACTGCGCATAGATGGGCAGCTCTGGCCAGCGCGCTTGAATCTGCTCGACACAGGTCGTTTGCAGTTCAACGGCGGTAATATTTGAGAGTTGATAATGCTGTTGCCAGTGCAACAGGCTGGCGCCCTGTCCACAGCCTAAATCGAGCAGCCGATCTGTGGATTGCAACTGAACGGCTTCGGCCAAATGATCGGCCAGCTGCTGGCACGCCGCCGGATAGTCCTGTGCAGATGAGTGCCAGTAGCCCAGATTGCTCCAGGGCAACTCGGCAGGATCTCCCAAAAGCGCTGCATTGATTGCATATTTATGGGAAGGAGCCTGTCGAAAAATTGCCTGAAGCCAGCGCATAGATTAATAGCCGAGTTGGGGAGCAACCTCTACTTTAGGTTTTAAGCCCACAAACGGCAACGGTGCACCAAAAATTTCTGCAATATGCATGGCTGAAGTCACGGCTGATTCTAAAATTGGCAAGCCGTCACATGACCATGAACCACAGAAGAACACCTTGCGATCAGCGACTTTATGACGCTGTTGCAATTCTTTGTTCAGTGCCACGGTTTTTGAATCCACCACCGCACGGGTCAGGGTGACAGAAGAAATGACTTTCTTCGGATCAATAGGCGTGACCGGACGCCAGGTCTGGAACACCGGCGTTTTACCGACCAGCGATGGCTCAATCGAGTTTAGCCAGACAGTAAATTGCTGACGGGTAAACTTGCGGTCCATCATATAGCTCAGTACCGACCAGTCTTTGCGTTTTGGCGGCATCACTGTGCTATCGGTATGAATCACCAGTTCGCCCTGTTCAAACTTGAACTGCTTTAACAAGGCAATATCTTCGGCAAACTGTTCACGATCGAGGAAGTTCTCGATATTGGTAGTTGGGGTGGCCACCACCACACGGTCAAATACCGCAGTTTCGCCTTCGGCATTTTTGACATAGACCTGATCATCTTGCTGGCTAATATGGGTGATGGGTGAACCACTCTTGATATGAATACCTTCAATCAGCTTATTCACCAGCGCCGGAGTGCCACCCTGAATACGCAACAGCGCATCACCATCGGTCAATTGACGCAAGAAGGTCAACAGCGGCTTCGCTGGCCATTCGCCAATGGTTTTCGGGTTACAGGTACAGATGGTGTACAACACCGGCATTACCGCGCCATGCCAGAACACTTCTTCAATTTCATTCTGGTTGATGAACTCAGCCAGGGTAATGTCCTGATTCTTCGACCGGAAGAATTTGGCAATTGCCGTTTTTAACTGCAACATGCCTTTAACCAGACGCCAGCCGTATTGCTGCAAGCCTTTACGGTTATTGATAATCGGGAAATTCCCGATACGCGTACGCGAGGTGGTTAACCAGGTTTCGGTCCGGTCTTCAAATAACCAGCTACAGGCCATATAGGTCCGTACCGGGAAGGTCGGAATACCCAGATAGGTGGCTAAACTGAGCGTGTTTTTCCACAAATGCGGATTCATGACCCGCAGCGGTGCGTCAATTAAACCGCCTTCAAACTCAGTACTGTGGCTGTCCATTCCACGTCCAGGCAGAGCTTCAAAAATTGTAATGTTATGCCCTGCATCTTTAAGAATTCTTGCGGTAGCTAGCCCAGCCATGCCACTACCGATGACTGCAATATCCAAAACGTCTTATCCGTTAATGAAAACATTGACCGAAATTATGAACCATGCCTTGCCAAAATGAGCTATTAAAAACTACCAGATTCACCCTTTTTACAAAGTGTAATAAAGTTCTAAAATGCCACTTCTGTTACATTTTTTAACGTATTTTCAAGCCCCGTGTAAATATAAGAAATACCTGAAATTTTATTTATTAATTTTTAAAAATCATTTAAAAACAATAGGTATAAATTAACCAGTTTTAGAATAGTTGTTTTACAAAGTGCGTGCTTTCCGCTAGTATACGCTCCACACAAGAATGACAACCACATCACATAAAATCATTACAGATAATGATACAAATGAGATAAAACAAGAAACTTAACAGCGCAATAACAAGAAAGCCTCTGATTTTTATCAGAGGCTTTTTTCTTTTCGCAGCAGGATCGCTGAATGCTTAGCTTTGCGGCGGAATTTGGCCAAACTTACCAGAATGAAAGTCCTCAAAGGCCTGAATAATTTCCTGTTTGCTGTTCATCACAAAAGGACCATGGCCTTGAATTGGCTCATTTAATGGCTCACCGGTCAGAATTAAAAACTGTGTTTCCTGCTGCGCCTGCAACTGAATGGTCGGCTCGGCATCGCGGGCAAACATCACGATAGAACTGTCCTGCACCTGTTGATTGCCATTCACCAGCAGCTCACCTTTTAGCACCACCAGCAGGACATTGTGAGTCACCGGGACATGCACAAAGGTTTGCGCATCTTTATGCAAGCTACCATCCCAGACATTGACCGGACTAAAGGTCTGTGCCGGCCCGGTGTGACCTAAATAGTTCCCGGCAATCACCCGGAGGTGTCCGGCGGCATCGTCCAGTTCAATTCGGGGAATATCGGCAGCGGCAATGGCCTGATAACGCGGTGCGGTCATTTTGTCTTTGGCTGGCAAATTGACCCAGAGCTGGACCATTTCAAACAGTCCACCGGCTTCGGCAAAATCGGCAGAATGAAACTCTTCATGCACCACGCCGGCACCGGCTGTCATCCACTGCACATCACCCGTCTGAATGGTGCCCCCGCCACCGGCCGAATCTTGATGGGTGACGGCGCCCTGATAGGCCAGAGTCACGGTTTCAAAGCCACGATGCGGATGTGAACCCACACCACGCTGCGCTGTCGTTGCCTCAAACGGATAAGGCGCAGCATAGTCGAGCATTAAAAACGGGCTGATGGCCTGACCTAAACGGTCATAAGCAAACAGGTTCTGTACCGGAAAACCATCACCGACCCAGTGCATGTTTTTGTTTCGATATAAACCAATTATTTTTTTCATACTGTCCTGCGCCTGCAAGGAGAATTGATCGTTTCATGTTAAGCCTTTGTAGTGCGGCCAGCTAGCGCAAATCTGGCATACTGCATTGCAAGAATAGAATCATCCGGGCGTATCCGGATTCTGCTGGTTTCTGTTTCAACAGACAAAAAAAATCCAGAACCGGAGTTCTGGATTTTCATCAGAAGATGAATACAACTGGATTAGATTTTACCGACCAGGTCGATTGACGGTGCAAGCGTTGCTTCACCTTCTTTCCATTTTGCCGGGCAAACTTCACCTGGGTGTGCATGGACATATTGCGCTGCTTTGACTTTACGTAGCAGTTCCTGGGCATCACGGCCGATACCGCCAGCGTTAATTTCAACAATCTGGATGGTACCTTCTGGGTCAATTACGAAGGTCCCACGGTCAGCCAGACCTTCAGCTTCAATTAACACTTCAAAGTTTTTTGCCAGAGTCCAGGTTGGATCACCAATCAGTGGATACTGGATTTTGCCAATCACGTCTGAAGTATCGTGCCAGGCTTTATGGGTGAAGTGGGTATCGGTTGATACACCATAAATTTCAACACCCATTTTCTGGAATTCAGCATAATGATCAGCCAGATCGCCTAATTCGGTTGGACAGACAAAGGTAAAGTCTGCAGGATAGAAAAACACCACCGACCATTTACCCATCATGTCCTGCTCAGACACTTCAATGAATTGACCATTCTGGTAAGCAGTAGCGTTAAAGGCTTTCACTTGGGTATTGATTAAACTCATTCTGTATTCCTCAGTGCGTTGTGGGGATTGCTTATCTTGTGAAACTAGAATACAAAACTGAGATAAATCGGTAAAACAGTACTTTTTTATAAAAATAATCGGAAATATAGATCTAAATATTCTGTCTCAATTGAAGTTTTTATCGTTTTCTTCAATTGATCGATCCTACTTTTCACACAGGCAATAAAAAACCCTTTGTCAAAACAAAGGGTTTTTATTTATTTTCTGCTTTAGATGATGGCCTTAAAAAGTATATACATACCAAATTATAATTAATATATATATATTTCAAAAACTTAATGAATTATGTATTGTATTTTGTAAAAATTCAATAAAAAATACTTAAAAATTTACACTTTTTATCTCACTGAAATTTAGTGTTAATTCGGAAGCTATGAAAAATAAATATACTAAACTGGAACATAAGCCTGAGCTAAACGCTTTTCTGTAGATGCTTGTGTTGTGTAAAAACGCTCTTAGATGGCATATACAAAATTCTTTAAGGACTCTTCGTCTGTAATCGTGTATTTACCATTTGCATCCATAGGTAAGCCCAAGGTTTGGATATAGCTATGTAAGTTTTTTTTAACTTGAGGGCTATACGCATTGTAAGTATCTAATGCTTTAGCAATATTCTTACGATTTGGAATGCCTACTTTATCTACAGTATATGAGGGGTGGTAATCCTCCCATAAATAACCGAAGTTAAAAGTAGAGGTTAAGCAGCCATTAGAGGTGGCCTTCCTTTGTTTGCTTGGTGTGGTCTTTCATGGTTGTAATGCCACAACCAGTTTGTTGCATAATCTTGTACTTCATCCAAAGTATCAAATAAATGCTTGCTCAGCCAACTATAACGTATGGTCCGATTATAGCGTTCAATATACGCATTCTGCTGTGGCTTACCCGGTTGAATATATTCAATACGAATACCGTGCTCAGTAGCCCAGCGCACAAATTCGTGACTGATAAATTCGGGACCATTATAGCATCGGATCACTAACGGTTTTTCTCTCCACTCCAGCAATTGATTCAACGTACGAATAACCCTGATTGTGGGCAATGAGAACCCTGCTTCAATGGCTAGGCCTTCGCGGCGGTAATCATCAATCACATTCAATAATCGAAACTTGCGACCATCGGAAAGCTGATCATGCATAAAATCTAATGACCAAACCTGATTTTCTCGGATTGGTTCCTTCAATGGTTCAGGCGCATGCCGTTTTAGTCTTCTTCTCGGTTTAATACGCAGATTCAGTGCCAACTCACAGTAAATGCGGTAAACCCGCTTGTGATTCCAGCAGCAACTCTCAACATGCCGTAAATACGAGAAGCACAAACCAAAGCCCCAATCGGAATTTTCCTCAGTGAGTTCAATGAGCTGTTCAGCAATGAGTGCATTGTCATCGCTGAGTTTGGCTTGATAGCGGTAGCAGGTTTCACTAATGCCAAATGCTTTACAAGCCAAACGAATACTAATGGCATGCTGGGCAACTGCCTGTTGTGCCATCTTACGCCGGCAAGATGGCTTTACCCTTGCGCAGCAGTGCTGCTCATTGCCATCGCTTCCTGGATGATTTCGGCCTTTAATCGCTCTTCCGCATACATCTTTTTAAGTCTGGTATTTTCGGCTTCTAGCTCTTTCAGTCGAGCCATTAATGATGTATCCATACCACCATATTTGGCACGCCATTTATAAAAGGTAGCATTACTCATGCCGTGTTCACGGCAAAGGGTCGCTACAGGTGTGCCAGATTCTGCCTGTTTCAAGATGGACATGATCTGACTGTCAGTAAATTTAGATGTTTTCATGCAGAATCTCCTGCTCGTATCTTAAGAGAAAATTCTACTTTTAGATCCTATTATTTTTAGGGGGGATTACCGAAATACTTGATGATGACTAATTGAAAGTGATTACATAAAAAAAGCCTAGAATGAGTCTAGGCTTCAGATTGATTAGCAAAATCGTTTTATTAAAAATAAATATCAATACTTAAAATTTATATGTCAGTGCCATATAAAAATTAGTGAGTCCACTTTTATCAACTAATGGCCCATCTTGAACTTTACTTGGTAAAAACTTTTGCATTGCTACACCACTTAATTTGACTTTATCTGTCAGTGCATAACTTGCACCTAAAGATACATGTGGAATAAAGACATGATTTGGTTTATATGCTGCAACACCACGAGCAACTTCACTGTCTAAAATACCATAATAATAATTTGCTCTTTTATCCGATAGCCAATCTACTCCAGCATTTGGCATAAGAGTGACTTTAGGATTTATTCTCCAGAAGTATTGATAATTAAAGCGAAGTTCTGCTCCTTCACTAGCACCACCAACATCATTGACAGCTTGTAGTGAAAATAAGCCATAAGGTAGTCGTACAATACTTTCTAAACCTAAATCTACACTACGATCACGATCTTCTAATTGTGATTTACTAATATTTTTAGCAGCTAATTTTTCTGTGCTTAAGTCATCGACATCTAAATTCATCATATTGATGTTAGCAATCGCATTTACGGTAAGAAGTTTATCTTTGTAGAGTTCTACACCTGCATATAAACCACGAATAAAAAAATCCTCAGTTTCATATGAAATCACAGGTATAGGAGTGATTTCAGTTTTTTCCCCTACATATATACCGTTACTACCAACTGCACCTATGCCTAAACTTAAACCTTGAGGTTTACTGATTTGTCCTTTTTGTTGTCTATCTTCAGCAGCAAAAGTAGCCATAGGAATGCATAAAATTATAGTAAATCCGAGCTTTTTAAGCATATTTTACTCATTGTTTCATAAAAACTTATTCAATATACACGGTAAGGTAATAAAGAAAATGTGAATTTACTGGCTCAATTACGTTTTTTTTAAGCATATAACTAATAGCTTATCCAACAATATAGTTAATGATATTTTAAAAGCTTCTTAGTTGGTTCAAAATTTGAGTTGTTTACTCCATTTAACTTATGTTTAACATAATGGTTGTTATACGCAATAAAAATGTTAGAACCCATTCAAAATGTCTATATTCTCACCAATAAAAATGTCTAGTTTATGATGGTTTTTATCACCATGGACTGGATATAAATATAGATGCTGATCACTATGTCTGACAAAGAAATTCAACGGCTTGCAGTTCTGCAAGACGTTCGAGATCAACGTATTACCCAAGTCCGTGCTGCTGAAATCCTCAATCTTTCAACCCGTCAAATTACCCGGTTATTGCAGAAGCTCAATCAAGATGGTGTCTCAGGTATGGCACATGCCAGTCGTGGTCAACCTGGCCATCGTCGCCATGATGACTTGTTAAAATCAAAGTGCCTTTCCATTATTGCTGAACATTTGCTGGGTTTTGGACCCACCTTGGCGCATGAGAAGCTCAGCAGCATGTTTGACCTGAATATCCCGGTAGAAACGCTTCGGCGCTGGATGACGGCCAATGACCTGTGGATTCCTCGATCCAAGCGCCTGAAGCGTCCATATCAGCCACGTTATAACCGTGATTGCTTCGGTGAACTGATTCAGATTGATGGCTCATATCATGACTGGTTCGAAGGACGCGCTGCTAAGTGCTGTTTATTGGTGTATATCGATGATGCTACTGGCAAGCTGTTGCATTTGCGCTTTTGTGAGGCGGAAACGACCTTTGACTATATGCTTTCAACCCGAGCCTACATTGAGCAATACGGCAAGCCCTTGGCCTTTTATAGCGATAAACACTCGGTATTTAGAGTCAACCAGAAATCCAGGCAAGACAGCCAGATCACGCAATTTGGGCGGATTCTGAATGAGTTAAACATTGATATTATCTTCGCCAATTCACCCCAGGCCAAAGGTCGCGTAGAGCGAGCGAATAGAACCCTTCAGGACCGTTTGATCAAGGAGATGCGTCTGGAAGGTATCAGCTCGATTGAGCAAGCTAATGCCTGGTTGCCCTGCTTTATTGAGCAGTTCAATCAGAAGTTCGCCAAATGTGCGCGAAACTCAAAGAACCTGCATCGACCATTAACCGAATCTGATCTTGAACTGGATGATATTTTTACCTGGCAGGAACCGCGTAAGGTCACCAAGAACCTGACGATTACCTATGACAAATGTATTTATCTGCTTGAACCGACAGAGCTGAATCATAAGCTTGCTGGGCAATACATTTCATTTCTGGAGTATCCGGATGGCACTGTGGCCCTCATGCATGAAGGACGAAAGCTCAACTACAGCATCTTCAATAAATTGGCTGGGCTGCAGCAAAATGAGATTGTTGAGAATAAACGGTTAGGTTCAGTCCTGGCGCATATCCAGCAACAACATGAAGAATTGGAGAAACAGAATAAACGTTCCCGTGCCAAGAAAAGTATGCCGAGCCGTAAAGCTCAGAAAGCTGTTATTGAACAAAGAAATTTAAATCCTGTGCTTGACTCTTGTGGTTAAAAACAGGACATTTTAAATGGTTTTTCGCATAGACATTTTAATTGGTGAATAACAAAAAAAACCTGGGCACCAACCCAGGTCTAAAATTTAAAAAACAGATAAATATCAGTGCAATAAACTCATTTTTCTAATTTCGCATAACGTGTATTATATTAATTTTAGAGATATTTAATAGCTGGGAGTAATATGCCTAAACAGCCAGAGTGGGTAATACAGGGTAAAAGCATCAAACAATTAATTAAAGAATTAGAATCTTTCGAGGATCAAAACTTATTAGTTGAGATATCTTTTGATGATGGAGAAACATCTAAACCTATAAGCTTAGTTGGTAAAATTGACGGAAAATGTATGCTACTAAACTGTGAAAACTCAACAGAGTAACTCCTCTATTTAATATAATGGTTGTTGTACGAAATCAAAAATCCTAGACACTGGTCTAGGTTTTAAAATTTAAAAAATATATAAAAATCAGTATAATAAACTCATTTTTAGAGCTTCATATAACGTGTATTATGTTAATTTTAGAGAAATTAAATAAAAAATATGAGTGACGCCAATAAAATTCAATTTAAAGTCGAATTAGAATTATATTTGAAATCCCCAGAAGAAATTCAAAAATGGGCTTTAGATACTTTAGAAATTAATCCTTCAGATGAGCTAGCTTTAGAAGTATGTTTTTTAGCGGATCTTCAAGAGGTTATTGAGTATTTTAAAAAGATACATATCACTGATCTTGATATAAATACGAGAAATAATGTAATCCATTCATTACTGAATGAGTATGTTCTTAGTCACCTTACTTCCATTCGGTCAAAAGAGGCTATTTATCCTTTTTTTCAAAAAATTACTTTAATTTCAAAATATTTAGAAGATAAAAATTTGAATAATTTACTCATTTCATATGATGATGAATTATATTTAGCACTAGAAAATTATTCGTCATTAGAACCTATGGAAGTATTTCATAACTTTATAAATGAGCTTCA
This sequence comes from Acinetobacter indicus CIP 110367, assembly GCF_000488255.1. Lineage (GTDB taxonomy): Bacteria > Pseudomonadota > Gammaproteobacteria > Pseudomonadales > Moraxellaceae > Acinetobacter > Acinetobacter indicus. The sequence continues at coordinate 170,836 of NZ_KI530755.1, read as the reverse complement.
AAAATGGCAAGAACAAACCTCTATTTAACATAATGGCGATTATACGCAATACATTTGTATATTAATATAAATATCAGATACTTATTCAAAGCATAAAAATCTAAAAACCATAAAAAAGCCGATTTTGAAACAAGTCGGCTTTTTTATGAGCGGTTTTGATAGTTCTTGCCAATAAATTTGTTTAAAAAGTAGTCGATTTTGCGATTTTTTAAATTTTATCAATGCTTGAATGCTTAAAATTATCCACATTTTTTGTGAATAAAATTTAGGCTATTTTGTACGCCTGGGCTTACGTAAATTCTGGTTCTTTACGGCTGTCCAGGAGAGGTGAATTTTCCTATGATGAAGCCATAGAGAACAGGATGTTCCAAACAACAAGAATAAGAAAGATCGCACCAGGAACGTGAGGTAAGACAGGAGTCATACTTAGCAACCCAATATGAAAAACCCCGGCAGGATGCCGGGGTTTTTTATTGCCTATCCTTTCTCATTTGCAAAACAAACATAATGCCCCTAAAATATAGACTATAATCTATATTCTGGTTGTGGTATGTGGACTGTCATTACGACAGATCTATTTAATCAGTGGCTTGAACAGCAAGATGAACCTACACAAGAGAAGGTCCTAGCTGCCCTGGTTGTTCTACAGCAGCAGGGACCGAGTTTAGGCCGTCCTTTAGTAGATACTGTGTATGAGTCTAAATTTACCAATATGAAAGAACTGCGTGTTCAACATCGCGGTAGACCCTTAAGAGCTTTCTTCGCATTTGATCCCTTACGACAGGCTATTGTTCTATGTATTGCTGATAAAGGCGGTAAAAAGCGTTTTTATAAAGACATGCTGGATATTGCAGATGAACAATACCAACTTCATCTCACTACCCTAGGAGATAAATCTAATGGCTAAGACTCTGCAAGAATTGTTAGCTAGCCGCTCTCCAGAGAGCCAAGCCCGTATTCAAAAAATGGCTGATGAATTACTGCTAGAAAATCAGCTTCATCTTATTCGTGAAGAACTCGAAATTTCTCAAAAAGAGCTTGCTGAAACTTTGGGAATAAAACAGCCATCGCTTTCAGCAATAGAAAATCGTGGCAATGATCTTAAGATTTCAACCATGAAAAAGTATGTTGAGGCAATGGGTGGGAAGCTCCGTATTGATGTAGAGCTTCCAACAGGAAAACATATAGGATTCAATGTTTAACAATAAAAATGGGAGCTATAGGCTCCCATTTTTAGATTCGTATAACGTTGAACCCAACGGTAAATAGTCGTGTGATCAACATTCACACCCCGTTCGGCCAGCATTTCCTGCAGTTCACGATAGCTAATGCCATATTTACAATACCAGCGCACAGCCCAAAGAATGATTTCGCCCTGAAAATGCCGACCATGGAAAGGATTCATATGCTGCACCTTTAGCTAAAACAGTCTTCAGCTTACCATTCGTGGTTATTTGCAACAGTGCCGATTTTTTGAAAAAAGCATAGGTCTAGATAATCAAGCTAGATTTTTTAAAACTCCACATTGGTCAATTGTACATAAACCATCACAAGTACCTCTTAAATCAGATAGTTGTTCAATAAGCTTTTGTTGCTTGATTATATTTTCTCTGATAGCACTGACATGTAAGTCAATTAATTCATTCACATCTGAACAATTTTTCTCAGGTTTGTCTTTATAGGTAAGTAATTGACGAATTTCATTCAAACTCATATTTAAAGTTCGGCAATTCAAAATAAATTTAATTCGCTCAACATAGCCTACATCGTAAAGGCGGTAATTTCCTTCCGTTCTTTCCGGTTCCGGAATTAAACCTTCCTTTTCATAAAACCTAATTGTTAATACTGAACATGAGGTTTTTTTAGAGAGTTCACCAATTTTTAAATGCATTGAGTTAGTATTTCCAAAGATTCTTGACTCTATAGTAACTATAGGGATTCTAATATTCAAAGTTTATAATTTTTTTAATGGGTATAATTATGAGTGGTTGTGGATGTAGTAAAGAAACACCATGCGAAGATAAGAAATCTCAACAAGAAAATCATCCATCAATTGCAGAAGCAAACAATTCAAAGAATTGTGATAATACGCTTAGCTGTTGTGGTGAAGAGGAAGAAAAAAAATCTTCATCTCCTTGCTGTAACACTTCAAACAGTTGTGAAGATACCGCTCAATCCTGTTATGGTTCTGATCCCAAAGAAAATTTAAGCACTGAAGATATTTTAAAAGATTCGCACTACATGAGTGAATACTTAGTTCCCAAAATGGATTGTTCTGCGGAAGAACAGATGGTTCGTATGGCGCTATCTTCAATTGATGGTGTTCAAAAACTCATCTTTGATTTACCTAACCGTTCTTTAAAGGTTCTACATAATCAAAAAGATGAAAATATAACCACCAAACTTGAAGCTTTGGGTTTTGGTGCAAAGCTTGTGAAGACTGAAACTTATATAAGCAATCAACAGGCTAAGCAAACAAGTACCTACACCATTCCTAAAATGGATTGCTCTGCTGAAGAGCAAATGGTCCGTATGGCTCTTGCAGATATTGAAGCAGTTAAAGGTCTTACTTTTGATCTTCCCAATCGAAAACTGAAAGTCTTCCATAATGAAGGGATTCAGCAAATTACGGCTAAACTCGAAGGACTGGGTTTTGGGGCGAAACTTGATGAAACACAGCTTTCTTCAGGCGATATACCTAATGAACCTGATCCTGTGAGACAAGCTAAAGTACTTAAACTGTTATTAGGTATTAATGCTCTACTTTTCTTTATAGAATTCATCAGCGGTATTATTGCTGCGTCTACAGGATTGATTGCTGATTCTCTAGATATGTTTGCCGATGCAGCCGTTTATGGTATTGCGCTATATGCCGTCGGAAAAGCTGCGAAATATCAAATAAAAGCAGCCCATTTCGCAGGTTGGATTCAGTTATTACTTGCTGTTATCGTGATTGTTGATGTCATTAGACGATTCATGTTTGGAAGCGAGCCAGAATCAACGCTCATGATTGTTATTGGCCTGCTCGCACTTATAGCTAACGTGACATGCTTATATCTTATTTCTGGTCATCGAGAAGATGGCGCACATATGAAAGCCAGTTGGATTTTCTCGGCGAATGACGTTGTCGTAAATATGGGCGTTATATTTGCGGGTGTACTCGTGGCGTGGACGGGATCAGCTTATCCAGACTTAATCATTGGCATACTGGTTTCTTTATTCGTACTTAATGGTGCCCGAAAAATTTTGGCTTTGAAGTAAGGGCACTGTTGCAAATAACCACGAATAATAAGCTGAAGACTGTTTTAGCTAAAGGTGCAGCATATGAATCCTTTCCATGGTCGGCATTTTCAGGGCGAAATCATTCTTTGGGCTGTGCGCTGGTATTGTAAATATGGCATTAGCTATCGTGAACTGCAGGAAATGCTGGCCGAACGGGGTGTGAATGTTTATCACACGACTATTTACCGTTGGGTTCAACGTTATGCTCCTGAAATAGAAAAACGTTTACGCTGGTATTGGCGTAATCCTACAGATCTGAGCTCGTGGCATATTGATGAAACCTATGTAAAAGTGAATGGACGATGGTCTTATCTGTATCGTGCAGTCGATCAACGTGGCGATACCATTGATTTTTATCTTTCTTCTAGACGTAATACCAAATCAGCATATTGTTTTCTTGGAAAAATTTTAAATAATGTGAAGAAGTGGCAAATTCCACAAGTGATCAACACGGATAAAGCACCCACATATGGACGTGCTTTATCACGGTTAAAACGGGAAGGTAAATGTCCACCAGACCTTGAGCACAGGCAGATTAAGTATAAAAATAACGTGATTGAATGTGATCATGGCAAGCTAAAGCGGATCATCAGGGCCACATTAGGATTCAAATCTATGAAGACGGCTTATGCCACAATTAAAGGTATTGAAGTCATGCGTGCACTACGTAAAGGACAAGCATCGTCATTTTATTATGGTCAGCCTCAGGGTGAAGTGTGTCTAATCAACAGGGTTTTCGGTCTCTAAGTACTTTTTAAAGGGAACATCATCGACTCAAATCTCTATTTGCAACAGTGCCAATGAATGATCATATATAAATTTGGATAAGTCATAGGAACACCATCACTATTCAAAAGAACAGCGAATCTCTCACCACTACTCATTACAAATCTTTTAACAGACATCATGGTTATATTTAACAAAATATCTAAGTATTAAATATCATAGATCATAAGTAAAAAAATTTACAGAACCATTTCTAGTATCTGTAAATTTCTTTTGTAACTAACTACTAATAAAGAATAATTTTATAAACTTTACAAAACATAGTCTCTAGTAGGTGTCAGAACGGTAAATCATCATCCAAATCTGCAGGTGCAGGTGTTGCAGCAGGAGCTGGTTTCGGTTGCTGATAACCGCCCTGGTTGCCATAGCCACCACCAGCATTATTGTTGTTAAAACCACCTTGAGCTTGCGGCGCATAGCCACCCTGGTTGTTATTGCTATAACCACCGCCCTGGTTATTGTTAAAACGTGGCTGGCTAAAACCATTATCGCCCTGCTCACCTTGCTGACGACCAGAGTCCAGCATCTGCATTTGCTCGCCACGAATTTCTGTGGTGTAGCGTTCCTGACCATTCTGATCGGTCCACTGACGGGTACGCAATGAACCTTCAATATAGACTTTTGAACCTTTGCGTAAGTATTGCTGCGCGATTTCACCTAAACGGTTATGCAGCACAATACGGTGCCATTCGGTTTGCTCTTTACGCTCACCGGTGGTTTTATCGGTCCACGCATCACTGGTGGCAATGGAAAATTGAGTAAGCGAGCCACCATTCGGGAAAGTTTTTGTTTCTGGATCTCGACCTAAAGTACCAACTAAAATGACCTTATTTACACCACGCATCAGCTGTATTCTTCCTATTTGTTTCTATTATTTACTTTATAAGAGTTATGCTTAAATGGCTACCTCTTTACCCAACAAGTGCGTTAATTGTTGTCGCGCAGCATCATCAATTTGCTGTTTATCGACTTTTATATAGGCAACTTGCTGTTCAGACATCACCACGACTTCTTCAATACCATGAATGGCCAAAAGTTGAGAAGTCCACTCATCCGTTTGTTTGGCCTCAGGCAGGCGAAATACCATCGACGACAGATAACGCGGCTGGGCCAGACCAAAACTCATCAGCAGCCAAATTATAGCAACTGCGGTCAGAATACTCCAACCCATCGCCGTGTTATTCAGCAGTAACAGTTGCCCGCCAATCATGCCGCCAAAGAAGGCACCGAGGAACTGGCTGCTGGCATTGACGCCCATTGCAGTGGCTTTGGACTGAATCGGTGCCGCCTTCGATAACCAGGATGGTAACAGCGCTTCCATCACGTTAAAGGCAATAAAGAACAAGCCCAGTCCAATCAGCAGGATATATTTAGATTCAAAACCAAAAATCATCACGATCAGGCCAAGAATAATCCCACCAATCGCGGTCAGGAAAATACCGCGCATTTTGCGATATTTTTCCGCCAGAATAATACTGGGGAAGGCAAAAAACAGACTCAGCACCAGCAGCGGCAAATACACCCAGCCGTGGCTGGACAATGGCAAACCGGCATATTCAATCAGCTGCGGTGGTGCATAAATAAACATCGCCGTTAGCAGTAAATGCAGGGTAAAAACTGACAGATGCAGGCGGTTTAAATCGCCCATTTTTAGCACCTGTTTGAGTTGCAGCAAATAGCCCTGCTGGAAATTACGATGATAGCGCGTGACTTTAGGCACCAGCAGCAACATGGCAATTGCTACCAGTCCCATAATGGTGGTCACCCAGAATAGCCCGGAAATACCAACCAGTCCGGTCAGCCACGGCCCGGCACTAAAGGCAATCACGAAGGATAAACCAATACTCATGCCCATCATGGCCATGGCTTTGGTGCGCTGTTCTTCCCGGGTGACATCGGCCAGTAAAGCCATCACCACGGCAGAGACTGCGCCGCCACCGGCAATGGCCCGGCCAATGATGACCCCATAAATGGTCTCTGACATTGCAGCAATGGCACCGCCTAAAGCAAACAGTAACAGTCCAAGCACCACCAGCGGTTTACGGCTATAGCGATCAGCAATCAGGCTAAATGGAATCTGTAAGATGGCCTGGGTCAAACCATACACCCCAACCGCCAGACCAATTAAGGTCGGGGTTGCATATTGATAGGATTGCCCTGCCACCGAGAAAACCGGAATAATCATGAACAGACCCAACATGCGTAAGGCAAAAATACTGCTTAAGGCAAAAGTTGAACGGCGTTCTAAGGCATTCATCATATCAATAGGCTAAGTGCAACAATTTTGTATGCGAATATCCTACATCATTCATGCTGCAGATGCTGCGATATTCAGCACAATATTCTGCATCTGAACTACCAGTCATAAAAAAAGGTGCAATTGCTTGCACCTTCTTCCGATCAGACTGCAACTTAGTGCAGTGCCTGACGTTTTTTATATTGAATTGAGGCAAATACCGCCCAGACAATAAAGGCCACACCAATCAGGCCGGTGACCACTTCCGGGACGTGTAAACCGGTTCCGCTGGCAATCATGATAAAGGCCAGTGCACCAATCGCATAATGCGCACCATGTTCCAGATAAATATAAGCATCCAGGGTGCCTTTTTCTACCAGATAAATGGTCATCGACCGCACGAAAATCGCGCCAATCGCCAGACCCAGCATGATGATCACCACATCCGAAGTAATCGCGAAAGCACCAATCACACCGTCAAAACTGAACGAGGCATCCAGCACTTCCAGATACAAGAAGCCACCAATACCGGCTTTCACCACACCGGTCGGTACGCCATTTTCATCATGGCGGATTGCATTGCCATTTTCATCGACTTCAGGTTCGCCACCCAGTAAATGACTCAATACCTGTACGCCAATATAGATCACGATACCCCAGATGCCGGCCATGGTCACCACCAGACGTTTATCTTCGACCACATTGGCCGCCATGATCAGCAAGGCCACCAGCGCAATAAAGACCGACATGGCCGGTACGCTGGCCAGATTGGATAAACGGCGCTCAATCCAGCGGAACCAGTGGGTGTCTTTTTCATCATCGAGAAAGAAGTTCAGGAACACCATTAACAGGAAGGCACCACCAAATGCTGCAATTTCAGGATGATGCGCCATTAATTTGGCCGAATATTCTTTCGGATTATTCAGTGCCAGCTGCACCACTTCCATCATGCCCATATCGGCTGTGACGGCAACAATCACCACCGGGAAAATTAAACGCATACCGAATACGGCAATCAGAATCCCGACCGTCAGGAACAGCATTTTCCAGAAATGGTCCCAACCGCGCAGGACTGATGCGTTAACAACCGCGTTATCAAACGATAACGACACTTCCATAATGGCGAGAATGGCCGTAATGGTCAGTGCTGTGAACATGGTTTTCAGGCCTGCTTCCGGGCCGTGGGTATAGCCCCAATAAGCAGACAAACCGAGACACACGATCGTAAATGCAATAGAGAAACCAAAATGTTTCATCATGACAAATCGACCTATGACATTATTAGATAAAGAAATTCGGTAAATATTAAACTTGAATTACACCGAATGCGCCGCGTGCATCCTGCTGAAGAGATGCAGGACCTCGGCGATAGAGATATGGCCGCTATTATGACGCTTTTTCATGACGATGCCAAAACACTTCGTATGCTTTTTTGTTTATTCTGATACAAATCAAAGCCGCTCATCTTTGCGGCGCAAGTATGCTAGTCTTTGGGCATTGATCTTGATGCTTTACAGGAACCGGACATGCGTTTTTCTGAACAATTGTGGCAACAGAATTTAGAACTGTATCAAAACACCCTGGCCCTGCCCTTTAACCAGGAGCTGGCGCAAGGCAGCCTAAGTCGTGAGGCCTTTAGCCACTATGTGATTCAGGATGCGCATTATTTACTGGCCTATGGTCGCGCGCTGGCGGTGTGTGCTGCCAAAGCCTTTGATGCTGATGATGTGATCCAGTTTGCCGAAGCCGCCAAGGTGGCGATTGTGGTGGAACGTTCGCTACATAACGGCTTTATGCAGGATTTTGGCATTAGCAAAGAACAGTTTGAAAATACACCGCTGACCCTGGCCTGCCATCATTACACCAGTTATCTGGTTGCCACTGCCTGGTCAGAAAGCTATCCGGTGGTGCTGGCCTCATTATTGCCATGTTTCTGGATTTATGCCGAAGTCGGTAAAGATATTGTCGGTAACTCGGCCGCCAACAACCCGTATCAGGCCTGGGTCGATACCTATGCCGGCGAAGAATTCCATACCGCAGTGCGCAATGTGATTGCCACGGTTGACCGCGTGGCCGAGCGCTGTGATGAAGACACACTGGCGAAAATGCGTCAGGCCTATACCCGTGCTGCTGAACTGGAATGGCTGTTCTGGGACAGTGCCTATGCACAGCGTAACTGGCCGGGACTGGACAGCAGCAACTAATCTTTGATTACTCGCCCTGGTGCAAGATCAGCAGACTTGCACAAGGGCCGACAGCTCTCTTTCATTCTTGTGCGCTTTGATCCCTACATTCTTTATCCTGACAATTTTTTATCCTTGTCGTTTTCAGATCTTGGCCTTTATTTGCAATCAACCGACATAATTTGACGTAGAAATACCTTAAGCCTGCACTTGAACATTTTTCATGCGCTATCATATAGAGGTTTTAAATGAATTTTCTAGGATCATTGCATGAGCCAAAGTCATATCCGTATTCGAGGCGCACGTACCCATAACCTGAAGAATGTGAACCTTGATATTCCACGCGACAAGTTTGTGGTGATTACGGGACTTTCCGGTTCAGGTAAATCTTCCCTGGCTTTCGATACCCTGTATGCCGAAGGGCAGCGCCGTTATGTCGAATCGCTCTCGGCCTATGCGCGCCAATTCCTGTCACAAATGGAAAAACCGGAAGTCGACTCGATTGAAGGCTTAAGTCCGGCCATTGCCATTGAGCAGAAATCGACCAGTCACAACCCGCGTTCTACCGTCGGCACCATTACCGAAATTTATGACTATTTACGTCTGCTCTATGCACGCGTGGGTACGCCCTACTGTCCGGAACATGACTTGCCGATGGTGGCGCAGACCGTGTCTGAAATGGTCGATGTGGTTAAAGGTCTGGAAGAAGGTACCGCCCTGCTGCTGTTAGCACCCGTGGTACGTGAACGTAAAGGCGAATATACCCATCTGTTTGAACAACTGCAAAGCCAGGGTTTTGTTCGTGCCCGGGTAGATGGCGAAATCATGGAGATTGATCCGCCGCCAGAACTGGACAAAAAGAAAAAACACAGTATTGAAGTGGTGGTCGACCGTTTTAAAGTCCGGGATGATTTGGGCAACCGTATTGCCGAAAGTTTTGAAACCGCTTTACGTTTAGGTGGAGATATTGCGATTTTATCGTGGATGAAAGGTGAACATCCGGACCGGGTGTTCTCGGCCAAACACTCCTGCCCGGAATGTGACCGTGCCGTGGCCGAACTGGAACCGCGCCTGTTTTCATTTAACAATCCGTTTGGTGCCTGTCCGGTCTGTGATGGCCTGGGCACACGAAGCCATTTTAGTGCCGACAAGCTCATTCCCAATCCGGAACTTTCTTTAAGCCAGGGTGCAATTCGTGGCTGGGACCGTCAGCGTCCTTATTATTATGGCATGCTGCAAAAAGTTGCCGATCATTATGATTTTTCGCTGGATACGCCCTGGAATGAACTGGACAAAGACACCCAGAAAAAATTCCTCTACGGCAGTGGCCGGGAAAAAATTGACCTGAGCTATGTCGATGAACGTGGTCGTCGTCACAACCGGGTACAGCCGTTTGAAGGAATTTTGCCACATCTGGAACGCCGCTATCGTGAAACGGAAAGTAATTATGTCCGCGATGACCTGGCGCAGTATCTCTCCAATGCCGCCTGTGATGCCTGTGATGGTTCACGTCTGAATGAAATTTCGCGTCATGTGCGAGTCAAAGACAAAACCATCAGCCAGATTACCAAAATGTCGATTGGTGACGCCGAGCATTACTATCAGAACCTAAATCTGGAAGGTGCCAAAGGCGAAATTGCCGACAAGATTTTTAAGGAAATCCGTGAACGTCTGCACTTTCTGGTCTCAGTCGGCCTGAACTATTTGAGTCTGTCACGCTCTGCCGAAACGCTCTCGGGTGGTGAGGCCCAACGCATCCGTCTGGCGTCGCAGATTGGTGCCGGTTTAATGGGCGTGATGTATGTGCTGGATGAACCGTCTATTGGTCTGCATCAGCGTGATAATGACCGCCTGCTGGAAACCCTGATTCGCCTGCGTGATCTGGGCAACACTGTACTGGTGGTCGAACATGATGAAGATGCGATTCGCGCCGCAGACCATATTATTGATATCGGGCCAGGCGCCGGCGTACATGGCGGGAATGTGATTGCCGAAGGGACCTATCAGGAACTGGCGGCCAATGCCAACTCTCTGACCGGTCAATACCTGTCGGGCAAGCTCAAGATTGAAGTACCAAAACAGCGCACTCAGCCACCTAAACCGGATGAACAGATCAAGCTGATGGGTGCCTGTGGCCATAACCTGAAAAATGTCGATCTGACCCTGCCTTTAGGCGTGATGACCTGTGTTACCGGGGTATCCGGTTCGGGCAAATCAACCCTGATTAACCGTACCCTACTGCCATTGGCCGCAACCCAGCTGAATGGCGCCACCACGCTCAGTGCGGAAAAGTTTGACACCATTGAAGGACTGCAATTTCTGGATAAAGTGGTAGATATTGACCAGAGTCCGATTGGCCGTACCCCGCGTTCCAATCCGGCCACCTATACCGGTCTGTTTACCCCGATTCGTGAACTGTTTGCCCAGACACCTGAAGCCAAAGGCCGCGGTTATGCGGCAGGCCGTTTCTCCTTTAACGTTAAAGGCGGACGCTGCGAGGCCTGTGAAGGTGATGGCATGATTAAAGTCGCCATGCACTTCCTGCCAGATATGTATGTGCCATGTGATGCCTGCCATGGCAAACGCTATAACCGCGAAACCCTGGAAGTGCATTACAAAGGCAAAAATATTTCCGATGTGCTGGAAATGACGGTCGAAGATGCCATGCATTTCTTTGATGCCATTCCGGTGATTCACCGCCGTCTGGAAACCTTGAATCAGGTCGGTTTAGGCTATATCCGTCTGGGTCAGTCAGCCACCACCTTATCTGGCGGTGAGGCGCAGCGGGTCAAACTGGCACGCGAACTGGCCAAGCGGGATACCGGTAAAACCCTGTATGTGCTGGATGAACCGACTACTGGCCTGCATTTCCATGACATTGCCAAACTACTGGACATCCTGCATGAGCTGCGCAACAAGGGAAATACCATTGTGGTGATTGAACACAATCTGGATGTGATTAAAACCGCAGACTGGATTGTGGATTTAGGCCCGGAAGGCGGTGCCGGCGGCGGGATGATTATTGCCGAAGGTACCCCGGAAGAGGTGGTGAAAGTGAAAGCCTCCCATACCGGAAAATTCCTGAAACCGATGTTAAAATAAAATGAAAGGGCTCTGAGGAGCCCTTTTCTTTGTTATTAGATTCACCTGAAAAATATCAAGATATATATTTAAAATATTTTTCTATTTTAATTTACGGTTTAGAGCATACTTTCCACCCTATTCCGCCCCTTCTCTTTGGCCTTAAATAAGGAGTGATCTGCCCGGCCAAACAGTTCCATCCAGCTGCCTGCATCTGCGGCGACCCCGGCACTGACAGAAATATTTAACGGCGTGTCCAGTCCCGGCAGGGTCAGAACATTCTGGCTAATTTCCTGACGTAATTTCTCGGCAATACTCAAGGCCCCGTCCAGATCAATCTGCTCAATCAGAATCAGGAATTCATCGCCCCCATAACGCACAATCAGATCAGATGAACGCACACTGTGTTTTAACACTTCGGCAATTCCCTGAATCACCCGGTCACCGACAATATGCCCATACTGATCATTGACCTCTTTAAAGTCATCAATATCAATAATAATTAAACCGGTTTGATGGAGCTTGTCCGGATTCTGATTCAGATATTGAATATATTCTTCCAGCGCCAGACGATTGGAAACCCCGGTCAGGGTATCGGTATTGGCCATATTGCGTAGCTGGAATTCCAGCAAATCCCGTTCAGCCAAACGTGTCTGCAACTGCTTGAGCGCAGCAAATAAAGAGGTGGGTGAGGAATCTGGAGCTGTGGCCGTCTGCGGCTGGGCTTCAGATAACTCTAAAATCAGATCCCGCGCTTCAATTAAAGGTTTAAATACCTTAAAACGCGCATAGACCATGGTAAACAGCGCCGCCAGCAAAGAAATAATCGACACCGACAGCGTCAGAATAAACTGCTGCCAGGCAGCATGACGCTCCTGCTGGGCCAGCCAGACACTATAATCCAGCAGATATTTCTGCAGATTCACCACCGTCGTAAATTTATCGACAATATTCAGGGTCAGTTCAGTCCCACTTAACGAATACGGGCGCGCATGCAGACTTTCTTCAATCAGCTGGCTGACAATAGGAACCCCCTGATCCAGATATTTTTGTTTAACCTGTTGATGCAGTCCCAGGTATTCAGGCGTTTTGTGCTGTTCAGGCTGAATCGAGTTGATCAGATCCCATAAATAATAAGATTGCCGCTGGCTCTGTAAGGAATAAGCCAGGTTCAGTTCAGGAATTGGTTCTTTAAAAGTCACGGCCGCCATAATCGTCGAGGCCAGACGTCCGGCCTGATCACGTAAATCGGCCAGTACCAGAATCAGACTATAGGACTCCGACAGCATGGTCTTTTTGCCTTCCGACTGCATCATGACATGCTTCAGCACCTCATAGACTTCATCCCAGGCACGAAACATGGCCTGAATGGCCTGATCCAGCTGTGCTGAACTGCGCTGGGCATAGGGTTGTGCAGCATAGGCATCCACCGCAGCACGTCCTTTTGCCAAAGCCGGTTTTAAATCGGTGGTCAAGGCATTGGCCTGTGCAGCAAAACCGGCGCTATTTAACAATTGCATGGTGTGTTCAATCTGCAGATCGACCCGCTCTCGAAACAGGGTCAGCTCTTTCAGGTTGGCACTGAGTTCATCTGGAGTACTGGACATGACCTTATTGGCCGGACCACGTTCGCGTGAAATCTCATTGGCCAGATCGGCCACATGACGTAAGACTGAAATTTCGGTCAGCACCACATCGGACTGCTGATAAGAGCGATAACTCTTCAGCGTCACCGGAACCGAAATAAACAGAATCGACAGGATGATAATGAGCATAGAAATAAACAGACGCTGCTTAGTATTCTCTGAATGCAAGCGATGGGACATGTTTATAACCTCACTACCATGAGCATGAACTGAACGTATTGAATCAACAAAGGCAGAGCAACGACCTGAAGCGGATGACCACACTGCTGAGGAAAAAATAACAGGACAGCGGTAGCGTTCATTCAACTATAAGTCGAATAAATCAGCAAGATAACTAAAAAATTGTGACAAGGTTAACAAATTTATTGATTAAATTGAATAAAAACCGACGAAATTAGAGTAAGTTTCTATTTTTTTTGAAGGGCAACCGAGATTGCATTCTCTTAAAAATTAAATATAAGCCAATGATTTATATAATAAAAATAAGGTTTTAAAAATTGTATAAAAAATTAAAGAAAACATTTTACAGCTGCATCAAATAAGTGCATAATGCACCGCATTGGGGCGACTTTAGATATTCCTCAGCAGAATTTTAAATTTTCCCGCAAATTTTGGCTAAAAAATCCCGGTTTTCGTTGAAAACCGGGATTTTTTTATGGTCATATATTCAATAGCGCTTTTTAATTCAAGAAATATTGCACCAATATAGTGCACCATAAATTTATACTTAAGCGGTTTTTAATCCTGACTACAGGATTCAGGCATAAAAAAAACCCAGCCTTGGGGAAAGCTGGGCATATAAAAAGTAAAACTTTGTGGAGAATCTCAGTGCAGTTCCTCTAACCTCTAGTCCTGCATCAAGAAAAATCATGACCGAAATCACAATTTCGATAAAGCCGACCAAACGGTATAACTTTATCTAGCCATTATGATACTCATCACACTTTTTGTAAAGCCTATTAAAATAGTCTACTTTTAGTTTAACCAGTATTAATAGTCAGCGAATTTAGACCTATAAAAACCAGAAAACGTAGAAAAAAAGTAAAGCATTATCAATTTCAGCTACATAATCCTGGTCTTAAGTTTCATTTTTTAAGCTTTATGCGCTGCTTTTCACATTTTTATTAGATTGCTTTTATAGATAATTTATATTGAATCAATTCATATTAACTATAAAGAAAAGTGAGGCAGCAAACACTTTTCTTTCGCAAATGAGATTTAGCCGCTTGTTCTTTATACACTTTTTAGGTTGACAACAGATTTATCAATTGACTACTTTTTCGCCCATGCACATTTTAGAGCAATTACTCAACTAAATAATCTCCTTTGTCTTCATTGACTTAATAAATTGTTACAATACAATGCCTATTGTTTAATCCATTTTTAACAAAACTGGTAACTATCATGAAAAAACTCGGTTTAGCCACAGCTTTATTATTAGCCATGACCGGTGCTCAAGCGTACCAATTTGAAGTTCAAGGTCAATCAGAATTCCTAGATACAACTGAAAACGATCAAAACTTTACTGGTGCAGTTCAAGGTACTTACTACTTCAAAAATGTTGATTCAACTAAAGGGCCTTTAGCTGAAGCTGCATTTTTAAACCAAGCATCTAACTTTTCTTTAGCTTACCAATATGGTCAATACGATGCGCCACGTGAAGGTGGTCGTTCAGATGTAGAATCTCATGTTTACGGTGCTAAAGCTGAAGCTTACATTCCGACAAAATTCGTTCCAGCCTATGCAAGCGCTTCTTATAGCCACACGCACAACGATGGCAAAAATGAATTTACTGCTGATGACAATGGCGACCGCTATGCATTAGAAGTGGGTGCATTGCTAGCACCAAACTTTCTGGTTGCTGTAGGTTATACCAGCATTGCTGACACAATGGCTGTTGATGCCTTCGGTACACTTGCAAATGGTGCAGTTAAAGCCGTTGGTGAAGCATTAACAATCAATGAAGATCAAGATGCTATTACTGCACGTACTAAATACGTGGGTGCAATTGATGGTACAAACATGGCAATCGGTTTTGAAACTGGCCTTGTTTACGGTGAAAGCACAGCGTACAACCTGAAAACTGATCTTTACTTAACGCCTGCTCTTAGCGTAGGTGCTTCTTATGCTGAAACTAGCGGTGATTTCCTAATTGATTCAGCTTGGGGTGCAAACGTAAACTACTTCATCACTCCAGCAGTTGCAGTTGGCGCAAGCTATGTAAATGCTAACGCTGAAAATGCAGCAGTAGATACTCAAACTGTTGGCTTAAATGCTAAATTCCGTTTCTAATCTGATTTAGAAACTGATGTAAAAAAGACGCTCTATGAGCGTCTTTTTTTGTTTGAAAGAAATGATTATTCCGGACTACGTACAATACTCAGGAAATATAAATGCCGTTCATATTGATCCAGGATATCCTGCAGTAAATCTTCCTGGGTCCAGTCCATTACATCGTAGTTCTGCCCGCCCTCTCTTAAAAATACCTCGGCCTGATAAAATGGTGCATCGGCCGTAACTTCTGGCATAAAGCTCGGCGGCACAGTTTCACGGGACACCACCTGATAAATAAAGTTAATCTCATGCTGATGATCGACCTTTAAACGCAGGCCATCTGCTAGCGAATCAATCGACACAGTCAGATGCCGCTTCTGGAACTCCTTCTGAATATTCTCAAAAGCCTGCTGTACCTGAGTCTGAATATACTGTTCCACCTCGGCCTGGCTATGCGGATAATGCATGATCAGCCCCAGACGCTGTTGCCAGCTGCGTGGATTATGAATGGCACGCGGCGTAATCCGAGCTTCCTGCAAGGCGTTCATTTTGGTGACATCTAGCCGTAGGGCTTTGAGCAGGCCCCAGCACATCAGTAGCAGAATGAAGGTAAATGGCAAGGCACTCATAATGGTGGCCGACTGGAGCGCACTCAGGCCACCTGCCAATAGCAGAATAATCGCCAGCACCGCCATCAACACGGTCCAGAACAGCCGTTGCCAGACCGGAGAATGTTCTGTTTTTGCAGTGAGAAAATCTGTGACCAGCGCACCCGAATCTGCCGAAGTAACAAAAAACAGCATCACCAGCAGGGTCGCCAGCAGACTCATGATGGAAGCAAAAGGCAGATTACTTAAAAACTCAAACAGGGCCACCGAGGAATCCTGCTGTACCGCGGTCATCAGTTGCAGGTTCGCCTCATGCAAAATGCTATTCAGCGCGGCATTGCCCATAAAACCCATCCAGACCAAAGTAAAACCGGTTGGAATCAGCATTACTCCCACAATAAATTCACGGATACTGCGTCCTTTGGACACCCGGGCAATAAACAGTCCCACAAATGGCGACCAGGAAATCCACCAGGCCCAGTACATGATGGTCCAGCCCCCAATCCAGCCACTCGGTTGATAGGCATATAAATTGAAGGTCATATGAAACAGATTCGAGGCATACTGACCAATATTCTGAATGGTGGTTTGTAGTAAATAGATACTCGGCCCCGTTATAAATACAAATAACAGCAGCACCACCGCCAGCACCAGATTCAGCTCTGACAGCCGTTTAATACCTTTGTCCAAGCCAAAAAACACCGACAAAGACGCCATGCTGCTGACCACAATAATCAGGATCATCTGGGTACTGGCACTTTGCTCAATACCGAATAAATAATTCAGCCCCGAATTGATCTGGGTCACACCAAAACCTAAAGTGGTGGCAATTCCAAAGACAGTGCCAAGCGTGGCAAAGGTATCAATCCCATCTCCGAGTGGGCCGTAAATTTTTGAGCCAATCAGCGGATACAAGGCCGAACGGACTTTTAGCGGCAGATTGTGCCGGTAAGCAAAATAAGCCAGTGCCAACCCGACCAGCGCATAAATGGCCCAGGCATGAATACCCCAGTGGAAAAAAGAAATACGCATCGCCTGCTGCGCTGCCTGGATGGTGGCCGGCTCACCGACCGGTGGCGAGACATAGTGCATCACCGGTTCAGCCACGCCAAAGAACATCAGGCCAATGCCCATCCCGGCGGTAAACAGCATCGCAAACCAGGAACCCTGATGATATTCCGGCTGGCTATGGTCCGGACCGAGCTTGATTTTGCCCATATCGGACAGTGCAATATAAATCAGCAGAATCAGGAATACCGCCACTGACAGTACATAGAACCAGCTAAAAGAATCAGTAATCCACTGGTTCATGCGCTGGGTCAGCAGTTCAAAACTATTGGGCGCCAACAGCACCACCGCCAGAAAAATCGCAATAACCGCGACCGTACTGATAAATACATTCGGATTGATATTGCCCCACCAGGGCAATTTTTCGGAAGGCATAACTCCCCCATTTTATTTTTAAAGATGATAGACAGACGCTTTAGGTCCGGGCAGCATTCACCGCAAAGGTGAACAAAAGATGAGTGTCGTGAGCTTAAACTCGCGCACAGCTTAGTCCTCTCGCAGCAGAAACACTATTGAACTGCTGTAACACAATAGCCCAAGCCGATGATTAATCTTTATTTCTGGGCAAATGACGAATGTATTGCAGGGCAATCAGCCGGGAAACAATTAAGGCCAGATACATCACCCCGCAAAACATTTGCAGCATGGCAATCACCCGTACTGCCGGACCAATCGGCATCAGGTCAGACAGGCCGGTGGCAGACTGCAAACTGAAACTCAGAAACAGTAGATCCAGCCAGCTTTGTAAATCTGGTTGGGTCGGATGATAAAAACTGGAAGGATCCAGTATCTGGCAAATATTGTAAACAAAGGCAAACGCCCAGGCAATTAAGGTGAATACTGCGCCGGCGGCAAACAGTTCATCGCGAGTCAGGTAACGGTCTTCAAACATATAACGCAGCAAACCATAGGCCGCACTTAAATAGGCCGCGGCTTCAAAGGCATGACTAATCACCAGCACGGTCGGGTTATTAACCCCCAGCACAATCAGCAGAGAAAAGAACAAGGCGCCCGTGACAAAGCTCAGCCCTAAAAAAGTAAACATCGGGGTCTGGCGAATGACTTTGGCAATTAACAGCAATACCACCACACCCAGCATCCAGATCAGCACGCGATAGGTGGCATGATGGCTAAGCAGCGACAATACGAGAATAAAAAACTGCATTAACAGCAGCCAGGCCGAAGGCAACAGCCGGAATCCTTTCCATAAATCAATGAATGCTTGCATGGGCACATCCTGGGTATCTTGGTGTAATGCGGACATCACTTTCTTTTTTGTTCTGATTACCATAGCATGCTTAAAAGCGCAGACAGATCACTCCTTTGTATGAAAATTACAGAAAAAGTACGTCAAGAAATCACCCAGATTGAATTCCGGGATGACCTTTCTCAGGATAAAAAAATTGCCAAAATCACCCATCTGGCCTGTGCCACCTGTGCCGGTGTCGCCATTCAGCCCCTGCCTTTTGCCGATATTCTGATTCTGACGCCTTTACAGGGCTACTTTGCCAGCCGGATTGCTGCCATTCACGGCATTAAACTGACCGACAATGAAGCGCTGGACTGGGTCAAAGAACTGATCGGGCTGGTCGGTTTGGGCATCGCCGCGCAGCAGATTGCACTGGGGGTCTGGAAAACCGTGACCTTTGGCTTTGGCGGCCTGCTGACCATTCCGCTGGTCTACGGCCTGACTTTTGCGATTATGAAAGTGGCCGATCTGTATTTTTCTCATAAAGCCCGCAATGAAAAGCTCAGTGAGGAACGCATTAAAGCGGTATGGAAACAGGCATTCCAGCAAGGGAAAAAGCAGGGACAAGCTCAGGCAGAGCAGCTGCAACAGCCAGAGGATTAAGCCATGACCCGATCGTCCTCTCCGATTCACTATCTCCGTAAAAATTTTGATGCACTGGCCATCACCACCGTATTGGCCAAACTGGCCTGGAACGCGCGCACGCCGCAACTGACTGAAGCGGATCAGGCGGTACTGGCTGCATTAAGACGCAGCCATGCTGAACTGGCAAACGCCCCTCTGGAAGATATTCAGGCTTATTTACAGGGTTTTGATGAACAGCAGATTGTCGGGCTGGTATCGACGGTCAAAGGCATGTTGCATGACATGGAATTTGTACGGCTGGACCATGAAGATGGCGACAGTCTGTATGCCGCGTATCTGGACCAGCGCGACCATACCGATTTTGATGTGCTTCTGGCCGATCAGCACAGTGGTGAAAGCTGGCAATTGCAACTAAAAGTCATCGAAGGTACTGGCACCGGAAAAGACTGGATTGCTGCCCCTCCTGAAGAAACGCTGCTTACCACTGAAGAAATCGCGACACAGTTGGGTCTGGAAAGTTCTGGTCTCAGCACCAAAGAGCTGACCCAGAGTGTGGAAGATGCGATTGATGTGATTGTCACCGCCAAAGACCCGAATGATGAACATTTCTGGGACTACTTTCCGGCCATCTCCGTGGCCAGTGTTTCACTGGCAATTTATGAACTGTTCCGGCGCTATCAGCAGCAGGAAATCAGCTGGTCAGAATTTAAATGGATGGCGGCCAAAGTATCTGGCATCAAGGTCAGTAAAATTGCCTTTATTGGTCTGCTGTTGGGTCTACCGGTGGTCGGTCAGGTCACGGGTGCCTACCTGGTCGCCAAGCTGTTACTGAATGCCAAAGCCACCTGGTTTGAAAAAGAATCACCGTTATATCGCAAACTACAGGCCTACTGGGCCAGCAAGCAAAAACCGCAGCCATAAAAAAGCCCCTTGCGGGGCTTTTTTATGGCATACCTGCTCATCTTAGTGATCAGATGCACCTGAGATACCAATACCCGTTTGTGAGCGTACGAACTGTGCATCGAATGCTTTACGTTCAGCTTGTGCTTGCGCAGAGTTGTCAGTGATAGAGAACAACCAGCAGCAGAAGAATGAAAGTGGCATTGCAAAGATCGCAGGACCATTGAATGGGTTGATTGGTGTGTCAGAAATTTGAAGCGTATCTACCCAAACTGCTTTAGACAATACAATCAAGGTGACTGCTGCAACTAAGCCTGCTACCCCACCAATCACTGCACCGCGAGTCGTTAAGCCTTTCCAGAACATAGATAGTACAAGTACTGGGAAGTTTGCACATGCTGCTACAGAGAATGCTAAACCGACCATGAACGCAACGTTTTGTTTCTCGAACAGAATACCCAGAATCATCGCGAAGATCGCTAAACCTAAAGTTGCAATTTTAGACATGCGAAGCTCAGATTCAGGAGTCGTTTGACCTTTCTTGAATACGTTAGCATACAAGTCGTGTGAGATTGCTGAAGCACCAGACAATGTCAAACCAGCAACTACCGCAAGAATTGTTGCGAATGCTACTGCTGAAATGAAGCCCATGAACAAGTCGCCACCAACTGCATCAGACAAGTGCACCGCAGCCATGTTGTTACCACCAACAAGTTCTAACTTGCCAGTAACTGCCATTTTCGCAACATCCAGGAATTGCGGGTTATTAGCCACATACAGGATCGCACCGAAACCAATGATGAAGGTTAACAGGTAGAAGTAACCAATAAAGCCGGTTGCAACCACAACAGATTTACGTGCTTCTTTGGCATCTTTTACCGTGAAGAAACGCATCAGGATGTGTGGCAAACCTGCAGTACCGAACATTAATGCCAGACCCAGTGAGATCGCATCAATCGGGTTAGATGCCAGGCTACCTGGACCCATGATATTGGCTGCATCAGCCAGGCTCAGGTCATGTACCTTCGAGAACACCTGAATTGATTGTTCAAACATGTTGGTGAAGCTGAAGCCCACGCCTTTCATTACCATGAAGGCCATGAAGGTTGCACCAGACAGTAACAGTACCGCTTTAATGATCTGTACCCAGGTCGTTGCCAGCATGCCGCCGAACATGACATAAGCCATCATCAATAAGCCAACCAGCACAACCGCGATGTTATAGTTCAGACCGAACAGCAGTTTGATCAGCTGACCTGCACCCACCATCTGTGCAATCAGATAGAACGCGACAACGACTAGCGAGCTGAATGCTGCTAGGGTACGTACCGGTTTTTCTGATAAACGGAAGGAAACTACGTCAGACAGGTTGTATTTACCCAGGTTACGTAAACGTTCTGCAATCAGGAACAATACGATTGGCCAGCCCACCATGAAGCCCAGTGAGTACAGCAAGCCGTCGAAGCCTGACATAAACACCATGGCGGAAATACCCAGGAAAGACGCAGCCGACATATAGTCACCGGCAATAGCCAGACCGTTTTGGAAACCTGAAATACCACCACCGGCAGTATAGAAGTCTTTGGTATTGGTGGTTTGTTTCGCCGCCCATTTGGTAATGAACAGGGTCGCACCCACAAAGATCAGGAACATGATAATTGCAGGCCAGTTGGTGGCTTGTTGTTCTGCTGCGCCCAGATCAGGTGCGGCAAAAGCCATACCTGACATCATCAACGCTGAAGCTGCAGCAGCTTGCGCCTTCAATGAAGTCCATTTCATCTTAGTCTTGTCCTTTTTGTTGTGCAATTGCTTCTACTTCACGCATTGCTTCTTCATTCAGTTGATCCAGCTTGTTATTCGCAATATAGGAATACACTGCACACAAAATGAAAGATAACACGATGATGCCCAGACCCAGTGGAATACCCCAGGTCGTCACGCCACCAGAAATGGAAGATAATAGAAACTCTTTGTTATAGCCAACTAACAACATGAAGCCGACATAAACGATTAACATGATTGCGGTAAGCGTCCAGCTAAGATTACGCTTTTTTGCAACCATTTCTTTGAATTTTGGATTGTGTAGAATTCGATCTACTTGAGCCTCATCCATAGTTTTACTCCTTGAAACGCCCAGCCTTAGGCGTAATTTTTAATTCGAATTATATTCATGATGAAAACTAACAAGTTTATAGGGTGCTTGTAATTTAGACTTTGGTCGTTAAATTTTGAGCAATTCAAACTGATGCGTTCACGAATAGAGTATTATAACGCGAGATAAATACACCGCGGGTATTATGAACAGCTGGCTGATTATCGGGGTGTTAGCCCTTTATATTGCATTACTTTTTATTTGTGCATTTTTTGGTGAAAAACATGCGAGCCGCCTCAGTACGCGCGGTCGTATGCTGCTGTTCAGTCTGACCTTGGGCGTCTACTGTTCATCCTGGACCTTTTACGGGGCCACTGGTGCAGCGGTGCGTGAAGGCATTATCTTCCTGCCGATCTATTTAGGGCCGCTCTTGTTCGTGGCGGTTGGCTATGACATCTGGCGCCGTTTGGGTCGGGTCCGGCAACATCATGCCATTTCCTCGATTGCCGACTTCGTGGCAGCGCGATATGGCAAAAGTGGTGCCCTGGCCTCGCTGGTGACCATTCTGGCAGTCATTGCGATTATTCCCTATCTGGCCCTGCAGTTACGCGCAATTGCCTTAAGTGCTGCCGTAATTCTGGATCAGACCACCCATGTCGAAAGTACCACCAATGGTGTACTGTTTTTAACCGCGCTGCTGGCAATTCTGGCGATGCTGTTTGGCACCCGGCAAATTGCCAACACCGAACAGCACGGCGGTTTAATGCTGGCGGTGGCCTTTGAATCTTTCGTCAAGCTGTTTGCCCTGCTCTGTGTGGCCGGTTTCTTTGTCTTTGAATCGGCCGATAACCTGAAGCAGATCAGCAATGATGTGGCCCAGACCTTCCATGAAGTGCAGCTGTTGGGCGTACCGGAAACTTTCTGGGTGCAAACCCTGCTGGCCGCACTGGCGATTATCTGCTTGCCACGCCAGTTCCACGTGGCGGTGGTCGAATTACGCGATGAAAAACATATTCGCGGGGCACGGCGCTGGTTTGCCGTTT
Source organism: Acinetobacter indicus CIP 110367 (assembly GCF_000488255.1). GTDB lineage: Bacteria > Pseudomonadota > Gammaproteobacteria > Pseudomonadales > Moraxellaceae > Acinetobacter > Acinetobacter indicus. The sequence goes on along the minus strand of NZ_KI530755.1, from coordinate 147,803 downwards.
ATCTGATTTTAACCACCATCGCGATTATTCCAATTGCCAGCTGGGCCTTACATGCCGCGCCGCAATATCTGATGATTCCGGATGTCGCGGTGCTGTCCTTACCGCTCAGCTATAATCAGGAATGGCTGACCTTACTGGCCTTCCTGGGTGGTTTTTCGGCTTCAACCGGGATGTTGCTGGTGTCTTCAGTGGCGCTGTCGATCATGCTCAGTAATGACCTGATCATGCCGGCGCTGTGGCGCTCGGGCCTGATTTCGCGTCATGACAAACGGTTGCCACTGGTGCTGAAATTCACCCGCCGCATCTGTATTCTGGCGGTGATGCTGCTTGGCTTCCTGTTCTTCCATTTCTTTAATGATATTGACCAGCTTTCGGTCTTCGGTTTACTGGCCTTTAGTGCGGTAGCGCAGTTCTCCCCTGCCCTGATTGGCGGGCTGTACTGGCGCGGCGGCAGTAAACAGGGCGTCTATGCCGGCCTGATTGTCGGTTTTATCATGTGGGCCTATACCCTGCTCTGGCCAACGGTTTTACGCAGTCTGCCAGAACAGTTCTCGGCGATTACCCAGTATTATTTAACTGTGGGGCCATTTGGTATTAATGGCTTACGTCCGGAAGCGCTGTTAGGTTTTGAATCATTTGCGCCGCTGACACATGGTGTGGTCTGGTCACTTGGTCTGAACCTATTGCTGTATGTCTGGGTATCGCGCATATTCCGCCCGAGTGTGGCTGAACAGATTCAGGCTGAAAGTTTCTTCTACTATGAAACCAAGCCGCTGCCATCGCACACCACCAGCAATGAAGTCAGCTATTCGCATCAGGATGTGGCGCGTTTAAAAGTCGGTGACCTGATTACGCTGGCCAAACGCATTACCGGCGATGAGCCAACCATGCAGGCCTTCCGGCAGTTCAGTGAACAGAATAATGTGGTGCTGAATGAAAACAGCAATGCCAACGGCATGTGGTGGCGTTTTACCGAACAGTACCTGGCCGGCACCATTGGCGCGGCATCGGCGCGAACCCTGCTCACCACGGCGATGGTCAACAATGGTCTGGCGCTAGGTCAGGTCGCCAATATTCTTGACCAGGCCTCCCAATGGCAGCGCTTTAACCAGAACCTGATCATGACCATGATCGACCACATGACCCAAGGGGTGAGCGTGGTCGATGAAAACATGTGTCTGGTGGCCTGGAACAATCAATATCTGAAACTGTTTGATTATCCAAAAGATATTGTCTATGTCGGCTGTCCAATTGCCGACCTGATCCGCTATAACGCCGAGCGCGGCGAATGTGGCCCGGGCTCGGTGGAAGAACACGTGCGTAAACGGATTCACTGGATGAAAGTCGGCAGTGCGCATGAGTTTGAACGTATCCGTAAAGATGGCCGCGTGATTCAAATGCGCGGTAATCCGATTGAAGGCGGTGGCTTCGTGACCACCTTTGCCGATATTACCGCCTTCCGTGAAAATGAAGCGGTCCTTGAAGCACGTGTACAAGACCGTACCCAGCAATTGGCCGATGCCCTGGCCGAACAGCAGCTGGCGCGCGAACAGGCCGACAAGGCCAATATGTCCAAGAGCCGCTTTATTGCCGCGGCCAGTCATGACCTATTACAACCGATGCACGCAGCCCGTCTGTTCAGTACCGCGCTAGAGCAAAGCATCCAGTCGGATGATGACCGTAAAACCTTGCAGCAGCTGGATCGTGCGCTGCATGGGGCTGAAAGCATGCTGTCTGCACTGCTGGATATTGCCCGTTTAGAAGGCGGCACTATTCAGCCAAAACGTCAGCCTTATCCACTGCATGACCTGCTCAGTGATCTGGAACTGCAATTTAAATCCATTGCTGCACAGCGTGGCATCCAGTTTGCCGTGCATGATGCCCAGTTCTGGATTGACACCGATCCGCAATGGATTCGCCGGATTATCCAAAACTTTGTCAGCAATGCACTGCGTTATACCGCCAAAGGCAAAGTCGTGGTCGGGGTATTACGTTCTGCACAGCGTCCGCAGCATATCCGCATCGGGGTCTGGGATACCGGTCCCGGCATTGCCGAAGAACAGCGCATTAAACTGTTCCAGGAATTTGAACGTTGCGGCCATACCTCGCCGTGGGGTGAACAGGGTCTGGGCCTCGGTCTGGCCATTGTGCAGCGTATGACCAACCTGCTGGATTATCCGGTCTATGTCTATTCCACTCTCGGACAGGGCTCCTGCTTCATGATTGAAGTACCGGTGGTGGATGCACCTAAAGCCGTGGCTGCACCGGTTCAGGCCGTACCGCTGAAAACCAAGGCCTATAAAATTCTGTGTCTGGATAATGATGAAACCATTTTAGAAGGCATGGCGACCTTATTGGGCAAATGGGGCTATCAGGTCTTTAAAGCCACCGAACCGGAACAGGCCCTGGAGATTATCCAGCAGGAAAATATTCAGGTCTGGCTGGTCGATCAGCATTTAAATAACAATAAAGTCGGTCTGGACTTTATTCTGGCCAACCGTCAGGAAAATGTACCAGTGGCATTAATTACCGCCGATTCGGATCCGGAATTACCGCAGCGTCTAAAAGAGCTGAATATCGTGTTGCTGAAAAAACCGCTGAAACCGGCCTCCTTGCGAGCCTGGTTATCCGGTCTGAAAATTTCAGCTTAGGCTGACATATTTTGAAACCTCTTTGCGGCTTCGGTAACAAAGAGGTTTTGTATTTTGGGCCTGAAAATGGCGATTTATTGCAGCCCGCTAGGCAAAACTGCTCAAAACAGGCGCTATCTGCCTGACAGCCATTGGCAGAAAATTCCATTGAATTATTTACTATGGCAAAGGCTACCAAAAATCTCAGTGTACAGCTGTATACCTGGTTACAAAATTTTAATCTTATGATTTTTAAAATTATTTTTTGATTAAAAAATACACATTAGACTTTAGTCGTATATCTGATATGTGGCAATACGCGCATAAAAAAGACATTAAAAAGAAAAGATCAGTGTTTAGTCTGGAGATGAGCCCCTGAACGTCCTGTCCGGAGCTGATCATCATCCAGCCTAGAGGAGTTTTTTGATGAGTCTTTCAAGCGCAGTACAGCAAGGTCATGAGCAGAACCAACAGTTTCACCGTCAGTATGGCGCCAATGCCCTGTTGCCGGCCATCGACTGGAAAACCCTGTTTCAGCACAGCAAATTAGAACATGCGCATATTGAAGCCCTGAATACCATTTATCAAACTGCTGTACCGCTGGCCTTACAGGTCTTTGATGAACTACATTTTGATGTATTTAGTCCGGCAGCCTATAAACCACAAGGACTGGGCCTGTTTGAAAAACTGTCTGAACAGGAACAGAAACTGCTGCGTTCGCTGGAAACTGAATGTGACTGTCTTGGTGCCACCACCCGTCACCAGATCTGGAGCATGCTGCTGCGCGGTGGTGCGGTCCTGGTATTTAAAGCCTGGCTCGGCAAAGTCAAAACCGATAAAACCGAACTCGATACCAGCCAGTTTGATGAACTGTCCGATTTACTGTTTATCAAAACCCCGCCGCATGAACTGGCACAGCGTTTAGGTGTGGATATTCATTCCCATGAAGATCATATCTTCCTGATGTATGGCAATGATGTCTATTTGGACCGTTTTAACAGTCTGGAAACTGCCGCGCTATTTGTCGATTTAGGCGTCTATGATCCGGCATTTTTAAGCCTGCGCGATGACCGTATTGCCGACTACTTAAAATCTCAGGACTATGTGACTCAGGAACAGATTGATGAATTGCAATGCGCTTTGAATCCGCTGTTCTGTACCGATGCCACACCAAAACAGGATTGTCTGGCTTAAGCCTTAGCCGATCTGCAAAACAAAAAGGACATCATTTGATGTCCTTTTTATATATTTTTCAATATTTAGATTTTCTTTTCTTCAATATTCAGCGCATTAATCGCCAATACCGCCTGGGTACGGTTTTGTACGCCCAGTTTACGGAAAATCGCCGTCACGTGTGCCTTAATGGTCGCTTCAGAAACATCCAGTTCATAGGCAATCTGTTTATTCAGCAAGCCTTCAGCCACCATCATCAACACACGGAACTGCTGCGGCGTTAAGGACTGAATCCGCTCTGCCAGTGCAGTTTCATCGGCAGCACGCGGGTCAAAATTGACATTGGCCGGCAGGTTTGGCGGTAACCAGATTTCCCCTTCCAGCACCTGACGAATCGCTTCGCCAATATGGCTTGGATGGGCAGATTTTGGAATATAGCCCATGGCACCGTGCGCAATGGCACGCTGGATAATCGACACTTCTTCATGTGCCGACACCACAATAATCGGAATTGAAGGATATTGTGCACGCACATGCACCAGCGCCGAGAAACCCGAAGCGCCTGGCAAATTTAAATCGAGGAGAACAAGATCAGGTTCAGGTCCTTTTTCTAAACGTTCATAGAATTCATTGACTGCAGCAGTTTCATGAATTTGAGCTTGCGGTAAGCTATAGCGTACAGCCTGAATTAAAGCATGACGAAACAGCGGATGATCATCAACGATTAAAATATTCATAAGTGACGTGAGAGATCTTGTGCACAATGGCTCCTATTCTACCCATACAAATGCGGTTAAGGATATGCAAGAGTGAACTATTTTTGGCTTAAACGAGATTTTTTGTCCGATTATTCATATTTTCTTACATTTTCTTAAATCTGAGATAGGAAATCTGATTTTGATATAACATTTATCAGCCTGATTCAGATGCTTATCTGAGTCGCATATAAGTATAAATTTCAATTATTTATTTCATTAAATTTGGTTATTAATTGCTCATTTTAAAGTTATCTGAAAAACAGATAACTTTTCTGTATTTGCTTATTTTACAGGGTAATTCAACTATTGATTAATAACAGACATTCCGAGATCAACCACAATTCAGGTAAGCCTATGTCTGTTTTCAATTCAACCAAACCGCTCAATATTGTCGCAGTATCGGGCGGCTTAAATCATCCGTCTAAAACCGAAGCTTTGGTGCAAGCCATTATTGATGAACTGGGCGAAGCCACCCCGATTCAGGTGCATTTTATTAAATTCAGTGAAATTGCCCCTTTGCTGGGCGGTGCCATTTACCGCAAGCAGTTACCACAGCGCGTGCAGGATGATCTGGCTGCCGTTGAAGCAGCGGATGCATTAATTGTCGGTACACCGGTATATCGCGCCTCCTTTACCGGTCTATTCAAACATTTCTTTGATTTTGTCGAACAGACTGCGCTGGTAGATGTACCGGTATTACTGGCGGCATCGGGGGGTAGTGATCGCCATGCCTTGGTACTGGAGCATCAGCTGCGTCCGTTATTCAGCTTTTTCCAGGCGCAAACCTTGCCTATTGGTGTCTATGCCACAGACCGTGACTTTACCCTGGAATACACCATCTATAGCGAGGCCCTGCGTGACCGGATTACGTTGGCTGTGGCACGCGCCCTGCCCATTCTGGAATGGGCACCGGCCAAAGGCCAGCGCGCCGAAGTGGTGAAAAGTAAAACCCAGCAGGCCAACCAGAACCTGGGCATTAATAAACAGATTGAGCAGGATGAAGTACTACCTTCTGCTGCAGTACCTAGTCTGGATGCAGCAGAATCGCGTCTGCATCAGAACAAGGTCAAACCGCAAGTCGCGTAATTGGCTGACCCGCTGGCATTCCCTTCTTCCGAGTGAAGTCTTGGCCATTGATCCTGCGGATTCAGGCTTGCAGCAGCCTGGATCCGCAAGCTTGCAGCGAAACATCGCTGCAATGCCGGATCAAATAAACACAACAACAGGCCCCTTATTTTTCCCTCAAGACTCGGCTTGAGGGATTTTTTCATTTTATCTGACTCAATGAAATGAGAATGAAGCGGTTTTAGTCCTAAGAATAAAAACTGGGATCTGGCACTTTGCCAGTCAGCACCCATTCACCCAGTTCCTGATATTTATAATCCACCGGATCATGCAGGGTCTGAGTACGCACATTGCGCCAGAAACGGTCCAGATTCAGCTGGGCGGTGGTGGCCCGTGCGCCCATTACCTGAAACATCTGCTCGGTAATATATAAAGAGGTATTGGTCGAGGCAATTTTGGCCGTAGCAATGGCCACCGCTACTTCACCGCGCTGTTCAGCCGTGAGTTCCGGTCCGATGCGCCAAGCCTGCTGCACACTCTGCACGGCTTTATCTGCCAAAAGCCGGACACTTTCTAGCTGCAGATAAAACTCGGCACAATGCCGTTGAATAAACGGGTCATCCACCGCCTGCTCGACCCGAGATTTGGACCAGGCTTTTTGACCTTGCACGCTCTGAATCGCGGTTTCAAATGCCCCTTCGGCCACACCCAAAAACAGATGCACAAAAATCAGTTGTGCAATCAGTGGCCGCAAACTGGCATAAGGCGTACTTAGCGGTCCGGGATTCAGCAGCAATTCATGTTGATGAACACGCACCTGTTCAAAATGGGTCGTGCCGCTATCGGTCTGGCGCTGTCCCATATTGTGCCAATCACCCAGAAAATGAACGCCGCTCCGGGTACTCGGAATCACCGCAATCAAAAGCCTGCCGGTCGCATCATAACCGGAACAGAGCAACATGTCTGAATCGACCGAACCGGAGCAGAAGCTTTTATCGCCCTGAAACAGATATTCAGAATCTGCAACCGGTGTGACCGTGGTACGCCGATCCAGCGGATTCAGGGCATTGCCCCAGAACAGCTGCTGCTGAACTGTCTGTTGTAACCAGTGCTGATATTGTGCGGGCTGGGCAAACAGCTGCACGGTGGCAATCAGTAAATGATGAAATGCATAGACATGCGCCAAGGAGCTGTCCGCTTGTGCCAAAATCTGGACCGTTTTAAATATGGTCGGCCAGGTTGCACCCTGCCCGCCATATTCTGTCGGGATTGATAAACTCAACAACCCGCTACGGCGAATCAGATCACGCTCCGCTTTGGGATTACCGCCCTGCCGGTCACGTTCAGCAGCGGTCTGGGCAAACTGGTGAGCCAGTTGCCGGGCAATTTCAAGCGGGTCTAAAACAGTGGCCGTAGTCGGGTTCATCTGAAAATCATATCCTTGATCAATGGTTTTGTCGTGGGTGGAGCTGGCTGTTGTGCTCGCATCGTGTCCAGCTATGCTACACGGCTTTCAGCATAAAAATACCGCCTGCGAGAGGCGGTATTTTAATATTTATTTTTTAACGGCTGGCTTGCACCGTGGCAATCAGCTGATCTACCACTTGTGGTTCTGCCAGGGTTGAGGTATCGCCCAGACTATCCAGCTCATTGGCGGCAATTTTTCTCAAGATCCGGCGCATGATTTTACCGGAACGGGTTTTTGGTAAAGCCGGCGCCCAATGCAGCGCATCTGGAGTGGCCACCGGCCCCAGAATTTTCCGGACCCAGTTGACCAGTTCGGTACGCAGCTCATCACTTTCTGTCACGCCGGCTTGCAAGGTAACAAAGGTACAAATGCCCTGACCTTTAATATCATGCGGCATGCCTACCACCGCGGCTTCGGCCACCGCATCATGTGCCACCAGCGCACTTTCAATTTCAGCCGTGCCCAAACGGTGTCCGGAAATATTCAGGACATCATCGACCCGGCCGGTAATCCAGTAATAGCCATCTTTATCGCGGCGCGCGCCATCTCCGGTAAAGTAACTGCCCGGATAGGTGGCAAAATAGGCTTCAATAAAGCGAGCCGGATCACCCCAGATGGTGCGCATTTGCCCCGGCCAGGAATCCTTGATAATCAGGTTACCTTCGGCTTCGCCTTCCAGCTCATTGCCTTCAGCATCAACCAGAGCCGGTTGTACCCCAAACAGCGGACGCGTGGCCGAGCCTGGTTTCAGTGGTGTTGCCCCTGGCAGCGGCGACATCAGAATCCCGCCGGTTTCGGTTTGCCACCAGGTATCCACAATTGGGCAGCGGCTTTCACCGACCACGGTGTAGTACCAGTTCCAGGCTTCCGGGTTAATCGGTTCACCGACCGAACCAAGCAGACGCAGACTGCTGCGGTCACTTTCCCGTACAAAGCTGTCACCTTCACGCATCATGGCGCGAATCGCAGTGGGTGCGGTATATAAAATCGTGACGTTGTGTTTATCAATCAAATGTCCGGTGCGCGCCCAGGTCGGATATTGCGGCACCCCTTCAAACATCACCGTGGTGGTGCCGTTCGATAATGGCCCGTAAATCACATAGGAATGCCCGGTCACCCAGCCGACATCAGCGGTACACCAGAACACATCATCCTGTTTAATATCAAAAACTTCACGGAAGGTGCTGTTGACATAGGTCAGATAACCGCCGGTGGTGTGCAGCACTCCTTTCGGCTTACCGGTCGAACCAGAGGTATATAAAATAAATAACGGATCTTCAGCATTCATTGGCTCAGGCGGGCAAATTTCATTGACCGTCATGATTTCCATGTGATACCACAGGTCACGCCCGGCTTTCATTTCAATCGGGTTACCGGTCCGGTGGACCACAATCACATTCTGCACCGACTCTGTACCGGCCACAGTAAGGGCCTGATCGACATTGGCCTTTAAATAAATCGGCTTGCCGCCACGCATGGCCGAATCCGCAGTAATCACCAGTTTGGCCTGACTGTCTTCAATCCGGCTGGCCAGCGAATCTGGAGAGAATCCACCAAACACCACACAATGTACCGCACCAATCCGGGCACAGGCCAGCATAGCAATGGCCGCCTCGGACACCATTGGCATATACAGTACTACGCGGTCGCCTTTGGTGACGCCATTTTTTTTCAGCACATTGGCAAAGCGGCAGGTTTCATCGTACAGCTCGCGGTAGGAAATAATTTTATGCCGTGAAGGGTGGTCACCTTCCCAGATAATTGCCGGTTTATAAGGATGTTCTTTTAAATGCCGGTCCAGACAGTTGGCACTGACATTGAGCTGGCCATCGGCAAACCATTCAATCTTGAAATTGTCCGGATCATAATTGGTATTTTTGACCTGGGTAAACGGTTTAATCCAGTCCAGACGCTTGGCCTGCTCGGCCCAGAACTCGTCGGGTTGTTCAATGGATTGCTGATAACGTTCGAAATATTCTGCCTCGTTGGTACGCGCAGTTTTCTTAAATTCTTCGGGTACAGGATAGATCTCATTCATATTATACTTCCTTGATCTTCTCTCATCTCATCACGCGATGTATGCCACATTCTTGATTTTTTATTTCTGCATATCAGCAGTATGACGCTTATTTTTTCTCCACCACAATCATGCTTTGGTCGTAGCGATTGATTTAATTTTAAGCACAGATACACCAGCAGATTCAATGTCTTTGTCGTACTTTTCAGTATAAGAGCAGTAGCTTTATCTATAAAAACCACCCGCTTGCAGTCAAAACCGCAGTGTACTTTGCAAAAATCGGCAGCACGCTTGCAGAATGTTTATTAAAATCCGGGCGGATTTCAGGCAAAATACAATTTTATTGCTGAGGACTGGCAGATTCGTGGCTGAAGAAAAAACCCAACTGGGCGAAGTCACCCAAGAAACTTCCGAGCTGATTCAACAGGCCACGGAAAAAACCACCCAGAAAGTCATTGAACATACCCATAAATACAATGATGCCTATTCTGCTATTGATAAAATCATGGAAGGCTTCTGGGAGCGTGTGCCCTATTTCCTGATCGCGCTTGGCGTGATTCTGATTTTCTGGCTGATTGCCCAGCTGTTTAAATTTTTTGTGAAAAAAACCTTATCCAACCGCAGTTATACCCGGCAAAATCTGGTGCTGGTACTGAACCGGGTTGGCAGTTCGGTGATTATCTTCTTCGGTTTCTTAATTGGTCTGGTGATTGCCATTCCTGGTTTTACCCCAAGCCAGCTGATGAGTGCCCTCGGGATTGGCTCGGTTGCCATTGGCTTTGCCTTTAAGGATATTTTCCAGAACCTGCTTTCCGGCGTGCTGATTTTACTGGGTGAGCCCTTTAAGATTGGCGACAGCATTCTGGTGAATGGATTAGAAGGTACGGTCGAAGATATCCAGATTCGCGCCACCTTTTTACGCTCGGCCGATGGTCGCCGCATTGTGATTCCCAATGCCACGGTCTATACCAGCGCCATTACTGTCAATACTGCCTTTCCACGCCGCCGCTGCGAATTTGTGGTCGGCATTGGCTATGAAGATGACATTCAGAAAGCCAAAGATCTGGTGATGTGCATTCTGAAACGTGACCCGACCATTCTGACCCAGCCGGAATTTAGCGTTAATGTCGATGCGCTGGCCAATTTCTCGGTCAATTTACGCGTGCAATGGTGGATCAACACCAGCGAAACCAATAGCGCGGCATCAATCAGTAAAATCCAGGAAGAAGTCATTCAAAGCTTTGCCGAACAAGGCATTTCTATTCCTTACCCGGTGCAGGAAGTGAAAGTCTATCGCGGTGATCCTTCCGTGGCAGACAGCTCAGAGGCTAAATAAACGTCCCAGCACATACGGAATCACGGTTTCTGTACGGATAATCCGGTTGCCCAGACTCACCGCCTGGCAGCCGTTATGTATCAAAAGATCGACCTCATAAGGAATAAAACCACCTTCCGGCCCAATCACAATGCTACAGGGATGCTGAATCGCAGCAGGCATGCGCATCTCTGCATAGGGATGTGCCACATAGGCGGGACAATCGGCGCTAATCAGACCCGGTAAAATATCTTCAACAAAGGGTTTAAAGCGTTTGTACAGTTCAACTTTTGGTGCAATGGTATCGCCAGCCTGCTCCAGCCCCAGTTCAATATAATGCTCCAGCTGCTGTAAAAATGGCGTCTGCCAGTAGCTTTTATCGACCCGATAGCTATGCATCAGGATAATTTTTTCCACCCCGACTGTGACTGCATCCATAATTAAACGGCGCAGCACTTTCGGACGTGGTAAAGCCACAATTAACGTTACTGGCAATTTCGCTGGCACAGCTTCTTCTTTTAACGGTTTAAGACGAACCGTTTTTTCTGTAATTTCGATAATTTCCGTGAGATACCGTTTGCCTTCACGAATCCCAACTTTCAGGGTATCACCAACCTGAATATCCAGATGCTGTTGCAAATGCGCTAACTGCCGCGTTGAACTAATCGACCACAGTTCAGATTCAGTTTGGCGAGGATCAAGAAGGACAATATTCATAAAAAAATAACTCAACAAATCCATCACTGGATAGGCGGAAACGTCATCCACAACGGTCCGAGGCAGGACTCCTTTTGCCGAAACAAAAGTAAAAGAAAGCAGAGCTCCTGGTATTAAATCTATAAAGAGAAGGCCCGGTTTGAATCTGATCTCGTAAATCCATGAAAATCAGCTTCTTTACCCATCAGAATAGCATCAAAGATATTGATCAATCACCGAAATATGCTTTGCCAGTGAACCCTGATTCTGCTGCATAATCTTTTGTGCTGCGGTATTTAAAGCCAGTGCTTTGGAGGAATCCGATAAGATCTCCAGCATGGTCTGTGCCGCTTGTTCAGCATTCTCTACCACCACCACCGCTTGAGCGTCGAGAAACTCATCAACAATGGTCTGAAAATTAAAATAATTCTTGCCCAGAATGGTCGGCACATGCAGCGCAATCGGCTCCAGAATATTATGCCCACCACCCGGTTCATTTAAAGAACCGCCGACATAACAAGCTTGGCTAAGTGCATACCATAGCCACATCTCACCCATTGAATCTGCCAGATAGACCTGGGTATCCGCTTCAATAGTTTGTCCCAAACTGCGGCGTTGGGTACGCAAATCCAAGGCCTGTGCCGCGTGAAAGACGTCATCAAAACGTTCCGGATGGCGCGGTACCACAATACAAACCAGTGCCGGATCTGCCATCAGGGCTGGTTTTAACGCGGCCAGCACATCTTTTTCTTCTGGAGCATGGGTGCTGGCCAGTGTGATCACTTTACGGCCTGCCAGCTGCCAGTCCTGCTGCAACATGTTGGCCTGTTCAATAAAAGCAGGCGGTGCACTAATATCAAATTTAATACTGCCCACCACCTGGGTCTGTTCAGCAACTGCACCCAGTGCTACAAAGCGGCTATGTGAGGCCTGATCTTGCACCAACAGCTGCGTCAAACCCTGCAACATCGCCCGGGTCAGGCCGGAGACTTTGGCATAGCCTTTGGCCGATTTTTCGGACAGCCGTGCATTCAGCAACAGGCACGGCACATGGAAGTTTTTGGCCTGATCAATCAGGTTCGGCCACAGCTCGGTTTCCATCAACAATAATAATTTCGGCTGATATTTCTGATAAAAATCGGCAATCAGATGTTTCTGGTCGGCTGGTAAATACACTGCCTGAAACAGCGCCTCATACGGTGCTTTTAAAAAGAGAGATTTAGCCCGTGCCTGTCCGGTTTTGGTGGTGTTGGTGACCAGCACCGGATGACCGGCTTTTAAATAATGTTCAATTAAAGGCTGGGCCGCGTTGGTTTCTCCCACCGAGACCACATGAAACCAGATCGCCTGCAGATTTTTCGGCGGCTGAAATGGCCCGAAACGCTCTACAATTTCCTGCTGATACTGCGCTTCACTCTCGGCCCGCTTTTTAATACGCGACCGATACAACGGTTTTAGAACAGATAACGCTGCGTTATACCAAAACGGAGTAGCCAAAGAGATGCCTCAAACTGATTTTTTGCCCTGAGAATATAACAGAGCCCTATCCGCATGTTAATGGATATGGCTCCAAATAAAAAAGCAAAGCAACAACGCGGCTGCTTTAGTCGGCATTCACCACGCTTTCAGCCAGAGTTGGATAATCGGTATAGCCTGCTGCACCCTGCACCCCAATCATGGTTTCCAGCTGCAAATCATTTAGCGGTGCATCATCCAGCAGACGTTCATATAAATCCGGGTTGGCAATATAAGCCTTACCAAAAGACACGGCATCGGCTTTGCCCGAAGCCAGCAGTTCAATCGCATCGGCACGGCTTAAACGCATATTGGCAATGTAGGGAACACCACCTGAACGCTGTTTCATATACTCGGAAATACTGTCTTCTGCCAAATATTCACGGGTAAAGAAAAACGCGATCTGGCGTTTACCCAATTCCTGCATCACATAGCCAAATGTTTCACGTGGATCATCATCGCCCATATCATGCTCATCACCGCGCGGTGCAAGGTGTACACCCACACGACCGGCACCCCAGACTTCAATCAAGGCATCCACCACTTCCAGCAGGAAACGGGCACGGTTTTCAACTGAACCGCCATACTGATCTTCACGCTGGTTGGTCTTGCTTTGCAGGAACTGGTCAATTAAATAGCCATTGGCCGCGTGCAGTTCTACCCCGTCAAAACCGGCGTCTTTGGCACGTATCGCTGCCTGTTTATATTGCTCGGTAATCGCGTGAATTTCAGAAACTTCCAAAGGACGTGGCGTAACGTATGGACGTTTTGGACGTAACAAGCTGACATGACCCGCTTGTTGTACTGCACTTGCAGAGACTGGTGTTTCACCATTTAACAGATCCGGATGCGATACACGACCAACATGCCAAAGCTGGGCAACAATCAGACCGCCCTTGTCATGAACCGCTTGAGTGACCTTTTTCCAGCCTTCGACCTGAGCATCGGTAAACAATCCTGGAGTATTTAAATAGCCATTGGCTTCTTCAGAAATCACTGTGGCTTCAGAAATAATCAGGCCAGCACTTGCACGTTGCGCATAGTATTCAACCATCATTGGCGTAGGTATACGATCATCGCTGGCACGATTGCGGGTTAAAGGTGCCATCACGACACGGTTTTTAAGATGAAGATCACCCAAAACCAAAGGAGAGTCTAATTCAGCCATTTTTGCCTCTAATCTCACAGTTAAAGTGAGTGTTTTAAATATTCGACATATTGCTGAATGAGTGCTTCATTTCGAGAAAAATATGACCATTGTCCGTATTTTTCTGCACGAATAAGACCTGCCTGTTGCAGTACCGATAAATGATTTGACATGGTCGATTGCGACACATTGCCCAAACGCTCAATGTGTCCTGCACATACGCCACGCTTAAAGTCGCCACACTCATCGATCGACAAAAATTGTTCTGGTGCTTTTAACCATTCTAAAATTTGCCGACGGGTAGGATTGGCTAAGGCTTTAAAAATTAAATCGACATCCATCATTCAGACACATATTCGTAAATATAAGCCCAATTCAGCAGCTGTCCTTAATATATCGTATTTTTTCGATATTAATATCGATTTTTTACGATTTATATAAATTTTTTAAGCAACTTCACTAAATTGGGCAGGCTCATTAGGATCTGACAGACCCTAACTTATAGACCCTGTTTTAAACTAGCTTCAATAAACTTGTCTAAATCACCATCTAAAACCGCACCTGTATTTGAAGTTTCCACGCCTGTACGCAAGTCTTTAATACGTGAATCATCCAATACATAAGAGCGAATTTGGCTTCCCCAACCAATATCAGACTTCGAGTCTTCAAGCGCTTGCGCAGCTTCGTTACGTTTGTTCATCTCCAGTTCATAGAGTTTGGCACGTAACTGTTTCCAGGCATGGTCACGGTTGGCATGTTGTGAACGCTGGTTCTGACAGGCCACCACAATACCGGTTGGAATGTGGGTTAAACGCACGGCAGAGTCAGTTTTGTTAATGTGCTGACCACCGGCACCCGATGCACGATAGGTATCGGTACGGACATCTGACGGATTGATTTCAATTTCAATATTGTCATCTACTTCAGGCGAAACAAACACTGCAGAGAATGAAGTATGACGGCGGTTACCCGAGTCAAATGGTGACTTACGCACCAAACGATGGACACCCGATTCAGTCCGCAACCAGCCATAGGCATACTCGCCTTCCACACGAATGGTCGCAGATTTAATCCCAGCCACATCACCGTCTGATTCTTCCATCAGCTCAGCCTTAAAGCCATGACGCTCAATCCAGCGCATATACATACGTAGCAGCATTGAAGCCCAATCCTGTGCTTCGGTACCGCCAGAACCGGCCTGAATTTCGACATAGCACGGGTTCGGGTCCATTGGATTGTTAAACATCCGGCGAAATTCAAGTTTTGCCAGCTCTTCTTTAGCGGCGCTCAATTCGGCCTGCACATCTTCCAGCATGGCTTCTTCATCGGCTTCCACCGCCAGATCCAGCATCGCCTGTGCATCTTCGAGCTGTGTTGCCAGACCGTCTAATACATTCAGGACGTTCTCAAGCTCGCCTTTTTCTTTGGCCATGGCTTGGGCGCGGTTCTGGTCATTCCAGATGGCCGGATCTTCCAATTCACGGAGAACTTCTTCTAAACGCTCTTTTTTAAGATCGTAGTCAAAGATACCCCCGTAGTGTTTGACCACGTTCGTTCAAGTCTTTTAGCTGGTTTAGATAAGGATTAATTTCCACGTGAATGCTCTCAAAAAATATCGATAAAACCCGTGTATTGTAGCATAGAGCCAATCAGGAGTAAGAGGCGCCTGCATCCGCTTAGCTAAAATGATGGATATAAACTTAGACGGCCGTGATGAACCGAACCAACAGAAACCAGCAAACTAGAAGAAAAATCAAAAAAACCACGTTAAAATTCGGTTTAATTGCCCGTTCTGGGCTTTCGAATTGATAAAAATGAAATTTTTCATCTTTCGCAAAAGGGTTTTACAAAGCCACATCATAACTTATAATACAGCGCAAAAATTATACAAATTGACCTAAATTCACAGAATCTCCATACTTTTAATAAAACAAAACATTAATTATTTTCTCTTATTTATCAATATCTTAAAATTAATCAATTACACAATATTACAGCTGAAACAATGCGGTAACTTTTGCTGGATTGACCAAAATTTTATTTGGCCTAGACTGAAGTTGTAACAAAAAATTAAACAGTCAACCTGATTTCAGAGGGGTAAGATCCATGAAAAAACTAGCAATTGCTTCAGCACTTTTATCTGTATTCGCAGTCGCAGGTACAGCACATGCATACCAAGCTGAAATTGGTGCTTCTGCAGGATTAATTGATCCAGATCATGGCGGCACAAGTGGTTCTTTTGGTGTAGATGGTACCTATTACTTTAACCCTGTTCAAACGCGTAATGCGCCTTTGGCAGAAGCAGCCTTCCTTGATCGTGCCAGCAACGTAAGTGCGCAATATCAATATGATGAAGTAGGTGATGGTGAAGCGCATCGTTATGGCGTAGGTGCTGAGTACTTTGTACCAAACTCAGATTTCTACTTGAGCGGTAATGTTAATGGTCATGATTTAAAAGACAATGATGACTTCGACAATGACTTGACCACCTATGGTGCCGAAGTGGGTTATTTACCAGCACCAGGTCTGTTAATTGCCGCAGGTGTGAAAGGTTGGGACAATGACCATGATGACGGTGTAGACCCTACCTTACGTGCCAAATATGTCACCACTTTAAGCAATGGTAAAGACATTAACCTTGAAGCCGGTGCAGCGTTCGGTGATCTGGACGAATATAACTTAGCAGCAGATTACTACATTGATAAAACCCTAAGTATCGGTGCAGATTATTACAACAATGATCTGAACGACAACAGCGAGTTTGGTATCAATGCCCGTAAATTCTTCACCCCACAAGTCAGCCTTGAAGGTCGTGTCGGTTTCGGTGAAGCAGGTAGCAACGACTACAACCGCTTTGGTGTAGCAGCGAAATACCGCTTCTAATCTGTATAAAAACGCATAAATCGTAAAAAAACCCATCTTCGGATGGGTTTTTTGCACTGATAAGAAGCATTTAGGTAGTTTTTGCACATTGACTGAGCGAATATAAACTGTACAATTTGTTACAACTGTTCATCAAACAGTCATATTTTTATAACAAAGAGAGAACTCTAAATGCTTAAACAACTTGCTCTTGCTACAGCACTTATTGCCAGCCTAGGAACTGCACACGCTTATCAAGCTGAAATCAACGCTGGATATGAAAATACAGATATCGACAACTTAGGTGATGTAGATACATTTTCTATTGGTGGAAAATACTATTTAAATGGGGTTCAAGTTAAAAATTCTCCGCTTGCCGAGGCAGCGTTTTTAGGTAAAGCAAGTAACATTGGTTTAGCGTATGCAAATGCTAGCATTGAAGATGAAGGTGCTGAACTTGAAATTGATACGGTAGGTATCAATGGTGAATTCTTTATTCCGAATTCTCAATTCTATGTTGCAGGTAGCATCAATCGTGCAGAAGTTACTGTAGAAACAGAGTTCGGCACAGCATCTGATGACAATACTGGTTATGCTATTGAAGCAGGTTATTTACCTATCAATGGCTTACTTTTAGCTGCTGGCGTTTCAAAAGAAAATATTGATGCTCAACAAGCAGCTAAAAAAGGTTTTATTAATACTCTGAGTACGTCTACTGCCTTAGCTGACGATACTGCTGTGACGCTACGCGCTAAATATGTAACTTTAGTAGGCAACCATTATGCAAACTTCGAAGCTGCAGCTGGTTTCGGTGATGAAACAGCGTATGGTGTAGCTGCTGATCTTTATATTGATCCAACCTTAAGTGTCGGTGTATCAGTAAATGATGCGACTTTAGATGATTTTGATGCTGTATTCTCAGTTCGTGCTCAAAAATTCTTTACTCCAGCAATTGCTGCAGGTGTAAATTACACAACAACTGATGGTGCAGACTCAATTGGTATCAACGGTACATTCCGCTTCTAATCTTTTAGATTAAAAGTAAAAAACCGCTCACTGGAGCGGTTTTTTATTGTTGTAAGTGCAAAATCCGCAGCTGTAAGCTGACGTTACCATTAAACTCATTGCGTTCCAGTTCATAAACCAAATGCACGCTATCCTGCATTGGGTCAAATGCAAATTTATCTTTGGCGCTAAAAGCAATTGCATCTAATACCTGCCCGTTATTTAAAGCCAGACGCAGCTTTAAATGGCTATCCTTTAACCAGCGATAATCTACAATCTGAAATTGTCCCTCAAAAATTGGCGGTGGAAATTTCTGCCCCCACGGCGCCAAGTGCTGCAAGGTATGCACAGTGTCTAGATGAAAATCTTCTACCGGCAATTCGCCATCGGTCCATAAGGTGGCCTGAAACAGCTCAGGGTCCATGCTGGCAATCAGCTGTTCAAAAATCTGCCTAAATTCCTGAAAATGGGCTTTTTGAATGGTCAGTCCGGCCGCGGCCGCATGTCCGCCAAAATGGCTGACCAAATGTGGATACTGCTCGGCTACCTGTTCAATCGCATCACGGATATGAATACCATCAATGGAACGTGCCGACCCTTTAATATGAATACCATCTTCATCAGCCGCAAACACAATACTCGGGCGATGGAACTGTTCTTTCAGCCGACCTGCGACAATACCAATCACCCCTTGATGCCAGTGCGGCTCAAACATGATTAAGGCCGCAGGCAGTTCGCTAGCATCGAGCTGGATTTTTTCCAGTTCCTGCAATGCTTCCTGCTTGATCTGCCCTTCAACCTGACGACGCTCTACATTTAACTGGTTTAACTGTTCAGCGAAGCGATAAGCAGTTTGTGCATCATTGGCCAGCAGACATTCAATACCAATATCCATGGTTTCCATTCGGCCCGCGGCATTAATCCGTGGTCCCAACACAAAACCTAAATCCTGGGCTTTTAGGCTGGCTGCCTCTCGTCCGGCTATATCCAGCAGTGCTGAAATTCCCGGCCGACACAGATGTTGCTGGATTTTTTTCAGTCCGGCATCCACCAGAATACGGTTGTTATAGTCCAGACTGGCCACATCGGCATAGGTGCCCAAGGCCACCAGATCCAGATATTGGGTCAGGTTGGAACTGGATTTGCCTTGTTTTTTACGATAGCTGGACAGGTTGGCCAAGACATAAAATGCTACCCCGACGCCCGCCAAGGCTTTACTTGGAAATTCGCAGCCGAGCTGGTTTGGATTGACGACGGCATCCGCCGCTGGTGTGGCTTTGGTAGTCAGGTGATGGTCGGTAATAATAACCTGCATACCATGTGCTTGCGCCCGTTCCACGCCGGCATGACTGGAAATACCATTATCAACGGTAATTAATAAATCAGGCTGAAAACGGGTAAAGGCCAGATCGGCAATTGCCGGAGTCAGGCCATACCCATATTTAAACCGGTCCGGCACCAGATACTGCACTTTGGCACCCAATTCACGCAAGGCCAGTACCATTAAGGCGGTACTAGTGGCACCATCGGCATCATAATCACCGACAATGACAATCTCTTTGTGCTCGTCAATGGCCTGATCCAGAAGCTGAATGGCCTGATCCAGCCCTTTCATGGTCGGCGCCAGCAAGTATTTCAGCTTCAGTTCCAGTTCCTGCTCGGATTGCACACCACGTCGCGCCAAAATCTGGGCAATCAACGGCGTCACGCCCTGAAAACTTTCAGGGCGTGTCAGAAAAGGTCGTTGTTTAATCTGTATATTCGACATTTAAGGCATCAATCGTTGCAGTGTCCATGCCCCATCGGTTTTTTCATAACTTAAACGGTCATGTAAACGATTCGGGCGCCCCTGCCAAAATTCATAATAATCCGGTTCCAGACGATAACCGCCCCAGAATTCCGGCTTGCTCAGTACATCCTGCTCACCCACCTGGGCAGCAAGCTGTGCAAAACGCTGTTGCAACGCTTCACGGCTGGCAATCACACCACTTTGCGGGGTACTGATATGCGCCGCAATCTGGCTGTCACGTGGACGCTTGTTATAGTACAGATGCGACTCTTCCTCCGGAATTTTACTCACCCGGCCGCTAACCCGAATCTGGCGTTCCAGTTCCGGCCAGTAAAACAGCAATTCCGCATAAGGATTTTCCAGTAAGTCGGTGCCTTTCTGGCTGTCATAGTTGGTATAAAAGTCATAACCAAGTTCGGTTGCACCGCGCAGTAGCACGGTACGCACATGCGGACGGCCCTGCGCATTGGCTGTGGCCAAAGACATGGCATAGGGTTCATGCAGTTTGATTTCCAGTGCATGATTAAACCAGTTTAAGAACTGCTGATGAGGATCAGCCAAAGCGGCTGACTCATGCAGCTCGCCTTTTTGATAGCTTAAACGTAATTCACTTAAGTCTTTAATTAAATCAGACATCTATACTCCCCTTAGGCAGCAATCGCATGATGACGCACGGCATCGGCCAGATGGTTGGCCAGTACGGTCACTTCCTGCTGGTCATCCCCTTCGACCATTACACGAATCACCGGTTCAGTGCCTGACTTACGAATCAGGATACGGCCACGGCCTTGCAGCTGCGCTTCTGCTTTACCAAATTCTTCCACTAAAGCGGGCACGGCATACGGGTCAAACATGGCCTCTAAACGTACATTCACCAGCACTTGCGGGAACAGTTTAAAATCGGCAACCAGTTCATGCAGGGCTTTGCCCTGCTCTACCATGACGGTTAAGACCTGTAATGCAGCAATAATCGCATCACCAGTGGTGCTTTTATCCAGAGTCAGGACATGGCCCGATGGCTCACCGCCGATATTCCAGCCATTTTCCTCAAGCGCCTGCAATACATAGCGGTCACCAACTTTGGCGCGAACAAACTCGACTCCGGCTTTTTCTAACGCCAGTTCCAGTGCCATATTGCTCATGACGGTTCCGGCAATACCTGCCGGTTTGTTTTTAGCCTGTGTCGCCAGAATATACAGGATATGATCACCGGTGATCTGCTCACCATTTTTGTCGACCATAATTACCCGGTCAGCATCGCCATCAAAGGCAATGCCCAAATCCGCCTGATGTTCTACCACCGCCTGCTGTAACTGTTCCGGATGGGTCGAACCACAATCTTCATTAATATTCAGACCATCTGGGGTGTTATATAGCGGAATGACCTTGGCACCCAGTTCTTTAAATACCGCCGGACCGACGTTATAGGCTGCACCATTGGCACAATCGACCACAATTTTTAAATGGTTCAGATCAAAGTGATAAGGAAAGGTCGATTTACAGAATTCGATATAACGTCCGGCAGAGTCTTTAACGCGGAAGCTTTTACCCAGATTGGCGTTATCTTCAATCTGAATTTCATTTTCGAGTTCTTGATTAATCGCTTCCTGCAGTTCATCCGGCAGTTTTTTGCCTTCGCTGGAGAAGAATTTAATCCCGTTATCAAAATACGGGTTATGCGATGCAGAAATGACAATGCCCAGACTGGCATGTAAGGCACGGGTTAAATGTGCAATCGCGGGGGTCGGCAATGGCCCCAGTAAATGTACATAAATACCGGCAGCGTTCAGACCAGCCTGTAGCGCCGATTCCAGAATATAACCTGACAGACGGGTATCTTTGCCCAGTACCACAATCGGTTTATTTTTCTTGCTGTATTTTTTTAAAACTTTACCTGCCGCGAAACCTAGTTTCAATGCAAACTCTGGTGTAATTGGAAGCTCCCCAAACTTGCCACGTATACCATCGGTTCCAAAATAACTCATGTCTTACTCACTTCTTATAGGGTTATGGTGATTTTCATCATCCTGTTTCAACACGCTTACTTTACACCAAAATTAAAAAAGCCGTCACATTTATGACGGCTTTTCTATAAGGCGAATTACCAAAAATCAACCAACGCGATAGTTCGGTGCTTCTTTGGTAATGGTCACATCATGCACGTGAGATTCAGACATACCGGCTGCGGTAATCTTCACGAATTTGGCATTCTGACGCAGGTCTTCAATGGTTGAAGAACCGGTATAACCCATTGATGAACGTAAACCGCCCATCATCTGATGCACGATATTACCCATTGGGCCTTTGTACGGTACGCGACCTTCAATACCTTCTGGCACCAGTTTTTCAGCACCGGCTTTAGAGTCCTGGAAGTAACGGTCTGCAGAACCGGTTGCACCCGCCATGGCACCCAATGAGCCCATACCACGGTATGCTTTGTAGTAACGGCCCTGGAAGAATTCAACTTCGCCCGGTGCTTCTTCAGTACCAGCGAGCAGTGAACCAACCATGATGGTGCTGGCACCTGCGCCAATCGCTTTGGCCATATCGCCAGAGAAACGGATACCACCATCTGCGATCAATGGAATCTGTTCTTTTAATGCATTCGCTACAGAGTCAATCGCCGAGATTTGCGGCATACCAATACCGGCCACAATACGGGTGGTACAGATAGAACCCGGACCAATACCGACTTTCACTGCATCTGCACCCGCATCTAATAACGCAAGCGCAGCATCACCCGTTGCGATGTTACCACCAATGACCTGCACTTGCGGATAGTTCTGTTTTACCCAGCGTACGCGTTCAATTACACCGGCAGAGTGACCGTGTGCAGTATCGACTACAATCACGTCCACACCAGCTTCAACCAGCGCTTCTACACGGCTTGGGGTTTCTACACCGGTACCGACTGCAGCACCTACGCGTAAACGACCGAGGTCATCTTTACAGCTGTTTGGATAAAGTTCTGCTTTACGGAAATCGGTGACCGTAATTAAACCACGCAGTTCGTTGTTCTCACCCACCACCAGTACTTTTTCAATACGGTGCTGTTGCAACAGTGCCTGGATATTTTCTTTTGATTCGCCTTCACGCACCGTCACCAGACGGTCCTGACCGGTCATGATGTTGCTGACCGGCTGCTCCAGATTGGTTTCAAAGCGTGTATCACGACCGGTGACGATGCCCACCACTTTGCCATCTTTCACCACAGGAACACCGCTGATGTTGTTGGCTTGAGTTAAGGCAATCAGTTCACGTACTGTGGTTTCTGGGGTCACAGTGATCGGGTCTTTGACCATACCGGCTTCAAATTTTTTCACACGACGTACTTCAGCCGCCTGCGCTGCGATATCCATGTTTTTATGCAGGATACCAATACCGCCATTTTGCGCCATTGCAATGGCCATACGGGATTCAGTCACCGTATCCATGGCTGCAGACACAAGAGGAATATTCAGATTAATGCCGCGAGTTAAACGTGTCTTTAGAGAGACATCTTTTGGGAGGACAGTTGAGTAGGCAGGGAGTAATAAGACATCATCGAAGGTTAGCGCTTCTTGAACGATGGTCAACATAACAGTCTCACTGGTAATTTCCGTGCGCTATTATAAACAAATCTTGCTATAAATTTCATTTGTTATTGCATAAATAATTATTTATTCCGCACATCCTGACAATTCGGATGAGTTTGCTGATGAAAAAAGCAGGCCATGGCCTGCTTTTCTACGATAACAGCATCTGGATGCTGAAGTCTTTAACTGACCCGGTCAAAATCCGGGTCCTGGCCATCATTGGCCGCTTCGACCAGCACTAAAGGAATCAGGTTATGCGCACGGCGTGCCTTATTGCACTGCTCATCGGCAATCTGTACCTCTTTGCAACTGGAACTGCGCTGCTCGTACATAGAGCAGCTGACCTGTTGTCCGACCGTTCCCTCCAGCGCAATACAACGCGGATTGGCCTGATTGGTCCCTTTCATGCATGAATAGAGTGCATTTACCGGTTCAGTATAATGCTCAGGCATGGGAATGCCTTCTGCCCAGTAAAATGAAACTCTAAAATAGGTGCAGCATGCGCCGCAGCTAAGACACGCATCTGAGGAAGCAACTTGAGACAACATTGTTAAAATTCTCGTCATCAAAAAAGAGTTTTTTTGGGGAAGAAAATATAAAAAATGTTGTTTTTACACTCAAGTTATTTTTTCAGTTTTTTACGCGATTTTTTGGCTTAAGTCGGGCAGGTAAATACCGACTCATCCATCAGGTCGACACCACATTCCAGCGTTTCAATCCAGTCCAGGAACTGGTTAATCCGTTCCTTGCCCACAAACGCGGTACCATGCTGCGGTACAATCATTTCAACATCCATTTGACGCACCATATTCACCCATAAACGGATGACTTTATTGGCACACATATAACGCTGATGAAAAGCTTTCATTTTTGGAATATGCGCGGCAAAGTTTTCTAACGGCTTGGACGCATCTTCGACCATTGAAGCGCCCATATCGCCGGAAAACAGGATTTTGGCCACCGGATCATAAAACTGGAAATTACCGACTGAATGCAGGAAATGCGCAGGAATGGCGACAATGGATGCCTGTCCCAATGGAATCACCTGGCCATGATCAGGCAGTTCAATCAGACGCTCCAGCCAGTTGCCTTTCATCCGGTCACTCATAAAGGCCGAGTTCAAGTGCGGCAAGAAACGCGCCCACAGTTTCGAAGCCACCACTTTGGCATCGGTATACACCAGCCAGCGCGGCATTGAGGTAATAATATCCGGGTCCTGATGCGATGCCATCACATAGTCCAGATTGGTCAGGCGGGTATATTTATTCAGTTCCATGGTCAGCGGCACATAGGTCAAATCACCGCCCGGGTCCAGAACTGCGGCACGGTCATTGTCCAGAATCAGAAACTGGTTGGCCTGTACACCCTCACCTTTGACCAGACTGGTGAAACTGATACATTTATGCGTGCCATTATCAAATAATACTTGTGATGTGGTGCGATCGAACGCCATACCTTGTCCCCAAAAAATCTTATCTTTACATTAAATTTTTAATTCCCTATAAAATAAAGGGTATTCCGCCAACTTACAATCAATATACAATTTAACTTTCAACTATTTTGTAGAAGCACAGGTCAGGTTCAGGCCATAAAAAAGCCCAATCGTGAAGATTGGGCCAAAATCAGTAGCAGCCTTTAAAAGAAATAATATTGCAGCAAGGTACTGACCCCAATGATCAGGAAAATCAGTGCACCAATTTTATGAATCAAGGATACCGGTAATTTCTCTGCCATTTTATTGCCGATAAATACTGCCGGCGCATTGGCAATCATCATCCCCAAGGTGGTGCCAATCATCACCCAGAAAATACTGTCGAAACGCGCGGCCAGTGCCACGGTTGCAATCTGGGTTTTATCACCAATTTCTGCCAGGAAGAACAGAATAAAGGTAGCACCAAACACCCCGTATTTCTGCCATTTGTTGATGCTTTCATTTTCATCATCCAGCTGATCCGGAATCAGCATCCAGATCGCCATTCCAATAAAACCGAGTGCCAGAATCCAGCGCAGAATTTCAGGACTTAAAATGGTGGTAATCCATTGTCCCAAGGCTGCAGATAAACCGTGATTGATCAGGGTAGCGGCCAGAATCGCCAGCAGAATTGGCAGCGGTTTACGGAAGCGGGCCGCCAGTAACAGGGCCAACAGCTGGGTTTTATCACCCATTTCGGCCAAAGCGACAATTGCAGTTGAGATCAGGAATTCATACATGATGGATTTCTCTGGCTAGCACACATACCAATGACCTATCCCTCCTGCTAGCCAAATCTGCAGAGTGATAAATCAAAGGTCTTGCCAACAAAAGAAAGCTTGAGAAAAGCATTTTGGTTCTTTGCTATGATGACCATGCCCTGTTGAGCAAATATGTTGACCATCACCTTTTTACTTTGCGTAAAAAGCGGCTACTCCCCAATGAAGTGCTGTTATTGTAATCGGCCACAGAAAAAACTCAAGTACCAAAAGCAAAAACCCTGCCGAAGCAGGGTTTTTTCAACTTTGCACGTTCTCCGTCACAGAGAAACACCAAGCGGAGTTTTAGATTAACAAAGTCCGGATATCTTTGAGCAGCTTGGTCAGCTTGTTGGTAAATCGGGCTGCATCTGCGCCATTAATCACACGGTGATCATAAGACAGCGACAACGGCAGCATTAAGCGTGGATCAAAGCCTTCGCCATTCCAGACCGGTTGCATGGTGGCAGGAGAAATCCCCAGAATTGCCACTTGCGGCCAGTTCACCAGCGGCGTAAAGGCGGTGCCGCCAATTGCGCCAAGGCTGGAAATGGTAAAGTTGGCGCCTTGCAGGTCTTTCGGTGACAGTTTCTTGTCACGCGCTTTTTGGCCCAGCTCGCCCAATTCAACTGCAATCTGCTTAATTGATTTTTGATCCGGATTACGCAGTACCGGTACCGTCAGGCCATCTGGTGTCGCTACCGCAATCCCCATATGGATTTCATTACGGAGCAGCACGGACTTACCATCATCAGACAAGTGACCGGCAAACTCGCGCTCTTCTTTCAGCAAGTACGCCACTGCCTTAATGATAAAGGCCATAATGGTCAGGCTGATGCCCTCTTTCTTGAAGTTGCCTTTCAGCTCATTACGCCATGCTTCCAGTTCGGTGATGTCTGCTGCATCAAACTGGGTTACTTGCGGAATGTAGTTGTTTAAAGACAGCTGCGGAATAGACACTTGCTGCAAGCGGGTTAAAGCTTTCTCTTCCACACCACCAAACGCATCGAAACTTGGCAATTTCGGCAAGCCCAATGGTGCTGCTGCCACCGCTGCGGCCGCCGGAGCAGTTTGCGGTGCTGTCAGACGCGACTTCACATAGGCCACCAAGTCTTCTTTCATGACCCGTGCATGTGGACCGGAAGCTTTGACATCGGCCAGGATGACACCCAGTTCACGTGCCAGTTTACGCACTGCAGGACCAGCATATACTTTCGAGTTCGCTGCATTTTGCTCTTTGGTGAGCTTGTCTGCAGTATGTGTACTCGGTACAGCGCTTGAGGCGTGTGCGGCTGGCGCAGCAGGTGCGGCTTTTTGTGCTGGCGCTTCAGCTTTTGCTGCTTGCGGTGCTGCAGGTGCTGCCTGACCTTCCGCCTCAATGGTCACCAAGGCAATGCCTTCTGACACATTCTGGCCCAGCTCGACATGAATCGCCTTGATTACACCCGCGGCGGTACTTGGCACTTCAACCGTGGCCTTGTCCGATTCCACCACAATAATACTTTGATCTTTTTCGACCGTATCACCGACCTGAACCAGAATTTCTGCAACCGCGGCTTTATCAACCCCTAAATCCGGGACCTTCACTTCGACATCACCCGCCGGTGCTGCAGAAGCTGGCGCTGCTGGTTCAGCTTTGGGTTCAGGCGCCGCCTGAGCAGCGGGTTGCTGTTCGGCTTGAGCTTGCGACTGTTCAGCTGCTGGTGCTGCCTCTGCCGTGGCCACGGTCAGAATCACCACACCTTCTTTGACGCTATCGCCAGCCTGAATCTCAATAGAGGCCACCGTACCCGATACCGTACTTGGCACTTCCACCGTGGCTTTGTCCGATTCCACCACCACAATGCTCTGATCGACATCAATCTGATCGCCGACCTGAACCAGAATTTCACCAACCAGCGCTTTTTCTACACCAATATCCGGCACTTTCACTTCAACGGTTACAGCGCTGCCAGCCGCTGCTGTCTGGTTTTGCGAGGCTGCCGCAGGTTGATGGCTGCTCACTTCCGCAATAATGTCCTGATCAGACAATGAGGTCGGGGTGTTTTCAGACGTTTTTTGCGGTGCATCAGCCAGTTGTGGTTCAACGGCTTGTAACGTTCCATCTTCGGCTTCCAGTTCAATCAGCACCGCGCCTTCTGCGACTTCATCACCCTGATTGACCAGAATGCTTTTCACCACCCCGGCTGAAGTGCTTGGCACTTCAACAGAGGCTTTGTCGGATTCCAGCAACACAATACTGTCATCGACCGCAATGCTATCGCCGACTTTGACCAGAATTTCAGCCACGGTGGCTTTATCTACACCAATATCAGGAGTCGTAATGTGCATGATTAGTTCTCCTCTTTGTAGTCAGCCACAGCGTGCAGCTCAGGCGTAGCCTGTGGTGCCCACGCGACCGGACGGTCGGTATCCAGCTCAAAGCTTGAAATGGCATCTTTGACCAGACGCGCATCAACTTCGCCTTCATCGGCCAGTTTCTTCAAGGTCGCCACCACAATGTGCGCGGCATCGACACCAAAGTAGCTACGCAGGTTGGCACGTGTATCCGAACGGCCATAACCATCTGTACCCAGCGCCACAAACGGACGGCTATCTGGCAAATAAGCACGGATCTGTTCGCTATAAGCACGCATATGATCGGTTGCAGATACCACAATACCGTCAGTACCACGCAGCTGTTTCGATACCCACGGCTCTTTGGCTTCTTCCGCCAGCGGATGCAGACGGTTATATTCTTCGCATGCCATACCATCACGCGCCAGTTCGTTGAAGCTGGTCACGCTGTAGACATTGGAGTGAATCTGGTATTCCTCACGCAGGATTTTCGCGGCTTTAATCACTTCACGCAGAATTACACCTGAACCAAGAAGCTGAACCGTGGCTTTCTCATCTTCTTCAAGCAGATACATACCACGCTTGATGCCTTCTTCAACGCCCTGCGGCATTTCAGGATGCTCGTAGTTCTCGTTCATAACCGTCAGGTAATAGAATACACGTTCCTGATTGACATACATGCGTTGTAAACCGTCATGGACGATAACCGCCAGTTCATAACCGAAACATGGGTCATAAGAGACACAGTTTGGAATGGTATTGGCCAAAATGTGCGAGTGACCGTCCTGGTGCTGTAAACCTTCACCGTTCAGGGTAGTACGGCCTGCGGTTGCACCGAGCAAGAAACCTTGCGCCTGTGCATCACCGGCTGCCCAGGCAATGTCGCCAATCCGCTGGAAACCAAACATTGAGTAGTACATGTACATCGGAATCATTGGCAGGTTATTGGTCGAATAACTGGTCGCCAACGCCGCCCAGGCACTCATTGCACCGGCTTCGTTAATCCCTTCCTGCAGCATGTGACCGTCTTTGGCTTCACGGTAATGCATCAACTGTTCCTGGTCTTCCGGGGTATATTTCTGGCCATGTGCGGCATAAATACCCAGTTGACGGAACATGCCTTCCAGACCGAAGGTACGCGCTTCATCTGGAACAATTGGCACTACGCGGTCTTTAATGGCTTTTTCTTTTAACAGCGCAGAGATCAGGCGCACCATCACCATGGTGGTCGATTGTTCTTTACCGTTTGAACCTTTCAGCACTGCATCAAACACCGACAGCTCAGGAATCGCGAGAGATTCGCTATCTTTACGACGTGCCGGCAAGTAGCCGCCCAGTGCTTCACGACGCGCCTTCATATATTTAATTTCAGGCGAGTTTTCACTTGGACGATAGAATGGCACTTCTTCCAGCTGCTCATCGGTAAATGGCAGGTTGAAACGGTTACGTACATATTTCAGTGATTCAAGCTGCATTTTCTTGATTTGGTGAGTTTTGTTCACCGCTTCAATTTCTTCAGACAGACCATAGCCTTTTACGGTTTTGGCCAGAATCACGGTTGGCTGACCTTTGGCTTTGGTCGCTTCGGTATAGGCGGCAAATACCTTGTACGGGTCGTGACCGCCGCGGTTCAGATTATCAATATCTTCATCGCTTAAGTTTTTCACCAGCTCTTCAGCTTCCGGATAACGGCCAAAGAAGTGCGCACGGGTGTAAGCACCACCTTTCACCTGATAACGCTGATAGTCACCATCAACCGCTTCTTCCATCACTGCTTTCAGCGCGCCAGATTTATCTTTATCCAGTAGCGGGTCCCAATGACGGCCCCAGACCACTTTAATTACACGCCAGCCTGCGCCGCGGAACAGTGATTCCAGTTCCTGAATAATTTTACCGTTACCACGTACCGGGCCATCCAGACGCTGCAGGTTACAGTTCACCACCCAGATCAGGTTGTCGAGCTTTTCACGACCGGCCAGCGAGATTGCACCCAGGCTTTCCGGTTCGTCCATCTCGCCATCGCCCAGATAAGCCCAGACTTTACGGTCTTCTTCTTTGATCAGGCCACGGTTCATCAGGTATTTTTGAATATGCGCCTGATAGATTGACATGATCGGACCCAGACCCATGGATACGGTCGGGAACTGCCAGTAGTCTGGCATCAGGTATGGGTGTGGGTAAGATGGCAGACCTTTACCACCCACTTCACGGCGGAAATTATTTAAATGCTCTTCCGTCAGACGGCCTTCAAGGAAAGAACGTGCATAGATACCTGGTGCACAGTGACCTTGATAATAGATCATGTCGCCGCCAAAGTTATCGCTATTGGCACGGAAGAAATGGTTAAAGCCGACATCATAAAGGGTGGCAGAAGAGGCAAAACTGGCCAGGTGACCACCAAGGTCATCGCCCGTTTTGTTGGCACGCAGTACCATCGCCAGTGCATTCCAGCGAATCAGGGCGCGGATACGACGTTCCATATCCTGATCACCCGGCATTGGTGGTTGCTCTTCAACGGAAATGGTATTTAAATAAGGCGTATTTAGACGCTGAATGGGAACGTGTTTCGCGATTGCCCGTTGATAAAGTTTTTCTAATAAAAATGCCGCACGCTCGGTTCCCATGTGCTGCAAAACTGAATCAAACGCGTCCTGCCACTCTTGGGTTTCCTGCGCGTCGGTATCACCATAATACGCCATAGTCGGTCATTCCTGAATCCTAATTATATGGTTTATATGTACCATATTTCTGCTTTCTAAAGGTATGGCCATCGGTGAATACGACTTTAGACTAGTATTTCGAGAAAAAATATCTATTGACGTTTTATTACCCAAAATAACAAAAAACCGCCAATAGCGGCGGTTTAATATACAGACAATATTCTTTTGAGTGATAATATAATCGTTATAAGGTCTTAATGCATGACGTGCTCAAAAATTAGGCCTTTTGAGCAAAAGCCGCAAGCTGTTAAGGCAGCATTGCCAGGTAAGTCGATGGGTTTTTACGAACGCCGTCTTTTACTACTTCATAATGTAAATGAGGACCGGTACAACGACCTGTACAACCCACGTTTGCAATATGCTCACCTGCAGCAACACGATCGCCGACACGTGCAATTAAGCGTGATGCATGAGCGTAACGGGTTAAATAGCCATTGCCATGGTTAATTTCAACATATTGACCATAACCTGTACCCCAACCTGATTTAGTTACGATACCCGGGCCAGTGGCATAAATTGGTGTGCCGCTTGGCGCTGCTAAATCTAAACCTGAATGACGTTCAGCACGACCATTCATGGTACGACCGCCATAGTTTGAGCTTACACGGGCATTTGGTAAAGGATGCGCCACTAACCAGCTATATGGATTAGCGCTATAAGATTTCGCAGAAGACGCTGAACCGTATTTTTTCGCTAAAGATTCGTTGTTTAATTCAACCGTTTTTTCACGCAGTTTGACATTAATTTCAGTTTGCGCCGGAATATTGATGTCTTGTGACTCGCTATAGGTCCCTTGTGCCAGGGTGCGGGTCAATTCTTCAATACGGTCTGTCGATGAATTTTGGCTGTTTAAGTCAACCAGATCAGCAAAAGCCACTGACGCCGCAGAAGCCGCCAAAGAAAACGCTAATAAAATACGTCGCGTATGCATAAAAACCTCATAAAAACTGTTCTTACTCAGAGTTCCTTGGTGATCTCTTCCTTGATCTTCACTGAAAGGAGCGCATAAGATTAAGACATAAACATGAAGGAAATATGTATGTCCGAGCCTTGTAACGTCTTTCGCCAAACAAGAAAACACATAAAAACAGGAAACCTAACGTTTCTCTCAACGCAAGTTGCTGCCTGGCAGAAACTTACTCAAATTATTCAACCCTTGTTGCCCCAACCCGAACTTTGGCAGGTTGTTTGTTATCAGCAAGGGATTCTTACCATTACTGGCACCAATCAGGCGATGGTGAGTCAACTGGCCTATTTGCAAAAACAGTATGTTGCTCAGCTATCACAATTGGCAGAACTTCAAGATTTACACAAGATTCAGGTCCGGTTAAAACCGCAGTTGCAAACGCCCCCAAAACAGGAAAAATCTTCAAGAACACTCAGTACAGAAACCCAGGAAATGCTTCGCGGTGCTGCTGACTTTGTGAGCGACCCTAAGCTTAGCCAAGCTTTGTTACGTTTGGCAAGCAATAAAAAGTAACATTGCGCCAATCTAAAAAATACAAAACCGATAAAAACGAGAATTAGTTCACTTTTTTAGATGTTACATTATAACATCACCAAGGAAAGACAATGACTTATGTCACACTCACATACGGAATTGGACATTGATTGATGTCATCAAATGTTACAATTTCATAGCTGCTTGGATCTTTTTGCACATTCCGCAAGAGCTGGTTATTCAGTGCATGACCCGATTTATATCCATCAAATTTCGCAATAATTTGATAACCGAGCAAATACAGGTCGCCCACCGCATCTAATATTTTGTGACGAACAAATTCATCCGAGAAACGCAGGCCCTCTTCATTGACCACACCGGTGTCATCGACCCCAATGGCATTTTCAAGGCTGGCGCCCAAGGCCAGATTGTTGGCTTTTAAATAATCCAGATCTTTCATAAAGCCAAAGGTGCGTGCTTCACTGACTTCATAGACGAAGGTTTCGGTAGAAAAATCAATGGTGGCAGACTGATATTCTTTTTTAAAGGCGGGATGATCGAAATCGATGGTGAAATTGAGCTGGAAACCGTCATGCGGGGTGAAAATGGCACGTTTATCATCAATTAGCGCTTCGACCGGTTTTAAAATCTTGATGAATTTTTTTGGCGCATCCTGCTCTTTTAAGCCACCCTGCATTAATAAATAGATGAAGGGACCGGCACTGCCGTCCATAATTGGCACTTCAGAAGCGGATACTTCGATAATCAGGTTATCAATTCCCAGACCTGCCAGCGCACTCATAATGTGTTCAATGGTGCCGACTTTGGCATTGTCCTGAACCAGATTCGAGCACATAAAGGCTTCCTGAATCAGCATGGCATCGGCCGGAATATCGACCGGTGGATTCAGGTCAATACGGCGAAACACAATTCCCCCGTCAGCATGGTGCGGCACAAAGTTAATCATGACTTTCTGTCCACTATGCAGACCTATACCACTCGCTTTCACGACACGTTCTAGGGTACGTTGTTTCAACATGCTCTCAATTCATCTGTATATAAAACCGCTATACGTTAGCATATTTAGCCATTGATAAAAAACAAAAAGGTAGCCATTTGGCTACCTTTTACAAGTTTTGGAATAAAAATCTATATCGTAAAAATTATTTACGTTGTTGATTTTTAAGATATTCCTGAATACTCATTGGCGTTGGACGCGAATTATTGCTGCTGCCTGCAGTCGCATTGATGGCCGGCGCTGCCTCTGCCTGACGCTGAATGGCCGGAACATCATCTTCTTCAACCGGCTGTTGAGCGGTTGCCTGTGCAGACTGCACCACTGAAGAACGCTTGACTGGCTCAACCGCATCGGCTGAATTACGGGTCAAACCAGTGGCAATTACGGTCACGCTGATTTCATCACGCGCATCCGGATCAAATACGGTACCGTAGAATACCTGGCCTTCATCCAGATCGACAATCTGGTTGACAACATCGGTAATTTCTTCAATTTCACCAAAGGTCACGTCATCACCACCGGTCACGTTAATCAGAATACCTTTGGCATTCATGATGGTCACGTTATCGAGTAATGGACTGCGAATCGCCTGCTCTGCTGCCTGACGGGCACGGTTTTCACCACGCCCCAGACCGACACCCATCATGGCATAGCCACGGGTACTCATGGCCGTTTTCAAATCGGCAAAGTCAAGGTTGATGTGACCTGGACGTACCACTAAATCAAAGATACTGCGCACGGCATTTAACAGCACGTCATCTGCCTTTTTATAGGCATCTTTCATGGAAATGTCGCGGAATACTTTTAACAAGCGCTGGTTTGGAATGATGATCAGGGAATCAACATGCTGCTCTAAAGCTTCAATACCTTTTTCTGCAGATTGCAGACGGCGTTTACCTTCAAAGTTAAACGGTGTGGTTACGACACCGACAGTTAAAATGCCCATTTCTTTGGCAATTTCAGCGACAACAGGTGCAGCACCGGTACCGGTACCACCGCCCATACCGGCAGTCACAAACACCATATCGGTGCCTTCTAACTGCTGGCGAATCAGCTCGCGGCTTTCTTCAGCAGCGGTTTGACCCACTTGCGGATTAGCCCCTGCGCCCAGACCACGGGTACTTTGCTCGCCCAGCTGAATTTTGCACTGTGCATTCATGCGGTCCAGTGCCTGTTTATCGGTATTGGCACAGACAAATTTCACACCCTGGATATCTGATTCCAGCATATGCTGTACGGCGTTACCGCCTGCACCACCTACACCAAATACAGTGAAACGGGCTTGACCGTTGTTATCGGTTTGATCATCTTCAAAAAATTCAAATGAGGCCATGACCTTTAGCTTTCCTAATTCATAATTGGCAGTCACTTCAGCCCGTATACTGCCTTGATCTTAATAAAAAATTGTTTTTAAGAATGCTGTCCAACGGCTGCCTTGTCAAGTACAAGCGATAATCCGTACAACTTCCTAACAATATTCCCTAAAAAATCAACTAAAAAATTGATTTCAGTTTTTCGTTGAGTCCTGACCAGGCACGACCTACACGCGCCCAGACCGATAAGGTCTCCGGGTCTTCGGTTTCGACAATGGTGTCCTGACTGTAGCTCTGGCTATACATCAGCACGCCCGCTGCGGTTGCATACTGCGAACGGCGCAAGGCAGCCTGATGCGGTTCATCGGCATAAACCTGTACCGGCGGATTGCCCAAATGCGCAGACACACCCAGGGTGCGGCGTACCAGACTGACCATGCCTTCAATCTGACAGGCATCACCAGCCAGCACCACACCATGATATAAGCCATGAATGGCGCCACTGTTTTCCAGTTCCTGACGGATTTGCGCAAAAATTTCTTCATAACGCGCAATAATAATTTCCGACAGTTCAATCCGGCTGATGGTTTGCGGACCATCAATGCCCTGAATCTGAATCATGTGATCAGGTTTGACCACTTTTAAATCGACGCAACCGTAAAGTAGTTTAATCCGCTCGGCTTCTTCGGTGGTGGTCTGCAATACCGCCGCGATATCACGGGTCACATGCTCACCGCCACGCTGCAGGGTTTGTGACAGCGCCAGACGACCATCCAGATAGACCGCAATATTGGTGGTACCGGCGCCAATATCAACCAGGCACACGCCATATTCTTTTTCATCTTTCAGTAAACTGGCTTCAGCGGTGGCCAGATGCGACACCACCATTTTTTCTACACCAATATTGGCCCCTTTTAAGGCACGGTCCAGATTCTGCATGGTGCTAATCGGCAGCATCATCAGCTGATAATGACCGGTCATGCTATGCGCCGACATACGGATCGGGTTTTGTACCCATTCACCGGAATCATCCAGATCAAAGCCCAACGGCACCGCGCTGACCAGATAATGATCTGAAGTTAAATGGCTGGCTTTGGCCAGATCTAAGGCACGAACCACTTCACTTGTTGTAATTGTGTGGTCACTATTTTCAATCGGGGTACGCCCCGCAGCATAAAAACTTTTTAATTCTGCACTTGGAATAGAAATCCAGGCTGAATGCACCCGGCATTCCGCCATATCTTCTGCTTCTTGAACGGCATTTTTAATGGCTGTAATGACTTTATCGAGACTTACAATTTTTCCTTTATTCATGCCTCGGTTACGAGCGGTAGCCATACCAATCACTTGGATATTGTCTGGCGCGTGTACCTTACCAATCAAAACTGAAACTTTGTGTGTCCCAATGTCAATCGCAACAACCGAGGGAACAGCTTCACTCATTTATTTACTACCATCACATGTTTGTTTAATTAATGGCTTAATGCCTCTATTTTTAAAGCCAAGTATTATGGCTTTGCTGCTATTGCATTCGCAATGCTTGTGTCATCAATCGTTACAACAAAATGACCATTGGCAATTTTTGGTGCCACCGAGTTTTTCCACTGGATCGCCAGACCATTGCGGTAACGCAGGTCAATTGCAGAAATCCTGGACCATACCGGCTTGAAGTCACTTTGCGCCAGATGACTCAGACGCTGCAATTTACTCATGGTCTGATCCTGATCCACAATCACCCGCAGGCCAGAATCAAACTGCATAAACCAGGTCATCCGGTCGGTGAGATATAACTCTTTTAAACGCAGATTCACCGGTAAAAATAACTGGTTAATTTCATTATAGCGACGCATCATCATTTTGGACTGATGCATCGGGCCATGTAATAACGGCAGATGCTGATTATTCTTGGGTGTGACTTCCGAAAACACATCACCGCTGTCACTGAGTAAACGTCCGGTGCCCCAGCGCGCAATCGCATGGCGTGGCATGACCCGTAAACGGATGGCATTCGGCCAGGCGCGTGACACCACCACCCGATCGACCCAGGACAGTTCCAGTGCGGTATCACGAATCTGTTCCAGATCGGAAGTAAAATAGTTATCTGTGACCACTGGCGAAACATGGGTCATGACCTGGCGCAGTTCGGCATTGGAACGAGTACCGACCACGTCCAGTTCAGCCACGCGTGCATCGGTCATGACTTTATATAGACCATAGATTCCTGCTGCCAATACCACAATCGCCACGCACAGCAATACCCATCCACCTAGGTTCGTCAGCTTTTCTTTACGCGTCGGTGGCTTATCGTGAATCGAGGTAATCGCTGCGCGTTTACGGCGCATGGAAGCAGGAAGTTGAGCCATGGCTTAGTGGGTCGCATCCGTTAAGGTTTGTTCAAGAATTGCCACGCACAAGGCATCAAAACTGTAGCCCACCGCCTGCGCGGCTTTTGGCACCAGTGAGTGACTGGTCATGCCCGGTACAGTGTTGACTTCAAGCAGCCAGAAATTGCCTTGTTCATCCTGCATTGCATCAATACGGCCCCAGCCGCTGGCACCTACCGCCTGGAACGCACGCAGGGCCAAGACCTGTAACTGCTGCTCTTCCGACTCGGTTAAGCCACATGGAATGCCGTATTGCACATCATTACGGTTGTATTTGGCTTCATAGTCATAGAACGCCACATCTTTAGGCGGTTCCAGACGAATCACCGGCAAGGCCTGACCGTTCAGTAAGACAATCGTGAACTCGCGACCGGTAATCCATTTTTCAGCCATCACCACTGCATCATGCTCGGTGGCTTTGGCAATCGCTTCAGCAAAGTCTTCAATACGTTCGACTTTGCTCATGCCAATACTGGAACCTTCATGTACCGGCTTGATAATCAGCGGTAGACCCAATGCAGCGACAATATCAGCCGGGTTTGAATCTTTGGTGACAATACGATACGGCGCTGTTGGCAGCTCGGAACCTTGCCAGACCTGTTTGGTTTTGACCTTGTCCATGCCAATGGCTGAACCCTGTACGCCAGTACCGGTATACGGCACATTCAGCCATTCCAGTACACCCTGAATCTGGCCATCTTCACCGCCGCGGCCGTGCAGGACAATAAAGGCACGATCATAGTTGACCAGTTCGGTCACACTACGATCTTTCGGGTCAAACGCTTCTGCCTGAACGCCTTCGCGCAGCAGCGCATCGAGCACTGCCTGTCCACTATCCAGAGACACCCCACGCTCGGCAGATTTTCCACCAAATAACACGGCAACTTTGCCGAACTTTGAAGCATTTGACACGTTTATATCCTTAAACTTTACACTGAGCGACCAAATTCAAATATCACTTTGGGTGATTATTTTAAATACAATTTATTTTGAGCAAGCTCGATGGAGATTGCTCCTACATTACCCGCACCTTGGGTCAATAATAAATCATTCGGTTGTAACACTTTTTGTACCAGTGTTTCCAGATTGCCTTCAACCGGATCAATCAGGATCGGTTCAACCTGACCACGCAGACGGATACTGCGTGCCAGACTGCGACTGTCGGCACCCACAATGGCTTTTTCACCGGCAGGATACACTTCCAGCAACAGCAGTTGATCGACCTGCGATAACACTTCAACAAAGTCATCAAAACAGTCACGGGTACGGCTAAAACGGTGCGGCTGGAACAACATCACCAGACGGCGGTCCGGATGGCTCTGACGCGCTGCTTTAATGGTGGCTTCCACTTCTTTAGGATGGTGACCATAGTCATCGACCAGTTTGATGCTGCCACCGTCCAGTTCAAATTCACCTTGCACCTGGAAACGGCGACCTACACCACTAAAGCCTTCCAGTGCACGGCAAATCGCACCATCAGAAACACCTTCATCGGTCGCCACACCAATGGCGGCCAAGGCATTCAGTACATTGTGCAGACCGGGCTGATTCACGGTAACACGCAGTGGCTCGCGGTCTTTACGCAATACGGTAAAGTGGGTACGCATACCGTCCTGATCAACATCGACTGCGCGAATATCATTGTCTTCATTAAAGCCGTAGGTTAGCACCGGACGGGCAATGCGCGGCATAATTTCACGGATGTTGGCATCATCACCACAAACCACTGCCAAACCATAGAATGGCAGTTTGTGCAGGAATTCAATAAAGGTATCTTTTAGCTTGTCAAAGCTGCCGCCATAAGTATCCATGTGGTCGGCATCAATATTGGTGACAATCGCTGCCATTGGCTCCAGATGCAGGAAAGATGCATCTGATTCATCGGCTTCAGCCACAATATAACGGCTCGCACCCAGTGCAGCATTAACCCCGGTACGGTTCAGCAAACCGCCTATCACGTAAGTCGGGTCCAGATTTTCTTCTGCCAGCATACAGGTAACCAGGCTGGTGGTGGTGGTTTTACCATGTGTTCCGGCCACGGCAATCCCGTGACGATAACGCATCAGCTCACCCAGCATTTCAGCACGGCGCACCACCGGAATACGGCTCTCAATAGCGGCTTTAACTTCCGGGTTTTCCGGATCAATTGCAGTAGAGACTACCAGTACATTGGCGCCCTGAATATTATCTGCGCTATGACCAATAAACACCCGAATGCCATTTTCTTCCAGCTGGGCTGTAGTTTTTGAGGCTTTAATATCTGAACCGGAAACATCATAGCCCTG
The DNA here is from genome assembly GCF_000488255.1 of Acinetobacter indicus CIP 110367. Classification (GTDB taxonomy): domain Bacteria; phylum Pseudomonadota; class Gammaproteobacteria; order Pseudomonadales; family Moraxellaceae; genus Acinetobacter; species Acinetobacter indicus. The sequence goes on along the minus strand of NZ_KI530755.1, from coordinate 109,061 downwards.
GTTTTTTAATACCTCGGCAATGCCACACATCCCGGCGCCGCCAATCCCGACAAAGTGGATATGTTTGATACGACGCATTTCAGGCACTTTAATCAGTTCTTTTACTTGATCAGCAGGGATAGATGGAGACATAGTTTACTCGGTTTACAAATCTTGAATTAAAGCAACCACATGTTGGGTTGCATTAGGTTGTGCCTGTTGACGCGCCTTGCTGGCCATTTCAGAAAGCAGTTGGCGGTTCATCAACGGCATTAACAGTTCTTTTAAGCTGTCCGGGGTCATGCTGGCTTGCGGACAGATTTTTGCCGCGCCCGTCTTGGCCAGGAATTGTGCATTGGCCGTCTGATGGTCATCCACAGCGCTTGGCAAGGGCACAAATACCGCAGCCACACCCGCGGTTGCAATTTCCGTAACCGTCAGTGCGCCGGCCCGGCAGATAATCAGATCGGCATCGCTATAGGCCTGTGCCATATCTTCAATAAAGGGTTGCACTTCAACCATTAAGCTGTCCGGCTTGTTGGCATAACGCGCTCGGGTGCTGTCTGCATGATTTTGCCCACACTGATGATACACATTTAAAGGTACATTCAGCTGTTTTAAGGCTTCAGGGACACGTTCATTCAGTGCCTGCGCGCCCAAAGAGCCGCCAACAATTAAAATACGCAGCGGCAAACCTGCTTTTTCACGTTCCTGATAACGCCAGGATGGGGTTAGAGTCGCGCTAATTTCTTTACGCACCGGGTTGCCAGTGGTGACAATTTTAGTGCTGGCCGGAAACGTATCCGGGAACGCCTGACAAACAATGTTGGCAATACGCGACAGCTGGGTATTGGTAAAGCCGGCAATTGCATTCTGCTCATGAATAATGACCGGAATACCAAGCAGACGTGCGGCCAGACCACCCGGTCCAGCCACATAGCCACCAAAGCCGGCGACAGCCTCTACTTTGTGTTTTTTCATTAACTGCATGGCGCTTAAGGTGGCTTTTAGAATTTTAAAAGGCGCCATCAGTTTGCGTGCCAGCCCGTTACCGCGCACGCCTTGAATATCAATCTGATAAATCGGAATATTCTGGTTTTGTAATAAACGGTTTTCCATGCCTGTAGGCGTTGCTAACCAGGACACATGGATTCCCTGCTGCTGGAGTTCTTTTGCCACGGCTAGGGCTGGGAACACATGGCCACCAGTGCCTGCGGCCATCATCATCACATGTTTAGGCTTGGTTTGCGCTGCATCAGTCACGGTCTAATTCTTCAATCCAAATATGGCTAATGAAAGTTCTTTATAAGCGCTCAATTGTAATCACAATCGTATGAGCTTGAAAGTTTATTTACTTTTTTTCACCAAGCGGCTCATTGTTTTTTTCAACAGTTTTGAAAGTTTAAACTAGTTTTATTATTAATTCACCGAAATTGTTAAGTTACCTGCATTTTTCACTGAATTATGTCGACTGGTTTTGATTTACAAAATCGCTATAATTTTCTTGCTCAACGCAGTTTTTCAAGCTCAAATCTCGCTTAAGAATACAAAAAGAGCCACCCAAGGTGACTCTTTTGAAAGATAGATTAACGACCGGCTTCCAGTACATCAAACAGGGTATCGGCAATTGAGGTGCCGAACTGGGCATCAATTTCACGGATACAGGTTGGACTGGTCACGTTAATTTCAGTGACATAGTTACCAATCACATCCAGACCGACAAATACCAGACCTTTTTCACGTAAAAATGGCCCGACTTTGGCAGCAATTGCCTTGTCATTGTCGGTCAATGGACGTGCTTCACCCAGACCACCAGCGGCCAGGTTGCCACGCACTTCGCCGTTTTGCGGAATACGTGCCAGACAATACGGAATTGGCTCGCCATTGACCATTAAAATGCGTTTATCCCCTTCTACAATTTCCGGGATATAACGCTGCGCCATAATTGGCTGGGTGCCGTTATTGGTCAGAATTTCAATGGTGGAGCCAATATTCACACCATCCTGATACAGACGGAAAATGCCCATACCTCCCATCCCATCGAGCGGTTTCACAATCACATCGCCATGTTGCTGAATAAATTCACGAATCAGGCTTTGCTGAGAGGTCACTAAAGTCGGCACCTGTAGCTCCGGGAACTGAGTCGCAAACAGTTTTTCATTACAGTCACGCAGGCTTTGTGGCTTGTTAATAATCCACGCTCCTTCACGCTCTGCCTGTTCCAGAATATAGGTGCTATAGACAAAGTTCATATCAAACGGCGGGTCTTTACGCATCAGCACCACATCATAGGCTGCGATGGATTCTTTTTGTTTTTCGCCCAGCTCATAATAATGGTTGTAATCTTCAAAGACTTTTAACGGGCTGATTAGACCGAAAGCCTTGCCCTGATCAATATATAAATCTTGTTGTAGTGCATAACCGAGCTCATGACCCCGACGTGCCGCGGCCCACAGCATGGCCATGGTGGAATCTTTTTTCAGGTTCACCGTTTCAATCGGGTCCATCACCACAAGTACGCGCATAATGACTGCTCTTTTAAAATTGCTATAATGTGGAGTATAACGGAGATTCGCTGCCTGTTTTTCTGAATTTGAGTAAAGCTTTGCAGCGCTATATTTGCTGATTTCAGGAAGCTGCCCATGCAACAGCCAATTGTGGGATATCATTTAGATGAAGAAAATCATTGGGTCGCAGAGCTGGCCTGTGGTCATGGCCAGCATGTGCGGCATAATCCACCGTGGCAGAACCGGCCCTGGGTGATGACGGAGCAAGGACGCAAAGAAAAATTAGGGGTGATGCTGGAGTGTAAGAAGTGTGAGGAAGGATGATTTTGTTATTTATGAGAGCGTTCAAAATTCTGTGTCAGCCGAATTGGCTAGAGTTTAATTATATCATCGAGCCTGCCTTCAAAGTAAATCGATAACTGTGTGATGGTTTGCCCCCAGTTTGTCACCGGCATTGTCCATTTTTCAGAAGCCTGTTGAATGCCAATATACAGCAATTTCAGCAGGCTATTTTCATTCGGGAAAGCCCCCTTGGTTTTGGTCAGTTTTCTGAATTGGCGATGTACTGCTTCAACCGCATTGGTGGTATAAATTGGCTTCCTAACCGCTTTCGGATATTTGAAATAGGCACTGAGTAAATGCCATTTTTCACGCCATGAACGAATGACTTTCTCGTATTTATCCCCCCATTTGGCTTCCAGCTCATCTAGCGCCATTTCAGCTGCCTGCTTGGTATCTGCTCGGTAAACAGGCTTCAGATCAGCCATAAAGGCTTTTTGATCCTTACTGGCCACATAACGCAAGCTATTGCGGATTTGGTGAATAATACATAACTGCACTTCTGTCTGCGGAAATATCGCAGCAATTGCTTCAGGGAAGCCTTTAAGCCCATCAACGCAGGCGATCAGAATGTCTTGTATGCCACGGTTCTGCAAATCTGTGAGTACGCTGAGCCAATAATTAGCACCTTCACTTTCTGATAGGTAAAGACCCAGCAGTTCTTTATGGCCTTCGGTATTTAATCCCAGCACGGTATAAACGGCTTTGTTGACATAACGGCCTTCATCCTTGATCTTGTAATGGATGGCATCGAGCCACACAAAGGGATATACGGCATCAAGCGGCCTCTGTTGCCAGGCACGTAATTCGGGGATTAGCTTGTCTGTAATATTGGTAATGGCACCCTCGGAAATATCCAGTGCATACATATCGGCAATATGTTTTTGAATATCACGGTAGCTCATGCCGAGCGCAAACAGTGAGATGACTTTACTGTCGATCTCTTCAGAGAGTTTGGTTTGATTTTTCTTGACGAGTTGAGGCTCAAAATCACCAGTGCGATCACGAGGTGTTTCCAGTTCAAATGAACCGGAGGATGATTTTACGGTCTTGCGAGAGTAACCATTCCTGCGATTGGATGGTTTAGGATTTTCTTCCAGATAGTTTTCAATTTCAGCATTTAAAGCCGCTTCTGTCAGCTGTTTGATTAGTGGTGTCAGGATACCGTTTTCACCAGTGAGGGGTTGTCCTGATTGTAATTGTTTTAAAGCTGCTTCGAAATCAAAGTTGTTTGCCATGATGTGTCATTTCCTGTTTGATTCAGTTTATTGAAATGACACAGATTTTTGAACACTACCTTATTTATTTTTCCTTCTTACTTCATGAATAGACAATCTACGTTCTATTTTTTTAAAAAGATATGCATCCTGATCGATATTTAACTCTTTATTGCGACGTTTTACATAGCTCATATAATTCAACTTTTGTTTTAGCTCATATTCATTCCAATGAGTTTCTTCTGCTTTTGATTTTTTATCTAAAAATGCAGTTTGCCTATTAATATTTTTACTCATACTTTCTAAAGACTTTTGAATTCCTGCTAATGCTTTGGGAAGAACTTCTTCAAAACTCTCTCCTAATTTATAAATTTTTAGTTCTGAAGTATCAATTTTATATGTATTCTTATATTTCTTTCCCTTTAAATCCTCATATCTGATCTCAGCATTAAAAATAAGATTAAAGAAGTATTCACTATCTAACTCTTTAGGATTTAAACCAGTAAAACTTAGATAGTCCGTATATTTAGAATCATTCGGCGCTAAATAATTGACCCCCTTAATCATAAAATCTCTTTGCATAAAAACTTTAATAGCTTTTTGAGCAGTAACTAAAAAAGAAGCATCGAGTGAAGGTTCAGGAAATAATTTTATTTTTACGTTATGAGCTCCTCCTTTTCCTACATTTGTAATTTTTAAACGTAAAAAATGGATTCTGTACTCAACAGGTTCTAACTTAATGTCTATCAATGGTTCGGTTTGAACTTTTCTAAGTTCCCTATTTTCTTTCCAACCCAAAAAAGTCGCTATCGATGCTGCACTTGCAGCAATAGCTGAAAAACTTGCGATCATTAAATTCCAATCTAGATTCATTTTTGTTTTTTATAAAAATAAAGCCCTATCATGGATAGAGCTTTATTAAAAATCAATACATTGTATTAATTATTAGATCCCATACTTCACACGATAGGCTTCCATCTTCGCCAAAGCCTCTTTTTCACCTTTGGCATCTAGATAATTCATCAAATCTTTCATGGTAATTAAGGCATGTACCGGAATTTCTAGCTCTTTTTGAACTTCCTGAATCGCAGACAAATCACCCTGCCCTTTTTCCTGACGATCTAGCGCGACCAGTACACCGGCAATTGTGGCACCCGCATTTTTTAAAATGGTCACCACTTCACGAATTGCTGTACCTGCGGTAATCACATCATCAATAATCCAGACTTTTTTACCTTCAACCGATGCACCGACCAATACGCCACCTTCACCATGATCTTTGGCTTCTTTACGGTTAAAGCCCCAAGGCACACTCACGCTATGATTTTGCGATAAAGCCACCGCCGTTGCCGCCACAAATGGAATGCCTTTATAGGCTGGGCCAAAAATCACATCAACATTTTCACATTCTGTTAACTTGGCTGCATAGCCTGACGCCAGTAATGACAAGGCTTCGCCATCATTTAATAAACCGGCATTAAAAAAATAAGGACTCACGCGACCCGATTTTAAAGTAAACTCACCAAATTTAAGCACACCACGTGATAATGCGAGTTCGATAAAAGCTTGAGGGTTAAATGTCGCTTGCGTTGACATGAGGTGCTCCAAAATTCATAAATTGAGGTAAGACCTGCGCATGATACCAAAGAGTAGCTATCCGAGTGATCAAAAAATTCTTCGTGTGGTTTCAATTAACGTCAATGGCCTGCGTTCTTCGGTCAGTAAAGGCCTGCTGGAGTGGATGGAAAAATCAGAGGCTGATGTCATCTGCATTCAGGAAAGCCGTCTGACCCATGCGCAGTGGACTGATAAATTCAAACCGGAAGGCTGGTATACCCATCTGTTCGCAGCTGAACGTCCGGGCTATGCCGGCACCGCCATTTACAGCCGCCTGCCATTTGTGTCTATTCAGGATGGTTTAGGCTTTGAACTGGCCGACTCCCAAGGCCGTTTTGTCACGGCAGAATTTGATTTAGGGCTGGGTTATCCGGTGCATATCTGCTCACTGTATCTGCCATCGGGTTCATCGGGTGAAGAAGCACAAGCCCGTAAAGACCACTTCCTCGAAGAATATACAAAAATCCTGAAACAATGGCGCGATGAAAATAAATCGATCATTGTCTGCGGCGACTACAATATCGTGCATAAACGTATTGATATTAAAAACTGGTCAGGCAACCAGAAATCTTCCGGCTGTTTACCGCATGAACGTGCCTGGCTCGATCATATCTATGATGATCTGGGCTATGTCGACACCTTCCGTGAAGTGCGCAAAGAAGCCGAACTGTATTCCTGGTGGTCGAACCGTGGCCAAGCGCGTGCCAAGAACGTTGGCTGGCGGATTGACTATCATGCCTGCTCACCGGACTGGAAAGCACGTACCGTCAATGCCTGGGTCTACAAAGAGGAATGGTATAGCGACCACGCCCCGGTGATTATTGATTATAAACTCAACTAAAAACCTTCCTATTGAGTGAACAATTGTTCACTCAATAGAGGTTTATTTCCGACATATTTTGTCGTCATTCAGACCTTTATCTGCTTTTTAAATCGGCGCATTATTGCAGCACGGCAAAGGGACAGTGTCAGGATGACAGCAAAGGGACAGGAAGCCGTAGGATGCAAATAAACAAAGCCATGATGGTCTTTGTTTCAAGGATGTGACATCGGACGTTGTAGTGAGACCCGCATAATCAGGATGATTAAATGCGGGTTTTCTACATCTGGGCTTTTATTTTTTATATTGGCTCTTTGCTTTTCGTTTTTTTCTTAGTACGAATAATTCTTCTCAAGTGTTGTCTTGTTTTTCTGCCACTATTATGGCGCGGTAGCGTTGCATTTTAATGACGGTTTAATTTCAGAACCATGAACTCAATATTTATACCCGCTATAGTGCAAAACCAATTTTTTGGTTAATCTCTTGAGCATTGTGTTTCTTGCTGGAATCCGCTTTATGCTTAAAATTTATGGTATTAAAAACTGCAACTCCATGAAAAAAGCCTTTGATCTGCTCAATGAACTGGGCCTGGCTTATGAATTTCATGATTATAAAAAACAGGGGATTGATGCAGAAACGCTAAAACACTGGCTGGATGCTGAAGGTCAGGACAAAATTCTGAATAAAAAAGGCACCACCTGGCGCAAACTGTCGGAAGCGGAACAGGCACAAGCCCTGTCCAGCGAAGCAGATTTAATTGAAGCCTTACGCACTCACAACAGCCTGATCAAACGTCCTGTGCTGGCCACCGCAGACGGCTTTATTGTTGGTTTTGATGAAACCGCCTATCGCGCCTTAAACGGATAAATTCTTTTTATCTACCTTTTACTTATCCGTTAAAAATCAAAAAGCCTGATGCATCTGCATCAGGCTTTCTGGTTTAATCCGTTTCTATTGGCTGGCTTATTTCACACGAACCCAGGTCTGGTTACGACCCAGCGCTGCTACGCCAATATAGCCACGCAATTGTAATTTCTGCCCGCCATCAGCCAGTTGACCTTTTAACTTGTAGGTTTTACCTGATTGCGGATCCAGAATTGAACCGCTGTCATAGTTGGTACCACCCGAATTCTTTAAACCACGTACAATGGTTAAACCTTTCAAGGATTTGTTTTTGTAAGGTCCTTCACATTTTGTACAGGCATTTTCTTCACCCGGCGTTAAAATGGACTGAATTGTTGCAGTTAACGTGCCATTTTTCTGCTCGGTAAATTTGACGGTTGCTTTTGCTTGCTTGGTTTTGTCATCAATTGTTTTCCAGACAGTACCATTTAGCGGATCAGCAGCATTCGCCAAAGCTGTTAAACCCATTAATCCTAATGCCAGTGCAATTTTTTTCATTTTTTTTGATTCCCTAGTCTAGTGTTAGACAGCCTTAGTATTAAAAAGTCACTACAAATTTGCAATTTTTGAATGTGACCATTTAGTGTAACCTTGTAAATTGTGTTGGTAAATACGCAAGCACAGGCCAAAATCAAGAACAAGATGGAAGAACAATGAAGATCAACCCGTTATTGAAACAAATTTTCACAGAAGGCTTTTTAAAAACCACCATCCGCCTGCCAAGCCAATATAATTTACCGCATAATCCGCTGCGTTTCGCCCTCGAACAGATGTGCCGGCTGTTTCCGACCAATAAAACTGTCGAAGTCCGCGCTTTACGTCTGGCTAGCCTGAAAGCCGAAGAAATCAAGCCACAAGATGAAGCCACCCAGCTGATTTTCTATATTCACGGTGGCGCCTTTTATTTAGGGTCTTTAAATACCCATCGCCCATTTCTGACTGAACTGGCCGCCCGCACCCAGATGCAGGTGATTCATATCGATTATCCGCTGGCGCCTGAAAATCCATTCCCGGAAGCCTTAGAAGCAATTTTTGATGTCTATCAGACCCTGCTGGATCAGGGCGTACAGGCCAAAGATATTTTGCTGGCAGGAGATTCCTGCGGCGCCAATCTGGCGCTGGCCTTAGCCTTAAAAATCCGTGATGAACAGTTACCGCAAGTCAGCGGCCTCATGCTGCTTTCACCATTTTTGGATTTAACCCTGACCAGTGAATCAATTCGTTATAACCGCAAACACGATGCCTTATTGTCGATTGAAACTCTGGAAACCGGGATTCAATACTATGTGCCACCGTCGGTCGATCGTGGTGATCCGCGTGTTTCGCCGCTATTTGATGATTTAACCGATTTACCACCAACCTTGGTGCAGGTGGGTTCTAAAGAACTGCTGCTGGATGATGCGCAGCGTTTTCGTGACAAGGCCGAACAGGCGGGCGTGAAGGTCAGTTTTAAACTGTATACCGGTATGTGGCATAACTTTATTATGTTCTCACCGTGGTTTGATGAAGCCAAAATGGCGCTGGCCGATTTAGCCGAATTTGCCCATCAGCAGGACCGAGATTAAAACACCATAAAAAAAGGTCAGTAGAAACTGACCTTTTTTTGTGATTAATGCAGCGCCGTAAAGCTTAGATTTTGGCAATCTGGTCTAATGCCGTAGTAATCGCCTGATCTTTAATATCGCTCATGCTAACCCCTTCAGCACGTACTACTTCAATATCACTGACACCGGTAAAGTTAAACACGGTTTTCAGGAATGCTTCCTGGAAATCAACCGGGCTTTGTTCGCCATAGACACCACCGCGGCTGCTGGCGATATACACTTTCTTGTCACCTGCCAGACCGACCGGGCCATTTTCGGTGTATTTAAAGGTACGACCTGCCACGCTAATCCGGTCAATCCAGGCTTTTAAAGTCGATGGCAGACCGAAGTTATACATGGCTGCGCCCACCACCACGACATCAGCATCTAGATATTGTTGCAGAATCTGTTCGCCTAAAGCGCTTTGCTCGGCATTTTGTCCCATTAAAATTTCAGCGGTTAAATGCGGAATGGTCTGTTCAGCCAGATCCAGATAGTCAACTTGGGCCGCTGTATTTTTCGCCTGTAGCTGGTTCACAATAGCTTTAGACAACTGACGTGATACAGAAGCGTCGCCTAAAATACTCGAGTCGATATGCAAAATTTTCATGGGAGAGAATCCTAAACTGTGATTTTTTCAATAGCGCCATTTTACTGCAGTTTAAAATAGAAATAAGTGATTTAAACAACACACACTGTTGCACCCATGCAACGATATTTTCCCGAAAAGTACAAAAAATAGCCATTACCAATTCTCTAAAATCATGATATGTTAGGTTTTATTAAAATAATTGTATAAAAATGAGACTTTAGACGCTCATTTTTGGGGTCGTGATTCACGCATGAAAAGTCGCATTGCGCACAGTGCTGTGCCCACATTTAAATACAAAGTCACCCGTTATTTACTCGAAAAAGAAGTGGTGATGAACTGGAGCACGTTAAACAAATGTATTCTGATGCTGTTTCTGGGCAGCCTGATGCACGTGATCTGGGCCATCTGGAAAAGTGTGGTATTACTCACCCCGGAACTGTGGCGCTGGGTCAATCTGGCCTTGTTAAAACAGCAGCTGGTCATTAATTTATTCGGACTGTTCGTGTTTATTGGCATGATTGGCATCTGCCACTACTTTCGCAAACAGGACTGGACCCGGCGCTATATGCCCTATATTGCGGTGGCCACCTTTGTGGTCAGTCTGTGCCGCGATGGCTATCTGGTCGGGGTGCTGAGTCCGGCCACTATGGTGACCTATATCAGTCTACCCACGGTCGGTCTGGTGCTGTTTGAACGCAGAATTGTCTATTCGGCCTTAATTCCGGCCACACTGTATCTGGTCAGCTGCGGTTATTTAAGCTTTTTCGGCCAGTTAACCTATGCACCTTTATTTTTATTAACCGACTTTCCTTATAAAAATGGCTTCTGGGTGCTGTCGATGCTGTTTTTTATTGTGCCGATTCTGCTGACCTGCCTGGTGCTGTTTGAAATTCTGCTGAGTCAGTGGCGCTATCGGGAGGCGCTGATTGCACATTTAAGTCAGGTCGATCCGCTCACCAATACCTTTAACCGGCGCAGTATCAACCAGTGTCTGGAACAACTGAACCACAAACAGGCACCCAGTTATGCAGTGATTCTGGTCGATCTGGATCATTTTAAGCAGATTAATGATGAGCATGGCCATCATAAAGGCGATGAAGCCTTGGTCCAAGTCTGTCATGTGCTGGCCGGCCATATCCGCGAGCAGGATGTGCTGGGCCGTTTTGGTGGCGAAGAATTTATTCTGGTCCTGAAACAGGCCACTGCGCACCAGGCCAAACAGGTGGCCGAGCGCTGCCGGCAGGCCATCACCCAGATTGAACTGTATGATGAACATAACCAGCCGATCCATTTTACCGCCAGCTTCGGGATTGCCTTATCGCACCACAATACCCCTTATGAAAAGCTGCTCAGTCAGGCCGATCAGGCCCTGTATCAGGCCAAAGCCTATGGCCGTAATCAGGTGGTGCTGTATCAGCCGCTGGAACCAGCAGCCTCTTAAGACTTAGCTAGAGGATGGTTCAGACTGATAAGGCTCCAGATAATTGACCCAGTCTTGTTCCTGTTTCGCGGCCTGTTCCCAGGCCTGCATTGCCGGATGTTGCAGCATGGTCTGCATATAATACTGGCTGTCTTCATTCACGGGCAGCGCATAGCTTTTCAAACGCCAGACCACCGGTGCATAAAAGGCATCAGCAATCGAGAAATCACCACAGAGAAAACCGCCTGGGTCCGGACGCTCAGACCAGATCTGACAGACACGGGCTACATCGTCACGTAAATCAGGTTGCTCAGCCCATAACGTCTGTCCGACTTCTGCCAGATCAGCGCGAATATTCATGCCGCAATGGTTACGCAGTGCCTGAAAACCGCTATGCATTTCAGCAGCCAAAGCGCGTGCCCGAGCCCGCTGTGCCCGACCAGCCGGCCATAGCTGGCGCTCCGGAAACTGTTCGGCCAAATATTCACAAATCGCCAGTGAATCCCAGACCATTAGCCCGTCATGTACCAAGACCGGTACCTTGCCATTCGGGTTAATTGCCAGTACATCCTGTTTAAAATGGCCCGTGCCGCGTTCTTTAGGAAAAGGTAACAGCACTTCACGAAACGGCAGTTCAAAAGCAGTAAGGACCAGCCACGGCCGCATGGACCAGCTGGAGTAATTCTTGTTGGCAATGTACAGTTCCATCATGACTCATCCTCCTGTTGTTGTTTTTAATATTCACGATCGCTGGGCAGTGCCACCTGATGAAATCAAGGGATATGGCGCCAAAGCCTATACAAAGCGACTTAAAAGCTAAAGTTTAATGGGCGGACAGGCCTCGCGCTTATCCGCTGTGATCATCACCATCATGATAGCGTGATCTGCCAGCGCCTGTGTCGAGATCTGTAGCAATTCTGCTGCTAAACCAGATATAAAAACGGCCTGTGAACAGACCGTAAGCAGAATAAGTTGCAGCTCTCTAGCAGTCAGCGAGAGACTCTACTCCCCCGCTTTCTACAGCGCCATAACCAGAGCGCACTTAGAACAGGAAGGCCACACCTAAACCGGCATGATAACTTTTATCAGCGCCATTTAAATCAACACCGACACTGGCATCCAGCTGGGTACGCGCATTTAAGGCATAAATCAGGCCTGAACCCAAGGCATATTCCACCTTCTGGCTTTCTGCTTTGTGGTAAATAAACTCGGAGAACCCGGCCCATTTATCACTGAGCTGATATTGAATCCCCGGCACTGCCTGCAAAGCCCAATTGTTGTCCTGCCACTCATAACGCATGCTAATTGAGGTGGTCAGTAAATCATTATAGGCATAGGCCACTGCCGAGCTAAGGCTGTAAATATCCTCTTCGGCACTAAAACCATCATTCCCGGTGGCAATCTGCGCTTCGGCCAGCACCGCCATCGACAGTTTTTCATCATCTAAATCAATGGCATGTTTCAGACCAATGCTGACATCCCCCAGACCATCTTCTTCAACCGACTGGCCAGCACTTTTTACCCGGCTCCAGCCCGGACCCTGCCAGCCCAGCTGTAATTCTAGATTGTCTGCCAGACCGGTACGCAACAAGGTATCGGCGTGCAGCTGAGTGATTTCCTGCGTCAGACCATTGTCATCTTTGGTTTTCTGATAGTGCGCATTGGCCAGCGCTTGCTCCCAGGCCAACTGGCCGACCGGCGTAATTCCGGTGCTCATGCCCACACCCGGACGGTCAAATGCAAACTCGGCGGCAAAGACCTGACTGCTGACTGCAGTCGCCACCATCACACCCAATAATTTCAATGCTGACATAGTGTTTATCTCAATTTTAAGCCAATTCTTTGGTCATTTTCGCGCCATGGGCACGGAGCAGTTCTAAGGTTTGCTGTTCTTCAGGCAAGGCTTCAGCCCAGTTAATTTCATCAAAGTCGCAATCAAAGAATAAATCACTGATGGATGACAAAATGGTCAGGCCATCTTCATCTTTACGGTTTGGATCGACGTTTTCTTCAAGCAGGCGCTTTACCGCAGGTGCACAGGCGGCACTGGCGGCGTCCCATAACGGGCCATAGACTTCTTCCGCATCCCACAAATGCAAATTGACCTTGGCCTGAATTAACGCGTCCAGAATTTCCATATGGACGGCCAAATCCTGCTGTTTTTGTGCTTCATTGTGCGGCTGGCCCGCCTCATAGGCCTCGCAAATGGCTTCCCACCACTGAAACAGGCCATCGGACCAGACTGAAATTACCGGGCCTTTTTCAGGATCAATAAAATTCGGATCAAGCCCCGCGGCCAAAAGTTGTTGCACTTGGGCCTGATCTAGTTCTTCTATGGCTTGCACCAAGCGTTGTTGTTGTGCCGTTAACATGCAGAGAGCTCTCTTCAATCAAATCAATTTCGTTCTATTATGCCCAATTCAGTGAAAATTGTTTAAGCGAAATGTAATCTTGTCGCATGAATTTGCTATAAAAAAAGCCCCGATACTGGGGCTTTTCTGCTTTTCAGCCAATACCTGTCTTATTCGTCGACATCGGTATCTAGGTCAACTCGACCCGGCTGTCCACCACGCGGATGTTCTTTTTTCTCAAAGACATGCTCCAGACTACGTTTTAAACGGTCAATGGCGCCATGAATTGCGGTATCGACATTATGACCACGATGATTGACCACCACAGGCTTCAAGCCGGCCGGGCGTGCTTCAATCATACATTTGATGTCATCATCTCCGCCTTTGTCCCCGTTTTCATCACTTAAATGTACGGAAAAATGGGTAATACGCTCACTATGGCGTTTAAATTCATCACTTAGCTCTGCACGTACGTAACTAATTAATCGTTCGCTACCTTGGATGTTCTTATCTGTACGGATTTCAATATTCATAATCTCATCCTCTCTTTCTTTCGTTTTCTGAATCTTTTTTGTGCAAAACTATTTTATCTTGGCACGTTTGTCGCTTGCTGTTTTCCAGCATATTGAACATCTTCAACCTAATTTGGACGCTACCCTCCACATTGAACGATGAACACTTTTGAGTCTGCAGAACCGTGTCCTTATACTTTGAATATCGGGCCTAACTCAAAAATATGCAAGCAATATTTGATAAAAATTAGCAAAAGGATAACCTGTTGTGACAACTGCTTACTTGCGTGGTCAGGCACTGATTGACTCAATCCGCTCTGCCCCTTATTCACGTGATTTAATTGGCTATCATGGCCAGCCGCCACATCCGCAGTGGCCGAATCAGGCACGTATTGCGGTGCAATTTGTGCTGAATTATGAGGAAGGCGGCGAAAATCATATTGAACATGGCGACGCCGGCTCCGAGCAGTTTTTATCCGAAATTGTCGGCGCGGCCAGCTTTCCAGCCAGACATATGTCGATGGATTCGATGTATGAATATGGCTCGCGGGCTGGTTTCTGGCGCATTCATCAGGAGTTTCAGCGGCGTCAGTTACCGATGACCATTTTTGGGGTCGGTATGGCGCTGGCGCGGAACCCGTATGTGGTCGAGGCCATTCAGCAGGCCGACTATGATGTGGTCTCGCATGGGCAACGCTGGCTGCATTATCAGAGTATGGATATGGCCACTGAACGCCAGCATATGGATCAGGCGATCAGTGTCTTAGAAACCCTGTTTGGTCATGCACCCATTGGCTGGTATACCGGCCGCGACAGTCCCAATACCCGCCAGTTACTGGCCGAATTCCCGCAAATTCAGTATGACTGTGATTATTATGGCGATGATTTACCGTTCTGGCAGACGCTGACCAATGCCCAGGGCCAGTCACGGCCGCATTTAATTATTCCCTACACCCTCGACAGCAATGATATGAAATTTGCCGCTGCAAGCGGCTTTAATAGCGGCGAGCAGTTTTATCAATACCTGAAAGATGCTTTTGATGTGCTCTATGCCGAAGGGGAAACTGCACCCAAAATGCTCTCGATTGGTATGCACTGCCGTCTTTTGGGGCGCCCGGGACGCTTTAAAGCCCTGCAATGCTTTTTAGACTACATTCAATCGCATCCACAGGTCTGGATTTGCCGCCGCGGTGATATTGCTGCGCATTGGTATCGCCATCACGCACCAGAACCCGTCAAATAAAGAAAACTCGCACCAGCCTTGTGCAGCTTTAACCATCTCAGTAAAAAATTGGCTTTTCACTGAAATTTGGCACTGATATTGCACTTTTAGCAACAAAATTAAATGTAATGATGAGACCCTTACTGTGCAACTGGATCAATTTAATCAGGCCCCTGAAGCTGAGATTCACCAATTCTTGC
Organism: Acinetobacter indicus CIP 110367; assembly: GCF_000488255.1. Taxonomy (GTDB): domain Bacteria; phylum Pseudomonadota; class Gammaproteobacteria; order Pseudomonadales; family Moraxellaceae; genus Acinetobacter; species Acinetobacter indicus. The sequence goes on along the minus strand of NZ_KI530755.1, from coordinate 93,799 downwards.
AGCAATGTGTACATATTCCGACATGGGCAACTGCTATAACCCAACAACGGCCTTTTGAGAGTATCGAGCAACTTTTAGAATTTGCCCGGCAGCAGGCCAGCCACTGGAGCTGGCCTGAGATTCAGGCCGCACTCGCAAATCATCCTCGAATTGGTGAGAAACAGGCGCAGCAGCAACTCACCGCACAGGAGCAGGTATTTTCAGCCCGGGAACAGGCCGCGGTCCAGCTCAATAGCGACACCCAGCAGGCACTTTTACAGGGTAATCTGGCCTATGAAAAAAAATTCGGATTTATTTTCCTGATTAAAGCCTTTGGCTTGAGCAGTGAAGATATTCTGCAAGCCTTACAGTATCGCCTGCTGAATGATGCCGACACTGAACAGCGCATTGTGCAGCAGCAACTTTCAGACATTGCCTTACTGCGTTTAAGCCAGGAGCTTCAGTCATGATCAGCACCCATATTTTAGATACCCATTTGGGTCAACCGGCTGCCGGCGTGAAAATCCGACTGTTTAACCAGCAACAACAGTTACTGGCCGAAGCCGAAACCAATACCGATGGCCGGGTCACGGCCGCCGATTTTGCTTTGGCCGACTGTCCGGAAGGCTCATATAGTCTGGAGTTTTATACTGCGGCCTATTTTGAACGAAAAGGCCTGGACAGCTTCTTTCCTAAAGTGGTGATTTACTTCCAGATTAAGGAGGCGACACAGCATTATCACATCCCGTTATTGATCAGTCCTTTTGCCTATTCGACCTATCGCGGCAGCTAAATTTGGTCGGAAAATTGCCAATAAAAAGTTAAATTTGGCTTTATTTTTGCTTAATAACCTGTATCCTTGACACGCTTTTTGGGGAAGACGAAGACACCGTTATGAAACTTACGCAACTTGCTGCACTTTGTGCATTCTCAACCGCTGCTGCCTTCACTCAGGCGAGTCCTATTGTATGGCAAGACTTTAGCTTGACTGGTCTTTATGGTGAAAACTACGAGTTAGGCACTGAAGACCGTACCACCTTAACTGCTGAATACGCAGCTAAACTGAAATATGCAGATGTATTCTTCTTTGTTGACCAGCAATGGGATGGCAACAATGACGATTCAACTTACTTTGAATTGGCACCACGTTTAAGCCTAGGCGAAGTGACTGGTCAAAATCTGGCATTTGGTCCAGTGAAAGACGTGTTAGTCGCAACAACTTGGGAGCACAACGCAGGGCACGGTGGCAACCCTGAGTTCAACAACTTCTTATATGGCGTTGGCTTTGCTTTAGATATTCCATATACCCAATATGCGAACATCAACTTCTATCGTGCTGATAATGATACGACAGATGATGATTATCAAATGACCATCACCTATGCTGTACCATTTAAACTGGGCAATGAAGACTTCCTGGTTGATGCCTTCCTGGACTGGTCAACAGCTGAAGATACTCATGCCAGCGAATTAAACTGGACTTCTCAGTACAAATGGAATGTGGGTAAACACATTTCTCCAGAAACACGTTTATACGTGGGTATTGAACACTCAGTATGGAACAACAAATATGGCCAGAAAGGTAAAGACCAGAATGATGTCAGCGCGCTGGTGAAATACCACTTCTAAGTCATTTACATGACATAAAAAAGCAGGACTCCGGTCTTGCTTTTTTTATGCCCGCAGCGGCATGATAATGCGCTCATTCCTATCCTGATGTGCTGCTTATGCGCTTTCATCTTCGTCCTGCCACCGAACACGATCTTGCTGCCATTCAGGCGATTTATAACCCGGAAGTGCTACAGCATGTAAACACCTGGAATGAACAGCCCTTTGATCTGGCACATTTCCAGCACTGGTTCCAGCAATTACAAAAACAGAATTTTCCGCTGCTGGTGGCCGAACATCTGGACACCGGACAAATTGCCGGCTATGCCGATTATTCTACCTTCCGCAGCATCAGCGGTTTTAAACATACAGTCGAACATTCGGTGTTTATTGACCGTCAATTCAGCCGGCAGGGTTTGGGCAAACAGTTGATGCAAGCCTTAATTCAACATGCGCAGGCGCATCAGGTTCATGTGATGGTGGCCGCCATTGACCATGACAATAGCGGTTCAATGGCCTTGCATCAGCAATTAGGTTTTCAGCATTGCGGCTATATGCCCCAAGTTGGAAAAAAATTTGGTCAATGGCGTGATCTGGTACTAATGCAACTCATTCTGGATCCAGCACCAGAGCAGACAGCATCAACACCAGCCGATTGACCTGTATTTCTTGAAAAGCATCCTGCACAGAAAGTTTAATCCAGCGGATTACCGACTATATTGCTGATAATGCCTTTCATGATATGTGGCCCCTGCTCTTGGCGCAGTTCGGCATACCAGGCTTCCGTCACCTGCTGGTCTTTCATATGCGTAACATCACAGCGTTTACGCGCGCGCAGCACCAGCTCATTGGCGCGCTCATTACGTTTATTCTGGTAGCGGCTTAAGGCATCCTGCATACCCAGGGTATTAATTTGTAAGGCACGCGCCAGATAAATAGCATCTTCCATGGCCTGACAACCACCCTGCCCAATATCTGGCGTGGTGCTATGTGCGGCATCTCCCACTAGCACCACCCGGCCTTTATAAAAATTGGCGAAAGGCTCAATATCATGAATTTCCACGCGATTGGTGCGCTGTTCATCAATCGAGTCTATCAGCTGCTGCACCTGCGGACACCAGCCCTGAAAATACTGTTTTAACAGTGTTTTATACTGGCTGCGGTCATTCTCCAGTCCGGCCGCTAGCGGCACATCAAAGAAAAAATAAAAACGCTGATCGGCCACCGGCATCAGGGAAGCGCGCTTGCCTTCTCCGACAAAGGTAGTCCACTGGTCGGCCGGGGCCAGCTGTTCGGACACCTCCACCAGACCATTCCAGTTGACATAACCGGCATAACGGCGCGCGACGGTTTCATCCAGTACATAGGCGCGGGTTAAAGAGTGGGTACCATCGGCCCCGACCAGCAGTTCGGTTTGTAGCTGTGTGCCATCAGCAAAGCTGACCGTCACCTGTGAACCATCTTCCTGGAGTGCCACCATTTTCTTGCCTAAATAGATGTGCTCACGACCAAATGCATCCATCAGCATATTTTGCAGTTCCGCGCGCGACACCGGATACGGACGCTGCCCGACTTCTTCAATTAACGGCGTCAGGCTGAACTGGGTCATCACATCACCGCTCAGGCCATCGACATAGGCCAGATGATCCATCTGCCCGCCTAGCTCGGCCACCTGCTCGGTCAGCCCGAGGTAATTCAGGCATTTCACCCCATTGGACCACAGGGAAATGGCCGCGCCCACCGGAAGAATCTGCTCGGACTGTTCATAAATACGCACTTCATGGCCAAACTTTTTTAGTGCAATCCCTGTGGTTAATCCGCCAATACCTGCACCAATAATTGTAATTTTCATTTTTCCTCCCAAGGCTTGCCTGTCAAAACTGAACAGCTGAAGCGAAAAACGTGCCATTTCATGCTTAGCCTGGGTCGCATGGCCAGAAGTTGGCACAGGCTGTGCTTCTACCCGTAGCAATAGGCCTGCTGTACAAGCCAAATCTGGCGCCACTGCCTGATTTCGATGCACGGCCGTGCCTGCTGTGAATGAACAATAAATGGAAGAGAATTATGGCCACTTTAATTGCACCAACATTTGACCTACCGTCCCAGCTTCAAACACTAACCAACCTGGCAGATACCCGTATTGGTGCAAAAGTTATTGAATGTTCAGATGATTTTTTTGCCGATGCGCAGCGTATGCTGCAATTTGCAGCACCAGTATTTGTGGAAGATAAATTTGATGATCATGGCAAATGGATGGACGGCTGGGAAACCCGCCGCAAGCGCCATGCCGGTTATGACTGGGCCATTGTCCAGTTAGGTGTGGCTGGCAAAATTCAGGCGCTGGATATTGATACCACCTTTTTTAGCGGTAACTATCCCGCTTCAGCCAGTGTCGAAGCCGGCTATGCGCCGCAAGGTAATCTGGAGCAGGCCGAATGGCAGCCGCTTTTAGCCAACAGTATTTTGGGACCCAGCCAGCATCATCTGTTTGAAGTCAGCTCTGATGCGGTCTATACCCATGTGCGTCTGAATATTTTCCCCGATGGCGGTGTGGCACGTTTTCGCGTATATGGCGAGGTGAAAATTCAGACCACAGATCATCAGGGTACACTGGATTTACTGGCGCTTGAAAACGGCGGCCGGGTAATTGCCTATAGCGATGCCCACTTTGGCCATCCACGCAATCTGATTAATCCGGGTCGTGGCATCAATATGGGCGATGGCTGGGAAACCAAACGCCGACGCACGCCCGGCTTTGACTGGTGTATTCTGGCTTTGGGACAGGCCGGCCAGATTGAAAAAATTGATATCGACACCGCCCATTTCAAGGGCAACTACCCGGCAGAAGTGTCGATTCAGGCCGTCTATATTGAAGATGCCACCGATCCGCAACTGATTCCACAAAGCATGTTCTGGCCATTTTTACTGGAGGCGCAGCCCATGCAGATGGACCATGTGCATTCCTTTATCGAGCAGATTTTAAAGCACGATAAAATCTCGCATATCCGGGTCAATATGATTCCCGACGGCGGTATCAGCCGGATTCGCCTCTGGGGCACACTGGTGGACTAACGCACCAGCGTCGCTGTTGGCCCACTCCACAGGCTGACAGCGACCTCCATCTCTACCAGTTGATGATGACCATAAAAATACCCGCCCTGGAACTCTCAAACAACATGAAAAATACCATTCAGATTCAAGCATTGACCCTGGACAATTTTGCCCCTTTTGGTGAAGTGATTAGCTGTCAGGGACATGACTATTTTCATATTAACCATGCCCAAACCGAGCGTTATCATGCGCTGGCCATGACGGAAATTCTTGGTGAAGCACAAGCAGGCATTAGTATTTTCCGCAATATCCAGAGTACCCAAATACCGTTTCAGGTAGCAATGCTGGAGCGCCATCCTCAAGGCTCGCAGGCTTTTATTCCGATGCAGGGGCAAGCGTTTTTGGTGGTGGTGGCACCGGGTTTAAATACAGATGAGCCGGACATCAGCCAGCTTCAAGCATTTATTAGCGATGGTTCACAAGGCGTGAATTACCGCGCCGGGACCTGGCATCATCCCCTGCTGACGCTGGAGGCACCCAGCGATTTTGCCGTGATTGACCGGATTGGCTCTGGTCCCAACTGCGATGTATATGAATTCAACTCACCCATCCAGATTGTTTCTGCCCAGATTTAATTCTCCATTTGGTATAAAAAATAAGCCGGCTTGCCCTTTACAAGCCCAGTATGTGCATGTTTTAGTCAGTACTCTGCCAGTCCGTTGAAATACGCATGTCTAAAGCCGACCTGATGGTTCTGATCTTTTGTATCATTGCTGCCCTGTTACACGGGATCAGCGGCTTCGGCTTTCCTATGGTCAGTACCGCGGCCATCTCCACCTTGTACCCGCTGTCGACCACGGTAGCCTTTGTACTATTACCCTGCCTGATCCTGAATCTGTTTTTACTCAATAGCGACCCCGAACGCAGCTTTCTTCAGGCGCTGCGCTATTATTCCGGTCAATATTGGGGCCTGATTATCAGCAGTCTGATCGGAAGTGTATTCGGTGTGCAGTTACTGCTACATCTAAATGATGGCTATCTCAAACTGCTGATGGGGCTGTTTATTTTATGGTATGTGCTGGATCAGTTTCGCAGCCAGCCCCTGCGCATTCAGGCCAGTCTGAAAAACATGCTGCTGTTTGGTCTGCTGGCCGGTGTGATCGGCGGAGCCACCAATGCCATGGCACCCTTTCTGATGATGTACCTGCTGAGTACCGAACACAGCAAAACCGAAATTGTGCTGATCAGCAACTTGAATTTTGCGGTCAGTAAACTGATTCAGCTGCTGCTGCTTTACCCGGTGATGCTGCAATTTAAATCTGAACAATGGTCCTTACTGGGCTTATTAACCGTGGTGTCGCTGCTCGGGGTTTGGGCTGGCGGCCAGTTACGTGCCCATATTTCCCAGCAGAAATTTCGCTGGCTGATTCTCAGCTTACTGGCCGTGCTCGGCGGCTCAGCCCTGTGGCAAGCTGTGCAACTCCTCAGTCAAAACCCGCATTTTTTTGTGGTTTAATCTTCACTTAGCTGCAAAATAATCAATTTATACTTTGCCCCCCTGCTTGAAAAATATTAAATAATAGGCCGATTACTCTAATTCCTATAAATCTATAAAAGGATCGTATATGAATACAGATACGTTAAAACCACCGGTCGAGGCCGCGCCGAAAGGCATTGTCAAAGGCTGGATTATTATTGTCATTGCCGCCCTGCTTTCTTGGGGCTTTTACCATATTTTGCCCTATGATGATTATGCCAATAAAGGCCTGAGCCTGCTGCTGTTTATCGGGATTTTATGGCTGACTGAAGCGGTGCATATCACCATTACCGCGCTGCTGGTGCCGGTGCTGGCCGTAGCGCTTGGCATGCCGATTGAAAATGCCAGCAAAGAACTGGTACCGATGACCACCACGCAGGCGCTGCGGACTTTTGCTGACCCGGTCATTTTCCTGTTCTTTGGTGGTTTTGCCTTGGCCACTGCCCTACATATCCAGAAACTGGACCGTAAAATTGCGATGTGGATTATTTCCATGTCTGGCGGGCATTTGGGGATTTCAGTGCTGGCCATTTTTGCCGTCACAGCTGCACTGTCGATGTGGATTTCCAATACCGCCACCGCAGCGATGATGCTCCCGCTGGCTTTGGGTCTGCTGTCGCACCTGGATGCAACCAAAGAGCGCTCTACCTTCGTCTTTATTCTGCTCGGGATTGCCTATTCGGCCAGTATTGGCGGTTTGGGAACGCTGGTCGGTTCACCACCGAATGCAATTGCTGCCAAAGCACTGGACTATGACTTCGCTGACTGGATGAAAATCGGTTTGCCGATGATGCTGATTTTACTGCCGGCCATGCTAGTCAGTTTATATCTGGTGTTGCGTCCGAAACTGAACCAGAAAATTCATTTTGAAACTGAAGTGATTCCATGGAACCGAACCCGTATCGCGACCATGATTCTGTTTATCTGTACCGCAATTGCCTGGATTTTTGGCAAAAAACTCAGCGAGAACTTTGGTATTTCATCTCCGGATACCTGGACTGCACTGGTCGCCGCCTGTCTGGTGGTGATTTTAGGTACAGCCACTTGGAAACAGGTTTCTGAAAATACCGACTGGGGTGTATTACTGCTGTTCGGTGGTGGTTTAACCTTAAGTGCCATGCTGAAAGATTCAGGTGCATCGCTGGTACTGGGTCAAACCGTTGCGGATGTATTTGGTACGGCATCACCGCTGGTAATTATTTTTGTGGTGACCATTTTCATTATTTTCCTGACTGAATTTACCAGTAACACCGCTTCTGCTGCACTGTTGGTACCGGTCTTTGCCGCCATTGCCGACCAGATGGGTATGCCAAAAGAAATTCTGGTGATTATTATTGGTATTGGTGCATCGTGTGCCTTTATGTTGCCTGTAGCAACACCGCCAAATGCAATTGTGTTTGGGTCCGGTCATATCAGACAGCGTGAAATGATGAGTGTCGGGATAGTATTAAACATCCTGTGTACCTTCATTATTGCGCTGTTCGTATACTGGTTCTTTAGCTAAACGCTCAGCATCCATCTAAAAGAGCACTGATTTCAGTGCTCTTTTTTTTGTTTAATTTTTACCTATACTTAGACTATGATCTAAGCCATCAATAAGAATGACACGGGGATTTTTATGGCCAAGTTTTTAAACACCAGTGCAACCAACTTTTTTCTAGAAGAACTGATTAAGAATGCCAAAGAGCGTTTAATTCTGATTAGCCCCTATTTACGCCTCAATGACCGGATTAAAGAATTACTCGAAGATAAAGATCGGCTCAAAATTGACATCCGTATTGTGTATGGCAAAAGCGACCTGCATCCAGAGGAAATTAAGTGGCTGCAAAAACTGGATTATGTCCGCTTAAGCTTCTGCAAGAACCTGCATGCAAAATGCTATCTAAATGAATCGGAATGTATTATTTCCAGCCTGAATTTATATGAATTCAGCCAGATTAATAACAATGAAATGGGGATTCTGGTTCGCAAATACGAAGATGATGAAGTGTTTAAAGATGCCTATGAAGAAGCGCAGCGCATTATTCGGATTAGTGATGAAGTCCGGATTAGCCTCGATGAAGTGAAAGCGGATGCTGTGGTGGCAGAAGCAGAACGTGGCGAAGAAAGCTCGACACTAACCAAACTCACCACCTCCAAACTGGCTGCAAAACATAAGTTGAAAACCGCAGATGTACTGGAGAAATTAACCGCAAAAGGCTTCCTGACCTTAAACGAAAATGGCAAACACTTTTTAACTGAACAGGGTAAAAGTAGCGGGGGTGAGTTCAGATCCAGCCAGTATGGCGGGTATTTTTTATGGAATGAAAATACGGAAATTGAATGAAAATTTCCCTCTCCTTTTCGGAGAGAGTCAGGGAGAGGTGAAATTAAAGCCTCCACACCTCCCTGCTTACTCTGCAAGATCAAGCCGTGCTGATCTCTTGCTCAGGGAGGCTTTGACTTGTTAAATCCCTCCAACCTTCCTTTGAGAGAGGGAAATTAAATCGCCACTAACTCCCGAATCCCTTTCTCCGGCATTTCCCTGCCGGCACCTTGTGCAATCACCTGGCCACGCGCCATCACGGTATAGCCATCGGCCAGCTCTTCGGCAAAATCATAGAACTGTTCGACCAGCACAATTGCCATTTCTCCACCATCAGCCAGTTTACGAATCACCCGGCCAATATCTTTAATAATCGAGGGCTGAATACCCTCGGTTGGCTCATCCAGAATTAATACCTTCGGTTCAGAAGCCAGCGCGCGGGCAATTGCCAGTTGCTGCTGCTGACCACCGGATAAATCTCCGCCGCGGCGCTGCTTCATTTCATCCAGAACCGGAAAAATCTCATACAGATGTTCCGGTACTTTCCGGGTTTTCGCGCCTTTAAATTTCGCCATCCCGATCAGGATATTTTCCTCAACTGTTAAGGTCGAAAAAATATCGCGGCCTTGTGGCACATAGGCTAAACCTTCACGCACGCGCTGCTCCGGACTAAGCTTGGAAATATCTTTGCCATCCAGCAGAATCTGCCCGGATTTAATCGGCAAAATGCCCATCAAGCATTTCAGCAAGGTGGTTTTGCCCACGCCATTACGCCCCAGCACCACTGAACATGCACCGACCGGAGCCTGAAACGATACATCGCGCAGGATATGACTGCCCCCATAAAACTGATTGACGTCTTTGACTTCTAGCATCGCGGTCTCCTTAACGTCCCAAATATTTTTCAATCACATCTTCATTGGCCTGAACTTCAGCCAATGTCCCCTCTGCCAGAATGGCACCCTGTGCCAGCACCGTGACTTTTTCACTGATGGTGTCAATAAAGCTCATATCATGCTCAACCACAATCAAGGTATGATTTTTCTTCAGTTCCAGACACAGCTCCGCGGTGCGTTCAGTTTCGGCATCGGTCATACCGGCCACCGGTTCATCCAGCAAAATCAGCTTGGGGCGCTGCATCAACAGCATGCCAATTTCCAGCCACTGCTTTTGGCCATGCGACAGCAATCCGGCCGGTTTATGCACCAATTCCTGTAAGCGGATTTGTGCTAGCGATTCTTCCAGTGCCTGTTGGGCATCGGGATCGAGCTTGCTAAACAGGCTTTTTTTCACCCGTTTATCTTTCGGGGCGGCAAGCAGCAGGTTTTCTATGACAGTAAAATTTTCAAATACTGTGGGTTTCTGGAACTTGCGTCCAATTCCGGCCTCGGCAATCTGTTCAGTGCTCATCTTGGCTAGATCATAGGTCTGGCCAAAAAAGGCACTGCCTTCCGTTGGACGAGTTTTACCGGTAATCACATCCATTAACGTAGTTTTACCGGCACCATTGGGTCCAATGATGCAACGTAATTCCCCTTCTTCGATATACAAAGACAAGTCGTTTAAGGCACGAAAGGCATCAAACCAGACACTGACTTTTTCCAAATACAGTGCAATACCGTGGCTAAAATCTGCGCCCTGTTCCTTGGGGCGGCCATAACCTTCAGCAGCATGGCCACCATGAGCTTGCAACAGTTCACTCATTCGCTCCGCTCCTTTTTAAAACGGTCAAACAGACCAATAATCCCTTTCGGCAGGAAGATGGTCACCACAATAAACAGCGCCCCTAAAATCAGTAACCACGCCTCTGGGGAAGCAGCGGTGAAATAGGTTTTGGCCGCGTTAATCACACCCGCGCCGAGCAAAGGCCCAATTAAGGTGCCACGACCACCCGCTGCGACCCAGACCGCCATTTCAATTGAGTTGACCGGGTTCATTTCACTCGGGTTGATGATGCCGGCCTGTGGCACATACAGCGCCCCGGCAATACCCGCGATCACCGCAGACAGTACCCAGGCCGACAGCTTGTACCACAGCGTGCGATAGCCCAGATATTGCAGACGGTTTTCACTGTCACGAATTGCACCCAGCACACGGCCATAAGGCTGATTCATCAGATGACGCAACCCGATAAAGCACAGCAGAAGCACCAGCGCGGTGATAAAACACAGGCTGGCCCGCATCGGTGCCGAGGTAATATCCATGCCCAAAATAGTTTTAAAGCCGGTAAAACCATTGTTGCCGCCGAAACCGGTTTCATTACGGAAAAACAGTAGTGCGGCAGCAAAGGTCATGGCCTGGGTGATAATCGAGAAATACACGCCCTTGATTTTGGAGCGAAAAGCAAAGAAGCCAAACACAAAGGCAATGATGCCCGGCACTAAAACAACAAGTGCAAGCGACCAGAGGAAATGTTCCGTACCAACCCAGAACCACGGCAACTCGGTCCAGCTTAAGAAACGCATAAAGTCTGGCAGCCCATCACCCGCGGATTGGCGCATCAGGTACATGCCAAACGCATAACCGCCCAGAGCAAAGTACAGGCCATGACCCAAACTTAAAATACCGGCATAGCCCCAGACCAGATCCAAGGCCAAAGCCACCAGTGCCAGACACATGATTTTGCCAATCAGGGTGACCCAATAAGCCGACAGATGCAGTGCCGAATCACTCGGCAACAGATGCAGCCACGGCAACAGCAGTAAAATCGCAAAACAGGCGGCAATGGCTGCCCCGCTATAGGGTTTATCGGAAAGTAAATGTGTGATCTTCATGCGCTTACTCCACAAAACGGCCTTTGATGGCAAACAGACCTTGTGGGCGTTTTTGAATAAACAAAATCACAAGAACCAGAAGAATAATTTTGGCCAGTACAGCGCCCATGCCAATTTCCAGCGCAGTCCCGCTAATACCCAGACCCAGTGCTGCCAGTACCGCACCCCAGACCTGACCAACCCCGCCAACTACCACCACCAGGAAGGCATCAATAATGTAGTTCTGCCCCAAATCCGGGCCGACATTTCCGACCTGCGCCAAGGCACAACCGGCTAGTCCAGCCAGACCAGAACCCAGACCAAAAGCCATCATGTCGATGCGGCTGGAACGAATTCCGACGGCACGTGCCATCTGACGGTTTTGGGTTACAGCCCGCACAAACAGACCAAAACGGGTTTTATTGAGTAAATAGACCAGTAACAACAGCACGGCGATGGTAAAGACAATAATTGCGATACGGTTATACGGTAGCATCAGGCTTGGGCTAATGGAAATGCCGCCAGACAGCCAGGCAATATTGGACACCTCCACGTTTTGTGCGCCAAAGATCATCCGCACCAATTGCATTAAAATCAGACTCACCCCAAAGGTGGCCAGCAGGGTTTCCAGCTGACGGCCATAGAGCGGACGAATTACCGTGCGTTCAATCAGCATGCCAATTAAAGCGCTGACCAGAAAGGCTGCCGGAATCGCCACGATCAGGTACCAGTCCAGATAACTGCCAAAATGGCTTTTAAACAGGCTTTGCACCACATAGGTGGTATAAGCGCCAATCATGATCAGCTCGCCATGCGCCATATTGATGACTCCGAGCAGACCATAGGTGATGGCCAGTCCTAACGCCGCCAGCAGCAAAATACTGGCGGTACTGAGCCCGGAAAATAGATGCCCGGCCCATTCACTCGCCTGTAAGCGGGTCTGAATGGCGCTTTTGGCCTCCAGCAACACGGCTTTCAGTTCCGGATTCAGATTCGGCTGTTGCAGCTCCTGCTCCACCATGGCCAGTACATCGGGACGGTTGGAATCGGCCAGTACCTGGGCGGCCTGAATTTTCACCAGCACATCTGGCTGCTGATAATCCAGCCGTGCTTTGAGCTGGGCCAGACGCGCCTTCACCTTATTATTCCGTTCCTGTAAATACAGGCGATTGATCTGCGCCAGCTGTAATTCAGACAGATTGCTTTCATAAATATCGACAGCTTCAAGGCGCTCAGCCGCATCTTCTGACTGCATTTTTGAATGCGCCAGCGCAAAGGTCAGCGCTTTCTGCAAGGTATTCACCAGCGTGACCTGCGCCAGATCACTTGGCCAGTCGCCGACCGGCTCCAGTGCCGGATAATGCAGTAAACGCTCATCCGATTCCAGAATATAGGTTTGACCATTGGCGCCGCTATAGAGCTGCTGCTGTTCAACATATTGTGCAAGCTGATCCAGCTGTTCGAGGCTGCCGGGCCACTGGTTCAGTAAGGCACGGCGGCTGGCGAAATCACCTTGCACAAATTGCTGGATGGCATCGGCCTGTGTCACAGCAACGGCTGTCTGTGTTTGCGGCTGTTCGGCCTGAGCCAGCTGTATCGATAAAACTTGGGCAAAAATCAGAAAAATAGCGGCGATATTCACGCGAATATTCATTTTATATCCCCCTATTGTGTGTCCTCTTTTTTATAAGAAGGCAGAGAAATCGAAAAAAAACCTGCTGCCGAAGCAGCAGGCGTGATGTCAAACTTACTTCGGAAGATAAGGACTCCAAGGTTCTGCCTGCAGGGTTTTCGGGGTTTTATAGACAATATCAAACTGGCCATCGGCACGGATTTGCCCGATCATGACCGGCTTATGCAAGTGATGGTTTGACGCATCCATTTTTAAGGTATAACCAGACGGTGCTTTAAATTCCTGACCAGCCATCGCTTCACGGACTTGATCCACCTCGGTAGTGCCGGCTTTTTCTACCGCCTGCTTCCACATATTGATGCCGACATAGGTCGCTTCCATCGGGTCATTGGTCACCAGCTTGTTGGCATTTGGCAGTTTATAATCGACTGCGTACTGCTTCATTTTGTTGGTGAACTCGGTATTGACCGGATTTTTTACCGACATAAAGTAGTTCCACGATGCCAAGTGGCCGACCAGTGGCTTGGTATCAATACCGCGTAATTCTTCTTCACCCACCGAGAACGCCATCACCGGAATATCAGAAGCTTTGATGCCCTGATTGCCCAGTTCACGGTAGAACGGCACATTGGAATCGCCATTGATGGTGGAAATGACCGCAGTCTTTTTCCCAGCCGAGAATTTTTTAATATTGCTGACAATGGTCTGATAGTTGCTGTGCCCAAACGGGGTGTACTCTTCCATAATGTCGGCATCGGCAATGCCTTTTGATTTCAGGAAAGCACGCAGAATCTGGTTAGTGGTCCGTGGATAGACATAATCCGTTCCTAGCAGCACAAAACGTTCGGCCTGACCGCCCTCTTCACTCATCAGATATTCCACTGCTGGAATCGCTTGCTGGTTAGGTGCTGCGCCGGTATAGAAAATATTTTTCGACTGTTCCTGACCCTCATATTGCACCGGATAGAACAGCAGACCATTCAGCTCTTCCACCACCGGCAGTACCGATTTACGTGATACTGAAGTCCACGCACCAAAAATGACCGCAACCTTATCCTGAGTAATCAGCTGGCGCGCCTGTTCCGCAAACAGTGGCCAATCAGAGGCCGGATCAACCACCACCGGTTCCAGCTTTTTGCCCAGCACCCCGCCATTGGCATTAATTTCATTGATTGCCATTAGCGCGGTATCTTTCAGCGAGGTTTCTGAAATGGCCATGGTGCCGGACAAGGAATGCAGGATGCCGACTTTAATGGTCTCACCGGTGCTGGCCGCTGGCTGGGCTGTGCTGGCACTGTCGCTACTTTCGGTCGATTTTGAGCAGCCGCTGAGCGCCACAACCCCGGCCATGCTGGCCACTAACATACTTTTTGAAAACAGATTGCGCTGGAACTTCATGAATTTCTCCACACTTATGCAGCACCTGAACATGGTGCCTGTTGTTCTATGACTGCAGCGGATAATTCAATTTCTATGCCAAACGCAAAACTGACAGGCAGATCTAGACGGGACAAGTAAGATTTAAATCATAAAAATTAGTTACTTATATTAATATAAAAAATGAAGCATAGCCCTTCAGCTACGCTGCACTGATCAGCACCACATACACCCAAGCAGAGTGCGCTCTAGAGTTTTTAGAGATATTGAAGGCTAAGGAGGCGCAAAAGTGAACAAAAAAAGTGCAACCCTATCCAGCCGGATTGCCTCATTTTGGAGAAAAAATCAGCGATATAAAAAAACCTGCACCAAGACGGGCAGGTTTTCTAAAATGATGAAAGTTTTAAGGTTTTAAACCACCAGATCAGCCAGATTGCCTTTTTGCTCTAGCCACTGCTTCCGGTCTGCGGAGCGTTTTTTGGCCAGCAGTTTATCCAGCAAACCGGCAGTGACATGAATATCATCCAGATCCAGTTGCACCAGACGGCGTGTATCCGGGTCCATGGTGGTTTCACGCAGCTGGCTGGCGTTCATTTCACCCAAGCCTTTAAAGCGGGTGATTTGCGGATTTTTGCTTTTGCATTTATTTAAAATGCCGTTGAGCTCATCTTCATCCAGTGCGTAATGTACATCTTTATTGTCATCAATCCGGAATAATGGCGGCATGGCCACAAATAAATGCCCTTCTTCTACCAAAGCCGGGAAATGTTTGACAAAAAGCGCACAGAGCAAGGTGGCAATATGCAGACCATCGGAGTCGGCATCGGCCAGAATACAGATTTTGCCATAACGCAGTTCAGACAAGTCATCTGAACCCGGATCAACCCCAATCGCAATGGCAATATCATGCACTTCCTGAGAGCCCAGCACCTCATCAGAAGACACTTCCCAGGTATTTAAAATTTTACCGCGAATCGGCATGATGGCCTGGAAATTCTTGTCACGTGCCTGCTTGGCCGAACCGCCCGCAGAATCCCCTTCGACAATAAACAGTTCCGATTCTTCACGGGTCAGACCGACACAGTCGGCCAGCTTGCCTGGCAGCGCCGGACCCGACACAATCTTTTTACGCTCGACTTTTTTGGCTGCTTTTAAACGGCGACCGGCTTTGGAGATGGCCATTTCTGCCAGTTGCAGCGCTATATCTGAATTCTGATGCAGCCATAAGGCAAAGGCATCTTTGGCAATATTCTGCACAATTCCGGACGCTTCACGGCTCGACAGACGCTCTTTGGTCTGACCGGAGAATTGTGGCTCCTGGAATTTTAGCGACAGGATATAGTTCACTCCATCCCAGACATCTTCGGCCGAGAGTTTCAAGTTACGCGGCAACAGGTTACGCAGCTCACAGAACTCGCGCATGGCATCGGTGATACCGGAACGCAAACCATTGACATGGGTACCGCCCTGCGCGGTCGGAATCAGGTTGACGTAAGATTCCTGAATGCTTTCACCGCCTTCAACATTCCAGCAAATCGCAAATTCTGCGCTGGCGCGTTCTGCATTGCCTGAAGAGACAAAGGCCGGCGCCGGAATAATCTCGCGGTCTTCCAGTTCATCCATTAAATAATCGACCAGGCCATTTTCAAACTGCCAGGTGATTTTTTCATCATTAATCTGGTCGATATAATTGATTTGCAGGCCAGCCGCCAAAACCGCTTTGGCTTTTAAATTATGTTTTAAGGCTTTTAAGGCAAATTTTGGCGAATCGAAATATTTGGCTTCCGGCCAGAAACGCACCAGCGTGCCTGACGCACGTTTTGGTGCTTTGCCTTCCAGCACTTCTAGTGGTCCAGTGGCTTCGCCCTGCTCAAAAGCCATTTTGTAGAGATTGCCCTGACGCTGTACATCCACTTCTACCCGGGTCGACAAGGCATTCACCACAGAAATCCCGACCCCGTGCAAACCACCGGAAAACTGGTAGTTATCGGTACTGAACTTGCCGCCGGCATGCAGCTTGGTCAAAATAATTTCAATTCCGCTCTGGCCATATTCCGGGTGAAT
Source organism: Acinetobacter indicus CIP 110367 (assembly GCF_000488255.1). Taxonomy (GTDB): domain Bacteria; phylum Pseudomonadota; class Gammaproteobacteria; order Pseudomonadales; family Moraxellaceae; genus Acinetobacter; species Acinetobacter indicus. Next base: position 77,492 of record NZ_KI530755.1, on the reverse strand, counting down.
ATCCACCGGCATCCCACGGCCATTGTCTTCTACTGCCAGCGAGCCATCTTTATACACGGTCACGCTAACTTTGGTGGCATGTCCGGCCAGTGCCTCATCGACAGCATTATCAATCACTTCCTGCGCCAAATGGTTCGGACGCGAGGTGTCGGTATACATACCCGGACGGCGACGGACCGGATCGAGACCAGATAAAACTTCAAGAGATTGAGCCGTATATTGAGACACGTTGTACTGTTTCCTTATTTTAGGGAATCCGATAAAAACTGCAGCAGCATAGGTATTTTTAGCGCAAAGTTGTCCATCCCATGATTGCCGCGGGTTTCGGTCATGATCAGAGAGCTATGCTGGGCCTGGCTATAATAACGCTGTGCGTCACGATAATCCAAAACTTCATCGCCTTGCTGCAATAACACTAAAATTTTGTCTGCCTTTTCAACAAAAGGCACTGCCATCTGTTCCAGTTGCTGTAAATGTAGCCGCTCCAGCGTCCAGTGTTCATGCACTTTCAGCGGAATCTGCGCATCGCCAAACAGTTCCTGAAACAACTGCCATGGTCGCATAGCCGGATTAATCAGCACAGCCGGAACCGCATAGCGTGCGACCAGTTGTGTCGCATAGAAGCCACCCAGACTGCTGCCGACCAGCGCTACCTGATCCAGCTGCTCAATCAGTGCAGATAAGTGCTGCATTACCTCGCGTGGCGGCGCATTCAGATCGGGCAGATGCACCTGAATGTCACTCCGCTGTGCCAGCGCTTGCCGCAACAGCTGGCCTTTGGCAGAAAAGGGATTGCTCCTGAAACCATGCAAATAAATTAAATTCATTGTGCTAATCGGATGTTATCCATGTTCATTGTTGTATTTACTTTTTTGAGACTTTGATCACATTCATGTTTTAATTTGTATGTCACAAATAATTGTTAGACAAAAAAATTAAAACTGGGGCGTCATCCTCGCTATTGTAAAAGTTGTTCGGGATGAATGATATAAAATTAAGCTTAGAAATTTATACCGTGAAGCCAACGAAAAAGAAAGTAGCCGCGACACTATTGTTAGGGGGCAGTAGCACATGCCAAGTTTAACGCCATTGCATGAAACTTATTGTAAATGGGACACCACACCGCCCAGCCAGGCCGATTTACTGGAAGGTCTGGCGCAGCTGTTAAGTATGCCGGTGCATCAGGTGGTCAAAGAGCTGGTGCAGACCATTCAGCGTGAGGTCTTGCTGAGCCTGTTTGGCATGAGTGAACAGCACTCCCGAAAATTCCAGAATATGTCGCCCATTCGCAAGCTGTACAGCCTGTCTTTTGATACGCTGCAAAACTATAGCAACTACCTGCTGGCGCCCAGCCTGCGTCAGGTGATTGACCGTTTTCCACGTTTACATGACAAGCCGCTGACACCGTATATGCATGTGCTGGTTGGTATTTTAAATGGTGTACTGGGTGATTATTTGCTGAATCAGCAAAATCCGCTGGCATTGCCAATGACCATTTATGACCACTACGGCAGTGTGCAAAAAGGCGAGCTAACCGAACAGGTGATTCTGTTTGTGCATGGCCTGTGTATGAACCATCTGGACTGGTCACATCAGCAATATGGTGGTATTGGCGAAAAACTGCTGGCACAGCGCCAGCGCAACACCATGCTGTATTTAAATTACAATACCGGACGGCGTATTTCCGCCAATGGTCATAGTCTGGCCAATACCCTGGAAGATCTGATTCAGCGCAATCCGAATATCACCAGCATCAGCCTGATTGGACATAGCATGGGCGGGCTGGTGTCACGCAGTGCCCTGTTTTATGGCAAGCAGGATTTACATGAGTGGATTCATATGGTCGATAACCTGGTCTGTCTGGGTTCGCCGCATCATGGTGCAGCGCTGGAGCGTTTCGGCTTTCACTTGCAGGACAAACTGGGGCGTTTCCCGTTTATGAAAATTGTCGGGCATGTGGTGAATATCCGCAGTAACGGCATTCTGGATTTACGTTATGGCAGCGTGCGCGATGATGACTGGGAACACAATGAAGCGCGAATTGGTGAAATTGATGATAACCGCAAACCGGCGCCGTTTCCCTCGCATATCAATGCCTTTTTGGTGGCCGGCACCATTGAATATGAAAACAAGCGCAACCGCACCCGCAAAGTGATTGGCGATTATCTGGTCAGTGTCAAAAGTGCGCTGGGTGAACATCCGAACCCGCGTTTTCAGCTCAAACTGCCAGAATCGCATAAGGCGGTATTTTATGGTCTAAATCATATGGAAATTCAGTACCATTCCAGCGTGGCCGAGCAGATTGTGAAATGGTTTTATCCTGAAAATGATGACCGGGTCAATGAACAGGTACGTGAATATATTGTCAATTTAGAAAGTATTGAAGGCATTGCCCTGACTTAAAAATTGATGCGCTACAATTAAAACAGGAGGGTCATCGCCCTCCTGTTTGTTATTGATCTGGAGACAATATTATTTCTTTTTTACCGGCTTGGTTTTGGCCGCAGTATAGGGATAGGTACGGATTAACTGCCAGATACTAATAATCGTTAGCACAATAAAGAACACTAACGACCAGACCGGCAAGGATTGGCCCAGAAAAGTCCAGTCAATCACTGCACATTCACCAGACCCAGACAGCACCTGTTGCAGTACGGCTTTCATTGGCAAGGCATCAACCAGATAATCCAGTCCCGGGCCACAGCTTGGCACCTGATCTGGCGGCAGGTTTTGCAGCCAGACATGCCGCGCGGCAACACCGGCCGACCATAAAATGCTTAAGCTGCCCAAAAAGGCATACAGCCGTTTAAACGCCCCCGAAAGCGGGTTGTGGAGCAGCGCGATCAGGGAAATGATCCCCAGACCAATCAGGCCGACACGCTGGAAAACACATAATGGACACGGCGCCAGACCTTGCACATGCTCAAGATACAGGGCGAAGGCCATCCCCACCACACTGGCACAAAACAAAACACCACTCACGAAGCGATAACTCCATTGCATGGTCAATCCTCTTTCTATTTTTATCGGTACTGAGTCAGGAACTGCTCAAAACTCAAGGTCTGTTCCTGCTCAAGTTGCTGTTGTTGTTGCAATGATTGCTGGGCCATTTCTTCAAAATAGGCCCGCGTTTCCGGGCTTAATACATGCGCCTGATAGACGTCAGCATGTTGCTGCGCCATATGGCTGCCAAAGTTCCAGGTGCCGCCCTGATGTAAGGTATCTTCAATCACCTGCGCGGATAGCGTCGCATCGACTTCATCAATCCGGCCGAGCATGGTCGCCAGACCCTGACTGTACAGCGTGGTGGCATAGGCCTGATCCAGCAGTTCAGCCAAAGGCTGCATGGCCTGAGCATGACTACGGCTCCAGTCTTCAATCGGATAGGACTGGCCATCTGCTAAAATGGTGGCATTTGGCGCACGGCCACGATTCACGACTTCGGCCTGATTGCGCTCAATAATGTCCTGTTCATCATCCAATAACGCCGGACTGTCTTTCAGCAGACAGTACAGTGCCAGCACTTCCAGGAAGCCGGCGGTGTGTTCATCAATCCCGATCGGGCTATACGGATTGACATCGACTGCGCGTAACTCCACATAGCCAACACCCCGATTGGCCAGCGCCTGCGATGGGGTTTCACCCGCCTGAGGCACCTGTTTCGGACGCACCAGACTGTAGTATTCGTTTTCAATTTGCAGCACGTGATCATTGATCTGAATCGGCTCACCCTGTGCATCATTCAGACCCAAACGGCTAAATGGCTGATACGGGGTTTTGACGGCTTTTTGCAGACCCTCTAAATAACCACTCAGGTTGTTATAGTGAATTCCGAGCTGTTTTTGCGCCGAGTTCTGATAGCCAAAACGGCCCATACGCAAAGCGGTGGCATACGGCAGGAACAGCGTGCCGCGTACCAGTGGCAGCAAATGATGTTCACGGCCGGTCATAAAACACTGACACACCGATGGACTGGCACCGACCACCAGCATCACCAGTGGGGTCAGGCGAATAAAATTACGGATTAGACCGAAATAGCGATGGCTGCGATAATCCTGCAGGCTCAGATTTTTGAGTGCCTCATCGCTTTCTTGTTGTTGCAGCGCTTCAAATAAGGCATCCGGGAAAGACAGATTATAATGTACCCCGGAAATGGTCTGCATCCGGCGTCCATAGCGTACCCCCAAACCATGACGGTATAAGGTCTTGAAACGGCCAATATTGGAGCTGCCATATTGCGCCAGCGGAATGCGTTCTTCGGCATCATCCAGCATACACGGCATTGACAGTGGCCAGAGTTTTTCTTCATGTTCCAGCTGACGGTGCACCACGGCATGAATATCGCTTAAATAATTCAGTGCGCCCGGAATACTGTCCTGCGGCGGAGTAATAAACTCCATTAATGCTTCGGAATAATCGGTGGTGATATGCGGATGAGTCAGTGCCGAACCCAAGCCCTGCGGATGGGCTGCCTGAGAGAGAAATCCATTGCTTTGCATACGCAGGCTTTCACGCTCAATACCACGCAACATGCCGCGCAGTAGCGAAGAATCCACCCAAGTCGTTAAAGTATCTTGAGAGGTCGATTCGGGTTGACTCATTACAATCTCGCTTATCGCAAAAAACTACTAAAGAAAATCATCGGTTTATATCAGTATAACGCGATTTAGTGCCGGCACATTACATCCTGTATAGTTTTCAAACAAACCCACAACTTTATTTTTGGCAATTTTTTATCACAAAGTTGCTCTATAAGACATGTGAAATTTGTGATTTTATAATCAAAAGAACAGAGGTAAATAATAAAGCGTATGAATTATCAGGATTTTTTAGATTTTTGGTTTTCTCCTGCTGCGGAACCGAACTGGTTTGTCAAAAGCGCAGAGTTTGATGCCGTGCTTGCAGAAAAATTTACCGATGTACTGCAACAAGCGGCACAAGGAGAACTATGGACATGGCGCGAAACACCCGCAGGTCGTTTGGCTGAAATCATTGTTTTAGATCAATTATCACGTAATTTATACCGTAATGACCCGCGTGCCTTTGCCCAAGATGGAATGGCCTTGGTGTTGGCACAAGAAATGATTCACTTAAAATTGGATCAGGACTTAAACCCAACCGAACGTCGTTTTCTATATATGCCGTTTATGCACAGTGAATCCAAACGTATTCACGAAGTCGCATTAACGTTGTTTGAAAGTTTGAATGACCCCACCGTGTTGGGCTATGAACTGAAACATAAAGTGATTATTGAGCGCTTTGGCCGTTATCCGCATCGGAATCAAATATTGGGACGCCAATCAAGCGCAGAAGAATTGGAGTTCCTGACCCAACCGAACAGCAGTTTTTAATTAAAACGCGGTTCATTCTCCCCTTGCAGTATCTTCACAGGAGAATAGCATGAAACATCTAATTCTTGGTTTAGGCCTCGGGCTCAGTCTGCTGCTGGGCGGCTGTGCCACCACACCATCCAAGCCGCTGACCTTTGACCAGCTGGGTCAATATTCGGTGACGCCGCTGAACAGCCAGACCTATCGCATCAGTTTTCAGGCCCGCCCCAACATGAGCTTTGGCACCGCCGAAGAAATTACCCTGGTCAAAGCTGCGCAAACCACGCTGCAACAGGGCCATACCTTCTTTAAAGTGCTGGATGATCCGAGTAACCGCAGCCAGCAGCCACCGCGTCAGGCTGTGGTCTATCCGGCACCGAGCTTTTATCCGTATGGCTATTACCGTCGCCATCCGGCTTTCTGGCCTGACCCATTTTATGACTACCCGCAGGTCATTAATGTTGACCCGATTCAGGTTTCCTATACGATTCAATGTTATAAAGATCAAAAAAGTGCCCCAAGTGATGCCTTTGATGCTCGCCTGATCTTGCAGTCACTGGGTGGAAAATACGGGCTCAGTCCAGGCGGTCAGGTGTTACAGCCACCGGTAGCCACTTCAAACTAGGGAAACATGCATGCAGACAGCGCCAGCACCGACTTCTCCAAACCTGCAACGCAGCAAGCGTTTTGCTACCATGGCCCTGATCACGGCCGTGCTGGCCTGGATCTGTTTAATGGTGCTGGCCAAACTGCTGCCTGACTATATCTGGCTGATTCATATTCTGATGCTGTCGGCTGAAGCTGGCGTGGTCGGCGGGCTGGCTGACTGGTATGCGATTACTGTGCTGTTTCGCAATCCCTTTGGCCGGCTGCCCATTCCCAAGTTTCTGCGGGACCATACCGAAATTATTCCGCGCAACAAAGACCGTATTGCCGAGTCGATGGGACGTTTTGTTCAGGAAAATTTCCTGTCGCCGCAAATTGTACAGCGCAGCCTGCACAATACCGATGTATCGCTGGCGGTGGGCAAGTGGCTGGCCAATCCGCAGAATAACCAGCAGGTCAGCCAGCTGATTCAACAGACCGTACCGAAGATTTTTGAATTTGTCGGGCAGGAACAGATTGGCCGCTTTATCCAGAACAACAGCGTGCAATGGGTCAAAAATACTGACATTAATTATCTGGCCAGTGAAATGCTGCGCGCAGTGCTGGAAAATGATTTCCATCAGGATGTGCTGCAACGCGGGCTGGATCTGGCGCATGACTGGATGCTGCAACATCCGGAAGAAACCCGCGAGCTGACCCGCACCCTGTTTAAAGAACTGGGCGTGTGGCGTCTGGCCAGAGGTGCCAGCTGGATTGGTATTGATGTACAGCAGCGCACCATCGACTCTTTACTGGAACGGGTCGATTCGATGCTGGCCGATCCCGATCATCCGTGGCGACAAAAAGTGGAAGATATGGCGCATCAGCTGATGCAACAGCTGGCCGATCAGGACAGTGCCGCCAGCCAACGCCTGAACCAGACCAAAAATGCCTTGCTGGACAGTCCGCAAGTGCTGAATTTTATTAGTGGTGCAGTGGTGATTTTGTGTGATGCAATCCGGGCAGATCTGGAAAAACCCGATTCCGGTATTGCGGAAAACCTGCGCGTGGCCATTCAGCAGGTCGGTGAGAACATTATCAGTAACGGCGCCGTACGCCAGTTGCTGAATGACAAAATGAGCGGCATCGCCGTCAATCTCTCTGACCAGTACAGTGAAAAAGTGATCCGTTTTATTAGCGAGCGGATTCATGAATGGGATTCACGCGAGATGATTGGCAAAATTGAAAACGAAGTCGGCGGCGACCTGCATATGATCCGGGTCAATGGCGTGGTGGTGGGGGCCTTTATTGGTCTGGCACTGGGGATTATCCGGGCGCTGGTCGAATTGATTTAATTCAGTTTTTTTCGCTCACCGCTTCAATTGCTGGCGGATGGCGGCTTATCATGCGATGTGCATACACAATAACGGTAGTCAATGGTCATGCTTGAACTTCAATCTAAACTTCCTGCGCTTGGTGTGACCATTTTTAGTGTCATGACCACCCTGGCTCAGCGCCTGAATGCCCTGAATGTGTCACAGGGTTTCCCCGATTTTCCGGCCCCACCGGCCCTGCTGGAGGCCCTGTGTCAGGCGACATTAGAGGGCCAGAACCAGTATCCACCCGGTGATGGACTGTTATTGCTCAGAGAACAGCTGGCTGTGCAAAAGCAGCAACAGACTGGCCGTTCGTTTGATCCTCACACCGAAATTAGCATTACCGCCGGCGCGACCATTGCCATTTTCTGTGCCATTCAGGCGGTGGTGCAGGCCGGGGATGAAGTGATTATTTTTGATCCCAGCTATGACAGTTATGCCCCCACCGTGCAACTGGCTGGTGGGAAAGCTATCCATCTGGCCTTGCAGCCGCCCCATTTTCAGGTCGACTGGAATCAGGTCAAAGATGCCATTCATGATCGTACCCGTATGATCATCGTCAATACTCCGCATAACCCGAGCGGTACGCTGTGGTCAGCCGAGGACTGGCATACCCTGATTGAGCTGATTCAGGATCGCAATATTGTCGTACTGTCCGATGAGGTCTATGAACATCTGGTCTATGACGGCCAGCAGCATTATTCAGCGCTTGATTTTCCAGCTCTGCACGAGCGCAGTTTTGTGATTGGTTCTTTTGGTAAAACTTTTCATGTCACCGGCTGGAAAACCGGTTATTGCATGGCTTCACCGGCTTTGATGCAGTTGTTCCGGCAGGTTTATCAGTTTGCCAATTTCTGTGGTGTGACCCCGGTGCAAGTCGCGCTGGCACAATTTATGCAGCAGCATCCGGAGCATATTACTGAACTGGCCGCGTTCTATCAGGCCAAACGCGACCGCTTTCAGGCCGGTATCCAGCACTCCCGTTTTCAGTGGATTCCCGCGCAAGGCACCTATTTCCAGAATCTGGACTATCGCGCCATCCGCCCGGATTTAAACGATCTGCAGATGTGCCAGTATCTGGCCGAGCAGCACAAGATTGTCACAATTCCGATTTCTGCTTTTTATCAGACCCCGCCGGATGATTTACGCCTGATTCGGGTCTGTTTTGCCAAAAAAGATGAAACGCTGGATCGGGCCGCAGAAATTTTCTCGGCCTGTTAACACGAGTACGTAAGATCAGCTAAGTTACGCAATTGCTAAGGCTTTTTGCTACAGGCTCATGCTAGGGTAAAGCCATTCATGCACACGATCATAAACCGGTTACAGGATTGCTCATGCCGCAGCATCAACCTTTGGTGAATCAACACAAGCTCTGGAAAACCTTCCTGATTTTCCTGCTGCCGCTGATTGCCACCAATATTCTGCAAAACCTGTCTGGCACCATCAACACTGTCTTTGTTGGCCAGATGATGGGTGTCGATGCCATTGCAGCGGTGGCGGTATTCTTCCCGATTCTGTTCTGTTTGATGGCCTTTGTGATCGGGCTGTCAGCCGGTTCAACCGTGCTGGTCGGGCAGGCCTGGGGTGCGCAGAATATTGAAAAAGTACGCTGTGTGGTCGGCTCGACCCTGTTTATGACCCTGATTGGCGGCACCATCATTGCCATTTTAGGCGTGATTTTCGCCAAATCCATTCTGCTGGCGCTCGGTACCGATCCGCAGGTGATGCATCTGTCGTTGCCCTATGTGCAATGGATGCTGGCCGGTAGCCCGCTGCTGTTTGTCTATATTATTTACACCTCCATTTTACGCGGCGTGGGCGACAGTATTACCCCCTTAATTGCCTTAGGCATGACCAGCCTGATCGGGCTGTTTATTACCCCGGTGCTGATTGCCGGCTATTTTGGTTTTCCACGTCTGGGGATTATTGCCCCGGCCATTGCCACCATTATTGGTTATCTGGCAGTGCTGACTTTCCTGGCAGTGTATCTGAACAAGAAAAACCATCCGCTACGACCGGATTGGCAATTGCTGAAAAATATTCGCCATCAACCGATCTTGAGCAAGATTATTTTACGTCTGGGTATTCCGACCGGCATTCAGATGGTGACCACGTCGGTGGCCGGTCTGGTGATTGTCGGGCTGGTCAACCGTTATGGCGCTGAAGCTACGGCGGCCTATGGTGCGGTGAATCAGGTGCTGAACTATATTCAGTTCCCGGCGCTATCGATTGCCATTGCCGCCTCTATTTTTGGTGCGCAAGCGATTGGGGCCGGCAAGTCCGATTTACTGGCCAAAGTCACCCGTACTGCTTTGGGTATGAACCTGATGATTACCGGGATGCTGGTGGTACTGGCCTATTTATTCTCAAAATATTTAATGGCGCTGTTTATTACCGACCCGCAGGTGGTCGAGTTGGGCCAGCAGCTGCTGTTTATTGTGCTGTGGTCAATTTTGTTCTTTGGTGCCAGTGCCATTTTCGCTTCGATTATGCGCGCCAGCGGGACTGTCACGGTGCCAATGATTATTAATGTGCTGACAATTTTGCTGATTGAAGTGCCGTGTGCTTATCTGTTCAGTCAGTGGTGGGGATTACAAGGCATCTGGTATGCCTATGCGCTGGCCTTTGTCAGTCTGTGTATTTTACAAGGCCTGTATTATCAGTTTGTCTGGAAGAAAAAGACTATTGAGGTGTTGATTTGACGGCAGGAGATAGCGCCTGATTAATTTCCTGAATCACCGCTTGTGCCAATTGCGAAAATAATTGAATACCCTGAATCTCAACGCCAATACGGCCATTAATCGGTTTGACCTGAATGTGTTGATAGTCATAGCTCATGTTAAATTTCCTTCATTTCTCTTTTGATGTTTTTAAAGGTTTCCTCTCGGGATGAGCTGATGATGTCAAAACGGCTTATTCAAATCTGTCAAAAACTTGACAGTTTTATTCTGAATTTCAGATAAATAAAAAATGAAATGTGCTGAACAGCCACAAAAAAGCCCACTTAACGCAGGCTTCTTTCAAATACAATTTATTTACGGCCTTTGCCCAGCTGGGTTGCCACCGCCATCACCCGCTGATAGCCACTTGGGACAATCCGCTGAATTAAATCAATAGCTTTGGCATCATTGCCAATCAACAAACGGCGTTTATCTTTTAAAACCGCATCCAGAATATCGCGTGCTGCATGCTCTGCCGGATAACGCAATAATTTATTGAAGGAGCGTATCGACTTTTCTGAATTCATGCCCAGACTGCTCAGACTGTCATTCATTTTCGCGGCGTTGGCAATATTGGTCCGAATCCCGCCCGGATGCACACACAACGCACTCACGCCACAGTTCTGGATATCCAGTTCCTGACGTAACGACTCGGTATAGCCACGTACCGCAAACTTGGTCGCGTTATAGGCCGATTGGGTCGGCTGCGCAGTAATCCCGAACAGGCTGGAAATATTGACAATATGACCATCACCAGTCTGTTTGATATACGGTAAAAATTCTTTGGTGCCATGCACCACGCCCCAGAAATTAATCCCGACAATCCACTCCAGGTCTTCATAAGAGGCACCTTCAACGGTCGATCCTAAGGCCACCCCGGCATTGTTAAAAATCATATTGACCGAGCCATGATCCTGCACGGTCTGTTCAGCCCAGTGTTTCATGGCCGCCCGATCTGCCACATCCACCTGCGCCGTGGTCACTCGCACGTTATAATCACTCAGCAAGGCTTTGGTTTTAGCCAAACCTTCTTCATTGACATCACTTAAAGACAAATGACAGCCCTGCTGGGCCAATAAGACGGCCAGCTGCTGGCCAATGCCTGAACCTGCTCCGGTAATCGCCGCGACTTTATTTTTAAAATTTTTCATTCCGCTTCCTTTTTATGGATGGTCTGGCTGCGTCCCTCAGGCACGGCAGCGCACTTCAATTTCACCACTCAAATATAATTTTGACAATAATCATTGTCAACGCAAAAGCCCGCAGATTTCTGTCTGCTGCGTTCAAATCTGAATGCCAAACTTCGCACTTAGCGCAAAATCTTGTTAATCTATAGCAATATAGGATGTGAACTGGCCTTTTTACTATGACCGAAGCACAACACCCCGCTCCCCCAAATGCGCAGAATACCCAAAATAAAGAGCGCCAATTTAAAGGATTATCGCTGAGCGAGCGCAAACAGCTACGCCGGGAAAAACTGATTGAAGCCGGCCTGCACGCCTATGGCACGCATGGTTTTTTTGCGGTCACGGTGAAAGATATTTGTACCGAGGCCAAACTCACCGAGCGCTATTTCTACGAATCCTTCAAGAAAAGTGAAGACCTGTTCCAGACCATTTTTTTACAGCTGATTGATGCACTGCAACACAATGTGATGCAGGCCATCATGCAGGCCTCGACCAATCCGCAAAAAATGATTGAAGCCGGTTTAACTGCCCTGCTGACTACGCTCAAAGACAACCCGCAGATGGCTCGGATTATTTATATTGATGCCATGCTGGTACAGGAACTGCACAACCAGGCCACCATTCAGGAAAGCATGGCGCGCTTTGACCGCATGATTCAGGCCTTTGTCATGCTAATGATGCCAAACCTGCAGCATTCAGAACGCGAACTGTCATTAATTGCCAGCGGCCTGAACGGTTATGTCACCCAAATTGCCATCCGCTGGGTCATGAGCGGCTTTAAGCAGTCAATGGATGAAGTGCTCAGCGCCTGTAGCGTGGTGTTCATTTCCCTGCTCGAACATTTTTCCGAAGCGGAGCCAGAAAGTAGCAAAAAAGCCTGAATCCCTGTCATCAAACTGCAAGAAAAATTAAATATTTGAATCTTTTATTTAAATTTTTTTAAATGAATTCCGGATTCAGCCCATTCTGTACAAAAAATTGTCACAAAACATTGCGAAAATAGCGCTGTCTGCCCTTTCTGCAATGATACTGTCATAATTAATCTTTGTAATAAGCCTGTCATAAATATAAACGGTTCACCGTTCACTTATAGGGTATTGCGTTGTGAAAGATGACTACATTTTAATTGTCGATGATGAACTTCCAATCCGAGAGATGATCCATACCTCATTGGATATGGCCGGCTTTCATTGCTTACAGGCCGAAGATGCCAAACAGGCGCATCAGATGATCGTCGATCAACGCCCGGCACTGATTTTGCTGGACTGGATGATGCCTGGCGGTGTCAGCGGTGTTGATTTATGTCGTCGTTTAAAACGTGATGAAAACCTGGCGGAAATTCCGGTGATCATGCTGACTGCACGCGGTGAAGAAGACCACAAGGTTCAGGGTCTGGATGCCGGTGCCGACGACTACATGACCAAACCGTTTTCTACCCGTGAGCTGGTATCACGCATCAAAGCAGTACTGCGCCGTGCCAATGCCCTGAATGGTGAAAAAACCATTGATGCCAACGGCCTGATTCTAGATCCGGTCAGCCAGCGCGTCAGCTTTGGCGACAACATTCTGGACATGGGTCCAACCGAATATCGTCTTTTGGCCTTCTTTATGACGCATCCGGAACGTGCCTATACCCGTGCACAACTACTTGACCAGGTCTGGGGTGGCAACGTATATATTGAGGATCGTACCATTGATGTGCATATTCGTCGTTTACGCAAGGTGCTGGAGCCATTTGGCGCAGACCGCTTTGTACAAACGGTTCGTGGCACTGGATACCGTTTCTCAACCCGTGCGGATGTCGCCTTAGGTTAATCGCTTTTTATGTATGAACCATACCCTGTCCCCGAACTGGCCCGTGACCACAAGAATGTCCGTTACAGCAGTTTGTGGACTTTTGCCAAACAAGATCTCCGTTTACTGATCTTTTTTTTAGTAATTGCAGGTTTTATTGGTCTCGGAATCGAACAGTTCTGGATCTGTATTTTTATTGGCTTTCTGGCGTTTTTCGCCACCCAAATGCGCTCCCTCTATCTGGTCAATGACTGGATTGCCAACCGTCCCTATGATGTTCCCCCCAATTTGCATGGCATTTGGGGGGCTTTATTATTTAATGTCTACCGCTCGCAGCGTCAGGAACGTATTGTCCAGGCCGAAATGGTCGGGCTGATTGACCGCGCCCAGTCGTCACTAGTGGCCCTAGCCGAAGCGGTAGTGCTGATTGATGATAACCATCAGATCGAATGGTGGAACCCGGCAGCAGAGCGCCTGCTCGGCATTCAGCCGCTGGATCGTGGTCGCAATATTTTAACCATTTTGCGCCAACCGGCATTTATTGAATATTTTCATCATATTGATCAGGCGCCAGATGGCTTGAAAATCAAATCGACCGTGCTGGATGAACACTATGTACAGGTCAAAATGACCCGCTTTGGTGGCGAAAGCCGCCTGCTGGTGGCACATGACATGACCCGGATGCACAATCTGGAACAGATGCGCAAAGACTTTGTCGACAATATCTCGCATGAATTACGCACCCCGCTGACCGTACTGAGTGGCTATATTGAAACCTTTACCGACCAGGAAGACATGAATCCGCGCTGGAAACGTGCCTTTGAACAGATGCAGTCGCAAACCCGGCGTATGAATGCGCTGGTCAATGACCTGCTGCTGCTGTCGCGTCTGGAAAATGAAAAGACCATTGCTAAAAACCAGATTATTGACATGCCAAGTCTGATGAACCAGCTGTTTGATGATGCGCATGCCTACAATATTGATTATGGCCATACCCTGAATCTGGATATCGACAGTCATTGCGACCTGATTGGCTCCGATATGGAACTGGCCAGTGCCTTTAGCAATTTAATTACCAACGCCATCAAATACACCCCGAAAGGCGGCACCATTACCATTGGCTGGCATGATGATGGCGAGCATGGCTATTTTAGTGTGCAGGACACCGGCATCGGCATTGATCCGAAACACCTGCCGCGTCTAACCGAACGTTTTTATCGGGTAGATAGCGCGCGTAGCCGTCAGACCGGCGGTACCGGTTTAGGGCTGGCCATCGTCAAGCATGTCTTGATGCAGCACAATGCCCATTTAGAAGTCGAGTCCAAAGAAAATAGCGGCTCAACCTTTAAGGCCGTCTTTCCCAAAGAACGGCTGTATAGCCTTTAAACCGAATACCCATAAAAATGCCCGGATTAATCCGGGCATTTTTCATTTCAATACAAACAGCTTAGAGGCGATGACCCATGGCTTTGCCCATTTCCACCAGAGAATTGGCCTGATACTGCGCATCCCACTGCATTTTATCCTGTTCAAATAAAATCACTGCGGTAGAACCGAGATAGAAACGGCCTAATTCGGCGCCTTTTTCCAGGAACAGGTCATGCTGGTTCAGCTCCAAACGGCCCGATGGTTTGACCTTGCCGGTGGCAACCGTTTCAATACCGGCCACAATCATGGCACCCACCAGCACCACCGCCATCCGGCCCATCTCGGTATCAAACAGGCAGACCATGCGTTCATTACGGGCAAACAGTCCCGGAATATGTTCTGCCGTGGTCTGGTTCACTGAAAACAGCTCGCCCGGTACATACAGAGTTTCAGTTAAGGTACCGGCAAATGGCATATGCACCCGGTGATAATCCCGCGGTGATAAATACACAGTGGCAAACTGGCCATTTTTAAACGGCTCGGCCAGCTGTGGATCGGCAATCAGGTTTTCAACCGTAAAGTTCTGGCCTTTGGCCTGAAAAATTGCACCATCTTCAATTTTACCCAGCTGGGAAATCGCGCCATCAGCCGGAGAAACAATGCTGTTCGGATCGGCATCGACCACACGCACCCCATCTTTTAAGGCACGGGTAAAGAATTCATTAAAGGATTTGAATTTCAGGGCATTGCCTTGCTCGGCAATCGACATATCAATTCCGTACTGCATTTTAAATGCCTGAATTACTGCGTTTTTCACCATCGGGTGTTCACTGGCAGCAATTTTACCCACCACACGAGACAACTGGTGCTGGGGTACCACGCGCTGGGCCTGAATAAATAATTGTTTTTTTAAACGAGATGTGAGGCTCAAGACGGCAACTCTCCGGTAATGATAGGACTGTCGAGGCGATTGCCCCATTCACTCCACGCACCTGCATACGCCCGGATTGGCCAACCCAGTAAACGGCCCAGAATATAGGCCAGACCGGAACGATGATGAGACTGGCAGTACACCACCACCGGTTGGCTTAAATCAAAGCCAAGTTGTTCCAGACGTTGCTGCGTGCGTTCTAGCGGATGCAATTTTAAATGATTTTCGCGGTCAAGGGCAGTACTCCACTCGAAATGTCGGGCGCCCGGCATGTGACCGCCGCGTCGCGCCGCCAGTCGCTGTCCGCTATATTCTTCTGCAGTGCGGCAATCCCAGAGTTGCAGTTCAGCACTTTGTACCTGCTCTAATAACGCATCATATTGAATTTGATACTGATCATTCAGCTGTACCGGCACCAAATGCTCAACCGGCGCAAAGCTCGGCAGCTCCGACGAGGTCGGCAGACCGGCCGCCAGCCAGGCATGAATCCCGCCATTGAGCAGGCTAGTGTTTTCAAAACCTAAACAATGTAAATTCCACAGCAAACGCCCGGCCCAGGCTCCGCCTTCATCGTCATAGGCCACCACATGATGCTCAGGGGAAATATTTAAATAGCGGATCAGTTCTTCCAGGCCGTCCTGCTCCGGCAATAAACCCGAAGCATACTCTTCCTGACGCAGCAATAGTTTTGGCTTTACATGTAGCGCATGTGGAATATGCAGCTGTTCATAGACCGAGTTGCGGCTTAAATCGACAATACGTAATTTTTCACTGCCTAAATAGGGCACCAGGTCTTCGGCTTCAATCAACAGACCGAAATTGATCGTGGCATCATTCATCGTGGTTGTATGTTTTATCACTATCCTTGTCCCTGATGTTAGCACAAGTCATTTTTAGGATTATCCTGAATTTCTGCATTCCTTGCGCAGAAAAATGGATAGAGCTCAACCCGCCACCAGGGAGAGGACGAGGTCCAGCCTTTGCACTGGACCTGGTCTGTATTTTTGCTTATTCCTGAATATCAAACACCTGACGCAAATAAGCGAGGAAGGTGTCGTTGTCGGTCATGGTTTTGCCCGGACTGTCGGAAATTTTGGCCACCGACTGACGGTTACATTCCACCAGCTTTAACACAATATTCAGCGGAGTTTGTCCCATATCATTGGTTAGGTTGGTGCCAATCCCGAAACTGACCTGAAAGCGGTCTTTAAAGTAGTTGTGTAGCGCCCAGGCTTTTTCCAGGGTCAGGCCATCACTAAAGGTCAGCATCTTGGTTTTACTGTCAATTTTCAGCTTTTTATAATGGGCATAGGCTTTGTCGCCCCAGCTATACGGATCGCCACTGTCATGGCGCAGGCCATCAAACAGTTTGGCAAAATACAGGTCAAAATCACGCAGGAAGGCATCCATCCCGACCACATCGGTCAGGGCAATCCCCAAGTCACCCCGATATTCCTGTACCCAGGTTTCCAGCGCCGCTTTCTGGAAGTCACGTAAACGCACATCCAGCGCCTGAAAGGCCTGTAAAAATTCATGCGCCATGGTGCCAATTGGAGTAATGCCAAGCTGTTTGGCCAGCAGCACATTGCTGGTACCTCGGAATACGCCCGGCGCGGCAACATTAATCTGCTGCACCACATGCTTTTGCCAGGCAAAGCTGTAACGGCGGCGTGTACCAAAATCCGAAACCAGAAACGGCGGATCTTCCGGATTCTGCTCAGCGGCATATTGCTGTACCAAGGCCACTTTGGCCTGTAGACGGCGTTCGCCTTCGGCCAGCACCTCATCACTGCGAATACGGCTGAAATACAGCTCATTGACAATGGCTAGCACAAAAATCTCGAACATCATGGCCTGAACCATCGGGCCTTCTACCACAATATCCAGACGCCCTTCACTGTCGATGCCGGCACGAATAAAACGGCGCTTGAGCTGGAACAGTTCCAGATAATCGACAAAATCGCTTTTGATAAAGCGTAAACTGCGCAAATATTGCAGTTCATCTTCGCTAAATTTCAGGCGGCACAAATGATCCAGCTGTGCATTTAAATCATCCAGAATATCCGCCAGTGGATAGACCGTATCTTCCAGATTACGGCAGCGGAAATGATAGACACTGTGGGTTTGCGGGAATTTATGTAAGACCACCTGTAGCATGGTAAATTTGTACAAGTCGGTATCAAGCAAAGAGTGGATGATTGGTGCCATAAGAGTTCGTTTTTGCTGTACTCCTTGCATTAAAGCATAATTTTTACAGCGATATTTAACCTTTTGTATCGACCATTGGGTAAGAACCTGGCGCTCGGCTAGTCCTCACTCAGCTTCTGAAATTGCTGCTGTTGGCCAAATACCCGGGCAAATTCTTCGGCAGTCAGCTGGCCGGTCTGGACCGCGTGAGCATCACAATCGACCTGACGTAACTGCCGGGCAATACCCCACTCGGCTTTTACAATGGCTGCCATTAGCGCGGTATGACCTTTCTGGTCACGTGCACAGCGGTCGGCGCCATAGGCCAGCAAGGTGCTGACAATTGGCTGATGGCCATAATACGTCGCCATCATTAATGGCGTAAAACCGGCCGAATTACGGACATCGACCGGAAAACCGTGCTGTAAAAATTCCTGAATCACGTCATGCTGGCCACTGCGGGCGGCCGCAAAAAACAGATCAATCAGCTCTTGTGCGGCAGATGGTGCTACGGTTTGGCTTGTGGCCGAGGATGAATCTGCTTGTGCCCAGGCCGGTGCTGTGACTACTCCCAGGCTGAACAGTCCGGCACAGAGCATGGTGAAAATACGCATCTTGCTGCTCCTGTCTGAATCGGCAAAAATAAAGAGGTGCCTGTAAAACTCCCCCAGGGTGCAGGAAAGGGATGCGAGTTTTACAGGACTTTCAAGAGGTGACGTCGAGCGCACCCGTCACCAGTACGGTCTAACGCTGTGCAGCTTCTTCTATAACAGCGCTAGAAAAAAGTTTAGTCCTGCAGCTTGGCCGCCTTGGCTTTGACTGTGGCCAGATTGCCTTTGACCGCCGCGGTGAGGCGGGTGCCGTAATCGGCATCGGCCTTGTAGAAATAAGACAGCATGATGTGCTTGGTTTCAGCATCTTTTACCGCGCCCAAATCTACCGCCAGGTTACGGATCAGGTCTTTTTTCTCTACAGCAGAATAAGAACGGTATAAATCACCGGCCTGTTTAAACGGCTGCTGTTTCTGAATGGCCTGTTGCAGCACTGTACCTGCAAGTGGCGTAGCCACCGCACGTGCCACTGCTGCGGCCGGTTTTGGCTGTTTCAGGCTTGGTTCATAATTCACCTCAGAATCCCGCTCTGAGATGTTCATAAAGCCTTCCTGATTATTGTTATTGACCTGCACCCGCGGACGATTGACCGGAATCTGCTGATGATTGACCCCTAAACGGTACAGCTGTGTATCTGAATAGGAGAAAATACGGCCTTGCAGCAAACGGTCTTCGGAGGGCTCAATTCCCGGAATCAGGTTGCCCGGTGCAAAGGCCGACTGCTCGGTTTCATTAAAGAAGTTTTTCGGCATCCGGTTTAAAGTTAATGTGCCGACTTTGGTTTCCGGAATTAACTCGTTTGGCCAGATTTTGGTGGCATCCAGCGGGTTAAAGTCAAAATTGTTCAGGTCTTTCGGATCAAGGACCTGAATATATAAATCCCATTTCGGATAGTTGCCGGCATAAATATTGTTATACAGATCATTGGTCAGGTGGTTAAAGTCCTTGCCCTGCATGTCACGGGTCTGCTCCAGATTCATGCCCTTTACGCCCTGCTGGGTACGGAAGTTAAACTTCACATATTTATATTCGCCTTTGGCGTTATACAGCTTGAAGGCATGTACCCCAAAACCATCTAAATGCCGGTAACTCAGCGGTGTTCCCAGGTTGGAATAGACATAAGTCAGCATATTTACCGACCACGGCTGGCTTTGTAAAAAGTCAAAAATCCGGTTCGGGTCCTGTACATTGGTCACCGGACTTGGCTTCATGGCGTGAATGAAATCTGGAAACTTCATCGCATCACGAATAAAGAACACCGGCAGATTGTTGCCGACCAAATCCCAGTTGCCTTGCTCCGTATAAAATTTCAGACCAAAACCATGCGGATCACGCAGGGTTTCCGGCGAACCTTTGGGATGAATGACCGTAGAAAAACGCAGGAACACCGGTGTTTTGGTACCGGCTTTAAACAGTGAGGCCACGGTTAAGTCAGATAAATCTTTGGTCGCCACAAATTCGCCATAAGCGCCCGTGCCACGGGCATGTACCACCCGCTCAGGAATACGCTCCCGCCCAAAACGCTGCAGTTTCTGCACCAGTTGTACATCTTGCAGTAACACGGCACCGTTTTCACCGGCAGTGATCGAGTTCTGGTTATCGCCTACGGCTGCGCCATTGTCTTTGGTGAGTACTGCTGCTTGTGTGCTCAATGTCATGGTTGCCAGCATCGCAACCCATAATGAATGTTTCACCATTCCATCACCTCTTGTTTATACTTTCCCTTTCCTGCAGGCAAAAAATAGCAATCATGACAAAATTGTGAAAACGGAATATTTTTATAACCAGAATCGTTTTATTAGATAAAACATCAATCCCATATTGGTTTTAAGAGATTAAATCAACAAAAAGCCGACGTTCTCTGTTTTGGATCACAATTTGCTACAATCTCTCCCCATCAACACAGTCAGACAGTTCATTCGTATGCGCGCATTATTACAACGGGTTCTTGAAGCCAAAGTGGTGGTAGAGGGAGAAGTCACCGGCCAGATCCAGCACGGTATTCTGGTTTTTTTAGGTTTGGGCAAAGACGATAATCTGGACAAAGGCAAAAAGCTGATTGATAAAATCCTGAAATATCGCTTTTTTGATGATGAACAGGGCAAGATGGGCTGGAATGTCAGCCAGGCCGGCGGCGGTATTTTACTGGTATCGCAGTTTACCCTGATGGCCCAGACCCAGAAAGGTTTACGCCCTGACTTTGGCCCGGCGATGCCCCCCGCGCAAGCCAAAGAACTGTATGATCAGCTGGTGGACTATGCCAAAAGCCAGTTTGCACAGGTAGAAACCGGTATTTTTGCCGCCGATATGAAAGTGCATCTGGTCAATGACGGGCCGGTGACCTTTCAGCTGGAAATTGAATAAGCCAATGCTTGGTGCATAAAAAAGGTCTTCCACTGGAAGACCTTTTTCTTGGGCGTTTCGACGCAGCAATCAGATTGATTTACCAGTTTTCTGCTTAATAAACTGACGCGCCATTTTAATTTTTTCTTTGACCGGTTTCGGCAGCTTTGGTGGTACCAGTTTCGCCACCTGGTTAAACCAGACCAGCAGACCAAAATCACCTTCCATTTTAATGGTGCCATTTTGCATGCCGGTCATAAAGGCAGTCGGATCGCCTTTCATCAGGGTTTTCACGCCCTGCTCGCTGTCGGCGAACTGCAAAATAAAATCGGCTTTTTCAGCATCACCCGACACGGTATCAATGTCGCCATTATTGACAATAATCTGGCGGGCAAAACCGGTATCGGTACCAATCTGGATGCGGAACTGACGCTCATGAACCAACTCAATAAATTTAGGGCTGGTACGGGCAAGCTGCTTCATACGCAAAGCCAAACCTGTCACGAGTAAATCAAGCGGATCCGTGCTGACATCAACCAGAGGGAGTTTCACGACAGGAATTGAGGAAAGTTTCATGACGTCCGAGCCTATTGTAATTGTTGGGTTAGATTGCTTTTCATCCTAACATAAACAGCTGATTTTTCAGCAAGGCTTTGTATAACAATCATTATCGAAAGTAAAAAAAAATGTACATGACTGTACATTTTTTGGACGTCTTATCTGTATAGAATTAACGGCTGGAATACTGCTGCTGGTCATCTTCATACACTGGGGTATGTTCGATATAACGTCTTTTGGCCAATGCACGCTCTGCACGACGGTCTTCGCGTAGCAAAAGCAATGTCACAACAATCATCGCCAGGGTTAATGCAGACAGATAGCTGTAGGTCACAGGCAGTTCAAAAACAGTTTGTACGCTAAAACGGACCGTTTCCAAAATACCCCAGAATGCCATACCGGCCAACATGAAGCTTAACCAACGACGATAAGGCGAAAAGAAAACAGCAATCAAAGCAGCCGCTACCAAGCTCAAGCCGACTATAGTTGCTAAATTCGCTGTTAACATAAAAACCTCCGTCCAAAAATGGATGTGGATCTTGTCGAGTCCCCATGCCATCTTCAATACTTGTAAATGAATGGCAAGGCCAATTTCAAATCTATGGAAGCATTATGAGTAGTTTTCTGGATAAAAAAAGACTTAAATTTTGACCACGCGACACACATTGTCGCAATATTATATTGTCATTACACTTTTTTAATTTTAAAGATTTCTGAAGATAAGGCTACTCCTTCTTTCGCGTGTCATTACAAAAAAACAACCTGCAAAACTGCCCTGAAAAATATTTTTTTCAATGTTTTTAAAGCAGATTTCGATTCAGTCAAAAAATGAACATTTGCCCTTGTTCACTGATTTTGCATAAAAAAAGCGCAGCCCTTATGCTGCGCTTGATTCAACCTGTGCTGTGCTTAAGCCCGGTTCAGGTCTTTATCATGGACACCTAATAGATACAAAACACCATCCAAGCCAACGCTGGAAATCGCCTGATTGGCATTTTCACGTACCAGCGGTTTGGCACGGAAAGCAACCCCCAGACCGGCAATGGATAGCATTGGCAGGTCATTGGCACCATCACCTACCGCAATGGCCTGCTCCAGAGAAATACCCATTTTCTCGGCCAGTTCACGCAGCAACAGGGCTTTACGCGCACCATCCACAATATGGCCTTTCACTTCCCCGGTTACCACGCCATGCTCGACATCCAGAATATTGGCATGTACTTCATCAATCCCCAGCTTGTCCTGCAGATATTCGGCAAAGTACTGGAATCCGCCCGATAGAATCGCAGTGCGATAGCCCAGGGCTTTTAAGGTCGAAATCAGACGCTCGGCGCCTTCAGTCACGGTTAAACGCTCGGCGATTTTTGGCAGAACCGACGCATCCAGACCTTTTAGTAAGGCCACACGGGCACGGAAACTTTGCTGGAAATCCAGCTCGCCCTGCATGGCACGCTCGGTAATTTCAGCCACTTGTGCACCGACACCGGCTTCAATCGCCAGTTCGTCAATCACTTCCTGCTCAATTAAGGTTGAGTCCATGTCAAAGCAGACCAAACGACGGTTACGGCGATAAGCATTGTCTTCCTGTACCGCGACATCGACGCTTAGCGCGTTGGACAGGCTTAAACAGGCGGCACGCATGGCTGCGGCATCGAGCATCTGACCGCTTAAACCAAACTGCACACAGGCACGTTTTGGCCCCTGGCTGGAACCATCTGCTGCCGGACGGCCAGACAGACGGGTCACGGTCTCAATATTGAAACCCTGGCTGGATACAATTTGTGTTACTGCCTGCAGATGAGAGGCATTGAGTTCTGGCGCCAAAGCCGTCACGATGTAACGGGTACGGCCACCTTCATTGACCCATTGTTCATACTCTGTTGCAGAGATCGGTTTAAAGCGCACAGTTAAGCCAATATCATGTGCTAAAATCAGGATCTCTTTCATGGCTAATGCGGTAGCCGTCTGGTCATCTGATGAGACGACAATACCTAAAGTCAACTGGTTATGAATGACCGCCTGACCGACATCTAAGATTTGTAAGGAATGAGCGGACAGAACCTGCATTAATCGAGTAAACTGATTCGGTTGGTCAGGTCCTAAAAATGATATAAGAATGATTTCTCGCATGAATTGACTCGGGTCTGAGCTACAACTATTGTTAGAATCATAATCGAATTTAAGTAGAATTACTTTGGAAGTTTACGTTGAATGCGCCTAGACAAGGGCTATTTGCTAGCCTACTGACCATAAGTTTTGCCTTGCATACCTTTTTACTGGTACTGGCAACGACTCACCAGCTCAATGAAAATCGGGCCAGTCAAGGCCAGCTGATCACCAGCCAGCTGGTCACAGACAGCCTGTCCGAGCTGGAACCGGCCAATACCGTTTCACTGGCGCTTCTGGCCGATCGTTATGCCACCAACCCGAGTATTGCCTCAATTCGCATTCTGAATACCAACAATCAGGTGCTGGCCACCGGTGGCCTGGCCAAAACCCGTCAGGGTGAAGTCTTTGTACGCGATGCGCTGCAAAACGAAAAGAAAGTCGGCACCATTGAAGTGACCCTGGTCAAACCAAGTATTGGCGAAATTCTGCGTACCCAGTGGATGGCGATTCTCAGTTCGCTGTTTATTCATGCCCTGCTGTGGCTGGCCTATCGTGCGATTGCCCGTCCAAGCCGTTCAGAATATCTGACGCGTATCAACAATGAATCGCGTCTGAAACACGAAATCCAGAATCTGACCCAGGCATTGGAGCAGGAAAAACACAATACCGCATTGGCGATTGCACAGGCGCAGCAACAGGCCAAAGCCGCACCAAAACTGAAAGAAAACAAACCGGCCCCGGTTGATCCGCATACCATTTCGTTAAACATCCAGTTCTATGATCCGAAACAGTTGATGGATACGGTCAACAAAACCGTTTCGGTGCCGTATTTTAATCTATGCCAGATTTTCCTGAACAAGAGCATCGAGCTGTGTGTGCAGCACTATAAACTTAGCCAGCAGGATATCACCACGGTACAACCATTCCATGAAGATGGCGCCACCTTAAGCATGTCGGCCGATAAACCGAATGCGGCATCGTGTCTGGCGATGATTGGCACCGTGTTCCAGCTGCTGTCTGAAGTGCTGTATAAACGCTACCGTGAAGAAAAACGCTTTGTGCTGCAAACCCGCAGTGCACTGTCCAGCCCGGTCGATGCCATGCAGCTGTCTTCGGTGCAGGCGGCAGAACGCTTGGTCAGCCAGCTGTCAGCTAAGGAAAATGCGGTGCATTTACCGCATGAATTACTGAAAACCCTGTCCGATCATTATGAACTGGTCAGTATGCCAAACCCGACCAATGTGCTGACCCGGCATGCCTATATGGTCAATGGCATGGACAGTGAAGCGGCCGAACTGGCCCAGCAGTTAAGAACTGAAATTTTACGTGGCAAGCACTCTAAAGCGTCTTAAGACGCAGCAGCCGCTGTCGTCTGATCAAAATCCTGACCCGTGTCAGGATTTTTTGATAGAGGCTTAGAGTTTGAGGAGCTTTTTTTGCAGTAAATAGGCCTGTGCACTGTGCAGGGGCTGTTCCGGTTCCGGCTGCACTTTCTGCCAGTGGCCATCGGACTGCAATTCCCAGGCATTCTGGTTGTCATTTAAATAGCTGCGTAAACCATCTTCGACAATACATTTCTTGATCTTGCTGTCCAGAATCGGGAAACAGGTTTCAACCCGTGAGAACAGGTTACGTCCCATCCAGTCAGCGCTGGCACAGAACAGTTTTTTCTCGCCGCCATGTTCAAAATAATAGACGCGGGTATGTTCCAGGAAACGACCGACAATCGAACGCACCCGGATATTGTCTGACATGCCCGGCACTTGGGGAATCAGGCAGCAAATCGAACGGATAATCAGATCAACCTGCACCCCGGCCTGAGAGGCACGGTATAGCGCCGCAATCAGTTGTGGCTCGGTCAGGGCATTGACTTTAATCATGATCTGCGCGGCTTTGCCGGCCTGGGCAAATTCAATTTCCTGTTCAATCAGTTTCAGCAGTTCAGTGTGCAGGGTGAACGGCGCATGCAGCAGGTTTTTCAGTTTGGCCATTTTGCCCATGCCGGTCAGTTCCTGGAACATGCGGTGCACATCTTCACAGATATCCGGCTGGGTGGTCATCAGGCCGTAGTCGGTGTACATGCGCGCATTGCCGGCATGGTAGTTACCGGTGCCCAAGTGCACATAACGCACCAGCTGGTCCTGCTCGCGGCGTACCACCAGAATCATTTTGGCATGGGTTTTATAGCCGACAATGCCATACACCACTACCGCACCGGCTTCCTGCAGCACGTTGGCAACCATGATATTGGATTCTTCGTCGAAGCGGGCACGCAGTTCAATGACCGCAGTGACTTCCTTGCCATTACGCGCCGCTTCAGCCAGTACCTGCACAATTTCCGAGTCCGGACCACTGCGATACAGGGTCTGTTTAATTGCCAGCACATGCGGATCTTTGGCCGCTTCTTTGAGCAGGCTGATCACCGGCTGAAAAGAATCAAACGGATGATGCAGCAATACATCCTGCTTTTTCAGCACCTCAAAAATTGGTTTCTGCTTGCGAAATACCGGCGGAATCACCGGACTAAAAATCGGATATTTCAGTTCCGGACGGTCAAAACTGGTGGTGAGACGCGACAGGTTAATTGGGCCACTGGTCTGATACAGCTGCTGCTGATCCAGATCAAACTCATCTAGCAAGTAGTCAATAATACTCTGCGGGCAGTCATCTTCAATTTCCAGACGCACCGCACGGCCGAAACGGCGTGATGACAGCTCATCTTTTAAGGCCACCGCCAGATCATCGACATCTTCCGACAGAATCAGGTCGGCATTTCGGGTCACACGAAAAGCATAGCAGCCGGTGGCTTTCATGCCTGGGAACAGGTCATTGATATGCTGCTGGATAATTGCCGTCAGGAAAATCTGTTCCTCCCCTTCCCCGGCCACTTCAGGCGGCAAGGCAATTAAGCGCGGCAAGGAACGTGGGGCTGGCACAATCGCCATTTCAATTTCACGGCCAAAGGCATCCTTACCTTCCAGACTGACAATAAAGTTCAGGCTTTTATTGACCAGTCGCGGAAACGGATGTGACGGGTCCAGACTGATTGGGGTCAGTACCGGCTGGACCTGTTTGGCAAAATACTGGGCAATCCAGGGTTTATGCTTGTCCTGAATTTGTGAATATTGGATAAAACGAATCCCGGCCTGCTGCAACTGCGGCAGAATGTCCTGATTTAAGGTGCGATATTGCATCTCGACCGCCGCATGAATTTCTTCAGATAACTGTGCCAGCACCAGTTCGGTCGGAATTGCATCCGGGGTGCGGGTCAGGGCATTTAAATCCAGCTGTTTCATTAAACCCGCCACGCGGATTTCAAAAAACTCATCCAGATTTCGGGAAAAAATAATCAGAAAGTTTAAGCGTTCCAGCAGCGGCAGACGCTCATCCAGCGCTTGGGCCAATACCCGTTGATGGAACTCGAATAATGCCAGTTCCCGATTGAAATAGGTCATGGATGAATGCTGAAAATCGCTCATATCTCACTCTATGCTGTCTTACAACAGTCTGTTTGTGCCGCCTCTGTGAGGGCATCTTAGAAATTGAATATGACAGTTGTGTTACAAAAATGACCAAATGATGAAAATTAGCCCAAATTTGTTCAAAATAAAAATCTGTTTTTTATCATTTTTTTGTTTTTTATCTAAGTAAAAAGACAGCATATTCAATATACTAAGGCATCCTTGCCTTGATGACAGCCGGATGACAGCTGTCCTTTATTGGCGCTGCCGGCTGGCCCAATAGGTGGCCAGTGCCGGTCCGGAAATATTGTGCCATAAACTGAAGATGGCACTCGGCACGGCGGTCACCGGAGACGCGGCAAAATGCACCGCCGCCAAGGCCACGCCCAAGCCAGAATTCTGCATTCCGACTTCAATCGACACCGCTTTACTGTCGGCATAGGGCAATTTAAATAAACGCGCTGCCCAGAAACCGAGTAAATAGCCCAGGCCATTGTGCAGCATCACCACCGCTAAAATCAGCAAGCCGCTTTCCAGAATCTGTGCCCGGCTGCCGGCGATAATTGCCGCGACAATGGCAACAATCGCCACCACCGAAACCAGCGGCATCAGGGTAATGGAACGCTCCACCTGAGTTTTAAACAGCGCGCGCAGCAGCAGGCCCAGTACAATCGGGAACAGTACCACCTGTAAAATCGAGCTCAGCATGGACCAGGCATCAATTTCAATCCACTGGCTGGCCAGCACAAAGAAAATTGCCGGGGTCAGCAGCGGCGCCAGCAAGGTCGACACCGAAGTACAGGCCACCGACAAGGCGGTATTGCCTTTGGCCATATAGGTAATTACATTGGAAGCCGTACCACCCGGGCAGCAGCCAACCAGAATCACCCCAATGGCAATTTCCGCCGGTAACCGGAACAAGGCACATAACAGATAGGCCAACAGCGGCATCACCATAAACTGCGCAGCCACGCCAATCGCGACTGCTTTGGGGCTTTGCAGCACGCCTTTAAAATCCTGCAGTGACATGGTCATGCCCATACCAAACATGATGATGCCAAGCATCCAGGTAATATAGGCTTTTAACCAGACAAAAGCCTCTGGCTGATACATGGCAATCACTGCAAACAGCAGCACCCACAGGGCAAAAGTTTTCTGTACAAACTGGCTAAAACCTAACACCATAGACCTCGGCACGTTCTGAATGAATGATTCGGGCCAATCAGGCCAGGCTTGGCTGTGCAGCAGGCTGTAACAGGCTCAGCACATCTTTGCTATAGACCCGTTTCACCCCATGCGCCAGCATCTCCTGCCAGGCATGTTGCAATGAACCTTTCAGGTCTATGCCTTTGCTGGCATCGGCAATGACAAAGGTGTTAAAGCCCAGCTTGCAGGCATCTATGGCGGTCCAAGCCACGCAAAAATCGGTGGCAATGCCGGTAATAAACACCGTGTCGATGCCACGCGCTTTTAAATAGCCGGCCAGGCCGGTGGTGGTTTTCTGATCTGCTTCCATAAAGGCCGAATAGCTGTCAATTTGCGCATGAAACCCTTTGCGGATAATCAGCTGCGCCTGCGGCAAGTCCAGCGCCGGATGCAGTTCGGCATCGGTGGTGCCCTGAACACAATGTGCCGGCCACAGCACCTGCTCGCCATATTCCAGCATCACCACTTCATACGGCTGTTTGCCCGGATGATTGTCGGCAAAAGAAATATGATTCTGCGGATGCCAGTCCTGGGTCAGGACAATATTGTCGAAGACCTGTCCCAGCTGGTTAATGATCGGAATAATCTGATCGGCATCAGCGACGGCCAAATTACCGCCCGGCGTAAATCCATTTTGTACATCTACTACGATCAATGCCGTCTGCGCTTGCATAACACCTATCCATGTTTCGCTTATTGTCAGCGTCCTAGCATATACCAAATGGATGGTTTTGTTGCAGTGGAATCATTGGACTGCACGGTGAAAACAAAACAGCCCGCATATGCGGGCTGTCTGAAGGGGTCGTTACAATGCGTGTTTAGTTTTGAATACGACGCACCAGCAGTAACATAAAGATGGCAGAGATCACGATACATGGAATCGCGGCAGAGATCACCCCTGCTGCACCAAAGCCAGCCGTTAACAGTGAACCGGCAATCGCAGGCCCAAGCATCGCACCAACACGGCCCACGGCAGATGCCACACCAATACCAGTACCACGCACTTCAGTTGGATACACGATACCTCCGAAGGCATACAGTACGCCCTGACAACCAATGACGAATGCACCCACCAGCGCAGAGGCCAGATACATTTGGGTTAACGAGCCTGCAGCGTTCAGTGCCAGCAGACCGGCCAGAATACCGCCGTACATCAACAGAATGACATAGGCTTTTTTCCAGCGATCGGTCAGCATACCCAAAATAACGGTACCAATCGTCGCGCTGACCATAAAGTAGAACTGTGCAGTTGCGCCTTCTTTACGCGAGAAGCCCAGTTCCTGGAACAGCGACGGTAACCAGCTCAGCATGATGTACACCACCATCAGGGTGAAGAAATAGCTGACCCAGATGAACATGGTACGGAGCAGGTTGTTCGAGTTAAACAGATCTTTAAACGAACCTTGTGGCGTAGCTTCTGCTGTCGTATTCGCAGCCTGATCTTTGGCTTTTAAATATTCCTTTGATTCTGGCAATAACCACATCATCACTGGAATGACGATAATAGGTAATAAACCGCCTAGGTAGAAAATGTTTTTCCAGTTAGAACCGAAATCGGTACTGGCAATTAACGATAAAATCGCAGCACCGACTGGCATACCACAGTACATCAGACCTACGGCACGGCCACGGTTTTGTGGTGATACCGCTTCAGAGGCCAGCGTAATCAGAATTGGCATGGCTGCACCCAGACCGGCACCGGCCAGGAAACGTACCGCCAGCAATGAGTTAAAGCTGTTGACCCATACGGTACATAAAGTAAAGACCGCAAACACGGCAGTCGACCAGATTAGCACCTGTTTACGGCCAATACGGTCTGCCACGCGTCCACCAACCAGTGCACCAGGCAATAAGCCCAGAATCCCTGCACTAAAAAACACCCCCAATTGCGAGCTATCGAGGCCAAAATGCTCACGGATACCAGCTGCGGCAATACCTGCTGCCTGGATATCCAAGCCTTCAATGACCGCAATCAAGAAACAGATGGCTACTGTCACAATCGCATGTCGATTATCTGATCTTTCCATTGGAGAATCCTTGTTTCAATCAGTGTTTATAAAAGGTTAAGACCGCCATCATCTATGAGGATGTCCTCTGAATTAACTACCAATAAGTGGAATAAAGCCCCGGTCTGGCAAAAAATTAATAGACATTTCTTATTTTAAGACACGCAAACATATAGTTTTAGAAAGACTTAATTGAGGAATATCACTTTAAAAAAACAATAAAATTCATATAAATATCAAAGGATATAAATAAACAGACAGTCAAAACTATTATTTTTATTTAGATCTGAAAAAAATCATTCAGTAAAGTTTTAAGCAGGAAATGGCATTAAAAAAAAGCCTGTTCAAATAATTTTCAGGTCTAGTTTAAGTGTTTTTTTATCTTAATTCCGACCCTTTTACCTGGTTTTCACAGCTTTTTACTGCTTTTTCCAGGCAAAATTGCTGTCCGGACAGCTTCTATAGACCTGTGCTTACTCACCAGTTCATTCTAAAGTCGAAGATGAACCGGAGCTGCTGTAAAAGCACCAACTTATGCCTTATACCGGACTGTTTTGAGCAGCGGATAAAGTTGATATTGGCTTTGACTTACGGATATTGTTCTGACACACTGAATCAGTCATAATTTGCATAAGCATTATTCAATCATGACTTATTGAATTCTGACTCAAATCAAAATACTGCAACCATCCACGTTTTCTGTTTCTACGAACTTTTGTGGATGGAAAAATAGGATATTTTTTCAAAATGACTCAGCAAGCACAGACCATTCAAGGCTCAATTGTCGCAATCGTCACCCCAATGTTAGAAGATGGCAGCGTAGATTGGAAAGGTCTCGAGAAGCTGGTTGAGTGGCACATAGAACAAGGCACAAACAGTATTGTGGCCGTGGGCACGACAGGTGAAGCCTCTACATTAAGCATGGCTGAACATACACGTGTGATTAAAGAAATCATTCGCGTGGCCAACAAACGTATCCCGGTGATTGCTGGTACTGGTGCAAACTCAACGCATGAAGCGATCGAACTGACCAGAGAAGCCAAAGAACTCGGCGCCGATGCCGCACTTCTCGTCACGCCATATTATAACAAGCCAACCCAGGAAGGGTTATATCAGCATTATAAGACTATTGCCGAAGCAGTGGATCTGCCACAAATCCTGTATAACGTTCCGGGCCGTACTGGCGTTGATATGTCCAATGAAACAGTTATTCGTCTGGCCGACATTCCACAAATTGTGGGCATTAAAGATGCCACTGGCGATGTACCACGTGGCCGTGAATTATTGGCCGGTCTGGCGGGTAAAGACATGACTGTCTATTCAGGTGATGATGCCACTGCCTATCAGTTAATGCTGGCTGGTGCCAAAGGCAATATCTCGGTTACGGCCAATGTGGCACCAAAAGTCATGAGCGAAGTTTGTGCCGCAGCCATTGCCGGCGACAATGACAGCGCTGAAGCACGTAACAATACAGTTGCAAATTTACACAATATTCTATTTTGTGAATCAAACCCAATTCCGGTGAAATGGGCACTTCATGAAATGGGCTTAATTGGTACCGGCATCCGCCTGCCATTAACGCCACTTGCAGAACAATATCGCGCACCGTTACGTGAAGCTTTACAGGCTTCGGGTGTCATTTAATAAGAGCACAATATTATGCAATTACGTTTTGGTTTAATCGCTGCACTTTCAGTGGTAAGTTTGGCAGGTTGTAGTTCTTTAGCCATCAGCAATGGCTCTCTGGATTATAAAGACACCACCACCCTTGCGCCCTTACAATATCCTGAAGGTGCTGTGGCCCGACCAGCAACGCCATTGTATCCTGCACCAACGGTTGACCCACTGGCCATTGAACATGCACCGAAGCTGGAAAACAGCCGTGGCAACCGTTTCGCACTTCCTCGTCCTCCAGCCGTAGAGCCAACTCAGGCCGCTGCTGTACAGGACAACACCGCGCCAGGTCGTCCACAACCGGTTGTAGATGGAAATCAAAATCCACTGCTCAAAATAGATGGAAATTCTGCTACAATTTGGCAGTATACGCTTGCCACACTCAGCAGCCTGAACCATAGCATTATTGGTCAGAGCAAAAACCGTTACGAAGTCACCATCTCGGTCGATCAACAGACCTACGTCTTAAGACTCACCTCTGTCGGTACAAGTAACAACCTGGCTGTGTTCAACGCCGACAACAGTTTTGCAGACAAAGAAAAAGCTGCAGACCTGTTGGCCCAGATTTACCAAAATTGGCCAGCCTAGACATTACTAGGCATTTTTTTCTGAAAAAGGTTCCCTCATGTTAAAACAAACCTTGCTCTATACTGGTAAAGCGAAATCTGTTTATACCACAGATAGTGAAGACCACCTGATTTTAGTCTTTCGTGACGATGCCTCTGCGTTCAATGGCGAAAAGATCGAACAACTAGATCGTAAAGGTAAGGTGAACAACCGTTTTAACGCCTTTATTATGGAAAAACTGGCTGAAGCCGGTATTGAAACGCATTTTGAAAAACTGCTAACCCCAAATGAAGTGCTAGTGAAAAAGCTGAGCATGATTCCGGTTGAATGCGTAATCCGTAACTATGCAGCTGGTTCTCTTTGCCGTCGCCTCGGTGTCGAAGAAGGCAAGGAACTGACCCCGCCAACATTTGAACTGTTCTTTAAAGATGATGCCTTAGGCGATCCAATGGTCAATGAATCTCAAGCGATTGCGCTGGGTTGGGCGACTGCTGAGCAGCTGGCACAAATGAAAGAACTGACTTACAAAGTTAACGATGTACTAAAAGCCCTGTTTGATGCCGGCAACATGATTCTGGTCGATTTCAAACTTGAATTTGGTGTATTCCACGACCGTATCGTGCTGGGTGATGAATTCTCTCCAGACGGCTGCCGTCTATGGGACAAAGACACCAGGAAAAAACTCGACAAAGACCGTTTCCGTCAAGGTTTAGGCGGTGTGGTTGAAGCGTATGAAGAAGTTGCGGCACGTTTAGGCATCAACCTCGACAATATCTGATCATCTCCAAGATGAACGATAAAAAAACCGGATCAGCTGATCCGGTTTTTTATTGGCTGAGTTTTCTCACTCTCAATCGAAAAAACAAATTCAACTTATAAAAATGATCGTTTTTACATATTTTTAGTTTTGACCTATGCTTAAGCACATAGGCAAGACACGGTAAATTTTACAGTGACTGCCGATCAGTTTCGTTAATCCTCGCGGATGTTCTCTCCCAATCTAACATCCAGTTTGGCCCAATTCATCCCTCTGAATTGGGCTTTTTTTTATTGCTACTGTTGCTGCTGCATCCAGCGCCGCTGCTGTAAACGCTCGGCTTCAACTTCGCGTTTATTGCGCGCCGATTCATACAGCTTGGTGCCTTTTAATTCTGGCGGCAAATAATCCTGCAATACAAAATGCTCCGGATAATTGTGCGGATACAGATAATCCACCCCGTAGCCCTGCTCTTTCATCAGCTTGGTCGGCGCATTACGCAAATGTAACGGTACCGGCAAATTGGCGGTTTTTTCCGCCAAGTCCAGCGCCTTGTTAATGGCCAGATAGGTACTGTTACTTTTGGCACTGGTGGCCAGATAGACTGCACATTGGCCCAGAATAATCCGCGCTTCCGGCATACCAATCACCTGCACTGCGCGGAAACATTCACCGGCCAGCAACAAGGCATTTGGGTTGGAATTGCCAATATCTTCCGAGGCAGCAATTAGCATACGCCGCGCAATAAACAGCGGGTCTTCTCCACCCTTGAGCATGCGCGCCATCCAGTACAGAGTCGCATCCGGGTCACTGCCGCGAATCGACTTAATAAAGGCCGAGACCAGATCATAATGCTGCTCGCCAGATTTGTCGTAACGGGCAATATTCTGCTGCGCCACTTTCACGACCAGGGCATTGTTAATACTGTTTTCTGTGTCCGGCTCAAAGGTGCCGGCAATCAGCTCGAGTAAATTCAGCGCCTTACGTGCATCACCCGCCGCAAACTGCACCAGTGCTTCAAACTCTTCAATCTGGATATAACGTTCTTTTAAGAAGCTATCATTCTGGACGGCCTGGGTCAGCAGCTGCTGGATGGCCTCGGCACTCAGTGCATTTAAGGTATAGACCTGGCAGCGCGACAGCAAGGCACTGTTCACCTCAAAAGACGGGTTTTCCGTGGTGGCACCAATCAGGGTAATTTTGCCCTTCTCGACTGCATTTAATAAGGCATCCTGCTGGGATTTATTAAAGCGGTGAATCTCGTCAATAAACACCACCGGCGTTAGTAAATCGCCGCCATCGGCAATCACTTCACGTAATTCCTTAACCCCGGTATTGAGCGCAGACAGACTGACAAAAGGACGATCAACCGCCTGCGCCAGCAACAAGGCAATGGTGGTTTTTCCAACGCCTGGTGGTCCCCAGAAAATAATCGAAGGCAAATGGCCCTGATCAATCATTTGACGTAACGGGGCCTGCTCCCCCAGAAGATGATCTTGACCGATAATCTGCGACAGATCGCGCGGGCGCAAACGTTCAGGAAGTGGAATATGGCTGTCTGACATAGAAGGTTTTCTGTACAAAGCTGCGGCTGAGTGTACTATGTTATGGCAAAATGAAGTATTTCAATAGCCGATTTTTTAGCGCTTGCTGCGGCAAACTGAGTCTAAATGTAGGCAGTTATTTTATCAGGTTTAAATCGCCAATTTTGCTCTTAAAGATACAGACGGCCTAAAAACTTAACGTACCCAGCGCACAATATAGTCTTCTATTTCTTCTTCATTGACTTCCGTTTCAGAAATACAGCGGCCAGCGGCCGATTTTTTGGCGCGAATCACGCTCTGACGTGAACCGGTATTTAAATAATGCCAGGACGGCAGGTTTTTACCTTCTTTTAAACGGCGATAGGCACAGCTTGGCGGTAGCCAGTGAATACTGTCCAGCTTTTCCGGCGTCAGCTGAATACAGTCCGGCACCTGTTGCTGCCGGTTCGGATAGTCCGAACAGCGGGCAGTCGTACAATCCAGCAGCTTGCAGGCCACTTTGGTGTAAGCGACTTCATGACTGTCTTCATCTTCCAGTTTAACCAGGCAACATAAGCCGCAGCCATCACACAGCGCTTCCCATTCTGCCTGGGTTAAGGCTGTTAACGGATAATTTTTCCAGAATTGGGGACGAAGCTGATCAGACATGATGCACAACACTACAAAATAACCGGTCTATTATAACAGTCTTCTACAAAAGCATGTGCTATGTCATAGATACAATAGAATCATAGACTTAAATAAATAGTTGAACACTTAATAAACAAAAGCAAAACAATCAAATCAGCGACTTGCCCCTATACTTGATCAAGAAGTATAAAAACACATGGAGAAAAATTATGTTTCGTTGGGCCATTATCTTCGCTGTAATCGCACTTATTGCCAGTCTACTCGGTTTCGGTGGTGTCGCTGGTTTATCTAAAGATTTCGCGGTCATTCTGCTGGTTATTGCTGTTATTCTGGCAATTGTCGGCTTCCTGTCCCGCGGCAAGGTATAGTTTCTTATACCCTGACCCTCACAAAAAAGAAGGATGCAAATCCTTCTTTTTTTATGCCTGTGTTTAGACCGACAGCAGATACAGACAGATTATTCTTTGAAAAATAACTTAAAAATATTTTCTCACATTTGTTTAGGCCCATTGAAATGTTTTTCAAACCGCTGTCTCATTTTTATGTTTTAATCGAATTATTTCAAAAAACACAAGGATTGGACGCATGACTTTAGCAATCAAAACTCGCGAAATTCAGTATACGGCGGCAGATGGTAGCCAGTTGGTCGGTTATTTTGCTGCACCCGAAACCGATGCACCAGTCGCGGGTGTGATTGTGGCACCGGAATGGTGGGGCCGAAATGAATATATTGAACAGCGTACCCGCGAACTGGCAGAACATGGTTATGCCGCCCTGGCCATTGATATGTATGGCGACAAGAAAAATACCACCACGGCTGCCCAGGCCAATGAATGGATGAGCCAGACCTTTGAAGACCCGAATACAATTGTGACTCGTGCGTCTGCGGCTTTGGACACTTTAGCTGCCCAACCGGAAGTAAATCAGGCTAAACTGGCAGCCATTGGCTTCTGTTATGGCGGCAAAGTGGTGCTGGATTTGGCCCGTTCAGGCGCCAACCTGCAAGCCGTTGCGACTTTCCATGCCATTCTGGCGGCCAGAGAACCAGCGCAGGAAGGCAAGGTGCAGGCAGAAATTCTGGTGCTGCATGGTGAACTGGACAGCATGGTAACGCTGGATGATGTGGCCAGCTTCCGTGAAGAAATGCACGCTGCCCAGGTAGAACATGACGTGATTGTGTTTGAAGATGCCAAGCACGGCTTTAGTAACCCGCTGGCCGATGAACGTGCCAAAGCCAATGGCGTCGACCTCGGCTATAGCCCGGTAGCAGAACAGCAAAGCCTGGATGCCATGTACCAATTATTACAACGCCGTTTGGCCTGATTCTGGCATGAGGCCATATATATTGAAAAAGATTAATGAATTTGAATAGAGGATAGAAGAATGACCGAACAAGACTGCCCATATTGCAACTTTGATGAATATGATGTCATTGCCAAAAATGATTATGGCGTGATTCTACCCGAACCGAACGCATTGTCTAAAGGCCACTGTGTCATTATCCCTCTACGTCATGTCAGTTCTTTTTTTGATGTTACCGACAAAGAACGTAAAAGCCTGATGTCGCTGCTGGAACTGGCGCGGAATGAATTACAGCTGCGCCATCAACCGGCGGGCTTTCATGTCGGTTTTAACGATGGCGATGTGTTTGGCAGCCCATCGCAGCATTTGCATATCCACATTATTCCGCGCTATGAAGGTCAAATCCTCAAGCTGGATCAACGCTGGGGGATGAGCGGCAGCATCTAAGCCTTGCCGCTACCAAAACAGAAGGTGATGCCGCGGCATCACCTTTTTTATTGCCTGCTGCATCGGCAAGATTTGGGTATACTAGGCGACTGCTTAACAGTTCCGGTTCTCATGTCTGCCTTTTCTTTTTCCCATGCCCTGCTTTCCTGGTTTGATGTACACGGTCGCCATGACCTGCCCTGGCAGGTGGCCGATAACCCGTATAAAGTCTGGGTATCGGAAATCATGCTGCAGCAGACCCAGGTCAAAACCGTGCTGCAATATTTCGAGCGCTTTATTCAGCGTTTTCCCGATGTGGAAAGCTTAGGCCGTGCCTCCTGGGATGAAGTGGCGCCATACTGGGCCGGACTCGGTTACTATGCCCGGGCACGCAATCTGCATAAAGCGGCCGGCATAGTGGCCCAGCAAGGACATTTTCCGGAAAATCTGGAACAGTGGATGGCCCTGCCCGGCATTGGCCGCTCGACCGCAGGCGCACTGATGTCTTTGGGTCTCAGACAATACGGCGTAATTATGGATGGCAACGTCAAACGGGTGCTGGCGCGCTTTTTTGCCATTGAAGATGATCTGTCCAAACCGGTACATGAACGGGCCTTGTGGCAGCTGGCAGAACAGCTGTGTCCGACCGAGCGTAATCATGACTACACCCAGGCGATTATGGACCTCGGTGCCACCATCTGTACCCCGAAAAAACCCTTATGTCTGTACTGCCCGATGCAGCAGCGCTGCAAGGCCCACCAGCAGGGCCTAGAAGCCGAATTACCATTTAAAAAACCGAAAAAAGCCGTACCCGTAAGACAGGCCCAGGTGTTGCTCTTACACAGTGATGGCCAGTGGCTGTGGCAGCAGCGGCCGAATAGCGGCCTCTGGGGCGGATTATGGTGCCTGCCGATTATTGATGATCCAGCGCAGTTTCAGGCGCTCTGTCAGCGTCTGGGTCTGAAACAGCGACAACAGCAGCTGCAGATTTCACACAGCTTTACCCACTTTACCTGGCTGCTGGATGCCAGTGTAATTCCGGTCGAGTCGGACCAGCAGGAACATCTGGCGATTGAGCTGGACGCCGAATGGATGACGCCGGCACAGGCTACTGCACGTGGACTGCCGACCGCCATGAAAAAATTGATCTCGGCCGCCGATTTATGACATAGTCAAAGACTGGAATTCGAATACCATCGACATAATAATCATCAGGGAGATGCTGTGCTTCGCTCGATTTCACTCTGCTGTGTTTTCTTCAGTCTGATTCTGCTAGCAGCCTGTACCTCGGCACCGAAAAAACCTGCGGCGCCCCTACCGCCGGCCATGGTCAAAAAACTGCAGCACATGCCACTTAAAACCCGCTTGCCAGTGCCGGTACAGGGCGTCAAACGTCAGCACTTGCAAGATACCTGGGGCGCGTCACGCAGTCGCGGTCGCCTGCATGAAGGCATTGATATTCTGGCACCACGCGGCAGCAAGGTGTACAGCGCCACCGAAGGCCTCATTGCCGACTTACGCAATAACAATTTGGGTGGTAAAGTGGTATGGATTCTGGGACCGGGCGGCAGCTGGCATTATTATGCCCATCTGGACCGGCATAAACGTGGCCTGAAGGTCGGAGATTATGTCAAGAAAGGCGATCTAATTGGCTATGTCGGCAATAGCGGCAACGCCCGCCATACCGCGCCGCATCTGCATTATGGCCTGTATTTAAATGGCAAAGGTCGCGGTGCAGTCAATCCCTATCCCTATTTACGTTAGTTTGCTTTAGGAAGTGTACATGTCAGAAGCATTGATCAATCGACTGGTCGAATTTGCCGAATCCGGGAATCAACAGAAAATTATGTTGAACGGCCAGAGTCATCAGGGCTGGATCATGGAAATTACTGAAGATGCACTTCTGATCAGCACCGGCTATGCCGATAAATCCGGCAAGGATGTCTGGATTGCCTTTGCCGATCTGCCTCAGGCGGAATTGTCTTACTGGGATAACCGTCAGGATCAATGGGTTCATTTCCAGCTTTAAACCCGTACAGGAGCATCATCTATGGATCGAACACGCTGCGGCTGGTGCTCCGAAGATCCGCTCTATATCGCCTACCACGACCAGGAATGGGGCCGCCCGCTTCACGATGAAGCGCAGCTGTTTGAAATGCTATGTCTGGAAGGCCAGCAGGCCGGTCTGGCCTGGATTACCGTGCTCAAAAAACGCGAATGTTACCGTCAGCATTTTTTTCAATATTCCATTGCCGATATTGCCGCGTTGTCTGATCAGGCCTTGCAGGACAAATTACAGGATCGCGGATTAATCCGGCATCCGGCCAAACTCGCAGCCATCCGCACCAATGCTCAGGCCTGGCTCCAGCTGCAGCAGCAAGGTATCAATCTGGTCGACTGGCTGTGGCAATTTGTCGATCATCAGCCCGAGCAGCATACCGTGCCCGATTATCGCAGCGCCCCGACCTATACTGCAGCCAGTGTGGCACTGTCTAAAGCTTTAAAAAAGCAGGGCTTTCAATTTGTTGGCCCCACCATCTGTTATGCCTTTATGCAGGCCGTCGGCATGGTCAACGACCATGAAGATCACTGCGCCTTTAAATCTCTTCCCCCTTTAGCCGAGGAGCACTCATCATGAGCAACACTACCATTCGTGCCTATGCCGCCATGCAACCCGGCGAAGCGCTGGTGCCATATCAGTTTGATGCTGGCGAACTGTTGCCGCATCAGGTCGAAGTTCAGGTGGAATATTGTGGCCTGTGCCATTCCGATTTATCGGTGATTAACAATGACTGGCGTTCTTCGGTCTATCCGGTGGTGGCCGGGCATGAAATTATTGGTACCATTGTCCAGTTAGGAAGTGAAGCCAAAGGATTATCTGTGGGCCAGCGCGTTGGCATTGGCTGGACGGCTGAAAGCTGCCAGCACTGTGATCCGTGCCTGTCCGGCCGGCAGGTGCAATGTACCGGCGATAGTGTCGCCACCATTGTCGGACATGCCGGCGGTTTTGCCGATAAGGTCCGCGCCGGCTGGCAATGGGTCATTCCCTTACCGGATGATCTGGATGCGGAAAGTGCCGGCCCGCTGCTCTGTGGCGGTATTACCGTATTTGATCCGATCATTAAGCACCAGATTCAGGCGGTGCATCATGTCGGGGTGATTGGAATTGGCGGCCTTGGGCATATTGCCATTAAACTGCTCAAAGCTTGGGGCTGTGAAATTACGGCCTTCAGTTCCAACTTGGAGAAAACCGCAGAGTTAAAAGCCATGGGCGCCGATCATGTGGTGAATAGCCGTGACAGCGCTGCCCTGAAAGCCCAGCGCGGCAAGTTTGACCTGATTTTAAGTACGGTGAATGTTAGCCTGGACTGGCCGGTATATCTGTCTGCCCTGGCACCAAATGGTACGCTGCATATGCTGGGCCTGACCTTAGAGCCGTTACAGGTCTCGGCTGGTGCGTTAATTGGTGGTGGCAAAGCGGTGACAGGTTCATCGACCGGTTCACCATCGACCTTGCGCCAGTTACTGAAATTTGCCGCCCGCAAACAGCTGGCGCCGCAGGTTGAAGTGTTCCCGATGTCGCAGATTAACGAGGCAATTGAACATTTACATGCTGGCCGGGCGCGTTACCGGGTGGTGCTGAAAGCAGATTTTTAATCTGCTTTGAAGCCAAATCTATAATAGATACAATTACTCACGAATAAATTGGGCCGCCTCTGCGGCTGGCCCCGATTGTATAAAAAATGTGTTAGATATTCAGTCTGTTATGGCATATGCTTAACGATGCGCATATATTAATTAGCCAAACCGAATGATTGATGTCAGCGGTTTGATTCAAAAAGTCTGCTAACATGAAAGCAGCTTTGACACGATAAAATGATTTGAGAAAACCTATGAGTAAAGCCTTACCCATTGCTGTTGCTGTAATTTTAGGCGGTGCTGCACTTGTTCCTGTTTATTATGCAACTCAACACCCTGCCACTGTATCCTCAAAAGCATCTGCAAATGCGTCTGCGGTTGAAAAAATCAGCTATGCATTAGGCTATGAAGTTGCCCATCAAACTCCACCAGAGCTGGACATTAACAGCTTTGTGACCGGTGTCCGTGAAGGTCATGCGCGTCAGCAGCCAGCCTATACTGAAGAAGAATTACAAAAGGCCTATGAACAGTTCCAGCAGGAACTGCAACAAAAACAGGCTGATCAGGCCCAGCAGGCACAAACGGCCAGCGATGCCTTCCTGACTGAAAATGCCAAACAGGCAGGGGTACAAACCACCGCATCAGGTCTGCAATATAAAATTACCCAGCAAGGCAATGGCAAACAGCCAACAGCCAGCTCTGTGGTAAAAGTACACTACACCGGTAAACTGGTCGATGGCAAAGTATTTGACAGCTCGGTTGAACGTGGTGAACCAATCGAGTTCCCGTTAAACCAGGTGATTCCAGGCTGGACCGAAGGTCTGCAACTGATGAAAGAAGGCTCGAAAGCCACGCTGTATATCCCGTCACAACTGGGTTATGGCGAACAGGGCGTGCCGGGCATGATTCCACCAAACAGCACCTTGATCTTTGATGTTGAGCTGATTGAAGTAAAATAAAAACAAGGAGAGCCTGGCTCTCCTTCGTTGTTTAGGGACGCATAATATGAAAAAAACGATCACCCTGCTCGGCCTCGCCCTGTGTAGCGCGGCCACACTGGCTCAACCGGTGACCACCAAAAGCTCCACTGAACAGCAGGTGGGCTACAGCTTTGGTTATTTAATGGGGCGCAGCAATGTCGACACCTTAAAAGGTATGGATCTGGATGCCTTTGTGGCCGGTTTAAAAGCTGCTTCACTGGGCCAGCAAGCCAGCCTGAGCGATGAAGACATGGCCCGTATTCTGACGCAGTTCAAAAAGCAGGCCGAAGCCAAACAGCTGATTGAGCTTAAACAGCGCGCCGAAGCCAATCACATGATTGGCAAGGCCTTTCTGGCGGAAAACTCGCGTAAGGATGGGGTGAAAGTCACTTCATCGGGGCTGCAATATCTGGTCTTGCAATCCGGTTCCGGAAAAAAACCGAAAGCCAGCTCCAAAGTACGCGTGCATTATGAAGGCCGCCTGATTGATGGCACCGTGTTTGATAGCTCGATGGCGCGTCAGCAACCGGCTGAGTTTCAGGTCACACAAGTCATTCAGGGCTGGACCGAAGGCCTGCAACTGATGCGTGAAGGGGCTAAATACCGCTTCTTTATTCCGGCGAATCTGGGCTATGGCC
The DNA here is from genome assembly GCF_000488255.1 of Acinetobacter indicus CIP 110367. Lineage (GTDB taxonomy): Bacteria > Pseudomonadota > Gammaproteobacteria > Pseudomonadales > Moraxellaceae > Acinetobacter > Acinetobacter indicus. Next base: position 35,563 of record NZ_KI530755.1, on the reverse strand, counting down.
AGATTGGTTCTGGCGATGCGATTGAACCGAACAGCACCCTGATTTTTGATGTCGAACTGCTGGAAGTGATCAATAAATAAAGATGCTTGTGCTGCTCATGCAGCCTCATCTTTCAATAAAAGCCCATAAAAAAACCCTTTGAGACTCAACGGCTCAAAGGGTTCTTTTATAGGAGCTAAACAACTTTCGCGCTCAGCTCTCAGTAATTAAGGTTTTAAATGACGCGGTCTAAAACCAGTGGCCAGCAGACCAAGAGCATAAGCTGCCACACCCACCACACACAGCAGTAGTACTTCCAGCACACGCATCCATTGCGATACATCACCGTTATACCAGCTCAAGGCGTACCATAAGGCAGCCACCATCACCGCATTGGCCGTGCCAAACTGGAACAGCAGTTTTTTCCAGTGCCCACCAAAACGGAAAATATCGCGTTTATGCAAATAGAAATACAGCATACCGGCATTGACCAGCGCGGAACCTGAAGATGCCAGTGCCAGCGCCATGTGCTCGGCTTCCCAGTCAATCAGTTTAAACAGCCCAATAAACACCACGTTTAAAATGGCATTGGCTGCCACCGCCATTAAACCGACCCGAACCGGGGTGCGGGTATCCTGCTGGGCATAAAAGCCCGGAGCAAAAACTTTAATCAGCATAAAGGCGATGACCCCGGCACTCATACATTGCAGGGCCAAGGCCGTCATCTGGGTATCTTCCCAGGTGAACTGGCCGCGCTGGAACAGGGCCTGAATAATTGGGGTCGACAGCATAAACAGTGCAATACTGGCAGGCACACCAGCCAGCACAATAATTTTCGCCGCCCAGTCCATCATGCCACGGAATTTTTCCTGATTCTGCTCGGCATGGCGCGCCGACAAGGATGGTAAAATCACCGTACCAATTGCCACCCCAATCAGGCCCAGCGGCAACTCGGTCATCCGTTCGGCACTGTACAGCCACGATACCGAACCATCCTGCATAAATGACGCCCAGATGGTGTTCAGCAACAGGTTAATCTGGGTCACCGACACCCCAAACAGGGCCGGCAGCATCAGCTTCATGATGCGCTCAACGCCTTCATGCTTGAAGTCGATTTTTGGCGGAATCAGCAGCTTTTTACGCCATAATTCCGGAATCTGGATCGCCAGCTGCAAGGCTCCGGCAATAATCACCGCCCAGCCCAAGGCCATAATCGGCTCGGCCATATACGGCGTTAGCCACAGGGCTCCGGCAATCATGGCCAGATTTAGTAGCACCGGTGCAAAGGCCGGCGTGGTAAAGGAGCCATAACTGTTTAAGATGCTGCTGGCAAAAGCGGTCAGCGACATAAACAGCAAATAGGGAATGGTCAGGCGGAACATGTCCGTGGCCAGCGCAAATTTTTCCGGATCGCTATGGAAACCCGGCGCATAAACGTACATCACCGCCGGCGCCGCCACCATAGCAGCCAGTGTCAGCAGACTCATCACCGAGGCCAGACAGCCAAACACCCGGCTAATCAGAATCTGCACTTCGGCATGGGTGCGGCTGGTTTTATATTCGGTCAGAACCGGAATAAAGGCCTGGGAAAATGCCCCTTCAGCAAACAGTCGCCTGAAAAAGTTCGGGATACGAAAGGCCACCACAAAGGTATCGAAATCCTTTCCCGCACCAAACACATTTAATAACACAATATCCCGCACCAGTCCCAACACCCGGGACAGCATGGTCATCGCACTGACAATAAAGGTCGATCGCCAAAGCGCCATCGGAACCACCCAAATAAAAATTTAGCCGCTATTGTAAAGAAACCTAAGCACAAGTTTCGTTATGAATTGATGAAGATGCTGCTTCTATCCTGCTGTTGCAGTCACGCAGTAAAGACCGGAACCGGCTCCAGTCAAAATAAGGTCCCGGATCGGTCTTGCGCCCCGGGGCAATATCGGAATGTCCAGCCAGATGACGCTGGATTTTCGGATAGGCCTGCTGCAAGGCCGACACCACTTCCGCCAGTACCTGATACTGGATCGCTTCAAAGGGCAGATCATCACTGCCTTCCAGTTCAATACCAATGGAATAATCATTACATTCCGGCTTGGCCAGATAACTGGAACGTCCGGCATGCCAGGCGCGGTCATTGAAATTGACACATTGCAGCACTTCGCCGCTACGCAAAATCAGCAGATGCGCCGAGACCTGCATCCCTTCAATGGTCTGAAAGTAAGGATGCGCCGACCAGTCCAGCCGGTTTTGAAAAAACTGTTCGATATAACCGCCGCCAAACTGTGATGGCGGCAAACTGATATTGTGAATCACCACCAGCTGAATTTCGGTCTGCTGCGGACGCTGGTTAAAATTCGGTGAAGGCACCTGCCGCGCACCTTTTAACTGTCCCTGGATGACCTGAAAAGAAGCCGCCTGCTGCATAGAATGATCCTGATATTTTTTTCAGTATAAAAATTTAGCCCATCCTTAAACTTTCAGCTGAAAATCTCAAATCAGACAAAAAAGCCGCGAAAAAGCGCATCGGGCCAGCCGAACAGTGCTAATATATCGCGCAATTTTCATGGGTAAAGAGATAAGGACAGGCAATGAGCATACCACAATCTTTATTGGAGCAATCTATCCAGATCAATATTCAGCAGGCCCTGCAGGAAGATATTGGCGAGGCAGATATTACCGCTTTACTTACCCCGGAAGATGAACAGGCCACCGCCACCATTATCAGCCGTGAAGACATGGTGCTGGCTGGTCAGCCTTGGGTGAATGCCTTAATCCAGCAGTACGATCCAAGCGTTCAGATTGAATGGCTGAAACAGGATGGTGATCGCGTGGCGGCCAATGAAGCCTTTTTAAAGCTGGCCGGTTCTGCACGCAGTTTATTGACCGTAGAGCGCCCTGCCCTTAACTTTGTCCAGACCTTATCGGCCGTGGCCACCAAAACCGCCGAATATGTGAAACAGCTCGATGGCCTGCACACCAAACTGCTGGATACCCGTAAAACCTTGCCGGGTCTGCGGATTGCACAAAAATATGCGGTCACTGTAGGCGGCGGCCAAAACCATCGTCTGGGGCTGTTTGATGCCTTCCTAATTAAAGAAAACCATATTATGGCTGCTGGCGGTATTGCCCAGGCCATTGCCAAAGCCCATCAAATTGCACCGGGCAAACCGGTGGAAGTAGAAGTTGAAACCTGGGATGAGCTGAATCAGGCTCTGGACGCTCAGGCCGATATCGTGATGCTGGATAACTTTAGCCAGCAACAGATGATTGATGCAGTCAAGCATGTTGCCGGTCGCTGCAAACTGGAAGCATCGGGCAATATCACCATTGCCAACCTGCGTGAAGTGGCCAGCACTGGTGTCGATTATATTTCTATGGGCGCTCTGACCAAAGATGTCAAAGCGGTCGATTTATCCATGCGTTTTAATGCTTAATCGCAATTCGATATTTGTCGATAACGAAAAAAGGTGCCTCATGAGGCACCTTTTTTATTCATTTAGGGTGAGTCGATGGCCGCAAGACTTTAATCATCTGCACGGCCGTCGCCATCACGGTCCTGATTCAGCATGGTGCCATCACCATCACGGTCATTGGCCGTATCACACGCGCTTAAACCAAAGGCGCCCATCGCCAGTAAGATCATCAAGTATTTCATGGTACATCCCTCTTTTTTGCTGTTTTAAAAAAATCACTGCGAGTTTTAGTAAGCCATGAAGCTCGGTTTCAGCATGTTGGTTTTTGTTATGAAGATGAATCTGCGCACAGCCGCTGGTTACGTTTGCTTCAATCACAAAAAAACGCATCCGGAGATGCGTTTTATAAATATATTGTTCTAATCTTGCAGTGTTTACCAGCCTAAGGCCTGTTGCTGCTTTTTGATCAGTTCCTGAATGCCCTGCTCGGCCATTTCCAGCATGGCATTACATTGCAGACGGGTAAATGGTTTATCTTCAGCAGTGCCCTGAATTTCAATAAATTCACCGGCCTGGGTCATCACTACATTCAGGTCAGTCTGGCAGTTTGAATCTTCTTCATAGCACAGGTCCAGCAATACTTCGTCCTGATACATACCCACAGAAATAGCAGCGACCAGACCTTTTAACGGGTCCTGTTTAATTTTTTTGCTTTCCAGCAGTACATTCATGGCATCGACCAGCGCCACCGCTGCACCGGTGATCGCGGCAGTACGGGTACCGCCATCGGCCTGAATTACATCACAGTCAATGGTAATGGTATTTTCACCAAGTTTTTTCAGATCGACCATGGCACGCAGGCTGCGGCCAATTAAACGCTGGATTTCCTGAGTACGGCCGCTCTGTTTACCCCGTGCCGCTTCACGGTCACTACGCGTATGGGTAGAACGTGGCAACATGCCATATTCTGCAGTTACCCAGCCCTGGCCTTTGCCTTTTAAAAAGCGCGGTACCGAGTTATCAATACTGGCAGTACACAGCACTTTGGTATGACCAAATTCAACCAAGACAGAACCTTCCGCATAACGTGTGTAATTACGGGTAATTTTGACATCACGCAATTGATCTAGGGTACGTTGGTCGATACGCATAAGTTGTCCTTATTTTGACTCAAATAAATTGTCGGCCAGTATAGCAGATGCAAGCGCACAGGTTTTGTCCCCGGGTCGGCTTTTACACAATCTCGCCACAGAAAAGCGGGCCCTGCACAGCCAATGCAACAGCATGGCTGCTGCCCGGGCCGATTCTGCTCTATAATAGCCACAGAGATGAATTTTTAAACAGTATCAGGGATGTGACATGTCGATTCGGGAAGAACGTAAGCAGCAAAGTCGTCAGGCCATTTTAGATGCGGCCCTGACCTTAAGTACTGCCGAGCGCTCTTTTAGCAGCATCAGCTTAAGGGAGATTTCCCGCCATGTCGGGCTGGTGCCAACGGCGTTCTACCGGCATTTTCAGGATATGGATGAACTTGGCGCAGAACTGGTCGATCAGGTGGCGCTGCATTTAAAAAGCATTCTGCATCAGCTGGGTCAGGCCTATTTATATCTGCCCAATGCCAAAACCCGGACCAGCGTTGAACTGTTTTTTCAAGCAGTGGATCAGCATCCGCAGCAATGGATTTTTTTAATTGCCGAGCGTTGGGGCGGCTCGGCCACGGTGCGTCAGGCCATTGCCCGGGAAATCGAGTTTTTAATTGATGATTTTGCCAATGACCTGAAACGGGTGGAAAGCGTGCAGCATTTTGAACATCCGGAAGACTTTAAAGTACTGGCCAATATTTTAATTAACCTGTCCTTTAACTGGGCCATGAGCTGGATCGGCCTCAGTCGCCAGTTTGAAGGCGAGGCTTTAAGTCAGCAGCAGCACCAGTTTACCGAGCAGACCATTATCCAGGTGCAATTGCTGTTTCGTGGTATCAGCCATTGGGAGCGACCAAACATCACAATGCCTGAAACCGCAGCACTAAAAAACCCGCTTTAAACAGCGGGTTTTTAACATCATGTTGGGCTTTTATTTGGCTTTACGTTCTTTATCGACCAGGTAATTCACCACCTGAATCACTTTGCCGTTATCGCCCGACACCACATATTTACCATTAACCACCACTGCCGGCACACCGGTCAGCTGGTATTGGCGCGCCAGTTTATTGGCCTGTGCCACTTTGGAGGTAATCGCAAAAGAGTTAAACATGCTGTTGAACTTGGCTTCAGGAATACCGTATTTGACAAAGAATTTGGCCTGGGATTTCTGGTCAAAAATCTGCTGGCCTTTGTCATGAATGGCATGGAATAACGGCAAGTGGGTACGTTTACGGACGCCCAGTGCTTCCGACACATAATAGCCGCGCGCATTCATTTCCCAGACCTGGTTCATGGCAGCCGGAGTACGCACGAAGTTCACATCTTTTGGCAGCTTACGCAGCCAGGCTTGCATATGCGGCTCCAAGGTAAAGCAGTGGCCACAGCCATACCAGAAGAATTCACGGACTTCAATTTTACCCGGCACATCGACTTTGCCCGGATTGGCCAGTACGCGATAGTCTTGGCCTTCAACAAAATTGGCCGCCCATGCGCCACCTGAAATTGCAAACATTGCGGTTGCAAGGCTACCCAAAAGAAACTTTTTCATTGAACTTATTGTCCTCATAAATCGTTATGATTAGCTTATGCGAACACTATAAATCAATTATGCCGTTTTCGTTTTGCTTCTGTGAACTTTTTTACGGCTTTTATCGCTTTTTCCAGAATAAACGCTACACTAAACAGCATAGACTTTTTGAAATCATAATAACTTGATTGAGGTGACACCAATGTCGCAACTGAATGTTGATCCGCAAGAAATTGCCAAATTTGAAGCATTCGCAGCTATATGGTGGGATCAGCATTCTGAGTTCCGCCCTTTGCATCAAATTAACCCGCTCCGTTTAAACTGGATTGATGAACATTCAGGCGGACTGGCTGGCAAAAAAGTGCTGGATGTCGGTTGTGGCGGCGGCATTCTTTCGGAAAGCATGGCGCGCCGTGGTGCCGATGTACTCGGGATTGATATGGGCGAGGCGCCGCTGAATGTGGCACGTTTACATGCCCAGCAGGAAGGCGTCGAAAATATTCAATATCGCCAGATTCCGGTTGAGCAACTGGCAGAAGAACAGGCTGGCCAGTACGATGTGGTGACCTGTATGGAAATGCTGGAGCATGTACCCGATCCAGCCTCAATTATTCAGGCCTGCCAGAAGCTGGTCAAACCGGGCGGCCATGTGTTCTTCTCGACCATTAACCGTAATCCGAAAGCCTATTTATTTGCGATTATTGGCGCGGAATATGTGCTGCGCATGCTGGCCAAAGGCACGCATGATTATCATAAATTTATCAAGCCGTCCGAACTGGCACACGATATTCGCAATGCCGGCCTGAAACTGAAAGATATGACCGGTTTGCACTATAACCCACTGACCAAACGCTACTGGCTGGCGCCCAATGTTGATGTCAACTATATGGTGCATACCCTGAATGAAGGTGGCCAATGAAAGCGGTTTTATTTGACCTCGACGGCACCTTAATTGATACCGCGGCCGACTTTATCCGTATTATTCAAGACATGTGCCGCGATAAAGGCTGTGACATTGTCGCCGCCGAGCAGATTCGCACCCAGGTCTCTGAAGGCGCACGCGCCATGGTCAAGCTGGTATATCCGGAGCTGGAAGTGGAAGACCCGGTCTTTTTAGGCCATCGCCAGCGCTTTTTAGACCTTTACGGCGCCGATATTGCGGTAGAAACCGACCTGTTTGAAGGCATGTATCCACTGCTAGAGCAGCTGGAACAGCAGCAAATTCCCTGGGGTATTGTCACCAACAAGCCACGCTGGCTCAGTGAAGCGCTGTTAAAAGCCCTGAACCTGACCGAACGCTGTGCGGTACTGGTCTGCCCGGAAGATGTCAGCAAGACCAAACCCGATCCGGAACCGATGTATCTGGCCGCAGCACAGCTGGGACTGGAACCGCAGCAGTGTATTTATGTCGGCGATCATCCACGTGATATTGATGCCGGACGCAATGCCAGCATGTACACCATTCTGGCGGCTTATGGCTATTTACCCTTACAACACAAAGATGACTTAACAGCCTGGCAGGCAGACTGTATAGTGAATAATGTCACAGAATTACATCAGGTCTTGCACCAGATGCTGTCACAGCAACAACATTCAATCACTTCATAATTACAGCAAAAAACGGAGGTCGATCATGAAATATTCAGAATATCAACCTCGCCCTGATCTGCTCAAAGATCGCGTGATCCTGATTACAGGTGCGGGCGACGGTATTGGACGTGCAGCCGCGATCAGCTTTGCACTGCACGGCGCAACCGTTGTCCTGCATGGTCGCACCCTGAATAAACTGGAAGTCATCTATGATGAAATTGAAGGTTTAGGCGCGCCGCAGCCAGCCATTCTTCCGCTCCAGCTGTCCAGTGCGTCATCGCGTGATTATGAATTGCTGGTCGATACGCTCGACAAGCAGTTTGGCCGTCTGGATGGCATTTTGCACAATGCCGGCATTCTGGGTGAACGGACCGAACTGGTGCATTATCCGGCTGATGTCTGGGATGATGTGATGGCCGTCAACCTGCGTGCACCCTTTGTCATGACCCAGGAACTGCTGCCTTTACTGGAAAAATCGGCACATGCTTCGGTGGTGTTTGCCAGTTCGGGCGTCGGTCGAGAAGGACGTGAGCGTTGGGGCGCCTATTCGGTGTCTAAAATTGCCATTGAAGCGGTCAGCAAACTGTTTGCCCAGGAAAATGTACATCCGAATATCCGTTATAACTGCATTAATCCGGGCGCGACCCGCACCGCCATGCGCGCCAAAGCCTATCCGGATGAAGACCCGAAAACCTTGCCGACACCGGAATCAATCATGCCAGCCTATTTATATTTAATGGGCGATGACAGTCTGCACATGAACGGCCAGAGTATTGATGCGCAGGATTAATGCCCTTGCTGTATCCATGAAGGAAGCCCTGTGCTTCCTTTTTTATGCCCATCCATAAAGCTGTAATTGCTCCCACTTTGCGTAAATATACCGGTTTGGGCTTAAGTCGGCTTGAATTTCAGCAAAATTTGCCGATACTAAAGCCCTGTTTCTGATTATCCCGAGATGCCCATGTCTGACTTTAGCAATATCACAGTAACGACCCATGAAGATGGCATGGTGTCTTTATTGATTAATGGTCAAGCCATTTCTGAAAAATACGGCATGAAATTTGAAGCCAGTATTCTCGATGAACTACAGGCACTCGAGACCGGGCAAAACCTGAAACTGTTTGACCAGTTTATCTTTTCGCATACCGATCTGAACTTTGAACATCACTACAGCTATATCACCGGTATTTATAAACAGGCCGAGGACTATGCCGTCTATAAAAACTTTGTCTACCGGATTCTGGTCGATGGCCAAGCCCCGGTCGAGCATGTGATTACCAAACAGGGCCAGCCAATGAGCGCCGAAGATGTACGCGAATTTATTCAGGCGCATATCCAGAAGTCACTGACCGACTATACCGACCTGAAATATGCCTACTAAGCACATGCTTGAATCCAGGACCTGCGGGTCCTTTTTTATGCGCTGCTAAATTTTATACACTACCAGACCATAAATCGTATTTTTAAATCATTTTTATAAAATTATTCGGTTTTTCAAATTGAAACATCCGGCCTATACTGCTACTCAACCGCAATGAATCAATGAAAGGAGCAGCACATGGCCGACCAGCAACGTAAAAATGACATTATCCGTTCCATTGAACACTTACAACTGCCCGCCAGCTTATTGGCTGTACTTGAAGATGGCCAGCAGGCCGAATGTCTGGCCCATGCCATCGACTCCTTGCAGGACTTAAGCCAGCAATGGAACTGACTGCGGGCAGAATCCCGGCAATACGGGCTAGGCTTTTTGCGCCCAATGTTGTATAACCAGTTCACGTGACAACAGATAAGTCTTTCATCATCTGTTACTTTTCCAGCATAATATCCAAAATATCTCTGCTTTCGATAAAGAATTAACGATCTTTCTTCACAGTTTCTCTGCATTTTTTTCGTACAGTAAGACACAGTGAAATAAAAGACGATAAACGAGGTTTTTTCACATGAAAAAGATAGTGACAGTTATGGCGATCTCTTTCAGTGCGTTGCTGGCCAGCGGGATCACTGCGGCTGCACCTCAATTTGACAATCCGGGACGCGGCTATGAACAGTCACGTCAGCACGGTCAGGGCAAAAAACATCGTGAATATCGTGAATCGAAAGAGGTTTATGAAAAACGCCGCCAGCGTGAAGAACGGGGCTATCAGCGTTTACAGCAGCATAAATGGCAAACCGGTTATGTGATGCCGCAGCATTATCGTGGCAATGGCTACAAGGTCGAATATAAAGAGCATAACCTGCCTAAACCGGACCGCAAGCAGCAGTGGTACAAGGTCAATAATGACTATATTCTGGTCAATGCCGATACCCACAGTATTCTTAAAATCCTGTCTTTCTAAGCTGCACTCCAACCGTTTCAGTCTCACTCCTCGGTTGCCCAAACATCGGTTTGGGCTTTTTTATATCGGCAATTCTTTAAGCTGCTATTTTGGCTGTAGGGCAGATGCTAGCCGGCTTTCAGGCTCTCCGCTTTTTCTTCATGATTTTCACAATTCATCTCAATTGCTCTCATCCTTTATCTCAACTTTCTGGTTAATTTGGACGTATTCCAGAGATATACAGTTTGACTCAAAGGTGAGCGTCATGAAAAAAGTATTAACCACCATTGCCCTGTCTTTAAGTGCGTTTATGGCTACTACAGCCATGGCTGCGCCTGATCATCGTGATCATGACCGTCGTGCGGCAACCCACTACAAACATCAGGATAGCCGTTGGGACCGTGATCATAAACGTCCGGTTGTGCGTGTGAATCCAAGCCGTGAATGGCGTGTGGGCCAGACCTTACCGCGTGCCTATGACCAGTCCCGTTATAAAGTCAGTGACCGCGAAGCGCGTCGTTTACCAAACACCGGCCGTTATCAGCAGTGGTACAAAATTAATGGCGATTACGTGATGATCAACGAACGTACCAACCGGATTATTCGCATTATGGGCTAAGGGTTTCGTCTCATTTTCCCTTCCCTCTTTACACCTGAACCACCCCGTTCAGGTGTTTTTTTATTTTTTCAGCTTACGCCCCGGTATTTTTTGATTAGAATCCGCTATAAGACTTTTGCTTGATTGAGACCGGCATGCACCTGAATTCTACCGAAACATCACACAGCACAACTTTGCAATATGTGCACTGGTTTCGACATTCTGCGCCTTATATCAATGCCCATCGCAATAAAACCTTTGTGCTGATGTTTGATGGTGAAGCGGTCCTGCATGACAATTTCCAGCATATTATTCACGATATTGCCCTGCTGCATTCACTGGGTATCCGGCTGGTACTGGTGCATGGTGCCCGCCCGCAGATTAACCAGAATTTACAGGCCAGCCAGATCGACACCCCGTTTCATCAGCAACGGCGCATTACCACCCGCGAATCGTTAAGCTGTGTCATGAATGCAGTCGGTTCAATTCGCCTGCAGATTGAAGCCCTGCTGTCGATGGGACTGGCCAACTCGCCGATGTACGGCGCCCGCATTGATGTGGTCTCAGGTAATTTTATTACCGCCAAACCCTATGGTATTCGCGATGGAGTCGATTTCCAGCTGACCGGCGAAGTGCGCAGTGTCGATACCGATGCCATTCAGCGTCATCTGAACAATCATAATATTGTCGTGCTCGGCCCGACCGGCTATTCCACAACGGGCGAAGTGTTTAATTTACTGGCTGAAGAAGTCGCCACCAAAACCGCGATTCGCCTGCAAGCTGACAAACTGATTTTCTTGGGCAAACAGCAGGGTTTACTGAATGAACAGGGACAGCTGCAACGTGAAATCCGCCCATCCCAGCTCAATCATTATATTGGTCTGTATCAGGCCAGCCAGCCGGAAATGGCCCTGCATTTACGCGGTGCACAGGATGCTGCCACTCAGGGCGTGAACCGGGTACATCTGATTTCCTATGCCTCTGATGGCGCATTACTGGAAGAGCTGTTTACCCGCGATGGTGCCGGTACCATGATTACCGATGCCCATTATGAAGAAGTGCGCACCGCCAATATTCAGGATGTCGGCGGTCTCATCAGCCTGCTGCGCCCGCTGGAAGAAGAAGGTGTGCTGGTCTACCGTTCGCGGGAACGGCTGGAAAATGAAATTGAACAGTTTGCGGTGATTGAACGTGATGGCACCATTCTGGCCTGTGCGGCGCTGTATCCGCTACCGGTCAGCGACAATGAACTGCGCTCGGCGGAAATTGCCTGCGTGGCGGTACATCCGGCCTATCGTAAATCCAATCGTGGCAGCCAGATTCTGCATTATCTGGAAGATAAAGCCCGTAGCCTTGGTATTCAGCAGCTGTTTATTCTGACCACCCGCACTGCGCACTGGTTTCTGGAACAGGGCTTTGAGCCGGCCAGTGTCGATGACTTACCCAATGCCCGCCAAGCCTTATACAACTACCAGCGTAATTCACTGGTCTGTAAAAAGTCACTCACCTAGTCTGTTCAAGGCCGGCTTTAGCTCAATTTGGCATATGCTTATCTGCAGCTGGCCCAATTGTGCTGCATCTGGTATTAGCAGGAATTAGTATAAGCTTATTCCTGCGCCTTCAATTTAATAAAAATATTTTAAATACAACTACTTAATATTTTAACTTTTAATAGATTATCCATTTTATAAATCAGATTTATGCATAAGATTTGCACATCTTTATTTATCTTTTTTCCTGATTAGAAATTCCTGATTTGTTATTTTTTTCGAAAAAGAAAAATCTTTAAGGTAGCTCTCATTCTCCACTTTTGAATTTTTTTAATTTCCGAGAGCAGGTATTTTCATGAGCAGCCTACGCCGTATTTTTTCAACTCAAAGCGCTATTTTATCTGCCGTGGTGGCGGGTGCCATGTTCATGACTGCCTGTAGCAGCCCCAAAGACGCGGACAACATTACCCTGAATATCGGCTTCCAGAAATACGGCATTTTACCGATTGTCAAAGAGCGCGGTGAACTGGAGCAGGCCCTAAAAGCCCAGGGTGTACAGGTGAAATGGGTAGAATTTCCAGCCGGTCCGCAATTATTGGAAGGTTTAAATGTCGGCAGTGTGGCCTTTGGTGAAGCCGGCGAAGCACCGCCCATTTTTGCGCAGGCAGCCAATTCCAAACTGGTCTATGTGGCCAACCAGCCTAAAGCGCCGCTAGCTGAGGCCTTAATTGTGCCTAAAGATTCGGCCATTCAGTCGGTGCAGGATCTAAAAGGCAAACGCATTGCTCTGAACAAAGGCTCCAATGTGCATTATCTGCTGCTGAAGCTGTTAGCAGCCAACCAGCTTAGCCTGCACGATATTCAAGTGGTGTATTTACCCCCATCCGATGCCCGCGCAGCCTTTGAACGTGGTTCGGTGGATGCCTGGGTGATCTGGGACCCATTCTTTGCCGCAGCCGAACATCAGATTGGCGCACGGGTCATTGCCACCGGCGAAAATCTGGTCAGCAACCATCAGTTCTATCTGGCGGATCGTCAGTTTGCCGAGCAGCATCCGCAGGTTCTAGACACCGTGGTGCAAAGCTTGAACAGCATCACACAATGGGTGGCCCAGCATCAGGATGAAGCGGCTCAACTACTGCAAAAACCGACCGGCCTGGATGTCGAGGTCTTAAAAACTTCAATTTCCCGTATGGGCTTTGGCGTACAGGCCATCTCTAGTGACGTGGCCAAAGAACAGCAATATGTAGCTGATGCCTTTTATCAGCAAAAGCTGATTCCACAGCAAATTCAGATTCAGGCGGCCCTGCTGAATACGCAGTCGACACAACAAGAATGAGGAATAAAAGATGCGTAAATTAACAACCTGGGCGCTGCTGGGCATTTCCACGCTGGGACTGGGTCTCAGCGGCTGCCAGAAACCGGAAGCCCACAAGGCGGTAACAGACAACAACTCAACTGAACAGGCGGTGAAAACCATTTCTATTGGCTACCAGAAATCTTCCTTAAATTTACTGGTGGCACGTGATGAAAAACTGCTGGAACAGCAGTTCCCACGAGCCAAAATTGAATGGAAAGAATTTCCGGCCGGACCCCAAATGCTGGAAGCCCTGGCCGTTGGCGCAGTCGATTATGGTTCAGTGGGGAATACCCCGCCCATTTTTGCCCAGGCGGCTGGCAAGGAGCTGAACTATGTCGGCTATGAAGTCTATGCCGACCATTCGCTGGCCTTAGTGGTACCGCAGCAAAGTGCCATACAGACCCTGCAGGATTTAAAAGGCAAACGTATTGCCCTGCAAAAAGGCTCCAATGCCCATGAATTTCTGGCCAAAGTGCTGGCCAAAGCCAACTTGAACTGGTCAGATATTCAGCCAATCTGGCTGCCACCGGCCGATGCACGTGCTGCCTTTGACAAGCAGTCGATTGATGCCTGGGCCATCTGGGACCCGTTCCTGTCTGCGGCTGAACTGCATGGACAGGCCCGCCCGCTGATCAAGACCGGTGAGTTTGACCAGACCTATTCGTTTTATGTGGCCAATCCCAAATTTATTGCCGCACATCCACAGGCCACCACCGGCTTTCTGACGGCCCTGAATGCCGCGGATCAGTGGATTGTTAAACACCAGTCTCAGGCCCTAGAAATTTATCAGAAAAATACCGGCCTGGACCCGGCGGTCGCCAAAAACGCCTTTGACCGCCGCCTGAAACCATCACCGATTCAAAGCTTAAATCCGACGGTCATTCAGGCTCAGCAGAAAATTGCTGACCAGTTCTATCAGCTCAAGCTGATTCCAAAACCGATTGAGGTCCAGCCCATTGTCTGGACGGCTCCAACTGCAGATCGATGACCGAGTAATCCCATTGAAATAAAGGACGATAATATGAAAATTTTCTGGTTTATTCCCACCCATGGTGACAGCCGCTATTTAGGTACCAGCAAAGGTGGCCGTCAGGTCGATCATGCCTATATGAAACAGATTGCAGTGGCAGTGGACAATTTAGGTTATGAAGGTGTGCTGATTCCAACCGGCCGTTCTTGCGAAGATCCGTGGATTACTGCAGCCAGTTTAATTGATGCGACCCAGAACCTGAAATTTCTGGTGGCCTTGCGTCCAGGCGTGACCACACCGGCTTTAGCAGCGCGTATGGCGGCGACGTTTGACCGTTTATCTGGCGGCCGGGTGTTACTGAATCTGGTCACGGGCGGTGATGAACAGGAACTGAAAGGTGATGGTGTCTATGAAGATCATGCCACGCGTTATCAAACGGCTGCGGAATACACCACCATCTGGCGTGAAATTTTAACCCGCTCGCATACAGGTGAATCGTTCAGCTTCCACGGCGAACGTTTACAGGTCGATGAAGCCAAGCTGCTCTATCCACCAGTCCAGCAACCATATCCACCGCTCTGGTTTGGTGGCTCTTCCGATGCAGCCATTGAGCTGGCCACCGATCAGGTCGACACCTATTTAACCTGGGGCGAACCGCCGGCAGCAGTAAAAGAAAAAATTGAAACGGTACGTGCCAAAGCCGCGGCCAAAGGCCGCAGTCTAAACTATGGCATCCGTCTGCATGTGATTGTACGTGAAACCAATAAAGAAGCCTGGCAAGCAGCCAACGCGCTGATCCAGTATGTCGATGATGCCACCATTGCCGCAGCACAGGCCAAGTTTAAAGCGATGGATTCCGTCGGTCAGCGCCGTATGGCTGAACTGCACAATGGCGATCGCAGCAAACTGGAAGTCTCCCCAAATCTTTGGGCAGGCGTAGGCCTGGTACGTGGTGGAGCCGGTACGGCACTGGTCGGTGACCCTGAAACAGTGGCGGCCCGTATTCAGGAATATGCCGACCTGGGTATTAGCACCTTTATTTTCTCCGGCTATCCGCATCTGGAAGAATCCATCCGTTTTGCCGAACTGGTGTTCCCGCTGTTGCCGCTGGAAACCCGCAAGAAACTGGCCCAACCGAATTTGACCGGACCGTTTGGGGAAATTGTTGCGAATAACTATGTCGCCGCAGACAGCCAGGCGAGCAAACAGCTGAAGGAGCCGGCCTGATGAGTAAAACCATTTCCCTGGAGCAGCTGGCAGAGGCCAAAGTTTCACGTGGAACATCATTTGGGCAGCGGATGCTGCCCTGGCTGGTGCCATTATTACTGATTGCTTTCTGGCAACTGGCCTCAAGTACCGGCCTGCTGGAAAGCCGGATTTTACCGGCACCAACGGCAGTGGTTAGTGCCTTCTGGGGCTTACTGGTCAGTGGCGAGCTGTGGCAGCACGTTCAGGTCAGTGCCGGACGTGCCCTCCTCGGCTTGTTGATTGGCGGTGGTTTGGGCCTGCTGCTGGGTCTGTTAAATGGCTCCTCCAAAACCGCCTCGACCCTGCTGGATACCACCTTGCAGATGATCCGCAATATTCCGGCTTTGGCGCTGATTCCGCTGGTAATTCTCTGGTTCGGGATTGATGAAACAGCCAAATTATTTCTGGTCGCGATTGGTGTGTTCTTTCCCATTTATATTAATACCTATCATGGCATTCGCTCGGTCGATCCACAACTAATTGAAATGGGCAAAAGCTACGGCCTGAGCCGCTGGCAACTGTATAAGGAAATTATCTTGCCGGGTGCAATGCCTTCGATTCTGGTCGGTCTGCGCTTTTCTCTAGGTCTGGTCTGGGTGCTGCTAATTGTCGCCGAAACCATCTCCGCCCAGTCCGGGATTGGCTATATGACTATGAACGCGCGTGAGTTTTTACAGACCGATATCGTGCTGGTTGGCATCCTGCTGTATGCCCTGCTGGGTAAACTGGCCGACGTACTGGCCGTGGCTTTGGAACGCTATTTACTGCGCTGGCATGCCGGCTACCAGAAATAAGGAGTGAGCGAAGATGAGTAATTTAATTGCTGGCTTGCATGCCGAGCACAGCAGCCCGAAACTGCGCAGCAATCCGGATATTCAGCCGCAGGCGGTGGCAGGTGCGGAAATCCTGATTGAACAGTTACACAAGTTTTATGGTTCGGTGAAGGTGCTGCAAGACCTGGATCTGCATATTCAGCCGGGCGAATTTCTGGCCATTGTCGGACGCAGTGGCTGTGGCAAAAGCACCCTGCTGCGTTTAATTGCCGATCTGGAAAAACCAAGCTACGGCGAAATCAAATTTAAGTCGGCACGGCATATCCGCGAAGGCATTACCTCGGATGATATCCGGGTGATGTTTCAGGACCCGCGTCTGCTGCCATGGCGCAGCATCGAGCAGAATGTGCAGCTTGGTCTGGGCAAAGACCAGTACGCACATGCCAGCGCCCTGCTGGAAAAAGTCGGTCTGAAAGACAAAGCCGGGCTATGGCCCTCGCAACTGTCTGGCGGTCAACGACAACGTACCGCGTTGGTACGTGCCCTGTCGCATCAACCGCGGATTTTATTGCTGGATGAACCTTTAGGTGCACTGGATGCCCTGACCCGTCTGGAAATGCAGAAGCTGATTGAACGGCTCTGGACCGAACAGGGCTTTACTGCCATTTTAGTCACCCATGATGTCAGTGAAGCGGTACAGCTGGCCGACCGGATTATTCTGCTCGATCGTGGTCATATTGCCAAAACCTTTCAGGTCAATTTACCGCGCCCGCGGCAAAAAAGTATTGCCTTTGCCGAACTGGAGCAGCAGGTGCTAGATGCAGTCTTGGCCACATGAGGATTAATTTTGGTCTGAGCCTGCCCCCGCAGCTTTACCCTTAAATTCCGGCTCAATTTAAGGGTTAATAACTGCTAATTGAAATCTACTTATTTCTATATTATTATCTACAAATGAGTAGATATGTTAGTATTGGTGTTGCAGCTAAAACACTGGGTGTTTCCATCCAAACCCTAAGAAGATGGGATGAGGAAGGCACTTTAGTCGCAGATAGAACCCCAAAAAATCACAGACGTTACGATCTAAGCAAGATCACACCTGAACTTATCCATGATCTATCAATCCAGAACAGCCGAAAAACTATTGCTTATGCAAGAGTATCTAGTCACGATCAAAAGGCTGATCTTGAGCGAGAAAAACAAGTTTTGGAAATGTACTGTGCCAAGCAGGGATGGACATTTGAGATTATTAGTGATTTAGGCTCAGGGATGAATTATCACAAAAAAGGGCTTAAGGCTCTTTTGGATGGAATTATTAATAATGAAATTGGTCGATTGGTTTTAACCCACAAAGATCGATTATTACGTTTTGGTGCTGAATTGGTTTTTGCTTTATGTGAAGCTCGGAATGTTGAAATTGTAATTATTAATCAGGGTGAAAATTTGAGTTTTGAGGATGAACTGGCTCAAGATGTCCTGGAAATTATCACTGTATTTTCAGCACGATTATATGGAAGCCGAAGTAAAAAGAACCAAAAGTTAATACAGGCGGTCAAAGAAGCACTATGAGTCGATTTATACGAGGGCATATCATTGAATTGATGCCCAATAATAAACAAGCAAGCCATTTTGCTCAGGCAAGTGGTGTTGCTCGTTTGTCGTATAATTGGGCTTTAAGAGAGTGGCAGCGACAATACAAGGCTGATAAGGAATATCGAGATCAGTGTGAGTATTATGATGTTGCGGTGAATGAAATGCTTCTTAATAGACCTAAAGAGAGTAAATTAAGAAAACACCTAAACACTTTTAAATTTGAAAAATATCCTTTCATGAAGAAAGTGACTAAGTGCGCACCACAGTTGGCGATTAAGCAGTTGGGTAGTGCTTTTGATAGATTTTTTAACGGCAAATCAGGATACCCCAAGCCAAGAAAAAAAGGCAAGGATGACCGTTTTTCATTATCAAATGATCAATTTAGCGTCAAGGGTCGGTCTATTAAAATCCCTAATTTGGGTTGGGTGAAAATGACTGAGAATCTGCGCTATAAGGGTAAAATTCTCTCGGCCAAAATATTTAAACAAGGTGGTCAGTGGTTTGTATCAATCGCTGTCGAACTCACCCAGATCGAAAAGCTTAAACCGAAAACAGGTTTAAGTATCGGTGTTGATTTGGGTGTCTCTAATCTTGCCACCCTTTCAAATGGTGAGGTTATTCCTTCTAACGCACCACTTAAAAGACAGCTTGCAAAACTAAGACGACTCAACAAGTCTTTTAGTCGTAAGAAAAAAGGTAGTCAGAATCGAGAAAAAGCAAAAGCCAAGCTATCTCGCCTGCACTATAAAATTGTCTGTCTACGCAAGAATAATCTTCATCAAGTCACAACGGATTTGGTAACACGTTTTGATGTGATTGCAATTGAAGATTTGAATGTTAAAGGCATGTTGAGGAATCGTAAACTCGCAAGAGCTATATCCGATATGGGTTTTTATGAGTTTAAAAGGCAGTTGATTTATAAAGCCAAACAGCATGGAAAATCGGTACTTTCGGTTGGTCGATTCTTCCCAAGTAGTAAAATGTGTTCGTGCTGTGGTGAATTAAATCAATCTCTCACACTTTCTGCGCGAGAGTGGAAGTGCTTAGTTTGCCAAACCATCCAAAATCGTGATGTTAATGCATCAATTAATATCCTGCGATATGCGGATAAAGATTTAATCACTGCATAAGTGGTGATTAAGGCGGTGAGTTACACCGTGACAGCCTATGGAATTGAGGTAATCCCTAAAGCAAATGCTTTAGGTTCTTGATGGTGAAGTAGGAATTAAACATCAAACCCACATTGAGTAGGTTTGAGTAGGTTTTAAATAACGGTAAAACTTCATCTCGGTTTATGAAACTTTTGTGACATAGGCCCAAAGAGATGTAGGATTATTTCTATAAACTATGTCTTATATTTTCATTTAAAATAAAAGAATAAAAAATCTTTGAAATCAAGCCTTCAGTTATATTTTTCGCCAGACTCAAAAAGTGTGCTTTATAGGGCTTAAATTTAACAATCCTGGGTAAATTATTAGTTAATCTACAAAATTCTGCTGCATTTATCATAATTTGCAATAGACGAGGATGCACAAAACTGATGATTTGACGTACAATTCGTGATTCCCCCTTTTCATTGTTTTTTAATTGCTAATGGAACAAAAAAAGAGTACTCAAAAACGACATCAGTTGCTGAACGCAGCACTCGACGTATTTTCCTTATACGGTTTTAATGGGGCGAGCTTAGATGAAATCGCTCAGATTGCAGAAATGCATAAGTCGAATATTTTCTATTACTATGAAAATAAAGAAGCGTTATATGTAGAAGTGCTGACCACTGTATTACAGAAATGGCTGGCGCCACTGCAAATGCTGGAAGCCGAGCTTGAACCTGAAGAAGCGATCACCAACTACTTATTGCAAAAGATTGAAGTGTCTCGCACCCAGCCAAAAGCTTCACGCCTGTTTGCGCTGGAAGTGATTCAGGGTGCCCCGCATATTCTGGAAATCCTGAAAGGTCCGCTGAAAAAACTGGTCAAGCGTAAAGCCAAAGTCATCAGCAACTGGCAGGAACAAGGCAAAATCTCCAAAGATATTGACCCTGAACTGCTGATTCTGAATATTTGGGCCCTGACCCAGAACTATGCAGACTTCGCGACGCAAATGGAAATGGTCACCGGCAAAACCCTGCGCAACCGCAGCATGCAGCAGCGCATTATCCAGCATACCGTGCATCTGATGCTTTATGGTATTGTGCCGCGTCCAGAACTGAATACCGCACCTCCCTCAGAATCAATCGACGATTGAGCATGATTTTGGCATACGACCATAGTTTGCTATGGTCGCCGAACTAAAAACCACTCTGCTGATATAACGACAATAATTTTTTCGCCCCCAGCAACAGATTTTCTTCCCAGTCCAGATGTGCCGTATCGTTGGCGCCATCGGTAATATATTTGACGGAAATCAGCCGTACATCCAGTTTTTTACAGACTTTGGCCAACGCATAGCCTTCCATATCCACCAGATTACAGGCCACTTTCGGTGTACCAGTTTCAAAGCTGTCACCGGTGCCACAAATACCAGCCGGTAAATGGGAAAAATGCTGCGGCAAATGAATTTCCGCCGGATGATCGTCATCCATGGGCGTCACTCCGACCTGAAAACCCAACGGCGATACATCCATATCACGCTGTACAAACTGGGTCACTTCCACCAGCTCATGCGCATTAAAATAGGAGCTGCCGGCCGTACCTAAATTTAACAGGGTTTTACAGCCAGTTTTCTGAATTACCTCAAAGGCTTTAAAGGCAGCATTAATCTTGCCAATACCACTATAATGCACCTCGATGCCAGCCTGTTCAAACAGACCTTTGGATTCACTTGGCAATGCCATAATTAAGGCCAGATCCGACATTATTGCTTCTCTACCGCAGTTGCTGGGAGCCACATTAGAAAGCAAAAGGCAGAAAAATAAAAGCTATCCCTGAAATGACAGGTCTTCCAACGACTCCACTTTTTTTCATATCTATGCAGCTTTTCAGTACTGGCTACGCGTTTCCATTTTCATTCGCTCCTGATAAAAACCCGCCAGTGCTGTGGCACCGGTCAAAAATGAGCAAGAAAAATTTTGCATAAAAACAGAACAACAAGACGAATGTGTGAGAATATGGCAATATATAGCCTTTCTTAATGTATAACGTCATTCTTTGCCCATGCAGCTCCTCCGTCTGAATGCTTTAGCGCCTGATTTTCAACTGGAAAAAACTGCCGTTACCATCGGTAATTTTGACGGCGTGCATTTGGGACATCAGGCCATGATTGCCCAGCTAAAACAGCTGGCAGCAGCCCAGCAGCTGAAAACCCTGGTGATGATTTTCGAGCCACAGCCGCTGGAATTTTTTAAAGGCTATGAAGCGCCGCCACGCATCAGCTCCTTAAGAGAAAAAGTCGAATACTTAACCGAGCTGGGCGTGGACTATATCGCGGTTGCTAAATTTGATAATTATTTCCGTAGCTTAAGCGCCGAAGCCTTTGCCGACATACTCAAATATAAACTCAATGCCCACAGTCTGGTGCTGGGTGATGACTTCCATTTTGGCAAAAACCGTCAGGGCAATAGCGAGTTTTTGCAGCAATACGGCTTTCAGGTCACCAACTTAAACACTATTCTGGCCGATGGTGAACGGGTCAGCTCGACCCGGATCCGTCAGACCTTGCAGGCCGGCAATTTAGCGCTGGCAGCCAAATTGCTGGGGCGCCCGTATAGCATTACTGGCCGGGTACAATACGGCGACCAGATTGGCCGGACCATTGATTTTCCAACCATTAATGTCCGTCTGAACCGGCATAAACCCTGCCTGAACGGGATTTATGGCGTGGAAGTGCTCTGTGAAACTGAATCCTTACAAGCCAAAGTTCAGGCAGAGAATCCGAACCAGCCGGGAATTGCCGGCTATGACCCGACCGCGCTGTTTGGCGCCGGTCATGTCGGCACCCGACCAGCCATCAAACAGGACCATCCGGAATGGCGATTAGAAGTACATTTCCCCGAGGTTTCTGCTAATCTGTATGGCCTGTTAATGCGGGTGACGTTCTTAAACTATTTACATGGCGAAAAGGACTATCCTTCGCTTGAAGCCTTAAAAGCTGGAATTGATGATGATGTGGAGAAACTGCTTGAGTTTCGCCGCAGCACCCCAAAATTCCCTTTTGAATAACTCACATTTTTACTGTAAAACGTGTCAGTCAAATGGCTGATTAAATTGGAAGACAACTTGCATGAGCGATAAGCAAACTCCTGAAAATGCAGTGGACTATAAAGCCACACTGAACCTCCCAGGTACTGACTTTGCAATGAAAGCAAACCTCGCAGTACGTGAAGCGAAATGGTTAGAAGAGTGGTATGCCGATGACATTTATCAGCAGATTCGTGCATCGCGTATCGGCAAGAAAAAATATGTGCTTCATGACGGCCCTCCGTATGCCAATGGTCAAATCCACCTTGGTCACGCGGTCAACAAGGTCCTGAAAGACATCATCATTAAAAGTCGTGTCATGGACGGTTTTGACGCGCCATATGTGCCAGGCTGGGACTGTCACGGTCTTCCAATTGAACTGAAAGTTGAAGAAAAAGTTGGCAAAGTCGGCGTCAAAGTTGATGCTTCGACCTTCCGTAAAGCCTGCCGTGAATATGCCTACACCCAGGTCGAACTACAAAAGAAAGACTTTATCCGTATGGGCGTGTTCGGCGACTGGAACAACCCATACCTGACCATGAACTTCAAGCAGGAAGCAGATATTGTCCGTTCTCTGGGTGCCATTGCCAAAGCCGGTCATATCGAGCCAGGCCTGAAGCCAGTGAACTGGTGTCTGGACTGTGGTTCAGCGCTGGCAGAAGCTGAAGTTGAATATGAAGATAAAAAATCCGATGCAATTGACGTCGGTTTTACAGTGGTTGACTTAGCTGATTTGTCTGCACGTTTGGGTGTTGACGTTAAAGACTCAACCGATATCGTGATCTGGACCACCACCCCATGGACCCTGCCAGCCAACCAAGCCGTGGCATTACATGCCGAACTTGAATATCAACTGGTCAAGGCGCGTGGTGAAGAACAGGCCGAGCAAAACTTTATTCTGGCAAAAACACTGGTAGAATCTGCGACCCAGCGTTATGGCTTCAGCTCGGTTGAAGTGCTGGCCGAGTTTGCCGGTAGCAAACTGGAAAATCTGGTGCTGCAACATCCGTTAATTACTGAGCGTCAAGTGCCGGTGATTCTGGGTGAACACGTCACCGATGCCAGCGGTACAGGTGCCGTGCATACTGCACCAGGCCACGGTGTAGACGACTATAAAGTCGGCCTGCAATATAACCTGAAAGTCGACAACCCGGTGGGCGGCAACGGTGTCTATTTACCGACTGCGCCAATTTTTGCTGGTGAACATATTTATAAAGCCAATCCGCAAATTATTGCCGCGCTGGGCGAAGCCAACAAATTGTGGGCACATCATCCTATCAAGCATAGCTATCCGCACTGCTGGCGTCATAAAACCCCGATTATCTTCCGTGCCACACCACAATGGTTTATCAGCATGGATGCCAAAGGTTTACGCCAAGGCGCCCTGAATGCAATTGAAAACGAGATCAGCTTCGTGCCAGATTGGGGTAAAAACCGGATTCAGGCAATGATCGAAGGCCGTCCGGACTGGTGTATTTCGCGTCAGCGTACCTGGGGCGTACCAATCCCGTTCTTCGTGCATAAAGACACCAACGAACTGCATCCACGTACCCCTGAACTGATCGAAGAAGTGGCTAAACTGATCGAACAGGAAGGTATTGATGGCTGGTATAACCGTGAAGCCAAAGACTTCATTGGTGATGATGCTGAACACTACAACGCCGTACGTGACACCTTAGACGTCTGGTTTGACTCGGGTACAACCCACTATGCCGTGCTGCGTGAACGTGAAGAGCTGCAAGATCCGGCCGATCTGTACCTTGAAGGTTCGGATCAGCACCGTGGCTGGTTCCAGTCTTCACTGCTGACCTCGATTGCGATCAATGAACGTGCGCCATACAAAGGCTTGTTAACGCATGGTTTCGTGGTCGATGAAAAAGGCCGCAAAATGTCGAAGTCACTCGGGAATATCATTACCCCGCAAGACATCATTAAAGACATGGGTGCAGACGGCTTACGTTTCTGGATTGCCTCTGCGGATTACCGTTATGAAATGACCGCCGGTAAAGAAATCTTTAGCCGTGCCTCAGACGGTTACCGCCGTATTCGTAACACGCTGCGTTTCTTGCTGGCCAACTTAAACGGCTTTAAACCATCGACTGATGCCCTGCCGGTGGATCAGCTGATTGCGCTAGATCAATACATCCTGCAACGTGCGTCTGAAGTACAAGAAACCATCAAGAAAGCCTATGAAGATATGAACTTCCATATCGTCACCAGCGCCTTGACCAACTTCTGTATTAATGACTTGGGTGGTTTCTACCTCGACATCATCAAAGACCGTCAGTACACCACCAAAGCGGACTCGCAAGCACGTCATTCTGCACAAACTGCGCTGTATCACCTGGTACAGGCCTTTGTACGCTGGATGGCGCCAATCCTGAGCTTCACTGCCCAAGAAGCGTGGCCACTGATTCCTGAGCAGTCAGAGAAATATGTATTCACCGCTGAATGGTATGAGCTGCCGGTGGCCTCTGAAGCCAACGTGCTGGCTGAAAGCGAATGGCAGACTTTAATTACCGTAAAATCTGCCGTGAACAAGTTTATTGAAGCGGCGCGTACTGCAAAAACTGTCGGTTCTAACCTGTCTGCCAAAGTGGAGCTGTGGGCCAATGCCGAGCTGAAAGCGGTGCTGGATAAACTGGGCGATGAACTGCGTTTTGTCCTGATTACTTCTCAGGTGATTGTGAATGAGTTTGATGCAGCACAAGGCGAAGCTTCTGATCTTGACGGTCTGAACGTGAAAGTCTCTGCCGCAGATGGCGAGAAATGTGTACGCTGCTGGCACGTCCTGCCAGATGTGAATACACATCCTGCACATCCAGGTTTATGTGGTCGTTGTATTATTAACCTCCCGACAGGCCAAGGCGAAGAGAGAAAATATGCCTAATCCACAACCGAAAAAGGGCTTATTCCAGTTCTATCCGCACAATTTGTGGTGGATCGGACTGTCTATTGTGGCGATTATTCTGGATCAATGGACCAAATGGATTGCAGTCACCCATCTGAATTATGCAGATCCGGTGCCTGTGCTGCCCTTTTTAAATTGGACATTACTGCATAACTATGGCGCAGCCTTTAGTTTCTTGTCCGATGCGGGTGGCTGGCAACGCTATTTCTTCACCTCACTGGCAGGTTTGGTCTCCGTGATCTTTGTGTTCTGGCTGATGCGTATGCCAAAGAACATGCTGGTATTACCGCTGGCCATTGCCCTGATTCTGGGCGGGGCCATTGGTAACCTGATTGATCGGGTCGCTTTGGGCTATGTGGTCGACTTTATTCATGTTTACTACAACAACAGCCACTTCCCTGCCTTTAATATTGCAGATAGTGCCATTACCTTAGGCACCATCTTGCTTCTTATTGATACGTTTTTCCTGGAAAAACACCGTATTCAACGTGCGCAGGCGCAACATGACTGAATTTATCAATCCGAACGAAGACACCCGTATTGAAGCGGGTTCTAAAGTTGAACTTCATTTTTCTGTGGCCATTGAAAGCGGCCCGGAAATTGACAATACCCGTAGCCGTGCCGAACCGGTCAGTCTGGTGATGGGCGATGGCAGCCTGTTACCGGGTTTTGAAAAAGCCCTGTTTGGCTTGCGTGCTGGTGACCGTCGTACCGTGAGCCTGCCGCCCGAAGAGGCTTTTGGTCCATGGAACCCGGAAAATGTCCAAACCTTTGACACCGTCAAGTTTGAACAGCGTCCGGTTGAAGGCCACATGATCGAGTTTGAAGATAAGGCCAAACAAAGCCTGTATGGCGTGGTCAAATCGGTCAATGATGACATCACCGAAGTCGACTTTAACCATCCACTGGCCGGTAAAGACATTACCTTTGAAGTGGAAATCTTTAAAGTCACCCCAGCGGGCCAGCAAGGCATTCAACTGAAATAAAAGTTCCATATTTTTGAAAAGCTCCTTCGGGAGCTTTTTTTATGCCATTTTCATGAGGCAGATACAAACTGACTCTATTCAGGCTAACGCAATTCACGTTAATTTGATCCCTACAGCAAAAACAACACAGGATAAAACATGAATATTCAGATTATTGTTGGCAGTGTACGCGAGGGACGTACCGCCATTAAAGTCGCACACTGGGTACAGCAGGCCATTAAAAGCTATAACTTTAGTACCGTGCAGACCGAGCTGGTCGATTTAAAAGAATGGAACCTGCCACTATTTGCCGGTCCGAATCCGCCGCTAAGCGGTATTTATGACCAGCCGCGTCAACAGGAATGGGCCGACAAAATTGCCCAGGGCGATGCCTTTATTTTTATCAGCCCCGAATATAACCATGGCTATAGCCCGGCCTTGAAAAATGCGCTGGATTATCTGGGCAAAGAGTGGCAAGGCAAACCGGCGGCTTATATCGGCTATGGTGCCACCAATGGATCACGCTCGATTGACCAGATCCGTCAGGTCGGCACCCAGCTGGGACTGATTGACAGCAATGCAGTGGTGGAAATCCGCGATATTTTTAGCCGTAACCGTAGCGAAAGCTTTGAACCAAATGAATTTGATGACAAGACCCTGAAACAGGTGGTCGACAAGCTGATTCAATATGTCAGCTCATAACGGCAGCAGCCCTGTAAGCATTTTCTTACAGCAGCTGTGGTGAACTGCGACTAGGGTGCGGCGCGCTTTCATTTTATAGTACCTACATACAGAGACAGGAGGTCTCTTAAATCAAAACAATAACAATAAAAGCAACAACAGCAGGATGCTGATCGGTACGACAGGAGTTATACCGGAATAATGAATCCAGAGAAGCCCGGACAGGATGTTCGGGCTTCTTTTATTTCAGTCCTTTATTTTCTGGTTGGTGTGGATGATGCGCTATTTTAAATCAATCGCTGTTGTACGCCTGAGCGTACAGTACTTGTCGGGTTTTACGGCTGGTTGGTTCTGATCGCCTGACGTATATTAAAACCATACCGGGACAGGAGGTCTCGTTGCATAAAACAATAATCATAAGCCGCATGCAGGATGCACGCACAGATATAACAGGAGTGATATCTGAGAACTGAATCTAAAAAGCCCCGACAGGACGTCGGGGCTTTTTATTATCTACGAATTCATTATTTGGCTGTCATTTTCAGCAAGCTGGCACCTTTGCCATCTTCAATGACCCATAAATGACCATCACGCGCTTCAATCACCCCGCGAATACGCTGCTTCATGTCCAGCCGTTGTACTTCACGTACCGGTTGAGCCTGGGTATCAATCACAATAATCGTCTGCGACGACAATCCTCCGGCAATGGCCTTATTTTTCCACTGTGGAAACTGATCGCCACGGTAAAAGATTAAACTCGAAGGTGAAATGACCGGGGTCCAGTCCAGTTCTGGCGCTTTAAATTCTGGCCGGGTCGCATGATCCGGAATTGGCTGACCGCTATAATGATCACCATTGGACACAAGCGGATAGCCATAATTGGCGCCTTTTTCAATCCGGTTCAGCTCATCTCCGCCTTTGGGTCCCATCTCAATCACCCACAGCTGCCCCGCCGGGTCAAACGCCATACCTAAAGGATTCCGATGCCCCAGACTCCATACCTGTGCCGCAATCTGGCCCTGAGCACGGAACGGATTATCTGGCGCAGCGCTGCCATCTGCATTTAAACGTAAAATTTTCCCTAAATTGGAGTTCAGGTCCTGTGCCGGATCGAACTTTTGTCGCTCTCCCGAACTGACCCACAAATAGCCGGCCTGATCAAACAACAGCCGGTGAGCATAATGCCCCTGCCCCGGAACTTTCGGCACTTGGGCCCAGATCTGCTGTATATTTTTTAGCTGTGGCTGAGCCGCATCTTTTAAATCCAGCTCGGCACGCGCCACCACCGCACCATAACCACCCGTGCCGGCTTCTACATAACTTAAATAGACCCAGCGATTCTGGGCAAACTGTGGATGCAGCGCGACATCACCCAAACCGCCCTGCCCGCCATAGGCAACTTTGGGGACACCTTTAACCTCAAGCAGCAGTTTATTGCTCGGGTTAAACAATTTGAGTCGTCCACGCTTTTCAGTAATTAACAAGCGGCCATCGGGCAGCTCAGCCATCGCCCACGGTTCCTGTAAGCGCGCCACCCGTTCCAGCTGATAAGACTGGCTGGTCTTGCTAGTTTCACTGCTTTGGGCGGCTTTCGCTGAATTGGCAGGCTCGGTCTGGGCATTACATCCGGTGGTTAATCCTGCGATGAGCAATGCCGCAGGCCAGGTCAAATATTGTTGTAGTTTTGCCATGACATTTCCTAAAACAGAACAGACAATACTTTGATTGTAGCCCAAAGCCAGTTTTGACCAAGAACACTTGCGTAACCTGCCGGACTTTGTCCGTTTTGGCTTACACCGAATGAAGACAATTGAGGCTAGGAGCAAACCCAGAATTTTCGTATTCTAAATTCATCAGGAAACAGGACGTTTCCCAAACGGAAAACAACAATAATTAGTTTGCGCACCAGGATCGTGAGGTACGACAGGAGTTATACCTAAAGCACGAAATACGAAGAAACCCCGTCAGGATGATGGGGTTTCTTTTTATCTGTGGTTTTTGTTTTCTTAATGCCATAAAAAAAGCCCCCAATCTATGGAGGCTTTTTTCATTTAATACCAATTAGGCTTTGGCAATCGCCGCTTTGCCTGCTTTAATCTGTTCTGCTTCATCTTCACTCATGATCAGCGCCACGGCAATTGCGGTAATCAATACCGGTAAACCGACAGCAATAAAGTTGAAGTGTGCTGGCAGGTTCATACCGAGTAAGCCACCAATCAGGATTGGTCCAACAATCGCACCCATACGGCCAATTGCAGATGACCAGCCAATTCCGGTTGAACGTACTGCCAGTGGATAGTATTGCGCCACATAACTATACAGCAACATTTGTGAACCGATTGACGCTGCACCCGCCAAGAATACCAAGATGTACAGCAAGAACTGGTTTGACTGGAAGCCCATCAGACTCATCACAATCGCGCCCATAATCCCCAGGAACATCAACACCGGTTTCAGATGGAAACGGTCAGCCAGAATACCACCGCCGACAATACCAACCACGGCACCCACGTTCATCACCATCATGAACATCAGACTATTGTCCATTGAATAGCCTGCCGCCATCATCAGTTTAGGCAACCAGCTGCTTAAGGCGTACATGGTCAGCAAGCAGGTAAAGAACGCTAACCAGAACAATAAGGTGTTTAACGCACGGCCACGTTTGAACAGGCTTACCACGTTGGCTGCTTCCGGCACATCGACCTGATGCAGTTCAAATTTGGTTTCATTGCTAATCTGCACTTCTGGGGCCAAGCGGGCCATGATTGGACGCGCCTGTTCCTGCTTGTTCTCTTTCACAATAAACATCAGCGATTCAGGCAGGAATTTCCAGATAATTGGCAACAGCAACAGTGGAATACCGGCAATAAAGAACATGATTTCCCAGCCAAAGCTTGGGGTTAACCAGGCACCCAATAATGCTGCCATCACCCCACCCACTGCATAACCACTAAACATGGTGGTCACCAGCGTACTACGCATGTTCTTTGGCGCGTATTCAGAGGTTAAAGCCACCAGGTTAGGCATCACCCCACCAATCCCTAAACCGGCCAGGAAGCGCAAAATACCGAATTCTGTCGGATTAGAAGCAAAGCCACCTGCGAAGGTCAGACCACTGAATAACACAATACAGATCATGATGACTTTTTTACGGCCAATTTTGTCGGCCAATGAGCCGAAAATCATGGCACCGAACATCATCCCTGCCAATGCAGTACTGGCCAGCATACCGGCTTGCACCGCACTTAAGCCCCACTCGTCCATTAATAAAGGCAATACCACACCATTAATGGCTAAATCATAACCATCAAATAAAATGATCAGTAGACACCATGCCACTACATTAAAATGAAATGGTTTAAATTTTGCGTGATCAATGACATCATTTACGTTAATAGTTTGATGTGTCATTCCTCACCTCCTGTGAGTCTGTGTTTCAGTGAACTTCCATAGCAACCCATAATGAAGACCCTCATTTCGAGCCTTCTTCATCCACACTTTGCTAGTGGAGTAGATGGTGCAACTTTCACACAATTTACAGAAAATAAGAATTGAACATTAGTCTACAATCCTATTAATAATTAAAGTTTTATATATTATTCTCATTAGACATAAGTTTTATTTTGCTTTATTAAGCACACAAATTTTCTGCATAAAAAAATCCCCCTGCTGTTTAAGCTAGGGGGATTTTGAATTAATGAGCTGGCGATGACTTACTCTCACATGGGTAACCCCACACTACCATCAGCGCTAAGAGGTTTCACTTCTGAGTTCGGGAAGGGATCAGGTGGTTCACTCTTGCTATTGTCGCCAGCACAACTGTTATGGACTTGTTCGGGTCTTAGTTACTTTGCTTAAGCTTGATGCTTTTGCATGTAATGCCTTACTTTGTTCCAAATGAGTTATTAACGGATTGGCTATTGGGTCTGAATTTTATTGTGTCGCATTAACTAAATCAAGGATTAGTTTAGAATTCAGCTTGATACAACAACTGTTTGGGTGTTGTATAGTCAAGCCTCACGAGCAATTAGTATTGGTCAGCTTCACATATCGCTATGCTTCCACACCCAACCTATCAACGTCCTAGTCTCGAACGGCTCTTTAGAGGAATAAATTCCTAGGGAAATCTTATCTTGAGGTAGGCTTCCCGCTTAGATGCTTTCAGCGGTTATCCCTTCCGAACATAGCTACCCGGCGATGCGACTGGCGTCACAACCGGTACACCAGAGGTTCGTCCACTCTGGTCCTCTCGTACTAGGAGCAGATCCTCTCAAATTTCCAGCGCCCACGGTAGATAGGGACCGAACTGTCTCACGACGTTCTAAACCCAGCTCGCGTACCTCTTTAAATGGCGAACAGCCATACCCTTGGGACCTGCTTCAGCCCCAGGATGAGATGAGCCGACATCGAGGTGCCAAACACCGCCGTCGATATGAACTCTTGGGCGGTATCAGCCTGTTATCCCCAGAGTACCTTTTATCCGTTGAGCGATGGCCCTTCCATACAGAACCACCGGATCACTAAGACCTACTTTCGTACCTGCTCGACTTGTGGGTCTCGCAGTTAAGCGCGCTTTTGCCTTTATACTCTACGCGTGATTTCCGACCACGCTGAGCGCACCTTCGTACTCCTCCGTTACTCTTTAGGAGGAGACCGCCCCAGTCAAACTACCCACCAGACATGGTCCTCGTCCCGGATCACGGGACAGAGTTAGAACCTCAACATTACCAGGGTGGTATTTCAAGGACGGCTCCATTGGAACTGGCGTTCCAACTTCAAAGCCTCCCACCTATCCTACACAAGTAAGGTCAAAGTTCAATGTCAAGCTGCAGTAAAGGTTCACGGGGTCTTTCCGTCTAGCCGCGGGTACACTGCATCTTCACAGCGATTTCGATTTCACTGAGCCTCTGCTGGAGACAGCGCCGCCATCATTATGCCATTCGTGCAGGTCGGAACTTACCCGACAAGGAATTTCGCTACCTTAGGACCGTTATAGTTACGGCCGCCGTTTACTGGGGCTTCGATCAAGAGCTTCGCTTACGCTAACCCCATCAATTAACCTTCCAGCACCGGGCAGGCATCACACCCTATACGTCCACTTTCGTGTTTGCAGAGTGCTATGTTTTTAATAAACAGTTGCAGCGGCCTGGTTTCTGCGGCTGTCAACCGCTCAGGGAGCAAGTCCCATCACCGTCAACAGCGTACCTTCTCCCGAAGTTACGGTACCATTTTGCCTAGTTCCTTCAGCAGAGTTCTCTCAAGCGCTTTGGTCTACTCGACCTGACCACCTGTGTCGGTTTCGGGTACGATTCCAGTGTAACTGAAGCTTAGAGACTTTTCCTGGAAGCATGGTATCAGCCACTTCGCTAGTAAACTAGCTTGCTATCAGCTCTCAGCATAGAGCACCCCGGATTTGCCTAAGATGCATGCCTACAGCCTTCCACCTGGACAACCAACGCCAGGCTGACTTAACCTTCTCCGTCCTCTCATCGCATTATACTGAAGTATTGGAATATTAACCAATTTCCCATCGACTACGCCTCTCGGCCTCGCCTTAGGGGTCGACTCACCCAGCCCCGATTAACGTTGGACTGGAACCCTTGGTCTTTCAGCGAACGGGTTTTTCACCCGTTTTGTCGTTACTCACGTCAGCATTCGCACTTCTGATACCTCCAGCAGACTTCTCAATCCACCTTCATCGGCTTACAGAACGCTCCCCTACCACGTATACAATGTATACATCCGCAGCTTCGGCACATAGTTTTAGCCCCGTTACATCTTCCGCGCAGGCCGACTCGACTAGTGAGCTATTACGCTTTCTTTAAAGGGTGGCTGCTTCTAAGCCAACCTCCTAGCTGTCTATGCCTTCCCACATCGTTTCCCACTTAACTATGATTTTGGGGCCTTAGCTGGCGGTCTGGATTGTTTTCCTCTTGACTACGGACGTTAGCACCCGCAGTCTGTCTCCCGGATAGTACTCATCGGTATTCGGAGTTTGCATCGGTTTGGTAAGTCGGGATGACCCCCTAGCCGAAACAGTGCTCTACCCCCAATGGTATTCGTCCGAGGCGCTACCTAAATAGCTTTCGGGGAGAACCAGCTATCACCAGGCTTGATTAGCCTTTCACCCCTATCCACAAGTCATCCCCTGGCTTTTCAACGACAGTGGGTTCGGTCCTCCAGTTAGTGTTACCCAACCTTCAACCTGCTCATGGATAGATCGCCTGGTTTCGGGTCTACACCCAGCAACTATACGCCCTATTAAGACTCGGTTTCCCTACGGCTCCCCTATGCGGTTAACCTTGCTACTGAATGTAAGTCGCTGACCCATTATACAAAAGGTACGCAGTCACCGAACAAGTCGGCTCCCACTGCTTGTATGCATGCGGTTTCAGGATCTATTTCACTCCCCTCACAGGGGTTCTTTTCGCCTTTCCCTCACGGTACTGGTTCACTATCGGTCAGTCAGGAGTATTTAGCCTTGGAGGATGGTCCCCCCATATTCAGACAAGGTTTCACGTGCCTCGCCCTACTCGTCATCATTATGTGTGCCCTTTCGTGTACAGGACTATCACCCACTATGGTTGCACTTCCCAGAGCATTCCACTAAAACACACATAACTTAATGGGCTGTTCCCCTTTCGCTCGCCGCTACTGAGGGAATCTCAATTGATTTCTTTTCCTAAGGGTACTGAGATGTTTCACTTCCCCTCGTTCGCCTCGCAACACTATGTATTCATGTTGCAATACCTACCTTATGGTAAGTGGGTTTCCCCATTCAGACATCTCCGGATCAAAGGATATTTGCCGCCTCCCCGGAGCTTTTCGCAGGCTATCACGTCTTTCTTCGCCTCTGACTGCCAAGGCATCCACCACATGCACTTAATTACTTGACTATACAACCCCAAACAGTCGTTAATCCCTACAAGTAGGATTAAGACAATTAAATAAATAATCAATTATCTATTTAATCTACAGTTCGAAGTCCCGTGCACTTAAGCACCGTACAGCTTCAATCTAAATTCATATACCAAAACGCTTGATTCAGTTAATTTGCTAGTTCTCAATTCAATCTACGTTCATCAACCCGTCATAACAACGCGTTAACGTATATTGATTGAGTGAACAATTTATTTCAGACTCAATTTTGCCAATCTGTTAATGATTCACTGCATCCTCGTCGGACTGCAGTCAACTGTGATAAATCACAGAGATTAATAAGCATAAACTTACTAAGCTCTATAATCTATGGTGGAGACTAGGAGAGTCGAACTCCTGACCTCCTGCGTGCAAAGCAGGCGCTCTACCAACTAAGCTAAGTCCCCAGCTTATCATTTAAGTCAATGTTCTGATTTCTATTCGCTCTGCAATTGCTTGCTTGTCGTTAGTGGTGGGTCTGACAAGACTTGAACTTGTGACCCCACGCTTATCAAGCGTGTGCTCTAACCAACTGAGCTACAGACCCTCAGATACATCGTCATGAAGAACAACTTGTTGTGGATTCTTACTAATCGTCAATCTTTCGTTAAGGAGGTGATCCAGCCGCAGGTTCCCCTACGGCTACCTTGTTACGACTTCACCCCAGTCATCGGCCACACCGTGGTAAGCGTCCTCCCTAAGGTTAGACTACCTACTTCTGGTGCAACAAACTCCCATGGTGTGACGGGCGGTGTGTACAAGGCCCGGGAACGTATTCACCGCGGCATTCTGATCCGCGATTACTAGCGATTCCGACTTCATGGAGTCGAGTTGCAGACTCCAATCCGGACTACGATCGGCTTTTTGAGATTAGCATCACATCGCTGTGTAGCAACCCTTTGTACCGACCATTGTAGCACGTGTGTAGCCCTGGCCGTAAGGGCCATGATGACTTGACGTCGTCCCCGCCTTCCTCCAGTTTGTCACTGGCAGTATCCTTAAAGTTCCCATCCGAAATGCTGGCAAGTAAGGAAAAGGGTTGCGCTCGTTGCGGGACTTAACCCAACATCTCACGACACGAGCTGACGACAGCCATGCAGCACCTGTATCAGAGTTCCCGAAGGCACCAATCCATCTCTGGAAAGTTCTCTGTATGTCAAGGCCAGGTAAGGTTCTTCGCGTTGCATCGAATTAAACCACATGCTCCACCGCTTGTGCGGGCCCCCGTCAATTCATTTGAGTTTTAGTCTTGCGACCGTACTCCCCAGGCGGTCTACTTATCGCGTTAGCTGCGCCACTAAAGCCTCAAAGGCCCCAACGGCTAGTAGACATCGTTTACGGCATGGACTACCAGGGTATCTAATCCTGTTTGCTCCCCATGCTTTCGCACCTCAGTGTCAGTATTAGGCCAGATGGCTGCCTTCGCCATCGGTATTCCTCCAGATCTCTACGCATTTCACCGCTACACCTGGAATTCTACCATCCTCTCCCATACTCTAGCTAACCAGTATCGAATGCAATTCCCAAGTTAAGCTCGGGGATTTCACATTTGACTTAATTAGCCACCTACGCGCGCTTTACGCCCAGTAAATCCGATTAACGCTCGCACCCTCTGTATTACCGCGGCTGCTGGCACAGAGTTAGCCGGTGCTTATTCTGCGAGTAACGTCCACGCATCTAGGGTATTAGCCTAGAGCGCCTCCTCCTCGCTTAAAGTGCTTTACAACCAAAAGGCCTTCTTCACACACGCGGCATGGCTGGATCAGGGTTCCCCCCATTGTCCAATATTCCCCACTGCTGCCTCCCGTAGGAGTCTGGGCCGTGTCTCAGTCCCAGTGTGGCGGATCATCCTCTCAGACCCGCTACAGATCGTCGCCTTGGTAGGCCTTTACCCTACCAACTAGCTAA
>NZ_KI530754.1:763906-798906 GCF_000488255.1 Acinetobacter indicus CIP 110367 | reverse complement strand
TAACAGATTGGCAAAATTGAGTCTGAAATAAATTGTTCACTCAATCAATATACGTTAACGCGTTGTTATGACGGGTTGATGAACGTAGATTGAATTGAGAACTAGCAAATTAACTGAATCAAGCGTTTTGGTATATGAATTTAGATTGAAGCTGTACGGTGCTTAAGTGCACGGGACTTCGAACTGTAGATTAAATAGATAATTGATTATTTATTTAATTGTCTTAATCCTACTTGTAGGGATTAACGACTGTTTGGGGTTGTATAGTCAAGTAATTAAGTGCATGTGGTGGATGCCTTGGCAGTCAGAGGCGAAGAAAGACGTGATAGCCTGCGAAAAGCTCCGGGGAGGCGGCAAATATCCTTTGATCCGGAGATGTCTGAATGGGGAAACCCACTTACCATAAGGTAGGTATTGCAACATGAATACATAGTGTTGCGAGGCGAACGAGGGGAAGTGAAACATCTCAGTACCCTTAGGAAAAGAAATCAATTGAGATTCCCTCAGTAGCGGCGAGCGAAAGGGGAACAGCCCATTAAGTTATGTGTGTTTTAGTGGAATGCTCTGGGAAGTGCAACCATAGTGGGTGATAGTCCTGTACACGAAAGGGCACACATAATGATGACGAGTAGGGCGAGGCACGTGAAACCTTGTCTGAATATGGGGGGACCATCCTCCAAGGCTAAATACTCCTGACTGACCGATAGTGAACCAGTACCGTGAGGGAAAGGCGAAAAGAACCCCTGTGAGGGGAGTGAAATAGATCCTGAAACCGCATGCATACAAGCAGTGGGAGCAAACTCGTGAGGTGACTGCGTACCTTTTGTATAATGGGTCAGCGACTTACATTCAGTAGCAAGGTTAACCGCATAGGGGAGCCGTAGGGAAACCGAGTCTTAATAGGGCGTATAGTTGCTGGGTGTAGACCCGAAACCAGGCGATCTATCCATGAGCAGGTTGAAGGTTGGGTAACACTAACTGGAGGACCGAACCCACTGTCGTTGAAAAGCCAGGGGATGACTTGTGGATAGGGGTGAAAGGCTAATCAAGCCTGGTGATAGCTGGTTCTCCCCGAAAGCTATTTAGGTAGCGCCTCGGACGAATACCATTGGGGGTAGAGCACTGTTTCGGCTAGGGGGTCATCCCGACTTACCAAACCGATGCAAACTCCGAATACCGATGAGTACTATCCGGGAGACAGACTGCGGGTGCTAACGTCCGTAGTCAAGAGGAAAACAATCCAGACCGCCAGCTAAGGCCCCAAAATCATAGTTAAGTGGGAAACGATGTGGGAAGGCATAGACAGCTAGGAGGTTGGCTTAGAAGCAGCCACCCTTTAAAGAAAGCGTAATAGCTCACTAGTCGAGTCGGCCTGCGCGGAAGATGTAACGGGGCTAAAACTATGTGCCGAAGCTGCGGATGTATACATTGTATACGTGGTAGGGGAGCGTTCTGTAAGCCGATGAAGGTGGATTGAGAAGTCTGCTGGAGGTATCAGAAGTGCGAATGCTGACGTGAGTAACGACAAAACGGGTGAAAAACCCGTTCGCTGAAAGACCAAGGGTTCCAGTCCAACGTTAATCGGGGCTGGGTGAGTCGACCCCTAAGGCGAGGCCGAGAGGCGTAGTCGATGGGAAATTGGTTAATATTCCAATACTTCAGTATAATGCGATGAGAGGACGGAGAAGGTTAAGTCAGCCTGGCGTTGGTTGTCCAGGTGGAAGGCTGTAGGCATGCATCTTAGGCAAATCCGGGGTGCTCTATGCTGAGAGCTGATAGCAAGCTAGTTTACTAGCGAAGTGGCTGATACCATGCTTCCAGGAAAAGTCTCTAAGCTTCAGTTACACTGGAATCGTACCCGAAACCGACACAGGTGGTCAGGTCGAGTAGACCAAAGCGCTTGAGAGAACTCTGCTGAAGGAACTAGGCAAAATGGTACCGTAACTTCGGGAGAAGGTACGCTGTTGACGGTGATGGGACTTGCTCCCTGAGCGGTTGACAGCCGCAGAAACCAGGCCGCTGCAACTGTTTATTAAAAACATAGCACTCTGCAAACACGAAAGTGGACGTATAGGGTGTGATGCCTGCCCGGTGCTGGAAGGTTAATTGATGGGGTTAGCGTAAGCGAAGCTCTTGATCGAAGCCCCAGTAAACGGCGGCCGTAACTATAACGGTCCTAAGGTAGCGAAATTCCTTGTCGGGTAAGTTCCGACCTGCACGAATGGCATAATGATGGCGGCGCTGTCTCCAGCAGAGGCTCAGTGAAATCGAAATCGCTGTGAAGATGCAGTGTACCCGCGGCTAGACGGAAAGACCCCGTGAACCTTTACTGCAGCTTGACATTGAACTTTGACCTTACTTGTGTAGGATAGGTGGGAGGCTTTGAAGTTGGAACGCCAGTTCCAATGGAGCCGTCCTTGAAATACCACCCTGGTAATGTTGAGGTTCTAACTCTGTCCCGTGATCCGGGACGAGGACCATGTCTGGTGGGTAGTTTGACTGGGGCGGTCTCCTCCTAAAGAGTAACGGAGGAGTACGAAGGTGCGCTCAGCGTGGTCGGAAATCACGCGTAGAGTATAAAGGCAAAAGCGCGCTTAACTGCGAGACCCACAAGTCGAGCAGGTACGAAAGTAGGTCTTAGTGATCCGGTGGTTCTGTATGGAAGGGCCATCGCTCAACGGATAAAAGGTACTCTGGGGATAACAGGCTGATACCGCCCAAGAGTTCATATCGACGGCGGTGTTTGGCACCTCGATGTCGGCTCATCTCATCCTGGGGCTGAAGCAGGTCCCAAGGGTATGGCTGTTCGCCATTTAAAGAGGTACGCGAGCTGGGTTTAGAACGTCGTGAGACAGTTCGGTCCCTATCTACCGTGGGCGCTGGAAATTTGAGAGGATCTGCTCCTAGTACGAGAGGACCAGAGTGGACGAACCTCTGGTGTACCGGTTGTGACGCCAGTCGCATCGCCGGGTAGCTATGTTCGGAAGGGATAACCGCTGAAAGCATCTAAGCGGGAAGCCTACCTCAAGATAAGATTTCCCTAGGAATTTATTCCTCTAAAGAGCCGTTCGAGACTAGGACGTTGATAGGTTGGGTGTGGAAGCATAGCGATATGTGAAGCTGACCAATACTAATTGCTCGTGAGGCTTGACTATACAACACCCAAACAGTTGTTGTATCAAGCTGAATTCTAAACTAATCCTTGATTTAGTTAATGCGACACAATAAAATTCAGACCCAATGGCCAATCCGTTAATAACTCATTTGGAACAAAGTAAGGCATTACATGCAAAAGCATCAAGCTTAAGCAAAGTAACTAAGACCCGAACAAGTCCATAACAGTTGTGCTGGCGACAATAGCAAGAGTGAACCACCTGATCCCTTCCCGAACTCAGAAGTGAAACCTCTTAGCGCTGATGGTAGTGTGGGGTTACCCATGTGAGAGTAAGTCATCGCCAGCTCATTAATTCAAAATCCCCCTAGCTTAAACAGCAGGGGGATTTTTTTATGCTTTTAATAAAGCTAAAGAATTATAAGTCCCAGAAAAGTATCTAAGCATCATGATCAAATAAATAGAAAGACAAGTATTCGGTCGCAAAAACCGGTCTTTAAATTGTCACTGAATCATCCCAACACTGTCATTTTTTCTTGTTTGAATGGTTTCCCCAATTGCTATTTTTAAACTTTATGAAAAAAAGATCTATTGGCCTTTTTATGGCTGTTGTGTTGGGCTTGAACGGATGTAATGATTCTGATGAAAAGATGCAGGTGACGCCTACACCCTTGATCAATGAGCCAACTTTGGTGGCTTTTGCAAAACTGGATGTGGCCACCTATGCAGAAGGACCAGATTCCGGTGCATATGTGACCGGTGCAAACGGAATTTTGCCGCCATTTTCTGGGCAGCCTGTGCAAGGTTTTTCGGCTGCTTTAAAAAATAATGATGGGACTTATCTGGTGATGTCTGACAATGGTTTTGGCACGCAAGATAACTCGGCTGACTATCTGCTGCGTTTGCATGTGATTCAACCGACCTTTAGAACAAAAATAGCAACTAACACTGAAGTGAAGCATTTAAGTTATGTGCAGCTGCGTGATCCGAATAAACTCATTCCCTTTTCTATTGTCCATCAAGATACTGCCGAACGTTTGTTAACCGGGGCGGATTTTGACCCGGAATCGATGCAGCGTACACCGAATGGCGAGATCTGGATTGGGGATGAGTTTGGACCCTATTTACTGCATTTTTCTGCCGACGGTATATTGCTGAGTCCACCAATTCCATTACCGAATCCACTGAATCCGGCGCAAGAGCTGCGTTCACCTCAGAATCAGTTCAATAAAGAACAGCTGAATTTTGTTGAACCACTGGTACAGCGTAGCGGTGGTTTTGAAGGCATGGCGATCTCTCAAGATGGAAAATATCTGTATCCGCTGTTGGAAAAGCCATTACTGAACGATAGTTCTAATCGTTTAATCGTGTCTGAATTTGATTTGGCAAAAAAAGCCTATACAGGCAAATATTATTATTTTCCATTGCATACTAGCGCCACCGCGATTGGTGATTTTCAGCTGTATAGCCCGA
Organism: Acinetobacter indicus CIP 110367; assembly: GCF_000488255.1. Classification (GTDB taxonomy): domain Bacteria; phylum Pseudomonadota; class Gammaproteobacteria; order Pseudomonadales; family Moraxellaceae; genus Acinetobacter; species Acinetobacter indicus. The sequence goes on along the minus strand of NZ_KI530754.1, from coordinate 794,321 downwards.
CTGAAGGAATTATTATTGAACGGGATGATAGTGAAAACGATCTGCTGGGCTATAAAAAGCTGATTAAAGTCACGCTCAGCACCGCTGGTCAGAATATGCAGAGAGAAGATCTGGTCAATTTGATGGATATTGCCAATCCGGATTTACTTTATGGCACTGCGCGAGCGGGCGATATTGCGACCGGTGAGCGTTTTGGTTTTCCGTTTCAGACCATTGAAGATATTGTCATTGAAGGTCCAGACCTGATTACTGTGCTGAATGATAATAACTTTCCAGGTTCAAGCGGGCGAAATGCCAATCTGGCCGATGATAATGAAATTATTCAGATTCGTTTGCCAAAAGCATTGTTCTAAATTTATCCGCAATTACAGAAGGTCACCTCGGGTGGCCTTTCTTTATGAAAATTTTTTTGTATATTTTTTAATAAAAGCATGCTATAAAAATTAAAACAGGCATAAAAATTGCTTATAAAACGCGGTATTAAAAAAGGTGGGTAGTATGAAGTTATCAGTGGGATTAAAAGTTGCCAACTCCCTGTCATTGACACCCCAGTTGCAACAGGCCATTCGTTTACTTCAATTATCAAGTTTAGAACTTGAGCAAGAAATTCAATTACAGCTCGATAGTAATCCATTATTAGAGAAAGTTGAAGAACAGGCCGATGTTGAGAGTCTGTCAGCGGCAGATACAGATCGTGATCAAAAAGATTTAACCAATGAATTAAATGCCGATCATCTGCCAGATGATTTACCGGTCGATACCGACTGGGATGATGTCTATACCCATCAGCCGACCAGTTTGGGTACGCCAGAATATGAAGAGCGTGAAGATAACCGTCAGGGTGTACTGGGTTTAAAAGAGCATATGCTGGAGCAGATTAACCTGCTGCATTTTTCTAAAATTGACCAGCTGATTGCTTACTGCATTATTGATTCTCTGGATGATAAGGGTTTTCTGGAAAGCGATATCAGCGAGATTACTGCTTCAGTCCAGCATCTGCTCGATTCGATGGAGTATGAAGACAGCATCGAAGACGATGAAGTGCTGGTGGTATTGAAACATATTCAACGGCTGGAGCCGGTGGGGGTTGGTTCGCGTCATCTGGCGGAATGTCTGTTGATTCAGCTGGAAAGTCTGCCGACAAATACCCCATGTCGTCAGGATGCTATGCAGCTAATGACGCATTATGAGTTATTAATCAGCAATGAAATTCCAAAACTACTCAAGCAGACTGGTTTAAATACCGATCAGCTGAGATGTGCGGTCGAGTTGCTGAAAACCTTGAAACCGCATCCGGGTATGGAGTTTGAAGATAAAGAGTCGGATTATCAGATTCCAGATGTGGTGGTGATGAAAAAAAATGACAGCTGGCAGGTACAGCTGAATCCGGATGTCATGCCAAAGCTCCGGGTTAACTCGTTTTATGCCAATATGATTCGTCGTGCCGATCAGAGTGATGACAATCAGTATTTGCGTAACCAGATGCTGGAAGCCAAAAACTTTATCAAGAGTATTGATGAGCGGCATAAAACCTTACTCAAAGTGGCAACCTGTATTGTTGAGCATCAGCGTACTTTTCTGGAAATTGGCGCAGAAGGCATGAAACCTTTGGTGCTACGCGATATTGCCGAAGAGGTCGAGCTGCATGAATCTACGGTATCCCGCGTGACCACCAATAAATATATGCTGACCCCGCGTGGCCTGTTTGAGTTGAAATATTTCTTTTCAAGTCATGTTGGCACTACATCGGGCGGTGAAGCATCGTCAACTGCGATTCGTGCCAAGATCAAAAAACTGATTGCTGAAGAGAACCTGCGTAAGCCTTTGTCTGATAACGCAATTGCCAATATTTTAAAAGAAGAGGGGATTGATGTGGCGCGACGTACGGTTGCAAAATATCGCGAATCTTTACATATTCCATCTTCTTCTGAAAGAAAAGTCTTGATCTAGTTTTGAAAATCTGCCTATTCTAGAGATTCATTATGACAACATAATGAATCTTTTTTTCTATGAGGATGAGTCAAAATGATTGCATGAAGGTATCACTGAGCAGCAGTTCTGGTCCTGTACGTGAATCATTTTGATGATGACTCGTCTAATCCTAACGAAGGTGAGGGATAGAATTATGCAAATAACAATTCGTGGCCATCATTTATCAATTACACCTGCAATTGAAGAAAATATAAAAGCAAAGTTCGCGCAAATGACCAAACATCTGGATCAGGTCAATAGTATGCAGGTGAAGCTCAGTAAAGATCATCAGATCGATAAGCATTCTAAAAAAGGCAGTGCCAACCATATCGCAGAAGCGATTATCCGTTTACCTGGAACGGAGCTGTTTGCCCAGGCCTGTGCTGATGATATGTATACATCGATTAAGAAAATGTCAGAAAAATTAAAACGCCAATTAGACAAGCATCGCAAAATGCAGCTGGTTTATCAGCCTGTCGCGATTTAGCTGAAACAATCGGCAAAAAGAGGTTTTTAAAAAACCTCTTTTTTTATATATATAATGTATGTGACTAATGAATTATTTTTTTCATTTATAGTAAAATGACCGGTTTTACACCGTTGGTCCTATAAGAGGTCTTGTGATGAATAATGAACAGCTCGCTGAAATTTTAAAAGCTGCTTTTCCAGAGGCAGATGTAGTCGTTAGTGGGCAGGGTGGTAAATTTGATCTTCGTATTGTCGATGATCAGTTTGAAGGCAAACGTCTTGTTGCACGCCAACAGGCAGTGTATGCGCCGATTAATGCCTTGATCGCCAGCGGTGAAGTTCATGCGGTAACAATTAAAGCAATGACCAAAGAAGAATGGCGTAAAGCAAGCTTATTCGGAGCTTAATAAATTAATGGATAAATTTTTAATTCAGGGCGGTATTAAGCTCGAAGGTGAAGTGCGCATTTCTGGTGCAAAGAATGCAGCATTGCCATTACTGGCTGCCATGATTCTGGCCGACTCACCTATTACCCTGACCAATGTGCCTAATCTGAAAGATGTAAACACACTGGTTAAACTCATTGCGGGCCTCGGTATCACCATGTCTTATGAAGGCGATACTGTGGTGGCCGATACCTCGACCCTGAACAACCAGTTTGCACCGTATGAGCTCGTTAAAACCATGCGTGCGTCTATTTTGGTGCTTGGACCGCTATTGGCGCGCTATGGCAGTGCACAAGTATCACTCCCGGGCGGTTGTGCGATTGGTTCGCGTCCGGTCGATCAGCATTTAAAAGCTTTAGAAGCTTTAGGTGCAGAAATCCAGGTCGAAAATGGCTATGTACATGCCAAAGTCGATGGCCGCTTAAAAGGCGGCGAAGTGGTTTTTGATATGGTAACCGTAGGCGGCACTGAAAATATCTTGATGGCTGCCGTGCTGGCGGATGGTGTCACCACCATCCGGAATGCTGCGCGTGAACCGGAAATCACCGATCTGGCACAAATGCTGATTAAGATGGGTGCCAAAATCGAAGGCCTGGATACCGATACTTTGGTGGTAACTGGTGTAGAAAGTCTGCACGGCTGTGAATATGCGGTAGTGGCGGACCGGATTGAAACCGGTTCCTATCTGGCGGCGGCAGCCATTACTGGTGGCAAGATTAAAACCACGCATACCGATCCGGCCCTGCTGGAATCGGTGCTAGACAAATTTGAAGAGATGGGCGCAGAAGTCACCCGTGGGGATGACTGGATTGAACTGGATATGATGGGTAAACGTCCGAAAGCGGTGAGCTTCCGTACCTTGCCACATCCAGATTTCCCGACCGATATGCAGGCCCAGTTGATGGCAGTGAATGCCGTTGGTCGTGGTTTTGCCACCATCTCTGAAACGATTTTTGAAAACCGTTTTATGCATGTTCCTGAATTGGCACGTATGGGCGCCAATATTCAGGTTGAAGGCAATGATGCTGTGGTAACCGGTGTAGAAAAATTATCTGCAGCACCTGTCATGGCTACAGATTTACGTGCTTCGTTCTCTTTAGTGTTAGCAGCTCTGGCGGCTGAAGGGGAAACACTGATTGACCGTATTTATCATATTGATCGCGGTTATGAAAATGTCGAAGCGAAGTTACAAGGTTTAGGTGCCCAAATTAAGCGAGTAAGTTAATGAGCGATATGAGAAACGATGATCCAAACTTTGACGTAATGGGCAATTTTGATCATGGTTTAACTTTAGCATTAAGTAAGGGACGTATTTTAAAAGAGACACTGCCGCTGCTGGAAACAGCGGGCATTAACTTGCTGGAAGATCCTGAAAAATCCCGTAAGTTAATTTTTCCAACCACCCATAAACAGGTGCGTATTCTGATTTTACGTGCTTCTGATGTGCCGACCTATGTGGAAAATGGCGCAGCAGATTTAGGTGTGGCAGGTAAAGATGTCTTGATGGAACATGGCGCACAAAATGTCTATGAACCATTAGATTTAAAAATTGCCAACTGTAAACTGATGACAGCGGGTAAAGTCGGTATGGTTCGTCCAAAAGGCCGCTTAAAAATTGCGACCAAATATGTGAACCTGACCCGTCAATACTATGCCAGCCTAGGTGAACAGGTTGATGTGATCAAGCTTTACGGTTCGATGGAACTGGCACCGCTGGTCGGCCTGGGTGATTACATTGTTGATGTGGTCGATACCGGAAATACGTTACGTGCCAATGGTTTAGAACCACTGGAAGAAATCTGTAAAGTATCTTCCCGTTTAATCGTCAACAAAGCCAGTTTTAAACGTAAACAGGCGTTGTTAAATCCGATTATTGCCCAGCTAGAACAGGCTGTGGCTGATCGTGAACAGGCCAAACAGGCGTAAGTTGTTCAAATAAAAGACCGCTCTTGAGAGCGGTTTTTTATGGCGGTCTATGAGAACAGTCCTGTTAATACTTTTCTTCAATTTGAGCAAAAGTAATTTTCCATAAAAGTCCGTGGCCCAATGCGCGATTGATACCCACAAAAGCCTTGAAAACAGGTAAACTAATCTTTTCCATATCAACCTTGTGGGTAAATTGATGCGACGTTTATCGACTCAAGATCAGAACTTCAAGCAGGTGTTTGCTGACTTGTTGGCTTTTGAAACAGTGAGTGATCCAAAACTGTTAAAAACCGTAGACCAAATCATTGCTGATGTCCGTCAGCATGGTGATGCTCATGTTCTTAAATTAACTCAGCAGTTCGATAGACATCCCGCGCATCAATTTTCAGATCTAGAACTGACCCAGGAACAGCTTAAAGATGCCTTTGACGCATTAAACACTGAAGTGCGTGAGGCACTGGAGCTGGCTGCAGCACGTATCCGTGAATTCCACCAGGCACAAAAGCAGGATGGCTGGACCTATGTCGATGCCTTGGGAAATACCTTGGGTCAGAAAGTCACGCCACTGGACCGCGTGGGCATTTACGTGCCGGGTGGTCTGGCGTCTTATCCATCTTCAGTACTCATGAATGCAGTGCCTGCGCATGTGGCGGGTGTGCCTGAAATTATTATGGTGGTTCCGGCGCCAAATGGTGAGTTGAATCCACTGGTGCTGGCGGCGGCCTATTTAGCGGGCGTGACACGTCTGTTTACCATTGGTGGTGCACAAGCGGTCGCGGCGCTGGCCTATGGAACAGAAACCATTCCATCGGTCGACAAAATTACCGGCCCGGGTAACCGTTTTGTCGCAGCAGCAAAACGTGCGGTATTTGGTCAAGTCGGTATTGATATGATTGCCGGCCCATCAGAAATTCTGGTCTATGCCGAAGGTGAGAATAATGCAGAGTGGCTGGCGATGGACTTATTGTCACAAGCCGAGCACGATACCGTCGCACAAGCAGTATTCATTACACCGGATGAGGAATTATTGAATGCTGTTGATGGCTGGATTGAAAAGCACTTAGAGGCATTGCCAAAAGCAGAGATCGCCCGTACCTCGATTGAAAACCGCGGTGCATTAGTCTTGGTGAAGGACCGTCAGGAAGCAATTGAGCTGATCAATCAGGTAGCACCTGAACACCTGGAATTATGCATGGATGATCCGCAAGTGATGGCAGAAGATATTCGTCATGCTGGGGCAATCTTTATGGGACGTTATACCCCTGAAGCGATTGGGGATTACTGTGCTGGTCCAAACCACGTGCTGCCAACCTCAGGTACTGCGCGTTTCTCCTCACCGCTGGGTGTATATGATTTCCAGAAACGTTCTAGCCTGATCATGTGTTCGCAAGAAGGGGTGAAAACTCTGGCCAAAACTGCGGATGTACTGGCACAGCAAGAGAACCTGGATGCGCATGCGAGATCAGCACGTTATCGTTATCAGTAATTAAAGAAATAGAAAACCTCTCCCTAGCCCTCACTTGCGCTTCATTTTAAAGCAGTGCTTTAAAACTTGCTCAGGAGAGAGAACTTTGAGAATTTAAAAATGAATATCACCACAGAACAAATGCGTTTCTGGAGTCCGGCAGTACGTGAATTAGAACCGTACGTACCGGGCGAACAACCAAAAATTCAGAATTTACTTAAACTGAATACCAATGAAAACCCGTATCCGCCATCGCCAAAAGTGGTGGAAGCGGTGCAGAAAGTGCTGGAAAACTCGGCGGATGCGTTACGTTTGTATCCAGATCCGGATGCCTCCGAGTTAAAACAGGCCATTGCCAAACAGCAGCAGGTGCCGGTCGAGCAGGTCTTTGTCGGCAATGGTTCTGATGAAGTGCTGGCGCATATTTTTAAAGCCTTCTTTGTTCAGGATCTGCCGCTGTTGTATCCGGATATTACCTATAGTTTCTACCCGGTCTATAGCCAGTTTTTTGGGGTCAATACCCAGGTCATCCCTCTAAATGACAATTTTGAAATTGTGGTGGATGATTATAAGCAGCCAAATGGCGGCATTATTATTACCAATCCGAATGCACCAACCAGTATTGATATGGGCCTGGCTGCCATTGAAGAAGTGCTTCAAGCCAATCCAAACTCAGTTGTGGTGATTGATGAGGCCTATGTGGACTTTGGTGCCGAATCTGCAGTTAGCCTGGTGGAAAAATACGAGAATTTAGTGGTATGCCAAACCACCTCTAAATCGCGTTCTTTGGCCGGATTGCGGGTTGGTTTTGCCATTGCCCAACCGCATTTAATTGCTGCGCTGGAAGCGGTAAAAAACAGTTTTAACTCTTATCCAATGGATCGTTTCGCGATTGCGGCAGCGGTGGCGTCTTTTGAAGATCAGGAATACTTTGAAGCGCAAAACCAGAAAGTAATTGCGAGTCGTGAAACACTGGTGGCACAGCTGGCTGAGCTGGGTTTTAAGGTATTGCCATCGAGTGCCAACTTTATTTTTGCTTCACTGCCAAGTAAAGATGCCGGTGAATTGGCAGCTGAATTGCGTGAACGTGGCATCATTGTGCGTTATTTTAACAAGCCACGGATTAATCAATTCCTTCGGATCACCATCGGTACCGATGAGCAAAACCAGCGTTTAGTGGATACCTTGAAAAACGAGATTTTGGCTTAAGTGAATCCACCCTAACCCTCCTTTGATAAAGGAGGGAACTCTTCCCTCTAGAAAAGGTGAGAAACAATGGTTCTCAAGGGGAGGGATTCATAAAAAAGCGACTCAATTGAGTCGCTTTTTTATTTATTCAGGTGTGTACCAGGTATTGAGTAAATCCAGCATCGCCGAAACCTTATCAAAACATTCCTGATATTCTGCATCACAATCAGAGGCAATGGTAATACCACCACCGGCCCATAACGAAACTTCGTGTTGATATTTTTGAATCGAGCGAATCAGAATATTCCAGGAACCGGTACCATCAAAATTAAAATAACCCATTGATCCGCAATAGGCCCCGCGTGGTGTGCCTTCCAGCTCTTCAATAATCTGCATGGCGCGAATTTTAGGGGCGCCAGTAATCGAGCCGCCCGGAAGTGCAGACAGCAATACATCTAGTGGATTGATCTCTGCTTTTAACGTCGCAGTGATTTCACTCACCATATGATGCACTTGTTTAAATGATTCAATATTAAATAACTTCGGCGTTTTTACTGAACCGGTTTCAGCATAGACACTCAGATCATTACGTAGTAAATCGACGATCATCACATTTTCAGCCTGATCTTTTTCAGAATTTTTTAAGGTCTGTTTAGATTGCTCATCCAATATTGGATCTGTATAGCGTGGCATGGTGCCTTTAATGGGTTTAGTAAGGAGTTGCCGATGAGGCAGAAAATCAATAAATAATTCAGGTGAACAGCTGAGTAATTCAAAGTCATTTATTTTTAAATAACCGGCATAAGGAGCATGGGTTAGCGCCCAGAAATCTGCAGCGGTATCTAATAATAATCCTTCCGCAGAACCTTTAAATTCCTGGGTTAAATTAATCTGATAACAATCACCTGCAACAATATAATCCTGGACTTGATTAAAGGCCTGTTGATATTCAGTTTTATTCCAGCGTGCGGTACAGGCCTGAGTTAATTTAAATGAATTCTCCTGTTTTTGAGCCAACAAATTTTGAATATAAGTCAATAAAAATTCGGCTTGCTGCTCATCGCTGGTGAAATACCAGTGCCCATTTTCCAGAGTTAGAAAACTGTGAAATTGTCCTAGAAATAAACACGGTTGAGCTTTGCTTTGAGTATGAATGTGCTGTTGGGCGGCATAATCGTAGCTGATAAAACCGATCAGCCCGCCTTTAAAATAACTGTCGCCAATACAGCCAGTTGGCTGCAAAAAGTCATCTAAAGAAGGCGCTGCTGTTTCTTCAAGATAATGATTAAAACTGTGTTGCTTAAAATACTGCCATTTATTTTGTTGAATAAGGTAGTAATGTTTTGCCGATAAGCCAATAATCGGTTGGCCATTATTTTCTAAATAAACAAGATGTGAGAGTGAACCCAGCGCTTTTAAAATTTCTGCTGGGGTATAGGAGGATTCACAAAGTACTTGTTTGTAGAAAGATGAGGTGGCCATAAATTTCGAGAAAATCAACAATAAATATCTATTTTACCTGATTCTGCGCCAAGAAAATGCTTATGACCGTTTATCGGCAAGCTGAAAAATATGATCAATAGCAGTTGAACAAAATTTGACAGGGGGATAACTTTGTTAGTGCTATCCAGCCGCTCAAGGAAATACGTAGCAGGTTGCTAAAAACAAATAATCAGCCCGCTGCACAAGAGTGGTAACAATCAAAAAAATAATACTCTTGGGAGAGTAAATATGAAAACATTTACTAAACTAGCTTTAGTATCTTCAATGGCATTAAGTGCAAATGCATTTGCAATGCAGGCAATGGATGATTCAGCACTTAGCGCAACCACAGGTCAAGATGGTTTATCGATTGGTATCGGTATTTCAAAAATTGAAATTGAAAAGCTCTTTATCCATGATAATGATGGTTTAGATGTTAATGGTACTGCAGGTGCTGCTGGTGCGATTGTTATTCAAGGGAATGGCATTGCTGGTGATGCGAATGAAAACTTTGGTATCGTCGTTGGTGCTAACAATGATGATGCAGGTGCTTATCTACTTGACTCTCGTAACTTGGCAGATTTAAAAATTGACTCTGATGCCGGTGCAGGTAGTGGTAACACAGCCTTTATTAACATCGCAGCTGATGTGTCTGGTCTGGATATTAAAATTGGTGAAATTGGTGTAACTGCTTCGGGTGTACAAGGTAGCGCAAGCACAACCTCGACACTTCGCCGTGGTGGTGTAGATTCGAATTATAATGCCATTATTTCAGGCTTATCGCTTAAGACAGGCCCAATGTCAGCCAATATCCAGTTAGGTGCTGCACCACAAGGGGCGATGATTAAACTGAATACTAAGATGATTGGTGGTCTTGAAATTAATAATTTGGGTATTCTTGATAACTCAACGGCAAGTACTGAGCGTGCAGCAGGTGAGATCTTTATTGAAAGTATTAAAATTGCCGATGCAGATGCTAAGAACTTAACCATTACACAAGATGTGCGTGTTATGGGTGCAAGTGTCAGCAACCCGGATGACAAAGGTTATATCCAGATGATTAGCCATGGTGGTGCTAAAGATCTCTATGTACAAGGTGTTCATTTAGGTAGCCGAGATGCTGCATCTATCGGTGATGTTGAAATTCAAGGTATGCAAACCTATTACAGCCCAACGGCTGGTCAATATCTTCCGGGGGCGGTTATCACTATTCGTGGTCACTAAGTCTTCTATTGAAAAAGCGCGTGTTTTCACGCGCTTTTTTTTACACAAAAACTGTAAAAGTTGGCAAAAATATAAAAAAATACTGCTTTTTTTCTAAAAAAAAGGTATCTTGCTAAATACATGGAAGTAGAGTTCTTACTCTAAAAATAAAAAATGAACTGGCAGAGCTGCCTGGAAATTGAAAAGTAAAAAATTATGTTAGAGATCGCATTAGGCTCGGCATTGATGTATTACGCTGCCACACAAGCCTTCGACTTAAAGGAACAACATCCGGAAACCGTACGCTATACGGAAACACTGGATTCCCGCAATTCTTCTTTTACCCGTATGCATCGTGAGCCTGTGCGTATTCAACCTGCTTTACAAGATCAATTTCGGGGCATTGTACGTCAGGCTTATGACTATAGCTGTGGATCGGCCGCTTTAACCACACTGTTAAATGGTTATGTCGGAACCCGATTGACAGAGCAGCAGACCATGAGTGGTTTGCTACGTTATGGGGAGTACGAGCGTATTATTGAACGGCGCAGTTTCTCTTTGCTGGATATGAAACGTTTTGTTGCCGCATTGGGTATGGAAAGTGGCGGCTATCGTGGGGAATTTTCAGATCTGGTCAAGCAGGGCCAGCCCGCAATTGTGCCGATTTTTTATGCCGGTTTTAAGCATTTTGTGGTGTATAAGGCCTATAAGGATGGCCGGGTCTATGTGGCCGACCCGGCACTGGGGAATATCAGTTTTGATGAGCAGCGTTTTAAAGAGGTGTGGGAAAATAATACCTTGTTCCTGATTAATGTGGCACCTGAATATCGTAAAGACTTCCTGGCTTTACAGGACAGTGATATGCGCCATGTTGAAGATGCCACTGTTAACCATCATGCCTTTGTCAATATTCAATATCCACAATTCTATATGGACAAAATTGCCGATAAAGCCTCGACCATTCGTTTAGAACGGAATATGAATCCTGAGTCAGAGAATTTCGGCGAACATCAGTACAACTTTTTAAGACTCTATTATAAAAGTAAGTAAATATTTACTTTAAAAACGAAAAAAAAATTAAAAATTGGAAGGGAAGAAGATGAAATCTAAATGGATGAATAAAACCGTATTGGCCATCAGTATCCAAATGGTCTGGGGCGCAGCTGCTTATGCTGCAGAAGAGCCACAATTAGGACAATATGAAACAGTAGAAGAGCAGCAGCTTGCGTCAGAAGCCACAGCTCCAGCAGAAAACTTAAGCCCTGAAGAAGTTAGCACTGAAGCAGTTGCTGAGGCCAATATTGAAACAGCAACAGCGACTGCACCGAGTGCTGAGCAGGCTGCATCAACTGCATTACAGCAGCAGGAAGGGGATGCTACCAAAGAAGCCAATCTGGAAGAAGTCTTTACCTCCAATGAACGCCAATATTCCTTAATCAAAAAAGGCAATATCTCATCTTATTACGATATTGATTATACCTATTATCGTGATACGCAAATTGATATGGAAATGGCGCAAGGCCAAATCTATCAGTTGCGTGTTCAGGAAAATGCATCGCATGCATTGACCAACACCTTCACCGTTCAATATGGATTATTGGATAACCTGACCTTAACCGCCTCTTTACCTTTGGTGGCCAAGACCGATCAATTAAAAGATGCGAATACCGCGGGTCTGGGAGATATTTCTTTAGGCGCACGCTGGGAACCTTTCCCTTTAAAAGCCGGCCGTTTGCCACTAATTTTATTCGGAAATCTTTCTACCAAAACCGGTGATAGTCCGTATGAAATTAATAGCACCACCGAACTTGCGACCGGTAAGGGCTATTATTCTGCAGGGATTGGAGCCAGTACCCGTAAATATATCGATCCGGTGGTGTTGTTTGCTTCGGTCTCAGCCAATTATGGTTTTAAGGAGTCGGGCTTAAACCAGGTTCGTGGTCCACGTATTATTGAAGAATTTGAGCCGGGCATTAGTGGTGGTTTCGCCTTTGGTTTTGCCTATTCCTTTAACTACGACGTTTCAATGACCATGTCGTATCAGCAGAGTTTTAATACTGGCGCTGAATTCCTCTATCACACCGGCGAAAGCTATTCTCCGGCCGATCAGACCAGTTCTACCCTGGCCATTTCTTTAGGGGTACGCGTTTCTCCTGAAACGATTGTCAATGGTACTGTTGGTATTGGTTTGACAGAAGATGCACCGGATGTGTCTTTAGGTCTGTCTTTCCCACTCGATATTCTGGGCTTTGGTAAGAAACTTCGCTAAGAGGCTGGTCGTATGAAAATAATTCGACTTCGCCCGTTAGTGTCTGCGCTGATCTTATCGGGCTGTTCGAGTGCTGCTTTTGCACAATTGGGACAAAACCTGTCTGTCGATATCCGCTCCCTGACCATGGGGAACGCGGTCACGGCAGATCCACCGGGCATTAGTGCCATTCATTTTAACCCGGCAGCCTTAACCAAAATTGAAGGCTTGCAAACCGATGTACAAGGGGTGCTGGCGCACTTTGATGTACAGCGTGAGTTTTCTGCGCCAGCCGACTATAACGTATTTGGTTATTCCGATGATCCACTGGTCTGTCATGATGGACCGGAAATTCTGGCTGACTTTTGTACCGACTTTAAAGGTGAAGTATCGGGTGATGTGGAATATGCATCGCTGTATGTGCCGGTACTGAAAAAGTTTGTTGATCTGGGTGAAGGCATGCCGCTGGCCGCACCAACAGCAGGGATTGCCTACAATCCGCCGGGGTCTAAAACCACCTTTGCTACTGCGATGTATGCGCCGTTAATTGCCGGTTTTGGTGCTGAAGATGGCAACCCAGGTAACTTCATGGGGCAGCAGGTGGCACTGGAACGGATTACCTATCTGTCACCGTCAATTGCCTATCAGGTCAATGATGAGCTATCAGTCGGGGCATCGGTGGGAATGTCCTACCAGGCCATTGCCATGAATACCGACTTGCGTTTCCCGAATGACCTGATCGGGATGCTGCGGATGATTGATGAAGTCGTCTGTACCCCGTTTAAAGAAAACTCCGATATTATTACCGATATTCTGTTGCTGGGGATTTGTAACGCACAGGAAGGCATGAATCCGTTTGGTCGTTTTGGACAAATGGATCTGGCCGTCGAGCAAAGTCTGAGCCCAAGCTATAACCTCGGGGTGTTATGGGAACCACGTGAAGATTTCAGCTTTGGTATGGTCTATCAAAGTTCAGCCAAAATGCGACTCAAAGGTAAATATCATATTGATAATGCCAAGGCGCCGAGTGAGCTGATTAAAGGCTTGATGTCTTCCCCAACCGGGCAAATTTTGGCGGCAATTTTAGGCTTCCCGAACTATATTCCGGCCAGTGAGTCAGGGCTGGTGGCGATGGATTTTGAATATCCAGCGCATTTCCAGGCCGGGATTAAATACAAGGTAATGCCAGATTTACAGGTGAACTTTGATGTCGGCTGGACCGATTATGCTGCTTGGGACAAGTTCAAGTTTGAATTTGACCGCCAGATTTCTGCCCTGAAAATTGCCAAATTATTGTCTGAACATGTCTCTGACAGCTCACTGGCCTTGCCGATGGGCTTCCAGTCACCGTGGAGTTGGGGTATCGGGATTGAATATTCTGCTACCGACCGTTTAAAGCTGCGTGCCGGTTATGAACCACGAACCAGTGCGATTCCAGATGACAAACGTAATACCATGGTACCCATTAATAATGCACGTTTATTTGGTTTAGGCGTGGGCTATCGTTTTGATGCCGACACTGACCTGGATTTATCGATTGGCTTCCTGCAAAGCCGGGATAAAATTCCAGCCAATACCAGTAGCCTAGCCAACAAAGAAGGGGTGAATAACTTATTACTGAACCCGTATGCGGGACTGAATGTCAAAACCGCAAGTAACATTACAATTTTAGGTCTGAGCTATAGAACACGATGGTAAAAGTGATAAAGCGTTTATCTGGCTTGATTTGCCAGTCTTCACTCTGGGCGCTGTCTTTGGGCTCGGCCAGTGTAAGTTATGCCAATGAGTTTTATACCATTATTGGCCCGGATGGCCGGCCGATGGTGGTACAGCGTAAGGCCGAAACCCGGCCGGCCGCGAAAAAAGAAGCTGTGCCGGTAAACAAAACGCAGGCACAAAGTAGAGCATCGTCTGCTTTGAATCCGGCGCAGCCGCAAGCGCAAATTCCCGTTTCTGAACCTGTCAGAGCTCCTGCTGTTGCAGTCGTACCCACAGTTAGCACCGTATCTGTGATACCAGCTCAACCAGTCACTACGGTGAAACTCACAGAAAGTATCCCTCAAAAAACACCAGATACAGCAGTTGTGGAACAGCCTGTCGTCACACCAGTTGTATCGGCAACCACAAAAGCTGTACCAGCTTCATCATCTCCAACGATTACATCTGTCATCCCGCAAACTGAATCTCAGAAAGTATTGAAGACTGTGCAAGCTGATCAACCAGACCGTACTTCATCTTCCGGTTTTACCGAAATGGAAGGGGAGCAGTACGTCAATAATGAATACCTGGAACACGGTGAATTTAACCTGGAGGGGAAAAAGCGTTTTTATATGATGCCGGAAGGCGTAGTCGACAGTAAATTGGGCGGTGGTGCGACCCGGGTGCAGGTGGTAGAACGTGAAAAAGGAGTCGGACAATCGGTGCTGGATCGCCTGTTCAAGAAACGCAAGCCAGAAAGTGTCAAGCCAATGGTGCTGTCATCGACTTATTATCGTATTGCACAGGCCGATGCCATCAGCAGTTTAGGCCAGTCCTGTTTTAACAATAAAAAAATTAAACATGCCAAGACCCTGGCCGTACAGAAAGACGTCAATCTCTGGCCACGTGCACCATTAACAGATGAATTTGATTATGAGGTGGTGAAGCTGGAGGGAGATTTACGCCATCTTCAGGTGAATTCATACGCTTCTAAAACGCGGCAACCTACATTTTACTGGCCTTTTGCCGTTTTTCTGGATGCGCAAGGCTGTGTGATTGAAGGTGCAGGCGGCTACAAGAGCCAGGATACTCAATCCACCTTATTGCAACATGAGCAGGTGGAAGGGGTGATTCAATTGCCGGCTCAAACCCGTTATCTTCTTTTAACCCCGCTGGCATCGGCAATCGATATGGAAAACCGCCAGTTAAGTAATCAGGGCCAATTGAAAATTATTGCCTTAGATCAATAAAAAACATGAGACATCAGGATGAAGAAATCAAATATTTTAGCCTTGAGCAGTACCGCCTTGATGATGGCACTCAGTGGCTGTGGTGGTGAAAGTGCCAATGTCATTCCAGAGCCGAATATTGTGTCGGAAATTAATGGCAGTTGTGTTAGCGGGCAAAACTGTGTGGAGTTTGCCCTGGATTATCCGGTGGATGGCCTGAATTTCACCTGTAGCAGTGATCCAAGCAAAACCTATATTACCCTGATTGCGCCAACCACCAATGCCGCCACCGGTAAATGTAGTGCCGGTGATAAAGTCCATTTCTTTATTCAGGAAAAAACAGAAAAATCAATTAATCTGGGGACAGTAAGCCTAGCTGATATTGGTCTGGCCAATTCGGTCAGTGCCAGCTTGCCGCGTTTAACCCTGCTGGATATTGCCCGTGGCTTAACCGGACAGGCCGCAACCGAACTGACCCCATCGGATTCAACTGTTCAAGTGGCACAGGCAATTACACGTATTTTACAGGCTTTATCAATTGAAAGTTCCAAGAACCAGGAGCGGCCAACCATTGCCGGTGATGTGCAGCCACTTTACATTTCTGCGCTAAAAAAAGAACAGCTGGATGATATTTTGGGGTCGGTGACGCTAGAGGATTACCGTTCCGGTGCCTATGTCAGCAAGTTAAGTCCTTGGGTTGACTTGAGCACCGTCAGTGATGCGCAGGCCTTTGACGCGCTGAAAACCCTGGTTTATATGACCAACTCTGCCTCTTATCAGGCCAACTATCCGGTACTGGCTGTGGAGGGTTCGACCTTACCACAAGGTTTATATGGCTGTAATCAGGATGATTGTAAACAGAACTCGAATACCTTAAAACACCTGATTGGCCAGTTCCAGTTGATGACCGATCGCTCGGGTTATACTTTCGGTTATGGCATGCAGTGGCGTGGAACCATGTCGACCAGTAATGAAAACCCGTTATTGACCATTACGGCCGATTTCTTGAAACGTGTCCGTCCGGAACTGATGACCGCAGCGGCACAAAATAACTGGATTAATCCACTGAATGAAACGATCCAGGGGCCTTATCGTTTTAGCATCAACAGTAACCGGACTGAAGATTTTACCGTGACCCAGGGGAAACTGTATAACGATTATATGATTGCCGGCACCGAAGGCATTTATAAAACCCTGACCAAGTTCCCGACAGGAAAGCCGGAAGAATATGGCCGCTGGACCCAGACTATTGGCACGGATCAGTTTAAGGGCTCACTGGATATCTATAAATATTTTCAGGTGAATTTCCTGGATAACCGGATTTTTACTTCGGCGAAAAATGTGGCCTTGGGTGAGCGTTATATTTTCCCGTTATATGCCACTCTGAATTTCAATTTTGCTAATAATGCCGCGCCAGCAATTAAGCTCGGGATTGTGCTGGATGAGCAGGGCAATATCCGTACCGATATTGGCCCAAATCCGACCGCAACCGATCTGTCGGGGACCTGCGCAGTCGCTACAGATAGCAGCACGCCAGAGATTGTGGATAGTAATAATGTCACGCAATATCGTATTGGTGTGCTGGGAGCAACCGATCTGAGCAATCAGGCGATTACCCTGCGGATGATTCTGGCCAATCCGGTCTTTAACCAGCTGAATGGTGCCGTAATTGGTCTGAATACCCGGGTTGACAATACCCAGGGCGAGCAGGCCATGGTGGTGGGTGGTGCGCGGCTGAATATGGGTAATCTGGTCAATCATACCTCGACCCGGATTAGCCTGAGTGACTTCTCCGGCAACAATACCGTGTCATGGAGTAACCTGTATACCTTGCAGCTCAAGACTTTTACCAATCAGGATAGCAACAATGCTACGGATGCCGATAAAGAACTGGCTAAACTCACCGGTGGAACCGTGAGCATCGAAGTGGCGGACTGTTATAACCCGGAACAGGTGCGTATCCAGTAACAGCAATATATTCATTAAAATACAAAAGCCCATCTACGGATGGGCTTTTTCTTGGCGGGGATATTTATTGTTAACCAGTATGATCCAAACGCGTACCCAAGGTTTCCAGATGAGTCGGGAAATGCTGGTTTTTGCGGTCTTCAAAATAATGTCTTAAGGTATGTTCCACGCTTGGGAAGGCTAGTTCTGCCCATGGAATTTCATCTTCGCTAAACAGACGCGATTCAATAGTTTCTTCACCCGCCCCAAATTGACCTTCAATCAGCTGCGCTTTAAACAGCACATAAATCTGGCCAATCCGTGGAATGTTGTACATGCAGTACAGCTGCTCAATCTCGATTTCCGCTTCTGCTTCTTCACGGGTTTCACGTGCCGCGCCTTGTTCCATGGTTTCAAACAGTTCCATATAACCGGCAGGTAGGGTCCAGAGTCCATAACGCGGTTCAATGGCACGGCGGCATAATAACACCTGATCTTCCCACAGCACCAAAGCACCGCAAATCACTTTCGGATTCACATAATGAATACTGCCACAATGGCTGCAAACACGGCGTAACTGATGATCGCCTAAAGGAATTTTTTCCGTTGTTTTATGTCCACACGTTCCGCAAAAGTTCATATTCAGCATCAACGATAAAGTTGCTGATCAGCATAACTGAAAAAATGAACTTTGGCATCATTTCTATCCTTTTGCCCAGAATTTCAGCTATGATGAAAGTCAGGCAATCAGGATAATAAAAGATGGTAGAGCATTCATTGACACAGGAATTGCAACAGCGCTTACGCTTCTCGCGAAGTATGCGTGAGGCGCATGCGGCCGTGTTGATTGCGATTACCGATGAAGCTCAGCCGAAAGTCCTGCTGACCCGCCGCTCGGCCTATTTAAACAGCCATGCCGGTGAGGTGTCTTTCCCGGGCGGCAAGCGCGATCCACAGGATACCAGTAATATTGTGGTGGCACTGCGCGAAGCACAGGAAGAAACTGCGCTGAATCCTTTTGATGTGGAACTGATTGGCGATTTGCCAATGCAAAAATCGCGTAATGGCATGCTGGTCAAACCCATTGTCGGCCTGATTCCACCCGAGGTGCAGCTGTCAGCGCAACCGACCGAAATTGACCGTATTTTTTTCGCCTCTTTAAAAAATCTGATGGAAGCGCCGCCCGTGCCATATGAGGTACGCTATGCCCATCAGTCCTTATATTTTCCCAGTATGCGTGTTGAAAATGAGATTGTCTGGGGATTAACCGCACGGATGCTGGTGGCTTTATTTCAGTATGGGCTGGATTATCAAAAAGAATGGCCATTTTTACTGAATTCACCGACGTTTCGATTTAAATCATCTAAATAGGGAATTTTAATGTTGTATAAATTTCAGGGCATTGCCCCAAAAGCATTACATCAACCATGGGATGGTTGGGTGGCCGAAACCGCAACGGTTATTGGTCAGGTCGAGCTGGGCCGGCAGGTGAGTATCTGGTTTGGTGCGGTGGTGCGTGGCGATAACAGCCTGATTCGCCTTGGAGATTTTAGCAATGTCCAGGAAAATGCAGTGCTGCATACCGATGCGGGCATTGAGATGCAAATTGGTAACTATGTCACCATTGGTCATCAGGCCATGCTGCATGGCTGTACCATCGGCGATAACAGTCTGATTGGTATTAATGCGGTGGTGCTGAATCATGCCGTGATTGGGAAAAACTGTATTATTGGCGCCAATGCGCTGATTCCAGAGGGCAAAGTCATCCCTGATAATTCGGTGGTGATGGGTTCTCCCGGCAAGATTGTAAAAACCCTGGATGAAGCAGGGGCAGCCCGCCTGAAACTAAGCGCCTTACATTATGCCGAGCACTTCCAGCATTTCCAGCAGTTGGAAAAAGTTGAATTTTAAGATACCTAAAAGCCAGTTTGAAACTGGCTTTTTTTCTGTGTGAAAGCCGGTGAAGTTCTCGCCTAGTGTCTAGGAGTGGAGTATGATAGCGGCCAGTTTTTAAAATTTAATTTTAAGGTTGTGCATGAAGTTACTGGCATTGGAAACTGCCAATGAGCAGTGTTCCGTTTCGATTGTAAATGACACGCAGGAACTGTTTTTTCAGTTGGATGAGCGCGCCAAGGCACAAACCCAAACCATTCTCCCGATGATTGAGCAAGGTTTTGCTCAGACCGAAACGGCCACTGCCGATTTAACCGCAGTGGCCTTTAGCCGTGGCCCGGGCTCATTCAGTGGCGTGCGGATTAATGCCGCGGTGGCACAGGCACTGGCCTGGTCACATGATTTACCGGTCATTCCGGTATCGACCTTGCAGGCACTGGCGCAAGCGGCTTATCGGCTGGCAGGTTTAAGCGCGGTAACGGCAGTGCTGGATGCGCGGATGAATGAAGTCTATATCGCCAGTTTCCAGTTAGATGCAGAAGGCATTATGCAGCCAGTGAGCGAAGAACAGTTATTGGGCTATAGTGATGCGGCGGCCGTAGCGCAGTTCCCATTGGTGGGCTCAGGTTCAACCTTATTGCAACAAGCACAAACACAATACAAAGACTTAAGTGCAACGGCGCAAGATATTGCTACCATTGCACGCGTATTGGCCCAACGTGAAGCATGGGTCAGTGCGGAATACGCATTACCAGTGTATTTGCGGGATAATGCTTGGAAAAAAATTCCAGAACAAGGCAAATCATAACTAGGATTTTCTATGGATTTTTTACTGCTGCTGAAAGCGGCAATTATGGGAATTGTTGAAGGAATCACAGAATTCTTACCAATTTCCAGTACCGGCCATTTAATTTTGGCTTCAGAACTGATGAACTTCTGGACCAAAGAAAAAAGTGATGTTTTTGTAATTGCCATTCAAATGGGGGCAATTGCAGCAGTGATTTATGAATACTGGACCCGGCTTTGGGGCGCAGCCACCGGCATGTTCACCGGCGAAGAAACTGGACGCCGTCTGGGCTTTGGCCTGATTCTGGCCTCGCTGCCGATTATTCTGATTGGTTTGACTTTCGGGCAAACCGTGAAAGCGATGTTGTTTAATGATATCGCCGTGGCTATTGGCCTGATTATTGGTGGTCTGATCATTATCTGGATTGAGAAGCATCCACCTCAAGTACGGGCGCAGGAAGTTGAAGACCTGACCTATAAAGATGCGATCTGGATTGGTCTGATTCAGGTACTGTCTTTAATTCCGGGCACTTCACGTTCGGGCGCGACCATTATTGGGGCGATGTTCCTGGGCGTATCACGTAAAGCGGCGACAGAATTCTCGTTCTTTCTGGGAATTCCGGTGATTATTGGCGCAGGCTTGCTGGATTTATATCAAAGTTATGATGTCTTCCAGACCACGCAGGACTGGACCGTACTGAGCGTCGGAATTATTGTTTCCTTTATCTCCGCATTAATCTTAATTCGCGCGCTGGTGGCGTATGTGGCCAAACGCGACTTTATGATTTTTGCCTGGTATCGTATTGTGTCAGGCCTTCTGATTTTACTCTTTGCATATACAGGCTGGACCTTATGGTAAGCGAACTTCGCTGCTATACCGAACCCGCATTTTTTGAGAAAGCACAGCACTATCAGGCTGTGCTTTCTTCACGTGGGGTTACCCTTCAAATTGATGTCATCGACAAACTGAATGCACGTTTTTTAAGACTGCATCCAGACATGGCGCTGTGCGTTGATGCCGATGGCCTGTGGCTATGTGCGCTGGGCATGAAAATGCAGCCAGACTGGCAGGCTGAAATTCCGCGTTTAAAACGCGCGTCATTAAAGTCAGAAATGCTGGCCCGTGCCTGTAACCTGGCGGAAAAACCGCAGCTGATTGATGCAACTGCAGGTCTGGGCCATGACAGTTTGCTGATGGCGCATTTGGGGGCTGAAGTAACGCTGGTAGAACGGCATCCGATTCTGTTTAGTTTATTGGAAGACAGCTACCAGCGCGCCCTACAGGACCCGTTTTTAAGCAAGGTTGCCGCACGCATCCACTTGGTCTTTTCTGATTCGGCTGATTACTTAAAAGCGCAGGCAGAAGCAGGGCAGGCTGTTGATGTGGTGTATCTGGATCCGATGTTTCCACAGCGTGACCAGAACCAGCAGGCGGTAAAAAAACAGGCACAAGTCAAAAAGCAGATGCAGCTGCTGCATTTGTTATTGCCGGAACATGGTGAAATGGATTTGGGCGATGCCTTGCTACCGCTGGCGCAAAAAATCGCCAAACGTGTGGTGGTTAAGCGACCACGTCTGGCGGTATATCTGGCCGGGCAAACACCGGATCATCAATGGACCGGAGATGCCTGCCGCTTCGATGCCTACTTCCAGCAGGACGCGACCAAAGTAAACGGGTAATCGCTTCAAAACTGGGCAAAGATTTGTTATATAGTTAAAAAAGAGCATTGATAATTATGACATCAGGCATAAACTAAGTCTGCACAAAGCGAGCCACTGCTAACGACAATCTTATGATCGACTTTAAACCCTCCATCAATTTTTGGCATGATTTTAAAAGCAACCAAACAGCAGGGATGTGGTTATTTTTTGGTTCGCGCCGATCTTTACAGATTGTCCGTCCTTCCATTCTGCAACTGATTTTCTGGGGCATTTTAGGCGGTCTGGCCAATACTTTATTTAGCTGGCTCAGTGCCGGTGAAACCGGTGATTTTAACCCGCAAGGTCTGGTCAGTTATGCCTTGTGGCCGTTTATTGCCTTAATTGTCGGGATTTTCCTGTCCCAGCGCGTTAATAATCCACGCCTCATGCTGGTGCCGGCTTTACTGTGGCTGGTGTTAGATACTCACATCGCCTTATTGCAAAGCCTGATCCAATATCTGGGCATGATTGATGTGTTACCCTATGTGTTCTATGACTATCTGCCACTGATTTTCATGGTGCTGTTTGTCTGGCAGAGTCTGGCGGTGGTCTGGGTATTTTCCCGTGAACTGAAATGGCCGTGGTGGGAACGTGCGCTGATTGTTCTGGCCACGCTGTTTACCCTGGTGGTGTGGCAGATGTCGGTCAAGAGCCAGCCAATCTGGAAGGTGGAAGAGGTCCCGCCGACGTTTAGCGAAGAAGCCTTTTATGCACAAAGCAAGATACTGAATCAGGCGCTGGAGAAGATTCAGTATGGTGAATTTGCACAATCACACTGGTATTTTCTGGGCGTGGCCGGGGCCAGTTATCAGGATGTGTTTATGTCCGAAGTCGAGCGGATTCGGGAACAGTTCGATACCCGCTTTGGCACTTTTGGCCGCTCGATGATTCTGGTCAATAACCCGATGACACGCAATGTCACCCCGATTGCCTCACGCACCAGTATGGAACTGGCACTGCGCCGTATAGGCCAGCAGATGAATCCGGAAAGCGATGTGCTGTTTTTATACATGACTTCACATGGCTTGCCGAACCAGTTTGAAATGGAAAATGCGCCGCTGGAACTGCAACAGGTTGATCCAAAATGGCTGCGCGATGCGCTGGATAAATCCGGTATCCGCTGGCGCGTAATTGTGATCTCGGCCTGTTATTCGGGCAGTTTTGTTTCGGCCCTGCAAAATGACAATACTTTGGTAATTACCGCATCGGCCGCAGATCGCGCTTCATTCGGCTGTTCCAACGAAGCCGATTATACCTATTTTGGCCGGGCTTTCTTTGATCAGGCCATGCGTGAAAATAACAGCTTTGCCGAGGCTTTTGCACAGGCCAAGCTGACCGTGGCAAAATGGGAGCAGGCACAAGGTTTTGAACCATCTGAACCGCAATGGTCGATGGGCAAGAACATGCAGCTGATGTTGCCGCAACTGGAGCAGCGTTTATTCCCGCAAGCCATGGTGGCGCAGCCAAATGAAATGCCTTTAACTTTAGACAGCCCTTAAAACAGGATAAGACGATGGAATTAATACAGAACAATCGATGCTTTGATGGCGAACAGCGAATTTACCGTTTTAATTCCAGCAGCTTAAACGGGGAAAGCCGTTTTGGTATTTTTCTGCCGGCACAAGCCTTGGCCGGTCAGGACTGTCCGGCGCTTTTTTACCTGGCGGGTTTAACCTGTACCGAAGAAACTTTTGCAATTAAAGCGCATGCCCAGCGTCTGGCGGCACAGTTGGGCTTTATTCTGATTAGCCCGGACACTTCACCCCGCGGTGAGCAGGTGGCACAGGGTGATCACTGGGATATTGGGCAGGGTGCAGGTTTTTATATTAATGCAACCCAGGCACCCTGGGCAGCGCATTACCAGATGGAACAGTTTGTTGCAGAAGAGCTGTATGCGCTGGTGTGTGAACAGTTTGCGGTGCAAACCGACAGCATTGGTATTTTCGGCCACAGTATGGGCGGCCATGGTGCGTTAACGCTAGCCTTTAAATATCCGGAAAAATTTAAATCAGTTTCTGCCTTTGCACCAATTTGTGCACCAAGCCAGTGCCCGTGGGGAGAGAAAGCTTTTAGTGCCTATTTAGGCGATGATCGTCAAGGCTGGCAAGCGCATGATGCCACCGCACTGGTCCAGCAAAAAGGCAAGCAATTTGCCGATATTCTAATTGATCAGGGCTTGCAGGATCAGTTCTATAGCCAGCTGAATCCGGCGCTGTTCCAGGCCGCCTGTGCGCAGGCCGGACAGCCGCTGAGCTTACGTGAACATGCTGGCTATGATCATGGTTATTACTTTATTCAAAGTTTTATCGATGATCATCTGCAATTTCATGCAGTTCAATTACAATCCTAATATAATCCATCGCGCAGAACACCGCTTTTGACCTGTTGCAGGGTGAAGGCGGTCTGTGATTTTTTGTTTTTTAATTTTTAACCGTGTCTTTATTTTAAAAAATAATTATAAGGCCTGATATGCAAAACCAAGATATACATCCGACTTTTACCGCAGAGGAACAGACCCACCTGCCGCCAGCGCTTGTCGTTGATTCACCTGAACCGCAGCTGCTTGGACAGCGCCACCCTTTTCATTTTTATGGCACTGCCATGGAATATTTCGGCATCTGGATTGTCAATATTCTATTGATTATTGTCACGCTGGGACTGTATGCGCCGTGGGCCAAAGTACGCCGCTTGCGCTATTTTTATGGCAATACCGAATTTATCCAGCGCCGTTTTGACTTTACCGGTGTGCCGAGCAAGATCTTAATTGGCCGGCTGATTGCAATTGGCCTGTATCTGGCCATTTCGCTGTTATCCAACTACTCGGTACGCGCCACCCTGATTGGGGTACTAATCCTGTATCTGGCGGTACCCTGGCTGATTCGGGCCACCCTCCGCTTTAATGCACGTAACAGTAAATTTGGTAACAGCCGCTTTTTCTTTTCCGGCACTAGCAAGAAAGCCTATATCGAATTTTTAAAAGGGATTCTGGTGTATATCTTGACCCTGGGCGTATTTTTCCCGGTGCTGATCTGGCTGTATAAGCGTTATTGCCTCGATCATCTCTTTGCAGGGCAATTGCAGTTTAAATTGCAGGCCGACTGGCCGGCCTATATGCGCGCCATGTATGTGCCGCTGTTTCTGTTTATCGGCATGTTGGGAGCGGCAGCACTAGTACTGGCCTTGCTGGCCGATTTTTCGAGTCTGAGTGCGGTGCAGTATGTCTGGATTTTTATGGGCATCTATTTGCTGGCGGCTTTATTCATCTGGCCATTAATGCTGGCGCGGATTTTTATGACCAGCTGGAACAATACCACCATCAGTCGTAGCCAGTTTCAGACCAGTTGCAACCAGTGGCGCTATGCCTGGATTGTGCTCAGCAACTGGATTGTGAAAATTTTAACCCTTGGCCTTATGACGCCGTGGGCGGCAATCCGTTTATATCGCTATCAGGTGGAGTCTTTAAGCCTGCATTTAAATAATGATCCGGACCTGCTGATGAACCAGTTACAGGGTGATCCAAGCGCGATTGCGGAAGAAATCAGCGATATCTTTGATATTGATGTGTCTTTATAAGGAAAGCACTGATGCAACAGATGACGGTTGAAGCCGTGTTTTATGATGGTCAGAGTGCCAAGCCTTATACTGCTCAGGTATTGGCAGCCGATGCAGACAGTATCTGGGTCCAGTATGGTGAAAACTTTGCCTTGCAGCGCCGTTATTGTTATCAGGACATGCTGCTGATAGGCGCATTGGGCCGTATCCAGCCGGTGATTGAACTCCAGGATGATGCACGTCTGGAGTTCAAGCAGCCTTTACCGGACTGGTTTCAGCTGAAGCAAAAGAATATCTATCAGTCAATCTGGAAGCTGGAGCGTACCCCCAGCCTGATTCTGTTTAGCACCATTTTTATTGTGGCGCTGGCCTTTGCCACAGTGAAGTGGGGCATTCCGTGGGCAGCAAATGTGGTGGCCAATCAGTTACCGGAAACTACACTGAACAGTGTCGGTAATGAAGCAGAACACTATGTGCTGGAGATGACGGGTCCAAGTCGTTTAAGTGCGGCGCGCCAGCTGGCGATTTTACAGCAGTATCAGGCTCTGGTGGCAGAAGACCGGCCGGCGAAACTGCTGTTTCGAGAAGGGAATCGGTTGGGTGCCAATGCGGTGGCGATTCCCAACAATACTATTATTCTGACCGATGAACTGGTTGAACTGGCACAGGATGACCGGGAAATTCTGGGGGTGCTGGCACATGAGCAGGGTCATCTGGTCGAGCGGCACAGTCTGCAACAGGCGCTGGCCAGTTTAGGCTTTGGGGTCATCCTGATTGCGATTACTGGTGATGGCTCCGATTTAATGACCAGTCTACCTCTGGCTTTGGTGGGTGCCAGTTATTCGCGTAATTTTGAAGCCGAGGCCGATCATTATGCCTTAACCACCATGCAGCACAAGCAGGTGCCAACCATCCATTATGCCAACCTGTTACAACGGCTGGCGGATGAAAGCGGCGAAAGCGAGCAGGGCACATCAGTCTGGGATTTCCTGCAAAGCCATCCGGCCACACAGGAGCGTATTGAGGCGGTGAAGGCCTTTGAAGCCAAGCAATCTGCTGAAGCAAAATGAGCAGATCTAAGCAGGTTTAATCGACCTGCTGCCAGTCAGCACTTAACTGTTCCTGTCCCATGCGTTGCAGATGATCCAGCACCACCTGTTCCAGCCGGTTCAGGTCGGTGTGTTCATCTAAAGCAATAATTTCGGTATAGAGCGCATCAGGCTGAGGCTGTAACACAATGGTCGCGCTCGGCATCAAAATACGCAGTTCCTGTGCTGTTTCCTGTACTTCAAATTTGTGTTTCCAGTGGTTACCCAGGCGTTTGGCCAGACGGGCCGCTTGTGTGGTGGCAATATGACTATAACGTTTCATGAAAAATCCTGTTCAGTAAGCCTTAAGCCTAAGAGAAAAGAGCGCCCAGACAAAGCCGCGTGTTGCAACACAGCGTTGCAGATTTGCAATCTTGCCGCAGGTGGCCATCTGCCGCCCCAGAGCCGGGGACAATTTGTTATAATGGCGCAGTCACTCAAATACTTAGCCAGGGTCTCCCATGTCCAAGCCATATTTAATTGCGCCTTCTATTCTTTCTGCAGACTTTGCCCGTTTAGGGGAAGAGGTAGAAAAAGTGCTTGAAGCCGGTGCTGATGTTGTCCACTTTGATGTCATGGACAATCACTATGTACCCAACCTCACCTTTGGTGCAGGCGTATGTAAGGCCCTGAAAAATTATGGGATTCAGGCGCCAATTGATGTGCATTTAATGGTCTCTCCGGTGGATCGCATGATTGGCGACTTCTTGGAAGCCGGTGCCGATATTATTACCTTCCACCCGGAAGCTTCGGACCATATTGACCGTTCGCTGCAACTGATCAAATCGGGCGGTGCCAAGGCGGGTCTGGTTTTTAACCCGGCAACGCCGCTGCATTATCTGGATTATGTGCTGGATAAAGTCGACCAGATTTTATTGATGAGTGTGAACCCGGGCTTTGGTGGCCAGAAATTTATTCCTATGACCCTGGAAAAATTACGTCAGGCGCGTCAGATCATTGATTCCTCAGGCCGTGATATTCGCCTTGAGGTTGATGGTGGCGTTGGCCCGGCCAATATCCGTGAAATTGCCGAAGCCGGTGCCGATATGTTTGTGGCCGGTTCAGCGATTTTTGGCAAACCGGATTATAAAGCTGTGATTGATGAGATGCGTGCCGAGCTGGCCAAAGTCGGTGCCGTGAATACCTAATAAAACTGGATAAGTTATCCGCATCCTGTGGATAACTTTGTGATTAACTCTATGGATATCTATGTTGATAACAGTATGGATAACCGGATTAATTTATAAACAGTTGTACATCAATCGTTTACCAATTAGACATAAAATGTATAAAAAGGACTCAAATGAGTCCTTTTTATTTGAGCAAAAGCCCTAAAATTCCTGCTTTTTTATTCAGCTCTGCTTAAGAGTTATACTGCACAATAAATAACTTTATTGTTTTATTGATATGCAAAACAATCTTCCCGGCAGCAGCAATTTAAAATTTAAAGTATTGTGTATAACTGTGAATTTCTCTATGCTGGTTTGCACAGGCGTTTAGCTGTTTTAAGCAGCTTCAACGCTGGGGTTTGGTCTTATGGGGTGAGGAAATCCTGTTGCATACACAGCGCAGACAACCGGTGTAGTTCAGCTATCTGATGGCATTTGTCATGGGATGGAGCAGTCTTGTGCTGGCTGTTGTACAACCAGCGCATGCGGACATGCAACTGTCCAACTCTGCCATGATCACCAGTGTGAAATCATCCCTTTCATCACCTGCTCCTTGTCATGCTGAAAAGGCAGATTCTCCTGTAGAACAGCATCACCCAAGCCATCATGGCGTCAGTCCATCTGCACAGTTACCCGACTGCGAGCAGGTACATCATCCAGAGCAGCATTTAAACTGTCAGGATTGTCCACCCCTACATTGCCAGCCGGGTTTGAGCTATCTCAAGATTACTTTCCCTGCGCTGGAACAGGCAAGCCCGACCTTTGAGCCTGAGCCGCACTTTCATCTCTATCATGCCCAGCATTTACCCGGCTACTGGCAGGAAATCCTGCGTCCACCGAAAACCTTATCCTGACTTTAAAAACTTTTCTTTTTTTATTGTTTTAAGGATAAATCATGTCAATTCAATTGCGTCAGGCCATCGTGCTTGGCTTATGTCTGTGCGCATCGTCCTGGGCGATGGCCGCAGTCCGAGAATATCATCTGTATATTGATGAGCAGCCGGTCAAGCTGACCGGAAAAACTGTCAAAAAAATAAGTGTGAATGGCCAATTCACAGCCCCCTTGCTTGAATTTGAGGAAGGTGATGAAGCGGTGATTCATGTGCATAACCAGCTTCAAAATCGCGATTCTTCCATTCACTGGCATGGTCTGTTATTGCCGGGTGTAATGGATGGCGTGCCGGGCTTTAACGGCTTTCAGGGCATTGCGCCGAAGGGACATTTTACTTATCGCTTTCAGCTACGGCAGCAGGGCACCTACTGGTATCACGCCCATTCCAAAGGTCAGGAGCAGGATGGGCTATATGGCCCGCTAGTCATTTATCCCAAAGGCAAACAGCCTGTGGCTGCGCATGAGCAGGCCGAGCGGGATTATGTGGTGATGCTGTCCGATTTTCACGCATCTTCCAGCGACACGATTTTAAATAATCTGAAAAAGTCGGCCGAGTATTATCAGAACCAGCGTGAAACCCTGGCCGATGTGTTGCAGCAGGTGAAACAGCAGGGCCTGAAACAGACCTGGCAGCAACGTTCCATGTGGAACCAGATGCGTATGCTTAGAACCGATTTGTCGGATGTCACCGGTTATCAGTTTTTAATCAATGGCAAAACACCGGAACAGGCCTGGACTGGGCTGTTCCGACCGAATGAAAAAGTGCGTTTACGTTATATTAATGCCTCGGCCATGTCGTTTTTTGATGTACGCATTCCGCAGCTCAAAATGACCGTCATCAGCGCTGATGGCCAGCCGGTCCAGCCGGTGCCTGTAGATGAGTTCCGAATCGGGACAGCAGAAACCTATGATGTACTGGTGGAACCAAAAGCCGGCCATTACCAGATTGAAGCAGAATCAATTGACCGTTCAGGCTTTGCCATTGGTAGTTTATTGCAACAGGGCATGCAACCACCGCCACTGCACATGCCAACCGCACGACCACGTGCGGTATTGACCATGGAAGATATGGGACATGCTGCTCATGGTGCAGAAAGTACTGAGCCACATGCGGTACATAGTGCGTCATCCACATCTTCGACCCTGCAGCATCCAGCGATGACGCATGCTGCCATTAAAGAGACTGAATCTTTAACGGTAGCCGAAGATCATCCTGCAGTGCATTCATCGCATGCAACGCAGGCGCAGTCAAAATCTTCGGCCAGTTCGGTCCCTCAAGGTTGGGCCAATGCCTCAACACCCGCCGGACATAAAGCACTTCGCTATGCGGACTTAAAAGCCTTAAAGCCGCAGCCGGATACGCGCGCGCCGGTGCAAGAGCTGGTGATTCGTTTGGGCGGCACGATGGAACGTTATATCTGGACCATCAATGGCAAGAAATTTAGCGAGGCTGAACCGTTGCAGGTGGCCTATGGCGAACGGATTCGGCTGAAATTTATCAATGACAGCATGATGGCGCATCCGATGCATTTGCATGGCATGTTTATGCAGCTGGA
Source organism: Acinetobacter indicus CIP 110367 (assembly GCF_000488255.1). Classification (GTDB taxonomy): domain Bacteria; phylum Pseudomonadota; class Gammaproteobacteria; order Pseudomonadales; family Moraxellaceae; genus Acinetobacter; species Acinetobacter indicus. The sequence goes on along the minus strand of NZ_KI530754.1, from coordinate 764,413 downwards.
AAATGGCCAGGCCGCTGCCGACCTGCCAAATAAACATACCCTGATTGTACCGCCTGGAAAAACCGTGAGCGCGTTATTGACCGCCGATGAGCTGGGGGAATGGGCAATCCATTGTCATCTGCTGTATCACATGAGTTCGGGCATGATGAATAAGTTAGTGGTGGCACAGGTGATGCCAGAGCAGACGGCTTCATTACCCGCAGCTCCATCTGCGCTGCCAGCTGCTGTTCAGTCTTCGGGAGATACACATGCACATCACTAATTTTGCCCGTTTCAATCTGCTGAGTGCCATGCTGTTTGCGACACCGATGTTATCGGCGCAGACACAGCACCCATCTTCTCACGCTGCAGAACATGAAGTTGTACCGCAGACGTCAGTAAAATCTGTCGATATGCATGCACAACACGAGCAGATGATGCAGGCTGAACATCAGCAACATCAGCAACATCAGCAACATCAGCAACATCAGCAACATCAGCAACATCAGCAACATCAGCAACATCAGC
>NZ_KI530754.1:0-763806 GCF_000488255.1 Acinetobacter indicus CIP 110367 | reverse complement strand
AACATCAGCAACATCAGCAACATCAGCAACATCAGCAACATCAGCAACATCAGCAACATCAGCAACATCAGCAACATCAGCTCATGAGCATGCCTCATCTGGTGGAGAAGGCTGCAAGGGCAACAACGCATGATCACCGGCAGGAGCATGGCGGGCAGTGGTATCAGTCCAGTATGCTGGAATCGAAATGGATGCAGCATGCGGGTGGACGCGGAGTATGGCAGTCCGAGCTGGAAAGCCGGATCGGAACTGATGAGAACAAGCTGTTTTTCAAACTGCATACCGAGCAGGCCGAGTCGCAACAAGTTGAATATGAGACACAGGTTTTATATAGCCGGATGATTTCTGATTTTTGGGATATCCAGGCTGGTGTAGCCTATCAGCAGGAGGATCAGACTTCGGCACAGCAATGGCGTGGTGTGGTTGGCCTGCATGGGCTAGCGCCGTATTTCTTTGAAACCGAGGCCTATCTGTCCCTTGCCGAAGATCAGCAGGTGCAGCTGAGTCTGGATACTGAGCGGGATTTTTTGCTGACCCAGAAACTGATTCTGGCACCTTATTTGCAGGCCAAGCTGGTACTTTCAGATGAATCGGCGCAGGCGCAGAAAACCGGTTTAAACCAGCTGCAGACCGGACTACAGATGCGTTATGAAATCAGCAAAAAAGTCATGCCGTTTGTAGATGTGGCCTATGGCTATCACAAAGGGCTGGCCCAGACAGCTCAGCAGGATGCGACGGAGTCGGAACAGGGCTGGCAATATGGTGCCGGATTACGGTTGAAGTTTTAAAGCATTTATCCATACACCGGATGGGCTTTGGTTCATCCTTTTGCTTGCTGGAGAAACGACGTATGCCCCAGCAAGCAATTTATTCACTCAAGTGAAAAAGTTTGAATCGCATTATCTGGGTTGTGATTTTTAGTCCCTCTTGAGCTGAAGGTCATTCCCCTCCAACGGTGTTTTACTGGCAGGCGGCGGATTTTTGCTATACTGATACCGTAATTCTGGAGGAACGACCTCCCTTAAAGGTGCTGTCTTTAAGAAAAATCGTCAGGACGGCCTGACTCTATCTGAATAATGGAGGAGGGCGTGATGGCCTGGATCGTATTAATTTTTGCCGGTATTTTTGAAATTGTCTGGGCTTATTTTATGAAGCTTTCAGACGGTTTTACCAAGCTTACCCCAAGCATTCTGACCATTTTCTTTATGGTGCTCAGTTTTGGCCTGCTGGCCTATGCCATGCGTAGTTTGCCGCTGGGCACGGCCTATACCATCTGGACCGGAATTGGTGCGGTCGGTTCTTTTCTGGTGGGTATTTTTGTACTGGGCGAGCCGGCATCGGCCATGCGTATGCTGGCGGCAGTGTTAATTATTTCCGGTCTTGTGCTGATGAAACTTTCATCGGCATAATCAAGCTAGACTAAACTGAACAGGAGAAGGAGATGAAACTTGCATTTATGTATATGCCTTCTCCGGTCGGGCGTTTAAAACTGGTGGCCACAGACAGCACGCTGGTCGCCGTGATCTGGGACAATGAAAATCCCAAACGGGTCCGGCAGGCCGAGCTGGTAGAGCAGCTGGATCATCCGATTTTGCTGGATGCGCAACAACAGCTGAATGAATATTTTCAGGGCCAGCGTCAGACTTTTGAACTGCCTTTAGATTTTGAAGGCACAGAATTTCAGAAAAAAGTTTGGCAGGCACTGCTGAATATTCCTTTTGGCGAAACCCGCAGTTATCGGCAAATTGCTGAGCAGGTCGGCAGTCCCAAAGCGGTACGGGCTGTCGGTGCGGCCAATGGCCAAAATCCAATTTCAATTATTGCACCCTGTCATCGGGTGATTGGCAGCGGCGGTAAACTGGTTGGTTTTGCCGGTGGACTAGACAATAAAGAGATTCTGTTAAAACTGGAACAACAGCAAAAATAAATACGGATAATCTGTGGTGTTGCATCGCCCACAGCAGGCCAATAAACAGCTTAAATCAGTAAGCATCCGTTGATTAAAAAATAGATCACCAGATTGAACATCTTCAGGTAGATAGAATCTTTCTGTATCCACCTGATAACGAAAATTAAACCAGCATTATCATTCCTGAATGAAACACCGTTTTATGCTAGAGTCGGGTCAAGATCATCACCATTAAAATAAAACCGAAATGCATGATGTAAATATTTTGAGTATGTTGATTTCACAGCTGTGGTGGCTGTTGCTGGTTCTGCTGGGCTTGAGCCTGCTGCGGGTGTTCCTGCCGGACTTAAAAGGCAAAATCGGGGAGTGGGCTGTTCAGCGACAGGCCAAGCAACATCTGGATGAGCGTTATATTTTACTTAATGATTTGACCTTGCCCGATCAGGATGGTGGCACCACACAAATTGATCATGTGCTATTAAGTCCTTTTGGCGTCTTTGTGATAGAAAGCAAAAACTATAAGGGCTGGATTTTTGGCAGTGCGCGGCAAAAAATGTGGACCCAGAAAATTTATAAAAAGAGTTATAAATTCCAGAATCCCTTGCATCAGAATTACAAACATACTCAGGTGTTGAGTCATTTGCTGGCTGATCTGCTGGAGCCGGAACATTTACATTCAATAGTGGTATTTATGCCGGGCTGCGAATTTAAAACAGAGATGCCAAAGCAGGTATTTCAAGGGACAGGCTGGGTAAATTACGTACAGGAGTTCCAGACCGAAGTCATCTCCGCCATGCGCTTAAAACGTTTGCAATTACGACTGGAAAAAGAAGTACTGGACCCGTCCTGGCAAACCCGGCGCGCGCATGTGGCGCAGCTTAAATCCAGACATCATCAAGACTGAACCCAAGTATCGTGTTGAGCTGAGTCGTCTACGCTTACCAAACTCTCCTGAACTGTTGAATAAGCACTATATTTTTCTGGCTCTCAGCTTGCTAGATTGGTGGATATTAGCCAATTTTTGCCAGATGTTCAGGCCGGAACAGGAGCGTTCACGATGTCAGAGCCGTATCTACCGTATACCCCGCAGGTTGAACAGGAACAGCCGAATGAAAGCCGCTTGATTGAAGATATTATCGAGCATATGGCCCAAGCCCGACAACAGGTGTTTGACAAGCATCGCCATGCAGTCCGCGATGCGCATGCCAAATCACATGCATTTCTGAAAGGTATTTTGACCGTGCCGGTGTTGCCGCCGCATTTGGCGCAGGGAATTTTTGCCGAGCCAGGACATTATGATGTGATGGTGCGTTTATCGGCTGCGCCGGGAGATTTACGCAGTGACCAGGTGCCAGTACCGCATGGCTTTGCCTTAAAAATCTTGAATGTGCCGGGCGCACGCTTACTGGCCGATGATCCGAGTGATGGTAAAAACCAGGATATTCTGATGGTGAATATTCCGGTGCTGGCCTTTGGCACGCTGCGTAAATACCAGCAGATGCTGCCCCTGGTGACACGCGCGGAACAGGCGCCCGATCCGATGTTAAAAGGCATGCGCAGTATGGCGCGCAGTTTAAATGCACTGGTGGATAAAGCCGGTTTAGAAGTACCGGTAACTTTAAAAGGCTGGGCGCGCAGTCAGAACCATATTCTCGGTGAAACCTATCACACCATGGCTGCACTGCGTTATGGCGACTATATGGCAAAAATCAGTGTGGCGCCGGAATCGACCTCGGTACGTCAGCTGACCAATATTCCAATGCAGATTAGTCATGACTCCAGCATCCGCGATCTGGTTCGGGATTTCTTTAAGCACCATAGCGCCGATTATGTATTGCGTGCGCAATTATGTACCAGTCTGGAACGGATGCCCATTGAAGATGCCTCGGTATTATGGCCGGAAGAAGAATCTGCGCATCAGACCATTGGCACTTTGCATTTTCCCAAACAGGACAGCTATAGTCCGGAGCGGCGGGTTTATGCCGATGATGTGTTGTCGTTTAACCCGTGGCATGGCGTGCAGGCGCATCAACCTTTGGGTTCAATTATGCGGGTACGTAAACAGGCTTATGAACGTTCCGCCTCGTTCCGGCACCGGATGAATACCCAGCCGCGAGCCGAACCGCAGCAGCTGGATGATATGCCGGATTAAAGGGCTTCAGATTCAGGTCGAAAAAATACCTGCCATGGGGCAGGTATTTTTTATAGCAGGTATTTTTTATATTAAGGATTAAAAGCGTTTTGGAATCTTCTGACCATTCGGTACCGGACTTTCTGCCTGTTTTAGTACCCCAAACAGCCAGGTTTCAGCATAATTCACAGCGGCTTGCAGTTCATCACCTAGTGCTAAACGGCCGGCAATAAAGCTGGCCAGCGAGCAGCCCGAACCGTGGTATTCGCCTTCTAAACGCGGGCAACGGGTTTCTGAAATCAGTTCACCATCTATATATAAAGCATTGCGGATGTGATCCGGGGTATCTTCATGGCCGCCTTTAACCAAAACTGCCTTGGCACCCATCGCAAACAGTTTCTGGGTGGCCAGTTCCAGATCATCTTCACCGGTCAGGGCACGCAGTTCTACCGTATTCGGGGTCAGTAAGGTTGCCAGTGGAATCAGCTCGACAAAGGCCTTGACCAAAGTCGCCTGATCACCCAGAGAGCCACCGCTGTTGGCGACCAGAACCGGGTCCAGCACATAGTAATAGTCCGGATGTTCTCTCAAGAAATCTGCCAGCGCTGCAATATTGTCGGTGGTGCCGAGCATTCCCGATTTAACACAGCGAATTGGCAGATCGTTCACCACGGCATTGGCCTGGGCCAGTAGCAATGCTTTGGAAGTGGCTTCAAAGCCAAACACCTGCTGCGAGTTTTGCACCGTGAGGGCGGTACAGGCAATGGCCGCATGTGCGCCACTTTGACCAATCGCTTCAATATCAGCCTGTAAGCCCGCGCCCCCAGAGGGATCTAAACCAGAAAAGCAAAGTACCGTTGGACGCACATCCATATCCTTCAATCATGAATTTACGTTAGTATAGGCAACTTTGAATCAAGTCTCGAGTGTATTTCACGGTCGAAGGGGGAGAAAAATTCATGATTAAACATCTGCTGATTGATTTGGATGGCACCCTGACCGATCCAAAAGTGGGTATTACCACCTCGGCGCGTTATGGACTGGCAAAAATTGGTCATCCACTACCAGAATCTGAAAATATTGACTGGATTATTGGTCCGCCACTGAAAGCTTCACTGGCAAAAATTTTACAGGTTGAACCGAATGATGTGCTGGCGGAACAGGCACTGATGGGTTATCGCGAGCGTTTTGCCGTGACCGGTTTATATGAAAATAAGGTTTATCCGACTGTGGCGGAAACCTTGCAAACCTTGAAACTCCAGGGCTATCAGCTGTTTTTAGCCACGGCCAAGCCGACCATTTATGCACGGCAGATTCTGGAGCATTTTGAGCTGGAACAGAATTTTACCGGCATTTATGGCAGCGAGCTGAATGGTGATCGGACCCATAAAGATGAATTAATTGCCTATATTCTGGAGCAGGAACAGCTGCAGGCCAGCCAATGTCTTATGGTCGGCGACCGGGAATATGATGTGCTGGGGGCGCGACATAACGGGATTGAAGCGGTCGCGGTCGAATATGGTTATGGCACGATGCAAGAGCTGGATCATGCTGCACCAAAAGCCCGTATTCAGCAGTTTTCCCAGTTGCCGAATGTAGTGGCTGACTTAAATAGTGCATTGGTATCCTGTCAGGCTTAATATAAAAAATCCATTCGGCTGATGCTGTATTCATCAGCCGGTGGCTGGATTTTCCATGCGCCTAATCACATCGACGGATCTATCGACTCTCTGAAACATCAGCCTTCAATATTTAAATACAGACTTTCTTTAACTTCTTCCATTACCACATAACTGTGTGAAGAGGCTGAGGCCGGCAATTTTTTCAGTAAATCGCCAAGTAAACGCCGGTAGGCGCTCATTTCTTTGAGCCGTGCTTTAACCAGATAATCAAACTCGCCGGAAATCAGATGACACTCGAGCACTTCCGGAATATCCACCAGATCTCGCGCCACCTGATCAAACACATCGCCCGATTTGGCCGACAGTTTAATCTCCAGAAATACCAGCAGTTTCTTGTCCACCAGTTCAGGATTCAGGCGGGCATAATAGCCCATAATAATGCCATCGCGTTCCAGCCGTTTAACCCGTTCCGAGCAGGGCGTGGTGGATAAATTGACCTTGGCCGCCAGCTCACTAATCGCAATCCGGCCATTGTTTTGCAGGATGTCCAAAATCATGCGATCAATCCGGTCTAATTTACGCATCTAAAAATTCCTTTATTCCAAAAAATATCCTGAAAAAATGGGCGGATTATCTGAAAATACCCACTAAAAATAGCAAAATTCACTATTGATCCGAAAATATACTAGTTAAATAAACTGGAATGTGTTTGAGGTCAAGTCTATGCGTGTAATTGTGTTGGGAAGCGGTGTCATTGGGGTGACCAGCGCATATTATCTGGCGCAGCAGGGTGCAAGTGTGACGGTGCTGGATCGTCAAACCGGGCCGGCGGAAGAAACCAGCTTCGGGAATGCCGGACAGGTTTCACCGGGCTATTCAACGCCGTGGGCAGCGCCGGGGATTCCATTTAAAGCCGTGAAGTGGATGTTCCAGCATCATGCACCTTTGGCCGTGAATTTGGATGGCAGTATGTGGCAGTTACAGTGGATGGCGCAAATGCTGAAAAACTGTAATGCGCAGCACTATGCTATTAATAAAGAGCGGATGGTGCGGGTAGCCGAATATAGCCGCGATTGCCTGAGACAGTTACGCCAAGACACCGGAATCAGCTATGAAAACCGCTCTAAAGGCACGCTGCAGCTGTTCCGTAAAGATGCCCAGCTCGATGCCGTACAGCGTGACATTGAAGTATTAAAAGAAAGCGGTGTGGAATATGAGCTGTTAGACCGTGATGGTCTGGCCCGGGTTGAACCGGCTTTGGCTGCGGCCAAAGATAAACTGGTTGGTGGCTTGCACTTGCCTAATGATGAAACTGGCGACTGCTATCTGTTTACCAATGCGCTGGCCAAACTGGCACAGGAGATGGGGGTTGATTTCCAGTTTAACCAGAATGTAGAAAAACTGCTGGTTGAAGGCGACGAGATTAAAGGCATGCTGGTCAATGGCAAAGTGCTGACCGCAGACCGTTATGTGCTGGCCTTTGGCAGTTATTCACGTGAATTCCTGAAACCGCTGCATCTGGACCTGCCGGTCTATCCGGTGAAAGGTTATTCGCTGACTGTGCCAATTGTCGATCCGGCCATGGCGCCACAATCAACAGTTCTGGATGAAACTTACAAGATTGCCATTACCCGTTTTGACCAGCGGATTCGTGTCGGTGGTATGGCTGAATTAAGCGGCTTTAACCTCGGTCTGAATCAGGATCGTCGTGCCACTTTAGAAATGGTCACCAAAGATTTATTCCCGGGTGGTGATTTACCGCAGGCCAGCTTCTGGACCGGTTTACGTCCAATGACGCCAGACAGCACCCCGATTATTGGTGGCACCCGCTATAAAAACCTGTTCCTGAATACCGGTCACGGGACTTTAGGCTGGACCATGGCCTGTGGTTCGGGCAAGTTAATCAGTGATCTGGTGATGCAGCAGCAACCGGAAATTAGCACTGAAGGCTTATCGTTACAGCGTTACGCTGCTTAAGGTATTGATTCAAGGAAGAACGATGTCCAGACCAATTCAGGCGGTGGTGCATCTCGATGCACTGCGCCATAACCTGCAGATTGCCCGGCAGTATGCCGGGGACAGCCAAGTTTATGCCGTGGTCAAGGCCAATGCCTATGGTCATGGCATCGAGCGGGTCTATCCGGCTTTTCAGTCCGCCGATGGCTTTGCCTTGCTGGATCTGGCCGAGGCGCTGAGATTACGCCAGCTGGGCTGGCAGGGCGATATTCTGTTGCTGGAAGGCATTTTCTGTCTGGAAGATTTATTTGTCTGTCAGCAACATTGCTTGAGCTTTAGCATTCACAGCGCCCATCAAATTGACTGGTTACAGCAGTTCCAGCGTCAGCATCCGGAAGCACGTTTTCATGTCTATCTGAAAATGAACAGTGGCATGAACCGTCTGGGTTTTACACCCGCCACTTACCGGGACGCCTTCGCCCAGTTACAGGCATTGGAAATTATCGCCTCTATTACCCACATGATGCATTTCTCCGATGCCGACGGCGAACGTTTTGGCGCGCCGGGCATTGACTATCAGCAGCAGTGTTTTGAACAGACCATTGCCGGCCTGCCTGGCAAGCGTTCGCTCTGTAATAGCGCGGCGCTGCTACGTCATGCGCCGGCCCTGCATAGTGATGTGATGCGTAGCGGCATCATGCTGTACGGCAGTTCCCCCGATTTTCCACAGCACACAATTCAGGACTGGAACCTGAAACCGAGCATGAGCCTGCGCAGTGAAATTATTGCTGTCCAGCAGCTGAAGGCTGGAGAAAGTATTGGCTATGGCTCCAGCTTTGTCGCCGAAAAATCCATGCGGATTGGCGTAGTGGCCTGGGGCTATGCCGATGGCTATCAGCGAATTTCTCCAAGCGGTACACCGGTACTGGTCAATTCGCAGCGCAGCCAGACGCTGGGTCGGGTCAGTATGGATATGCTGGCGGTCGATCTTAGCCATCTTCCTGACGCCGATATTGGCGCTGAAGTGGTGCTGTGGGGCTATTCCAGCAGTGGTGCCATCTTGCCGGTCGATGAGGTCAGTCAGGCAGCCGGTACCGTTGGCTATGAGCTGATGTGCGCCATCACCGCCCGGGTGCCGTTTGTGGTGCAGGCATAAAATTTTATTCAACAGGATCACAACATGAGTTCTCAAGATATTCAACGTATTCACAGCACTGAAGTGATGAGTGCGGCAACGGTATTTAATCAGGTGGTCTATCTGTCGGGTCAGATTCCGAAAACCACTGCCGGGCAGGACATCACTGCGCAAACGCAAGAAGTGCTGCAGACCATTGATACGCTGCTGGCCGAAACCAATAGCGATAAAAGCCGGATTTTATCTGCGCAACTCTTTTTAAAGAATCTGTCCGATTTCCAGACCGTGAATGCGCTCTGGATTGAATGGTTGCAGGACCATGCCACACCGGCACGTGCCACCATTCAGGCGGAACTGGTCAACCCGGACTGGCTGATTGAAATTGCAGTGACCGCTGCACAGAAATAAGCCGTCTGGTTTGGTTTTCTCTCCCAGCCACTGACGCTGCGTACAGCCCAAGATAGGATTTGTTGGGATGTACAGGACCATCATTGCAGGATGACGTATGCACAGCCTGCGCTGATGGCAGGGTCAGGGCACAATAAGGATATTGAACATGACTTCCTCTCGTCACGATGACGTTCATTCGTCGCCACATGAATTACAACGCAAACTCTCCAACCGGCATCTGCAGTTAATTGCCATTGGCGGCGCTATTGGCACCGGACTGTTTATGGGCTCCGGCAAAACCATTGCCTTGGCTGGCCCGTCCATCCTGTTTATTTATATGATTATTGGCCTGATGTTTTTCTTCCTGATGCGCGCATTGGGTGAAATCCTGCTGTCCAATCTGCACTATAAATCCTTTATTGATATGGCGCATGAGCTGATCGGGCCGGGTGCGGGCTACTATATTGGCTGGTCCTACTGGCTGGGCTGGATTCTGGTCGGAATTGCCGATCTGGCAGCCATCATCAATTATCTCGGTTTCTGGCTGCCACCAGATACCACGTTTACTCCCATGGGGCAGGCGCTGATCAGTGTTGGTTGTGTGCTGTTTGTACTGGGACTGAATTTACTGACGGTCAAGCTGTTTGGTGAAATCGAGTTCTGGTTTGCCCTGATCAAGATTCTGGCCATCTTAGGCCTGATTGGTATTGGTGGCTATATGGTCTTTAACCAGTTTGCCGCGCCAGATGGCACCACTGCCAGTTTTCAGCATGTCTGGTCACATGGTGGTATGTTTCCACAAGGCGGTAACGGTTTTCTGGCCGGTTTCCAGATTGCGCTGTTTGCCTTTGTCGGGGTGGAGCTGCTGGGCACCATGGCGGCTGAAACCAAAGATCCAGAAAAGAATTTACCCAAAGCAGTCAATGCAATTCCGACCCGGATTATCCTGTTTTATGTGCTGTCTTTATTTGTGGTGATGTCGGTGACGCCGTGGAACCAGATTCCGGCAGACCGTAGTCCGTTTGTGTCGTTGTTTTTACATGCCGGTATTCCCACCTCTGCGATTATTATGAATCTGGTGGTGTTATCTTCGGTGATGTCTTCCATGAACAGCGGTGTGTTTTCGACCAGCCGCATGCTGTTTGGCCTAGCGCGTGGCCGGCAGGCGCCACAGGCGTTGGCGACCTTGTCAAAACGGGCAGTACCGGCCAAAGGTCTGCTGTTCTCCTGTCTGTTTATTATGGCCGGTGCAGCCTTGCAGTATTTTGTGCCGAATACCGTTGAAGCCTTTACCTTGGCCAGCTCGCTGTGCGTGATTCTGTTTATTAGCATCTGGGGCATTATTATGGTGTGTTACCTGCGCTATCGTAAACTGCAGCCGCAGTTACACGCTGCTTCACGCTTTAAAATGCCGGGCGGGGTGCTGATGAGCTATGTGGTGTTGGCCTTCCTGCTGTTTGCACTGGTGATTCTCAGTCTGGAGCCGGATACGCTGAAAGCACTGCTGGTCAGTCCGTTGTGGCTGGTGATTTTAACCGTGACTTACTATGGTCTATATAAACCGCGGCTGCGTAAATACCAGCAATATGCCCAGACCGAGCAATATGCCAAGTCAGAAACCCTTCGCTAGCCCACAAAAAAGCCTCGTATCAAACGAGGCTTTTTTTATCTGTTCTTCGATGGAGCTAGAACACAGGTTTCACCACCACCAGAATCACAATTGCAAATAACAGCACTGTCGGCATTTCATTGAAAAAGCGCCAGAACTTGTGTGACTTGTAATGGGCATTGCCAATCAGTTTCAGACGGTAATAACCGCAAACCAGATGGTAAATCACCAATAATCCGACCAGTGCCACTTTCAGGTAAAACCACAAGGCATCGTGGTAGTTCCGGGTGGCATCACCCCAATCTACCAGAAAGTGGGCGGTAATTAGGGTGGCAATCATGGAAGGCCACATAATTCCGCGGTACAACTTGCGTTCCATGACTTCAAAACGCTGATGACTGACCGCATCTTCACTCATGGCATGGTAAACATATAACCGTGGCAGATAGAACAGTGCAGCGAACCAGCACACCACGGCAATAATATGTAATGCTTTTACCCATAAAAAAGCATCAGAAGGTGCATCCATCGAAAATCCTATTTAGGGATTATGCATCCCATTTCTTGAAAATCAGACAAGCGTTTACGCCGCCAAAACCAAAACTGTTACTCATCACAGTATTCAATTTTGCGTCACGTTTTTCAAGTACGATATCAAAGCCTTTCGCGCCTTCATCCAGCTCGGTCACGTTGATGTTTGGCGCAATAAAGTCGTTTTGCATCATCAGGACAGAGTAGATCGCTTCCTGTACACCGGCAGCACCCAGGCTGTGACCGGTCATAGATTTGGTCGAGCTCAGGGCTGGTACCTGGCCTTCACCAAAGGCACGTTCCATGGCTTTCAGTTCAGTCACGTCACCTGCAGGGGTAGATGTACCGTGTGTGTTCACATAGTCAATTGATTCAACACCATGCTGTTTGGCTTCATCCAGCGCCATCAGGATACAGCGTGTTGCACCTTCACCGCTTGGCGCAACCATGTCAGCACCATCCGAGTTGGCTGCATACGCGACCACTTCTGCCAGAATGTTGGCACCACGTGCTTGTGCATGTTCCAGCGATTCCAGTACCAGGAAGCCACCGCCGCCGGCAATCACGAAACCATCACGGTCTGCTGAATATGGACGAGAAGCAGTTTCTGGGGTGTCATTGTATTTGGCACACAGCGCACCCATCGCATCAAACAGCAGGCTTTGTGACCAGTGATCTTCTTCACCACCGCCAGCCAGCATAAGATCCTGTTTACCCAGTTGAATCAGGTTGTAGGCATAACCAATCGCATCGGCAGAAGTTGCACATGCGCTGGTAATCGAGTGCGCAACGCCTTGCAGTTTAAAGGCAACGCCCAGGTTGGCCGTAATGGTGTTTGACATGTTACGTGGTACAAAGAATGGGCCAATTTTACGCGCGCCTTTTTCTTCCAGTAATTCCACCATTTCAACCACAGATGCAGTCGAGTTGCCGCCTGAACCACCGGCAATACCGTAACGCGGGTTACCAGCTAAATCTTCAACTTTCAGGCCGGCATGTTCAATGGCTGCTGCCGCTGCGTTATAGGCATACATTGCACACACGCCCATGAAGCGTTTTAAACGACGGTCGATATTGTCAAAATTCTGTTCTGCAGCTGCACTGACATGGCTCTTAAAATTCAGTTCAGCATAAGTCTGGTTAAAACGTGTGCCTGAAATACCATTTTGCAAAGAGTGGGTTACATCTTCTAATGTATTACCAATGCACGAATTAATGCCCATGCCAGTGATTACAACACGTTTCATCTACAGTTCCCTTATGGTGATATTATCGGGTCCAACCCTGGAGACTGTCGGCGCAAATGCCGGTGTCCAGTGCATTTCCCAAGTTTTTCAATTGGATTCATAATAACAGAAAGAATTTTGAATTCTTATGGCAAATCCTATGCCTCTTTGGGAATGACCAGATTTGGGGAGCAGACTACGTGAACATAACCAAAAGAAACACAATAAGGTTGAGATAAACGCAGACTATACCTAGTATTTAGCAATAAATCTTAAGAAAGAAAATGAGGAGCAAGAATGACAGATTCTAATAATAAGCAATCAGGCGGATTCCTCTCGAGTGCGTTTGGAGTGGCTAAAAAGCTCAGTCATACCGGCATTGACCTGGTTCAGCATGTGGCGCCCGGTTCGACCAGTAAAGAAGAGGCGGATAGCAGTCAGGGGCGGGTGGTGGAAGGCAGTGCCAGCCCGGTATTCGGCCGCCATTCATCGCGTTATGACAATCCGCAGCAGGTACTGAAGGCACATTTGCCGCAGGTCTCACGTCAATTGCTAGGTCGTCATTATAATAAGGTCAATAATCTTGCCCATTTTGTGGCGCCTCAGTTTTCCGATAAGGTGTCGGATTACTTCTTTCACCAGCTAAATACCTTTACCTCCAATATCAGTTCGGTCGATGCAGTTTTAGATGAAGCCGGAGTACGTGACTTAGAGGAACTGACCCAGGATGTGAACCGTTCCAAGCGCATCAGCCAGGCACTGGCAGAGCAGAATAAATGGCTGGCCTCGATTCAGGGCGCGATCACCGGGGCTACCGGCGTGATTGGAACCGCGGTAGATGTGCCGGTTTCGATGATCATGTCGTTACGTACCATCTATCAGGTTGGGCGTTCGTATGGCTTTGAGCTGAATAAAGAAGAAGGCCAGGCCATTGTGCAATATATTTTCAAACAGGTTGATCTGGGCCTGATTGCCGAAAAGCAGGCGGTCTTGCTGGGCATTAAAAGTGTGCTGAACATGCTGCAAACCCATGATGTGCATCAGCTGCAGCAGCTGGTTGGTTCCAGCAATGACATGGAAGCGCTACGCAAATATCTGGTCAATGAGCAGGGCGAAATGAAGTGGCAGTGGATGAACTCGATGCCGAAGTTCTCGCTGTTAAGCAAATTAACCCCGGTAGCGACAGCCTCGGTCAGTGCCGCCTATAGCTGGAAGCTGGTCGAGCATGTGCACCAGAAAGCGCAGGAAGTGTTCTCGCATGCCCGTGAATATCTCATTCAGCATAAAGGCAGTCAGCTGTCCCCGGTCGATGCCTATGAAAAAGCCGCAGCCTTACTGGCACAAGCCGCACCGAAATTACTGGAACAGCCAGACAGCGCTGTACCAGCAGTCGAGGAGTTAAAGCTGGATCAGGATATTGAGCTGCAGCAAAACAGCACCATCTCCAAGGTGAAAATCCAGAAAAAATCGGCAGAGGAAAAGCCGGAGCCGGAACAGGTCGATCAGGATATCCAGCAGGGCCTAGAGCAGCTGGCCGATAAAATGGTTGAACCGAATGCTGCGGTAGAGCCGCAAAAACCGGCAATTCCACCGGAATCGATTGAGTCGGAACCTGAAGAGGATGACGAGTTTGACGACACGCCACCAGCAGTAGAAGAGCCACCTGAAACGGAGGCAGAACCACAAAAAGCAGACGCTGAGAAACCGGTAGCGAAGAAGGTTACAAAAAAGCAAAAAGCGCAATAAGGTCCTAATACCTTAAAAAGCAGTAAAATCAGCCTTTAATGCGGGAATGGTCAATATTTGCCGGTCTGTCGAATATTGACCATTTTAGTATCTTGACTTACAATTGCATGCCCTCAAAAAGTAGTATGTTTTTGGGGCTTTTTATTAACGGGAGAATTGCCACATGGCAACAACAAATCAGTTGATCCGTAAGGGTCGTACGACTTTAGTTGAAAAATCTAAAGTTCCTGCGTTGAAGGCTTGTCCACAACGTCGTGGTGTTTGTACACGTGTTTACACAACTACACCTAAAAAACCTAACTCAGCAATGCGTAAAGTTTGCCGTGTTCGCTTAACTTCAGGTTTCGAAGTTTCTAGCTATATCGGTGGTGAAGGCCATAACCTGCAAGAGCACAGTGTTGTTCTGATCCGTGGTGGTCGTGTTAAAGACTTACCAGGTGTACGTTACCATACCGTTCGTGGTTCTTTAGACTGTGCTGGCGTGAAAGATCGTAACCAGTCACGTTCTAAATACGGTACTAAACGTCCTAAGAAATAATCTTTCGAGATTAAGCTCTTAGTTCGCTAGAACTGCAATCCTTTATCGTCTCGCTTGTCTGATTTCTGCATTTATTTTGTGAATATTCAAGCGACGTATAGTAAGGCCAGCGAATGCATACGACACTTTATGCTACTGCTGGATTAACCTGAAGTGTCATATTTATAGGTAGTTTTAAAATGCCAAGACGTCGCGTAGTCGCTGCTCGTGAAATCCTTCCGGATCCTAAGTTCAGCAGCCAAACAATCGCTAAATTCATGAACCACGTAATGCAAGATGGTAAAAAATCTATTGCTGAAAGTATCGTTTACGGTGCTTTAGACCGCGTTCAAGAAAAAAACAAAGTAGACCCGGTTGAATTTTTTGAAGCTACGCTTGAAAAAGTTCGTCCTATGGTTGAAGTAAAAGCACGCCGTGTTGGTGGTGCTACTTATCAAGTTCCTATGGAAGTACGCCCATCCCGTCGTACTGCCTTGGCTATGCGTTGGTTAGTAGATGCTGCTGCTAAGCGTTCTGAAAAAACTATGGCTTTACGTCTTGCTGGCGAGTTGCTTGATGCAGCTGAAGGTAAAGGCGCAGCGGTTAAAAAACGTGAAGATGTGCACCGTATGGCTGAAGCCAACAAAGCCTTCTCTCACTATCGCTTCTAAGCGGTTAAAACAGCCCCTATTCAGGAGGATGATGAGCCAGTTTTCGCTGTTTTGTCATCGAATCGCTTTAAGCTGCCCAGCGGCTTAAAGCGTCCTGTTTTAAACAACAAAATTTAGGAATGCAAGAAATCATGGCTCGTCAAACCCCAATTTCTCGTTATCGTAATATTGGTATTTCTGCGCACATCGATGCGGGTAAGACCACAACTACTGAACGTATCTTGTTCTACACAGGTGTATCTCACAAAATTGGTGAAGTACATGATGGTGCAGCAACAATGGACTGGATGGAGCAAGAGCAAGAACGTGGTATTACCATTACTTCTGCTGCTACCACTACATTCTGGTCAGGTATGTCTAAGCAGTTCCCAGAACACCGTATCAACGTAATTGATACCCCGGGACACGTTGACTTCACAATCGAAGTTGAGCGTTCTATGCGTGTTCTTGATGGTGCATGTATGGTTTACTGTGCTGTAGGTGGTGTACAACCTCAGTCTGAAACTGTATGGCGTCAAGCTAACAAATACCAAGTGCCTCGTTTAGCATTCGTAAACAAGATGGACCGTACTGGTGCCAACTTCTTCCGTGTTGTTGAACAAATGAAAACACGTCTTGGTGCGCACCCTGTACCTGTAGTAATCCCTGTTGGCGCTGAAGAAAACTTCCAAGGCGTTATCGACTTGATCGAAATGAAAGCGATCATTTGGGACGAAGCTTCACAAGGTATGAAGTTCGAGTACGGTGAAATCCCTGCTGATCTTCAAGAAACTGCTGAAGAATGGCGTACAAACATGGTTGAAGCTGCTGCTGAAGCTTCTGAAGAGTTAATGGACGAATACCTGAACAATGGCGATTTGACTAAAGAACAAATCGTTGCTGGTCTACGTGTTCAAACATTGGCTTGTGAAATTCAACCAATGCTTTGTGGTACAGCGTTCAAAAACAAAGGTGTTCAACGTATGTTGGACGCAGTAATTGAATTCTTGCCATCACCTACAGAAGTTAAAGCGATCGAAGGTATCCTTGACGACAAAGCTGAAACTAAAGCGACTCGTGAAGCATCTGACGAAGAACCGTTCTCTGCGTTAGCGTTCAAAATCATGAACGACAAATTCGTAGGTAACTTAACTTTCGTACGTGTTTACTCTGGTGTTCTTAAACAAGGTGACTCTGTTTATAACCCGGTTAAATCTAAACGTGAACGTATCGGCCGTATCGTGCAAATGCACGCGAACGATCGTCAAGACGTTGAAGAAATCCGTGCTGGTGACATCGCTGCGTGTGTAGGTCTTAAAGACGTAACTACTGGTGATACACTATGTGATGAGAAAAACATCATCACTCTAGAACGTATGGAATTCCCAGAGCCAGTAATCGCATTGGCTGTTGAACCAAAAACTAAAGCTGACCAAGAAAAAATGTCTATCGCTTTAGGTCGTTTGGCTAAGGAAGATCCATCATTCCGCGTTCGTACTGACGAAGAATCTGGTCAAACAATTATTGCTGGTATGGGTGAGCTTCACCTTGACATCATCGTTGACCGTATGAAACGTGAATTCAACGTTGAAGCGAACATTGGTAAACCAATGGTTGCTTACCGCGAAACAATCAAAAAGACTGTTGAGCAAGAAGGTAAGTTCGTACGTCAAACTGGTGGTAAAGGTAAATTCGGTCACGTATACGTACGTTTAGAACCGCTTGATCCTGAAGCTGGTAAAGAATACGAATTCGCTGAAGAAGTTGTTGGCGGTGTAGTACCTAAAGAATTCTTCGGTGCGGTTGACAAAGGTATCCAAGAACGTATGAAGAATGGTGTCCTTGCTGGTTACCCAGTTGTTGGCATCAAAGCGACATTATTCGACGGTTCTTACCACGATGTCGACTCTGACGAATTGTCGTTCAAAATGGCGGGTTCTTACGCATTCCGTGACGGTTTCATGAAAGCAGATCCTGTTCTTCTTGAACCAATCATGAAAGTTGAAGTAGAAACTCCAGAAGACTACATGGGCGATATCATGGGTGACTTAAACCGTCGTCGTGGTATGGTTCAAGGTATGGACGATTTACCTGGCGGTACTAAAGCAATCCGTGCTGAAGTTCCACTTGCTGAGATGTTCGGTTACGCGACTCATATGCGTTCTATGTCTCAAGGTCGTGCGACTTACTCTATGGAATTTGCTAAATACGCTGAAACTCCACGTAACGTGGCGGAAGGCATCATCGCTAAGTTCCAAGCTGGCGGTAAAAAAGGTGACGACGAGTAATCTTTCGATTACTATATTGCCTAACTAATTTTATAGTTAAAATCTAATGCTCATGCAGTGATCCTGCATGAGTAATCTACAAAGGAAGATGAACATGGCTAAGGCTAAGTTTGAACGTAATAAGCCACACGTTAACGTGGGCACAATCGGTCACGTTGACCATGGTAAAACAACTTTAACAGCTGCAATTGCAACTGTATGTGCGAAGAAATTCGGTGGTGAAGCGAAAGATTACGCTGCAATCGACTCTGCTCCAGAAGAAAAAGCACGTGGTATTACAATTAACACTTCTCACGTAGAATACGACTCTCCAACTCGTCACTACGCGCACGTTGACTGCCCAGGCCACGCCGACTATGTTAAAAACATGATCACTGGTGCTGCTCAGATGGACGGTGCGATCCTTGTATGTGCTGCGACTGACGGTCCAATGCCACAAACTCGTGAACACATCCTTCTTTCTCGTCAGGTAGGTGTACCTTACATCGTTGTATTCTTAAACAAATGCGACCTTGTTGACGACGAAGAGCTGCTTGAGCTGGTTGAAATGGAAGTTCGTGAACTTCTTTCTACTTATGACTTCCCAGGCGACGACACTCCAGTAATCCGTGGTTCAGCGCTTGCTGCACTTAACGGTGAAGCTGGTCAATACGGCGAAGACGCTGTTGTTGCTCTTGTTGAAGCGCTTGATACTTACATCCCAGAGCCAGTACGTGCAATCGACCAAGCATTCTTGATGCCAATCGAAGACGTATTCTCTATTTCTGGTCGTGGTACAGTTGTAACTGGCCGTGTAGAAACTGGTATCGTTAAAGTGGGTGAAGAAGTTGAAATCGTTGGTATCAAAGATACAGCGAAAACAACTGTTACTGGCGTTGAAATGTTCCGTAAGCTTCTTGACGAAGGTCGTGCTGGCGAGAACTGTGGTGTTCTTCTACGTGGTACTAAGCGTGAAGAAGTTCAACGTGGTCAAGTACTTGCTAAACCAGGTTCAATCAAGCCGCACACTAAATTCGACGCAGAAGTATACGTACTTTCTAAAGACGAAGGTGGCCGTCACACTCCATTCTTAAATGGTTACCGTCCACAGTTCTACTTCCGTACTACGGACGTAACTGGTGCGATCCAGCTGAAAGAAGGCGTTGAAATGGTTATGCCAGGTGACAACGTTGAAATGTCAGTAGAATTAATCCACCCAATCGCAATGGACGCTGGTTTACGCTTCGCGATCCGTGAGGGTGGCCGTACTGTAGGTGCTGGTGTAGTTTCTAAAGTAACTGCATAATCACTTCTATAGTGTGAAAAAAGCGTCCCTTTGGGACGCTTTTTTTATTTTTGCAGATTAAATTGTCAGACAATTTAACTGCAAGCTGTCCTAAACTGATATTCGCCTGACCTTAACTGCACTTATCCCAATATCAGAACCACGTAAGATAAAGCTGAAGAAAATAAAAGTTTCAGGTGAGACGCTTCACTTGAAAGGAGTTGAGGTCATGAATACTAAAGTAAATATTACCAACCGCGCAGGTGCCAGTTTCCCTGTACGTCGTATGGCGTTTGAGTTTGATCAGGTTCCAGAATACTGGATGAAAGGTTCGGCTGGCCTGACGCATTTTATGACTGCTTTATCAGCCTTGTTTCCAGCTGGTGAAAAATTCTTTATTGATAGTGTACGTGCAGTGCGTTACCACCCGGCAATTAAAGATAATCAGGAGCTGCAAAAAGAAATTTCAGCCTTTATTGGCCAGGAAGCCATGCATACCCAGGAGCATGTTGGCTTTAATGCCTCGGCACAAAAATATGGCCATGATGTAGAGCGTTTAGATCGTTATACCGATAAAGTGATTCAAGGTGCGCGTAAGGTATTTGCCGGTGTCGGTAAACCCTTTGGCATTACCCAAGAAATGGTTGATTTGACTGCAACCACCGCACTGGAACATTTTACCGCGACCATTGCCACCCAGTTGCTGCGTAATTCGCATATTCAGGAACTGATGAGCGATGACACCATG
Organism: Acinetobacter indicus CIP 110367; assembly: GCF_000488255.1. Lineage (GTDB taxonomy): Bacteria > Pseudomonadota > Gammaproteobacteria > Pseudomonadales > Moraxellaceae > Acinetobacter > Acinetobacter indicus. The sequence continues at coordinate 744,084 of NZ_KI530754.1, read as the reverse complement.
AAAACCATGTGGCTGTGGCATGCGATTGAAGAAAACGAGCATAAAGCGGTAGCTTATGATGTGTTTGAGGGTGTATTCGGCCAAGGCACCAAAGCCTATTTACTGCGCACCAGCTCACTGGTGGCCGCCATGCTGACCTTATTTGTGGTGCAAAACTATTTCCTGTTCCGTCTGTTAAAAGAAGACAAACAGCTAAATCTGGAGGCGTTCAAGGCCATTTATACCTATGCTTATAGTCCCTCTAAGGGCATTATTACCGGTATGGGCCGTGAGATGCTGGCATATTTCCGCCCGGGCTTTCATCCGAACGATTTAGATACCGTCAGTCTGCTGGACACATGGAAAGCCAAATTGGGCTTCTAACGGTGTTGACTCTTGGGGCAATGAAAATTGCCCTTTTTTTTGCTCGATTTTTTATCCAGAGCTCTTATAATGCGAACTTTGTTTTGACCGATGATGAACGAAGATGATTCGTTTAATGCAACACGCTGATATCCATAGTGTATTTAACATTGAGCAACAGGTACAAAGCCATCCCTGGAGCTTGAAACAGTTTGCTGAAGCGGTAGACAGCTATCAATGTACCGTAATCGAGCAGCAAGGACAGCTGGTCGGGTTCTGTATTTTGCAACCGGTGCTGGATGAAGCTAACCTGTTGCTGATGGCGGTTGCGCCTGACCAGCAGGGGAATGGACTAGGTTATCAGCTGTTGGAGCATTCGATTGAGCAGTTGCCGAATCAGCCGGTACAAATTTTTCTGGAAGTGCGTGAAAGCAATACCGCGGCCATCCGTCTATATGAAAAAGCTGGCTTTCATCAGATTGATGTGCGCAAAAATTATTATCCAAATCCGGATGGCACACGTGAACATGCGGTTATTATGGTTAAAGCCTGTAGTGATGATTTTGCCGCGCTCTTCTCATCACCTTAATTTTTAAAATTATTGGGTTTTATTTGATAATCGAATTATTCCAACCACTGGGCAGGGTGGTCATGAGAGAGTTTCCCAATTGCCGGATTTCTTCGCTGCTTAAGCTGCGGTTGAGCCGGCGCCATTGGCCATCAATCAGCAATTCCAGCGGTACATACTGCGATTTATAATTCATTTTATTGGAATGCGGCACCCAATAGCCTAAATAAACATAAGGCAGTCCGAGTTTCTGGGTGTGTTCAATCTGCTTTAAGATCGCAAATACGCCCAAGGAGCGGCGGTTTTCATCCGGATCAAAGAAGGTATACACCGCAGACAGGCCATCATCGAGCAGGTCGCAGGTCGAGACCGCAATTAGCCGGTCTTGGTGCCAAAGCTCTAAAAAGAAACTGTCGGTGCAGCTGTGCACCAGAAATTTTTCAAACTGATCCTGACTTGGCGGATACATATCGCCATCGGCATGGCGTTCATTAATATAACGCTCATACAGCGCATAATGCTGTTCATTGGCTTCTTGGGTAGAGCGGATGGTGACGTGCAGGTCCTGATTGCGTTTCCAGGCTTTTTTCTGGGTGCTGTTCATTTGAAATTCGTGTACCGGCACGCGCGAAGACAGACATTGACGGCATAAATGGCATTCCGGTCGATAGACAAAGTCACCGCTACGACGAAAGCCCATGCGTGACAGTTCGGACAGGGTCACCACATCAATCCGGTGCGCCGGATCTAAAAATACCATGCGAGCAGATTTATCATCCAGATAACTGCAGTTATGCGGCGGTGTAATATAATATTGTAATTCGTTGAGCAGGGATTTCGGTTGATATGAATTCATGGCAATCCCTCTTTATTTATTCATCCAATGAGTCGTTTTGCGCTATTGTTTTACTTGAAAATACACCCTCCTGGTATTTTTTCCAATCTATCGCCGGCTGTTTTACAACATCTTGTAACGATTTTAAGTATGCTTGGCGAGTTATTGTACAGGCGCCCAGACTTAATAGATGGTCATTGACCAGCTGGCAGTCAATCCAGGGCAGGGCGTTGTCGCGGCCAATCAGCATTAAGGTATAAAACGCCATTTTAGAGACATCTGTGCGCTGGCTAAACATTGACTCGCCAAAGCAGCCGCGGCCAATGGTGACGCCATACAAACCACCGACCAGCGCATCCTGCTCCCAGACTTCGACACTATAGCCATAACCGGCCTCAAACAGGTCAATATAGCCCTGAATGATGTCTTCGGAAATCCAGGTGTCATTGGCATAAGCCCGTGGCAGCGAACAACAGCGAATCACCCGTTCAAAGGCCTGATTGATGCTAATCCGGTAATCACCTTTTTTCATGTTACGCAGCAGTGACTTGCTTGGATGATAATCCTGAGGGCGGATAATGCAGCGCGGCTCGGGACTCCACCAGCAAATCGGATCACCGTCGGAAAACCACGGAAACAGGCCGTGGGTATAAGCTTCAAACAGGGTCGAGGGGGACAGGTCTGCACCAATACAAATCAGTCCTTCACCCTGTGGATCAGCTTCATCAGGATGGGGGAAAATAAATTGAGTGGGTGCAAGTGCGGTCATACAGATACTCTGAATCGAAACAGATCTCTATCATACATAAAAAAGCCGCCCGGATTGGGCGGCTCGTGCTTTAGGCAAAATTATTCACCTAGGGCATCCAGATATTTTTCAGCATCTAGGGCTGCCATACAGCCTGAACCAGCTGATGTAATCGCTTGACGATAGACGCTGTCTGCCACGTCACCGGCTGCGAATACGCCCGGTACAGAGGTTTGGGTTGCGTTACCGGCAGTACCACTTTGAACCTGAATATAACCATCACGCAGGTTTAACTGGCCTTCGAACATGCCCGTATTTGGCTTGTGACCAATCGCCACGAACATACCAGATACATCTACATTCTGGGTTGAACCATCGACAGTAGATTTCAAACGTACGGCAGTCACACCAGATTGTGCATCACCCAGGACTTCATCGACCTGGTTGTTCCAGAGAATGCTGATTTTGCCTTCTTTTTCTTTGGCAAAAATATGATCTTGCAGAATTTTCTCTGAACGCAGGCTGTCACGGCGGTGTACCAGGGTCACGTGAGAGGCGATATTGGAAAGATACAGCGCTTCTTCAACTGCGGTATTACCACCACCGACTACCATCACGTTCTGGTTTTTGTAGAAGAAACCATCACAGGTGGCACAGGCACTAACACCTTGGCCCATGAATTTGGCTTCAGACTCCAGACCGAGGTATTGAGCCGTAGCACCGGTGGCAATAATTAAGGCATCACAGGTGAACTCTTCCATATCGCCTTTGAGCACGAATGGACGCACACTTAAATCGACTTCATTGATATGGTCATAGACAATTTCGGTCCCGAAACGTTCTGCATGGGCCTGCATACGTTCCATGAGCGCTGGTCCTGTCAGACCTTCCGGATCGCCCGGCCAGTTATCTACTTCTGTTGTCGTCGTAAGTTGACCACCGAGTTGTAAACCTGCAATTAAGGTTGGTTTTAAATTGGCACGTGCAGCATAAACAGCAGCACTATAACCTGCAGGTCCTGAACCTAAAATAATCAAACGTGAATGACGAGCACCCATCTGTAGCATCCTTTTATTATTGAGCAATTTATGGAATTATACGTGAAACTGTATAACAGTTGTGTGAGATTCTGTGGATATTATTGATCATAGAAATCGATTTAAGCTATATAGAAAAAGTTAACAACTGACTTCAATAATCTTGCATCTTTTTTGCTGCAACAGGTGCATAATATCTATTTTATGGCCATGCCAAACTGGCGGGTTGCACAAGAACATTTATGAAAAATTGGTTACAGGACAGTATATGACTGCGGTGTCGGGTGCTTATGCACAGCGCTTAATAATGACATTATTTTTGGTTTCATTCGGGATTTATCTGTTCCTTGCGACAGTCACCTATACCCCTTTTGATCCGGGCTGGATGCATTTGTCTAGTGATACCCAGCAGGTGTCCAATGCCAGCGGGGTCGCCGGCGCATGGATTGCCGACCTGTTGTTCGGCTTTTTGGGCTGGGCCAGTCTGCTGATTCCGCTGTACCTGTTTATTGAAGCCATTCAGGTGTGGTGGCCGCGTAGTTTCCTGAACCGTCCTTTCCGTTATGCGGCGCAGTTCTTTATTTTGCTGGCCACTGCCAGTCTATTGTATTTGTTCTGGCAAGTGCCGGCCGATACACTGGAAAATGCTTCTGGCGGGATTATTGGGTATGAACTGGGGCAGAGCCTGTCGCAGCTGCTCACTATTTATGGTGCAGCTTTTTTCCTGCTGGTGTTCTGGGGTGTCCTGTTTACACTGGCCTTTGGGATTAAATGGAACCGGACCTGGGTGACTTTAAAAGCCACGCCAGCTTATTTACAAGACCTGTTTTACCGTGATGTGCCTAAAGCGGATCAACCGGCACCGGTCGTTAAAAAAACAGTGGTGGCCACTGCGCCAGCCGCAGCTGAAGTGGTTACACCGGCACCAGAACATCGTGAAGTCGAAGAAGCTCCGGTGGCACCAGCGGTGTCCCGTCATGAACAGGTGGCTGAGCGTCTGTTTGATGATATGGTCGAGCGTGAACAGCAGCGTTCTGCAGAGCAGGATCTGCTAGATGAAGAAGAGCAGGCCTTTGAGCAGACGGTCGAAAAAGCCCATCGCCTGACCCAGGACAGTCAGCGTGTGGTGGCAACCGGTGAAGTCTGGCGCGCCCTGAATGATGATGCTGACCAGAAGCACAGTCAGGATATTCATGAATTGTTGCGCGCCTCTCAGGACCAGATTCCGCACGCACCGAAAGATCATTTTAATGCAGTGGTCCAACCCGTGCATGATGCACCGCCTGCATCGAATACGCCGCAGTCTAATATTGACTGGGATGATGATGAAATCTTTGATGAATTGCTGGCTGCTGTACCGAATGGGAAAGCTGCTCAGGATCTGCACAGTCCGTTTAATAGTCAGTCGCAGCCTGAACCCGCGCCGCACATTCAGCCGGTGCCAGACGCACAAGCAGTTGAAATGCCATCGGCTGCCACAGCGCAGTATGCAAGCCCGAAAAACCGTCTGAGTGATGAAGAATTTGAAGGGCTGGATGATCTGTTGGTTGATGATCTGGAGCTAGAAGCACCTGCTCCAAGAACCACCAGTACTTATGCGCAGTCTTCGGCCTTTGTACAGGCGCCAATCCAGCATCAGGCTGCGACGACCGCAACAGCGGCTGCACCAGTGGTCAATGACGCGGTGAAAGAAGCCTTATCGAAAGAAGAATTCATTGAGGCCTGGCATGAAACTGCCGGCAAACCGCAAGAGGAAGATGAGTTTGACTTTGATGCACCATTAACCGATGCCATGGGTCGTCCAATGTCACGCGCCATGCAGGTCGCAGAGAAACGTCGTGATTTATCACCATTACCGGGGCTGGAGCTACTGGATAAGGTCGATCCAAATAAAAAGGTCAACTTCACCGCAGAGCAGCTGGAGCGTTTATCTGAACTGCTGGAAATCAAGCTGCAGGAATTTAATGTCAAAGCCAAAGTGGTGGAAGCGCAGCCGGGACCGGTAGTTACACGTTTTGAGCTGGATCTGGCGCCGGGGGTAAAAGCCTCGAAAGTCACCAATATTTCCCGTGACCTGGCCCGTTCCATGTCGATGGCCTCGGTACGTGTGGTCGAGGTGATTCCGGGTAAACCGTATATCGGTATTGAGGTGCCAAACAGTACCCGTGAAATGGTGCGTCTGATTGAGCTGGTGCAAACCCCGAAATTTGAAGATCAGGATGGCATCCTGTCGATGGCGATGGGTAAAGATATTTCTGGTAATCCGGTGATTACCGAACTGGGCAAAGCGCCGCATATGCTGGTTGCGGGGACCACCGGTTCGGGTAAATCGGTGGCGGTGAACTCGATGATTCTGTCGATGCTGCTTAAATACAAGCCGGATCAACTGCGTTTAATTCTGATTGACCCGAAACAGCTGGAACTGGCCAACTATAACGATATTCCGCATTTGTTAACGCCGGTAGTGACGGATATGAAAGATGCCGTCAGCGCCCTGAACTGGTGTGTCAATGAAATGGAACGCCGTTATAAGCTGATGTCATTCCTGAAAATCCGTAAACTCAGCGACTATAACCGCAAAGTCGAAGAAGCCCTAGCCAATGGCGAAGACCTGATTGATCCAACCTGGAAACCGGGCGATTCAGCAACCCAGGAACGCGCACCGCGCTTGACGCCGTTACCATCAATTGTGATTGTGGCGGATGAGTTTGCCGACATGATTATGCAGGTGGGTAAAAAAGCCGAAGAAATGATTACCCGTCTGGCACAGAAATCACGTGCGGCGGGGATTCACTTATTGCTGGCTACCCAGCGTCCATCGGTGGATGTCATTACCGGTCTGATCAAGGCCAATATCCCGACTCGCGTTGCCTTGCGTGTGAACTCGAAAATTGACTCACGGACTATTCTGGATGCCGGCGGCGCAGAAGACCTGCTTGGTCATGGTGACATGCTGTTCCTCGGACCAGGTAAAATTGAACCGGAACGTGTGCATGGTGCCTTTATTTCCGATGATGAAGTCAACCGGATTTGTGATGCCTGGCGTGAACGGGGTTCACCGGATTATGTCGATGAAATTCTGACTCCATTTGATGAAGAACCAGCGTCACGTGGTTTTGAAGATGGTGGTGATGGCGGCTCCGACCGTGATGCGCTGTATGACCAGTGTGTGGCCTTTGTGCTGGAAACCCGTAAAGTATCGGTATCGTCTTTACAGCGTAAGTTTAGCCTCGGTTATAACCGTGCGGCGCGTATTGTCGATCAGATGCAGGAGCAGGGTATTGTCAGTGAACAGGGTCCGAACGGCAAGCGTGAAATTCTGGTTTAAGCTGTTCTCGATCTTTATAAACAAAGCCCACCAATAGGTGGGCTTTTTATCGGCAGTGCGACTTAAGCAAATTTTGCCAGTACTGCCAAGAATTCTGCGCTTTGGCGCGGGAATTCTGCAATCACGTCATGAATGCGCTGTCCTTCAGGATTGGTGGCATTTACATCACGGCCATCGGCAACAAACTGGGTCAGTAAACGCTCATAGTCTGCTGGGCGCATATGTTTAAATGCATGGTAAAGCACATGGAAATCAGCATTCACACCATTCGGAGGAAGCTGATTCAGGTAGGCAAATACACGCTCATCTGACCATTCTTCATTGAATGTTGCTGGTTGAGACAATGCCATCGCAATCTCCTGGAATAGTTTTTCGAAATGAAAAAAAGGCAAAATATGAGTTCGCAAGAGGCAAAGTGTCTTTGTGCACTTTATCTTGAAGCACAGCTTCTCGTCTTGCGGCTGGGCAAATCCTTAAAGCAATGCTTTAAGTTTGCTACTCCAGCCTCATATTCTGCCTTGATTCAATTTGCTTGACTAATCAAAAATCAGATTATCGCTCTTCAGGCAAATTGATATTCATTTCAAGCATTTCAATGTTGGCTTCAGAACGTACCGACATTTGAATGTGCTGTTCATCGACACCGCGGACATAGCGGTTCACGACCTGCATGATTTCTTTTTTCATCTGGTCAATTTTGTCCTGGCTCAGGCGGCGGCCTAAACCATTTTCAGAAGCAACAATGACTTTTAAACGATCCTTGGCGGTTTGAGCACTTGATGCTTTTTCTTCGCTGCTAAATAATTTACTCCAGAATCCTGCCATAATTACGCTCCAAATAATCGTGCTAACCAGCCTTTAGGTTTAGCAGTAATGTGACGGTATGGACGCTCTTCACCCAAGAAACGTGCCACCAGGTCATCATACGCCTGACCCGCTTCAGTTTCGCTATACAGAATGACTGGCTTACCTTCGTTAGATGCTTGCAGAACGCTTTTACATTCTGGAATTACACCTAAAGTCGGTACACGTAAAATATCTTTTGAAATATCGTCAATGGTGAGCATTTCCTGTTTATCGGCACGTTCCGGATTGAAACGTGTGATACATAAATGCTTACGGATACGTCCTTCGTTTTGTTCTACTTTTTTGGTTTTGCTGTCGAGCATGCCAATAATACGATCCGAGTCACGTACTGAAGAAATTTCAGGGTTGGTCACAATAATCGCTTCATCGGCATGGTACATAGCTAAAATGGCGCCACGCTCAATCCCTGCAGGTGAATCACAGATAATGTAATCAAACTCTTGAGCAAGCTCATCCATGACACGTGCCACGCCTTCATCGGTCAGGGCATCTTTATCACGGGTTTGAGAAGCAGGTAAAATATAAAGGTTTTCAATATCTTTATCGCGAATTAATGCTTGTTGTAAACGCGCTTCATTATTTAAAACATTCACAAAATCATAAACAACGCGACGTTCACAACCCATGATCAAGTCTAGGTTACGCAAACCCACGTCAAAATCGATAACAACAGTTTTGTGGCCACGTAGGGCTAAACCTGTTGCAAAAGATGCACTCGTTGTAGTTTTACCTACGCCACCTTTGCCTGATGTTACGACAACAATTTTCGCCACCGAATCCACTCCTGTTATGGTTTAAATCCCCCTTTTGTGTATGGGGTTTTTTGGTGTTTATTTATACATTAAAATTCCAGAGCTTCAAATACAAGCTCTTGGTTGTCATTTAGGTAAATATGTACCGGTTTTTTCGTTACGTGCGGGGGAATATCGTCCGCCACACAGTAAGTGCCTGCAATAGATACCAATTCTGCTTCTAGGGAATGACAGAAAATTCGTGCTGAACTGTTCCCACCTGCGCCGGCAATGACTCTACCACGAACGCTACCATAAATATGTATATTTCCTGAAGCAATCACTTCCGAACCGCTGTTAATACCAGCTTTCAAGATAATATCGCCCTGGTTCTGGACCAGACATTGACCAGTACGCAGAATTTCATCGTGATAAGAGGTCACATGCGAAATTCGTGCCGGTGCAGCTTCTACCACCGCAGCTTCTGCGGCAGGCGCTTCCTCTTCTGCCGGGGTTTCAATGACCTGTTCCTGGGTGGCTTTGATCTGCTGTAACTGGCGATCTTGCGGAATTACCGGGAACTGGATGGCACGCGCCTGTTCCGACAGAATGCCTTCCACCACGGCCAGTGGCTGTACATTCAGATCAATCAGCAGTTGAATCAGGGCAATTAACTCCTGATCTACCGAACTTTCAATCACCGCCGGAATTTGGGGTGGAAACCCTTTTTGTAACATTGGGCTCAATTGCTGGCGGATCGCATCATGATCATCTGTATCTAAGCTAATGCGAATCGCATTGACCATTCTGCCTTTTATCCGTATGTCAGCCATAATGATTCCTTAAGACTTCTGACCTGTTCATTGTTGTCGAAGTAAATGTTGTAAATAGAGCAAATCCTAGAACAATTCGGCCGAATACTCTAGCCGAAGGTTTAAATATTTTTATTGCTGGCTATTCTTTGTCAGTTTCCTGCTCATTCAGGATCTGTTGCCACTTTTTCACTTTCACCTGTTTGCGAATGGCTTCCAGGGTTTCAAATACCGCAGATTCTACCAACGCATCAATATGCGGATTATGTTCAATCTCGATCTGGCTGACTTTGTCAGCAATATGCGCATAGGCCACATTATCTGGCAGGGTGTCATGATGGGCAAAAGGCTGAATCAGCCCTTGGGTAATATTTTCGCCCAAACGTTGGCCAATGCTTTGAATCTGCCGTTCCATACGTCCGCCGACAATTGGCAGCAGGCGCAGTAACTGGGTCAGCTCCGGGGTATCTTCAATGGCCTGACTCACCACCTGACCGACATTTTCGGCAATGCTCTGACGCTGGCTCTGCAATTCTTTACCCAAAGATTGCTGCAAGATGTCGGCCAGTGCTGCGGCCAGCAGTTTGCGGTGCTGCTCGACCAGATCATCAATAAACTGGCGATGACCAGTGCTGCTGCTCAGTTCACGTTGCAGGTTATTGACAATGGTCAGCACAATCCGGCTCGACAGTTCTTCCATCACCAGGTTGTAATAAAAGTTGGCACGTCGGAAGATGCTGTCCGGGATGACCTTGTAGCCATGACTATATAGGTTGTAGCCAATTGCCACGGCACGTAATAAACGCAGAAAACGCAGCTGTGGCAGAATCGACAGCACTTCATACCAGTGTACGAAGGGGAAGAACCACCAGCGGGCATGATGCCGGAAAATAATCGCCAGGCCCCAACGTACCAGCAATTCGATAATCAGGAAGGTGGTAAACCAGCCTTCGGTAATAATGACCCAGGGACGCAGTTCTGTGCGATAAAATTGCAGTACCTCCGGCAACTGAATAAAGTTGAAAAGCCAGTCACCAAAATCACTCATCAAAATGGCATTGGCACTCAGGCAGAACAGGTTGATGAGAATTAACGCCATCATAAAGATGTCGTATACCAGCACTACTTTCCAGCTCCATGAGTCCTTTCTGACAAAGTGAAAGGAAGATTTGATCACCGGCTCTTCGCGTTTCTTCATAATGCTTTTGGTACTCGCTTACTGCTCAGCAAATTTCTGTTTCATTTCATGAATGAGCTGATCTTTCTCTGTCCAGAGTTGATGCACCCAGTCCTGAAAACGTTCCCGATATGCGGCATCTTCTTCATAGTCACCACCCAAGACCCAGTCTGGAATGTCAATTTTTCGCAGATTGACCGCAATACGTGGCACTTCACCCAGCCAGAATTCACCATAACCCGGTGCGCCGTCCGGATACACAATGGTCATATCTACCAGCGCATCAATTTCATTGCCGAGAATATTCAGCGCCAGCGCCAGACCGCCAGCTTTGGGTTTCAGCAGATGCTGATACGGTGATTGTTGCTGATCATGTTTTTCCTGGGTAAAGCGCGTGCCTTCCAGATAGTTGAGCAGGGTAAATGGCTGGCTGAGTAGTTGCTCGCAAGATTTACGCGCTTCCAGCATATCGCGGTCTTTTAGCGCCGGATTTTTGGCAATCTGTTCTTTGGTGTGCCGTTTCATCATTGGAAAACCCAGAATTTTAAAGGCCTGTCCGACAAAAGGAATGAAGATCAGTTCCCATTTGGTAAAGAAACGGGTCAGCGGCATGCGGGTTAAACCGAAATACTGGTTGACGGTGGTATCGACCCAGCTCTGATGGTTACAGGTCATTAAATAACGGCCCTGCATGCTCAGTTCCAGACCATCTTCAATACTGATGTCCCAGTGGGTATTGGGTAATACATGGTCAATCAGCCAGTTGTTGACACTCAGCCAGCTGTTGGTAATCTGGATATTGGTCTGGTCGACCTTGGCCGATTTCTTGAACAATTTGGTCAGGCCCAAAGCCAGTACCGGCGGTCCATGTAAAAAAGTGCTGCCGGTGATCACTGAGCTGACCGTAAGCCCTTTTGTGATTTTTTTTAAGAGCGGTTGCTTATTGGTTTTAGATGACATAAACAGTCCTGAATATAAAAACAACTTATACGAAGTTCTGCCCAATATAATTGTTGTTTTTAAAATAAAAAAGTGTTGAAGTGAAACTGTGTAGGAATTATGGCGAACTTATGCGTAGAACAACATGAGATTATTGCAAATTGTAAATAAAAGTTTATTTATTAACAAAAAATCAATGGTCTAAGCACTTTATTTCATCCAAACTTTCCCATATACGAAAAACACAAGTAAGGAGGCATGCGATGCGTGCACTAGCAATTTCAGCAGTAGTCGGGGCAATGGTATTAACAGGTTGTCAAACCACTGGTAATAACCTGGGCGGCGTAGAATATGACAAAACCGGATTAGGAACCATTATTGGTGCGGCAGCAGGTTATGGTATTTCTAAAGGGAACGCCAATACCAGCGCACAAAACAACCGTGCAGCAGCAATTGGTGCGGTACTCGGTGGTGCTGCAGGTATCTACCTGGACAATAAAGAGAAAAAATTACGTCAACAAATGGCTGGTACCGGTGTAGATGTTAACCGTAACCCAGATGGTTCTGTTGGCCTGATCATGCCAGGTAACATTACTTTTGATACCAACAAGTCAAACATCAAGCCAAACTTCTATGCAACTCTAGATAAAGTGGCGCAAGTTCTGACTGAAGATAACAAGAGCGGTATCTTGGTGACAGGTTATACTGACAGCACTGGTAATGACTCTATCAACATCCCGTTATCTCAGGCGCGTGCGCAATCTGTAGCGAGCTACCTGGCATCTCGTGGTGTATCAACTGCACGTATTAATGCCCAAGGTCACGGTTCATCGAACCCGATCGCGTCTAACGCAACTGCAGAAGGCCGTGAACAAAACCGTCGTGTTGAGATCAGCATTTACGCGATCCAGTAATTCGGTCCAGAATTCAAAAAACCACCTTCGGGTGGTTTTTTTTATGACCAGAAAAGCAGCATTTTAGATTAGGCAACTGTGGTGGAGATGACTATAATCGAGCTCGAACCGAAATAGAGGAAACACTATGTCACTGGCAAGTCAACTCAATGACAAGCAACTTGAAGCCATGAAATATACTCAAGGACCCTTGTTAGTGCTTGCAGGTGCAGGTTCAGGTAAAACCTCGGTGATTACCCGGAAAATTGCTTATCTGGTGCAGCAATGCCGTATTCCGGCGCACCGGATTACCGCCATGACCTTTACCAACAAGGCTGCGCGTGAAATGAAAGAGCGGGTTGGTAAGTTGCTGTCGCGTGAAGAAGCCAAAGGTCTTTCGGTCTCGACCTTCCATACGTTCGGTTTAAATTTACTGCGTTTAGAGCTGAAACATACCCCGCTTAAAGCCAACTTTTCGATTCTGGATGCCGACGACTGCAAACGCATTCTGATGGATCTGATGCATCGCGACAATTTATCGGGTGCAGAAAGCAAAGAGCTGATTGCGCGGGCCATGAAAATGATTTCGGACTGGAAAAATGACCTGATTCCACCGGAGCAGGCACATACCACCTGTGAAACGCCAGAAGATATCCAGATGGCGCATTTATATCAGCTGTATGAGCGTAATTTACGTGCCTATAACGCAGTCGATTTTGATGACCTGATTGTGATGCCAACCCGGTTATTGCAGGAAAATGCTGAAGTCCGCGATAAATGGCAAAACCGGGTGCGTTATTTGCTCGTCGATGAGTATCAGGACACCAACACCGCGCAGTATATTCTGGTCAAACTTCTGGTCGGGGTAATGGGACAGTTCACCGCCGTAGGGGATGATGACCAGTCCATTTACGCCTGGCGCGGCGCCAAACCGGAAAATATGGCGCTCTTAAAAGAAGATTTCCCAAATTTAAAAGTGATCAAGCTGGAGCAGAACTACCGCTCCACCAGCCGGATTCTAAAAGCGGCCAATACTGTAATTGGCAATAACCCGCATATTTTTGACAAAAAACTCTGGTCGGACAAAGGCCATGGTGAAGTCATCCGGGTGATTACCTGCCGCAATGATGATGATGAAGCAGAGCGCGTGGTCAAAGACCTGATCACGCATAAACTGATGAACGGTAAAAACTGGAAAGATTATGCGATTTTGTATCGCGGTAACTTCCAGGCGCGTATTCTGGAAACCCAGCTGCGCCAGATGCAGATTCCGTACAAGCTGTCAGGAGGTCAGTCTTTCTTCGCCCGGGCAGAAATTAAAGATGTGATGAGCTATTTACGGCTGATTATTAACCCGGAAGATGACAGTGCTTTCCTGCGCATTATCAACACGCCAAAACGTGCCATCGGCCCGGTGACCTTGGAAAAACTGGGCTTATTTGCACAGGAAAACCATCTGTCCTTGCTGGCAGCCGCGGGTGATCAGCGTTTGACTATGGCCATTCCGAAAAAAGCTACGACTCAGCTGGCCGAGTTTGCCGACTTTATCCAGAACTTTACCCGTGAATTGCTGGAAGATGACGAACCGGTGCCAATTATCCGCCAGATGATGAATGAAGCCGGTTATATTGACTACGTCAAGGAAAGCGCTGCCACGCCTGCGCAGGAAAAGACCAAACTGGACAATATTGAAGTACTGTACAGCAGTATTCAAAGCCTGATTAACCGCGCTGAAGATGTTGACGAAAAAAATATTGAAAGCGTGATCCGTAAAATGGTGCTGCTGGATATGCTGGAGCAGCAACAGGAAGAAGAAGACACTGACAAGGTCAACTTATTAACCCTGCACGCCTCCAAAGGTCTGGAATTTCCGTATGTCTATTTAATTGGACTGGAAGAGGAAATTCTGCCGCATAAAAACTCGATTGTGGCTGAAACGGTTGAAGAAGAACGCCGTTTAATGTACGTGGGCATTACCCGTGCGCGTCAAGGCCTCACCATTACCCTGGCCGAGCAGCGTAAGGCTGGCGGGCAGATGAAACAGATGACCCCAAGCCGCTTCCTGGATGAAATGCCACAAGATGAGCTGGAATGGCTGGGTCGCAAGAAAAAGCTGGCTGGCGATATCGATCCGAAACTGCAGGCCCAGCATTATCTGGAAAATTTACGTGCGTTAATTAAACGCTAAACCATATCATTGATATAAACAGGAATAACTGATGAAAGTTCAGGTAAAAGTGCTTGATGCACGTTTGGGCCAAGAATGGCCAATGCCAACCTATGCTACCTCTGGTTCGGCAGGTCTGGATTTGCGTGCCTGCGTAAATGAGACCACCGTCATTGAGCCGGGTCAAACCGTATTGGTCAAAACTGGTCTGGCGATTTATATTGAAGATCCGCATTTTGCCGGTTTAATCCTGCCACGTTCGGGTCTGGGCCATAAACATGGTATTGTGCTCGGCAACCTGGTTGGCCTGATTGATTCTGACTATCAGGGCGAACTGATGGTGTCGGTCTGGAACCGTGGTCAAACTGCATTTAGCCTGGAACCAGGTGAGCGTCTGGCGCAATATGTGCTGGTGCCGGTGGCACAAGCCCAGTTTGATCTGGTCGATGAATTTGAAGCCACCGAACGTGGTGCTGGCGGTTTTGGCCATACCGGTAAAGCTTAAAATCTGCTTGAATGATAAAGCCTAAACATTAGGCTTTATCACAACACGCTAGAAAGTAACGCAACAAACACTTAAAATTACATTTTGTAGCGTGAATTCTGTTTTCGGCCGCATAGAATCAGTTCTTATATTAAAAAGCCTAAAACAATCATTCTCCCTATTCATATATAAAGTAGTTCTGCCATGGATATTCAACAGTCCAGTTTCCCTTTTCAGGTTTTCCGTGCTTACGACATTCGTGGCAAGGTGACTTTGCTGACGCCTGAACTGGTGCAAGCGGTGGCGTTGGGTTTGGCCGTACAAATTAAAAACACGGGCAGCACGCGTGTGGTGATTGGTTATGATGCCCGACTCAGCAGTCCGGCCTATGCCGATCTGATCATGCAGGTGCTCCAGCAGCAGGGTTTAAGCCCGACCTTAATGGGCTGCTGTTCCAGTCCGATGCTGTATTACATTGCCCGCCAGTTTGATGGCAATGGTATTATGGTCACGGCCAGTCATAATGCCAAATCTGACAATGGCATTAAATGGATTCTGGGCGGTGAACCCCCGACGCCAGACAAGATCCAGCAGGTGGCGGCTCATGCCAGCAACTATTTTCTGGCGCATCGGCAGCAGCCTGTGGCTGAACAGCTGCATCAGATTTATCCGGAATTTTGCCTGCAGTATCAGCAGGCGCTACTCGATGATATTCAATTACAGCGCCGTTTTAAGGTGGTACTCGATGGTCTGCATGGTTCAGCCGGCCGCTGCGCTGCGCTGGTCTTGCAAAAACTGGGCTGTGAGCTGATCACGATTCGTTGTGAAGCCAATGGTCATTTCCCCGATCATGCCCCAGATCCCTCTCAGGAAAAACATTTAAGCAAGCTGAAACAGGCGGTACAGCAGCATCAGGCAGATTTAGGCATTGCACTGGATGGCGATGGCGACCGTCTGGTTCTGGTCGATGAGCAGGCCAAAGTGATTGGTGCAGACCGTTTGCTGGCATTGTTTGCCGAAATGTGTTTACAGCAACATCTACAGCATGAAGTGGTGTTTGATGTGAAGTGTTCGACCATGGTGCGTAACACGGTACGCGCGCTGGGTGGCCATCCGGTAATGATTCGTACCGGCAGCACCTTCCTGCGTCAGTATCTGGCGCAATCAAAGGGACACGCAGTGTTTGGTGGTGAATATGCCGGGCATTATGTCTTTAATGACGGGCGCGGCTTTGGCTATGATGATGGCCTGTATGCCGCGCTGCGGGTGATGGAATATTTAAGCCAGCGCCCGGAGCGAAGCCTGTCTGAACTGCTGGCCAAATATCCTGAACGCTGTTGTACTGAAGATACTTATATCAGCACTCACAACATTGCTTCAGCGCATGTTTTACATGAGCTTGAAACCTTAAGTCAGCCATTGGCCGCACAATTAAGTAAAATTGATGGCGTTCGACTTGATTTTGAAGATGGTTTTGGCATTATTCGAGCATCGAATACGGGCGAATATTTTACAGTACGTTTTGATGCCGATAATCCGGCACGATTAGCGGATATTCGTCATACCTTTGTTTCCATGCTGAGCAACCGTTATCCGCAGATTGCTCAAGACATTTTAGATGCTCAATAAGGAGAGGCGCATGCCACAGCAACAGACTGGCATCGACAAAGCACAGATTCTGACAGAAGCTTTGCCGTATATTCAACGTTTTATGGGTAAAACGCTGGTCGTGAAATATGGTGGCAATGCCATGACCGATCCTGAGCTGGAAAGTTCATTTGCACGTGACATTGTGCTGCTTAAAACGGTCGGTTTAAACCCGATTGTGGTGCATGGCGGTGGTCCACAGGTCGATTCCTTCCTGAAACAGCTGGGCCGCGAATCTGACCGTATTGATGGTATGCGCGTGACTGATCCGGCGACCATGGAAGTGGTAGAAATGGTGCTTGGCGGTAGTGTGAATAAATCTATCGTCAATTTAATTAACCAGCATGGCGGCCGTGCCATTGGTTTGACCGGTAAAGATGGCAACCTGATTCGGGCCAAAAAACTGCTGATGGAAAAAACTGCAGAAGATGGCTCAGTACAGAAAATTGATTTAGGCTTGGTCGGCGAAGTGGTCGGCGTGAAAACCGACGTACTGGAAATGTTTACCCAAAGCGATTTTATTCCGGTGATTGCGCCGTTAGGCGTCGACGAAGACGGTAATACCTATAATATTAATGCCGATCTGGTCGCTGGTAAGGTGGCTGAAGCTTTGGGCGCAGAAAAACTGATTCTGTTGACCAACATTACGGGTGTACTGGATGCCAACAAGAATCTGCTGACCGGTTTAACCACTCAGGAAGTCGATCAGTTAATTGAAACCGGCGTAATTTATGGCGGTATGATTCCGAAAGTAGGCTGTGCGCTGGATGCCGTCAAAAATGGCGTGGTCAGTGCGCATATTGTCGATGGCCGTGTGCCACATGCCTCTTTGCTGGAAGTCTTTACTGACCATGGAGTGGGCACTTTAATTACCAACCGTGCCGCCAAACACTAAGAGTTAAAACAACTCAAGGTCTCTAAGGAGGCCTTTTTTTATGGCTGATTTTTGGTCATTGAATTGTCATCTGCATCGCCTAGTGTATAGGCAGAACATTAGGAGTGCTGATCGATGTTAGCCAAACTCAATCAATATCGACAAAATTTGAGTTTTCCTTTAAGCAAAAAAAATCATACCAAATATGATTTTAAAACCACAACAAAAACAGAATACAGCTTTGAATGGGTTGAAAATTTAAAACAGTTAAAAGAAGTACAGCAATTTCGTGCCGAGCAGTTTGCCAACCAGTTCGGTTTGCAGTTTGAGCATGGACTGGATCAGGATGTTTACGATTTTGGATGCGAACATGCCGTATTAAGGGATAAGGCCAGTGGGGAAATTGTGGCCTATACCCGATTAAAACTGTTTCAAGGGCATGAGCTGGCGCAAAGTTATAGTGCCAGCGAATTTGCCATTGAAGAGCAATTAAAGCATCTCAACAATATTGTGGAAATTGGCCGTACCTGCGTGCATCCACGGCATCGGGCCGGTAAAGCCTTATCCATTTTATGGCTGAATCTGGTGCCCAAAGTACTGTGGAGCATGAAAGCCCGCTATTTGATTGGCTGTGTTAGTGTGCGTTTAGAAGGCAATGAAGCGCGTGCCTATCATACCCATCAGTATATCCAGCAGTTAAGCGAACAGCAGCGCTGTAGCATTGCCTCGAAACAGGCGTATATTCCACAGGCCTCTGAAATGACTTCGCTGAAACAGGGCCGGATTCCCAAGCTGTTTGATATTTACCTGAAAATGCAGGGCAAGCTGTCCACCGAAGCCTATTATGATCAGGAGTTTAACTGTCTGGATTATTTTGTCTTTGTCGAAATGAACCAGGTGCTAAAAAAGATGGTACTCAAGAAAAATACCCGCCACATTGTGGAATAAATAAAACTTTGCAGCGATTGTGATTTGCATGGCTTGACAGAGTCATGCACAATAAATGCAGTTTTAATCAGATGTTGAAGTCCTGTATGTGCCAGTTACTCGGAATGAATTGTGCAACACCTACTGATATTACCTTTTCATTTCGTGGTTTTTCACAACGTGCTGGCATAACTTCCGACCATAGTGATGGCTTTGGCATCGCCTTTTTTGAAGACAAGGCCTGCCGCTTATTTGTCGATAACCAGTCGGCAGTGGAATCACCGATTGCCGAGCTGGTACGCAACTATCCAATTAAATCACGCAATGTGATTGCGCATATTCGCAAAGCCACGCAAGGCAAAATTACCCTGGAAAATTCCCATCCCTTTATTCGGGAGCTGTGGGGACGCCACTGGATTTTTGCCCATAATGGCGATTTACACCATTTTGATCCAGCCTTAAGCGGTCATTTTACCCCGGTGGGCAATACCGATAGCGAGCGGGCATTCTGTTATTTGCTCGATCAGATGGTACAGAAATTCGGTTTTGTGGAACCGTCTTTAGAGCAGCTCTTTGAACTGCTGACCGAAATTTCCCCGAAAATTGCCGAGCATGGCACCTTTAACTTCTGTCTGTCTAATGGTCAGGCGCTGTTTAGCTATGCTACCACCAAACTGCACTGGCTGGTGCGTGAATACCCGTTTAAACCGGCACAATTAATTGATATTGATGTCGAGGTCGATTTTAGCCAGGTTACCACACCGGAAGATCGGGTGGCGGTGATTACCACTGAACCGTTGACTCAAAATGAAACCTGGCAGGCTTTTAGCCCCGGCGAAATGATTTTATTCCAGCAGGGACAGCCGATCAGAAAACAGCTGACTTATATTGAACGTTTGGAAAAAGAACGTCTGAATCCGGAATTAAAACGGATTACCCGCGCCGATCAATATTAATCTACTGTTGTATATTTTATTTTAAATAGTGCCGTATTTTATTTAAGTCTAAAAATACGGCAGAAAATAATAAAACGGTTAAATAATAACTGACTCTTTTGCTCAGGTTAAAATAATATAAACATTATAAAACAAGGGTTTGTGTGAATTTGTTGGCAGAAACAGGAATCCCAAGTAAATCACTTCATTTTTATTTTAAATTAAATATGGCTACTATGCTCAAAGCTTATAAATCATTTGATTCAGGGGTGGTCGTATGAAAATGAAGTGGATTCCAGAATATAATACTGGCATCGATGTGATTGATGACCAACATAAACGTATTCTTGATTATATTAACGAAATTGTCGAGATTGGTGAAAATACCGATCGTGCCCGTATTAAACAGATTCTCGATAATATTATTGACTATACCCAGTCTCATTTTACCTTTGAAGAATCTTTACAAGAAGAAGCCGGTTATAAATACCGCGTACCACATAAACGCGTACATGACTTATTTATTAAAAAAATCGAGTCGTATCGTGAACGCTTTGAAATGGGGCATTCCATTGAAGGAGAACTGCACGAAGTGTTGTCAAAATGGTTAATTAACCATATTCAGCATGATGATGCAGATTATGTTGGCGCTGTAAAAGAAAATATGATGGGTATTATTCAGGAAAAAGAAAAGAAAAAAGGTAAAAACTGGTTTGCCCGTTTCTTCTCATAAACAGAATAAATTACTGCACAATTAATAAAACCAGAGAACAACAATATTGGACTAAAAACTAGCGCAGCAAACCATTGATGGCAATGGTTTGCTTTTTCTTTTTTAGTTTTTGATTTTCCCGGGTGACAAGGGCAAAATAGCGATAGATTTTTATTAGGAAAGCATCATGCAGGACAATGCTATGTCACGATGGTTATCGCCGCTGATGGCATTTTGTTTATCATTTATTCTGATTGCCACACTGGCACCGGTCACTGGCATTCAGCTGGAACGTCAACTGGACTTCTGGCTGCTGTGGTTAGGTACCATGCTGGTGCTGGCCTTGCCATTGACCTATATGGAAATTGCGCTGGCCAAGCGTTCAAAAACTACAGCCTTGCAGGCTCTATCCAGTTTGACCCGTGATGCCGATGCCTCTGCACAGTGGCGTCTGGTGGGCTGGCTGGCCGCGGTGTTTATTCCATTTTTAGCAGGCGCGATGCTGTTTAATGTCAGCCAAATGCTGACCCAGCTGGCACTGCCAACGATTCTACCGTTGTGGATTTTTATTGGCTTGGCACTGGTTGCCCTGGCATTGTCTTTTATTTCGCGTCTGCTGCTGCTTGGCCTGACTACGGTCGGTGTGATTGCTGCCTTTATTCTGGCGCAAGTGATGGGTGCTCCGGTTGCTGAATGGCAAATGACCGCGCTTGAGTTTGGCGAGTGGGGCAATGCCACAGTACTGGCGTTGGTGGCCAGTGGCCTAGGTCTGGGTCTGTACTGGCAAACCAGTTTGCCGGCGGTACAACAGCAACAGGTGGCGACCAAAACCGTGTTCCCGATCTGGCTGGCGCAATTACTGGCCGTGATTGCCTTTGCTTTCTTTGCCGCGACTGCTCAGCTACCCGCTTTTGCGCTGGCTTTTGCTGTGGTGATGGCTGCTGCGCTCATCCTGCAACTGGCACGTGAACAGTTGGCACAGCGTCAGATTGCAGTGGCAATTCAATGGATCATTCTGCTGGCAGCCACGTTGATCTGGGCCATTCCAGGTCTGGCCAGTGTGTTAAATCCGCTGCTGATGATCTGGGGCCTGGTGATTTGTCTGATTTATGCGATTTTCGCCGGTTGGATCATGAAAATCAGTCATTTGCGTAAATCCATGAACTTCAGCAGTGAAGCGTTTTATAACCTGTGGCGTATTGCCATCCGTATTGTCCTGCCACTGGCGATTATTGCTGCGCTACTGGCCGTAATTGGACAAATGTTCTGATGACTGCGCAGTATGTCTGGGTGGCTTTTGCCTCAGCCGAACAGCAGTTTCATCTGGCAGTGCCGTATCAAAATGGCATGACTGCGCTGGATGCGATTCAGCAGAGCGGGATTAGCGAACAGGTCAGTTTGCCTGAACCGCTGCAACTGGGAATTTTTGGTAGCCGTTTAACCGATGCGCAGCAGCCACTGCAACCGGGTGACCGGGTCGAGATTTACCGGCCGCTGACCATTAATCCGAAAGATATCCGCCGCAAACGAGCAGCGAAAAACCCGGTGGGCCGCTATGCCAAAGGCAATCGCTTTAAGCAATTGAGTTCATAAGAAAAACCCCTCACTGAGGTAATGCCAGTCAGTTAAGCAAATTTTAGAAAAATGTAGTAAAAATGAGTGTATGTAAATACGCTCATTTTTTTATGTCTTTATCTGAACATTTAGAATCCACTCTTGAACATGCTCTCCCATCACTTAGCCATTTTTGTGAACTTATTGACTTAAATTGGATTGAAACAAGCCTGCATCAAACAGGTAAGGCATCGATCAGAAGGAGAAAATTACCTGCTGAGCACGTGGTTTGGCTTGTTCTTGGGCTTGCCTTGTTTCGCAATCAACCCATCAGCTATGTGGTAGAACAATTAAAACTCGTGTTTGGTACAACAGATTATTGTGTTCCTAGTGCAGCTGTCCAAGCTCGACAACGTTTAGGTCGAGAACCCTTAGCTGCCTTATTCTCCTTAATCAGCCAAGCATGGTTTGATGAATCACAACAACAATATTCAAGCTTTCAAGGTCTTAGTGTATGTGCTGTTGACGGGGTGGTTTGGTCTATGCCACTGACCAAGGAGAATTTTAATCATTTTGGCTCATCTAAAGGTAAAACTGCTGTAGCACCTTACCCACAAGTGAGAGCCACGTGTCTAGTGAATACCAATACTCATGAAATCATAGATGCCCAAATAGGCAGTATGGATCAAGGTGAACTCACATTAGCAAATCAATTATCTCCTCCAGCACAAAGTATTACTTTGTTTGATCGAGCTTATTTCTCTGCTGATTTTTTAATAGGCTGGCAAACACGTGGAGAATCAAGCCATTGGCTTATGCGAGCTAAAGATAATTTACGTTATGACATAATTAAACGGAATTCCCCACATGATTTTCATATCAGGATGCCAATATCAGCAAGAGCCAAAAAACTTAATCCAGCATTAGGAGATTACTGGGAAGCACGTTTAATTGAAGTTGAGCAGGCAGGAAAAATCCGCCGTTATATCACTTCATTATTAGATTCAAAGACATATCCAGCTCGAACTTTAGCAAAGTTATATGCTCAACGTTGGGAGATAGAGATGTGTTACCGAGAAATTAAAAGCAATTTACAGGAAGGTAAGCACTTAAGGAGCAAACAGCCAGACTTAATTTATCAAGAATTATGGGGTGTCTTGATTGCTTATAATGTTCTAAGAAGACAAATGAAATATATGGCTCAACGTGCCAAAGTAAGCCCGTTGAGGATCAGTTTTCATATTGCATCTATCGCCCTTCTTAATTTACTAAGATTCGACTCTTTGGCTTCTGCAGGTAATCTACCCAAACATCTGGAAAGTTTAATGGAGAAATCTAATCGGTATGTTATACCTGAGAGAAGAGTGAGGAGTTATCCAAGGGTTGTAAAAGGAAAACCTCAAAAATACCCAAGAAAAAGCCAGTCAATCTCTTAACTGACTGGCATTACCTCACTGAGGGGTTTCTTTTTATCTGAAAGGGGCTATAGTGGGGGCGCGGTTAAAATTGCTTCTTTTGAACCCGGTAAGCCTGGTTGCTGTTCAGGAATGGTTTCTAAACCTTCAATTTTCTGCACAATACCGGTTTGATCGAAGTAGATTTTTAAGTGTTGACCTTGTGCAGCGGGAATCTTGGCTTTTTTAGCATAGGTTCCTGGGATATAATGGTAAATATAGTCCCAACGTAAAGGATTCATTGGATCTGAAATGGTTGGGCTACCCAGCAAAAAGCGGACCTGTTGGTGGCTCATGCCGACCTGAATTTTTGCAGCTTGTGCTTGGGTTAAGGGGGTGCCTTGAGGAATATCTACTTTATAAACGCCCAAGGTCGAACAACCCATGAGCAATGAAGTGACGAATAACGTCAACATGACTTTTTGCATTTTGCTACACTATCCCAATTAATTATTGATGCATTCGATCCAAGCATAGATCATACTGCATCTTAACTTTGTTGCATATTCCAACTTTAATTTTGTTGAGAGACCTTTTTTCATGCCTATTTCAAATCAAGATCTACGCAAAGCTGGCCTTAAAGTTACACTTCCACGAATTAAAATATTGGAATTATTAGAAAATTCAAGACAACATCACTTAAGCGCGGAAGATATTTACAAGACTTTACTCGAACAGGGTGAAGATGTGGGTTTAGCAACTGTGTATCGCGTGTTAACACAGTTTGAAGCTGCGGGGATTATCGAGCGTCATAATTTTGAAAATAATCATTCGGTTTTTGAAATTATGCAGGAAGATCACCACGACCATCTGGTATGCCAGAACTGTAATAAAGTGGTGGAATTTACCAACGACGTGATTGAACACGAACAGCATGAAGTGGCGAAAAAGTTTGGTTTTGAACTGACCGGTCACTCACTGAATTTATATGGCTACTGCGATGCGCCGGAATGCCGCGAAGCGTTCCGTAAAAAATAAGCGCAAAACTGCCCATCAATAAATCAACCCATAAAAACAGGCTGAAGATCAGCCTGTTTTTTTTGCCTAAAATTATTGCCCGTCGAAGGTAATATTCGAAGTGGCATGCATTAAACGCTCGCCGCCTTCTTCCGACAGCTTGATTTGCAGACGCAAATCGTTTGGTGAGTCAGCATGTTTCAGGGCATCTTTGTAGCTGATCTGCTTGGCTTTATACAGGTCATACAGGGCCTGGTCAAAGGTTTGCATACCCAACTCACGTGAACGCTTCATCAGGTCTTTAATTTCGTGCACATCGCCTTTACGGATTAAATCGGACACCAGTGGCGAGTTAATCAGCAGTTCAATCGCGGCACGACGTGAGTTGCCATCAATAGTAGGAATCAGCTGCTGTGCCACAATGGCTTTCAGGTTCAGTGATAAATCCATAAACAGCTGGCCATGACGGTCAGCCTCAAAGAAGTGGATAATCCGGTCAATGGCTTGGTTGGCGTTGTTGGCGTGCAGGGTGGCAAATACCAGGTGACCGGTTTCGGCAAAGGCAATTGCATAATCCATGGTTTCACGTGAACGGATCTCACCAATCAGGATCACATCTGGGGCCTGACGCAAGGTGTTTTTCAGTGCCACTTCAAACGAATCGGTATCAATGCCTACTTCACGCTGGGTAATAATACAGCCGGCGTGTTCGTGCACAAATTCAATCGGGTCTTCAATGGTGATGATATGACCTTTGGAATTCTGGTTACGATAACCAATAATTGACGCCAAAGAGGTCGATTTACCGGTACCGGTTGCCCCGACAAAGATGATGATGCCACGTTTGGTCATGGCCAGATCTTTTAAAATCGGTGGCAGTTTCAGTTCTTCCATGGTCGGAATTTTGGTTTCAATCCGACGCAGCACCATGCCCGGTTCATCACGCTGCTGAAAAGCGCTGACACGGAAACGTGCGCTTTTATCACGGTTGGTGATGGCAAAGTTACATTCACGGGTATCGGCAAATTCCTTGCGCTGCTTGTCGGTCATAATCGAGTTGAGCAGCTGGCCGACAATTTCCCCGGTCAGTTTGGATTTGGCCACTGGCACAATCTGGCCGTTAATTTTCATGGAAGGCTCAACATCGGCCGTAATAAACAGGTCCGATGCTTTTTGCTGAATCATTAAATTCAATAAATCATTAAAGTCCATAGCGCTGTCCTGGCTTCCTGCACACGATTAGAGGAACGATTCTGGCTGTTTCGCCACAGTACGCGCGGTCTGTGGACTGATCACGCCACGGCTGACCAGGGCTTTCAGGCTCTGGTCCAGCGTACTCATACCGTAGTTGGCACCGGTTTGAATGGCCGAGTACATCTGTGCAACCTTGTTTTCACGAATCAGGTTACGGATGGCCGGAATCCCGATCATGATTTCATGCGCCGCCACACGGCCACCGCCATTTTTCTTGAGCAGGGTTTGTGAAATGACCGCCTGTAAAGATTCAGACAGCATGGCACGCACCATATCTTTTTCTTCGGCCGGAAAGACGTCAATCACACGGTCAATGGTTTTTGCCGCCGAGGTGGTATGCAGGGTACCAAAGACCAGGTGACCAGTTTCTGCCGCGGTAAGTGCCAAACGGATGGTTTCCAGGTCACGCATCTCACCGACCAGAATAATATCCGGGTCTTCACGCAGCGCCGAACGTAGTGCTTCATTAAAGCCGTGGGTATCACGATGCACTTCACGCTGGTTGACCAGACATTTTTTAGACTGATGCACAAATTCAATCGGGTCTTCCACGGTCAGGATGTGGTCATAGCGATTGTCATTGATATAGTCAATCATCGCCGCCAGGGTGGTGGATTTACCCGAACCCGTCGGCCCCGTGACCAGCACTAGACCACGTGGATAGTCACAGATATCTCTAAAGATTTGACCCATTCCCAAATCTTCAATGGTCAGCACTTTAGAGGGAATGGTACGAAACACCGCGCCTGCACCGCGGTTCTGGTTAAATGCGTTAACACGGAAACGCGCCACGCCCGGGACTTCAAACGAGAAGTCGGTTTCCAGGTTATCTTCATAATCACGGCGCTGTTTGTCGTTCATGATGTCATAGATCAGCTTGTGGACTTCTTTATGTTCCAAGGCGGGCAAATTGATGCGGCGTACTTCACCATCCACACGAATCAGTGGCGGCATGCCTGCCGACAGGTGTAAATCCGATGCCCCATTTTTTGCCGAAAAGGCCAATAGTTCTGTAATATCCATAAGTTCCCCGAGATCATATAAATCTTAATTATTTTGTTAGAATAATACGGCTTTCCCTCAGCTTAACCAACACCTAGCACGAGGGCAAAGTAAAAAAGATGAATGAAAATGAGAACCGCATCAATGAATAGCCTGCAAAAATCGCGTCAACATGTGTTAGAACAAATTCAGCATGCCTGTCAGCAGGCGCAGCGTGACCCGGCAGAGGTCCAGCTGCTGGCGGTTTCCAAAACCCATCCGAGTGCTGTGTTGCAGGAAATGTACCAGACCGGACAGCGAGCCTTTGGCGAAAACTATTTACAGGAAGCGCTGGAAAAAATTGAGGCGCTGCAGGATTTAGAGATTGAGTGGCATTTTATTGGCCATGTGCAGCGCAACAAAACCAAACATCTGGCTGAAAAATTTGCCTGGGTGCATGGGGTAGACCGGCTGATTATTGCTGAGCGCTTGTCCAATCAGCGCAGCGATCAGCAGGCGCCACTGAATATCTGCCTGCAGGTCAATATTGATGGACAGGATAGCAAAGATGGCTGTAGCCCTGGCGAAGTACCGGCGCTGGTCGAGCAGAGCAGTCGGTTGCCGAATTTACGTTTACGTGGCCTGATGGTGATTCCGGCACCAAATAACACTGCCGCCTTTCAGGATGCCAAACAACTGTTTGATACGGTCAAGGCGCAACATGCACAGCCTGCAGATTGGGATACGTTAAGTATGGGCATGTCCGGTGATTTAAATGCAGCAATTGCCGCAGGTTCGACCATGGTGCGGATTGGTACGGCATTATTTGGTGCGCGCGATTATTCGAAATAATGCTGCATCACAATATTCAGCTTATTGTTTGACATCACAGTCCGCTTAGGACAAGTGTCGTTCAATCCGGCGTGGTGGCTCCAGTTTTTGCGCCACCAACCAGGCAAAACCAATCAGCACCGCCATTGTGATAATCAGGCTGAGCAGAGCTACTCCTAAACCGTGCTGCAGCGTAAACGGAAAACAGCCCAGGATAAAAATCAGCAACGGGAAATGGGTGATATACAGGGTATAGGAAAACTGCGCGGAAGCCGGCCAGATCACCTGAATCTGCCGTTCACCACGCGCCAGTTGTAGCAGCCAGCAGGCCGCTGCAATCCCGATACACAGGTTAAACAGCCTGAAATTTTCGCCAGTATAGTACTGCGCCAGATAAACAGAGTGAAACTGGTAGGCATCAAACAGGGCAATCAGCACCGCCAAGAGCAGAAAACCGGATTTAAAATAGTGCAGTTGGGCGGCTGGAATCTGTTTGCTCCATGCCGGACTGGCAAAAGCAAAAGCCAACAACCAGACCAGAAAATAAATCAGGAACTGGATATTGAGCAGGCTTAAGCCAAGCAGCAGGGTTAAAAACAGCAGGATGCTCCCAGGTCTGAATGTCACCAGACAACCGGCCAGAACATAAAACCAGACTTCATAACTCAGGCTCCAGAGGGCAGCATTGGCCGATACGGTCGGCGTTACAAAACCATTGACGAAAAACAGTGAACCGAGAAAATCGGCTGCGCTAATGTCATAGCTGTGCCGGATCATAAAGCTGTGACCCGCCTCAATGCCATGGGAGCCGGACGCAAAAAAGTAGGGCGCCAGTGCATACAATAACAAGGTCAGCAACATGGCAAATAAAAATGGTCCCAGAATACGCTGGCAGCGTTGCCGGCTATAGGCCAAGCCTGAAAACTGTCGATAGCGATGGATATTGTGACGGATGGAATGTCCAATCAGATAGCCGCTTAGAACAAAGAACATCATCACTGCGGCTTGTCCGAGCAGACGCACACCCGAATAGAGGGTTTGATCCAGCGGACCAATAAAGGCCTGAAAACAGTGGCTGAACAGCACCAGAATGGCACTCCATCCGCGCAGGCTTTCCAGCTGCAGGCTGAGCTGCGGCGAGAGCGGACGATAGTGCCAGAACATGGTCTAGCCTACGATCTGCAGGGTACTGGCCCCAGCACCAATTGGTTTGACCTGAATTTGGACCGGAATCCGTTCGTGAATTTCCTGAATATGGGAAATCAGCACCACTTTACGGCCCTGGCTTTGCAGCCGGTCGAGTGCGTTCATGACCATATGTAGCGAGGCCGGATCGAGCGTCCCAAAGCCTTCATCAATAAACAGCGATTCCAGTTTCATGGAGCCGGAGGCCATATTGGCAATGGCCAGTGCCAGCGCCAGTGATACCAGGAAGGTTTCACCCCCCGATAAAGACAGTACCGGCCGGATTTCGCCATTCATGTCATGATCCAGAATCGCGAGGCCCAGACTGTTGGGAATACGTTGTAGCTGATAACGCGGCGCCAGTGGCTGCAGTTGCTGGTTGGCATGTTCCACCAGAATATCCAGATGATGTTCCTGGGCAATTTTCTGGAATTTGGTGCCTTCCTTGCTGCCAATTAAATCGGCAATCCGGCCCCAGCGATATTCTTCAGCCTGAATTTTTTCAATCTGGCTCTGGAATTTGGACAGTTGTGCCTGCGCCTGTTGCTGCATACGTAACTGGGTTTCCAGCTGGTTAAACTGCTCCTGTAAGCTGTTTTTTTCCTGTTCCAGCTGTTCCAGTTGGGTGGTGACCTCATCATAACTGGCAGTTGGTTGCTGGGCCTGATGCTGCTGGAATTGCTCCTGCAGTACATCTAGCGCACTTTGTGCACTGAGCATGGCTTGCTGCTGTTGCTGGATGGCCTGACGCATGGCCTGCCAGCTGGCCAGATCAATACCCAGACACTGCTCAATCTTCTCGGCTGTAAACTGTGGATGCTGGCTTTGCCACTGCTGAATGTTGTGCTGTAGCTGCTGTACACTTTCCAGAAGCTGCTGCTGGCGTGTATGCAGGTCTTGCTGTTTCAGCTGCGCCTGCTGGAATTGCTGTTCCAGCTGACGGCAGTGCAGGTGTTGCTGTTCTACCTGCTGCTGGAGTTGTTGCTGCTGCTCTCGTAACAGCTGCTGCCAGGCTTTGCCGGTATCCAGCACCTGTCCAGCATGTTGCTGGCTGAGATCACGTACCTGCTGGCGCAACTGGCTGCCTTGAGTTTGTGCATGGGTAAGGTCATTGCTCAGCTGTTGCTGTTGCTGCTGATAGAACTGTAGTTGCTGTTCGCCGTCTTTGATCTGGCGCTGTAATTCCTGCTGCTGCTGCAGGCATTGCTCGCGCTGTTGCAGGTATTGAGTCCGGCTGCTCAGCAGGGCAATAAGAGTCTGACACATCTCGGCCTGGTTCGCCCATTGCGCTTGCTGGGCCGGTTCCAGTGCCTGGGTAACCGGTTCAATCAGTTGTTCCAGCTGCAAGAATTGCTGACAGAGTAACTGCAGGGACTGAATCTGTTGCTGCAAATGTTGCAGCTGCTGGGTCTGGCTTTTCAGCTGTTGCTGGCGAGTTTTTAGCTGCTGTAACTGCTGTTGCTGCTGATTTAGCTTGTGTTGCAGTGTGGTCTGCAAGGCGGTCAGATCGTGTGCTGTATCATCCAGCTGTGTGCTTGGGCTGAGCTTTTGAACCTGCTGCAGATTCTGTTGCACACTGTCTTGAAGCTGGCTAGAGCGTAACTGTTTCTGTTCCAGCAGGGTTTGCTGTTTGGAATGTTGCAATTGTAATTGCTGGAGCTGCTGCTGGCACTGCTGTTCCTGCTGCTGGGCCTGTTGTAACTGGGTGTCCTGCACCAACTGCAGTGCAGATTCCAGCAAATCCTGATGACTGACAAATGGATGCTCAGTGCTACCGCAGACCATACACGGCTGTTCTGCTTGCAGCTGCTGACGCAACTCCTGCACACTTTGTGCCTGCAATAAACGCTGCTGGGCAAAAATCTGTTCCAGCTGTTCACGTGCCGTCTGGGCATTCTGGTAGTGCTGCTGTGCTTCAGTTTGCGCCTGTTGCAAGCTGCTTAGCTCGGCCTGAAGCTGGGTCATGTGCTGCTGTAATTGCTGCTGTTCCTGCTGCTCGTTCAGCATGTGTTGTAACAGGAACAGGGCTTGTTCCAGCTGCTGGCTGTGTTGCTGGTGCTGTACCTGCTGCTGTTCCAGTTCTGTTGCTTGCTGTTCCAGTTCAGCCATTGAGCCGGCCTGCTGGAGCGCATCGGCCTGTTGCTGTTTTACATCATCTAGCTGCTGTTGCAACTGGGCCAGTGAACTGTGCGCATGTGCCGGTGCCTGCTGCTGTAGCTGTTGCTGCAGTTTCTGAAATTGCTGCAAGCGTTGCAAAATACTGTGCGGCTCACGGTCAAATACTGCCAGAAAGGCATGCTGGACCGATTGCTGTTCCAGATGTTCTAAATGCGTATGCAACTGCTGTAAGTGCTGTTGCTGGCCGTGCTGCTGGGTGGTTAGTGGCGTAATTTTTTCATGTTGAATCTGTTTCAGCTGGGCATCGGCTTCTTTATAGCGCTGAATCAGATGCTCAATCTGGCCATCCAGCTGTAGTGCCTGTTCTAACACGGGTTGTAACTGTAGCTGTTCTTTCTGCTGTTGTTGCGCGCTGTGCTGCAATTGTTCCAGCTGCTGCTGTGCCTGCTGATGCTGCTGTTCACAGTGTTGAAATTCCGGCTGGAATTGCTCAAGTTGCTGCGCCAGCTGTTGCTGTTGCAACTGTTGCTGGCGCTGCTGCAGATACTGTTCACGGATTTCCTGAAACTGGTCCAGCTGCGCCAGCAGGTCACGCTGCGGCTGCATTTTCTGGTTGGCATCGACCTGCACCAGATAAAATTCTTTTTTGGCCTGAATTTCACTGTGCAGACGATGTTGCTGCTTGTACCAGCTTAAATCATTCAACAGCAGTTTTTCGCTTTGCAGTTTTTCATGCAGACTCAGTTTGCTCTGGGCATGCTGCTGTTGCAGGGCTTGTAGCTGCTCATCACTAAGCAACTCAATATGCCCCATCAGTTGTTGTAACTGTTCTTTTTCGCTGCGAATCTGGCGGATTTTTTCAAAGGCTTTCTGACTGACCAGACTGAAAATATGGGAATTGGTCAGATATTCCAGCAAGTCGGCGCGGTCCTGATCTTTGGCCTTTAAAAACGCACCCACTTCAGACTGGGCCAGCAAGACGGCGCGGGTAAACTGCTCAAAACTCAGCCCAATCAGCTTTTCAACAGTCGGGGTGCATTCCGAAATTTTCTGGGTCAGCACGCGCTGATCTTCCACAGCGGTAATCGCGCGTTCGACTTTTAAATTGCCATCGACCTTGTTACGGGCGCGGCGCACTTCCCAGCGTGCCAGATAACGCTTTTGATCCAGCGCAATAAATTCCAGTTCGGCAAAGCCTTGGGTACAGCCGCGGCGCAGAATATTTTTAGAATCTTTAATCGAGATGCCCTGACCGCTGGCATCTTTAAGCGCCCCGGCAGCGCCGTTTAAGCGCGGAATCTGGTCATACAACGCCAGACACATGGCATCGAGCAGGGTCGATTTACCGGCCCCGGTTTTTCCGGTAATCGCAATCAGGCCAGCATGTGCCAAAGGTGCGCTTTCAAAGTTGATGTCCTGGGTGCCGGCAATAGAAGCCAGATTATTCAGACTTAAACGTAAAATTTTCATGTCTGATCCTTATGGCTGTTCTTGTTCAAGGCTATGCTGCGCTTCAATCAGCAGCTGCATAAAATCTCGCTCGACCGAGGCATCCGGCTGATAGCCCATTTTGCTCCACAACTGTTTGAATAAGCTGTCCGGTGTGGGCGGGGCCAGATCAATTTTGGACTGATCTGCGGCCTGATCTTCCTGTGGGGTGTAGACCCGGCAAATGCGTAACAGGCGATAGCGCTGTTCCGGTAAGGTCTGTTCAATCTGCTGGCGTAAATCGACCGGTGGTGGTACATCGGTGCTGTATTCAATTTCCAGATAATCACGCTGGCAGATGCGTTCCACCGTACCTTGCGGGAGGGCTTTCAGTTGCTGAAACACTTCATCCAGACTGCCGCGAATACGGTGCAGCTGTACACTGCGCGGAATCAGCAGTGAGCCCAGTTGCAGGCGCTGTTCGGGCGCAGCCTGCGGGTCAATCTTGACCTCGAGCACCTGATGCTTGTACTGGATTTCACTAAAAGACAGCGGAATTGGAGAGCCGCTATAGCGGATATGTGGATGCTGGACTTTTTGCGGTTTATGCAGATGCCCCAGCGCGACATAGTCAATCACATCATCAAATAGGGCAGTGGAAAGTGCTTCTTCATGACCAATAATGATCGGCCGTTCTGAATCTGAAGTTTCGCCACCTTGCATATGCGCATGTGACATCAGGATTAGTGCCTGATCTTCCGTTTTACGCCGTTTGGCTTCGGCAATCAACTGCTGATGTAAATAGGCAATCGCATTCTGGGCGTTCTGGGTCTGCTCATTCAGTCCGGTAATTTCCGCAGTGCGCAAAAACGGCAGGGTCAGACACCAGGCAATAACTTTGTTTTCGGCATCATAAATGGGCACCAGTAAACGGTCGAGATCCAGCTGGTTGTCGGCATTGCGCTGAATCACCCCAACCGCCTTGGCCTTAAACTTGGCCAGCAACGGTTCCACCTGTTCAATGCGGTAGCCGGAGTCATGGTTGCCGGCAATCATCAGGGTCTGCATGTGCGGTGCAATGGCGTGGGCATCGGCCAGAAACTGGTACAGCTGGCGCTGCGCGCTGGAGGCCGGGTTAATCACATCAAAAATATCCCCGGCAATAAACAGGGCATTCGGCTGTTTTTCCTGGATTTGTTCTAATAACCAGTCTAAAAACTGTGCATGTTCATATTCACGATCGTGGTTATGGAAAAATTGCCCCAAATGCCAATCTGACGTATGAAAAAAATGCACTGCCATGTCATCAACCTGTTTTGCTTTAGGCAAGCATACTATAGCTGAGGGCGAAATTTAAAATTCTGTACCGGTATAAAACGCTAAGGTTTAATCTTTATTGTTCTGAAGATGAATGCTGCTCACCAGCAAAGGCCAGACAAATAAAAGCCGACGATTCGAGTGATGATAAATCGTCGGCCAAATAAAAAGTGCGATGAACAAAGCATTTGGCTGCTATACAAAAACTTGATTCACATTCGCTTATTGCTTTAGCAAAGCTTCCCGAAAAATTTGTGGATGCCGTTACAAATTCGCCGGAGATGAAGCTTGTGCCCTATATAACGCCTGTTCGGGCACAACGGTTGACAGGATCATGCAAAAAAAATTAATTTTTTTTATACTAGTTGCTTATGGCTCAGGTAGACAGTTTAATGATTTCTCTAACACGTTATTTTCTCTGGTTTTTATTTTTCTGTCTGATCTTTACCTGTATCTGCGGGGTACTGGCTGCATTGTTACCGGCAGGTGTGGGCGGCATTTTAACCGCAGTGCCTTACTTGGTTGCCATGATCTGGGTGCTGTTTAAATTTTTAAAACAGCAGCAGCGCGCACCGTCTCAGGCCGAGCGTAAAAAGCTGACCTTAGGTTTTAGCCTGATTTTCTGGGGCTATAATCTGGCCTTTTTATTACTCGGCATCTGGATTTTTTCCCGTCAGAATCCAACCATCTGGCAGGATTTTCTGCTGTATTTACAGCAGCCGCAATTTTTAAGTGTGGTGGTGATTATGTGGTTATTAATTGCCATTCCGCTGTATCTGCTGACGTACTGGTTTTATGGTAAACAGGCGCAGCGGATGGCGGCCAAAATGTTTGGTTCACAGCATCAGGGCTAAATCATCTGGTGTATTTCCCTTCGCCTCATCTCGGGTAGGGGAATCGATCCGATCTTAACTGGCCAGGGCAGCGCGCTGTAAACGGGCCGGACTATAAGCCTCCGGAGATACATCTGGGGGCTGGCCCAATAGCAGTTGACGCAGCAAACGCGCAGAGGCTGGTGCCATACATAAGCCATTGCGGAAATGGCCAAAATTGGCCCACAGATTGTCAAACTCCGGCATCAAGCCAATATAGGGAATACCGCCGTCTGGTGAGCCCGGGCGTAAACCGGCCCATTGCTTGATGATGGGCAGGTCTTTTAAGGCTGGCACCATGGCATAGCTGGCCTCCAGAATATTGGCCGTGGTATCGGCATTCAAACGGGTATCAAAGCCCTGTTCTGCCATACTGGAACCACAGACAATATGGCCGTCCTGACGCGGAATCAGATACATGACTTGATTCATGCACATGGTGGGCAGCCAGTTTTCAGGAGTTTTAAACAGTACCATCTGTCCATGTACCGGACGTACCGGAATCTGTACATCAAGCTGCTCGGCCCAGCGCGCTGACCAGGCGCCGGTGGTCAAGACATAGTCATCGGCCTGATAACGCTGTCCGGTCTGATCAACAATGGCGCGTACTTGCTGACCGTGCAGTTCTAGGCGTTCAATCGGGCAGTGTTCAAACAGCTGCACCCGTGGATGCTGCTTTAAATAGCACAGAATTGACTGTAATAAACGCGGATTACGCACATTGGCCAGCTGCGGGAAATAGATGGCCTGCTGGAACTGGGCGGAAATATGCGGATTCAGCTGATGCAGTTCGGTACTGTGCAGATGCTCTGCCTGCTGCATCGGTTGCTGAAACAGCTCGGCGAAATTCAGACCGATGTCAAAATCGCTTTCATCAAAAATCAGCATGCCGGTTTCATGGATCTGAAAATCAATGCCGGTGTCAGGCTGAAGTTTGGCATTCCAGCGCAGATATTCAGTTTTGGCCGATTGCGCCAGCACATTTACCGCAGCCGGATAACGCCACGGATACATTGGAGAGAGAATACCACCACCGGCCCAGGAAGCGGCCTGACCGGATTGCTGCTGATCAAAAATACTGACCGAGCAGCCCTGTTCCAATAGCTCCAGCGCCGACATCAGTCCACTAATGCCGGCGCCAATCATGGCAATGTGCTTCATTGCAGTGGCAATATCCTTATTTCATGTCTTTGAGTTTGAGTGCGGCTTCTTCTGCAAAGTAGGTCCAGATGCCATCGGCACCGGCACGGCGGCAGCTCATCAGTGATTCAATGATCACGCTGTCGGATAACCAGCCATTTTGAATGGCAGCAGCCAGCATCGCGTATTCGCCACTGACCTGATAAACAAAGGTTGGCACAGCAAAGGTATCTTTGACTTCACGGACAATATCCAGATATGGCATACCTGGTTTGACAATCACCATGTCGGCGCCTTCCTGAATATCCAGCGCGATTTCATGCAGCGCTTCTGCACGGTTGCCAATATCCATCTGGTAATTGTATTTATTGCCGCCTTTTAAATTGCTGGCCGAACCGACGGCATCCCGGAACGGGCCGTAAAAGCTGGAAGCATATTTGGCCGAGTAAGCCATAATATTGGTATAGATATGACCTTGTGCTTCCAGTGCCTGACGGATAGCACCAATACGGCCATCCATCATGTCGCTTGGCGCAACCACATCGGCACCGGCTTCGGCATGGCTTAAGCATTGCTTGATTAAGGCTGCTACGGTTTCATCATTCAGCACATAACCACTGTCATCAATAATGCCATCCTGACCATGGGTGGTGTACGGATCGAGGGCGCCGTCGGTAATCAACACCATCTCCGGGAGTTCTTTTTTCAGTAAACGGACCGTGCTTTGTACCAGGCCATCTTCGCGCCAGGCAGCTTCGGCGGTCAGACTTTTATCTTCTTGTGGGGTGACCGGAAACAGCGCCAGTTTAGACACGCCCAGTTCCAGCAGGCGTTCGGCTTTTTTCAGCAGCAGATCGGCCGACAGGCGCTGAATGTTGGGCATGCTTGGAATATCTTGGGTGTGGTTTTGACCGGGTAAAACAAATACTGGATAAATGAGATGATCAACCGTGAGCTGGGTTTCTCGCACCATGGCACGTAGCTGGTCATTTTTACGGATACGACGCATACGAGTGGCAGGAAATGCGGGACGATTGAACGTATAAGTCATAACAATCTCACTGATCAGTATTAAACTAGGCAATATTGTAGACCCATAAACAGGATTGTGGGGCAAAATACATGCGTTTTTTCTCAATTTAAGGTAATTGGCCAATTTATGAGCGATATGGCAAAAAAGTGGACCGGAGGCATTCATTTGGGTTCGAAAGTAGATATTGATGTCGTCTTACAGCAATTGTGTCAGGCCTTTAACAGTTCACCATTTTTTAAGCATAACGGTATGCAGATGCGCGTGGTGGATCAGCAGATTGAAGCCTATATCAAGATGCAGCCGCAGCTGATTGGCAATGTGGCTTTCCAGATTTTACATGGCGGGGTGGCTGCGACAATTCTGGACAGTGTGGGCGGGATTGTGGCGATGGGCGAGCTGTATAAGCGCACCGAGCCGGAGCAGTTGCCTGATACCATCAAGAAAGTGACCCGATTGGCCACGGTGGATATGCGGGTGGATTATCTGGCGCCGGGGCGAGGCAAATATTTTACGGCCCGTGCTGAAACCCTGCGTTTGGGCCGTAAAGGCTGTACCATGCGCATGACTCTGGTCAATGATGAACATAAAGCTATTGCCACCGCAATTGCGTCTTATGCTTATTAATCCAAATGGATTGATTGGCAGATAAAAAAACAGGCTCAATCGGGCCTGTTTTTTATTTGGATCAGTCGCGGTGAATAGCGTAAAAATCAAGCTTGAGCGATTTCGCGGGGCGTGTGCCGTTTAAAGATCAGAACGGGCACGTTTTAGCGCCTGTTGCCATTTTTGCAAATGTGCCTGACGCTGATCTTCTCCCATGCCGGGTTCAAACGCGCGTTCCAGCTGCCAGTTATCAGCAATATCATTCAGGCTGTTAAACACCCCGGATTTAAGCCCGGCCATTGCCGCTGCGCCCCAGGCGGTGGATTCTCGCATTTGCGGCCTTAACACTGGCACATTGAGCAGATCGGCCTGAAACTGCATTAGCATATCATTACAGCTGGCGCCGCCATCGACCCGTAATTCTTTGAGCGGTTGCTGAATATCTGACTGCATCGCGCTGAGAACATCGGCCACCTGAAAGGCAATTGCTTCAAGCGCTGCCCGGGCGATATGGGCTTTGTGAGTGCCACGCGACATACCGCAGAGCAGGGCACGTGCATCACTGTCCCAATGCGGCGCACCTAGACCGGTAAAAGCCGGCACCAGCACCACGCCATCGGTATCGCGGACCTGACTGGCCAGCTGTTCGACCTCGGCA
This sequence comes from Acinetobacter indicus CIP 110367, assembly GCF_000488255.1. Lineage (GTDB taxonomy): Bacteria > Pseudomonadota > Gammaproteobacteria > Pseudomonadales > Moraxellaceae > Acinetobacter > Acinetobacter indicus. Next base: position 706,676 of record NZ_KI530754.1, on the reverse strand, counting down.
CTCTGTTGAATGATGCCCAAACCATCGCGTAGCCATTGCACAATCGCACCAGCCATAAACACACTGCCTTCAAGCGCATAATGGGTCTGGTTCTGGCATTGCCAGGCCAAGGTGCTGAGCAGTTTATTCTGGCTGTATTGCAGTGTCGAACCGGTATTAAACAGCATAAAGCAGCCGGTGCCATAGGTGTTTTTGGCCATGCCCGGCTCAAAGCAGGACTGGCCGAACAGGGCAGATTGCTGATCGCCCAGAATGCCGCTGATTGGAAGTCGGGCGCCGAGTAAGCCGGCAGCGGTATCGGCCACATAATGGTCGGAACTGATGATTTTTGGTAAGACCGAAGCGGGAATCTGAAAAAGTTGCAGCAGCTCTTCATCCCAGCTTTGGGTCTGTAAATTCATGAGCATGGTGCGTGAGGCATTGCTGACTTCAATTACATGCTCGGCGCCTTGGGTCAGGTTCCAGATTAGCCAGCTATCGACGGTACCAAAGGCAACATGACCTTGCGCTGCCAGTTCGGCCAGACCGGGAATATGCTTAAGCAACCAGACCAGTTTGCCGGCACTAAAATAAGGGTCAATTAATAATCCGGTGGTCTGCTGTATTTTTTGTTGCAGTCCCTGTTGCAGCAGCTGATTACACCAGTCGGCTGCGCGCCGGTCTTGCCAGATGATGGCCGGCGCCAAGGGCTGGCCATTGCGTTTGTCCCAGACGATGGTGGTTTCCCGCTGGTTGGTGAGGCCAATGGCCTGAATATCTTTGGCCAGAATCCGTGCAGATGCTAGCGCCTGTTGCACCACAGCCATCTGGCTGCTCCAGATTTCCTGGGCATCCTGTTCCACCCAGCCGGATTGCGGGGTGTTGATTTGGGTTTCGCGTTGCGCGCTGGCCTGAACCTGCCCATGTTCATTAAAAATAATCGCGCGACTTGAGGTCGTGCCCTGATCCAGGGCGAGTAAATAAGTCATAATTTATACTGTTATCTGACTTGAAATTTAAAATATTAGCGCAATTATGTTATTAAGCGCAGATCTTGCGGTGAATAGTTGTGAAATGATCTCGTAATTTTCAACTTTTATGCTATGATGGCGCTGTAGTCTGGGGGTGTTATTGGCTTCGACGCTGATGATGAAACTCATAGATGCATGCCGAGAGCGCATTTTCTCTCGTAAATCAAATTTGCATTTAAATAGTCGCAAACGACGAAACTTACGCTCTAGCTGCCTAAGGGCCGCTTGTCCGCTTCACTGAATACTTGTGGTCAGTGAACCCGACCGAAGCGAACGCACACAAGTCCGTATAGAGCCAAGCCTCGGGGCTTTATACCAAACTTAGAGGATCGCACTTTGAACCCTGTTCGTCGGGTCTTAAAGTGTTAAAACAATAGACGATATCTAAGCATGTAGTATTCTCGAGCGTAGTGTTGGCGGACGCGGGTTCAACTCCCGCCACCTCCACCAAAATTCTTTCCGAAGTAATCCATCGGAATCTAAAAAAGCCTTTAAACTCAATGTTTAAAGGCTTTTTTATTGGCTGTATTGTCCAGTGCTGTCCTATGCAATTTGACCCAATTTTTGCTTTCTGGGGGTCAAAATTGGGACAATTTGACCCACTAAATAAGTTTAATTATGTGGGACAAAGATATGTCGCTTACTGATGTGCTGTGTAAAAAAGCATTACCGAAGGAAAAACAGTACCGCCTTTCTGATAGTAACGGTCTGTCTTTACGAATCGATCCGAATGGCAAAAAATATTGGTCTATCCGATATACGGAGCATGGACAAAGGAAGTCCAAAGCATTAGGTGTATATCCTGAGCTGAGTTTAAAGCGTGCAAGGGAGATCGCGCTTGATCTGAGATATAAACTCAAAAATACAACTGAGGTCGAGCAGGAGCAGCCTTGTTTTAAGGAGGTCGCAGAGGATTGGTTCAATAATCAAAAAGAAACCTGGTCATCCAAACACATCAGTAATGTTCGAGCTTCATTGGATGAGCTTTATATTGCTCTTGCTAATAAGCGTATAAATCAGATTCAGGCTCCGGAGATTCTGCAAATCATTAAGAAGATCGAAGCTAGAGGCTCGCTTGAAATTGCAAAACGGACCTTATCTCGTTGCGGCATGGTCATGAAGTATGCCATTGCCCATGGATACCGCTATGATAATCCGGCAGGTGATCTGGTTTATGCTCTTAAGAACAAAAGAGTCAAAAACTTGGCTTCGCTTACAGCCTCTGAAATGCCTGAATTTTTAAGAAAGATAAGAGCATACCCAAGTGATGCTCAGACACATCATGCCATTATTCTGATTATGCTGACAGGGGTTCGGGTTAGTGAATTGCTGCAAGCACGTTGGGAAGAATTTGATTTAGAAGGACGTAAGTGGGATATCCCTGAAGAGCGGATGAAGAACCGTCTTCCGCATCGTGTACCGTTGACGGACATGATGATTGCTGAGCTAAAGGCTTTGAGGCTTACTCATAATCAGGAACTGTTATTTCCACATCGTTTGAATAACAAAGAATCAATGCGTAGTGAGTCTATTTTGGCGGTGATCAAGCGTTCAGGCTATGCAGGACGAATGACCACACATGGTTTTAGATCTCTATTCAGTACAGTCGTAAATGAATCAAATTTATTTAATCCCGATGCTATTGAACGGCAGCTTGCTCATGTGCCACAAAATAGAATTCGCTCGGCATATAACCGAGCGCAATATTGGGATGAGCGTGTGAAGATCATGGAGTGGTATGGGGAGCAGGTGAAAAGATGGATGAAGTGAGCGACTCAGCGTTTGTAAAAACCACGCCAAATGGCGTGGTTTTTTTATATCTATCCTTGAAATATTGTTCAATTAATAGGGTATTAATTCTTATATTTATTACTAATTTTTGGTGTATTTAAAATGATATAATTTACTTAAAATATATGTGATAAACCTGTTTTAAAATAATTTTATGATTTATATTATCAATAACTTAGATCTTTAAAATAGTTGTATTTCGAGTATGAAGCTTTCAAATTACAATAAATTATTAGGTTATATGTATTCTAAATCTATGAAGGATACGTTCTTCTCTCAAGAACCCAAGGCAGGTTGTGCATATAAAGAAACAATCAATTTATTGGTAAATATTTTGCAGTGGTGTGAACAGATCGAAACGGAGTTTCGGCACTTACATTGCGGTGAGCAAACGAATCAAGTAGGCCGATATAGAAGTCAGCAGCTTCTATTGAGTGTGGAAAAAGCCCTAGATAAGCTTTATGTAATGCCTAACTTTAATCAGCTTCAGGTAGGAATAAAAAATAAAAGGCTAACTGAATTTGGTCGACTCTTTGATAGTTTTGTTAATAAGACTGCTAAATCAATAAATCTAAAAAAGCAGCAACATCTCCGGATGCAGGAACAATTCAGACAATTTTATGTGGGGAGTTGGCAGAATGATTTCTTGAAATTATGGTATGAACATTACATTTATTATTTAAGACGATATGACGTACCAGCTGAAAACTTTGCAGAGACAAAAAGTCTAATATTAAGTGATTTAGACGAGCTCCTTAGGATAGGTAAAAATTTACATGTTCTAAGTACCATCATTCGAATTGATAGAAATAATACAGATGATGAGACGGTAAAACTTCATAACAAAAGATATGAGCTTTTACGGCAGATCTCAATTGAGGGGTTATTACGTAATTATTATATTTGCTTGAATGGCCACAATAATGGCTTAGACTACTTCTGTATATGGGTATTCGAAACAACATCTGATTATACGGAACATAGAACAATAAGTGAGATAAAAACACAGTGCCATGAGCTTCTAAAGTCATATGACTTAAATATTCATGTCAGTATTATGAATTGGAATGATAACTTTAACTCAAGTAGTGAGGTCTTCAATAAGCAATTTAATCTATGCCTTTACGATGAAAAGAATAAAGCTATATTCATTGAGAATTGTTTAGATTTTCTTGTCAGATTGGATCGGGACTTTATATTTAAGTCTACAAATGATGACATTCTTGAGCGGGAAAATTACGAAATTAGTTTTCATGAAAACGTTAATATCGTTATACAAAAGTTCAAAGAGCACCCAGAACCACATCGCGTTTTAGGAGATTTAACTCAGCATGCTTTATTTAATTTATGTTGGGCTCAAAATCATTTAAATGCTCATAGTAAAGACTATTTAAAGAATATTATTTTGCAATATCAAGAAAACTTGTCATCTTACGCAACATTTAAGATAACGGAAGAAGAACTTAAGCTTCTAGAAAAAATTGAAATTTTTATGTTATCGGTCAAATATTCGCGATCCTTGCAGTCTAATGAAATGCGAGCGCAGCAAATAGTTGAAAGAACGCTATTTCAATTTGTAGATTTGCTTATGCAACATGATTCTATTATTACGTTGGCAACTCGAATTGGGGGCGTTTATCGGTCAAGGCTATTGCATTATTTTTTCGAGCAGTTTGGAAATTATGACTATCAGGATTTTTTGTCATTTCCTTTTGATCATACACGAGCCAATTTTTATAAATCTAAAATTGAAGACTTTAAGTACTATGGGGGATTATTTCAAACAATGCATAGTCCCATAGCTATTACGTTAGGGCAAAATAAGCATATCAATATTCCAAGGCATGAGCAGCGAGTCGAGAAAATCCAAAATTATTTGAGAGGGGCTTTTAAGCGCGATTGCGTTTTAATTAGATGCTCACTTAGCTGTGAGATGAAGAACGGCTTCATGAAACAAAAAGGGCTAAGTTCTGCTTTATATCAGATGGGCTTTGTTGCACAAAGATATCATAACTATATGATTTTAAAGGTTTTGATTATTTTTTGATCCAAAATTAAATTTATTTAAATCAGATGCTTACATATTTATGCAACAAAGCCTATCAGATGTTGCATGCGGGGAAACGGAGAGCACCATTATCTAAGCTCAGGGCGTATGTAGGGGCATGGGTTGAAAATGATACAAGCCAAGTGTCAGATAAAAGACGATTCTTTGCCGATATTGTTTTTGTATTTGATCGTGAAGTACTGAATAATTATTCCAATTTAGCGGATGTCATTAGTGAAAGATGGCAGGAAACGCTCACGAAGGCTAGTGAGGCATTTCAACCGCCATTAGATTTAAAGGCTTCGTGCCGAGTTAAAAAAATATTTAATTCCGTAGAAGAGTTGGCATATCAAGAGTTGCTAGTAGAATCAATTGATAAACCACTAAAAAATATTATTATCAATAGCTTGGCTCCCTACATAGTATATAAAGATCTGTTAGATAATACATTTTATTCAGATACTCCTAAATGGCTTATCAGAGGTACGTTACCTCGTAAAAAAAAGCGAAAGCCTAGCACTAAATCAAATAAAGCTGATGCTTGATACTCACCGCATAACTTTTTTCAAAAGTAGGCTCTATCGATTATGCTTGTAGATCAATAGAGCTTTAAATATTGTGAAAAAAATTGAAAATACTGGTTGAACATGTTGTTTGGCTAACAAATATTCAAATTTTTAATGGCAGGTTATTAATATTATTAAATATATATCATATAGAGATTAATAATCTTAGTAATCACAAGCATATAGATTAAAGTGCAATCTAGCTAGAATTTATATTTATACAGTTTACCCATGTCATATGGAGCTATTTCCATATTGAGTATTAAACATGAGTAAACCAATTAATGAAACTAAATTAACAATCCAGCTAGAAGTCGTAACTGAGCTTTGGATTAGGGCAGAGAATCAACCGTTAGATTTCTATGAGGAGTTTGCTGAACTACTAATACAGTTTGATGATATTTATCGTTCAGGCTCTCAGTACTTTGGTTATATCAATGCATGGTGTGATTGGTTAGATGAGTATGATATTTATGATCTAGATTTTGATGAAGTCGTTGAAGAGTTGAAATGTGAATCATTTGATTACTATCAAGATTACTTTAAGGCGTATGAGAGTAGACAGCTGAAAGATCTCCGTAGGCATCGTGAGAACGAAAAACGTAATCTTGAATCTTTATCGAGAAAATTAGATAGAGCTCTTAGTCGATATTCAAAGTCAGAAGTAGTGAGAGTGGATATTGCATATTTACAGAGCAGTCACGATATTATCGATATCCAAATGTTCTACCAAGATTTAGAGGAATTGCGTAAAGCGATATCTAAGCGTAAAGATCCGTTTCATGAATTAGTAGATTTTGCATGGGCTTTAGAGCAGGGTGAAACCAAAGGCTATCATTGTCATCTACTATTGATCTTTAATGGGCATCAACGTCAAAGAGGATGGGCTATAGCGGATAAAGTAGGGAAGTTGTGGAAGCAGATTACTAATGATGAGGGCTGTTATTTCAACTGTCATGATCCTGAGCAAATAGCCAAGTATAGAGAGCTTGGTATTCTTGGTATCGGTAGAATACATCGGGATAATCCAATGGAAGTTCGTAACCTTCGTAATGCGGGTGCTTATCTAGTAAACCCTGAGAAAGAAGCCCAACATTTACGAGTGAAGCTCAGTCCAAAAATGCGGACATTCCAATGACTTGAAAAAAATCTCAGATATACATCATCTAGATGAAAACAAAGTTATTTCAACTTTCAGGGCTTGCCAATCGGTAAGCCTTAGTCATTTCTGGAGATGTATATTATGAGTTTAATTTGTCCTTATTGCCTATCTGATCAAGTCATCCAAGTGGTGAATCAACAAGTGAATGGCGCTGAATCATCAGGTCTAGCAGCATCAGCTTCGTTTGCCACTATCGGTGCATCCATTTCAAAGGGTTTGCCTTTGCCTGTATCACCCCTGCTTGGCGGGCTTGCAGGTGCGGTCATTGGTGGTCTATTTAGCAGCATGTTTGATGAGCCTAAAAAGCCAATCACTATGACCTACTATCACTGTAATCAATGTCAGCAGAACTTCCGCTAACAACCTAGGAGATAAGAACGATGGCACATCAAATCGAACAAATCGCCTATGTTGGCGAAACCCCTTGGCATGGTCTGGGTAATCAACTCAGTCCGAACCAATCACTCGAAGTTTGGGCACAGCAAGCTGGAATGGACTGGCGGATTGAATCGTCGAATGTCAGCTACATGGCACAGAATGAACGTGGTCAAAGCATTATCATGCCATTTGAAGAACAGCGAGTGTTGTATCGTTCAGATACCCATGCACCTTTATCTGTAGTCAGTCAGCGTTATCAGGAAGTTCAACCCAAAGAGATTCTGGAGTTCTACCGGGATCTGACTGAGCAATCTGGCTTTGAGTTAGAAACCGCAGGGGTTCTGAAAGGTGGGAAGAAGTTCTGGGCTTTGGCACGTACCGGGCAAAGTACCGCTTTAAAGTCTAAGGATGTCAGTAATGGTTATATCCTGTTGGCTACTGCGTGTGATGGCACTTTGGCAACGACAGCACAGTTCACCAGTATCCGAGTGGTCTGTAACAACACTTTAGCCATTGCTCTACGTGGACAGAGCAGTAGTGCAGGTGTAGTGAAGGTTCCACATAGTACCAAGTTTGATGCAGAGAAAGTGAAGCAGCAATTGGGTATTTCAGTTCGTGCATGGGATGAGCACATGTATGAGATGAAACAGCTCACACAGCGTAAGGTGAGTCAGCAGGAAGCCAAAGCTTATTTTGATGCCGTATTCAACAACAGCACCATGTCAATTTCCGATCCTGAAGAAAACATCATTCAGTTCTATCGTAATGTCGCGCAGCAAGCTCAAGAGAAAAAGCCTGAACCAAATGGTCGTGCCATGAATAAAGCTTTGGACATGTTCAATGGGCAAGGACGTGGTGCTGACCTGTCATCCGCCAAAGACACTGCTTATGGCTTACTTTGTTCGATCACGGAATTTGTGGATCATGAACGACGTGCCATGAGTACAGATCACCGTCTTGATTCAGCCTGGTTCGGTGCAGGTGCTAGTGTGAAACAACGAGGGTTGGAGCAAGCACTTGCCTTGATCGCCTGAAATTAACCGATTCACTTATGTTGAAATCGAGTCACCCCAAACAAGTGCTAGTCATAGCACTCATGTAACCCCTCTCAATTAAAACAGCAAACAAATCGCCATACCCGACCTCGTGTCGGGTATGGCTTTTTTATGCACTTCTTTTTTACAAAAACTGAAATTTATAAGGATAGAACCATGAATCAAATCGCACCGATTTCAAATCAGACTGTACAGGCAGGTGTTCAAACTGCATTAAATCCATTAACTACACCTAAACGAGCTAGTTCTGCAAAACGCTTAGTCAACACCAAAGATATGGCGTATCAAGATTGGCTTGAAGTTCGTAAACAAGGCATTGGCAGCAGTGATGCAGCAACAGCATGTGGCTTAAATCCCTACATGTCCATGTTAGAGCTTTGGCTGATCAAAACAGGTCGTCAGACTCAATCCATTGAAGATGAAAGTTCAGGTGTAGCACCGCTGTATTGGGGCAAGCAGCTGGAACCTTTGGTGGCAGAGTTCTATAGCATGCACACCCATAACAAGGTGCGACGGATCAATGCAGTACTTCAGCATCCTGATCCCGATAAACACTTCATGTTAGCCAATCTGGATTACACGGTGGTCGGTAGTGATGACGTTCAGATCTTAGAATGTAAAACAGCAGGGGAGCATGGGGCTAAGCTTTGGCGTGATGGTGTGCCTTTATATGTGCTTTGTCAGGTACAACATCAACTGGCGGTGACTGGTAAACAGGCAGCGCATGTTTGTGTCTTGATCTGTGGGCATGAAACCAAGATCTTCAAAGTGACACGATCAGAATCGGTGATTGAACATATTGTTCAAGCAGAACGATATTTCTGGGAATGCGTGGAAAAGGATACTCCGCCATCAGTCGATGCCAGTGAATCCGCAGCTAAAGCGATTCAACAACTTTATCCAGCGCATGTACCTTTAACGGTAGAGGATCTTTCGCAAAATGAAAATGCCAATTTGATGTTCGATCAGCTCATCAAAATGAAAGAAGAGATTCAGCATCAGCAGGAACGCTTTGACCAGCTTAAACATGAAATCCAGATGATGATGCAAGACAAGGAAAGGGCAATCTTTGCAAATGGCTCAGTAGTCTGGAAGAAAGCTAAGGACTCTATCAGCCTCAATACCAAAGCATTGCTTCAGCACCAGCCTGAACTCATCGAGCTTTATCCACTTCAAAAGCAAGGCAGTCGTCGATTTAACATCTATACCGACTAAGCCCTATCTACAGCACCCAATCAAAAATTCACAAAAATCGCTCCCCGCTCTCTACCCTTCGGTAGAGAGCAAATCGGTCGCGATCTCTGTAGCACTTTATCTGGCTCTACATTCTTTGGATAACTTATTTGGTCCTTGTTCTGACCTACATACATAGACCCAAATTTGTAAGGTAATACATTAAGGAATATCAACATGATTAAAGGTTTAGCAATTACCCCTCCAATCCTAGGGCGTATCAGTATCGGTCGTATGATCGAAAAGAATGGTAAGCGATTGCCTGAAAAAGATGATCAATTCACAATTACTTCCCAGATTCAAAGCAAAGAAGGTTGGATCAAACATCCATTAGATGATCAGCTTCGAGCGAATACGCCTAATCAAAAGCTCCGTTCAATCCCTGTTCGCATGATCTTTAATGATCCTGATCTGAACTTACGCGCAGAATACACCTTATTTGATCGTCAGACTGGGCGACCTGTCTGTGTGGGTGATGGTCAAACTTGTCAGCGTTTAACCAATCAAGGCGTTGAACAGCATCCGTGTCCTTCTCCTGATTTATGTCCATTGGCTCAAGGGGGGAACTGCAAGCCCTACGGGCGTTTGCATGTGAACTTAGATGAATCGGATGAATTTGGAACTTTTATCTTTAGAACTACAGGGTTTAACAGTATCCGGACTTTGGCAGCACGGCTCAGTTATTACCATGCGGCATCAAATGGCTTATTGTCTTGCCTGCCATTGCAGTTGATATTGCGAGGCAAGAGTACGACACAGAGTTATCGTCAACCAGTGTATTACGTGGATTTAACTTTAAGAGAAGGGGTTAGTTTAAATGAAGCGATTATTCAGGCAAAGCAAATTGATGAGCAGAGTAAGCAGGCGGGGTTTTATCAAGAGGCTCTAGACTTTATCGCAAGGAAGGGTTTTGGGAATGGAAGGATGGAGGTCGATATGGAAGACGGTTTGGATGTGGTTGAGGAATTTTATCAGCCTGTCGGAGGCCAGCAGATCGAAGAGACTCAGACTGAATTTAATATTCAGCAAGGATTGAAAGGATCAGTGACGGCTTTGAATTAAATCAGACAAGGTAAAACCTTACGAAATTGCCGTATCTCATGAGCGAGTTGCTCGAAATCATGAGATAGGAGTAAACATCATGAATGCATTTGTAGGTCAAACTTTTCAAATGAATCAACTGATCAGTATCAAGCAAGTCATGGAATTTGTTGGAGTGGGGCGTTCTACTATCTATGAGATGATGGATGAAAACTCACCTTATTACGATCCTTCATTCCCAAAGAAAGTTAAAATTACTCAAAATCGCATCGGCTGGTCAGCTTATGAGATCCATCAATGGATTGAAAGTAAGTTGGCGAGCCGCGAATAGAAGGGGAGCTTTCGCTCCCTTATTTTTCCTGTGAAACATTTTGATTAGAATATTCGATATATGCTTTTTTACAAATATCTTTAGCTATAATTCCTAAATACGTACATAGGTCTAGATCAGTATATTTTTTAATATTTGCAGGAATATTATCTATAGATAAACCATCATATTTACTTTGGTAAATATAATAGTGAAGTAAAAGCTTTTGAGATTCTTTTAGGTTCTGAAAAGATTCCAATACTTTGTTTTCAGCATCAGATACAGCGACTTCAATTCCCTTTATTGAAGCTAAATAGCCCACATACTCCCAATCATTCTTTAAATTTATGTCTTTGTTATTTTGACAGTACTTTGAATTTTTGAAACTTTCTATAGATATTTCGATAATTTGGTTCTTAATATCATTTTCATATTCTGTAGCTATAATTTTAAAATCATTAGAAATTCTATTAAAATTTTCTTTTTGGGTAGCTGCTTCGAATTGTGCAAAGTACCATTCATAAGCTTTATGATTATTTCCAAAAACTTCTATAAATAAAATAAATTCTGGAGTAAGAAGATAAATATTTTTTTCTATTTCATAATAGTTATTGGAAAGTGATAAGTCAGATGTATTATTTATTAAATTAATAATATTGATAATATGATTTATATTGGTTTGTAGAAGTATATTAAGAGTTCTATATTTTTCATTAGAATCTAAATTTATCTCTTTAATAATATTTAAGTTATATGTTTCTAGTTCGAAAGGGTGCTCATATTCAACAATGTCTTTATGTATGCAATCTCTCAATATATATATTGTTTCTGTATTGATATTAAATTTCACACTTATAAGAGATGGATCTAAGAAAACTCCAAAAGCACGTCTGAACGCGAGTGTTAGATCAGTAGTATCCATTAACTCAGGAGAAATGTTCATGCAATCATAAATTTTTCGGCAGCTTGCTGTATTACGAGCTAATCGAAGCTCATTTTTGATGCGTCCTAAGTCTTCAGTTATCCAATCAAAATCTGCCATATGAGAACCTGTTCTTTATTAAAGTAGAATTAAATTTTACGCAAAGCAGTCTGAGCGTATGAGTAGATTCATTAGACCAAATTTCGCGACATAATTTGGCGTATAAGCCTAAAGAAGCCAATATACACACTGCCCAACTATTTGAAAATAGTGTTAAATAAGCATAAGAAATAATTACAGATTTTAAGGTCTAAACATGGATCATTCAGTTCACAACAAATTAGTTTCTTTTATCTGGTCAATTGCAGACGATTGTTTACGTGACGTATATGTACGTGGTAAGTACCGTGATATCATTTTACCGATGGTCGTGTTACGTCGTTTAGACACCTTATTAGAACCAACCAAAGATGCGATTTTAGCTGAAGTCCAAGACCAACAAGCCGAGTCTGATTTTTTTGAATTGGATGATTTGCCATTGCGTCATATTTCAGGCTATGTGTTTTATAACAGCTCACAATGGACGCTCAAAAGCCTATTTGAAACAGCAACCAATAATCAGCAAATTCTATTGGCAAACTTTGAAGATTACTTACGTGGCTTTAGCGACAACGTTAAAGAAATTATCGAATGCTTCAATCTATTTGCCCAAATTCGCCATATGGCAAATAAAGATGTATTAGGGGACGTATTAGAAAAATTTGTCTCACCATATATCAACCTGAGTCCATTTGAGACTGAAGATCCGAACGGCTATAAGCTCGGTGGCCTGTCTAACTTGGGTATGGGCTATGTTTTTGAAGAATTAATTCGTAAGTTTAACGAAGAAAATAACGAAGAGGCAGGAGAGCACTTTACCCCACGTGAAGTAATTGACCTGATGACGCACTTAGTCTTTGACCCAATCAAAGACCGTATTCCGTATGCCTTGTCTGTGTATGACCCAGCGTGCGGTAGTGGTGGTATGCTCACCGAAGCGCAAAACTTTATCGAAGAACGTTATAGCGATGAAGATCGAGACATCTTCCTCTACGGTAAAGAGATCAACGACGAAACTTATGCTATTTGTAAATCAGATATGATGATTAAGGGTAACAACCCTGAAAACATTCGTGTCGGTTCGACTTTGGCAGGGGACGAATTCGGTTCAAAACGTTTTGACTTTATGTTATCTAACCCACCGTATGGTAAAAGTTGGGCAGCAGACCAAAAATATATTCTAGAAGATAAAAAGGTTGTCGATCCACGTTTTAGAGTCGAACTTAAAAATTATTGGGGCGAGCTAAAAGAAGAAGATGCAACACCACGTTCCAGCGATGGTCAGCTTCTGTTCCTGATGGAAATGGTTAGCAAGATGAACTCGCCTGAGCAAAATGGTATTGGTAGCCGTATTGCTTCTGTCCACAATGGTTCAAGCTTATTTACAGGTGATGCAGGTGGTGGTGAATCCAACATTCGTCGTTATATCATCGAAAATGATTTACTCAATGCCATCATTCAATTGCCAAATAACTTGTTCTATAACACAGGTATTACCACGTATATCTGGTTGTTATCTAATAACAAGCCTGAATCACGTAAGGGCAAAGTACAATTGATTGATGCAAGTTTGCTTTACCGTAAGTTGCGTAAAAACTTAGGACAAAAAAACTGTGAGTTTGCCCCTGAGCATATTGAAGAAATTTTAAATGTGTACCTGAATGGGCAAGATGTTGAGCGTGGTTTAGATGCCAACAATGACCCAATTGGCTTAACATCGAAAGTCTTTAATAACAGTGATTTTGGTTATTACAAAGTCAATATCGAACGTCCTGACCGTCGTAAAGCGCAGTTTAGTTTGGAGCGTTTACAGCCATTACGTTTTGATAAGTCATTGCTTGAGCCAATGGAATATATGTTTGCTGAATATGGTGATGCGATTTACCAAGCAGGCAAGCTCAAAGAAGTTGAAAAAGACGTTTTAGATTGGTGTGAGAAGCAAGAGATTAGCTTAAATACCAAAGCGAAAGCGAAGCTGTTTGATATTAAGCATTGGACATCGCTCAAGACGTTGTTTGAATCTGCTCAAGCGATTATGGAACAAGTAGGTGAAGCGGAATCAAGCGACTTTAATGTGTTTAAAGACAATGTGGATAAAGCGATTAAAGCCCTTGGTCTAAAGCTGTCTGCTCCTGAAAAGAACAGCATTTTAAATGCTGTGAGCTGGTATGACGAAACGGCTGAGAAAGTGCTGAAAAAAGTGCTGAAACTGAATGGCGATAAGTTAGCGGAGCTACTTGAACATTTAGGCTGTGAAGAGTCTGATTTAGCCGACTTTGGTTATTATGCAACAGGCAAAAAAGGTGAGTACATCACGTATGAAAGCAATGCTGATATCCGTGACAGTGAATCTGTACCGTTAAATCAGCGTATCCACCAATACTTTTTAGATGAAGTAAAACCGCATGTAGGTGAAGCATGGATTAATTTGGATTCTGTGAAAATTGGTTATGAGATCAGTTTTAACAAGTATTTCTACCAACATAAACCATTGCGTTCGCTTGAAGAAGTGGCTCAGGATATTTTAAGTCTTGAGAAACAAGCCGATGGTTTGATTGCACAGATTTTGGGTCTTTAAGGAGAAGCGGAATGTTTAATAAATATGATGCTTATAAAGATTCGGGTATCGATTGGGTAGGCAAAATTCCTGCTAGTTGGGATGTAAAACGCTTAAAAGCACCTCTTGCTGAGAGAAATGAAAAAAATGATCCGATAAAAACAGATTTTATTTTGTCATTAACGATGCATCAGGGCGTTATACCACAATCTGAAAAAACAGGAGGTGGAAACAAGCCCAAAGAAGATTTAACTGCATATAAGTTAGCAAGACCTAATGATATTGTTTTGAACAGTATGAATGTGATAGTTGGTTCGGTTGGATTATCGAAATATTTTGGAGTTGTTAGTCCTGTTTATTACATGCTTTATGCAAGAGATGGTGCTCACACAAATATTGGATATTATAACTATATTTTCCAATCACAGGCATTTCAAAAGAATTTGGGACGTTTAGGTACTGGTATTTTAATTAAAAAATCGGAGACTTCAGGCAAGTTAAATACTATTCGCATGAAGATATCGATGGACGACTTGAATAATGAGTTATTGCCGATACCATCTTTTTTTGAGCAAAATAAAATAGTTGAGTTTTTGGACAGAAAGACAACTGAAATTGACCAGGCCATTGCTATTAAAGAACAGCAAATTGCTTTACTTAATGAGCGTAAGCAAATTGTGATTCAAAAGGCAGTCACGCAAGGTTTAAATCCAAATGTGCCAATGAAAGATTCAGGTGTGGAATGGATTGGACGAATTCCTGAGCATTGGCTATATGAGCCTATAAAGTATTCTCTAAAAGGTATTGTAGATTGTGAGCATAAAACTGCTCCCTTTGTTGATGAGAAAGAGTTCTTTGTAATTAGAACATCCAATGTCAAAAATGGTAAGTTGGTCTATGATGATGCTAAATATACACATGAAAAGGGTTACAACGAGTGGACTAGAAGAGGTGTTCCAACCCCAGGTGATGTGTTATTAACAAGAGAGGCTCCAGCGGGCGAAGCATGTTTGGTTCCATCTAATCAAAAGATATGTTTAGGGCAACGTATGGTTTGGTTGAAAATAAACAATAAAAGGGTACTCTCACAGTTTATCCTCTATTTAATTTACTCGAATGTTGTTAGAACTTATATCGATTTCTTATCAGCAGGTTCAACGGTATTACATTTCAATATGGCAGATATTAAAAATATTCCAGTATTGATTCCTCCATTAGTTGAGCAAAAGTCTATTATTCAATATTTAGATAAAATTGAATCAGATATTAATCATTCAATCGAGATAATTAAATTGCAAATAGCTAAATTGAAAGAATATAAAACCACGCTGATTAATGATGCTGTGACAGGTAAAATTAAAGTAGCTTAAAACTTCATTTGACTTAAAAAATATAAATCGCCAATGCATGTAATAGAGGGGAAATCGTGAACAATAATCTAAATGAACTGGCTTTAGAAAAAAATATCGAACGTGCATTGGTCGGTATCTGTAAAGAAGACCTTGCTCAAGGCATAGCCCAAACCCATTCGGGCATGGGTTATGTCATGGGGCAAGTGTCTGACTTTAATGCAGAATATGCCATAGATGAAAAACTTTTTTTCCAATTTTTAGAAAACACCCAAAAAGAAAGTTTAGACGCCTACAAAGCCTATAACAAAAATGACTGGAAGCAAAAAATTCTAGGTCGTTTTGATAAGCTGATAAAAAAACATGGCATTGCCTATATGCTGAAAAAAGGCATGGCACTGGATGAACAGCATTTTCACTTTATGTATCCATGTCCATTGGCAAGCAGTAGCCCATCGGTAAAGCAAAATTTTGCGTCTAATATTTTTAGCGTAACACGACAAGTGCAGTATTCACTCAAAAACCGTCGTGAAGAAATTGATATGGTCATCTTCCTGAATGGCTTGCCATTGGTGACGATGGAACTTAAAAACGCATGGACAAACCAAACAGCACGTTATCACGGTCAAAAACAATATCGTGAAGATCGTGATCCAACACAGCCATTACTGACGCCTGCACGTTGCTTGGTGCATTTTGCTGTCGATACCGATGAAGTCTATATGACCACCAAACTAGAAGGTAAAAAGACTTACTTTTTGCCATTTAACAAAGGTACAGCTTCAGGTGGACAAGGTAATCCTGTTAATCCAAACGGTTATAAAACAGCATACCTGTGGGAAGAAATCTTTGCCAAAGAAAGCTTGGTCAATATTGTTCAACACTTTGTCCGTTTAGACGGTAAAGATTCAGATCAACTCAGCAAACGCACCTTATTTTTCCCACGTTATCATCAGCTTGATGTGGTACGTAAAATCATTCGTGATGTGTCACAGCATGGCGTAGGCAAGCCGTATTTGATTCAACACTCCGCAGGTTCGGGAAAATCAAACTCAATTACTTGGGCAGCTTTTCAGCTCATTGAAGCCTATCCAAATAATGCACTTGCAGCAGGCAAACGAGCGTTACATCAACCGTTGTTTGATTCGGTAATTGTGGTGACAGACCGTAAAATTTTGGATAAACAACTGCGGGATAATATTAAAGATTTTTCGGAAATCAAAAACATTATTGCCCCTGCAATGAACAGTGCTGAATTAAAAAGTGCTTTAGAAACAGGTAAAAAGATTATTATTACCACCATTCAAAAGTTCCGCATCATTTGGGATAGTGTGACTGATTTAAGTGATAAAAACTTTGCCATCATTATTGATGAAGCACATAGTTCACAATCAGGCGAAGCACATAACAGCATGAACCGAGCGATGGGCAATGAAGCGTTAAAAACTGCTGATGATGTTCAGGACATGCTTGTGGCAATGATGACCACACGTAAAAAGCGTGAAAATGTATCGTACTTTGCTTTTACTGCAACGCCTAAAAACACCACTTTAGAAAAGTTTGGTCAACTAGATGTTGCGACAGGCAAATATGTACCATTTCATCTATACAGTATGAAACAAGCCATTGAAGAAGGCTTTATTTTAGATGTGTTGGCAAACTATACGACATATAAGAGCTTTTATGAGATTCAAAAGTCGATTGAAGACAATCCAATGTTTGAATCGAAAAAAGCACAACGTATTTTAAGAGCCTATGTGGAAGCATCACAACAATCCATTGATGCCAAAGCCAGCATTATGCTTGAGCACTTCATTGATAACGTGGTCAATAAGAAAAAGCTCAAAGGCGTCGCAAAGGGCATGGTGGTGACACAAAGCATTGAAGCTGCAATCCGCTATTACTTATCACTCAAAAAATTGCTAGATCAAAAAAATAACCCATTTAATATCATGATTGCGTTCTCAGGTGAGAAAGAAGTTGATGGTACAACCTATACTGAAGAATCACTGAATGGATTTAATGATGCTAAAACAAAAGAAAAGTTTGATTTAGATGAAAACCGAATTTTGGTGGTGGCAAACAAATATCTCACAGGTTTCGATCAACCGAAACTGACCACGATGTATATCGATAAAAAATTGACAGGCGTACTATGTGTGCAGGCATTGTCACGTTTAAACCGTGCTGCGCCAAAATATAATAAACGCACGGAAGACTTATTTATCTTAGATTTCTACAATGAGATTGATGACATAAAAAAAGCATTTGATGATTTTTATACTTCGACCTCGTTATCTGAAGCGACTAATGTCAACGTGCTCAATGATATTAAAACGGCCTTAGATGACACAGGCATTTATGAATTACATGAGGTGGTGAAGTTTAATGAACTGTTCTTTAGTAATGCTTCTGGCAGTGACCTAAGCCCTATCATTGATACAGTGGCAGCCCGTTTTGATGTAGATAGAAAAGGATCATGGGAACATGAGCAACGTGTCGATTTTAAGGTGAAGGCAAAACAGTTTGTTAAAATTTATGCCCAAGTCTCTTCGATCATGCAGTTCAATAAAAAGGAATGGGAACAACTGTATTGGTTCTTAAAGTTCCTTATTCCAAAATTGAATGTACAAGATGGACGCTTAAATGGTATTGATGATCTGTTGGAATCAGTCGATTTAAGTACTTATGCCTTAAAGCGTGAGCATATCAATAAAACGATTACACTTGATGCAGAGGAAACAGTTGTAGAACCACCAAATCCAAACCCTCGTAATCCAAGCGAAGAAAATGATGATGAGACTTTAGATTCGATCGTTGCCAAGTTTAATGAAAAGTGGTTTCAGGATTGGAGTGCGACACCACAAGATCAACGGGTGATTATCATTGATTTGGTGAAACGTATTCAGCAGCATCAAAACTTTATGAAAAAGTATAAGCAGACGCAAGATCCACAAAACAGAGCACTCGTGTTTAAAAAGATGCTCGATGAAATTATGGTGGTACAGCGTAAAAACATGGTGGATTTATATAATCTTTACCGTAAGGACTCAGCATTCCAAGATACGTTTAGCCAGACCTTGGAAAACTTGATTGAGATGGAAGAGGTTTGATTTTCTAAATTTGGTCATTGGGTATCAGTACCCAATGACCTTTTGTTTTGTTGGTTTTAGATATTTTGAGGGGCGTCTTAATGGCGAAATATTCAGTACATCAGCATCCAATTGATACATTACTCTCTTGGATAAAATCAGGTGAAATCGCAATTCCTGAAATCCAGCGACCTTTCGTTTGGTCGAGTAGTAAAGTGCGGGATCTAATGGATTCGCTATATAAAGGTTATCCTGTCGGCTATATCATCACATGGCGTAACCCGGATATTCGTCTTAAAGATGGAACCTTATCCGCAGGAAAAAAGGTACTTATTGATGGACAGCAACGTATTACTGCATTGACTGCTGCTGTTGTTGGGCAGTTGGTGTTAGATAAGGACTATAAAGAAACTAATATTCGAATAGCGTATAACCCAACTGCTAAAGATGATGAGCCCTTATTTGAAGTATGTAACACAGCTATCGAGCGTAATCCAATCTGGGTCAATAATATCGCCCCAATTTTAAATGGGGATATTTCAATATCTCAGGCTAGACGTGCATATATGGGATTGAATCCAGATGCAAATGAAGATTTCATTGAAGATAAGCTTGAGCAGTTAAAAGCAATCAAAAATCGTCAGATTGGTATCATTGAACTAGATTCATCTCTGGATATCGACACGGTTACTGAAATTTTTATACGAATCAATCAAAAGGGTGTAGTACTCAGTAATGCAGACTTTGTTATGTCAAAGATTGCATCAGATGAGCAATTTGGTGGAAATCGATTACGTAAAATGATTGATTACTTTTGCCATCTTTTGAAAGATGGTAGTTTTAATAAAATCATTAAACAAAATGATAAAAATTTTGCAGATACGGAGGACTATAAAAAAATTAGTTGGATAGCTGATATCAAAGATGATTTGTATCAACCTAACTATATAGATGTTTTACGTGTGGCATACACGTGCCAATTTAATCGTGGAAAATTTAGTGATCTTGTGGCGTTACTTTCTGGCCGCGATTTTGAAAATAGACGTAATATACAAAGTATTGCTGAAGAAAGTTATCACAAGTTACGTCAAGGTTTAGAAGACTTCTTCAACCAGACAAATTACCAACGTTTTCTAACGATCATCCAATCAGCGGGATTTATTGACAAAAAACTTATTAGCTCAAAGACTAGCTTGAATTTTGCTTATGCGCTTTATTTGCAGCTTAGAGCATCAAAAATGCCTGAGCCACAAATTCAAAATCTTGTAAAACGCTGGTATGTGGTTTCATTACTGACAGGGCGTTATTCTGGATCTTCAGAATCAGCGATTGAGCGTGATAGTAAACAAATCTTAGAAAAAGGTATCGAAGGATACTTAGCTCAAATCGAGCAAGCAGATTTAGATGATGGGTTCTGGAATTACCGTTTGGTAAATGAGCTGGATTCTTCAAGTACTGTTAATAATGCATACTTGTGTTATCTAGCAGCACAATGCAAATCAAATGAGCAATCCTTCCTGTCTGGTAGTTTAACTGTACGAAGCTTAATAGAGCAAAGAGGGGATGTACATCACGTTTTTCCAAAAGACTATTTAGCTAAAAATGGGTTTAAGAAAAGTGAATATAATCAAGTAGCTAATTATGTTTATACAGAGCAAGCAATCAATATTAAACTAGGAAACGCTTCTCCAAAAGTGTATATGGAAAAAATCCAAAATGATATTAAGTTGGATAAGAATGAAATAACTTCTCTGAAAAGTATTGAAGGTTTAGACTTGAATTTACAGACTCATTGCATACCAAGTAATTTAAACCAGTTAGATGCTGATCAATATACTGAATTTTTGAATGAGCGTCGTAAGCTCATGGCACAAAAAATTAAGGAATTCTATAAAGGTCTATAATTCTTATAGATGGTTACAGGCTGTGCTTCATGCACAGCCTATTCTCTTTCTGAGGTTGATGGGTAAATATGGGTAATAGATAGTGGGTAATATTGTTTTAACTTCATGTTTAAATTAAATTTTCAATATGAGTTGTTTTGTCACCATCTCAATTTCACTCTTATCAACTTATTGACTTTTATTAAGAGAAATACAATTAAAAAAGTCCTTAAGATATTCAGTTTGTTAGATGAGGGATGTTCCTAATGTGAGTTGAGAATCCGAAAAGAAGCTTTAGCTTCTTAATTTAATTGACACCGTTTCAGAAATACCTAAATGGGAGATTTTTGATTGATTCAGGAGCTTTTCTTATTTATTGGTACTTGTAGTTAATCATATATTCCATATTGCGTATATTCGAATATTCATATATAAAAGGCTGTCTGTTTAAGAGATTATACTCATGGATCAAATGCCAAAAGTTCAAATTTACCATAATCCTGCCTGTGGCACGTCTCGTAACACTTTGGCGCTTATTCGCAACACGGGGATCGAACCAGAAGTAATTGAATATCTGATTACGCCACCATCAAAAGATCAGCTGATTAAAATGATTCAGGACTCTGGTTTAAGTGTTCGTGATGTGTTACGCAAAAATGTAGATGCTTATACTGAACTTAATTTAGACGATGCGAACTGGACAAATGAGCAATTGCTTGATGCTATGCTTGAACATCCCATCCTGATTAACCGTCCTTTGGTCGTGACAGATTTGGGCACTCGTTTATGTCGCCCATCTGAAGTAGTGCTAGATATTCTACCTTTGCCGCA
This sequence comes from Acinetobacter indicus CIP 110367, assembly GCF_000488255.1. Taxonomy (GTDB): domain Bacteria; phylum Pseudomonadota; class Gammaproteobacteria; order Pseudomonadales; family Moraxellaceae; genus Acinetobacter; species Acinetobacter indicus. The sequence goes on along the minus strand of NZ_KI530754.1, from coordinate 685,350 downwards.
ATTAAAAGCTTTCGCTAAAGAAGATGGTGAAGTCATCATTGATGAGCAAGGCAGACGCTTAAAATAAAAGGTGAAACCCCTAACGCTGTTGGACTTTGTATCAGTGTAGAGCAGGAGATCTAAATGGAGAACATTGTCGCAATTTTTGCTTGGTTAAATGATGTTCTACTTAAAATGACCTGGCTCTCGGATGGGGTGCGCTGGTTCGTTGAAAATGTATTTGGTTTATCCGTTGCAACCCGGTTGGGTGGTAGTGTCCATTTCTTTATTTATGATGTATTCAAGATCTTTATTCTGCTTTCAGTGTTGATCTATACATTATCTTATATTCAAAGCTATTTCCCTCCAGAACGTACTCGGCTGATTTTAGGTCGGATGACAGGAATCAAAGCCAATATCATGGGGGCATTACTCGGTACTATTACGCCATTTTGTTCATGTTCTTCGATTCCGTTGTTTATTGGTTTTACCCGTGCAGGACTTCCGGTAGGCGTCACTTTTTCCTTTCTGATTTCATCACCACTTGTTGACTTGGCTTCAATTATTTTATTGGCGAGTATCTTTAACTGGAAAATTGCATTGGTCTATGTGTTACTTGGATTAGTGCTGGCAGTCATCGGCGGGTCATTAATCAGCTACTTGAAAATGGAAAAGTATGTGGCTGAATTTGTGACTCATCATCAAACAATCTCAGGTGACGATGAAGATTTCAGCATGACTGCAAAAGAGCGGCGTACATTTGCTTGGGAACAGGTGACAGACATTTTTAGTAAGGTCTGGCTTATGTCTTGATAGGTGTCGGGATTGGTGCGGCAATTCATAACTGGATTCCTGAGCAGTGGATTACCGCCTTACTTGGTCAGGAACACTGGTATTCCGTACTGATTGCCACGATTGTCGGAATGCCAATGTATGCGGATATCTTTGGCACCTTGCCGATTGCAGAAGCACTTGTAACTAAAGGCGTTGGCTTGGGGACGGTTTTAGCGTTTATGATGGCGGTCACCGCACTTTCTCTGCCATCGCTAATCTTGTTAAAACAAGTGGTGAAAACCCGTTTATTGAGCCTGTTTGTAGGGATTGTTTTTGTGGGAATCTTGATTGTTGGTTATAGCCTGAATACTTTGGGTTATTGGTTTTTATAAAAAGTGTGGAGAATAAAGATGCAAATTAAAGTTTTAGGAACAGGTTGTCGTAAATGCAAAGCCTTATTGGCTGCAACTGAAGAAGCTATAAAAAGTACGGGTGTTCAGGCAGAAATTGAATATGTAACTGATATGATGCAAATTGCTGAAACAGGGTTGTTAAGTACGCCAGGTCTGATCATAGATAATCAAATCGTTTCAAGTGGCAAAGTTTTGGAACCACAAGCCATTGTGGAGTTGATTGAAAAAAATAAATAAGTGTATGTGGAAAACTGTAAAAAAGACCTGTGGCATAAGCCACGGGTCTTTTTTATTTGTGTCTTGAGATGTTAAGAAGTTTTAAATTTTTCCCTTTCTGGCAAGCATATACGGATATGGGTATACTTTTATAATGAGTACTCTTTACTGAATATATGGATATGTGTATATTTGCATAATAGAATGGGAGCAGTTATGGACCACGTTCAGTTTTTTAAATGTTTATCTGATGAAACACGTCTCAGTATTGTCATGCTTATCGCAGAAAACGAAGAGCAATGTGTTTGTGATTTGACAGATAAACTCCAGTTAAGCCAACCAAAAATTTCACGGCATTTAGCCCTGTTAAGATCAAGTGGTTTGCTGAATGACCGTCGGCAAAAGCAGTGGGTGTATTACAGTCTTAACCCACAACTACCTGAATGGTGCTTTGAAATTCTGAATACACTTAAACGTAGCAATGTTCCCGTGTTATTTGATCCCTCAGCTCTATCGATTCAGAGCCATTGCGAGTAAGTTTTTATGAAATTTTTGTTTCTGTGCACGGGTAACAGTTGTCGCAGTATTCTTTCTGAAGTTCTGTTTAATAGTCGAGCGCCTGAAGGTTGGGTAGCTTATAGCGCTGGAAGTAAACCTTCTGGCCAAGTTCATCCGTTAACCATTCAGACTTTACAGAACCTGGGTTTGTCTACCGAAGGTTTGTCGAGTAAAACGATTGATGCCTGTGAACAGTATCAGCCCGATGTCGTCATCACCGTGTGTGATGCGGCAGCACAAGAAGCTTGTCCGTTGTATTTAGGAGGAGCAATCAAAGCACATTGGGGTCTATCTGATCCATCACATTTAGATTTGCCTGAACAAGAAAAATTACAGGCATTTTTAAGTACTGTAGAACATATTAACAAACGCTTAGATGCACTTTTTGCATTAGATACCCATCACATGAGCCGTCCTCAGCTTATTGCTGAAATTAATCAAATTTCCCATCTTTAAGCGAGCAGATCATGTCTAAACCAGGATTATCCTTTTTGGATCGCAACCTGACGCTATGGATTTTTGTGGCCATGGCACTGGGTGTTGCGATTGGGGTGGTATTTCCACAAGCATCCGTCGCATTGGACGCAATGAGTGTAAATTCAGTCAACTTGCCAATTGCGATTGGTTTGATTTTGATGATGTATCCACCATTAGCCAAAGTAGATTATGCAGCTTTGCCCAAAGTATTTCAGGATAAAAAAACATTAGCGCTCTCTCTGATTCAGAACTGGCTGATTGCGCCAGTGCTGATGTTTGTATTGGCGATAGTCTTCTTGAGTGATTACCCAGAATACATGACAGGTCTGATTCTGATTGGCTTGGCGCGTTGTATTGCCATGGTACTGATCTGGAATGGACTGGCATGCGGGGACAATCAATACGGTGCTGCATTGGTCGCATTTAACAGCATTTTTCAGATTCTGTTCTTTAGCAGTTATGCCTGGTTCTTCCTGACCTATCTGCCGCCATTTTTTGGGATAGAAGGGAATGTCATCAATGTTGATTTCTGGACCATTGCCAATGCTGTCCTTATCTACTTGGGGATTCCATTCCTGATGGGCTTCCTGACGCGTCTATCTTTAGTGAAAGCCAAAGGTCTGGACTGGTATCAGAATCAGTTTCTACCCAAAATTGGTCCACTCAGCTTATTGGCCTTGTTATTCACCATTGTAGCCATGTTTAGCTTGAAAGGCGGTGATGTAGTGAGTTTGCCAATGGATGTGTTGCGGATTGCAATTCCATTGACGCTTTACTTTGTCGTGATGTTCTTTGTCAGCTTTTTCATGAGTAAGTGGATGGGGAATGACTATCCCAAAACCACCGCAATTTCATTTACCGCAGCAGGTAACAATTTTGAGTTAGCGTTGGCCGTTGCGATTGCTACCTTTGGTTTGGCTTCACCAATTGCCTTTACTACGATTATTGGCCCATTGGTTGAAGTGCCCGTGCTGATTGCACTGGTTAGCGTATCCTTGTGGCTGAAGAAAAAATATTATCCAAATTCTTAAGAGGCAAAGATGACACTCCCTAATCTTGAATCTGATCTTTTACCGACACCAACTTTTGCGGAAGTGCAGGCTAAAGAACTAAGTCACCCACCACGTATCTTATTGCTATATGGCTCAAACAGAGAGCGTTCATATAGCCGCCTAGCTGTGATGGAAGCTGGGCGAATTCTTGAGCGTTTTGGTTGTGAGGTTAAAATCTTTCATCCCAAAGGTTTACCTTTACCTGAAGATGGTGATCTGGAACATCCAAAGGTTAAAGAGCTGCATGAATTGTTGGCTTGGTCTGAAGGCATGGTTTGGTGTTCGCCTGAGCGGCATGGTTCGATGAGCTCAATCTTCAAAGCACAGATTGATTGGATTCCACTTGCTGGAGGAGCAATTCGTGCTACGCAGGGTAAAACACTGGCTTTGATGCAGGTGAGCGGTGGATCACAGTCTTTTAACAGTGTAAACCAGATGCGAATTCTTGGGCGCTGGATGCGGATGATCACGATTCCAAATCAGTCTTCTGTTCCTAAAGCCTTTTTGGAGTTTGATGAGGAAGGACGGATGAAGCCTTCATCGCTATATGATCGTATTGTTGATGTAATGGAAGAGCTATACAAGTTTACTTTGCTGACTCGCGGTCAGAGTGCCTATTTGACCAACCGTTATTCGGAGCGAAAAGAATCGGCTGAAGAACTGTCTAAACGAGTCAATCAGCGTAATCTTTAAAGCTGATTCGTCATGGTGTGAGCAGGGTAACGGATGGCTCGATCGTTTGTTTAATCGTAAGCATCCGCTGAGCCCCACTTTTCTAACTCATTAATACCACGATAGTGTCTAATAAATTTTAAGAGGACACTATCGGAGTGCTATTTGGTCAGAAAACAGGAGTTCACAGGATACGTGAACCGTTATTTTGATTGTATCAGATGATGTTGAATTGGCGGGTAACGATCTTAAGTACAACAGGTCATCTAATGTCTAGATTGTCTTTTTTGATGCTTTAATCATCATGGCTGTCAATAAATAAAGAGTTTAAACCTGAGAATTAGAGCAATCCTGCTTATTTTTCCTTAAATTTTAAATCAATTTGATATTCGTCCTGAGTCACTTTGATTTTATAGTTTTTATATTTACGTTTACTTGGTGAAAGGGCAGAGTTAGTGACTTCTTTATGGAATTCGCTGTCAGACATAAAAAAATAATACGCCTTATAGCCTAATAAGATCTTGTCAATTTTTTTATCTTTTTTCTCAGCATTACGAATGAGTTCATTTAAATAGTTTAAGCTGATTTTGTCTGACATTTATAAACTCGCAAACAAAAGTTGCATTATCACACGAGATATAATCGATTTTTATTACAAATTGATGACAGTTGCATTTGGGGTACTTTGGGGTAGATGCTGCATTGAGTATTATTGAACTAAATGTTGTAGATCAAATCTAATTGGATAGATTTGGAGGAAAAACTATTAAAAAAGCTTTTAATGCTGAGTGGCTTTGTTGCACAAACCTATCTGTAAAGGCTTTTTCAGCGATATAATTTTCAAATGAAGAAGCCTACACACAAAATCTATCGCACAACCAATTGGCCCGCATATAACCGAGCACTCATGAGTCGCGGAAATATTGCCATTTGGTTTGATCCTGCTACGCAATGGTATGCGCCATCAAAAGGCAAACAAGGGCGAAATCAAATCTACTCCGACGCAGCTATCCAATGCTGCTTAATGATTAAATCCTTATTCCGTCTGTCTTTACGTATGGTTACTGGCTTTGTGCAAAGTCTGATTAAACTTTGCGGATGAGCAGCCCCGAATATCAGTGATATTCTTACACCACGCTTTGTAGAAGACAAAAGCATATTGATATTGTAATCAGCTACCAAAAAAGTAGCGATGGGCTGCATCTACTCATGGACTCTACAGGCATGAAGTTTCTAGGTGAGGGCGAATGGAAACGAAAGAAACATGGACCTGAATATCGTCGCCAATGGCGTAAACTACATATTGGTATAGATGCTAAAACCCTACAAATACGCGCTATTCAGCTCACAACCAATAATGTCAGTGATTCACAGGTGCTTGGTGATTTACTTAATCAGATTCCACAAGATGAGCAGATTGACTCTGTTTATACCGATGGAGCTTATGACACCAAGCAATGCCGTCAGGTCATTGCAGATCGGCAAGCACATGCGGTGATTCCACCTAGAAAAAATGCGAAACCATGGAAAGATACAAAGAGTAGCTCGCTAGCGCGAAATGAATTACTTCGAACAGTTAAACGTTTAGGCAGGACACTATGGAAAAAATGGTCAGGCTATCATCGCCGCAGTTTGGTGGAAACCAAGATGCATTCCATCAAATTATTAGGCGATAAATTAATGGCAAGAAGCTTTCCTAGTCAGGTGAATGAAATTCATGCACGTGTAGCAGTCCTCAACAGATTTACGGAATTAGGTCGACCACTTACCCAAGTTACGCCTTAAATTTGGCTCAATTAGGGGCGCTTTGCATTTCAAATCTTTGTGCAACAAAGCCGTTTGGCGATTAAATTTTACTTTCTCGCTATTTTTTTGAACAGAAAATGTCAACAGACCCTATTCAAATCAAAAAAAAACTGTAAAATTATGTAATTAATTTTAATTAAACTAAAAATATGGATTGGATAATTGGCTTCAGCACAATCACACTAACAATAGCATTTTTAACTTTAATTTATTTCAATAAAGTTCAATCTATTAGAAGTAATGCTCCCTCATTTTTGGTGACTTTAGGTATTCTTTTTATGTTTATGGGGGTTGGTTTGGGTCTTTATGACTTTGATTTGAGCTCCAATCCAACAAAAGCAATTAACAATCTCTTGATACATATACAAGGTGCCTTTATAGCATCCACGATAGGAGTCTTTTATTCTATTTTATATAAAGCAATATTTTACTTCGTAAAAAATGATCAAAAAAATGATGATGCGCTGGAGGCTAGAATAAGTGTATTTCTAGATAATAATGAAAAAAGTCTATTGATCCAACAGAGACAAGAAGTTGAATCAAAAGATTATAAAGATACATTGGTCAAATACATTGAAGAGTTGGTTACTAGTAATGCAGATACTTTAGAAATTCAGAGAAAACAAGAAACTGAATTTAAAAATTATAAAGATATACTTGTAAGTCGTATCATCTCACTGCAAGAGAGTAATGAAAAATTTATTACTTCTCAAACAGAAAGAAATAATGAGATATTTATTTCTGCATTAAAGGCGGTAATGTTGGAATTCAATAAAGATATTGGAAATCAGTTTGCATCTAACTTTCCTAAATTAAATGAAACTTTAGAAAATGTTATTTCATGGCAAAATAGCTATAGTGAAGAAATTAAAAATAATCAAACTACTTTAAAACAAATAAATGAAAGTTATCTTGAGCAACAAAAACAGTTTGATTTATTGAAAAATTATACTGAAAGTTTTATTCAAATGAATAAAGGACTGCAATTAAGTTCAGAAGAGCTTGATAATCAAATAAATATAATAAATGAAAAAGTAGAACAATTAGCTGTTTTGGGTAAAGAAAGTATTGTTGATGCTGAAAAATATCGTATACAGATGGATGCAATATATAATCAGTTTAATCAATCAAATCTTGATTTAATTGAAAATATGAAAACTTATCAACAAAATTCTTTAGATATGGCAAAATCATTTGAGCAAGTAATAGAAGTTAATAATTTATTCAAAAAAAATAGTATTGATATATATGAAAAAAATTTAGAGTATTCTAAGAAGGTATATTTAAATCAAACAGATTTAATTGAAAAAGTAGGTGTTCATCAAATGGCTGCTATTGATAAATTTAAGAATAAAGTTGATAAGCAACTATATGAAGTGCATATGGATATTACACAAAAATTTGAAATGACGAATGATCACTTAAATAAAATAGATTCGCTGATCGAGAATCAACATGCATTAATAAAGAGTATTCAATTTCCTAAATTTGATAAACAATTATTGGATCTACAATTAGATATTTCGAAAAAAATAGAAATGACAAATAATCATATTAATCAGATTGATATGAAAATTGAAAATCAACATTCTTCATTAAAGAATATTCAAGAACCCAAAGCTCTGCCTACTAGTATTTCTTTAGGTGGTAATTAATTCATGAGGCTTTTTAGAAAGTTAAGTCGAGAAGATGAATGGGTGAGCTTAAGTGATATTATGACTTCACTTATGCTTGTTTTTTTATTTATTGCAGTTTATTTTATCGTTTCCACTAAAGATATTATTGAATTTCCAAAAGTTTTTCAAAGGAATGAGGTTTTATTACATTCTGAATTAAATAAAGTACTTAAAAATAATTTATCTAAATGGGGTGCTGATTTAGATACAACTGGTCTTGTGAGATTTAATAATAGTCAATTTATACAATTTGATACAGGTTCTTCTGATTTATCACCACAATTTAAGAGTGTTATTGATGAGTTTTTTAAAAATTATTTAACAGTGGTAATGAAACCAGAGATCGAAAAAAATATTAAAGAAATTTATATTGAAGGACATACCTCTACATATTGGTCTCGCAATAGTTCAAAGCAAGAATCTTATATTGCAAATATGAATTTATCTCAGGCCCGTGCACAATCAACTTTGGTCTATCTTTTAAGCTCTTCAAGTTTAAGTGTTGATCAAAAAAAATGGCTTAGTCAGAAAGTAAGAGCAATTGGCTATTCGTCATCTAAACCTTTAAATAATATTGGTGAACCTCTAAAAATTGGTGAAAGTGAAAATCCATCAAAATCACAGCGCGTTGATATCCGAGTTGTTACAACTACAGAAGAACAAATTCGTAAACTTGCAAATGACCATTTTAAAAATGATGGCAGTATATGAGTGATCAAATCAATTACTTGCCAGAATCTGTTAGCAAAAGCTTAAAGCTGAAAAAATTTTATGTTCAGCTTATAAGCACAAATAATATGGATGATTTTTCAGATTTGGTTTTGCTTACTTTAGACTGTAATCATGAACAAATTGATATCATTCACTTATCTTCTAGCACTCCTATTAAGGGACCTTTTATTATTTATAAAGATAATGTCAGAAGTGCTATTACGATTTGGTTCGATACGACTAAAATACCAAAAAATATTTTTCACATTAAATTGGATAACTTAAGAGATTTTGATAGTATTGAAATTAAACTAAGTGTTTATAATGAATCGGTTTTTAAAAAAATTTACGAGTATTTTTATGCTTATAAATTTATGAAAAATACTTTGCTGAAACTGAAAAGAAAGAACGATTTTTTCCTGTATGATAATGAGTAAGAGTTATGAGAAGACTTCCTGTATATTTAGTTATTGATACATCAGGATCGATGTACGGAGAGCCTATTGAAGCTGTTAGAAATGGTATAGACCTATTTGTCTCATCATTACGACAAGATCCGAATGCTCTAGAAACAGCTTATTTATCAGTAATCACATTTGATGATAAAGCTCAGCAGATAGTGCCATTAACAGAACTTGCAGATTTTCAAACCCCATCTATAGAAGCTGGAGGTTGGACGGCTTTAGGTGAAGGTCTAACTTTAACAGCAAATTGTATTATTAACGAAGTTAAAAAGAATACAAATGACTCTAAAGGGGATTGGAAGCCATTAATTTTTATTATGTCTGATGGTGTGCCAACGGATGATTGGAAGCAGGGTTTCGAAAAACTGAAAGCAGTAAAGCCAGGTCTCATTATTCCTTGTAGTGTTGGCAGTATTGAAGCTGCAAGTGTTCTGAAGCAATTAGCAGAAGGAATTGTCCATCTACCTACTGCTGACAGTGCAACAATTACAGCTTTCTTTAAATGGGTTACGCAAAGTGTTTCAATGAGTAGTCAAAAAGTTGATTCAAATCAGGGTGATGCTGTTATTGGGGATTTACCTGCGCCACCACCTGAAATCAATTTTGTATTTTAAGAGGTGCTCACCATAGCCTAAGCAGGGCTATGGTATTTTTTGATGAAAAAACTTCCTGTAATATGCCTAGTAGACAGCTCAATTTATAATACTCATGAAAAATTGCAAGCAACAAATATTGCACTAGAAGTATTATATAAGTTGTTGAATAATGATGATTATCTAAAAGAAAATTGTGAAATTTACTTCTATACTTTTTCTAAAAATTTATTTTTTAAAAGTGTTATTAATAGTAAGTCTAACTTGAGAGATTTTCAAATTTCGGAAAATGAATTATTTGGTTTGAATTTTCTAGGATATGCTCTTTATGAATTAGAAAACTCAATTAGTTTTGGCAAGGAATTTTATCGCCCAAACTTATTTATATTTAGTTCAAACAATGCAGTAGATGTATTTACTTTTGAAAGTTTTTCTAAATCTGCTAGTAATATTTCACAATTTGCAAATACTGTTATTTATTCTATGGGTGATCTGACTGTAAATTCAAAACATAAATATATGATTTTGACAGATAATATATTAAATGTCGAATATTTAACGGAATCAATTTTTAATATGTGCTTGAATTTTGAAGAGTAGAATTATGTTAAGTAAAAAAGATTATTGGGAAAATTTAGATGATTTTTTCAGTCATACAATAGATTTAATTGAAATGTTAGATTTAAAGAAAAATTGGATAGGAGTTGACCCTAAGAAAAAACTTTTATCTGAATTAGATGAAATAAAAAAAATTATTAATGAACAAATAGATTTTAACGAAAAAGGGGGTATTTTTTTTAATAAAAGATACGGCTCAAAAGACTCTAATCAATTAAATGATACAAATATACCTAGTTTATTGATAGAGCAAGAGGTTTTAGCTGATAAACAAGAGACTGATTTAGCCAATAAAAAGAAAGTCAAAGAGCATTTAGAAATAAATGATTCTGATCAAATAGAACCATTGTTATTACAGGATATTGTGATTGTAAAGGATGCAATTCAAATTGATTTAGAGGAAAATAATAAGATAGAACAAGAAAATTTTGGCAAAGATATTAAAGAAGGGCAACTAGAGTCTCAAAATAATAATATTGAAGCTTTAAATCATTCTTATGAAGAAAAGACAGATAATCCAACTGGTAATATTTCTCCAAGTGTTCAATTATATACTCCAGAAGTTCAAGAAAAGAAAAATGAATCAATAACTCAGACTTTCAATTCACAATTAATTGAATTGGGAAAAATTAATGCTGAATTGCTTAACAACGAAATTAATAATATAAATAATAAAGACCAAGACGTGTTAGTCGGTGAAACTAATGAGCAACAAGCACAAAAATATAGCAATCAAATAATATCAAATATTGATATTAAAAAATCAAATAATAAATCAGTTTCTAAGATAGTACCTCCAAAGATGACTTTCTCAATTGCAAATGGAAAAATTAAAGAGTCTTATAAAGAAAAAATTACTATAAAGGAAAATATAGAAATTGAAATTCTTTATGAAAGCATTAATTTTTCAGAAAATAATATCGGTCTAAGTGTTGAGGATAGTTTTATTGTAGGTGTTCCTCAAAAAATGGGATCATTTGTTATTAACTTTAATTATAAGTATCAAGATAACGTTTATAAGGCTAGCGTAAATCTAGTAATTGTTGCAGATCCTAAAGATCTATGGGAAGTAAATGAGCCTGCCGAAGATTCATTATTTCCTAAAGAGCATGAATTTTATAAAACGATAAAATTTAATAATAATCAAAACTACAAAATTATTGCTGCAAGTCGTCGAGGACGTTCACATGAACATAATGGTTCATTTAGAGATGATCATTTTGATTATGAAATTTTAGAGCATGACCCATCCTTAGTAATTCTTTCTGTGGCAGATGGTGCTGGAAGTGCAAAGTATTCAAGAGAAGGTTCAAGATTAGCAACAGAACAATCAATAAACTTTTTAAGCCATAAATTGGCCTCAATACAAGCTTTTCAGGATTTAGAAAAGTATGTTTTTGAGGAGTCACACACATCTGAAATAAATAAGTCTATTGTTGCGAATTGGAATACCGCATCAATTCAATTATTTAGAGAAGCAACTGATTATGCGATGGAGAAAATTCGCCAGAAAGTTGAAAATACTCAAAGTTCTTTCAGAGATTTTGCAACTACCTTACAAATTGTGATTGTTAAGCATGTGCAAGATAAACGCTTTATATCAAGTTTTTGGGTTGGAGATGGTGCTGTTGCCGTATATAACCAAGAGAAGATACGTTTGTTAGGTCAAACAGATGGAGGAGAGTATGTGGGACAGACAGTTTTCTTGAGTCCAAATTTAGAACCCTTCCATCAGTATGTAAGCATTACAATTGCATCTGCTCAAGATTGGTTGTTTTTAATGTCTGATGGTATTTCAGATCCATACTTTGAAACTGATACTGAACTAAGTAGTCTAGACAATTGGACTAAATTTTATAATGATTATAAAGAAGTTTTAAATAGCGATATAGATGGATCTCATTTGAATGAAAAAATTCATTTCTTCAAAAAAGGACATCATGATGACAGAACGCTTCTTGTACTTTTACCACACAATGAACCGAATTTAAGTTTAACAGTTGAGAGTTTCACAGATGTCTAATATCGTTCATTGTAAAACCCATGATGGAAGACCAATTAGTTATATAGATCAGATTATTGGTTCTGGTGCGATGAAAGATGTTTATTTCTCACCTGATAAAAGCTATGTCGTATGCTTTTTTAATAAGCAAAAAAATAAGTTTTATGATAATCAAAATGACTATCAAGAACAGAAACGACGTTTACTAGAAATCGTCACGACTATGCATGACAGTATTATGAATGGTTTGGGTGGAAAATATTGGGAAAGAAGTTTTTGTTGGCCTAATGCTTTAGTTGAGCATAACAATTTATTGGGTATTGTTGCTCCTGCTTATAGTAAAGACTTTTTTTTTGAATTTGGTTCAATCAATAATGATCAACTTCTTAAAATTAAAGGAAAGGAAAAAGAAGGCAGATGGTTTGCGAGTGCTAGCAATCAGAATCGTTTTCTTGATGAGAGAGAGAAAGGCACGTGGGCAAGTTATTTAAAAATATGCATGATGCTTGCTCGAGGTGTCCGACGTATGCATGCAGCTGGACTAGCGCACTCAGATTTATCCTATAAGAATGTTTTGATTGATCCTGTGACGGGTAGAGCATGTATTATCGATTTGGATGGTTTAGTTGTACCAGGTAAGTTTCCACCAGACGTGGTTGGTACACCAGACTTCATCGCACCTGAAGTTATAGCTACGAGTCACCTTGATCGGAATGATCCAAATCGTTTTCTACCATCAATTAGGACGGATAGACATGCACTAGCAGTACTGATCTATATGTATTTGCTATATCGCCATCCGTTACGCGGAAAAAAAGTACATGATTTGGATGATAGTCAAAATGATGAAAAATTAAGTATGGGAGATCATGCGCTATTTGTTGAACACTCTATAAATACATCTAATACTATTAATACTGATGATTGGAATAAATCATATTTACCATGGGTGGATACTAAAAAAATTCCATATACAGTGACTGGTCCATATTTGTCGGAATTATTTAAAAAGAGTTTTGAAGATTATTTACATGATCCTAATCAAAGACCTTCGGCAAATGATTGGGAAGCTGCGTTGACTAAAACAACTGACTTACTTCAACCCTGTGTAAATCAAGACTGTACTCAAAAATGGTTTGTATTTGATAATTCAAAACAACCAAAGTGCTCATTCTGTGGGACAGCATACACAAAAAAATTACCAATTTTGAATTTCTATTCTTCACGCAATCAGAAGGATTATAAATCTGATAATCACCGTTTAATGGTTTGGTCAAACCAATCATTGTTTGAATGGCATGTTAATGCTCTGGTTTTACCCAATGAACGTTTAGAAGCGCACCAAATGCGTCGAATGGGATATTTTGTTGAGTATAACCAACAATGGTGGTTGGTGAATGAGCGAATGAACAGTTTATTTGTATTCGATGAAGAAAATCGGCAGCATAAAATTGAGATTGGCAATCGTATTGAGTTGAAAGAAGGTGTGAAAATTATTCTCTCTAAAGACTCTGGTGGTCGTTTGGCTTATGTTCAAATGTCTAATTCGTAAAATTTTCTAAATAGAGAAGCAGTAGGTTCGAAAAAATATGTCTCGCTTGAGTTAGTTTTTGTTAACTCAAGCGTTAATTAATTGTTTAAGTATTATTAGTTTTTGGAATGTTAGTACTGCTATAAATAAAATTACCGTATGATGAATCTAAAAAAATATAACACCTATTAAAAAGCAACAAATACCTACCAATAATAAAACATAGTTTTTTGAAGGCAAATTTGGTGAAGGAGTTGAGTGTGGTTTTGTAGGGTGTATTAGTTCAGACTTGATCGTACATTCTTCTTGAAAAAGAGAAAGTTACCCGTTTTGATAAAGGTGTCGAAATCTTAATCAAACAAAGGTAACTTTCTTATGTTGCATACTAACAATCAAATCATTAAACACAAAGTAGGTCTGCTTAATTTAGCTGAAGAGCTTCAGAATGTATCCAGAGCATGCAAAGTGATGGGGGTTTCAAGAGATACATTTTATCGCTATCAGGAATTAGTGAAGTCTGGTGATATTGACGCACTGATTAATAAGTCCCGTCGTAAGCGTCCGCTGAACCCCATGCCTATTTTTTAATTTGAGTTGGATTTCCAGCGATGTGGTAGTAATTCTTCTATTTGGGTCACTTTATGTGTCGGCAACCTTTTCAGAACATCACTTAAATAGGCATACGGATCCAACCCATTCAGCTTTGCTGACTGGATTAATGTCATGATATTGGCTGCTCGCTGACCGCTGCGCAGCGAACCTGCAAATAGCCAATTCTTACGGCCCAACGCCCAGGGACGCATTGAGTTCTCTGCCCAGTTATTGTCAATGGGTAGATTGCCATCATCCAGATAGCGGCTTAAGGCTGGCCAACGCTTCAGAGTGTAATTGATGGCCTTGGCGGTTGGAGAACTCGATGGCACCGTCAGATAATGTTGGTTGAGCCATTCATACAGTTGTTGCATCACCGGTTGGCTGTGCTGTTGTCGGTATTCGCGGCGGTGTTCTGCTGTACTATCGGTCTTTTTCCTGAGTTCTGCTTCTATCGCATACAGTTTCTGAATCATCAGTAATGCCTGTTCAGCGATCTGACTTTTCCCAGTCACATGTAGCTCATGGAATTTACGACGTGCATGCGCCATGCAGCCCACCTCAATGACATCGCCTGATTTAAAGCGTGCTTTATAACCACTGTAATCATCACAGACCAGATGGCCCTGCCAGCCATTCAGGAACTCTTCTGCATGCTGACCTGAACGGCTATCCTGAAAGTCATAGATCACCGCTTGAACTGGATTGTACTGTGTAGTGGCATAGGCCCAGACATAACCTTTCTTCGGTTTTTTCTCATCATCACCCATCCGCATGATGGTGACCGGCGTTTCATCGGCATGGATCACCCGCTGTTGCAGCACCACCTGTTTTAAGGCATTGGCCAGAGGTTCCAGTTCCACACCGCAGCGACCAATCCAGTCAGATAAAGTAGATCTGGACAGATCAATGCCCGCCCGCTGATAGATCAGGCGCTGACGGTACAGCGGCAAATGATCGGCATACTTCGATACCAGCACATGGCTGAGCAGTTCAGGTGAAGCAATGCCTTTATCAATCACATAGGCGGGCATCGCTTGCTGAGTCAGGGTGTCACACTGATCACAGACCCATTTGCCACGCACATGCTGTTCCTTATAGAACTGTGCCGGTCTGAAATGCAGTTTTTCACTGATATCTTCGCCGATACGACGTAACTGGCAGCCACAACTGCATTGGGTTGATGCAGGTTCATGCTCAATACGGATGGTGTGTAGATGATCCGGCAGCAGTCGACGTTTAGGTTTGTTGACTGTGGCTTTCTCTGTCGCTGCATCGGTTTTATCTGCATTCAGCCGCTCCAGTTCCAAATCAACTGCTGCGATATCCTCTTCAACCGCTTCGTCCCACAGATGGATTTGTTTTGCGGTGAGATGTTCGTTTTTACTGCCAAATTTGTGCTGTTTAAATAGTGCGAGCTCATGCTCGTATTTTTGCGTGAGAATGGAAAGATGTTGAACTTTGGCATCCAATTGCTGGTTTGATTTTTCTAATTCTTGATTTGATTGTGCCAGAGACTGATGCTGCATTGCCAACTGTCTGGTAAATTCCAGCAGTTGTTCATGGGTCAGTTGGCTTAAGTCAGGCAGCGTATTCATGACCGCAGTATGCCTGAGGTCATGAGAAGAATGAAATAGAACGTTTGGAGAATAGCAGAATGGAACAGCCTGGTTTAAAGCATCGTCACCACCTGCTGTCGTCCAATGCGCTGCCAAGGCAAACCCTGGATCAGTGCCTGTAACTGTTCCGGGCTGAGGGCTACGCTTTCACCCTGGTGAACTTTAGCCCAGTGAAATTTGCCCTGTTCCAACCGCCGGGCACACAGCCAGATGCCCAGTCCATCATGTACCAGCACTTTCATGCGATGGCCACGTTTATTACAGAACAGGTAAGCACAATGCGGTTTAATGTAGCCAAAGGCTCTCACCACCTGAGCCATGATAGTATCCATCCCTGCTCGCATGTCCATGGGATGGGTAGACAACCAGATTTCATCGATACGGATCATGTTGCAAGTGCCTTGAGTAATTCTGCTAAAGCAGATATTTCTGATACTTGCCATTTCAAGCCAATTTCTGCTTTTGAGTGGGGTAAAGTAATTTGAACCGTTAACATGTCAGTAGGAGTAGGAGTAGGATCTAATGGTGCAGAGCAAGATAAGGCAATAAATGCAGGTTTATTCGGTAGTGGTGAGCGATCATTCCCTGGCTTACCATCAATTAAGCGAATCCATTTGGATACAAGATTTGTATTCAATC
Source organism: Acinetobacter indicus CIP 110367 (assembly GCF_000488255.1). Taxonomy (GTDB): domain Bacteria; phylum Pseudomonadota; class Gammaproteobacteria; order Pseudomonadales; family Moraxellaceae; genus Acinetobacter; species Acinetobacter indicus. Next base: position 668,959 of record NZ_KI530754.1, on the reverse strand, counting down.
CATGTTGCAAAGCGACCGAAGCAATTGAAACGTCCGGTGCTTTACAAGCCTGAACGATCTGCTGTTTAAATTCAGCACTGTATGTTCTTCGTTTTTTCGCAAGAGATGCGATGGATGTCTGGTGATTTGTAGTCATAAATTTTAGTCCCCACTTGTTTTTAAGTGGGGACTAAATTAAGGCTTATAGGATGAATTCATAAGGTGTGTTCAGCGGACGCTTACGTCCCGTCGAGTACCAAATTTAAAAAACCGTGTAGATGATACTACTGAACAGGCTGTTATTGATTTCGCAATTCAATATCCCGCATATGGTCAGCACCGTACGAGTAATGAATTACGCAAGAAGGGTGTATTCGTTTCAGGGAGTGGGGTTCGCTCTATATGGCTTCGTCATGATTTAGAAAACTTTAAGAAGCGTTTAAAAGCACTTGAGGCTAAAGTGGCACAGGATGGTATTGAATTAAATGATCAGCAGATTGCGGCACTTGAACGTAAGCATGAGGATGACGTTGCTTGTGGTGAAATCGAAACAGCTCATCCAGGCTATTTAGGCGCGCAAGACACCTTTTATGTCGGGAATCTCAAAGGTGTTGGACGAATCTATCAACAAACATTCATCGACACTTATAGCAAGGTCGTTCATTGCAAGCTCTATACAACAAAAACACCGATTACAGCGGCTGATTTACTCAATGATCGTGTGTTGCCATTCTATCAATCTCAGGACTTACCAATGCTTCGCATCCTCACAGACAGAGGTACTGAGTATTGCGGTAAGGTAGAACAACATGACTATGAGTTGTATCTGGCAGTTAATGATATTGATCACACGAAGACAAAAGCAGCTTCCCCGCAAACAAATGGTATATGTGAGCGTTTCCATAAGACGATTTTGCAGGAGTTCTATCAAATTACGTTTAGGAAGAAGCTTTATAGCTCATTGGAAGAATTACAAGTTGATCTAGACGATTGGCTGAAATTCTATAATACTGAACGGACTCATCAAGGAAAAATGTGCTGTGGTCGTACACCACTTGAAACTTTACTTGATGGAAAACGGATTTGGGCTGAGAAAAATTTAGCTCAAATTTAACCTGACAGGCACAATAAAAAATGGGTAACTGTCAGATCAGGTTTGAGCTAGTACATGTAGGGATATATGAAGGCTCTTGTTCTAATTGTTTCTCAGGTGGTTTTTTATTCGGATGAAATTTTGAATAAGATATTCCCGTTCCGGGTATACCAATATTTGTGCGTATTCCTTTTTTATTCAAATTAATCGATGCACCTGATTTACCTAAACCAATACTACTAATCCCTTTTTTTGAGATATTAACTTTTACACCAGGTAAGATTTTGATACTTTTGCGAAATCTAAGACTCATAGTTTTTCTCTAATATACTTTTTAAATATCAATCGAATAAGAAGCTTCGTAAATCATCTTCATTTTTCAATATCTTAGATTCCTCTACTCCATGAGCACGAGCCAATATAATACTGGACTCTATAATTGAAATATTAGTATTTAAGTCAAATGCTTTACTTCTTAAATCAGCAATTTTTTCAAATTCAGTATTAATTTTATTTATGACATTTATATAAACTTCATCAACCTTAGCTAAAAAAAGTTGCATGGAAGCTTCCATCTTCTGTGCTAGCTTCTTATCTTCGCCTAATAAAATTTCACATACAAACTTTCCTGCGATTGAACCAATGACGGCACCTAAGACCGGTATAGGGATGAATGTTTGTCCTGCTAGCGCAGCAAGACCAACACCTGCACTATCAGCACAAACAAAAATTGAATTCATTTGAAATTCTTCAAAAGTTAACTTCCCTTGGTAAAAGTCATGTACTAATGAGCTTACCCCTTTTGATGCAGTAACAAATGCACCAGCTAGGGGAGCAGCTAACCCTGCACAATTAGTTAAACCATAAACTGTAGCACCAGTCACACCCGCTAATGCGGATGCTTTAGCTGTATCTAATCCAACTTCTTTCCAATCTTCTTTAGTCAGCTCACCCTTAAATAAATTTTTTCCTTCATTTTTATATTTAAGATATAAAGAGGAACTTAGGGCAATAGCACCACCGACAGCTGCAGCAGTCCCAGCTGCTTTTAGCCCTTCTGTTAAGTTGGCTTGATGTTTATCGTGAATAATATCCTTCAATTTATCATTTTGTTGTTCGAGGTCAGCACTATGCTTATTTAATGTTTCATGCACTTGACCTTGTTGAACTTCAGCATAATCAGATACTCCAGGACGAACCACCTCATTAAATGGCTGTTCAGATTTGGTTTGGATTTCTTCAATTTTTGCTTGAATAGAATTGATTGTCTTTTGACTTAAACCTTCAATAGATTCACCGCGATGAATTTTAGAAATCAATTCATAGTGATCTTTTGGAATATGATAATAAGATCTGTCACGACCGAAGTTTTCATATTTGTCCATATGCTTGAGTACATGTTCAAGATTATTGCCCAAACCGTTAATAAATTTTGATTGAACCTGAATTCCATCAATCAAATAATCTTCGGGCGCAGTGCGTCCCACCCCCTCAAAGGTGGCTCTAACAGTATCACCTGCAAGAGCATCTCTTGCATTGCGAATACCAACTTCAACATGTTCGGCAATTTCTCCATGTTTAGTAAGATCGCTACCTAAAATATTTTTAGGTGTGCCAATAAATTCTCGGACTTGATCAACATGCTTCATTGAATTAATAAAACATTGATCCTGCAGATTAAGTTGAGTAATTTCATCTTGTAGTCGAGCAACATTAATGCCATCGACTATGGCACTAGAAATCTGGTCTTGTACTGAAGTTGTTTGCATTAATATTGCCTGATGATTTAATTAAATTAGAGTTCAACTTTCTTTTTCATAAGTAAACATAAGCTCTCTACATGATTTTTCAGTGAAATCATAAGTGCCTTCTGACCACTATCCAGTTGACTATAATCAAGTGTGATAAGTGTTGAATCTAATGTACTTAATTGGGATTGCATCCCCACAATATGCTTTTGGGTCTCTTCCGCAAGTTTTTCTATTTCTAAAGATGCTGCTCTAAACTGTCTATTTAGAACTTCGATTTCCTTTCTTTTTTCATCAGCTTCTTTAGCGATTTTCTCATTTCTACTGCGTGCAAAAAGTGCACTTCCGACTAATGCCGTACCGCCAATTGCCCAGCCTACTGGTCCTGCAAGTGCTAATAAGGCATTGCCTGCAACCATACCACCACCACCTGCAGCAAGAGCACCTCCACCTAACCAAGCTAAGGCAGCATTAGTAGCTGCTGCCCCTCCTAAAGCAGAAATAGCGGTACCTGTAGATGCTGTCCCAAAAGTAGTAGCAATTGCCATAGCTGCGGTTGGGGCGAAAGCTACAACACCAGCCCCAGCAGCTACTCCAGCTCCAGCAGTACCGCCAGCCTGTATATCAATTTGACGTGCGTTTTCCTTAATCTTATCGAGAATATCGTTAAAAACTTTAAATTCAGCTTTATATTCACTGAATGTTTTATCAAACTCTTTAGGTTTATTGGCGATACCACTAAAAAGTGCTTCGATTCTAGTAATAATGTTATGAGCATCATTTTTACGAAGGTTCATTAATTTTTCAGACTGTAATCCTACTTTTTGTCCTAGGTGTTCATAAGCGCTTTTTGTAGCTTCAAATTGAGCAATAGCATTTTTTTTTAAATCGCCATTTAACATTTTTCCCTCTTACATATTTATGTATTTTTGTGTCTAATGTATCATGTATATTATTATTTTTGGTAAAAATGTAATCCGATATTTTTGAATAATTTTCAATATTCTCATTTCGAGTTATTGATAATAAGTTTATGAATTAAAAGGGTAATTAAAATTCAGTAGGGGTGAAATTAATAGTTTACCCCTATTTTTGATATTGTTATATAAGATACATTACAAGCTATTTTTTATTTTAAAGATTTAAAACAACTTGATACGGTTTAAACCCTTCTAGTACAGTTGCGGAGACTAATTGGATAAACGCTTCAGTTTTTCCATAAGCCATCCATTGATCTAGGGCTTCATAGTAGGCCAATCGGTTTTCAACTGTTATTACACAAGGGGGATAACTAGCTTTAAGCAATTCGAGATTCATCAATAGACGTGATGTACGGCCATTGCCATCAATGAATGGATGAATACCTACAAAATCAGCATGTACTTTGGCTGCACGTTCGATAGGATGAAATTTATGTGCGTCATTACTATACCAATCAACTAGCTGAGCCATCTTGTCATTTAATAATGTGTAATCAGGCGGGGTAGACGTGGCACCAGAGATTAGGACATTTTGTTGGCGATAGCGGCCAGCATTATCATCATCAATATTTTTTAAAATGAGTTGATGGATATTGCGAATTTGCCATTCAGAAAATGGTTCTTCTTTTCGAATAATATCTTCAACGTAATAAATAGCGTTTCTATGGTTAATTGCCTCGAAGTGTTCTCTTAATGCCTTACCACCGACAGTTATGCCTTCTAACACGACTTTTGTTTCTAGCAATGTAAGTGTATTGCCTTCAATTGCATTCGAATGATAGGTCCATCGTACAATAAGATCTTCTTGTAAATTTTTTACTATTGCTGGTGATAGGGGGCGATGCTGATCTAATTTATTTTTTAAATCATCAATAATTTCAAACATTACCTTGTCCCTGAATGTGTCTAAAAGAATGATACATCAAAAAAGAATATTGAAAAAATGCTATGTTATATCGTTGCTATTTATAGTGCTTTTAATATTGATATAATCAGTACATCATTTCAAATCCTGAATTAGGATTTGAACAAGATTTCTAAGTGATTCAATACACTAAATCTGATTTGGATCAAAATTTGGTCAATAAATTTCAAATTAGCAATCTGAAAAAAGTAAATAATATTTATACGGTATTTTTTACGGTAAAGCTCAATGGCCTTTTGTTTTTATTAATGTAAAACAATATGATAGCAGCAGAGTTCGGTGCGCGCTGAGCGCACCATTTTCTTGTTTTATCCCTTCCGATGCTATCTGAAAATCATTTAAAATAAATAACTTACGCAACTGGATTGTCCGATACTATCCAAAGGCGTTTTAGGTTTTCAATTTTTTTTGCGGTAATTTTTGCGGTAATTCAACATTTACTGAAAAGAGTTACCGTAAAAATGCCAAAAATTGTTGTGAATCTGACAGATACTCAAGTTAAATCTGCTTTAAGTACTTTTAAAAAACAATCCGTTAAAACGCCAGTTAAGCTCGCCGATGGCAAAGGCTTATTTTTTATCATTGATAAAAGTGGATATGCCTATTGGCGGTTAGATTATTCCCGGCCTATCAGTAAAAAGCGTAACAGTATATCTTTAGGAACTTATCCTGAGGTCTCGTTAGCTAGTGCACGTATTAAACGTAATGAATATCGAGATATGCTGGCGCAAAATATTGATCCTGCGCTCAAAAGACAGGCTCAAGAAGAAGTGGCTCAATTTCAGAATAATAGTTTTAAATCAATAGCAGATGAATATCGTAAGACTGAAGAGCTAGAGCCAAGTACACAGCGTAGAAATCAATTTGTTTGGGATAAACTTTATGCTGCCATTGGAGAGTATCCAATCGATGTGATCACGCCATCCCAAATTTTAGAAGTATGCCGTCTTTATGAACGACAAGGTAAAAATGACTCTGCAAAGCGAATGAGAAGTAAAGCTTCTCAGGTGTTTCGGTATGCGATTGCTTTGGGTTTATGTCAATTTAACGTTGCAGACCAAATTAGCGGTATTCTGAAGGTGGGTAAAACAAAGCATCGAGTGGCTATTACTGATAAGCAAAAGCTAGGACAACTATTAAAGAATATCAATAAACACGCAGGTCGTGGGGATATTGCTATTGATTATGTAGTCAAAATCTTACCCCATGTATTTGTGCGTCCTGGAGAATTACGTGCAGCAAAGTGGGCAGATATCGATTTTGAAAATAGAACATGGAGTTATACACCGCCTAAGACCAAAAATCAGACAGCCCTACAGCATATAGTTCCTTTGTCTGATCAAGTCTTGAAGCTGTTCCAAGAATTGTATTGCATTACTGGATATACAGAATATTGTTTCGTATCTATGCGTGATAGGTCCAAAACGATTAGTGAGTCTACGATTAATAAGCGATTGAAACAGTATGGCTTTGAAAATGGAGAGACAACAGGACATGGCTTTAGGGCTACCGCAAGAACATTGTTAGATGAGGTTTTGAAGTTTCCTATTGAGCGTATTGAGCAGCAGTTAGCTCATCAGGTTCGTGATATGCATGGACGAGCATACAACCGTGCAAAATATTTGGAAGAACGGACAGTAATGATGCAAGCATGGTCTGATTATTTGGATCAATTAATGCATGAAAATGTAGAGTAATTAATTGAATAAATATTAGTAAGTTATAGTTTCAGTTAAGTTGACGCCATCTCCATCTTTTCAAGAAAATTAATTAAACCGCTTCATTTTTAGATTCTGGGGTATAGCGTTGTCCACTCATAATGTTCTCTCCTATGCAAAAAGAATCTACGATATTTGTCTAGGAGAGTGGTGGCTATTCAGCTCTAAATAGAGGGGGGGGTGTCTTCTTTAAGATAACGAAATTCTAGCATGATATAAGAACAAACTTGCAAATCGATAAATTATAACCCCCTGTAATTTTAACAAAATATTTTTTGAGATTTAATCCACTAAATCTAATTTGGAGAAAAAATGAGTACAAGATTTTTCAATATTAAAAAGGTTTTTAAAAACAAAGGGTTATTTTTTAAATTCTCGTGACGCTTTTGAAGTATCTTCCTGAATGCTAACGATCAGTCCTACAGGATCACGCTGCTGAAATCCAAGATGGTATTGATAATTGCCTAGCAAGCTTTTAACTAATGCCAGTCCTAAACCATGGCCATGCTGCTGAGCAGATTTGCGCCAGAAGCGTTGTCCTAAATGTTGAATATCTTCGGCTGTCAGTTGTTGTCCATCATCTTCAATCACCAGGCAACCAGACTGCATGGAAATCCAGATCTGTTCAGCCTGTGCATGCAGCAGTGCATTCTCAAGCAGATTTTTCAGTACGGTATACAGCACAAATTCAGGCAGCTGAATTTCACCCAGGCTGTCCCAGTACACCTGTATTTTTTCATTCATTTCTGGATAGCGTGTACCTAAGTCTGCGAGGACCTTCTCAAGAGTGGGGCGAAGCCAGATGGTCTCAGTCATTTCCTGGAGACTGTTTTCTGATTGGGTCAGCAATAAAAGCTGCTCGAGTAACAGCGTATAACGCCGGATACTCTCATTGGCCTGCTGCAAATTGTACTGAATGGATTCAGGCAGGTTCTGCTGCTGACCGATCAGCTGGGCCAGTTGTACATGGGTTTTAATTGCGGTTAGGGGACTGCGTAACTCATGTGCAGCATAGGCACTAAAGGCTTTTTCCTGTTGCAGACTGTCATTGAGTTTCTGAATCAACTGCGTGGAATTGTTGACAAAAGGCTGCACTTCCTGAGGAATACTTGCAGGCTTGAGCTGCATTAAAAAATCTGCCGCCTCTGAATAGCTAAGGTTTTTCTGGTTCAGATATTGACTGAGTTGATCCAAAGACCGGAACTGTCTGCGGATAATAAAGATGATCAGAACAATACAGATCAGCAGTGAGAAGACCAAGGGAACCAGTACGGACTGCAAAATCTGCTGTAGTAAGGTATCCCTCAAGAACATACGTTCTGCCGCCACCACCTGAATATCACCACGACGCAGGACATAACTGCGCCATTCCGTATCACCCTGCTGCCAGGTGCTGAATCCTTCTGGTTGTCGGCTTAAATTTTTGGGGGCACCGCGTGTTTTGGCAATCACCTGATTGCCTACCGAGATGTCAGAGCTAAAAAGCGAGACTTCACAGGCAATTAACTGGTTTGCATCATCATTCTTGGCTAATTTGGATAAGGTTGCATCCCCCAGACTATCCAGCGGTAACTGCTGAATCAGCCGGGCAACCATTTGCGCAGATGCCGATAGGCGTTGATCCAGCGTGTCTTGTAAACGTTGTTTCAGGTCAATATACAGCCATGAAAATACCGCACTCCATAGCACAATAAACACGGCCAAAAGACTCATGGCCAAACGCCATTTCAAGCTGTGCTTAAACATGACGATGCTCAAACGGTTTGAAAATATAGCCCACACCACGAACGGTCTGAATCAAGTCTGGATGTAGTTTTTGTCTCAGGTGATAAATGTGTACATTCAGGGCATTGCTCTCGATAGCGTCCTGAAAACCATAGAGCTTGTCAATAAGCTGTTCATTTTTCAGGATCTGGTTGGGGTGGCTCATCAGGGTTTCCAGCAGGCTGAATTCACGGCGAGATAAACTCACGGCCTGGTCTTGGTAGGTCACAGTCTGGGTATCCCGATTCAGAACCAGGTCATCAAATTGCAGTGTATTCGAGGCAAAGCCGCGGTGGCGACGGGTGAGGGCATGAATCCGGGCAATCAGTTCCTCCAGCTCAAAGGGTTTGGTCAGGTAGTCATCGGCACCGGCATTCAGGGCCTGAACACACTGATCGGTCCGCAGCCGTGCCGTCAATACCAGTACCGGGAGATCAATCTGGTCGCGTCGCCAGCTGTGCAGCAAGTCCAGGCCATCCTGATCCGGCAGGCCTAAATCCAGTAAACACAAATCGACAGCACTATGCCGGATAAAATAATCTGCAGCACGTGCGTGACTGACATGCTCCACTGAAATATTCAAATAGTTCAGAGCAGCACAAATGCTCTGTGCGATATAGGGATCCTCCTCAACCAATACAATAAACATAGAACATCCTGATCAAACTGCCATTATTTTATAAATGATTTGGGCTGTTAATGTTGTCTTAATTTTAGTTTTTCAATAATGCAGTCCTAACAGGAGGAGATCAGCTGGATGTTGAAGTGGATATTGGGTGCCGTGATCGGCGGTGGAATCATGACGGGAACTGCACATGCAGACTTTTTACCACCGGATCAGGCTTTTCAGTTTCAGGTGGTTTCTACAAGTCAGGATCAGGCAGAGCTTAGCTGGAAAATCGCAGAGGGTTATTATCTGTATCATGACCAGCTTAAAGTGTCTCATCAGCAGACCCCAGTCAAGTTGGCATTGCCCAAACCTGAAGACAAAGATGATCCCAATTTCGGTTTGACTCAGGTGCATTATGGGCAAGTCAAAACCAATATGAATGTCCAGCCCAACCAGCAGTTTGCGGTGCAGTGGCAGGGCTGTGCAGAAAGCGGTTTATGTTATCCGGTGCAACGCACCACAGTAAAAACTGATGCAGATGGTTTATTTCCAGCGCAAAACTTGAGCAAGCCTCAAAAGCTGCTGGCCAGCACTACACAGCCAGAAGCAAACGAAAAGATTTTGACTACTCAGAAAGATGAGCTCCAAGCTATAGGGCAAACTCAAAGTACAGATCAAGCACTGGCTGAAGAAAAGGTGGAGAAAGTGCAAGTCGCTGCAGTTTCCGACCCTGTCGTGCAGCCTGAGGTGGAATTAACAGAGAAAAACGACCAGCTTATTACAGACCCTAAAAATCAAACTTCATCAGCAGGCATGAATGACCAGTGGAACAATGACCAGTATTTTTTAAGTTTGCTGTCGAAACAAGGTCTGTTGATTAATGCTCTGATTTTTCTCGGGCTTGGCATTCTGCTGGCATTTTTACCGTGTTCTTTACCTTTAATTCCAATTTTAACGGGAATTCTGGTTCAGCAGCACCGGGGCTACCGTGCTGCACTGATTGCGCTGGTCTTTGTTTTGGGTATGGCACTGGTCTATGCGGTCATAGGACTTGCTGTGGCACAGCTCGGTTACAGTTTTCAGCGCTGGTTTCAAAGTCCGATATTCATCAGTATTTTCAGCATTCTGTTTGTTTTGTTCGCGCTTAATCTGTTCGGAGTATTTCAGCTGTCCTTACCTCAAGGCATGTTACAGCGGCTGGATCAATGGCAGCAAAAGCAGAAGGGTGGCACGCTGATTGGTGCTGGTCTCATGGGCATGATCGCGGCACTGATTGTCGGGCCATGTATGAGTGCACCGTTGGCCGGTGCCTTAATCTATGTGTCTCAGCTTAATCAACCGATTTTGGGTGCCAGCTATCTGTTTGTCTTAGGCCTTGGGCTGGGCTTGCCACTATTTATCGCAGCTGTATTTGGGTCCCATCTTTTACCCAAACCTGGCATCTGGATGGATCGCCTGAAGTTTAGTTTTGGCTTTGTCATGCTGGCCCTGGCCTTGTATTTTGCCCGCCCCCTATTGCCCGGCATTTTATACCTGAGCCTTTTGGGTGTAGTACTGATCACCTGTTCAGGCTACTTCTTGTTCAAGATGCTGCCCCATGTGCATCGGTCTGTATCGAAAATAGTCCTGATGCTGCTCAGTGGTTTACTGGTCTTTGCAGGAGGCATGCAGCTCTATCATGTCTGGAGTCAGGTACAGGTCGCCCATGTGGAATCACGGCTTGAATGGCAGAAGGTCAGTACAGCCGCACAATTGCGACAGGTTTTAGCCAAACATCCTGCACAGCCAGTGGTAATTGATGTGTATGCGGACTGGTGTGTGGCCTGTCAACCGATTGAAAAGGAAGTGATTCCACGTAGTGATGTCCAGACGGCTTTACAAAATGTGGTTCGTATCAAATTAGACCTGACCCACTATCATCCAAGTCAGGATGAGCTGCTAAAAGAATGGCAAATCCTCGGTCCACCCACCTTTATATTTTTAAATGCAGCGCATCAGGAGCAGCGTGAGTTGCGCTTGACCGGAAGCTTTAGTGCGGCACATTTACTAGGCACATTGCAGCAACTACAAGGGGAGCAACTATGATGATTTCCAGTGATGCGCTGCATCTGGGACCTTTGATGTTGCCCTGGACACTCATGATTGTTGCCACTGGCTTGATGCTGTTATCTGCCGTCCTGTTTGGATTAGCCAGAAAGTATTCATGGTCTAAACAGCTGCTTGGACAAAGTCAGGATTTGCTCTGGAGCAGTTTTCTGCTAGGGATGCTGGGTGCACGTCTTGTTTTCGTTCTACTCAATGCCGAGCTGTATTTTGTAGCCCCCATCGACATACTGAAAATCCAGGACAAAGGTTTTCATTTATGGGGCGGGGTGCTGATAGGTACTTTATGGTATGTCATTCGCAACAGACAGTTGCAGACCCGATTCAAAGCCATCTTGCTGATCATCTTTGTACTCTGGGTCGGGCTTGGGCTCGCGTTCAAATCCAGTCTAAAAACTGAAGCAGCGTTTCCTGATCTAGCCTTTGCTGGACTAGAACAGGAACGTCTGGGTACAGATAAGATTCCACTCAGCCAATTCATTGGCCAGCCCACGGTAATTAATTTGTGGGCGAGCTGGTGTCCGCCGTGTCATCGCGAAATGCCGGTATTGGCCAAAGCAGCCAAGCAGCATCCTCAAGTGAATTTTGTCATGCTGAATCAGGGTGAGGAGGTAGCCACCGTAAATGCCTATTTAAGAAAACATCAGTTTCAATTTAAACATGTCCTGCTGGACCCATATGGTGAACTGCCACAGCAGCTGAATAGTTTTGGCCTGCCAACGACGCTGTTTTTTAATGCTCAAGGCCAGCTGGTCGAGCGGCATATGGGGGAACTCAGTCCGGCCATGTTGCAGCAATATTTAAACAGAATTTCAGATCAACCTTAAAAAAACGGAAGGACTTAGTATGAACAGAATTTACCGGGTACTGGGTGCAGGCATGTTCCTGATCATGAGCATGCACACGCAGGCGAATATTAAACAGAATATTGAAAAACAGGGTTTTGTGTTTGTAAAACAGATTCCGGCACCGCAAGGAATGACCGGTTGGGTGGGGCATGAAGACCAGTACTCCAATACAGTATTTATCTCCAACGATGACAAATATTATATCAAGGGCGAACTGTTTGATGCGCAAGGGAAAAGCCTGTCCAATGAGCAGATTGAAAAGCATATGAAAAAAGCGGTATTGGATGATGTCTGGAAAACCCTGGAAAAATCGACCTGGATCCAGGATGGCAAGCCAGATGCACCACGGGTGGTTTATGTCTTTTCCGATCCGAATTGTCCATATTGCTATAAATTCTGGCAGGCGGCTCGGCCTTGGGTCGAATCAGGCAAGGTACAGCTGCGTCATATTCAGGTCGGTGTGATCCGTGAAGAAAGCCGTGGTCAGGTGGCAACATTGTTAATGTCGAAAAATCCAGCAGCAGTTTTTAATGATATAAACAAGAATAAAGGCAAAAAGCAGCTCAAGAAAATGGCAAAGATTCCTGCAGAAATTGCTGCAAAAATTGATGCCAACCAGGCCCTAATGGGGAAATACGGCTTTTTCTCCACACCGTCGATGGCCTGGAAAAATAACCAGGGTGAATTTAAATCTACTCAAGGCCTGGCGATGGACGTCAAAGAAATTTTTGAACAATAAGATCGGATGAGATATGTCCACTTTGGATCATCCACGGGTATTGTTTGCTTTGGAATGAACCGCTCTGGCAGGGAACCGGAATGGTCTGACATTAATTGCATTTGGTTTTGTGATTGAAAAATCCAACCGGCTATTGTAATTAGTCGATCATGAACGTTATGCATAAAAAATAGCCTATGCACAGTGGATGGGGATTGCGGTGATTGTGTTTTGCATGTTGGTGAATATCGCCTCAATCCTGCAATATCGAGGGGGATGGACATCACTGGGACCGCCGGAATTTATTGAAGGTTATTATACCCAGCATCCTGTATGGCTAAACCTGTTTACTGCTTTTAGCGGGCTGCTTCTGATCATTTCTTTTTGGTTGCATTAAGAGGAGGGCTAGGCGCAATACAGCTCGTACAGCTTTTGCATCAGGCTCAAGACCTTGGGATCACTCAGACGATAGAAAATCTGCTTGCCCTCACGTCGGGTGCCAACCATGTTGGCCTTACGCAATACAGTCAGCTGTTGTGAAAGTGTAGGTTGATGAATGTCAGTAGATTCTTCAATTTCCTGAACATTCATTTCCCCATCGACCAGGACACATAAGATTTTCAGACGATCAGGATTGGCCAAAACTTTTAGGCATTGGCTGACGAAATCGACTTGAGAAAAATCAATTTTGGCATTTTCAGCAATCATATCCATAAATGTCCTCACAACTTTTGATGTAGCCCGTGCAGTTTACATAATTTACCATAAAACTGCTTGATTAATATTTTTTATTATATAATATAAAAAAGTATATTGTATAGGGATTAATTCATCATGCATGACTTCCTCATCGCATTTATTGGCGGCTTAATGCTCGGGCTTTCCGTAGTTGGTTATCTTTACGTCAATGGCCGTATTGCAGGAATCAGTGGTTTGATTGGGCAAGTATTAAACTCAAAAACCATGTTTAAAACGCCTGCAATCTGGTTTTTATTAGGCTTGATCCTCACACCGTTTATTTATGGTCTGTTTGTACAACCTGAAATCGAATTGAATGCCAGCCCACTGATGATGATTGTGGCAGGTCTGCTAGTGGGCTTTGGGACACGCTTAGGTTCGGGCTGTACCAGTGGTCACGGAATTTGTGGCATCAGTCGCCTGTCTAAGCGTTCTATCATCGCGACCATGACTTTCATGTTTGCAGGTTTTGTCGCTGTTTATATTATCCGTCATATCACAGGAGCATTCTAAAATGAAAAATGTGTTTGCCTTTTTATTTGGTGCGCTGTTCTCTGTGGGATTGATGGTATCAGGCATGTCCAATCCGGAAAAAGTACTCGATTTCCTGGATCTGTTTGGCGATTGGGATGCCAGTCTGGCCTTTGTCATGATGGGCGCGATTGCGGTGGCCTTTATTCCCTTCCAGAAAGCATTACGTACGGCGCAACCGAAAACAGTATTTAATGAACCTATTGATTTACCTAAAAATAATCAGATAGATAAGAAGCTGATCACGGGTGCGGTTTTATTTGGTGCAGGTTGGGGCATTGCCGGCATCTGTCCGGCGCCAAGTTTCACTTTGATCGGTTTGGGCCACTATCAAGTGCTCTATTTTATTGTAGCAATGCTGGTGGGTGTATGGATTCACCGTAAATGGTCAGGAGCTTAACGATGTCAAATTTACCTATAGTAAAAGATTTTTTTCACGAAGATACCAATACCTTCAGTTATGTTGTACGTGATCCGGCGACCAAAGCCTGCGCCATTATTGATAGCGTTCTGGATTATGATCCGGCATCAGCAAGTACATCCACTATTCATGCCGATAAAATTATTGCCTATATTAAAGAGCAGGGTTTAACGGTCGAGTGGATTCTCGAAACCCATGTCCATGCTGATCATTTAACTGCAGCGCAATATCTCAAAGAAGAACTGGGTGGCAAAATTGCCATGAGCCAGAAAATTGGTATTGTTCAGGAAACTTTTGGCGCGATTTATCATCTGGATATTAAACAATGGAATGCTCAGCAGCTCTTTGATTATTTATTTGAAGATCATGAGTCGTTCCAAATTGGAACATTGAAAGCCTATAACATTCCAACACCGGGACATACGCCTGCTTGCCTGAGTTATGTGATTGGCGATGCGGTTTTTGTGGGTGATACGTTGTTCATGCCAGATTATGGTACAGCACGTTGTGATTTTCCGCGAGGCAGCGCAGAACAGCTTTATGATTCGGTGCAAAGCCTGTTTCAGTTGCCAGAAGATACCCGGGTCTTTTTATGTCATGACTATCTGCCTGAAACACGTGAATCGTATGTGTGTGAATCTGATATACAGACGCAGAAAAAACAGAATATCCATATTCATCAGGGAATCAGTAAAGCTGAATTTGCTCAGATGCGAAATCAGCGGGATTCAGGACTGAGTATGCCTAAGCTGATTCTACCGGCGATTCAGATCAATATGAAAGCAGGACAGTTTCCTGAGCCAGAACAAAACGGTGTTTCTTACCTCAAGCTTCCTCTTAACTACTTCAAATAAGCTTGTGTCGTGATTCAACAAAAAGTTCAACCTTTATTGAATCATTTTTGTGGATAAGGGAGAGGGCGATGTGGGCATTAATACTTGAAGGGCTAGCTATCGGAGTGCTATTGGGTTTGACCGGTGCCGGTGGCGGTATTCTGGCTGTACCTGCACTGATGACGACCCAGGGTTGGACGGTGGCCCAGGCTGCGCCGGTGGGATTGCTTGCGGTCACGCTGTCGGCCTTGGTCGGAACGTTCGAGGGTTTGTTCAAGCGTATTGTACGTTATCGCGCTGCCCTCTGGATTGCTCTCATTAGTATTCCTACAGCGCGTTATGGCGTGCATCTGGCCGATATCGTTTCTCCGGTCTGGCTGACGCTGGCTTTCAGTCTGGTCATGCTGATCGTGGCTTACCGGATCTTTTTTAATAAAGTGACCGATCATGGCAATGCACCGTGCAAGGTCAATCAAACCACCGGTCGCCTGATCTGGAATGTCAAAACTGCTTCGTTCCTGGCAGGTATTGGTGTCGTGGCGGGGTTACTGACCGGTTTGCTTGGCGTGGGTGGGGGGTTTGTCATTGTTCCAGCCCTGCGTAAATTCACCGACCTTGATATGCGCAGTATCGTTGCGACTTCCCTCATGATTATTTTTCTGATTGGTGGGGTGAGTATTTCTGCACACGTGCTGGATGGCTTTCAATATCCTGTTTCGGTTACGCTGACCTTTGTCCTGGCCTGTATTGTCGGGATGTTAATTGGACGCAGTCTGATGCAGCGGATTGACAGTAACAAGGTACAGAAAATATTTGCCACCACCGTGGTTGGAGTGGCGATGTATCTAATCTATTCAGCGCTCATGGGCTAAAACAACCGGTTGGGGACTTCACTCAAGCGCTTTTAATCTACCTGAGCATCGTTTATACAAAATATAATTTTAATGACCGAGGAAGAATGAAAATGATGAAAACTGCAGAGCAATTGATCCAGAATGCAAAAAGCCGGATTCAGGAAGTCAGCGTAAATGAACTGTTTGAAGCGATGCAAAACCATAAAACCATACTGATTGATGTTCGAGAACCGGATGAATTTCAGGCGGCAGCAATAGACCGGGCGGTGAATTATCCTCGTGGTGTTTTGGAAATGAGAATTCACCAGCATCCTTTAGCCAGTCATCATTGCGATACCCAGCAGGCACTGGAACACCTTAAAGATCAGCCGATCTATTTGATCTGTGGTACGGGTGGACGTTCCGCATTGGCAACCGATACCTTACAAAACATGGGTTTTACCCAGGTCAAGTCAGTTCAGGGTGGTTATCAGGCCTGGCTAGAGCAGGGCTATCCGGTAGAAAAATAAGCCGTTGAATAGGTGAACAACCGTATTGTTGAATGTGAGAAGCAGTGATGAAATACAAAGAATTAACCCAGAACATTTCAGGCAGTTTAAGAACCTTAACTCAAGATTCACCTGATTTAATGAAAAGTTTCAATCAGTTGTCCCAGACCGCAATGCGTGATGGTGTGATTGATCCTAAAACCAAGGAGCTGATTGCCTTGGCGATTGGTGTCGCATCACGTTGTGATGGTTGTATCGGCTTTCATGTCAGAACCCTGGTCAAAATGGGCATGACCCTGCAGGAGCTGGAGGAAGTTCTGGGCGTTGCGGTATATATGGGCGGTGGACCTTCATTGATGTATGCCGCAAATGCACTGGATGCCTTTAAAGAATTTTCCGGCTGATTGGATAGTCAAGTAAATGGAGGGATGAAATGAGTCAGCACTGGAATGAATTGTATGCCCAGACGCAGGACCTGTACGGCACAGCAGCAAACCTGTTTATCCAGGAGGTTACGGAAAAAATCCGGATAGAAGGTAAAACACTGGCAATTGCTGAAGGAGAAGGAAGGAATATCCTGTACCTGGCTGAGCAGGCAAGACAGCATAATTATTCTTTTTCGGCAGAAGTCTGGGATTATTCCGATGTTGCCTTGAAGCATCTGTCTAGCAAGGCCGAAGCCACAGGGATAAAGCTCGAACTCAAAAATGTGGATTTAACAGCAGCGAAATGGCCGTCCGAGCGTTATCAAAACGTGATTTGTGTATTTGGTCATTTCGATACACAAACGCAAAAACAGATTTTAGCAGGCATAAGAGAATCTTTGCTAAACGGTGGATGGTTTATCGGTGAGCTGTATTCCAAGGAGCAGATCAACTACCAAACCGGGGGGCCTAAAAATATCGAATATTTATACGATCCTCGATCCATTCTGGACGTATTTGGGCAGGACCATCTCCATCATTTTTATGTGGGCGAACAAGAAAGGCATGAGGGAAAATTACATTGTGGTAAATGCCATGTTATTCAATTTGCGATACAAGTGAGGAAGTAGAGAATAAGTGAATTGTTAAATGTGAGAGGGCGTTCAAAAATTCTGTGTCAGCCAAATTGGCTAGAGTTTAATTATTATATCATCGAGCCTACCTTCAAGGCCCACAATACAGCAGTGGAGACTGGCAAAGATTCTGTCAGAAGCATAATTTGGTTCTGAGTATGAGTCGCAGAGGCAACTGTTGGGATAATGCTGTTGCTGAATCCTTTTATAGTAGTTTAAAGAAGGAAAGAATTAAAAAGAGGATTTATAAAACATGAGAAATGGCCCGTGCGGATGTGTTTGATTATATCGAGATATTTTACCATCGGTAGGCGTCATTCGCATCTCGATGGAATGAGTCCAGAAGCATTTGAGATAGCTTCAAAATGAAGCTACTTCATGTCTAGGATACTGGGAACAGTCCAAGCTATAGGATTACCCACAGTTTATTGTTCTAATTGATAATATCGTACAAGCTGATCTTTTATTTTAAATCCCTAAAACCACCTGATACGGTTTAAAACCCTCTAATACAGCCTCGGAAACTAATTGAATAAAAGCTTCAGTTTTCCCATAAGCCATCCACTGATCAAGCGCTTCATAGTAAGCTAAGCGATTTTCTACAGTAATCACACAAGGTGGATAACCAGCTTTAAGTAATTCTAGGTTCATTAAAAGACGTGATGTGCGACCATTGCCATCAATGAATGGATGAATGCCAACAAAATCAGCATGTACTTTGGCTGCACGTTCAATTGGATGGAGTTTATGTGCGTCGCTGTTATACCAATCGATCAGTTGAGCCATCTTGTCATTTAATAATGTGTAATCAGGCGGGGTAGACGTAGCACCTGATATCAGAACGTTTTGCTGACGATAACGTCCAGCATTATCATCAATATTCTTTAAGATAAGCTGATGGATATTACGAATTTGCCACTCAGAAAAAGGCTCCTCTTTCCGAATGATATCTTCAACATAGTAAATTGCATTTCTATGGTTGATCGCTTCGAAGTGTTCTCTTAATGCCTTTCCACCAACAGTAATTCCTTCGAGTACTACTTTTGTTTCTAGCAGGGTGAGGGTATTACCTTCAATTGCATTTGAATGATAGGTCCAACGGACAATAAGATCTTCTTGTAAATTTTTTACAATTGATAGAGAAAGAGGGCGATGTTGATCTAATTTTTTCTTTAAATCATCAATAGTTTCAAACATTACCTTATCCCTGAATTTGTCTTAGTCGATAATACATGAAAAAAGAAATATCAGAAATGTAGTGATATATCATTACATTTTATTGATTATAAAAGTAGTAATTGGAAGGCTTCCAGTATTCTAGACACAAGACAGCCTTATTTCGAAGATACATTCTTGTTCATTTCACCCATACATCTATGGCATGTTGTAGATGACTAGTTTTGACATAAAGCGTTGCACCTGATGGACCTGCCTGAAATTTAGCAGCACTATTGAGGGGAAGACGGACCCACGAACCTGCTGGATATATTTCAGTGCCGCAAAATAATTGACCTTTAATAATGAACAATTCAATCCCTTGTTCTGATTTCTCTACGAAAATTTGATCAGGTTCTAGCTTTTCTAAATAGGTCTGCTCATGTTCAGATTGAAATAGCGGGCATATCATCCGACGTTGGGTAAGCTTCCAATTCGCTAAGTCATTGGTGTTAATCCGGGTTGGTTCTCTCTCATGTTCAGTCATTTGCATCAGTTTCACAAAGATTAAACAACCTGCTTTACTGGAAACCCGATGAGTTGAATGATGGGGGTTACGTAAATACCAGCCTGCCGGATAATCATCTTCAGCATTCTCGGTAAAAATGCCTGACAATATGAGGACTTCTTCACCCAAAGGATGTTGATGTTCAGGAAAGGCAGATTCTGGTGCGTATTTCACAAGACTAGTTGCACGTGCTTTCTCATCGCCAATACGATCAAGCATCATTCTATCGACTTCACCTCCTGGAGATTTTACCCAATGGTAATCCTCTGGCTTGATGATGACGGGTTGTGAGAAGTCGGCATGAATAAACATAATGTTGTCCTGTAATGAAGAAACCTACGTATTTTAACGAGAATGCACAGGTTTATTTTAAAAGAAATAGCGATTAGTGAGCTCACTGTTTCAGAAAAGATAAGCATGTTGATAGCAGATATTACTCACTAAGCTATGAAATATTAATATTTTAGAGTTTAATCAACTGTGCTTTGTTTTTACATCAATGAGGAATGGCATGAAATATCAACCGCCTTATACGATCACCTCTAAAATTATTCACTTGATTGCACAAATTAGTGAATCAATAGGGCGTTTGACTGCATTAACTCAAATCCAAGATAGCCTTAAATTGCGAAAAGCCAATCGTATTCGAACGATTCAAGGGTCTTTAGCGATAGAAGGAAATACCTTGAGTACAGAGCAAATCACAGCGATCCTGAATGGCAAGACCATTATCGCTCCACCTAAAGAAGTTCAAGAGGTACGTAATGCCCTAAAGGCATATGAAGAAATTCAAGATTGGAATCCTGATCAAGAATCGCATTTGCTGAAAGCACATCAAATATTGATGACAGGACTGATTGATGAAATTGGACAGTATCGTCATGGCGGTGTTGGTGTGATGTCAGGGGATCGAGTCGTGCATATGGCTCCGCCTGCAAATCAAGTCCAGCGTTTAATGAGAGAGTTATTACAGTGGTTGGCTGAAGGTAATGAGCACCCATTAATTCAGAGTTCAGTATTTCATTATGAATTTGAGTTTATACATCCATTTGCTGATGGCAATGGGCGGATGGGGCGTTTATGGCAAACTTTAATCTTAAGCCAGTGGAATCCTATTTTTCTCAACATCCCTGTAGAAAGCTTGATTTATCAAAACCAAAAAGCTTATTACGATGCATTGCAAGCGAGCACAGATCGTTCAGATTCTGCACCTTTTATTGAATTTATTTTGCAGATGATTCTAGATGCAATACTTAGTTCTGATGCCAGCGATCAAGATACCGCTCAAGCTAGCGTACAAGTTAGCGATCAAGTTAAACGTCTCATCCAGAATATGGAGCAGAAAGAATATAGCTTAACTGAGCTTATGGCTCTATTGGACTTGTCCCATCGAGCCACATTCCAAAAAAATTATTTAACTCCAGCATTAGAAGCAGGTGTGATTGAACGTACCCTTCCTGATAAGCCTAAGAGTCCTAAGCAAAAATACAAATTAAAAATTTAGTCATAATAAGGTTGAAGGGATTATTAATATCACAAGGAGTGAAATGAAATGTTATAACGTTGCATTTATATTTCTTATAATGTTCTGCTATAATGTCGTACGCCATTTCAAATCCTGAATTTGAATAAGATTTTAAAGTTATTCAATGCACTAAATCTAAGTTGGGTCAAAATTGGGTCAATGAGTTTTTTTATTCAATAAAAGAGCTTTTAAATTAATAGGTTGGGTTTTGAGTTCAATTGACGCCACCTCCGCCAGAATTTATTTTATAAATCAGCCACTTATGTAAGTGGCTTTTTTATTTGCCACATTTTTGCCACATTTTTATTTCAACAAGTAGAAATATCAGTGGCCTTATGCTGTGTGTGCCACGCTTAATTTTGCAATTTCTTGCTTGTTCTTATCCCCATGCAGCGGCTACTGGTATACATTTGCCAAAGAAAATTCACGTCAATATTTTAAACAGGGAGATATCTTTCCTGATTTTAAAAGTGATTGGGGGATTGTATTCTGGCAGTTTGATGGTGAAGAATAATAGAATGTACGACCGCTCTTTTAAGAGGAGATTTTTATTTCTTATTAATTTGATTTAAAAAAAACAATAAATTAGACCGTCATGAAAAATGTAAAGGACTAGATAAACCAAAGTGTACACGGACAGTGACTGCATACGATATTAAGTTAGAGTTTGTTTTACCTAATGAGGTGTTGGAGCGATAAGATAATGTTCATATCGGTGAATGATCAATAAATAGATTGGCAAAAATGATTGAGCTTGGACATAAAAGATACAAGTTTGTTTAGAGATAAAAAGCATAATAGAAGATTACAATCGACATATAAGCCCTATAAATTGAATCCGCGTACCATGCTTTTATAAAGCAGAATAAAAATTGCAACTCTATTTTAGAGTGATGGAGCCTGTAAATAATTTTGTGTAATTGCTTTTCATCAATTTAAAGGTGATTGCTTAAGCGGTCACCGAATTCAATAATAAAGCGGCTCATGGCTAAACGCCAGTCGCGAATCGCGCATATTCCACTTTTTAGATGCTGCATCAATTGCCAGGTAAATCACTTTACGTACAGAATCATCCGTTCGAAAGACTTTACGTTTTTTGATCGCTTGGCGTATTACGCTGTTTAATGACTCGATTGCGTTGGTAGTGTAGATGGCTTTGCGTATCTCGGCTGGATAAGCAAAGAAGGTATTCAGATTCTCCCAGTGCGTACGCCAGCTTTTGCTGATCTGTGGGTACTTGTCATCCCATGTTTGGGCAAATTGATCCAGGGCCATCAAGGCTGCCTCTTCAGTGGGTGATTGATAAACGGCTTTTAAATCCTGAGTGACCGCCTTGTAATCTTTCCATGACACGTATTTCAAGCTGTTGCGCAGCATGTGGATAATGCACAGCTGGATATGGGTTTGCGGGTATACGCTGTTAATGGCATCAGGAAAGCCTTTTAGTCTTGAGAAGCACTGCTTCGCAAGGCAGGCGATCAGAATATCCTGCAACCCTCGGTTTTTAAGCTCAGTCAGGACATTCAGCCAGAACTTGGCACCTTCATTCTCAGCCAACCACATGCCGAGCAGTTCTTTGTGTCCATCAAGATTAATGCCTAAGGCAAGGAATACAGCCTTGTTGATGACACTGCCATTATGACGGACTTTAACCACAATACAGTCCATATAAACGATGGGATAGATCACATCCAGCGGACGGTTTTGCCATTCAGCAACCTGCTCATTGACGGCATCCTCACAGCAGTGCTGTTCGCCTTGGAAATGAGCGTTGGAGATACATCGGCATCGTACATTTCCTTGAAGGTAGCAACGATTTCACGGGTGGTCATGCCTTTGGCATAAAGGGATAGAATCTGGCTATCCATTTGCGTGATACGGGTCTGATTTTTCTTAATCAACTGAGGTTCGAAAGTGCCATCACGATCACGTGGTGTGGTGATCTCAATCTCCCCATCATCGCTAAGTACAGTCTTACTAGAATAACCATTGCGTGAATTTGAGCCAGATTTACGGGCATTTTTTTCATGTCCCAGATGTTCGGTAAGTTCGGCATTAAGAGCCGTTTCAACAGTGAGTTTGGTCAACAATCGGGTGAATTGGTTGAGATCGTCTTCTGTTTTGATTCCTTTAGCAAATTCTGCTGCAAGGTCTTTTAGTTGTTCATCATATTGCCTGACTCCGTTGTGAATATGAACATAGCAAATTCAGGCAATTACACAATTTAATTTACAGTCTCGAGTGATGAGTAATTGCACTTCTGGATTTTTTTAGTCAGCACGATAAACTCCAATTTCTCTTTAAAAATCCTCAAATTGGGGTAAGATGTGACAACAGATTCTACCGTTGAGATCACAATGAGCTTTTTAAAAAAGAAAAATAGCGCGAGTTTTGTCTTCTTTATTATTACACTGTACTCATTGATTGGTTTTGGTCTGGGCTATGTGATTTGGGAATATCTGTTGTAACATTTTCTTATTCGCTTTATCCAATAATTATTGAATCATCAGCAAGTTCTTAAACTTGCTGACCATCACTGTTTTTATTCTTCCTCTAAAGCCGACCCTCATCCAGATAATCAGCTTTTATATGTAAGGATAAATTTTTTACGCTATTTTCTGTGCCAATAACGTCGCAAAACGCTGTTGAATACGCTTGCCCTGTTCATCGACACGGTGCAGTTCACCGATATTTTCATTGTATTTCAGCAAATTCCAGCCCTCATAATAAGCCTTTAACTCTCCGGCTTTAAAGCTAAAAGGGAAGTCCGGTTGAACCGGATAATCTTCACTATCCATTGCACAAACAATCAGATTAAGGCCGCCAGCTTTGGTGCCCCGCTGCATCTGCCGAATTAGGGTTGGGATGGTGTCGGGTTGTAAAAACATCATCACCACCGTGCAATACACAAAATCGTATTGGCCCTGAATCTGTGGATTAATATTTAAATCCCGCAGTGCAGTGTGAATGTTCTGAATCTGTTCCTGCTGAATAATCTCGTTCAGGCGCTCCAGACTTTGGGCATTGACATCCCAGGCATCGACCTGAAAACCGTGCTGACTTAAAAACAGCGCATTACGACCACTGCCACAGCCAACATCCAGCGCCGTGTTGCCCTGTAAAGATGGCTGTGCGGCCAGAATTTCTGAATGGGTCGGGGTCAGTTTATATTTTTTGGCAAAGTAGTCATTGGCTGTGCAATAAAAGCTGAGCTGACATTCGACATCGGCACTGGCCGAAACAATCTTGTGCCACACTTGCGGCTCAAGCATGGGCGGTTGCTGTTCCGGGCTAAACAGATGTTCAGACAACAGCGTGCCTGCTTCATCGAGCAAGGCAAAATGCAATTCACCTTTTAAAACCTTCAGTTGGGCCCAAGTGCCGGCTTTGGTATTGTGCTGGCGTAAAAAGCCAGGCGGGATAGTGTCTTGTGTCCAGATCGGTAGCTGTTTATAGCATACGAGCGTTTGCATCTTTTCTCCATGTGCACTTGGGGTAAATGTCATTAAACCCTAAGCCTGCACAATATGCCAGAGAAGGAAGGGGAAAGGGCATGATTTCATCGGCCCACTTCCAATTATCTAGATGACTCAATCCATACTATTTTAGCGGTGAATCTTCAGCTCAAAATGATCTCCACATTTCCATTTTTGCAAATGTATTAGCTTTTTGAAAAATGCTTCAGTATCAAATAGTGAGAATTTAAAAGTGAAAACCAGGTCACATTTTGGGCTTGGAAAAGCCTATACACTTTAGAAAATTATCAACTGACCCGTTGGCGGGTGGCTAAAAAATAAGTAAAACTAAGTGAATGATATAAAATGATAAATATTTTATTGCTTTATTTTGAAAGCAAGGGCAAAAAGCAAAAAAACGGGATTAATTAACAAATGTATACACAAATAATAATAAAATAATGGTTGAATCTGCGCAATTGCTCGAATGTAGCATCGTATCTTCTTGTCTGTACCATGAATTCCGCGCGCCTTATGTCTCCTCTATTTCAGTTTATTAAAGCGGTCCAGATTTTTGTTTTCTTTCTTTGTAGCATGCTCATGGGTTGGGTACAGGCGGGAAATGAAATGAAAAACTTGACGATCCTTGCCTACCACGAAGTCACTTCTGAACCACAGCCGTTAATGCCTGAATATGCAATTGATCCTAAACAATTGCAGCAGCATCTGGACTGGCTGGTGCAAAATGGCTTTCAGTTTATTGGCAGTCAGCAACTGTTAGAGGCGCAGCAACAGAATAAAGCGCTACCGGAAAAATCAGTCTTGCTGAGTTTTGATGATGGCTATCAAAGTTTTTATCAGCATGTCTATCCTGTGTTAAAACAGCGGAATATTCCGGCCGTGCTGTCGGTAGTTGGGCGCTGGTTAGAACCAGCAGAACAGCAACAGGTTAATTTTGGCGGGCAACTGGTGTCACGCCAGCATTTTTTAAGCTGGGCACAGTTAAAAGAATTACAGGCCAGCGGTCTGGTGGAAATTGCCAGCCACAGTTATGACCTGCATAAAGGCATTGTGGCCAATCCGCAGGGCAATGAATTGCCAGCCACCGTAGCACGTGCCTATTTTCAGCAGCAGCAGCGTTATGAAGATGACAACGCTTATCAGAAACGCATTCAGCAGGACTTAAAAGCCAATCAGCACCTGTTGCAAAAACATGGCCTGAAAGCGCCAAAAATTATGGTCTGGCCCTATGGTCGCTATAACTTGTATACGGTAAAAATTGCCGAAAAACTGAAGATGCCAATTAGCCTGACGCTGGATGATGTCGAGAATCAACCTGTAAACAGTTTTTCCAGATTGCCGCGAATTCTGATTCAAAAACACATGGATGCAGCGCTGCTGGCTAAAGAAATCCAGAAACATCAGCAGCAGCGCACGGACAATGACCGTCCGCAAAAGATCATGCATGTCGATATCGACTATATTTATGATCCGGACCCGCAGCAGCAGGAACGTAATTTAGGCTTATTGCTGGACCGGATTCAGCAGATTGACGTCAATACTGTATATTTACAGGCGTTTTCTGATCCGGATGGCAATGGCTCGGCCGATCTGGTCTATTTCCCGAACCGTTATATTCCAATGCGTGCTAACCTGTTTAACCGTGTGGCCTGGCAAATCCAGACCCGGACTCAGGTACGTCGTGTCTATGCCTGGATGCCAGTATTTGCCTGGGAATTACCGGCCTCGAATCCGGTGGCCAAAGATCTGGTGCAAACCGAGCAGCCGCATAGCGGCAAACATCTGAACATGGGCTATCACCGTTTAAGCCCATTTTCGCCGCGCGCCCGCAACACCATTAAAGGCATTTATGAAGATCTAGCCAAATCGGCGCAGTTCAACGGCATTATTTTCCATGATGATGCCACCTTGTCCGATTATGAAGATGCCAGCAGCTGGGCCAAAAAGGCCTATCAGCAGCAGGGCTTAGCCACCGATCTGGCACAACTGCGTGCTGATGATGCCGCCTTACAGAAATGGACAGCTTATAAAGTCAAAGTGATTGATGATTTTGCCATGGAGTTGGCCGAGACCGTACGTCAGTATCAGCCTTATTTGCAGACCTCGCGTAACCTGTATGCACAGGTGGCACTGTCGGCCTATTCAGAAAACTGGTATGCCCAGTCGCTGGAACAGTCGCTAAACCGTTATGACTTTACCGCGATTATGGCCATGCCATATATGGAACAGGTCGATGATCCGGCGCAGTTTTATCAGCAGCTATTGAGTCGGGTGCAGCAGTATCCGCAAGGGCTGCGTAAAACGGTGTTTGAATTGCAGGCCGTCGACTGGCGTAATGGCAATAAAATTCCCTCTGTGGAAATTGCGGAAACAATTCAAACACTCTATCAGGCCGGTGTGAAGCACATTGCCTACTATCCAGATGATCCAATCCAGAATCATCCTGATCCGACTGTGCTGCGTCAAGCTTTCCAGCCTCAGCCAATATCAGCACCGTAACCGGCTAGAGAACAACCATGTTGCAAGAACTCTGGCAATCGGTGCTGAACTTTGTGTTTTATTATCCGCTGTTCATGTCCTATTTATGGATGATGGGGGCGCTGATTTTCTATGTCAAAGAACGCAAAGATCCGGTCTTTACCCAGCCACAGGTTTTACAGGAATATCCTTTGGTGGCGGTGCTCATTCCGTGTTTTAACGAAGGCGATAATGCTGAGGAAACTATCACCCAGGCACTGGCATTAAAGTATCCCAACTTTGAAGTCATCGCGATTAATGATGGCAGCTCGGACAATACTGGCGAGGTACTGAACCGTCTGGCGGCCCAGCATCCACGGTTAAGGGTGGTGCATCTGGCAGAAAATCAGGGCAAGGCCATGGGCCTGCAAGCCGGCAGTCTGGTTACCGATGCCGAATACCTGCTTGGAATTGATGGTGATGCCTTGCTCGATCCGCATGCCGCCAGCTGGATGCTGCGCCATTTCCAGCGTGATCCGGCGGTGGCCGCCGTTACGGGCAATCCGCGAATTCGCAATCGCTCGACCTTATTGGGCCGGGTCCAGGTCGGAGAATTCTCCTCGATTATTGGCATGATTAAACGTGCCCAGCGCACCTATGGCCGTATTTTTACTGTTTCCGGCGCGATTACCGCCTTTCGTAAAAGCGCGGTGCACCAGGTCGGTTACTGGTCGCACGACATGCTGACCGAAGATATTGATATTTCCTGGAAGCTACAGCGTGCCGGCTGGAAAATTGAATTTGAACCGAATGCGCTGGTGTGGGTATTAATGCCGGAAACCCTGCAAGGCTTATGGAAACAGCGTTTGCGCTGGGCCATGGGCGGTGCGCAGGTGTTAAATAAAAATATTGATGTAATTTTTAAGCCCAAGCTGAACTATTTGTGGCCGCTGATTCTGGAAATGATGCTGACTCTGGTCTGGTCATATCTGCTGTTGTTGCTGTGTCTGCTCTGGATGTTAAGTTTCTGCCTGCCTATTTTACCGTTGCCGGAACTGCAATCGCCGTTTTTGCTGCAAGGGGTGGGCATTGTGCTGGGTGCGACCTGTTTGTTCCAGTTTATGGTCAGCAAATGGATGGACAGCCGCTATGAAAAAAATCTGGCCAGAAACTATTTCTGGATGATCTGGTATCCGTTCATGTTCTGGCTGATTACCGTATCGGCCAGTATTGTGGCGTTTCCAAAAATGCTGCTGCGTGGGGAAGGGAAACGTGCACGCTGGATCAGTCCCGATCGTGGAATTAAATGTGACAGCTAACTGTCGCGATGTGATGTGTTGAGAGTAAAGTTGTGAAAGCCAATACTTTAATTATTGATTATCGCTATGAATTGCCGTGGCAAAAGCGTTATGCCTCGAACGTGTGTACCGCCGGCTTATGGCTGACCTGGGGCCTGTTGTGGCAGCCAGTTTTAAGCAGTCTGGGTTTACTGGATTTGGAACGGGATGCACTGATTCAGCAAGTGGCCCAGCTAATGCTAAGTATTCTGCAAAACGGTTTTAGCGCGCTGGTGGCTTGTGGCTTGAGTTTATGGCTGTGGACTAATTATATTCCGGCGCACTCCATCCAGACCATGCAACCGGCACCGTTAAACCAGTTTGCCGAGCATTTTCAGCTGGAACCGGTCATGTTAACGCAATCCCGTCAGGCTAAAATTGTCACGGTGTATCATGATCTGGATGGCAAGATTGTCGATTTACAGGCACATTCCCAGCACCCTGTATCTTAAAGGTCGGCTGGAATTCGGCTGCTCTGGTTTTATATCTGCAAAAAAACAGGCAGCCTGATAAGCTGCCTGAATGGAGATAAGAATCGCGCTTGGAATGAGGATTAAAGCTTGCGCCAGACCTTGTGTTCATCTTGAAATGAAATGGTGAAATTAAATTCAGTGTCGGCCGTGACCAGATACGCCGTTGGTGTGGTCATCAGGACTTTTAAAATAGTGCCTGTCTCAAAATGGATAGGTGGGCAGTTCTCTTTCTCAAGTACCAGAGGCTGAATAAGTTCAACAGCTTTCACTTCCATCATGATTTCCCTCAAAAATGTATTATGTATCACATATTTATCTTAGCATTGTCTGGCCGGGAATATGGGTTTTATTCGTCAGATTATAAATAAGTAATTGATATTTTAAAAAATAAAGTTAAATTTTTAGTCTGAAAATTGGTATTTTAAGCTCTTGATTGTTCATTATTTTACTGAAAATAGTCAGGGGGAGTATCGGGGTTTTATATTGCTTTAAATATCGGTCAGCGGAAAAATCGGTACTGAAAAGTACATGCGCTGTCGGGGAAATCTTGTATATTGCTCATGTTGAAGTCATCGCGTGGCGCATTGCGTGCTGCAATGTTGTAAACGCGGCTTTTCAACGTCTTGAAAAGAATAAAGGAAATAGAACACTGCATGTTTAAGTCATTTTTTCCACATCCGAAATGGTTTTTTAGTTCGCTGTTACTCTGGTTCATCTTTAATCTGGTGCTGTGGTATTCCGGTGGACAAGGCTGGGGCACCATCATCGGTTTGCCTGAAGGCTATCATAAAGCAGAACTCCCGATTGGGGTCAGCCGTTTCTGGTCACCGGCATTTCTCTGGTTCTATCTCTGGTATTTTCTGGCCACAGCTATTTTTGCAATTTTCTGGCGGATTCAATCGGATAATCCCTGGCAGCGCTGGTCGGTATGGGGCTCATCTTTCATTCTGTTTAATATCTGGTTCTGGGTGCAGGTGAGCGTGGTCATTAACGCCTGGTACAGCCCGTTTTATGACCTGATCCAGCAAATGCTGAGTAATGGCGGCGGTGATGTGAATAATCTCTATGCCGAGATCATGACCTTTTTGTATGTGGCAATTGTGGCGGTGACGGTTTCGGTATTTAACCTGTTCTTTGTCAGCCACTATGTGTTCCGCTGGCGGACGGCAATGAACAATTATTACACCACCTACTGGGACCGCTTACGTCATATTGAAGGGGCATCGCAGCGTATTCAGGAAGATACCATGCGCTTTGCCCGTACCACCGAAGGTCTGGGCGTCAGTCTGATTGAAGCGCTCATTACCCTGATTGCCTTTTTACCGGTTTTGGTAACGCTATCGAGCCATGTGAAAACCCTGCCAATTCTGGGGGAAATTCCTTATGCGCTGGTGTGGGCGGCAATTGGTTGGGCGGTGTTTGGTACCGTACTGCTGATGGTGGTCGGTTATAAACTGCCAGGACTGGAGTTTAACAACCAGAAGGTGGAAGCGGCTTATCGTAAAGAACTGGTCTATGGGGAAGATCATGCCGAGCGTGCCGATCCGCTGACTTTAAAAGAGCTGTTTAGCAAGGTTCGTCTGAATTATTTCCGCCTGTATTTCCATTATGCCTATTTTAACCTGGTACGAATCTGGTACATGCAGCTGGACAATATTTACGGTCTGTTTGTGCTGTTCCCAAGTATTGCTGCTGGAGCGATTACCCTTGGCCTGATGATGCAGATTGGCAATGTGTTTGGTAAGGTGCGTGAATCGTTCCAGTATTTAATTGCCTCCTGGCCCACCATTATTGAACTGCTGTCGATTTATAAACGTTTAAAAGCCTTTGAATCGACCTTGGATGATTAAGTCATTCCAAACTGACCCGCTGTTAAGGCGGGTTTTTTAATGATCGGATGAAAGTGTTAAGGCGTTCAGGTTTCGTTGTTAAAACTCTGGATATTTTGCATTTACCAGATGATAGTGCGGGGCAGTAGTAATAAATAAACGAGAAATATCAAGTAAAATCAATCAGCTAGATTTGTTATTTGTGCCTATTTGAGCTATGTTTTGAGTGGGGAAAAATAGAGAATAACGACGTGAATGTCAAAACCTTCATGATGTTGGCTGGGGTCGGTGTCGTCTTTTCGGGCTGTGTCAGTGTAGAAAGTTTTAGTCCAGATGCCTTGAAGCACTTTGCTGCGCCACAAGAGCTGATTGCGAAAAAAAATCTGAATCAGACCAATGGTTCAGCCAAAGCCTATGTGTATGACTGGGGACCGCAGCGTAAAGAGCTGGCGGCAGAATCGCTGATTCCGCGCAAATATATGGGCAGCTATTGTCAGTCGCAGCAAGGCCATTTAAAACTGGCCTATAAAAGTACGATGTCGATGCTGAAAAACAGTTGGTCCAAAAAACTGTTGGCGACTTATCGCGATGTCAATCAGGGCATTGGTGCCTATCGCTGTGTCAGAAAAAATGGCCCGGATTGGATTGTTTCAATCGAGCCGGTCAGCGAGCGTAAACGTGATGGTCAGGGTGAAGTCCGCATTGTGCATTTACTCACTCAAGTCATGACGGAAGATGAAGCACGGCGTTTTTATCGTTCGGCATCTTCCAGTAGCAAGAAGGCTAATACCAGCACTAATCGGAATAATAAAAACACTAAAGCTGTTGCCAAAGAGCCCGAACCAAAAGAATCACCGGAACTTCCAGCCGAGAAACCCCCAGCACCCGTAAAAGCAGAGCCTGTGGTGGCTGCGACCCCACAACAGCAGCAGATGAAATATTATGTCGCTGCACGCCGTGATTTAAACAGTGGCCGCAATGAGTTAAATGCCTGTAATAGCGCACAGCGGGCCTATAATTATGGCCGTTTACAGGGCACCAATGCGCGGAATGTCTATGCTGAATCGGGGATTTTACTGGCGCGTTGCTTAAGCGCTGTGCCGAGTTTTAGTAACCGTTTTTCCCAGCCCAAAGCCCGGGCCAAACGGATTTTACAGGAGCTGGCCAACCAGTATAATCATGCCGGTGCCAAGCGTATGCTCAGGCAAATGAAATAGTCAGTATAAGTAATAAGGAGAAGCACATCACTTCTCCTTTTTTATGCGCGTTACATAGTCATAACAGGTGAGATTGCTGCTTGCATGCTACAAATAGGCTATTTCTGGGATGAGTCGATGTTGGCGAGGTATAACATGATGCAGTTGAGTCTAAAGCAGCTACGAGGATGGAGTCTAGCGATTGCGCTATTGGGTTGCTCACAAGTGAGTACGGCTGGTCCGGCCGTTGATCAGTTGAGTGACTGTCTGGTGAAGTCGACCACGGCAACCGATAAAACTGCGGTATTACAGTGGACCTTTGTTGCGCTATCTGCACATCCGGATTTGAAACACTTGAGTCAGGTAACGCCAGAACAAAAACAGGCTTTAGATCAAAAGCTGGCAACCGTTTTACAACGTATTTTGGTAGAGCAATGTTCAGCTCAGACTAAAGCAGTGATTCAAGCTGAAGGTATACAAGCGGTTGGAGACAGTTTTCAGGAGCTTGGACAGATTACGGGTGAGGAAATTTTAAAGAACCTTGAAGTGAAAGGGCAGTTGCAAGGCGTACTGCGTTATGTGGATTTGAATAAATTGGTCACGACTTTTTTAACCCCAGAGATTTGGAATAAGTTGGGTGTAACGAGGTAGTTCGGCCTTTGAAGATTATGAATAGTGAGAGCGATTTATAAACTGAATCGAAAGCATTAATGTTATAAAAAAAGCCATTAAAAAAGCTCCTTGAATCAAAGGAGCTTTTTTTATTTTTGAATCTAAAGGCTGATAGGTCATCTCATAAAAGATTCACTTGAGGAACAACACAATTAAATCGTCACAGTCGCCCCTAAAGCTTGAATAAACTGTGCCATCCAAGCAGGGTGTGCAGGCCAAGCCGGCGCTGTGATCAAGTGTCCATCAGTTACAGCTTCAGTTACTTCAATGTCTGCGTAAGTTCCGCCTGCAAGTTTCACCTCGGCTGCACAGGCAGGGTAAGCGGAACAAGTACGACCTTTGAGTACATCGGCTGCCGCAAGAATTTGTGCACCATGACAAACTGCTGCAATTGGTTTTTTCGCAGCATCAAACTCACGCACAATCTCAAGGATACGTTCATTCATGCGTAAATATTCGGGCGCACGTCCACCGGGAATGACTAAACCGACATAGTTATCTGAGTTAACTGCATCAAAGTCATAGTTAATGGTAAAGTTATGACCGCGTTTTTCGCTATAGGTTTGTTCACCTTCAAAATCATGAATCGCTGTGGCAATGTTGTCACCGGCTTTTTTGTCAGGGCAAACGGCATGAACGGTATAACCAAGACCAACTAAAAACTGAAAAGGTACCATGGTTTCGTAGTCTTCAGCATAGTCACCTACAAGCATAAGAATTCGTTTTGACATGATGTATCCCTCTGTTGAAATATGATTTATATCAATTTTTCATTTACCTTAGCATATTGAAATGACAGTTTTAAGCAGGCTGTAAATTCTTTAGTTGTATATTTTTATTTAGATTTATAAAAAGTTATGGATGGTTATAGTTCAAATTATGATGAGTCTAGTAGGCTAGCTGTTATCAATTATTAATGACTTTAGTGTTTTTCACAAAGTTTTAAAAAGTTAAATATTTACCTCTCCCTTGCGCAGCACTGCTGCTTATCTCCTAAAAGGAGAGGGGGGATATCCAAAAAATCGTTTAAGTATTTATTCACTTTGAAAGCTCCCTCTCCCATTGGGAGAGGGATAAATCACAGCAAATCAGGATAAAATTTTTCATAGTCTAGATTTGGTTCATGCGTTACTTTCAGCTTGCCTTTAGATCCTGTGACATAGCTATTGATCTCTTTAAGTGGTTTCTCATGCCAACCGATATTGAATGCACAAAACGTATTTTCTTTTTTAAAAAATTCTAGATGACTGTATGGCAAGTGATTGTGAATCCAATATGCAATCTGTTTCCAATTATTTGGGTCTTTTTCAATTAAATCGATGAGTGAGGGAATGATAATACACGCCGTTGCACCGTAGCCTTTTGCGTCAGGATAGTCCCAAATATGGCTTGCAAAGTTTTTCTCATTGCTTGCGCAGTTGTGTCCTTTTTCATTACCAAGTTGGTTGACGCTTGGTGAACGGTACGCGGAACGAATGGCAATACGTCCAAACTTTTCTTGCAGTGGTTCAAGTAGTTCTTCGCAGAGTTTTGAGCCCATACGAATCGCAATGTCAGGATGGTCGGGGAAGTTAGGTACACCGTACCAATTTGCGATTTCGCTATAGAGGAAATCGCGCATAAAAAATGACTTTGAAAGTTGGATACGTCCTAAGTCTTCAAGTTTGCCAATTGAGGATGCTTTTTTGATGGTCATGTTGTTTTTGGTGTGAAGTATTTGGATTGATTGTATGGTTAAAAATATGAAAATTAAATATTTACTTCTCCCTAACCCTCTTTTTAAAAGTGAGGGAATTTCTATTGCAGAACCTATAACGGTATTAAATTAGTAATGGATGCTCCTTCTCCCATTGGGAGAAGGCGGGGATGAGGGGGGATAAGTCCTAAGTCTTTGAGTTTGACGATGGAAAATATTTAGTAGGCGTCTATGTATTTAGTGGTAATTATTTAAAGAAAAATTTCTTTAAACTTTTCAAAGTAATAATAGTTTTAAAACTTACAGATTTGTATGTAAACTTGTTAAATAAAGAAAAATTCAAGCTAGTTAAACATCATGAAAATACCAGAGCTACCAAAAACAATTCTTGATCAAAAAAGTTTTAAATGTCCCCATTGTGGAGCATTTTCATATATGAAATGGGATAATTTATCTTTACTTGTATATGATGACCAAGGCGCTGAACATAACGTTCTAACTAGGGTTCATCAAGCAAATTGTGCATCATGTAATAAAGATAGTATTTGGTATAACCATCGAGAAGTTACTGGTTGGTTAGCTTTACAGGGTATACCTAGACCTAGTGATAACACTGAGCTATTAAGATTATTTCCAGTTCAGGAAGTCAATAGTCAAGATATTCCAGATTATTTACCTGATACGCCAGAAGAAGTAAAAAAATTATATAAAGAGGCAGCTTTGATTTTTGAATTGTCACCACGTTCTGGTGCCGCTCTTATACGTTTGGCTTTGGAAAAATTATGCGAGCATTTAGGTGTTAAAAAGAAGAATATTAAAGAGTCAATTGAAGAGTTGGCAAAACAACAAATTATTCCATTAAGAGTTGCACAAGCTGCTGATAATATTAGATTGATTGGAAATGCAAATGTACATCCAGGGATTATTGGTGATGAAGTTTTAGAAGATATTAATCCTGCTATTTTTACTTATATTAATTTAATAGTGGATTATGCTATTACAAAACCAAAGGAAATTGATGAAATTAACTCCTTATTTCCAGAACAAAAAAGAGCTTCATTATAAGTATAAAAAACCCGCTCTAAAGCGGGTTTTTTATTAAAGAAAAATCAGATTAACCAATCAATTTCTTCATCAATTCATTCACTTGAGCAGGGTTAGCTTTACCTTTTGCAGCTTTCATCACTTGACCAACAAGACCGTTGAAAGCTTTCTCTTTACCAGATTTATACTCTTCAACCATCTTTTCGTTGGCAGCAAGCACGTCCTTAATAATTGCTTCAATTGCGCCTGTATCAGTTTCCTGTTTCAAGCCTTTCTCAGCAATAATCTCGTCCGCAGATTTGCCTTCTTCCCACATAAAGCCGAATACTTGCTTCGCGATCTTACCGTTAATCGTGTTGTCCACAATACGCGCGATCATACCGCCAAGTTTTTCCGCAGATACAGGAGAATCCGCCAACTCCAAGCCTGCTTTATTTAAAGCACCTGAGAATTCACCCATCACCCAGTTTGCCGCAATCTTACCTTGTGCAGCACCGCCAGCAGCTTTCACTACTTCTTCATAAAACTCTGACATTTCACGAGTCAGCGTCAATACGTGTGCATCGTACTCAGTCACACCAAATTCAGCCACGAAACGCGCACGACGTGCCGCAGGAAGCTCAGGCATAGTTGCTTTAATGGCTTCAATTTGCGCATCAGGAATAATCACAGGCAACAAGTCTGGATCAGGGAAGTAGCGGTAATCGTTCGCTTCTTCTTTAGAACGCATTGACCGGGTTTCCATCTTCACAGGGTCGAACAGACGAGTTTCCTGGTCGATGGTGCCGTCCCATTCCAGAATTTCCATTTGACGTTCAATCTCAACATTGATCGCTTGTTCAATGAAACGGAATGAGTTCAAGTTTTTAAGCTCACAACGTGTACCGAATGGCTGACCCGGACGACGTAGCGACACGTTACAGTCCGCACGGAATGAACCTTCTGCCATGTTACCGTCAGAAATACCTAACCAGCGTACCAGTGTGTGAATCGCCTTGATGTAAGCCACGGCTTCTTCAACAGAACGCATATCCGGTTCAGATACGATTTCCAATAAAGGCGTACCGGCACGGTTTAAGTCAATGCCTGACATGCCTTCAAACTGGTCATGGATGGATTTACCCGCATCTTCCTCAAGGTGTGCACGCGTCACGCCAATGCGTTTAACCGTGCCATCTTCAAGCTGGATGTCGATATGACCCAAGCCCACAATCGGGTTATCCATCTGGCTAATTTGGTAGCCTTTAGGCGAGTCAGGGTAAAAATAGTTTTTACGTGCAAATACAGAAGCCTGATCGATATACGCATCAATCCCCAGACCAAAGCGAATCGCAAGATCAACCACTTCTTTGTTCAGCACTGGCAATACGCCCGGCATGGCCAAATCTACAAGGCTCGCCTGAGTGTTTGGATCATTACCAAACTCGGTAGAAGAACCAGAGAAGATTTTAGATTTAGTCGCAAGCTGAGTGTGAATCTCAATACCAATCACGACTTCCCAACCATCAATCAGGTTTGATTTTGGTTTAGCAGCGTTTTTAGCCATTATGCATTCTCCTCAGCAATTGCAGCGCGTTTAGTATGCCAATCGGTTGCTTGTTGATACTGATGTACCACAGACAACAATTGAGATTCTGACCAGTAGTTACCAATCAACTGTAAGCCAACTGGCAAGTTGTCTTTGTCAAAACCAACAGGCGCGTTAATCGCAGGAAGACCTGCAAGGTTTACCGCGATGGTATAGATGTCACCTAGGTACATTTCAACCGGAGACAGGTTTGCACCGATACGGTATGCAGTAGTTGGTGCAGAAGGCGCAGCGATGACATCTACAGATTCAAATGCTTTTAAGAAATCTTGCTGGATTAAACGACGTACTTTTTGTGCTTTCACATAATAAGCATCGTAATAACCAGCAGACAGGGCATAGGTACCAATCAGGATACGACGCTGAACTTCAGCACCAAAACCTTCTGAACGAGAGCGTTTGTAAAGGTCGAGAAGATCTTTTGGCTCTTCACAACGGTAGCCATAACGCACGCCGTCATAACGAGACAGGTTCGAAGATGCTTCTGCAGGTGCGATCAGGTAGTAAGTTGGAACATAAGCTTCAGTCATGTTGAGATCAATCTCAACCAGAGTTGCGCCCATTTCTTCCAGTTTTTTCAATGATTCTTCAACGCGTGCTTTCACGTCTGCATCCAGACCTTCAACATTGAAGTACTGTTTTGGAATACCAATGCGCAGACCTTTCACAGAAGTGCCGTTCAGGTTGGCAACGTAGTCATCAACATCTTTGTCCATTGATGTTGAATCTTTAGCATCATGACCTGCCATCACATTCATTAAATATGCGCAGTCTTCTGCAGAGCGTGCCATTGGGCCTGCCTGATCTAAAGATGATGCATAAGCAATGATGCCGTAACGTGAAACACGTCCGTAAGTGGGTTTTAGACCAGTTAAGCCACAGAAAGACGCAGGCTGACGAATTGAACCACCAGTATCAGTACCGGTTGCAAATGGTGCCAGATCAGCAGCAACAACCGCAGCAGAACCACCTGAAGAACCGCCTGGAACGTGATCTAGTGCCCAAGGGTTTTTGGTCGCGCCAAAGTATGAGCTTTCCGAGGTCGAACCCATGGCGAATTCGTCCATGTTCACTTTACCAAGTGTCACTAGGCCCGCAGCTTTACCTTTCGCTACAACGGTCGCGTCGTAAGGAGAGATAAAATTATCCAGCATTTTAGAACCAGCGGTGGTTTTAATGCCTTGGGTACAGAAAATATCTTTATGCGCAATGGGCACACCGGTCAGCACACCAGCGCCGCCAGCTTGACGCAGCGCATCGGCAGCATCGGCTTGGGCCAGTGCTTGCTCAGCGGTCACAGTCACGTATGACTTCACTTGAGCATCCACTTTTTCGATGCGTTTTAAGTAATGTTCAGTCAATTCGCGTGATGAAAATTTAGCATTGGCCAAACCCTCAGTCAGTTCACGAATGGATAAGCGATGTAAATCTGTCATGAGAAATATTCTTTACCTGAATTCAACAAAAAGATGAGCGCTGAAAAAATTATTCAATTACGCGTGGTACCAGATACAAACCGCCCTGCACGGCAGGTGCAACAGCTTGATATTGCTCACGATGATTCTGTTCGGTTACGACGTCTTCACGTAATGGTTGCGGGTGGTCAAATGGGCTTTTGAGTGGCTCAACGCCATCGGTATCGATGCCTTTTAAGGTTTCCATCATGCCTAAAATTTTATTTAGACTTTGAGCATATTCAGCAGATTGCGTATCATTGAGCGACAACCGAGCAAGATTGGCGATTGCTGAAACTGTTTGTGCATTTAAATCTGCAGAATGCTGTGCATCCGATGTAGACATAACATCACCTAATCAGTATTAAAAATTTTCAAAATATCGTGCGTTATAATAAGCGATTGACTTGTCCAAAGCATCACATTTAGTTAAAGTTGCCAACTTGCGTCCACATAAAGTTTAATCGAGAACGACTCCGTGATTCTAAAACGACTAATTGGC
Source organism: Acinetobacter indicus CIP 110367 (assembly GCF_000488255.1). Classification (GTDB taxonomy): domain Bacteria; phylum Pseudomonadota; class Gammaproteobacteria; order Pseudomonadales; family Moraxellaceae; genus Acinetobacter; species Acinetobacter indicus. Next base: position 630,579 of record NZ_KI530754.1, on the reverse strand, counting down.
TTGTTTTCACCAGATCTAGCCATTGATTTAGGTACAGCAAATACACTTATTTATGCGCCAGGACGAGGCATTATATTAAATGAACCGACGGTTGTGGCAATTCGTCACAGCGGTTCACAGAAAATCGTTGCCGCAGTCGGTCTGGATGCTAAACAGATGCTGGGTCGTACACCTGCCAATATTTCTGCCATTCGTCCAATGAAAGACGGCGTCATTGCCGACTTTGAAGTGACTGAAACCATGCTGAACCAGTTCATCAGTAAAGTGCATGAAAAGCGCCTGTTTCCGCCTGCACCGCGCGTGGTGGTGTGTGTGCCATGCAAATCGACGCTGGTTGAACGTCGCGCCATTCGTGAGGCAGTGTTTAATGCCGGTGCGCGTGATGTCCGTTTAATTGAAGAGCCGATGGCTGCAGCAATTGGTGCCGGTATGCCGGTTGAGCAGGCGTGTGGTTCGATGGTGGTCGATGTGGGCGGTGGTACAACTGAAATTGCGATTATTTCGCTACAAGGTTGTGTCTATGCAGATTCACTGCGTATTGGGGGCGATGTGTTTGATGAGCAGATCATCAACTATGTCCGTAAAGCGCATGGCTGTGTGATTGGTGAAACCACAGCAGAAACCATCAAGAAAGAAGTGGGCATGGCAGTTCCGGAAGAAGGTGCGAAGCCTCTGGAAATTGAAGTACGTGGCCGTAACCTGGCCGAAGGGGTGCCACGTGCCATTACCGTGACTTCTGATGAAATTACTCAGGCGATTTCTGACCCGTTACAAAATATTGTGTCCGCAGTAAAATCGGCGCTGGAACAAACACCACCAGAATTATCTTCAGATATCGCCGAGCGCGGTATTGTCCTGACCGGTGGTGGTGCCTTGCTGCGTAATCTGGACAAGCTGTTGGCCAAAGAAACCGGCTTGCCAGTGGTCGTGGCTGAAGAGCCTTTAACCTGTGTCACCCGTGGTGGTGGCAAGGTGCTGGAATTCTTTGATAATCCAAACCATGACATGTTATTTGTAGGCTAATCAAAAGGACCCGGCGGTGCAATCACATCTGTTTTCCAGACAACCGCCATCTTTTCGCTCCTTTATTATTGCGGTCATTACATGCTTGGTGGTGCTGTTTTTTAACTGGCGCATGCCGCATGTAATTCAACCGGCAAGGGATCTCTTGTACGCGGCATATAATCCGATTTATGCGCTGGCAAGTTATCCGGTGTTGTCGCGAGAATGGCTAAGTCAACAAAGTAAATCTGAAGCCCAACTGCGTCGTGAAAATACCGCGATGCAGGCCGAGCTGCTTCAGGCGCAGGTACGCCTGCAAAAACTCTCCGAACTGTCTGCTGAAAATACCCGTTTACGTGGCTTACTCGATACGCCGCTGATCATTGACGGACGCATGGAAATTGCCGAAGTGATTGGGACCGATGCCGATCCGCTACGGCATATTATTGTGATTAACCGCGGTGCCAACCGTCAGCTCAAAGTCGGGCAAACCGTGCTGGATGATCGCGGTATTATGGGCCAGATTGTTGATGTCTATCCGCACAGTAGCCGGGTGATGCTGCTGTCCGATAAAGAACATTCGCTGTCGGTACGTCTGGAACATACCGGTATGCGCGCGATTGTTTCGGGCACAGGTGACTTAGGTCGTTTAAAAATGGAATATGTGCCGACCAGTGCCAATATCAAAGTCGGTGAAAAAGTCTATAGCTCCGGACTTGGTGAACATTTCCCGGCAGGTTATCTGGTCGGAACTATTTCCAAGGTCAGCCGGCATAACTCGGGCGAGTTTGCGCAAATTGATGTGATTCCTGCTGCACAGCTGGCCGGTGGACATCATGTGGTGGTGTTATTCTCTGAATCCTTATCACGGGAGCAGCCACATGCCAATCGCTAAAATGGGCCAGCGTAAACCCAAAGATCCTTTATTCCCGATTATTTTTTCGGTCATTATTGCCTCGGTGCTGCTGGTTTATCCTTTGTCTTATGGCTTATCGGGCTGGCGTCCGGTATTTATGATGATGGTGATGCTGTTCTGGGTCATGAGCCAGCCGACCTGGTGCGGCGTCTGGTTTGCCTTTGGCACCGGCCTGTTTGCAGATTTGCTGCTGGATGCCCCGCTGGGCATGAATGCCTTAAGTTTTGTATTAATTACTTTTGTGGCGCGATTCTTGACCCGTGAACGCCGGGTGATGACTTTTGCCAATTTATGGGTGATTGCCAGTATTGCCATTGTGGTCCATCTGGCGCTGATCTGGCTGTTACAGGTTATGGCTGGTATTGAATTTCCATTTGCCCGTCACTGGCAACCGGTGCTGTCCAGCATTCTGGTCTGGCCGGTGCTGTATTATCTGCTACGAAAATGGCGCAGCGTATAATTCTGGCCTCCAGCTCACCTCGACGCCGTGAGCTGCTTGAACAGTTGGGGCTGCAATTTGAGATTTACAGCCCGGACATCGACGAGTCTATTTTGCCAGATGAGCCAGTTGAGCAGTATGTTGAGCGGCTGGCCTGTGCCAAAGCCGATGCCGTGTTGGCACGTTTCCCTGATGCGATTGTGATTGCCGCCGATACCAGTTTGGGTGTTGATGGGCAGATTTTAGGAAAACCAGAATCCAAAGCGCATGCCTTTGCCATGTGGCAGCAGATTTCCGGTCGAAAACATGATGTATTTTCAGGTGTTTGCGTACGCACAAAAGCAGAAAAATACAGTATAGTGGTACGTACCCAGGTTGAATTTCAAGCGCTGAGTCTGAGTGACATGGAGTGTTATTGGGCCAGTGGAGAGCCGCTGGGTAAGGCGGGAGCCTATGCCATACAGGGCATTGCAGCACGTTATATCCCGCGTATTGAAGGCAGTTATAGCAACGTGGTGGGATTGCCGCTGCATGAAACCGTACAGTTATTACAGACAGTTAAGGCACTAAATTAACTGCTGCTACAAGAATTTTTATAAGGCTTTGAGTTGTATTATGTCTGACGAGTTGTTGATTAACGTCACGCCTATGGAATGTCGTGTCGCGTTAATTCAAAACGGCACGGTCAATGAATTATTTGTTGAACGTACCGCCAAACGTGGTTTAGTAGGAAATATTTATAAAGGTAAAGTGGTACGGGTGCTGCCAGGTATGCAGGCCGCCTTTGTCGATATTGGGCTGTCACGTACCGCTTTTTTACATATCAATGACATGGTCTGGCCACGCAGCCAGCCAACGCCAAATGTCTTCGAGCTGTTACAGCCGGGGCAAATCCTTACCGTGCAGGTCATGAAAGACATGCTCGGTACCAAAGGTGCGCGCCTGTCGACCGATCTGTCAATTCCTTCGCGTTATCTGGTATTGATGCCATTTGGCAGTCATATTGGCGTATCACAGCGGATTGAATCGGATGAAGAGCGTGACCGTTTACGCTCGATGATTGAACGCATTCAGAAACAGCATAAACTGCCGGGCTCGGTGATTGTTCGTACCGCCGCAGAAGGGGTGGAAGAAGCCGCCATTGCCCAGGATATGGCCTATCTGGCCAAGCTGTGGGAGCATATTCAGCGTAAACAGAAAATTATTGCGGTGCCGTCTTTAATTTTTGAAGAGCTACCTTTACCGCAGCGTGTGATTCGCGATCTGGCCAATGAAGAAACCGCCAAAATCTATGTCGATTCACGTGAAATTTATGCCAAGCTAAAAGACTTTGTCGATGAATTTGTGCCGAATATGCAAAATCGCTTGTTGCATTATCCGGGTGAGCGGCCGCTGTTCGATTTATACAATGTCGAAGAAGATATCCAGAAGGCGCTCCAAACCCGCGTGGCGCTGAAATCGGGTGGCTATCTGATGATTGATCAGACCGAAGCCATGACCACCATTGATATCAATACCGGTTCTTATGTCGGTGGGCGTAGTCTGGAAGACACGGTCTTTAAAACCAATATGGAAGCCACACAGGTGATTGCACGTCAGTTGCGACTGCGTAACTTGGGCGGGATTATCATCATTGATTTTATTGACATGCAGGAAGCGCAGCATCGTGAAGAAGTGATGTGCCAGTTCGAGAAAATGCTGGAACGCGATCATGCCAAAACCAAAATTACCCAGGTGTCTGAACTGGGTCTGGTGGAAATGACCCGTAAGCGTACCCGTGAATCTCTGGAACATTTGCTGTGTGAGTCTTGTCCAACCTGTCAGGGCCGCGGTTATGTGAAAACAGCCGAGTCAGTGTGTTACGAGATTTTTCGAGAAATTATGCGCTATGCACGTGCCTTCGAATCTCAGCGTGGCTTTACTGTCGTTGCCCATCCATCGGTGATTGACCGGCTGTTAACCGCAGAAGCACCAGCCGTCGCGGATCTGGAGCATTTCGTGAATCGTGTCATAAAATTCCAGGTTGAAAATTTATACACGCAAGAGCAATACGATATCATTTTAAGCTAAAATTGTAACAGGATATCGTTAAACAGTTGTTACATCTGAAATTTTACTTTTTTAGGTAGATTCACAATACTAAGCATACACCAGAGCCAAAGCCGTAATCTCCCTTACGGTTTCAGCAAAATGAGGTCTATCATGGGTATGAGCGAAGTCGTGATTAATAAAAGTCTTAAAGTTTTAGAACCAAAAACTGTACACAGTGCGGCGTATATCGTAGATGAGCAAGGTAAAGAAGTACAAATTACTACCGCCATGATTCGCACCGTCTGTCAGCAATTATTAAAACAATGTCGAACCATTAAAAGTTAAGGGGCCTTTTGAAAGCCCCTTAATTTTTTCTCTTATCATTACAATTTTAAAAAAGAGATTCATACTTTTCGTCTGAATCTCGATATTCTTCCGGCCTGGGCCGAGTCTTTCAACTAACTTTTTGTTCCACCTCGTCCAAGGTCACATCTACCGTTTCAATAATCCGTTCAAAACGCTGAATTTCATCTTCCAGATGCTGTAACAGGTTCTGCATTTTTGGCAGGGCATTGCGACAGGCCGTTAAACCGACTTCCAGCTTGTCCTGATAACTAGTCATGGTGATATTCAGCGCCTGACCATCCAGCACAATTGAAGCCGGATACAGCGCTTCAAGTTTGGCACCATTCCAGTACAGCGCTTCACGCGGTCCCGGCACATTGGAAATGACCAGGTTAAAGGCCTGACGTTTTGGCATTAAACCAGACACAATATTTAGGCCGGCGGCGCTATAAACAAAGGCGCTATAGTTCAGAATCTGGTTGGCATTCATGCGTTTAAAGCGCTCTTTGGCATTCAGCACGCTGCGGCGAATAATGCTGAGACGTTCCAGCGGATTGTCCTTGTGCGTCGCCAGATTGGCCAGAATCATGGTAATCCGGTTGGATACATCAGAATCATCGCTACGGACTGACGCGGGTACCATGGCAATTAGTGGTTTTCTTGGCAGGGCATTCTGGCTGAGTAAATATTCACGTAAGGCACCTGAACAGATGGCCAGCACAATGTCATTAATAGTCACGCCCAGGGCCTTGGCAATTTTATGCAGACGGGCAAACTCATAGGACTGTGCAGCAAAGCGGCGTGAGGAACTAACGCGCTGATTCAGGATTGAACTTGGTGCCTGGAAGCTGGATACATAATCCGGATTACGGCCCATATCTTTCATTACGGTTTGTGATAACTCGTACATGACTCGTGGCGTGGCTTCCAGTTGGCTTTTCAGGCCTGCCGCAATATTCTTGAAGCGGCTGGCTTTCGGCTCTTTCAGGCGTTTGGCGCGGCGGCCTTCTACACACCAAGGCGGTACAATACTTTTGGCATCTGGATCGTGTGAGAGCGATTTTTCCAGTAAGCGCATGCCGGCAATGCCATCAACCATGGCATGATGGATTTTGAAGTACATAGCAAAGCGGTTGCCTTCAATGCCTTCAATAATATGACAGGTCCACAGCGGTTTGGCGCGGTCAATCAGTGCGCTGTGTTCTTGAGAAATATAGGTCAGTAATTCACGGATTCGTCCCGGATGAGGCAGGGCGATATGACGGAAATGGTGGTCCAGATCAAATTCAGGATCTTCATCCCAGAATAGTCCATTTAATTTATTGTTAAATGGTGGAATCGGCATCGATTGAGAATTACGGATGTCTTCGACCAGATCTTGAATAAAGGTTTCAGGTGCGTTCTCTGGAATCTGAAATAGGAATAACCCCCCAACATGCATTGGTTGCTGGCGTTTTTCTAAAGACAGAAAGATAAAATCAATCGGATGTAATGGACGCATAGCGTTAATTGCCTCACTGCAATATGACCGACCCTCATTGGAACGGCTTTTTAGAATTATAGGTGAACTGACTTAGTATATAGTGTTTATCATATAAACGCGGAACTTTGTTTATTCTGTTGCGTAAAAAAATAAACCACTGCTGGGCAGTGGTCTAGCGCATTTATTTTTTCAGATTTCCGGCGTGAAGTCCACATTCTTTATGGGTTGCATCTTCCCACCACCAGCGGCCTTCGCGTTCATGCTGGTTTGGTAACACTGCACGGGTACATGGTTCGCAGCCAATCGAAATAAAACCTTTTTCATGTAATGGATTATATGGAATTTCCATTAAACGGATGTAATTCCAGACATCGCTACTGGACCAGTTGGCCAAAGGATTGTACTTGATGAGCTGTTTGCCAGGACCAGAAAAACCTGGGTCAGCCTGAACCACCGGAATTTCATTACGGGTGCCTGGACTCTGGTCTTTACGCTGACCGGTAATCCAGCCATCTAGCGTGGCCAGCTTTTTACGCAGCGGCTGAACCTTACGGATGCCGCAGCATTCCTGATGACCATCGGCGTAGAAACTGAACAGGCCTTTTTCATTGACCAGTTGCTGAATCGCTTCAGTTTCGGGGAAACAGATTTCAATTGGAATATTATAGTGCTTGCGAACGGTTTCAATAAATTGATAGGTTTCGCCATGCAAACGGCCGGTATCCAGGCTAAAGACACGAAAAGGCAGACCCAGATTGGCCGCCATATCAATCAGCACCACATCTTCAGCGCCTGAAAAGGAAATCGCAATTTCACCTGGCTGGCTGAGTGCCAGTTTTAGAATTTCACTTGGAGATTTATCTGCATATTCGGCGGCAAGCGCGTCAACGAGATCAATAGTGGGAATGGTAGTCATAATATTCCTGGCTATAGGCTTGGAGATGACAAAACCTATATTAATTTATTTCGGCTGTATTTTAATAGAAATGCCAAAACCGACTTATCACTAAAAAATCAATGCTTATGAAAAAAATAGATTTAAAAAATAACAAGTCAAAAGCACGATCTTGGTCTATGATAGAGCAAATTTTTTTCAATGACAGATATGGGGAGCATTCATGGAAGTTGTATGTCTTGATCTTGAAGGTGTGTTGGTTCCAGAAATTTGGATTAACTTTGCAAAAAAAACTGGGATTAAAGAGCTAGAAGCGACAACCCGTGATATTCCTGACTATGATGTATTAATGACACAGCGTTTGAATATCTTAAAACAGCATGGTTTAGGTTTAAATGATATTCAGGAAGTGATTGCCGATATGGGCCCATTTCCGGGTGCTAAAGAATTTGTGGAATGGCTACGTACCCATTTCCAGCTGATTATTTTATCTGATACCTTCTATGAGTTTGCACATCCGTTGATGAAGCAATTGGGCTGGCCAACCATTTTCTGTCATAAATTAGAAACAGATGAAAATGGCATGATTACAGCATATAAATTGCGTCAACCCGACCAAAAGCGTCAGGCAGTTAAAGCCTTACACGGTTTAAATTTCCGAGTAATTGCTGCAGGTGATTCGTATAATGATACAACGATGTTGAGTGAAGCGGACAAAGGTTTCTTATTTGATGCACCTGAAAATGTGATTGCAGAATTCCCACAATTCCCTGCAATTCATGGTTATGAAGCATTAAAAGAAGCAATTCGTAATGCTTCAGTGCGTGATATCCCTGCTTAAAGAATTTAAGTAAATAAAAAGGCGCTATAAGCGCCTTTTTTATTGAATCTATCAAAAAATCAGAAGCGGTAACCGATTTTCATGCCATATGCGATTGCAGTGTTATCGGTGAACTCTCCTACAACATTAGGGCCTGCTTTAGCCTCAGCGTCACCTAACCACATATAGCGAACACCTGCTTGAATAAAGTAATTTTCGGCTGGGCTATATTGTCCACCTAAACCTACACCCCAGTAACCTTCGGTTGGTCCTAGTGTTGTTACAGGATTACCTGCACCTGAGTCATAACTTACTAAAGCAGAGCCAGACCATTTGTCGCTAAATTTACGGCCAACACCAACATTTGCAGACCATTGATCATCTGAGTAGTCAATCAAATTACTACCTGAGCGTAATTTTAATAAATTAGGTGTTACTGCAAATTGGCTCCAATTTACCCAGCGTACGTTAGCAAAGGCTAAAGTATTTGCTGCAATACCTGTTTGAAGATCTAAATTTACAGATTGAGGTGTTATAGCTGTAACATCTGGTGAAAGAGGCGATGCAATAGTTCCAAATCCAAAGCTCTCTGTTGAATTTGCCTCATGATCGATTTCTGAACGATAAGTAATAGCTGCTTTTAAAGCAATTTCAGGGATTTGATAGGCGAAACCAGCAAGCCAGCCCCAAGCTTCTTCTTCATCAAGTTTAATATCATAGCCCGAATTTCCATAAGCTGCACCTCGTAATGCAATTTTAGCTTCTACAGTTTGCCAAACAGGTCCAGCATAAAAATTCCAGTTTTCAGTTGGTTGATAACCGATTAAAGCTGTAAGGTTATTAGTTTTTACTTCTACTTGAGTGCTTTCTCGTTGAGTACTAAGAGGATTTACTTGTGAAAAACTTACATTATTTGTTGGATAAATTGAATCGGCACCATAAGGTTGATCATAAATCAGACCTAAAGATATTTTATCAGTTGCTTGAACTTTAATAGCAGCAGATGGAAAGTAGTAGTCTTCTGCCATGTCGCTGATAGATTCACTACCTAGTTGAGGAATAGATTTTCCAGATACGCTAGGATCAATCACAGTAATACCTGCTTCAGCATAATTACCCGGCTGTAAAAAAGCAGAAATAGATTGACCAGAACGGTCTAGGCCAGCTGCTTGAACTGCAGAAAGAGGTAAAGTGCTAAGTAAAATAGCAGAATAAGTTTTATTGAGCTTCATGGTACGTTCCCTGATGCCATCTGTAACAAAAATGTGCTGGGAAAGTAACATAATTTTAAAAAGAGTAAATACTCAGCTCTGTTGAAGAAATGAACTAAGGCGGTTAAATAAAAGGGTTGCTTAGAGTATTTATACTATATTTTTATATTAACTAAATGATAAATAAGAAAATAAAAATAAAAGATAAATTTTAAAAAATTAATATTTGGAGCAGGATTAATTGCTTGTAAAACAAGCAAATGATATGCAAGTGTATAAAATTAGAGTTAAAAAATAAAAACCACTCGAAAGTGGTTTTTATTTAATCAGAGCTTAGAAGCGATAGCCCATTTTTAAGCCGTAACCTAAAGCATGGTTATCTTCAAATTGTGCTACAGAGTTTCCTGTACCAAACATTGATGCAGGTTGAGCTTTAGCATCACCTAACCAGAAGTACTTCACACCACCAGCGATAAAGTAGTTTGCAGCAGGTGAGAATTGCAGACCTAGGCCAACATTCCAGTAACCTTCAGTTGGACCTAAAGTTGAAACAGGGTTGCCTGCACCTGAATCCCAACCTACAGAGACATTACCTGCCCATTTTTCATTAAATTTACGGCCTACACCTACAGTAGCTGACCATTGATCATCTGTATAACCCACTAAGTCAAAACCATTTGGATTATCTGGGGTTAAGCCTGCGGCACCTAAAGCTTCTGAAACTGTACCAAACTGTTCAGGACGAATTGAAAAATCTTCCCAGTTTACCCAGCGCACATTAGCAAAAGCGACTGTGTCAGCCATGATACCAGTTTGGAAATCAAGGTTTACAGATTGTGGAGTTGTAATTTTAGTAGTAGTGTTTTCGTTATATACCGCACCTGGCCCAGGAACTAAACCAGTTAAAATTAAGCTTGTACCATATTCATTCGTTGCTGCTTCATGATCAATTTCAGAACGATACGTTAAAGATGCTTTTAATGCGATTTCAGGAATTTGGTAAGCTAAACCTGCAATCCAGCCTACTGCAGAATCTTCTTTCATATCTGCATTATATTGGCCTAATGCAATAGTAGAACCGTATGCGGTACCACGTAATTGAACATTCCCTTTAACGGTCTGGTATACTGCACCACCATATAGGTTCCAGTTTTCAGTTGGTTGGAAACCTAATAGGAACGTTAAATTTTCGGTTGTAACTTCTACTTCAGTTGCTTCTTGGCCATCATGTAATAAGCCCTGTCCAGCAAATAATGCAGCTGGAAGTCCCAAGCCTGCTAATGCTGGGTTTGCTCCAGCATCACCAACTGAATAGGCTGCATCAGCACCAAAAGGTTGATCGTATAAAAGACCCACTGATAATTTATCAGCTACTTGAAACTTTAATGCTGCACTTGGGAAGTAATAATCTTCACCCATGTCTGATAGAGAGGTATTCTCAAGACCAGCTAATGCTGCAGGAATAGCAGCGTTAGGTGTATAACCTGCATTAGCTTTACCAGATACAGATGGGTCTAAAACAGAAATACCTGCTTCAAAATAGTTGCCAGGTTGTAGGAAGGCTGCAATAGATTGGCCTGAACGATCTAGTGCTGCTGCAAATGCGCCTGTCATAGGCACAGTTGCAAGAATCATTGCTGTGCTAAGTGCTTTTAATTTCATTATACATTTCCCTTGGGCTATAAAGTCTTTTATGACAGTTTTTGTTGATGCTTTAAGCTTTCATTTTGGATGATTTCGATTTGTGCAAACCGAGACCATTTGTTACTCCATGTGACAAAAATAGCACAATTAAAATAAGAGTAAATGCTCTAGAAAAAACTAATCAGTATAAAAAACACGCTGAATAGAGTATTTGTTCTAATTGGTGTGGGTTTTTGGATTGTTAGTGATTGAAAATTAAAGAATAAAATTTAGAATCAATCTCTTGTTTGAATGTTTTTAATTGATTGAAATTTGATCGATTTTGGTAGTTAAAAATTTGAGGCTTATTTATGTGAAACTATAATTTTTGAGATTTAATTCAAAATTTTAGAGACTCGCGTGCTCTTAAAAAATCAGGTGATTAGTGGGTTAAAAACAGAAGCAGCTATTTGGCTGCTCCTGATCGGTGGAATTTAAGCTGCATCTAGTCCTGTTGTGATTAGCTTAGCCCCTGTAGCAGCCTGAATTTGTGCAAGGGTCACATCTTTGGCCAATTCTACGAGTTTCAAACCCTGTTCAGTCACATCAATTACACCGAGGTCACTAATAATCCGGTTGACGACGCCTTGACCGGTCAGGGGTAGACTACATTCGGAAAGTAGTTTTGGGCTGCCATCTTTGGCACAGTGTTCCATGAGCACCACGACTTTCTGTACCCCAACCACCAGATCCATGGCGCCGCCCATGCCTTTGACTTTTTTTCCTGGAATCATCCAGTTAGCCAAATCGCCACGTTCCGACACCTCCATGGCACCTAAAATGGCAATGTTGACATGTCCACCACGAATCATGGCGAAGGACTCTGCGCTCGAGAAAAATGATGCACCCGCTTGTGCGGTTACAGTCTGTTTCCCGGCATTAATCAGGTCAGGATCAACCGTTTCCTGAGTTGGAAACTCACCAATGCCCAGCAGGCCATTTTCAGACTGTAGCCAGACGTTAATATGTTCTGGAATATAGTTGGCGACCAGAGTCGGCAGGCCAATCCCTAAATTAACATAAAAGCCATCTTGCAGTTCAAGTGCAGCACGCTGGGCCATTTCATTTCGCGTCCATGCCATGGTTTAAGCCTCCGCCTTTAAGGTCATCTGTTCAATCCGTTTTTCGGGTGTGCTGTTCAGTACCACACGGTTGATATAAATTCCAGGCAGATGGATCTCATCCGGATCCAGCTCGCCAATTTCCACAATCTGCTCGACTTCCGCAATGGTAAATTTGCCGGCCATGGCACATTCAGGATTAAAGTTACGGGCAGTTTTGCGGAATATTAGATTTCCAGCTTTATCTGCCTTGTAAGCTTTAATTAATGCAACATCGGCAGTTAAGGCGTGTTCCAGAATATAGGGTTTTCCTTCAAATTCACGGACTTCTTTGCCTTGGGCAATCAGTGTGCCGACCCCGGTTTGCGTGTAAAAGGCCGGAATCCCCGCGCCGCCAGCACGTAATTTTTCTGCCAGTGTGCCCTGAGGGGTCAGTTTCACTTCCAGTTCACCGCTTAAATACTGGCGCTCAAATTCCTTGTTTTCACCAACATAGGAAGAGATCATCTTTTTAATCTGTTTGGTCTGTAGCAATTTACCCAAACCAAAATCATCGACTCCGGCATTGTTGGAAATACAGGTCAGTCCCATCACCCCGGTATTTTTTAGCGCTTCAATTAAGGCTTCAGGAATGCCACAGAGGCCAAAACCACCCACTGCGAGAGTTTGCTGATCGGCCACCACATCGGCCAACGCCAGCTCAGCAGTTGCTACTACTTTATTCATCTGTTTTAACCTGCTTGTTTAGCTGTCGACTTTGGCACTGCCAGCGTTGTTGTCTAACTCGGAGGCATGCAGGAAATGGGTATGATGCGGCGCGCGTTTGGTCTTGCTCCATTGCTCCAGCATTTCATGCTTCATGTCTTCGGTAATCAGGGCGATTTTTTCTGGCGCAGCTTCATCATCGTAGGCCAGTTCCAGACGATGGCCATTCGGATCAAAAAAGTAAATTGAATGGAAAATGCCATGATTGGTCACGCCTAAAACCTCGACACCATTGGCTTCCAGATGCGCTTTGGCTTCGAGCAGTGCAGCGCGGTCTTTGACTTTCAGGGCGATATGCTGCACCCATTTCGGGGTGTTTTCATCACGGCCCATTTCTGGCTGGGTCGGCAGTTCAAAAAAGGCCAGTACATTGCCATTGCCGGCATCCAGGAATAAATGCATGTATGGGTCAAAGGCTTTGGTCGACGGCACATAGTCTTCGGCAAAAGCCAGAATAAAGTCCATATTCAGGTTTTTTTTGTACCATTCGACGGTTTCTTTGGCATCTTTACAGCGATAGGCAACGTGGTGAATTTTTTCAATTTGAATGGTCATGGTTCAATATCCTTATTGATGAATCTTAGGCGGCATCTGCCTGTGCTTCGGGTGCGGCCTGTTGAAATGCAGGCAGGGTGAGACAATGGCTATAAATCGCGGCAATTTTTGGGAAGTCGGTTAAATTGACATGAAAGCGCTGGGCGTTATAGACCTGTGGAATCAGGCAGCAGTCTGCAAAAGTGGGCTGATCGCCAAAACAGAAACGGCCATTGGAATCGGTCAATTGTGCTTCCAGACTCTGAAAGCCCAAAGTCACCCAATGCTGATACCATGCCGTTTTCTGTTCATCGCTGAGTTGTAGCGTTCCGCTTAAATATTGCAGCACGCGCAGGTTATTAATCGGATGAATATCGCAGGCAATGCTCTGGCAAAAGGCGCGGATTTTGGCGCGTTGCTGTAGATCGGCCGGTAACAGGGCTGGCTGCGGATATTTTTCTTGCAGATATTCCAGAATGCTCAGCGACTGGCTCAGCTGAAAATCATCCTCCACCCAAGCCGGAATCAGGCCGCTTGGGTTGATTTGACGATAGGCAGGCTGATGCTGTTCACCGCCATTGTTTAGCAAATGTACCGGAATAATCTCAGCTTTTAATCCCTTCAAGTTCAGCGCAATCCGCACCCGGTAAGCAGCTGAACTGCGAAAATAACTATACAGTTTCATGGGCAGCATCCTGCACTTCATCTGTGGCAAAGTTAAATTGCACTGCAGGCAAGACAGTGCCGCTGACTTCACCAAAGCCAATACGCAGGCCATCTTTTTCACAGTAACCTTTCATGATCAGCGTGTCGCCATCTTCTAGGAAACCACGCTGTTGACCGTTGGCCAAAGTTAACGGTTTGCTGGTGTTCCAGGTCAGTTCCAGCAAGGAGCCATAAGAATCCGGCGTTGGACCAGAAATGGTGCCGGAACCCATTAAATCGCCAACCTGAACATTACAGCCTGAAACAGTGTGATGGGTCAGTTGCTGTGCCATCGACCAGTACATATATTTAAAGTTGGTCTGGCAGATCACATCGCTCTGTTCCGATTGTGCGGCTTTGAGCTCAACCGACAAATGGATGTCATAGCTGTTATCGACCTGTTCTTCACGTAAATAGGCCAGGGGACGTGGCTCTTGCACCGGGGTACGGGTTTTAAACGGTTCCAGCGCCTCCATGGTCACAATCCATGGTGAAATGGATGAAGCAAAGGTCTTGGCATTAAACGGCCCTAAAGGCACATATTCCCATTGCTGGATATCACGTGCTGACCAGTCATTGAACAGCACCATGCCAAAAATATGCTCCCAAGCATTCTCAATCGAGATGGGTTCACCCAGTTTGTTGGGTTTGCCAACAATAAAGCCGGTTTCCAGTTCAAAATCGAGTTTACGGCAAGCCGAGAAAATTGGACGTTCGGCATTCGGTAACTTGATCTGGCCGGATGGACGTACCACCGGTGTACCACTCACCACCACAGAACTGGCGCGGCCGTTATAACCGACCGGTAATTCTGACCAGTTTGGTAGCAGGGCATTCTTCGGATCACGGAACATGCAGCCAACATTGGTGGCATGTTCTTTAGAGGAATAGAAATCGGTATAGCCCGGAATATGTACCGGCAGATGCATATGCACTTCTGCCTGAGCGAAGAAAGCCTGCGCACGTAAACTGTCATTGTCACGTAATGTCGGGTTGTCAGCAGACAACAGGCTTTGTAATTCCTGACGGATTTTGCGCCAGTTGTGTTGACCTGATTCAATAAATTTATTCAGGGTTGGCTGATTAAAATAACTTTCGCCGGCCTGAATGCTGAGAAAACCGTTCGCTTCCAGCACAGCCAAATCCACCACCCATTCACCTAAGGCTACCCCAATACGGCGATGGCCCGTTGGGCTTTCGCTAAATACGCCATACGGCAGGTTCTGAATCGGGAAATCTGAATGTGCTGCAACGTCTACAAATGCTTGCTGAGTCATATGGGGTTCCTGCATATCTCGATGAAAACGGTCCAGTGTTTTCGATCTGGGGGAGTGATCTGGATCACTTGATTTTTGTCATAAATCTCATCATACTCATTTTTATTAATTACACAATAGTTAATTAAATTACGAATATCGTAAAAATGTAAATAAAAGAATTCTGCAGAGATGCATTTATCAAATGAAGCGTAAACCTCTGTCTTTCAGGTCAGAGATATAAGCGACACGACATGAAATGTCGTTTAATTGCTAAAAAACAATATTTCAAGCCTAATATGAGCTAATATAAGCCCATGAAAACACTTAAATTACGTATAAAAGACAAACATTGTAAGGTGCTAGACCAATTGGCATCTGAAGTTAATTTTGTCTGGAACTATGTCAATGATTTGTGTTTCAAACACCTACAGCGCAAACAACAATTCTTTTCAGCATACGATATTGCTAAATACACGAAAGGCGCATCAAAGGAATGTAATCTTCATAGCCAAACCATTCAGGCTGTAACAGAAGAATTGGTCACTCGCAGAAAACAGTTCAAAAAATCAAAATTGACATGGCGTGTCAGTAATAAGAAATCAGCAAGAAGATCACTAGGTTGGATACCCTTTAAAAAGGTCGCTATTAAATACGCCGATGGATACGTTCAGTATGGCAAGCATCAATTCAAGCTATGGGATAGTTACGGACTATCGAAATACAGCATTAAAACAGGCTCATTTGTAGAGGATAGTCGTGGACGTTGGTATGTCTGCTTAGTGGTTGATTCACCCAAACAAGACAAACCTACCGCCACAAAAGCCGTGGGTATTGATCTAGGC
This sequence comes from Acinetobacter indicus CIP 110367, assembly GCF_000488255.1. Lineage (GTDB taxonomy): Bacteria > Pseudomonadota > Gammaproteobacteria > Pseudomonadales > Moraxellaceae > Acinetobacter > Acinetobacter indicus. Next base: position 614,588 of record NZ_KI530754.1, on the reverse strand, counting down.
TTAAAAGATATTGCTACTTGTTCAGATGGTACGATCATTTCCAATCCCAAGTTCTACCATCAATATGAACAGAAATTAGGGATTGCTCAGAGAGCGAGAAATAAAAAGCGTGTCCGTGCATTACACGCCAAGATTGCAAACTGTCGTAAAGACCATTTGCACAAGGCTAGCACCCAGCTGGTGAAAGACAATGCACTGATTGTCGTTGGTGATCTAAGTGCGAACAAACTTGTAAAAACTAAAATGGCGAAATCTGTTTTAGATACAGGATTTTCAGCACTCACAACCATGCTCAAGTATAAATGCGAGAACGCAGGGGTCATGTTTGAGGAAGTCAACGAGAGATTCACAACCCAAACCTGTTCGAGCTGCGGTGCAATCACCGCAAGCAGTCCGAAAGATAGAGCAGATTTGCGAATAAGAGTATGGGAATGTGAATGCGGAAGTGTAAATCAACGCGATTTAAACTCCGCCAAGAACATACTTGCGCTTGGGCATAAGCGTCTAGCAGTAGGAATCTCCCTCCTTTCAGGTGGGTGAGGATGTCAAAAATCAGAACAGCACGCTAAAATGCTCGGTGTTTACAGGAGAGTAAAATTCTTATGTCAGAAAAGAATCAGGTGGGCGTGCAATCTTTAGAGGTGGGTTTAACCGTGCTGGATGCGCTGATGACCTATCGTCATCCGGTCATGCTCAAAGATTTATCTGAAAAACTGGCCATGCATCCGGCCAAGGTGCACCGTTATATGGTCAGTCTGGTACGTATGAATTATGCCAAGCAGCTGGAAGATGGTCGTTATGCACTGGGCGATCAGGCTTATCGTTTTGGTCTGAGCTGTATCCAGCGCAGTGACAGTCTGCAGGCGGCACAGGCACAGATTAATGAACTGCACCGGCATTTGGATTGTGGATTGCAGATTAGCAAATGGACGACGCAAGGCCCACTGATTGTACAGTGGCTGGAGCCGAATCAGCCAGTTTCGGTAATTACCCGTGTCGGTTCGATCATGCCGATGCTGAATTCGGCCACCGGCCGGGCTTATGCTGCGTTTATGCCGGAAGCATTGGTGCGACCTTTGCTGGAAAAAGAATGGCAGCAGCATCAGGCACAGCAGAAAGTGGTCTATCCGCAGAACTGGGATGAATTTTTAACTTTAAAACAGCAGATTCTAAGTGAAGGTGTGGCCACGGTCGCAGGCGATTTGCTGGCCGGAATTCATGCGATTTGTGTGCCGGTATTAAATCAGCACCATGAAATTGAATATGCGATTTCGGTGTTGGGCACTGCTTCGGATTTGCCGCTGGATATGCAGCATCCAAAAATCCAGTATTTAAGAGAGATGGCAGCACATTTAAGCGCACAGTTACAGCCGATTTAAAATGGTGGGGGGAATTCGCCAAGGCAGCTACGCGAGTTGCTTCATCTCGGTGAAGTGCTGAAGATAAAAAAGGAAGGAGATGCGCCTTCCTTTTTTATAGATACGATGGTGTGCCCTGCGGGACTCGAACCCACGCCGGTCGCTTAGGAGGCAACTGCTCTATCCAGTTAAGCTAAGGGCACAAAACGCCCTTAATTTAGCTGAAAAAAAGCTGAAAAAAAAGTTATTACCGAAGTAATAACTTTTTCTTTTGTCAGTAAAAATAACTTAGCTGTTTTTTTGTTTTAGCAATTTAAACAGACCCCACATCAGCACAATCCAGACCGGAATCATATACACCGATTCGCTAAAGCCTTGGGTCCACATAATGTACAGGATGGTGGCAATAAACAGCAGCACAATCACGTTACCCACAGGTGACCACAGTGCAGGGAAAGAGGTGGTTTGACCTGAGTTTTTCATGGCCTGAATAAACTTCAGGTGGGTCAGGGTAATCATGGCCCAGTTCAGTACCAAGGCACCGACCACAATATAAATCAGGTGGCTTAAAGCATCTTCCGGTACAAAGTAGTTCAACAATACACAGCCAAAAATCAGCAGGGCAGAGAACAGCACCGCAGGAATTGGCACGCCTTGCTTGTTCACTTTCAGGAATACTTTTGGCGCATTGCCTTGTTGGGCCAGACCGAACAGCATCCGGCTATTGGCATACATACCACTGTTATAAACCGACAGCGCCGCCGTTAAAATAATAAAGTTCAGCAGATGTGCCGCCCAGCCAATGCCTAACTGGCTAAAGATCATCACGAATGGGCTTTTATCCAGACCGCCCAGTTCCAGCTGATTCCATGGCACTAACGACAGTAAAATCGTCAATGAACCAACATAGAAAATCAGGATACGGAACACCACCTGATTGATGGCTTTGGGAATGGTCTTTTTCGGATCCTGCGCTTCTGCTGCTGCCATACCAATTAGCTCGATCCCGCCAAAGGCAAACATCAGGAAGGCCAGCATGAAGAATAAGCCTTCAAAGCCGTGCGGGAAGAATCCGCCATGGCTCCAGAGGTTGCTAAATGAAGCAGTCGAGTTGGCATCTGCGGTCAACAGGAGGTACAGACCAAAAATGATCATCGATACTACTGCGGCCACTTTAATAATTGCCAGCCAGAATTCTGATTCCCCATAAAATTTTACATTGCCGAGGTTGATCAGGGTAATGACAATAAAGAAAAACAGGACCGAGGACCAGGCCGGAATATGCGGCCACCAGTAGTTAATATATTTGGCGACAGCGGTGAGTTCGGTCATGGCGACCAGAATATATAAAATCCAGTAATTCCAGCCGGCCAGGAAGCCAGGGAATTTCCCCCAATAGCGATAAGCAAAATGGCTGAAAGAACCTGCAACCGGTTCATGAACAATCATTTCGCCCAGTTGGCGCATAATTAAAAATGCAATCAAACCCCCAATCGCATAGCCTAAAATAATAGAGGGACCTGCGGATTGGATGACTTGAGCGGAACCTAAGAATAAGCCAGTACCAATCGCGCCGCCCATGGCGATGAGTTGGATATGACGGTTCTTTAAGCCACGCTGAAGTTGAGAAGACTCGTTGTTCAAAGTGTTCAGCCCGACAATGTATAATAAGTGGCGCGATTGTAATAGATAGTTGCAAATTAGCCTAGTAGATCACCAGTCGCTTCAGAACAGCTCATAAAATCGAAAAATGGTCATTTTTTTGAAACAATAATTGAATCAAGATATTAATTTTATTGGCTATATTTTTTTAGGCTTGAAAATTTCAAGTCTGCAGCCAAAGATTTGGGTAAATTTTATACTTAAGTCCAGTTCACCTGATTTTTTAAGCAAAAGACGTTATCATTTAAAGCAAGCAAAAACCTTGCTTTGGATTATGTAATACAACGAAAAATCAAAGGATTAGATAAGAATGCGCTGCGCTCCACAAATTAAAATTGCAGCCACCTATATGCGTGGCGGTACTAGTAAAGGTGTCTTTTTCAAATTAGATGACTTACCAGTCGAAGCGCAAGTGCCTGGAAAAATTCGTGATCAGCTACTGCTACGGGTCATTGGCAGCCCGGACCCTTATGGCAAGCAGATTGATGGCATGGGCGGCGCCACTTCCAGTACCAGTAAAACCGTGATTCTGGCCAAAAGCAGCCAGCCGGAGCATGATGTCGATTATCTATTTGGTCAGGTGGCAATTGATCAGTCTTTTGTGGACTGGAGCGGTAACTGTGGCAACCTGACTGCTGCGGTGGGTGCCTTTGCCATCAGTCAGGGCTTGGTGGATGCCGATAAAATTCCAGAAAACGGTCTGTGTACCGTACGCATCTGGCAGAAAAATATTCAGAAAACCATTATCGCGCATGTGCCAATCACCGATGGTCAGGTGCAAGAAACCGGTGATTTTGAGCTGGATGGTGTGACTTTTCCGGCAGCAGAAGTACAAATTGAATTTTTAGATCCGGCCGATGATGACGAAGAGGGCGGGGCCATGTTTCCGACCGGCAATGTGGTGGACACCTTTGTGGTGCCGGATGTTGGTACTTTTCAGGCGACCTTTATTAATGCTGGTATTCCGACCATCTTTTTAAATGCCGATGAAATTGGCTATAGCGGTACCGAATTGCAGGATGACATTAATAGTAATCCGGAGGCGCTGGCGCGTTTTGAAAAAATCCGGGCTTATGGTGCCAAGCAGATGGGGCTAATTGATGATGTAGCGGAAGCAGCAAAACGTCAGCATACTCCAAAAATTGCTTTTGTCGCGCGTCCACAGAACTATACTGCATCAAGTGGTAAAAATATTCAGGCTGAAGATGTCGATTTGCTGGTGCGTGCCTTGTCGATGGGTAAACTGCATCATGCCATGATGGGCACTGCTGCGGTGGCCATTGGGACAGCTGCTGCCGTGCCGGGGACCTTGGTGAATCTGGCTGCTGGTGGTGGCGAGCGTGAAGCGGTGCGTTTTGGCCATCCTTCCGGGACTTTACGCGTCGGCGCGCAAGCGGTACAGGAAAACGGTCAGTGGCAGGTGAAAAAAGCGGTGATGAGCCGTAGTGCGCGGGTGCTGATGGAAGGCTGGGTACGTGTACCGGCCGAGGTGCTGGAATAACGCTGACTTTATCTTGCCTGAATTAATGAATTCGCCTCTATGTTCAATAGGGGCGTTTTTTTATGGGTTGAGATTGAAAGCTGAAAAATTGAAATATCCGCTTGTCTGTAGTTAAGGCTTAAAAAAACTTAAATTAGAGGTACAATGCGGACAGGGGGTTGGCCAGTGACGGCTAACAATCTTATAGAACAACCAATTCGAGGCAAATGTGTCATCTCTCACTGACGTCCCTGTAACCGTGTTGACTGAAGCGCAACAACGTATCCAACAAGATTTATTGACGGCCTTAGACGCTTTTGCCATTCCTGAGCCTTTAAAAGGGGCGGTCTATCATGCGGTGATGCTGGGTGGAAAACGCGTGCGTCCGGCCTTGTGTTATGCCACAGCAGCCTTAAAACCGAATACCAATATGGCGGCAGTGCGCCGTGCGGCGGTGGCGATTGAGCTGATTCACTGCTATTCGCTGGCGCATGATGATTTGCCTTGTATGGACAATGATTTGCTGCGCCGTGGCCAGCCGACCTGTCATGCTGCTTTTGGTGAAGATACGGCACTGTTGGCGGGTGATATTTTGCAGTCAATGGCCTTTGAGGTATTGGGCAGCCGTCTGTATGATCAGGGGGCGGCAGTAGATGCGGCAATTGTGCTAAAGCAGATGCAGATTCTGGCGACCGCGTCTTCCAAGATGGTGTGCGGACAGGTGCTGGATTTACAGGCCGAAGGCAAACAGGTTGATCAGGCTGCGTTAGAAACGATTCATCGCAATAAAACCGGTGCTTTAATTTCTGCGGCGATTATGATGGCCGCGGTAGCGATTTTTGAGGGTACCGATCGCGCGATTCCACAACTGCGCGAATATGGGCAGGTGATTGGTCTGGCCTTCCAGGTCCAGGATGATATTCTGGATATTATTTCTGATACTGAAGTGTTAGGCAAAACTGCCGGGAAGGATGAACAGGTGGAGAAATCGACCTATCCGGCATTGATGGGGCTGGAGCAGGCACAGGCTTATGCCACAGATTTGCATGATCAGGCTTTGCAGGCGCTAGACTATTTTGCTGAAGATGCCGCCGCATTAAGAGCCATTTCACAATTTTTGTGGCAACGTAAAAGTTAATTAAAAAAGCGTGTTGTCAAAACACGCTTTTTTGTTTTATTCCTGGATTTTGGCATCCGGAGCAATCAGGGCTTTGCCTTTCTTAAGGCCTTCTAGCGCAGCTTGATTAAAGTCAAACAGCAGCTTATTGTCTTTGGCATCAATACTGTAGCGGCTAATCAGTTTCTGGTCACCGTCCAGGGTATCCACCGTGTATTCATCGGCAATATTTAAAATACCATCGAGGTTAATGCTGGCTGAAGCTTTGTCCTGACGGAACAGCTCGTAAATATCTCGTAAATCGAAAATGGCATTGTTTGCGTCTGGATGTTTCTCAATATAATTTTCAATATGACGCATAATTAGCTGGGCAAAGAGAAAGTACTCAGGATGATGGGTAAATCTTAAGCTCATGTATGTACTCCTTATTATTGAAATTTATAGTTCTTCTTAGGAATACCATAAGCCTTCAGATTGATGAAGCCTTAAGCGCTTTAAATTGCAAAAATATACAAATCACGCCGGCATTCAGGCGCAGAATAAGATCATCATTTTAATTCGGTGTAAATGAAGCCGAATACGGCTGGCAGGATTGGCCATTGCAAATTTAGTGATCAATAACAGCGACTCACGCAAAATTTTGGAAAAATTAATAAATAAACACATCTTGATTTAGTAAAGCGATTATGGCCTGTAGGGGCCAACAGAATGGTGCTCTGGCATTTGTTTCGCGGAAAAATCATCCGAAAGACTAAGGCTTATAAGCTAGCAAGTGAAATCATAAATCAGGTACAATTGGCGGGATTAATTTTGTGTTTGGTGTATTTGAAGGCCAATACATACATTCTTTGTTAATAAATAGGCCTGCCAGGAGTTATCCCCGCATGAGTGCCATTACTCCATACGAATGGGCAATTATTGCCTTCGTGATCGGCGTTACATTTTTATGCGTCTTTATGCTCACTGTCCCGTTACTCCTAGGGGGTAAATCATGGGGCCGTGCCAAGCAGGAGCAGTTTGAGTCAGGTGTTGTGAGTGCAGGTGGTGCACGCATTCGCTTGTCTGCCAAGTTCTATTTAGTTGCGATTTTCTTCGTTGTGTTCGACTTAGAAGCCCTCTATCTCTACGCATGGGCAGCTTCTGTTCGTGAAGTAGGCTGGGTTGGTTTTGCAACTGCTGCTGTATTTATTTTAGTTTTACTCGTTGGTTTGATTTACGAACTGTCAACTGGTGCACTGAACTGGGCTCCATCTGACAAGCGTAAAGCTGCAGGGATTAAACCTAAAATCGGTTCACCAAATATGGATCTTGCAGAAATTACCCGCTTTAACTCAATTGAAGAGCTGGTAATCGACCCTACTGGTCAAATTCCTGCTCAATCTGCTGGTCATGTGAAAAAATCACAGGCTATATCATCTGATAAGGAGTAACTCGGGATGAAATATACCTTAACCCGTGCGAATCCGGATGCTGATCAATATCCACTTCAGGAGCGCCAGATCGTTACCGATCCGCTTGAAGAAGAAGTGAATAAAAATGTGTTCATGACTCGTTTAGAAGACTTGGCACATACAGCAGTAAACTGGGGGCGTAAGAACTCAGTTTGGCCGTTTAACTTTGGTACATCTTGCTGCTACGTAGAGTATGCAACGACTTTAACCGGCGTGCATGACTTGTCACGTTTTGGTGCCGAGGTTATTCGTGCTTCACCTCGTCAGGCCGACCTCATGATTGTCGCCGGTACCTGTTTCGTGAAAATGGCCCCAGTAATCCAGCGTTTGTACGAGCAAATGCTTGAGCCAAAATGGGTCATCTCAATGGGTGCATGTGCAAACTCAGGCGGTATGTACGATATTTATTCGGTTGTACAAGGTGTGGATAAAATCATTCCTGTCGATGTGTATATCCCAGGTTGCCCACCACGTCCTGAAGCCTTAATTCAGGCATTAATGTTGTTGCAAGACCAAATTCAATTAGAGCGCCGTCCGCTGTCTGCGGTGATTGGTGATGATCTTAAGCCAGTGTATAAGCCAAAGATGATGCCAGAACGTGACCGTAAGCAAGCACAGCGTATTGCGGTGAAAAACCTGCGCTCTATGGATGAAATTAAATAATTTAAGCGACAAAATCGTGGTGCACCCGTTATGGGTGTAGTTGTCGTTTAGGTTGACTGAATTTGTATTAAATAGGAAGCCAAGCCAATGGCTGAAACTGACATTGCTATGCCAGAATCAACAGCAGTTGATTCCCGCCCAGCATTTGCAATTGTAGAAGAGCTCAAAACCAAATTTGGTGAGAACTTCTATGTGCAAACGACTTTTGAAGATTTTCCAACGGTCTGGGTTGAGCGCGCACGCGTACAAGAAGTCTTGATGTTCTTGCGTACAGTGTCACGTCCATACGTGATGCTGTTTGACCTGTCTGCGGTAGATGAGCGTTTACGTACGCACCGCGACGGATTGCCTGCATCTGACTTTACCGTGTTCTATCACCTGTTGTCGTTAGAACGTAACAGCGATATCCGTGTCAAAGTTGCGCTAAATGAGAACGATCTGAATATTCCGACTGCGACCAATATCTGGCCAAATGCCAACTGGTACGAGCGTGAAGCTTACGATATGTTCGGCATTAACTTCGAAGGGCATCCAATGCTCCGTCGTATCTTGCTGCCAACCTATTGGGAAGGTCACCCGCTGCGCAAGGAATATTCTGCACGTGCCACTGAATATACCCCGTATATGCAGAACCAGGCCAAGCAGGATTTTGAACAGGAACACTTACGTTTTGTACCGGAAGACTGGGGTCTGACCCGTGGTAACGAAGACGAAGACTTCATGTTCCTGAACTTAGGTCCTAACCACCCATCTGCGCACGGTGCGTTCCGTGTCATCTTGCAGCTGGATGGTGAAGAAGTAAAAGACTGTGTACCCGACATCGGCTACCACCACCGTGGTGTGGAAAAAATGGCTGAGCGTCAAACCTGGCACTCATTCATTCCGTATACCGACCGTGTCGACTACCTCGGTGGTTGTGCGCAAAACATGCCGTATGTGATGGGTGTGGAGCAGCTGGCCGGTATTCAGGTGCCAGAGCGTGCACAATGTATCCGTGTGATGATGTCGGAACTGTTCCGTATCAATAACCACTTGCTTTATATCGGTACAGCAATTCAGGATGCCGGCGGTATGACCCCAGTATTCTATATGTTCGCCGACCGTCAGAAGATTTATGACGCGATTGAAGCGATCACCGGTTACCGTATGCACCCAGCCTGGTTCCGTATTGGCGGTACCGCGCATGACCTTCCAAACAACTGGCAGCACCTGATCCGCGAGATTCTGGAGTGGATGCCAAAACGTCTGAAGGAATACCATACTGCAGCGCTGAAAAACTCGGTGTTTGAAGGCCGTACCCGCAATGTAGCGCAGTACGATGCAAAATCTGCATTGGCCTGGGGTGTGACAGGTACCGGTTTACGTGCAACAGGTATCGACTTTGACGTACGTAAATACCGTCCATACAGCGGCTATGAAAACTATGACTTCGAAGTGCCGGTGGAGTACGAAGGTGATGCCTATGCGCGTGTCATCGTTCACTACCGCGAAATCGAACAGTCTTTAAAAATCATCAAGCAGTGCTTGGATAACATGCCATCTGGTCCATATAAAGCGGATCATCCTCTGGCTGTTCCACCACCAAAAGACAAGACATTACAAGATATTGAAACCCTGATTACGCACTTCTTGAGCGTGTCTTGGGGGCCTGTCATGCCGGCAGGTGAAGCATCTGTAATGGCAGAAGTGGTGAAAGGGGCATCGAACTACTACTTGACTTCAGACAAGTCAACCATGAGTTATCGTACCCGTATCCGTACACCAACCTTCACGCACTTACAGCAAATTCCTTCGGTGATTAACGGCAGTCTGGTCTCTGACTTGATTATTTATTTAGCGACAATTGATGTCGTAATGGCTGACGTGGATCGCTAAGGGGTAAACGCATTATGATGATTTTGACTGATAAAAAGCCACGTGTGAATGTTGAAGGGATTTTAACTGCGGATGAAATCCACGAAATCGAACATCACATTGGTCACTATCCGTACCCACGTGCAGCATCTCTGGATGCGCTGAAGTGTGTACAACGCCGTAATGGCTGGATTGATGACGCACAGCTCAATGCGATTGCTCAACTGCTTTCAATCAGTGTTGCTGATTTAGAAGGGGTAGCAACGTTCTATAACCGTATTTACCGTCAACCGGTAGGTCGTCACGTTATTCTTTTGTGTGACTCTATCGCGTGCTTCTTGATGGGGGCGGAAACTTTGGCAGAAGCGTTCCAGCGCGAGCTTGGTATTCAGTTTGGTCAAACGACTGCAGATGGTCGTTTCACTTTGCTGCCAATCTGCTGTCTGGGCAACTGTGACAAAGGTCCAACGTTAATGATTGATGAAGATACTCACGGTCTGGTTGAAGTGACATCAATTAAACAGTTATTGGAGAAGTATGTATGAATACCGAACCAAAACCAATTTATGGCGACGGTAACCCAGAAACTCATCCATTAACTTGGCGTTTGAGTAAACAAGAGCATGTTCGTAATGCAGATGATTACGAAGCGCTTGATGGTTATGCCGGCTTCAAAAAAGCCATTAGCATGACACCGGCTGAAGTGCTGGATGTGGTGAAAGCTGCAACCGTTAAAGGTCGTGGTGGTGCAGGCTTCCCGGCAGGCATCAAATGGTCGCTGATGGCGCCAAATGACAATTCAGGTCCACGTTACCTGATCTGTAATGCCGACGAAATGGAACCGGGTACTTTCAAAGACCGTTTGTTGATGGAAAAACTTCCACATCAATTGATTGAAGGTATGCTGATTGCGGCTTATACACTGGAAGCGACTCACGGCTATATCTTTATCCGTGGCGAGTACATCGAAGCTGCACAATACTTAAATGAAGCAATTGAGCAGATTCGTGCCAAAGGTTACCTGGGTGACAACATCCTGGGTTCTGGCTGGAACTTCGAGCTGTATGTGCACACCGGCGCGGGTCGTTATATCTGTGGTGAAGAAACTGCACTGATTAACTCGCTGGAAGGTCGCCGTGCCAATCCGCGTACCAAACCGCCATTTCCGCAAGTTGCAGGGGCGTGGGGTCGTCCTACGATTGTCAACAACGTAGAAACCTACAACAACTTGCCAGCTATTTTGTTACGTGGTCCTGAGTGGTACATCAACCTGTCTGCGGGTAAATCGAAAGATCCAGGTACGAAAATTTACGGTGCATCAGGTAAGGTGAAATTCCCGGGTCTTTGGGAACTGCCTTTTGGTACCACTGCACGTGAAGTGATTGAAGAACATGCCGGTGGTATGCGTGACGGCCTGAAGCTGAAAGCATGGTTACCGGGTGGTGCATCAACAGACTTCTTGGCTGCTGAGCACATTGACCTGCCAATGGATGCAGAAAGCATCATGAAAGCGGGTTCACGTTTAGGTACCTGTCTGCTGATGGTGGTCGATGAAACCCAATGTATGGTTTCAGCAACCCGTAACTTAGAAGAATTCTTTGCGCGTGAATCATGTGGCTGGTGTACACCTTGCCGTGATGGTTTACCGTGGGCGGTGAAAGCACTGAAAGCACTCGAAGATGGTACGGGTACGAAAGAAGACATCGATCACTTACAGGAACTGACCCGTAAGCTTTGGATTGGTAAAACTTTCTGTGCACACGCACCAGGTGCGATGGAACCGTTAATGGGCGCACTCAAATATTTCCGTGGCGAGTTTGAAGCGAAAGTGGTGAATGCCGCAGCTCAGACCAGCAACGTAGAACAAGCTTAAGGAATTCGACTATGGCTACAATTCATGTCGATGGAAAATCGTATGAAGTCAACGGCTCAGAAAACTTGCTGCAAGCTTGTTTAAGCCTTGGCATCGACATCCCATATTTTTGTTGGCATCCATCCTTAGGTTCTGTCGGTTCTTGCCGTCAATGTGCTGTGACGCAATACGCGAATCCTGAAGATACGCGTGGTCGTCTGGTCATGTCATGTATGACGCCTGCTGCTGACAATACCTACATCTCGATTGAAGACAAAGAAGCAAAAGATTTCCGTGCTTCTGTTGTTGAATTCTTGATGACCAACCACCCACACGACTGTCCGGTCTGTGAAGAAGGTGGTCACTGTCATTTACAGGATATGACTGTAATGACGCAACACGACCGTCGTCGTTACCGTTTCACCAAGCGTACGCATTACAACCAGGAACTGGGTTCGTTTATTGCGCACGAGATGAACCGCTGTATCGCATGTTACCGTTGTGTGCGTTACTACAAAGACTATGCTGGTGGTACCGACTTTGGCGTATATGCCAACGCATCACGTGTGTACTTCGGTCGTCCAGAATCAGGGACTTTAGAATCTGAATTCTCGGGTAACCTGACTGAGGTCTGCCCAACAGGTGTATTCACCGACAAAACTCACTCTGCACGCTACAACCGTAAGTGGGACATGCAGTATGCGCCAAGCGTATGCCAAGGCTGTTCTTCAGGCTGTAACATTTCTCCGGGTGAGCGTTATGGTGAACTGCGTCGTGTAGAAAACCGTTTCAACGGTGAAGTGAACCAGTACTTCCTGTGTGACAAAGGCCGTTTCGGTACCGGTTATGTAAACCGTGAAGATCGTCCGCGTCAGCCACAATTCCGTGATGGTCAAAATGTCACGACTGTGTCTGTCGATCAGGCATTAGACACCGTGATTGAGAATCTTCAAGGCAAAAAAGTGCTGGGTATTGGTTCGCCACGTGCATCACTTGAATCGAACTTTGCACTGCGCGAACTGGTTGGTCAGGACAACTACTCAACCGGTATGTCGCAAAAAGAGCAAAGTCTGGTGGAACTGGCGGCATCAATCATGCAAACCGAAGGTGTTTACAACCCGGGTATGCGTGAAATTGAAAGCTATGACGCCGTGTTAATTCTGGGTGAAGACCTGACACAAACTGCACCACGTATGGCTTTATCTGTTCGTCAAGCGGCGAAAAACAAAGCCAAAGAAATGGCGGCAGAGCGTCGTACTCAAGAATGGCTGGCTGAGCCAGTACAACGTATTGCGCAAGATGCGAAATCTCCGATTTACATTCTGGCTGCAACACAAACCCGTCTAGCAGATGTAGCAACTGGTGAAGTGGTTGCATCTCCAAATGACATCGCGCGTTTAGGCTTTGCTATTGCAGCTGGCGTAAAAGGCGAAGTGATTACCGGTTTAGATGACGATGCCAAAGCATTTGCGCAAACCATCGCAGATACCTTAAAAGCGGCGAAGAAGCCTTTAATCATCTCTGGTACAAGCTTACAAGACGCTGCCATCATGGAAGCTGCGGCTCAAGTGGCTCAAAACCTTGGTAATGCAGGCTTAACATTGACTGTTCCTGAAGTGAACTCAATGGGCTTGGCGATCTTTGGTGGTCAGAGCTTGGAGCAAGCCTTTGCACAAGACTATGACACTGTGATTGTGGTGGAAAATGACCTTTACCGTCGTTTACCAGCGGCTCAGGTCGATGCTGCACTTGCAGGTAAAGACATTATTGTGCTGGACCACTCTGAAACTGCGACTGTGGCGAAAGCAGACATCGTACTTTCAGCAGCAAGCTTCGCTGAAGGTGATGGTACTGTGGTATCGCAAGAAGGCCGTGCACAGCGTTTCTATCAAGTGTATGACCCAAGCTACTACAAGCCGGAACTGGCGATTAAAGAATCTTGGCGCTGGTTACATGCCCTTGAAACTGGCATGAAAGGTAAAGCGATTTCATGGACCTTGCTGGATGATGTGATCGAGTCTGTAGCGAAAAACGTACCGGCATTAGAAGGTATTTTAGACGTTGCACCAGATGCGGGCTTCCGTGTCCATGGTCTGAAAGTGGCACGTGAACCACGTCGTTACTCAGGCCGTACTGCCATTCGTGCACCGCTTTCGATTCACGAACCAAAACAGCCGACCGATGTCGATTCTGCATTAACTTTCTCGATGGAAGGTTATGTCGGTAATCAGACGCCATCTGCACTGGTGCCATTTGCGTGGTCTGCAGGCTGGAACTCGCCACAGGCCTGGAACAAATTCCAGGACAACGTGGGCGGTCACTTAAAAGGTGGTGATTCAGGCGTACGTTTATTCGACCGTTTACCAAAACGTCCAGCACGTAGCTTCGTAGCACCAAGCCCTGTATTGGCCAATCCGGACAGCTTCCGTTTGGTGCCAATGCATCATATTTTTGCGTCAGGTGAATTCACCATTAAAACACCAGCGATGGAATCACGTATTCCTGAAGCCATGTTTGCCGTGGGTGAACAGGATGCAAGCCGTTTGAACCTGAAAGATGGTCAGAAGATCACTGTGAAAGCAGGCGAGACTTCAATTGTTCTTCCAGTTCAAGTGATTGAATATTTACCTACAGGTTATATTGGTTACCCAATTGGTCTAGCACCGACGGTATCTCTTGCTGAGCCTGTGTCAGTCGCGGTAGGAGTATAATTCATGGAACAAGAATTAATGCGTCAAACACCGCTTTGGGCTGAGAACTGGCCAATTGCCTATTCAGTCATTCAAGCGATTGTGATCTTGCTGGTTGTGGTACTGGTTGCAGCATTAATGTCATTTATCGAGCGTCGTCTGCTCGGTTTATGGCAAGACCGTTATGGTCCGAACCGTGTAGGTCCGGGCGGTATGTTCCAGATTGTCGCCGACATGCTGAAAATCATGTTCAAAGAAGACTGGACACCAAAATTCGCTGACAAGCTGACTTTCCGTATGGCACCTGCAGTTGCAATGGCAACTGCGGTACTGTCGTTCATGGTTATTCCTGTATCACCGTATTTAGGTGTGGCAGACATGAGCATCGGCCTGCTGTTCTTTATGGCAATGGCGGGTATTGCAGTCTATGCGGTTCTGTTTGGTGGCTGGTCATCAAATAACAAATATGCATTGCTGGGTGGTCTACGTTCTGCAGCGCAAACCATTTCTTATGAAGTGTTCCTGGGTATTTCCCTGATGGGTGTGGTGGCAATTGCCGGCTCATTCAACATGCGTGAAATTGTAGAAGCACAGCAAGACGTCTGGTTTGTAATTCCTCAGTTCTTGGGCTTCTTGATTTTCGTGGTTGCAGGTGTTGCGGTAACGCACCGTCACCCGTTTGACCAACCAGAAGCAGAACAGGAATTGGCAGAAGGTTATCACGTCGAATACGGCGGTATGAAATGGGGGATGTTCTTCGTTGCGGAATACGTCAACGTGGTGCTGATCTCTGCGCTGATCGTGACGTTATTCTTCGGTGGCTGGTTAGCGCCATTCGGTCTTGATTTCTTACCTCCAGCATTCTGGTTCATTATCAAAACAGCATTCTTTGTAATGATGTTCGTTCTGGCACGCGGTTCTTTAATGCGTCCACGTTATGACCAGGTAATGAACTTTGGCTGGAAAATTTGCTTGCCATTAGCGTTGGTGAACCTGCTGGTTACTGGCGCGGTTATCTTGTGGTAAGGGCAGGGAGAACAAAATGTATAAGTTTCTAGCTGGATTTGGGTCAATCGTGCGCTCGTTGTGGATGGTGTTCAGCCACGCAACCCGCAAACGTGACACCATTTTATATCCGGAAGTGCCAGCCGAAGAAATCGTACCACCGCGTTTCCGTGGTCGTATCGTGCTTACACGTGACCCAGATGGCGAAGAGCGCTGTGTTGCCTGTAACCTGTGTGCCGTTGCGTGTCCAGTGGGCTGTATTTCACTGCAAAAAGCAGAGCAGGAAGATGGTCGTTGGTATCCGGAATTTTTCCGTATCAACTTCTCTCGCTGTATCTTCTGCGGTATGTGTGAAGAAGCCTGCCCGACAACTGCAATTCAGCTGACACCAGACTTTGAATTGGGTGAATATGTTCGTCAGGACCTGGTCTATGAAAAAGAACACTTGCTGATTTCAGGTCCGGGTAAATATCCTGACTATAACTTCTACCGTGTAACCGGTATGGCAGTTACAGGTAAAGACAAAGGTCAAGCACAAAAAGAAAGTGCACCTGTTGATGTACGGAGTCTATTACCATGATGTGGCCGTTTTATTTGATGGCACTCGTGGCCATTATCTCTACTGTTCGTGTTGTCACCAACACGAACCCAGTACATGCGTTACTGAGCTTGATCGTGTCATTACTTGCTGTTGCAGGGATGTTCATGATTGTGGGTGCACCGTTTGCCGGTGCCCTGGAAATTATTGTGTATGCCGGCGCGATCATGGTGTTATTCGTGTTCGTGGTGATGATGTTGAACTTGGGTCAGCAAACTGTTGAACAAGAGAGCAAATGGCTCAACTCATCTGCATGGGCATATCCAGCATTAATGAGCTTCTTGATGGGTCTGGTTCTGGTATGGATGCTTGCATCGGATTACTCCAGCACGCCAGCTGTCATGGGAACCGAAATTGTTGGTCCTAAAGAAGTCGGTCAAGCACTCTTTACTCACTATTTATTATTGGTTGAAGTTGCCGCGATGTTATTGCTAGCAGCCCTGGTTGCAGCATTCCACTTAGGTAAACGTGAACCAGGTGCAGAAGAGGAAAAACAATAATGGGCAACATCCCTTTAGAACATGGTTTGATCGTTGCAACCATTCTTTTTGCACTGGGTTTTTACGGTGTAATGGTGCGACGCAACCTGTTATTCATTTTAATGAGCCTTGAAATCATGATGAACGCAGCAGCACTTGCGTTCGTTCTGGCGGGTAGTGCCTGGGTACAACCAGATGGCCAGATCATGTTCATCTTGATTCTGACGCTGGCTGCGGCAGAGGCGTGTATCGGTCTTGCGATCGTCCTTCAGTTCTATCATCGCTTCCATCACCTGGATGTGGATGCTGCTAGTGAGATGCGCGGATGAGTTATTTATATTTAACAATTTTGTTCCCGCTAATCGGTTTTATTATATTAGCGGCAGGGCGTCACAATCTTCCTGAGAAAGTTGCGGCGATTATCGGGGTAGGGGCAGTTGGTCTATCGGCATTATTTGCCCTGATTGCCGGCCTTGACTTTGTCAATAACGGTAAAGAACTTTACGTTCAGCATTTGTGGACGTGGTTTAGCGTGGGTGATTTTGCCCCAGGCATCAGCTTGCAGCTTGACGGCTTATCGTTGCTGATGATGGGCATGATTACCGGTGTTGGTTTCCTGATTCACATCTTCGCATCTTGGTATATGCGTGGTGAGGAAGACTTTGCACGTTTCTTCTCTTACTTCAACCTGTTCGTAGCCAGCATGTTACTGCTGGTACTGGGCGATAACCTGGCGTTATTGTTCTTAGGTTGGGAAGGCGTAGGTCTGTGTTCTTACCTGTTAATCGGTTATTACTACCAGAACCCGGCCAACGGTTTTGCTGCCATTAAAGCATTTACCGTAACGCGTGTTGGTGATGTATTCCTGCTGATTGCACTGTTCTTACTGTACCAACAGTTCGGTACCCTGAATACACAGTACATCGTTGAGAATGCTGCTGCGGTTATGACCCAAAGCTCATCAATTACCATCTGGACAGCCTTAATGTTGTTCCTGGGTGCTGCCGGTAAATCTGCGCAAATCCCGTTACAAACCTGGTTGGCAGATGCGATGGCAGGTCCGACGCCAGTATCTGCGTTAATCCACGCGGCAACCATGGTGACTGCGGGTGTTTATCTATGCTGCCGTATGTTCAGCGTATTTGAACTTGCACCAGAAGTGATGATCTTCATTTCTATTACCGGTGCAGTAACCTTGCTGGTGGCTGGTTTTGCAGCGCTGGTTCAAACCGACATCAAACGTATTCTGGCTTACTCAACCATGAGTCAGCTCGGTTATATGTTTATGGCCGTGGGTGCTGAAGCGTACCAGGCAGGTCTGTTCCACATGCTGACTCACGCATTCTTCAAGGCATTATTATTCTTGTCTTCAGGTGCAGTGATTCTGGCTTACCATCACGAACAAAACATCTTCAAGATGGGCGGTCTGTTCTACAAGAACAAATTCCTGTTTGCATGTTTCGCGATTGGTGGCGGTGCCTTGGCAGCCATTCCATTCCTGACCATCGGCTTCTTCTCTAAAGATGCGATTCTGGCCGCGGTGTGGACACAAAGTCACTTAGCTGGCGTACCAGTCTTCAATACACTGTATTGGGTGGGTGTTGCAGGTGCGTTCTTAACGTCTATTTATACTTTCCGTTTAATCTGGGTAGTATTCTTCGGCAAAGAAAACACGCCTTATCATGAAATCAAAGGCATTACTTACTGGGCTCCACTGGCAATTCTGGCAGTGCTTTCAACGGGTCTGGCGATTGTGCTGAAAGCACCAGTGATGAGCATTCTGGATGCTGCACAAATTCCAGCCTTCATTATTCCTGAAGCGCTTGAAGCCGGTGCACATGGTGCTGAATACATCGCGATTGGGGTTGCTTTGGCAGGTCTTGCTGTTGGCGTGGTGCTGTTTGCGTTTGCTTACAATGCCGTAAAAGGCTTTGCTCAGACTTCTCTGGGTTCAGGTCTGGCCAATATCTGCCGTAATGCACTTGGTTTCGATGCGTTGTATGACATCGTATTCGTGAAGCCTTACCTGCTTATCGCTAAAATTTTAGGTCGCGATCCGATTGATGGCTTGTGGCTGGTGCTTCCTGCAATTGTTAAAGCAGGCAACAGCTTTACCAGTTCACGTCAAACCGGTTCATTGCGCGAATACGCCTCTAGTATGGCCCTCGGTGTTGTTGTTTTACTGCTGGTCGTGGTCGTGACTCAGGTCGTGGGGAAATAAGATGGAAGCTCCAAACAATATCATTTTACCCGCACTGATCCTCGTTCCGTTCATTGCAGGTTTTATTTGTTGGATCGTCGACAAGCTCGACGACAAACTGCCGCGCTATATTGCGCTGGTGGGTATGCTGGTAACGCTGGGTCTGACCCTGGCGTTATGGCAATCAGGTACGTATCAATATGAATTGGGTGCACAGGTTCCAAGCTGGGCTGCCCAATTCCAGTTGCCTTGGATTCAAACCCTGGGCATTAACATTCACCTGGCGGTAGATGGCTTATCATTACTCATGGTTGGCCTGACAGCGCTGCTGGGTATTTTGGCCGTCGGCTGTTCTTGGGGTGAAATCCAGAAGAACGTGGGCTTCTTCCACCTGAACCTGTTATGGTCTTTAGGTGGCGTAATTGGTGTATTCCTGGCGATTGACCTGTTCCTGTTCTTCTTCTTCTGGGAGATGATGCTGGTTCCAATCTACTTCCTGATTGCGCTTTGGGGGCATAAAGGGGCAGATGGTAAATCGCGTGTTTATGCAGCAACCAAGTTCTTCATCTATACACAGGTTGCAGGTCTGATCATGCTGATCGGTATCCTGGGGCTGGTGATTTACGGTTACATGCTGTCAGGTACCATCTCGTTCAACTACCACTATCTGTTAGCGGTGGCGAATACGCTTGATGCACAGTTACCAGCAGTGGCTTATGCCTTCATGATCTGTATGTTCATCGGCTTTGCGGTAAAACTTCCAGTTTTCCCGTTACACGGCTGGTTACCAGATGCCCACGCACAGGCACCAACAGCAGGTTCTGTTGACCTTGCAGGTATCTTGATTAAGACTGCAGCGTACGGTTTACTCCGTTTTGTGATTCCATTCTTCCCGGCGGCTTCTGCACAGTTTGCAGACATCGCGATTATTTTCGGTTTAATTGGTATTTTCTACGGCGCTTGGTGTGCCTTCCAGCAAACCGATATGAAACGCCTGTTGGCTTATACCTCTATTTCGCACATGGGCTTTGTGTTACTGGCGATTTACGCAGGTAATATCCTGACTTACCAAGGCTTAATGATCATGATGCTGGCACATGGCTTGTCATCTGCTGCATTGTTCATTATGTGTGGTCAGGTCTATGAACGTGTGCATACCCGTGACATGCGTCTGATGGGTGGTATTCGTGGTCAATTCCCGTATCTGGCCTTCTTCCTGATGTTCTTCGTGGCAGCATTGGTCGGTATCCCGGGTCTGGGTAACTTTATTGGTGAATTCCTGATTCTGATGGGTTCATTCAACCAGTTCCCTGTATTTACAATTATTGCTGCAGTGAGTCTGGTGTTTGCAGGTCTTTATGGTCTGATCCTGATTCACAAAGCATTATTTGGTACACCAAACGAAGAGCAAAAACAGCATTACAGCAATCTGTTAAAAGATCTGGATGCGCGTGAAATTGTGATTCTGTTAATTTGTGCCGTTGGTCTGTTATGGCTTGGTCTGTATCCACAAAGCTTCCTTGATATTTCCAATTCAAGCATGGCGTGGTTAGCAAACAGCTACATTCCAGTTCAAGAGCTAGTTGACGTGACCGAACAGGTAAGCACTCAACTCGAAAATGTGGAGATCCAATAAGTCATGAACTTCACAATGTCATTTTCCGAGCTTATGCCATTAGCTCCTGTGATGATCGTGGCTTTAACTGCGATCGTCGTGATGATTCTCACCGCAATCAAGCGTAACCATAACCTGATTGCGACAGCATCTGTAGTGGGCTTAAACCTTGCTGCAGCGTATATTCTGCTCTCATTATTCGGTGGTGCTTTTGCACCAGCGAATGTCATGGGCATGTTTATGATTGATCAGTTCACACTGGTTTATCAGTTACTGATCCTGGTTGCTGCACTGGCTTGCTGTACCTTGTCACATGCTTATATTGAAAGCTATAAAGACAATCGTGAAGAGCTGTACATCCTGATGTTGTCCTCAGTTGCAGGCGCAATGCTCATGGTGGCAAGCTCGCACTATGCTTCATTCTTCATCAGCCTGGAATTGATGTCGATTCCGGTGTATGGCTTGTTAGCCTATACGCATCAGCGTTCGAAGTCTTTAGAAGCAGGGGTGAAATACCTGGTACTTTCAGCCACCGCATCTGCGATGTTGCTGATGGGTATGGCGTATATTTATGCCTACACCGGTTCACTGTCATTCTATGACTCTGTACAGGCGCTTATGCAGAACCTGCACCAGCCACTGGTCATTTTAGGTATTGCCTTAATTATCTTTGCGGTTGCATTCAAACTGTCTTTGGCACCATTCCACAAATGGACACCAGATGTGTATGCGGGTGCTCCAGCACCAATCGCGACCTTCCTGGCAACGGCTGCCAAAGTGGCGACCATTGGTTTGTTCGTACGTTACTTGCTGACTTCAGGTGCCATCCTGCAAGAATCAGTTATTACACTGCTGACCATTATTGCCGTACTGTCGATTGTGGTCGGTAACTTCCTGGCAGTACGCCAAGTGAACTTGAAGCGTGTCCTGGCATACTCTTCAATCGCACACTTCGGTTATCTGCTGATTGGTCTGATCAGTCTGACTTATGCCAGCTTGGGTAATGTGACTGTTTATGTGATTACCTATGTATTAACCACGATTGGTGCTTTCGGTGCCGTAGCGTTAATGTCGAGTCCATATAACAACACTTCAGAAGCAGAAAGTCTGGCTGAATACCGTGGTCTGTTCTGGCGTCGTCCAGTGCTGACTGCTGTATTAACCGTGATGATGCTGTCTCTGGCCGGTATTCCACTGACTGCAGGCTTTATTGGTAAGTTCCTGATTGTCATGGCTGCGGTAACAACCCAGCACTGGTTCCTGGCAGCGATGATTATTGTCGGTTCGGGTATTGGTCTGTATTACTATTTACGTGTGATGGTGGTGATGTATATGACTCCGCCAGAAACACCAAAAATGGATGCAGTCGATCACTGGGGTCAACGCGTTGGCGGGATCATGGTTCTGCTGGCTGCACTGGCGGTATTGGTGATTGGTGTTTATCCGGATCCAATTATCCAGATGGCACTTGAAGCCGAGATTTTATCTCCAATTCACTTCATGCTGTCTCAGCAATAATCTTGAAAAAGAGAATTGTCTAGCAAAAAGCCCTCAATATTTGAGGGCTTTTTTGTTTTTATCAGGGTCAAAAAATGATTATAATAGACGGAATTTTATCTTAACCTTTTAGGTGTTCTCCCGTGGCTATCCATGAAATTCGTCATCCGCTCATTCGTCATAAACTCGGTTTACTGCGTCGTGCAGATATCAGCACTAAAAACTTCCGCGAGCTGGCGCAAGAAGTGACCATGCTGTTGACCTATGAGGCGACCAAAGATTTGCCAATGGTCGAGCATGAAATTGACGGCTGGAATGGTGCGGTCACGGTAGACCGTATTGCCGGTAAAAAAATTACTGTAGTGCCAATTTTACGTGCTGGTATTGGCATGCTGGATGGTTTCCTGAACCTGATTCCAAGTGCCAAAGTTTCTGTACTGGGCTTAGAACGTGATGAAGAAACGCTGGAAGCACGTACCTACTATAAAAAACTGGTGCCAGATGTACAAAACCGTATTGCCATGATCATTGATCCAATGCTGGCCACCGGTTCATCTTTAGTGGCGGCGATTGATGTGTTAAAAGCCAGCGGCTGTAAAGATATTCGCGTGATGGTGCTGGTGGCTGCGCCAGAAGGCATTCAGCGTGTAGAGGAAGCGCACCCGGATGTGGTAATTTTCACTGCCTCTGTGGATCAGGGCCTGAATGAAAATGGCTATATCGTACCGGGCCTGGGTGATGCCGGTGACAAAATTTTCGGTTCCGTGCAAAAAGACTGATTTTGCCAGTGAACAGAGAAGGGGCTTTTATAGCCTCTTTTTTATATACTAAGCTTGAAGCGCAAAAGGGGGACAGGTCGATGAGCAACGAACAATATCAGGGTAAAGTTAAGCAATACAACGCAGACAAGGGTTACGGCTTTATTGCCTGTCCGGAAGGCGAAGTGTTTTTTCATATTTCCGATTTCCCGGCCGATGGGATAGAACCGAAGCGAAATGACCGGGTGAAATTTAATGTGGTCAAAAACGGCAACAAGTTTAAAGCAGTGAAAATTGAGCGGGTTGAAGACCAATCGGCCAAAGCCAAAAAATCCAAAGTGGCCGCCCATAACCAGTCGATTACTTCTTCCCTGCTGTCCAATTTCCGACGTTAGTACTGAGGTAGAATTTATATATTCTGCTTAAGTCGAGTATAAGAATAGAAAAGAGGCTTTTTAGCTTCTTTTTTATTACAATTATTAAAAATATCAAAGATAAGAGCGCATTATGTTTCAAGAGGGGAAAATCAAAAGCTATCATGAAGATCGTGGTTTTGGTTTTATTCAGATAGAGAAAGAGTCAAAAGATTTATTTTTCCACATCAAAGATTTTCCCAATAAGAATGTTCCACCTAAAATCGGTGAAAATCTAAAATTTATAATTGTTGAAGATGCAGGAAAATTTAAAGCCGCGAATATTGTGCGCTTAGACCTAAAAGTATCAGAGCCTGCTGAACAGAACAATCTACGATACAGAAATATCGAGGGTAAAGTTTCGTCAAGAGATAAAAAGAAGTCTTCATGGCTTAACTCAAAGATCATTACTGTATTAGGCTTAATCATTATTTTAGGATTAAGTATTTTGGTATATAAGAAATATCAAGAATATCAAGCTCAGAAACAGCAAAAACTTGAAGAACTGATGATTGCTCAGCAACAGATCGTAGCTGAGCAAAGAGCGGTACATGGCGAATTACCGGAACTTGGACTTAGTGAAAAAGGGAAAAAGAATTTAGAAAATGTCCAAGAGAATGTAGAGCAAGCGCTGCCGGTAAGTAGCAGCTCATCTGAACAATTTAAATGTGATGGCCGCGAGCATTGTAGTCAGATGAAGTCTTATGAGGAGGCTTTATTCTTTATTCGTAATTGCCCAAATACCAAAATGGATGGTGATGGCGACGGGATTCCATGTGAAAGCCAATTTCGATAAGGTATGAAAAAAGCGCCTGCAGGCGCTTTTTTATGGATTAAATACAGTCTTATTTGCTGTCACAGAACTTCATAAAGGCTTTCAGACCTGGACCCTGGTATTTCTGACGATGCACCAGCATAAATAAAGGCCGCGCCAGTTGCCAGAATGGAGTGTCTAAAATCACCAGCTGGCCTTTTTCACGTAAAGGCTCAATCGCCAGTTTTGAAATACAGGACATGCCTAAGCCGCCGGCCACAATTTTCAGAATGGCTTCATTATGACCCAGGGTTAAACGGATTTTGGCATCTGGCACATCTTTTAAAA
The DNA here is from genome assembly GCF_000488255.1 of Acinetobacter indicus CIP 110367. Classification (GTDB taxonomy): domain Bacteria; phylum Pseudomonadota; class Gammaproteobacteria; order Pseudomonadales; family Moraxellaceae; genus Acinetobacter; species Acinetobacter indicus. The sequence continues at coordinate 590,794 of NZ_KI530754.1, read as the reverse complement.
TGGCGTTATCAAATACTTCACGCGTGCCTGAACCTTCTTCTCGTAAAATCCATTCCACCTGTTTAAAGTCTTCTGCGGTTAAGGCACGGTCTAGCTGCGCCAGCGGATGATTCGGTGAACAGCAGACCGCCAGTTCATCATCACGCCAGTGGATACATTGCAGCTGCGGTAAATGACAGGAACCTTCAATCAGGGCTAAATCGAGCTGGAACTGGTTGACTGCTTCAATCATTTGACGGGTATTACCGACTTGCAGCTGTAAATGCGCCTGTGGCTGAATTTGTAGGAAGTTGGCCATTAAATCTGGCATCAGATAATCGGAAATGGTCAGGGTCGCGCCCAGACGCAAATCAATGCTTTGCAGCTCACCTTTGGCGGCCTGTTCAAAGGCCTCACAGCGACCCAGAATTTCAAGCGCCTGCGGGAGTAAAAAACGGCCCAGATCATTCAATTGCAGGCGTTTACCTAAACGGTCAAACAATGGTGCGCCTAAACCATCTTCCAGATCTGCTAAAGCCATACTCGCCGCACTTTGCGTCAGTTTGACGGCATCACTGGCCTTGGTTACTGTGCCTTCTTGAGCGACTGCTACAAAAACAGCCAATTGGCGTAAAGTCATGCGCATGAATATAGCCTTAACATTTAAAAAATATTAATAAATTATGCTGCCATGCTACCATGAGCGCAGTCTTTCATGCCACGTACAAATTATGTCAATTGAAAAATTTAGCCTAGAAACGGTGTTATCTGTACATCGCTGGACCGATACCTTGTTCAGCTTTACCATGACGCGTCCAGCCCACTTTAAATTTACTGCCGGGCAATTTGCGCGTATTGGCCTTAAAGTCGGCGATGAACTGGTGGTGCGGGCCTATTCAGTGGTGTCCTCACCTTTTGATGAAACCCTGGAATTCTTTTCAATTGTCGTACCCGATGGGGCCTTTACTTCCAATCTGCAACATCTGCAGGTTGGCGATGAGCTGTATCTGGAAAAAGTACCGTATGGCTTTTTAACCTTGGCGCGCTATCAGTTGCCTTTGCCACAAGACTTATGGCTCTTGGGTACCGGCACCGGACTGGCACCATTCCTGTCGATGCTGCAAGACTTCGACACCTGGAATAAATACCAGCATATCCATCTGGTCTATAGTGTCCGTACTGCCGCTGAACTGGCCTATGTCGAGCGGATTGAAGAAATTGCAGCGACTTTTGGCGAAGGGCATACAGGTTTTAAATTTGTGCCGATTATTACCCGTGATCCGAACGCACCTTTGCATGACCGTCTGCCGGTGTTAATCGCCAATGGCGAGCTGGAAAAAGCCGTGGGCCTGTCTTTTAATCCGGACAGCAGCCATGTGATGCTATGTGGTAACCCACAAATGGTGGAAGATACCAAAGAAGCCCTAAAAGCGCGTGGCCTGAGCATGAACCGCCGTGGAGAAGGCAATATTGCAGTAGAAAACTACTGGTAAGCTTGAGTGCTACAGGTTTGATTTGATGATCTGCTGTTTTCAGCCCGGTTTATTGCTCTCTTGTTCTGTGAGGATGTGATGCAAGTGTTCCAATCCATGCTTATGGCCAGCGTCGCGCTAGTGGCGGCAACTACGCTACAGGCAAATATCACAGGCACGGAAACAGAAGTGACGGTACAAGAAGATGTGCTGATCTATACTGGCCCGCTCAGCCAAGATGCCAATACCCGTGCAGCTGCCTTGTTGAAGCAGTTCCCGCAAGTACAGACCCTGAAAATTACCAGTCAAGGGGGTGAAATTGGTCTGGGAATGGATTTGGGTGATCTGGTCTATGCGCATCAGCTGAATGTAGAAGTCGGGCAATACTGTTTTTCTTCTTGCGCCAATTATGTGTTTCCGGCCGGAAAGATCAAATATCTGAACTGGCGCAGTCAGCTGGGCTGGCATGGCGGCGCCATGCAACCAATGCAGTTTGATGATGCAGACATGCAACAGGCCTATCAGCAGTATATTGGCCCGATGCGCGCCAGAGAAACCGCGTTTTTCCAGAAAATTCAGGTCCAGCAGGCATCGACTACAGCAGGGCAAGCGCCTGAATATGCGCGCTATCAAGATTGTATTGGCTGGCGCTATACACGCCAGAAAATGCAAAGTTTTGGAATAGATCAGGTGCGCTATAAACAGCTGATCTGGCTACCCAAATCCAGTTTTAAGCAGCAGTGTATTTTTACCATTCGCTAGCGGATTAAATGAAACGTATATTCTATTAAAAAACCTCATCTGTATGATTCAGATGAGGTTTTTTTGATGAAGTGTCAGCACCACTTGAATATGCTTAATGCACAAACATATCCATAAAATGACGGATTTCCTGAATCGCTGTTTCTGTATCAGTAGTCAGCCAGGTCGGTTCAAAAAAGCCGGCATAGTGTTCGACACGGTCTGCAGGGACCACCAGACGCACTGGACATTCTTCTTCCAGTAAGCGCCATGGAATAATCGGCACTTCATTATCGAGCCAGGCCGCGACATTACGCACATCAATCACCATGGCATTAATGCAGTCTGGAAACGGCATCACTGAAAACTCTTCAGTACGACGGCGGAAATATTCCAGATCGCCCCATTTCAGAAGAAAGCTCGGTTTACTGAACTCAATAATCCCGATTAAATGCTGATCACGAGTGTAGTGCAAAGCACATTGATGTGTGACGTCAGTGTCAAGATCAAGCGTTACACTTTGTTGACGATACGCCATAAAATTCTGGAGCATGAAAAAAAGAGTGACATATTATAGCGCATTTGTATGCGTTAAGGCAGCGCTTGTGGTGGGCGAGCTGAAGCAAATTGTTACCTAGCATTTTGCTGTATCAAGCAAGGAGGGGCTGATCAGTACTGGAGAATGCTCAGGCTGCTGAATTTTTTCTCTCATCTAGGCGATTCTATATTCCTTTTCATGTGCTTATTCTTCTAATTTTGCATCAGTTATTCATCTGCTTATTGCGACTAAAAAGTATACAAGTCCTGTCAGCTGCTAAATCCAGTTTACGTCAAAATTTTGAATAAAATGAAAGCAGTAAAAAACTTCATTTTTTGTAATTACATTTTTCACCATCTCACAATGCTTTGTCACACAACACAACAATGCTTCTTGTTAGTATAAAAATTCGACAAGCGAATAGAAAAGAAGTGAGGGAAACATGAGCCATGATTTTAACAAGCCACCTCATGTCACAAGCGCAGAAGAAGTACAAAAGAAAAAACGTATGCCAGTTTTTATCTTGATTGCTGTGGGTGTTTTTCTGCTGGCACTGGTGGTGTATATGTTTGCGGATCGTGATCCTAAACCGAGTGAGGCACCACCTGGGCATCCGAATGCCAATGTAGAACAGGCTACACCCAATAACAGTACGCCTGCAATGGCTGAAGAAGGTGTGGCGACCACAGGTGTGGATGGCGATATTGGCACCGCTGTAGATGGTGATTCAGCCACTGCTACTGATGGCGATACCGCTACGGCCACTGCTCAATAAGTCTGAAGATTGCATAAACCCTGACCATCAGTTCAGGGTTTTTTGCGATAGCCGTGCATTTTTACACGCTTGGTACTTCATAAAAACACGGTACTTAAAAACACAAAGTACTTAAACCTTTCATTTTTACCATGATCAAGATGCGCATCTTTTGCCATGAACAACGAATGTAGAAAGTCATAACAAGAGGGCAAGACATATGAATGATTATTTTGATGGAAACCCGAGAGGTGCAGGCTTCGATGCCATGTACTACTGGGAACAGTTTCATCCCATTTTATCGGCGATTGCCATACTTATTATTGGTTGGATTATTGCATTAATTGTCGGTGCAGCCATTAAAAAAGGCTTAGAAAAGCTGGGCACCAACCAGAAGCTGTCGCATGCCACCGGGCACCGTCCCAATGTAGAAAGTATCCTGTCCAGAGTTGCCTTCTGGATTATCATGATTATCGCGATTATCGCGGCGCTGAATGTGCTGAACCTGACAAGTGTCAGTGGGCCGTTTAGCAATATGATTCAAAGCTTCCTGGTCTTTATTCCCCAGTTGCTGGCAGCCATTGCGGTCGGTTTTATTGCCTGGATTGTCGCAACGCTGGTCAAAATGGGCCTGCAGCGCGTACTGAACCGTACCCAGCTGGATGAAAAGCTCAGTGCCGATGTCGGGGTTATCCCGATTAGCCGCAATATCAGTGATATTGTGTACTGGTTAATCCTGCTACTGTTCTTGCCAATTGTGCTGTCGATTCTGGGCTTAAACGGCCTGTTGTATCCAGTACAAAACATGGTGACTGAAGCCATTTCTTATCTGCCGAATATCTTTATTGCCGGCGTGATTATTTTTGTCGGTTATATTCTGGCTAAAATTGTCCGTGGTATTGTCGAAGGTTTAATTGGTAGCCTGAATCTGCAACAGCAGGCGCAAAAAATTGGCCTGTTCAAGAACTCTAACTTGCCGAAGCTGGTCGGTTCTTTTGTTTTTGCCCTGATCATCATTACTGCATTAATCATTGCATTTGAAGCCTTGGGTATTGAGGCGATTTCTCAGCCGGCAACCGCCATGCTGCATGAAATCATGTATGCAATTCCGCATATTATTGCCGCCGGTTTAATCCTGATCATTGCCTATGTGGTGTCACGTTTCGTGGCCAATCTGGTGGTTGAAATTATTTCAGGTACGGGTGTCGATGAAATTCCGGCCAAACTGGGCGTACAACGTTTCCTCGGTACCACCAAAGTATCGACCATGGTTGGTTGTCTGATCGTGTTCTTTACCATGCTGTTTGCTGTGTCTGAAGCGGCTAACCGTCTTGGTTTCGAGCAGGTGAGTGGTCTGATTTCTATGTTCATTTACTTCGGTGCCAATATCCTGCTGGGTGCGGTCATTCTGGTGGTCGGTTTCTGGCTGGCGAATGTGGTGGCCAAAGTGGTCGAGCGTGGTGAATACAACAGTTCACGCTGGTTAGCGACGCTGGTACGCGTACTGATTATGGGTCTGGTCGTAGCAATGGGCTTACGTGCCATGGGCATTGCCGATTCTATTGTGAACCTGGCCTTCGGTCTAACCTTGGGTGCAGTTGCAGTGGCCTTTGCTCTGGCCTTTGGTCTGGGTGGCCGTCAACCGGCAGAACGTGTTTTAACCGATCTGATTGATAAAGCCAAACGCGAAGCCAAGCAGCCGAATCCGTTGAAACAGGAGCAGGACAGTGCGACCAATAGCGGCTTTATGACCCCAGGAGTAAATCCAATGAACAAACAGGACCCGTCACAAGGGACAAATGCCCCAATGACCACGGATTTGTCGAATACCACACCGGCAACGCTGACCACTGCACCGCAGGAAGATGAAGCATCCGGTGCAGATCAGGTTACACCTGATACGCTGAAGGTGGATCCGGCGCATCCGGCCAGCAATAATCCGTTTGGTTCAACTGGTGAAAAAGAACCGGATGTCGATGCACATCAACCACGAAAAGATGACCCGAAATAACCTGTCATCTATCTACAAGGTCGATCAAACTGAGTGTTGATCGACCTCGTTTTTTGTTGAAAACTGGAGAAGCAGAATGACGAAAAAGAAAGCGCCTTCTAATCTTTTTGCACCCATAGTGATTGCAGGGATTACCCTTGGCTTTTTGGCCAGTGCATATAAATTTATTCTTGCCAAAACTCAAAACCAACCCGGCCAGAGCGCTGATGATCCGGGCGATACCGGGCAAGCTGCGACCAAAGTCGATGATGTTGTATAAATGAACAATTTTTTGCTATAGTGAAGCTTCATAAAAAAGGAATAAATATTTCATATATTTTAGATGCTTAGATTTAATCTGTATGAAATATTCAGGGAATAAAATCGACGAAAGTCTATTTGGGGAAGACCTTATGTTAAAAATTAGCTTAAAACAATCAGAACAGCCGGCAGTATTACCAAAGCATATTCAGTGCGCCGTGATGAAAATGCAGCAGACCATTTTACGTGTACAACGCCAGAATCATCTGTGCTTATTGCGCACAGATTATCTGGAATAATTCATCCACCAGTTTTATAAACCATCAGACATATTGGGCGGCGGCATGCGCTGACGCCCAGGCCCACTGGAAGTTATAACCACCTAAATGGCCCGTCACATCCAGCACCTCACCGACAAAATACAAGCCTTTCTGCTTTTTACTTTCCATGGTTTTGGAAGAAACTTCAGTGGTATCGACGCCACCTAAAGTCACCTCTGCGGTACGGTAGCCTTCGGTCCCTGACGGTTTGACTTCAAAGCTATGCAGGCGCGCTGCAATCTGCTCCAGTTTTTCATCACTCAGCTGCCCGATCGCGCTTTCCGCCTGTTCCGGCCAGATCAGCTGTTGCAGCTCTGCCACCACACTTTTCGGTAAATGTTCGGCCAGTAAGGTACGTAACAGCACTTTCGGCTGGCTGGATTTTTTGGCTTTAAAAAACTCGGCTAAATCCACGGCCGGCAGGAAGTCGATATGAAAACTTTGGCCGACATCCCAGTAATTGGACAGCTGCAGCGAACTTGGTCCGCTTAAACCGCGGTGAGTAAACAGCAAGGCTTCGGTAAAGCTGTTTAGCGCATTGGAAAGTGTCGCTTCTACAGCATTACCACTGAGGCGGGTGGTGACTTCTTTAAAACTGTCGGAAAAGGTAAACGGCACCAAGCCGGCACGGGTCGGATAGACATGATGGCCAAACTGCTTGGCAATTTCATAACCGATTCCGGACCCTCCCAGCGTCGGAATGGACAGGCCGCCACTGGCGATCACCACAGATTCTGCCTGAAAATAACCTAAAGTGGTTGCGACCTGAAAACCCAAATCATCTATGGCGGTCATGGCTTTGACTTCACAGCTGGTTTTAATCTCGACCAGACCGGTTTTGTCACACTCGGCCAGCAGCATATTCAGAATGTCTTTGGCGCCATTTAAGGTAAACAGCTGCCCATGTTTACGTTCTTCATAGTCAATGCCATATTCGCAGACCAGCCCGATAAAATCCCAATTGGTATAGCGGCTGAGCGCGGAAATCACAAAATGCGGATTATGTGAAATATAGTTGCTTGGCTCGACATAGAGGTTGGTGAAATTGCATTTACCACCGCCCGACATCAGGATTTTCTTGCCAACTTTATTGGCTTTTTCCAGCACCAATACTTTGCGTCCGCGCTGGGCAGCCATATAGGCGGTCATTAAACCAGACGCACCGGCACCCAAAACTAGAACATCGTATTGATTTGCTGTTGCCATGTTGCACCGAGAGAAAATGAAAGCGGACTATTATAGACTTTATCGTTTGATGATGCCGCATTTTCCAGATTGAAATGTGCGCAGAATATTTACTTTTCCTATAAAGCAGGAATGGTCTATCAATAAACCAAATCATCGTTAGCAAGGCCACATTTTACTGTTTCAAGGTGATTTTTTACGCGGCAAAGTCGTGTTTATTTGATCTGGTTTTATTTTAAAGTTGTTTTAAATCAATAGTTTGGTATTTATTAAAGGGGCATTGTTGTTCAGAATAAATAGCAATTTTTAGACATATTTTTTATGTCATGACTTTGTCTCTTGGGGAACACAATGAATAAAACATTATTAAGCCTGGCGGTAATTTTGAGTATGGCTCTCACTGGCTGCGGTGGCGGCGGTGGCAGTGACAGCAATACGGCAGCATCTTCAAATCCATCTGCACCGGCTCCTGTGACGCCAACTTCACCTGGTTCAACACCTGATACCACGCCTGTCACTGCCAGCTTGATCAATGACGTTCGCTTTGCAGATCTGGCCACCGAATTTAGTGCCCAGACTTTTGGTCTGGACAGCTGGAATCCGAAAGCGATGGTGGTGCATCAGGATATTTTGTATGTGGCCAATGACAGCGCCGAGGCAAGCATTTTGCGTTATGACCTGAAAGCCAAGCGAGTCTTGAGTTCGATCCATGCCCAGAATATTTCCGGCATTGGTCGGCCGTGGAATCGGTTGTTTGATTTAAGTGTACATAACGACCGCTTATATGCGGCTTCTTATTCGTCTAACCGGGTCGATGTCTTTGATTTAGGCTCAGGCGAACCACAATTTCTGATGTCGTTGGGAACCGGCAGTTGGTCGGGTGATCAGCACAATACCGTGGTGGTGCATCCCATGTCGGTGGCAGCGAATGATCAATATGTATTTGCCACAGATACGCATAGCCGGATTAATGTCTGGAAGCAAAGTGAGATCAGTAGCACCAACCATTTAAAAGCCAAAAAATATGCACGTTTGTCCTTGCCGAACTGTGGTTATAACTGTAGTGCGCGTTTGGAAGCTGTCGGTAATTTGCTGTATGCCAGTTTTAATAATGGCATGAGCTATGTATATGACCTGACTCATCTTGAAGAAGGCGCAACAAACGTGGCGGCGACACGACAGGAAAATGTGGGAACACGGGTATTTCATGCCGCGGATGACCAGCGTTTTTATGCAGCTCATACTTCAGGCCGGATCGACAGTTCAGCTTTACCAAATACGCAAAATCTACAGAATATTTTTCCAGCCGCAGAAGAAAGTTTTTATAAATATCGTACGGCAGGGGCGAGTACCGATCAGCAACTGGCCGGTGCCTTAGATATTCAGGTTAGTCAGGAACATTTATTCAGCCTGTTTAACGGCAAAATTGTCATGATGCCGCTTAAGCGATTGCAGCAGTTCCAGTCCAATACTGCTGCCACAGTCACGGCACTCAAGCAGCAGCAGGCCCAAAGCCGCAGTTATGTGCTGCAAGATGGGGAAAGCTGGGAAACCCTGACCAATGAAAACCTGCGCCATTTTTATATGGATAATATTTTATCGGCAAATTTACAGCATCTGGGGCAAAATTACTCCAGCCTATGCGCGTGAATGGGTGATTATGATTACCAATTTTGCCTATCTGGTGAATAGCTCTGAGTTTAAACACATCTGGTTTAACCATAAAGCGGTCATGGGGCATGACTTCTTTGGCAACAAGGGCCAAGTGGTCGGAGATGGCGGTTATTTTACCGCAGCGGAGTATCAAAAATATTATGATGAGATTATGAACCGTGGCAAAGTGACGCTCGGGGTGACCACCGTGGGCGGCGGTTTAGGCGGACGAAATGTGCTGGGAGTCGATACCTGGCTGTTCTATGCGCATTATTTTAATACCAGTATTGGCATTGTGGGCCATGAGTTCGGCCATCACTGGGGCAGCTACGACAGCGCCTGGGCCAAAGGCGGCTACGGTTTACAGGAAATTAATCAGCAATTGCATCAATATTTACAGCGTAAACAGCGCTTGCCGTATATGGACCCAGAGCTGAATAAATTCCACTTAACGCCACGGGCTGAGCTCTATAACGGGGTCGCAGAAAATATGCGCCGACCACGTCCGGATTCAAATGTGAATCATCTGGAGCGTTATTTTGCCGCCAATCCATTGCCAGAAACCAAGCAGCCTTAAGTTCTGATTTTTTCTTCCATCCAGTTGCAACTGTATCCGCTGGATGGAAGCCCGATTGAGGACGTCACAACAGATGAACTTTGAATTTCACAGCACATACAGATCATCAACAAAACTTTCATCAGACTTTTTTATGATCTGTTTATATTAAGATGTCGAGCTTCAACTTGACGCAGTTGCACTTTGATTTGCTTAACAATAAATAGAAATGTCGGCTAGACATCTATATCTGGTATCGGACTTTATAAAAAAGGAAAAAATCAATGAATCAAACCGCGGGGCTGGATCAGCTCAAACAATACAACCTGATCACCTACATCTTCTACATCGTCGGCTTTTTTGTCGGTGTTACGCCAATTATTGCCATTATCATGAATTATTTAAAACGCGCGGAAATGCGTGGTACCTGGCTGGAAAGTCATGTGAACTGGCAAATCAAAACCTTTTGGGTGACGCTGATTGCCTATCTGGTCGGTGCGGTTCTGACCACCATTCTGATTGGTTTTATTGTGCTGTTGCTGGCCTTTATCTGGCATATCTACCGTTTGGTGAAAGGCCTGATGGCGCTAAACAATAACCAGCCGGTATCATAAATAGACTGCACTTGAAGCTGATGCTTTAAAACGCGCGTCCCTGTAGCCCGCCAGTATGGATCAGTAAAATTTTCTGGTCTGGCCCAATTTTATCTTGATCAATCAGATCAAAGATGCCGCGCAGCATTTTGCCGGTATAAACCTGCTCCAGCGGAATATTATAACGCTGCTCAAATGCCTGAATAAACTGGATTAATTCGGGTGTGGTTTTGGCATAACCGCCACAGCAGTAATCATCCAGAATACGCCAGTTGCATTTGGTCGTGAGCTGCGCGACCTCATGAGTTAAAAAATCACCTTTTAAGGCCGAAAATCCCAGCAATTGCTGATGTTGCTGGCTGGCCTCAATCAACCCGGCAAACGTGCCACCCGTACCGACGGCACAGCAGATTAGATCGAATTGCGCATCTTCCGCTGTCAGAATTTCCCGACAGCCTTGAACCGCCAGCGCATTGGTGCCACCTTCCGGAATCAGATAAAAATCGGGATATTGCTGTTGCAGGTGCTGCAAAAAATCGGGCTGATCTTTCTGGCGATAGGCATTGCGGGAGATAAATTCCAGCTGCATGCCAAATTGCTGTGCCGTGGCCAGGGTCGGGTTGAAAGGACGCTGCGCCAGTTCTTCACCGCGAATCATGCCTAAGCTCTGAAAACCAAACTTATGCGCGGCAAAAGCGGTTGCAGCAATATGATTGGAATAGGCCCCACCAAAGGTCAGCACTTTTTCAAACCCCTGTTGCCGGGCGGCCAGCAGGTTGTATTTCAGTTTAAAAAACTTGTTGCCCGAAATCTGCGGATGAATCAGGTCCAGCCGCTTGATGCTGATGCGCTGGTGGCGATATTCAATGTGCTGATCAGGCACCTGCTGGGTAATAGAATCAAACATAGACAGAACGGAACGTTTTTGACAATTCTAACTGAAAACGGGGCGCGGCCATCAACGAGGCTAAATAATCTTTCACGATAAAAGCCGGATCAGGCTTGCATAAAAATAGTAACTGTGCAAAAAATAAACGGATAGACTTTGCAGAAAGGGAGAATAATGATGAAAAGAATCATCTTCCTGCTTATTTTAATCCAGGGCGCTTTACTGGCGGCTTGTGACCCGACCAAAGATTTAAACCAGCCCAAAACGGAAGAAACACGCAGCATGATTATTGGCGGTGTGCCGGTGCATGATCAGGATTATCTGCTGCCCAAGCAAGAAGCGAGTGTGAGGCCAGAGCAGACCGATCCATCACAGATTTATTAATATTGTATTTAATTGATGATCTTGAAAAGCGCTCAGGCCATGCTGGTATCTGGGCGCTTTTTTATGGCAAGCAAATTTCAGCAGATTGATTAAAATACGGAGTGAATTTTATAAGGTCAGTATAAAGATCTATAGTGAAAAATATCGTGAAAATCAAAACAACTGGTAAAAAATAGGAAGATATTCAAAGCACTTGCTTGTAAAATGCCGGCAGATCATTGTATTGGATAGGACTGTGGAATCCGTTTTTATTTTGGGATCAATTGCGCTGGCATTGATGTTGGGGGCCATGAGTCCGGGGCCAACATCAATTTATGTGGCGAAAAACTCGATTGCGATTTCACGTCAGCATGGTCTGTTTACCGCGCTGGGCACCGGTTTGGGCGCAGCCATCTTTGGTTTGCTTGCGGTGCTGGGCTTACAGGCCTTTTTACTGGCTGTGCCATCGGCTTATCTGGCCTTAAAAATTTGTGGCGGTTTATACCTGCTGTGGCTGGCATTTAAAATTATTAAACATGCCAAAGACCCGATTCAGGCCGATCATGCTGCCGGCACGCAAATGTCCTTACGCCGTGCTTTTATGACCGGTCTGATTACCCAATTGTCGAATCCTAAAATTGCCATTGTGCTGGCCAGTATTTTTACCGCGCTATTACCCAAAGAGATTCCGCTGTATTTTTATTTTGTCCTGCCTATTCTGTGTTTCTTTATTGATGCCGGCTGGTGTTCCTTGCTGGCGGTAGCATTGTCGGCGGAAAAACCGCGCGCAGTCTATTTAAAGTTTAAAAAAGTGTTTGATCGTGCGGCCGGTGTAGTGATGACGCTATTGGGGCTAAAACTGATTTTTGGTATGAAATAGATGGTTTAAATTGTGTTGATCGTTGATCAATATATCTCAAAAAAGCCTCCGTTTTGTCGGAGGCTTTTTTATCTTAGAACATATTTTCTTCAGAATTGGCGGAAATCCGGTGGATAGATAAATCTGCGCCATTAAATTCTTCTTCTTGGCTTAAACGGATCCCCATCAGCAGTTTCAGTACGCCGTAAACCAGGAACCCCCCGGCCAGCGCAATCAGAATTGCCAGCGCTGTGCCGAACAGCTGGGAGATCAGGGATACGCCCCCCATACCACCGAGCCATTGCTGCCCAAAGATACCGACTGCCAGCCCACCAAAAGCACCACATACGCCATGCAGTGGCCAGACGCCGAGCACATCATCAATCTTGAGTTTATTCTGGGTATAGGTGAAGAGTTTGACAAACATAATCCCAGCGATGCCGCCAATCACAAAGGCACCGAGCGGATGTACTACATCGGAGCCGGCGCAGATGGCCACCAGACCGGCGAGGGGACCATTATGTAAAAAGCCCGGGTCATCTTTGCCTGCAATTTTGGCGGCTATTGTGCCCCCGACCATCGCCATTAAAGAATTGATCGCCACCAGTCCGGAAATGGCATCCAGACGCTGGGCACTCATCACATTAAAGCCAAACCAGCCGACAATTAAAATCCAGGAACCCAAAGCCAGAAAAGGAATCGACGAAGGCGGATGCGCACTGATACGACCATCTTTTTTATAGCGCCCATAACGCGCACCCAGCAGAATCACCGCGGCCAGTGCAATCCAGCCCCCCATGGCATGTACCACCACCGAACCGGCAAAGTCATGGAAACTGGCACCAAAACTGTGTGCTAGCCAGAGTTGCAGACCAAAGTTGCCATTCCAGATCATCCCTTCAAAAAATGGATAAATCAGCGCCACCAGAAATAAGGTTGCCAAGGCCTGCGAACGCATTTTGGCACGTTCAGCAATCCCACCAGAAATAATGGCCGGAATTGCCGCCGCAAAGGTCAGCAGGAAAAAACAGCGCATCAGGTTATAGCCATGATCGGCCGCCAGAGTGGTCGAGCTATGGAAAAAATGCTGGCCATAGGCAATATAATAGCCCACCAGAAAATAGGCCACCGCAGAAATGGCAAAGTCCGTGAGAATCTTGCTTAGGGCATTGACCTGATTTTTATGCCGAACGGTGCCGAGCTCTAAAAATGCAAATCCGGCATGCATGGCCAGTACCAGCACTGCACCAAGAAGGAGAAATAATAAGTCAATATTTGGCATTGTGCGTTCCAATTGAGTGCACGGGATCAGGAAAAGAAGCTCAGTATATCGAGGCGAATAGATTGTAAAAGAGGGGCAGACTGCGGAAATTTTGATGAAGAATTTCGTGAAATGAATAAGACTCGATATAAAGCACAGTGCGGTTTTTTGCACTAAATCAAGTCTTTTTTAAACGCTGTAAAACTCAATATTTTGGGCTATTTTTGAAGGATTTAAATTGATTGATACAAAGATGTGCAGCAGTTTGTATGTTTACGGTGCATTTTGAAACAGGCTGGACTGTTTAGAAAATTTTAAAAATTAAGGCGAAAATTGCTGCGAGGGCTAATGTGGTTGCGTGTAGGAACAGAAAAAGTGCGAAAGAATAGCAAGGAATACTGGATGTAAAACAGCAGAACCCCATTAGCGGGGTTCTGTTTATAAAACTGACTTAGCTCAAGAGAACTGAGTTAATCGGTAAAATGTACTGGAATCCATTGATAGCTTTTGCCATCTTTTGAATAAATATGGCCGATGCCCGGGAATGGTAAATGCGCGGCCGCAATGGTCTGACCGTCTTTGGCATATTCAGCAAAATGCTTGAGACGAGTGGCGACCGCCGCTTTCGGGTCAATATCGAACTCAATGGCGGTTTCAGGCTTATCAAACTGAATGGTATGCGAATGTACAATATCACCAATAAATACCAGTTCCTGCTGCTCATGCTTTAATTTAAAACTGTAATGTCCCGGTGTATGCCCGAATGACGGTTTAAACTCGACACCACCAAAGGCCAGAGATTTATCGGAGAAGACTTTAATCTTTTTGGCTTTTTCATAAGGTGCTAAAGCCGCTTTGATTTTTTCCACCGTACCCAAAAAGCCAGCCTGTTTGTCTTTCGGTAGTTTTTTTACGGTATTGGGATTGAGCCAGAAATCATATTCAGTTTTGGCAATATGTAAGGTCGCATTTGGATAATTGGCTACACTGTTGTTAGAAATCCCACAGACATGATCGGGGTGGAGATGAGTCAAAAAAATATCACTCACTTGTGCAGGCTGATAACCTGATGCTTTGAGGTTGTTATAAATTGAACCCAAGTGTGCACCAAAGCAGCTTGCAGCACCGCTATCCACCATGAGCAGTTGATTGCCTGTATTAATCAGGAAAGCATTGACTGAGGTCTGTATACCTTTGGCTTGATCGGCATGATATTTCTTTAAAATCTCAATTTTTTCTATATCACTTAGGCCTTTAAACATTGATGGATTTAAGTAGTTTGTACCATCGAGAAGGGCGGTAATCTGAGTATTACCAATTTGGTGATGATAGTAGCCCGCGACCTGTTTTTGTTGGGGGATGGTTGGTTCAACGGCTTGGACTGTGGTGATAGTTGTGGTGCTTAAAGCGAATGTTAGGAATAAGGGTTTTAAAGTTTTCATGGGATTCTTATTGGTTTCAGGAACATATTCTATTTTTAGCACATTGTTTAAAAAATTTCTTGGTTATAAAATAAACAATTATCCAATAAGAGAATCGCATGATTGAACCACAGGATTCAGTAAAACCTTTAGCTTATCTAGACCACAATATTTTAGACCTCTTTACAGAGCCAAAATGCTTATTAGGGAAGGATTCCGATTTATTTAAGCTCTTGAAGAATGAAGTACAAGTTGTTTATTCACCTATTACGTTAGAAGAAATTTATAGGTCAATTGTGAATGGTAAAAGTAATACATATGGCTTAGCATTTTTAAATGTTTTGAAAGAATTAGATGCACAATTTATTACTTTGATAAATGAAAATGGTAAAACTATCAATACAATTTTTAGATCTTGGGAAGAACCATTAGTGCATTTTAATTACTATGTTGAAAATAATTATCTAGATAAATTTATTAAACCGCTTAAAAATAACTTATTTGCTATTTATGGCGGGATTAAAGATTATAAAAAATTTGAAACGGAACAGCTTGAAAACTTTGAAAATATTTTGATTTTTATTGAAAGTTTACTAAATTATTTACAAATTTTTGAGAACAAAGATGAATATATTTGTGCAGAAATAAAAAAATACAAAGAAGAACTCCCAAAATTAAGAGCAGAAAAGCTTAAATATGAATCTCATATCAAATTATCTATACAACATTTGGAAGAATCTAATCGGACACAAGCTGCCAATAAAAATTTTCGAGAATCATTAAAAATTAATCACGACAAATTACAAAAAATTGAATTTCCAAATGTTTTAAACCAAATATGGGAAATGCTTCAAAAGAACAACCCGCAATTAGAAAATCTTGAATTAGATAAATTTTTTCAATTACAAAAGGATATTAACTCTGAAAAAGAATACTATATTTTTGAGAAAGTGAATCAAATATATACGATGCTAAATATGATTGGCTATTATCAAGATGAGGGTCTACATAAAGAAAAAAGATTTATAGCTTCATTTAGTGATATGTCTCACGCTTCTTATGGTTGTTTTTGTGAATATCTTTTTACTAGAGATAAGGCATTTTCTAAAAAAACAGCTGTCGCATATGAATACTTAAATATTGCTACTCAAATTTTTACAATTGATATTAATTAATTTCAATGATACCTAATAACAAAAAGCCCCTACATCGTAGAGGCTTTTTCTCATCTTAACTTTTAAAATTTAAGACACTTTATCACCCGGTTTAGCACCAGTTTCAGGTGAAATCACCCAAACACCATCGCCATTACCCGCAGCGAGTACCATACCGTTTGAAATACCAAAACGCATTTTACGTGGTGCAAGGTTTGCCACCATCACCACCAATTTGCCTTTTAAGTCTTCAGGTTGGTAGAACTCACGAATACCGCTAAATACGTTACGTGGTTCAGCTTCACCTACATTTAACGTCAATTGAAGAAGCTTGTCAGAACCTTCAACGTGAGCTGCTTCTAAAACTTCAGCCACACGCAGGTCAACTTTCATAAAGTCTTCGATACCAATAATTTCAGCTTCACCGACTTTAGGTTCTGGCTTTTTCTCAGCTGCTTTCTTCTCTTTTTTCTTTTCCGCTTTTGGCGCTTCAGCAGGCGCAGCCAAAGAATCTTTAGATGCATCCACCATTGCAGCAACAGCTTTTGGATCTACACGTTGCATCAATGGTTGGAACTGTGCAATTTCATGTGCAAGCAAAATTTGCTGACGCGATGCAAAGTCAAAGCTGTCGAGTTGTAAGAAGGCTTGAACTTGTTCAGCCAATGTTGGCAATACAGGCGCCAAGTAAACCGCCAATTGACGGAACAGGTTGATCCCGACAGAACACACATCATGCACTTGCTGTTCTTCGCCTTCAATTTTCGCAAGCGCCCAAGGCTTTTTCTCGTCGATGTATTGGTTGGCTTTATCCGCCAGTGCCATAATTTCACGAATCGCAGTAGAGAATTCACGTGCTTCGTATGCTTGCGCGATTGAATCACCAGCGTCAATAAAGCTTTGCACCAGTTCAGGCTCGGCACAGGTTGCACTTAACTTGTTATCAAATTTGGTGTTGATGAATTTGGCACAACGGCTGGCAATATTCACTACTTTACCCACCAAGTCAGAGTTTACTTTCTGCACAAAATCATCCAGATTCAGGTCAGAATCTTCAACTTTATCAGACAGTTTAGAGGCAAAGTAGTAACGTAAGTATTCCGGATTCAGATGCTGTAAATAGGTTTCTGCTTTAATGAAGGTACCGCGAGATTTCGACATCTTCTGACCATTTACAGTCAAGAAACCGTTTACAAATAAACCGGTTGGGGTGCGGTAGTTGGCACCTTCCAGCATTGCTGGCCAGAACAGCGCGTGGAAATAGACAATATCTTTACCAATGAAGTGATAGACCTCATTGTCAGAATCTTTTTTCCAGTAATCATCAAAATTCAGGTCTGGACGTTTGGTTTTGACGTAGTTTTCAAAGCTCGACATATAGCCAATAGGTGCATCAACCCAAACGTAGAAATATTTATTTGGCGCATCCGGAATTTCAAAGCCGAAGTAAGGTGCATCACGGGAGATGTCCCAATCGTTCAGGCCATTGTCAAACCATTCATCTAACTTGTTGGCAATTGATACCGGCAAACGGCCTTCATCACGGGTCCATTTTTGCAGGTATTCACCAAAGTTTGGCAATTTAAAGAAGTAGTGATCCGATGATTTTTCAATCGGCGTGGCACCGCTTAACGTCGATTTCGGATTTAACAGTTCAGTGGCGTTATACGTGGTTCCGCAGACTTCACATGAGTCGCCGTACTGATCTTCGGCTTTACATTTCGGGCATGTACCCTTAATGAAACGGTCTGACAGGAACATGCCTTTTTCAGGATCAAATAACTGGGTTACAGGGCGAACTGCAATATTGCCGGCATCACGGTTCTTGAGATAAATTTCTTGCGCGCGCGCCTTGTTGGTGTCGCTATGGGTGGAATCATAATGATCAAAATCGACCTTAAAGCCGGCAAAATCACGCATATGTTCGGCCTGAACATTGGCAATCTGCTGTTCTGGTGAAATACCGTTGGCTTCAGCACGTAGCATGATGGCGGTACCGTGAGCATCATCCGCACAGACATAAGTCACTTCATGGCCCATTGCACGCATGGCACGAACCCAGATATCTGCCTGGATATAACCGAGTAAGTGGCCCATATGGATTGGACCATTGGCGTATGGAAGGGCGTTGGTGACTAAAATTTTACGCACGGATTAACTCTCTCATTCGTATTCATTATGCAATGTCCGCGATTTTACCTTAGATGATGCAGGCTTGCACAAGGGAATCGGTGAATTCTTTTCAGGACCGGATAAAATCTGCATTTCTGTGCCGAAAAAACAGAAAAAACCAAGTCTTTGACTAAGATTTATAATTCCTGTGGCTGCACTGGCTTAACCTTCGTTTAAATACCCGTTAAACTAGGGCATTCGGTTGTATATCCAGATTTGGAGTAACTTTATGTCGTGGCTTTCTTCACTAAAATCGGTCTTTGCTCCTGCACAGGAGGTGAAAGAGGAAGAAATCCAGAAGGTACTGCAAAACTATGTACTTCCTGCTTCCCAAAACGCACTCAAAGAGCGTATTTCTCAGGTCAATGTACAGGGACGCATCCTGCAATTAACCATCAATACCTATCCGGAAGAAAAACAGTATTTGCAGCAGATTCATGATGAACTGGCCGATGCACTCGAGCAATGCGGCATCAAGGAACTGAATCTGCATGTGGTGCAGCAAAAAACCGGGGCGAAAAAAGAGGGCGGCTGTGGTCATAACCATGCCGAAGGTGAAAGCTGTTCCAGCAAGCCACAAGTTGCAGCAAAATCCAGTCTGCCACCTGTGGTCGATGCTTCGGCAAGTCCAGATGCGCTCAAGCAAGCCAATGCCAACTATCAACCCCAGCAAGAAGAAGCGCCAATTCAAAAAGCCGCACCGCAGCAGCGTGATGTGCCAAAACATCCACGTATTCAAAACGTAATTCTAGTGTCGTCCGGTAAAGGCGGGGTTGGAAAATCAACCACCACGGTCAATCTGGCCTTGGCGATGCAACAGCTGGGTCTGAAAGTAGGCGTGCTAGATGCCGATATTTATGGCCCGAGTATTCCAACCATGCTCGGCAATGCCGGGCAAACCCCGATGATTGAAGCCGAGCATTTTGTGCCGCTAGATGCCTATGGGATGGCGGTGCTGTCGATTGGTCATTTAACTGGTGATCATAATACCCCGGTGGCTTGGCGTGGACCAAAAGCTACGGGTGCCCTGATGCAGTTATTCAATCAGACCTTGTGGCCAGATTTAGATGTACTGGTGATTGATATGCCGCCGGGAACCGGTGATATCCAGTTAACCCTGGCGCAGCGTATTCCGGTCACGGGTGCCGTAATTGTCACTACACCGCAAAACGTAGCCTTAATGGATGCGACCAAAGGCATTGAGCTGTTTAACCGTGTACAGATTCCGGTGATAGGTGTGATTGAAAATATGTCGACGCACATCTGTTCTAACTGTGGTTTTGAAGAGCAAATTTTTGGGACCGGTGGTGGCGATCAACTGGCCGAGCAATACGATATTCCATTACTGGGCCGTTTGCCGCTGAATGTACAGATTCGTGAAAATGCCGATGCCGGTAAACCGTCTGTGATTGCCGAAGATGATGCAGCCGACAGCTATCGGGAAATTGCCCAGAAAATCATGGATAAACTGCCAAAAGCAGACAAAGACCAGAACCGGATTTTTTAATTCTGTAATGTAGTGAATAGAAAAAAGCCCAATCTTCAGATTGGGTTTTTATTTTAGGCAGATGATAAACCGGATGGCGTCGATTTTTGCTTTCTGGCTTGCAGCACATTAACAGCCACTGCAATCACCACCATGATGGTACCGGCAATATCGGTATAGGTTTCCGGAATAATCATCATTAAGGCACCCACCCCCATGAAAATTCGCCAGAACCAGTTTAAACCGGTTTTGAAATAGCCCTCGACCGCCGCGCCCAAGGCTAGAATCCCAATAACCGAAGTCACGGTAATGCTGACAATGGTGGTCCAGGCCGGGAAGGCAAATTCACGCGCATTAACGGCCACATTGGTGGTATCAATCATCAGCATGGCCGGGTTATATACAAACAGGAACGGCACAATAAAACCGGCCAGTGACAGTTTCAGTGCCTGAAAACCGGTCCGCATCGGGTCGCCGCCAGCAATCCCGGCACCGGCAAAGGCGGCCAGCGCCACTGGCGGGGTGATATTGGCAAACAGACCAAAATAGAACACAAACATGTGCGCTACCAAGGTCGGAATATCAAAATGGGCCAAGGCTGGTGCAGCCATGGTCGCGGTAATGATGTAGGCCGGAATCGAAGGCAGGCCCATGCCCAGAATCATGGAGGCCAGCATGGTAAAGAACAGGGTCAGGAACAGGCTGCCCGCACCAATACTCATAATGGATGAGGTCATGACGGTACCGAAACTGGTCAGGCTAACCACCCCAATGATAATCCCGACCACCGCACAGGCCGCCATCACCGATAAAGACTGCCGGGCACCATCGGCCAGGGCATCCAGAATCTCCCGAATTCCCATGCGGGTAGATTTTCTAAAGGCTGCCACAATAACCGTAAGCACAATGGTATACACCGCAGCATAACTGACCGGAATTGACTGGAACAGGAAAAACACCAGCGCCACAATCGGAATCAGCAAATGTCCGCGCTCTTTCAGCACTTCTTTGACTCTTGGCAAATCTGCTTTCGGTACCCCTTTTAGGTTGTCTTTCCCGGCACGAAAATGGACTTGGGCCATCACGCCTAAATAATACAACAGCGCCGGCAGGGTCGCGGCTAGGGCGATGGTGCCATAACTGACGCCGGTGGTTTCCGCCATAATAAAGGCACTGGCGCCCATCACTGGCGGTAAAATCTGTCCGCCGACTGAAGCACTGGCTTCCACCGCGCCGGCAAAATTTTTGTGATAACCAATCTTTTTCATCAGCGGGATGGTA
This sequence comes from Acinetobacter indicus CIP 110367, assembly GCF_000488255.1. Taxonomy (GTDB): domain Bacteria; phylum Pseudomonadota; class Gammaproteobacteria; order Pseudomonadales; family Moraxellaceae; genus Acinetobacter; species Acinetobacter indicus. The sequence goes on along the minus strand of NZ_KI530754.1, from coordinate 569,866 downwards.
AAGGAACCGGTACCGACCACATTGGCCACTGCCGTACCATTAATACTGCCCATAAAGCCACTGGAAATAACCGCCACCTTGGCCGGGCCACCCTGTTTATGCCCGGCCAGGGCCATGGCCAGATCATTAAATAATTTGCCCATCCCCGATTTAGCCAGAAAGGCGCCAAATAAAATAAACAGGAAAATGAAAGTCACCGATGCGCCAATCGCCGATGAATACAGGCCTTCGGTTTTCAGATACATCTGCCCGAAAATATCACTCACGGTATAAGGCCGGGTCAGCAGCCGTTCTGGCATCCAGTTAAAATGACTGATAAAAGGATAAGCTAGGAAAATCAGCCCGAGAATCGGCAGCATCCAGCCCATGACCCGTCGTGCTGCTTCCACTACCAGCACCACGGTCATAATTGAAAACACAATATCCAGTAAGTACATTGGGAATCCCGCCGCGGGTGGTCATAATGGCCTGATATTCTTTCCATAAATATAAAAATGAAGCGAGAGAGGCGAGGGCCAGAATCCAGTCGAACCAGACCACATGCTGGCGGGAACTGGACTGTCGTGCCGGATAAAGTAAAAACACCAGTACCAGACCAATGGCCACGTGCGCCGAGCGTTGTAGCAGTTCTGGAAGCGGGTTAAAGGTAATAAACAGATGAAACAGCGAATAGCTGATGGCAATCGCGGCAATAAACCAGCTGACCGATTTGCTGCGAGGCTGACGCGTGACCGATTCCCGGTCAAATTTCTCCAGCAGGGCCTGCTGTTCTTTTTCATCCAGCTGTTCAATGGTTACTTTTTCTTGTCGTGTCATACGCAGTCTCCTTGACCCCACCATTTCCAGAACGGTCGTTGCTGTACCGAAAAATGCACCACCGTGTAATCAGGAAAATCTTCGGCAATGGGCCAGCGTTTCTGATTGATCTGGAGCTGTCCTTGCATACGGCGTGAAATGGTCCAATGTAATTCTTTTAAATGATGATTGACCTGCATACGTACCTGGCCATTGGCTTGGCGCAGCACAGGATAATGATCCGGTGTACCGGCACCAAAGGACACCAGGTCGGTATGCGTTAAAATAAAATGCTGATCTTCACGCTGATAATGTTCCTGCCAGCGGGTTTTTTCTACCGAATGTTGCCACTGCAACTGAAACTGTTGCGGGCGAATCACACAGCTGGTGTTAGGACCTTTGTGACTCTCTTCAATCTTGACCAGGGTATAACTTTGCGGAAACCACAAGCCGAGCAGGATGATCAGCATCAACAGAAAAAGTGCAGCCCAAACTGCACTGCTGTCCCATAGTTTGCTTTAAATAAAAAAACCTGAGTCCTAACAGTTAAAATATGAGTGTAAACAAACACTTTAACGACCAGGATTCAGGTTTTGTCACATCAGAATACCGTATTTCATGAGCTAATTAAACCTGTTGTGCGACAGGATTTTGAACAACTTGCTAAAGTACACCATGTTGGACAGAAATTTAGAGCGGCTTCCCGGTGGGATCAGTTTATTGCCATATTGATGTCTCAATTCTCTTGTAGGCAAAGTCTGAGAGATATTCAATCCAATTTGGAGTGCCAACAGGAAAAGCTGAGTCATCTCGGAGCAAAGTCTATTCCCCGAAGCACGCTGGCACGAATCAATGAGCAGCAGCCTGCTGCCTTGTATCAACAGCCATTTTACAAGTTGCTTAAATACTATGAACACTCAAAAGTAGCTCATAAATTTCGCTTTAAGAATCCCTTGTATTCCTTGGATGCCAGTCATATTGACCTGTCGCTTTCCTTATGTGAATGGGCCAAAGTTCACGACTCAAAAGCCAGCATGAAACTCAGTATAGGATTGAATCACAGCAATGATATTCCTGAGTTTGTTGCAGTTGAAAATGGCAAAGAAAATGACATGGTACAAGGCCGCAAATTCCAGTTTCCTGCTGGCAGCATTGTAGTTTTTGATAAAGGCTATGTCGATTACCAATGGTATGCAAATCTGACTGCTCAAAACATTGGATTTGTCACACGTTTTAGGCCTAAATCTGTGTATCAGGTGATCCAGCAACATCCAGTGCTTGAATCCAAAGGTATTCTAAAAGATGAAACCATTCAGCTGAATAGCGCACATGCCCTAAAAAGAAAAGCCCCAGTGTTAAGAAGAATTGAATATAGAGATCAGCAAAGTGGCAAGCACTTTAGCTTTCTCAGCAATAACTTTCATTTAGCCGCCTCCACCATTGCGGCGATTTATAAAGATCGTTGGAAAGTTGAGCTGTTCTTTAAGGCGATTAAGCAGAATCTCAAATTAAAAGCGTTTCTAGGCCGCAGCAGGAACGCAATTCAGACACAAATCTGGATTGCGATGATCGCCTATTTATTGGTGAGTTTCGCTCGACATTTAGGAAAAACAGGTTGGACAGTTCAACGTTTACTCAGAATAATTCAAGTGAATTTGTTTGAAAGAAGAACTTTAAAAGCTTTATTTTCACCCGATAAAATACCCATAAAACAAGAGGAAGCTCAAATGAGCTTCCTCTTGTGAAAAATTGTGGGACAGCAATGGCCCAAACTGCACTTTTATGGCTGAACATTAAGGTGCTGCCACCTCATCATAATAACGTTTCGCCCCTGGGTGCAGCGGTGCAACCAGACCTTGCTGGGCTTTTTCCAGAGTAATATCTGTAGCGGCCTGATGGGCATTGGCTAAATTGCCTAAATTGTCAAAGAAGGTTTTGGTCAGCTTATACACATCATCTTCAGACAGGTCGGAACGTACCACCAAGGCATTCATAATGGCCGCGGTCTGCACATCTTCTGTATTGCCATACGTGCCTTTTGGAATCACCATCGGCAGGAAGTAAGACTGGTTCTGGGCAATCTGTTTGACTTTGTCTGCATTAATACTCACCAGTTGCAGATCAAAACTCTGCTGTAGTTCCATCAATGATGAATTTGGAATACCACTGGTCAGGAAGGCCGCATCCAGTTTGCCACCTTTTAAGGCATCGGCGGCTTCGGCATAGCCCAAGTAATCGACTTTGACATCGTCATAGCTAATCCCAAAACCATTCAGCAGGGTACGCGCATTAACTTCCACCCCGGAGTTTTGTGCACCCACGGCAATACGTTTGCCTTTTAAATCTTCAATAGAGCGAATCCCGGATTTTTTTGAAGCCACAATCTGCACATAGTTAGGATATAAAGCCGCAATTTGCTGCACCTTGCCAATTTTATCTTTAAAGCTGCCTGTGCCCTGAATGGCTTCGGTCAGACTATCACTCATCACAAAAGCCATTTCGACTTTATTCTGTTTTAGCAGGTTCAGGTTTTCAACCGAAGCGCCGGTGGTCTGGGTTTTGGAGTTAACGCCGTAGGTTTTGTTTTACAGTTCGGCCAGACTGGTCCCGATCACGTTATAGGGACCGGAGGCACCACCCGTGGCAATACTGACAAAACGGGTTTGCAGTTTGTCGGCAGCAGCGGCACTGCTTTGTGGATCGGCCTGGGTGTTGTTCTGGCCCGGATCATTGGAACAAGCACTTACACCAGCTAAGGCCAGCGTCAGTAAGGTCAGTTGCGTCCATTTTTTCATTGACTTCTCCTGTGATTATTATCGTCATCCATTGTTGAAATATTGAAAGATTTCAAACTTAAAGCTGGTTCTGGTTATTCTGGTTAAGGCAGCTTGTTGAGTTAAAAATTAACTGAATAATTTGAACTTGAACAGTTTTTTTACGCATTTATACAATTGGGGGAGAGTAAAAATGGACTAAAAACCCTTGATACATTAGAGATGAACGGCCCAGTTTTGATGACTGTTATATATTCTTTAATATGTTTTTAAGTTTATGATAATTAATAATAAATATATTGTAATTGACTGTGTTTTTAGTTGAGGAATTCCTCTGTTTTGCTGCACAATGAGGCCAGTTACAATTTATTTTTTGCCTATGCCTTGCAACTCCATTACATTTGCAGCATTCGCGCATGAGGCTGGCTATGATTTCATGGTTTTTTATTGGTTTGGTGATCACCATCTTGTTGACACCTGGTCCAACCAACACCTTGCTGGCCTCTTCCGGAATTCAGGTCGGCATCCGTAAATCTTTTCATTTAATTCCCGCTGAAGCCTTTGGTTACCTGATTTCCATTACTCTATGGGGCATGCTAATCGGGCAGGTGTCGAGCCAGTTACCGTTATTGCCCACTTTGCTCAAACTGTTTAGTGCGGTTTATATCATTTATCTGGCCATCAAGTTGTGGCGTACTGCCAATGTCGAACAGCAGTTTCAGCAGCCGACCATTCGTGCACGTGAACTGTTTGTGGCCACTTTACTAAATCCGAAGGCCTTGCTGTTTGCTTCTGCAATTTTTCCGGCCATCGCCTGGACCAGCGCCGCACATTATGTGGCACATATTCTGATGTTTCTGATCCTGATTATTCCCATTGCATTTTTCTGGACCCTGATTGGTTCCTTTTTGGCCAGCAATAAAATCCGCTGGCTTAATCCGGCCAATCTGCAAAAAACAGCATCCTTGCTGCTGTTCAGCTTTTCAATTCCGTTAAGTTATTCGGCGCTTTTAAGGCTTTAAATGACCCATCTACAGCAGGCGGAAAAGTCGACTTCATGCCTGCTTATTTCCATTGGTGCCGATTTCAGTTAAAGTACAGCGCAGTAAAACATTCGCTTTTGGATAGAAATAAATGGCAATTAAGTCTGATCGTTGGATTCGCGAAATGAGCGAAAAACACGGCATGATTGAACCGTATGCACATAATCAGGTTCGATTTGATGAAAATGGCAACAAACTGATTTCCTATGGCGTTTCAAGTTATGGTTATGACGTCCGTTGTGCGCGTGAATTTAAAGTATTCACCAATGTCCATTCTGCCATTGTTGATCCAAAAAACTTTGATGAAAAAAGCTTTATTGATATTGAATCGGATGTCTGCATTATTCCACCAAACTCGTTTGCCTTGGCGCGTACAGTTGAATATTTCCGTATTCCACGTAATGTTTTAACCGTGTGTCTGGGCAAATCGACCTATGCGCGCTGCGGTATTATTGTCAATGTCACGCCGCTCGAACCAGAGTGGGAAGGGCATGTGACCTTGGAATTCTCTAATACCACCAACCTGCCTGCACGTATTTACGCGGGTGAAGGCGTTGCACAGATGCTGTTCTTTGAATCAGATGAAGTGTGTGAAACCTCCTATAAAGATCGTGGTGGTAAATATCAGGGCCAAACCGGGGTAACCTTACCGAAAGCCTGATAGTGGAAACTTAAAATAAAAACAAGCGAGCCGTTGTGCTCGCTTGTTTTTTCTCCAATTCATTCATCGGAAAAACGGGCTTTTTGGCCCGTATTTTTTTGCAATTGATAAATTATTACGCATAATGAACAACAATTATGACTTGGTAATCGCATGTTTTTAAGGATAAAAACACATAAATAAATAGCCAAGTTCTGGATAAATAAAAGAATGATGCGGAGCATCTGGGAATAGGATGGTCGAGATGACTGAATATGGAATTGGCCTAAATTTTAGAAAAAGTTGCTTAGCTGCCTTGGTCGGGATGTTGCTAAGTTCTCCTGCATATGCTTTACAGAATCTATCCGATGAACATCTGGCAAATACCACAGGTGAAGGGATTGCCTTGCTTCCTGAAAATTTCAAAATGGTATTTCAGCGCCCGAATGATGTGTCTGCGGCATCAAGTTATACCCGTAATCTCGATAATCCGGAACAATATGACACCGGTTTTATTCGCATCATTCCGGTAGGTGAAAATTACGATAATTTAACCCTCAGTCAGACTGATGCTGCCAATCAGAGAACCAAAGCGGATATTTTTATTTATGGTCTGGCGCTCTCTGAAACCAATAACAATATGAACCAGCGCTATAGTAATCAAGGGTTTGATTGGGGCAGTGCTGCGAATCCCTGGTTATTTCGCGCTGGTACAGCCGAAAATATCCGTCAATTTGACAGTACGAATGCAGCGGCCGATATCAGTTATATTTCTTTAGAAGCTCCTTTGGCCAAAGTGGATGCTGATGATCAGGACAATAATATTAAACTTGGGCTTTGGTTAGATGCTTTTTCACGCAGCTGGAACTCAAGTAACAAGGTGGACCCAATTACGGGGGCACCTGTCACGACCGATGCGGTCAATGATCCTGACTTATTAAAAAATCAGCGAATTCGTTTGCAATTGGTGGCCAATGGTCTAAGCCTAAGTGGTTCACAGGTTCGACTGTTTCAAACCATGCCTTCTACCAATGCGGTAGAAAGTCAGACTTTAGGTATGGCCAGTCTTATCCGTCTGAATACCAATGATAATCCTGAAGCTCTAATTTATGAAAATACCCAGGCTAATAAAGAACTGCTCAATGTCAGAGGTTTGCGTATAAGTACAGCAACCCTCAATGATGGTACCGCGGTTACGCCTGCACTCGACCGTTCTTTAGCCCCAATTTTCCATGCTGAAGAGGGTTTGTATTTGTATAGCCCTAACATCAATTTAGTGCTCGGCAATATGCACCAACCGTTTATTTTGGGCTCGGAAGGTCAGAATATTATTTTAGAAGTGACCCGCATTCCGAATGTCCCTGAAATTTATAAACAGATTTATACCTATTATGCCGATATTGATGGTGATAACACCGAGATCAACCCTGCTGACTATAAAGGCTCAACCTGTAATGTCGCTTATTGTGGCTCTAATATTTCCCAAGTACTTTCAGGGGCAGGAACCACCAACTATCAGGGAACCAATGCAACACATAGCAGTATTTCAATTGGTAGTGTGACACGTGATCCGACCACGAATCTGTTAAAAGCCAACACTGCGAGTAATTCTACCGGTGTGGTATTTAGAAGTCCGCATGCAACTACAGCACCTGTAAACTTGGGCTCGGTGGCAATTGATGGTGTGCTGATCCAGCACTTGAAGTTTAAGACCACGGGACTATAAGAGGGAACTTGAGATGCTGAAAAAAATCTGTTTTCCACTGACCCTTTGTGTCAGTACATTCAGTTCTGCTCAACTGGTCAGTTTAAATCAAGATGAACTGTTAAATACGGTCGGGCAGGGCGGTGCCGATTTAAGCTGGACGCTTTCTTTAAACCATAAATATGCCAATGACATGAGTCTCAAGAATATTTCCGAACTCAGTAATGGTGAGGTCACTACGGCAAATTATCAGTATGAATGTAGCAATGATGTGTTATGCCGTTTTGCTTTTTCTCCCAATAATCATCGTGATGAAAATGGTCAGAAGTGGCTGGTGTTTAAACAGATTCAAGGCACGATTCAGATTGATAAATTCTCCTTGGAAGGCACCACCATTATTAATAAGGATAAAAATCCACAAACAGCGATGCTGCTTAAATTTTATGATCAGCATCCTCTGAAAATCAGGAATCTAGGTTTTGCGAGTCTGGCGGTTGAGTCAGGTAATGAAGGTTATTTAAACAATACCCGATATACCACCTATAACAATGGTTCTCAGGTTCCTTCATTTGATCAGGGACAGGAACAGGGATTTATGGGACTGAATGTTCATGGCAACTTGCATCTGTCAGGAGATATCAAAATTTTCAGTTATAACTGCTCAGGAGCTGCAACCAGCCGCTGTTAAGCGTTGGGATTTCAAAAGGACATTGAAATGAATAAAACAATAAAATTAAATGTACTTGCCTTATCTATCTGTTTAGCTCAGCAGGCATACGCACTACAGCCTATTTCTGATCGTAGTCTCAGTCAGGTGACAGGGCAGGATGGTATTTCCATTACCCATGAAGTTTCGAAGGTGACAATTGATCAATTGAACTGGGTGGACTATCACAATACCGGAAGTATGAAACTGGGGATGCATGATGTTGAAGTGCTCAGCTCGGGGGGGCAGAATATTAAAAGTACCCTTGATGTTGACGTTGGTACCACAGCAAATGGTGTCGGCATGCATATCCAGGCGAGTATTTCACCATTTAAATCTACGGTTCAGAACATCATGCTCATTTGTGAGCCGAACTGTGGTGATAACCAAACGGATCAGAACCTGGGGTCTTTAAGCTTTCATACTATTTCACCACTACGTTTTAACTTAATTACCAGTAATGGATTATTTAACCGAAATGATCTGGCTCATTTAGATTTTGAGCTTAAAAATGCCAGTATTTCTTATGGTCTAAATGGCCAGAACCTGACCTTAAAAGATTTTAACTTTAACCTGTCTGCAGATGGGTATATGTATTTGGATCAGGATGAAGGGATTGTGCTGGCAACTAAAAACAGTCCTACTGGCCAAGACCATATTGTAAATTTAGGACGGGTAGAAGATCTGACCAATGTATCCGATAACCGGTCAGGAGCAACCAATCCAGGGGTGAATATCGATTTACGTTATGGTCCAGAGGGAAGCCAGAATAACCTGATTCGTATGGGAGCTTCTGGAGCAGTGACCAATGGTAAGCTCTTTATTAATGCCAACCAGGCTGGAATTGGGAAGTTTAATACGGTTAGTCGTAATTCAGGCGATTTGACTGAAACAACACGGCAAGCCGGTGGTTATGATATAGCCGGTCCGGGTGGTTTACATCTGGGTATGTCTGCCGAATTTACCCGAGAAGGCAACCCGCTACTCAATGGCAGGGCTCCGACTACACTCGAGATTGGGCATACAGGTACAGGCAGCTATGCAATTGAATTTTCTAACTTATCGCCACTTGCAGTACGTGATAGTAATAATGTTGATGACTTGACTAAACGCAACGCCTATATTGATTTTGGTGATATTTTTATTAATACCGTTCAGGCCAAATCTTTAAACTTTATTATCAATGAGAATATGCAAAAGGTGCTGGGCAGTAATACTCTAGAATTGATTTATAACATTAGCCCTGATCAGAATGCACAAAATTTAGCGCTTATTGCGGTGCGAGGTATGGATTTTCAGGCCATCGCGCGTAAGGCCAGATTCATTTCAGATAACTCGATTGATGCCATTACCGCGACTTCTGGCGAGTGGGGGATTGGTATTCCAATCTTTAACTTAAATACCAACCTGGCTTTGTATGCAAAAAATTATAGTCGTAATGGCGTTGACCGTTCTGGTTTAGGCTATAACCTGGCACTTTCGACGGAAGGCTATGGTATTGACCAGAAAACAGGCGCACCAAGTACAACCTCTATTCTGATTATTGATGGTGCGACCGGTAAATATAGTGGTGAAGAAGTCAACTATTATGCGGGCCTAAGAAATATAGATGCGTACTTGAAATCGGATGGGGTGATTGGTTTTGAAGAAGATGGCATTTATGTCAAGGCAGATAACTTGCTGCTGGCTGCAAAAGCTGAAATTGCAATTGGTCAGTTGCCAGGCTCTTTATATAACTGTGCTGAAGTAGAATGTCAGAACCGGGTAGTTCCTATCGATAACTTTGCCAGAAAAGATGACATCTTGGCTTCTTTAGCCTTCAAGCTTGATGGTAAAGGTGAACTTATGATTATTCCTGGTCTTGAGTCCACGAATGCCACACCCGATACTAATTTTTTATCTTTAAAAGCAAATTTTGAATTTAATCCGATTGCAGAGACAGATAAAGATAATCCAAGTGTTTTGGGCAGTTATATCAGCCTGATTAATGAAGACCGGAATGGCGTCGGGACTAAAACCTCCAGTGTAAATTTAAACAAAATGCAAGGTCATGTGGGTTTAGATGCCCGTGTTCTAGTGAAACAAGATACGGTGGTCTTAGATAATCAGGTGAACTTTAATTATAAAGCGACAATGCAGTCTGGATTGGGACAAGCTTTTAAAGCAGAAATGGCGATGTCTCCATCTGGAACGATGCAAAAAATTGCTGATTTTGCCATTCCTGGTGGCAATATGCGTAGCACTTTAGGGATCACACCACGCTAAGTAGATGAAATTGGCTTAAGGATTTGAGTATGAAAAAAACAATAATGTGGGCTCTTATAGGTTCAGCTTTATCCATGACGAACACAAGTCATGCCTTATCTGTGCTTGAAGATGCTGAATTATCGGATGTGACAGGACAGGCTTTACTTAATTTAGAAATGCAAATGGGTGAAGATACAAGAGATGCTTTAAATAACACTTATAATCAATCGAATATTAGCTTTTATAAGTTAGGTTTAAGTGCCGAAATGGAGCTGAATGCGAATATTAAAAAACTACAACTGGGTTGTGGTGGAGTTAACAACTCACTTATTTCAAATACCTGTGATATTGATATCGATAATATTTCTTTAAGTGGTTTACCTGCAAGTACTGATTACACAGCAGATCAGCGGGCAGCAAGTTCTGCAATCATTACTAACCCTTTTATTCAGTTTGCAATTAGAAATGGAAATTCAACAGCAACTCGCGAAATATTGGGTTTTCGTATAAGTGCTGAAAAAATCGCCGGTTTAATGACGTTAGGTACTGAAAATAGCAATGTTCCGAATGGTATTAATACTTTTAGCGGTTATATGAAAACTAAAACAGCCTCAGGTGTTGCGATTACAGAAGAACGTAATATGACCTATGCTTATACAGGTATGAAAATTAAAGGAGAAGTATCAGGGGGGCTGCGGAGTGGTAATTGTGGTGGACTCTTTAACCCTTGTTTAGATATTGCGTACGAGTCAGACCAGTATAATTTAAAATTAAGTTCTACAAATGCTCCTTTTACTATTCAGTCTACTGTGGTTTCGGGTACGCGATTAACAGATGTTAAATTGAAAGGAGCAGGGACGGTTGGCCAAATTAACTTTGAGGGACCATTAACAGCAACTGTTTTAGGTTTTTTAAATTTAGAAAAACAGGTAACGGGTAATATTACGGGATTAACAACAGATATTACTGTATCTCAAGACCTTGGCCTGATTCATGCGTTATATTTAAATAACCCTGCCTCTCTTTCTTTGCAAGCTGAGAATATTTTGTGGCCAGGTGCTTCAGTGGGGGCAAATAGAGGTTGGTGGCTTGCTCTGGAAGATGAGGTTGAATTAGGAAGTTTAAGTCCAACTACTAACGTTGCAATTAGTAATGCTGTACTTCAGCAGACAATTAATGGAATTAATGCAGATTTAACAAATAATCCAAGAGCATGTGGTAACTTGTTAACGGGGTGTATAGGTGGTGATGCTTTAGAGGTCGGAAATATTCCTTTGACAACTGATCTGGATTTTCCTTTAACAAATCTGGTCTTGCAGGGGCAGGAGTTTAAATCAAACTGCTACGGTGGTATGAAATTCTGCTAAGCCTTAAAACTAAAAAATCCCGCTGAAGCGGGATTTTTTTATAAGCCAAGATTTATTATTTTGCGAGCTTCGCCAATAACTCATCTTTGCTTAAGTTGGTTGATTCAGCATCACGACGACCTTTGTATTCAAAAGTACCCGCATCTAAGCCTTTTTCACCAATCACAATACGGTGTGGAATACCGGTTAACTCCAGATCAGAGAATTTCACTCCTGGGCGTTCATTACGGTCATCCAGTAGTACATCATAACCGGCAGCACTTAATTCTGCATATAAGGCTTCTGCAGCTTCTAATGTGCGCGGTGACTTGTGTGCATTCATTGGTACAATTGCGACTTCAAATGGAGCAATGGCAGCTGGCCAGATAATCCCTTTCTCATCGTAATTCTGTTCAATTGCAGAAGCCACGACACGGGTCACACCAATACCATAACAGCCCATGGTTACTACAAATGGTTTGCCATCTTCGCCTAACACTTTACAGTTCAGTGCTTCAGAATATTTTTGGCCCAGCTGGAAAATATGGCCCACTTCAATTCCGCGTTTAATTTGAAGTACACCTTTACCATCTGGAGATGGATCGCCTTCCACCACATTACGAAGATCATAGACCTCAGTAAACTGTGCATCACGCTCCCAGTTCACACCCGTAGCGTGTTGATCTGCGGCATTGGCGCCTGCAACAAAGTCAGACAAGACAGAAGCAGCACGATCGACAATTACGGTCATGCCTTTTTCAACTAGACCTTGTGGGCCCACAAAACCAGCGGTCAGACCAAGCGCAGCAATTTGCTCTTCAGTAGCGAAGGTTAATGGCGCGGCAATTAAAGGATGTTTTTCAGCTTTAATTTCATTCAGTTCATGGTCACCGCGCAGGAATAGGGCAATCACCGGAACATTGCCATTTTCATCGGCAATGCCTTGTACCAGTAAAGCTTTAACAGAATGCGCAGGATCAGTACCGAGGAAGCTTGATACATCCGCGATGGTCTTTTGATTTGGAGTATCTACAACAGTTAAGGCTTGGTTTGGCGCTGCGCGCTCACCGACCAGAATCGCTTCCGCCATTTCAATATTGGCTGCGTAATCTGATTCAGTCGAGAAGGCGATATCATCTTCACCGCTATCTGCCAGAACGTGGAATTCATGGGAACCTGAACCACCAATTGAGCCGGTATCGGCCTGTACCGGACGGAAATCCAGACCAAGACGGCTAAAGATACGGCAGTAGGTGTCATACATGACATCATAGGTTTCTTGCAAAGAAGCCTGATCAACGTGGAAAGAATAGGCATCTTTCATGATGAATTCACGTGAACGCATCACCCCGAAACGTGGACGGATTTCGTCACGGAATTTGGTCTGAATCTGGTAGAAGTTCATTGGCAGCTGTTTGTAACTTTTCAGTTCAGTGCGTGCCAGATCGGTAATCACTTCTTCATGGGTTGGGCCCAGCACAAATGGGTTGTTGTGACGGTCGGTAAAACGCAGTAATTCCGGACCATATTGCACATAACGGCCCGATTCTTCCCACAAAGATGCAGGTTGAGTCACTGGCATAAAGGTTTCTAAAGCGCCGGCGCGGTTCATTTCTTCACGGACAATCGCTTCGACTTTATTTAATACGCGTACCCCCATCGGCAACCAGGTATACAGACCTGAAGCCAATTTACGGATCATCCCCGCACGTAACATGAGCTGATGTGAAATCACTTCAGCATCATTTGGGGTTTCTCTTAACGTAGCAAACAAAAAGCGACTCGCGCGCATGGAAACTGTCCTGATAATTAATCGTGAAAGCAGAGATTATACGATAAAAAAATGAGGTGAACATTCGGAATGTCACCTCATTGTGTTTTCTTCTGACTCAAGACATCAGTTTGCGGCTTTGGCGCAGCATGAAATTCTTGAAATCATCCAGATAGGTGAAGATGACGGGCACCACCACCAGCGTGAGCAGGGTCGAGGTAATCACCCCGCCAATTACCGCATGGGCCATGGGGGCACTCTGTTCGCCGCCTTCACCCAGACCGAGTGCCAGCGGGACCATGCCCATTACCATGGCAGACGTGGTCATTAGAATCGGGCGTAAACGGGTTTTACCGGCCTGAATAATCGCCTCATAACGCGGCTCACCTCTGTCCATGGCCTTTTTAATAAAGTCGATCAGCAAGATGGCATTCTTGGTGACCAGTCCCATCAGCATGATAATCCCGATAATCGAGAACAGGTTCATGGTGGAGTTCAGCAGGAACAGCGCCAAAAACACCCCAATCAGCGACAGTGGCAACGAGGCCATAATCGCAGCTGGGTGAATAAAGCTGTTAAATTGCGAGCCCAGCACAATATAAATAAACACAATCGACAGGGTGATGGCGGTCAGTGCATAACCTGCGGACTCAGCCATATCGGCATTGGAACCTTGGGTATCGAAGCTGTAACCCGGCGGCAATTCAAAGTTGTTTTGAATGGCTTCAATGTCCCGGCCAATATCACCAGCTGGGCGACCTGCGGTATTGGCTTCGACCAGAACCTCACGGGCCAGATCACGACGGTTAATCTGTGAAGCGCCGAGGTTTTCTTCAAAGCTGGCCACACTGGCCAACGGCACCAGAATGGCTTGACCATTGGCATCGGTTTTTTGTGAGGTCAGCGACATTTGCTGGACATCACCCGGCAGGCTGCGGCGGTCTTCAGTCAGACGGACATTTACATCATAGGTTTCGCCGTTTTCATCTTGCCAGGTGGTGACATCATCGCCGGCAATCAGTGGACGAATCACGTTGGCAATCTGGTTCACAGACAGGCCTAAATCACTGGCCAGTACCCGGTTGATCTGCACTTCCAGCGTCGGTTTCGGCTCTTTCAGGGAGCTTTCCAGGTCGACAATACCATCTACCTGGGCAATTTCCAGCATAAAGCGGTCGGAAATCTGTTGTAGTTGGTTTAAATCCGGCCCTTTAATCGAAATCATCACCGGTTTTTGCCCGCCCGATACGGTTTCATCTGCCGAGGCCACCGAGGTGACACGAATGCCAGCCACGGTTTGCAAGCGTTCACGGAATTCATTATTCAGGTCAGTCAGGGTTTGTTCACGCTCATTGCGCGGCGTAACGCGTACGCGTAAATTGACATGGTTTTTACCGCGGTCAGTCAGACTGTTAACCGAACCATAGGTAGAAATAACCTGTGGATGCTGGCGAATAATCTGATCGACCTGTTTCAGTTTGGCCTGTGAATATTCCAGCGAGGCATCCACCGGAGTTTCAAATTTAATCCGGATTTCACCTTTGTCCGGTACCGGTACAAATTCGGTACCAATCAGTTTGGATAAACCGAGTGCGCCAAATAACGAGGCCACCGCAATCAGCAGGGTAATCAGGCGGAAACGTAAGGCCAGTTTCAGCAGCTTTTCATAGATATGACTAAGATTGTCCAGTTTGGTGGAAATCCAGTTCAGAAAACGTTTCAGCCGGCCTGGCTGTTTGTTGGGGTTCTTACGCTCGGCCCAGTGTGCCGACAGCATCGGGTCCAGGGTAAAGCTAACAAACATGGAAATCAGAACTGCGGTACTGACCGTGACCCCAAACTGATAGAAGAAACGGCCAATAATCCCGCCCATAAAGGCCACCGGCAGGAATACTGCGACAATGGTCAGGGTGGTGGCCAGAACCGCCAGCCCAATTTCTTTGGTGCCATCCAGCGCTGCGCTAACATGGTCTTTGCCCATATCGGCATGACGGACAATATTTTCCCGCACCACAATCGCGTCATCAATCAGCAGACCAATACTTAAGGACAGGGCCAGCAAGGTCATCATGTTGATGGTAAAACCAAAGGCCCAGATAAAGGTCAATGTGCCGAGCAGGGCAATTGGCAGGGTCAGGCCGGTAATGGCGGTGGAGCGGAACGAGCCTAAAAACAGCAGGACGATCAGTACTGCCAGTGCTGCACCTTCAATAATGGTGCGGGCCACATCACGGATACTGCCGCGAATGCCTTTGGAACTGTCGACCACCACTTTGGCTGTGGTGCCCTCAGGCAATTGTTGCTGAAGGTCATCCAGCACTTTATAGGTGTTATCGACCACCTCAATGACATTAGAATCTGAACTGCGCAGAATATCCACCGCAACCGCAGTTTTGCCATCTAAAAAGGCACTGGACTCTAGCTCGGCCTGGCTATCCTGAATGTCAGCGACCTGTTTCAGATAAATCGGTGCACCATTTTTATTGGCAATAATCAGGTCCCCAAAGGCCAGCGGATGGATAACCTTGGAATTAATTTCAACCACCAGTTCGCTGTTGGCCTGTTTCAGGGTGCCGCCCGGCACTTCAACATTTTCTGCTTTTAGGGTGTTGATGACCTGATCTACACCAATCCCGAAACTTTGCAGTTTTTCCGGTTGTACTTCAATCCGGATCTGGCGCTGTGCATCACCGAGTAAATTGACTGTTCCCACCCCCGGTACAGTGCGCAGTTGCGGCACAATGCGTTGGTCCAGATAAGCACTTAAATCACGCAGTGACATTTGCTCGGATTCAAACACAATCGACATAATCGCGTTGGCCGTCGGGTCGTAACGCTCCACCACCGGGTCCTGGATTTCATCACGGAATTCGGCGGTGACACTGGCAATTTTATCGCGTACATCCTGCGCTGCTACGGCAGAAGATACATCCAGATTGAACTCGGCAATAATGGTGGAGAGGCCCTCACTGGACTGGGAAATTACCTGTTTGAGACCGGAAATGGTGTTGATCTGATCTTCCATTTTCTTGGTAATTTCAGATTCAACCGTTTCCGGCGAGGCGCCCGGATAGTTGGTATAGACCACCACAAACGGGAAATCGACATCCGGAAATTCTTCAACGCCCATACGCTGCCAGGAAGCCAGACCCAGCACCATCAGACACAGCATCATCATGACCGTAAAAACGGGATATTTGACACTAATTCGGGTAAACCACATAGTTTTCTATCCTGAGGCGTTTTCGGCGGTCTGGCTGATGCTGACCGGTTGCTGTTCATTCTGCGGACTAAACTTGACCCGACTCACTAAATCGCCGGCCTGCAATCCGCTTACAATGGCGGTATTGTCACTATAGCGCTGCTCGAGCACGTGAATATCGATCCGGACAATCTTGTTCTGGCGAATGGCCCAGACATAAGGTTTGTTTTGTATATCCTGAATGGTGTCTAAAGGAATCAGCTGACCAGAAATCGAGTTGGATGAAACAATATTGCCTTCAACAAAGGCACCGATGCTGAGCGAGTTGATGGATTCATTGGGTGTGGCAAAAAACTCGATCTGACGGCTGGCCAGATCGGCAATCGGGGATACCCGGCTTAAAGTGGCAGTCAACTGGGCCGGATTGCCCTGAATTTTATATTCAATCTTTTGGCCGACCTTGAGCGCAGACTGCTGGTCACTTGGCAGTTTGGCCTGAATTTCCAGCCGGTCCGGATTGACAATTTCAAACAGGGTCTGGCCGGCAGAAACCGTCTGGCCGGGTTCAACCTGACGCTGGGTAATCACGCCGCTAATCGGGCTGAGAATGGTGCCATCACGGTCGGCTTTTTCGGCAATATCGACGTTGGCCTGCTGGGCACGGACATTTTCCAGCTGGGCACGATAATCGACCTGACTTTGTTCATATTCAACTTTGGAAATAAAGCCCTGATTCAGCAGGCGACGTTTACGCTCCATCATCACCCGGGCCTGATTGGCTTGTGCCTGCGTGGAGGCAAGGTTGGCGCGTGCTTGCGCCAGACGCGCGGCATTATCCTGATTGTTTAAACGGACCAGCACCTGACCTTTGCTAACCCGCTGGCCCACTTGCGCATTGACTGCACTGGCGGTGGCCGTGACCTGTGCCTGAATGCTGCTGTGTTGTACGGCACGAATGGTGCCGGTAAAGGCAGTTTTGGACACCGAGTCGCCGGTTTGTACGGCCACCACATCATCCTGAATCAGTTCAATGGTTTCTGCTTCACTACGGGCCTGTTCCGGTTCTGAGTTCTGGCAGGCGGTCAGTAGTAGACACAGGCAAAGGGTACTGAGGTTCAGCAGGGGCGTGCGAAAACGGGTAGAAGTATGTGATATACGCGGTGCTGGTCGCATGCATATTTATCCTTATTTTTCTTGTCACATGACAATTCAATTAAAAACTTCACTTTATTCAAGTGCTTTTAAGCGAGTAATAATTCTGTCGTATTCTGCCTGTGTTTTTCGATAGCTCGTTTGTAACGATTGAATCTGCTGTCTTTTCTGATTTAAGTTGGTCAGGTTGTTGTTTAAATTGTTTTTCAGCTGTTCCGGGACCGGTTTGACTTTGCGCAGATATTCCATTTCCTGACGTTTAAACACAATCCGGTCATTCTGTAATTGTTTTAACTGTTCCTGCTGAAAGGCAATCTGCTTTTTAATATGTGCCAGCGCATTGTCACGTTGCTGGGTAGCAATATGACTGTTGGTATAGGCCTGTTTTAGTTTTAAATCCTGCTCGCGCTGACGGGCCTGCGCGGCACGTTGTGGCGCCTGACGGGCATCGGTTTCGCTATTATAGGGACGCGCACGCTGAATCACCTGCATGTTGCGGTCCAGTGCTTCATAGCCATAGCGGATATGGTTTGGCGTAACATTGCTGCTGATATTGGCCACGCCGTTTTTATCGTAGTAGCGATACCACGCCGGCTTGTTGTCGGTATTGGCAGACAGCTGTCCTATCTGTAAAGCCAGCAGCAGGCCCAGCAACGATTTACTGAACAATGATGTATGCGCCCTTTTTGTGAGAGCTTTTTGAAAAAAAGTACGCACAAGCTTCCCCGAGATAAAGTTGACTAATTTACTTATTTTTAAGTCTTTAAACTGTTATATTAGACCAGAATCAGAAATTTAAAAAATACAATAGACAAAAAAAAATCAATGGTCATGGAAAAGTGTGAAGCAGTTATACAAAGTTTCTATAAAGTGTAGGTTTGGGCAAAAACTGTTCATTGAAACCTAAAGTAAAGATATGTTAAAAATAACCATAATTATGTAAATAAAATTCTACTACACCGAATTGCTTGTACAAACAAAATGGGAAGGGTCATTAAATGGACGATAAACTCCAAAATCTAAAAGTCATGGTGATTGATGATTCAAAAACCATTCGTCGTACAGCTGAAACTTTATTACAGCGTGAAGGCTATGAAGTGGTCACTGCCGTCGACGGTTTTGAAGCATTGTCTAAAATTGCCGATGCAAATCCGGATATCGTTTTTGTTGACATCATGATGCCACGTCTAGATGGCTATCAAACCTGCGCATTAATTAAAAACTCGCAAAACTACCAGAATATTCCAGTCATCATGCTGTCCAGTAAAGATGGTCTGTTCGATCAGGCCAAAGGCCGCGTGGTGGGTTCAGATGAATATTTAACCAAACCTTTTAGTAAAGATGAGCTTTTAAACGCGATTCGTAATCACGTAAGCGCATAACTCGGGGAATATAAAGATGGCACGTATTTTAATTGTAGATGATTCTCCAACAGAAACATTCCGCTTCAAAGAAATTCTGACCAAGCATGGTTTTGAAGTGCTTGAAGCAGCCAATGGTGCAGACGGGGTGACCATGGCACAGGCCGAGCTTCCTGACTTGGTGCTGATGGATGTGGTGATGCCGGGTGTAAACGGTTTCCAGGCGACCCGTCAAATTGCCCGTGGGGATACCACCAAGCATATTCCAATTGTGATCGTGAGTACCAAAGACCAAGCCACTGACCGCGTTTGGGGGAAACGTCAGGGTGCCAGCGATTATCTGACTAAACCTGTAGATGAACAACAATTAATAGATGTTATTAATCAACACCTGAATGCAGGATAACTTATGGCCGCAAATGGATTTATCGAATTACTTCGGTTGTCTAAACGGGGAAATAAAAACTACGTTACAACTGAAAATGAAGTAAACCGATGGTCTGGCATTGCGTTTGAGATGATGGGGCAATATTTCGTTGCCCCGTTGGGGGAAGTCACTGAGGTTATCTATCCACCAAAATATACGCCGGTACCCAACACCCAGAACTGGGTCATGGGGCTGGCCAATATCCGGGGCCGATTACTCTCAGTTTCAGACTTGGCACATTATGTTTCTGGACATAGCAGTGCTTATTCACCGACTCAAAAAGTAATGTGTATTAGTCATCAAGACCATTATGTCGGTTTGGTTGTAGATCAAGTTTTGGGGATCCAACACTTTAATAAGAAAAGTTTCTTTTCTAAACACAATGATTTAGATAGTAATTTACAAGAATATTGTCAGGGGTATTTCCACCAGCATAACCAGCAATGGCATATTTTCTTATTTAGTCGTTTATTGCAAAACCCAAAATTTATGAACGCATCTATAAAATTTATAAATTAACTATCGCGTACGCATATATAAAGGCGAAAATCGGGGAGAAGCTGCATGGGCTTTAAACTTAAAAAGAAAAACTCAGGCGATGGAACCAACCGCAAAAGCGGTTCGGCATCAGTCGCAAAATTACAGACGCAAATTGACCAGTTTGCGCGTGTATTCGGTGATACCAATAAATCAAAGCCACTTATTTTCATTGCCGCAGTTGCGCTGTTGGTCTCGATTATCAGTCTTTTGTCTTTATTCTATAGCGTACCGCGTACCAACCAGTTAACCCAGAGTCTGGGTGAATTACGTTTGTTATCGCAGACCATTTCACGTCAGGCCACTGAAGCCACTGCTTCAGGCACCAAAGAATCGATCCAGAAGCTGACCCAGTCACAACAAAGCTTTAAAGACAACCTGGAAACGGTAAAAGATATTGGCAGTAACTCGGCCGAGCTGGAAAAAGTCGAAGCCGACTGGGCCAAAGTTTCTCAGAATATTGATGCGATCAGCTCGCAACAGGCTATTATTAGCAAACTGTATGACACCAACATCGCGATCAGTGAAACCATTCCGGGGATTCAGGCCGAATATAACCTGATGGTTGACCAGATGGCACGTCAGGACATGCCAAGTAGCCAGGTGGTTATTGCCAAGAACCAGGTGTTCATTGCAGAACGTATCCTGCGTTCAATCAGCTCGGTATTAACCGGTTCAGAAAACTCGCGTGAATCTGCTGATGACTTCAGTGCCGATACCGAAACATTCGGTGCTTACTTGAATGCCCAGCTGAACGGTAGTGCAGAGCTCGGTGTACAGCGTATTGCGGACCCAGGCCTGCGTGAAGCTTTAGAAGGCATCCAGTTTGAATATGATGACGTTTTAAAATCTGCATCGGCAACGGTATTAAATAACTCGGCGCAGATTGTACGTGTACGTCAGGCTGCATCGGACATTTTCAGTCAGTCAGATGAGCTGTTAAACCAGTTAAACAAATTATCTAGCGGTGCAGGCCCGGCAGTCATTATTCCGGCCGTACTGTTAATTGCCAGCTTATTGGTCTTCCTGGTACTGGTATTCAAATTACTGACTTTACGTGGTCAATCCGATAAACAGCGTGTAACCCGTCTGCAAGACGAATATGACCGTAACCAGAACGCGATTTTACGTTTACTGGATGAAATTGCCGACCTGGCGGATGGTGACTTGCGTTCATACGCGACCGTATCGGAAGACTTTACCGGTGCGATTGCCGACTCGATTAACTTCGCAATTGACCAGTTACGTGACCTGGTATCGCGTATTCATGAAACTTCTCACGAAGTAGCGCGTTATACCGCCAATACTCAGGAAATTACCAACCAGCTGGCCGAAGCATCTGAACACCAGGCGCAGGAAATTGCCGGTGCATCTGCCGCGATTAACGAAATGGCGATGTCGATTGACCAGGTATCTGCCAACGCCGAAGAATCTGCAGCGGTTGCGGAACGTTCAGTACAAATTGCATCGAATGGTGCGGAAGTTGTAAACCGTTCAATTCAGGGTATGGATATCATTCGTGAGCAGATTCAGGAAACCTCGAAACGTATTAAACGTCTGGGTGAATCTTCGCAGGAAATTGGTAACATCGTTTCCCTGATTAACGATATTGCCGACCAGACTAACATTCTGGCCTTAAATGCAGCAATTCAGGCGTCGATGGCCGGTGAAGCAGGTCGTGGTTTCGCGGTCGTAGCCGACGAAGTACAGCGTCTTGCGGAACGTTCAGCATCTGCAACCAAGCAGATTGAAACCCTGGTTAAAACCATTCAGACCGATACCAACGAAGCGGTAATTTCGATGGAACAAACCACCTCTGAGGTTGTTCGTGGTGCGAACTTGACCAAGGATGCCGGTGTGGCACTGGATGAAATTCAGACTGTATCGAATAACCTGGCGAAACTGATTGCCAACATTTCTGACGCTGCGAAACTGCAGTCGGCTTCGGCGGGTCATATTGCGACCACGATGAACGTCGTACAGGAAATTACCTCGCAAACCACAACAGCAACCTTCGATACGGCACGTTCGGTTTCTGAACTGGCCAGCATGGCAGAATCATTACGTGAATCTGTAACCGACTTTAAACTTCCGGACTAAGGAAGCCACAGAGAGCTTCTTTCGGGAAGCTCTCTGTTTTACACAGATCAAGCCAAGCATCGACAAGATCAGCTTAACTTCAGGGTTAGGTTACACGTGATGGTTACAATTAAGTTTGAGTGCCGCTGGGCGCTGAAAACATAAGAAGCCTTAGCTATGAAAGAAATATTAAAAAATTTAGTTGAAACGACTGCGCTTCCTGAAGATAGTTATCTTGATCAAGATGCAGAAATTCTAGAAATTTTTGTTGAAGAAATTGAAGAAATCTTCGTTGAGCTAAAAGACCTGTTGGCTCAATGGGCCACGCAGCCTAACGATCAGGAAACGCTAACCACCATTCGCCGTCATTTTCATACCTTAAAAGGTTCGGGACGTATGGTTGGGGCCAAGTCGGCAGGGGAGCTGGCCTGGACGGTTGAAGATACCTTAAACCGGGTCATTTCCGGTAGTTTGACCCTGTCAGCGCAGGTGCAGCAGTTTGCAACCGCGGTGGCGAACGTCTTTGAATACAAACTTTATCCAAGCTTTAAACATGCCCAGCCGATGGCGCTGGACCTGCGTCCATTGGTGCTATTAGGACAACAATTACAACAAAATTTAAGTTCTGAACCGGCTTTAGAAGAGCTGTTACAACTGGCAAGCAGCCTAAGGTCCAGCGACAGTATCACCGGTCTGGAGTTTGATACAGCAAGTACTGATGAGCAGGTTGCTGCAGACACCGAGCTGGCTGTGGCTGATAGTGTTGAAGAAGATCCGCTAGCAGCGGAAACACTGGCCATCTTTATTGAAGAAGCGGAAGAACACCTGTTAACGGTGGATCGCTTCCTGGCACACGATGAGCTGAAAACCCAAGATTACAATGGCCTGATTCGTGCCCTGCATACCTTGCGCGGCAGTTCATCCATGGCACACATCGAGCAGATTTTTGATGCCAGCTCCAAGGTCGAAAACCTGTTCAAGACCCTGTTGCAGGATGAAATTGAATCGACCTCTAAAGAAACCGCACTGTTGCTGCAATATGCTGAATTTGTGCGGGATTATCTACATCTGTTGCCGCAGAATGACAGTGCCGGCATGGACCGGATTTATCAGACCTTCAATACTGCATGGCAGAACTACGGCTTTAGCCTGGAAGATGTTGATGAGTCAGTGAATCCGCAAGGTCTGGTATCCAAGCTGATTGAACTGAATATTGATCAGTTACTCGATGCCGAGTTCGAATTTGACCAGCGTGCGCAGGCTGAATATCCGGAATATATCCAGACCCTGAGCCATCAGGCGAAGCTGCTGGTAGAGCGTACCGATAACCGCGCCTCTCAGGGTATTCATGATTTTACCCAAGAATTACAACTGGCCTATGCGGCCTTGCTGGACAAGCCAAGCTTGTTGCATAGCGATTATGCCTTTGAATTATTTGGACAGGCGCATCAGGAATTTATCCATCTGTTTGATACCCTGGCTGCCGGGCAACGCGTCAGCTTAAGCGAGGATGCCCAGCAGATCATCAATAACCTGAGTGCCTTTGTACAGCAGGATATTGAAGCACTAAGCCCAGAAACTGATACCACAGAAGCTGTCACCGAAACGGCTGAAGCCGGTGCAGGGCTGAATCTGGCCGTATTGTCACAGCGTCTGGAAGCTGACCGTCAATACATGGACAGCGCTGAGGCCAACAAGGACTTTGATCCAGACTTGCTGGACATTTTCCTGGAAGAAGCCGAAGAGTTACTCGCGGGTATTGACCAGGATGTTAATAGCTGGAGCCAAGACCCGAGCAATACTGCTGCACTGAACAATCTTATGCGCCATTTGCACACCTTAAAAGGTGGCGCCAACATGATTACAGCCAGCCATATCGGTCTGATTGCGCACCATTTAGAAACCATTTATGAGCGCATCATTAACCGTCAGATGAGCGCATCGACCGCATTGATTCAGATTATCCGTTTGGTTCAGGACAATATTGCGGACCGTATCCAGACCATCCGTGAACAGCAGGTCGATTATCCGGCGCAAGAATCACTGGCGATTCTGGAAAATATTAGCGAACTGGCCCAAGGTCAACTGGTTGAAGCTGAATCGCTGGCAGTGGCGGCTGAAGCAACCTCTAGCGCAGATGTACAACAGTCTGATGCATCTGCACTTGAGTTTGAACTGGAACAGCCAGCACCTGCAGAAACAGCCTATACTGCGCCTGAAGATGAGCAGCCAGACACCAGCAGCGAACCGGTACTGGAAGATGCACCGACCCTGGCTGAGCAAACCATCCCTACAGATGCGGTATCTACTACTGAAAATGACGGTGAAGACAATCTGCATTCGATTGTGGAAGAAACCTTCCTGGAAGAAGCTGAAGAGCTGCTCGACACCACAGAAAGCCTGTTAAAGCAGTGGTTTGACCATCGTAGTGACCGAAGCATTTTGCTGCAGTTACAACGTGCTGCGCACAGCCTGAAAGGCGGCGCGCGTATGGCCGAAATCGAGCCGGTGGCCGTGATTGCTTATCAGCTGGAAAATACCTTTGAACAGTTCGCGGTGCATCAGTTTAATTCCAATGCCTATGATGCCTTGCTGAACACCACTGTGGCTTGGTTAAAAGAAGCCATCTTCCAGCGCGATTACAGCAATTTTGATAGCCTGAAAGCCAGCCTGGAGTCGATTGAATACGTCAATGCGACGGCGCAGCTGCCAGAACGCTTCAATACCGCCGATCTGCTGGCGCCAAGCAAAACCTTCGAATTTGTGCAGGGTGATGGTGCCGAGCCGCCATCCATGCAGGGCGAATGGAGCGAAACCGCACAGCTGGATAACAGCAATGAGATGATCCGTATTTCGGCTGATCTGGTTGAGAAGATGATTGACCTGTCGGGTGAAAACGCGATTAACCGCTCGCGAATCGAGATGGAGCTGGGTCAGCTGGGCGGTACCCTGAATGAAATGGAACTCGCGATTAAACGTCTGGCCGATCAGTTACGCCGAATGGAAGGCGAGCTGGAAAGCCAGATTATTGCCAAACATGGTGATGAACATTCACGCTATACCGACTTTGACCCGCTGGAGATGGACCAGTATTCATCCTTGAACCAGCTGTCGAAATCGTTGGCAGAATCGGCGTCGGACTTGGTGGACTTTAAGACCACGCTGGCGGACAAGATTCGTGATGCTGAAGGTCTGTTACTGCAACAGTCGCGGATTCAGGCAGAAATTCAGGAAAGCCTGATGCGCACCCGTCTGGTACCGTTCTCGCGCATGTTGCCACGTTTACAGCGGATTGTGCGTCAGACTTCATCGACCTTAAACCGTCCTGCCGAGCTGGTGGTACACAATACCGAAGGCGAGCTGGACCGGACTATTCTGGAACGCCTGATTTCACCATTTGAACACATGCTGCGTAATGCGGTGGACCATGGTCTGGAAGATGCCGCTGTACGTAAACAGGCAGCGAAGCCGGAAGTGGGCCAGATTGAGCTGAACATTGGCCGTCAGGGTACCGATGTACTGATTAGCTTTACCGATGATGGTAAAGGTATTGATGAAACCAAAATTCACGCCAAAGCCCTGAGCCTTGGCCTGATTCAGCCAGAGCAGCAGCTGGACAAGAAAGAAATTCTGCAGCTGATTTTCCATCCGGGCTTTAGTACCGCACAAGCCGTGACCCAGATTTCAGGTCGTGGCGTCGGTCTGGACGTGGTGCAAAGCGAAATTAAAGCGCTGGGCGGCCATGTCGAGGTCGATTCTGAACTTGGTAAGGGCACCACCTTCAGTATTCGCGTACCAACCACAGTGGCGGTATCCGATGCCCTGATGGTAAAAGTTGGCGATCAGCAGTTCGCAATTCCATTGGCGCAAATTGACCGTATTGTACGAATTTCACCTTCTGCACTGGAAAGTTACTTCAGCAGCAAAGATGACTACTTCAAGATTGATCAGCAAAACTATAAGTTGCGCTATCTGTCCGAGTTTGTCGCTAATCAGCCATTGCCGCGTTTAAGCAATATCGCACATTCATTGCCGGTGCTGCTGATTAAAGGCAATACTGGTCAGACCATTGCCTTACTGGTCGATCAGCTGATTGGTTCGCGTGGCCAGATTGTGATGAAACCGATTGGCCAGCAGTTTTCCAGCGTGGGCTCGATTGCCGGCGCGACCATTCTTGGTGATGGTCAGGTCTGTCTGATTCTGGATGGTCAGAATATTGCCCGTCAGATTCAGGCAACCCAGCGCATCAAGCATGTGATGGAGCCGCGTGAAGTACAGCGTCGTGATACCCGTCATCTGGTAATGATTGTGGATGACTCGGTGACCGTACGTAAGGTCACGTCACGTCTCCTCGAGCGTCAGGGCTTTGATGTGGTCACAGCCAAAGACGGTGTCGATGCGATTGAGCAGCTTGAAAATGTTAAACCGGATCTGATGCTGCTGGATATTGAAATGCCGCGTATGGACGGCTTTGAGGTGACCACCCTGGTACGCCGCCATGACATCCATCGTGACTTGCCAATTATCATGATTACCTCGCGTACCGGTGAAAAACACCGTGAACGTGCCTTTAGCTTGGGGGTAACGCACTATATGGGTAAACCGTTCCAGGAAGCAGAATTGCTTGCCAATATTGAAAACATTTTGCATAGCAGTGAGGCTAAAGCATGAGTCAAAGCAACAGCACCAGCAAAATCGACCAGATTAGCCAGCAGGAACTGCAACATCTGATTACCGTTTCGACCGGTTTTATTGATGCCTATATTGTAGAATGTCATGATCAGGAAGATATGCTGATTCCGCAGAATATTGTCCTGTCGGCGCTGGACAGTTCTACCGCAGTCGATCATGTCGAGTGGCATGATCTAAAACTGCCGGTATATCGTGTTACCCATCCAGCGCAAAATCAGGGCGTTGCCTTGGTGATTGAAGGCGATGAAATTGACCAGCGCTTTGCCCTGATGTGCAATGCCATGCCAAAAACCATCCGTTTGCGTATTTCGGAAGTGGTTGATGATGAGCGTGAAGGCCAGCATCCGGCGGTATTCCAGTATGTGCGTATGGGTGAGCAGGTATTCCATGTCCCAAATCTGGCACATATTCAGGCCAGTCTGGGTTTGAATAGCTAATTTAACAGTTGGCAACAGCTACAAAAAAAGGAACTCTACGGAGTTCCTTTTTTATGTAACAGCAAAAAATTAAGTCAGCAGGCCTTCAAGAATCTGCTCATAAATTTCAGCCAGTGGCTCTAAATCATCAATATTCACGTGTTCATTGATCTGGTGAATGGTCGCGTTCAGCACACCCAGTTCCAGCACTTGCGCACCGGTTGGCGCGATAAAGCGGCCATCTGATGTTCCGCCCGAAGTAGACAGTTCAGTTTCAACACCAGTCACATTGCGAATTGCATTTTTGGCGGCATTCACCAGTTCACCGACTGGAGTCAGGAATGGTAAACCGGACAGTGTCCATTGAATGTCATAGTTCAGTTGATGACGGTCCAGAATTTCCAGTACCCGGGCTTTGAGCTGCTCAGCAGTCACTTCAGTCGAGTAGCGGAAGTTAAAGGTCACGGTCATGGTACCTGGTACCACGTTGGTTGCACCGGTACCGGCCTGAATATTCGACACCTGGAAAGAGGTGGCCGGGAAGTATTCGTTGCCATTGTCCCAAACGGTTTCGCACAGTTCGGCCAGCGCTTTAGAGGCAGTATGAATCGGGTTAATTGCCAGATGTGGATAAGCCACATGGCCCTGTTTGCCTTTCACGGTTAATACCGCATTTAATGAACCGCGACGGCCATTTTTGACAA
This sequence comes from Acinetobacter indicus CIP 110367, assembly GCF_000488255.1. Taxonomy (GTDB): domain Bacteria; phylum Pseudomonadota; class Gammaproteobacteria; order Pseudomonadales; family Moraxellaceae; genus Acinetobacter; species Acinetobacter indicus. Next base: position 542,269 of record NZ_KI530754.1, on the reverse strand, counting down.
TATCACCCAGACGATGGGTGCTTGATGGTTCACCGACCAGACACCAGTCCATTTTTTCATTACGTGCTTCCAGGGTTTCAACCACCTTTACGGTACCGTTAATGGATGGGCCTTCTTCATCTGAGGTAATTAAGAACGCAATTGAGCCTTTATGATCTGGATGTTTGGCCACAAAGCGTTCTGAAGCCACCACCATGGCTGCCAATGCCGTTTTCATATCGGCACTACCGCGGCCATAGAGCTTGCCATCACGAATTTCTGGAGCAAACGGGTCAGAATGCCAAGCATCTAAACTACCGGTAGGGACCACATCGGTATGACCGGCAAAACAGAACACCGGGCCTTCTGTGCCTTTACGTGCCCAAAGGTTATCGACATCTTCAAAACGCATTGATTCAATGTTGAAGCCAATCTTTTTTAAGCGTTCCGCCATGATGTCTTGGCAGTTATGATCAACAGGTGTTACGGAAGGTTGACGTAATAACTGTAAGCTGAGCTCGAGCGTATCTGAGTGGTTCATGGCTTTGGAATCATGCAAAAAATTTGCCCCTATAATAGGGGAATCATGCCGAGAAGGGGAGTTTTAAATATAAAAAAAACCTTATCAGGAGATAAGGTTTTTGCCGGGAATTTGCATTGAAATTTGATTATTGACGGATTTCGTCCTGAGTTTTTTCAGCCGTATTACTTACCGCATTACCTGCTGAAGAGACATCTTCACCTAGACCTTTTACTGTATTACAACCAGTCAGAACAAACATCATTAGTAATGAAGTCGCTAGAATTTTTTTCATCATCATCTCCGTATCATTAAGCATAAATTATTCTGATGTGAAAATTAGAGTAAGAAATATACAGCCAAAAAAATATAGTGCTTTGATTGTGGTTGAGTAATTAAATGTTGTTCAAAGATAGGCTTTTAGTCCAATAGTGCTGATAACAGGCATCCATCAGCACCGGGTTACGATACATATAAAATGCTGACTGATCCTGATTCAGATATAAGCCATTGCTCCAGAATGCGTTGGCTGAACTGCTTGGACTGGCATGTGGGCAAATCCATTCATGCCGTTGCAGTCGGTAAAAATCCTGATGATTTTTCGGCAAATGCTGGCCCCAGGTGCCAATTCTGCGCTCGGGATTGACCCAGTCAGGAAGAGCCTGTGCAGTAGCATGTTCAGGCAGATACAGCTGGCCTTTTAACACGGCAAAGCGCTGTTGAATGGTATGACCTTGGGCCTGCTGAAACTGAAACTGCTTTTGGGTAAAGTGGGTTAACTTGCGTAATAAGGTGTCGCTGCGGTTCAGCCCATACCAGTAGGGCAGACTCAAATCACGTTCAGCCAGATAATATTTGAGCGCCACTTCCCAATGTTCAACTTGCTGGTGGTCATGGTTTAGCAGCAGAAAATCGAGTTCGCCCGTGGTGCGTGGTCCATCAATTATCTGAATGCTATGTCCGAGCAATTCATAAGGATGATAGTCACGCTCGGTCAGCCAGAACCAGAGCAGCATTTCAAACCGCAGCCCTAGCCGGGTACTTTTGAGCTGGCTTAAAAAATCTTCCAGTGCAGCCGGATGCTGGTCTAAATGCTTCAGCCGGCTTTGATAATGATCAAAGTGCTGCAACCAGCAATCTGTAGGATGAAAATCAAAGCCATAACGCTGCTCCAGTGCTGGTGGCAGCTGCTGTAAAATGTTGGGACTGGCCACGCTAAAGGCCAGTTGCCGCACCAGCGGATTGCGGAAATTTAACCAGGGTTCAGCAGAAATATCAGTAAAGGTGTTAGGCGACATCAGTAAATCCATGGTTAAACAGCAGAATTACAACGAAGAAAAGTTTAAAAACGCTTTATACTAGCGCAATTCGACGGGTAGGGTTGCGGTATGAGAGTATTGTTTTGGCGAAGTTTGGTGGTGATTTTTGTCATCCTCGGCTTCATTGGTGCAGTGTTGCCCGGTATGCCAACAACAGTCTTTCTGATTTTAGCGGCCTGGGCCGCGTCCAAAGGCTGGCCGCAAATGGATGCCTGGTTGCTGAACCATCCCAAATATGGCCAGACCTTAAGAGACTGGCGTGCCAATGGCACCGTACCGCGTAAAGCCAAATGGTTTGCCACCATCATGATGCTGATCAGTGCCTGCATCATGTTACTTACCACGGCTCCGCTGGCCGTCAAAATTTTTACCAACCTGACCATGTTTGTGGTGGCAATCTGGTTATGGCTACGTCCTGAACCTGTTGTTGTCACTCCACCAAAGGTAAAGCAAGAATGATCTATCCTCTACATGCTGCGGATATTCTGGTCGATTTATCTGAGCAGACCTTATATCTGCCAAAACACAATAAACTGTATGTGGTGTCTACCGGTGAAAAGGGCATTGGTGAAGCGGAAAATAGTGGCAAAACCCCGCGTGGCTGGCATCAGGTGGCCCTCAAGTTTGGTGCAGATGCGCCGGAAAATACCGTGTTTATTGCCCGTCAGCCGACGGGTGAAATTTATGATGATGAGCTGGCCGAACAGTTTCCTGAACGTGACTGGATTTTGTCCCGTATTTTATGGCTATCAGGGCTGGAGGATGGTTTTAACCAGGGCGCTGGCTGTGACACCTTTAAACGTTATATTTATTTGCATGGCACGCCAGATACTGAACCGATGGGTATTCCCAAGTCACATGGCTGTATCCGGATGCGCAATCGCGACATTATCGAGCTGTTCGAGCTGATTCCAGAACAGGCATTGGTGTATCTGTCTGAAGAGCGGCTGGATTTTAGTCCCTTGGCCATTGAACCCCAGCCATAAGACTTAAGCCTGAATTTTACTGGCATTTTTCACAGGGAAAAAATAAAAATGTGCAGGCGAGCAGGGGGGTAATTGCAAGAAATTTCTTCTATTCCCTAGTGGGCTAAAAATAAAATTTTTTGAATAAAGTCAAATAACATACAGAATTTGTTTGTTTTTCTAGTGAATCACTTATTTTTTAATCACTCAGTCATAAAAAAGTGAAAACTGGCAGAAAAGCGTTTGACAGGCGGTAAAGATTCTCTATAATGCACCTCACAAACGATGAAGACGTTAAGGGCGCTTAGCTCAGTTGGTAGAGCGTCTGCCTTACAAGCAGAATGTCGGCGGTTCGATCCCGTCAGCGCCCACCAAGCCTTTACGTTAAAGATTCTTACGTGCAGCGGTAGTTCAGTTGGTTAGAATACCGGCCTGTCACGCCGGGGGTCGCGGGTTCGAGCCCCGTCCGCTGCGCCACTTAAGCTTCTTTAATATTCGTTTGAACCACAATAGTGACTTTGTGTAAGTGCAGCGGTAGTTCAGTTGGTTAGAATACCGGCCTGTCACGCCGGGGGTCGCGGGTTCGAGCCCCGTCCGCTGCGCCATTTACATAAAACGCTTTTGAGGGCGCTTAGCTCAGTTGGTAGAGCGTCTGCCTTACAAGCAGAATGTCGGCGGTTCGATCCCGTCAGCGCCCACCATGATTCTTTTGCGATGCAGCGGTAGTTCAGTTGGTTAGAATACCGGCCTGTCACGCCGGGGGTCGCGGGTTCGAGCCCCGTCCGCTGCGCCATCTCAAAGAATAGCCCTATAAGTTTCCTGAGCTTATAGTGGAATCAAGATTGACAATCTTAATCAGGGCGCTTAGCTCAGTTGGTAGAGCGTCTGCCTTACAAGCAGAATGTCGGCGGTTCGATCCCGTCAGCGCCCACCATATTCAAGCTGTAAAGCTTAAAAGACCTTAATTGCTTACGCAATTACCGTTGCAGCGGTAGTTCAGTTGGTTAGAATACCGGCCTGTCACGCCGGGGGTCGCGGGTTCGAGCCCCGTCCGCTGCGCCATTTTTCATGCCCTGATGTGAAAAATGTGATCAATTACCAAGACTACACACTTCATTGGTCTTGCGTCGTAAAAAATAATATATTATTTTTTACTCTTCAGGGCGCTTAGCTCAGTTGGTAGAGCGTCTGCCTTACAAGCAGAATGTCGGCGGTTCGATCCCGTCAGCGCCCACCATATCTTTCTTGCCTAAATCTTAAATATTCCATAGAATCCCAGCATTATAAAACAATAAAATGGACTGGATGATCTATGCGCAATCCATATCAACGCAAGGCCGCGTCTAAATCTCAAACTTCAAGCTATAACGTTCAAGATATTTACAAACAGTTTATTGAAATTATGGTCAGCCAGGGACAAGTGTTTGCGCTGTATCATGACGGCTGGGCCTTATGTGCCACACCCACCGGACAGCGCGCTTTTGCGGTCTGGCAAAATAAAAGTCTGGCCAAACTGCTGGTCAAAGACAACTGGGAAAATTACGATATTCAGGAAGTCAGCTTTAAAGATTTTATTGAAAAAGTCCTGCCATTTTTAAGGCAGGAAAGCACACTGGTGTCGATGAATCTTAGTCCTGAAGGGCAGAATGTGCTGGTAGCACCGGAAAAGCTGCTGCTGGATATTAAAAACTATCTTTACCAGATTTATCTGCAAAAACCTGAAGTCTATAAAAACCTGCAACTGCCTTCGCCACGTTCCATTCGCCTTAATTAATATTTATTGGGTATTAATATTCATTGAGTAGCCAACCACTTACATAAGCAAAATATTCGCGTAACCAGGAGTTATAGCGAATATAGAGTGGTGTAGGAGCGCTATAGGGCAAGGGCTGCTGATAGCCCTGTTTGCGGGCAATCGCCAGTGCACGCGGTAAATGAAAATCACTGGTCACCACGGCAATCGGATCACTGAGCTGAATATCGTGTTGTACCAGCAAGGCCTTGGAATTGTGGAAATTCAGAGCGGTACTGGTACTGCGTGCTTCCAATAGAATTCGTGTTTTCGGAAGATGATGCTGCTCTGTTAAATAGTGCGCCATCACTTCGGCTTCGGTCCACTGATTCCCAAAAGCGGCGCCACCACTGACGATAATGGGAATTTGTGGCAGCTGCTTGGCCAACGTGGCACCTGCATTTAGGCGTTTGGCCAAGGTCGGCGTCGGCTGGTTGTGCTGGATTCCCCCGCCTAAAATCAGAATCGCCTGCGTATTTGGATTGGGTTGGCTATGCAGGCTTTGCCAGTGTAAGTAGCCAAAGAACAGCGCTACACTGAGTAGCCAGATCCAGAAAGCACCCCATACTAAACGCCAGCCTTGTTGATAGATCGGGCGCTGTCGAATCCAGCGCTGTAGCAGAACATAAGCCAAGGCATAAATGAACAGTGCTGCACCGAACAGCATCGGCAGCAGGGTACCAAAATGAAAGCTGTTCAGACTGAGCAACCACAGACCATTGGCCAGTAGTAGAATTGCAGCCATCAGGCTCAGAAGACGTTTCAGTGGGGCGTGGCTGTGACTCTGCATGGCGGAATGATCATAAATAGCGTGATGTATCTGCAGATTATAAAAGATCAAGATGAAAAAACCGGACATCAAGTCCGGTTTTTTCAATTTTAGTTTTCAGCAAGTTAACTAAACTTAGTAGACATCACGGCGGTAACGGCCTTCACTGCGTAACTGATCCACCGTCGCTTCACCAAGCAGTTCAATCAGGGTCTGGTCAACATCGCTGGCCATACCATCAATACTGCCGCAGACATAAATCACGGCACCTTGCTCAATCCAGCGTTGCAGTTCTTCGGCCTGTTCACGCAATTTATGGTGTACATAAACTTTCTGTTCCTGATCACGCGAGAAGGCCACGTCCAGACGCTGCAACATGCCGGTGCTTTGCCATGCAGACACAATAGTTTCATAGAAAAAGTCGTGCGCACGCTGACGTTCACCGTAAATTAGCCAGTTCTGGGTATAGTCATGACGGATGCGTGCCTGTAACAGACTCATCAGTCCGGCAATACCAGTCCCGTTACCAATACAGATGATTGGACGGTTGTCATCTATCAGGTGGAACGATTCATTGGTGCGAATACGCAGGGCAATACTGCTCTGTAGCGGCGCATGCTGGGTGAGCCAGCCCGAACCAAGGCCCAGTTGACCTTGGGCATCGGATTGCTGACGGACCACCAGACGCAAAATCTGCTGCGATGGAATGCTGGCAATCGAATATTCACGTGCAGGCAGGGTCGGTAACTGTTCCAGTAAATGCTCCAGATTGGCAAACGGCTCGATTTCAACCGTCAGGTCTTTGTCCCAGAGTGCCTGTTCAATCGGTTCACCGGTCGAATCTAGCAGGGTACCCGGCTGAATCTGATGCTGTTGTATGAAGGCTGCCAGACGCTCAGGACTGTTCCCTGGCTGGATTTCGGCAATATCACCGGCTTCCCAGTGTGCTTCGTGTTGCGGCGCCAGCTCGATATTATAGGCCGGTGCCCCCAGACTGTTCGGATTGAGCAGATCACGCTGTTTCAGAATCCAGCTGTCAAAGGTCTTGTGAATGTCCATGCCTTGCAATTCAAGCTGGGTGGCTTGAGCTAGTGCTGTATTCCAGCGTTGGATATCTTCATTGCTGGCATTGTCCACTTCAATGGTGGCAAACAGAGGCTGCGCCTGATTGCGTTGTAACCACTGATCAATTTTATGACCAAAGCTGCAGTAGCTGTCCGGATATTCCTTGGAGCCCAGCGCCAGTACCGCATAACGCAGATGCTGTAAATTGGCCGAGCTGCTCAGGATTTTCTTGTCAAAGCTGGAGGCTAAATCAGGTGCTTCACCGGTACCATAGGTACTGGCTACAAACAGCACCTGTTCTACCGATTGCAGATCTTCCAGACTCAATTGCTGTACCGGTTTCACGGTCACTGGTTGACGCGCTTCCTGCAAACTGGTCGCAGTACGCCAGGCCAGCTGTTCCGCCACGCCGGTTTGGGTTGCATAGGCAATCAGCCACGGTTTGGCATTTGGATCAACCGTGACGGCGCTTGCGCTATTCCGTGCTGCCTGGGTCAGTTTCTTCTGCTTGAGACGTTTCAGATACAGCATCCAGCCGGTGACAAAGAACAGCGGCATCAGCAGGGAAGCGACCATGGCAAAGAACTGGTACACCGGACCAAAGAAGCTGCCACGGTGAACCGGTAACATGCTGCTCATGATTTTTTCATTGAGTTTTTTATCTTCATACAGGCTGATGTCGGTGAGGCTGGCCGTCTGATAGTTATAGGTTGCACTATTGCGGGCACGTTCATGCTGCGGTACTGCATCGACAAAGTTCAGGCTGACTTCACCATTGGCCTGTTTGGGCAGGTTCAGGGTCATGGTTGAGTAGTCACGTCCCAGTTGTGCCTGTACGCCAGTCCAGGTCTGGTTCAATACCGCCTGCATTTGCAGCGAATCCAGTCCTTCCGCACGCTCACCACGACCTTCACGCGCAGCACCTTCGCCACGTTCACGGCCTTGCGGCGCACCACGCTGACCTTGCGGCGCACCACGCTGACCTTGCGGCGCGGCATTGGCCTGCATTTGCGGTTGTGGACGCTCTACGCCCAGCACCTTGAACATGCCATTACGCCACCAGTCATAGGACCAGTACAGACCGGTACAGGCCAGAATCAGGTAGAAAATCACCACCCAGGTGCCGACAACGGCGTGTAAATCCCAGATGAAGTTCCGGCCTTTAAGTTTCGGCTTCACAAAGAACCACTGTTTTACCGAATGCTTTTTCGGCCAGCGTAGATACAGACCACTCAAGACAAAGAAAATCAGCATCAAGGCACAGGCGCCGGTAATCTGCTTGCCGACAGGGCCAACGGTCAGGTTACGGTGTAACTGCTGGATAAACTGGAAAAATTCACGGCCTTTAATCTCGGGTAACACTTCTGCGCTGTAGGGGTTAATCAGCACATTCTGGCCGCGACGTGCGCCTTCTTTGGCAATATTGACACTCGAAGATGCTGCCGGATCGGAGGCGATAGTAATGCTATTAATTTTGGTTTCAGGTTGAGTCAGCTGAAAATGCTGATAGATTTCCGCCGGGGTGAGCTTGGCCCGGTTTTCGACCTGCACGGTATAACTGTCCGGATTCATCCATTTTAGAATTTGTTGTTCATAGGAATAAATCGCACCGGTAACACCCATCAGTGCGAGAATCAGGCCTGCACTAATTCCAAGGAACCAGTGCAGCTGGAAAAATATTTTTTTAAGCATAGCAATACAGCAGCAGTGTGAAGAGAACAATGGGCGAAATTATAACTGAAGAATAGCGAGATGGAATAGAGTTTGAATATAATATTTATTCTCATTATCATTTAGATTGGTACAAACCGGATAAAAAAACCTCCAGCAGGGTGGAGGTTTTTTTGAGCTTACAGGCTTAAAGCTGTTTTGGCTCACCTACAGATTCAAGCAGGTGCTTACGAATGGTTTTAAAAGAAAAGTTTTTAGAATCCAGACGTTTTGGCAAGATATAAGCGCCTTGCTGACCTTTGACGGTAAAGTTCACCAGAATGAAATCCGGGGTAGAATACCATTCATAAATGTCTTTCCAGCTAATCGCGCCCATGCCTTCTTGCAGGCCCATTTGCTGACGCATGATGATGCCATGCGGTTGTACGCCTAGACGGATGCCTTTAATTTCCTGTACCGGAAATTCATTCATTTTGCGTTTGGCATACCATTCCAGACCGAATTTACGGATCAGGAAGTACAGCACCACACAGACCAGAGCCACCCAGCAGAAAATGGTGGAATAGTTCTTGATCAGGATAATCCCCAGAATAGACAGGGCTGTAATAATGCCCATGATCGCCCAGGCTTTGGTGCCAATTTTGTTGGTGCTACGCCAAATTAAAAGCTGGGCATGACGTTGCTCGGCTTCGCTAATGTCGTAGTTCACAGGCTGTAAAGTATAAGCGTATAAATTTTTCGCGGTCATAGTGGAACTAACAAATTTCAAACTCAGAAAAGTTTAGCATTAATTACAGCATTTCAGGAGTCTATTGTTGCAAAATCATCCGAATTATAACGAGGCCAGTTCGGTGGCATTCTGATCACGGTCATGGCTTAAACTCTGCTTCAGCTGACTCAGTTGATGCAGGATGGTCAGCATCAGCGATAACTGCTGCAAAATAATCAATCCCTGTTGATCTTCCTGATGATTTTGACTTAAACGCTGCCGGATGGTATGCAGCATATTTTGCGAAGACAGATCCGGTACTTCATCGTTCAGCAAGGCACCGCGAATATCTTCCAGCGCTTTATCCAGCAGGGTTAAAATCTCCGGATCTTCAATTTTTTCCCGGTGTGCGCCCAGCGCGGCAATATAGCTGATAAAGGTATGATTCAGGCACAGCAATTCAAAAGCCTGGGCTTTTTGCGAGGCATCAAAATCCGGCTCAGTGGCCAGGGTAGAAATGAGCGAGGCCAGTTCGGCATCGGTATTATGCGCTGCACGGCGTACCACGCGATAGGTCAGGCCGTTATTGCGCCCGGTTTTGTATTGCTCGACCACTTCGGTCAGATAATCACACTGCGCATTTAAGGCACGGCGAATGGTGCGCGGTAAACGGCGGAATTTCCAGTCCGGGAAAATAAAGCTGACGCCAAACCAGGCCAGTGCACAGCCAATTAAAGTATCAATCATACGCGGCAGGGCGGCGGCAAAGCCCATGCCATCGAGGTTAAAGTTAATCAGCGCCAGAATGGTAATAAAGGCGGTGGCTTGGGCATACTGCTTACTGCGTAATTCAAAGAACAGAATTCCGCTGACTACCAGCAGCAACAGCTGACCTTCGACCGACGGAATAAAATATAAGATGCTATAACCGACCAGAATCCCGACCAGGGTGCCGACAATCCGCAGGCGTAAGCGGCGTTTGGTGGCGTTAAAGTTGGGTTGGGTCACAAACAGTGCGGTCAGTAAAATCCAGTAGCCGTATTCAATATTGGTGACCTGGACAAAAATATAGCCAATCAGCAGCACCGCCGATAATCGAATGGCATGCCGGAACAGCACCGATTCCGGAGTTAAATGCTGCTTGATGCGGATGACCATATCATCCCAGCCTTTCAGGTCATCATCTTTAAGCTGGTTTTCAATATGTTTGGTTTTATCCAGCTTGATATAACGCTCGGTTTCCAGGTTGCGTAACTGCGCGTCAATAGATTTAAGGTTCTGATACAGGGCAAACAGGGCATTGACCCAGACCTGATCATACTGCTGTTCGCTACGCAGCTTTTGCAGCGAATGTTTCAGGTTTTCAAAGGCATGTTTAAAGCGTTTGCTGTGAATATAAGGTTCACGCTTCAGGATACTTTCGCTTAAATCTTTACAGGCTTTGCCCTGAATCGCCAGAATGCGCTGGAAACGGAACAGAATGTCGCTGTGCTCAAAAATTTTGGCCAGTTTCTGATAGTCAATATGCGCAGAGTCGGCACGTTCATGAATATCCTGGGCAATAAAATAATATTGCAGGCTGCGGCGGGTATCTTTCTGGCCGCGGTCACCTTTTAAACGGGTCAGTAGCGCGGTTTTCAGTTCATTAAACAGGCCAATCAACTTGCCGTTTTCCATTGACAGGTCAATCAGGCTTTGCTGATAGCTGCCGGGTGTCATATCGACATCAAACAGATTGGATTTGGCAAACAGAAAATCGCCTAACGAGGCATAGCTTTGCGAAAGTTTGTCTTGTAGCTGCCGTACCGGAAACAGTAAAAAGCTGATGGTGGAAATCAGCCCGTACCAGACTGCACCAACCACCAGCAAGGCTGGCTGGGTGTACCAGTCTTCAAACAGGTCCACACCGAGCATGGCATAAACCGAAATCACCAGACAGCCATAGGCAATGGTGGCATAACGCCGGCCCAGAGAACCGAGCAGAATCAGGCCAATACAGGAGATAATCAGGCCAATGGCAAACAGCACCGGATGTGGAAACAGCAGCTGAATGGAGGCGGCGGTAATAAAAAAGCCGATATAGGTATAAGTCTGGTTCAGGATTCTTAAAGAGAAGCGGTCATCAATATCGCTTAAACCGGCTGCGACCACGCCCAAGGTTAGCGGAATGGTGGCCAGCTGATAGCCGAGCAGATAAGGAACAAAGGCGGTGCCGGCAAAGGCGATCATCATCCGGATGTTATAGATAAAGGCCGTGTTGTAGGCAATGTGTTTGAGACGTGTGAGCCAGGATTTCAAGACTGTTCCTTAAACGAAGCCAGATGCTATGCAGCGGGCAGCAATTATGTGAAACTTCACTTTCAGTACCCTGAAATAATACTATGGACTGTGTACCTTGTCTTTAAATCAGTCATTTAAAAAAGAAATATGAATATGTCCGATTCCCATGCCAGTGCAAGCCCGCAGCAGCAGTATCCATCTTCCTGGATTTTACTGCTGGCATTGCTGACCTCGCTTGGTCCGCTGTCGATTGATATGTATCTGCCGGCCTTGCCCCAAATGGCAGATGATTTTGGCGTCAGCACGCAAATGGTGGCCAACAGTCTGCCGGCTTATTTTCTGGGCCTGGCAATTGGACAGTTAATTTATGGTCCTTTAAGTGACCGGATTGGCCGTAAAACCCCACTGTATTTTGGTTTGGGACTGTATTTTTTGGCCAGTCTGCTCTGTGTTTATGCCCAGGATGAATGGAGCCTGATTGCGGCGCGGGTGTTGCAGGCCTTAGGGGGCTGTGTTGGGGTGGTAATTGCCCGTGCGGCAATTCGTGACCGGCTGGATATGCAGGCCTCCGCGCAGGCTTTTTCCAGCATGATGATTGTGACCGCCATTGCGCCCATTATTGCGCCGGGTCTGGGGGCGATTGTGCTGAGCTTTTTTGACTGGCAGGCGATTTTTGTCTGTCTGGCCATCATGAGTTTAGTCTGCTGGTTATGTGTTCATTTTTTCTTTCAGGAAACCTTGCCGCCAGAGCGCCGTCTGAAATTGAATTTCTATCAGGTGCTGACCCTCTATCTGGCGATTTTTAAGGACCGCAGTTTTTATTTACCGATGATTGCCGGCTGTTTTACCGGTGGGGCGATGTTCTGTTATATCAGCAGTTCTGCCGCTGTTCTGATGGATGGTTATGGCCTGAACCAGCAGCAGTTTTCGATTGCTTTTGGTGCCAATGCGGTCGGTATTATGCTGGTCTCGACCTTAAACAAGCATTTGGCAACCCGCAGTTCTCTAATGACCCGTTTAAAAATAGGCGGTACGGTGCAGGGCACTGGCGCGCTAATTCTGGTCATCGCCGGGCTGATGAGTCATGCCCCGATTGTTGTGGTTTTTGCCGGGCTGTTTTTAGCCGTGGCCGGAATTGGTTTTACCGGCCCCAATGCCATGGCGTTGGCGATGTCGGAGCAGGGTGCCCGTGCCGGTACAGCCAGTGCGATTATGGGCAGTATGCAATTTAGCTGCGGTTTAATTGGCGGCTTAATGTTGAATGTACTGATCTGGGATGCTTTATTAAATATGGGCAGTGTGATGCTGCTGTTTATTCTGATTGGGGTGAGTGCGATGTATATCATGCATCGGGAGCGGAAATTAAAAACAGCCTAACCCCGATTCATTCTTATAAATAAAAAGAAGAAACCCGGGCGGTTTCTTCTTTGCTCTTTAAGCTGTTGCAGCGTGAGGGCCAGAGCTAAACAATTATTCTATAAACACGGCAAATTCTTCGACCGGTACCCGTGGGGTAATAAAGCTATTTACAATATGCTCAGGATCGGCATAACCCAGGGCCATACCACAGACCAGTTCTTCATCGGCCGGGGCGTTTAAGACCTCCAGTACAATGCGATGAAAACTATTCCAGGCGGCTTGTGGGCAGGTGTCCAGCCCGCGTGCCTTGGCGGCAATCATCACGTTTTGCATCATCATGGAAAGATCCATTTTCGAACCAATTTCCAGGTCACGATGCAGGGTGAAAAACAGGCCTACCGGTGCATCAAACAGCTGAAAATTACGCAGATGCTGCGCGGCCATCTTCTGTTTTTCGCCTTTTCCAATATTGAGCAGGCCATACAGCCCCCAGCCATTTTCACGGCGCCGCTCAATAAACGGCGAGAACCATTGTTCCGGATAATAGGAAAAGGTGGCCTGATAATCGGCCGCACGTTCAGGATGTAAATACAGTTCAGTTTGTGCCTGACAGACCCGATCAATGAGTTCCTGACGCTTTTGACCGGTCACCACATACACCTTCCACGGCTGAATATTGGTGCCGGATGGTGCGCGGCTGGCCACGCTTAGAATATCTTTAATCATTTGCGGATCGACCGGCCGATCTAAAAAGGCGCGCACTGAATGACGCGAGCTAATGGCCTGATCGACCAGTTGTACTAGTCCTTTATCCATGAAAAATCCCTTAAAATGTTTATGTTCTAATCAACTGTTGCTATATACAATAGTCTAATATTTAACCGGGTGGGTAACTTTTGCTTTTCGATAAAACTATGATAATTCGATATTTTTACAAACGAGAATTAGAAAAATTGATCAGTCCTTTATCCTTATACGTTAAAAGTGATTTTAATAAAATAAATTAATTGTTAGATTGAAAGCATAAAACGATTACAGTTTTGTGTAATTCTTATCGATAAGACTTTTAATTATTTGATAAATAGCAAAAGTGTGATGATTAAATGACATTTAAATCAGGGATGCTTGCCATCTGAGTCAGTATTTAAAATGTCTTAAAAGAGCACGGATGCGCATTATTTTTTACTCTGGAGAAACCCATGGATCGTAAAATCCAAACTTCACTTATCACAAAAACATTAGCGGTCGCAATTACAGCAGCAATGGCGTCTACGGTACAGGCGGCAAGCACTGAACAACAACAAATTCAAGAATTACGCAAGGAAGTACAAGCACTCAAAGCTTTAATTCAACAGCAGCAACAGGTTCAGCAACAGCAACAAGTCCAGATTCAGCAAGTTCAGGCGCAACCGGCACCTGCAGCAAAATCGGCTTCACCATTTTCCTTAAAGTCGAAGGGCGGTGCTGAAGTCAATCTGTACGGTTTTGTGCGTGGTGATGCCAACTATATTGTTGAAGGTGCAGACAATGACTTCAACTCGGTACATACCAGCACAGGTGCTGCTAAAGACAAATTACGTGCAACCCCAAAAACTACACGTTTAGGTCTCGATTTCTCTTCACCAGTAGGTGACCGTAAAGTGGGCGGTAAAATTGAAGTTGACTTTGCTGGAACCAACGATGCATTACGTATCCGTCATGCATATTTAACGCTGGACAACTGGTTATTGGGTCAAACTACCTCTAACTTCCTGTCAAACCATGCACCAGAAATGATTGACTTTGGTACCAACGTCGGCGGTGGTATTACCCGTATTCCACAAGTGCGTTATAGCCATAAACTGGCACCAGCCACTCAACTGCTGGTTTCTGCTGAAGAAGGGGATAGTTCTGGTACAGGTTTAACGTATCGTTTGCCAGTGTTAACTGCTAAAGTCACTCAAGGTTTTGCGAATGGTAAAGGTGCAGCCTCAGCACGTGCTATGGTTGAAAATTATAAATCAACAACTGCAAATGATGATAAAACAGGTTGGGGTGTAGCTGCTGGTGCGCACTATCAGGTGACAGAACCTTTAAAAATTTCAGCAGATGTCTCTCATGTAGTTGGCAATAGTAATTATTTATATGGTTCGAATACGGCTTACAGTTTAGACGGCAGAAATATTGAACAAAATGAGTTTACTGCTTTCCAGGTCGGTGCAACCTATAAGTTTGCGCCAAACCTGCGTTCAACACTCGGTTATGGTGCTATTTTTGCAGATGATGGCACAGACTACGCAGCCTTAAATGAAGATGCAAATAAAGAAGTGTATCAAGCATGGTTAAACTTCATTTATTCGCCAGTAAAACCGGTTGATTTGGGTATTGAATATATCAACGGTGAGCGTGAAACCTTTGCAGGTGAAACGTTTAAAGACAACCGTTTTGGTTTAATGGCACGTTATAACTTCTAAGTGCTGAACCCAAAAAGAGGTGGCTTGCCACCTCTTTTTTTTATTTACCAATTTTAAAAAAACAATTTTAAATTCAGTTGCTTAAATTTATAGTTAAAAGCAATAAGTTAGACTAATAGCGAATAGCGTTAAAAAAATAAAGATTTTTAGAGAAAAAGATGCATAATGTGCGATTTTTTAAGCTGTATTGTTCAGCTTTTTCTATGAATTAAGATGTATTTGTTGGCTACATGAAGCAATGCATTTTCTATGTTTAGGAGCCTATATGAGATTATCTTTCTATAGTAAGCCTATTCAGAGATTTCAGCCTGACATTACCCTGCCACTGAAGTGTCTGTATTTTATTTTTCACTCCCTCTTTTTCAGGCAGTGCCGGTTGATATGAATTTGAGGAGCGACGCTGAGTCTTGCGCTCCAGCTCAGATGCTTCTTCGCCAACTCAGAACTTTTTCTGATTTACATTATTCATATTGCAGAGTTTTCCCGTTTATTTAAATTAAACAGGGCAGCCTTATCATAAAAGGTGCTTATATCATCAGGTTTAAATAATCAGAACCGGAAAACAATAAGCATTGACCATATTAAATGGATATTGCCATGGAATTTACTTTTAATGCGTTTTACACCTTA
The DNA here is from genome assembly GCF_000488255.1 of Acinetobacter indicus CIP 110367. Lineage (GTDB taxonomy): Bacteria > Pseudomonadota > Gammaproteobacteria > Pseudomonadales > Moraxellaceae > Acinetobacter > Acinetobacter indicus. Next base: position 526,758 of record NZ_KI530754.1, on the reverse strand, counting down.
ATTGCGGCTGTAATCGTTCTCCTTTTGGGACGTTTTTTAGTTAACAATATTGATTTTCTAAGACGTTACAACATCCCGGAACCTGTCGCGGGCGGTTTGGTCGCTGCGGTGGTGTCTTTAATCGTGCACAATTTCTGGGGCTATAGCATTACCACCAGTAGTGCGCTACAAACCAGTTTTATGCTGATTTTCTTTGCCTCCATCGGTTTAAGTGCCAACTTTGCCAAACTGCGTGAAGGCGGTATTGGTCTGGTGATCTTTCTGATCGCAATTTCACTATTCATCATTGTACAAAACTTTGTCGGGATTAGTCTGGCGACAGTATTGGGCATTGATCCGCTAATTGGTATGATTGCCGGTTCCATTACCTTAACCGGTGGTCACGGGACTGCGGGTGCATGGGGTGAAATCCTTGAGGTTGAACATGGTATTCAGGGGGCTTTGGCCCTGGGGATGGCCAGTGCGACCTTCGGTCTGATTATTGGCGGTATTATTGGTGGGCCATTGGCCAAACTGCTGATCAACCGTTATCAGTTGGCTACACCAAGTACCGATGCGCAAATTGAACAGCGTGACAATACGCCAGTTGAACCGGTACCGGGTGAGTTTGTACCATTTGAATATCCGCATCAGGTGCGTTTAATTACCGCAGACAATGCCATTACCACTTTAGGTTTATTTGCAGCCTGTCTGGCCTTTGCCGAGTTTATGACTGGTTATGCCAAAGGTACGCTGTTTGAGTTGCCAACTTTCGTCTGGGCTTTGGCTGGTGGGGTAATTCTGCGTAACGTATTAGAAGGTATTTTCAAAGTCACTATTTTTGACCGTGCGATTGACGTATTTGGTAATGCATCATTGTCTTTATATTTGGCGATGGCATTGCTGTCATTGAAATTATGGCAACTGGCAGATCTGGCGGGCCCGCTAATGGTCATTCTAGGCGCGCAAACCATCACCATGGCCTTGTATGCGGCCTTCATTACCTTCCGTGTTATGGGTAAAAACTACGATGCTGCTGTACTGGCTGCGGGTCACTGTGGTTTTGGTATGGGTGCAACACCTACTGCGGTTGCCAACATGCAGGCCATTACCAATATGTACGGTGCTTCTCATAAAGCCTTCCTGATTGTACCGCTGTGTGGTGCTTTCTTTGTCGACTTGATTAATGCGACTGTCATTCAAGTCATTCTTAAGTTTTTTGTTTAAGTAATTTGAGTGGAAAAGCCTTGTTAAAAGGCTTTTCTTTTTAGGATGACTCAATCAGCAAAGGGTGCGAAAAAATGAATGAACAATTAAATGAAACCCTAATGTCCTGGGTGACGCTTCTAAATACCCCGCTGTGGGATTTTCTGGTGATCTTTCTGGTCGGTGTCGGGATATTTTATACCCTGATCACCGGCGCTGTACAAATTCGCCTGTTCTGGCACAGTATTAAAGCCATGAGGTCGAGCCGTAAAAAAGGCGAAGACAGTTATGGGATTACCCCATTTCAGGCCCTTGTGACCGGTTTGGCCAGTCGGGTCGGGGTCGGTAACGTTGCCGGTGTTGCGATTGCGATTGCGATTGGTGGTCCGGGTGCGGTGTTCTGGATGTGGTTTACCGCATTTTTAGGCATGAGTTCGGCCTTTGTCGAATCTTCACTGGCGCAGCTATTTAAGGTGCGTGATACCAGCAACCATCAGTTCCGTGGTGGTCCGGCCTATTACATTACCCAAGGCCTGAAACAGAAATGGCTGGGTGTAGTATTTGCGGTTGCCCTGATTTTAACTTACGGTTTCGTGTTTAACGCGGTGCAGGCCAACTCGATTATCAGTGCCACATCACATGCCTGGGGCTGGAATCAGGCCAATCTGACTGTGCCAATGGGTGCATTCAGTTTTGAACTGTCCTGGTTGGGGCTGGTTCTGGTCGTCATGACCGCCATGATTATTTTTGGCGGGATTAAACGTATTGCCAAAGTCGCAGAGAAGTTTGTCCCGATTATGGCGCTGTTATATCTCGTGGTGGCGCTATATATCGCAGTGATTAATATACCGATTATTCCGGATATTTTCCGCCTGATTTTCAGCAAGGCCTTTGAGTTTGATGCCGCTGCCGGTGGTTTCTTTGGGGCGATGGTGTCGATGGCGATGATGATGGGCATCAAGCGTGGTCTGTTCTCCAATGAAGCGGGGATGGGTTCTGTACCAAACGCGGCTGCTGTGTCGGATGTAAAACATCCGGTCAATCAGGGACTGGTACAGATGCTGGGCGTATTCGTGGACACCTTTATTGTCTGTTCATGTACCGCAATCATCATTTTGTCTTCCGGTTTATATCAGAATGCCGGTTTTGAAGGGGTGACCCTGACCCAGATGGCGCTGGAAAGCCAGATTGGCCATTGGGGCGATGACTTCCTGGCCATTATCCTGTTTATGTTTGCTTATTCGTCGATTATTGGGAACTACGCCTATGCCGAAGGTAACGTGCAGTTCATTAACAACAACCGCAAGATCATGCTGATTTTCCGTCTGCTGGTGCTGTTTATGGTGTATTTCGGCGCGATTGCCACCGTACCACTGATCTGGTCGATGGCCGATCTGTTTATGGGCGTGATGGCCACCATCAACCTGTTTGCCATTTTACTGCTGACGCCATTTGTGCTGATGTTGCTAAAAGACTTCAAAGCACAGCTGAAGCGTGGCGTGAAAGAGCCGGAATTTAAACTGGACAATCATCCTAAATTTAAAGACCGGGTTAATTCCGATATCTGGTAATGCAAACAACAACAGCCTCATCATGAGGCTGTTGTTTTATCAAGAGAATATTCTTTTAGATGCGTTAGCTCAGCAAAGACAGCAAACCCATATACACGCCAAAGCTACCAATCAGGCTGACCCACACCGGCAGTTTGCTTTTCAGTAAAACAATCACAAACATCACAAACGCCAGATCCAGCACTGATGTTAAATAATCCTGTCCCATATCAACAATGAGCGCGAGCAATAAACCCACCACCGCGGCATTAATACCAATCACCGCATGTTTGATTTTGTCCTGATGCATCAGCCAGGACCAATGCGGCAGGGTAGCAAAAATCAGAAAGAACGAGGGCAGGAAAATGGCGATGGTGGCAATGATCGCGTTCAGCACCGGATAGGCAGTTAAATCCAGAAAATAGCCGACATAGCTGGCAAAGCTGAATAAAGGACCGGGCATGAGCTGAGCAAAGGCATAGCCTAAATCAAACTGCTGGGCTGAGATCATGCCGGTACTGACAAAGTCCTGATGCAGCAGCGGTAAAATAATATGCCCACCACCAAAGACCAGTGCAGCAGACTGATAAAAGCCCAAAAAGCCTTCAGCCAGCAGATTCGGATTGGTCCAGTTCAGCGCACCGAGCAGCAGAAACGGACAGATAAATAAGATTAGCCAGAGTGTAGTCGAGCCGAAACTGCGCTGTTCCAGCTGAAAACTCGGTGCGGTATTACTACCAGTTTGAGGTTGTGCTTTGGCAATCCACATGCCTGCCAGACCAGCCAGCACAATCACCAGAATCTGGTTATATGACAGTGGCAGGAACCAGATCATGAGCGCAGACACAAGCATCAGCAGGTATTGCCACCAGCTTTTGCAAAAGCTTTGCAGCATTTGCCAGAAGGCCCAGAACACCACCGCCAGTACAATCAGTTGAATGGCATGAAAATACGCCGAACTGATCCACGGGAATAACTGCTGACCGATAAAGGCCAGTAGGGTCATCAGCAAGGCCGAGGGCAGGGTAAAACCCAGCCAGGCCACCACCGAGCCTAAATAGCCACGTTTTAAATAGCCAATGGCCAGTCCGACCTGACTGCTGGTCGGGCCGGGTAACAGTTGCGCTAAAGCGACGACCTGGGCATAGTCTTCATCTTTGAGCCAGTGTAAACGCTGCACAAAAGTCTGGTGAAAAAACACCAGATGCGCGGCTGGTCCCCCGAAAGATAAGCATCCCAGCTTAAAGAAAATCAGAAAAATCTGTGAATAAGATAAAGAAGACATTGGCTAGAATTTTAAAAAACCTGACTTAAGTTTAAACTGAATAGATGACAGTTTAACGAATTTAAACAATGCACTGCAGAAAATCTCCTTAGACTACAGCAGGTCTGTCGAGTTCAGATCGAGGAATCCATGTTGAATAAAAATCTTGGCTTTATCAGTGTGATGGGGGCAGTCATGCTGACCTTAGGCGCCTGTCAGCATCTGCCAGAACAGCATCAGCGGGTGTCCTCCCAATTAATGGCAACCCCGGCAATGGCAGAGGCCAGCCAGCAGAACGCACGCATGAATTTTAAAACGTTGCCGCAATATACCGGACAGGACCCGGTCATTGCCTTGGTACTGGGCAGCGGCGGCGCGCGCGGTTATGCCCATATTGGCGTGATTGAAGTGCTGGAACAAAATGGCATCCGTCCAGATTTTATTGTCGGGACCAGTGCCGGCAGTATAGTCGGGTCGATTTATGCCAGCGGCAAAAGTGCGCATGAGCTGCGTCAGATTGCCCTGAACATGAAAGCCAATGATGTCCGTGACATCAAACTGGATATGAAAGGTTTCTTCGATGGCAAAAAAGTCGAGAACTATGTCAATACGCAGGTCAACCAGTTGCCGTTAGAGCAGATGCCAATTCCGATGTATGTGGTGGCCACTGAATTAAAACAGGGCAAGAAAGTGGTGTTTAATGCCGGCAATACCGGACAGGCGGTACGGGCGTCGGTGTCAATTCCAAGCATGTTTATTCCAACCCGAATTGCCGATGCCGAATATGTCGATGGTGGATTGGTCAGTCCGGTACCGGTAAATGTCGCCCGCGAACTGGGTGCGGACATTGTGATTGCGGTCGATATTCTGGCCCAGCCGATGTATACCGAAACCAGCCATGTCTGGGGGCTGTTTAACCAGAATATTAATATCATGCAGAAGCATCTGGCTCAGGAAGAGCTGAAACATGCCGATATTGTGATTCAGCCAGATTTACGCGAAAAAGCACATATTTTTGATGTGCAGGGCCGCGAAGCCACCATGCAGGCCGGTGTGGTCGCCGCCTATGGCAAGCTGGGGCAGATTTCGCAGGTCTATCAGCATAAAGGCTATGCCGATGGTCACCGGATTCAAACCTATAACCTGCAACAAAATACTGTTGATACACATTCGGGGCGCTAGAATGCTGCCGGTTTTTTTCTATAACTTAAGTCGAATAAAAATGGCAAGAATGCTCATATTGCAATTTGCTTTTGGCGTTAATTGCCTGATGTTATTCAATAAAGGTATTTCGATTCATGCTCAAAAGGTTGCGATTAATATTTAAAGTTTATATATAAGTGTATTTTAATTCAGCTATTTAAGTTTACCTATTGTTAATAAAGCTCTTATACTGGCCGCATTAGAATATAATGATTTATCTTAGAAGCTAAAACTGAGCAGGGCATGAGCATGAAGCAATTACACATTGGACAATCTGTACAACTGGCCAGCATGGAACAAATTATTTTTACCATTAAAAAAATTAATGCCGATGGTTCCTATGAAATTGAAGCCCAGCTCGATGCACAAAATGTTTTAAATTATGGTCATGTGTCGCCGGAAATGTTGCGTCATATCAACCCGGCTTAAAAACTCAGGCAGTAAAAGTCCAATTTTGGGCTGAGCTCATCGGCCCGAATGGAAAAAATCCACCTCCTGACGCACCTGCTGAAAGCCTGTTCAAGTGGTGTCGGGATGTGGATAAATAATTGAAAATTCAAGTAATAGCACAAAACACTATATATTTTTCTAAATAATACCCCAATCACCATAAATAATAATGATGACTTTATTGCCGAATTGAACATTTAATTTGTGTTAAAAACGATATAATAATATTCACATATCCTGTCTTTTATAAGAGCCGAAAACAAGATGTCCCCATTAGATCAGCTTAAACCCATCTTAGAAGATCAATCTGAATTAACCATGTCGGTGTTAATGACGCCAGATATGGCAAACTTTTCCGGTAATGTTCATGGGGGAACAATTCTAAAATTACTGGATCAGGTGGCTTATGCCTGTGCCAGCCGTTATTCAGGCAGCTATGTGGTGACACTTTCGGTAGATAAAGTGAACTTTAAGGAACCAATTCATGTCGGCGAGTTGGTGACTTTCCTGGCCAGTGTGAACCATGTAGGCCGTACTTCCATGGAAATTGGCATTCGCGTCGAAGCGCAGAACATTCAAAAACGCACCGTGCGTCATACCAACAGTTGCTATTTTACCATGGTCGCAGTTGATGAGCAGGGCAAACCCAAACAGGTGCCGGCCTTAAATCTGGACAATGACTGGAAACGCTGCCGTTTTGAAGCGGCAGAACAGCGTAAAGTGGCGCGTTTACAGGAAGGTACTCATCCATCTTGCAGTATTTACAAGAAGTCGATTTAAGTCTGACTTTCACTGTGTTGAAGAAAGACCTGAAATTTCAGGTCTTTTTTATTGCCACATTTTTTATACCAGACGACAGAAGAATCATTCGCCATCTGGCACCAACTGGCTTATTATAAAACGATACGTATCGTTTCGTTTTGGGCTGGGTATGGAAACTGAAAAATCATCACGGCGGCAGCAATGTATTTTAAATGCCGTAGTCGAGGCACTGGCAGAGTATGACTATAGCCATCTGACCATTGAGGATATTGCCGCGCGGGCCGGCGTAGGGAAATCGACCATCTACCGCTGGTGGAAACATAAATCCGAACTGGTGTTCGATGCCTTTAAGCTGCAAACCGCCTCGATTTTTGAACTCGACTTTAGCCAGTCTTTGCAGTTTAACCTGACCCAGCAATTGTTTAAGCTGAGTCAGGCGCTGAACCATCAGGTTGGGCGGGCGGTACTGGTGGTGATGGCCGAGCAGCGTGAAACTGCCGCAGCATTTTTTCGTGAATATTTGCTGCCACGGCGTGAACAGATGCGCAAGCTGATTCAGCTGGCGATTCAGCGTGGCGAAATTGTGGCGCAGTATCCGTTTGAACTGATGCTCGACACGCTATATGCACCGATTCATTACCAGATTATTTTCTTTAACCGGATGCCCGATGCCGACTATATTCAGCAGCTGATTGAGATGGTGCTGGCACCAGTCCGGGTTCAGCCGCTTATTGATGCGCAGGAGCGCTAAGCCTATGTCTGCTCAAAGTTCTGCTGCATTATGGAATCGTGCATTTATTCTGTGTCTTTTCAATAACCTGTTTCTGTTTGTTTATTATTTTGCCCTGCTAGCCGTATTACCAATTTATATCATGAATGATCTGGGCGGCACGGTCAAAGAAGCCGGTTTGGCTCTGACCCTGTTTCTGGTGTCCTCGATTGCCATCCGGCCGTTTTCCGGTTTAATCGTGGAAAAGCTGGGCAAGAAACTGTCTTTTCGTGGTTCTGAGCTGTGCTTTGTGCTGTTTGCCTTTTGCTATATCTGGATTGACAGCATGTGGAGCCTGCTGCTGGTGCGTTTTTTACATGGCATCTGGTTCAGTATTTTAACCACGGTGGCGGTGCCGGTGGCCAGTGACTTTATTCCAGAAGCGCGTAAAGGCGAGGGCATTGGTTATTTTGTGATGTCGACCAATTTGGGCGTGGTTTTTGGGCCTTTAATTGCCTTAACCACCATCCAGTTCACCAGTTTTCGGGTGTTGTTTGCCGTGCTGGCAGTGATTATGGCGATGGGTTTTCTGTTCTGCCTTAGCCTGAAACTGCAGGATGATCGGGTCAAACCAGCTAATCTGTCTGATCCATCTGCCACGAAACCCCGGCTGAGCCTGCATGATATTGTCGAAACCCGGGTCATTCCGGTGGGGCTGGTGGCCATGCTGACTGCCTTGGCCTATTCCAGCGTGATCAGTTTTATTACTGCCTATAGTGAAGCCAAGCAGTTACTGGCCTATACCAGTCTGTTCTTTGTGGTCTTTGCTGTGTCCATGATTGTGGTGCGGCCGTGGGTCGGCAAGCGTTATGATCGTAAAGGTCCAAGTGCGGTGATGTATCCGTCTTTTGTATGTTTTGCCATGGGACTGGTGATTGTCAGCTTTTTATCTAATCCGTGGATTTTATGGCTGTCGGCGGTGTTTATTGGTATTGGCTACGGCACCTTGTTTCCGTGTCTGCAAACCGTGGCCATTCAAACGGTCAATAAACAGCGCATGGGTCATGCGATTTCAACGTTCTTTACCCTGTTTGATCTGGGGCTGGCACTCGGTTCCATGCTGATGGGCATCCTGATTGCCTGGATGGGCTTCCAGCTGACCTATTTACTCTGCGCCGTGCTGGTGCTGTTGACCTTGCTGCTTTACAAAGCCATGGTCACACCAACCTTGCGTCAGGCTCCCTAAGAGGCTTCAACATGGAATTAAGACATTTACGTTATTTTGTTGCGGTGGCAGAAGAGCTGAACTTTACCCGGGCCGCAGCCAGAATGTATACCGTGCAGCCATCTTTAAGCCAGCAAATTAAAGATCTGGAACAGGAGGTCGGGGTACAGTTATTGCTGCGTTCCAACCGTAAAGTGGAACTGACTCCAGAAGGCGAGGCCTTTTTAAAGCAGGCGCGTTTGTGTCTGGACTATGCCGACAAAGCCATTCAGGAAGCGCGGCAAGTGGCACAGGCGCAAAAAGCACAGTTGAATATCGGCTTTGTGCCGGTGGCCGAAATGAAAGTGTTTCCTTATATCATGCCGAATATTCGTGCCCAGTTTCCCGATTTAAAAATCCATTTTCATAGCCTGCCGGATGCCGAGCAGTTTAAGGCCTTAAGTCGGGCGGAAATTGATATTGCTTTTACCCGCTATCCAGATGAATCGGGAGCGTTTGAGTCAATCCAGATTTTTGATGAACCACTGACCCTGATTGTGCCGAAAGATTCTCCGGCGGCCAGCTTAAAACATATCAGCATCAAAAGTTTTCAGCAGCAGGATTTTGTGATTAGTGATGAGCACGCCTCACCGCAGCTGTACAAAATTATTCAGGACTTTTTAAAGCAGTCTAGGCTGGAGATTCATGTGGTGCAGCATTCCACCAATATTCTGATGAACGTTAATCTGGTCGGGATGGGCGTCGGCTGGAGTCTGGTGCCCGCTTATGTGATTCCGCTACTTGGCGATAAAATTGTGGTGAAAAACACATTGGAACCACTGCCGATGATTGGCCTCTATGCCAGCTATCGCAAACAACCTCGCAGCGAAGCGATTGAGCTGATTTTAAAAGTGTTAAAAGCGCAGTTTTATATGGATTTTGGCTAAAGCGTGTGCTACGCCTAACTGCATTTCGGCGCAGCCGGTTTTTTAAAACTGGTGAAGCCGTTAAAGATGGACACAAATCAACAGCGTTTCTCGCCGGACAGCAAGCTTAAAATATAAGCATTGATGCTGTCGAGGAACTCCACATGCAACTGTATACGCATCCTCAATCACGTGGTCAGACCCTGATGCCGCTATTACAGGAGCTGCAGATTCAGGATCAGATCGAGATTATTCAGGTCAGTTGGGAAGATCTGCAACAGCCAGAGTATCGGGCCATGAATCCTTTGGGTAAAGTGCCGCTACTGGTCGATGGTCCGGTTTTTATTAGTGAAACCCCGGCAATTTTTGCCTATCTGGCTGATCATTTCTTTGAACAAGGTTTGGCCCCGGCCCTGGATGATCCGCAGCGCGGCGCCTATTTCAAATGGCTATTTTTCTGTCATGGCCCATTAACCGAATGGATTGACTTGAGCAATTTCCAGATCAGTCAGGCCCAGCTCGAACAGCATAAACGCGGTTTAGGGATGGGATTGCCGGAAGATCTGATGGCGTTTTTAAAACAGGGACTGCAGCAGGCCAACCCCTATTTGCTCGGTGAGCGTATGAGTGCCGCAGATTTGTATCTGGCGTACTGGCTGGCCTATGCCATTGCTCTGAAAGCCATTCCTTATCTGGAAGAATTCCGGCCGTATCTGCAATGGACGGCGCAGCGGCCATCCTTAAGTCAGGTGATCTGGTTTCAGCAGCTGGATCAGCATTGAAACAGCGGCATGAACATGAGCGCGAATAGCAAAAAACCACGCCTGAGCGTGGTTTTTTGAAGGGTTCATCTTATTGGGCATGCAGTTTCTGGAACAGTTGCTGACTGGTACTTTCCAGGGTTTGCGGAATTGCCAGCGCCGCAACGAAACGGTCAGGGCGTAAAATTACCACCGAGCCTGTGGTTTTGCCAAACCAGCTGCGAATTTCTGTGCCCAGATCACCAATGGTAATCACATCTGCAGAGTGTTTCGGCTGTGGATGTTTGAGCTGCACCGCAGGAATTACCTGAATAAATTTCACCCCCAGTTTCTGCCATTGCTGCATGCTGCTGTCAGACAGTCCCCATTTTGGATCAACCCCCCAGGCGATAATCGCAAAATCATTGCCCAGTACGTCATCCAGCAGCACCGTTTCACCTGAGGCCAGTTGTACCTGCGGCTGAATAAACATTTTACCGACCGGCGAGTGTTTATCGGTTTGTGGCAACAGGGCGCCATCCTGATATTTCGGCATCGGCTTAAAGCGCATTTCCAGCAAATACTGTTTGATTGGCTTGATGTAATTCAGCACATAGGAAATACCATCACGGATAATACCTTGCCATTGTTTTGGCGGTGCCAGCACATGCCCGGCCATCACCGATAAATCAATCATGGCTTTGGCATGGTCTTTACGTTCAATCTGGTATGAATCGAGCAGCTCGGCAGCGGCTTTGCCCTGAATCACCAGCGCCATTTTCCAGGCCAGGTTAAAGGCATCACGCATGCCGCTGTTATAGCCCTGACCCTGCCACACCGGCATAATATGTGCTGCATCACCGGCCAGTAAAATCCGGCCGACACGGAATTTTTCGGCAATACGCGCATTGTGGGTATAGACACGCTGGCGAATGACCTCGATACCATCGGTGGTTGGCAAGACTTTAGACAGTAACTTGGCGATATTTTCCGGTTTGCTCAGTTCTTCCTGGGTTTCGCCCGGCATCACCATAAATTCGAAACGGCGGATGCCATGCGGCAGGGCGGCGGACACATAAGGACGCACCGGGTCACAGCACAGATAAATATGCGGCGTGGCCAGTGGATCATTATCAATATCAATCACAATCCACTGGTTCGGAGCTGTTTTACCATCAAAGGCAATATTCAGACGACGGCGTACCAGAGAGTTGCCGCCATCGCAGGCAATCAGATACTGCGCCTGAATCACTTCCTGCTGACCCTCACGGGTATGCAGTTTGAGCGTCACGCCACTTGCATCTTGACGAAACTCGGTCAGTTCCCGGGAAAAAAGCACTTGGGTCTGTTCATATTGGGTCAAGCCGTTTAACAGCACCTGATCGACCTGCGGCTGGATAAAGGCATTGCGGCGCGAGAAACCAAATTCGCGGGTCAGCGGTTGAATATCGGCGAAGCAGCGGCCTTTTGGGGTAAGAAAGCGCATGGCATGATTGGGCGTGGTATGCGGCAAGACCTGATCGACCAGACCTAAAGACTGAATAGTCCGCAACGATTCATCATCAATCCCGATGGCGCGTGGGTAATCAATCAGGCGATCCAGCTGTTCCACCACCATCACCTGAATACCTTGTTTGCTTAAATAGTTGGCGATGGTTAAGCCGACCGGACCGGCACCCAGAATTGCCACTTCAGTTGTATAGTTTGTTGTGTTCATCGCGAGGTCCATCAATCACGTCAGATTAACGCCCATTAACGGTGAAAGATAGGGATTCAACAAGTTATGCCATAGTGGAAACAGAGGGGGACTGTAGAGGATAGTAAATAAGATGATTTTTATAATTTGTTGATTAGATGAATATTTATAATAAAAATACAATCATTCAGGATGATGTTACGATCATTTATTTCTATAGTAAAAAGACCATTTCCATAAAAAAGTGAAACCGCATCAAAGCGGTTTCACCTTCACACAATGGTATTTAATACGGTGCTGCCATCAAAAATAGCAAAGCACAGTATGGTAACTATTAACGTGCAGTTTTTTCTTTGTCATCGCTTGATGCAGCTTCAGACGCAGGCTGATCTGCTGCACCGGCATTGGCCGCTGCTGCTGGTTGTTCCTGGGTGCTGACAATCACTTTGTCTTCAGTTTGAGTATTCGCTGGTGCTGCCGGTGCAGCAAAAGTGGTTGCGGTAGCAGCCGCAAACGTGGTCGCAAGTAAAATTTGAGTTAATTTCATTTTGGGCATCCTTTAATATTCATTTTAGAGTTGACCTCGTATGCACATCACCTGCATCGAGGACAGGCTTCATGCTATGCCGCAGTGGTAGATTGAGCAATCGAAGCAACAAAGCAAAAAATCTGCTTAACATTGGCTCTACATGAATGAAGAAAATGTAGCAATTGGGTAAGAATTTACCGTTTTTTGCATCTAAAATCGGCGAACTTACAGAGGAGATAGCTCGAACTATCCCCATGCCGGGATAAATAAAATTACATTGCTACCGATATTTCAGTGTTACGGGAAAAAACTACGGGCAGATAAATGTAATTAAATTTTTCTAAAAGATAGCAAAGGTAGGCGCATTTTCTGGCTCAAGCTGAAAAAATCTCAGCCAGAAAGCCGCAGTGCTGGCTTGAACCACATGGCAATCTTGCATAGCATGCAAACGTTGCCCAGCCAAAGAGTAGACCTGTGAAACTGATTGCACCGACACGCGCCGTTCCAACCCATATTATTTCCGGTTTTCTGGGAGCCGGGAAAACCACGCTGTTACAGCAGTTGCTGCGTCAAAAACCGGAGCAGGAAGTCTGGGCGGTGTTGATGAACGAATTTGGCCAGATCGGCATCGACCAGCAGATTTTGCCGCAGAGTGAAGGTTTTGAAATTAAGGAACTGCTCGGTGGCTGTTTATGTTGCAGCAGCCAGTTACCAATGCAGATTGCCTTGTCACGCTTGCTAGATGAAGCCAAGCCCGACCGGCTGTTTATTGAACCCACCGGATTGGGGCACCCGCTGCAATTACTGGAACAGCTGACCGAACCGCACTGGCACAGCCATCTGGACATGCGCGCCTTGGTCACGGTGGTGGATGGTTCACGTTTGCACGATGCCGACTGGACCCAGCAAAACCTGTATACCGACCAGTTAAAAGCCGCCCAGATTATTGTGATTTCACATCCGGATCAGATGCAGCCGGCAGATGAACAGGGCCTGGAAAAATTAAAACAGGAATATCAGGCCTATGCACCGCGCTGGCTAGCTGCTGAAAACGGTCAGCTGCCATTGGCTGAAATTGATCTGGCCCATGTCGGCATCCAGCGTAAAATCCAGCCTTTATTGCAGCTGCAACGCACACTGCCGGCACAGGCAGAGCTGCCGGAAATTAAACAGTTGCCCTATCATTATGTGGAAACGGCGCAGGGGTATTCGGTGGCGGGCTGGAAATTTTCCCGACGCTGGCAATTTGACTTTTATACATTGCTGGATCTGCTCTGTGAGCAGCAGGACTGGTTGCGGATTAAAGCAATTTTTCACACCAATCGGGGCTGGAAAACCTTTAATTTCAATCCGCAGCAATTTAACTATCAGTCATCACCAGAAAATACCGATAACCGGATTGAGCTGATTTATCGTAATGCCCGGGACTGGAGCGCGTTTGAGGAACAGCTGCTGGCCTGTCGCATTGACAATGCTGCCTAGAATCTGTTCAGCACGGGGCAGCAAAATCCGATATGCTAGGCGCCAAATTTGAGGATCACGTGTATGGCGCTTAAAGCAACAATTTATAAAGCAGATTTAAATATTGCCAATATGGATGTGCATCAATATGGTGACTATCAGCTCACCATGGCCTTGCATCCGTCTGAAACCATCGAGCGCCTGATGGTGCGTATTCTGGCATTTGCCCGCTATGCCGATGAGGCACTGGAATTCACCAAAGACCTGTTTGAAACCGATGAGCCGGCGCTGTGGCAAAAAGATCTCACAGGTCAGCTAATAAACTGGATTGAAGTCGGCTGCCCGGATGAAGACAAGGTTAAAAAAGCCAGCGCCCGTTGCCAACAGGTGGCGGTGGTGGCCTATGGCAGCAATGTCGATGACTGGTATAAACGCTCCAGCAAGCTGAAAACCCTGAAAAATGTTCAGGTCTGGAAACTGTCTACCGCCACTACCGAAGCAATTCAGCAACTGTGTGAACGTACCATGCAGCTACAGTTAAATGTGATGGATGGCGAATGGACCTTAATTGGCGATCAGGCCCAGGCTGTGATTGAATGGGAACAGTTGCAGTAACCCATCCGGTTGCTGCTGTGGTGTCAGGTCAATAAACGGCTGCAATTTAGCGGCCTAAATTATGCAGCTGTCATCAATTCCTTTTATACTCATGCACAATTGATTTGGTTGAAGAGAGCAGACGCATGTCAAAAGAATTAGAAATTATTGATTTAAAAGTGGGTGAGGGTAAAGAAGCAGTCAAAGGCGCTTTAATTACCACTCACTATACCGGCTGGCTGGAAGATGGTACCAAGTTCGATTCTTCCATTGACCGCGGTAACTATTTTGAAACCGTGATCGGTACCGGCCGTGTGATTAAAGGTTGGGATCAGGGCATTCTCGGGATGAAAGTTGGCGGTAAGCGCAAGCTGATCGTGCCATCTCATCTGGCATATGGCGAGCGTAAAATTGGCAATATTATTCCGGCCAATTCCAACCTGATTTTTGAAATTGAATTATTTGACGTGAAAACCCGCGACGAATAAGCCTTCCACATCCCCTGACCGGAGAACAGGATGTCTCTGGTCGGCTTGTGCAAAAATAGTGCAAAAAGTAATTTGAAAGCCCTTCAATACACAGTACATTAAAATTATTCCTTTCCAATGTCTGCAGGGATTATCATTTTATTGGAACAGCGCGCGTACTTTCGGATTTCTCTCCTGTTCATGGCCTGGCTGTGTCTGTGTGCACTCAGCCTTGCTTCGGCACGAGCACATTATGATTCCTCACCAGACTCCTATTATCAGCAGCAGCTGATTACGACCCTGCAGTTTGGTGAACGTTCCAGTACCAATTTGGATGGCCCATGGCTGTTTTACAATCAGCAGTTTATTCAACAGCCCAGTGCAGTACTGACTGCAGAACGGGTACATCTACCGGCTTCTTTTCAGCAACTGACCGGCCAAATGGAAGGCTATGGCACATTTATTGGGCATTTTCAGCTGCCAAAAGAATTTGTCGGTCGCCGCATTGCGATCTGGATGCCCAGCCAGCAAGGTGCCTACCGGGTGTATTTAAATGGTGAGCCGCTGGCACGTGTGGGGGAAGCCGGTCCTGATGCTGCCCGCCATGAAAACGGCAATGGTCATCGTCTTGCTCATTTTATTGCTGACAGTGAATCTTTTACCCTGGCGATTCAGGCCTCCAGTTTCCAGAACTCCAGGGGCGGGCTGGAACATTCAATAAAAATCGGACTCAGCAGCACCATAAACTATCAATACCAGCGCCTGATGATGAGCGTGGCCATGATCAGCGGCGGGGTGCTCGGGATTGGACTGTTTACCCTGGTCTTTTCCTTTTTCAGTGGGGTGATGCTGCCGAATGCACAAAGAGTGTTTGTATTTGGCATTTTTATTGTGTTTCTGGCGCTGCACAACCTGTTTGCTCCCCCGTATGCCTATACCGCTTTTACCGATATCAACTGGATTTGGGGATTGCGGCTGCAATATCTGTTCAGTTTTCTGGCCATTTTATTTTTCTTGAGCTATATGTTCCTGTTTAACCAGCGTTATTTGCATCGGTGGGTATATTGTGCTGCGCTGCTGCTTATTGCCATTAATCTGGTCGCTGCATTGTGGGCACCACCGATGGTGCTGGAACAGCTGGCGTTATGGAGTTCTTTATTCAGCCTGCTGGTGCTGATCAATTTTATCTACGGTTTTGCCAAAACTTTGCGGCAGAAACTGAGCTATTCCAAATTAACCGTATGTGCGGTATTGCTGCTATTTGGCAGCTTTATTCATGATCTGCTGCTGGCCTTAAACCTGATTGAATCAATTCCTTTATCGTTTATTTCTACCAGTCTGTATGCCTTGCTGATTATGCTGCAGCAGGCACGTAACTATGCGCGTGATACGGCCTATATTGAAAAACTGAATAACCGTTTGCTGAGCCTGAATAATTCGCTGGATGTTAAAGTCAAGGAACGTACCGCCCAGTTAAGTCAGTTAAATGCCAAGCTGGAATTGCAGGTAAAAATTGATGCGCTGACCGGTGCCTATAATCGCCGTGCCTTGAATGATGAAATTTTGCTACGTTTTGAGCAGACCTGTCAGCAGCCTGAATATACCCTGGCGTTTGTGATGGTGGATGTCGATTATTTTAAAAAATATAACGATCATTATGGCCACTTAAAAGGAGATCAGGTTTTGCAGCAGCTGGTGCTGATCTTGAATCGTGCCTTGCCTAAAAATGCCTATGTAGCGCGTTATGGTGGTGAAGAATTTGCCTTGATACTGCACAATGTCCCGATTGCCTTATTAGAGCCGATGATGGTGCAGGTATTACAGGCGGTTCGTGCCGAGCAGATACAGCACATTGCCCGTCAGGATGCGAAAAACTATGTCACGGTCAGTATGGGCGTGGCCTGGATGACTGGCAAGCAGCCCTATGCCAGTGTACTGGAATTTATGAAAGCGGCCGATCAGCAGCTGTATCTGGCCAAAGAAGCCGGCCGGGATCAGTACAGGATTGCCGGGCATTAAGCCAGTGAAAAATCTTTAGTCCAGATATTTGACTAAAGGAATATGTAAAACAGGCTCAAATGCCTGCGGCTGAATCTGAAAGCCATATTTTTGATAAAAGGGTAGCGCAGTACGGGTGCTGGCTAGCACAATCCGTTTCATTTGGCGTTGCTGATAATAATGCAACACTTCATTGAGCAGCAGTTTGCCAATACCACGCTGCTGGACATCGGGCGCGACATAATTCATTAAAACTTCACCCTGATCGCTGGCCAGAATAAAACCGACCACCTGATGCTGCAGCTCATACACCCAGCAGTTGTTATAGTGCATCAGTAACAGCAGATTTTCCTGATTTTTATTTTCGAGCAGGCGTTGAATCTTGATTTCACGATGTTGATGATCGAGGCTACAGGATCGGATACTGTCGTGCAAAACGCGAATAAGGCTCGGGACATCTTGAATTCGAGCGGATCTAATCATTGTGTTGGTAAAGGCATAAACAAGCACCTATTTGAATGTAAATAAACCTTCAACAAAATGACAATCTTGTTGTGATTTACGCAGTTTTTTAGGCGTTGTGAGAATTTTTTATTGGGGGATTGATACTGTTTTGTGTCAAAATGAATAAAAAGACAGCAGTTTGGCAGCGCAGATGCGATTAGGTCATCTTTAGGAGCGCATGGAATTACCATCATCATCAGGCATGATCCAGCGCTGAGATAAGAGACACGAGAACAAACGCTGGGAAATGAGAACCGAACCATTGAGGTAAGCGGGCTTATGGCAAAATTACTGGCAATCCTCCTGATTTTTCTGGCCTTTTATGCGCTATGGAAAGTCATGATCAAAATTAGAATTAATCGTGCCTTTCAGAAACATCAGGCCGCCTATTGCAATATGGTGCAAGGCCCGATTAGCCAGAAGTGCCCGCGACCGGTTGAAGAAGTGATTGAAGAAGTCGCTGCCTATGAACAGCAACTGTTTGATGATGTAGCGGACATCTTTATGCAGGACGCATTAGTTGTACAGCATAAAGAGGATGGCTCAATGCTGCAGGAACAGGTATTGCGTAAAATGCCGGCCAAAACCCAGACCCGGATTGCAGATACCGATCTGGGCGAATGGGCCATTTACTGGACCTTCTATGAGCAGTCGCTGGAATACTATGTGAGCCAGTACGGTATTTTTATCACCCATGTGGATCGGGAGGGCCGTGAAACCCAGCAGCGCCTGTCTTTATCGTCCTGATTACGGTGAAATGCTCGCTTCGGTGTTTGTATCGGATGGCAGATATGAGGCAAACGTGGCTGCCACCTGATCCCAGATTTTTTCTGCACCTTGGCGGAAATAGCCCATATGCCCAATCTGGCTTAAGCCAAACTGCTGCGGACTCAGGTTGATCATTTTCACTGAGGCATTGCAATAATGCTGCATAAAGGCATACCGGGAATTGGGTAAGGCCCAGTCATCATCCAGTGAAGAAGCGGCATAAATTGGGGTTTTGACCTGTGCATAACATTCAAACAGCGCCTGTTGTGCCGGATCACCAAAAAAGTAGGTCGGATTTTTACACCATTTACGCCATTCCTGATACACGCCCAGCGGCAGGTCCGCGCCCATATTCAGCTTGCTCCATGGCAAATAACCGGCCAGGGCCACCATCGGTGGGAAAATCAGGTTCCAGACAAATTGCACTTTAATTTTTTCTTTCAGTGGCATATAGCCATGCCAGCCGGCGCCGGTACCAAAACAGTACAGTGCCGTGACCTGTGCATGATTTGGTGCTAATCCGAGTGCTTGTCCGCCATAGGAATGACCGACCATAAATAGCGGCATCTGCTCACGTTTAAAATAAGCAATCGCACCGGCCAGATCCAGTTTGCCCCAATCCAGATAGGACATCTGAAAGCCTTTCAGCCGTTTCGGTGCCGATTTGGCCACACCCCGATAATCAAAACACAGCACCTGATACTGATATTGAATCATGTACTCGGCAAAGCGGCGATAAAAGGCTTGCGGCACGCCGGTTGCACAGGCCACCAGCAGCTGCGCCTTAACTTGTGGCGGGGTATAACAGGTACCGGTCAGTAAATAACCATCGCTGGCCGGGAAAGTAACGCTGCTGATTTCAAGCGGCGATGTGTGGATAGCAGAGGTGGTGGTGTTCATCCTGAACTCGTATATTTTTAGACTGGTTCTAGTTTGAATGTTGCGGAGGGGCAGAGTCAAAACTGGCGCGTTCATCGGCCAGACGGTTTAAAATAAAAGACGATAGAAATAAACAGCAATAAAAGCAGGATGAGATAAGCCATGCTGATTGATTTTCGCCAGCAGCAACAGGCCAGGTTTGAACAGGTGGCACGGCGTCTGCAACAGGCCGCTGCCGAGGGCCTGCATTTTGATTCAGTCGCCGATTTTTATCAGTCGGGCTGGCTTGAGCAGTTTCCGGCCGGCATTCGCTGGTCGGTGGCCGGACTGGATGATGGCGCTGAACAGTTTTATGCCCGGATTGATTATCTGGACTGTTTTGTCAGGATTGATGCCGGTGAGATGCTGCGGATTGAATATGGCAGACACCAGAACAATCCGACCACATTCAGCCAATGACAGCGCGTGCAGAATTCTTTTAAATAAACAGGCGATGAACCGGCTGCAACAGCAGGTTCCCCACCAAGAACAAGACCGAAGAAAAAGACAAAATCAGGGATCAACTATGGCGCATCAATTTACTGTCAATGCCACCATTCAGGGTGTTTCATTGAGCGAATTCAAACAGCTGGCTGCAAATACTGCATTACATGAAAATGTATGCAAACGCATTCCGGGGGAAAATCTGGAGATTCTGGAATCGCAGATCCAAGGTGATATTTACACCTTGCGCCGTGCCTATAACCTGGATGTGAATATTCCAGACATCGCCAAAAAACTGCTAAAAGATGCTTTTCGTTTAAAGCGCACCGATGTCACCAATCTGAGTGCATTGACCTCGACCATTGATTTAGGTGCGAACTTACCCTTAGAGGCCCGCTGCGCACGTTCGGTGACGGGTAATGATCAGCAGGTTCAGATCCAGCTGAACTGGACGGTAAAAGTAAAAGTGCCATTAATTGGCGGGATGCTGGAAAAACATGCAGAAGGTGAAATTCGCCGCTTTAGCGAAGTGGAAATTAATATTGTGGAAGATGAACTCAAGAAGAATTTAAAAAGCTAAAATCTGAACATTTTTGCATAAAAAGCCCGGATGAAGCCGGGCTCTTTTGTTTTGAGATAGATTAAGTCGGAGAACGGGAACGCTCAAAGCGCTGCTGATAAAACCAGGCGGTCATAAACGCCACCAGACACACCCCCCAGATATAATACAGCGCGCCAATATTGCTATACAGGCTTAGCCACTGCACCAGCGGTAAGGTGATGCCACCAGCAATGGCATAAGCCACGTTATAAGAAAATGAAATACCGGAAAAACGGATTTGTGCCGGGAACATTTTCACCATGCTATACGAGACCATCCCGACTGTTCCAGAGGCCAGACCCAAGAGCATATACAGCATAAAGATTGTTGATGCTTCAACATGGCCCAGGCTGTTATAGAACAGTGAGGCAATGGCAGCGACCAGCAGGGAGCCGAATAAAAGAACGCGGCCAGCACCAAAACGGTCGGCCAGCAGCCCGGCCACAATACAGCCAATCATCTGCATGACAATGGCGGCACTTTGCATTTTAAAGGCATCGGCGCGGTCAAAACCAAATGCACCGACCAGTAGGTTTGGCATGGCCAAAATCAGCACCACCACACAGGCGGTCAGGAACCAGGTAAAGAACATGCCCATCACCACACCGCTACGATGCTGCACCAGCACCTGTTTCACCGGTAATTCCTTGGCCAGTTCCTTGCGTGCCTGCATGGCTTTAAATACCGGGGTTTCATGTAAATAACTGCGTAAATACAGCGCTACCAGACCAAAAATCCCACCAACAATAAACGGAATACGCCATGCCCAGTCCTGAATTTCGGCTGCAGTAAATTGCAGTGAAATAAACAGCGACATTAACGCACCGAGTAAAATCCCCAAGGATAAGCCGGCGGTCAGCAGTCCATTGGCAAAACCAATTCTTTTTTCTGGCACATGCTCGGAAACAAAGGTCCAGGCCGCAGGAATTTCACCACCAATGGCAATGCCTTGTACCACGCGCATCAGCAGTAACAATAATGGCGCGGCATAACCAATGCTTTCAAAGGTCGGCATGATGCCAATAAATAGCGTGGGTAGAGCCATTAATAAAATGGACAGGCTAAACAGGCGTTTACGGCCAATTAAATCGCCAAAATGCGCCATCACCACACCGCCGAGCGGACGGAAGAAATAACCGGCTGCAAAAATCCCATAGGTATTCAGCATGGCCCAAAATGGACTGAGGGTGCTTGGGAAAAACAGATCGGAAATAATTTTGGCGTAAAAGACATAAATGACAAAGTCATAAAATTCGAGTGCACCACCGAGTGAGGACAGGCCAAGTGTGCGTTTGTCTTCGCGGCTTAAACGGGGAGTAGCATCCATGCGTATCTTCTGACAGGATTAAAAACAGGAACCGTAATTTTAAAGAAGAGCTATAGCTATGAATAATCAAACTTTATTTGGGAAAAATAAACTAATAGTTATAAAAGTCTGCACGTGTGGATGATTGTTATTGTTGCCAGTGCAGCTGGTTGCGGCCCAGATTTTTGGCCTGATATAACAATAAATCGGCCTGCTGCGCGGCCTGAGAAAACTCATCAAAGTGCTGGAAAAAGCTGATGCCGAAACTGCCGGTCATTGAAATGACCTGACCACTCTGAATCAGTGGTGTGGTTTCGATGCCGCTGCGAATCCGTTCTGCCACCTGAATTGCGATATCCAGCGGGGTATCTTGCAGTAAAATCAGAAATTCTTCACCGCCCATCCGGCAGATTTCATCGTATTTGCGTACCGCTTTGCTGATAATTTCGGTGACATGCTGTAGCGCGACATCGCCAACCTTATGGCCATACTGATCATTAATCTGCTTAAAAAAGTCCAGATCACACAGAATAATCGCATTCTGTCTGGAACGGCTGTGCTGTTTTAAGCGTTTCAGCCGTTCCTCCAGCGCCCGGCGATTCAGCAAGCCGGTTAATGGATCAAGATTCCGTTCTTTTTGCAGCTGCTGGAAAATATCCTGATAGGCACTATGAAACAGCAGCCCGGCCATCAGCAGGCTCAGGCAGAGAATAATCAGCTGGGTGCCGGCAGCGACCAAGTTGTTACTTAAAATCTGGTTGGTCGGCTGTAATACCACAAACAGATACAGGGTGCGCAGCGCAATCACCGCACTTAACAGCAACAGCGACAGGCGTAACAGGCGATCCAGTTTCTGCTTGAGCTTGACCTGATATAAAGCCTTTAAATTATGCGAAAAAATCAGGGTAATGGTGATGGTCAGCACCAGCATCCGCTGTGCATATTGCTCATCAAACACCGAAAAATACACATAAATTGATTCGGCAATGGTAATCAGTACCAATAGAAACGCCCAGCGCGTGGTCACATTCAGCCGTAAATGAATGGCATGGGTGAACATCGCACAGCTGATAAACAGCAGCGTGGACGGAATAAAGCTAAAGGTCGGCAACACTTGGGCGGAGACCACAGTAATGATCAGTACGGCCAGACCCGTACACAGAGTCGATGCGGCATACCACAGAAAATAGGTGGGAATTGGCTGGAACAGCCACAGCAGCAGAATGACGCTGCCAAAGGCCATCATAAACAGCGGGATTAGCGTGCTGTAGAGGGAGAAATTTTCGGCTAACATGAACAAATTGCAGGTAAGTCAAAAAATCGCGCCATCATAGCAGCTTCTCCCAGACAGTGATCTAAAAAAGTGCACAATCTTGAGCGCATAATTGAATCAAGAAGATTTAGAAAAGCGATGCGTGTAGCGATGCTGTAACTGCCGGGCCAAAATGCACCGGCTTGCGGTATAAAATAAAGTTGCCATCTACAACAATGATAATGCCCAAAGAAGGACCCACCCTATGCAAACGCCTGTTCCAGATTATTTAAAGCATGTTTTGTCACAATGTCAGCGCAATGTGGGCGGGCAGCTGGCCGATTATATTCCGGAACTGGCACAGGCTGATCCTAACAAGCTGGCGCTGGCCCTGTCCACCGCAGATGGCATGATCTATTCCAGCGGTGATGATGGTCATGAATTTACCATCCAGTCCATGTCCAAACCCTTTGCCTATGCACTGGTGCTGGAGCAGTTGGGCATTGAAGAAGTTTTGCAAAAAGTAGGTGTTGAACCCTCCGGAGAAGCCTTTAACCAGATTTCCTTAGACAAAGAACTGAATATTCCGAAAAACCCGATGATCAACTCGGGGGCGATTACCACCCATTCATTAATTCAAACTACGGCTGGCATTTCACGGGCCGAGCAGCTGCGCCGTTTTTTAAGTGAACTGGCCGGACGGGAATTAAGTTTTGATGAGCAGGTCTATACCTCCGAAATGAAGACCGCATTCCGGAACCTGTCGATTGGCTATATGTTGCGTACTGTCGGTGCACTGGATACCGACCCGGTCGAGATTGTAAATGGATATATCCAGCAGTGCGCAATTAAGGTCACGGTTAAGGATTTGGCGAACATCGCCCGTGTCTTGGCCAATGGCGGCCTGCATCCGAAAACGGGTGAATGTTTACTGGATCGGGCAGTGGTGCGGCAGGTGTTAAGCGTGATGCTCAGTTGTGGTATGTATGATGCTGCCGGAGACTGGCTCACCACAGTGGGGATTCCGGCCAAAAGTGGCGTTTCAGGTGGGATTATTGGTGTGCTGCCGGGGCAGGTCGGTATTGCGGTATTTTCACCGCGTGTAGATGAACATGGCAACAGTGTCCGCGGGATTGATATTTTCGAGCGCTTATCTGCCGATATGGGCCTGCATCTGATGGAAGGGACGCCTTCCGCACAAACCATTATTCAAAGCTGTTATTGGGCTGGCAAAAATGATGATGTTCGCGTCTATGAACTGCGCGGAGTGTTGCAGTTTACCGAGTCAGAAATGTTGCTGCGCAATTTACAGGAAGAGCCACCGGGTGATACGACGATTGTACTCGATCTGACCAACCTCACCTTAATTCATGATGTGGGTGCACGGATGCTGTTTGAAGGGGTAGAGCGTTTGCAGCAAGATGGACATCGTGTGGTGGTGGTTGATTCGGAAGGAATTCTGAGTGAAGCCCAGATGAAGGGCAATAAAAGGGTTGTGGTCAAAGAAAAGCTGACCAAGTATCTGGAAAAATTTCAATAGACGTTTTTTCTGCCAGCTTATTTCAGAACGGGACGGGACATACTGGTAAATAAAAAAGCCCCGATGATGCGAGGCTTTTTTTCAAATCTTGAAAATCTTATTTAATATGCTCAGCAATATCGCTAAAGATTACGCCTAAACCATAAGCACCTGCATCAGGATAGCCTAAGCTACGGTCACCGACAGTGCCTGCGCGTCCCATACGTGCAACAATCTCTTTAGTCGATTCAGCACCTTGGACAGCAGCTTGCGCACCTAAAATAAAGTTTTCTTTAAAGCTTTTGTCGGTGTTGGCAGACCATGAGTCTGCACATGGCACAAGTGCATATCAATGAGAGTTTTATCACCCACCACAGCACCACGACCAAATGAGCGTTCACCTGTCACTTGAATGCCTTTCACCGCAGCTTGCAGCATATCGGCAAAATCTGCCACGCTTAAAGTGGTTTTACCTTGAATGGTTTTACTCGCGGCACGGAATGCAGAACCCCAGATTGGACCTGATGCTCCACCACAATGCTCCATGATGATCATCGAACTGTTCAGTAAGAATTCATCCATGTACTGTGCCTGGATCAGGCTTTGCCATACTTTTTTAAGTTGTTTAAAACCTTTTGCCACACTCATACCAAAATCGCCGTCACCTGCATGTGCATCTAATTCACAAAACGGCACTTCATTCTTGATGATACATGCCGCCATAACATCGACCACATAACGCATATTTTCAATGGTGAACTGTTCATTTTGAATTTCAGCATGTTCTGCAGCTGTTTCGACTTCGGTGTTGGCACTATATTCTGCTGTTGCATCTTTGGTTGCAAACTCAAATGGTAAGGCAGGTGAACCATCCAGTTTTAAGGCAGGAGTATTGGCTTCAGCATCTAAATAGCCTTTCAGTTCATCATCTACCGCAAGTAGTGAAACAGAAGCACCGTTCATGTCGATGCTGGTCATGTAGTTGCCGACAAATGTACGGTAAATTTTGATGCCTTTACGCGCAAGGTGTTCGCAAACATCATGGTTAAACACATACAGTTCTTGTATTGGGGTAGAGCCAAAACCGTTGACCAACACGGCGACTTCTTTCATCTCTGGGCGATCTAAAAACAGGTCATCGACCATACGTTGTGCCATTTCTTTCGATGGTAAGATTTTTTCACGACGAATGCCCGGTTCACCGTGGATGCCGACGCCGTATTCCATTTCATCATCGGCTAGGGTAAAGGTGGGTGTACCTTTGGCAGGAACAGTACATGAGGTATAGGCGAAACCAAGACTAATCACGTTATCCGCTGCTTTTTGAGCCACAGCTTTGACTTCCGCAAGCTCTAAACCTTTTGACGCTGCTGCACCGGCAATTTTATGCACGAAGATGGTACCAGCAACACCACGACGACCGACGGTATAAAGGCTGTCTTTTACCGCGATATCATCCGCCACTTTGACGTAATCGACTTTAATGCCATCTTCCGCAGCCAATGCAGCACCATTCTGGAAATTCATCATATCGCCAGAATAGTTCTTGATGATCATCAGCACGCCTTTGTCAGTTGCGACATGCTGCAATGCTTTATAGACCTGAATTTGAGATGGCGATGCAAAAACGTCACCGCATACGGCAGCGTCTAACATGCCTGTACCGACAAAGCCCGCATGTGCAGGTTCGTGACCACTACCACCGCCACTGATCAGTGCCACGTTATTGTGTTTTTGTTTACGTGAAATGATTTTATGCGATTCGGTAAATGTCAGTTCAGGATGGGCAAGGACAAAACCTTTGCACATTTCGACAACCAGATTTTCAGGGTTGTTGATGAGTTTTTTCATGGAGAAAGGCCTTCACGTATTCTGGGAGATGTCTAAAGTCTTATTATTATTATGGAAATGTTTGAAATTTGCTGACTTAAAAATGTAAAAACGAGTGATTTGGGATTTAGGGGTTAGAAAAGAGGCGGTTGCATTTTTTACTTCACTAATAAGGAAGAGGAGTGGTGAAGGTACAAGCTACATTCAAAATTTCTTTTTAATCATGATTCGATAGTGGGTAAATTTTTATTCAGTAAGAGTGTTGTTTTTCAATTACCTGAATTAAAATTTAATTTTTTTGAATAACTTTAAATTATGGAAGATTTTTCAGAAGTAAATTTTTTGGTAGGGGTTAATGGCAGTGGTAAAAGCCGTTTATTGAATACTATTGGTCAGAGATATGTAAAAAGAAATAAAAATGTTATAGCAATTTCAAATACTGTTTTTGATAAGTTTAATTCAAGAGGCTATAAAAAATTAAGTGCGAGAGGCGGAAAGGAGTTTTTAAAAAAGACGATTGTTAACTCTTTTTTAAATGGGGATAATAACATTTACAACATCTTAGAATACTTGGGATATGAGAAAGAAGTTACTACCTTGATATCATTTTACTCTGATTTTGAGGGTGATTTTCTTAGCTATTTTTTACGAAGAATAGATAAATATAATAAGGCAGAGTAAAACTTGAAGTGCGACATAAACCACCTAATTAATTTAAAGGGTTTATGGAGTATATAAAATTGTCATACCATCATCTTAGCTTTGAAGATCGTACTGCATTAATGCTTGAGTCAAGAAAAGAAGGCTTTTCACCCAGAAAATTTGCTGAACTTATTAAAAGACATCCTAGTACGATCTATCGTGAACTTAAAAGAAATAGCATCAATGACGTTTATCAAGCTCAATATGCTTCTGATAACACCTTCGCTAGACGTAGACGTGGTCACAGAAAACTCAAAATCGACTCAATCCTCTGGAGATTTATTGTTGAAGCGATCCGTTGTTTATGGTCTCCTCAGCAAATATCGAAGCGTTTAAAGACATTTTCTGATTTGGATCAAACAATGAATGTAAGCCATACAACGATTTACTCAACTATACGAGCATTACCAAAGGGTGAGTTGAAAAAAGACTTATTATCCTGTCTGCGTCATGAAAATAAAAAGCGAAAAGCTAACGGTGAACCTAAAAAAGATTCTATATTACAGGATATTAAAACTATTCATGAGCGCCCACCTGAAGTTCAAGAAAGAAAAATACCGGGTCATTGGGAGGCCGATTTAATTAAAGGTAAAGACAATAAAAGTTCGATAGCAACACTTATTGAACGAAATACACGGCTCTGTATCTTGGCAACATTACCTGATGCAAAGGCAGAATCAGTGCGCAAGGCTTTAACTGAAGCTCTGAAATATTTACCTGCAGAACTGCGTAAAACGTTGACCTATGACCGTGGACGTGAGATGTCAGAACATAAAATACTCGAAGAAGATTTAGGCATAGATGTATATTTCTGTGACCCACATTCACCATGGCAAAAAGGCACATGCGAAAATATGAATGGTTTAATTAGGCAATATTTACCTAAAGGGATTGATTTAAATCAGGCAGATCAGCATTATTTAAATCAAGTTGCCATGTCACTGAATACTCGTCCTAGAAAAGCGTTAGATTGGCTTACACCATTAGAGAAGTTTGCTCAGCTTGTTGATTATCATAAGGCTTTTGAAACTGTCGCACCTCATGTTTGAATTCGCCTAAGTTTGATGTTGCGAGTGACAAAGATTACATCGACTATAGTTTAAATGAACTTGATAGTTTTTGTAAGCAGCTAAAGAAAAATTTACATCCTTATAGTGAGTATGAATATTTTTTTGACTTTGGTGATTGGGGAGGAGCTCGAGAAAATATTTCTTCTTTATCAATTTTTAAAAAATTTTATAAGTTATTTAGTCATAAAAAAATATTTAAAATTGATTTTATTTTATTCAAAGGTGAAGAAAAATTTAATCTAGATGGTGCGAGTTTGGTGAATCACATTTTTTAGCACAGATGTTGTTTTTAAGTAGTAACGTGTCCAAAGATACAAAGAATATAGTTTTAATAGATGAGCCAGAAATAAGTTTACATCCGAACTGGCAAAGAGAATACGTATTTAAATTATACGATTACTTTTATATGTATGATTTAAAATTTTTTATAGCAACACATTCTCCACTAATGATTTCAAGGCTTCAGGTAAATAAACAGGATTTATATAGAGACTATATAGGGCGAATTGAGTATAAAATATTTAAGGTTAAAGATCAGATGCTAAATACTATACAGGAGGATGAAGATTATAGTGTTGAGTCTTTATATTGGGAGGTGTTTGGAATTTTGACTCCAGATAATTCTTTTCTATCGAGATATTGCGTTAAATTATTGGATCAATTACAAGAGAATAAATTGTCATATGAATTTGTTGAGCAAGAATTTATTAGACTAATTGAAAGTGCAGATAATATCCATCAAAGGGAAGTGCTTGAAGATATTAAAATTAGATTTTTAACAAGGAAGAATTAATGAATTTTGATCAATACATTTGTAATTATTCAGGTTGTCGTTGCTCAAACCAAATATGGAAATGTGAAAGATTTAAATCGCTTAAAATTAAATACAAAGAATTACTGAAGGTTAAATTTCAGAATTCTTGTGCCTATTGTCAAAGAGCTTTAGCTCATGATGAAAATATTATTATTGATCTAGAACATGTGTTACCAAAAGCTGAATATAAAAAATATATTTTTAATTTAACAAACTTAACAATTAGTTGTAGACGGTGTAATACGGCTCCTCGAAAGGGGAGAAGGAAAGATTTTATAGTTAATAATCATTTAGGGTCTCAGTATTCAATAAATGATTTTTCTGCTCAGAACTATAAATTTATTCATCCTAATCTTGAGGACGTAACTCAATTTTATGAATTAAATCTTCTTCAGAAAGGAAGAAGAAAATATTTAAGGTATGAATTAAAAAATTGGCATCCTAAACGGGAATATACAATTGAATTTTTTAAGCTCAAGGAAATAGAGGTTGGGTCACTAAGCTGTCATTAAAAAGTAAACATGTATTCTTTTCCGAATTGGTTTGATACTCTCTCCACCCATTGCTCTATTTTATCAGCTGTCATGACTTGAAAATCTCGCCAATAATATTTCATCTGCTTCCATACCATCTCGATTCGATTTAACTCAGGGCTATAAGCTGGAATAAAATACAAATTCGTCGAAAAGTTACTTTTAAGTAGCTCTCTGTAATCAGCCATCTTTTTACTTCTATGAATCGAGGCATTATCAACAATAAGAACCAATGGAAGGTTATAAGTCTGTTTTACTTGTTGAGCTATTCCAGTTAAATAGGCATAAAACCAAGTGCTTGTAACTGACTCTTGTAAACAACTTGTCACCAGTTTCCCCGTTGAAAGCAAACACCCCATGACATTAACTCGTTTTAATCTTATTGCATCAACCGCATGAACATCACCTATCTTTGTCCATGCATAGCGGTTATCAGGTGTAGATGAAAACCCTGTTTCATCAACATAACCTAATATAATTTCACCACGTGCCGCTTGCTCTCGTAATTTTTCAATCTGCTGTGTTGCTTGTTCAAATGCAATCGGATCTCTTTTTTTTCAAGCTATGACGGGTACGCTTGAAGACCATACCTGAATCACGTAAAAACTTACGAATGGTTTCAACAGACACGGACACTTCGTATTCTTCATGTAGTTTGACTCGGATTTGTTCTGCATTGAGTGGACTTGTATTGACCCAATCTAGGATTTTCGCCTGATAGTCTGAGATCAATGTATTGGGCCGACCTGAGCGATGACCTTCTTTAATCGATTCAAACTCATACAATTCCCAACGTCGGCGTTGTAGCCTTATGGTTTCTGGGATACGTTCTTGTAGAGTGGCAACTTCCGCAACACTTTTACCTTCAGAAAGCCAGAGAATAGTTTGGGCACGTTGTCTTTCACGCCAATGTTTTGCATGCTTGGCCAGAAAAATGAGTCGTTCTCGCTGTTCTAAACTAAGTGGTACAGAAACAATTCGAGGCATGTGTGAACATCTGTTAACTAAAAAAACTTTTTCGCATGATTAGTTATTTTTGTCAACTTAGATGAGTATGCCGGTATTAAAAATGATATTGAGAGTGCAATACTTAAGAGAATACCAATTAAATTTTAAGTAAAAAAATCCCCTCACTTGAGGGGATTTTTTCTAATCTAAATTAGTAGATTTTTAAACCACTGAATCATCCAGATTTGGCGCTAACCAACGTTTCGCCTCATCCAACGTCCAACCTTTACGTTTCGCATAATCTTCAAGCTGGTCGCCTGCGATTTTACCCACGTTAAAGTACTGGCTTTCAGGGTTGGCATAGTAGAAACCACTGACTGATGAAGGTGGCCACATCGCAAAGCTGCTGGTCAGTTGCGTACCAATCTTGTCAGTTGAGCCTAACCAGTCAAATAAAGGTGCTTTTTCAGAGTGCTCTGGGCAAGCAGGGTAGCCTGGTGCAGGACGAATACCCACATATTTCTCTTTAATCAGTTCTTCATTTGACAGTTGTTCATTGGCCTGATAGCCCCAGAACTCTTTACGGATACGTTCATGCAAATGCTCGGCAAAGGCTTCGGCAAAACGGTCACCTAAAGACTGCACCAAAATGGCATTGTAGTCATCGCCTTTGGCTTTGTACTCATTGGCCATTTCTTCTGCACCAAAGATCGACACGGTAAAGCCACCTAAATAGTCTTCCGCTTCACCTTTTGGCGCGACAAAATCGGCCAGTGACAGGTTCGGTTTGCCAGTGACTTTGTCTGACTGCTGACGAACGTGCTGGAAGGTATGTGTGACATGCGTACCTGTTGCATCATACACTTCGACTGAATCTGCACCGGAACGGTTGGCCGGATACAGACTAAATACCGCGCGCGCATCAAAGCGTTTATTGTCGATAATATCTTTCAGCATCGCCTGCGCCTGATTGTATAAATCGGTCGCTGCTTCACCCACCACTTCATCGGTCAGGATGGCTGGGAATTTACCGGCCAGACTCCATGAAATAAAGAACGGGGTCCAGTCAAAATATTCAACCAGCGTTTCCAGCGGATAGTTGGTCAGGGTCTGGGTACCAATAAAGTTTGGTTTTACCGGTGTATTGGCTTTAAAGTCAATTTTCAGGCCGTTTTCAATTGATTCTGCATAAGACAGTTTCGCCGCTTTTGGCTGTTTGTTGGCAATCCGCTCACGTACTTTGGCATATTCAGCGCGGGTGTCTGCTACAAATGCTGGTTTCATGTCTTGTGACAGCAGGGTGGTTGCCACACCAACAGCACGTGAAGCATCAGCCACATAAATCACCGCATCATTGGAATATTGTGGATCAATTTTCACAGCCGTATGCGCTTTCGAGGTGGTCGCACCGCCAATCATCAATGGAATATTGAAGCCTTTACGCTGCATTTCTTTGGCCACAAAGACCATTTCATCTAAAGATGGGGTGATCAGACCCGACAGGCCAATAATATCGACTTTTTCATCAATCGCAGTTTGCAGGATTTTCTCTGCCGGGACCATTACGCCCAGGTCAATAATGTCATAGCCGTTACAGCCCAAGACCACACCGACAATATTTTTACCAATATCGTGGACATCGCCTTTTACTGTGGCCATCAGCACTCTACCTTTGGACTCGCCCACAGTTTTTTCTGCTTCGATGTACGGGTTTAACCAGGCCACCGCCTGTTTCATCACACGGGCCGATTTCACCACTTGCGGCAGGAACATTTTACCGGCACCAAACAGATCGCCGACCACGTTCATACCGTCCATGAGTGGACCTTCAATCACATCTAGCGGACGTTTGGCTTTTAAGCGGGCTTCTTCGGTGTCTTCATTAATAAAGGTGGTAATTCCTTTGACCAGCGCATATTCCAGACGTTTTTCCACCGGCTGGTTACGCCATTCCAGGTTTTCTTCTTCTTTTTTAACGCCCGACTGACCGCGATATTTTTCCGCGACTTCCAGCAGTTTTTCCGTAGCATCCTGACCGCTGGTACCCTGATTCTGGTTCAGAATCACGTTCTCAACCGCATCTTTCAGTTCCGGGTCAATATCATCATAAATGGCTAGCTGACCAGCGTTTACAATACCCATGGTCAGGCCCTGTTTAATCGCATAGTACAGGAACACGGCATGAATTGCTTCACGCACTGGCTCATTACCACGGAAAGAGAACGACACGTTAGAAATACCGCCAGAAATCATGGCATGTGGCAGGTTCTGTTTAATCCAGCCCGTCGCTTCAATGAAATCTACCGCGTAGTTGTTGTGTTCTTCAATACCGGTTGCAACTGCAAACACGTTCGGGTCAAAGATAATATCTTCAGCCGGGAAGCCCACGTCATTGACCAGTACATCATAAGAACGCTTACAGATTTCTTTTTTACGTGCGGCGGTATCGGCCTGACCATTTTCATCAAAGGCCATCACGATCACGGCAGCACCATACTGACGGCATAGACGCGCTTTTTCGACAAACTCGTCATAACCTTCTTTCAGGGAAATCGAGTTGACGACAGCTTTACCTTGTACACATTTCAGACCGGCTTCAATAATTTCCCATTTAGATGAGTCAATCATGATTGGCACACGGGAAATGTCCGGCTCAGAGGCCACCAGATTCAGGAAGTGCACCATCGCGCCCTGTGAATCGAGCATGCCTTCATCCATGTTGATGTCGATGACCTGTGCACCGCTTTCAACCTGTTGACGGGCCACATCCAGCGCTTCGGCAAAGTTTTCTTCACGAATCAGACGCAGGAATTTTTTCGAACCGGTCACGTTGGTCCGCTCACCGACGTTCACGAACAAGGAATCTTTGGTGATGTTAAATGGTTCTAAACCACTTAAACGGCAGGCAGGCTCAATTTCTGGCAGTTGACGCGGTGCAATACCTTCAACGGCTTGTGCAATGGCACGGATATGATCCGGCGTGGTGCCACAGCAACCACCGGTAATATTAATTAGACCGCTTTCGGCAAATTCTTTTAAGAAGGCAGCAGTTTGTTCCGGGGTTTCATCATAACCGCCAAAGGCATTTGGCAAGCCGGCATTCGGGTGTGCAGAAACAAAGACATCGGCCACATCGGATACGGTTTTTACGTGTGGACGCATGGCATCTGCACCTAAGGCACAGTTAAAGCCAATAGAGAGTAAATCACCATGACGCACCGAGTTCCAGAACGCTTCGGCAGTCTGGCCGGTTAAGGTACGGCCTGAGGCATCGGTGATGGTGCCGGAAATCATCAGCGGTAATTCGCGGCCCAGCTGTTTAAAGACTTCTTTTACCGCAAAAATTGCCGCTTTACAGTTCAGGGTATCGAAAACGGTTTCAATCAGCAGAATATCGGCACCGCCTTCAATCAGGGCGTGCGCAGCTTCAATATAGTTTTCTTTGAGTTCATCAAAAGTGATATTACGAAATGCCGGATCATTCACGTTTGGTGAAATTGAACAGGTGCGTGAGGTTGGCCCCAAGACACCCGCCACAAAACGTGGTTTTTCCGGTGTTGAATATTTTTCACAGGCAGCTTTGGCCAGACGCGCAGCTTCACGGTTAATTTCCGGAACCAGCGTTTCCATGTGGTAATCCGCCATGGAAACACGTGTGCCGTTAAAGCTGTTGGTTTCAATAATATCGGCGCCGGCATCTAGGTAGGCTTCATGAATGCCTTGAATAATCTGTGGCTGGGTCAGTACCAGCAGGTCATTGTTGCCTTTCAGGTCATAGGCCCAGTCAGCAAAACGCTCACCACGATAATCGGCTTCTTCCAATTTATGGCGTTGGATCATGGTACCCATAGCACCATCAATAATTAAAATTCTTTTGGCAAGAAGTTCTTTCAGGGTAGCAAGCGTGGACATAAAAAACCCTTGTTTTGATGAATCAGAAATGCGCAATATTTTAGCAGAGTTCGACTGCTTTTTTCCGTAATTGATGGGATGGAACGGAACTTTTTGGCATCTTTGCTGAAAAAGTATACGTTTTCATGGGCTTATTTTGAAAATATACACATCGTTATAAATAAATCATTGTAAGGATTCATAAAATTGTCATATAGCTATGGCAGTATGAGAGAGTCTAAAAATGGGCCGGGTTTTGCTGTACTTGTAATATTTCAGGCTCATGAAAGATGACAGCAGCGACAGAAAACCGGATGAAGATGAGATGGTGGTTTATAAGTTTTTGATTTATTTTAAATAGTTTGATTTTTTGTCTATAAAATTATCAGGAAATTGTGGCAAATAAAGTAGAAAAATTACTTTATTTAACCTGCTTTTGTCATATAATTGTCACAATTTAACTGAACAATAAGGGGATTTTGTATCCTCTTTTCCTGCTTGCATGAATTCTAATCAAATTCCCCTAGATTCAGCACACCAGTCGACTCCGAAAAAGTCGACCAATGTTCATGTGCCAACACCGAAATTTTTTATGCCGGTGTTTCTAACGCTTATTATTTCAACGCTTATTTATATTGGCTTTCAGTTATCGGCAGATTTATCGCATGTTCCGGCGCTTAGCCTGTATTCGGTGATTCTGCTGGCCACCGCATTATTTATTGCGCTGGGCTTTGAATTTGTTAACGGTTTCCATGACACCGCCAACGCGGTCGCTACAGTCATTTATACCAATGCCTTGTCTGCACCGGTTGCGGTAATGTGGGCCGGTTTCTGTAACTTCCTTGGGGTGATGGTCGCCAGTGGTGCCGTAGCCTACGGTATTATTGCCTTACTACCGGTCGAGCTGATCATGAATGTCGGCTCAGGCGCAGGTTTTGCCATGGTTTTTGCCATGCTGATTGCGGCCATTCTCTGGAATTTAGGCACCTGGTTCCTCGGTATTCCGGCTTCAAGTTCGCATACCTTAATTGGTTCCATTCTGGGTGTGGGGATTATGAACTACATCCTCAATGCGGGCGCTGGTGCATCCGGCGTGGATATGGAACAGGTGATGAAAGTCGGTAAGGCTTTACTGTTCTCGCCATTAATTGGTTTTGCCTTTGCTGCCGTACTGTTCCTGCTGGTGAAAAAGATTTTCAAACGTCAGCTGGAACTGTTCCAGCCGCCTGAAGGCAACAAACCACCACCGCCATTAATCCGTGCCATCCTGATCTTTACCTGTACTGGGGTGAGCTTTGCCCACGGTTCTAATGACGGTCAAAAAGGCATGGGCTTAATCATGCTGATTCTGATTGGGATTGTGCCATTGGCCTATTCCTTGAATAAGGAACTGGACAACCAGCATATTCAGTCTTTCCAGCAATTGTCGACACAAACTGCGTCTGCAATTTATGCTAACTATACCGATATTCCGGATGCACAGGCGCGTGAAGTAATCACCAAGTACATCCAGACCAAGGAAATCACCCCGGAAGTGGTACCGGCTTTGGCCAGTTTGACTGATCATTTAGGTGAGCGTGTGGGTCAATACGGCGATTTGAAAAATATTCCGGAAGCAGAAGTGGCAGCATTGCGTAATGATATGTACCTCAGCACCACGTCATTCAAGCGTCTGGATAAAGCGGAAGCTTTACCTGCCATGAGCAAGGAACAGGAAAAAGTGGTCGATGATTACCGTGACCATCTCGATTCCTTCCTGCAATATATTCCAACTTGGGTTAAAGTTGCGGTGGCACTGGCACTGGGCTTAGGGACCATGGTCGGCTGGAAGCGTATTGTGGTCACCGTGGGTGAACGGATTGGTAAACAGCACATGACTTATGGTCAGGGCATGTCAGCCGAGCTGGTGGCGATGTCGACCATTGCCGCAGCAGATGGCTTTGGTATGCCGGTATCGACCACGCATGTCTTGAACAGTGCGGTGGCCGGGACCATGGTGGCGAATAAATCTGGCCTGAATTTCCAGATGGTTAAAACCATTCTATCGGCGTGGATTTTCACCTTGCCTGCAACCATCTGTTTATCGGGTGGCCTGTTCTGGTTATTCCTGAAAGTATTCTAAGCCGGTTCATCCGCAATAAAAAACGCTGCCTGGGCAGCGTTTTTTTATATCTGTAGATGAAACAGATGATCCAAATGCTAAGTCGTGACGTCCTTTATTTTTTAGATAGACAGCAAATCTACAATGCATTCTCTCAAGGGGTGAGGGCTGGGGTTAAGGAAATAGCCTAAGCAATATCAAAGCTTCTCTTTCTTTAATGAACCTATCCACTCTTTTATCTTTCAGGTAGACAGCAGGTCTCTAAAAAAATCTCCCTCTCCGTTTTGGATACGTAGCACCGCTACACAAGAGAGAGGGAACGATCGAAGAGAGATTAAAATCTCTTATTTCTTTAACTTGGCCAGTAAGCCTTTAGGCAGCTTCTCGGTAGCAAAACCATATAAGGCTGCAAAAGGCAGGGCAGTACGGGCCAAATATGCGACACGCCATAAACCGCCATGGTTGGCCCCTTCCATCATCAACTCTAAAGGATGGTTCAGAGTCACTTCCGGATTGGCCCCCGACTGTGGATTACGCAGGTCATGAATCCAGAGCGCGGCCATAATCGCATTGGTGGTTTCTGGCGCAAAAGCTTCTACATCAAACAGGCTGGCACCATTAAATGCCGCTTTTAATAACGGATTTTTAGTCACCGAATAGGTCGTGGTTGATGGTGCAATATTAATGCTGACACGCTGTCCCTGATGACGGGCGAGGGTGGCGCGCCATTGCTGAATCCGTTTGGCCAGCGCATAGTTCGGTCCTTGTTCCACCACCAGACAGTCGGCAATCCCGTAATCCTGTCCATTGTCTGAATGCACCAGATCATGCAGGTTTTTCTGGAAGAAATGTTGCGCCGTGACCGTTGAAACCCCACGGGTCAGCAGTTGCTGGGCTTTCGAGCGTTGCTGATACTTGTCTTTTGAGGCCTGAATCACATCGGCAGGCACTGCATAGACATCAGTTGGGGTGCACATAAACATCAGGCTGGTCTCGGCTTTTTGCGCGCTGACGGCCTGCATAATCGCATCCATCGCCATGACCACACGCACGTGTTTTTCACCATCTAAATAGGCAATGGCAGCCAAATCCAGCTGCTGTTCAAACTGGGTTAGCCACTGGGCAATTTCAGGAGTTTGAGTCAGTAAATTGGCGCCAAGCTGCTCTTTTAATAGCTCAGTCGTGCTGTTTTCATCTACCGCTTCAGTCGCTGGTGCATACAGGGTGGCATTACCCTGTTGCACGGTTTCTAGAATTTTGTTCCAGACCCGGGCATTGGGTAAATCGACCGCGACAATATTGGCTTTCCATTTCGATAGCCAGGTCAGGGGGCCAGCTTCAGAAGCAGCACCAAACAGCACCATGGTACGGTCTGATAAATCGAACCATTCCGGATGAGCGACTGCTGCACGTAAAGCTTGAGCATGACTGTGTTCAATAATCCCGCCATCTTCCCAGCGCTGGATTTGCTCAAGCAGTGTCTGACCTTGCAGTTTCTGTCCCTGATACGGCACATACCATTCCGGCGCCGCCGTGCTTTGGCCCTGAATTTTAACTGTGTGCAAAGGCTGGGCATCGAGGCTCATCACATCTTTCAGTAAATGTTTTTGACCATGTCGATAAAACTCGAAACTGCCATGCGCTTTATTCAGGCCCTGTTCAGCAATCTGAATCGGGTTCTGGCAGGTCTGAATGCCGTATTCGACCAGCGCCTTAAAATATTTGGGATACTGTTTGCGCCAGTCCTTTTCAGACAGGGTTTGCTGGGACAGTTGCGGTGCAACACCGGCCAGTGCCTCGGCAATAATCGCACGTCCTGTGCGTGAAGTACTGGGTTTCTGGTTTTCGAAATGTGGAAATTGTAGGCCGTCTAATGTGGACATGCAAAAACTCGCAGCTTGAAAGCAAATTAATATACAGATGTATACATTATCTATGCCAAATTGCGAGATGGGGTGGCATTAACTACCAAAATTGTATGAATTATCCAATGAAATTGCAGTTTATGAGGGCGCAGTAAAAAGCCTCCATTCTGGAGGCTAAATGGGCAAATGGGCTTAGCAGCGGCCTTTTTTGGCCTGACCTGGTGGGCAGAAATCTCCCGGATGGCCATAAATACGTGAGTCAGGATCAATCACCAAACGGCCTTCTGGGGTATGGACGGCACAGGCACTTAAGCTGAGTAAACAGCCGGCAATCAGAAATAACTTTTTCATCTCTCATCTTCTATCTTCGTTATTATTCGAGTTATTTTAGACACCAACCGCTGCGGCATACTGTATTAATTTGTAGTCATGAATTGTCAAAATATACCGCAGGCGCTTCAAATTGCTTAAATTTAGAACGGAAGTTGGCTAAGTTTATTCAGGAAATGCGCAATTAAACGCGGCTCAATCATGATGGTGATAATCACCCCATAGGCTGCTCCCCACAAATGCGCACTATGGTTAATATTGGAATTGCCACGTTTACCCGACCAGATGCTATAGGCTACATACAGCACTGCAAAAATAATAGCCGGAACCGGAATAAAGAACACAAAAATCAGTTTCCACGGTTCAAACAGGATATAGGCAAACAGCACCGCAGACACCGCACCGGAAGCGCCTAGACTGGCCCAGCGATGATCATTTTTGTGTTTTAGATAACTCGGTAAAATTGCAGCAATCAGACCGCCTAAATAAAACAGTACAAAGCCCAGATCATATAGATACTGACGGTAAAAACTTTCAATAATGCTGCCGAAGAAAAACAGGGTAATCATATTAAACAGCAAGTGGGTACCATCGGCATGGACAAAACCGTGGGTAATGAAGCGGTCATATTGACCTCGTTCCAAGGCCGGTGGCCAGAAAATCAGCCGGTTCATGACTTTTTCTTTGGAAAAAGCAATAAAGGAGATAATCGCTGTAATCACAATCAGCGTAACAGTATGATTAAACGGTAAATCTAACATAAACAGATGTTCTTCTTTTCGGGTTTCCTGATCATAATGCCATTAAAAAACAAATGAAACAGAACTTTCATAGGATAATTCCGACAATTTTAGTTGAATTTTTTTAATTCCCCCGCATCTTCAGTTAAAATGGCAACTTCAGCATGAGGAAATATTGTTATGTCGACTGAGAACCACAGCACTGCAGTTGCAGAAGAGATTCCAAACTTATTGATCACCCCAAATGCTCAAGAGTATTTAAAAGATTTATTGGCAAAGCAAAATACACCGGGGATTGGTGTGCGTGTTTTTGTTGAGAATCCTGGAACGCCGCGTGCTGAGTGTTGTATGGCTTATAGTGCGCCAGAAGAAGTCGTACCAACAGATTATAAGCAGGATTATCCGGATTTTCCGGCCTATATCGACACCCCGTCTATTCCATATTTACTGGATGCGGTTATTGATTACAACAAAGACCGTTTTGGTGGTCAGCTGACCTTCCGTGCGCCTAACTCGAAAGTGCCACGCGTGGGTCCGGATGCCTCAATCGAAGAGCGTATTACTTACGTATTACAGTCTGAAATTAACCCGGGCCTTGCCGGTCACGGCGGTAACTGTGCCTTGGTGGAAGTGGTTGAAGATCCGGAACATGGTTTAACCGCGATCCTGAAATTCGGTGGCGGTTGTCAGGGCTGTTCAGCGATTGATGTCACGCTGAAACAGGGTGTGGAAACCACATTAAAACAGCATGTGCCTGAATTAATGCGTGTGGTAGACCAGACTGACCACAGCCAGGCCGAAGGTGCTTATTTTAAATAATAAATAAGTTTCACTTCAGCAAATGAGCCTCCCATCGTGGAGGCTTTTTACTGTCTTAAATAATATAATATAATAATAATAATAATTATCAGTATTAATTGAATTATCAGTCAAGATTGTTACAATGTGCAACGAAATACACAGAATTTCTCCTTAATTAAATTGGGATAACCTGATGAATAAAACTCTGAACCAGTCAGCATTATCTTTTGCGGTCCTTGCCGTGATGAGCAGCCTTGCTCAAGCAAATCCAGACAATAGCACTGCAGATGCGACCCAGTTAAATACCATTGTGGTAACCGCTACCGGCTATGAACAGGACCTGTCCAAGGCGCCGGCGTCCATTACCGTGATTGATCGGGAAGAGCTGGAAAAGCGTGAATATAATGATATTACAGATGTACTTAGACATACTCCCGGCGTGGTGGTGTCCGGTTCTGGCTCGGCACAAACCATCAGCATTCGCGGTATGAGCTCGAATTACACCTTGTTTCTGGTCGATGGCAAACGTCAATACGGCCGTGATGTTAACCCGAATGGCGATGATGCCGGTTTTGAGAAAAATATTTTGCCGCCGGTCTCCGCGATTGAGCGGATTGAAATTATTCGTGGGCCAGCCTCTACCTTGTATGGCAGCGATGCCATGGGTGGGGTGGTGAATATTATTACCAAGAAAGTCAGTGACCGCTGGTCGGGCAGTGTCGAGCTGGGCAGTGTCATTCAAGATCAGGGCAATGCAGGCGATATTCAAAATGGCTCGGTCTATCTGGCGGGTCCATTACTAGAGAACAAACTCGGCTTGCAGCTATCGCTGAATAAGCAAAAACGTGAAGAAGATGCCTATGTTGGCGGTTTTCGCGGGACTGAACGGGAAAGCCTGAATAGCCGCTTGAGTTATATACTCAATGACAATCATGATCTGCAACTGGAAGCCAATTTTGTCCAGCAGGAATCGGAAACCACGGTGGGTAAAACGGTTGCACCGGCCAACAATGCCGCCGAT
Source organism: Acinetobacter indicus CIP 110367 (assembly GCF_000488255.1). GTDB lineage: Bacteria > Pseudomonadota > Gammaproteobacteria > Pseudomonadales > Moraxellaceae > Acinetobacter > Acinetobacter indicus. Next base: position 486,062 of record NZ_KI530754.1, on the reverse strand, counting down.
TCCAGTTCACGTAATTATCGTCATGTTTATGCCTTAACCCATCATGGCCGTTATAGCGATCAGCTTGATAGTACCACCTATCTGCAGTATGAAAATTCTAAAAACCCCGATCGTGGTAATACCCAGTTGGGCACCAAAGGCATTGAACTGGATACCTGGACCTTTAATAACCAGTGGAACTGGTTGCTGGGCAATCATACACTGTCTTTTGGTGCGCATTATAAAGATGAGAAACTCACCGATAAGGCCACCAACCGTAATCCGAATGCGCCGGAGTTTAGTGAATTAACCCGCTGGTCGGCCGCGGCTTTTCTGGAAGATACCTGGCATTTGAGTGACCGTTTCGATTTAACCGCCGGGCTGCGCTATGACCATGACGAAAACTACAGTGGTCATGTTTCGCCGCGCTTATATGGCGTGTATAGCCTGAATGACCAATGGACCGTGAAAGGTGGGGTGTCAACCGGTTATAAACAGCCGGATATTCGTGCTGCCACGGAAGGCTTTTATAGCGTCACCGGCGGTGGTGGTTCACCGTTAGCCACCGGACGCGGCATTATTCGCGCCAATCCGGACCTAGACCCGGAATCGAGTCTGTCTTCAGAGCTGGGCGTGAACTGGCAAAATGACAGGGTCAAGGCGTCCTTAACCGCTTATGTCACTCAGTATAAAGACCGGATTACCGAAGTGCGTGCCTGCGAAACCGATACCGATGGCAGCTCGACCAACCGGGATAACTGGCAGGAGTGGAAATGTTTTGAAGGCGATACACCGTTTTATTTCATCAGTGAACGGATTAATGTCGATGAAGCCGAGTTAAAAGGTGTGGAAGCGACTCTGGAAGCCAGCTTGAGTGATTACACCACGCTCATGGCCAACTATACCTTTACCGATTCCGAATTTAAGACAGGTGAGTTCAAAGGCCAGCCTGTAAACCAGATGCCGGAGCATATGCTGAATATTACGGTCGATCATGAAATTAATGATGCCTTGAATATCTGGTCACGCTTGCATTATCGTTCAGAAACATCTGCCTATTTAAGCCGGACTTCTGTTGCCCAGCCAAATCCGGGTTATGAGTTTTTAGATGTGGGTCTGAACTATAAATTTACCCCAAATATCAGTGGTAAATTTGGCGTGTATAACCTGCTGGATGAAAAAGCTGAAGACCGTGATGGTGATCAGCTTTTAGATGGCCGCCGTTATGGCATTAGCCTGATGGCCAAGTTCTAATCATCAACGGCTAAACATTACGTTTCAATGATCAAGCAAGAAAAAGCCGCAATTGCGGCTTTTTTTGAGGCTTAGGTACGGGTGTCCAGAATTTTCTGTGCCGGCTCGGAATAATAAAACTTTTCTAGATAGAGCCGCGCACGTTCCCGTAAATACTGCTGCGACAGCATCTGCTGAATCACGGGGTTTAACAGCTGCTGTAATTCTTGCTGAATCAGGGCTTCATCAATATTCAGATCACGCAATAACAGGTCAAAAGTGCGTTCCTGATTACGGACATACCAGGCGTGTACCCCATCATGTAGCTGCTGTTTTAAATAATCACTCTGGCGCATAAAGTCCCAGATTTCATGACCCAGCGCCACAGTCTGTGGCAGATCCTGTACTTCAATATAGTTTTTTAAGACCGACAAAGGCAGGTCTTTAATCTTGTGCCAGATATTGGCCTGCAGATGATAGAGCTTGTCATCATCAAAATGCTGGTTCAGGACCGATTCACTCATCTGGCTAAGCTTTAAGATATTCTTTTGCAAATAGGCGCTGACTGCACTGTCTAAACTGGAATCGGTCACTGTTTCCAGTACCGATTTACCCATTTTCATAAAACGCGATACACCAGGCACGCTTTTGGCAATCAGTGAATTGTCCAGATAATCCTGAATCGAGTGCTGGATTAACTGGCTGATCATTGCAGAAAAGGCCGGATTGCTTACTACGGTTTTAATCAGACGCTGACGATGACCACTTTTGCTGGCCACATACTGGGCAATTTTATCAATGGTCAGTACCGGAATGACATCGGCAATTTTGGCGCTGTCATTCACCGGATGCACTAGGGCAAAGCGGATGTGTTCTGCAATCTGTTCAATCAGAAAGGCGCTGGCCGGCGTGTCTAGAATCTGTTTTTGCAGCAGGGCATTCAGCTGTTCGCAGCTCCAGAGATCTTTCAGATGCTGCTTGCGGAACCAGTGATAAAAATGCAGAAATTCCTGCTGTACGGTTTCAGGCTGAGAAAACTCATGTGCTAAAAAGTCAAGATGAGCTTCAATCAACTGCTCAAGCATCGGGTTTTGCTGCATACAATCTCTGGAACTTAGTTTAAAGGAATCAGTTTATCAGCTAGCGGGTTTTTTAGGTTCTGTGTTTTGGCCAGGAAGGGTAAATAATGTTGTACCACCTGCTGTTCGGCTTCCAGCATTGGCACATGACCGACATTATTTAAAATGACCGGGGTTTCCGCGCGTTTAAACAGACCCTGTAATTCTTTGGCGACTTCAACATTAATAATTTTATCGTGCTTGCCCCAGAGAATCAGGGTCGGTGCTTCAATATTGCGGGTGAGGCGGGCAAAGCTGTCCGGGGTGTAAATCCGGTTTAGGGTCACCATCTGATCAATAAATTTTAAGGATTGACTGGCCCGTGAAATTAACAGTTTTTCTTGAGCAGATTTAAACTGCTCTGGTACTTTCGGCGGGTTTTGCATCAGCTGATGCGCAATATGGTCTAAATCGCCCGGCGCGGTGACCACCAGATTTTTCAGTAACAGCGGATCTTTGGTATAAGGCGTATTGGAGTGTTTATAAATACCGGCACTGTTCAGCAGGAACAGGCTTTGGGTATCAAACGGATATTGGGCTGCATAGACCGTTGCCACAGAGCCACCCAATGAGTGCCCGGCAATATTCAGCTTGTCGGCAATATTCAAGGTTTCTACCAGCTGACGCAATTGTGCGCTCATGCTTGGTACAGACAGGTCGAAATTGCCCGAACTCTGGGTTTCACCGGTATTGGGTAAATCGGGGATAATCACATGATAGGACGGGGTGAGAAATTTGGCCACCCGGTTCCAGTTGTCGCGGTGTCCGGCAAAGCCATGTAACAGCAAAATGGTTGGCCGATTAATATCGCCGCCTTCATTATAGCGCCAGGTAATATTGCTAATTTTCAAGCTTTTCGAGACCAGACCCGCCGCCTGGCGTTCAGTCTGATAATAATGCTGCACCACTTGCTGTTCAGGCGAGAGTTTGGCGGCAGAGCTGAGCAGAGGTGCAGACAGTGCCAGTGCCAGGACTGCCAGTCGTGGCCAAGACAAAAATCGCGAAGAATCCTGCTTCATTGACGATATCCCCAAGAATATTTTTTAAATAGGCGTCGGCTTGGCTTGTTTGAATTGTGTAAATTTTCGCCTTAAGTCGAATTGAAAATGCTGTTTCTGGTTATTGTAAGGGCTTTGCAGAAAATGTCACCTAGCTGTTTTTTGATCGGGTTGGTGTGCTGCTTTTGAAGTGTGATGTAAATCGCAATTACTTTGGGAAAATTTGAAAAAATTTATCTTATAAAAATTGATCAGCTATTTTTTTGCAAGTGACTTTGCCCCGGCAGAGGATTAAAATGCTGAAAATTCAAAAACTGGTGGTAACAAGAATGCTCACAGCTCAAGAGACTTTAGAACGTCTTAAACAAGGAAACCAACGTTTTGTTTCGGGCAATACCAATCATCCGAAACAACTAACTCACCATCAACGTGCAGAGATGGCCGAAGACCAGAATCCTTTTGCGATTGTGCTCGGTTGTTCTGATTCACGTGTACCTGCAGAAATGGTTTTTGATCAGGGACTCGGCGATCTGTTTGTGATTCGTGTGGCAGGGAATATTGTTGCGCCATCTCAGGTCGGCAGTGTTGAATTTGCGGCAGAGCGTTATGACTGCGCCGTGGTTGTGGTCTTGGGCCATAGCCACTGTGGCGCGATTCAGGCCACCATTGATACCTTGATGTGCCCGGACTGTCCGCCATCCGCCAATCTGATGTCAATTGTGAACCGTGTTCGCCCGTCCGTAGAAACGCTGCTGCAGACTGAGCTGAAAAATGATTTGGCCAAGCTGTCGAAACATGCGGTTCGTTCCAATGTGTTTGCCTCAGTTAATCAGCTACGTCATGGTTCTGCAGTGTTAGAAAACCTGATTGAGCAGGGTCAGCTGAAAGTCGTAGGTGCAGAATATTCATTAGAAACCGGTGAAGTAACTTTCTTTGATTTTTAATTGATTCTAAAAATAATTAAAAAGCGGGCATTGATGTCCCGCTTTTTTTATCGCTGAAATCTGGATATTAAAACCATCTCAGCATTGAATCGGCTTTATTTTAACGCTGCCTGAATTAAGGGATAGGCATTTTTTAGCAAAATGGGCTGGGCTGCAGCCGTCGGATGGATCAGATCTTTTTGCATCAGGGTATTTTTACCGGCGACACCGTCTAAGAAGAAGGGCAGTAATTTGACCTGATAACGCTGACTCACCACTTTGTAGTTATTTTCAAATGCCTTGCTGTAGGCGCTGCCATAATTGGGTGGCATTTTCATGCCAAATACAATCACCTTGGCTTTGGCCTGTTGGCTGTGCTGAATCAGCCGCGCCAGATTATTTTGAATCAGCTGCGGTGGCTGACCACGCAAGCCATCATTACCGCCCAGTTCAATTACCACCACATGCGGCTTATGCGTTTGCAGTAATTTGGGCAAACGTGCCAGCGCGCCGCTGGTGGTTTCGCCACTCACACTTGCATTGACCACTTTATGCTGTTTCGGATACTGTTGCTCTAAACGTTTTTGTAACAGATGGACCCAGCCTTGTTGTGGTTGCAAACCGTAACCGGCACTTAAGCTGTCACCCAGAATCATGATGGTTTTGGCAGACACCAGCATGGGCATGAAGGCAAGCCCCGCCACAGCGAAATAAGCAAAACAACTCATTTTGAAATTGCGAATGTGCATTTAAGGATACTATGACTCAATTCACTACAGATACCGCCATCATGCCACAAAGCATTATTTTTGCCCAACAATTGACACAAAAGATACAACTTGCACAAAAAACACTGACGATTTTTGAAAATTTAAATCTGGAGATTCAGGCCGGGGAACAGGTGGCGATTACCGGCCGTTCTGGTTCAGGCAAATCGACGCTGTTGGGGATTCTGGCGACCTTGGATCAGGCCAGTGCCGGGCAGTTAACGGTCTGTGGTGAATCAATTCAGGAGCTGAATGAAGAACAGCGTGCGCTGGTGCGGCTGAAATATATTGGTTTTGTATTCCAGTCGTTTCAGTTATTGCCGCATTTAACCGCACTGGAAAATGTCATGCTGCCACTACGCTTGCAACCGAATTTTAAATTTGCCGAGGCCGAACACAAGGCGCGTAATTTACTGAAAAAAGTCGGACTGGAACGGCAGGCAGAGCAGACCCCGAAAGTCCTGTCGGGTGGTGAGCAGCAGCGGGTGGCGATTGCCCGAGCTTTAATCAGTGAGCCTAAAATCATTTTTGCCGATGAACCGACCGGGAATTTAGATGGTGAAACCGCCAAAGAAATTGAACAGCTGTTATTTCAACTGAACCGTGAACTGGGCACTACCCTGGTACTGGTGACGCATGACCCGAAACTGGCGCAGCAATGTCAGCGCCATTTTGAACTCAGTCAGGGACAGCTGCTGGAACACCCGGCAGGAGGATGAGATGAACCCGCTATTTCGTCCTTTACTGACCCAAAGTTTTAAAAGTACCGGCGTTTATCTGTTACTGATTGCGCTAATTCTGGCAATTAGTGCCACAACCGCGCTGAAATTCAGCAATGAGCAGATTCAAAATGCGGTGGCTTTGCAGGCGGCAGAAATGCTGGCCGGTGATCTGGTGCTGTCCGACAATAAACCGATTGCACCGCGCTGGGAAGCGGCGGCCGATGAATTGGCGCTAAAGCAGTCACATGTTACGGTGTTTAGCTCGATGGCACATACCGGCGATGAATTTGTGATGGTGAATGTCAAAGCCATTGATCAGGCCTTCCCGTTACGCGGTGAGCTGCGGGTTGCGCCCCAACCTGCTGCTGCCATTCAACCGGGCGAGGTCTGGGTTAGCCAGCGCGCGATGGAGCTGCTGAAAATTCAGGTGGGCGATACCTTAAATATTGCCGATGGCGCCTTTCAGGTCACGGCCAGCATCGAGCATGATTCCAATCAGGAACTGGGCTTTAGCGGTTTTTCACCGACGGTGATCATTGCCCAGCAAGATGTGGCGCGTACCAATGCCATTCAGGTCGGCAGCCGGATTAATTACCGCTTGCTGATGGCTGGTACACCCCAGCATACCCGCCAGTTCGAGCAGGATTTTAAACAGTATCAGGAGAGCTTGCCTAAGACTCAGGAAGTCGATGGGCAGAATATTAGCGAACCAGATGGGCTGCGCCTACGCAATGCCAGTGAAGGCAATACCCGCTTGATGCGTCCAATTGCCAATCTGGATACCTTTTTACAGCTGGCCAATATTCTCACCATTTTACTGTGTGGCATTGCCATTGCCCTAACCAGCCAGCGCTATGTGCAGCAGAATCAGGATCATATTGCTTTAATGCGTTGCATTGGCGCGACCAAGAAGCAGATTCTGGGCGCTTATCTGACCTTGTTGGCGGTGGTGCTGTTACTGGCGATGCTGCTCGGTAGTGCGGTCGGCATTACGCTAGGCTATGGGCTGTTGCAATTGATGTTACAGCTGATTCCGCATTTGCAATTGCAGTTTTCCGCTGTCGAGATGCTGCTGGGGCCACTCCCGATTGCCATGCTGACCAGTGCCGTGGTACTGCTGGGCTTTATTTTGCCAAGTCTGTGGCAGCTGCTCAATACCCCACCAATCCGGGTGATTCGCCAGCAGGAAAAATCGGTTCAGTCGATGTTGTGGATGCTGCTGACCGGCACACTTAGCCTGATGCTGTTTAGTGTGGTGCTGACTGAAAATATCGTACTAACGCTATGGGTCATGGGCGCCATCATCCTGCTGTGCAGCGTACTCTATGCCGTAGTCTGGAGCTTCCTGAAACTGATCCGCAATTTAAAAAGCGGCATCTCGGCCTATGTGCGCACGCCGTATCAGACTGCATTTCAGATTACCGCACTGGCGCTGGGCCTTAGCCTGATTACCGTGCTGGCAGTATTACGTACCGATCTGCTGGATCGCTGGCAGCAGCAATTGCCGGAAGGCACGCCGAACCAGTTTGTTTATGGTTTACCACCGTTTGATATGCCGGAGTTTCAGACTCAGCTTGAACAGCTGGGCTGGCACAGTACGCCGCTGTACCCAAATGTGCGCGGGCGGCTGGTAGCGAAAAATGATCAGCCCTTTGCTGAAGCGCTAATCCAGCACAATAATTCGCTCCGACGTGAATTAAACCTGACCCAGGCCGAACGCTTTCCGGCCGACAACCTGATTGTGGCCGGACAGGAACAGTTTAGTCAGGTCGGGCAGGTCTCGGTTGAAGCCAATACTGCGCAAGAGCTGGGCATTGAGATTGGCGATACGCTGACCTTTAGTTTGCCGGAAGGCTTGTTGCAGGCCAAAGTCATCAATCTGCGCAGCGTGGAATGGGAAAGCTTTAGCCCGAATTTCTTCTTTATTTTTTCACCGCAAACCATGGATGAAAATGCCGGCAGCTATCTGGGCAGTTTCTATGTGCCGGAGCAGGACCGGCCGGCACTGGTGCAGCTGATCCAGCAGTTTTCCAATACCGTATTTATTGATGTCAGTCTGATTCTGGAAGAGATTAAACGGATTGTGAATGTGTTGGTACAGATTATTACCATTCTGGCAGTGTTGGTGGCCGTGTCCGGGATTCTGGTGCTGATTGCCTGTTTAAACCTGCTGATGGATGAGCGGAAACGTGAAGTGGCCTTGCTGCGTTCTTTTGGTAGTTCCAAGCAGAAATTAAAACGGATGATGAGTCTGGAAATTGGCCTGATTGGCGGAATTGCCGGAGTGGTGGCCTGTCTGTTTGCCGAGGTGATTAGTGCGATTGCCAGTTACCGGATGGAACTGGCAATTCAGCCACATTGGGAAATCTGGCTAATCTTGCCGGTTGTAATGACTTTATTGTGTGCTTTAATTGGCCGTTATCGGCTTAGTTATTTATCTGATATTCCGCCTTTGCAAAGTCTGCGAGAGATGAATCAATAAGTTTCATCTCTGCATTAAAATGGTGGGGTATGCGTTACAGCTGCAATTGCTGGCGCATCATCTGTAGAATTTCCTGCCACAGCGGGGCAAGCATCTGTACCTGTTGCAGACAGTACTGATAAAACAGCCAGCTGATGATGGCGGCGCCGGTCAGCGCCAGCAGTGAAAACAGCGCTGACTTGTGCAGCTTCTGGCCGATGTACCAAAGTGCTGCCAAGGCTGCACCCATCACCATGCCGCCAATATGTGCGGCATTGTTAATTCCGCTAATCATAAAGCCCATAAACAGGTTTAGGCCCATTACCAGCAATAAGGTTTTTTTATCCAGCAGAAAACGCTGTTTTGGCAGACGTGGCAATAATGATAAAACCGTCAGGGACGCACCCAAACCCATCACCGCACCGGATGCACCGGCGCTCACACTTGGCAGTAAATCCGGGCTGGTCAGGCCATGCGCGAGAATCTGTAAGGAATCCTGAATCTGTAAATAGCCACTGAGCAGGCTGCCCATCAGTCCGGCCAATATGTATAAACCTAAAAAATACGGCCGGCCAAAAAGCTGTTCGGCCACGCTGCCAAAAATATACAGGGCCCACATATTCAGCATCAGGTGAATCATGCCAAAATGGAAAAACATGCTGCTGAACAGACGCTGCGGCTGTTCGAGAAAGGTCAGGGGAGCATAGTCGGCGCCCCAGAGAATCGCATCTCGGGTGCTGGGCTGGCTGGCATCGACACCGGTCAGGATTTGCCAGGCAAATACACCAATATTGAGGGCAATCAACAGGGCCGTCAGCCACCATAAATGCGTTTCGGGTTTACGGTGAATCAGCGGCGGTGAATATTCAGACATGCTATTTTTATACAATGATGATTTATTTCGTTATAAGCTTAACACGAAAAATTCACGCCTCAGGAGCCCCAAGCTGACATGAAAGCTTTTATTGTCCGTACCTTATTAATTCTTGTCAGTCTGTTTTTATTGATCCAGTTGTGGATTTTCTCGAGTCTGGCTTGGTGGCGAACCCAGCCAGTACAAAGTACCATGATGATGCGTCTGGACTACTGGTCAGATACTTCCCAGCCCATCCGGCATGAATGGCGTGACTATGACCAGATCAGTGAATATCTGAAAAAAGCCGTGGTGGCTGCCGAAGATGGCAAGTTTATGCAGCACTATGGCTTTGACTGGGAAGGTATTCAGCATGCGCTGGAACGCAATAAAGATCAGGGACAGGTGGTGGCTGGTGGCTCAACCATTTCACAGCAACTGGCGAAAAACCTGTTTTTATTTAACCAGCGTTCATTTTTACGCAAAGGCCAGGAAGCGATTGCCACTTGGATGATGGAACGCATGTGGAGCAAGCAGCGGATTCTGGAAGTGTATTTAAACTCGGTAGAGTTTGGCGACAACATTTACGGCATTGAAGCCGCGACCCAGCATTATTTTGGCAAGTCTTCACGCAGCCTTAGTCGTGAAGAAGCGATTTTTCTGGCTGCGATTTTGCCGAATCCAAAATATTATCAGGACAACCGTTCCGGCCGTGGTCTGGAACCACGTAAACGCATGATCCGTAAATACATGCGTTACAGCGAGATTCCTTGAGTTGTAAAATTGAAAAAAAGCCCACAGCAGTGGGCTTTTTTTATGAAATTGTCACAAAATTGAAGCATACTTATGAATAGTGAATACTTGAGAAAAAGTCATAGGGTGCATATGAATACGGCAGCGAGCGCGACCCCTGCGCAAATAGACTATACCTATAATGATCGATACATCAATCGTGAGCTTTCTATCCTCGATTTCCATTTGCGCGTGCTGGAGCAGGCAGTCGATCCTTTGCATCCGTTGCTGGAACGTATGAACTTTTTACTCATCTTTTCACGTAACTTAGATGAGTTTTTTGAAATTCGTGTTGCAGGGGTGATGGAACAGCTGGATTTGGGTAATGAAAGCCGTAGCCCGGATGGCTTGACTCCAAAACAGGTACTGGAGCAGATTTCACAAACTGCCCACGCTGCCATTGAGCGCCAATACCGTATTTTAAACCAGGAAATTCTGCCTAAACTGCGTGAAGAAGATATCTGTTTCTTGCGCCGTGGTGAACTAACGCCAGCCCAATCGGCCTGGGTGAAAAAATATTTTCAGGAACAGGTGGCACCGGTCTTAACCCCAATCAGCCTGGACCCGGCTCATCCATTCCCGCGTCTGGTCAATAAAAGCCTGAACTTTATTGTGACGCTGGAAGGGAAAGATGCCTTCGGCCGTCAGATTGACTTGGCCGTGGTGCCAGCGCCGCGCTCTTTACCACGTGTGGTGCGTTTACCAGATGAACTGACCGGTGGTAAAGAACATCACGTGATGCTGTCTGCGATTATTCATGAGCATGTATCGGACCTGTTCCCGGGCATGACTGCGACTGGCTGTTATCAGTTCCGTGTCACCCGTAATGCTGACTTGGCCTTAAACGAAGATGTCGAAGATCTGGCCAAAGCGCTGAAAGGCGAGCTGAACTCCCGCCGTTTTGGCCGCGCGGTGCGTCTGGAAGTGACCCAGAACTGTCCGCAACCGATTTATGAATATCTACTAAATGAGTTTGATCTGCATGAAGACCAGCTCTATAAAGTGGATGGTCCAGTGAATCTGGCGCGTTTATTGTCTAACTTTAAACGTCCACATTTACGTTATGACTCACATACGCCAGTGATTCCGAAAGTGTTGAAAAAGTCCGAGAATATTTTTTCGGCCATGCAAAAGCAGGATATCTTGCTGCATCATCCGTTTGAATCCTTTGCCCCGGTGATTAACCTGCTGCGTGAAGCGGCGCGTGACCCGCAGGTACTGGCAATTAAACAGACTTTGTACCGTAGTGGTGCCGATTCTGAAATCGTACAAGTCTTAGCGGAAGCGGCGCGTAATGGTAAAGAAGTGACCGCGGTCATTGAGCTGCGTGCGCGTTTTGATGAAGAATCCAATATTGCCGTGGCCAACGTGCTGCAAGAGGCCGGCGCGGTGGTGGTCTATGGCATTGTCGGTTATAAAACCCATGCCAAAATGATTCTGGTGGTGCGCCGTGAAAACAACAAGCTGGTGCGTTATGTGCATTTGGGCACCGGTAACTATCATGCCGGTAATGCGCGGATTTATACCGACTACGGCTTGCTGACTACAGACAAGGAACTCTGTGAAGATGTACACCGCATTTTCCAGGAACTGACCGGCATGGGCAAAATGGCCAAGCTGAAAAAGCTGCTGCATGCGCCGTTTACCCTACATACCCAGCTGATCAACTTTATTGATGATGAAATTGCCAATGCCAAAGCTGGCAAACCAGCTCAAATTATTGTGAAGGTGAATGCCTTAACCGAAATGCAGCTGATCAATAAACTGTATGAGGCTTCCCAGGCTGGCGTGCAGATTGACCTGATTATCCGTTCGATTTGCTGCCTGCGTCCGGGCTTGCCGGGGCTGTCGGAAAATATCCGGGTACGTTCCATTGTCGGCCGATTCCTGGAACATACCCGCGTGTATTACTTCAGCAATAATGGTGATGCGCGTATTTACTGTTCAAGTGCTGACTGGATGGACCGTAACCTGTTTAACCGGGTGGAAGCCTGCTTCCCGATTGAAGATCCGGCACTGAAAAAACGTATTTATCAGCAAGGTCTGCAAATTTATCTGCAAGATAACCAGCAGGCGTGGCTACTGCAGGGAGATGGTACCTGGATTCGTGCACAGGCCGCAGAAGGTGAGCCGGCTTCCAATGCACAGCGCACCCTGATCGAGATGATTCAGTAAGCGAAGCAAGCCTGACATTTAAAGAATGTCAGGCTTTTATCCGCTAAAAAAATAAGGAGCTGATGCTCCTTATTTTTATGGGTATTGAAGAACTTAGCTGTGCGAGATTTTTTGCAGAATTTGCAATAACACATCAAATTCGCTTTGCAGCGGAGTACTCTTACGCGTTACTAAGGCCAGGGTACGGGTAGGCGCCGCGTCAATCTGTTTCACCACCAGCTCTGAATTGGCCTGAATCATATTGGTATGAATGGCAATTTCAGGCAGTAAGGTAAAGCCGAGGTTGGCTGATACCATTTCCACCAGGGTTGGTAGCGAGCTGGCTTTTAAACGATGATCATTTTTACGCTCGCCAATTGGGCAGGCACTTAAGGCATGATCACGCAAGCAGTGGCCTTCTTCCAGCAGCATCAGGCGAGACAGGTCCAGATCTTCTAAAGATTTGGCCTGAGCCGAGTGTGCATCGGATTTATGGTGGACCAGTACCAGATTTTCTTTGGCAATTTCAGCAACTTTCAGACTGCGGGTATCAAACGGTAGCGCCAGTAACACCATATCCAGGTTACCGTGTTCCAGTTTTTCTACAATTTTTTCACTTTGTGCTTCATGCAGGTGTAACTGGATTTTTGGCAGTTGCTTATGCACTTCATCTAACAGCTGCGACAAAATGAACGGTGCAATGGTTGGAATTACACCTAAATGCAGGTCGCCGGTTAAGGGCTCGCTCATTTCACGGCTTAGACGCATCAAGTCCTGTGCATCGGCCAATAGAACACGCGCTCGGGCTACAACTTGTTCACCGAGAGGAGTCAAACGTACATTCTGGCGATCGCGTTCAACCAATACGCCACCCAATAAGCGCTCTAACTCCATGATTCCGCCCGACAATGTCGATTGAGTCACGAATGAACGGCGCGCCGCTTCTGTAAAATGCAACGTTTCAGACAGTGTAACGAGGTATGACAGCTGTCTTAAGGATGGTAATGCAGCCATAGTGTCCTAATGCTTATAATTTAAAGTGATGAGCAAATAATTCGCTAAGATATGGAATGAAATGCGGAGGGATATCATGCCCCATTCCTTCAATTAATTCAAATTTAGCGTCAGGTATTGCTTTCGCAACAGCCTTACCATGTGCAGGTGGAAGTAAGCGGTCACGAGAACCATGAACAACCAGCGTAGGATGTTGGATCTGCTTGTCCAGACTGCGCAATGAGCCTGTACATAATATTGCTAAAAACTGCTGAAGTACACCCGCTGGATGGTAACTTCGCTGATATAATTTACGGGCGGTCTGTACCGCTTCCATTTCATTCAGATAACCCGGCGAACCAATCACTTTAAACAGTTTCAGGCTGTGGTTAATAATACCTTCTTCATCATTGGATGCCGGCTTGCCCACTAAGCTGAACAGCTGTTTCGGGAAAGGTGGCGGCAGGAAAGGCTGGTTGTTGCTGGTAAATAACAGCGCCAGTTTTCTGACCTTGTCCGGATAGCGGGCCGCCAGAATCTGCGCAATCATGCCGCCCATTGAGGCGCCAATCACATCAACCTGTTCCAGCTCCAGTTTATCAATCAGCAGGGCCACATCATCGGCCATATCATACAGGTTATAAGGCGCCCCCTGATTTTCTAAACCCAAGGCAAAACGGCCCATCAGTTTTAGGGTATTCAAGCGCTCGCCTTGATGGCGTACTTTGGAGGACAGGCCAATATCGCGGTTATCAAAACGGATGACCCGAAAGCCTTGGTCAATGAGTGACTTGCAGAAAAAGTCCGGCCAATACAGCAGCTGCGCACCCAGTCCCATGACCAGTAAAATGGTCGGATTGCCAATTTCGCCACCCATTTCGACATGCAATTCAATGCCATTGCCCAAGTCGACTTTGGTTTCGTGCATAAAACTGCTGTAAGGTGAAACATTTAACCGCAAACTATTCATTCTTATATTCCTTTCTTCAAGGTGATCGCGCACCCCTGATGGATTAAAGCGCTAAACTGCCGCTGGAATCAAGTCAGGAACAAGTTTACTTAAAGCCAGGCGCTGTTTGCCGGCTGTTTGCCCGAGCAGCACAAAGCCGCGTAAGGTGGCATTGCTGTCAAAGGCCTTTGCAATCATGCCATCGTCCAGTTCTTCATTTTGCCAGGTCACTTCTACATCTACCGGAGCAGGTAACACTGTTAATGGTGCCGCCGGGGTTTTCACTGCAACCGGCATAGCTGGGTAGTGTACCTGCGTGGTTTCACCATTTAAGGTTTTGGCCAGCGCACGTGCCTGCTGCATGATTGGCATGACATAAGGTAATAAAGTCCCGTTGACTTCAGCGCAGTCACCCACCGCATAAATATCAGCCAGGTTGGTTTCCAGTAAGCCATTGGTGAGCACGCCGCGACTGGTATGAATGCCGGCTTCTTTGGCTAAAGTGATATTCGGCTGCAAACCGACGGCGGATAGCACCACATCGGCACTCAGGCTGCGGCCATCAGCCAGTGTCACCAGATAATCGCCCTTCTCCAGTTTTGATACTTTATCGACCGTGGTGCCCAAGACAAAATGAATCCCGGTTTCTTCCAGGTTTTGTTTAAATGCAGTGGCAATAAATTCAGGCAATAAACGGCCCAGCGGTTGAGGTGCCAGATCAATCACCGTGACTTGATGCTCGGTATTTTGCAGGTCATTGGCAAATTCACAGCCAATCAGGCCCGCGCCTAAAATCACCACACGTTTGTCTTGACGCGCTGCCAGCTGTTCGCGGAAGGCTTTATAGTCATTTAAATTATTGACCACGTGAATATCATCACTGCCATCACCTGAAATGGCCAGACGAAGTGGGTTGGCACCGACTGCCAGTACCAGTTTGGCATAGGCTTGCTGGCTTTCGACGCCATCTTTCTCTAAAGTCAGCAGATGCTGCTCGGCATCAATGGCTTTGACCCAGGTATGCACTTCAATACGCATATTCAGCTGTGCCCCCATTTTTGCGGCATCCCCCAGCGCAATCTGTTCGGGTGCTTTTTTGCCGGCCAGGGCATTGGAGAGGGTAGGTTTTGCATAGTTGATTGCATCATCTGCGCAAATCATGACCAGTTCCTGTTCAGGGTTCAGTTTGCGAAATTCACGGGCGACTGTATAGCCAGCCATACCAGAACCAATGATGACAATCGGATGCATTATTTTCTCCATAAAAGGTTGAGCATAAGTTTCAAGACATAAAAAAAGACCATGCAGTTATGGTCTTCGAGGCGTACTTAGATTTCGACCATTTCAAAATCGACTTTAGATACGCCACAGTCCGGGCAGGTCCAGTCATCTGGAATATCTTCCCATTTGGTGCCCGCGACGATGCCATCTTGCGGCCAGCCTTCTGCCTCGTCATAAATCCATCCACAAACGATGCATTGATACTTTTTCATTTGACTCTCCAAAAGCCGATCTTCAATAAACCTGACCGGCAAAAAATTCCCTAACCAGCATGACTCAGTTGATATGATTTTAACACTTCATATTCGCTTAAATTTTTACGCAGTTATGAGGTTAAAGTAAAGTAAATATCGGAGTCTAATGCTTCATTTCTAAAGCTGAATGGCTAAGAAGGACAAAATTTATCTTTAAAATCTCAAACATTGCATAGTGTCGGACAATATGCACACTAAAAACCAGCGCAAATCTTTTCAAAATATATGAGAGATCACCTAAATTTCGACTAAAGTCGGACAGCTATTTTTGCTTAAATAGGCTATTCTATAATTAGGATAATCTATATTGGTTATTTAGTATAAAAATACCAATAATAAAAACAATGATTTACTAATTTTAATCGGGTTTTATTTAAACCTGAAGGGTGGACTTTGGCTGGTCTTCGTGGTCAAGACGCTGTAAAATTCACCTATTCTTTTTAATCTCTCTCCGATCTCCTTATGAGCAAGCTGTCTACAACGTTGTGGTCTCACATTCGTACTGTCCAAAACTTTCCTAAAGCCGGTATTTGTTTTTATGACTTGACCCCTTTATTCATGAAAAATATTGGTCCGTTGACAGATGCTTTAATTGAAAGTATTCCTGCAGAAAAACTGGCTGAAGTAGACAGCTTTATTGCGGTAGAAGCACGTGGTTTTGTGCTGGCTAGCCTGTTGGCACAGCGTACTGGCAAGGGCTTATTGCTGGTGCGTAAAGCCGGTAAATTACCACCACCGGTAGTAGGTGTGGGGTATAGCCTGGAATATGGTCTGGACCGTCTGGAAATGGCGGCAGATGTCACCGGTAAGAAAGTTATTATTGTGGATGATGTATTAGCGACTGGCGGTACCTTAAAAGCAGTGAAACAACTGGCGGAAAAATGTCAGCATGAAATTCTGGGTGCCAGCATTTTCCTGGATTTACCAGATTTACACGCAGATTTGGGTCTGAACATCTGGTCGGTACTGGATGAACGCTCTAAGCCGGTGGAAGCAGTGGCTTAAGTCTGGGCACTACCCTGTGAAACTTAGAAAGCCTTGCCGAGTGCAAGGCTTTTTTATTTGTGCAGTGATTGCTGTTCCAGTTGCCAGATTAAAGGATTGATATTTTCCGGACACACCAGCCGATGATGACCACCTTTAAAAGCATGAATTGGCATGTAATTTTCCAGCTGGGTTTGTACCCAGTGCATGTCCAGCTGTTCATCGCCGAGTTCCAGATAGGCCAGCTGCGGAATATCATGGTCCAGTTCCTGTTCGGAAATCTGCGGATAGTCCGGTCGAAAGTCGGGCTGTAAACTCGGATTGGCAATCACGCAGGGAATACCATGCAGCGCCGACATCTTTAAGGCCCAATAGCCGCCGAGGCTATGTCCGACAATAATTTCAGGCTGGATTTTAACAATAATATCGTTATAGAAACTGGCCACCGTCTGGTAGTTCAGATTGCGATAATCCACGGTAATACAGTATTTTTTATCTGCGCAGATGGCATGGAACTTACTCGATTCACGTGAGGAATCCAGCCCATGCAGAAATAGGATTTTCGAGGTGCATCTATTCATTGTTTTCATTCACACTCAAGCGTCTATTGAATAGTTGAAAAGTTCCCTTTTCAATTAATTTCTCTTGCTTATTGTAAGAGTGGTGACGCAAGAAAGAAGTTAGCTATTGGTCTAACAGTTCAGCAAAAGGTGAGGTGCTGTTTAGCAGAGGTTTAGAAAATGAAAAAAATGGCTTAGGATTCAGCAGAGCATACGAAAAGCCAAATAAATCTGCTATGCTATTGCACTTCATTTTTTAGTAATTTTCGAGGCAGAGATGACGCAACCAAACGCTCAGTCGACTTCTGAACCCACTATTTCCGAAAACGATTTAATTGCACAGCGTCATGCCAAGTTAAAGCAAATCCAAGAAAAGGCTCAGGAAAGCAACAGTAGCCCATGGCCAAACACCTTCAAGCGTGAACATTACGCGCAAGATTTACAAGAACAGTTTGCCGACAAATCTAAAGAAGAAATTGAAGGCGGCGACAAGGTGTATGTGTCGGTGGCTGGCCGTGTCATGCTCAACCGTGGTTCATTTATCGTAATTCAGGACATGACGGGTCGTATCCAGCTGTATGTGGCCCGTAAAGAACTTAGCCCTGAAACCTTGGAAACCATTAAAGGTTTGGACCTCGGCGATATTATTGCTGTTAAAGGTTATATCGGCCGTTCAGGTAAAGGTGATTTATATGTGCATATCGAGCACTTTGAATTGCTGACCAAATCGCTGCGTCCATTACCAGACAAGTTCCATGGCCTGACCGATACTGAAGTGAAGTATCGTAAGCGTTATCTGGACCTGATTGTAAACGAAGAAACCCGTAAGACTTTTGAAATTCGTGCCAAAGTGGTATCGGGCATCCGTGCGTTTTTAACTGAAAAACGTTTCATGGAAGTTGAAACCCCAATGATGCACGTGATTCCAGGTGGTGCATCGGCGCGTCCATTTGAAACCCATCATAATGCACTGGATATGCCATTGTTCCTGCGTATTGCGCCAGAACTTTATTTAAAACGTCTGGTGGTGGGCGGATTTGAACGCGTGTTCGAAATTAACCGTAACTTCCGTAACGAAGGTGTATCGACCCGTCATAACCCGGAATTCACCATGATTGAATTCTATCAGGCCTATGCAGACTACAAAGATTTGATGGAACTGACCGAGCAGATGCTGGAGAAACTGGCCATCGACATCTTGGGTTCGACCGATGTGCCGTATGGCGATGAAGTGTATAGCTTCAAAGGTCCGTTCAAGAAAATCTCGATGTTTGATGCGATTCTTGAGCACAACCCGCAATTCACGCCTGAAAACGTCAATGACCGTGAATTTCTGGCCAACTTCGTACAAAACGAACTGAAAGAGCAGGTAAAACCGGGCTTTGGTTTAGGCAAGCTGCAAACCATCGTGTTTGAAGAAACGGTTGAAACTCAACTGCGTCAGCCAACCTTCATTACTGAATACCCAGCAGAAACCTCACCGCTGGCTCGCCGTAATGATGAGAACCCGCACATCACTGACCGTTTTGAATTCTTCATTGGTGGTCGTGAGCTGGCAAACGGCTTCTCAGAGTTAAATGATCCAATTGATCAGGCGGAGCGTTTCCAGGCACAGGTGGCTGAGAAAGATGCTGGTGATGATGAAGCGATGCACTATGATGCAGACTTCGTTGAAGCACTGGAATATGGCTTGCCACCTACAGCAGGTGAAGGGATCGGGATTGACCGTCTGGTGATGTTGTTCGCCAATGCACCAAGTATCCGTGATGTGATTTTGTTCCCGCATATGCGTCACAAGAACTAAAATCTGCTACATCAAATAACCCGCGAATCTCGCGGGTTATTTTTTTGTTTGAGTATCATCAAGCTATACGTAAAGCACAGATCAGAAGAATCGCTTAGATTAAACTGGTCTGAATACGCACTTTCATGTTCAGGCTTTGCTGCACAATAAACGATTTCATCCACTGCACCTGTTCACCCATTGGATTGGTTTTGACTGCGGTGTCGAGGAAGGCCAGTTCCGGGCGCTGGAACAGTTGCTGTTCAATGGCCTGTTCCAGCTGGCTTGAGGTGGAGGCCAGTGGCATGCTGACCAGATAAAAGGCCTTTGGATAATTATAAAAGGCATACATCAGGTTAAAGGCTTTCTGGTCACCTTTTAAATTGCCGGCACCAATTTCATAACCACGATCCTGATTACTGTGGGTCAGACCAATCAAAAACTCGATATTATGGTCCGAAAGTCGTAGACCAAATTGCAGCCCGATCTGATCGGCACTGAACTCGTGCTGGACAAAGGTATTTAGTGCAGAACCATCTTCATCAAACGCTTCCTGCAACACCAGCATGTGCTGCTGATGCTGATACAGAAAGCCGGCAAGCTGCGCCTGTTCCAGCTGGGCTTTTAAGGTGGCTAAATCGTAATGACTATAAGGCATGGGAGCAATCAGAAAAAATTAAAATTTGTTTTATTTTAGGTGTTTCACTTGAAAAATGAAGCGATCTATTAGAGCTTTTAACAATAACTCAATAGATAGAAGTGAGCATAAAAACGGCGACTGGAAAATAGTGATCAGGCTAAAAATTAGCGATGCTGTGCAGGGTATGAGTAAACTTTGATAGCAATATCAGTAATCCTGTATATGACGTTTTTGCATATTAATATAATAAAACAAGCAATAGTACAGATAACTAAATCTCTATAATGAATATAAATTTTATAAAGTGTAATAAGTACACGTTGATTTAAGCTGGTGTTGTCCATGTCATTAAATGAGGAAAGACTTACTCATCTGAAACAGCTTGAAGCTGAGAGTATTCATATCATCCGTGAAGTTGCTGCCGAGTTTGAAAATCCGGTTATGCTGTACTCGATTGGTAAAGATTCTGCGGTGATGCTGCATCTTGCCTTGAAAGCCTTCTATCCTGCAAAACTTCCATTCCCTCTGTTACATGTTGATACAGGCTGGAAATTCAAAGATATGATTGAATTCCGCGACAACATGGCCAAAAAACATGGTTTTGATCTGATTGTGCATCAGAACCAGGAAGGCCGTGACGCCGGAATCAATCCATTTGATCATGGTAGCTCGAAATACACCGACATCATGAAAACCCAGGGGCTGAAACAGGCGCTGGATAAATACGGTTTTGATGCTGCATTTGGTGGTGCGCGCCGTGACGAAGAAAAATCACGTGCCAAAGAACGTGTCTATTCTTTCCGTGATTCCAAACACCGTTGGGACCCGAAAAACCAGCGTCCAGAACTGTGGAATCTTTACAACGGTAAGGTCAACAAAGGCGAAAGCATTCGTGTGTTCCCATTGTCGAACTGGACCGAGCTGGACATCTGGCAATACATTTATCTCGAGCAGATTCCAATTGTTCCATTGTACTTTGCTGCTGAACGTCCAGTGGTAGAACGTAGCGGCACACTCATTATGGTTGATGATGAGCGTATGCGTTTACATGAAGGCGAAGTGCCACAAATGAAATCGGTACGTTTCCGTACACTTGGCTGTTACCCACTGACCGGCGCAGTTGAGTCAGGCGCAGATACCTTGCCCGAAATTATTCAGGAAATGTTGCTGGCCACCAGCTCGGAACGTCAGGGTCGTATGATTGACCATGATGAAGCCGGCTCGATGGAGAAGAAGAAGCAAGAGGGCTACTTCTAATTTCTCCCGACTTCTCTTTCTAAAGAGAGAAAATTTCCCCTAGGTAAAAGGGGGGAGGGAGATTAAACCGGTTTCTAAAGAATTTGTGGAGTTTGAGCAATGTCTCATCAATCAGAACTCATTAGCCAAGATATTTTGGCCTATTTAAAACAGCACGAAAATAAAGACTTATTGCGTTTCCTGACCTGCGGTAACGTCGATGATGGTAAATCGACCTTAATTGGTCGTCTGCTTTATGATTCAAAACTGATTTATGAAGATCAGTTGCAAGCGGTAACCCGTGACTCGAAAAAAGTCGGGACGACAGGGGATGCACCTGACCTGGCTTTACTGGTCGATGGCCTGCAGGCAGAACGTGAGCAGGGTATTACCATTGATGTGGCGTATCGCTATTTCTCGACTGAAAAGCGTAAGTTCATCATTGCCGATACCCCGGGACATGAGCAATATACCCGTAACATGGCCACTGGTGCATCAACTGCGGATCTGGCGATTATTTTAATTGATGCACGTTATGGCGTGCAGACCCAAACCCGTCGTCATACCTTTATTGCCAGCCTGCTGGGTATTAAGAACATTATTGTTGCCATCAACAAAATGGACCTGGTGGAATTCTCTGAAGCGCGCTTTAATGAAATTCAGGCGCAATATAACGAGTTCGTGAACCAGCTTGGTGACCGTAAACCGGCCAATATCATTTTCACGCCAATTTCTGCCCTGAATGGCGATAACGTGGTGAACAAGTCGGCCAATACTCCGTGGTACAGCGGCGAAACTTTGATGGAAACGCTGGAAAACGTGGAAATTAGCCGGACTTCAGGTAAAAACGAATTCCGCTTCCCGGTGCAATATGTCAACCGTCCAAACCTCGACTTCCGTGGTTTTGCTGGCACCATTGCTTCGGGCGACATCCGTGTGGGTGATGAAATTGTCGCGTTGCCATCAGGCAAACGTTCTACCGTCAAAGACATTGTAACTTTTGATGGCAATTTGGAACGTGCTTTTGCCGGTCAGGCCGTTACCCTTACCCTGAATGATGAAATTGATATTTCACGCGGTAACCTGCTGGTCAAAGCGGGCGATCAACCGGAAATTTCACGTTCTGCACGCGCAACTGTGGTGTGGATGAATGATCAGCCACTGGTCAAAGGCAAGCTGTACAACATTAAGCTCGGTACGCAAACTGTTCCTGCCAAAATTGCTGAAATTAACTATCGTGTAAACGTGAATACGCTGGAAAAAACTCAGGTAGAGCAGCTGGAACTGAACGCGATTGCTGATGTTCAGATCGAGTTTGATGCGCCAGTGGTATTTGACCGTTATCAGGACAGCCGTTATACCGGCTCGTTTATTTTCATTGACCGTTTAAGCAACGTGACCGTTGGTGCGGGCATGGTGGAAGCAGCGGTAGAATGGACTGCGCATGATGAACCTGTGACTGCGGAAGACCGTGCTGCCCGTTTAGGTCAAAAACCTGCTGCGGTGACTGTAACAGCACAAGCACTGGAAAATGCACAAGCGCTGGAAAGTCTGTTGATTCAGCAAGGTGTAGTTGCAATTGCAAAAGCGGGTCTGAATGCTGATCAAGTGGCATTACTTCGTGAAACTGGTGTTGTGGTGGTCACCGATGTTGCTGAAGGCACTGACGTAAGCTATGGCACCGAAGCCGTTGAAGAACTGGCTGAGAAAATTGTGGAGCTGGTTCGTCTATAAGACTGGGCTGGTTAAAGAAAACCTACCGCAAGGTGGGTTTTTTTTATGGCTTTTAGATTCTTGGTGGGACTGCTGTGTCTATTTCAAACTTAATGATCTACGCGAATATTCTTACTCTATACAATCTGGTGTAGAGCGGGAAGATACACAAGATTTTATTTATATTGCGCTTATGTTTGGCTGTGCCAGTAGAGTTCAGGCAGAGCAATCAAAGTGTGGTTACGATTAAATGACGAATAATTGAAAAATCCATCGAGAGTGATCAGGAGAATTTTCAATCTGCTTATCATAGTGCAAAAAATAGCAGTCGCTGCGCTAAGCATAGTGCTGATCATCGGGCGGATGACTATTCACTACTTTACTATCCGGAGGAGAGGGGTGAGCGTATGCTCAAGGGCGATCAGACGTGGTTTTAACCCACTAAATTTTAAGGTGGGCAATCTAAACTTCAGTGAAATAGAAAATAGCATTTATTCTCTTAAATCTACAGGCTGAGAAGAATCATCCAAAAGCTGCGCTAGAATAGATTTCATCTCTGTCAGACTTTTGACCCCTGCAATTCTGTGGATGATCTGTCCCTGCTTGAAAATCAGGGTCGAAGGTAATCCATAGACATGATAACGCAGGGTGAGAATAGGAGATTGATCGACATTGATCTTGCCAAATTTAATCTCTGGCTGATGGTAGGCATAATAGCCGGCCAGTTCGGCAAACACCGGAAAATTCTGTACGCAGGGTGCACACCAGTCTGCATAAAAGCGGATCACGGCAAAGCCATCAAACCATTCAAATTCACTGTAATTATTTTCGTTATAGTCGATGACTTGGGTCATGGCTCACCTGAGTTATCAATCTGCGAAATATACATCTCATTATACATAAGTCCGGCTTGGCTTCATTCCGTCATTTATCTATGTTCAAATAGAGCACAGAAACTTGCACTGAACAATTAAGGAAAATCCATGTCACAAGCGACGATGCAGCAGGTCATTATTACAGAACCAGGCGGCCCGGAAAAACTGGCCTATGAAAGTGTGGCTATTCCGACACCGGCAGCCAATGATGTGCTGGTTAAGGTTCATGCCTTTGGTTTAAACCGCCCGGATATCTTGCAGCGCCAAGGCCTTTATCCAATGCCGAAAGGGGTAACACCTGTGCCGGGTCTGGAAGTGGCAGGTGAAGTGGTAGCTGTAGGCGCAGAGGTCAGCAAATTTAAAGTCGGCGATAAAGTTTGTGGCCTGACCAATGGCGGTGGCTATGCAGAATATTGTGTGGTTCCGGAAAGCCAGACCCTGACCATTCCTGAAGGCTTGAGTTTTGTACAGGCTGCCGCCATTCCTGAAACTTTCTTTACCGTGTGGGCAAACGTGTTCCAGATGGGACAAGCCAAGGCTGGCGAAACAGTACTGGTACATGGCGGCAGCAGCGGTATTGGCACCACAGCGCTGATGTTATGTAATGCGCTGGGCATGAAAACCTTTGCGACTGTCGGTTCAGATGAAAAAGTTGCGGCTATTTCACACCTGACCACCGCCATTAACTACAAGACACAAGATTTTGAGCAGGTGATTAATGAACAGACTGACAATGGCGGCGTCGATGTTATTTTAGATATCGTTGGTGCACCTTATCTGGAACGTAACCTGAACCTGTTACGCCGTGATGGTCGTCTGGTTTATATCGCGTTCTTGGGCGGTGCCAAAGCCAAAGATGTGAAACTTGGCCCGATTATGATGAAGCGCCTGACCATTACCGGTTCGACCATGCGTGCGCGTAATACTGCAGAAAAAGCTGAAATTGCCCAAGGCTTGCAAGACACAGTGTGGCCATTATTGAGCAAAGGTGAATGTCTGCCGATGATTTTTAAAACCTTTAAATTTGATCAGATCCAGGAAGCGCATGCGACTATGGATACCGGTGATCATATTGGCAAGGTTGTGGTAGAAATTATTTAATTCGGCATCTAAAAAAGACCGGCTATAGCCGGTCTTTTTTATGCTTATCTCAAGTTAGTACATTGATGTTTATTACTTAAACTGTACAAGTTTTACTAAAAATTAAAATATATGTGATGTATTTGACACAACCTGTCGAAACTGTGTTGTACATTAGCCCACATCCAAAACAGACATCATAAAAATAAACTGGATATTTCAATGAAGAGACAGAGGGCAGAATCATGAGAATTTCATCTACAGCATATACCACCACCCAGAATATACGTGCTTTAAGGCGCATTCATCGGGCCATTATCCGTCAAAAAATAGGTCTGGCAGATATCCACCGGGTGTATAGTGCCATGCTGCATTTAGAGCGTTATGTTGATCGCCTAGATCAGAATAAGCCTTAAGTCTAAGCTGAATGCAGCCTTGTGATACGTATTTTGATTTACTTTTAACGTAAATGTATTTAAGTTTTGGTCTAATTATTTATATGATTTTTTATTTAATAAATTTTAATTTACGGTTGTTTAATTGATAGAAAAAACAGTGCCTTAAAACAGCACCATGAGGGTATCATGAAGTGTGTTACTTCAACACATGAACGACTGGCTGAACGGCTGGTCAGTATTTTAACCAAACTCAATGTAGGGCATCAGCTGAGTATTCCGGAACTGGCCCAGGAATTTAAAGTCAGCACCCGCACCATTGAACGTGACTTTGATCGGCTGAATGCCTATCTACCTTTATTGCAGGACAAACGCAGCAAAAAATACTATCTTGATGCTTCCTATTTGGGACGGTTTAAACTTCAGGATATCCAGAACTTTGCCCAGTTGTCGGGCATTAGCGATCTTTATCCCTCGCTGGATATTTCGTTCCTACGTGAGCTGATGGATCATCGTGCCAATCTGGTGTTTTCCGCCAAAGGTTATGATTATGAAGACAGTAGCCAATATGCCGAACATTTTAAAACCCTGACCCAAGCCATTCAGCAGCGTCAGTACATTGGCTTTGTCTATAAAAACAAGTCCCGTCGGGTGCAGCCTTATCGCCTGATTCATCATCATGGTAACTGGTATCTGGCTGCGGTGCATTCGGATACCTTAAAAGTGTATCGCCTGAGCCTGATTGAGCAGATTGAACTCAGCTATGAACTGGACCCGTTTGAGCATGATCCGGCTATTCTGCAACAGCTGGAAGATGAAGAAGGTATCTGGTTTGGTCATGAACAGCAGGAAGTACATTTATCGGTTGCGGCAGATGCCGCGCTGTATTTTAAACAGCGCCGGCTGTTTCCAAAGCAGCAGATCCTGGAAGAAAAGCCGTGTGGCAGCCTGCTGATTTCCTGCCAGATTCGCCATCATATTCAGCTTTATCCGCTGGTGCGCTACTGGATTCCCTATGTCAAAATTGTAGCGCCGCTGCATTTACAAACCGAGCTGGAGCAGAGCCTTAGCCATTATCTGCATTAATTCGTGTTGTGGGTGTACATTTGAGTTTTGATGACCATTAAAATTGGCCCCCTTATTCCTGTCATAATTGCTACGGAATCTGTCGAGCTTTAAGCGAAATTATGCGAAAATAGTCTTTTACTTTTTGCCCAAGGCTATTTCATGATTGACCAGTCTCCTGAATCTTTAAGCGATATTGAAATTATAGACATCCTTCAGAGTATGAAGAATGATGTGCTCAATAGCGAAGCCAAAGAGATTATCCGCAAAGGTGGAAAAGTGGGACGTCAGGAAGCGCATAAACAGGCCTTGGTGGCATTGCATCAATCTTTTGAAGAAAAATTTGTTGAAGCGGTGACGCTGGCATTGAGCCTAAATGAAGCCCAAGCCAAAAAAATCCGCTATAAAAAAGACCGGATTCGTATTTTAAAAGCTCGTCAGATTGATTATCTGGCCATTGATGGCGCAGAAACCGCCCAGGTACTGGCACAAATTGCACAAGCTATTGTCCGTGAAGATGCGATTGTGACCCATGACCTGCACAATATTTTCCCGTTCTGGAAAGAAGGCTGGCCAATGGTGCAGTTCGACAGCGCCTATAAAATTCTGGAAGATGACATTGCCATTCACTATCAGGCGGTGCTGGATGAATTGCTGCGTCAGTTTTAAGTGAATTGCTGCATGAAAAAAACCTTCTAGAGTCTAGAAGGTTTTTTATGGCTGTTAATTGGAGGAAGATGGATTATTCCTGTTCCGGCGGCTGGTTATTTTCCAGTAAACGTGTCACCAACAGCTGGTCAATTTTAAAATGATCGACATCGACCACTTCAAATTTATAACCGCCATATAACACGGTATCGGCTGGACGCGGAATTTTACGCAGCTGATACATCATAAAACCGGCTAAGGTTTCATAGTTTTCTTCATCGGGCATTTCTTCAATTTCAAGTGCATGTTTCATGTCTTCAATTGGGGTACTGCCATCAATCAGCCATGAATTATTATCACGTTTAATAATCTGCTGTTCTTCTTCAATAGGGGTTACCCAGTCGCCCATTACGGTAATCATAATATCGGACAGGGTAATGACGCCGACCACCAGTGCATATTCATTAATCACCACCGCAAATTTTTCTTTGGTCGAACGGAAGCGGTCCAGTACTTCAGATAGGGTCAGAGTATCGGGAATGGTGAGTACATTACGAATGGTTGATTCATTCAGCTGGTTAATTTTCTGGTTATTCAGAATCCGTACCAGAATATCTTTGGCATCAACATAGCCAATCACTTGATCAATATTCTCATTACAGACCAGAAATTTGGAATAGGGGAACTCGGCCAGTTTCTGGCGAATGCTGTCTTCGGCTTCATTTAGGGTAAAGTACACCACATTTTCACGCGTGGTCATGCTGGATGGGACATTACGTTCTTCCAGTTCAAACACGTTTTCAATAAAGTGATGTTCCTGTTTTTGCAACACACCCGCTTGGGCGCCGGCATCCATCACTGCGGAAATATCATCAAAGGTAATATTGTCATCGCGGATGGTATTGACCTTAAACAGCCGGAACAGCATATTGGCGATGGCATTAATAAACCAGGCCAGCGGTTTGCAGACGGTAATAAATACCTGTACTGGATTGATCACGGAAATAGAAATTTTCTCTGGTGCAATCATGGCCAGGCGTTTCGGCATCAGGTCGGCGAACAGAATAAATAAAGAGGTGACTAAGGTAAAAGACAGCGCGAAGCTGAGGGTTTCGGCCCACGGTCCGGTATAGAAGCGGGTGACAAAATCATAAAAATACGGGCGAAAAGCACCTTCACCTAAAATACCGCCTAAAATGGCAATCGCATTCAAGCCAATTTGCGAGGCGGCAAAAAAGTCTGCCGAGTTTTCCTGTAAATCCAGCACTTTTTGCGCACGTTCATCTCCGGCTTCAGCCAGAATTTTTAATTTGACCTTACGCGCACCGGCCAGGGCGATCTCGGTCAGTGATAAAAAACCTGCTCCTGCAATCAGTATGAAAATAATAACAATGTTCTGGAAGAGGCTCACGAATCCACCTGCGGATTTTTATTCTGAATATTTTTAACGTCAAAAATATCGAGTAGTGCACCGGGCACTACTCATGTTCATCTTAGTATAAGCTTTAAAAAGAGAGATTTATGAGCGTTTTTTGTCAAAAGTGAGAAAATTGTGAGTTATTCATTAAAAACTCACGGTTTTCTTCTTCAATCATTTGACGGGCCACATACAGAATCAGCTGGCGTAACCAGCGATGCGCCGGATGATGATGCAGTAACGGACACCAGGCCATCTTCAATTCAAATTCCGGAATATAAAACGGCGGGTCTTTAATCAGCAGATTCTGGCTTTTGGCCTGTAAGCGGGCAATTCGGGTCGGTAAGGTGGCCACCAGATCCACATTGGATGCCAAGAGTGCCGGCATCTGATAATGACGGGTAAATACCGAAATCTTACGTTTTTGACCAATCCGCTCCAGTGCCTGATCAATCCAGCCTAATCCGGCCTGTTTTTCAGGATTAACGCCAAAGCCAACGCCCATACCGGTTTTAGAGACCCAGATATGCTGTGCATCTAAATAGCTTTTTAGGTTCAGGTTGCCGGCCGCCGGGTGTTTCTGATTGAGTAGACAGGAAAAACTGTCACGCCAGACCAGTACCTGGTGGAAACTTTGCGGAATTTCATTAAAGCGGTTGATGGCTAGGTCTACCTTGCCTTGTTCCATGTCACGATAGGACACATCACTTGGGGTCAGAAAGTCGAGCACCACATTCGGCGCTTCAGAACGCAAGGCTTTAACCAGACGCGGCACTAGGGTAGCTTCAGCATAATCTGAAGTCATAATCCGGAATACGCGATTGGAGGTATACGGGCGGAACTCGGTACGGGGTTCCAGAATCATGGATAAATCGGACAGGGCATCCCGAATACGCGGTTGTAATTCCAGTGCGCGTTCAGTCGGAGTCATCCCTTCAGATGAGCGGATGAGCAGGGGATCATTAAATAAGTTACGTAGACGACGTAAAATGTTACTCATGGCGGGTTGGGTAACGCCCAATTGTTCAGCTGCTCGAGTGACATTTTTTTCGCGAAGTAATACGTCCAGGTAAATTAGAAGGTTGAGATCGACCCGCTCCAGATTCATAAAAAAAATACCGAAAATAAACCCAAGAAATTATTTGGATTATGCCATAAGCCTGAAGGCTTGGGTAGAACAATTACCGAAAAAGCCTGTCCCCTGATCGGATCAATTCCTGCATATTTACCGGGTTTTTCGCCCCAATTCGCGCGAGGTTTAAGCGGCTTCAATCAGCGCGTGTCGGGTTGATTCAAACCTCATCACATCCACCTGCAGAAATGCTTGAGTTGAGCGACTCAACACAAGCATGGTCTTCTTCTATTCACTGTCAGGTTGGCTCTACCAAGCTAAAAATAAGCCGGATATTGCCTTGATTTTGTACGGAAAAAGCCGTACCCGACTTAAGTATAATGAATATAAAAAAAGCAAATGGTGCGTTTTTTAATCGGTTTTTTGAATTGTAAAATAAAATTTATTTAATAAAAATCAAATATTTGTTTTGTAATATAAATTTTCGGATACGACTTTGATCTACATATTTTTTAAATAAATAGTGAAGATTCTTTGAGGATATTGGATTAATTTTCTAACTCACTCTAATCTGTACTCAACACGACGAAGTGCTCTAAATCTGAACACATCCAGAGGTATGATTTTAGTCATTTCGTTGGAGAAAATCCTAAAATTAATACAGGAAAATATCATGACTACATACCAAACAGCGATTGATGCAATCCGCGAATTGAAAGCGAAATTCGGTAACACTTGGGCAGACATCAGTCCTGAAGATGCTGCGCGTATGCAGATGCAAAACCGTTTCAAAACTGGTTTAGACATTGCTAAATATACAGCTGCGATTATGCGTCGTGATATGGCTGAATACGATGCAGACAGCAGCAAGTATACTCAATCATTAGGTTGCTGGCACGGTTTTGTTGCGCAACAAAAAATGATTGCGAACAAAAAATACTTCGGTACAACCTCTAAGCGTTATATCTACCTGTCTGGCTGGATGGTTGCTGCACTTCGTTCAGAATTCGGTCCACTTCCTGACCAATCTATGCACGAAAAAACTTCTGTTCCTGCATTGATCGAAGAAATCTACACTTTCTTACGTCAAGCTGACGCAAAAGAATTAAACGATTTGTTCCGTGCACTGAAAAAAGCACAAGACGCAGGTGACACTGCTAAAGCAGCTGAAATCACTGCTCAAATCGACAACTTTGAAACTCACGTTGTGCCAATTATTGCCGACATCGATGCTGGTTTCGGTAACGAAGAAGCAACTTACTTACTTGCGAAGAAAATGATCGAAGCGGGTGCTTGTGCACTGCAAATCGAAAACCAGGTTTCTGATGCGAAACAATGTGGTCACCAAGCAGGTAAAGTAACTGTTCCACACGAAGACTTCATCGCGAAAATCCACGCGCTTCGCTATGCATTCTTAGAAATGGGTCTTGACGACGGTATCATCGTTGCGCGTACTGACTCTGAAGGCGCTGACTTGACTCAAAAAATCCCAGTGGTTAAAGAGCAAGGCGACATCGCTTCTCAATACATCAGCTACTTAGACACTCAAGAAATTGACATCTCTGAAGCGAAAGAAGACGAAATCCTGATCAAGCGTGATGGTAAATTACACCGTCCTAAGCGTTTAGCATCTGGCCTGTACCAGTTCCGTGAAGGCACTCAAATTGACCGCGTTGTACTTGACTGTGTAACCAGCTTACAAAACGGTGCTGACCTGCTTTGGATCGAAACTGCAACGCCTAACGTTGAAGAAATCGCTCACATGGTGAACCGTGTACGTGAAGTTGTGCCAAATGCGAAGCTTGTTTATAACAACTCTCCATCGTTCAACTGGACTTTAAACTTCCGTCAACAAGCGTACGACCGTTGGGTTGCTGAAGGTAAAGATGTATCTGCATACGACCGTGCTAAGTTAATGAGTGCTGAGTACGACAACACTGAATTAGCTGCTGAAGCTGACGAAAAAGTACGTACATTCCAAGCAGATGCTTCTCGTGAAGCGGGTGTATTCCATCACTTAATCACACTTCCGACTTACCACACAGCTGCTCTGTCTACTCACGAGCTTGCTCAAGGTTACTTCGGTTCTGAAGGTATGTTGGCTTATGTTGCTGGCGTACAACGTAAAGAAATCCGTGGCGGTATCGCTTGTGTGAAACACCAAGCAATGGCGGGTTCTGATATCGGTGATGACCACAAAGAAATCTTCGCTGGTGACAACGCGCTTAAAGCGGGTGACGATGCGAAAAACACAATGAACCAGTTCAACGGCTAATCGTTAGACGGTTTAGAAAAAACCCTGCATCTGCAGGGTTTTTTTATGCTTGAATAAAAAGAATAAATAAGAAAGAAAAAAGAAGATCAGTACAGCAAGATAAAAAGAAACGGCAGAATAGAAAATGAAAGAAAAAAGAAAAGCTATTTCACCTTAATATAGTCCGCCACCGCATTGTCCGGATAATTAAAGCTGATTTTATTGTAGCGGGTTTGCTGGGCCGGAATAGGTTCTAAAAAGCTTTCATCAACCAGCGCGTTATATTCCTGATAGTTTTGATCGACCAGAATAATATCGCTGACTTTCAGTTTTAGCGGCTGATCTGACTGGTTATGAATACGCATATAGTAGTCATGCGCTTTGACGGTATCGGTAATATCGCGAAAGCTTAAGCTATCAATATGTTCGGCCTGAATGTCGGCATGTTTCAGCGCATTGCTGACTTCAATGGTCGCAACACGTTCCAGTTTTAGTGCTGGCTGTTTGGATGAGGCATCTACAAGTTCCAGCCCGTTTGCTGTGGGCTGCAATTGTTGAATCTGTTGATCAGTACTGATTAATTGGGCAGTCTGTTCATTGGTATAGCTGACCTGACCTTGTGTATTCTGGCTACGCTGACGGCGAGCATAGATACGGGTATCTTGCAGGCTGTAGCTCTGATCCGGATGAATCTTTAACTCAAGAATACGCTGCTGGCAATCATCACAGTCAAGGATGGTTTTGTAGTGACCGGCCAGCGGCTCCGGCTGTGGTGCTGCTGTTTCAGCAGCAGGCATCAAGCTGTCTTGCGGTTGGGTTTCAGTTTGGGCCTGGGCATTGCTCATGGTACTGCTTTTTTCAGCTTGCCCACCGCAACCACTTAAACACAAGGACAAGGTGCTAATTGCAAGAAGAGGACGAGATAACATGGCAACAGATCAATCTTTGGATAAGGTATTAAACATAAACTTTTCGGGCATATTCGCCTAGAGCAGAGGGCTAAATTGAGCCGCTGTTTTGTAGCAAATTTTATCGCGGGCAAAAAACCGTTTTGAAACAAGAAAAGCCACCAAAGCGGTGACTTTTAGCAGTGCTAGATCTTGTGCTTTATTGCAGATCTTTTTGCAGACGATAATTCTGGCTGGCATCAATATTGTCGCCATTATTGACATCACGCGCTTCAATAAAGTTTTCACCGACAAAGAATTTACGGTTATTGGCAGCCTGATCCAGAATAATAACGGCAGGATCATTCGGGTCAAATTCAAACGTACCGGTAATTTTGGACTCCTGACCATTGGCACGGCCCAGGAATTCTTCACTCAGCTCATAGGTTTTATCCATTTTTAGCTCAAGCTCGGTTTCAATGCCCTGGCAGTCGCTACACGGCAAGACCCCTTTATATTCTCCCGGCCAGTCCAGTGCGGTGGCGGCTGTATCATTGGCGCTCATGTCAGTGGCTGCGGCAGGCGAGGTGGTTTCTGCATCGCGGGCGGTTTCAGGGGTTTTATTGTTATCACAGGCGGCCAGTAACAGCGCCGTGAGGGCAAGGCTCAAAATTTTTATTTTCACCGATCAATCTCCTGACAGGACAGATAGGGTCAGCATAGCCTGATTGTAAAAATTGCCCTGTTGGGTTTCTGTGAGTATTTATTTTCAGTTTCCGGCATCCGGTTTATTTAAGAAAAACCCGAAAGATTGGCAGGAATGGCGATTGACGGTTTGGCTAATTTTATACATTTATATATTAATTGATTAAATATTCAGCAATCTGCTCTTTTTTAAATCTGTTGAGTTGTTAAACTTCGCGCAATTTTTATTGTGTGGATTGTGCTTGTGTTTGAGAAGTTGGCAGAACAGAGCTTGGGGCTGATGGGCTGGGAAATTGACAATCACTGGCCGCTGGATTTGGACCAGTGTGTGATGATTGCCGCGCCGCATACCAGTAACTGGGATGCACTATATGCACGTTTGGCGCTTAAAGCCTTGGGCGTGAATGTTCGCCTGACCATTAAAGACAGTTATATGAAGTTTCCGTTGGGGCCTTTTGTCCGTGCAATGGGCGGAATTGGCATTGACCGTCGTCCGAAGGCAGCCGGTGAGCAGCGTCCGAGCATGGTGCAGCTGATGAGCGATTTGTTCAAGCAGCATCCCAAGCTGGTGATGCTGGTTACGCCAGAAGGTACACGCGCCAAACAGGAACAGTGGAAAACCGGTTTTTATCATGTGGCGGTAACGGCTGGCGTGCCCATTGCACTGGCCTATATGGACTACGCCCAGAAAAAATGTGGGGTAGGTAAAATTGTCTATCCATCGGGAGATATGGAAAAAGACATGGCAGAAATCATGGCGTTTTATGCCAGCATTGCCGCCAAATTCCCGGAACAGTTTAGTGTCGATACCCGTTACTATGCAGAACCGGCTGAATAATCGTTCATCGTTAAAAAAAGAAGACAGGGCATCGACCCTGTCTTTTCATTTATGCACTTTCAATATCAACATTGGCTGTACATCAAGATGTGAGAGATTGAAGCTTCTCTCTGATTGATCCGCTGTTTTGTGTGATCAAACTTCTAAATATCTAATTTTGATTTAAGGCTGTTCTGCTTTGGGGAAAATCCCGCCCAACGATTGGCAGGCTGCGGTATAAAGCTGATATTGCTGCTGCACAATTTCATCCACCGCCAGGCTGGATTGCTGTTCATCTTCCCGATATTGCTCGACATAACGGCTGGCTTTTTGCCGGGCGGCAACCAGCGCATGTTCGTGATAGCTGTTAATGGCACTATGTGTCATTAGCGCGGTTTCAATATTGTGGCATTCAAATTGCGCCAGTAATTGTTCAGCGCGTTTTAATTCTTGGGAGTTACCGAACATACAGGCGCTCAGCAGGGTACAGCAGGCCAAAGCAAACAGGGGTTTCATGTTAGCAAAATAGCGAAGAGAGGATGGACCATAGTCTAGCGGATTCAGCCCACCTCTAGCATGACAAACCGGTTTAACTGCTTAAAAATTAGTTTATTGTGATAAAAGTCACACAAAACTGCAGTTAACCTTTGACCAGACCGCCATCAACAATCAGGTTTTGCCCGGTGACTGCACGCGAATACGGTGACAGGAACATCATAATAGCTGCGGCAAATTCTTCTGGGGTGGTAACGCGGCGTAGTGGCGTCGAGGCAGCAATTAAATCAAATACCGCATCTGGCGTGGCTTTGCTGGCATCGGTGGTTTGGAGCAGACCGCCAGACAACATATTCACGTTAATACCATATTGGCCCAGATCATGCGCTGCAGTACGGGTAAAGGCCAACAGTGCGGCTTTGGCGGTGGTGTAGTCATGATAAGGCACCACCGGATTCTGCACGAGGTTGGTACCAATATTCACAATACGGCCAAATCCGGCAGTTTTCATATCCTCAAGCGCTGCTTGGGTGGTATTGAGGGCAGCCACAACTGCACCATCAAACTGTTGCTGCATGATGGCCGGCGTCAGATCTTCGACTTTGGGACGGGCATCACCATTAAACTCAAAGTTAATTAAGGCATTGTTGATGACACTATGAATGGCCTGACCAAAACGCGCCTTGGCTGCGGCAAAGAGTGCCTGCACCTGGGCTTTGTCAGTGACATCGGCCTGATAGGCAAAGACCTGCTCAGGATACTGTTGCACCAGTTGCTCGGCAGCAGCGGCACTGTTTAAATAATTTACCACTACACGCGCCCCTTCCGCCAATAAGGTTCGGGTAATCGCCAGGCCTAAACCGCGTGCGCCGCCAGTCACTAAAACAATTTGATCACGAATTTGCATATTGTTCACATCCTCATTCCCTATGCAGATGCACCATAGCAAGAAATGGCAGTCAGCCAAAGCGAAATCTGCGCCGATAGAAACTGGTGCAGTTATTGCTTAATGCCAGGGCATAGACTTCAAAAAGATACGAATTGAGCAAAATGAATCAGCTGGTGGCAACAGAAGTGAAGCCTGCGGTGCAATATTGGTTTGCACAGCTCGAACTTGGCTTTAAAGGCGCAGAAAATCGCACCGTATTGGAACATCGTAAACATCATGGTCCTGTTCGGGTGCAAAAAATGCTGTGGCCGGAAAAAACCGGGGTGTGCCACGCCATTATTGTGCATCCACCGGCAGGCATTGCCGGGGGTGATCATTTAACCTTTCAGATGTCGGCAGAGCAGGCCGCACATGCCTTGGTGACCACGCCGGGTGCAGGAAAATGGTACAAGACCAATCAAAAACAGGCTTTCCAACATATTGATATTACAGTTAAAGATGCCTCTATTTTTGAATGGCTACCACAAGAAACCATGCTCTTTAATGGTGCACATGCCAATTCTGAAACCAGAGTTATTTTGGAGGATGCCGCCAGTTTTATTGGTTGGGATATGTTGGTACTGGGCCGTCAGGCGCGCCATGAAACATTTATCGAGGGCAGTTATCAAAATCGATTTCAGCTGTACCGGAACAATAAATTACTGGTCACTGACCGTTTGAGTTTTAGTGGCAATGACCGCTGGCTCAGCTCCTGTTTGGGAATGAACGGTCATGCAGTCATGGCTAGCTTCTGGGCAGTGCCGCCAGAAAAATTCCGCTCAAAATTCTATTTAGATCAGCAGATTGATCAAATCCGTGAGCTGATTATGCGCATGGATATTAAGGTGACGTTAACCCTGCTGGATGATGTGGTGACAGCACGTTATCTGGGGGATGACGTACGCCAGTGTCATGATGCCTTTGCCGCAATACGTGCCAAGCTGCGCCGTGACTGGTTTGATTTAGATGAAGAATTTCCGAGGATTTGGCGGACATAAAATGGAGTTCTCCCTCCCAATGGGAGGGAGCTAGAGGGAGGGTAAATACATTGGGTTTATTACCTCTCCCTAACCCTCTCCTGAAAGGAGAGGGAATATCATTTTTTAGCACACATTTTGCATTACACCCTTTAGAACAAACTTAGGAACGAGATATGGAACTCAATCCCACTGAAAAAGACAAAATGCTGATTTTTACTGCGGGCTTGGTGGCCGAACGCCGTAAAGCACGTGGGCTAAAACTGAACTATCCCGAGGCGATTGCCTATATTTCTGCCGCGTTGTTAGAAGGCGCACGTGATGGCATGAGCGTCAGTGAGCTGATGCATTACGGCACCACGTTATTAAAACGCGAAGATGTGATGGATGGCATTCCGGAAATGATTGGGGAAGTACAGGTTGAAGCGACATTTCCAGATGGCTCAAAACTCGTCACTGTGCATCAACCGATTGTCTAGGAGTCAAACATGATACCTGGAGAAGTGATTACCCCTGATTTAGATATTGAAATGAATGTGGGGCGTCAGACCTTAAAAATGACCGTGGCAAATGCCGGTGACCGTCCGATTCAAGTCGGTTCACATTTTCATTTTTATGAGGCCAATGATGCTTTGCAATTTAACCGTGAAGCAGCGCGAGGCTATCGTCTAAATATTGCAGCAGGGACTGCGGTACGTTTTGAGCCAGGTCAAAACCGTGATATTGAACTGGTCGCTTTGGCAGGTAAACGGGAAGTGTACGGTTTTGCAGGTCGTGTCATGGGTCCATTGGATTAAGGAAAAATTAAAATGAAAATGTCACGCCGCGCCTATGCGGAAATGTTTGGTCCAACGGTGGGTGATCGGGTTCGTTTGGCCGATACCGAACTATTTATTGAAGTGGAACAAGACCTCACCACTTATGGTGAAGAAGTTAAATTTGGTGGCGGTAAAGTTATTCGTGATGGGATGGGGCAGTCACAACTTTTGGCTGATGATGTTGCCGATACCGTCATTACCAATACCTTAATTGTGGATTGGTGGGGGATTATTAAAGCCGATGTCGGTTTAAAGAACGGACGTATCTGGAAAATTGGTAAAGCGGGTAATCCTGATATTCAGCCAGATATTACCATTCCACTCGGTGCTGCTACTGAAGTGATTGCAGGTGAAGGGCAAATTTTAACCGCAGGTGGGGTCGATACCCATATTCACTGGATTTGTCCGCAACAAGTTGAAACAGCACTCATGTCAGGTGTCACGACCATGATTGGCGGTGGTACAGGCCCTGCGGCAGGAACCTCTGCAACCACGGTGACACCGGGACCTTGGCATATCTCGACCATGCTACAAGCGATTGATGATTTACCGATGAATATTGGCTTGCTTGGTAAAGGCAACCTCAGCCAACCTGACCCAATTGCAGAGCAGATTCGAGCAGGTGTAGTCGGTTTAAAACTGCATGAGGATTGGGGCTCTACACCAGCCGCGATTGATAACTGTTTGACGGTGGCAGATGAATTTGATGTGCAAGTGGCAATTCATACCGATACCTTAAATGAAAGCGGTTTCCTGGAAGAAACTTTGGCGGCATTTAAAAATCGTACCATTCACACTTATCATACCGAAGGTGCGGGCGGTGGACATGCGCCTGATATTTTAAAAGCCATTGGTCAGCCGAATGTGTTGCCATCATCCACCAATCCAACCCGTCCTTATACCATCAACACCATTGATGAACATCTGGATATGTTGATGGTCTGTCACCATTTAGATCCTGCCATTTCGGAAGATGTGGCGTTTGCGGAAAGTCGTATTCGCCGTGAAACCATTGCTGCGGAAGATATTTTGCAGGATTTAGGTGCAATTGCCATGATGTCCTCGGACTCGCAGGCGATGGGACGTGTCGGTGAAGTGGTGATACGCACATGGCAAACCGCACATAAAATGAAAGTGCAGCGTGGTCCTTTAGAAGATGATAATGCCACGCATGACAATAATCGAGTGAAGCGTTATATCGCCAAATATACGATTAACCCTGCCATTACCCATGGTTTAAGCCATGAAATCGGTTCGGTAGAAGTCGGAAAACTTGCCGATTTAGTGCTGTGGAAGCCTGCCTTTTTTGGTGTAAAACCGTCGATGATTATTAAAGGCGGGATGATTGCGGCAGCGCCAATGGGCGATATTAATGCGTCAATTCCAACACCGCAGCCAGTGCATTATCGTCCGATGTTTGGTGCCAATGCCCGTGGTGTGCATAACACCTGTATTACGTTTTTGTCGCAAGTGGCGATTGATGCGAGTGTGCATGAAAAGCTAGGGCTGAAAAAGTTGATTAGCCCATGTAAAGGCACACGGGATATTCAGAAGAAAGATATGAAGCTGAATACTTACTGCCCTGTGATGGAAGTTGATCCTGAAATTTATGAAGTTCGTGCAGATGGTCAGTTGCTGACCTGTGAGCCTGCGGAAGTGTTGCCAATGGCGCAAAGGTATTTCTTGTTTTAAGCTCTTGGAGGATATTAAGGGTATATAAATAATTAGATTTATTTCTAGACCCTTAGCTGACTATATCAATATTTTGCACATTATTTTTTTTGAACTGATCATCCCAAGTTAGTTTAATTGTGAATTTACTTGGGAAATCGTAGCTCCTAGAACATATGATTTTTCCTGAATGTCCAGAATTAAGATTCATAGGAAAAATTTCATCTATATTGCAAAAATAATTTTGAAATTTTTTGTCTACTAATATGTCTAGGTTCACATTTTCTGCAGTTGCCTTTCCTGTGTTTGTAACAACTAAATAATGGCTCTTTGAAGATGAAGTCATATAGGCTCTAAGTTCTGCTCTATTATTTTCCTTAATATGCTCAACTTCTTTATTTAATATAAGATCATTAATCTTGATTTGTTGTTCAATAACTTTTCTATTAAGTGAACGGAAAGAGAAAAAACTATACATAGCAAAGCCAATTGATATAGCAGAAAATATCGCTGAAAGTCCTGCAATAGTGAGTTCCCAATTGATTTGCATGTTTATTTCCAATTTTTTCCTTTAAATATTTTTTGAATTTCTTTTGTTAAATCTTTCGATAATTGTTCAATGTTGATTTTTTCCTCAAGATTGTTTTGATTAATCAACTCATCTTTATGAATTTTTAGACTGCATGTTTGACAACTAACGATTTTATATTCATCTATAGCTAGGTACTCACTTTTACAGCTAGGGCAATTTAAGGTGATACTTTCAGGCAGGTCTAATTTCATGTTTTACTTATTTAATTTTATTGTTTAATAAATCTATAAAAAAATATGTGTTTTTACAAGTTAGAATCTTGATCAAATTAAAAAATATTGATGCACCAAGAAAACTCATAATTGGCATAAAAACTGCTTACTTTTGATGCGTAAATTTACAGATATTTTGCTTTGAAATTGAAAAACATGACTCACAGCAAAACATCTTCGTGACAAAAGGAACAGCATGAAAATCTACACTCAACGAATAGAACACATTTCAGAGGGAAGCACTTTTGAAACCGTCGAACTCAGTTTCGACACCCGTCAAAAGAGCCGATTTCGTGCAACACTCAAAAACGGAACAGATATTGGTGCAGACCTACCACGCACAGGAATTTTGCGTAGCGGCTCATTTATTGCCACCGAACAAGGCGACATTTTAAGAGTCGATGCTAAACCTGAACGCCTGATGCAAGTGGTCGCAAAAACGGATTTCGATTTACTGAAAGCTGCCTATCACCTTGGTAACCGCCATGTACCACTGATGCTGACACCAAGTGCACTCTATTTTGAGCCTGACCACGTTTTAGCAGAAATGGTGGTTGGACTCGGTTTAACCGTCAATGAAGTTGAACATCCATTTGAACCGGAAAGCGGTGCATACGCACAACATGCACATGACCATCGTTTAAGCCCAATCAAAGCGATTCACGCTCATGCCCATCACTAATGCAGCGCATTTGCTCAAACTGCTGACGCTATCATCTACAGCGTTACCTGTAGGGGCATATTGCTATTCGCAAGGGGTGGAAACTGCCATTGAGCAAGGCTTAATTCAAGATGAAAACACCAGCATTGCCTACTTTGAAGAAGTCTTGGAAATGCTACTCGTACGTTTTGAACTGCCGATTTTAAAACGACTAATGCAAAGCCATGACGATGATGAGCAGTTTGAGCATTGGGCAAATATCTACCGTGCCAGTCGTGAAAGTCGTGAGCTTTTAGCCGAGTCGCAGCAATTGGCATTTTCCTTAAATGCATGGATTAAAGACGTTCTAAAAATGCCGGTAACCGTGAAGAAGCAAATGGGCTTTGTGCCTGTCTATGCACAGCTTTGCGGTCGTTTACAACTGAATGAAGCAGATGTGCTGACAGCGTATACCTTTACCGTTTTAGAAAATCAGGTTTTGGGTGCTGTAAAAACTGTGCCACTTGGACAAATGAGCGGACAACGCATTTTGTGGCATTTGCATGGCTTAGTCCCACAGGCAATTGAAAAAGCATTGTTACTCGAAGATGGTCAACTGAGCAGTGCATTACCGAATTACGCCATGCTCAGTATGGCACATGAAACACAGTATTCACGATTATTTAGATCCTAAGAAAGTCTCCCTTTTAAAAGGGAGATTTAGAGGGATTAAAAATTTAATCAATATTCCCTCTCCCTATGGGAGAGGGTAAGGGAGAGGGGATGACCTCACCCTTGCGCAGTATTAATGCTCATCTCCTAGAAGGAGAGGGCTTTTATAAGGAAAATTAACATGACAGAACGCTCTCCATTACGTGTCGGTATCGGTGGTCCAGTTGGCTCAGGTAAAACCGCATTGACGCTGAATTTATGCCAAGCGTTGCGTACACGCTATAACATGGCGGTGGTGACCAACGATATTTACACCAAAGAAGATTCCAACTTTTTAACCCGCAATGAAGCGATGACACCTGACCGTATTGTCGGGGTCGAAACAGGGGGCTGTCCGCATACCGCGATTCGTGAAGATGCCTCCATTAACCTTGCAGCTATTGATGACTTATGTGAAAAGTTTGATGGTCTAGAGCTAATTATTATTGAAAGTGGCGGCGATAATTTGGCTGCGACCTTTAGCCCTGAACTGTCGGATTTGACCTTGTATGTGATTGATGTTGCAGGCGGTGAAAAGATTCCACGTAAAGGTGGACCGGGCATTACCAAGTCAGATTTACTAATCATTAATAAAACAGATCTAGCGCCAATGGTCGGGGCTAATCTCGATATCATGGACCAAGATGCCAAACGTATGCGTGGCGAAAAACCATTTTTATTTTCCAATATGAAAACCAAAGATGGTTTGGAGCAGATTATTGAGTTTATTGAAAAACAGGGCCTGTTTAAAAACTAAATAGCCTAAGCAATATCTCTATTTTTCCCTGATTCTAAAAAGATGGCTACGGCTGTCTTTTTTCTTGTGAGTATTCAACATTTGCACTGCTTGAATATCGAGTCAAAAGCTCATCTTTCTGAACCAATTTTGGTCTCCACTTGCAAATAGTAGATCAGGCAGGGCAGATATAACCTTAACTCGACAGAAACTCGGCCAGTCTTTTCTTTTATCCACCAGAAAAATAGCCTAGATATGGATGAAATATGAACTTGCACATACAGGAACGCAACAAAAAATTGCCAGTAAATTCATGCTGATTGCTGAAAATGCAGCCATCTGAACAGGGGATAAATTGCATGAAAAAGCTGGCTTTTGTGTCGCTGGTGGCGGTGGCACTTACCGGGTGTGTGGTCACGCCGTATGAGAGTGGTCCACGACATAGCGTCTATACCGGATATGATCGAGGCTATTCAAGCTATCCATATACCGTGTCGCGTTGGGAACATGAACGCCGTCCGGTGTATATTCAGCAGCGTCCATCGGTTAAGCCAGTGAATCGACCGCATGCTCAACGTCCGCATGGGCAAAAACCGGGTCAGGCCAATCGTCCTGCACATAAACCGACACAGAGTAAACCTGCACAAAGCAAACCGGTAAAGCCAAATCGTCCGGTGGCCAACAAGCCGCCCGTGAAGAAGCCACAGGTGAGTAATCCAGCTAAGGCCAAACCAGTGACGGCTTTGCCGCCGACTTCTGGAGTGCAGCGTCCATTACGACCGGGCGTATAAATCAAAAAGGATTCCATCTGGAATCCTTTTTTTATAACCGTTCAATCAAACGTTAAAGTGATTTCTGATACAGTCCGGCGCGGACCGTACCGGCTTTGGTTTCCTTGATTTGCTGCCAGGAGGCCGGCAGTTTTAGCTGTTTTAGATCACGGTCGGCTTCGACATAAATCAGGCCTTTATCCTGAATTAATGGATCAGCCAGTTGTGCCAGCTGTTCCCATAAATCCAGGCTATAAGGCGGATCAAGAAACACCAGATCATAGCTGTCTTTCAGACTGGCCAGCGCCTGCTGTGCAGTACTGATTTTTAACTGGGCCCGGGCTTTGGTGACTTTTAACAGTTCTAGGTTCTGGGTCAGGAACTGGGCTTGAGTGCGGTCCGGTTCAATCATGGTGACCTGTGCAGCACCACGTGATAGCGCTTCAAAGGAAAGCGCCCCCGAGCCGGCACACAGGTCCAGTACTTTGGCATTTTGCACATCCCACATCAGCCAGTTAAACAGGGTTTCACGCACCCGGTCCGGCGTCGGGCGTAAACCGTCAATACTGGCAAAGGCCAACTGGCGACGTTTCCAGTCTCCACCAATAATTCGTAGCTGGTTTTTCATGGTTTAGTCACTCTCTATTGTGGCAGATGGGGCAGCGGCCGGTGTTGCTGGCGCAGATGCAGCAGTATCCTGAGCCGGAGTGGTGGTGCTACGAGCACCTTCGGCACTTGGCAGTTCACTTGGCTTTAAACCGGCGGTCATCAGGCCACCACTAATTTGGGCCGCAGATGGGCGAATCGGATTCTTGTCTTTGTTGAGTAGCCAGTAATCCAGAATTGGACGGGCCAGGGCAGTGGCAGCACTCCCACCACGGCCATTTTCCAGAATCACCGCAATGGCAATTTCAGGTTTTTCTGCCGGAGCGAAGCCGACAAATAAACCGTGGTCAAGCTGACGGTCGGTGAGCAGTGCTTCATTATAGCGTTTGCCCTGCGCAATACTTTTGACCTGCGCGGTCCCGGTTTTTCCGGCAATTGAATATTGCAGGCCGCTTTTAATGCCTTTACCGGTGCCTGATTGAATGACATCAACCATGGCATCGCGCATTTTAATCCAGTCTTCATCGGTCCCGTTAAATTCAATGCGGCCATTGGTACCATTATGCACCTTAAATGGCCGTGCACCGCGGCTTTCACGCAGCACGTGTGGCGTGACTTTAAAGCCCTGGTTGGCGGTAATGGCCGTAGCCATGGCCAGTTGTAATGGTGTTGCGGTAAAGGCACCCTGACCAATACTGACGGAAATGGTCTCACCACGCATCCATTTGGCATTGCGGGTACGCATCTTCCATTCCGGACTCGGGTATAAACCAGTGCTTTCACTTGGTAAATCAACACCAGTGTGCTCACTAAAACCAAACTGGCGCATCCAGTCATTCATCTTTTCAATGCCCATCCGGTAGGACAGTACATAGAAATAGGTATCACAGGACACCACCTGAGCAGTGTGCATATTGACAATGCCATGCCCCGATTTTTTATGGTCACGGAAACGGTGGCTGTCGCCTGGTAAGGTGAAATAGCCATAATCCTGAATCGCAGTGCTCCAGTCGACCAGACCATAATGAATCCCGCCTAAACCAAACATTGGCTTAATGGTCGAGCCGGGCGGATAGACTCCTTGTACGGCACGGTTATATAGCGGCTGGTCAATATTGTCGCGCAGGGCGGCATAGTTGGTATGGCTGATGCCGGTGACAAAGAGATTCGGGTTAAAGCTGGGGCTTGACACCAGCGCCAGAATTTCCCCGGTACGTGGATCAAGCGCGACAATCGCACCACGACGGCCGGCCAGCTGTTCAGAGGCCACCACTTGTAAGCCATAATCTAAGGACAAGTAGAGATCATTACCGCGAACTGGGTCTTTACGGCCCAAATGACGCAGTACATTACCGTGTGCATCGGCCTCGACCGATTCATTACCCGGTACGCCGTGCAGTAAATGCTCATATGATTTTTCTACGCCAATTTTACCAATCAGGTTGGTGCCGGCGTAGGCATCTTTATCAATCTCTTTCAGCTCTTTGTCATTGATCCGGCCCACATAACCAATCACATGCGCAAACAGCTCACCATGTGGATAGTAACGGGTCATCTGGGTTTCAATATTCACCCCGGAAAACTGGAATTTCACTTCACTGAAACGGGCAATATCGGTTTCGTTCAGATTCAGTTTAATGGACACCCGTTCAGTTTTACGTGCGGTTTTAATCCGGCTCTGGAAGCGTTCAATATCTTCTTCAGTCAGTTCCAGAATCGGGGTCAGCCGTTCGATGGTGGCATCAATATCTTCGACATCGGCCCGGCTTAAGGTCGCGGTAAAGACCGGATAGTTATCGGCCAGCAATACCCCATTACGGTCATAAATATAACCGCGCGCGGGCGCTAAGGGTTGCAGGCGAATCCGGTTTTTGTCAGATGCGGTGGCAAACTCATCAAAGTTGCTGATTTGCAGATAGGCATAACGCACCACCAGCAGCAGCAAAAAGAAACTGACCAGCCCGATAGAGATGAACACCCGATTGCGAAAAATGCGCTTTTCTTGCTGAACGTTTTTTAAAGGAAAGTGCTGTTTCATATGCAATCGGCTTAAACAGATCAAGGAGATGAGAATAGGGCTGTTATTCTAGCCGATAACACAGCGCT
Organism: Acinetobacter indicus CIP 110367; assembly: GCF_000488255.1. Lineage (GTDB taxonomy): Bacteria > Pseudomonadota > Gammaproteobacteria > Pseudomonadales > Moraxellaceae > Acinetobacter > Acinetobacter indicus. The sequence continues at coordinate 441,192 of NZ_KI530754.1, read as the reverse complement.
TTGCGTATGCCTGCATGACCGATTCGACACAAATAATGCGATTTAGATTTTTGACTTTTGCGACAATAAAAAGATCGGCTGCTGTATATAAGAATCTGGGTAAATCTGCTACAGTCAAAAAAATAAAACAGGATTGTTTTACAATTAGAATTAAGGAACTTGGTGAAAATAATGAAAAAAGTATATTCCTTAGTGGCATGTATTGCGCTGTGCAATGTGGCCTATGCCGAAGAATCTTCTTTTTTCCCGAAGGCAAAATTGACCGGGGAAGATACAAAAACCTGGAATGTCGGGGCAGGAATTACACAAAAATTACTTCATTTAAATGCAGAATGGGTCAATCCCTACGGCATTGCCTATGCCAAAGCCGGGGCATTTTTAAATGGGGATCATGAACCGGGTGGACAAATTGGCTTTCGCTTGCCATATCATTTCACCGGTAAAGATAAAAATGGTTATTATATCGGAGCTTATGCGGGTCATCTTGAATCCAAAGTGGTCGACCAGAAAGAGAAAGCACGTCTGGGCGCTGGTGTAGATCTTGCTTATGTCTTGCTGAGCCGTGAACGGATCAGTACCTTTAGTGTGGGGATTGGTGCAGGTGAAAAACTGGAAGATCGGGCCGGTCGGGTGATTGCAGAAACCGAGCCAAAACTACAATTTTCCTATACTTTAAGTGTGGGTTTATAGCCAGAATAGCGAGTTAAATGCTTTTAGAATCCGGTAATTAGAAATAAATATGGAAAATATGCATGCTTGAGTACATCAATCAGTTGTGGCAAACCTTTTTGAATCGCCCGGATTTTTGGGCTGTGCTCAGCATTATCCCTGTCACCGCTTTTGTGACCTGGGCCCACGTGTGGATGGCACTGAAAATGGTGTTCTATCCCATTAATTTCTGGGGCTTTCATCTGGGGCCGTTGCCGGTGGGCTGGCAGGGGATTGTGCCGAGAAAAGCCGGGCGTATTTCAGGCATTATTACCGACAATACCTTGTCTAAACTGGGCTCATTGCGCGAATTTCTGGATGCCATGGACCCGGAAGATATGGCACGGATTATTGGCGAGCAGGTCGGTTTCGAGCTGGAGCATTTAATTGATGAGGTGATGATCGATCGCAATGCTGTGCTGTGGGAGAACCTGCCCTATTCAATTAAACGCCGCATTTATGCCCAGGCACATAAACAGCTGCCTGCGGTGCTACGTGAACTGGTCACTGAACTGACTTTGAATGTCGAGTCACTGGTGGATATGCGCGAAATGGTGGTACGCCAGATGGAAGGCGACCGCCGTTTAATGGTGCGTATGTTCCTGAAAGTGGGCCAGAAAGAAATTAACTTTATCTGGCATATCAGTGCGTTAATCGGGATGTTCTTTGGTATATTCCAGATGATTGTCTGGTTTATTGTGCCGTGGCACTGGACCGTACCATTCTGGGCCGCCATCTGGGGCTTTTTAACCAACTGGATTGCGATCTGGATGGTGTTCAACCCGATTGAACCGCATTATGTGAAGTATCCACAATTTTTTACGCGAACACAGAGTCGCAAATTTCCGTGGATTAAACCTGTTATTCCGCGCATTGGCACCTATAATGTTCAGGGTGCCTTTATGAAGCGCCAGGAAGAGGTGTCTGATGTATTTGCCAGTGTGGTCACCGAAGATTTAATTACTTTAAAATCCATTATGACCGAAATGATGTATGGCAGTAAAAAAGACAAGACCCGTCGGATTGTTAAACGCCATATTAATGAAATTATGGAAACCCCACTGGTCAGAACCTCTTTACAATTGTCTTTAGGGCCAAAAGAATACGCGAAACTCAAGACAGACTTGATCGATCGCTCAATTGAAATTACGATGGTGCCTGTATGCGACCCAGCCTTTAATGCGAGCCGTGCACAGAAAATCTATCAAATGTTTAGAGAACGTATTCTTGAACTTACACCAAGAGAGTTTCAAAATTTATTGCGTCCTGCCTTTCAGGAAGATGAATGGATCTTGATTGTATTGGGAGGGGTAACCGGTTTTATTGCTGGTTTAATACATTTGTTTGTCGCTTTCTTATAATTGGATGCTGGACAGCATGTCGAACCTGAGTTCGTCATGAACAAAGTGTCATGTACATTGTTAAAAATGAGGATGTTTTTTTATGCGCATTATCTTACTCGGACCACCTGGAGCAGGTAAAGGTACACAAGCTCAGTTGATCTGTAAGCGCTACAATATCCCACAAATTTCAACCGGTGATATGCTCCGTGCTGCGATTCGTGAAGGTACTGAATTAGGTCTACAGGCTAAAAACGTAATGGAAAGCGGTGGTTTGGTTTCAGATGAATTGATCATCGGTTTAGTGAAAGAGCGTATTGCTCAACCTGATTGTGCCAATGGCTGCATTTTTGATGGTTTCCCGCGTACCATTCCACAAGCGGAAGCGCTGGAAAAAGAAGGCATCAACATTGATCACGTGATTGAAATTGATGTACCGGACGAAGAAATCGTACAGCGTCTGTCTGGTCGCCGTCAGCACCCGGCTTCTGGTCGTGTTTATCACATCGTTTACAATCCGCCAAAAGTGGAAGGTAAAGATGATGAAACGGGTGAAGATCTGGTACAACGTCCAGATGACCAGGAAGAAACCATTCGTAAGCGTTTAGCGTCTTACCACACTGAAACTGAGCAACTGGTTGGTTTCTACCAAGGCCGCGCAGCGACAGGTGAAAATGCACCGACGTATGACAAACTTAACGGTCTACGTCCAATTGAAGATGTACAAGCGGATCTGTTCGCAATTTTAGATCAGGCAAAATAATCACCCGCTGATTGTTTTGACTTTAAGGGAGTCCTCGGTCATAGTAGGGCTCCTTTTTTATTTGCGTGCGTATAAGGAAACTGCCTCGGTGAAAATTGGTATGTTAATTTTAATGGTGCTGTTCCTGGCCATGTTGGTGGGTCTGTTTTATATCAGCTATAAAATGCTGCTAAAAGTGCGTCAGGAAGAACGTGCTGAAAATGCCAACCAGCCACAGCAACGTCAATTGCATCCTAAATTGCAGGCGCAATTAGAGCAGCAGAAAAAAGCGCAAGATAAAGACGCACAAGACTAAGCGGCTTTTGGTCGCCCGGCTTAGATCAGCATTATTGAATGATCTACCTCGAATATGCAGCGCAGGTCATCTTCAAGTATAAAAAAAGCTGAATTCAGGATTCAGCTTCAATATTTTTGACTGCAATCTGGCGCGCAGCTCCAAACTCAAACCGGTCTGGCCAGTTACAGACATCGGCCACTACACATTCATAGCATTTAGGCTTGCGGGCAATACAGCAATAGCGGCCATGCAGAATTAGCCAGTGATGTGCATCAACGATAAATTCTTTGGGAATCACCTTCACCAGACGGTGCTCCACTTCCAGCACATTTTTACCCACGGCTAAACCGGTCCGGTTGCCGACACGGAAAATATGCGTGTCGACTGCCATGGTCGGTTGACCAAACGCCGTGTTCAGCACCACATTGGCTGTTTTACGCCCCACACCCGGCAAGGCTTCCAGATCGGCCCGATTTTCCGGTACCTGGCTGTTATGCTTTTCAATCAGGATTTTACAGGCCTTAATCACATTTTCCGCTTTGGAATTATATAGGCCAATGGTCTTGATATAGTCCTTTAGTCCATCAACCCCCAGTGCATAAATCGCTTCCGGAGTATTCGCTACTGGAAATAATTTGTCTGTGGCTTTGTTCACGCTAACATCGGTGGCCTGCGCCGATAAGGTCACTGCCACCAGCAATTCAAACGGTGAGGAGAAATTCAGTTCGGTGGTTGGATGCGGACGCTGTTCACGCAAGCGCTCAAAAAAGGTATAGACCTGCTTTCGGGTCAAGTTTTTTACCGGTTTGACTGCGCTGCTCATGAATTAGGCCTCTCCCTGTAAGTGCTGTAATTGTTGCTGAAGCTGCGCCAGTTGCGCGCGCTTGTTGGCATCTTCACGCACACTCAGCTGTTTTTCTAATTTTTTGATCTGGGTTCTGAGCTTGGCCAGCTCGATGGTGGTTTTGGCATCGTGGGTGACAGCCGGATGATCGGCTTTTTCAACCATCTGGATTTCCGGTACGGCATCGGTCTGCTGCGAGAACTGGGCGAACAGCGCGGTATCAATTTCAGCACGCACCACGGGCCCTTTACGGTGCAGGCGGCGCAGCTCTTCACGCTGAATGTGCGCATAATAGCGCTGGCGTAAATCCTTCTGCTCGCTCATCCGTTCCGCGTCTGTGGGTACGGGTTTGACATCTTCAACCAGATCAATACAGTCCACCGGGCAGGGTGGAATACACAGTTCACAGCCGGTACACAGGTCGGTCAGAATGCTGTGCATCAGTTTGCCGGAACCTAAAATGGCATCGACCGGGCAGGCATTAATACATTTGGTACAGCCAATACATTCATCTTCACGAATCACCGCTTTCATACGCTGCGGACGGCCATCGGACTGAATGGGCCAGACACTGGCTTCGGCGGTTAAGCGTTCTCTGCCCAGCAGGTTGGCCAGCGCATCGGCAACCGGTTGACCGCCCGGTACACATTTATTGGCGGCTTCACCTTCGGCAATTGACTTTGCATAGGGTAAACATCCATCCCGATGTCCACATAAACCGCATTGGGTTTGAGGAAGCAGGGCATCAATATTCTGGATGAGAGCAATTTGCGAATTCATGTAAAAACCACGGCTGCGAAGGGCGCAGAGAAAGCGAACAATAAACCTGAGCCGCAGATTCTAGCATGTTTTCAAGCATTAAGCTTGTGTACAAAGTTGGACCATAATCTGCTTTATTTTTGGGCAAAATGGTCAATTTTAAATACATATTTGCTTACAAAAAATGGAATAATTTTTCAATTTTGATCAATCTAATTTATTGAAAATATGGATTAAATAAAGTTTTTTGAAAAAAACTATTGTAGATTGTTAACAAAAGATATTTAATATTTTGCGCCAAAATAAATCATTGATTGAAATTTTGCCCAATTTTGATCCAACATTCTGCTGAGGATTAAGCGTTGAAATATAACAGCCTTAACGATTTCCTAGATTACGTTAAAACACGTGATGCCTATCAACCAGAGTTTCTACAAGCAGTAGAAGAGGTGATGACCAGCCTGTGGCCATTCATTGAAAAGAATCCTCAATACGCTGCACATGGTCTGTTAGAGCGTTTAGTCGAGCCAGAACGTGCGATCCAGTTCCGCGTTTCCTGGGTAGATGATCAGGGTCAAACTCATGTGAACCGTGCGTTCCGTGTTCAATACAACTCGGCAATTGGTCCATACAAAGGTGGTATGCGTTTTCACCCGTCAGTGAACTTGTCTATCCTGAAATTCTTAGGTTTTGAACAGACTTTCAAAAATGCCTTAACTACTTTGCCAATGGGCGGCGGTAAAGGCGGTTCAGACTTTGACCCTAAAGGTAAATCTGAAGGCGAAATCATGCGTTTCTGCCAGGCGTTAATGATCGAGCTTTATCGTCATTTAGGTTCAGACACAGATATCCCGGCGGGTGATATTGGTGTAGGTGGCCGTGAAGTTGGCTATATGGCCGGTATGATGAAAAAGCTGAGCAATGACACTTCATGTGTGTTCACGGGCAAAGGCTTAACATTTGGTGGTTCTTTGGCACGTCCAGAAGCAACAGGTTACGGTACAGTTTATTTCGCTGAGGAAATGCTGAAAACTCGTGGCGACAGCTTCAAAGACAAAGTCGTAGCAATCTCTGGTTCAGGTAACGTCGCGCAATACGCTGCTGAAAAAGCCATGTTCCTGGGCGCGAAAGTGGTTTCACTGTCTGACTCTAACGGTACTGTGTATGTAAAAGATGGTTTCACAGACGAATTGCTGAAAGAAGTGATGGATCTGAAAAACATCAAACGTGGCCGTATCTCTGAATTTGCGTCTAAACACGGTTTTGAATACTTGGAAGGCAAACGTCCTTGGGGTATCAAGTGTGACATCGCGCTGCCATGTGCAACTCAAAACGAGTTAAACGGTGAAGATGCTGAGGTATTACTGGCTAACGGTGCAATCTGTGTGGCTGAAGGTGCCAACATGCCGTCTACTTTAGACGCAGTTGAGAAATTCGTTGAGGCGAAAATTCTGTATGCACCAGGTAAAGCATCAAATGCTGGTGGTGTAGCGACTTCTGGTCTGGAAATGTCTCAAAACGCATTACGTTTGGGCTGGACGTTTGAAGAAGTAGATGAGCGTTTACACGCAATCATGAAAGAAATTCACCGCAACTGCGTGAAATACGGTACTCAGGAAGATGGTACTGTTAACTACGTAGACGGCGCGAACATTGCAGGCTTCGTAAAAGTTGCTGATGCAATGCTGGCTCAAGGCGTATACTAAGTTTTAACTGCGTATAAGCTGAAAAAACCGAGGCACTGACCTCGGTTTTTTTATGGGTTATTTTTTAAAGATCTGCTGTTAATTGATCCGGCCAGTTTCAACCGTCATATCGTGTACATAGGCATATTTGGATTGATCAGCCGCCGGGTTTTTCAGTTCATAACGCTTGACCCGAATAATCTGGCGTTCATTCGGATTGTGCTGAAAGCCTTCAATTTGGTCATAGAATAAAGTCCAGTCCTGATCAACTTGGGTTTTCAGACCCTGTTCATTGTATTTGACTTCGCGTACCTGCAAGCAGGTTTGTGGAGCAACGCCGGTACAGGCTTTGGTTTCCGGGGAAATTTCCAGGAAGATGGTTTCACCGGCCGACTGGTATTTGGTTTCCGGTGTCATTTTGCCCTGAAAAGTATGTTGCTGGCCATCTGCAGCGGTCAAGATTAAGCTCGGTTGTTGCGTATTTTTCATGTCCAGCTGCACGCTGACAGGTTTTTGGAACAGGGCAGCAGCAAAACGTTCCTGCTGCATGGCGCTGGCTTCACAGGCCATTTCGGTACTGATTAACATACCCACCTGTAACTGGTTGTTGTTAATCTGCCAGTTACCACCCATCTGGTTACAGCTGGTGCCAATACTTAAACGGCCATTGTCATTAAAATTCAGGGTCAGGGGTTTGGCTGCACCGGTATCTAAAGACCATTGGTAAGCGCTGACAATCTTATCGGTATTTTGTTGTTGTAATACAGACACTGCAAGATCTCCCGCACGTTGCAGATCACTACTCTGGCAAGCGGCCAAGCTTAAAGGGAAAAGTAAAATGGCTAAATATTTGAGTTTCATTTTATAAATAAAGCACTTATCGGAAATTCATCAGAATATAACCGATTTGCTATTTAAAAAAAATGGATACATTTGCCCTTTTCCGGTTGCAAAATGTATCCATAAATAATTTTTTGTTAATAAATAAGAAAAAATTATGTTTGGTCGCGCTAGATTTTAGTCAAAGCGGTAAATATCCATACCCAGTGCGCCCATGGTAAAGCTGCTATGCACAATACTAAAACGATGCCCGGTGCCCATGCTAAAAAACAGGGGGGCCAGATGTTCGATGGTTGGATGGTTGCGATGCACATACGGAATGGTCGGCCAGTCCAGTACCGCATCATAGTCCTGATGTGCCAGTTTGCTGACCACATAATTACGGAAGGTCGAAGCCCATTCCGGCACCGCGCTGTGCTGGTTGTCCCAAGATAGCTCTCTTAAATTGTGGGTAATACTACCTGAACCAATCAGCAGAATTTGGCGTTCACGTAACACCGCCAAGGTCTGGCCAATCTTGTACAGATCTGCAGCTTGCAGATGCATCGGCAACGACACTTCAATTACCGGAATGTCGGCTTCAGGATACATATGCAGCAATGGCATCCATACCCCATGATCGCGCGGGCGGGTGCTGTTGGCATGCGCATTAAAACCGGCATTGGCCAGTAGCTGTAATATTTCTTCGGCCAGTTCCGGTTGTCCTGGCGCCGGATAGCGAATCTGGTACAGCTCTTCCGGGAAGCCGCGGAAATCATGCCAAGTTTCTGGACGAATACCGGTGTTGACTTCAAGACTGCGACTTTCCCAATGCGCCGACATCACCACAATCGCCTGCGGTTTCGGCAGATTGGTGCTTAAACGTGCAAGTGCCGGCCCGACCTGTTCAGGATTGAGCGCGAGCATAGGCGAACCATGCGATATAAATAAGCCGGGAAGGGTCTGTAAATTCATAATGAAAGCCTATGTCACGATTCTGGTCCTATCATGTCAAAGCGACATGCTTTATTAAACCGGGTCGGGTTCAACAGAATGTTCTAAATACGAAACAATGGGTAGGGTTTTCTTAACCCGCCCGATGATAAGGATGATTATGGTTAATGCTCATGGCCCGGTACAGCTGTTCAATCAGCATCACTCGCACCAGTGGATGTGGCAGGGTCAGTTTAGATAAAGACCAGTGCCATGCTGCAGCTTTACGCACTGCTTCCGAATGACCATCCGGGCCGCCAATGGCCAGGGCAATATCATTGCCTTCCAGCATCCAGCCTTTCATGGTTTCAGCCAGTTTTTCGGTGCTGAATTCACGCCCACCCACTTCCAGTGCAATCAGGGTTTCATTGGCTTTCAGAGCATTTAAGATGCTATCACCTTCAATCTGCCGGTATTTTAAAATATCGGCTTCTGAATCATTTTTGCCACGTTTGGCCATCGGCAATTCAATAATCTGGGTTTGTACAAAAGGCTGTATACGTTTGAAATAATCTTCAAAACCAGTCAGTACCCAAGCCGGCATTTTTTGACCAATGGTCAGAATACGGATTTTCATAATAAAACAGGCAAGAAAATGAAAAGTAATTATAACCTTGAAAGCCGCTTGTGCAGGAGAAAAGACACAATTTGAAATTGTAATCTGTATGCTGCTGTTGCTTTAATGAGCCACAGGACAATAAAACCTGCTTTTGTATGGAACAATAATAAATGTGGTTATTTCAACAGATTAAAAACGGTTTAGGGATATTGGGTTGTACTTTGCTGCTGGGCTGGATGCAGCCGCTATCCGCCGCCATTTCATTATATGAACCGGCTGATCCGCAAAATTTGAAAGTCTATTTGCAGCAGATTATCGGGCCGCCGGGTGTGTACCGCAATCATAAAAATATTGAAGAATTGAACCGGGTTTCGGCCTGGATTAAAGAGCAGATGCGTTTATTCGGCATTCCATGCCAGTACCAGACTTATCCGGTCAATGGAAAAAGTTATCGCAATGTGGTCTGTCATTTAAAGGTGGGCCGTTCAGATCGGGTGATTTTAGGTGCACATTATGATGTGCATGGCAACCAGAAGGGCGCCGATGACAATGCTTCCGGTGTGGCCGGATTAATTGAAATAGCGCGTATCTTAAGCCAGGAAAAAACCAAGCTGCCGCATAATGTCGAGTTTGTTTTTTATACCCTGCAAGAAGCACCGTATTATCAGACCGAGTTTATGGGCAGTCAGGTACATGCCAAATCTATTCTGGCCGAAAAAGAGCATATTCAGGCAGTCTATGTGCTGGAAATGATTGGCTACTATGATTCGCGTTTAATCCAGCAGTATCCGATGGGGTTAAAATGGATTTATCCAAGTCATGGCAATTATATTGCCGCGATCAGTAATTTTCAGTCCAATGCGCTGGGTGAGCAATACTGTCAGCAGATGCGCCTGTTAGATAAATTGCAGTGTGAACGGCTGGTGATGCCGGCGTTTGTCAGTGCAGCCGGGTTTTCGGATCATCGCAGTTATTGGCAGCATGATATTCCAGCACTGCTGATTACCGATACTTCGCATTATCGTAATCCGAATTATCATACCGAAAAGGATACGCTGGATACTTTAAATGTCACCAAAATGGGCCAGGTGATTGATGGGCTGATTCATCAACTGCTCGGGGCGACGCCATAAGCGGCCATAAAAAACGCAGCCCTGAAATAGAGTAGGACTGCGGTCAAACAGGCCATTCATCTGGAGTTTGAATGGCCATTCGATGAGCAGGAATAAAAAAAGAAACTTACAGCAATATGCTCTGTATTATTATAGATGGAGATGAACGGAAATTTTTCAAGTGGAACATTTCATCACCCGAAAACAACAAAAGAGAGCTGAAGCTCTCTTTTGTGGAGAAGATATGAAGGCACCACTTAGTGACGTGCAGCCTTACCTTCTTCTACCGGTTTTACAATCGGCGCTTTCACCAGCGGTTTTGGCATTGAGGTTAATGCCAGCGGTAAAATCTCATCAATGGATTTCACTGCTTTAATTTCCAGACCGTCTTTGACGTTATCCGGAATTTCCGCCAGGTCACGGACGTTTTCCTGTGGAATAAACACCAGTTTAATACCACCACGGTGTGCGGCTAACAGTTTCTCTTTCAAGCCACCAATGCGCATAGCACGACCACGCAAGCTGGTTTCACCGGTCATGGCAATATCCGGACGGATTGGAATACCGGTAAATGCCGACACCAGCGCGGTAGTCAGCGCCAGACCTGCCGATGGACCATCTTTTGGTGTTGCACCTTCAGGTAAATGCACGTGTACATCAGTTTCAGCAAAGACTGAAGATTCAATGCCCAAAGAGTCGGCACGGGTACGCACCACAGTCATGGCTGCTTTAATCGACTCCTGCATGACATCACCGAGTGAACCGGTGGTAATGAAAGTGCCTTTGCCTTTCATGGTCGCCACTTCAATGGTCAGTAATTCACCGCCCACAGAGGTCCAGGCCAAACCATTTACGCGACCCACTTCTGCTTCTTCTTCCGCCATGCCGAAGTCGAATTTGTGTGGACCCAAGTAGTCTGGCAAGTTGCCCGCGTTGACCTCAACCTGCAGGTTTTTGGCTTTTTTGCTGACCGCTTCTTTGACCACTTTACGTGCAATTTTAGAGACTTCACGTTCCAGGCTACGCACACCGGCTTCACGGGTATAACGACGTACAATGTCACGAATCGCTTCTTCATGTACGGTCAGTTCTTTGCCACGTAAACCGTTATTCTTGATGGCTTTTGGCACCAGGTAACGATCGGCGATATTCACTTTTTCTTCTTCGGTATAACCCGGAAGACGAATCACTTCCATACGATCCAGAAGTGCTTCAGGAATATTCATGCTGTTGGCGGTACAGATAAACATCACTTCAGACAGGTCCAGGTCCAGATCTAAATAGTGATCATTGAACTTGTTGTTTTGTGATGGATCGAGTACTTCCAGCATCGCCGAGGCAGGATCGCCACGGTAGTCTTGCGCCATCTTGTCAATTTCGTCGAGCAGGAACAGCGGGTTCTTGACGCCAACTTTGGTTAAAGACTGCACAATTTTACCCGGCATTGCACCAATATAGGTACGACGGTGACCACGGATTTCCGCTTCATCACGGACCCCGCCTAGCGCCATGCGCACAAATTCACGGCCAGTGGCTTTGGCAATTGATTCACCCAAAGAGGTTTTACCAACACCCGGAGGACCCACCAGACACAGAATCGGGCCACGCAGTTTTTTCACGCGTGATTGAACTGCCAGATATTCCACAATGCGTTCTTTGACTTCGTCCAGACCATAGTGATCGGCATCCAGAATTTCCTGCGCTTTATTCAGGTTGATGCTGACTTTGCTGGCCTTGTTCCACGGCGTATCCAGAATTACTTCAAGATAGTTACGGACCACCGCCGCTTCACTCGACGCCGGTTGCATGGCTTTTAACTTGCGCAGTTCAGATTCGGCTTTTTTACGCACGTGTTCTGGTAAATCAGCTTCGGCCAAACGTTTTTCAATTTCCGCAACGTCATCTTCCGCACCGCCATTCATATCGGAAAGTTCGCGCTGAATGACTTTCATTTTTTCATTCAGGAAGTATTCGCGCTGGTTTTTTTCCATCTGGCGTTTGACAGAATCATGCAGGGTTTGCTCAATCTGCTGTTCTTCAGACTGTTGCAGCAAATAGGTCATGAGTTCCTGTAAATGTGCTTCAAACTCGTCGTGTTCCAGGAATTTCTGTTTCACTTCGATATTCAGTGGAACGCGGGTCGCCACAAAAAACAGCAATTGCAGCAGGTCATCAATTTTGTTGACCGCAGCAATCAGTTCACGCGCATTCCGTAATTTTGCTTCGGCATATTGTGCAAACAGGGCACGCAATTCGAGCACACGTGTGGCCTGAACCTCACTGTCTACCGCAACCGTCATTGGGCTTAACTGATGTTCTGCTTTTAGATGGTCCTCTTCTTCGATAATTTCGACCAGCTTCGAGCGATGCAGACCTTCAATCAGGACTTTGATGCAGTTCTCATCATTTTCGTGATTCACAACTTGCACAATCTTCGCGACAGTACCGTATTGATATAAATTGTCGTGATCAATTTCTTCTGTAAGCGAATCTTTTTGCGCAACTACAAATACTAGATTGTCACTGTTACGAGCCACATCAACTGCATTGATCGATTTTTCACGACCTACAAATAGCGCAATTTGCATGTGCGGATAAACCACCACGTCACGTAGCGCTAAAAGCGGTAATACACTTGGAACCTGAGGCTCTAAGGTTTGTTCATTCATAATAATTTCAGACATGGGCACTCCTAATGAGTGACAACGGTGTTGCCATGTTTTTTATAGTGATGGGTAATTTAAAAATTACAAGGGCCGAAGCCTATAAATTGTTGGAAATTTAGCTAAGTTGATGATTTTAATTCATTGTTAATGATTATAAATCGCAAACTTGCGCTGAAAAGAATACTGGAAATGTGGACTGATCAGGGCATCTAACGGCTGATCCCAGGCCTCACGCGCCAAAGGGACATCCACAATCTGGAAATCATGACACAGCCCGACCCGCAGCGGTGTGGTCGGGGCGCTGGCCAGCGTTTTATCATAATAGCCGCCGCCCATCCCAATCCGGGTTCCGTGCCGGTCACAGGCCAGTAAAGGCATCAAGAGCAGATCAAGTTCGGAGACATGCTGGCCACGACTGGCCATCGGTTCCTGCATACCCAAACGATGGTAGGCAAAGCGTTTATTACGATATTGACCTTGCTGGATACGCACCCAGACCAGCCGGTCATTCATATTACAGATCATTGGTAAATACACCTGTTTACCTTGGGCAAAACAGAGTTCAATGATTTTAGTGGTATGAATTTCACCAAAGGCATGTAAATACACGCCAATTTTCTGAGCCTGCCGATACGCCGGCCATGCACGTAACCGCTGCAATACCTGCTGCTCAGCCTGACGTTGCTGAAAGCGGTTTAACTGGCGGCGTTGTTTGCGCAGCTGTTTACGGAGCTGGATCAGGTCATGGGTCACAGAGCAGGGCATAAAAACAAGTGGTGCCCGCAGTTTAATCCTTTCTGCACAACTTGCAAAGGGCACACGGCTGCTACGGATTTGCACTAATAAGATGTATTGCAAAAACCGGAGCTTATTGATGCTCAATTTGCAAGATCAGATGGACTTCCGTCGGATTTTACAGCAAGCGGATAGATTTCTAGGGCCTGTTGTCTTTATGCTGATGCAGTGTTGAGACGTGAGTATGACAAGAACAAATTAAAAATGAACACATGGTTAGGAAAACAATAACATGGGCTATAAAAATACCCTGCGTAAATATCTGCTGCCGGCCGTTTGTGCTGTCACGGCACTCAGCGCTAGCGTTGCTCAGGCAGCATCTACAGAAATGCCTGCACCGGCCAATTCCAAACAGGTTTTCTTTGTTGGCAATAACTGAGATGGAACGGTCACGGTGATTCGTCCTTCCGGTGATTTTGGCAAAGTGGGCGTGGTCAATATGATTCCTGACCGCAAAGAACGCTTATTAGAAATTCATTTAAATCCAGTGAAATTAATTGCCTACACTTACATTCAACAAACTGCAGGTAAGGGCAATGACCAGTTGGTGGATGATATGTATTCCACCCCAGATGGACAATCCATTGTAGCTTCACGTCCAAGTTTTGCCGATGTGGTATCCATCAACATTAAAACGGGCAAAATTAATTGGCGTACGCCAGTCGAAGGTTTCCGTGCAGACCACATGGCGGTTTCACCAGATGGGCAGCGTGTGGCCGTATCTGCATCTTCAGGTAATGTGGTGCATGTCTTGGACATTCATACCGGGAAAGAGCTGGGCCGTTTTGCAACGGGCGATAAGCCACATGAAAATATCTATTTTGCTAATGGCAGTAAAATTCTGAACTCGGCAATTGGCAATGTGGAAACTTCCATGGATGCTCAATGGCAGGATTTCACCAAGGGCAAACGCTATATCACCATCGCCGATGCCAATACCTATAAGGTGCTGAAAAAAATTGATTTTCGTCCGGCTTTAGATGCTTTTGGACGTAAAGACCTGTCGAACTCGGTACGTCCGATGGTGTTCAGTAAAGATGAAAGCAAGCTCTATGCGCAGGTATCTTTCTTTAATGGTCTGGTGGAATATGATTTAAATCAGGACAAAATTACTCGCATCGCCCAACTGCCGGGTAGTAGCACTATTCCTAAAGACCGGACCAAATGGGTTAATGACTCGCGCCATCATGGTTTATCCATTAGTGCCGATGGCGAAAAGCTCTGTGTGGCAGGCACCATGGATGACTATGCCACTATTGTGGACCGACGTACTTTGCAGGCCACCAAGCTCATTCCGGCCGGTAAACCGTATTGGGCTACGCGCAGTCCGGATGGCAAAAGCTGTGTAATTTCAGAAAGTGAAACCGATGTGGTCACGGTGATTGACTTCGCTACAGGAGAAAAAGTCCGCAGTGTGCCAGTAGGGAATCACCCACAGCGAGTACGTTTGGGTTATGCACCAAGCGATTGGTCGACGCCGTAATTTTTAAGCCGATCATAACAGGCAAAACATACTAAAGCGCTCAAGACGATATTTGAAATGAGCGCATTTTAGAATGGTTTACCTATGGAGCATGCACATGAAAGGGACTCGATGGCTCGGTATTGGCTTTTTTGTTTTGGCTGTCGCGGTGTTGTTTACCGTGGTGTATATGTTTCAACCGCCGAATAAGACTGTTTCGGAAACAGTATGGGTGAAACCGAACGCAGCTTCCACAGAGATAGAAACAACGCAAAGTCTATTTTCAGATGAATCTGAAAATGTAATTGAAACAAACGCTATGCTAGAGCGTGCTGCTGTATCTGCAGTTGAAATGCAGCAATTAATCCAGCAACGTGATCAGTTGTATTTAGGCTTTGAGCAAATTAGTACAGGGTTAAGCCAAGGGCAAAAACCTGATTTAAACCGTGTACAAAGTATGTTGCTACAGCAGGAACAATTGGTACAAGCAGGCGTATTAAGAGCAGAAGATGCAATGAACTATAGCCAGTTCTTAAAGCAAATTTTACCTGAAATTGCAGGGCAAATTGATTTGCATATTTCGCGTTTAAAACGTCTAAACGTGGGGGGTGACAGGCTAAGCCCATAGATAAGCTTATGATCTGCTGTTATAAATACACGATAATGCCATTGTTGCAGTCAACAATGGCATTATTTTTTTGTCTAAAATATTCTTTAACCAACATGTTTTCTAAACCGAATAGCGGCCACTTGAGCTGAATTTATCTACGATTCATTTTATCAAGCGTTCAATTCATCTTAGAAGAAAGCACACTGATTCCATTGTATTGGACTAAAGTTGTATAAAGCTGTGCGAAATAAATTTGGTTTTTCCCTCCTTTTAAAAACTACAGAAAAAACAAAGTTTAAATTTTTCTTCACCGCATTTTTTATGCTGCAAACATAGATCATCTTAATTTAAATTGGTATGACCATTTAAATAAATAATCAGACCAATATTGACATTTATTTGTATAAAACTATTATTTGTTGCAAATATTGAGGGTATTTTGATTTTTATTTCAATATTGGTCAGACCAAAATTAGAATTTTACCTCTATGCTTAGACCTATGTTTACGTTTGAGTGAGCATTTCAAGGAGATGACAATGCTTCAACATTGGCAACAGATCTATGATCCAATGGCAAATATTTGGATTTCGAGTCTTATTGCATCAATCCCGATTATTTTTTTCTTTTTGGCACTAGCTGTATTTCGCTTAAAGGGAAGTGTTGCGGGAACAATTACGGTGATTTTGGCGTTATTAGTGTCTTTATTTGCCTATGGCATGCCTGCACCAATGGCTTTTGCTTCATTGATCTATGGATTTTTCTACGGTTTGTGGCCAATCGCATGGATTATTATTGGCGCATTATTCTTATATAAAATCTCTGTAAAAACAGGGCAATTTAACATTATTCGCTCATCTATTCTTTCGATTACAGAAGATCAGCGTCTCCAGATGCTATTAGTCGGCTTTGCGTTTGGGACATTTTTAGAAGGTGCAGCGGGCTTTGGGGCGCCAGTGGCAATTACTGCAGCTTTATTGGTGGGTTTGGGCTTTAAGCCTTTATACGCTGCGGGTTTATGTCTGATTGTGAACACCGCACCTGTTGCGTTTGGCGCAATGGGGATTCCAATTATTGTGGCGGGTCAGGTTTCGGGTGTAGAAACCATGGAAATTAGCCAGATGGTTGGACGTCAGTTGCCATTTATGGTGCCTATTGTGCTGTTCTGGATTATGGCAATTATGGATGGCTGGCGCGGTGTGAAAGAAACTTGGCCTGCAGTGTTGGTGGGTGGTGGTGCTTTTGCGATTGCACAATACTTGACCTCTAACTTTGTTGGGCCTGAGTTACCAGACATTACAGCTGCAATTGCCTCTTTGATTAGTTTAACGGTCTTATTTAAATTCTGGCAGCCAAAACACATTTTCCGTTTTAGCGATGCAGACACAAAAGTAGATGCCAACTTGGTTGCAGAACAACAGCAAAAATACAGCATAGGGCAGATTGTTAAAGCATGGTCACCCTTTGCAGTGTTAACGGTGATGGTCACCATTTGGAGCATCAAACCGTTCAAAGATTTATTTGCTAAAGATGGTGCAATGCATGATTGGGTCATTTCCATCAAGGTGCCATTTTTACATCAACTGGTACAAAAAATGCCGCCTGTGGTGGCAGACGTCAAAGACTACGATGCCATCTTTAAGTTTGACTGGCTGAGTGCCACGGGTACTGCAATTATGATTGCGGCTTTCATCACCATCATTTATTTAAAAATGAAACCACGTGAAGCTGTCAAAACCTTTGCAGAAACCATCAATGAATTAAAAACACCGATTTATTCCATTGGTATGGTGCTGGCCTTTGCTTTTATCGCCAATTATTCAGGTATGTCTGCGACCTTGGCATTGGCTTTGGCTCATACAGGTAATGCATTTACTTTCTTCTCGCCATTTTTAGGCTGGATTGGAGTATTCCTGACTGGTTCAGACACATCAGCCAATGCGTTATTCGCAGCCTTACAAGCCACAACTGCACAGCAAATTGGTGTGCCAGAAGTGTTACTTGTTGCTGCCAATACCAGTGGTGGTGTTACAGGCAAAATGATTTCGCCGCAATCGATTGCAATTGCCTGTGCGGCAGTCGGTTTAGTCGGTAAAGAATCGGATTTATTCCGCTTTACCGTGAAACACAGTATCACGTTCACCGTAATGATCGGTATTATTATCACTCTACAAGCTTATGTGTTCCCATGGATGATTCCATAACCACATGCACAAGAGGATAGCCGCATGAAAGTTTCCGACAAAGTTGTTCAAGACCTGCGCACACTGGTTGAAAAAAATCAGATGCAAGTCGGAGACCGATTGCCTGCCGAAAGAAAGTTGTGTGAACAACTCGGGGTTTCCCGTTCCTCTTTGCGTGAGGCTATTCAGCAATTGACCAGTCAGGGCATGCTGGTCAGCAAAGTTGGAGCGGGTACTTTTTTGCAACAGCTGCCAACCAATTGGTCGCAATATCAAATTGTGCAGCCTTTAAGTAACCTGATTGATGAAGATCCTGCTTATCGTTTTGATGTGCAGGAAGCACGAATGGTGCTTGAAGGTGGTACGGCATGGTATGCCGCACAGCGGGCAACCGCTGAGGATTTGAAAAAAATCCGTGCTTGTTATGAGCAAATCGCCCATTTTCAAATTTTGGGTGATGATGATCAGGCGGCAATTGCCGATGCCAAGTTTCATTTGGCAATTGCCGAGGCATCGCACAATTTGGTGCTTATTCAAATGATGCGCGGCTTATTTGATTTGTTGCAATACAACGTGGTTTTGGGTCGACGTAAAGTTTATACCGAAGCCCACCGTTTCGATCAGTTGCATGATCAGCATTTTCAAGTGATGGATGCAATTGAACGTCAGAATCCAGAAGCTGCCCGTGCGGCAGTGTGTGGACATATTGAATTTGTAGTTCAACAAGTACGCATGATCGACGAGGAAGATGCGCGTCGTCAGCGTGCGAGTCGATTAAACAGGATAGCGCCATGATTATTTCTTCTGCGAATGATTACCGCGAAGCAGCTAAACGCCGTTTACCGCCATTTTTATTTCACTATATTGATGGAGGTGCGTACGCGGAACAAACGCTGAAAAGAAATGTTGAAGACCTTTCACAAATTGCCTTGCGCCAACGTGTTTTGAATGACATGTCGGCTTTGAGTTTAGAAACCACCTTATTTAATGAAACCTTGTCAATGCCTGTGGCGTTGGCACCTGTGGGTTTAACAGGCATGTATGCACGCCGTGGTGAAGTACAGGCTGCAGTTGCGGCTGACAAAAAAGGCATTCCGTTTACCTTATCTACCGTGTCGGTGTGCCCTATTGAAGAAGTGGTGCCTGCCATTTCACGCCCAATGTGGTTTCAGCTCTATGTATTACGTGACCGTGGTTTTATGCGCAATGCTTTGGAGCGTGCCAAAGCAGCAGGCTGTTCAACCTTGGTCTTCACAGTAGATATGCCTGTGCCTGGCGCACGTTATCGTGATGCACATTCGGGCATGAGTGGGCCAAATGCTGCTATGCGCCGCTATATGCAGGCAGTGATGCATCCAAACTGGGCATGGGACGTTGGCTTACTTGGTCGTCCGCATGACTTGGGCAATATCTCTAAATACTTGGGCAAACCAACAGGACTTGAAGATTATATTGGTTGGTTAGGCAATAATTTTGACCCATCTATTTCATGGAAAGACTTGGAGTGGATTCGTGAATTCTGGGATGGCCCAATGGTCATTAAAGGCATTTTAGACCCAGAAGATGCTAAGGATGCTGTTCGTTTTGGGGCTGACGGAATTGTGGTGTCCAACCACGGTGGCCGTCAGTTAGATGGTGTGCTCTCAACTGCACGTGCTTTACCGCCAATTGCTGATGCAGTGAAAGGGGATCTAAAAATTTTAGTGGATTCAGGTATTCGTAATGGCCTAGATGTGGTGCGCATGTTGGCGATGGGAGCGGATACTTGTATGCTCGGACGAGCCTTTATTTATGCACTAGGCGCTGCAGGCGGGGCGGGTGTGAGTAATTTACTCGAAT
This sequence comes from Acinetobacter indicus CIP 110367, assembly GCF_000488255.1. Lineage (GTDB taxonomy): Bacteria > Pseudomonadota > Gammaproteobacteria > Pseudomonadales > Moraxellaceae > Acinetobacter > Acinetobacter indicus. The sequence continues at coordinate 421,780 of NZ_KI530754.1, read as the reverse complement.
TGATTGATAAAGAAATGCGCGTCGCAATGACCTTAACAGGGGCTAAAAATATTCAAGCGATTAACTCAGATTGCTTGGTACAACTTGAGCGTGAACTGAAAGGCTAAATTGCCAGCAAGAGCGATCAAGCCATCAACCGATGTGTTTGGCTGAATCGCTCAATTGTATTTTTCACCTTGTTTTCAGGATTTGTACACTATGCCACAGACAATTTCTTCAATAACACAATTTGATGCTGCCGCAACCCTTAAAAATCTAGTTGATATTGTGGGGAAAGCGCATGTATTGACCCATGAATCGGATACTCGTTTATATCGTCAAGGGCGGCGTTTTGGCCAAGGACAAGTTTTTGCGGTGGTCACGCCAGGTACTTTATTGCAGCAGTGGCAAGTGTTACAAGTGGCTGTGGCCGCAGATTGCATTATTATTATGCAAGCCGCCAATACAGGACTCACGGGTGGCTCTACCCCTTTTGGTGATGACTATGATCGTCCTGTGATTTTGATTAACACCCAACGTTTAAAAGGTATTCAGCTCATCAACGATGCCAAGCAAGTGATTTGCTTGCCTGGTGCAACACTAGATGCTTTGGAACAAAATTTGGCGCCGCATCAGCGTGAGCCACACTCAGTCATTGGTTCGTCTTGTATTGGTGCTTCGGTGTTGGGCGGGGTATGTAATAATTCAGGTGGTGCATTGGTCAGACGTGGCCCAGCCTATACTGAGTTGGCTTTATATGCCCAGGTCAATGAACTGGGCGAGTTGCAACTTATCAATCATTTGGGGGTGAATTTAGGAAGCTCGCCAGAAGAAATTTTAACCAAACTTGAGCAACAACAATATCGCCCTGAAGATATTGAATATTCAGAACATTGCTGTGCTTCAGATCAGCGTTACGTGCATGATGTTGCGCAAGTCGACGCCGATACGCCTGCACGTTTTAATGCCGACCCGAGCCGTTTATTCGAAGCTTCGGGTTCGGCGGGTAAAATCTGTGTGTTTGCAGTGCGTTTGGATACGTTTGAGAAAATTCCAAGTCAGGTGTTTTATATCGGCAGTAATCATCAGGATGATTTAACCGCGATTCGCCGTTTTTTATTACGTGATTTGCCGCGTGTACCGATTGCAGGTGAGTATATTCATCGAGATGCCTATGACATTGGTGCAGAATACGGCAAAGACAGCTTCTTGTTTATCGAGAAGTTTGGCACCAGTAAAGTACCTGCAGCTTTCGCCATGAAAGACAAAGTTGATGGTTTTCTAACCCGTTGGAGCATGCGTGGATTGTCGGATAAAGTTTTGCAAATGTTCATGAAACTACTGCCAAACCATTTACCAGAACGCATGAACCAATTTCGTGATTTGTATGAACATCATTTAATTTTGCGCATTGAGCAGCAAGATGTTGCGGCAGTACAGCAGTTTTTATTGGATTATTTTATCACGCGCAATTCTGGCAGTTTTTTTCTATGTAATGAAGATGAAGGCCGTAAGGCTTTTCTGCATCGCTTTGCAGTGGCAGGTGCTGCAATCCGTTATCGTGATACACATCGAAATGAAGTGGAAGACATTGTTGCTTTAGATATTGCGTTAAGACGTAATGATCAGCAATGGGTTGAAACTTTGCCCGAAGAGTTGGAGCAGGCGATTATACATAAGTTGTATTATGGTCATTTTTTATGTCATGTCTTTCATCAGGACTATATTATTAAAAAAGGTCTAGACCCATTGGCAATGGAACATCAAATGTGGTCATTGCTAGATGCACGTGGGGCAGAGTATCCTGCAGAACATAATGTTGGGCATTTATATGTGGCGAAGCCTGCTCTGAAGCAGCACTATAAAAAATTGGATCCGACCAATTGTTTTAATGTAGGCATTGGACATAGCTCTAAATTAAAAGCATGGCGCTAAATAAGGATGAAAACTGAGCAGTGAAACTGATGCTAAGGAAAGATGGATATGTTTAAGTTAGACAGCAGACTGCTACAGATTTTTTATTATGTGTATAAATTAAAAAATGTGTCTGCTGCCGCGGATGCGTTGGGCATGAGTCAGCCTGCGGTCAGTAACTGTTTAAATAAGATTCGTCAGCATTTTAATGACCCATTATTTTTAAGGGTGGGCAATGAAATGTTGCCAACTGAGTTGGCGAAACAGATTTTTTCACCGATTAGTGAAATTCTTAATAAAATTGAAACGGTCAATAACTTTAAAGTCGATTTTGATCCGACCCATTCCGATCAGTTATTTACCTTGGCAATGACCGATGTTTCGCATTTGGTTTTATTGCCAAAGCTGACAAAGTTTTTAAAAAAATATGCGCCTTCGGTACGGATTAAAATTCGTCCTATTAGCCGTGAAACCAGTTATCAAATGGCAAATGGTGAAATTGATTTTGCGATTGGATTTTTACCTGAATTAGAACAGGGTTTTTATCAGCAGCAATTATTTTTACAATATTATGTGGTGATTAGTCGTAAAGATCATCCACGTATTAGTGAAAAAAGTTTAGATGTTGCAGCTTATATTCGTGAATCGCATGTTGATGTGGATACCAGTATAGGTCACTACCATATTGAAAATGAACTAAGCAATCGCGGTTTAAGACGTAATATTTTAATGAGTATTCCAAGTTATTTGGGCGTTGGTTTAATTGTGCAAGAAACCGATATGATTGCGACAGTACCTTATTATTTAAGTGAAGTATTGTTGGCACGTGGGAATTTACAAGTAGTAAGTGCGCCGTTGAATTTTCCAACTTATCCTGTACGACAGTATTGGCATACGTCTTGTCATCACCAAACCAGTCATCAGTGGTTAAGAAAAGTGATTTTTGATTTGTTTAGCCAGCATCCTTAATTAATTGTGTTTAAATTTTTTATAAGTTGTTTTTAAATCATCATTCGCTAATTCCCCCATTTTTAAATGAAAAGACTAGGTTAATCGGATGAGTGATTTTTATTTATGATGCAATAAAATTGAATTTCTGACCACGATTTAGATTGCAGCTATACATTTTCATTTTTCGATATAAATGTCTCAACATTCGCCTGTATCAGCATTACGAATACACTGACTATCGAGATACCATTTTGGTTACTTTGTCCATTAAAGTTATAAGCAATAACTTCAGCACCATCATGTTTCTGTTTTTCTGCTACATCTAGACATTTGTCTTGCACGCTAATGTTTTGATCAGGATGGAAAATAAAATCCGGATGAGTAGCATCATGACAATGCGAAATCTGAAAGCTAAGTTGATTTCTATGACTAAAATCGACGCAGCGAGCATTGCTGATGCTAATGTGTCCACAAAAAAAAAGACTGTTAAAAATGAGCAACCGCTTAAATTAAAATATTGCTTAAATATAAGAAAAAACCTATTTATTAAGTGGTTATATAAATTTTAAGCATGAAAAGATATTTATTTTTTGTAATTTTATGAGTAATTGACCCTAAAAAATTTATCGAATAGACACGGTTTTTAGCAAAAAAATAAGTACGAAAAAACTCAAGTTGTCATTATTTGTTATTAGTCAGTGCATTCTGAGGAAGTGTGTGATAGAAATTGTATTTAGAGGATATATTTCTGATTTAGGTGGTGGTCAGCAACAAACGAACTATCTAATTTATGCAATTGAACATCAAAAATAGACAACCAAAACTCAACTGTATCGCTTTCAAATCATGTGATTGAGTTATAAAATTATGTGTTAAAGTTGGCGCTTGTCGCAGTTTTTTGAATTTTTTGGGGTTGGAACTGTTGAAGCGTTTTTTACTAAGACTCGGATTGGATCTGCGTAAACTTATTTTAATTTCGACAATTTTAAGTGTATCCGGCTTATTTGTCGTAAGTGTATTTATTTTGAATTATGTAATTAAAGAACAATTAATTCAAAATTCACTTTCGATCAATGAAAAATATGCAGAAAAAATTGCGACCAGTGCCAATCAACACTTTGCAGATATGCTGCAAGAGTTGGATTATAGTGCACGTTTATTAGAAACAAATTTTTATAATACACAACTTAGAAAAGAAGAAGTACTACGCTTAAAAAATCAATCTAATAATTTTAATAGTATTTTATTGGTGGGACAGAATAAACATATTTTAGCTTATGCACCTAATACATTAAAGCTAAATTTTAATCAGGCTTATAGTTCTGTTGGTATTATTGAATCTATTGAGAAAAAGAAAACTTATATTTCATCTCCCTATTGGTCAGTAACTAATAATTTAGTTGTCATGATGTCACAACCTATTCATGATGCAAAACATCAATATTTAGGCATGATCAGTGGTACGATTTATTTACAACGGAAAAATTTATTAAATACAATGCTTAATACGCAATATGACTATAAAAAAAGTTATATGTATGTGATTGATCAACATAACCGTATTATTTTCCATCCAGATAAAAATCGCATCGGTGAAAAAATTATCAACAATACGGGTTTAGACTTTATTAATCAGCATAAAAATGGCTCAATCCGTTTAAAAAATAGTTTAGGTATAGATAATTTGGCAGGTTTTGCACATATTCCAAGTGTAAATTGGATAGTGGTTTCTCAACAACCGACAGAGGATTTACTTGCACAAGCGAATACGCTGATTTTAAAAGTATCGATTGGAATCTTCATTTTCTACTTTTTTATTTTCTTATTGGTTTGGTATATCTCAAGCTTTATTTCTTCACCTTTGAACCACTTGGCACGTATGGCAAGTATGCTCAATCAGGCTGAAATTGAAGATAAAATTAAAGAAGTTGATCCGTGGTATTTCGAGGTTTTAAAGTTCAGAACCTCATTATTAATGAGTTCGGAAAGCTTTAGTCATCGGATTGCGGAGTTAAAACATCGTGTCAATACGGACCCATTGACAGGTATATATAACCGTCGTGGTATGCAATTATTTTTAAATGAACTGCTAGAGACTCGTACGGAATTTGCAGTATTAGCCATTGATATTGATTTTTTTAAGAAAATTAATGATCAGTATGGGCATGATCAGGGTGACGTGGTCCTTAAAACGCTCGCGCAAATAATGCGAACTAATTTTAGGGAGCAGGATATTTGCTGTCGTAGTGGCGGTGAAGAATTTTTGGTTTTAATGACGACTGCAGATGCAAGTGTGGCATATAAAGCTGCAGAGCGGCTTAGAAAAACCATGCAGGAAACTACGATTAATCAGATGGGACAAATCACGATTTCTATTGGCATCGCGTTCTGGCCAAAAGATGCCGTCGATGTGGCTGCAGTACTAAAAATTGCAGATAATAAACTTTATGAAGCAAAACATAGTGGGCGGAATTGCATCCGTTCTACAGTCAAGTCGTCTGCTTAAAAATTTTGCTGAACTGCAATCTTGTGAAGATGTTAATCAAATCGATCTTACTGATTTAATTCGGGATGGCGTTCTTTTAAGATGGGTTGTATCTACAAGAGGGCTTAACGGTTAGTTGGAAGCTTTAAAAGATTAGAGCGAGAGAATCATTACTTATAAAAAAGAGGAAATATAGAAATTCTGAGGACTGAATAGAGGATAAATCAGCTAAACCCTCCGACGGTGCCGCTGCATGTGTCGTTACCCTGAACCCGATGAGTTCAAGGTGGACGCGACGTATACTTGCTGGGCTTCCCACTCAGGGTGGGCATGCACTCTAAATATACAGAACGCAATCCATAAGTTTAAGTATCGGCAGGGGAATAGACCTGCTGGCGAACACCTCAGAGTTAGACTCAGTATAAAGGATTCAGCTTTAGACGCAAACCTATCGGCCTACAGAACTGTAAATTTAAGTGTCATTTGCACAGGCTTTATGCAAGTCAAAGCCTTAGTCGGTCAGTGTTTCGACTTCTTCCAGAATTGTGGCCAGCAAGCGTTCACAATGGGCATATTCCTGCAGGGACTTGTTCATTGACAGCACTTCCTGCATCAGCTCTAAAGCCACCATAATAATCAGCTTGCTTGGTTCCATGCGTGGTGCTTTACGACGGAATTCATCATATTTTTCATTCAGCAATTCTGCTGCACGTTCCAGATCCGCCCGTTTTTCAAGAGTCGTGGCCAGCTTGAAACTGTGTCCTAAAACGCGTAAATCTACAGGAATTTGTTCACTCATGCTTAAGCTTCCTCGCTGACATCAGTTGGATGGGCCAATTGCTGAATTTCCTGGGCATGCTGGTCTTGTGCAGTTCCTAAAATAGCCAGACGCTGAATAATTGCCTCGACTTTGGCTTTGGCATGTTCATTCTTCTGCAATAAACGCTCACGTTCTTGCTGCAAAGATTGCACATTCTGCAAAGTCTGACGCTGTTCATTCTGCAACTTTTCTTTAATGACGCGTAGCTCGTTACGTTCGGCCAGCAATTCCTGAAAGCGGTTTTTAAGATCGGTGCAGCTTTTTTCCAGACGGCTATAACGGTCCGCCAATGCGGTCGCATCCTGATTCAACTGCTGAAATTGGGCCTGACTGGTGCTGAGCTGTTCACTTAAAGACTCAATTTCTTCTTGTTTTTGGGTAATCACCCCATTTCTTTGCACAATTTGTGCATGATGCTGCTCTTCAGCCTGTTGCTTGGCTTCAGCTAAAGATTGAGTTTCACTCTCATAATGCGCAAGTCGTGTTTTTAAAACACCAATATGCGCCTGTAGACGCTGTAATTCTTCTAACATATCGTGGTCGCACAGTCTTGCAAACAAAGGTAATATATACGAAGTATAGAGATTGGATAAGCGAATGCAAGACGATATTTCAGGTTGGTCCGAATGGTACCGCAATTTTTTCACGATTGAAGAAATTTCAAGTCCAAGTGAGTTACATGGTTTACTGACCGGTATAGTTTGTGTGACAAATGCACCAACTGAAACCGAGTGGCAACAGATTCTGGCGACCCTGAATGTGCCCGAACTTAGCCCGGAAGCGCTGGATATTTTAACCGGTGAAACGAAAGATGTAGCGCATGCTTTATCTGAAGATGAACTGGATTATCTGCCCCTGTTACCGGATGATGAACACATATTACAGGAGCGGGTACAGGCGCTGGCCGACTGGTGTGCCGGCGTAGTTCTGGGCTTTGGCCTGGCGTCCGGACATATCCGCAGTGATGAGCTGGAGCTGATTGAACATCTGCAAGATGTGGCAGCAGTCGAGTTTGAAGACTCGGACAATGACGAAGAAGGCGAAGAAAGCTATCAGGAATTATATGAATTTGTCCGCCTGATTCCGGTCAGCCTGTCGGTTGGCCGCAAGAAAATAGCGGTTGATGAAAGTTCTTTGTTACAAAACGTACATGCCAAGTCACGTCAGGTGGCTGCGCCAGAAAGTGGCAGTATTGTTGAAATGTTTACCCCACATCGTCCGAGCTGATTCGGGCGATACCATCCTCCCTTTATTTAGGCTGCGAAGAAAAATTAATGAAGAAACTGACCCAGGTAGAATTTAAAGAACGTCGTGACCGTCTGGCTGAACTGATGGGACCACACAGTATTGCCATTATTGCCACCAGTCCGGTGGCCATGCGTAACCGGGATGCTGACTATAAATATCGAACGGACAGCAGTTTCTTCTACTTGACCGGCTTTGCAGAACCTGAAGCGGTCGCGGTCATTGAAACCTATGAATCTATAGATGAAGGCTATACCTATAGCCTGTTTTGCCGCGAACGTAACCGGGAGATGGAAATCTGGAATGGCTATCGCGCCGGTATTGATGGCGCCATTGAACAGTATGAGGCCGATGAAGCCTATGCCATTGACCTGCTCGATGAAGAAATTCTGGAAAAACTGCTGGATAAAAACCAGCTCTTTTACCGTATTGGACAGAATGCCGAATTTGATGCGCGGGTGGCCAAATGGATTGCAGCTGCCAATGGCGAAAGCCGCCGTGGTACCTCGGCACCAGCGCAGGTGGTGCAGCTCGACCGGCTGGTCGATGAAATGCGTTTGCACAAAGACGCCAACGAGCTGGAACTGATGCAAATTGCCGCAGATATTTCTGCCGAAGCACATACCCGGGCCATGCAAACGGTTAAGCCAGGTATGATGGAATATGCGCTGGAAGCCGAACTGAACTATGTATTTGGCCGAAATGGCTGTGTTCCATCCTATAACAGTATTGTCGGTGGTGGTGAAAACGCCTGCATTCTGCACTATGTAGAAAATGACAAAGAACTGAAAGATGGCGATTTGGTGTTAATTGATGCCGCCTGTGAATATCAGTTCTATGCTTCAGATATTACCCGGACCTTTCCGGTGAATGGCAAATTCAGCCCCGAGCAAAAAGCGCTGTATAACCTTGTACTAGATGCTCAGCTTGCAGCAATTAATGCCGTACAGATTGGCAACTCCTATAAAGAACCGCATTATGTTGCGGTACGTATTCTGGTGCAGGGCCTGCTTGATTTAGGCATTATGCAGGGTGATCTGGACGAGATTATTGCGTCAGAAAGCTATCGTCAGTTCTATATGCATGGTACAGGCCACTGGCTGGGCATGGATGTGCATGATGTCGGAACTTATAAGGTTGATGGCGAATGGCGTGCTTATGAAGCCGGTATGGTGGTTACGGTTGAGCCGGGTCTATACATTGCCCCGGATGATGAAACGGTAGATCCAAAATGGCGTGGCATTGGCATCCGGATTGAAGATGATATTGTCGCGACCAAAAATGGACCACTGAACTTAACTGCGAAAGTAGTGAAAACTGTAGACGAGATTGAAGCGTTGATGGCTGCTACCAAATAAAAGCCGTACAGGTCAAAAGCCGGTCAGAAGATCGGCTTTTTTGATTTTGAATCAGCGTTAATGGGTTAAATAGAGATAGACATCCAGACTAATGAACGAAAATATGCCAAACCCATTTAAAAATATTGCCAACGCTATGAGGAAATACATAGCCTAAAACAAAACAGCAAATGACTGTAAAAATTACAATATGGGCTGAGCTTATTGTAAGGCTGAGATAGAGGGATGAAAAAATTGCTAATCCTAGCCCCAAAAAAATCCCGGCGACAGCGTAGTAAAATGCTGTAATAAAACGTTCAGTATGATCCATTTATTATCCTAACATTCTAATTATTTTAAGAAATTATAGTATAGCTTTTAGATTGAATAATAGAAGACTTAACTTGCGGCCGGAAAGCCATGAAACATCCATTGTATGCCCCACAACAGAACCAAGATTAAAACGACTAAAAAGATAAGTTCTAATTTCTTCATGTTTTAAATTTTCTACAATGAATAGCATACAGCTGATACGAATTCTTTAATTTATTTTATCTACGTTAGGGCTGTCGCTTGCTCAGCTTAAGTCTAGCGCTCCAGGCTTTGTATAGATGTTATATTGCATACCATTCCAGTGTCATCTTATGGAATAACATCTTTTAAACGGGATTTATGGTCAGAACACGCAAGCGCTGAAGCTCAGAAATTCCAGCCATCCACACGAATCATTATAAAAATCCAATCCCTTGATGTAATATAAAATCAATCATGATTAAGATGTATCTAAACTTTTGAGATATCACAAATAAGGATTCAAGCATGCAACAAGAAGTCATCATCGTGGGCGGCGGTATGGTGGGGCTGAGTTTGGCGCTCATGTTGGCCAAATCCAATATTGCGGTCAAACTGCTCGAAGCAATTCAATACCCGAATTATGATGATGCCAATCTTGCCCCGTATCACTCCAGTTTTGATGCACGAAACAGTGCGCTGTCGCGTCGTAGCGTACAGATTTATCAGGAACTGGGCCTATGGGATGCCTTGCAGGAACATGCCGTCCCGATTCTGGAAGTGCACATTACCGAGCAGGGCAGTTTTGGGAAAGCGCGTCTGCAAGCCGAACAGGAAAAAGTCGAAAGTTTTGGACAGGTGATTGAAAATGCCTGGTTAGGCCGGGTGTTATTGACTCAGGTGCGCGCAGAGCCTTTAATTGAACTGATTGATGGGGTAAAAGTCACCTCGCTGAACCAAGATGCAGATCTGGCTTATCTGGAAGCGCAGCGTGGAAGTGAAGTCTTAAAACTGCAATCCAAACTGGTGATTGCTGCTGATGGCCGCGATTCATTCTGCCGTAAAGCCCTAGGCATTGGGGTGGATGAACATGATTATGATCAGGTCGCCATTGTGACCACCGTACAAACTTCTAAACCACACAATCATGTCGGTTTTGAGCGTTTCAGTCCTTTAGGTCCGCTGGCGTTATTGCCTTTGCCGGGCGAATATCGTCGTTCGGTGGTCTGGCCGGTGAAAAAAGGCACGGAACATGAATGGGTGGGGGAAGACAATGACCAGCATTTCCTTAATGCCTTGCAGCAGACTTATGGCGATCGGGCTGGAAAATTCCAGAAAACCGGACGCCGTTTTAGCTTCCCGCTTTCGCAGGTGCTGGCAGAAAAACAGGCAGTGGGCCGAGTAGTACTGATGGGTAATGCGGCACATACCATTCACCCGGTGGCCGGACAGGGCTTTAACCTGTGTATGCGCGATGCTTATGTGTTGGTGCGTTATTTAAAAGAACAGCTGGCTCAACAGGCCGATTTGGGCGATGCCGCCATGCTGCAAGATTATGAAAAATCCCGTCTGACCGATCAGCAGCGCGTGATCAAATTCTGTGATAGCGTGGTGCGTGGCTTTAGTAACCAGAATCCGGTGCTGAAACTGCTCAGAAATACCGGTCTGATTGCCTTTGATACCATTCCGGGAATTAAACCACTTGTTGCCAACTATGCCATGGGACTAAAAGCATGAACCAGACAGCACACGTATTAGATGCCGTTATTGTGGGTGGTGGTTTGGTCGGTGGCTTAACTGCATTATTACTGGCCCAAGGTGGGGTACAGGCCACTGTGCTGGATGCCGCACCAATTCTGGATACAGAAAAAACCTTAAGCGTGGCCAATCCGCGCGTACTGGCTTTAAGCCAAGCCACCATCCACCTGCTAAAAAATGTGGGTGTTTGGGATAAACTGGCGCGTCAGCAACCTTATACCGGCATGCAGGTCTGGAATAAAAATGGCTATGGCGAAATCAATTTTGGTCAGCCGGCAGAAAAAACACCCGGAGTGGATCAGGCGCTGGGTTCGATGGTGGAGCCGAGTATTTTAAATCTGGCCATTCAGCAAACCATGCTGACGCAGATTCAGGATTATCGCACCCAGGTCAAAGTGACCCGGATTGAGCAGGGCATTGGCGTCTGGCATATTTTCCTGGCCGATGGTACGAAGCTCAGCACCAAACTGTTAATTGGTGCAGATGGGGCCAATTCCTTTGTCCGTGAACAGGCCTTTATTGATCTGGATGTGCTGGATTATCAGCAGGCAGGCATCAGTTGTGCCATCCGAACTGCCCAGCCGCATCAGCATGTGGCTCGCCAGATTTTTCTGGAAACCGGTCCACTGGCATACCTGCCAATGAGCAGCCTCAAGCCTGAACAGGATGGCCATTGGCAATCTATTGTCTGGACGCTACCAGAGGATTATGCAGAAGAATATGCCGCGTTATCCGATCAGGAATTTACCCAGCTGTTGACCCGTGAAAGCCATCATATGTTGGGTCAAGTACTGGAAGCTACACCACGTGCCCGTTTCCCTTTAAAAGCCCGTGCTGCGCAGCACTATGTCGAGCCGGGACTGGCACTCATTGGCGATGCGGCGCATGTGATTCATCCGCTGGCCGGGCAGGGCGTCAATATTGGCTGTCTGGATGCCGCAGTCTTGTGTGATGTTCTGCTGCATGACCGGGCACGTGGGGTCTGGGCGCATGAGCAGACCTTGAAGCGTTATGAGCATCGTCGTAAAGGTCAAAATGACGCAATGATGCACAGCATGTCTGCAATTGGCTGGCTGGAAACCACCCAGTTATTCCCGCTGGTTTGGGGACGTAATTTTGGCTTGAAGCAGGTTGAACAGCTGCCGGTGTTAAAGGATGCTTTTATGGCGCAGGCCAATGGTTTGCATCTGCTGAAAGACACGCGGTATGCGGTCTAGCTAGAAATAGTTATTTTTTAAACACTCATTAATACATGATTACGAATTTGGTTAAAAAAGACACGATTTTTTTGTCTTTACCTCTAGGCGAAAGGCGCAGAGATTGATAAATTTCTTCCTAATTGCATGACAACGTTCACCAGGACTCAATTGAGGTCATTTGCGGGGAGATTAAAATGACGGATATGAACGATTATGATGATGTAGAAGATACCACCGTCGATGACGATGAGGCAAAAGCGGCTGAAAAAGGTGCACTGGACAGCGAAGATGCCGTAAACGATGGTGATGTGGCGGAAGCAGAAACCTTAACCGTAACCGCTAAACAGAAGCAACGCCAAGCGTTAGAAGATGAAATTGCGGCCTTCTTGGCACGTGGGGGAAAAATTACTGAAGTCCCACCAGATGAGGCTGCACGCGAATAAGAAAAAAGCATCACTCCGGTGATGCTTTTTTTATTGTGAATCAACAGCCAGAATCAGTCATCATTGTTCTGGTTCAGTTCCAGCGCACGCTGATAGGCCACTTTTTTCTTGATCCCGGTTAAATCGGCGGCCAGCTGTGACGCGGCTTTCACCGATAAATCCTGCAATAGTCGGGTTAGCAGCTGATCCAGCTTTTCCTGCTCCAGATCTTTTTCCGCGGTTGCACCACCCACCACCAGTACAATTTCACCTTTTTGCTGATGATGATCGGCTTCAATAAAACTGACCAGCTCACCCAGTGTCATCTTCTTGATGGTTTCAAAGGTTTTGGTAATTTCACGGGCAAAACCGACCGGACGCTCGGCGCCAAAAATACTGGCCATATCTTTAACGCTGTCCAGAATCCGGTGTGGCGCTTCATAAAAAATCAGGGTCGCAGTCTGGTCTTTAAGTTTCTCCAGACTCAAGATACGCTGTGACTGTTTTGACGATAAAAAGCCTTCAAAGCTAAAGCGGTCACTCGGTAAACCAACCGCACTCAGCGCTGCAATTGCGGCACAGGCTCCCGGAACCGGAATCACCCGGATATTGTGTTCTTGTGCGGCGCGGACCAGTTTAAAACCGGGGTCGCTAATTAGCGGAGTACCGGCATCACTAATCAGGGCCATATTTTCGCCGTTCAGCAGGCGCTGAACCAATATATCAATTTTGTTACTTTCATTATGTTCATGGCACGCCGTTAACGGAGTTGATATATTATAGTGCTTTAATAATTGAGCGGAGGTCCGAGTATCCTCTGCCGCAATAATATTTACAGACTTTAGAACATCAATCGCCCGGTAGGTCATGTCGTCTAAGTGCCCAATTGGGGTGGCTACAACAAATAACTGAGCACTCATAAGGTTTCTCCATGTTTAGGCAAATTATTAATAACAATAAAAGACAGCTTCAAAAAGCAATCATTACCACGGCGCTGTTGGGCGCAGGACTTTCAGTCGCCCAGGCCGAGATTCTGGTCATTCTACCTGAATCGGGTCCTATGGCGCGAGCCGGTTTCAGTATTCAGCAGGGTTTTATGCACGCTTATCATGCATCGGGTGAGAAGATGCCGGTTAAATTGATTAATTCCGAGCAGCGCAAAATTGGTCCCTTGCTGCGTCAGCATGTCAATGCCAAGACCCGGGTGGTGATTGGACCTTTGGCACGTGCCGATGTTGAGCAGTTAATTGCGCTGCGGCCCAAAGTGCGTACACTGGCCTTAAACGAGGTGATCCAGCAGTATCCACGGGTGCTACAGTTTAGCCTGTCAAAAAAAGATGATGCACAGACCTTAAAACAGCTGTTCCAGAAAGATCAGATTAATCATCTGTATATTCTGCGTGAACCCGGCACCGAAGCTGAACACGAACTGTTATTAATGTCTCTGGTGTCGCAGCTGGACTATCCGGTGGAGGTGGTGGACAGTCCGCCGAGATGGCTGAAACGTCAGCAGGGGGTGTTATTGCTGGGTTCAAATGGCTGGATCAATCGCCAGAACAGGTTGCCCAAAAAGCGCTTATACAGCCTGGCCAATGCCGTCGAGTCACAGCAGCAGTTACCGCAAGGCCTGCAATTTTGTGATGCGCCGGCCTTGTATCAGTCCCACTGGGCAGATGTACAGGCCGGAATTCAGGCGGCCAAGGCGGAACACTTTTCTTTTCAGCGGCTGGTGGCCTTTGGTGGAGATGCCTGGCAGATCGCCAATTATTATCTGAAGCAGCCGCAATTAAACCGCATCGAGTTTGAAGGGCGAACTGGTTTAATCCGGATTCAGGACAACCAGATTCAGCGTATTCCGAAATGCTATGTGCAGCAGAAACAGCTGGTACAGATCCTGTAAATGGCCAGTCAGCGCGCGCGTTTGGGGCAGTGGGCCGAACAGCAGGCCGCAGTGTTATTAGAGCAGCAAGGTTATCAGATTCTGGCGGCCAATTACCATTGCCGTTATGGTGAAATTGACCTGATTGTCCGGCAGGATCAGCAGCTGGTGTTTGTGGAGGTAAAGGCGCGATCTTTTAGCGATTATGGCCGGGCGGTGGAGGTGGTTTCTATCTCCAAGCAGCAAAAGCTGATTAAAACTGCGCTGACCTATTTGAGCAATTCTGCACAATTACAGGATTTTTATTGTCGATTTGATGTGATTTGTTTTGATTTTACTGAACAAATTGCAAAAACAGTACAGCAAGATTTTTCCAATTTCACGTATGATCTGCAATGGATTGAAAATGCTTTTACTTTTGATTCAGAGTTCATTAATCTTTGAAGAGAATTGAAGCAAAGATGCTTGAAAACAGAAATGAATAAGTAATGAGGAGTCTTGCTGAGTGTTAAATCGTATCGCAATCACAGTGCTGTGTGTGGCAAGTTTATCCGGCTGTGCAAGCTTTATTTCCAGTGGTACGGGTTCTGCACCTGTAGGAACGGAAAGTGGCGCACGCTCACTTGGCCAGGTCTTTATTGATAACTCCATTGAACGTACAGCAAAAATTAATTTATATAAGCTGGATGCCCGTTTTAAACAGTCACGCGTTAATATTGAAAGTTTCCACGGCAATGTATTGCTGACCGGTCAGGTGCCAGATGCACATCTGAAGCAGTTGGCGGAAGACAATGTACGCGCCATGAGCGATGTTAAAACCGTACACAACTATATTACCGTGGGCAACCAGATTGGTTATAGCACCATCATGCAGGACACCACCGTGACCGCCAATACCCGTGGCCTGATTATGAAAGCGCCGGTGGTTTCTGACAGTAAAGTGCGAATTCACACCGAAGATGGCGTGCTGTATGTGATGGGCCGTTTGAATAATGCGGAAATCGCCGATTTAAATCAGGTGTTACAGCAGGTTGGTAATGTCACCAAAATTGTGACCTTAATTGACAATATTGAAGCCTCACAGGCCACATCTTCTGGTTTTGCCAGCCCGATGATGAATGTACAGCCGGATGTACAAACCCCGGTCGCCATTGATCCGGACCAGATCGAGCCAACGAATGCGCTCTAAGTTGTTCCAGTTTAAAACGCAGCTGCAATATCGTCTGGTTCAGGCCAAAAGTGTATATCAGGAATTCCGCCTGTATGATTTTGGCAGTTATGCCCTGAACCGTTTGACTCCACGACAGGGCTATACGGTAGAGAACGATCTGGCTTATGGAGCGAATGAACGCCATCAGCTGGATTTGTACCGGACTGCCCAGCCACGTCCCCAGCAGCCGTTAATTGTTTTTGTCCATGGTGGTGCCTGGTCACGGGGCGATAAAAAAGACTACCGCTTTGTTGGCGAAGCTTTTGCCCAGCAGGGTTTTGATGTTGCCGTCATTAATTATCAACTGGCGCCGCAGAATATTTTTCCGGTCTATATTGATGACCTGACTTTGGCACTAAACTATATGCATGATCAGCAGGCAGAGTTAAGGATTAACACTGATCAGATTATCCTGATGGGGCACTCGGCCGGTGCATTTAATATCATGTCGGTGCTGTATCATCCGCAGCCTTATGCGCTGAACTGCCGAGACAATATTCGGGCTGCGATTGGCTTGGCTGGTCCCTATCATTTTGACTATAAAGATGATCCGCTTTGTGCCGATGCATTTGATCAGACCATTCCTTATCATGATGTGATGCCGTATTACTTTGTGGAAAGTAATCACATTCGTCACTATTTGCTGGTGGCTGAGAATGACCAGATTGTGCATTTGAGTAATGCGGTTGATTTTGATCATGTGCTAAACAAGCATGGCAATCATAGTCAGCTGATCACCATTCCACGCACCGGGCATGTCAGTATTATGGGCTCGGTATCGAGTCTGTTTAGCCGTTATTTTAAGACCAAGCACACGATTATGCAGGCGCTGGAAGAAACACTAAGTTCCTGAGTAGCGTCTCTTTAGAGCCAGGCTTTGCTGTCGTCGGCGACGGCAGAGCCTTCGGTCACGTGTTTGATCATGGCATGGGCAATACTGCCTTTGAACGGAATATTCGGCAGTTGATCAAATTTAAAGAATTGCGCATCGCTGATTTCTTCTTCCTGTAACTGCAGTTCACCACCGGCATATTCGGCTTTAAAGGCAATCATCAGGTTGCTTGGAAAAGGCCAGGGCTGACTGGCCAGATACTGAATATTCTTTAGCTGGATACCGACTTCTTCCGCGGTTTCACGGCGTACCGCTTCTTCCAAGGTTTCTCCCACCTCAACAAAACCGGCAATCAGGCCATACATATTGGTGGTGTTTCGCGCATTTTTGGCCAGCAGAATTTCATCTTCACCGTGGGTAATGACGGTAATGACACAGGGTTGTACACGTGGATATTGGCGATACTGGCAGACCGGGCAAACCATGGCATATTCGGTGGCATGCGCTTCGGTTGGATGGCCGCAGTGGCTGCAAAAACGGTGATTACGACGCCATTCTAGCAACTGGATTGCACGGCTGGCCTGTTCAAATTCGGCACTGTTCCAGAACTGTAACAGCTGGCGAATTGGCAATAATTGATAGCCTTCAGGAATGGGCTCATCGGGGAGTAAGTCGCGGGCAATCACCTGATTGCCCGTAGACAGGTCACTTGCTAATTTTTCAACTCGGGGCAGTTGAAACTGTTCATCGACCAGCAGTTGCTGTTGGTGAAAAATATAGGCAAGTGAGAGTTCAGACATTAGGCTACAGCTTTCAGTTTTTCGCTACTTGCCAATGCTACATCAAACATCGACTGTAAAACAGGCTGTTTGTTTTTTAAATTGTCAATCAGCATGTCGGCACCAGCCAGGGTGTCTAACACGGCATTCAGCTCGTCACTACTGAGCGTTTCACCGGCTTCGCATTTACGATAGATAAAGTCAGCGGCAGTCAGCAGCGCCTGCTGGCCTTTTTCTTCATTCAGGAACAGCAGGGCACCGGCCACTTCACGCAGCTGGGTACAGGTGTTTTCCAGTAAGCGCACATCCTGATCCTGAACGTGCTGCACCAGAATCTGCTGAGCCAGATCAATTAAGGTTTTGGTTTCGCTCAGCAATACTTCATGCGCTTCATCTAAACGGTCCAGCGAAATGTGCATGTTGTTAACGCGCAGCTGTAAACGGCTAGAGGTATGATGACGCTCCAGCACCCCAATCGAGTTCATCGCTGATAAAATGGTGTTCATCAGCTGCTGGGCAAAGCTTTCTTCTTTGAGCACTTCGGCCTGACTCAAGGCGTCGGCCTGAACCAGCAGATCACGGTGGGCTTCATTCAGGTTCAGTACTTTAAAGATGTTGGCCAGATCTTTGAGCTTGGCTTGCAACTCCTGGGTTTTTTCAGGGGTCATGTTCTGGTAGTTGTATTCGATGTCATTGCGAATCTGCGCCATTTCGCTGGTCGCCAGAGCACTGATGGTCTGCATGGTTTCAAAATCCGGACCATACAGATGACGGCTGAAGACCTGTAACTGGGTGTCAGTCAGCAGATCTTCACCAATATTCAGCTGTTCGCGGATGTGCTGGGCCACCTGATCTTCCTGGCTAATGCACAGGCTCAGGATGTTGGCCAGATCACTTAACTGGGCCTGGAAGCTGTCTGGCGCGGCAAAGTATTGACGCATATTCAGTTCAATACTGATTAAGGTACGTAAACGCGGTTCATTCAGCAGCAGGTTATCAATCTGGTTTAACGCCACATAGACCAGATTCCAGTATTGTTGGCTTGGATGCTGGGCGGACAGACCGGCTAAATAGGTGCCGACCAGTTTCATGGCTTGCAGATCCAGCTCGGATTCTTCCTGCTTCAGTAACTTGTACAGTGACAGTTTATACAGCTGATGTACATAGCCTGATTTTTCCAGACCGGGTGCTTGCGGCAATTTGAATTCCGGGTGAATACAGTCCAGCAGAGATTCAATATGCTGGCCTTCCTGGGTGAGTGGTTTACCCAAGGTACGTTCCAGACGGTTTAAGGTATCGAGCAGGAACTGTGGAATTTTAACTTCGCGCAGACAAATAAATTCGATGTAGCGCTTGAGCATGGTGGTGCCTTCACTTAAGGCAATCACGTCTTCAGTTTTAATTTGCGCCGGATTCCCCATAATCTTGCGCATTAATTCTGCTGAATATTGGGCAATTTTTGCCAGGCTCGACATATCAATCAGGGCCAGTACCTGGGCACATTGCTCAAACTGGTTGAGGGCATCATCAATCCCGAAAGGTAAAGTCTGATCTTCTGCCAAGGTGCTGACTGCGGATTCCACCAATTTGATTGAATTATCAACCTCATTTTTTATTATCAGTAACGCAGTCGGATCAAAATGAATAGAGGTTTGGTAAGACATGTATCTGCACCTTTCCTAGTGTTTTATCTGTTTATGGGGCTGCTGCAAAAACAGCAGACCTGTTTATCTTAACTATAACTGAACTAGGAACAGATTAAATACAAAAAATTACAATCGTCGGTTTTTTATTTGGCAAAAAAGCAGGGCTGTCCATGCTTTTCTTCAAATTGTTTGACCCAATTCTCATGTGCCTCCAGCTCTTCGGCAGAAGGCAGAATCACCGGCAATTCCATTTCAATGCTGCGACGGCCCGATTCATCGCTTTGTTCTTCATGATGGGCCGACAGGGCATCCATATCAAAGGATACCTGGCCACCGGTCATGGCTAGATAGACATCGGCCAAAATTTCAGCATCGAGCAAGGCGCCGTGGAAGGTACGGTCACGCGCTGGAATTTCATAACGCTTCACTAAGGCATCGAGCGAGTTCTTTTGTCCCGGATGCTTGTTTTTGGCCATTACCAGGGTATCGGTGACTTCACACACCGCCGATAAATCGCCTAGACCACAGCGGTTAAACTCCATATCCAGGAAGTTCATATCGAAGGTGGCGTTATGCGCAATAATTTCCGCGCCTTTTAAATAGTCATACAGCACTGCAGCAATTTCAGCATATTTCGGCTTGTCTTTTAAAAACTCATCCGAAATACCGTGCACCACTTCCGATTCACCGACCGGTTTTTCCGGGTTGATATAAATATGAATCGAGCTGCCGGTCAGTTTGCGGTTGACCATTTCAATCGCGCCGACTTCAATAATCCGGTCACCATCCTGATAATAAAAACCGGTGGTTTCCGTATCCAGAATCAGCTGGCGTGGACCATAAGCCTGAACCGTGGCCGGGGTAATCACAATATGGGGATGCGATGACGTGTTTGCTGGCGCTGTTGCACTCTGGTTCTGGGTTTCATCTTGGATCAGGACTTCGTTCTGATTCGGGCTGTCATTTTGACTGAGGGTTTGCGTCACGGTAATGCTGTGCTGGGTCAGACTGAGATGATCCTCCTGCACCATTAGCAGTTCTTCTTCGACTTCAACGTCTAGTTGGCTGTCGTCTAGATCGAAGCCAAAAGGGTCGTCGAGCAACCAGTCAGATTCTGCTTTTTTTTTAGCCGTGCCCGGCGGGATGACTTCAGACTCAGCGCTTTTATCTTCAGTAATGATTTGTACCGGCGTCACTTTGACCTGCTGTGCAAATACCAGATCGGCCCCTTTGTTGGCCAGCTGATCGGCCATTTCATTGCCAGCATGGCCAGCGTGACCTTTAATCCAGTGCCATTCAATTTCACGACCCTGACAGATGGCATCCAGTTTTTGCCATAGGTCCGGATTTTTCACATCTTTCCAGTTTTTCTTTTTCCAGCCGGCAATCCATTCGGTCATGCCGCGTTTGACATAGTTGGAATCGGTCCAGAGAATCAGTTTGGCCTCTGCCGGGCAGAACTGAATGCCTTCAATGGCTGCCGTCAGCTCCATACGGTTGTTGGTGGTTTCCAGTTCCCCGCCATAGAGTTTGTGCTGCTGGGTTTCTGTAATGACATATGCACCCCAACCGCCCAAGCCAGGGTTTCCACGACAAGCACCATCCACATATAGTGTGATTGTTTGAGACATAAGCCAGATCCAAAAAGAGCCAAATAAAAACCGAGCCGCTATTGTATAACGCAATTGCAGATCAGAAACGCCGAAGACGTCAATTTTTTAATTTCTTGTAACATTTATATTAGAATCGCGCTAGAGTAAAACCTTGTGTCGTAGTGATGCTTCACTACAATGTCAAATCTAAAAAATAATTTATAGACGAGTTGTTTGGATTTCCTATGTATAAACCAACCACACGCATGTGGCAGCCTATGGTCCCGGCACTATTTAAAATTACAGTTTTGGGTTCAGCGCTGGCCGCGCTCGGCATCAGCACCGGCTGTACCTCTACACAAAGTGCCAGCAAAGCGTCAACGTCGAGTCAGGTTGGTTCAGGTTATCTGGACGCCAGCAGTTTAGATTCACTGGAAGATTTATTGTCGGCCACCGACATGCGCGCGGTAGAAGGCGACCGTTTACTGATTTTAAAACACGGTGATGTCTGGAAGCGTATGACCGTAGGTTTCAAAATGGATCTGGAACACTGGAATCCGCGTATTGAAGCGCAGCGCGGCTGGTTTATTTCACGTCAGCCGTATATTGACCGTTTAAGTGCGCGTGCTTCACGTTATCTGTATCACACAGTTAAAGAAGCCGAGCGCCGTGGCATGCCGACCGAACTGGCATTATTACCAGTCATTGAAAGTTCGTACGACCCGGCAGCAACCAGTAGCGCTGCTGCAGCCGGTTTATGGCAGTTTATTCCAAGTACCGGACGTATTTATGGTCTGAAACAGACCCCGCTGTATGATGGCCGCCGTGATGTGGTCGAATCGACCCGTGCTGCCTATGAATTCCTCGGTAGCCTGTATAACCAGTTTGGTTCCTGGGAGTTGGCTCTGGCCGCTTATAATGCCGGACCGGGCCGTATTCAGCAGGCGATTAACCGTAACAAGGCTGCCGGTTTACCGACCGATTACTGGTCACTGAAATTGCCACAGGAAACCATGAACTATGTGCCGCGTTTCCTGGCAGTGGCGCAAATTATTAAAAATCCAGGTGCCTACGGGGTGCGTTTGCCGCCAATTGCCAACCGTCCCCATTTCCGTGAAGTGACGGTCGGAGCGGTGAATTTAAATGATGTGGCCAATATTACTGGTCTTAGCCGTGCCGAGTTATATGCACTGAACCCGGGCCATCGTACTGACCGAATTGACAGTGCCAGCCCGATGCGGATTCTGATTCCAGCCGATTTAAGCCCAACAGTCGATGAACGTCTGAAAAACCTGCAAGGGGGTGGATTGCTGGCCAGCAACACTCGTCCTAGTGTGACGACGCAGACCACGACCAGTGCCCCAGCTACAAAAACCACCACACCCGCTTTGACGGCCAGTGTGACTCAGCGTACTGCTACGACTACACCAGCGAGCACAGCCAAAACTGCTAGCAGCACGACTACAACCAGCACCAAACGGATCAGTACGCCACGCGGTTCATCGGCTTTGGCCTCTTTTGCGGCCAATTCAGATATTCCAAGTGCTCCACGTATTCCGGTGGCCATTACCCCGGCACAGAATATTCAGCCGGTGAAGGTCGAACCGCCAATTTCAGCAGCAGAACGTGAACAGATTCTGGCGGCAGTGAAAACTGAAGACCAGAACAAAACGGTAGAAGAGGTGTTGCAGCCGGTGGCCTCTCAGGCTGAACAGGCGCAGGTAGTGGCCGAGTTAAAAGAAATTGCACCACAAGGCACTGAAATTGTCGATCCTTATGATGGCAAAATTAAGCTGACCGCGATTCAGACCAGTCTGTCGGTGGCCGAGCAGCAAGGCAAAGAGCTGACCAAAGGTTTTGCTTACCCGAAAAGTGTCGCGGATAGCACCCGTCCAGATTCAGATGAAGCCCAGCGGAACCAGGGCAAGAACGTAATCAAGACCGACACTGAAGTGGTGGTGGTGCCGCCAAAAGGCAAGCGCAGTACCTATACGGTACAGGCCGGCGATACCCTGGTGCTGATTGCCATGAAAAATGGGGTGAACTGGCGTGATGTGGCGAAATGGAACCAGATTGATCCAAACTCGACTTTATATGCCGGTACCACCATCTATTTATATGATGCCAAACCACAAGCTGCCGCGCCAGCCAAAGCCAAAGAGCAGCCGGAATCCTATGTGGTTAAAGCTAACGATACCTTAACCGGCGTGGCCAATCAGTTTGGTTTATCGGTCAAGCAACTGGGGGATTACAATAATCTGAACACAAGCAGTGGCCTGTTTGTCGGCCAGAAGCTGAATCTGCAAGAAACAGCAGAGATGCGTGCCAAGGCAGCTGAGCAGAAAGTGGCTGAAACCAAAGTGGCCACGCAAAGCTATACGGTGAAGCGCGGTGAATATCTGAAACTGATTGCGGACCGTCATGGCTTGTCCAATGCAGAACTGGCAGCCTTAACTCCGGGTCTGACTGCGGGCAGCAGTTTGCTGGTTGGACAGCGGATTAATGTGCCTGTAAGTGACTCGAAAGCCGAAGCAAAAACTGAAACGGCCGCAGAGAGTCGTCGTGCAGTGCCAAGTACATCAACAGCTGAGATTAAAACGGAAAACTATACTGTCCAGCGCGGCGACACCTTATCGAGTGTGGCCGCACAAAGCAAAATGAGTCTGGCTGATCTGGCCGCCTTAAACCAGATTTCGACCAATACCGGCCTGCGAATTGGGCAAACTTTAAAAATTCCCGCCGGTTCGACCATCCCGGATAGTTATACAGTACAGTCGGGAGATACCTTAACTGCCATTGCCAACCGCTATAACCTGAGTCTGGAGCAGATTGCCAGTTTAAATGGCATCAGCCGGACTGCCGGTTTACGTACCGGCCAGCGCCTGAAACTCAGCGGTGAGCCAGCGCTAGTGGAAGAAAGTAAGGTCAGCACAACTGCGGCAAACTCTGATATTCATATTGTAAAATCGGGTGAGACCTTAAATAGTATTGCGCGTAAATATCATTTGCAGCTGAACTATCTGGCCGCACTAAATGATCTGCCACGTACTGCTGCACTGCGGATTGGCCAGCGTTTAAAAATTGAAGGTGATCTGGACAGCAGTAGCAACCGTGCCGCGGAAAGTGCAGCGGTGAGCAGCGCCAGCACGGGTAAAGCAACCGAAGCCTATACCGTTAAAGCCGGTGAGTCCTTAAATGCCATTGCCAGCCGTACCGGTATTTCGGTCGCTGAACTGGCGGCCTTGAATGGCCTGAGTCCGCGTGCCGGTTTAAGAGTGGGACAAACCCTGCAATTGCCAAAAACCATGACAGAATATAAGGTCAAGCGCGGTGATACCCTGATTGGGCTGGCCAGCCGTTATGGTCTGGAAACCAGTGAACTGGCTGATATGAACGAGATTAAACCGAATACGCAGCTGCGTATTGGAGAGATCATCAAGGTTCCGAACCTGTAATTGCCGGGCACAAGGAGTCGTGACCGCATGAACAGATCTTTATATGGCTTGAGTGCTGTGGCAACAGCACTGGCCTTGACCTCAAGCTGGAGTTGGGCTGCGCTGCAGACCACGCCGTATATCGCGCTGCACAGCAGCCCGAAATACAGCCAGCTTGCGGCCATGCCCTATGCCAATCCGCAAGCACCGAAAGGTGGCATACTGAGTCAGTCCAGCAATGGCACTTTTGACAACCTGAACAGCATGAACGGTAAGGGCAGTGCGACCGATGGGGTGAATTATCTGTTTGATTCGCTCATGACCAGCTCGCTAGATGAGCCGGGGGTGATGTACCCACTGCTGGCAGAAAAAGTGACTTATGATCCGAAGCAGACCAAGTTTGTCATTTTTCATCTGAATCCAAAAGCACGTTTTAGTGATGGCACACCGGTCACCGCGGTTGATGTCAAATTCAGTTTTGATACCTTCCAGAGCAAATCTAATCCGGGTTTGCAGATGTATATTGCCGATTTGGATAAAACCGAGGTCTTATCCAGACATCAGGTCAAAATGACCTTTAAATCCGATAACAACAGTGAAATGCCGCTGATTTTATCGGCCTTACCGATTTATTCCCAGAAAGACTGGCAGGGCAAGGACTTTAACCGGATTACCTTGCAGCCGATGCTGGGGTCAGGCCCGTATCTGATTGAACGGATTGATGCCGGACGCAGTATTACTTATAAGCGCAATCCGAACTATTGGGGCAAAGATCTGCCGGTAAATAAGGGCCGTTATAACTTTGACCGGCTTAAATTTGTCTATTACCGCAATATGGATGTGGCCTTTGAAGGCTTTAAGTCGGGCCAATACACGCTGCATGAAGAATATACCGCGCGCAAATGGGTGACGGAATATCAGTTCCCGGCAGTGAAAGCGGGGATGGTGGTGAAATATAAGTTCCGGCATGAAAACCCGGTGCCAACACAAAGTTTTGTGTTTAATACCCGGCGTGCACCGATGCAGGATATTCATTTCCGTCAGGCGCTCAGCCATGCCTATGATTTTGAATGGCAGAATAAAGCCCTGTTTTACGGACAGTATCAGCGTTTGCAAAGTTATTTTAGCAATAGCGAACTGGAAGCCAAAGGTCGTCCAAGCGCGGCGGAGCTGGCACTGTTAAAGCCGTATTTAAAACAGTTGCATCCGGTGCAGCGTCAGGGGGTGCTGGCCAACTGGAAATTCCCGGTCAGTGATGCCAGCGGTTTTAACCGCAGCGGTCTGCTCAAAGCCCGGCAGATCCTGCTGAATGCCGGCTATCGCTTCAAGGATGGCCGTTTGCTTGATCCGAAAGGCAACACCATCCAGCTGGAATTTCTAATTCATCAGGATGGCTTGCAGCGTACCTTAATGCCTTTTGTGCGCAATTTAAAACGTCTGGGGATTGTGGTGAATATCCGTCAGGTCGATGTGCCGCAATATATTGAACGGATGCGCCGGGCAGAATTTGACTTAAGCACCATGGTCTTGCCACAGTCCTTAAGTCCGGGCAATGAACAGGCGCAATTCTGGAGCAGTGCCGCGGCAGATCAGCCGGGCAATTATAATTATGCCGGCATCAAGAATCCGGTCATTGATGACATCATTCAGAAAATTATTTACGCGCCTGACCGCCAGCAGCTGATTGTCCGGACCAAAGTGCTGGACCGCTTATTACGCGCTGGTTATTACCAGATTCCGACCTATGGCAAAGGCGAGCACTGGCTGGCCTACTGGAATATGTACCAACAACCGAAAATAAAACCAAAACTTTCCATTGGACTTGATTACTGGTGGAGTGATGCAGCCGGGGCGCAAAAAGTAGCCCAGTATCTGCGTAAACAATAAGCTGGCTTTGCCACAAGGATGCTGAGCGCATGGGAACCTATATCCTGAAACGTGTGTTGCTGATTATTCCCACACTGTTTCTGATTTTGCTGATTAACTTTATTGTGATCCAGATTGCCCCGGGCGGTCCGGTCGAGCAGGCAATTCAGCAGGCAGAAGCCTTTCAGGGCATGGGCGGGAGTGGCAGTGCTGAAACCGCAGCGGCCGGTTCAACGCCCTATCAGGGCGCCAAAGGTCTGAGTGATGAAATGGTGGCTAAAATTGAAGCGCAATATGGGTTTGATAAACCGATTCATGAGCGTTTCTGGCTAATGCTGAGCAGCTATCTGCAATTTGATTTTGGCACCAGCTTTTTTAAAGACAAGCCGGTGACCCAGCTGCTGTGGGAAAAACTGCCGGTATCGCTGTCTTTGGGATTGTGGAGCACCTTGCTGATTTATCTGGTGTCTATTCCACTGGGGATAAAAAAAGCCCGTCAACATGGTCTGATCTTTGATAAAGCCACGTCTATTTTGTTGGCCATTGGCTATGCCATTCCGGCCTTTGCTTTTGCGATTTTATTGATTGTATTTTTTGCCGGTGGTTCCTATTTTCAGTGGTTCCCGCTACAGGGATTGGTTTCGGAAAACTTCGATCAGTTGAGTCTGCTCGGTAAAATCAAAGACTATTTCTGGCATATGACCTTGCCGCTGCTGGCGATGGTGATTGGTGGATTTGCCGGGTTGACCTACTTAACCAAATACTCGTTTATGGAAGAACTGAATAAACAGTATGTGCTGGCGGCACGCTCCAAAGGCCTGACCGAATCGCGGGTGCTGTATGGCCATGTTTTTCGTAATGCGATGCTAATTGTGATTGCTGGTCTTCCGGAAGCATTAATTGGGATTTTCTTTGTCGGCAACCTGTTTATTGAAATTATTTTTAACCTCGATGGTCTGGGACTACTGGGCTTTGAAGCGATTGTACAGCGTGATTATCCGGTTATTTTTGGCACGCTGTTTATTTTTACCTTGTTAGGATTAGTCCTCAGACTGATCAGTGATGTGCTGTATCAGGTCATTGATCCACGGATTAATTTTGAATCACGGGGGGCCAAATAATGTCTCCCTTAATGCAGGCGCGACTCCAGCGTTTTAAACAGAACCGGTTGGGATTTGGCTGTTTTATTGTTTTTGCCCTGATTTTTATCTTGTCCTTAGCAGCCGAGCTGATCGCCAATGACAAGCCACTGCTGGTCAAATATGAAAACAGCTTATATATGCCGGTGTTCAAGGCTTATCCTGAAACCACTTTTGGCGGGGTCTTTGAAACCGAAGCGGAATATAAGGACCCGGCCGTGCAGCAACTGATTCAGGACCAGGGCTGGGCCATCTGGCCACTAATTGAATATTCTTATCAGTCGCCGAATTTAGAGCTGGCTGTGCCAGTGCCGTCACCACCGACCAGCGATAACTGGCTCGGGACCGATGATCAGGGCCGGGATGTACTGGCGCGGATTCTCTATGGCCTGCGGGTATCAATGCTATTCGGATTTGCCTTAACGCTGGCCTCTGCTGCGCTTGGCATTATCGTCGGGGCGATACAGGGCTATTATGGCGGCTGGGTCGATTTGCTGGGACAGCGGATTCTGGAAGTCTGGGGCGGTTTACCAATGCTGTTCATGGTAATGATTCTGGTCAGTATGTTTAGTCCGAGTGTGTACTGGCTGTTTCTGATTATGCTGCTGTTTGGCTGGCCAACCTTGGTTGGACTGGTCCGGGCCGAATTTTTAAGGGCACGTAATTTTGATTATGTCCGTGCTGCCCGCAGCCTGGGTGTGAGCGACCGTACCATCATGTTCCGGCACATCTTGCCCAATGCCATGAGTTCAAGTCTGTCACAACTACCCTTTATGCTGACTGCGAATATTACCGCGCTGACTGCACTGGATTTCCTCGGTTATGGTTTGCCGCCCGATGCTGCATCTTTAGGCGAACTGCTGCTACAGGGCAAGAATAATTTAAATGCGCCGTGGCTGGCATTGTCGGGCTTTTTTACCCTGGCAATTGTTTTATCTTTACTGATTTATATTGGAGAGGCGACCCGTGATGCATTCGATCCAAGACGCCAGTAAGCGCACGCCGGTGCTGACGGTACAGCAGCTCCAGATTCAGCATCAACAGCAGCTATTGGTGCACAATTTAAATTTTGAATTGCACGCTGGCGAAACACTGGCGCTGGTCGGTGAAAGTGGTTCGGGTAAATCGGTGAGTAGTCTGGCCTTGCTGGGCTTGTTGCCGAGTCAGCTACAGATTCAGGGGCAGGCACTGTTTCAGGGGCAGGATCTGCTACAGCTGAATCCGGTACAACTACGCCAGATTCGCGGCCAGCGCATTGCCATGATTTTTCAGGAACCGATGACCGCATTAAATCCGCTGCATCGGGTAGAAAAAATTATTGGTGAAAGCCTGCTGTTACAGGGTCATTCCAAGGCGGAAACCCGGCAACGTGTGCTGCAATTGCTGCAAGATGTTGGCATTCCCCAGCCGGAAGATAAACTGAAGCGTTATCCGCATGAACTGTCTGGCGGGCAGCGCCAGCGGGTGATGATTGCCATGGCCTTGGCGCTTGATCCGGACATTCTGATTGCGGATGAACCAACCACTGCGCTGGATGTAACTTTACAGGCACAAATTCTGGATCTGCTGCAAAGTTTACAGCGTAGCCGGCAGATGGCCATGATTTTAATCAGCCATGATTTGAATCTGGTGCGGCATTATGCCGACCAAGTCATTGTTATGAATAAAGGCCAAGTCGAGGAGCAGGGGTCGGTTGAACAGGTCTTTCATGCGCCGCAGCAGGCCTATACTCGGGAGCTGCTGTATCATGATTTTGGTCAGGCTTTGCAGGTAGAGGCGACTCAGCCTTTATTGCAACTGCAACAACTGGGTGTGAAGTTTCCCATCAAGCAGGGTTTACTCAATCGAGTCAAAGATTATTTTGTCGCGGTGGAGCCGCTGGATTTAAATCTGGCTCAAGGCGAATCCATCGGTATTGTCGGGGAAAGTGGTTCCGGTAAAAGCTCGCTGGCCTTGGCGATTTCGCGTTTAACTGCCAGTGAGGGCAAAATAGATTTGCTGGGCCAGGACCTGAACCAGCTTTCGGAAAAGCAGCTGCGGCCATTACGCAGTGAATTTCAGATTGTATTTCAGGACCCGTTTAGCAGTCTGAATCCGCGTTTAAATGTCGAGCAGACCATTGGCGAAGGGCTGGCCTTACAAAAGCTGTCAGCATCCGAAATTCAGCAGCGTATTGATCTGGCACTGGAAAAAGTTGAATTACCGGTCAGTTTTAAAACCCGTTATCCGCATGAACTATCTGGTGGACAACGGCAACGGATTGCACTGGCACGTGCGCTGGTGCTGAAACCGAGACTGCTGATTCTGGATGAGCCGACCTCGGCGCTGGACCGCACCACACAACGCGCCATCGTTAAACTGTTGCGGCGTTTGCAGCAGCAGGAGCAGATGAGCTATCTGTTTATCAGCCATGATTTGCAGGTGGTCAAGGCCTTGTGTCAGAAGGTATTGGTGCTGAAACATGCCAAGGTGATGGAATTCCAGCGTACTGAAGATCTGTTTGCACAGCCACAAACTGACTATACCCGGCAGCTGATTCAGGCCAGTCAATATTGATCTGTGACTATTTTTGACATTACGAGTTGTCAAAATTTGCTTGACCATTGGGGTAATTCAATAGAGTATTTGCTCTAGACCACAATGTCAGGATTGACCAATGAGCCAGATTGCAGATCAGCTTCAAATTAGAAAGACCACATTTAAAAACCGCATCATTAAAGGCGCTATGAGTGAGGCGCTGGCCAATACGGCTGGTCAGCCGAACCAGTTACATTTGGGCTTATATGAGGCCTGGGCCAAGGGTGGGCTGGGCTGTGCCATTACCGGCAATGTCATGGTGGATATTCGTGCCAAAAATGAACCGGGCGTGGTGGCCATTGAATCAGAACGTGATCTGGCCAAGTTGCAACAGTGGGCGCAGATTGGCAAGCAGTATGGCATGGTGCAACTGGTGCAGTTATCGCATCCGGGGCGGCAATGTCCGAAAGGCCTGAACAAAGAAACCGTCGCGCCTTCCGCGGTACCGTTTAGCCCGGCCTTGGCCGCCACCTTTGGCACACCGCGCGAACTGCGTGAAGATGAGATTCTGGATATTATCCAGCGCTTTGCCCGCGCTGCGCAGATCTGCGAACAGGCCGGTTTTGAAGGGGTGCAGCTGCATGGCGCACATGGCTACTTAATCAGCCAGTTTTTATCACCGCTAACCAATAAACGCCAAGATCGTTGGGGTGGCTCGATTGACAACCGGATGCGCTTTTTGCTGGAAATTTATCAGGCGGTGCGCGCTGCGACCTCTGAAGATTTTATCATCTCAGTCAAGCTGAACTCGGCGGATTTCCAGCGCGGTGGTATTAGTGAGGAAGATGTGATTCAGGTCTTTAAAGCGATTGATGCTGCCGGAATTGACCTGATTGAAGTATCGGGGGGGACTTATGAAGCACCGGCCATGGCCGGAGTAAAAGCGGAAAAACGCAAAGCCTCGACTTTAGCGCGTGAAGCCTACTTCTTGGAGTTTGCGGAGCGGATCCGCCAGGAAGTTCGTTGTCATTTAATGGTGACCGGCGGTTTCCGGACCGTACAAGGCATGAATACGGCACTGGCCAGCGGCGCCTGTGATTTTATCGGGATTGCTCGCCCATTTGCGGTAGAGCCAGATCTGGCACATCGTTTGCTGGCAGGGCAAGACGTGCGTTATGGTGTCGATAAAATTAAGACCGGCATTCCACTGGTCGATAAAATGGCAATTATGGAAATTATCTGGTATGCCGCGCAGTTCAAGGACATTGCCCAAGGCAAACAGCCGAATCCAAAACTCTCGCCTTTAAAAGTATTTTTTAAATATTTAAAAGGCAATTTGACCGCGGTAATTAAAGGGCAGATTAACTCGCGTAAATCGGCCTAAACAGAAATGGGGAATGAGGGTGATTCATTCCAATTCCCCATCTACGCTTTATTCAGCCTTTTTGAGCATTTCCATCCATATTCACAGGAGATTGTATGAAGTGGATGAGGATCTGGGTGCAGGTGGTATGACTGTTTTAAACGGGTGATAGTATTTTTCCTAGCTCCCGTTCTGTACAAATAAAAAGTTGCAGCAATAAAAAAGCCCAAGTCGCAATGCTTGGGCTTTTTTATGAATCACGTGTGTGACCCGAATATGGCGTCCCTACGGGGATTCGAACCCCGGTTACCGCCGTGAAAGGGCGATGTCCTAGGCCTCTAGACGATAGGGACAGTGCAGAAGAATATTTTAAACCGCTTCTATTGATTGGAGGAAGTGGCGTCCCTACGGGGATTCGAACCCCGGTTACCGCCGTGAAAGGGCGATGTCCTAGGCCTCTAGACGATAGGGACGTTTCAGAGGTGGGCGTATATTAGGGTGAAAAAAGGAGGGTGTCAAACGCTTTTCTACAATTTTCTGGCTGCAAGGCTTTTAAGCGAATAAATTTAGAACAATTTGCATAAATCAGGTGAAAATTCCCTCAATTTAAGCACTTTCTGGCAGTAACTCGACCAAGGCCTCTAAGACTTGGGGATGCTGTAAATAGCCATAGACTTCATGAGGACGATCTACCGGAGTTTGTACCTGCTGGTTCAGAATGGCCGGTTTAAAATGAAACGGTGGTTCCGACAGTGGAAAGGCGGTCAGAAAATCATCCGGAGAATAAAAATTAATCCAGTCGCCATGCAGGGCAGTGGGGCGCTGAATCGGCTGTTGTAAATGCTCCTGAATCACCCGAAAGGCCAGCGGCGAACCGAGGGTAATAAAGCGTGCAATATTCAGTTCCGGATGCTGAATTAACAGATTATAGGCAATTACCGTGCCTAAGGAATGCGCCAGAATAATATGGGTGTCATCCTGACAGAGCTGGGCATAAATCCGGCTGTGTACCTCTTGAATAAAATGCGGATCAGCCAGGTATAAATAGGCTTCGACCAGAAATTTATGCAACAAGCTGGCATACAGTTTGGGAAAATAATTGATGAGCCGGGCAAAATCACGCAGTGCAATATCCCGGCTTAAAGCACTAAGCCATTTCAGTTTCTGGTTAAAGTTAAGTGCATCATAGACTTGCAGATGCGGAATATTGCAATCGCCGGGGCGATGTTCTTCCACCACTGTGGTCGGTTTTTGAATTTTGACTGGATGCAGCAGTGGAAAATGCGGCCAGTGCTGCGGCATCAGGGTGCTGGCATTTAAAGTGTTTTGCAGATGATGTTTGGAGAGCAAATCGCCATAAAACGGCATACAGATGGCCTGTTTTAAATCGGCAAAAAATGGGACTGCTGGCTGCGTTTTAAACCCTGCTCCAGTATTGATAACCACAGTCGACGCAGTGAATCGGCAGTCTGGTGTTGCTGATTCATCCCATGAATGCAAATAATATTCATTGTCGGGCCAGCATGTGAATGAGAATGGCTTTATTTAACAGTATAAATAAAAAAAGAGCGGCCGGGGCCGCTCTTTACTGCAAATCCTGATTAGATTTTTTTATGATAAAAACGGTAATAGCTGATATAGCAGGCTGCAATAAAGATTAAACAGCCAAAGAAACTGATGCGCATGGATGGATCAAATACCATACTCAAACAGGTAATCAGACAGAATACAAAGCCCAGAATTGGCACAATCGGGAACAATGGTGCGGCAAAGCCCAGCTCTTTCACGCTACGACCCTGTTTATACCATTCACGGCGGAAGTTGAAATGACTTAAGCAGATACTCATCCAGACCACCACCATGGTAAAGGCCGCAATACCGAGCAGGTTGGTAAAAATCAGCTCAGGTGCAAACTGCTCAGACAGCAAGCCTGGCATTGCGCCCAGCATGGTGACCATCACTGCCACATAAGGAATACCACGCGAGTTGACCTTGGAGAAAACCTGCGGCAACTGCTTCTGATACGACAATGACCACATCATCCGCGATGCTGCAAACAAACCTGAGTTGGCGGCAGACAGTAAGGCGGTAATGATCACGAAGCGGATAATATCTTCTGCGTATGGAATCCCGATGTGCTGGAACACGGTCACAAATGGACTGCTACTCACGCCCTCAGCGGCCAGACCGGCTTCCTGATGCGGCAATAACGCAGTCACCACCAGAATGGTTCCGACAAAGAAAATCAGCAGGCGGAAAATCGCGGTGTTGATGGCTTTTGGAACGTTTTTGGCCGGGTCTTTGGTTTCACCAGCGGCCACACCAATCAGTTCGGTGCCAGAGAAGGCAAAGTTGACAATCAGCATGGTGGTGAAAATCGGGAATAAACCTTCCGGGAACCAGCCCTGTGCGGTTAAATTGCTAAACAGCGGCGCAGATTCATAGCCCTGATAGCCGATCACGCCGAAAATGGCCAGCAGACCGAGCAGAATAAAGGCCACCACGGTCACGACTTTGACCAGTGCCAGCCAGAATTCCGATTCAGCAAACCAGCGGCTAGACACCATATTTAAGGTAAAGACAAATACCCCAAAAATAATGGTCCATAACCACATCGAGATGTGCGGGAACCACTCCTGCATCAGCAGGGCGGCTGCGGTAAATTCAGTCCCCAGGGTGACTGACCAGGTCAGCCAGTACAGCCAGGTGACGGTATAGCCTGTTCCGGGTCCAATATAACGTTTGGCATAAGCACCAAAAGAACCGGATTCAGGCATATGGACAGCCAGTTCGCCCAAACACAGCATAACCATGTAAGCGATCACGCCGCCCAGAAAATAAGCAAGAATGGCACCTACAGGCCCCGTTTGTGCAATGACTTCACCCGAACCTAAAAATAAACCGGTTCCGATTGCACCACCAAGTGAAATCATAACCAGATGTCGAGTACTCATAGCGCGTTTTAAAGGCGCAGAATTGCCCTGATGCGTAGCATCATTCGGAGAATGAGATGTCTGCATAAGAGTAGGAGAATAAAAGAATAGAGAAGCAGGCTATTGTAGAGAAAAACTACAAATCTGCAATCAATAATCAAAACAATTGGGTTAGAAGTAATCGTCTGGCGCGATTTAGATGGCGTCCCTACGGGGATTCGAACCCCGGTTACCGCCGTGAAAGGGCGATGTCCTAGGCCTCTAGACGATAGGGACGTTGCGAGGTGAGGGCTATATTAGGGATTTGCCCCAAAGATGTCAATTTGATGACGGGAATAATTCCATGATTTGGATTTATTTGTCTAAAAAGTATCTGTTTAGGCTGTTGGAAAATTTATCGTTTGATGATGGCCGCCCGGTTTTTAATAAGCACTTCAATCTGCACCGGATTTTAACCCATGAGCATCTGCACGACTCATCGTACTGGAGATAAAAAAGACCACATTTAGTGGTCCGGGGTTTGGTACTCAGGTGCTTGTGGCTGCGGCGCGGCCTGTTCAGCCGGTGCGGGCGCTTGCGGTGCTTTACTATCACGCGACACAATGTACAGATAAAGTGCCGAAGGCAGCAAAATAATCAGGACCAGAAAAATCTTTTTTAACATTGTCTTATAAAAAAAGCATGGGAAATTACTGCAATTATAGCGGATGCACAGTCTAAAAGCGCAAGCCTGTGCATATTTCCACGCTAGAATTTAAAGGTCACATCGGCAATAAACTGCCGGCCAATGTCGGGCTGGGCGCTGCCGCTGCTGTCAATAAAGCTGTTGGCGCGGTTGGTGACATTGTTAATAGTCAGACCCAAAATGGTTTGAGTATTTTTAACAGACGGAATCCGGTAGCTGGCTTTCAAGTCCCAATAAAACTTGTTCTGGGTGGTGTACGGCGTATAGGCATCATGCTGCACGCCCTGTGCGTCGGTATAGCCTTTGGCCTCACGTTTTAGGGCATCAACTTTACCCTGATAACTCAGGAAATGGCTGAGCGTTAGCGGCAGGCGGTCAAACTGCATCTCCCAGTTCAGACGCACGGTCCACGGCACATGAAACTCATGGGCAGGGCGATCCTCGGCATCAATCAGTTGCCCCTTATAATAGACTTGCGGGGTGGCGGTCAGAATATCGGTACTGTCGTAATGATCAAAATTGCGCGTGGTTTCAGTATAGTCTGCATTCAGGGCCAGACGATGCTGTGCACCTAAAAATGCCAGTGGCGCCAGGTTGCGGATGGAAAGTGAATAAATATCGGATGCAGAGCGACCGCGATTGTCATAGCTATAACTCAGATCTTCCAGATTCATTTTAGTTTTACGTAACTGGTCCTGATTGTCACGGTTGACCCATTTCAGGCTGAGTGCGGTATTGTTCAGTTTGGAACTCAGGCCGAGTACGGTTTCATCGCTATACGGGGTTTTCAGCTCGGAACGATAGGTGAAACTGGTCTTTCCTGCGGTTTTGGGTGTCCAGCCCTGTTCCAGCTGCGCGCGTGTATATTTTTGCTCAAACTGGTCAATCCGGTCATTCAGTTCATTCACAAACGCATTTAGCCCGTAATAGCGGTTCCAGCCACCCAACAGGGTTAAGCGCTCATTACCAAAAGGACGGATTTCTAGTGCGGTTCTGGGGGCAACATTGTTCTGTTTGTGAATGGAGTCATAGTCATTCCGGAAGCCCAGGGTCGCGGTCAGATAGTGATTCCAGTGAATCTGGTCTTCAATAAAGGCATGCCAGCGATCCTGACGGATATCCAGTTGACCGGCATAATAGCTGGTTTTGCTACTTAAATACTGGCCCTGATATTTACCATCCAGACTCGGTGCAGTATCACAGGCATCATAACTTGTACCATTATCAGACTGGCAGTCGGCACCGTTTAAATTTAAAGGCGTAGCATATACGTGGGCAGTTTCAGGACGTTGCCAGTAGGCTTTATAATGGCCATAGCCGGCCCCGATTTTAAACTGATGCCGTAAAGATGCGGTTTCAATCGGCTCAAACAGGGCTTTAATGGTGTATTTCAGCCGGCTTTCTTGCTGGTTTAAGGCGCCCATATGACCTTCAAAGCTATATTTGTCCTTGCCCCAGTTTTTGCTGCTCGAGTTGAGCCAGCTATAGTGATTCTGGGCAGCCTGACGTCCCGCTTGCTGGCGTTGATAGTTCAGCTGCTGGGTCAGCAAGACACTGTCGAGCTGGTTGTTCAGATTAAAATACAGGTTCTGGCTGTTCGAGTGCTGGGTCGATTCAGAATCACGGATATTGGATTTAAAATACAGTCCATCATTTTCCAAAAAGCTCGCACCCAGCTTAAACGAAGTACGTTCAGAGGGATCATAAAATAATTTCACACCGGCATTGCGGGCCTGACGCTGCTGTTCAAATTGCCCTGATTCGGCAAAATCTGTTTTTAAGGGAATGGCTGAATGCCGGTATGAAGCAAAGGCATTAAAACCCCATTGCTCACTGAGCCGACCATAACTGTTCAGGCTAATGCCCTGTTTGGTGAAGTAGGGCTGTGCCGACTCATCGGTCGAATCTTCAAAAGCATCCCGGCTGTCCTGAGAGGGGAAATTGACTTTTGACCAGGCATTCGAGGTGTAGTCATAACTGAGCGAACCGTGAATTTTACCAATTTCGGTTTGCGGAGCGCAGGTTTCGGCAGAAATCACGCCACCGGAAAATTCTCCATATTCCGCCCCGATATTACTGTCTAACACGGTCAGTTTGCACAGCAGGTCGGTATTGATGGCAGCGGCCTGTGAATTGCCCATCAGCTGGTTGGGATGATTG
Organism: Acinetobacter indicus CIP 110367; assembly: GCF_000488255.1. GTDB lineage: Bacteria > Pseudomonadota > Gammaproteobacteria > Pseudomonadales > Moraxellaceae > Acinetobacter > Acinetobacter indicus. The sequence goes on along the minus strand of NZ_KI530754.1, from coordinate 385,344 downwards.
GATTGCTGTGCGCCCACCGGATTAATCGTATTGTTGATGGAGAGGCCATTGATCAGAATCTTGTTATCGTAAGCCAATCCGCCATTAATACTGATATCGGCCGCGTTCAGTTCACCTTGCTGCAAGCTGCTGCGAAAGCGGTGACCGAGCTGCACGTTCGGATTCACCTTTAAAAATTCGGTGATGTTCTTGCTGCTATTCGGGCTTTTCTTTAAATCTTCCTGTTTATAGACTGTTTTTCCCAGCGCATTTTCCTCTTTGGCCTCGACCACAATGGTCGACAGTTTGAGCGAGGGAGAGAGGGTGGTAGGTTCTGATTCTTGAATCTGTTCAGCAAAACTAAGGGAGCTGAAGCTGCTTAAAATGGCCACAGACAAGCTGGAATAGGCAAAACGCATGAGATGTGTTTTTTGTAAAAGATAATGCAAGCGATTATCATTAACTTGATGGACTTAATCAATAGAAATGAGAATTATTTGCAATAACAGCTTAAATAAACAACAGTGCTGTGCAAAGAAGAATGAATAACAAACAGGAGGGGAGAGAAATGAGATGGCGTCCCTACGGGGATTCGAACCCCGGTTACCGCCGTGAAAGGGCGATGTCCTAGGCCTCTAGACGATAGGGACGTTTAGAAGATGGCGGTATCTTATTGATCCGCCACCAAGGTGTCAAGTAGATGCGGGGTGAGTTTGTTTAAAATATAACAGAACAGTTCCGCGGTCTTTTGTGTGTCGTACAGGGCAGAGTGCGCTTCTTTGCCATCAAATTCAATGCCGGCCTGAATACAGGATTTGGCCAGTACTGTTTGACCGAACATCACCGCGCTTAAGGTTACGGTATCGAGTACGGAAAAGCTGTGAAACGGATTCTGGTTTTTGGTACTGGTACGGGCAATGGCCGCCTGTAAAAAGCCCAGATCAAAATGCGCATTGTGGCCGACCAGCACTGCATGAGTACAGTTCTGCTGGCGACGCACTTCATTCACGGATTTAAAAATACGTTTCAGCGCCGTTTTTTCATCTTCAGCCATGGCCATACGCATCGGGTTGAACGGATCAATCCCGATAAAGTCGAGTGAACGACGGTCCAGATTGGCCCCTTCAAACGGATTAATATGCGCATGATAGGCCTGACCCGGAACAAAATGGCCTTCCGCATTAAACACAATCGGAATGGCGGCTATTTCAAGTAAGGCATCGGTTTGCGAATTAAAACCTGCTGTTTCGACATCGACCACAACAGGTAAGAATCCACGGAAACGCTGACCAATTAAAGGTAGAGTTTCGTCTGTCACACTTTTCTCCATTGGATGGTTTGACCGGCATATAGCGGAACAATCTGTTCACCATCCAAATAGTCTAAACTTGCAGGAATCACTTGGTCTTCTTTAACCAGGGTAATCGTACCAGTATTACGCGGTAAACCATAGAAGTCTGCGCCAAAGTGGCTGGCAAAACCTTCTAGGCGGTCCAGTTTACCGACCTGGTCAAAGGCTTGCGCATACAGCTCAATGGCGGTTGGTGCGCTATAGCAGCCGGCACAGCCACAGGCATTTTCTTTGGCATTTTTAGAATGCGGCGCACTGTCGGTTCCGAGGAAGAATTTCGGGTTGCCACTGGTCGCCACTTCCAGCAAAGTCTGCTGATGGGTTTGACGTTTTAAAATAGGCAGGCAGTAGAAGTGCGGTTTAACTCCACCAACCAGCATGTCATTGCGGTTAAACAGCAAATGCTGCGGAGTAATGGTAGCCGCTACGTTACGGTCCTGCTCCAGGACAAAGTGTGCTGCTTCGCTGGTGGTGATGTGTTCTAGCACCAGTTTCAGTTTCGGGAACTGTTTTAATAAAGGTGCCAATACTTCATCGAGGAAGCGTTTTTCACGGTCAAAAATATCGACATGCTGATGGGTCACTTCGCCGTGTAACAGCAGCGGCACCTGATGTTCTTCTAACTGTTCAATCACCGCATAGACTTTACGGATGTCGCTGACGCCATTGTCCGAGTTGGTGGTTGCACCAGCCGGATACAGCTTGATGGCATTGACATGCTCGGAGTCTTTAATTTTTTTCACTTCGGCTGGCGAAGTCTGATCGGTGAAATACAGTACCATGCGCGGATCAAACGCCACGTCTTCTGGCACATGCGCCATAATGCGTTCACGATAGCTGATCGCTTCTTCCACGGTTTTTACAGGCGGGACAAGATTCGGCATACAGATCGCACGTGCAAACTGTTTGGCAAGATCTGGAACTGTACGTTTTAATGCTAAACCGTCACGTAAGTGAGCATGCCAGTCATCTGGCTGTAAAAGAGTAATCGTATTCAAGGTGATGCCGATCGAAAAATAAATGGAATGATAATCTATAAACCTGACAATGATAACGTCAAATCTAGACAAAAGATGCCTTATATTGAATTAATTTTTATCATTTTGTGTTATTTTTAAGCGACTATAAAAATTATATTTTATGTCAATGGAATACAAATATAAGCTTGTCCAATTGCAATACGACAAGGAAAAAATAGAGGTACTGATTGCCCGGCAACGACGCAGCGCGGGTCAGGTGTTTCCGAATCAGCTGGAACAGGAATTCTGGCAGCAGTATTTGGAGCGGGCCCGGCATAATATTAACCAGTATTTCTGGTCGGGGGTGCTGGTCTATTTTATTCTGACCATGCTGGTCATTCCCGGGGATTACTGGATTATCCAGCCGCAACATTTCTGGCATGATTTTATCCGCTGTCTGCTCGGGCTACTCAATGGTGGCCTGTGTCTGCTGACGCTGTTTTTCTTTGCACATTATAAAATTCTGCGGCGCTATTTTGCCTATGCCGCCATGGCGCTGGTGTTCTGGGCCATCTTGTCGATGACCTGGCTCACCATGACCGTGTATACCGAAGCGCTGAAATATCAGGCCATGATGATCATCTGTATCATTTATATCATGGGCTATGTGCTGACCGGGGTAAAACCGTTTCATATGCTGCTGACTGGGTTAATGGCGGCAGTCATGACCATGGTCATGCTGTTTACCTTTTACATTCCAATTGATGTGATGGTGATGGCGCGGGTGCTCATCGGCAGCGTAGTGATGGGTTTTTTAATGAGTAAAATGCTGTGTACCCGGGAGCGGATGATCTTTCTGGTGATGCAGCAGGCCAAACTCGGCGAGAAAATTAACCGGATTAATAGTGAAGAACTGCTGCATTTAAGCCAGCATGATGCATTGACCAAAGTGTCGAACCGGCGCAACTTCGATGAAATGCTGAATAGCTATTATGAGCAGGCGCGGCATGATGAACGGCCGTTGTCCTTGCTGTTTATTGATGTCGATTTCTTTAAGCTGTTTAATGATTTTTATGGCCATCAAAAAGGCGATGAAGTTATTTCATCGGTGGCCAAATCGATTAAAGATGCGATCCGGCATATGGATTTTGTGGCGCGCTATGGCGGCGAAGAATTTGTGGTGTTGCTGCCGGAAACTGATGCACATGGTGCTTATGCGGTGGCGTCAAATATTTTTAGGGCGATTGAACGGCTGTCTATTCCGCATGAAAAATCCAGTGTGTCCGATATCATTACCATCAGCCTGGGTTTTACCGTGTATAAAGGCGAGCTCGAGATTTCCAAAGATGACCTGATTAGCCGTGCCGATCAGGCGTTGTACCGGGCGAAAAAACTCGGCCGGAACCAGATTTATTATCAGACCGCGCAGGTCAGCGATATTCTGCAAGGTTTAGAATAAATCCCAAACAGCAAGCACAAAAAACCGCCCGAAGGCGGTTTTTTCATAGAGACAACTTATTTCTTGTCTTTTAATTGTGGAACAGCAGAACCTGTACCCACGGCCAGTAAACCGGCACCGGTATAAATGCCAAGTTTTTGACGGGTATCGGTAATGTCCAGGTTACGCATGGTTAACTGACCAATACGATCCATTGGCGTGAACATTGAATCACCTTTTTCCATGGTCAAACGCTCAGCTTCATAGGTGAGGTTTTCAGATTCAGTGTTCATAATCGTGTAGTCATTACCACGACGCAGTTCTAAAGTCACTGTACCAGTAATGGCTTTTGCAACCCAACGCTGTGCAGTTTCACGCAGCATCAGTGCTTGAGAATCGAACCAGCGGCCTTGATACAGTAAACGGCCTAAACGTAAACCGTTAATACGGTATTGTTCGATGGTGTCTTCGTTATGAATACCTGTCACTAAACGCTCGTAAGCGATGTGCAGCAGCGCCATACCCGGAGCCTCGTAAATACCACGAGATTTCGCTTCAATGATACGGTTTTCGATCTGATCCGACATCCCCAGACCGTGACGGCCACCAATGCGGTTGGCTTCCAGAATGAACTCTACCGGATCTTCGATACGACGGCCATTCAGTGCAACCGGGAAACCTTCTTCAAAGGTAATTGAAACTTCTTCAGGTGCAATTTCAACGTCATCTTTCCAGAACGCAACGCCCATGATTGGCTCAACAATCTTGATACCGGCATTCAGGTATTCCAGATCTTTGGCTTCGTGCGTTGCACCCAGCATGTTCGAGTCAGTCGAGTAGGCTTTTTCTTTTGACATTTTATAGTCGAAGCCGTTGTCGATCAGGAACTGTGACATTTCTGCACGGCCGCCTAGCTCATCAATAAAGGTCTGGTCTAACCAAGGCTTGTAAATTTTGAGCGCCGGGTTGGTCAGTAAGCCGTAACGGTAGAAACGCTCGATGTCGTTACCTTTATAGGTTGAACCATCACCCCAGATGTTCACGTCATCTTCTTTCATGGCAGTAACCAGCATGGTCCCGGTAACTGCACGGCCTAGTGGTGTGGTGTTGAAGTAAGGCACACCACCTGTTGAAATGTGGAACGCGCCACACTGAATTGCAGCAATACCTTCAAGTGCAAGCTGTAAACGGCAGTCGATTAAGCGTGCTTTTACTGCGCCATAGGCTTCCGCTTTCTTCGGAATAGCATCGTAATCATCTTCATCTGGCTGACCCAAGTTTGCTGTGTAGGCATAAGGTTCAGCGCCTTTTTGTTTCATCCACAATAAAGCAGCAGAAGTATCTAGACCACCAGAGAAGGCGATACCCACTTTTTTGCCTACTGGTACGCTTTGCAAGATCGTTGCATTATCAGTCATTGCGAGTCCTAACTTATGAATATAGGCAACCAAAATGGTGGCCAAGGAGAATTCGAAAATGGCGCTATTGTAGCACTTTTCCGAAACGATGTTTTCTGAAAAATTTGCTTTCTGAAAAAAGTTAGACTTTTTTCATCGGTTTCAGTTTATTTTCGGCCACAGCAGCCCATTCCTGGCTTGAGTATGATAGAACAATTTATATCCACAGAGAGGAAATGCCGATGCAGCCCAATGTCACACCGCCCCCATTGATCTCCAACAATAACCGCAATGAAACCCTGGCGCTGGTTCATGGTATTTATGCCGGTTTACTCAGTTTTAGTGCGGTGGTGTTCCTGTATCTGGAATATCAGCAGCGCAGTATTGCCACAGTCAATTTAGTGATTGTGATGGCCTTGATGCTGCTGTTGATTTATCTGAATATCAGCGCCTGTTTAAAAGTGAAACGGGGCGATGGTGAAGGACGCACACTGTCGCGTATTTTGGCCGTGCTAATGTTATTAAGCTTTCCAATTGGCACGGTGCTCGGTGCAATTGCACTATGGAAAAGCAGCAGCAAGCAGTGGCAGAACTGACATTGGCAGTTTGTCATGATAATTTTTTGAAAATGCCATAAACAAATAATAAAAAATCGCTACAGTATTATGCAACAAGTTGCAAAGCCAGCGTACAGGAATACATGATGACAACAAGCTATGCACATCTGCTCAGTCCATTACATTTAGGTTTTACTACCCTGAAAAACCGGGTGGTGATGGGGTCCATGCATACCGGTCTGGAAGACCGTTTTTATAATTATCCGAAACTGGCGGCCTATTTTGGTGAGCGTGCCAAAGGCGGCGTTGGCCTGATTATTACGGGCGGGATTTCCCCGAACCGTCAGGGCTGGTTATTACCGGCCGGCGGCACCATGAATACCTTGGGGGATATTGCACCGCATCGACTGGTGACACATGCGGTACATAAGCATGGCGCCAAAATCCTGTTGCAGATTCTGCATGCTGGCCGTTATGGCTATCAGCCTTTTGTGGTGTCGGCCAGCCCGATTAAATCGCCAATTTCACCGTTTAAACCGCGCCAGCTCAGCGATAAACAGATTTTAAACACCATTCAGGACTATGTGAAAACCGCCAGTCTGGCCAAAAAAGCCGGTTATGATGGCGTGGAAATCATGGGCTCTGAAGGTTATTTGCTAAACCAGTTTTTAAGCCGTCATGTCAATCAGCGCAATGACCGCTGGGGTGGCCCGATTGAAAACCGGATGCGCTTTGCTGTGGAAATTGTCAAAGCCATTCGTGCAGAAATTGGCGATAAGTTTATTATCTGTTTCCGTCTGTCGATGCTGGATCTGGTACATGATGGCAACACTATGGATGAAGTCATCACGGTAGCCAAAGCTTTGGAACAGGCCGGTGTGACTTTACTGAATACCGGTATTGGCTGGCATGAAGCGCGTATTCCGACCATTGTGACTTCGGTGCCGCGCGCGGCGTTTGTCGATTACACCGCAGCCGTGAAACAGCAGGTATCGATTCCGGTGATTGCTTCTAACCGGATTAATATGCCAGATACGGCCGAAGAAATTCTGGCAGCGGGCAAAGCCGACATGATTCAGATGGCGCGTCCTTTACTGGCCGATGCTTTCTGGGTCAATAAAACAGCCACCAACCGGGTCGATGAAATCAATACCTGTATTGCTTGTAATCAGGCCTGTCTGGATCATACCTTTAAAAACCAGCGCGCGACCTGTCTGGTCAATCCGCGTGCTGCTTATGAAACCGAACTGGTCTATGTTAAAACCAAACAGCCAAAACGAATTGCCGTGGTGGGCGGTGGAGTCGCTGGTATGTCTGCTGCAACGGTGGCTGCAGGCCGTGGTCATCAGGTGACATTATTTGAAGCCAATGCCGATGTCGGCGGGCAGTTTAATCTGGCCAAAGTGATTCCGGGCAAAGAAGAATTCCACGAAACCATCCGCTATTTTAAGGTGCAGCTGGAAAAAACTGGCGTAGATGTACGTCTGAATACCAAAGTTAACCGCGAGCAGCTGGAACGTGAAGGTTTTGAGGAGGTGATTGTTGCCACTGGTGTGGTGCCACGTACACTCAATATTCCGGGCAGCGATTTACCACAGGTTCTGTCTTATGCCGAAGTACTCAATGGCGCGCCTGTCGGTTATAAAGTGGCGGTGATCGGTGCCGGTGGCATTGGCTTTGATGTGTCTGAGTTTTTATTAAAACCGGAGCAGCAGCCACAGCCGCAACCTGTGGAGGACTGGAAACGCGAGTGGGGTGTCGATTTAAATCCACACTATGTATCTGAAGGCGGTATGCAGGCACCGGAAATTCATCCCCCGGTCCGTGAAATTTATTTGTTGCAGCGTAAAACCACGCCATTGGGTGCCGGGCTAGGCAAGACCACCGGCTGGGTGCATCGTGCACAACTGAAAAAGCACGGCGTACGCATGTTGCGTGGGGTGCAATATAAAGCCATTGGTGATGAAGGCTTGTGGGTAGAAATGGATGGCCATGACCAGTTATTGCGGGTCGATACCGTGGTGGTCTGTGCCGGGCAGGAATCGGTCAAAGAGATTATGCCGGCAACTGGCCAGCAGACCTTGGCGCAATATCACATTATTGGCGGGGCAAAACTGGCAGCAGAACTGGATGCCAAGCGCGCCATTCGCGAAGGTGCTGAATTGGCCGCCAAACTTTAAACATTTGATGAAACAATATTCATTTGAGTCACTTGAATGTAATTTTTACTTGTCAGATGGAAAAAAGCTTCGTATTATGGCGCACATGGAAGCGTGGCAGAGCGGTTTAATGCACCGGTCTTGAAAACCGACGAGGGTGTGAGTCCTCCGTGAGTTCGAATCTCACCGCTTCCGCCAAACAACACTGTCCAACATTGCTTAACGCAATATAAGCGATTGATTATATTGGTTAAAGTTGGAATACAACGGTACGACGCACGTTGACACTTGACGTAAATCGACGGTTATAAAGTAGTAAGAAATGTAGTAAGTTAAAACTTACTACATTTTTTTTGCGTGGTTTTTCTAATGGCACGTACTCAAAATAAGCTCACGGCACTACAAATGGCTTTGTTGCACAAAGATTTAAAAGACAGCACTCTGCTCATTTGAACAGAACTCAAGTGATCACTTGAGTATGAGGACGACCTAATTCTGTAAATCTGTTCAATACGGCTATGCGTGCATGAATCTCATTCACCTGACTCGGAAAACTCCTTGCTGTTAATTTATCGCCTAATAATTTAATGCAATACATCTTAGTTTCTACCAAACTTCGACGATGATAACCAGACCACTTTTTCCAAAGCGTTCTTCCCAAACGTTTCACTGTTTTTAGTAATTCATTCCGCTCTAAAGATCTCAATTTCTGATCTTTCCATGGCTTTGCATTTTTCCTTGGTGGAATGATCGCATGTGCAGCTCGATCTAAAATGACTTGTCTGCAGTGCTTCGTATCGTAAGCACCATCGGTATAGACCGAATCAATTCGTTCATCTAAAGGAATTTGAGCAAGTAAATCACCGAGTACTTGCGAATCGCTCACATTATTTGTAGTAAGCTGTACTGCACGTATTTGCAGGGTTTCAGCATCGATACCAATATGCAGCTTACGCCATTGGCGATGATATTCAGGTCCATGTTTCCTACGTTTCCATTCACCTTCACCTAGAAACTTCAAGCCAGTTGAGTTTACAAGTAGATGTAACCCATCACTATTTTTTTGATAGCTAATCGCAATATCAATATGTTTTTGTCTTCGACAAAGCGTACTGTAATCTGGCGCTGTCCAACTTAATCCACATAGTTTAATCAGGCTTTGAACAAAACCTGTGACCATGCGTAGAGAGAGTCTGAATAAAGATTTGATCATTAAACAGCATTGAATAGCGGTGTCTGAGTAAGTTTGACTTCGACCTTGCTTGCCTTGTGATTGTGCATACCACTGAGTGTTTGGATCGAACCAAATAGCAATATTCCCACGATTAATGAGAGCTCTGTTATATGCGGGCCAATTGGTTGTGCGGTAGATTTTGTGTGTAGGCTTCTTCATTTGAAAATTATATTGCTGAAGAAGCCGTCTATGCTAGGTTTGTGCAACAAAGTCTATTTAAGTTTAAGCGTGTTTTGTTTTTTGTCCGGTTTCGAATGACCTATTGCATGTCCCGTTGTCCGTTATAGGTCATTCGTCTTTTGCCGCCTCCCTGATGCCCGCATCACGGAGGCGATATTATAAACGCTAGCGGTTTTGAGAGTGCCTGGAAATTATTGCACTTCTGGCGGGAAACCATCTTCATTCAGCGCCGCCACCAGCTGATCTACGCTGGCACTGCTGTCAACGGTCACGATTTTACTGTCCAGATCAATGTCAACTTTGGCATTCGGGTCCACATCCTGAATGGTGGCTGTCACACCGCGGGCGCAGCCGCCGCAAGTCATATTGGCAATATGCAGTTTCATTAAGATGCTCCATGAGTCATGTGAAGATGCTTTCAGTTTAAAGCTTGTCATGATGGGAAGGTCAAGCCAAATTTTTATGCGCAGAGACTTGACCTTCCCATGATGTCAATCTGTATGCTGTAGGGAAATCCGGGTATTGGCCGAGGTAGGGCATGAGCATCTCAAATTCATCTGCTGTTTTTCGTGAAACATTGTCTATTCAGGGCATGACCTGTGCTTCATGCGTAGGCCGGGTGGAAAAAGCCTTAAAAAAAGTGGATGGGGTCGAGCAGGCAAATGTCAATCTGGCCACCGAACAGGCCGTGGTGGAATCTTCCGCACCACTTGACCGGGCCGCTTTGGTCAAAGCCATTGAGCGTGCCGGTTATGATGTGGTCGTCGCGGCACCCATCGAATTGTCAATTGATGGCATGACCTGTGCCTCCTGCGTGGCGCGGGTAGAAAAAGCCCTGAAAAAAGTGCCGGGTGTGCAGCAAGCCAATGTCAATCTGGCCACTGAGCAGGCCTGGGTCGAAGCCGATACTACGGTCAGTGCCGATAAACTGATTCAGGCCATCCGTAAGGCTGGTTATGATGCCCAGCTGCAGACCACGACCACCACTGAACAGGCGGATCAGAAAGCCAGCGAGCAGCAGCAACTAAAACGTGATCTGTTAATTTCCCTGGTGCTGGCCATTCCGGTATTTGTGCTGGAAATGGGCTCGCATTTAATTCCGGCTTTTCATATGTGGGTCATGCATCAGATCGGGCAGATGCCGAGCTGGCTGTTGCAGTTCGTGTTGACCACGCTGGTATTGCTATTTCCGGGCCGGCGTTTTTATCAAAAAGGCATTCCGGCCTTGCTGCGTTTCGCGCCGGATATGAACTCGCTGGTGGCAGTCGGAACCCTGGCCGCATACAGCTTTTCGGTGGTGGCGACTTTTATGCCACAGCTGTTACCGGAAGGCACGGTCAATGTCTATTTTGAAGCTGCCGCGGTGATTGTAAGCCTGATTTTGCTGGGACGCTATTTTGAAGCCAAAGCCAAAGGCCGCACCTCGCAGGCAATTCAGCACCTGATCGGCATGCAGCCAAAAACCGCCCGCATAGTACGTAATGGCCAAAGTGTGGAAGTGCCGCTGGCTGAAGTCAGCTCGGGTATGCAGGTCGATATCCGCCCAGGAGAGCGGATTCCGGTGGATGGGGAAGTGCTGGACGGCCGCAGTTATGTCGATGAATCGATGATTAGCGGAGAGCCGCTGCCAGTAGAAAAAATGGCAGGCAGTGCCGTGGTGGGCGGCACCATCAACCAGAATGGCAGCCTGAGCATCCGCGCAACTGCGGTGGGGGCAGATTCGGTGCTGGCGCAAATTATCCGCATGGTCGAGCAGGCGCAAGGCTCCAAACTGCCCATTCAGGCGCTGGTCGATAAAGTCACCATGTGGTTTGTGCCAGCCGTAATGCTAATGGCTGTGCTGACCTTTCTGGTCTGGCTGATTTTTGGTCCTGAACCGGCGCTGACCTTTGGTCTGGTCAATGCTGTAGCGGTGCTGATTATTGCCTGTCCATGTGCTATGGGGCTGGCCACTCCAACCTCGATTATGGTCGGCACTGGACGTGGGGCAGAAATGGGCATTTTGTTCCGTAAAGGCGAAGCCTTGCAGCTGTTACAGGAAGCGCAGGTAGTGGCGGTGGATAAAACCGGCACCTTAACCGAAGGCAAGCCGCAACTGACCGATTTTCATGTACAGGCCGGTTTTGAGCAGACGCAATTATTAAGCTGGGTGGCGGCGGTAGAAGCCAAGTCGGAGCATCCGATTGCCTTTGCTATTGTCGAAGCTGCCCAGCAACAAGGCTTATCTTTACCAGCTGTGAGCGATTTTGATTCGATTGTCGGGTCCGGCGTGAAAGGGCAGGTCAATGGTCAATGGCTGCATATCGGGGCCGACCGTTATATGCATCAGCTGGGTTTAAGTACCACAGCCTTTGATCAGGTTGCGGTACGTTTGGGGCAGGAGGGAAAAACACCACTGTATGTGGCGGTAGAGGATCAACTGGCGGCCATCATTGCCGTGGCCGATCCAATCAAAGACAGCACCTTTGCCGCGATTGAAGCCTTGCATCAGTTGGGCGTAAAAGTGGCAATGATCACCGGCGATAACCGGCATACCGCCGAAGCGATTGCCCGGCAGCTAAAAATTGATACTGTGGTTGCCGAAGTTCTGCCGGAAGGCAAAGTCGATAGCGTACGTGAATTGCAGCAGCAATATGGCCGTCTGGCCTTTGTCGGCGATGGGATTAATGATGCCCCGGCGCTGGCACAGGCCGATGTCGGGCTGGCCATTGGCACCGGTACCGATGTAGCCATTGAAGCCGCCGATGTGGTGCTGATGTCCGGCAGTTTAAAAGGCATTCCCAATGCGATTGCTTTAAGTCAGGCCACTATCCGCAATATCCGCCAGAACCTGTTTTGGGCCTTTGTTTATAACGTGGCCTTAATTCCGATTGCCGCCGGCGTGCTGTATCCGCTGTGGGGCATTTTACTGTCGCCGATGTTTGCTGCAGGCGCAATGGCACTGTCATCCGTGTTTGTGCTGGGCAATGCTTTACGCCTGAAGCGCTTTGCCGCGCCGCTGCAATAGCCGTTGGCGTCAGGACATTTTCGGTTTAAGATCGGAGGCAGGTCTTAAACCGCCGTATTGAGCGAGAAGCATGTGAATATTGGTCAAGCCGCAAAGCAGTCGGGCATCTCTGCCAAAATGATCCGTTATTATGAAAGTATCGGCCTGCTCACGGCTGCCCAGCGCAGTGCTGCCGGTTATCGGGTCTATTCCGAGCAGGATTTAAAAACCCTGAATTTTATTCGTCATGCCCGCGAGCTGGGCTTTTCTACCGAGCAAATGAAAGAACTGATTTCGCTGTGGAAAAATAGCGGCCGCCAGAGTGCAGAAGTGAAAGCGCTGACCTTAAAACATATTGATGAGCTGAACCAGAAAATCCAGCGTTTACAGGACATGGTCAATTTGTTGCAGCAATCTGCGCAGCATTGTCAGGGCAATCACAGCGCGGAATGTGCCATTTTGGACCAGATTGAAAAAGGCGGATAAGCCAGTAAGCAGCAGGAATCGAATTGCAGGAGGATGAATCAATGCAGATTCATCCTCCTTTTTTATGCTTTATTTACGGATTTGAATGGCAAACTGAATCACATGCGACTTCCCCTGATGCAGCTGTCCTTCATGACGTTCCACTTCACCGACAAAGAAATGCAGCAGATGATCTTGCTGGAAGATCTCTAGAAAATCACGTGGATCATACAGCATGTCAGGATTGCCCGGGCCACCGGTGGCATAGGCCAGTTGTGCTTTGGAATAGACCTCGCCAATGAACCAGCCACCGGATTTCAGGCTATGACGCACGCCGTGCAGTAATTTCTTCTGGGTCGGCTGATTGACATGACCAAACACGCAAATCGCATGCTGAAACTGGTTTTCCGGCCATTCTACCTGAATTAAATCCACCGCAGCGGTGTCCAAGGTCAGCTGTTTGGCCTGGGCATGTTTTTGGGCTTTTTCAAGCGCAACAGTCGAATAATCCCAGAGTAGTCCGGCAAACGGCAGTTGCTGTTCACGGGCGCGCTCGGCCAGATAAATCAGGTTACGGCCTTCACCTTCAGCAATGCCCAGCGTAGCGCCAGAAATCGCTAACTGCTGGGCCATCTGCTGAATAAAAACGTTGGCCGCTTCGCCATATAAATGATCGGTGCTGTGGTAGCGTTCATCCCATGGATTGCTAAAGCGAGGTGTCATATGCAGGCCCTTCATTGGTTAAAAATAAACGGGGGAGAAGATTAAGACTGGCCTTGACTATAACATATTATAAAAATATATATTGTTTTATTCGGCTTCGGCAAGTTGTATTTGGGTGAAGCCTGATGGGCCGGCTTTGCTGCGGTTAATATTCAGTGTATTTACTGCAATAGCGCTTCATCCGCAGGGCCTTCAGGCGTTATCATGGACAGATCAAAGCATTGGATTGCCTTATGAAAATTATTGCCGATGAAAATCTGGCCTTTACCGATTATTTTTTTGCCGAGTTTGGTGAAATCTCCCATCGTCCGGGCCGGACCTTAACTGCGCAGGACCTGCATGATACCGAAGCCTTACTGGTGCGCTCGGTAACCAAGGTCAATGCCGAACTGATCCAGCACAGCAAGCTGCGTTTTGTGGGCAGTGCCACCATTGGTACCGATCATCTGGATATTGCCGCGCTGGAACAGCAGCAGATTCGCTGGTCCAATGCCGCCGGCTGTAATGCACAGGCGGTTGCCGAATATGTGATTACCGCCTTACTGCATGTGCGTCCAGCCTTACTGGAAGCAGGCCAGCAGTTCTGTCTGGGCATTATCGGACTGGGCAATGTCGGTTCGCGTCTGGCGGTAATGGCGGAACTGCTGGGCTGGAAAGTGGTGGCTTATGATCCTTTGGTGCAACGTGAAAGTGTGCAGCAACTGGCATTGGCAGACGTATTGGCTCAGGCCGATGCCATTTCGATTCATGTGCCGCTGACCAAAACCGGTCCGTATCCGACCTATCATCTGTTCAATGCCGAAACCCTGGCCCAGATGAAGCCGGATGCAATTTTAATTAACTCAGCGCGTGGTCCGGTGGTGGCAGAGCAGGCATTAATGACCGATATCCAGCAGACCGGGCGTGCGGTGGTGCTGGATGTATTTGAGCATGAACCGGAAATTTCTGCCGAATTATTACATCTGGTCACGTTGGTAACGCCGCATATTGCCGGTTACAGTCTGGAAGGCAAAGCCCGCGGCACACAAATGATTTATGCCGCTTTTTGTGAAGTCTTTGGGCAAGTGGCACATAAACGCTTTGAAAACCAGTTGCCGCCGTGCAGCGATTATTTTAGTGGTCAGCCGTTAAAAGCCGCACTGCAACAGCATCTGCCACAGATGTATGATATTGCCGCCGATGACGCCAAATTACGTGCCTGCTTAAAAGACGGCAAGGTCGATCAGCAGGCCTTTGACCATTTACGCAAGACTTATCCGCTGCGCCGTGAATGGGCTGCGCATGGAGGGCCAGCCGCATGAGCCTGAACTATCAGCCGACCTGTAGTCTTGAGGCTATGCGCGCCCGCGCCAAGATGTACGCCCAGATTCGCCAGTTTTTTGCTGAGCGCGAAGTGCTGGAAGTGGAAACGCCTATTTTGTCGCAGGCCGGTGTCACCGATGTACATTTAAGCTCGGTACAGGCCAAGCGTCATGTATTGGGCCAGCAGCAGACGCATTATCTGCAAACTTCGCCTGAATTTGCCATGAAACGCCTGCTGGCCAGTGGCAGTGGCCCGATTTACCAGATCTGCAAGGTGTTTCGTGATGATGAGCATGGCCGCAAACACAATAGCGAATTTACCATGCTGGAATGGTATCGCCCGGGTTTTAGCCTGAAAGAGCTGATGTTTGAAGTCACCGATTTACTCAATCTGACCTTGGCACAGCGTTTTGGTGAAGTACGTCCAACGGTACTGAGTTATAAACATGCTTTTATGGATCGGCTGGATCTGAATCCGCTGCAAGCGACATTGCAGGAACTGAAAGCCTGCTGTCAGCGTGTCGGGCTAAGCCTCGATTTAGGTGATGATCGTCTGGGCTATATCGACCTGTTGTTCTCGCATATGGTTGAGCCTAGTCTGGGCTTTGATACGCCGGTATTCCTGACTGATTTCCCGCCGGAACTGGCCTCACTGGCCAAAACTCGTGTCGATGAAGATGGCGAACTGGTTGCCGCCCGTTTTGAGCTGTACATTGAAGGGCTGGAACTGGCCAATGCCTATGATGAACTGGCTGATGCCGAGGTGCTCCGTGGCCGTTTTGAAGCCGACAATCAGGAGCGGGAAAAACTGGGCTTGCATGTGATGCCACTTGATGAATATCTGCTCAGTGCCTTGCCTCAGATGCCGCCATGTTCAGGTATTGCGCTCGGTATTGACCGTTTATTGATGGTTGCCACCCAGCAGATGCGTTTGGAACAGGTAATTACTTTTCCGGCCGAACGGTCTTAAGGCGGCTTCATCCAGATCAGCACAGGGGGATGATTCATCCCTGATCAACAAAAATACCCGGGTACGACACGGGTATTTTTAATTTTATGACTCAATTTTAGCTTGCGGCGGTATATTCTGCTTTCAGCACTTCAATGGCTTTAATACGGCGCTGAATCAGCATTTCACCAATATCCGGGCCTTTAATCTCAGGCGGTAAATCCTGTGCTTTAATGCCGCGCACCACCTGCATGGCTTTTAGCACATAATTGGCCTGCGGATAGTCCCGATCTTCCATGCCTAAGCGGCCACGCGAATCACATTCACAGGCCTGAACAAAGGCTTCTACTCGTTCCGGACGACGCAATACATCCAGACGCTGTAACAGACGCCATAAGGTGCCCGGTTTCAAGGTTAGGGCTTGATGGCATTTTAAATGTTCCTTGCACACCGCCAGTGCCAGCTGTTTGGTATAGGTCGGCACTTTCAGGCGGTCACACAGGTCAGTAACCGGCTGAATGCCACGCTCTTCATGCATGATATGACGCGGTAATTCATTGGCCGGGGTCAGGGCTTTGCCCAAGTCATGTACCAACACGGCAAAACGCACATCCAGACTGTAATTCTGGCGGCAGGCCTGTTGCAGGGACATTAAGGTATGCACGCCGCAGTCAATTTCCGGATGATATTCCGGGCGCTGTGGAATCCCAAACAGGGCATCAATTTCCGGGAACAAGGCTTTTAAGGCACCGCAGCGACGCAGCACTTCAAAGTATTCATCGGCATGATCTTCCTGCAAGGCGCGTGCAGTTTCTTTCCAGACCCGTTCCGGGGTTAAGGTATCCAGCTCGCCAGATGCTGCCAGCGTGCGCATCAGGGTCAGGGTGTCATCGGCCACACGAAAGCCCAGCGCTTTATAACGCGCAGCAAAACGGGCAATTCTGAGTACACGTAATGGGTCTTCAACAAAGGCGTCGGAAACATGACGCAGCACTTTTTGCGCCAGATCCTGCTGTCCACCATAAGGATCATAGACCTGGCCGTTTTCATCCATGGCCATGGCATTAATGGTCAGGTCACGACGGATTAAATCTTCTTCCAGCGTGACATTGGGTGCAGTATAAAACTCGAAACCATGATAGCCCTGACCGGCTTTACGTTCGGTACGGGCCAGTGCATATTCTTCTTTTGATTCAGGATGTAAAAACACAGGGAAGTCTTTGCCCACGGGCTGATAGCCTTGGGCCAGAAGCTGTTCAGGTGTTGCCCCGACAACCACATAATCTTTTTCGTGATAGGGGTGCCCCAGCAAATGATCTCGCACCGCACCGCCTACTAAATAAACTTGCATGAAAAAACCTCTATTCTTGAGGTCATCATGCAACAGAATAGAGGTTTTCTCAAGTCAGAATGCCGAGCTTTTCACTCGGCATTCAGTTTTTATAGCGCGTCTTGTTCCGCTTGCTGAATTTCTGCCACGGTTAACGCAGTCATATTCACCACACGACGGGTGGTCGCTGTTGGCGTTAAAATATGTACCGGTTTCGCTGCGCCCAGCAAGATTGGACCAATGGTCACGTTGCTGCCTGAAGTCGATTTCAGCAGGTTAAACGAAATATTGGCTGCATCCAGGTTCGGCATAATCAGCAGGTTAGCTGAACCTTTGAAGCGTGAGTTCGGGAATGCGAAATGGCGAATATTTTCATCCAGTGCTGCATCACCATGCATTTCACCTTCCACTTCAAGTTCTGGTGCAATCTCAGACAGAATATCAAACACTTTACGCATTTTTTGCGCGCTGGCATCGTTCTGGTCTGAACCAAAGCTTGAATGCGACAGCAGGGCAATACGTGGTGTTACACCAAAACGGCGTACTTCTTCAGCCGCCAGAATGGTCATTTCCGCCAGCTGTTCAGCGGTTGGATTACGGTTGATGTAAGTGTCGGCAATAAACAGGTTACGATCTTCCAGCATCAGTGCATTCAAGGTGAAGAAAGTATTGTGACCTTCTTTCAGACCAATGATATTGCTAACGAAGTCTAAGTGAATGTCGTAGCTTGAATAAGTACCACATAACATACCGTCAGCCAGACCGTGTTTCACCAGCATTGCGGCAATTAAGGTCGAGCGGCGACGTGCTTCACGCTGCGCATATTCAGGCGTTACACCTTTACGCTGCATGATGCTGTAGTAATCATCGGCGAATTTTTCGTAATCCGGGTTTTTCTCCTGGTCAACAATAGTGATATTCACACCATGTTCCAGACGTAAGCCCAGTTTCTTGATATTCGCTTCAATAACCGCAGTACGACCCACCAGAATCGGTTGCGCCAGACCTTCGTCCACTGCAATTTGTACTGCACGTAAAACGCGTAAGTCTTCACCTTCTGCATAGGCAATGCGTTTCGGATCGGTTTTCGCCTGTGCAAAAATTGGTTTCATCATAAACGCAGAGTTATATACAAACTCTGACAGACGTTGATGATAAGCCGAGAAGTCCTGAATTGGACGTGTTGCCACACCTGAATCCATCGCTGCTTTGGCGACCGCAGGAGCAATTTCAAGAATCAGAAGCTGATCAAGCGGACGTGGAATTAAATAGTCACGACCAAATGAAGCAGATTTTTCACCATAGGATGCCGCATCTGCTTCTACGTGTGCCATACGTGCAATCGCGTGTACGCAGGCAATTTTCATTTCTTCGTTAATGGTGGTTGCACCCACATCCAGCGCACCACGGAAGATGTACGGGAAGCACAGCGCGTTATTCACCTGGTTCGGATAGTCGGAACGGCCGGTTGCCATAATTACATCATCACGTACTTCGTGGGCATGTTCAGGCAGAATTTCCGGGTCCGGGTTAGCCAGAGCGAAGATGATTGGATTAGCCGCCATCTGCTTGACCATTTCTTTGGTCAGAATACCGGCAGCAGAGAGACCGAGGAACATATCGGCACCGGCAATCACATCGGCCAGTTGGGTCGCTTCAATATCCTGTACGTATCGTTTTTTCGACTCGTCCAGACCTTCACGTTTAGTGGTCAATAGACCGCGCGAGTCCGCCACAATAATATTTTCTTTTTTCGCACCCAGGGCACAAAGCAGATCCAGGCACGACAGGGCAGCAGCACCGGCACCTGAAGCCACAATCTTGATTTCGGCAATATTTTTGCCATTCAGCTGTAGCGCATTCAGCAGCGCAGAACCGACGATAATTGAAGTACCATGCTGGTCATCATGGAACACCGGAATGTTCATGCGTTCACGCAGTTTTTGCTCGATGTAGAAGCATTCTGGTGCCTTGATGTCTTCAAGGTTAATCCCACCAAAGGTTGGTTCGAGTGCAGCAACGATATCAACGATTTTGTCTGGATCATTTTCAGCGATTTCGATGTCAAATACATCGACGCCGGCGAATTTCTTGAACAGAACGCCTTTACCTTCCATAACCGGTTTAGACGCTAAAGGACCGATGTTCCCTAAACCTAGTACAGCGGTACCGTTACTCACCACGGCAACCAGGTTGCCACGTGCTGTATACAGTGCTGCAGTAGAAGGATCTCGCTCAATCTCTAAACATGGTGCCGCGACACCAGGTGAGTATGCAAGCGCTAAGTCACGTTGGTTGACCAGCTGCTTACTTGGGGTAACGCTGATTTTACCTGGAGTAGGAAATTCGTGATAATACAAAGCCTGCTGTTTTAATGATTGATCGTCCATCTGAATCTCGTATGTTACTGTGTCCAGCGATGCTGGCGGTTTGTGCTAAATCTGCTCGAATATACCATTACTTACGCACTAAGCACAGTCAAAGCTGCGCATTTTTAGAACAAACTTAGAAGTTTAAGCTATAGATTAAGATTCACTAACAATAAGTGGTGTCTGCATTTTTTCACTCAGGAAGCGGGTCGCATCCTGTTGTGGCAGCGGTTTGGAGAATAAAAAGCCCTGGGCGATGTCGCAATCGAGCTTTCTGAGGTACTGAAGTTGATGTTCAGTTTCAATACCTTCAGCGACAATGGTCATGCCCATGGCTTTGCCCATGGCAATCATGGCACTGACAATGGCTTCCTGCTTGCTGTGGCCAATCTTGGACACAAAGCTGCGGTCGATCTTTAAAACATCTATAGGAAAATCGGTTAAGTAAGAGAGGGAAGAATAACCGGTACCAAAATCATCCAGCGAAATATGAATATGGCGCTTCTTGATTTCTTCCAGAATATATTTGACCTCGTCGGTATTTTCCAGCAACGACGATTCAGTAATTTCCAGTTCCAGGCTTTCACCGGAAATATGATAGGTATTGAGCGCCTCATCAATATCTTCCAGCAAATGTCCGCGTTGTAGCTGCTGCGCCACAATATTGACCGAAACCCGGATGTTATCAAAGCCCAGTGCCTGCCAGTCCCGAATCTGCTTGGCGGTTTGCTGAATTACGATATGGCCAATCTCTGAAATCAGGCTGGTTTGCTCGGCAATTGGAATAAATAAGCCGGGTGGAATCAGGCCTTTTTCCGGATGGTTCCAGCGTACCAAGGCTTCAAAACCGGAGACCTGCTGATCATGGAAATTGATTTTTGGCTGGTAATAGACGATCAGTTCATCATTTTTAATGGCCTGACGTAAATCGCGCTCAATGTGCACGTCCTGCTCTAACAGCTTGGTGGTTTCCAGCGAATAGTATTTGGTGGTATTGCCACCCAGACGCTTGGCTTCCGACAGCGCCTGTTCGGCACAGTTGTTTAAATAATCCAGCTGCCGGCCATGTTCAGGATATAAAGACACGCCCATCGACAGGGTAATAATATGGTCCTGACCCTGGATATTAAACGGCGCCGAGAAGGCTTTGGTAATACGTTCGCAATGCTGCTGCACCGATGGGCGAATATGTGACAGCTCATAAATAATGGCAAAGTCATCGCCATTTAAATGCGCCACCAACAGCGCTTCGGCATTAATGAGGCGTAAACGCTGTGCCACCTGTCTTAGCAGTTCATCGCCGCCATTATGGCTTAAATATTCATTCAGCACCCGGAACCGGTCGATGTTCAGACGAATCACCGCCAGTTGTTTAATCGAATCCTGATGGGACACCAGATACTGATGCAGCTGATAGTTATAATAAAACCGGTTAGGCAGATCGGTCAGCGTGTCATAATTTTCCAGATAGGACAGGCGCTGTTCCTGCCGGCGGCGCTCGGTTAAATCCGAGACAATCCCGACATAATGGGTAGAGCGGTTCTGCTCATTGCTGACGGTATTCATGTGCAGGCGGATGGTCAGCTCTTTGCCCGACAGGTATTTTTCATCCATTTCGCCATCATATTCGCCTTCTTTGAGCAGTTGCTTGACAATGGCATTGTGCATACTGCGCTGCCGTGATTTGTAATTGCTGGCAATATCAAACAGATGTTTGCCAATAATCTGCTCGCGACTAAAGCCGGTCAGCTGTTCAAAGCACGGATTGACCTCAATATAACGCAGGTCCTCATTCAGAATAAAAATCCCTTCTGCTGCCTGCTGTAGTACGCTGGCGGTCAGTTTCAGGCGTTCCTGATCAGTTTTTTCCTGATGGATGTCACGGCGGATACCGACCATGCGTAATGGACGCCGGGTTTCGGGGTCACGCTCAATCACACGGCCAACATCATGTACCCAGACCCATTTGCCATTGCTTTGCTGTACCCGGTAGGTCACTTCATAGCGGTCGGTCTGGCCACGCAGATGCTGCTTCATGGTGTTACGAAAATGCGCCAGATCATCCGGGTGAATCAGTTGCTGCAGTTTGTGATGATGGGCTTTGGAGCCGGACATTTTCAGCTGCTGGTGTTCATTGGTCAGGGTAATCAGGCGATGCTTGATGTCCCAATCCCATGGTTTTAACCCGGCCACTTCATGCGCCAGCACCAGATTGGCCTGTTGATCTTGCAGGGCTTTATGGATTTGCTCCAGATCAAAGGTCCGCTCTTTCACTTTCTGTTCCAGCATCTGGTTATTAAACTGCAACTGCTGCTCAATGTCTTTGGAGCGGTTCATTTCCGTTTGCAGTTGCTGGCATAGCTGGTCGGTCCAGGCCACTTGCTGTTCGGCCTGTTTTTTCAGCTGATTATTCTTGAAATAGACGCTAGATAGCCGGCGATGCATGTGCATGGAGGTATTGGCACAAATCAGCAGACAGATTAAGGCAAAGTTGGTGGCCAGATAAAACAGCGGTTCGGTGTTGCTGTTAAAGAACAGTGGGGAAATTAAATACGGCACAATGGCCGGAATAAATACCAGCGAAAAATAGCTCAGGCGCTGGGTTAAAAAGGTGAGGGCAAAGGTCTGGCTAATAATCACCAGCAAAGCCGCCAGAATAATGGCCTGATAGGTGCTCATCTCCAGACTGTACTTCGGCAGGAAATAGTACAGCAGGGCAATGCCAATACCAAGGCTAATACCAACCAGCAGGCATACCAGCTTGATCCAGCGATGTGCCATTTGAATACTGTATTGACCGGGCTTAAAGCGCATTTCATTAAAGAACAGGCAGCCGGCCAGCCCCAGTTCACTCAGCAGGAACCAGGCATTAAACGCGAAAGTTGAAAAATTAAAAGAGTAGTGAAAAATAAAATAAATATAAAAACAGAGAATGAGGATGCTCAGCAAAAAGAAGCGCATCAGCCGGATTGTATTGGTGATTTGGGCAGCATACAAATACTGCTCCATGAGCTCATCCTGATGGTCTGACATATATCCCCAAAACCCTATAAATTACAGAGTATGTAAAAATCCATTTTATTTTATGAATAACCTGATATTAGGTGAAATTGTAAAATAATATTTTGAGATTAGTCAGTAAACTTTAAAAAAGCAATCATCTGACTCAGTATTCAGCTAAAAATAAGACGAATTACACGCTGAAGTTAAAATTTAAAATAGAAAGTGCGACCACAGGCGCAGTTTCAGTTCTTAACACGCGCTCGCCTATACACCAGTTCACAAAACCTTTCGTATTTGCGCTACTGATTTCAGCCTCGCTCAGGCCGCCTTCAGGCCCAATTAACAGGGCAAGTTCTGGCGTGGCATTGTGTAAGACATTCACTTCATCTTTGTTGGGTGCTAATACCAGTTTAGTCGCTGGCAGATTGGTGTCGAGCCATTTTTCCAGCGACATCGGCGGGAGAATTTTAGGCACAATATTCAGACCACATTGCTCACAAGCAGCAATGGCGATACCTTGCCAGTGATCCAGTTTTTTCTGGTCACGGTCGTATTTCAGACGCATTTCGCAGCGTTCAGAGGTGAGGAGCTGAATCTCGGAAACGCCGAGTTCCACCGCTTTTTGAATGGCATAATCCATCCGGTCGCCCTTACTCATGATCTGACCGAGCAGGGCCTTGAATTTAGGTGTACGGTTGCCCGGATTAAAGCTGTTGACCATCACCATTGCTGTTTTTTTCTGAACGTCGGTAAGGGTCACTTCATATTCGCCACCTTGTCCATTGAACAGGGTGGCTGTGTCGCCCACTTGTGCACGCAGTACTTTACACCAATGGTGAAACACGGTTTCGGTCAGCGCGAGCTGCGTCTCAACCGTTAATTCAGCTTCAATATAAAAACGTGGCATAAAGTACAACTCGCAAAAAGAAAATTAGGCTAAGCCAAGATCAGTCACAAGCTGACGGGTAGGCTCGGTATTGTTCATGGTGTAGAAGTGCAGACTTGGCGCACCACCTGCAATCAGGCGTTCACAGAATTTCAGCACCACTTCATGACCGAAGGCTTTAATCGATGCCGTGTCATCACCATATGTCGCCAGTTGCTTGCGAATCCAGCGTGGAATTTCAGCACCAGTACTATCGGCAAAGCGAATCAGGTTGCTGGCATTGGTAATTGGCATAATACCCGGCGCCACCGGAATATTGACACCGGCTTGCTGAATACGCTCAACAAAGTAGAAGTAGGCATCCGGATTGAAAAAGAATTGCGTTAAGGCTGCATTGGCGCCGGCATTTACTTTTTCAACAAAATGCTGAATATCTTTATCAAAGCTTTCCGCTTGTGGGTGCATTTCCGGATAGGCAGCCACTTCAATATGGAAATGATCACCGGAATGTTCACGAATAAAGCGGACTAGATCCTGTGCATATGGCAATTCACCCAAGCCAACCTGACCGGATGGCAAGTCACCACGCAGTGCCACAATACGGTCAATACCTTGTGATTTGTACAGGTCCAGCAATTCGGCAATACGGGCTTTATCATCACCAATACAAGACAGGTGAGGCGCAACCGGTGTGCCTTTGCCATTGAAGTCGTTAATGGTCGATAAGGTACGTTCACGAGTTGAACCACCAGCGCCATAGGTCACCGAGAAAAATTCTGGATTTAAAAGCTGAAGCTCTTGGTGTACGGTCTTGAGTTTTTCTGCACCGGCATCAGTTTTGGTTGGGAAGAACTCGAATGAAATCGGAATCTGTTTTGACATGTTGAAATCCTTTTTATAAATACTTTTTATTCACCCTCTCCCTGACCTCTCCCAAAGGGAGAGGAGTATTCATTACTGAATAACGCAGAGTCTTGGCTCAAATTACTTAAATTTCACAAGTAAAACTCGTAATGTAAATGATTTGAGAGTTCACCCTCTCCCTATGGGAGAGGGATGGGGTGAGGGCTAATTAATATTTATAAGCATCCGATTTAAACGGACCTTCAACCGCTACACCTAAGTAGTCCGCTTGTTCTTGCGTCAATTGCGTCAGAACGCCGCCAAAACCTGCAACCATTGCAGCTGCAACTTCTTCGTCCAATTTCTTCGGAAGCAGTTCAACGCGAATCGCGGCTTGTTTTTGATCTTCAGGAAGATCAGCAAATTTCTCAGCGAACAAGTGCATTTGACCTAAAACCTGGTTGGCAAATGAACCGTCCATCACGCGTGATGGGTGACCTGTTGCGTTACCCAGGTTCACTAAACGACCTTCAGACAGCAGGATCAGGTAATCGTTTTCATTTTCTGAACGATACACCTGGTGAACTTGAGGTTTCACTTCAACCCACTTGTAACCACGTAGGTAGTTGGTGTCGATTTCAGTGTCAAAGTGACCGATGTTACATACAACAGCACCTGCTTTTAATGTATCCAGCATGGCAGCGTCACAAACGTGGTAGTTACCCGTTGTTGTTACGATCAGGTCAGTGTTTAAAAGAAGGTCAGCGTTAACGTCTTCTTTCTTGCCGGTTTGAACACCATTTTTGTATGGAGAAACCACTTCATAACCGTCCATGCAGGCTTGCATTGCACAGATAGGATCGATTTCAGAAACACGTACGATCATGCCTTCTTGACGAAGTGATTGCGCAGAACCTTTACCTACGTCACCGTAACCAATGACCAGCGCACGACGACCAGATAAAAGCATATCGGTTGCACGTTTGATGGCATCGTTGAGTGAGTGACGGCAACCGTATTTGTTGTCGTTTTTAGACTTGGTTACTGAATCGTTTACATTGATTGCAGGTACTTTCAGAGAACCGTCTTTCCACATTTCAAGCAGACGTTGTACACCTGTGGTGGTTTCTTCAGTAATACCGTGGATTTTCGCCAAAACTTCTGGGTATTTTTCGTGAACAAGTGCAGTTAAGTCACCGCCATCGTCCAGAATCATGTTGGCATCCCAAGGCGTGCCATTCACGTTAATTTGTTGCTCTAAGCACCACACGTATTCTTCTTCAGTTTCACCTTTCCAAGCGAACACAGGAACACCAGACGCAGCAATGGCAGCAGCAGCGTGGTCTTGAGTCGAGAAGATGTTACAAGAGGTCCAGCGTACTTCAGCGCCAAGTTCAACCAAAGTTTCGATCAGAACTGCTGTTTGGATTGTCATGTGGATACAACCCAGGATTTTAGCGCCAGCAAGTGGTTTAGCCGCAGAGTAGCGTTTACGCAGACCCATCAGGGCTGGCATTTCAGCTTCTGCAAGTTTGATTTCTTTACGACCGAAGTCTGCTAAAGTGATGTCTGCTACTTTGTAATCAGTAAATGAAGCATTAACCGCGTTCATCACGATCTCCTTAATAAAAACAATTGATCATTCAGTTCGCGGATGCCGTTGTTGATCAAAGCGGATGTTTGACCGATGGTCGAGCCTAGCGCTTTTACATTTCGTACCTGTAAAACGTCGCAGCATCCCTCGACTAGCGCAGTATTGTACTTGGAAATTGCCCAGAGTTCCAATCTGAAATTGTTGAATATCTGGCTAAACTGTTCCTGTTTCTCGCTGTAGTGTTCTTTGATCTCCAAAACAATTAAAAATTCCGGCTAATCCAGCGCCTATCTCCATGCATCAATATAAAAAAGCCCATCATCTGATGAGGTTTTGATCGGGTTGAATGGGTTAATCGGCAGCTTTGGCTTTTTCGGCCCAGTAATCTGCCTGTGCTTCATTAATCTCGACCCCCAGGCCATGTTCATAAATACAAGCCAAATCGCGCATGGCCTGTGCATCACCGAGTTCAGCCGCTTGCTGAACCAAATTTACCGAGGTCGGAATATCTTTTTCTACCACATTCCCACGACGATAATAGCCAGCCAGCTCCAGAATTGCGCCTGCATGTTTCTGTTCGCTTGCTTGTTTCAACCAGTAATAGGCTAACTCAAAGTGAGTTTTGGAATCTTCAGGATCATCTTCCTGCACGTCTTTGGCATAGACGGTATAACCTTCGCCCAACCAGTACATGGCTTCCAGATGACCATTTTCAGCGGCTTTTAAGGCCCATTCTTCAGCCAGCAGGTTGTCATCTTCATGCTCGCTTTGCATATACAATTCAGCCAGCTCAAACTGGGCATCGGCTTGGCCTGTAAGCGCACGGTTAATCAGGGCGGGAGGAACAGTGATGGCGTCCGACATGGTCATATCCAGAAAATATTTGCTATAAGCCTAAAAGGTCTGCCGGAAAAAAGCCAATCTGAAATGAAATGTTTTGAGTCATAGCGCAAAATTGCTCGCTAAATTGCGGTAATTTTAAACTTTTAAAATATCAAGTATAGTGCAAATGACTATATAAAATTACAACAATAGCCTTGTATTTTAACCCTAAATTCTCCGAAGATAAGATTTTAAACGGTTATAAAAATGGAGTTTCCATGCAGCTCACTAAAACCTGTCTTAGCTTGGGGTTAGCCATGAGTATCTCTCAGTTTGCTTTTGCAGATTGGGTGGATGATGCCGCTACAAAAGTCGAGCAGCATACCATTCAATTGCGTCATCATATTCACGCCAATCCTGAACTTGGCAATATGGAATTTAAAACGTCGGAACTGGTGCAAAAAGAATTACGTTCTTACGGCATTGAAGTGAAAAAAGGCTTTGCCAAAACCGGTGTGATTGGCGTATTAAAAGGTGCAAAACCGGGTCCAATTGTGGCCTTGCATGGCGATATGGATGCCTTGCTGATGAAGGAAAAAGCCCAAGTGCCTTTTGCAAGTAAAGCCAAAGGTATTTATTAGGGCGCAGAAACACCGGTCGCGCATGCCTGCGGACATGATACCCACACTGCCATGTTGTTAGGTGCAGCTAAAGCACTGGCAGAAAATAAAGATAAAATTGCCGGAACCGTGGTCTTTGTATTCCAGCCTGCGGAAGAAGGTGGTGCCGATATTGATAACTTCCTGAATGGTGATCAGGTCGGTGCACGTAAAATAATTGCCGATGGCGCACTGAATAATCCAAAACCTGAAGTGATTTTTGGGATGCACGTGATGGCGGGTATGCCAAGTGGCAATATCTTCTATAAAGATGGTGCGGCTTTAAATAGTGCCGATGGAATCCGCGTGACTTTAACCGGTCAGCAGGTACATGGTTCCATGCCGTGGAAAGGACGTGATTCTATTGTCGCCGCGGCTGATATTATCCAGAATTTACAGACCATGGTGTCGCGCCGTGCCGACTTGAGTAACGGCATGGGCGTGGTCAGTATCGGCCAGATTCAGGGTGGTACCAGTGGTAATATCTTGCCTGAACAGGTTTCGATGATCGGAACCATTCGTTCCAATCATGAAGATATCCGTCAAAGCATCTACAAAAACCTGCCAACCATGATTGATCACACCGCGCAAGCCAATGATGTAAAAGCCAAAGTGGAAATTTCACCGTATGCGCCGGTCACCACCAATGATAAAACCTTAACTGAATTGATGGCGCCATCTTTAATTCAGGCCGCGGGTGAAGGTAAGGCGCATGTTTTAGAACATAACCAGAGCGCCAGTGAAGACTTTTCTTATTATGGCCAGCTGATGCCATCTTTATTTGTATTCCTGGGTGCGACACCGGCTGATCAGGATATGAGTAAAGCCGCACCGAACCATAACCCGTACTTTATTGTCGATGATAAAACCTTAAAAACCGGGGTAGAGTCGCATATGCGTTTTATTCTGGATTATCCAAAAGTTGCCAGCCAGGTACAAAGTGCATGGAAGGCGAAAAAATAATACTCTTGAATATATAAATCCCAAGAGCGAAAAAACGGAGCAGATCGGCTCCGTTTTTTATGACTCATAGATAGAACAATCAAATATCCGCTTTGAAATATAAAATTGAGCAGGAGAGAGTTAGGTAATAACGATGGAAGTTTAACGGAACCCATATATCAAAATAGCCTAAGTTATTTAATCTCTTTTACCTCTCAGAACCTGATCATGCGTTAATTATAAAATGAAGATTAAATATTCCTTGTTTGCGTCTGTTATGACTTAGAGAGAAAACCAGGATAAGGGAGTTTTTGATTTATCAGAGGATGGATAACAGCAGTCGATGTAAACCAATTCATCTTTAATTTAAATTACTTACAAAAATAGAGTTGAGCGGAGCCGTAGCATTTTTTAAGTTAGACCCATACAACGGAACAAAAAAAGAGAAGAAAAAAATGGTGAACTTTCTAACCGCAGAAGATGCAAAAGTGCTTTCGGCGCATGCCAATCTGGACATCAACCTGTATAAAGCGCGTTTAGCCAGTTTAATTGAAGAGAATGCCAAGCAGGGCAACACTGCAGTATTTACGGTATTGCCCAAACATTTGCCTTTGGAAGAAATTCGCAATCTCTCTGCCGAACTGACCCAGCTTGGTTATCAGGTACGTTTTGAAGTCAGTGAATTCTTTTACAGCTTTAATGTGTACTGGATTTAAACTCGCCCGACAATTTACGCGTTGGCCTGATAGTCCTGAATGACTTCTAACGCTGCACGGAAGGCTTCTTGCGTGGCCGGTGCGCCGCAATAGGGCAGGCTATGCAGTAGTACTTCCTGAATTTCTTCCACTGTCGCGCCATTATTTAAAGCCCCGCGTACATGACCTTTTAATTCAGTCGGGCTTTTGAGCGCAGTTAAAAAGGCAATTGTCACCAGTGAACGATATTTGCGCGGCAATACATCTTCACGTTGCCAGGTAGAACCCCAGGCATGTTCATTAATCCAGTCCTGCAAAGGCTGGGTAAACGGCACAGTATTGTCCTGCGCACGTTTCACAAAACTTTCACCCATGACTTCTGTACGTACTTTTAAACCATTGTCATAATCTTTTTGTGACATCTTGTTTCCCTCAATATTGTTTTCGATGTAGCTTAACGGCTTATGTAGTCTATACCATTGGAAGATGGTCGTAGAATGCCTGTCAGAAGTGTCATTTCCAGTCCATAAAAAAGTGGCCCGAAAGCCACTTTATGTAAGTCGCCGCTAAAAGCGTATAAAAGCTTCCGGATCCTCTTTATGATGATCTGTGGCCAATTGTGCGGTGCCACCGGTTTTCGGTTCTGCTGAAGTTGCCGGAGGATGAGCTTCCGTATCGACACCTAAAGGTTCAATTAAATGCGGATTGTCTAGTGGCAGGGTCTGTTCCAGCTGCATATCGAAAATATCGGTCAAAATACTGTCAAAGCGCTGCGCGTTATAACTGAGTAGCTGGCTAGCTTCTTCGGGTTGAATCGCGCCGGTATTTAGGGCATCGGCAATGTGTTCTTCAAAACTGAGGCCATCAAAACTGCCTTTGGCTTCAGCTTTTTTAAAGCGATCCCACAGCGGTTCAATCTCGGTTAAGCTCCGGAAGGTACTTTCCATCCGGCCAAAGACATCGTCCGGGTCCGTGTTATAGAAAACATGCTGTTTCAGCTGCTGGCGAAAAGCATTGTCCTGCATCATGCTCATGGCCACATCACGTTTCAGCTGATCGCTTGGTGGCTGCAAGGCACGGCCCCACGGGAAGCAGATCAATTTCACGACGCCAGCCGCCAGCTGCATAGGGAAATTATTGAACAGTCCAAAGAAGGCTTCTTGTGCATTAAACAGTGCTTTGTCTAAAGCCAGTTGCGCATGCAGTTGCTCATCTGCGGTTTTTTGCCCATGTGCATAGTATTTTAAGATGGCGGTGGCAATAAACAGCTGCGCATGAATATCGGCCAGGCGTCCGGACAGCATTTCCTTGCGTTTAATATCACCGGCCAATAAACCCAGACACATATCGGCAGTCAGGGCAAAGGCCGCACTAAAACGGTTGATGGTTTTGTAATAAGGCCGGCTAAATTCATCGGCTTGTTGCGGAGCATCAGATGAACCGCCAAACCAGCCAAAGGCAAATGCGCGCGCAGTCCGGTTAAAGGTATAACCGAGATGATGGTAGAACAGTTCATTAAATTGTGTCAGCGCGGCATCTTTATCAGGGGCTTGTAGCAGTTGTAATTCTTCATACAAATACGGATGGCAACGCATAGAACCCTGGCCAAAAATCATCAGCGAGCGGCTTAAAATATTGGCCCCTTCAACGGTAATGGAAACTGGAATGGCCTGATAGGTCAGCGCCAGAAAGTTCCGTGGACCCAACTGGATGGCGCGGCCCCCGACCACATCCATACCATGATTAACCACACGGCGCATAGACTCTGTGGCATAGTACTTGGCCATCGCGGTCATCACGGCAGGTTTGCCGCCCTGATTCAGTCCACAGGTCACCAGATAGCGAAAGGCTTCCAGCATATAGGTTTCACTGGCAATATCACTGGTGACTTCCTGTACGCCTTCAAATTTCCCCACCGACAACTTGAATTGCTGGCGGATTCGCGCAAAAGCACCGACATTTAAATAGGTCATTTCCCCGGCAGCGGTTGACAGTGCCGGTAAGGAAATCCCGCGACCGACGGCCAGACATTCCATTAACATGCGCCAGCCTTTACCGGCATTTTCCACACCACCGATAATCCAGTCGAGTGGAATAAACACATCCTGACCTTCGACCGTGCCATTCATAAATGGTGAACCGGGATGATGGCGCGGCCCGACTTTTACTCCAGCATGATTGGCCGGCAGTAGCGCACAGGTAATGCCATAGTCGGTTTTAGTCTTATCGCCGAGTAAACCGTCCGGATCGTACAGTTTAAAAGCCAGACCAATCACGGTGGCAATGGGCGCCAATGTAATCCATCGTTTGGAGAAATTCATTTTCAGACCCAGTACGTGCCGGCCTTCAAACTGGCCATAGCAGACCACGCCAGTATCGGGGATGGCACCGGCATCGGAGCCGGCTTCCGGGCTGGTCAGCCCAAAGCAGGGAATTTCTTCGCCTTTGGCCAGACCGGGCAAGTAACGTTTTTTCTGCTCATCGGTACCGTAGTGCAGCAGCAACTCACCCGGGCCTAAGGAATTGGGCACCATACAGCTGACCGCGGCGGTTAGGGAGCGTGAGGCAATTTTGCTCATAATCCGGCTTTGCGCAAAAGAACTGAAAGCCTTGCCGCCGTATTCCTTGGGAATAATCAGGCCCAAAAATCCATGGGTTTTAATAAACTGCCAGGTTTCAGGAGATAAATCTTTGTGCTTATGATGGATTTCCCATTCATCCAGCATGTTGCACAGCTGTTCCACTTCATTGTCTAAAAAGGATTGTTCCTCCGCACTGAGCGTAGGATAGGGATATTGCTCAAAGGTATCCCAGTTGGGCGCACCCATAAACAGCTCTTTTTCCCACCAGCTGGTGCCGGCATCCAGTGCTTCACGTTCGGTGCTGCTCATGCTTGGCATGGCTTGTGACAAAGCCTTATACGCGGGTTGGGTGATGATTTTCATGCGCAAGGCATCCACCATCACAATTATGCTTAGCACAATTAAAGGAATGCCTAAAATTAAGGACCAGGGATTAATAAAGGCAGAGACAATACTGACCGCGATCAGGGTCATGGTACCGCTGTTGCGAGACAGCTGAAAATAGAAAATCGCCCACAGTGTAAAAACAAGAATGACGATACTGAGTATAAAAAGCATTATTGTATTTCTCCCGGCTGCTACAGCATCACCGTGCCTGCAAGGAAAAATGAAAGAAATGCTGCTTCATTTTGTCTGAAGTCATCCGGTGAAGGCTGTTCTTGGAACTTCGGTATCGTTTTTTTAAATATCAAGACCATCAAAACGATTGCTAAAAACAAACTCTATGGATGAAGATTGGTTGAAAAATGATCGCTATTCAAGTAAGAACGCGCAACGAAATGTGAAGATAAGTAAGGGTTTAGCAGCTAGGTCAAAGAATGATAGAAATTTACTTCTGGTTTAAATGAGGGTGTTTTTAAAGATGAGCCGTCTTTGGGGCTAAGAGGAAATAGATGATTTCTCTGAGCTAAAAATTCTGATCCGAGGACGATGTAAAAATTTAAGTAAAAGATGACCTTGTAAAAAAGCCCCGAATCCGGGGCCTTGTTTTCTAAGCTTAGTTTTCTCAGCTTATGCTTCGATGGTTTGTACACTAATTTTCTTGGCAGGATCAGTCTTGCGACGTACTGCTGGAACTGGCTCGCCGTAGTATTGACGGTCTGCAAAATAACTTGAGCGCACCATTGGTGCAGACCAGATATTTTTAAAGCCCAGTTTGCGGCCATGTTCTGCATAACGCTCAAATTCTTCTGGTGTTACAAAGCGGTCAATTGGTGCATGCTGTTTTGATGGCTGTAAATATTGGCCAATAGTCACATAATCTACATCATGTGCTCTCAGATCATCCAATAATGAAATCACTTCTTCTTCAGTTTCACCAATACCCACCATCAGGCCACACTTGGTTGGAATTTCCGGGCAATATTCTTTAAACATTTTCAGCAGGTTTAAAGAGTGCTGATAGTCTGAACCCGGACGCATGGCTTTATATAAACGTGGCACGGTTTCAATATTGTGGTTAAACACATCTGGCGGACATTCAGTCATAATGCGCAGCGCAATATCCATACGGCCACGGAAATCCGGAACCAGAATTTCCAGCAGGGTATTCGGACTTAAGGCACGCGCTTCTTTAATACAGTCAACAAAATGCTGTGCACCGCCATCAAGCAGGTCATCACGGTCTACCGAGGTAATGACCGCATATTTCAGACCCAAGTTGGCAATGGTTTCAGCCATATGACGCGGTTCATCCGGATCAAGTGCATTCGGACGACCATGGGCAACGTCACAGAACGGACAGCGACGGGTACAAATATCACCCATAATCATAAAGGTTGCAGTACCACCACCAAAACATTCTGGCAGGTTCGGACAGGCTGCTTCTTCACATACGGTATGTAGTTTTTGCTGACGCAGTGTCGATTTGATCCGTTGAACTTCTTCTGGCGCCGCCATCTTGACCCGAATCCAGTCCGGTTTGCGCGGCGTTTCAACCGTAGGCACAACTTTTACAGGAATACGAGCGACCTTTTCTGCGCCACGAAGTTTAACACCCTGTTCTGGTTTACGGTTTTCAGACATATTCAACT
Organism: Acinetobacter indicus CIP 110367; assembly: GCF_000488255.1. Lineage (GTDB taxonomy): Bacteria > Pseudomonadota > Gammaproteobacteria > Pseudomonadales > Moraxellaceae > Acinetobacter > Acinetobacter indicus. The sequence goes on along the minus strand of NZ_KI530754.1, from coordinate 351,907 downwards.
TTTCCACTGTTTTGACGGGGGAGATATTCGAAAAATAGCGCCTCCATTATAACGGACTTGGGTGCAAATAGGAAAAAAACGATATTCATTTAAAAAATGTGGCTATCACGCAATATATGCTAGGTAAATACAGAAAATCATGATGTTTTCAGTCATAATATGCATATGAGATATAAACAGAATAGATTAGTTTAAGGAGCGTTGAATGCCACGTAAAAAAGAGGTGGTTGCCGGAACTTTCGTTAAATATGATGCGGTGGTCTTAGGTTCTGGTCCTGCAGGTGAAGGCGCAGCAATGAAACTTGCCAAATCGGGCATGCGTGTTGCTGTGGTGGATATGCGTGAGCAACTCGGCGGTAACTGTACTCACGTGGGCACAATCCCAAGTAAGGCGCTGCGTCAGACGGTATCCAGCATCATCCGTTACCAGCGTGATCCGATGTTCCAGAAAGTGGGCGACTGGAAACAGTTCACCATGAAACAGGTGCTGCGTAATGCACATAAAGTGATTCAGCAGCAGGTCGATACCCACTCGCGCTTCTATGACCGCAATAAAATTGATATCTATCACGGTCGTGCTTATGTGCAGGACAAAAATACCGTGCTGGTATTCAGTCCGGAAGGCATTAAGGAAACCCTGATTTTTAAGCAGCTGGTGATTGCAACCGGTTCACGTCCGTATCGTCCAGAAATTTTAGATTTTAACCATCCACGTGTATTCGATTCAGACAAGATTCTGGATCTGGATTTCTCGATTCAGAAAATTATCATTTATGGTGCCGGTGTCATTGGCTGTGAATATGCCTCGATCTTCATTGGTTTGGATCATAAAGTCGACCTGATTAACACCCAGCATAAATTGCTCAGCTATCTGGATGATGAAATCTCCGATGCCTTGTCTTATCACTTGCGTGAGCAGGGTGTGTTAATTCGTCACAATGAGCAGATTGATCATTTGGAAACCTTTGATGATCACGTGGTGCTGTATTTGCAAAGCGGCAAGAAAATTAAAGCTGATGCTATCTTGTGGTGTAATGGCCGTTCAGGCAATACCGATGGCCTGGGTCTGGAAAATGTCGGCCTGAAACCAAACAGCCGTGGTCAGCTGACTGTAAATGAACAATATCAGACCGAAGTAGAAAATATTTTCGCTGCCGGTGACGTGATTGGCTGGCCATCTCTGGCGTCTGCTGCCTATGACCAGGGGCGCTGTGCTGGTGCCAACATGAGTGGCGAAGAAAATGTCGCACCAGTGACTGATATTCCAACCGGTATTTATACCATTCCGGAAATTTCTTCAATTGGTAAGACCGAGCAGGAACTGACCGAAGAGAAAATTCCGTACGAAGTGGGTCAGGCTTCTTTCCGTCATCTAGCACGTGCGCAAATTACCGGTGATACGGTTGGTGAATTGAAAATTCTGTTCCACCGTGAAACTTTAGAAGTATTGGGTGTACATTGCTTCGGGAATAACGCGGCAGAAATTATTCACATTGGTCAGGCGGTGATGAACAGCCCGAACAATACCATCAAGTATTTTGTAGAAACCACATTTAACTATCCAACGATGGCAGAAGCGTATCGTGTGGCGACCTTAAATGGTATGAACCGTCTGTTCTAAGCGGTTGCTCATACTGAAAAACCCGTAAACACAGTTTGCGGGTTTTTTTATGGTTGGATAAAAAGGATAAATATCCTGCAGTCAAAGTCCTGAACATTGGTAATATTCAGCATCCCAAGTTCAGTTCCTGCTTAGAACGGCCGGCTTCCGGCAAGGCTGATACGTTTTAACAGACGGCACTGCTCGGCCGGAAATGGACGACGGGAATGCAGGGTGACCTGATTATCCCAGAACACAATATCACCGACTTCCCACTGATGCTCATAGGCAAATTCTGGTTGAAGCAGATGGGCACGTAACTGGGCAATCAGTTCGCTACCAGCCTGATCTTCATAGTTTTCCAGTTCCACTTCGGTATGGGTATTGAGCCACAAGGCTTTACGCCCAGATTCTGGATGGGTGCGCACCAAAGGATGTGGATAGGCATGGCTTAAAACCGGTTGATCTTTAAAGCGATACAGCGGACTGTTGCCATAAACGCCGTCTTGCGACGAGGCTTGGGTTTTCTGCCGGCGGACAAAAGGGTTGTAAATAATCAGTTGTAGCTGGTCGATATGTGCCTGAGTATCGGCATCCAGGGCATTATAAGCTTTGATGGTATTAATCCAGCTGGTCTGGCCGCCATCTTGTGGCAGTTCAATGGCATACAGCAAAGAGCCAAAGGAGGGCAGCGGTGTCCATTGATGATTGGCATGCGGGCTTAATTCACCATGACCAGTATAATCGCCTTGTCCTACCGCATTGGAAACAGGCACGATATCGGGTGATACACCGCTATCATCCTGCGCGGCCAGTACAGGCGTGTCGGCAGCGGGACGAAAAATTGAACCGAAATAGGTGGTAAAGGCCAGATACTGTAAATCATCCAGCTGTTGCTGTTTGAAAATTAAAACTAAATGTTCTGCCAAGGCCTGTTTCAGCCGGAAAATGGTTTCACCCGATTGAGCCTTGCGCGCATCTAATCCATACACCACCGCACCAAGAGCCTGGTCAGTGTGTGGAACAATCCGGATTTCGCTGCCGTCCTGAAATTGATCGGCCTGATGCCAGCGCGGTGCATCATGAATGGCTTGGGAAAGTGGGGTCAGACTGGTCATGTTTAAATTTTTCTCTCAGTGTTATTGCCTCAAGAAAATTTAGAAAAAACCACAGGCCAAATAAAATCAGAAGAAATGCTAAACTTATGAAAAGGCTATAAAAATAATTAAATATATGATTTATATTCTTTTAATTAAAACAGCAAACCAAATAACTGAATTTGCTGTTTCGGGATTTGTTGTTGATGCTGCGGGTTTTTAAACATCAATGTGCACAAAACGCCTGATTAAAATATTCGAATAGTTGTGGCGTTTGCATCCATAAAAAAATCGATAAGCCAAAAAGGGCAGTGATTGCGAGTGTGAGCAATACTTTAAAATTAAATAAAGAATTAATCATGAATGACATGCTCCTCATCTACCCAAAAATGTACCAAGACCGCAAACGCACTTAAAGCAATAGAAACAATCCAGATTGCATTATAGTTACCTGTCAGATCGTGGTTTAGACCGCCAAGCCATCCACCAAAAAAAGAGCCAACTTGGTGTGTGAAAAATACAACGCCACTGAGCATGGTCAGGTATTTAATTCCAAACATATTTGCCACAATACCATTGGTTAAAGGCACTGTAGATAACCACAATAAGCCCATAATGATCCCGAATGCATAAATTGTCCAGATGCTTAAAGGTAGAATTAAAAAGGTGATAATGGCAATACCGCGTAGTCCGTAAAGCCACATCAGCAAGTGTGGTTTCGAATAGCGACCACCTAACCAACCTGCGGTATAGGTGCCTACAATATTAAATAAACCCACCAGTGCCAGAAAAACTGTGCCTGTGGTTGCATTAAAGCCATGATCAATTAAGTAGCTAGGTAAGTGAATCCCGATAAAGACTACTTGAAAACCACAGACAAAAAAGCCCAAAGCTAAAAACCAAAAGGGTTTATGGTTTTTGGCGATCACCAAAACTTGCTTAAAGCCTAAAGCGGGTTGGCTGACTGAACTTGCATTGGAGTTTTGATACATGGGTGCTTTGAGCATCCATGCCAAAGGAACAATTAATGCAATTAAAATCGCACTGACAATTAAAGCGCCCGACCAGCCCACACTTTGTAATAACAATAAGGTCGATGGCAACATAATAAATTGCCCAAACGAGCCTGCAGCACTGGCAATACCCATTGCAAGGCTACGCTTTTCTGGAGGAGCAGCACGACCCACTGCAGAAAGTAGTACAGGGAATGAGGTCGCAGAAAGCGCTAATCCTAAAATTAAACCCACACTTAAATTTAGCAATAAGCCTGTTGAGCTGACGGCCATAAGTAATAAGCCGAGTGTATATAGTGCGCCACCGACTGCAACTACAATTTTACTGCCGTATTTGTCTGCAAAAGCACCTGTGATGGGTTGGACTGCACCCCAAATCAGGTTTTGCATGGCAATGGCTAAACTAAAGACATTATGTCCCCAACCAAATTCATGGCTCATAGGCACCAAATACAAACCAAATGCATGCCGAACCCCAAGCGATAATGCCAAAATAATGGCACTTCCAATTAACATATAAATTAGAGGTTTGGAAAATTGAGCATTCGACATAAGGCATCCACGTATGGCTAACAGCTTGTTATGGTAGTCGATTCAGCCGCAGATCGCGATAAAATAAAATTCATCAAATGATAAAATTTTTTTATGGCTGCATCAAAAAAGACAGCCTTAAAGGCTGCCTGATGATGGACTGAAAAATTAAAGTCTAGAAACGGATACCAATACCGGCATAGGCCAAAATCGGATTCACTTCAATATCGGCCTTAGAACGAATAAGTTCGCCATGCGTTGCATCGGTCACGGTAATGGTAGTGTCATTTTGCAGATGTGCATAGGACAGCGAACCAACCGCAAACCATTTTTCATTAAAGTCATAGGTAAAACCAACTGTTGCTACCGGTGCGAACGTATCCGAGGCTTCAAGTTCGACTTTCGGATTGGCATTACTAGGTGTGCCTTCCAGTGATGCACCGGCTTGCCCCTGTTTGATATTGGCAATCATATGACCGGCGGCAATCAGATCCTGTTCGGTGCGTGGGTTAATTTCCAGTTCGTTAAAGTAGGCATACATTAAACCTAGGCCGACATAAGGGCGGAATTTATTCACGCCGGTTTTGCCAAAGTGATATTGAAACTCAAATGCTGGTGTCCAAGCACGTGCCGAAGCTGCAGGACCATGCGCTTCTAGATCGGTAATGAAAATATCATTTTCAAGCTCTAAATTTCCTAAAGCTCCGCCCATAGGTGTTGCAGTTGCTGAAAAAGGTGCATAAATTTTTCCTTTGCCTTGTAAATCGACTTTAGGCGGAATACCAGCTTTCATTTCAAAAGAAATATTGTCGGTAAAAAAGTAATTGGTCATGATGCCCAATGTGGTGACATCATCGGCTTCTAAACCCGTACCTGGATTATCCCATTGACTGAGTCCACGGATTTCAGCAGTTCCACTCAGTGCTGAGGCGACATCAGCATTAATTAAAGCTAGCCCATCAAGAGTAGCCTTTAAGAAAGGATTGACGCTACTTCCTGGTTTGATATTGTCGAGCACCGTTTGTGCTTTGATATCTCCAACTTTTGCAGTTTCACCTTCTTTAACCGATGTGTTAACTCGGAAAGGTTGGGCTTTACCTTGTGGCATGACATGTAAAGCACCGACCGATACAGAAAAGCGTTTAAATCCATCACCATCTTGCAGGCTAAAATACGGTGAGGCATAAGAAACAGCAGGTAAGGCCAACAGCGTGCTGGCAAATAATAAGGTCTTCTTCATATATAAGGGACTCCATGTCCAATTTGTTGCTCGTTTTTATAAGGGCCATTATTTAATAGTTAGATAAAGCAAGACTGTTGTTTTTGAAGAAGATTGTTTTATTACATTTGTAACATTCTTGAAATAAGTTTGCTGCTCTGTGACTTATTTATGACTTGTGTAGCTAGAAATGGTGATACGGTTTTCAGAGATAAAGCCTAAATTTTAATTTAAGTTATTGATTAATATATTTTAATTTTGAGTTTTAAGCTGTAAAAAAGGCCACATAAATGTGACCTTTCTGACAATTTTTTTAGTTTTTACGCCAATGACAGCTTAAGACTGGAAACGTGACAGGTCTTCTTCAGGGCGTGCAGTCAGGACTTCCAGACCGTCTTTAGTCACTAAAATAGTGTGTTCATATTGCGCTGAAAGTTTGTGATCTTTGGTCACCACGGTCCATTTGTCGCCAAGTAATTTGGTTTGCCATACGCCTGCATTCACCATTGGTTCAATGGTAAAGGTCATGCCTTCTTCTAAAATCATACCGGTATCTGGATGGCCATAATGCAGCACTTGTGGTTCATCATGGAAAGTGGTACCGATGCCATGACCGCAATATTCGCGCACCACACTAAAGCGCTCAGATTCGACATATTTCTGAATGGCATGGCCAATATCACCAATGGTCGCACCTGGTTTTACAACTTCCATACCGCGGTACATAGCTTCCTGTGCTACTTTGCATAGACGGTTGGCAAGAATAGAAGTTTCGCCGCCCACCACATACATCATGTTGGTATCGCCGTGGTAGCCATCTTTAATGACTGTGACATCAATATTCAGGATATCGCCTTTTTTCAATGTCTTGTTTTCAGATGGAATACCGTGACACACCACGTGGTTTACCGAAGTACAGATGGTATGCTGGAAGGCCGGACGACCTGGGGCTGCACCATAGCCCAGGCAGGCTGGAATGGCATTTTGTACATTGACAATATAATCGTGACAAATCGTATCAAGCTCAAGTGTGGTTACACCCGGTTTGATATGTGGCTTGATCATATCCAAAACTTCCGCTGCCAGTCGTCCCGCTACCCGCATTTTCTCAATTTCATCTGCGGTTTTAATTAATCGACGAGGCGCTTGATAAGTACTGTTCATGATCTCTAAAAACTTTTGGAAATTTATATGTGACTATGGTATAAATAGCCGCCCATTTTATCAAATGCTTTTTCGTGAATAAATTTCGCGGGCATTGTGCGATGGGGCAACAAAATCCGCACATATATCGTCACATTACTCTGGGTGCCCTTTGGGGTGGAGAATGCGGATATATGGAGGCCTAACCCAAACTTTAAGGTAAAGAAAATGGCAGATTACAACGTAAGCATGCGCGACCTTCTACAAGCTGGCGCGCACTTTGGTCACCAAACTCGTTTCTGGAACCCAAAAATGCGTCAATACATCTTTGGCGCGCGCAACAAAATTCACATCATCAACCTTGAGCACACTGTTCCTGCGTTAAATGATGCTTTGAACTTCGCTAACCAATTAGCAAGCAAAAAGAACAAAGTTTTGTTCGTTGGTACTAAACGTGCTGCTTCTAACATCATCCGTGAACAAGCTCAACGCGCTGGTCAACCATACGTAGATCACCGTTGGTTAGGTGGTATGTTGACGAACTGGAAAACACTTCGCCAATCTATCAACCGTTTAAAAGATCTTCAAACTCAATCTACTGACGGTACTTTCGCTAAGCTGACTAAACGTGAAGCTTTAGAGCGTAGCCGTGAGATGGAAAAACTTGAACGTGCTTTAGGCGGCGTTAAAAACATGGGTGGTTTACCTGACGCATTATTCGTAATTGACGTTGACCACGAAGCAATCGCGATCAAAGAAGCGAAAAACCTAGGTATTCCTGTAATCGGTATCGTTGATACAAACTCTAACCCAGACAACGTAGACTACGTTATTCCGGGTAACGACGATGCGATCCGTGCAGTAACACTTTACGCTTCTGCTATGGCTGATGCGATCATTGCTGGTAAAGAGTACGCTCAAACCCAAGCAAATGCTCAAGCGAAAGGCGAAGAAGCTCCAGCTTCTGAGGCTTAATGCGTTTTTGACGCAAGCTTGTCATTTTTGCGACATGTGATGGTGGCAAAGTAAGCGTCATGTATGCAGGCGGCCCATGAGTATCCTCTGGGCCGTTTCTGTTCTAAAAAGAATTCATTTTCTACCGAATTAGGAGATTCACATGACTGCTATTACTGCAAGCATGGTTAAAGAATTGCGTGACCGTACTGGTTTAGCAATGATGGAATGTAAAAAAGCTTTGACAGAAGCGGGTGGTGACATCGAATTAGCGATTGACAACCTTCGTAAATCTGGTCAAGCAAAAGCTGCTAAAAAAGCAGGTAACATTGCTGCTGACGGTGCGATCACAATCGCTCAAGAAGGTAACAAAGCAATCCTTCTAGAAGTAAACTGCCAAACTGACTTCGTTGCTAAAGACGAAAACTTTGCTGGCTTCTCTGCGAAAGTTGCTGCTGCTGCACTTGCTGCTGGCGAAACTGACGCTGCAAAAATTGCTGAACTGAAACTTGAAGATGGCCAAACTGTTGAAGAAGCGCGTATTGCTCTTGTTCAAAAAATTGGGGAAAACATCCAGGTTCGTCGTGCGCAAATCATTGAAGGTGAAAACCTTGCAGTTTACAAACACGGTCTGAAAATCGGTGTTGTTGTTGCTTACACAGGTGAAGCTGAAACTGGTAAAGGTATTGCAATGCACGTTGCTGCGTTCAACCCGGTTGCAGTAACTGCTGAACAGGTTCCTGCTGAGCTGATCGCGAAAGAGAAAGAAATTGCTGAAGCAAAAGCAATCGAATCTGGTAAGCCAGCGAACATCGTTGAAAAAATGGTAACTGGTTCAGTTGAAAAATACCTGAACGAAGTTGTTCTTGAGCGTCAAATGTACGTAATCGACAACGAGAAGAAAGTTGCTGATGCATTGAAAGCTGCTAACACAACTGTTGCTCAATTCGTTCGCTTCGAAGTAGGTGAAGGTATTGAGAAGAAAGCAGAAATGAGCTTCGCAGAAGAAGTTGCTGCTGCTCAAGCTGCTGCAAAATAATTTATTTTGCGAAAAAGCCCCGTTTCGGGGCTTTTTTTATGACCAAGACAACAACAGGAAGAACAATGTCGAAGAAAACCAATATGGGCATTGGCGCAGTAATTCTGCTGCTGGTTGCGGCTTATTTAGGTATCGACCTACAACCGCAAAACTCCGGTTCAAATACCTTCACTCAACAGCAGTCTGAAACCACACTGCAAGCTCCCGTTCAGGATGATACCGCCAAAATTGCCCAAGCCTTTCAGCAACGAAAAAATGATGTACAGGTACAAGCTACTGGTACAGTAGTGGCACTGTTAAGTGATGACAATGAAGGTTCGCGCCATCAGCGTTTTATTCTGGAACTTGGCAATGGGCAAACCTTGCTGGTTGCCCACAATATTGATTTGGCTCCACGCATCGACCGTCTGCAAAAAGGCGATACTGTCGAGTTCTTTGGTGAATATGAATATACCGACAAAGGTGGCGTGATTCACTGGACCCATCATGATCCGCAAAAACGCCATGTTGATGGCTGGTTAAAGCATCAGGGAAGCATCTATCAATAAGCCCTCCAGCACTGGAGCAAAATGCTTCCTGATGTGTAAGCGTCTTTAGGTTTGGACATCCAGATGCGTGGTGTGCTGGCGAGATTTCCAGGATGGTAAAATCTTGCCTAAATAGGCATCCATACACCAGAGCGGTCCAATCAGCAGGAATTGCAGATCTTTAAAGAACGATGGTTTTTTGCCTTCGACCTTGTGGCCATAGAACTGTCCAATCCAGGCAAAAACAAACAGCGCAATATAAAAACCAACACCAACCGGTAAAATCCAGATTAACCAGGCCATCACCAGAGTCAGTGCTGCCATGGCCACGGCCAGTACCAGATCCAGGCGTGCATAAAAAATAAAGGCCAGCACCAGTAACAGAGCAGTAAGCAGGGCGCTGAAATGCGCAATGATGCCAATAATGGAAAAATAGATGGTCGGTACACAGACCCAGTGAATCAGTTTATTGGTCTTGTTTTGATGACTTTCGCTATATTCATCCAGCCATTCTGAAATTGTTTTCATGCAGCACTCCTTTTGCATTATTTTTCTGAGTTTTCAAGAATGTTCTCACTATAAACGAGAAACAGAAAACGGTCAAAATTGGCCGGCAAAAATACCTGAAAATCTCAAAATGAGGGAAATAGGGAAATTCCTGTATAAAGGAATAGGGCTAAATGCGCATAGGATGCGTTTTAAGCGCAGAAAAAAATAAAAAGCTACCTAAGGATTCAAAAAGGATGAAAAGCACGCTAAGCGTGGAAATGAATGCAAATCTGTATTTTTAGAACAGATCATTCACTTTGATGACCAGATCAGCGTATTTAAAATCCAAAAAATGGATAGGGAAGTAAGCGTCTTTCCCTGAATTTGGGCATTAAAAAAGCCACCTGAGGTGGCTTTTGGGTCATATGGTGCAGGAGCTTAAACGGGTATTAGGAGTTTGGACCATCTACACGTTCAATGCTGACTTTGGCTACGCCGGCATTGGTAATGCCTAAACGTTTCGCAGCACCGTAAGATAAGTCAACTACACGGTTACCATGGAATGGACCACGGTCATTAACCTTAACGATTACGCTTTTGCCATTGTTCTTGTTGGTTACACGGATATAGCAGTTCAGTGGCAGGCTGCGGTGTGCTGCAGTCATGGCATTCATGTCGAATGTTTCGCCGCTGGCAGTTTTACGACCGTGGAACTGACGACCATACCAGGAAGCCATACCGGTCTGGCTGAACTTACGAACAGTATTCGATGCTACGGTATTTAACTTTTCAATGACAGAAGGCTCTTCTTCTGGGATTTCAATTTTTGCAGCGATGGTTTCGCGGCGGATTTTATCGCCAGAACGTTCTGTAATTGAAAGGCTATTTAAATTAGAGAAGTGGGTATTAAAGCTTTGTGCTTCTTTGTTCAGCACACGGGCAGCCAGGCTAGAGCTTTCATTGTCGTTATTGAACGATGATGACTGCACCATTTCGGCTTGCGACTGACTTAAGGTAAATACCGTCGACAGCGCCAGTAAATATTTAATTGAAGAATGCATATGTTTAAAACTCCTGCAGCTTGATGCCGTGAATCAACCTTAAGTGGTTGATATAGCAGACATCATGCCTGTTATTTCACTTTTGCAACCATATTTGACGAAATGGATAATATTCATCGTTTACTAAAGGTGTCTAGTCTTTACACGGAAATAACGACAAAAAATACCAAACCTTTACCTCTTTTGGTTAAATAATAACCAATATTGTAACAATGTATGTGAAAAGCCGGTTTTGTGCGCAAAATCTCGTAAAAAAATCTTGACTTTGTAACTTTTTAGTAAAAATAAGTTCTTATCGACTGACAATTTCAGTACCCAATAACCAGAGTGCAGTGGCATACATACGGCTGCGGTTATAGGTGGTAATCACCTGAAAGTTTGGATAGGTGATGTAATAAATTGGACCATAATTTTCTTGTAATTGAATGACATTGACCAGATCGAGGTCATCAATTTTCACAATCGGATTCAGCGGACTGATGCCCTGATTTTTCAGCACACCATACGGGGTAGGCAAGGTTAGATCTTTGGCAATCACTGCATCTGGAGTTGAGCCGCTATAACGGGCAGGGAATGCAATCGGCTGATTACGCTGCCAGCCATGTTGGGCCAAATAGTTGGCAATCGAACCAATCGCATCTACTGCTGAATTTCTTAAATCAATATGTCCGTTGCCATCATAATCGACGCCAAATTTAGGAATATTGCTTGGCATAAACTGCGGATAGCCAATTGCACCGGCATAGGAACCGACCACAGAATGGGTGGCAACACCATCTTTATAGCTCCAGGCAATTAGCGCAGACAGTTCACTCTGGAAATATTCGGCCCGGCGTGGATAACCAAAACCTAAAGTGGCCAGCGCATCCCGGGTAATAAAAGAGCCTTTATTGGAACCAAAACCGGTTTCCACACCTAAAATCCCCAGAATAATCGCTTGTGGCACGCCAAACTGCTGTTCAGCACGATTCAGGGTATCGGCATATTGCTGTTTGAAACGCACACCACGTTGAATGGTGCTTTCAGCCAGAAAATTGGTTTTATAGGCATACCACGGTTTGCTTTCACCGGGACGATTCATGATGTTGATAATATTCGGCAGATTTTTGGCACCGCTCATGGCGCGATCAATTTGCTCGGAACTGAGCCCATACTGCTGCATGGTTTTTTGCTTAAAGTTTGGATAGTCCGGATGGCTGAGGAAGTCATTGGCCTGAACAACACTGGATAAGGAAAGAGCACCAACAAGTAAAGAAAGACGCTGTAATTTTTTATAGAAATAACGATTCAACATATTGGTTCAATTTCCCAATGTATTATCAATTTAGTGACAAAAAGCAGATGATGTTTAAAAATTAAAACAGGTTGAGCAAAAGTGTCGATTTAAAAAGACAGTTCACACAGGCAATTAAGATAACATTCATTCTGGCGCTACAGGCAAGCGCATATACAAAAAGTGACAAAGCCTGTCTAAAAAATGCGCGCTGTTTGTAACAAAGTTCAACCGGGGCTTCATCATCCCTTCTTTATAGAGAAATGTTGCGGGAAAAGTGGCATAAAAAAACCTGACCGGAGTCAGGTTTATTGAAGGTGTTTCTACTTAGGCATGAAACAGGGTGTCGTGATATTCCGCCAGCGCGACCAGTTCATCTTTGGTCAGATTTGGAATAATTTTATCCACCGCAATATGTACAGCTTTAATAACCGCAGCTGAGCCAATATCAGCTGCTTTACGTTTGATCATGCCCAAATCGAGGGTTTTATTAAAGTCATTCATAAAATGACGCACAGTAGCTTCAGCAAACCGTTTATACAACTCGGCCAAAGCAGACTTGTTAATGTCTTTGCCGGCTTTAATTTCGGCATAGGTGTTTTTTAGATTGGTCACCAGGCTGGCATCTAAACTTTCACCGACACGCGTGTTGCCGTCTGCATCTTTAAACAGGCTGCGTTCAGAAAATTCAATTGATTGCTTGACCACATCGTTCGGGGCTTTACTCAACAATTGCTTGAGTAACACCGCTACGGTGGATTTGACATAACCGGCCAGTTTTTCCGCAGTATCGCGTTTGTCACTTGGCGGGAAACGGCGGACAAGCTCGGTTAAAATGGCATCAATGATTTCATCATTAATCATTAATGCTGTTTTATCACGTAATGGATACAGCGGTTCGCTTGAATTTTTTTTCTGCTGCGCAGTTTGAATGGTATTTAAAAGTTCCTCGGAAGGAATAAAACCAAAAAATGGCATCTGTTAACCTCAATGTTTTTTTATTGTCGCGCTAAACGAATAGGGCGAGGCATCCATGTTAAATCCGATACACGACATGGATTAATGTCTAATCCGCCACGACGTGTATAGGTGGCATACACCATCAGTTTTTCAGGATTCAGGTTTTGCCAGATGTCGGCAAACATCTGTTCAACACATTGCTCATGAAAACCGTTATGCTGACGGTAAGAAATAATATAAGCCAAAATACTGCGATAACAAGGTTTTTTACCCTGATAGCGGATAAAAACTGTGCCCCAGTCAGGTTGACCGGTGACCGGACAGTTACTTCTCAGTAAATGTGAATACAGTTGCACTTCGACCTGTTCGTCTTGCTCGGCATCGTGCTGTAATAAGGACGCATCCGGATGATTTTCCAGTCGGGTCGGGCTTAAGTCATCAATACATATGCCTTCAGGATGGCTAATTGCCAGATCATCGACAGATAACAGTTCCAGATTGACCTGTGCCTGTGCCGCGGCTGATAAATCCTGCTCGACGGTATTGATCAGCGCGTCTGTTGAAGCAAAGGTGCTAAAGTTCAAACTGTTGAAATACAGCTTTAAAGATTTCGACTCGATTAAATTTGGTGAGGTGGCAGGCAAGTGAATCCGGCCAATAGCAACTTGCGGAACGCCGGCTGCATTTAACCAGGACATCTCAAAGACATGCCACCAGTCTTTACCTTGCTGAATACCAGCCACATGCGCATATTTTTCCCGCGCTTCAGCACGCGCAATCGGAAACAGCACATCAGGTTGATAAGTTGTAGGGTACTGAGTGTCTTTACCCAATAAAGAATTTTCTACGCTCATTATTCACGCATTCCTGAACCACGGGAGAGTAAATGATAGGCAATGCCATATAACACAGCACAGCATAATGTAATCACGCCTAGGGAAACGGTCACGTTGACATCGCTATGTCCTAAAATGCCATAACGGAAGGCGTTGACCATATACACTACAGGGTTAATTAAAGAAAGGTTTTGCCAAAACGGCGATAATGCACTAATTGCATAGAACACACCACCTAAATAGGTGAGCGGTGTTAGCACAAAGGTTGGAATAATGGAAATATCATCAAATGATTTGGCATAAACGGCATTAATAAAACCGCCTAAAGACAGTAATAATGAAGTGATCAGTACGGTATAAATAGTCACAAACCAGTTGGTAATGTATAGGTCGGTGAAAAACAGGCTCATTAAGGTCACAATAATGCCGACCAGTACGCCGCGACATACTCCACCCAGCACATAGCCCCACAAAATGGCATGTAATGGCACCGGACTCATGATCAGTTCTTCAATGCTTTTCTGGAATTTGGCACTAAAGAAACTAGAGGAGACGTTGGCATAACTGTTGGTAATGACCGCCATCATGATCAGGCCGGGCACAATAAACTGCATATAGCTAAAGCCGCCCATTTCCCCAATACGTGAACCGACCAGATTACCGAAAATCACGAAATATAGACTCATGGTGATGGCCGGTGGTAACAGGGTTTGTGGCCAGATCCGCATAAAACGGCGGATTTCCTTATGAACCAGCGTATACAGCGCAACTCTTAATTGATTAAAGTTCATTGCGCGACTCCTGCAAGATTTTTCTCTACCATCTTCACAAATAATTCTTCAAGACGATTGGCCTTGTTGCGCATACTGCGCACCTGTACCCCTTGTGATTCCAGTAACTGGAACAGCTCATTCACGGTATGGGCCTTGTCCATAGTCACTTCCAGGGTCAGCGGATCGACCAGATTAAAACGTACCCCGATAATATCCAGATGAATGGGCTGAATCGGCTGAACTAGATCGAAAATAAAGGTTTCTTCATTCAGCTGGTTCAGGAAGCCTTTCATGGTGGTGTCTTCTTTAATCACACCGCGGTCAATAATGGCAATCCGGCGGCACAGCATTTCCGCTTCTTCCAGGTAGTGGGTGGTCAGAATAATGGAAGTGCCACTATTGTTCATTTCAATCAGGAAATCCCACATCGAGCGGCGCAGTTCGATATCGACCCCGGCGGTCGGTTCATCCAGAATCAGCAATTTCGGTTCATGCATCATGGCGCGGGCAATCATCAAGCGGCGTTTCATCCCGCCAGATAGCATTCGCGCTTGCGTGGCACGTTTATCCCACAGCCCCAGTTTTTCTAAATACAGTTCGGCGCGCTGCTGCGCCACTTTTTTGGGAATACCGTAATAACCGGCCTGGGTCACCAGAATATCAAAGGTTTTTTCAAAATGACCAAAGTTAAACTCTTGTGGTACCACGCCCAGACACTGTTTGGCTTGAGAGGGATGGGTATCCAGATTGTGGCCAAAAATTTCCACGGTACCCGAGGTTTTCTTGGTTAAGGAGCTAATGATACTGATCGTTGTAGATTTGCCTGCACCGTTGGGACCCAGCAGCGCATAAAATTCACCTTCAGGTACAGTCAAATTGATACCTTTTAAGGCCTGAAACCCATTGCGATAGGTTTTAGACAAGTCTCTTAACGTCAATGCATCAGTCATGAAAATCTCGCATGGTGTAGGGAGAGGCTATTGTGAGCGATATTGCCCAATAAACCAAGTAATCTACCGGGAATTCTGCATCGTATATTTGGAACGATTGCTTAAAGCATAAGCATAAAAATAAAGAACTTATATATAGTTGCTTTACCTTGTGCATTTTTTTGTTATGATGTGCGACGCGCGCTCGTAGCTCAGTTGGATAGAGTACAAGTTTCCGAAGCTTGGGGTCGTGGGTTCGATTCCCGCCGGGCGCACCAAATTCTGATCCATAAAAAACTATAAAAATTACCAAGATTCAATCATTTAAAACTCTTTACTTCAGTTTTGAACCAAAATCCTTTCCATAATCTGGCTTGAATAACGAATGCTGAACCATCATCGTAGGACAGTGCTTATTGGTCTGCCTTTCTATATTTGGTTAAAAAGTAGTCATTGAACTGCATTTTCTTTGCATTTTTTATCTTTATTTGGATTAAAGAATCATCATTTCTAGATTTTTATCGCCTCATCACCCACAAAATAGAAACATCCGCTTTAAGCTTTACATTAGGACAGAAAGGCTGAATAAAAAATCTGTTTAATCAGAAAAATCTCGTCACTACATCAGATCAGTTTAGTGAAATATAGAAGCACCTAAATTTAAATAATCTATATGGTTTTAAAATATTTTTTCTTTATATGACTGGCATTGAGATGGCATATCAAAAATAAGCATAACTGTCGGATGAATTCGCCATAGCCGGAAGCGATTTTTCAGCCTATAAATGTCGCAGGGTAAATTACTAAAACACCATAAGAGTCAGAACAATGGGTTATATCGTTAAATTAATTCCTGAAGAAGTCTATTTTGTGCCGAATGATCATGAAATTGGCATGACAGAATCGCGTGAAAAAGCAATTGTAGAGGGTCTGTTTTTCGAATATGCCAATGCGCGGGCAAAAGTCAGGCTGTTTAATAAAGACCTGGTTGAAAATATTGATTACATCATTGAATCGACCAGCGAAGATCCGGTGCAACTCAAGTAAAGCTAGACATAATCCAAGAAAAATAATCACAGAAAAAGGACGCTGAATTGAGCGTCCTTTTGATAAATAGGGGATCAATGAGTCGTATCTAGCTTATTCATTATGGATGATTCGGTTCCTGATACACAATCAGGGCCGTTAAAATAGGAACTGCGAAGGCTGGAATTAACAGCATAATCCAGTACTCGACGCTTGGCATGTTGCTCAAGAATTGATACACGATAAAACCTAGACCTAAAACTGCAAACAGGCAGAATGCAAACAGAATAATAAATTTTTGCATCTTCAATTCCTCTTTTTAATTTAATGTCTCAAGTCCACTATAACGGATAACGCAGAATTTAGAAAAAGACTTATGTTTCATTCTGTTGCCGGCGATTATTTGCTATCAATCTAGCGATAGAGCAGGGTGAAAATGAGAGCAGATGCGCTGAGAAAAATAAGGCTGAATTTCACGACAGAAATATAATAAGCCTGATTAATTTTTGTTCAATAGGCTTTTTGCTATACAAATGCTGAGAAATGTTAGAAGGCTTGCCAATCCAAGCCGAAGGGGACTATAGTGAACGTACAGTAGGTCGCAAAACAAAGACGCTACGATGTAGTTGGACGGATCAATGACAGCTTGTTGAGTTTGTAACTCCGGTTTAAACAATAGATCTAGCACTAGCCTTCCAACATAAAAAAGCTCGCAGCAATGCGAGCTTTTTCTTGCTTAAAATAACGATGAATTGAGCGTCACATTGAGCAAATTGTTAAGAATAAGAAAAATCGGATAAAATGTTAAACCATAAAAATCAATCACTTATTTTTAATTATACTGACCTAATAAAGCATAGAATTAACATTGTCAAACAAATTAACAACTCTGTTTAGTCAAACTTAAATCAGCTATGCTATAACAAATTGTCTTCAAGAAAACCAATGATAAGAGGAAATAACCATGAGCCAATTAATTGATATTAAAGTAGAAGATCAGTATCAGCACCGTTATGATGCCAAAGCACAGCTGCGTCAGATTGCTGAAAATGCCAAAACAGCTGAATTGCCGTTATTTAAGAAAATTGACCATATTATTGTCGAGGATGAAATTATCCTGCCAAGTATTGAATTATTTTTTGAAAGCCAGAAGAGCAATAATATTTATAAAATTATTGAATAGAAAGAAACTTAGCATTTGCTAAGTTTCTTGTTTTAAGCTGGCCTAAGCGGTTTCAAACTGATTCAGCACATGCGCCAACAGTTGATAAAGCGCCAGACGATTTTTATTGGCCTGCTCAACTTCTGTTTTATTTAAGCGGATTTCTTTTTTCAAACGACCTCGTGTACGTTGTTGTACACAGACATGCTGCGAAGATACCGGATCATTTTTAAGCGTTAATTGTGGGCCTTGATGATAATGAAACAAGGCATGTAAACATTGATCCAAGCTCGGATAAAAATGAGAAATGGTTAAGGCGGTGAGGTTCGCAGACTTAGGGATATGCCGACTCATACGTCTTTACTCTTTATTTATAAGTGACCTGATTCTAAAAGACTTGTGCCCATTTTGCATGCATAAAGTTGTAAAAAGCGATGCCTGATCTTCAAAGACTTCAAAACAGGTGATGATTTCACTTTAACCGCTTTAAATCAGGCTGACATCCACATCGTATTTATGAAATTCCTGTAAAATGCTGCGCAGCATCTGTTGGGCGGTTTCATCTGCGGCGTTCAGGATGATTTCCTGATTGCGAGTGCTATCGAAGCATTCAATCGCCTGAATCAGCCAGCGCTGTTCATGTTCGGTGCTGTGAATGATGATACGGCGGGGCTGTAACTGTGCGGAAACCTGACGTGGAATGACATGGGTAATGGCCAGTTGAATCTGCTTGAGTTCGTCTTTAGGACTTAAAAAGGTGATGACCCAGTTTCCGACTTTGCTGAGTTGCATCGGATTATCAAAGGGTTCAAATTGCAGGTAGTGCAGAGCAGACATGCTTCATTCCCAACAGAATACAGAGCTGTTGTTATGCCGTGCTGTGGCCAATCTCACTATTGGTCTTAAGTCTTAGTGTTTTAAGAAAGGATTGCTTATTTTTAATTATTTTTCTAAAAGCTGAACAATAACCGCTATTTATAAAAGTTTTTAGCATGTATAAAGAAAATTCTTAGATGAAAAAAGACTTAAAGTGAAGCAAAATTATATGAATCTTCAGGTGCTTTGCAGGCTTTGCAGCGAAAAGTTAATTTGCTGTAAAGCATGGTTCAGTTCTTTTGGTGGCAAACGCGATTCCTGTAATTCGGTGATCCACTGCATTTGGCACAGTTTCAGGCTACGAATATCCGGTGCAGCCTGAATGCGGAGAATAAGCTGCTTGGCCATTAGGCCACAATAACGCTGCAACAAGCTGGCCATTAATTGCTTGGTGTCTTCAAAGCTCAAGGCAACCAGCGGTTCTGGCTCTGGCTCCACTTCTGGTGGTACTTCAATTTCCAGGACCGGAATTTCTGGAGCAATCGCGGCGGGTTCGGCTTCAGCCACTTTGGCCGCTGAAGACGGGGCAATAATATGTTCGACCCATTTTTCCACCAGTTTTGGTACCGGCGTATTTAAGGTGGTTTTAATTTCTGAACGTAGGGTAGAGGCTGCTTCACTTTGCGGTTCGGCTTGAGCTGGCACCAAAATTTCTGCTTCGGCTGGCTCGGTCGCAGCAGAGCTGATTAAACCCATCTCCAGCAATTGTTCAATTAATTCTGGCGTAGCAATACGCTGTTTAAACTGGTCGCCCAATTGCTCGAAATCTTCGGTTCCAATTAGCACCAGAAGACGGCGTTGACGTGCATTCAATTGCCGCTGGCGTTGTTGCAGGGCGTCAATGCCCAACTGTGTTTTATGATAATGAATCATGCCTTAATTTATTCCCCAAATAAATTAAGGCTGACTATAAAGAATGAAAATTACACTAATATGAAGGGATTATGACATTGTTGGGCTTAGAGTGTGACGATGTTGGCGTTCTCAAGGGCTTTTCTTAAATAAGGGTCAAGTTCATCCTGACGCAGCAACCATTGGATATAATCATTTGGTAAATCGGCAATGGCTGTACCACGATGCTTACCAAAACTCATGACACGTGGAATACGGGCATCTTCAGATGCAGCATATAAGGCTTCAATACTGTCAATTTGCAGATGATGCACAATATGCATCAGGATATTGGCGGTCAAAATAATATCCATATCGGCCCGATGGGCTTTTTTAATCATATCGCGGGCTTTTTCGCTGCCTTTGCTGATCATGTAAATTAAGGCAGAAATATTGTGCGCTTCAACATCGGGCCAGACCAGACGCGCTAGAGCAAGGGTACAAATCGCTTTAATATGAGAAGTATCAACACCGCATTTTTGAATAGCGCGAATGTCGTAATCAATATTGTGACCAATGATATACAGCGTTTCTTCAGGCAGGCGGAAACTGCTGTAATGCGGCTGATCAAGCAGGTCGGATTCCAGAATATGATGCACGGCCATCGCGGCATAGGAAATCGGTTCATCGACCTGATAAAACTGGTCAAAAATTTGCGATTTATCCAGGCTGATTTTGCCCTGTTGTAATTGAATGGGCGCATAGGCAACTTCGATCGGATAACCATTCAGGGTATGGGTTTCAGTGTCGAGAATAATCGCGTGCATGTGCTCATTCGCTTGTTAAGGGGTTTAAAAAGCAATCTAACACTATCATGTTGAAAGTTACAGGGCTGTCGGGCGAATAATCGGCATTTGTGGGCCGTTCAGCTTATCTATTTTAAAGATAAGTGACTCTATTTTAATACAATACACTTATATATTAATTGCACTGATATTGCCTGAGCGCAGGAAACAGCGTAAAAGTGAAAATTGCGAAGGACGCAACTTTAGAATAATACCTGTATAAGGATAATCAGATGAGAAAAATTTGGCTTAGCGTGGCGTTGGCCAGCAGCAGTTTATTTTTAACGGCATGTAATGATGACAATGACAACAGCGCAGTCATCATTGATGATGGTATTCCGAAACACAGTATTAGTAATCCTTTGGTTGTCACACCTGAAGCTTACATATTGTCAGATATGGCGGCAACAGCAGATCAAAGTGTAAAAATGACCTATAAAATGCTAGGGGTACATGGGAGTGAAGTACAAGCAACCGCTTTATTATTTACACCTAAAACTGCACCGCCATTAACAGGTTGGCCAATTGTGGTTTGGGCGCACGGCACAACGGGTGTGGCAGATGCTTGTGCACCGAGTAAAGCACCTTTAAATATGTATATTAAGGGTATGATTGATCAATTGCTGGCAGCAGGTTATGTCGTGGTCGCCCCAGACTATGAGGGTTTAGGTGAGCCAAGTGAAAATGAAGCACATCCTTTCTTAAATTTACAAAGTGCTGCATTTTCTATTACTGATGCGGTGGTCGCTGCAAGACATTATTTGGGTAATCGAGCCGCTAAACAGTGGATGACCGTTGGACACTCTCAGGGCGGACATGCTGCATTAGGGGCTGCGCAGTTTGCATCACGTGCTCAGTTGGATTATAAAGGTACGATTGCGATCGCACCTGCTTCTAATTTAGCTGCGATTTTGACTGTGGGAGAACAGAGAGCTGCCCAATTAACAAATGTAGGAGATAAAATTAATACCTTAGCTATGTTGGATACTTATACCGCATTGATTACGGCGGGACTAAGAAATAAAAATCCTAGTCTAAGCTATCAGCAAGTATTTAAATCTCCTACAGATGGGATAGCTGCACTTGCAGACACTGAATGTTCTGATTTTTTAGGCGAAAAATTAGGGGAAGCAATGGGGCAATATGCTGCAGGAAATGAGTGGAGTATCGATGGATATCCGCGGACGCAACCAAATTTCTTAAGCTTGCCAGATGTAAGTCAATTTTTATCGAAAGATTCTCAACCGTTACAAGTTAAAGTGAATCAGCCAGTTATTATTTACCAAGGTGGGGCTGATGCGGTAGTACCTAAAGATGCAACAGATTTATTATTGAGTGGTCCAGCAGCTAAGCAATCGAATATTCAATACCATGTAGATATGAGTTGGAACCATAGTACTGTGTATGAGAAGAATTTGGATGAGATTGTTAAAGATGTGCAATCATTAATGCCTATTCAATAAGTCATTGAATTAAGACAAAGATTGCTTTGACTTGAAATAGCTCGTGTTTTATCTGAGGCATGAGCTATTTTTATGTAAAACTGAGAAAAGTTCATTCTCTCAGTTCACAAACTTTATGCTACAATACGCGCCAATCTTAGCACGGCTTAAAAGCCCTACATGAATAGGACCTCGCTAATGTTTGCCAATATCTCTATTGCTGACTTTGATCCAGATTTAGCTCAAGCAATCTCTAATGAAGATGCGCGTCAAGAAGCACATATTGAGCTAATTGCTTCTGAAAACTATTGCTCACCTGCAGTAATGGAAGCTCAAGGTTCAAAACTGACCAATAAATATGCAGAAGGCTACCCAGGCAAACGCTATTACGGCGGTTGTGAATATGTAGACGTTATTGAACAATTGGCTATTGACCGTGCTAAAGAACTCTTTGGTGCTGACTATGCTAACGTTCAGCCACACGCAGGTTCTCAAGCAAACTCTGCAGTTTACCTGGCATTACTGAACCCGGGCGATACGGTTTTGGGTATGAGCCTGGCTCACGGTGGTCACTTGACTCATGGTGCAAAAGTTAGCTTCTCTGGTAAAACATATAACGCGGTTCAGTACGGTTTAAATCCTGAAACTGGCGAAATTGACTATGAAGAAGTTGAGCGTCTGGCTTTAGAACACAAACCACGCATGATCGTTGCTGGTTTCTCTGCATACAGCCAAATCGTAGATTGGCAGCGTTTCCGTGACATCGCGGATAAAGTAGGCGCTTACCTGTTTGTGGATATGGCACACGTGGCTGGTCTGGTTGCTGCAGGCGTTTACCCGAACCCAGTACAAATTGCTGACGTTACTACGACCACTACCCATAAAACACTACGTGGTCCACGTTCTGGTTTAATCCTGGCTAAAGCCAACGAAGAAATCGAGAAGAAATTACAATCAGCAGTATTCCCAGGCAACCAGGGTGGTCCACTGGTTCACGCGATTGCTGCAAAAGCAATCTGCTTTAAAGAAGCAATGGCGCCTGAATACAAAGCCTATCAGCAACAAGTTGTGAAAAACGCACAAGCGATGGCTGAAGTGTTAATCGAACGCGGTTACGATGTGGTATCTGGCGGTACGAAAAACCACTTGTTCCTGTTATCTTTAATCAAACAGGACATCACCGGTAAAGATGCGGATGCTTGGTTAGGTGCTGCTCACATTACTGTGAACAAAAACTCTGTACCAAACGATCCACGTTCTCCATTCGTTACTTCTGGTATCCGTATTGGTACACCAGCAGTAACCACACGTGGTTTCGGCGAAGCTGAAGTACGTGAACTGGCTGGCTGGATCGCTGACATTCTGGACAGCAAAGGTGATGAAGCTGTAATTGCTGATGTCAAAGCAAAAGTTGAAGCTGTTTGCGCGAAATTCCCGGTTTACGCGAAATAAGCCCACACTTGAGAAAAAGCTCCCTCAAGGGAGCTTTTTTTATAGGTGCTAAAAAACAAATTGCAATTATTCAGCCGGATTAAATTCTGCTATAACAGTTGCATAGCACTTGTGAAATAGATCAATTATTTTTATTTTTTGGCTGATAACGATAAAGGAACAAAGAATGGATAAACCGACAATTATTTTGTCTGAACAAGACTTGCACCGTTTAGAAACCATGCTTGAACATCAGTCTAAACTTACCCCGACCATGGAACATCTGGAAGATGAGCTGGCGCGTGCCGAAGTGGTTGCACCGCAAGATGTGCCAAGCAATGTGGTGACCATGAATGCGCGTGTGCTGGTGACCATCGCACCTTTCCCGGAACCGACCGAAATTACTTTGGTGTATCCGCATGACTTCCGTGGTGATAAAGGCCAGGTCAATGTTTTGGCGCCGGTGGGAGCTGCCATTTTGGGTCTGGCTGAAGGGCAGGAAATTGAATGGCCACAACCAGATGGCCATATTATGAAAGTCCGTATTGATAAAGTGTTGTATCAGCCGGAACGTGAAGGTGATTATTTATAATCTCCGCTGCGTGAAAAATTAAAGCCCTCAGTTGAGGGCTTTTGTGTCTTTGCAATTTGGCTTAAAAATTTGATGAGTATGTGCGAAAAGGAGAGGATTCACTCTCTGTCATTGATCAGTAAAATATTGTTAATTTTAAATATTCCGCTTTTACTGCATTTGCAAAAAGCTACAGCTTGCTTTATATAAAAGTCTTAGTATAAAAAATGATTTGATCAAGCTGATGATGTTATGCCGCAAATAGATGTGTTAGAACCATTAACAGAGCTGGAGCTGAACCGGGATACCATTCTCTCGATCAAGCGTCATGAGCTGGTGCCGGTATTAAGTGACCAGTACAAATTAAATCATTATGCCGATGCCCTCATTCAGTCGCAGGCAGTGCTGTTAAACGGGGTTGATCCGCACATGACCCAGCAGCTCAGTCAAACCATTGAAGAATTGATCCGCATGCTGGCGGATTCCAAAAAATATCTGAAAAAACGAAAATTTAATGCGCTGCAAAAATGGCTGGGGATTGATCTGGAATATGGTTCCAGTCAGGTGGGATATTATAAAAAGCTGGACCGCTTACTCGATCAGGCCAATCATTTAAGCCAGAAATTACAGATTGAAATTCAGAAATCTCAAGCGCGTTTTCAGCAGTTACGTGGCTTAAGAGAGCAGATGGCGCAGCATATTGTCGCCGCTGAAGAATTTTTGACTGAATATCCAAGTTTTGTGAAACATCAACATCCTTTAGATAACTTCTCGGAACGATTATCTAAAAAAATAAATACACTGCGCACACTGCAGGCGAGTAATGATATTGCCATTACCCAGATGCAGCTGAGCCAGCAGCTGTCATTTACCTTGTTGGACCGGTTTAAGGAAGCGCAGCAGGTGCTGATTCCGGCCTGGCAATATCATGTCAAACAAAGTCAGCAAAGCAGCTCGACAAGTGAGCTGGAAAAGCTTGATAATAGTCGGGAAAATCTGATTAAAACGCTAAAAAAATCACTCGAAAACAGCTCTAAATAGAATCAAATATAAGGTGACGTATGACCCATCCTGAACAGGTAAATGCCGTGGTGGAAGCCACAACCGAAGAAAATCAGCAGAAATTCCAGGCGCTCAATTTACAGGAAATTGGCTTGCAGCCATCCGATTTCGATGAGGTCATGGCCGCGCGTAAAGAACTGGCCGACTTAAGCCATAATTCGGTGGCGGAATATGGGAAAAATATTGCCACCAAAACTTCGACTTATACTGATGAACTGCTTCATCTGGTGCAGAATAAAGATCTGGATGCGACCGGGCAAAAGCTGAATCAGGTGGTACAGGTGGCGCAGCAGTTAAATACCAGCAGTATTCTCAACAAATCGAAAAGCTCCGGTTTTTTTGGCAGCCTGATCAGCAAGTTTAAAGGTGCCAAGCAGAATTTTGACCAGCACTTTAACAGCACCAAAGAACAGATTGATGTACTGGTCAAGGAAATTGAAACCTCGCAAAACGGCTTAAAAGCCCGTGTCGATACTCTGGATAAAATGTTTGAAGGCGTGCAGGAAGAATATAAACAGCTGGGGATTTATATTGCCGCTGGCCAGCTCAAGCAGCAGGAAATCCAGCAACAGATTGGCCAGTTAACCACCCAGGAACAGGACCAGAGTACCACCCAGAAAGTTTATGATTTAAATCATCTGGCCAATAATCTGGAGAAACGCGTCAGTGATTTACAGGTGTTGCAGCAATCGGCCATGCAGACCCTGCCAATGATCCGGATTATCCAGTCCAATAACCTGATGCTGGTCGACAAGTTTTATGCAATTAAAAACATTACTTTACCGGCCTGGAAAAACCAGATTAGTCTGGCAATTTCCTTAAATGAGCAAAAGAACAGTGTGCAGCTGGCCAACAGTATTGATGATGCCACCAATGAGCTGCTACGCCGTAATGCCGACCTGTTACATCAGAACTCGGTCGATACCGCCAAAGCCAACCAGCGTTCAGTGATTGATATTGAAACGCTTGAACATGTACAAAACACCCTCATTAAAACAGTCAATGATGTGATTCAGGTGCAAAAAGAGGGAATGCAAAAGCGTGCCGAAGCAACCACGCGTTTACGTGTGCTGCAAGATAACCTGAATCATCTGGTGCTTGAATCAAGTTCGAGCGGTTCCAATCCTTCCTGAGTAAACGCTGGCTCGGGAGTATTGCAAACGTAAGGAGAATACATTGCCCTTAGATGATTATGCGGTACCGACCGAGCACATCAATAGCGGTGTGCTGGCGCTGAAAAAGCGTCAGCGCAATTTGATGTTGCTGGGTATTACTTCCAGCACGGTGTTTATTGCCTCCATCATTGCTTTTTTTGTACAGCAAGATTTTGTCTATGGCTTTTTTGGCCTGACCACACAGGTCGAACAGCTGCATATTCCTTTAACGGTTGATGCAAACCTGGCGATTTTAGAGCAGCAACCGGATTATTTTCTGGGGCTGTTGTCCTGGTTTGGCTGGCTGTTTCTGAAATTATTGCTGTCGTTTATTGGTGCCTTTTTTGTGGTGCATTTTCTCAAGAAAATCCGTTTTTTCTATGTACGCTTTCAGTCCTTTATCCTGAAGTTTGTCGGCTGGTTAATTGCCTTTATCGTGCTGTGGTCAGGTCTGACCTATCTGCAATATGACCTGAAAAATGATGACTATGATGCGCAGCAAAAAATTGTCTATTACGACAAGCAGCTGGCAGAAAGTGAGCTGGCGCGTTATCTGGCAGATGCGCCGCTGGATACACCCGTCAAATCCTATTTGCTGGCGCAAACCGCTTTGTTGCATCAGCCACCGGATAAAGCCGCAGCCATTCCGCATGTATTAAATCTGGTGAAAGCCGAGCAGCAGAATCCGGATTTTATTCAGTATGGTTTCAAGCCGGAACAGCTCTGGTCAATGCAGCAACAGGTCTATGGTAAAACCCTGACCCCAATGGCAGAAAGCGTGAATAAACAGGTGGTTCAAGCCGAGCGTTTAAGCCAGTTTGTACAGATTCTGGTGATTGCAGCGGCGATTGTGTCAGCCATTTTTAGCCTGATTTTCTTTGTGCTGGCACAGAGTTTTAAAAAGCGGGCATTAAGAATTGAGCAGCGGATTTTTTAATGCTGATGATGAGGCTCCTATGGGAGCCTTTTTCTTTCTGGTAGATGATTCTTATCGCGTTGTTACAATTTAGATTGATTCATCCATAAAGTATATTGATTTGTAAAAGCGATCATTAATATAAAAACAAACTGTTTTATCTATTTTTAAATTTGGCCTATGATAGCGGTATTGAAAAATTTGACTCCTTAGGAGACGTTAGCAATGTTAGATCAAAATACTACAGCCCAATTAAAAGCCTTGTTAGAACGCCTTGAAGGTCCAATCGAATTAGTGGCCACTTTAGATAGCTCTGACAAATCAGATAAAATCAAAGAACTGGTGACTGAAATTGCCGCTTTGTCTGATCAGGTGACTGCACGCTTCGATGGTAACAACAAACGTGCACCAAGCTTTGGTGTCGCCAAAGCCGGTGAACAGCCGCGTGTATTCTTCGCAGGTTTGCCAATGGGCCATGAGTTCACTTCTTTGATTCTGGCATTGTTACAAACCTCAGGCTATGCACCAAAAGTGTCTGATGAAGTATTAGCTTCTATTAAAGACTTGGGCATCCAATCGGACTTTGATGTGTTCGTATCATTAAGCTGTCACAACTGTCCAGATGTGGTGCAGGCATTGAACCTGATTGCGATTTATAACCCCGGCACTACTGCCACCATGATTGATGGTGCATTCTTCCAGGATGAAGTGGAAGAACGCAAAATCATGGCGGTACCTATGGTATTCCAGGATGGTAACCACATCGGTCAGGGTCGTATGACACTGGAAGAAATCATCGCCAAATTAGACACCAACTCTGCAGCCAAAGAAGCTGAAAAGTTAAATGCCAAAGCGGCCTTTGATGTACTGGTGATTGGTGGTGGACCTGCCGGGAACACTGCAGCGATTTATGCAGCACGTAAAGGCATTAACACCGGTATCGTGGCGGAACGTTTTGGCGGTCAGGTGATGGACACCATGGACATTGAAAACTTCACTTCAATCAAGAAAACCCAAGGTCCAAAATTTGCCGCTGAAATGGAAGCACACGTACGTGAATACGGTGTCGACATCATGAACCTGCAACGTGTATCTGACATTAAAGGTGCAGATGAAACAGCCAACGGTTTAGTTGAAGTGACCTTGGAAAACGGTGCTAAACTGGAATCGAAAACTGTGGTGCTTTCAACCGGTGCACGCTGGAGAGAGATGAACGTTCCGGGTGAAGCAGAATACCGTACCCGTGGTGTGGCGTATTGCCCACACTGTGATGGTCCTTTATTCAAAGGCAAACGTGTTGCAGTCATTGGTGGGGGTAACTCGGGTGTAGAAGCGGCGATTGACTTGGCGGGTATTGTTGAGCATGTGACCTTAGTAGAGTTTGATACCAAGTTACGTGCGGATCAGGTATTGCAAGACAAGCTAAACAGCTTGCCAAATACCACAGTGATTAAAAATGCGCTTTCGACAGAAGTGGTCGGTGATGGTTCACAAGTGACAGCGCTGAAATACAAAGACCGTGCAACGGATGAAGAGCACACGGTTGAACTGGCGGGGATCTTTGTACAGATCGGTTTGTTGCCGAACACTGACTTCCTGAAAGGAACCGATGTTGAGCTAACTAACCGTGGTGAGATTGTGATTAACGAGCGCAATGAAACCAATGTCAAAGGTGTGTTTGCTGCAGGTGACTGTACTACTGTTCCTTACAAACAGATCATTATCGCGACTGGTGAAGGTGCCAAAGCATCATTATCTGCCTTTGATTACATCATCCGTTCAGGACAGTAAGCAGAATTAGAATAGGGCCTGAGTTCCCCAATACCCAGGCCCTATATGCGGTAAAATATCAAAAAATAGTTATTGTTTTTTTACAGGAACTGAGATCGCTAACAGCTCAGTTCCTTTTTTTGTTGTACCCCAGTTTTAGGGATGAAGCAAGTTTAAGCGCTTGAACTTCTCAGTCAGTTCTTCCGGGCTTTCCCGATGCTCAGGATGCGGCACAATACATTCAATCGGGCATACCGCAACACAGGTTTGATGATCATAAAAACCGACGCACTCGGTGCAGCGGCTGACATCAATCTCGTAGATTTTGTCGCCTTCATAAATAGCATCATTCGGACATTCTGGCAGGCACATATCACAATTGATGCATTTATCGGTAATCAGCAGCGCCATGAGTTAACCTGCCTGATAGGCCAAGGATGATGCTGAAATATCAGCAGTGGAGTTCGGTAAATTACGGATCAGCAGGGCATAGCGCATATCGACATCAGCCGGGACCGGAATTTCCACAATATGACCAGAGCCTTTGGCTTCCTCAATAGAATTGCCTTTTTTGTCTTTGATTTCGGTGAGGATAAAGCTGATATTGCCTTTGGTAGTCATCAGTTCTAAAGAATCGCCCACGACAAAACGGTTTTTGACATCAATTTTAATGTAGTCGCCATTGCGCTCCAGCACTTCACCACAGAATTGCTGATGATCAAAACTAGAGGAACCATTTTCATAGTTTTGATATTCGCTATGCACATGGCGGCGCAGGAAACCTTCGGTATAACCGCGATTGGCCAGACCTTCGAGCTGGGTCATCAAGGATGGATCGAACGGTTTGCCGGCTAAAGCATCATCAATCGCTTTACGGTAAATTTGCGCGGTACGGGCGCAGTAAAAATAGGATTTGGTGCGGCCTTCAATTTTCAGTGAATGTACGCCAATTTTGGTCAGACGTTCTACGTGTTGGACCGCACGTAAATCTTTGGAGTTCATGAAGTAGGTGCCGTGCTCATCTTCTTCGGCGGCAAACATATCTTCTTCATTACGTTGCAGCAGCACCGGTTCATTAAACTGGTGCTGGGCTTGCATGTGGAGCGCATCAGCATCTTGCGAGCAACCGCCTGCATCCAGATTTTTTACCGGAATTACATCACCGGTTTCATCCTCGGCGGCATCCAGCACTTTGTATTCCCAGCGGCAGGCATTGGTGCAGGCGCCCTGGTTGGCATCGCGTTTGTTCATATAGCCTGATAGCATGCAGCGGCCGGAATAGGCCATGCACAGGGCACCATGTACAAACACCTCAATTTCCATATCGGGAACTTGGGTTTTGATTTCTTCAATTTCCTCAATGGACAGTTCGCGCGACAGAATCACCCGGGTCAGGCCCATATTTTTCCAAAACTTGACCGTGGCCCAGTTGACCGCATTGGCCTGTACCGACAGGTGGATGTCCATGTGCGGGAAGTGTTCACGCACCATCATGATCAGGCCCGGATCGGACATGATTAGTGCATCAGGCTGCATGGCCACGACTGGCTCAAGATCACGGATAAAGTTTTTCAGTTTGGAGTTATGCGGCTGGATGTTGACCACCACATAGAATTTTTTGCCTAATTCATGTGCTTCTTTAATGCCGATGGCCAGATTGTCATGATCAAACTCGTTATTCCGGACACGTAAACTATAACGCGGCTGCCCGGCATACACGGCATCTGCTCCATAGGCAAAGGCATAGCGCATATTTTTTAAAGAACCGGCAGGAGAGAGAAGTTCGGTAACGGAATGAAGATGCATGATCAATCAAAAAGGCATAAAAAAATTGTGGCTTTATTGTAGGGATAAAATTTTTCGATTCAACCTAGTAAAAAACTCGGGATTATCAGGCACTCAGCCTGCTAGCGCTGAGAGATGAGCGGCAGCAGGTGAGAGGAAAAACGGTTAATTGACACGCTGACCGTGTTCATTAATTACCAGTTCTCCATCTTCTTTACGAAAGGCCTTGAGCTGCGGCTGGGTCAGTAAATCCAGTACCAGTTCAGAAGGTCGGCACAGTTTAACGCCGCGTTCAGTCACCACAAAAGGACGGTTAATCAGCAGTGGATGTTGTACCATCAAAGCAATCAGTTCTGCATCGCTCAGATCACGCTCAGCCAGTTGCAGGGTTTCATACGGCGTTACATTTTGACGGATCGCCTCGTGTACACTTAAACCGGCCTGCTGAATCATGTCAGCCAGCACTTCGGCTGTTGGTGGATTTTTTAAATATTCAATAATTTCAGGTTCTTGTCCGGTATTGCGGATTAAGGCCAAAGTGTTGCGCGAAGTGCCGCAGTCAGGATTGTGAAAGATTTTAATTGGAGCCGCCATAGTGCTAAAACTCAGGTAAAAGAGGAATATTGCTTTTATATATGGATATGCGTATATTCGCAAGTATAAATATGGGGAAGCTGTATGAATCAAACTGATTTTTTTAAATGCCTGTCCGATCCGACCCGTCTGGATATTTTGAAACTGGTGCTGGCCAAACAGAATATTTGTGTCTGCGAGCTGACCGAGGCATTAAATTTAAGCCAACCTAAAATTTCCCGTCATTTGGCTTTGCTGAGAAATTTATCGGTTTTACTGGACCAGCGTCAGGGGCAGTGGGTGTATTACCGCCTGAATCCAGATTTACCCGAGTGGGCAGTGAGTGTGCTGAATATTATCGCGGAGCAAGATGTCAGTCCGATGAATTCGCTAACAGCAACGCTTTCAAGTTATTGTGAGTAAAACCATGAAATTCCTCTTCTTATGTACCGGAAATAGCTGCCGCAGCATTTTATCTGAAGTGTTATTTAACAGTCGTGCTCCAGAAGGCTGGACAGCCTATAGCGCCGGCAGCAAACCGACCGGTCGTGTCCATCCACTGACGTTAAAGACGCTGGAAAATCTGGGCCTGTCGACTGAAGGGCTCTCCAGTAAAAGTATTGATGACTGTGAGCAGTATCAGCCCGATGTGGTGATTACCGTATGTGATGCGGCTGCCCAAGAAGCCTGTCCTTTGTATTTGGGCGGTGCAATTAAAGCGCATTGGGGACTGGCTGATCCATCGCATCTGGATTTGCCGGAAGCGGCCAAGTTGCAGGCCTTTTTAGAAACAGTCGCGCATATCAACAAGCGTCTGGATGCACTGTTTGCGTTACAGCCTGAGCAGATGACCCGTCCCGAACTGATTGCTGCCATCAACAATATTTCCCATATCGAGTAAGTCATGGCCAGCACCCGCAAACTTTCCTTTTTAGACCGCAATCTGACGCTGTGGATTTTTATTGCCATGGCGCTCGGGATTGGCATTGGGCTGTATTTCCCGCAGGTGTCGAGCAGTCTGGACCAGATGAGTATGGGCAATGTCAATTTACCGATTGCCATTGGCCTGATTCTGATGATGTATCCACCGCTGGCCAAAGTGGACTATGCCGCTTTACCGCAAATTTTTCAGGATAAACGCACGCTGCTGTTGTCGCTGGTACAAAACTGGCTGATTGCACCGTGTTTGATGTTCGCACTGGCACTGATTTTCCTGCAGCATTATCCGGAATATATGACTGGCCTGATTCTGATTGGACTGGCGCGCTGTATTGCCATGGTACTGGTCTGGAATGATCTGGCCTGTGGTGATAACCAGTATGTCGCTGCCTTGGTGGCCTTTAACAGTATTTTCCAGATTCTGTTTTTCAGTACCTATGCCTGGTTGTTCTTAAGTGTGTTACCGCCTTATTTTGGTGTGGCCGGTCAGGTGATTGATGTCAGTTTCTGGACCATTACCCATGCGGTGCTGGTCTATCTGGGCATTCCGTTTTTGCTGGGCTTTCTGACCCGGCTGATTCTGGTGAAAAACAAAGGACTGGACTGGTATCAGCAGCGTTTTATTCCCAAAATCAGTCCACTTAGCCTGCTGGCGCTGCTGTTTACCATTGTCGCCATGTTTAGCCTGAAAGGGGCCGATGTGGTTGGGTTACCTATGGATGTACTGCGCATTGCCATTCCATTGACCATCTATTTTGTATTGATGTTCTTTGTCAGCTTCTTGATGAGCAAGTGGATGGGCAATGACTATCCACGTACCGCGGCCATTTCTTTTACCGCGGCCGGCAATAATTTTGAACTGGCTTTGGCGGTGGCGATTGCAACCTTTGGTCTGACCTCACCGGTGGCATTTACCACCATTATTGGCCCGCTGGTGGAAGTGCCTGTGTTAATTGCCCTGGTGAGTGTCTCGCTGTGGCTGAAACGTAAATTTTATGATGGAACAGGTGGATGATGTCACTTCCCAATCTTGATGTAGACTTAATTGAACAGCCGAGTTTTGAGCAGGTTCAGGCCAGAGCATTGCCGCATCCGCCGCGAATTTTATTGCTCTATGGTTCAAACCGCGAACGTTCCTATAGCCGTTTGGCGGTGATGGAAGCCGGCCGGATTCTGGAGCACTTCGGTGCCGAAGTTAAAATTTTCCATCCCAAAGGTTTACCATTGCCGGAAGATGGCGATGCTTCACATCCTAAAGTTCAGGAATTGCATGAATTGCTGGCCTGGGCAGAAGGTATGGTCTGGTGCAGCCCGGAACGTCATGGTGCCATGAGTTCCATTCTGAAAGCACAGATTGACTGGATTCCTTTAGCTGCCGGTGCCATTCGTGCGACCCAAGGTAAAACTCTGGCGCTGATGCAGGTCAGTGGTGGTTCGCAGTCCTTTAATGCGGTGAATCAGATGCGTATTTTAGGGCGCTGGATGCGGATGATCACCATCCCGAACCAGTCCTCGATTCCGAAAGCCTTTTTGGAGTTTGATGAAGCCGGACGCATGCAACCCTCTTCCTTATATGACCGGATTGTCGATGTTATGGAAGAGCTGTACAAGTTCACTTTATTGACCCGCGGGCAGGCCAGCTATCTGACCAACCGTTATTCCGAGCGTAAGGAATCGGCTGCGGAACTGTCGAAACGGGTTAATCAGAAGTCGATTTAGGCGTTTCATCGGCCTCTAGCTGTTTTAAAATCTGGCAATGGTCGATAGTGGTTCGGGCATTGCAAGACTGCCGTAATTGCTGCAGTTGCAGCTGAAAATGCTGTAACTCGGCAATTTTGCTTTCGATCTGTACTAAATGATGATCGAGCAGTTCATTTACCGCCTGACAGTCCTGATCGGGCTGCTGTTCCAGCGCAATCAGGGTTTCAATTTCCTTTAAGGATAAATCCAGTGCGCGGCAACGTTTAATAAAAATTAGCCGTTTTAAGGTGTCATCATCATAATAACGATAATTATTTTCGGCCCTTAAGGTGGGTTGGATGAGCGCTTTCTTTTCATAAAAACGCACCGTGTCTGCACTCAGACCGGTTTTTTTGACCAAATCCCGAATCAGATAATGTGCCATGACTTGACCTTGGAGTTAGACCATAGTTTCTAATGAGCATAATACAGTCATAGAAAAATGCAACAGGAGGCTTTATGGCCTGTCAATGTCAGCCTGCACCGGTCAAACCCGATGGCCGTTTTCGTACTGCACTCTGGATTGCCCTGATTATTAATTTGCTGATGTTTGTGGTGGAACTGTTTGGCGGGATGTATGCCCATTCGGCAGCACTCTGGGCCGATGCGCTGGATTTCTTTGGCGATGCCGCCAACTATGCCATTTCACTGGCCGTGCTAGGGATGAGTCTGTACTGGCGTGCCACTGTGGCTTTATTAAAAGGCATTACCATGGCCACGTTTGGCTGTCTGGTGTTGGCCAAAACGGTCTATAACTATATGCAGGGCATTCCCCCGGAAGCGATTACCATGGGGGTAATTGGTGGACTGGCCTTAGTGGCCAACGTAGTGGCAGCCGTGATTCTGTATCGCTTTCGTGATGGCGATTCCAATATGAAATCGGTCTGGCTGTGTAGCCGTAATGATGCAATTGGCAATGTCGCGGTGATTCTGGCTGCGGTCGGTGTATTTGGAACGGGCAGTTTATTGCCGGATATTATTGTTGCGGTGATTATGGCGGGGCTGGGTTTAACTGCGGGTTATCAGGTGATTAAAAAAGCCTGGGCGGAGAGACAGATGAGTGCGACCACCTCCGCTTAATAGGAGTATAACTGAAGCGATCAACGCGAGTAATTTTAGGCGTTGATCGCTTTTTTGTTGATCCATGACAGATTTGTATTCAAAAAAGAAAATTTCATCTTGATGCAAAAAGCTATTTACAAAAGTTAACATATTACTAGAATGAAGCATAAATTTATGTATTTAAAAGATAATTCAAATTATTTACTGAGTTTTTAGTATTTGTGAATTGAGGGTTTAATGAAACTAATTAAATTGTTTTCTATCGTCAGCCTCGTGGCATTGGCGGGATGTAGTTCTAAAGTTATGACCTATGATACCGCAGGAAATTTGATCGGTTCCTGTGTGGCGACACAAGGTTTTATTTTAGGTGCAAAAGCCGTTTGTTATGGTGGGGCAAATTTACAGGGCGTAGATTATTCCAAAATTGATGAACACACCGGTCTATTACCGTCTGTGCCGAAGTCCAACCAGATTACATTGCAACACGATTAATTTTTTTAGAGGGGTAATATCATGAAATTTTTTAATTTAATCACGCTAACTGCTGCTATTTTAATGACAGGTTGTGCCTCAAAAGTGACGACCTATGATTCAAATGGCCGTATGATCGGTTCATGTGAAGCACAAACAGGTTTTGTTATTGGCGGTGGTGCTCACTGTGAAGGGCATGCTAATCAGGAAGGGCGTAGCACTCGCTAAATTAGAGAAATAAAAAACCGGTCAATCTGACCGGTTTTTTTGCTATGGAAAAGCTTATTTTTCCACGAATGCACGTTCAATCACGTAATCGCCTAAAACGCCCATACGTGGTGATTCTTTTAAGCCGTGTTGATCAAGCAGCGCAGCAACATCATCCAGGAAGGCTGGGCTACCACACAGCATCGCGCGGTCAGTTTCCGGGTTAAAACGTGGTAAACCGATTTTCTCGAACAATTGACCAGATTCAATTGCAGTGGTGACACGACCTTGAGTATGGAAATCTTCACGTGTTACCGTTGGATAATAAACCAGTTTTTCTTTCGCGCCCAGTTCCGAGAAGAATTCGTGGTTTGGAATTTCGTTCAGAATCAGGTCCTGATACGCCAGTTCAGAAATATAACGTGTACCATGAACAACAATGATTTTTTCAAAACGTTCATAGGTTTCCGGATCACGAATCACCGACAGGAACGGTGCAAGACCGGTACCTGAAGACAGCAGGTATAAGTTTTTACCCGGATTTAAGTCATCGAGTACCAGAGTTCCGGTTGGTTTGCGAGAAACCAGCAGCTCATCGCCCACTTTAACTTTTTGCAAAATCGAGGTTAATGGACCATCTGGCACTTTAATCGAGAAGAATTCCAGCTCTTCTTCATAGTTGGCACTTGCAATCGAATATGCACGCATCAAAGGCTTACCATTCACTTCAAGACCGATCATTACAAATTGACCGTTTTTAAAACGCAGTGCAGTGTCACGAGTCGTTTTAAAAGAGAATAAAGTGTCATTCCAGTGGTGGACGTGAGTAATCTTTTCGACGTTAAAAGCAGCCATTAAAGGTCTCAATAAATTATCAAATTAGAACAGGTTGCTATTCTAATCTAAATTCATACTCGATAAACTGAATATATTTAATTGAGCTTATCAAAAAAAGTGATTATGACTGATCTGACCTTGCCCATTATCGGGATTATGAAATCTCCTTATAAAGAAAAGTTTGGTATCCCGCGGCAGCCGAATCTGGTTCAGGTCGAATCCTATATTGACATGCTGGAACCTTATAACGATTTGCTGGCCTTTGAGGGCATTGAAGCATTTAGTCATTTGTGGTTGCTGTGGCAATTTCATGACAATAAAAACCAACAGCAGACAAAATTCCGTGCTCAGGTGCGGCCGCCGCGTTTGGGTGGTAACCAGAAAATTGGAGTATTTGCGACACGCAGTATGTACCGGCCGTCACCGGTGGGCTTGTCAGTGGTGCAATTAAAACAGGTGAAAAAAGTCGGCA
This sequence comes from Acinetobacter indicus CIP 110367, assembly GCF_000488255.1. GTDB lineage: Bacteria > Pseudomonadota > Gammaproteobacteria > Pseudomonadales > Moraxellaceae > Acinetobacter > Acinetobacter indicus. The sequence continues at coordinate 315,291 of NZ_KI530754.1, read as the reverse complement.
AGGCAGTACGGGTTTATGTGACCGGGAGTGATTTACTCGATGGTACACCGATTTTAGATATCAAGCCTTATATCCAGTATTCTGATGCGGTCATGGAGGCGCAAAGTGGCTATGCGCAGGATGAGCCTGAACGTAAACAGGTGGTGTGGACAGAGCAGCCCGCTGTACAAAAACAGCAATTGTTGCAGCAGCATAAAATTAGCGCGCAGATGCTGGGTGAGCTGGAACAGGTGTTGTCTTTAGACCCGCGTCCGGCTTATCAGGAGGATGAAACCCGGCTCTATAAAATGCACTTTGCCAATATTGATGTCGGATTTCTAGTACAGCCAGATCAGGTGCTGATTCAGATGTTAGCGCTTAAGCCGGCTTAAACATAAAATAAGCCATCGCAATCAGCACCGCCATATGCAGAATTTGGGCCGGTGCAAAATACAAGGCAAAGCGTGGTCCGCCAATTAAAAAGGCATTCACGCATTTGGCCAGTGCATGTGCACCCAGACCCAAAATCAGCGCATAAAACAGGGTTAAATTGCTGGGCGAGCCTTGGGTAATTACCGCGGCAGCGGCAGCGTGAATTTCAAATAAAGACGCCAGGAAGGTTCCGGCAATTAAACCGGTGCTGCCCAGTGCCTGATCCAGTCCGTAGACCATTGCTTGAATCAGGGTGAGCGTGACCACAATAATCGCGGCCTCTTTGAGGCTAAACATGCGGCTATCGGCTTCTTTGGCTTTTTGCTGTGAGCCGGTATTTTTTCTGAGCAGCCAGTAACCCACCGCCACCAGAATCATAATCGCCACTGCACTCGGTACCACAAATACCTTAAACCAGGACAGATTAATCCCCACAATAATAATCAGAATCTGCAACAGTGTCGCCACGCAGGACATGAGCGCCGCGCCCGCATTAATCTGGGCATCGCCGCGGCCGGAACGCACTTCCATGCCTAAACTGGCAATGGTGGCGGTACTGGACACAAAGCCGGACGCAATTGAGGATAGCATCAGTGCATTATTGGTGGACAGCAGGCGCTTGGCGATATGCGCCAAAGCCTGTACCGATAAAATCAGAATCAGCAGTTTTAAAATCACATAAGGATTAAGTACATTGCCCCATAAGGGCGTATCCGGGGTCAAAGGCAGGGCAATCAGAACCAGTGCCAGCAGGAACAGACCATCACGCAGCTCTGCTTCGGTAATCCATTTGCTGACAATGCCGTGCATCAGGTGTTTGGTCATGAGCAGACCGGTTAAAATAACCGCCAGACCAGCCGCCAACGGAATATTCCACAAACAGAGCGCGCCAATAAAATAGGTCATAATAAAGGCCAGTTCGGTGGTCGCACCCGGGTCTTCAACCTGATTTTTAAGCGAAAACAGCCCAACTCCGCCAATAATCACGGCCCCGACAATACCAAAAACTGGCCCTAGCAAAAAGCAGATCGCACCGAGCAAGGCACACACGGCAAAGGTGCGCACCCCGGCAAAATGATGGTTGGCTTCATTGTGCTTGCTGCGTTCACGTTCCAGACCAATTAACAGGCCACAGCCAAGTGCGGCTGCAAGCATAGTCATCAGCTCCTGAAAAGAGGTACTCAAGATTGAAGGGGCAGTTAAAAATTCCATCTTTATATCCCGCGGCAGTGGGGCGACGTCTCCATCATATAATTGATTCTGTGAAGATTGCTATGCGGAACTGTATGTTTAATTTGCAGGAGCTGCGCTTGATGCGTATCTGCATCAGATTTTCCAGTGGCAAAGGCAGGCGGGAAAAATAAACTCTGCTATAGTGTGCTGATGTTGGGGGAACAAAAACAATGAATTTTAATTTTGAAATTGATACCACCTGGTGTTTAGAGCAATTATTAAAAGATGGCCGGATCAGCGAACGCGATAAAATGCTGGTACAGACCACGCATCGCCAGCGTGAGCAGCTGAAATGGCATCCGTTGCAATGGATTGCGCATTTTAACCTGACCGATCAGCAACATCCCCAAACCACATTGACACTGAACCGTTTATGTCAGTGGCTGGCAGAAAAGACCGAGCTGCCTTTTTATGTGATTGATCCGTTAAAGGCCGATGTGGCCGCTTTAACCGCGGTGATGTCCCAGGAATTTGCCCTGCGCAATAAAATTCTGGCGGTAGAGATTCAGCCCGATGCGGTGTTCATTGCCACCGATCAGCCGTTTATGACCGATTGGGTCGCCAATTTAGAACACAGTTTATTGCCGCGTAAAATCCAGCGCGTGCTGCTGAGTCCAGAGCAGTTACAGCGTTATCTGGTAGAATATTATCAGGTCAGTCGTGCGGTCAGTGGTTCACAAAAAGCCGCAGCACATGACCGTGAAAATAAAGGTGTCGAAGCCTTATTACAGCTGGGCGATACCCAAAACCCCGATGCCAATGACCAGCATATTGTTAAACTGGTGGACTGGGTGCTGCAGTTTGCTTTTGAACAGGGCGCCAGTGATATTCATTTGGAGCCACGTAAAGACAAGGGTAAAATCCGTTTCCGGATTGATGGCGTACTACATACCATTTATAACATGCCGGCCAATACCTTAACTGCGGTCATTTCACGGATTAAAATTCTCGGCCGCATGAATGTGGCAGAAAAACGCAAACCCCAAGATGGCCGTTTAAAAACCCGTACTCCCAAAGGTCAGGAAACCGAATTGCGTCTTTCGACTTTACCGACAGCCTTTGGTGAAAAACTGGTGATGCGTATTTTTGACCCGGAAGTGCTGGTACGCAGTTTCCAGCAGCTTGGTTTTGAAGAACGTCTGTTACAGGGCTGGCAAAGTCTGACCAGTCATAGTCATGGTATTATTCTGGTCACGGGGCCGACCGGCTCCGGTAAAACCACTACGCTGTATTCATCACTGAAACAGCTGGCCACCGATGAAGTCAATGTCTGTACCATTGAAGACCCGATTGAAATGATTGAACCGAGCTTTAACCAGATGCAGGTCAATCAGGGCATTGAGCTGGGCTTTGCCGATGGCGTGCGCGCGCTGATGCGTCAGGACCCGGATATTATTATGGTCGGGGAGATTCGTGATCAGGATACGGCCAATATGGCCATTCAAGCGGCATTAACCGGTCACCTAGTGTTATCGACCTTGCATACCAATGATGCGCCGTCCAGTCTGACCCGTTTGCATGATTTAGGTGTGCAGCCTTTTTTAACTGCAGCCACCATTCTGGGGGTATTGGCGCAGCGTCTGGTGCGCAAGCTGTGTCCGCATTGCAAACAGGAAGGCATGATTAATACCAATGAATGGGAACATCTGACGTTTGACTATGTCATGGAGATGCCGGAAAAAGTTTATAAGCCGGTGGGCTGTGAAGCCTGCCGTCAGACCGGCTATAAAGGCCGGATCGGGATTTATGAGTTTATGCCGCTGAGTCTGGACACCAAACAGCTGATAGGTGCCAATGCTGATCTGACTCAGTTACGCCAGCAGGCCAAAAAAGAAGGCATCGAGCCACTACGGATTGCCGGGGCGCGTAAAGTCATGGCCGGTATTACCACCTTGGAAGAAGTACTGCGGGTGGTACCGTTAAACTAAAACACAAAAAAATGAAAAATTTTTGAATATGAGGAAATCTTAAGATTCAGCTCATCTTGCTTTGTTTTAATGACTACATCGAAACGAACAACACTGAATGAGGAAAGACAGATGAACCTATTTTCAAAAGCACTTTTAACTGCAGGTCTAGTGGGCGCAACTACATTTGCTGTTGCAGATACCGCAGTGAACCAGTCTGCACTGGCGCAAGCAACCACGGTGAAACAGGCGTTAACCATGAAAGATGACAGCAATGTTCAGCTGAAAGGTTATATCGTAAAAGCCATTGGTGATGAAAAATACCAGTTCCGCGACAGCACTGGCACCATCACAGTAGATATTGATGATGACCTGTGGAATGGTAAAGCGATTTCTGCCAAAACTCCAGTGGTGATTACCGGTGAAGTGGACATCGATTATAAACCATCTAAACGTGTTGAAATTGATGTCGAGCAGGTTCGTTTCTAAGCCGACCTTTTAATCAGATTGATTGCAGCTCCACGCAAAACCACATGCTCCATGCATGTGGTTTTTTTGAATCTTGTGAAAAATCAGGCATGATGTAAAAAAAGGCTAGAGTAGAACCAATGCGTATTTTACTGGCAGAAGATGACGCCTCTCAGGCAGAAAGTATTAAAACCTGGCTGGAAATGGACGGTTATAACGTCGATTGGGTCGAGCGTGGCAATCATGCCATTTTGGCCATTGAGCAGCATCACTATGATTGTGTGCTGCTGGATCGTGGCCTGCCGGGCAATACCGGCGATGAAATTCTGACCGCTTTGCGCCGTAAACAGTTGGATACCCCGGTGATTTTTATTACCGCCAAAGACAGCATTCAGGACCGGGTCGATGGACTGGATTTAGGCGCCAATGACTATCTGGTCAAGCCTTTTAGTCTGGAAGAACTGTCAGCACGGGTGCGCAGCCAGTTACGTACCCGGCAGACCCAGCCCGATCATCAGATCCGTTTTGCCAATTTGCTGTTAGATACTCAAGCCAAAACCTTAACCCAAGATGGCCACGCGGTGAATTTAACCGCCAAGGAATTCCAGATTCTGTATAAATTAATGCAAAAGCCCGAGCATATCGTAACCCGGGAACAGCTGGAAGAATCGCTGTATGCCTGGGGTGATGAAATTGAAAGCAATGCCATTGAAGTGTTTATTTATCAACTGCGTAAAAAAATTGGCAGCCATTTAATTAAAACCATTCGCGGTTTGGGCTATCGCATGCAGCAGGAACAGGCGTAAATGAAGCAAACGGGTGCGGTTTCTTTACAGAAAACCCTAGTTAAAACCTCGGTACTGAGTTCCATGATTGCCGGCCTGCTGGCACTGGTGCTGCTGTTTGCCGTGTCAATTTATCAGACCATGCAGCTGCAAGATGAAATCATGGATGAAGCGGCCGATATGCTGTTATTGCAGGATATTAGCAGTGGCGCCGGCGAGCAGGTCGATGAACTCACTGAACAGTTCAAGATGCATTATCAGCTGCGACTGGGCCAGCAGACCTTGACCGAAACAGAAGATTTTCCCTTAGCACCAGCTACGATCACACAGCAGGAAGAGGGATTTTCCTTTGTCTGGGCGAATCAGCGTTTATGGCGCGTTTATGTGGCCAGTGATGATGACTTAAGCGTATTGATGACCCAGAAAATGAATGTCCGTTTTCAGGAAATCTGGGCCACCGGTCTGGGCTATGCCGCGATTTTAATTTTACTGTGGCTGATTCAATGGGGCATTGTGCATTTTGCCATTCATAAACAGTTCCGCTCTTTACAGGCCTTATCTGCGCAAATTGCGCAAAAGCATGTGCAGGATCTGAGTCCGGTGCAAAGCACCCAGCCAGAATTGCTGGAATTACAGCCGATGGTGCAGCAGTTAAACCGTTTGCTTAGCCGGCTGGAACATTCTTTAGAAGCCGAGCAGCGTTTTACTTCTGACGCCTCACATGAACTGCGTTCGCCGCTTTCTGCCATTCAAATGCGCTTGCAGGTGTTAAAACGCAAATATCAGGATCAGCCGCAATTAGCGGAAGATCTGGCCCAGATTCAGCGCGATGTCAACCGCGGCACTCAGGTACTGGAGAATCTGCTGTTACTGGCGCGTTTAGACCCGGCACATCTGCAAGACTTGCCTATAACCGAGGTTGATTTACAAAAGCTGGTGCTGGATGTGCTCGAGGCCTTGGCACCGTTTAGTCTGGAAAAACAGATTAAACCGCGCTTGCAGCTACAACCGGCGATCATTCAGGCCAATCCGGAATTGCTATATACCTGTATCCGTAACCTGATCGACAATGCCATCCGCTATGCCACGCAACAGGGTGAGGTGGTGGTCAGTATCAATGGTGATGCTGAACAGGTGCAGCTGTGTATTGAAAATAATGGTCAACAGATCAGTGATGAGGTGTTACAACGTCTGGGTGAGCGTTTTTATCGGGCGCTGGGCACACAAACCCAAGGCAGTGGTCTTGGTATTTCGATCTGTAAAAAGATTATCAGCCTGCATCAGGGCCAATTGCAGTTTAGCCGTTCAGCTTTAGGCGGTTTACTGGTGGAACTGAGTTTGCCCGGTGTGAAGCAAAAATAACAAAATCGAAAATAACAACATTGAGTTCAATCTTGAGATACGCATGGGCAGTTAAAAAGCAGTATGCGCTGATTCATACTGCTGCTTCCCACGATTATTATTATTCAGATGTTGTTCTTATTTGGTGAGAATAAGGCGATTATTACGGGTAAGGCGTAGGCGGTATTCTTCTCCGGCATGCATGATGCGAATTTCACGACCGAGAGCAAACAGGTTATTAGAATGTAACATTGGTAAGGCATGCTGTTGATCTGCATTACGGCTAAACAGGCTAAATGGTGCGTTCATTCCTTCGACTCCGTGGTGTATGTTGAACGATATAAATGATAATCATTATCAAATATATCTGTCAACGCTTGATTTGGGGAATTTATAAAAAGTATAAATTTGCTTACACTTGCTCATATTTCAAAAACAGGACGTTTCATGTCAAAGCCACATCTACATATCGCGATTGGGATTTTATTGCATCAGACCCAGGTCTTGGTCGGCTGGCGCGAAGCCAAACAGCATCAGGGCAATAAGCACGAATTTCCCGGCGGCAAGGTAGAGCAGCATGAAACGCCAGTGCAGGCCTGTCGCCGTGAAGTGCGCGAAGAAGTAGGCATTGACCTGATCCAGTGGCATGAGTTTGATTTTATCCGGCATGAATATGAAGATGTGATTGTCAATTTGCATGTGTTCCATGCCTTTGTGCCGGCGGCGTTGCTCTCAGACATCCAGCAACCGTGGACCTGGTATAAACGGCAGGATTTAGCCCGTTTAAATTTTCCGCAAGCCAACCAGCGTATGCTGCAACGCCTCTACTGGCCTGAATGTATCAAAATTAGTGAAGACTTAAACTGTCTGGATACCCCGGATACCCAGCAACTACTGTATTGGCGAGTTGCGCCGGCACCGGAACGCAGTATTGAGCTGGCCGAGCAGAATATTGGCTGTTTAAAATCATTAATTGTTAATCTGGAGCTGTGGAAGCAGCTGAATAGCGTGCAGCAGGTCTCGGTCGCTGCCATCCATTTAAAGCAGCAACAATGTATGCAATTGCACAAGGGCAGCCTGCAGGCTGGTCAGCGTTATATTGCTGCCTGTCATGATCTGGAATCGTTACAACATGCGCAGAATATTGGCTGTGATGCTGCAATTTTAAGTCCGGTGCTGCCAACAGCCAGCCATCCGGATACTCCGGCATTAGGCTGGGCACAATTTCAGAACTGGGCCAAACAGGTCGATATTCCGGTGTTTGCCTTAGGCGGGATGCATCGGCAGGACTTGGCGCAGGCCCAGCAACACCATGCCTATGGTATTGCCGGGATCCGCTTTATGGATGCGTTGGATAGCGCTTCAGCCTAAAGTTGTTTCAGCGCTTGCTGTGCCTGTTGCACGCTACGGCTATTGTTTTGTAGCTGGCCGGCTTTTTGAATAATCAGCCATAATTGGCGTTTCATCGCCGGTGTTTGTGCATAGCTCAGACCACGGCGGGCCAGGGCTTCTGCATTTTTCGGCTGTTTTTTCTGGTTCGCCACCAGCCCTAAATACATATAGGTTTCAGCCGATTGCGGTGCCAGACGCTGTGCCTGTAAGGCGGCAGCTTCGGCACGCGCCCATTGTCCCTGACGATAAGCCGTCTGGGTCTGCTGCATCAGTTTCTTAAACGCTGGTAAAGAGCGGCCATCTTCAAAACGCTGCTGTACTTTTTGTTCAGGAACCACGACCTGTAATTTCTTGCGCTGAATTTCTTCCTGTTCATAAGGATGAATCACCACGCCGGTGGGTGTGCGAATGGTTTTTCGTTCAGTCGTTTTTTCTTGGTCCGGTTGCGGTGCCGGCTTGGATTCCGGCAGGCTTTGACAGCCCACCAGTCCAGCCAGTCCCATCCCCAAGATCAGATATTTCAAGGTCATTTAATTAAGGGTCCACTTATTGCGTATAACTGCCGCTTGAAATGATGCGTGCATCATTTTCGGAAAGTTGTCTTTCCATCTCGGCTTCACTTTCCTGGATATAATTCTCGATACTGTCACTGCTTTCAGGTACAGCTTGGTAATATTCGGTATCCGGATTGTAAACCGGCTCAACCTGATAATGCGGTAAACCACAGGCGGTGGCCTGACGCGGCACATGATTGCGATAAATCGGAATATACATCGCACCAGCACAGCCTTGAGCCGACAAGTGACCAGAGTCACGGTCAATCCAGTGCCACTGTACGCTGTCCGGCTGGCGTAGATTCACCGGCTTCTGGCGCAGCTGACGCATCACATTGCTCCACACCGGCAGGGCACCCGATGAACCTGTCAAACCGGTGACTTTGTTATCATCCAGCCCTAACCAGACCACGCTTAAATAGTTACCCGAATAACCGGCAAACCAGGAGTCGCGGGTATCATTGGTGGTGCCCGATTTACCGGCCAGTTTTAAATCGCTGGACAGGCTGTTATAGGCTGCACGTCCGGTTCCTGCACTCATTACCTGTTGCAGGCCATAATTCAGCATATAGGCCGCAGACGGTTCAATGGTCTGCTGTACTGACAGGCCATAACGCTCGAGCAGACGACCATTAGAATCGACCACCGCGCGAATGGCTTTGGTTGGATACTGGAACCCACCGGTGGCAAAGTTGCCATAAATATTCATCACCTGCATAGGTGATAAATCGACCGCGCCTAGATAAATGGACGGATACTGTGGAATATTTTCGCTGCTGACACCAAATTTAATCAGATGGTTGCGGAAGGTTGATAGACCAAATTCCTGACCTAAACGTACCGCCGACAGGTTATAGGAATTGGCCAGTGCTTGCGCCATCGGGACTACGCCATGTTCGCTGCCGCTGTAATTACGTGGTGTCCAGGACTTGCCGGCAGATGGAATACTGATTTCGGTATCCTGTACCGGACTGGCCCAGTTATAGCGACCCGATTCCAGCGCGCTTAAATAGATGACTGGCTTCAATAGCGAGCCGACCTGACGTTTGGCATCCAGCGCACGGTTAAAGCCGGTAAAGTCTTGGGTAGAGCCGACTGCAGCCACCAGTTCACCATTTTCAGGATGGGACACCAGCACCGCACCTTGCAAATCTTTTAAACGGCGCGGATTGGCATTGGCCAGACGGTTTACTGATTCTTTAAATGCACTTTGTACCTTGGTCTGTGCAATTGGGTCTAAAGTGGTAAAAATCCGTAGTCCCTGATTGGTCAGATCACCTTCTTGATATTCAGCACGTAACTGACGGCGCACAATGTCCAGAAAATCTGGGAAGCGGGCAGGGCCCATGGTCGGTTTGGCAATCACATTTAACGGACGCGCGGTTTCGGTTTCATACTGTTCCTGAGTTAGATAACCCATCACCAGCATATTGTTCAATACAATATTGCGGCGTTTTTCGGCCGCTTCCGGATTACGCCATGGATTATATAAAGACGGTCCCTGCACCAGACCAACCAGAAAAGCCTGCTGGGAAATATTCAGTTCGCGTAGCGGCAGACCAAAATAGAACTGTGAGGCCAGGCCATAACCATTAATAGAATAGTTGCCGTTTTGACCCAGGTTCACTTCATTTAAATAGGCTTCCAGAATTTCATCTTTGTCATAATGCAGCTCAATCAGCATCGCCATCAGTGCTTCATTGGCTTTACGCTTTAATGTACGTTCCGGGGTCAGATAAAAGTTTTTCACCAGTTGCTGGGTCAGGGTCGAACCGCCCTGACGTTTCCCGCCGGTAATATTGCTGACAATGGCACGCGCAGTCCCGCGAATCGACACGCCATGATGCAGATAGAAATTACGGTCTTCGGTGGCAATTAAGGCTTCAATTAACGGTTTTGGCACCCGGTTCAGTTTAATCAGCACCCGGTCTTCATTGTGCTGCGGATAAATCCCGCCAATCAGCATGGGCTCTAAACGGGCAATACCGGTGGTCGATGGTTTGGTCGCACTGACTTCAGCAATCTGGTTATTGGCAAAGCTGACTTTGAGTACCTGTTCCGGTTCAACACTTTCACCAAAATCGAAGCCGCGGGTATGTACAAACAAGGTGTCGCCCGCATCGACATAGCTGCCGGTTTTGTTATAGCTTTCTGCGCTTTTATAGCCTAAAAGTTTTAATTCCTGCACGAAATCGGCTTTATTGAGCGGTGCATTGGTATAGATTTCCAGCGGACGAGCAAAGACCTTGGCTGGAATGTCCCAGCGCTGTCCTTCAAATTTATCTCTAACAATATTATCTAATCGAATCAGGTAGATACTTAATGCCAGAAATGCCCCAATCACCAGTATACAAAATAGAAGTGCAATAATACCTATGCCACGTTCAGACTTCATAAATCGCAATAAAACCCTAAGAAATTAGGCTAATCATGCGAAGCTTTTACATAATTTGCAATATTTAATCTGTGAATGAAGCGGCCAATCGAGGAGAAAAAACGGTTGGATTCAGATTTCTAAAGTTTTTTTAAAACATTCGGGTTAGTGCTATTATAGTCAACGGATCGTAGCGGAGCGATGTCGTAGGTGCAAATTTCACACAAGAACTTTCGTAATATCGGATTGATTGGACGTCCTGGCAAAACTTCGGTCGTAGAAACGCTCAGTTTAATTCATGATCATCTGCTGAATTTAGGCCTGCATCCGGTATTCGATGCAGAAACAGCAGAACTGGTCCCTTATCCGAATACCCAAACCGTCAGCCGCGCCTTACTGGGCGAAGTGGTTGATCTGGTGATTGTGGTCGGCGGTGATGGCTCGTTGCTGCATGCAGCGCGCGCACTGGTCAAATACAATACGCCGGTCATCGGGGTAAACCGTGGCCGTTTAGGTTTCCTGACCGACATTAAACCCACGGAAGTCATCTTCAAGCTGGATCAGGTGTTAAAAGGCGAGTTTCAGCTGGACCGCCGTTTCCTGCTGGAAATGGAAGTGCGCTCCAAAGGTGAAGTCATTTATGAAGCAGTGGCTTTAAATGATGTGGTGCTGCATTCCGGTAAATCGGTACACATGATTGATTTTGACCTGAATATTGATGGTCAGTATGTTTATCGTCAGCACAGTGATGGTTTAATTGTATCTACGCCTACTGGTTCTACCGCCTATGCCTTGTCTGGTGGTGGCCCGATTGTGCATCCGAGTATGGATGCGATTGTGCTGGTACCGATGCATCCGCATACCTTGTCTTCACGCCCGATTGTGGTGGGGGGACAAAGCGAAATTAAAATCCAGATTCGTGAAAACCGTGTCTTGCCAATGGTCAGTGCCGATGGTCAGCACAGTGTTTCACTCAGTGTCGGGGACAGTTTGCATATCCGCAAGCATCCCTATAAGTTAAACCTACTTCATCCACCGGGTTATGATTTCTATATGGCATGTCGTACCAAGCTCGGCTGGAACCAAGATTTTGATTCTTTGCAACAGCAGGATTTATGATGAATATTGAACAGATGCTGGCCGTACTCAATCCTGAAATTGTTGGTCGTCTAAAAACCGCGGTAGAGATTGGTAAATGGCCGAATGGTGTGGCGTTGACCAAAGAGCAGCGCGAAATTTGTATGCAGGCCGTGTATGCCTGGGAAATCCAGCATTTACCGGAAACTGAACGTAGCGGTTATATCGACCGTGGCACCAAGGAAGAAGGTGAACAATGTGATGATGATCATCACAAAAATGAAGATTTCCAGCCGATCAAGTTTATTTAAACTTTAAGGAAACGGATTCATGCAAAAAAGGTAAGCCGCGGCTTACCTTTTTTATTGGCAGTCTTTTGTGGCTTAAGCATTTAAACGCGCAGCCCAGAATTGCTGTGCTTTGTCCATGGCTGCTGCAAAACTGTCGCAGACGCCCATGGTATACAGCGCGATGCCCATGGTTTCCACCACCGCCACTTCACCATAGTCATGCGATTGCTGGCCTTCCCAGACGGCTTTAAATACCGCCAGGTCCAGTTCTTCTTCAATCGGGCTGCGGTTGTCGGTCAGCTTTGGCAATTCATGTTCATACAGCTCGCCGTTACGGATACCACAAATTAAGGTTTTGGCATCCGGATTCCGTTCAAACTCGCCGCCTTCACCTTTAATCACCGCACTGTTCAGATAGCCCAGTTTAAACGCCGACTGTTGATGGGAACTGCGATAGGCCGGATGGAAAATGGCCTGTACCGTGGCTTTGGCATTAAAGGGGTTAATCAGCCGGGCAAGAGTATGAATAGGTGAACGCAGGCCCATTACATTCCGTAGCGCAATCAAATCGGCCAGCACCGGAGAAATCACGTCTAAAGGCAGATAGGCAAAATGACGCTGCTGTAATTGCTGTTCGACTTCCGTATCTGACTGGCAGATTGGATAGCCTAAGTATTCCAGCACCTGTTCGGTATAGACCCGGTTAATGGTATGCCCGGCAGCGCCGTGCATGACAATATTAAAACCCTGTTTGGCCAGAGTCAGCGCGGCCAGTAAAAACCACGGATAATGTTTGCGCTTCCCGGCATAGGAGGACCAGTCCAGATCTACATCTAAAGCTTTAAACTGCAACTGGTCACGGGTGGCCTGAACAAAGCCGGCCAGTTCATCGACCGATTCTTCCTTGACCCGCAGCAGCATCAAAAAAGCACCGAGCTGAACATCGAGTACTTCCTGTTTCAGGATCATGGAAAAGGCCTGATAGGCTTCTTCATAGGTGAGGGAACGTGCACCATTTTTGCCTTTTCCCACAATACGCACGTACTGGGCAAAAGGATGTTCAACGTCTTTATAAATGTTTCTTTTCGTGCTCATGTAACTGCCTGAATCTCAAATAAATGGCGCCGGTCGCTTCCCACAATATACACATGTTTGCGGTTTTTTAAAAACCGTATGCTTTGCTCGGATTTAGACTAATGTCTAAGCTGTTTCTGCTTTAAAGTTGGCCAGTTCTCGCTGTTTTTAGCAGCACTACATTTGAATTTTAGGTAAAATTAGCAGCGTTTTATATTGTTTTTTATTTTTACTCATCTCCTGTTCTAAAAGCCGCTTTTGCGTTTGAGCCTGTTTATTCTGGCGGCTCAAAGTAAGTCCGACTTTTGCCGATGAAAATAAAGCGTTGAATGTTTTGAGCCATGGCTCAAGGCAGCGTATGCCTGTTGTTTTAAAAACAGGCAGAACAGGTCGTGGGTAAAAAATCAAGGGTATTTGTCCTCTGGACAAGAACAAAAGTAGATCTGTTATGGCCAAACAACCTATTTATAAATCCCTGTACTTTCAGGTGATTATTGCAATTATTGCAGGTATTCTCGTCGGTCATTATTCTCCTAGTGGCACACAAATTATTAATGGCGTGGAACAGTATGTTCCGGGTCTGGGTGAGCAGCTGAAACCCTTAGGTGATGGCTTCATCCGTTTAATCAAAATGATTATTGCGCCGGTGATTTTCTGTACCGTGGTGAGTGGTATCGCCGGTATGGAAAGCATGAAATCGGTGGGTAAAACCGGTGGCGTGGCATTACTGTATTTTGAAATTGTCTCTACCATCGCCCTGATTATTGGTCTGGTGGTGATTAACGTCTGGAAACCAGGCGTTGGCATGAACGTTGATCCAGCTTCATTGGATACCACCGGTATTTCCAAATATGTAGAAACTGGTGAAGCGCAATCTACAGTCGAGTTCCTGTTAAATATCATTCCAAATACCGTGGTCGGTGCCTTTGCCCAGGGTGAAATCCTGCAGGTGCTGATGTTTGCCATCCTGTTTGGTTTTGCTTTACACCGTTTAGGGCCAGCAGGTAAGCCGGTCTTGAAACTGATTGACCAGATTTCGCATGTGTTCTTTAACATTGTGAACATGATCATGAAAGTTGCGCCAATTGGTGCTTTCGGTGCGATGGCCTTTACTATTGGTAAATACGGGATTGGCAGTCTGGCGCAACTGGCGCAGTTAATTATCTGCTTCTACCTGACCTGTGTGCTGTTTATTTTTATCATACTCGGCAGTATTGCGCGCATGACCGGTTTCAGTATCGTAAAAATGATCCGCATGATTCGCGAAGAATTACTGATTGTATTGGGGACCTCATCTTCAGAATCAGTACTACCGCGTATGTTGAAGAAACTGGAAATTGCCGGCTGTGAAAAATCGGTGGTGGGTCTGGTCATTCCAACGGGTTATTCATTTAACCTGGATGGTACCTCGATTTATTTAACCATGGCCGCAATCTTTATTGCTCAGGCCACCAATACACCTTTAGAACTGCATCATCAGATTACTTTATTGCTGGTGCTGTTGATTTCCTCTAAAGGCGCAGCAGGGGTGACCGGTTCAGGCTTTATTGTGATGGCGGCAACACTGGCGGCTGTGGGTCAGATTCCGGTGGCCGGTCTGGCGCTAATTCTGGGTATTGACCGCTTTATGTCTGAAGCACGTGCCTTGACCAATCTGGTGGGTAACTCATTGGCAACCATTGTTGTAGCGAAGTGGGTCGGTCAGCTGGATCAGGAAAAGCTGCAATATGCATTAAATAATCCGGAAGAAATTGACCGCAAGATGGCAGAACAAAACCAGCAATCTGCTTCGGCTTAACAGCAGGGCGGTGACTAAAGGAAGCTTCGGCTTCCTTTTTTATTACTTGGCAGTCAATAAAAAAGCCGGGAAAAGCCATGACAGTACGCTTTAAAATGCATAGCATGGGGCTGAATGTAAAACAAGAATGTATACCTTACAAGGATGGACTATGCTGGCTTATGATGCAGATTTAGAATTATTCCGTGACAACTTCCGCCGCTTTATGAGTGAACAGATTGCCCCGCATTATGAACAGTGGGAACGGGAAGGGATTATGCCGCGCTCGGTCTGGAACCAGCTGGGTGAAAACGGCTTTTTATGTGTAGATGTACCGGAACAGTATGCCGGTTATGGTGTACCGACCCATTATTCGCTGATGCTGGTGGAAGAATCGGCACGTGCCGGTTATAGCGCACTGTCTACCGGTATTTCCTGTCATTCAGAAATTGCTGCACCGTATATTTTAAATATTGGTTCAGAAGAACAGAAACAGTACTGGCTACCCAAAATGGTTAGTGGTGAAGTGGTCGGTGCGATTGGTATGACCGAGCCGGGTGCCGGTTCTGACCTGCAAGCCATGCGCAGTCATGCCATTTTGCAGGATGATCATTATATTTTAAATGGTTCTAAAACCTTTATTTCCAATGGCCAACATGCCGATCTGGTGGTGCTGGCGGTAAAGACCGATCCGCAGGCACGCGCCAAAGGGGTGTCTTTATTGCTGGTCGATACCCATCTGGATGGCTTTAAAAAAGGCACCAACCTCGACAAGATTGGCCTGCACGCTCAGGACACCTCGGAATTGTTCTTTGATAACGTGAAAGTACCCAAAGAACAGTTACTGGGCCAGCCGGGACAGGGCTTTGCCTATTTAATGCAGGAATTGCCACGTGAACGGACCGCGATTGCCGCCACCGCCTTGGGCGCTATCCGCGGTTCGATTGACATCACCACGCAATACGTCCAGGAACGTCAGGCTTTTGGTCAGAAAATTGGCCAGTTCCAGAACAGCCGTTTTGTTTTGGCGCAGACCAAAATTGATGAGCTGGCTACGGCTGCGTTTTATAACCAGAATGTCGAGCTGTATATGCAGGGCAAACTGGATGTCGAAACCGCAGCAGCACTGAAAAGCTTCTCGACCGATATGCAGATGAAAGTGGCCGATCAGCTGCTGCAGCTGTTTGGTGGTTATGGTTATATGACTGAATATCCAATTTCTCGTTTCTTTGTCGATGCCCGTATCCAGCGGATTTATGGCGGCACCAATGAAATTATGAAAGAGATTGTGGCGCGCGGTTTATTGGGCCGTTAAGTCCTGTACATCAGAGCAAATGAAAACACCCGCCCAGCATGGACTGGGCGGGTGTTTTTTGGTGGGTGTGTTTCTGAGACTATTTTAATGCAGGCTGAGCACATGCAGACTTTCCCGAATAAAAATCGGCAAGTCTGCTGGTGAGCGTGAGGAAATATACAGGTTATTGTCATTTACCACCGCTTCATCAAAATACACGGCGCCGGCATCCATCAGTTCCAGCATCACCGGGGCAATGCTGGTCATGCGCCGGCCTTTGACCACGCTGGCATGAATCAGCAGTTGCGGACCATGACAGGTGCTCATAATTGGTTTCTGGGCATTGGCAAAGTTTCGGACAAAATCGACAAAACGTAAATCATCACGCAGTTGTGCCGGAGATTGGCCGCCGGGAATCAGCAGCGCATCAAAATCATGAATGGTCACATCATCTATACTTTGGTCGATGGTTACCGAGCTGCGCCGTTGATAACCATAGATAATATTGCCGGCCTTGTTTTCAACATTTACCACGCTATGCCGCGCTGCACGGAAGGCGTGGATCAATTCTGGATAGTCTGCATCTTCATAATCATGGGTAATCAGCACCGCGATTCTTTTTGACATTATTATTCTCCGAATTGCTTTAAATAAAAGAGTAAAGGGGAAAAAGCAAAATTTCATTGCTGCTTTGTAACCAGTTTTCTTATTTCTTTTTCAAGTTAAAATTTCTGGAATTTTATTCAATATTTATGGGCGTAATTTTCTATGTAAGTAATTATGACGCCTGTTCAGTTTACGCAATAAACTTGCAAAATCCTATCACTATTCATCGAATTCAGATGCAAAAGCTATCGGCTGATTGGAAAAAGACCCTATTTCATCTGCTTAAATTCGCTACACTCTGGATGGAAAAACAGGCAAAGCGTCGTGACTTGTTCAGAATTATTCATGAGCTTTAGCTGCTCAATTGATAAACAGTTTCACAAGTTGCAGAGAGTTTAACCAACTGTTTGTTTTTAAGACTGAATCAATCAAAGTTGTATTGCGCAACATTTGAAAGCTAACTATTGTTATACTGTTTGCATACCGTTTATGAAGGGCGACATAACAATGATCAACGACGATCAAAACACAACGACTTCTCTTGACCTGAACAATATTCGTGAGGAAATTGACTCTGTTGATATGCAGATTCAACAACTGATTAACCGTCGCGCACGATTGGCAGAAGCGGTGGCCAAAGCCAAATTTGCCGCTGAAGAGAATCCGCTGTTTTACCGTCCGGAACGTGAAGCACAAGTTTTACGTAATGTTATGGATCGCAATGAAGGCCCATTGTCGGATCAGACCATGGCGCGTTTATTCCGTGAAATCATGTCGGCCTGTCTGGCACTGGAAGCACCGCAAAGTATTGCCTTCCTGGGGCCTGTTGGGACTTATACCCATTCTGCGGTACTCAAGCATTTCGGTCATGATGCCCTGGTGCGCCCTTTACAAACCATTGATGAAGTCTTCCGTGAAGTGGAAGCGGGTAGTGCGCATTATGGTCTGGTGCCGGTAGAAAACTCCTCTGAAGGAGTGGTGAACCATACCTTAGACTGCTTTAAAACTTCAAATCTGAATGTGATTGGCGAAGTTGAATTGCCGATTCATCATCAGTTCCTGATTTCTGCAAATACCCGTAAAGACAGCATTAAACAGATTTATGCTCACCAGCAAACGCTGGCACAGTGCCGTAAATGGCTAGATGCGCATTATCCTGGGGTGGAGCGTGTGGCTTTAAGTTCCAATGGTGAAGCGGCGCGCCGTATTCGTAATGAATGGCATTCTGCGGCCATTGCTTCTGAAATTGCGGCAACCATTTATGATCTTGAAATCATGCACAGCAATATCGAAGACAACCCGGAAAACACCACGCGCTTCTTGGTGATTGGCCGTGAGAAAGTGCCACAAAGCGGCAATGACAAAACTTCATTGCTGGTGTCTGCACATGACCGTGCCGGTGCCTTGCTGGAAATTCTGGCGCCATTTGCCAAACACAACATTAGTCTAACCAGTATTGAAACCCGTCCGGCTTTACCTGAAAAATGGGCCTATGTGTTCTTTATTGATCTGGAAGGTCATATTGAGCAAGACAATGTTAAAGCTGCGATTGAAGAAATCCGTCCATTGGTGAAAGAAGTCCGTGTACTCGGCTCTTATCCGGCGGCAGTTTTATAAAATTCTCTGGTGGCCGTGTGCGCTGCATGCGGCTGCTTTTCACCTGTAAATCTGGAAGTAAAAAATGTCGTTTGTCCCAGCCAATGAAGGCATCTCTAAGTTAAAGCCATATCAACCAGGTAAGCCGATCAGTGAACTTGAGCGCGAATTGGGTATTACCGATATTGTGAAATTGGCATCCAATGAAAACCCGTTGGGCTGTTCAGACAAAGTCAAAGAGGCTGTGGCTGCCGAGCTGGCAGAAATTGGCCGTTATCCAGATGGTGGTGGTTTTATTTTAAAAGACCAGATTGAAGCGCAGTTTGGTTTTGGTCATGAACGGATTACTTTGGGTAATGGTTCAAATGACCTGCTGGAAATGTTTGCCCGCGCTTTTGTGTCCGAGCAGGACTCAATCGTATATAGCCAGCACGCCTTTGCGGTTTATGCGCTGGTGACTCAGGCCATTAATGCGCAGGCCATTGAAGTGCCAGCCAAAGGTTTTTCACACGATTTAGATGCGATGGCTGCGGCTATTCAGGCCAACACCAAGCTGGTGTTCATTGCCAACCCAAACAACCCGACCGGCACCTGGTTTGAAGAAGCTGAATTTGAAGCCTTCATGCAAAAAGTACCGGCCAATGTAATTGTGGTGCTGGATGAAGCCTATGTGGAATACTTCCCGGAAAACTTCAACAGCCTGAAGTATCTGGATCAGTATCCAAATCTGATTGTTAGCCGTACTTTATCGAAGTGCTATGGTCTGGCAGCGCTACGAGTTGGTTTTGCTCTGGCCTCTGTACAGGTGACTGACTATTTAAACCGTATCCGTCAGCCATTTAACGTGAACCATTTAGCTATGGTGGCAGCTGTAGCAGCGCTGAAAGATGAAGCCTTTATCGAAAAATCACGTGAAGTGAACAAGGCTGGTATGGCGCAGCTGGAAGCGGGCTTTAAGGCACTGGGCCTGAACTATGTGCCTTCACGTGCCAACTTTATTCTGTTTGATGTACAGGCTGATCCGGCACAAACCTTCAATGCCTTGCTCAAAGAAGGCGTGATTGTACGTCCGGTTGGTATTCCAAACCATCTTCGTGTATCGATTGGAACAGAAGCAGAAAATGCCAAATTCCTGACTGCACTGGCGAAGGTGTTAGGTCTGGACGCAAAGGCATAAGCCATGACGCAACCCCTGTTTGAAAAAGTCGCTTTTATTGGACTTGGGCTGATTGGCTCAAGTCTGGCGCGTGTGATTCAGGCTGAACAGCTGGCTCATGAGGTAGTGGCATCGACCCGTTCGCAAAAAACGCTAGAAGATGCCAAAGCCTTGGGTTTAATTGCTGCCGGTTATAGCGATCCGGTCGAGGCGGTGAAAGATGCTGATCTGGTGGTACTGGCCTTGCCGGTACGTGCCACCGAATACGTATTGCAGCAGATTAAACCGTATTTAAAACCTGATGCAATCCTGACCGATGTCGGCAGTACCAAAGGCAATGTGGTCGATGCAGCCAAAGCGGTTTTTGGTGAACAACTGCCTGCCGGTTTTGTGCCGGGGCATCCGATTGCTGGAGCCGAGCATACCGGGGTCCATGCCGGTAAGGTCGATTTATTCGCCAATCATAAAGTGATTTTGACTCCATTACCGACCAGTGCGGATTGGGCGGTCAATAAACTGATTCAACTGTGGGAAGCAGCCAAAGCGGAAGTGATCTGTATGGATGTGGACAAGCACGATGAAGTGCTGGCACATACCAGTCATCTTCCGCATTTAATGGCATTTAACCTGGTGGAGCAACTGGCCAACAGGGAAGACAATTTAGATATTTTTCGCTATGCTGCAGGCGGCTTTCGTGATTTCTCGCGAATTGCAGCCAGTGATCCACAAATGTGGCACGACATCTTCTTTGCCAATAAAAAGGCAATTTTGAATGCAGTCGATGGCTTTGAACAACAGCTGGCAATCTTGCGCCAGCTGATCGAACAGGAAAACTCGCAGGCTTTAATGGGCCTGCTGGGACATGCTCAAGCAGCGCGTCAGCATTTTAATCATATGCTGGCCAAAAAACCGTTGATGGAGAACAATAAAGTGACACAACAATTTACGATTTTACCGGGCTCTAAAAATTTCCAGGGTAAATTTACTGTGCCAGGTGATAAATCTGTGTCACATCGTTCAATCATGTTTGGTGCGATTGCAGAAGGCACCACCCATGTCACCGGCTTTTTGGAAGGTGAAGATGCGCTGGCGACCTTGCAGGCTTTTCGCGATATGGGTGTCAGTATTGAAGGCCCGAAAAATGGTGAAGTGACCATTCATGGTGTTGGTATGCAGGGCCTCAAAGCTCCAGCCGGTGCACTGTATATGGGGAACTCTGGCACCTCCATGCGTTTGCTGTCAGGCATGTTATCGGCGCAGGCCTTTGATTCGGTGATGACCGGTGATGCATCCTTGTCCAAGCGTCCAATGGAGCGTATTGCCAAGCCATTACGTGAAATGGGGGCGCAAATCCAGACCACAGGTGAGCGTGGTACGCCACCGGTGTCAATTACGGGCAGCCAGCAGTTAAAAGGCATTCAGTACGATTTACCAATGGCCTCGGCACAGGTGAAATCAGGAATTTTACTGGCCGGTTTGTGGGCCGAAGGTGAAACTGCAGTAACTGAACCGGAACCAACCCGCGACCATACCGAGCGTATGCTGCGTGCTTTTGGTTATGAAGTGAAAACCGAAGGTAACCGTATTTCCCTGCAAGGCGGCGGTAAACTGGTGGGAACCAATATTCAGGTGCCTTCAGATATTTCATCTGCAGCGTTCTTTATGGTGGGCGCGGCCATTACTGAAAATGCCGATGTCACTTTAGAAGCTGTGGGCATTAACCCGACCCGTACTGGCGTGATTGAAATCCTCAAACAAATGGGTGCAGATATTACTGTATCCAACGAGCGTATTGCCGGTGGTGAACCAATTGCCGACATTCGTATTCAGGGCAGCCGTACCTTAAAAGGCATTCATATTCCGGAAGATCAGGTGCCACTGGCGATTGATGAATTCCCGGCGCTGTTTATTGCAGCCGCCTGTGCGGAAGGCCAGACTGTACTGACTGGTGCAGCCGAGCTTCGCGTTAAAGAATCTGACCGGATTCAGGTGATGGCAGATGGCTTGAAAACCATGGGTATCGACTGTACCCCAACTGAAGATGGCATCATCATTGAAGGCAAGGGTAAAGCAGGTGACTGGTCACCTGTGTTCACCGGCGGTGAAATTGAGTCGCATCATGACCACCGTATTGCCATGAGCTTCTCGATTGCCGGTTTACGTAACTCGGAAGTGATTAAAATTGTAGGAACAGAAACGGTCGCGACCAGCTTCCCGACCTTTACCCAATTGACCGCTCAGGCCGGTCTGCAGATTGAAGTGACCGAATAAAGATAAAAATAACCCAAAACAGCCAAGCTTTTGCTTGGCTGTTTGCTTTATATTGCTTATGCTAAAAATACAACAAGAACAGCAGTAGGGTCGTTTATGAAAACACTCCAGTTTACCGCACAATGTGATAACAAGGCCGAATTACAGGACTGTAAGATTGCCCAGAACTATGTGGCAGATTTGCTGGCCCGACAGTTAAACCAGCACGGCTTTGAAACCCTGCCGCAAAGTGGCGCACAAATTGCGGTTAGTGTGGAAGATCATCCTTTGCCCTTAAGCGTGAGCTGTGAAAGCCGCGATGCCGAAGGACGACTGGTGTGTGAAATCCTGTCTTATCCGGAAGAAGAGCAGGACTGGTTTGACCGTATTGAATCGCAAAGCTTGCTAAATCAGCTGGCCCAGGCGGTCGAGCAGACCTTAAAACAGGATGAAAACTTTACGGCCTTTGAATGGAAAAATTAAAACAATCCCAGATTGGAATTGCGAAGCCATTTCGTCTGTATCCATTTTAAAATTAACAGTACCGTCACTGATCTCCTCCCATAAAAAAACCCATCAGCAGATGGGTTTTTGTCTTTAGCCTAAGGCCAGGAAGCGGGTAATTGCAATCTGCAGCTGTTTTAAATAGCCGGTAAAGAAATGGTTAGCGCCCGGTAAAATGGTAACCAGATGACGCTGTGGTTTGGCCCAAGTAATCATGTCCGAGAGCAGGGTCACATCATCGGCTTCGCCATGAATAAACAGGATGTCACCTTTAATTTCAGGAGTTACATAGTGACGTACACCAGCTACTGTCGCAGTCGGCAAGCCGCATAAAATGGTCTGTTTTGGCTGTAATTCAACCGGTAGCGCTGCATAACTCTTTGCCATCACATGCGCACCAAAGCTGAAACCGCCGGCATAGAACGGCAGGCCAATGTGCTGGCTGCGCGCATATTTGATGACTTCTAGAATATCGTCCGTTTCTCCAAAGCCTTCATCATGCACACCTTCACTCTGGCCTGAACCGCGGAAGCTTGGGCGATATACCACGCAGCCGCGCTCTAGGTACATTTGTGCTAATAATGCAGGAACTTTGTGTTGCGGGGTGCCGCCTTGCAATGGATGGGGGTGGCTGACAACCGCGAATCCTTTCACTTCACCCTGTGGATAATCTACGAAAACTTCAATTCGACCCACAGGACCTGGAATGAAAATTTGCTCGGACATAAGATAATCGAATAATGGCAGGAGAATCGATTATTTTACCGATTATGTTTAGGAAAAACACAGATTGGCATTAAAATAAGCTGACTGTTATAGTTTGATTAATTATTTTTTAACCACTTTTTGATCAGGATGTGTATGCTCGCCTTAATTTCTCCTGCTAAGACTTTAGATTATGAATCTGCATTACCCACCGACAGCCACACCTTACCAAGACTATTAGCGCATTCACAAGAACTTATCGACGTTAGTCGTACGCTATCTGCTTCAGAAATCGCCAATTTAATGAGTGTGAGCGAAAAAATTGCCAATTTAAACGTAGAACGCTTCCGCGACTGGCAGGCCGATTTTGATTTTTCCAATGCGCGTCAGGCGCTGTTTGCCTTTAAAGGCGATGTCTATACCGGTCTTGATGCCTATAGCCTGAAGGATCAGGACATTGATTACGCACAGCAACATTTGCGTATGTTATCAGGTCTGTATGGCTTATTGCGCCCGCTGGATTTAATGATGCCGTATCGTCTGGAAATGGGCACCAAGCTGAAAAATCCGCGTGGCAGCAATTTGTATGAATTCTGGGGCACCATCATTACTGATCTGATCAATGAAGATCTGGCTGCGGCCAAGTCTGAATTGCTGGTGAATATCGCTTCGGATGAATATTATAAATCGGTGAAAGAAAGCAAGATTCAGGCAGAAATCATCAAGCCGGTATTTTTAGACCAGAAAAATGGCAAATATAAAGTCATCAGCTTCTATGTCAAAAAAGCCCGTGGCCTGATGGCGCGCTATATCATCGAAAATAAAATTGAACGTGCTGAAGATTTAAAAGGCTTTAATAGCGATGGCTATTATTTCGATGCTGACAGCTCCCTAAAAGGTGAGCTGGTGTTTAAGCGAGATGAGCAAGCCACATAAACAGGGGAGTGCGTGCCATGCAATCAGAATTTGCTGATTTTCAGTTGTATCGGCAACGCTGCGCTCAGCAGTTTTCGCTGAATCGCTGCCAGACGCAGCAGCTGTATGCGCGGCTGCTGGCGGCCTATAGTGAGCCGCAGCGGCACTATCATGGCGTGCAGCATATTCTGGAGTGTCTGCAGCATTTCGATCAGATTCGCACACAGTTGCAGCAACTATCGCTGGTCGAGCTGGCGTTATGGTTTCATGATGCGGTCTATCATCCTAAAGCGCAGGACAATGAAGCACAAAGTGCGACATTGTGCCAGCAGTTATGTGCAGATTTTTTAACGGCAGCACAACTGGAAACCGTGAGCCGCTGGATTCTCGCGACCCGGCAGCATCAGCCCAGTGATGAGCCTGACTTAAATGCCTTGCTGGATATTGATCTGGCGATTCTGGCTGCGCCGCCAGCACGTTTTGCTGAATATCAGCAACAGATTCATCAGGAATATGCCTGGGTCGAGCAGAATCTTTATCAGCACAAGCGCCGTGCGGTATTGATGCAGTTTTATCAGATGCAACCGCTATATCAGACCCGGTATTTTCAGCAGCATTATGAAGCACAGGCCAAACACAATCTGGCCCAAGCCTTGTCTGCAGCGGGCGAATCAGCATCGTGATGGTTTATTCACCCACTAAAATTCAGGCATAAAAAAAGGCAAAGTCAGACTTTGCCTTTTCCATCTTGTCACAAGATTAGTGGTGATGACCACCAACACCGTGTACGTGACCGTGGTCTAACTCTTCTTGAGTCGCTTCACGGATTTCTACGATTTCAACTTCAAAAGTCAGGTCTTGACCAGCAAGCGGGAAGTTTGCATCAACGATTACGTTTTCGCCTTCAACTGCTTTAACCGTTACGATCTGTACGCCATCATCAGTTTGTGCTTGGAACTGCATGCCAGGCTGAATGCTGTCTACGCCTTGGAACATTTGCGCTGGAACTTCTTGAACCAGGTCAGGGTTGTATTCGCCATAACCTTCAGCAGCAGGTACGTTTACAGTGAATTTTTCACCCACAGTTTTACCTTCTAGGGCTTTTTCAAGACCAGGGATGATGTTACCCGCACCATGCAAATAGGCAAGTGGTTCACCTTGAGATTGGTCGAGAGTTTCACCCTCTGCGTTAGTCAATGTGTAGTGGAAAGAAACCACGAGGTCATTTGCAATAGCAGTCATGTTATAGATCCATTTAGTTTTCTAAGGGTACATCATAAAGTGAAAAGGCAAATTTGTTGAATACTTTTACTCAAAAAACTCACATTTGGCTTTTTTATGACATTTTCCCAGATATTGGGGCAGTCGATAAAATTTCAATGCAATTTTATTTTAGGGCCAATTTTTCTGCCGAGCATGTCTTTGGCGGTCAGCACCCCGGCATGGGTATAGCCATGAATGGTGGCCTGATGTAGCCGGTATAAAGACACATACATCGACTTGGCGACTATGCCCTGTACATTGACCCGACCGAGTAATTCACCCACGGCCGTATGCTGGCTTAAAGAAATCAGCGAGCCTTTGTCGGAGAATTTAAACATCGGCAGTGGTTTCCCATTCACGTGCTGGCTCAGGGCACGAACCAGAAAGCTGGCCTGCTGACTGGCCACCTGCGCACGCGGACCCAGCACCGGTTCATCGGCTTTGGGCTGGCAATGGGCACAATCGCCAAAGGCAAAAATGTTGGGGTCGGTATAAGTCTGTAAGGTGGCATAGACTTTTAAACGGTGCAGATGATCTTTTTCAAAATCATCCCACTGTTTAAAAATTTCCGGGGCCTGAATTCCGGCAGCCCAGACTTTAATTTCTGCTTCTAGCGGATTACCTGCAGCAAAATAAACCTGTTCTTCATCGACTTTGGCCACCCGATGCTGGGTCAGCACTTCAATACCAAAGCGCTCCAGCTGGACTTGGGTATGCCGGGAAATTTGCTGCGACAGCGCTGGTAAAATCCGGTCGGCAGCTTCAATGAGCGTAATCCGAACCTGCTGCGGGTCAATCCGGTTTAAACCATATTGGGCAAAAGTCTGTTTGGCCTGATACAGCTCTGCCGCCAGTTCAACACCGGTAGCACCGGCGCCAATAATGGCAATATTCAGGGCACGGCTTTGCGGTTGATTTTGGGCTTCTAAATACAGGTGTAGCAAGTCCTGATGAAACACCGTGGCCTGAGGCAGGCTGTCCAGAAAATGACAATGCTGTTTCACCCCTTCGGTATTAAAGTCATTGGAAGTGGAGCCTAGCGCCAGTACCAGCGTATCATAGTCCACGTCAATCTGCTTTGGTGGCTGCTCTTTTTTGGAAAATTGCGGTGCCTGCAGCTGAATCTTTTTCTGGGTCCGGTCAATGCCAACCAGGGTGCCTAATATAAACTGATAATGATGCTGGGCAGCATGGACAAAATAGTTGGTTTCTTCCTGATGCGGATTGAGCGTGCCGGCTGCAATTTCATGTAGCAGCGGTTTCCAGATGTGGGTCAGTTTCTGATCGACCAGAATAATCTGCGCTTTGCCCGATTTACCCAAACGATGACCGAGTTGGGTAGCAAGCTCCAGACCGCCGGCGCCGCCACCGACAATCACAATACGATGTAATGCTGACATGATGAACCTATATTGTTATTTTTAATGCAAGAACAGGCTCAATTTATGCCATCTCCCGGTCAGGAAAATGGCTCAGATTGTTCGACAACTTACATCATGTAGCATTTCCACTGTGCTTGTTCACAGGATTAAACCAGCGGATAAGTTTTGGCTGCGGTTTCATCCTTGGAGGAAAAGCTAAACAGGCTTTTTAGCCAGATCAGCAGTTTTTCAAACAGGCTGGCTTCGGCAATATGTACTTCTTCTTCCAGATGAATGGTATTGATCAGGCGGTTATTCTGATAAACATGCACGGTGGCCAGCTGCATCACCTGTGCCAGCGGGGCCGTCAGTAACTTTTCTTTCAGCTCGACATTCAAATGGGTTTCGGTCTGGGTTAAGGGTTCAATCAGTCGGGTCTGACCGAAGGTATCGTTAACAAACAGGCGCTGCTGGGTCACATCAAACTGTTTTAAATCAATCGCGCTATTTTCGCCATATAAAGACGTGGTGACAATTTTCGGTTGCTGCACTTCAACCTTGAACATTTTCAGGGTCGACTTTACCACTGGCAACTCAGCAATCAGCTGCTTGTTTTTTAAAGCCACTTCGTTGCGGGTGTAGGCATAACTGATGTTCATCAGTTGCTGGGCAATTTCAGCGCGTTTAAATGCACTTTTGGCACCCAAAACCACCACAATTAAACGCCGGTTCGGATCATCAAAATTCTGGGTGAGACGGTTGGCCGTCAGCGCCAGGTTATAACCGGCGGCACGGGTATAACCGGTTTTCAAGCCATCCACCGTCGGGTCCTGTTTGAGCAGAATGTTAGTGGCACGGTGATAACGCTGGTTATAGGTAAAACTGGTCTGTTTGGAATAAGCGAGATAATCCGGAGTGTCATTGACGACCGCCTGTGCCAGACGGGCCAGATCGGCCGCGGTAGAATAATGTTCCGGCATGGTAATCCCGGCCGGATTCTGGAAATGGGTATGCTGCATTCCCAAGGCCTGTGCTTCCTGATTCATACGTGCCACGAACTGCGGTACGCTGCCAGAAATCCGTTCGGCCAGAGTTAGGGCGGCATCATTGGCAGACATCACAATTAAACCAGCTAGTAGCTGATCGACAGAAATCTGCTCACCTTCTTTCAGGTACATCTGGGATTCATCCCACATCACCTGTTTCACCACCGACGTTGCGGTCAGCACATCTGCCACGTTCAGCTTGCCGGCCTGAATGTCCTTGAGCACAATATAGGCCACCATCATCTTGGTCAGCGAGGCCGGGGCGCGCTGAATCTGGCTATTGTGTTCTGCAATGACCTGACCCGATTGTGGATCAAGCACGGTCCAGGCTTCTGCTTCAACCGTTTCAGGATTAAAAGATAATAAGGTGGCATGCGCAAGCGAGCTGCATAGCCAGCACAGCAGCGCAATCAGGTAGATGACACGTTTCAAGGGGATTCCTTTTTTAACCAGTCCGTTGGTCATAAACATAAAAATTTTAGGCATGCTATGCTTTTTTTTGCCGCCTGACTAGCGATAATTTTCGACAATGAAGACGACTGCGCATTGCATGACAAAAAAATGTTAAGCTAATTGATAAGTTATCTCTTTGATCTTTTATATCGCCCATTATGTTGCATTATCAAATCGAATTTGACGATTATCGTCAGCATCTTATTCATGTCACTTTGCGCTTTCTGGCCAATCCGACACAGGTTCTAGCTTTACCGACCTGGATTCCGGGCAGCTATCTGATTCGTGAATTTTCCAAACATATTGAAGCGGTCAAGGCTTATGATGAAGCCGGGCGTATTTTAAAAATCCAGAAATTTGAAAAGAACAAATGGCGTTTGTTTAATACCGATCATGAACTGATTACGGTGGAATATGATGTTTATGCCTACGACCTGTCGGTGCGTGGTGCCTATGTTGATCAGACCCGGTTATATGTCAATCCGGCCTGTGCCTGTTTAGGACTGGAAGGTCAGGAAGATAAAGCGATTGAAGTCGAAGTGTTCCTGCCAAACGAACTGAAACATTTCCAGCTGGCGACCGGACTGGTGGCCAAAAGTCTGGTGAAAGGGCGTTATACCTTAAAAGCCAAAAACTATGCCGAACTGATTGATGCGCCGTTTGAGCTGGCCGAGCAGACCCGTTTTAGTTTTGATGCAGCAGGCATTCCACATGAATTTGTGGTGTCGGGCAAACATGCCATGAATGCTGCGAGAATGCAGCAGGACCTGGAAAAAATCTGCGCCACTGAAATTGCCATGTTCGGTTCTGCACCGTTTCAGGATTATACCTTTATGACCATGGCGACCGGGAACAGTTATGGTGGTCTGGAGCATCCAAACAGTACCAGCCTGATTACCCCGCGCGATGACTTGCCAAAAGCCAATGAGCCGGAAGAGCCGTCGAAAGAATATCAGCGTTTTCTGGGGCTGTGCAGCCATGAATATTTCCACTCCTGGCTGGTGAAATTTATCCGTCCGGACAGCTTTGTCAATTATGACCTGAACCGGGAAGGTTACACCTCTTTGTTGTGGATTTTTGAAGGCTTCACCTCATATTATGATGACCTGATTTTATTACGCAGCGGTGTGGTTAATCAGGAGTCTTATATTGCTTTATTAAAAGCGCAGATTGACCGTTATTTGCAAAATCCGGGTCGGGCAATCCAAACCGTGGCTGAATCAAGCTTTGATGCCTGGGTGAAATTCTACCGTCAGGATGAAAACTCCAACCATGCCGGCACCAGCTATTACAACAAGGGCTGTCTGGTGGCCTTGTGTCTAGATCTTGGTTTACGTCTGCGTGGCTCTAGTCTGGATGAGTTAATGCGCAAGCTGTATGACAATGCGCAGCAGGGGATTCAGGTGCATGAGCGCACGATTTATGAATTGTGTCAGGAATTAACCGGTGATAGCTGGGCTGAGCAGATTAACCATCTGATTAACACCACCGAAGAATTACCGCTGGATCAGCTGTTCCCGGAATTTGGTCTGAGCTACAGCTTAAAAAATGACAAGCGTTTGCCATTGGGGCTAAAACTGGCCGATAAACCGGAAGGCGTACTGGTACAGGCCGCACGCCGTGATGGTCAGGCAGCGCAAGCCGGTCTGTCGGCGCATGATGTAATCATTGCCATTGATGGCCTCAAAGCCAGCAGCAAACTGATCGAACAGTATGCCAAACAGAGCGGCAGCTTTACAGTACATGCTTTCCGCCGTGATGAACTGATGCAGTTTGAAGTGAATGCAGCAGGTTCTGAACTGACTGAAGTTGAATTAAAAGTTGAAGATCAGGCCAAACTGGATCGCTGGTTAAAAGTGTAAAATCACAGTCTGAAATCTATACTATAAAAAACCGATGCTCAGGCATCGGTTTTTTATACAGATCTATCGTCATAAACCCTATCGTAATCACACCTTATTTGATGATCAGGCGGGAAGTACCGCGAAACTCCGCCACAATCTGCTGCTTCTGGTTCGTGACCCGAATATCATAAATGCCGCTGCGGCCACTGCTGGCCTTATGTTCTGCCACCGCAGTCAGGGTATCGCCGAGCAGGCCCGGTTTTAAATAATGAATACCGCAGTGCTGACCCACCGCCGGATGTTCGCCGGTGTTGCAGGCAATGGCAAAAGCCGCATCCGCCAGCGCAAAAATCACCGCACCGTTACAGGTTTGATGGCCTTGTAAATGCTGCTCGGTAATTTTTAATTCAATCTGTGCGCTGTGTTCACCAAACGACACCAAATGGGCGCCCAGATGCTGCATTAATCGGTCCTGATGAAACATGGGATTAACTTGCTGATCCATAGCAGACTCCTTTTTTAAGATACGTTTTATTTTAAATTTAAAATTATGTGAATCATAAATAGCATTGTGATGCTGAAAATACAAGCAAAAAAATAAGGCCCCGTTGGAGCCTTATTTTCATCGTCTATTCAACGCATCTTTGCAACAGCTTTTTTAGCTATACAGATGCCAGCCCCATTAACGGGCACGACGACCACGTGATTTGGTGTTGGGACGGGTGGTGCCATTGGTCTTGCGACGTGGCTTTTCACCTTCTTCCATTTGCCAGATGCGTGGTGTGCCGGATTTTTTCTTGGCGGTACCATCTTTGTTGACTTTTTTCTGCATCGGTTTGCCACCAGTGCCGCCCGGTTTCTTCACATAAGAACGTGAGCGATACGGCTGTTCGGGTGGTACATCTTTAAAGTCGCTATAGAGCAGTGGTTCAATTTCACGGGTTTCACCCGGTTGCAGGCCCAGCTGAACCAGATCAATCGAACCGATTTTGGTGCGAATTAAACGCAAAGTTGGGAAGCCGACCGCAGCGGTCATGCGGCGCACCTGACGGTTACGGCCTTCACAAATTGAAATTTCAGCCCAGGAGGTCGGCACCGAAGCGCGGTAACGTACCGGCGGATGACGTTCCCATAACCACTCCGGTTCAGCCACTTTAATCGCTTTGGCCGGCAAGGTCATGCCATCATTCAGTTCTACACCTTTACGCAGCTGTTCTAGCGCTTCTTCGGTAATGTCACCATCGACCTGGACCAGATAGGTTTTAAACTTTTTATTGGCCGGGTTGGTAATAAACTGGTTTAAACCGCCATGATCGGTCAGGAACATTAAACCTTCTGAATCCATGTCCAGACGACCGGCAATCCGTAAATCCGGATCATCAATGAAGTCGGCCATGGTTGGGTGCTTTTCATCGGGACGAAACTGAGACAGCACATCATAAGGCTTGTTAAGAATAACTATTTTCACTGTAACCTGCTAAAAAATATAAAAAAATCTGGGTGTGATTCTTATGCTAACTGTAATAAAACCCGGCATGGGAGAGAAAGGGTGACAATGAGCAAAAAGAAGGTCCACAATATCCGGCTACTATAGCAGATTCTGTCTGATCTGCCTGAACTTTATGGCAAAGCTGAGCAGATGATTTTGATTGGAAATGTAAAACTTGCTGAGAGATGCCACAGGATATATGCCGATTTATTAAGCACAGAAATAAGGCCATTTCCCTTATAAATCCCGGGCTGGTTAAATTTTGATTAAACTGAAAAGATCATCGAGTTAAAAATACAATTAAGCAGACAGCCAAAAAAGACCGGTGCCGGGCAAGAATAGTATGGATTTGCCCGCCCACCAATCACAGGGAGTAGCAAGGATTATGGGTTATCAGAAAATCGTCGTGCCTGCAGATGGCAGCAAAATTACGGTAAATGCAGATTTATCCCTGAATGTGCCGAACAATCCGATTATCCCTTTTATTGAAGGTGACGGGATTGGGGTGGATATTACCCCGACTATGAAAGCCGTGGTGGATGCGGCAGTACAAAAAGCCTATGGTGGCAAACGTGCGATTGAATGGATGGAAGTGTATTGCGGCGAAAAGGCCAACAAGATTTATGGCACCTATATGCCGGAAGAAACCTTTGAGGTCTTGCGTGAATTTGTGGTGTCGATTAAAGGGCCGCTAACCACACCAGTTGGTGGTGGGATCCGCTCATTGAATGTGGCCTTGCGTCAGGAACTGGACCTGTATGTCTGTGTGCGTCCGGTACGCTGGTTTGAAGGCGTGCCTTCACCGGTGCAACATCCGGAACTGACCGATATGGTGATTTTCCGGGAAAACTCGGAAGATATTTATGCCGGGATT
Source organism: Acinetobacter indicus CIP 110367 (assembly GCF_000488255.1). GTDB lineage: Bacteria > Pseudomonadota > Gammaproteobacteria > Pseudomonadales > Moraxellaceae > Acinetobacter > Acinetobacter indicus. Next base: position 283,252 of record NZ_KI530754.1, on the reverse strand, counting down.
GAATGGAAAGCCGATTCACCGGAAGCGAAAAAAGTCATTAAATTCCTGAAAGAGGAAATGGGTGTCACCAAAATCCGCTTTGAAGAAAACTGTGGTATTGGGATTAAACCGGTCTCCAAAGAAGGCACTCAGCGTCTGGTGCGTAAAGCCATCCAGTTCGCGATTGATAATGACAAGCCGAGTGTGACCTTGGTACATAAAGGCAACATCATGAAATATACCGAAGGCGCCTTTAAGGAATGGGGGTATGAAGTGGCGCTGGAGCGTTTTGGCGGCGAATTGCTCGATGGCGGGCCGTGGGTGAAGCTGAAAAATCCGAAAACCGGCAAAGAGATTATGATTAAAGATGTAATTGCCGATGCCTTTTTACAGCAGATTTTAATGCGCCCGGCAGATTATTCGGTCATTGCCACCTTAAACCTGAACGGGGATTATATTTCAGATGCGCTGGCGGCAGAAGTTGGCGGGATTGGCATTGCACCGGGAGCCAATATTGGCGGCGCAATTCATATGTATGAAGCCACCCATGGCACCGCGCCAAAGTATGCCGGGCAGGACAAGGTCAATCCGGGGTCGATTATTCTGTCTGCGGAAATGATGCTGCGCGATATGGGCTGGACCGAAGCGGCTGATCTGATTATTCGGGGTGTATCCGGTGCGATTGCAGCCAAAACGGTGACATATGATTTTGAACGTCTGATGCCAGATGCCACCTTGCTGCGCTGCTCTGAGTTTGGTCAGGCGATTATTGACAAGATGGACCAATAAAACGCTATCTATTTGATGCAACCGCCCGCGTTTAACGCGGGTTTTTTATGCCTTATCTTCTCATCCATTTGTGTCAATGTGTGTCAATATAATGACAAGTAACCACAGTGATGCTTTGGGTGACTAAGGTAAAATAGTAAAACTATTTTCACTTGATTTGTAATGGATAATCATGTGCCCAATTACATTGAGGCAATTTGATACAGCTTATGACTTGGGCAAAAAACAAAACCCGGTAGAGTAATACCTGTACATATTGTGCGACATATCGAACTGATACAGGAGTGATATGAAATGGCTAATCAACAAAACCAGCAGAATCAACAGAATCAGCAAAACCAACGTCAACAAAATCAGCAGCAGAATGACAATCAACGTCAACAGCAGCAACAGCCTCAGCCACAAAATCAAAAACAGAAAAACCAACGTCAGCAATGATGTCGCACCCCCAATTTAAAAACTTTTTCATCGCCTAAAGGCGCAGATAGGTTTTTAAATTGATTTACTGGCAAAGGCTCTCATGATGAGAGCCTTTGTCATATCTATATAGCCCATGACGATCTAGATCGGAAAGCAGCAGAGGAATCATCTCCAAACCCAGATCAGCAAAACCTGTACAAAAACCGTGTTTTATCTACCCCTGAGCAGACCTTAAGATCAAGTCATCCCTTGATGATGCAGGTGCCATGAATATCTTGATTTCTAAACGGCTCGCCGGTCTGGCGCTTGGCTTAAGTTTGAGTGTGCTGCTGGTCGGCTGTCAGCCACCGCCTTCGGGTGATGCCGCCGGTATGCGCTATCCGATGCTGTATCTGAAATTGCAACAGCAGGAATTCATGGCGCCTTTACCGGTCCCGGTAGAAGGTGTGCAGGCCAGGCAGATCAGTGATACCTGGGGTGCGGCGCGCAGTGAAGGGCGTCGGCATGAAGGCACTGATATTTTTGCCAAACGCGGCACGCCGGTACGCTCAACCACGGCTGGAATTGTATCGCGGGTGGGCACCAACAACCTTGGGGGTAAAGTGGTCTGGGTGATTGGTCCGGGCTTAAGCCATCATTATTATGCACATTTAGAGGATTATGCAGCGGAGATTCAGGAAGGCGACTGGATTGAAGCCGGTGAAATCATTGGTTATGTCGGTAATAGCGGCAATGCTCAAAATACACCGCCACATTTGCATTATGGGATTTATCTCAGTGGTCAAGGCGCCGTGAATCCTTATCCCTATTTGGTACAAGAGCTGACCGATGAATAAGCTAAATCAGTTTAACTCGGCTGTGGAAACCGGTGTTTTGGTGGCCGGCAGGCTGCAAATAAAATATAGATTTCCCAGTGCCAGAACCGCACCGGCCAGTAAAAACTGCTGCGGATAAGACCAGCCGGCGACTTGTAAGCCGCTAAAGCTTAAGCCTCCTATCAGCTGCACGCTGGCAAAGCATAAAGTGGCCATGCCCCATAACTTTTTATAGGCTAGGCCATAGAGCTGGAGCAGGGTATAAGAGGTCAGAAACACCACCGCCGGATTCAGCAGGCCGGTAAAAAAGGAAGACAGAAAAGTCATCACTGACCAAGGCGCGATTGCCGCTAAAATGGCCGCCACATACAGGCAATACAGAATTTTTAGGGCTTTGAAATTGCCGAGCTGTTTTGCCAGAAAATAGGCACAGGCCGCTCCGCAGGCACTGCCCAGACCATATAAAATCCAGTGGCTATTAATCCAGAACAGGCTGAGTTGTTGCACCTGACTTAAATAGTCAATCCAGAAGAGTGAGTGTGGTACATAGGAAAACGCGCTACAGCTATACACCAAGAGCAGGCTGGCAAAGACCTTTTTATTGATGGGCACAGCAGCAGCGCTTTGAGGCTGGCTTTGGATGTTAACCGGTAGGGCTTTGGGTTTGAGCAGGATTAAACCCAGACTGCACAGCACGGCAAAGGCACATAAAATCAGCCAGGCGCTGGAGGTGGAGATATGATCTAAATAGGGCAAAAATAATGTGGCGAGCAGCACACCAAGTCCGATGCCACTAAAACCAATCACATTAATTTTAAACCGATGCTGCAATTCACAGTGCTGCGCAACCACGCTCGGCGCCAGAATCATCAGCCAGCCACCGCAGATGCCGGACAATATTCGCCAGAACAGATACCAGCTGCCCTCAAAACCGGCGAACGCACAGCAGAATAAACTTAAACTGCCGAGAAAGGCCGCGGCCTGAATCCAGCTTAATAGCTGCCGGTTTAAGCGCATGGCCCAGACCGCACCAATTAAATAACCGAGTAAATTGGCGCTGCCTAACAGGCTGGCAAACTCGCTACTCCATTCAAAAGCCAGACGGGTACTGGGTAATAAGGCGGTATAAGAAAAACGAAAAATACCGATACCTAAACAGGTGGCCAGCAGTAAAAACAGGCTGAGGCGGCGTTGCTGTGCATCCATGCAGATTCCTTGCGCTTTTTATTATGCGTAAAATATTGTTGTATGGCGCGCGGGCTATTACAGTTGCGCGCTGATCTGGCCAATTTGTTTGCTAATCTAACAACTGTTTATTCCACTGAAACCGGCTGACCAATGCTATAAAAATGCCCGCCGGCAATATGGTGGATACTTTTCCATTCATCGGCCACTTCATGATAATACCAGTGCCCGTCACGAAATACCCGCTGATCGGCATAGGCTGTAATGACTTTGCCTATAAACAGGTCATGGGTTTGCTGGTTGTGCGGCTCCGGAATAAGTTCACAGATCAGCCAGGCGGCGCATCCGGCCACTGTCGGCACAGGAGAATGCTCAAACTGGAACAGCTCGACCCCACAGCGGTCCAGCTTGTTCGGCTCCTGAAACAGGCTGATGCTTCCCAGTTGATGCACCATCCTGAGCTGTTTTAAGGTCGGCACCTGCAAGGCAAAATAACCTGACTGTTCAATGATGGCACGGGTTTTGGTGCTTTTATCCAGCACCACTGTAACTTTGGCGGGATTAAACTCAAGCGCACAGGCCCAGGCTGCAGCCATGACATCGGTTTCTTGCTGATCTTGCGCAGACACCAGCACGGTCGGACCATGATTGATCAAACGATAGGCCTTTTCCAAAGGCACGGCTTGCAGATCAGCAGGGAGCGTCATATTTTTTATTCCTCAATCAGAGATCATTCTTGAGATATGCAGGAAAACAACAATTCTGCATTGTACCGGGTGTTAAAACTTATATCATTGATGCATGCTTGGGAAAAAGCACAAAATACAGCGGGAGACAGATTCATGAAAATGTATCAGGTTGATGCATTCACAACAGCATTATTTAAGGGAAATCCGGCCGCAGTAATAGTGGTCGAAGACTGGCTTGATGACGCTTTAATGCAGAATATTGCACTGGAAAATAACCTTTCCGAAACTGCCTTTGTCAAGCCGATGGATGCTGAAAATTTCGAGATTCGCTGGTTTAGCCCCACAGTTGAAGTCGATTTTTGCGGCCATGCCACTTTGGCCAGCAGCTTTGTACTGTTTAAGGATTATACTCGCGCCAAAACCATTCATTTTCATGTCAAAAATTTAGGTCTTTTTATTGTCACGCAAGATGATGATGGCAAAATCCGCATGAATTTTCCAACCCGTGTGCCGGTACTGCAAGATGAATTTCCGGCGCAATTGCTGGATGTGATTGATCAGCCGGTTAAGGAAGTCTATTTAAATGCACAGGCCTATATTCTGGTACTGGAATCTGAGCAGGCAGTGTTAGCCGCCCAGCCCGATCTGGCCAAAATCCGGCAGATTGCAGAGCTGCATCAGGTCAGCACCGCAATTACCGCGACAGACCTAGATGTGGCCTTGACCGCGCCCTCTCAGGACTATGACTATATTGCTCGCTACTTTGCCCCGCATAAAGGGATTGATGAAGATCCGGTGACTGGTTCCATGCATACCGGTCTGGCGCCGTTATGGGCGGAAAAAACTGGCAAAACCGAATTGGTGGCCTATCAGGCGTCGGCGCGAGGCGGAATGCTGTACTGTGCCTTACAAGCAGAGCAGCGTATTGAAATTTCCGGTTATGCCAAATTATATCTGGTGGCCGAGTTATTTTTAGATTAAAACAGAACAGGGAAATCACGCTGGGTATGCCGGTGATTTTCAAACATAAGTCACAACAACAAACAATTTAATGCTGCAGTCATGCAAGCGGCTGCAGCAGGTAAAAGGTATTGAAAAAATTATGTTAATGCGGTTTAAACAGCTCAGCCTGTCTTTGCTGATCATGGGTGTGGGGGCTACGACATTTGCCCAGCCGGTGTTGGTAAAATCTGAACAGCAGATTGAAGAATACCGGCTGGATAATGGTTTTCGGGTGATTCTGGCGCCGAATGCCAAAGAAAATAAAGTGGTGATGAGTACCATCTACTTTACCGGTTCCCTGAATGATCCCCAAGGCAAAGGCGGTATGGCGCATTTACTGGAACATCTGGCGTTTAAAGGCACCCAGAATGTCCCGGGAGATGAATTCCAGCGCCGTTTAAACCAGTACACCTTAAGCAATAATGCCAGCACCGATTACTACTCGACCAAATATCTGAACACCATCCGCCCAGATCAGACAGCCATTAATGAGATGATTTATCTTGAAGCCGAGCGTATGGACAAGCTGGTGCTGCAAGAAAAATTTGTGCCGGCAGAAATCGCAATTGTGAAGCGTGAACGCGAAGTGCGTATGGATCAGCCCTATGCGGTGTTAATGGATCAGGTCTGGAAAGCGGCCTATGGCAACCAGTATCTGGGCCGTTTACCGATTGGTGATCTGAATGAGTTGCAGTCGATTCAGATGCCGGAATTGCAGCGTTTTTATCGTAACTGGTATGCACCGAATAATGCCGTGATGGTGCTGACCGGCAAGTTTGATAAAGCGCAGGTACTCAAGCAGATTGATCAGCATTTTAGTCCGCTGGCCAAACGCCAGATTCCGGCACAGGTCAAGGTGCCAGTGCTGGATGCCCGTACCATCAAAAACCGGGATTTTTTAGTGCAAAAAGGCAGCCAGCTGGCCAAGTTCAATATCTATTTAAATGGTCAGAACGGCCAGCATAAAACCGCTCTGGCGTTGGCGCCGTATTTATACACCATGCAGCCGAGCGGGCATTTGTATCAGGGCATGGTTGAAACCGGTATCAGCACCATGGTGCAATCGACCACCTGGCTGGATCAGGATTTTAATCTGGTCTTTATGGGTGCCTTGTATGCACCGACTCATAATGCCAAGCAGGTTGAAACTGCCTTGCAGCAGGGTGTCGAGCAGGGCAAAAATTTTAATCAGACCGAGCTGAACCGGGTCAAAACCCTGATTCGTAATAGCCAGGACAGTCTGTTTAGCAATGCCAGTGCTCTTGCCGGTATGCTAAGTGATTATGTGGTATCGGAGCAGGGCAACTGGGCACAGTATTTTGTCCATCAACAGGAATTACAGGCCTTAACGGTGGATCAGGTCAATACACGTTTACAGCAATTCCTGATTCCTGAACATCGTATGCGCGGGCATATTCAGCCGACACCAGAAGAGCAGAAAAAGGCCCAGCAACAGCAGGCTGCTGAACCGCTGAAAACCCTCGATCAAATGGATGTACAGGCCGAGCCACTCAAAGACATCAGCAGCTATGAGCAGGAAATTCAGCAGTATCTGCACACATCCAAACAGGCCTTAAGCCAGACTGAAGCCAAAATCCAGCGTGGCACACTGGCCAATGGCATGAAATATGCACTGTTTCCCACCTCGACCCGGGACGATAAAACCTACGCCACCATTATAGTCGATTTTGGCAATGAAAAATCGCTGTTTAATCAGGGCGAGATTATTGACCTGATGGCCTATTTAATGCTGCGTGCCTCAGATCAGTACAGCCTGCAGGATATTGCCGACAAATCGATTGACGCCGGTGGTTCAGCTTCGGCACAGGCCAATAGCAATGGCGTGGCCATTTCGATTGTGGCCAAAAAAGATAAATTTGATGAGTTTTTCAGATTTGTTTTGGAAATCATGAAAAAGCCGCTGTTTGAACAGGCCCAGTTTGATCTGATCAAGGCACAAAGTCTGGCCAGTCTGGACCGGCCGTATACCGAGCCGGAAACCGTGGCTGCCTTAAATATGGCACGTTTGATCGAGCGTTATCAGCCGGGAGATTTGCGTTATCACTTCGAGCCGGAATTTGCCAAGCAGCAGTTGACCCAGGCCAGCAATGAGAAAGTCAAACAGCTGTATCGGCAGTTTTTTGCCATGGATCATGCCCGGATTGCCATTACCGGCGATTATGAGGCCAAGCCGGTTCTCAAGCTGTTGCAACAGCAGTTTGCCACTTGGAACGGAGCACAGCCGTATCAGCGTTTAAGCGTGCCGTATAACAGCTATGCGGCGCAAAAACAGCATGTACTGTCCGAACAGCGTGAGTTTGGCAGTTATCAGGGCGTGATGACCCTGCCCGTGGGAAATGATCATCCCGATGCAGCCGCATTAATGGTCATGAGTCATATTTTAGGGGACTCACAACTGACCTCACGTCTGGCGCAAGAGCTGCGTGAAAAAAATGCGCTGGTCTACAGTTTTGGCAGTTCGCTCAGTTTAAGCAGCTTTGAAAATTCCGGTGCCCTCAGTGTGAGTGCCAACTATACTGCCGGTAAAGCGGCGCAGTTGTCGCAGGCGGTACATAAAGTCTTTCAGGAGTTGCGCAAAAATGGCGTGACTGCACAGGAAGTAGCGGCGGCCAAGGCTGACATTCTGAAACAGCGTGTCACAGCGCTGGAAGATGAGCGCCGTATTCACCGGATGCTGGTGGCACAGCTGGAACTTGACCGTGATTTACCGTATCGGGAAAAACGTGATCAGGCCATTGCCCGACTCAGCAAAGCCGATATTGATGCGGTGATCCAGAAATATCTGCTGCCGCAACATTGGGTCGAAGTCATGGCTGATCAATATGGTCAGCCGGTAAAATAAGTGCTGATTACAGATCATTCATATAAAAAATCTCCCTAAATGGGAGATTTTTATGAAGCCGGTTATGTTGGCACTGATCCCATCTGCCAGCAATCCTTATAGGTGCTATGAGTAAGTATGAGGTGAATTTATCATAGAGAATTAGAGCCGATAGAATTGTTTGGCATTATCATGGAACACCTGCGCTAATGCCTGCGGATGATACGTTGCCACCACATCGCTAAAGGCATCAATAATCGTGACTAAGTCGCTACTGACCCGATCCATCGGGAAATTGGAACCAAACATCACCCGATACATACCAAAACTTTTTAGCGCATGCTGAATCAGCGGGGCAGTTAAATCAATGATTTCCTGTTTTGAGGCCAGCCGTTGCTGCTGATGAAACTGATGACCCAGTACCGGCATGAACAGCCCGGACAATTTGGTATAGACATTCGGGCAGCGCGCCAGTTCTGCCAGGTCTTCCTGCCAGCGAAACAGGATATTGTCGCGCGCAGTTTGGGTAATACCGGTATGCGAGCCGACCGGACCAAACAGACCGGCCGGTGTACCGAGGTGATCCAGCACAATTGAGGTTTCCGGAAACTGTTTTGCCAGGGCAATCACATCTTCCAGCTGGCTGGAATAGACCCAGGCATCAAAACTTAAATTATGCTGTGCCAGTAGTTCAAAGCCTTTCAGAAATTTTTTGTCACGGTATAAATGCGGATCATCGGCCCAGGCATAAATGTCTTTATCTTCATGAACCGCAGCCATTTTACGAATCCCGCGAAAATGTTGCGGCGCCGCTTTCTGATGCATTTTCAGAATCTGCTTGAACTGGCTGTCACGCGGGTCGGCCGTGGCCACCACTGCACCCAGCTGGATACCATTTTTGGCAAAATCCAGCGATTCAATAAAACGGGTTTCTCCAACCACACCTTTGCCTTTGTGGTCATGCCAGCTGGCCTCGACATGCACCACTTTTTCAACCGGATAAAAGCCGACATCGCGGCAATAATGTTCGGGCAAATAGGGGGCAGTGACATGCTGGGTATGTCCCAGGGTGTCAATCAGCGCTTTGGATTTTAGCGTACGGATGGTTTTATCCAGTAAGCGTGGATATTTCCCCAGCAGCTTGACCGCCAAGCGTGCGCTGTGTGGTGTGTTATACGGGTCCCATTGATGAATATGCGTATCAATCAGTGCAAATCCAAGATTTTGCATAGCAGGTTGGTTTGATCCTTGAAGATGTCTATTTTATTCAAAGCCAAGTCTGCAAAAAAGAAAAGGGTATTTATCGAAAAGATGACATTAAAAAAGCCCAACAGGGTGGACTTTTTTTAGCAATTTAATGATCGTGATCATGTTTGTGTTTATTGCTGTGAAATTCTTCATTACGACGGAAACGTAAATAGTTCTCGAACTGTTCACAGTATTCATCATAATTGTCTTCCAGCATCATCTGGAACTGCTGCAAAATGTAGGACATGACCTGATCTTTGGCAGCACGCATTTCCTCACCATCTTTGAAGTTATTGGCTGCGACCCAGGTATTAAAACGCGCCGTGCCGAACAACATGGCAGCACTGACCTGACCGCGTTTTTCCGCCGGTTGTTCCTGTGAGCCTTTTTCGACGCGACAAAATTCGTTGGCCTGTTTGATAAATTCATCAGCACGTTCAAAGAAAGCAGCATTTAACGCTTCTTCTTCGGTAACATCGGTTGCTTCAATCTTTTGAACCATGAATTTTTTCCTAAGCTAAAATCATAAACAATAATTATAGGCAAAGCCTTGCAGAAACTAAACCTTTGTCTTACTCTAAAAATAGCCTAAGCAAGAAAAAGGAATCACGATGCAAGATGCAATTGCGGTTCAAAGTCTAAAAAGTGATATTGCGCTGCTGCGACAAAACATCTGGCCGCCGGCACATCTGGCCAATGTAGAAGGGCTGCCAATTTATTATGGCAATCCGGCTGAAGTTGAAGCCTATTTCCAGCAATGGTCCGGATTGATTGAGCGGGCACAAGAGCTGTTTCAGCCCTTTATGGAAGATGAAGTGCTGGATGCCATTCATCTGCCAAGTCACTTAAACCTGCCTTTATTTTTCTTTCATGTTGACCGAATCCGGATTAATAAAACCCGGGCCAAAGAATCAAAAACTTTTCGCGGTCTGGCCAGCTTGATGGAAAAGTGCGGCCAGTTTGATGCTACGCAGATGCTGGCGATGAAACAGTGGCTGGAGAGTGACGACAGCGCCGCACTGGTGGCACACCGTGAGTTTATTGATTTGCGTACCTATGTGTTTCAGCATGGGCAAAGTGAATACACCCGCACCCGTTTTTATGTCAACGGTATTGTGCTGAGTGTCGAACCGCATTTTCAGCTGGTGGATGCCCGGGAAAAACCGCGCAAGCAGCGGAGCGATAGTTATCATGATCCGCTGGCCGATAACGGTACCTGGAAGGTATTTGGCAAGTACCGCTAAATGATTATCTCCGTGCTGGGCTTTAGTCCGACTAGAAGGTTTTGCTGCGGGTAAATTCCAGCAAATGCTGCTGGGCTTCGGCCAGAACATGCTTTTGCTCGGCAGCAATCCAGCCCAGAACAAACCAGGCCTGTGGGTTTTGCTGAACCTCATGTTGAAACAGGGCTTCGGCCACCACCAGATCATTAAACTGCCCCAAAGATTCCTGTGCCGGTTTCAGTGCTTTCAGATACTGTTTGACGGCATCCGCTTCAAATAAAGAGGCAATAAACTCGACTGAATAACGCAGGCGTTTGACTCGTTTGCGGGTACGGTGCTTCTGTTCACTGTCAAGATGTTCAAACTGCACGGCATCCTGACAAATTTGCCGGTGCATTTTTGCAAGCTGTTTCCGTACCTGTTTTTTCAGCGATTGATCATCTTCATGTGCTGTGCACTGGCTAAACTGTAGCAGCTCCAGCAAGAGGCGCACTGTTTCTGGCGCGCGAAATAGTGCATCAATTTCATCGCTGCTTTCGCTACTTGCTGGCAGTTCCGCGAGGGGAGAGCCGGCCTTGGCCAGACGTGGCATCAGGCTTTCACTCAGCGCATCGCGGTCGCGGGTGGAACCAAGTTGCCGGAACAGTTCTGCCAATTGCGCTTGCCATTCGGGTTGTACCTGTTCGGACCAGTGACCAAAGATTTTCAGCGCGCTGCGTAAACGGCGAATGGCCACACGGGCCTGATGTACATGACCACTCTGATAATGATTGTCGGCAATCGCCGTGGCATTTGGTAATAAATGAGTCAGACAGTTGCTGACAATTTTGGCCAGCGCGCGGCTACTCGAATCATGTTTATCGAGGCTAAAAGGTGTTTGATGTTGAACGGGCAAGATGTCCTGCTGATTCTTGAGCATCTGACCGCGCTGTGATTTGCTGCGAACATCAAGCCAGAGCTGATAGCGTTTTACCCATGGCTGCACAAAATCAATCAGGTCGCTAACATCGCCATGTTTCAGTTCAAACTCGACTTCGTAAATATCGCTTTGTGCTGTTGGTGTGCGGACTTCGCCCTGATCAAACGCCAGTTCAATTGCACTGTCTTTGACTTGTTCAAGCACAATCAGGCGTTGCACATCGGTTTCAAATTGCAGCTCCAGACCGGTATTTTTTAAATCGGCCTTTTTCAGCTCCAGCGCCTGTTTTAGCAAGGTTTGCGCCTGTTTATGTTCCTGATACAGGCTTAGATCCAGCTGCTCCGGTTCATCCGGGCCGAGGGCCAGTTCCAGTTCAAAACGCTCAAAATGATGCTGCCCCGGTGCTTTTAAGGTCTGACACCAGCGTTGACCTTCCAGACGCTGACGCAGGGCGATGGCATGCTGTGCCAGCTGCTGCTCAGGACTGTCATAATATTTGGCCCACAGCTGCATTGGCACGGCTTTTTTCTTGGCAATGGCTTTTTCAAAGGCGCGGCGCTGATGCACCGGCACCTGAAATTTCAGTTCGATTTCCGCCATAACCAACTCCTGCAATTTTTATTCTTGATTGACCTTACTATAGGCCAAGCCATGCATAAAAAGTAGCCATAAAGCGTATTCTTTTGTCTGGCCGGAGCGGAGAGTGGCTGAACTTACTTAATAAATTTGCGGCTGACCAGGAATTGTTCGGTGGCATCCAGCAAAGCTTGCGCATGGACTTCCTGTTTTGCGGTCAGCCAGCCGAGTACAAACCAGTCGCTGGCTTTCAGCTCGGTTTGCTGGATATACAGCGCAGCGGAGGAAAGAACCTGATATTCCTGCGCGGCCAGTTGGGCATCGTTCAGGGCTTTGCTGTACTTTTGCAGGTTTTTAACATCATAGATCGTGGTGAGTACCGGGAAAATAAATTTCAGGGCATTAATTTTCTGCGCCAGCTGATCCAGACTGTCAAAATCGGTCTGGCTGGTCTGGTTTAGCTGTTCTTGCAGTAATTTATATTGATGCTGCAAAGTCTGCTGGGCGGCCTGTTTTAAATCCTGCGCAGGGTGGGAGGCATCTTCATCCAGGCTAAACATCAACAGTTCCAGATAATGATGTACATTCTGGGTCGATTTCACCAGATTGGCCAGTTTCTCTTTGGCATATAAAATATCTTTGGCCAGATTCGAGGCGGTATTCGGGTTCTGCAAAAAGGTGCCGAGGGTATTTTGCATGTGCTCTAAATGTTGCAGCTGGTCAAACTGCTGTCTAAACGCCAGTAACTGATTGGCCCATTTTTCCGAAATAGACGCACTCCAGTCTTTGAGCAAATGCACGGTTAAATACAGCTGATTTAGTGCATTCTGTGCCTGCACAATATGCTCGGCTTCATTAACACCGGCTGAAATGGCCGCAATGTTCGGCAGTAAATGCTGCAATTGCTGGGCAATTAACAATCTTAAATTCTGATCGGCCGAGGCTTTTTTATTTAAACGGAATTCTTCTGCCAGACGCGGCGGGCTGACTTGTAAGTCTAAAGCCAGCAAATTGCCCATTTCGGCCTTGCTGCGTACATCTAACCAGAGCTGGTATTTCTTGACCCATTCAAAACAGAAGGCCAGCAGTGCCTGCACCGAACCAGATTTTAATTCAAACTCAATTTCATGGACGGGATATTCACGTTCACCACTGCGAATACAGCCCACATCTAAACTGGCTTCAATCTCGACTTCATCTAGCTGGATAACACGCGAAGTACGCGTAATATCGGTTTCAAATTGCAGTTGCAGCGGGCTTTCAGTCTGCGTGAGGACTGTATCTAGTAGCTGTCTGGCTTCAGGAGCGGCATCGTAAATGCTTAAATTAAGCGCAGGTGGCTGTGGCAGTTCGCCCAGGTCATGATTATGTTCAAAACGTTCAATATGGGTTTTACCGGCTTTTAGTGTCTGCACCCAGCGAGTGCCTTCCAAGCGTTGTCTGAGCGCAATACCATGCTGTGCCAGCAGGCGATCGGCAGTGTCATAATATCGGGCTTGCAGCGAAATGCTTTCAGATTTCTTAGGATCCAGCGCTTTAAGTAAGGCATTACGGCGCGCATCAGGAATTTGAAATTTTAATTCAATCTCGGTCATTCAATTGGTCCTAAAAAATTGAGCAATACAGCAAAAAATTGGCTTTCTGGCAGATGACGCCGCTATACCAAATTATTATCAAGTGTCCAGAAAAGGCGTTCATTGTTTAAGGCTTCTGATTGTAACCAAAATCTGTCCTGAAAAAAGCAGCTAGAAAAATAGCACAAGCAAAGTGGCTTTTATTTGTACAGAAAATGCGGTAATTTGAGCAAGAACAAAGCATCAGGATGATGAATATGAACGCACCCCTCAACACCGAATGGGCAAAAAAACCGGATGACACGCCTCAAGGTCCAATTCAAAATTATCACGAGTTTTATCGTTTTTATTTAACCGAACACCGCAATATCATGAGCCGGCGTCTGCATATGCTGGGCAGTGGTATCGGCCTGATTTGCCTGACGCAAATGGTCAGGCAGCGTAAGCCACGTTACTTTGTCTATGGACTGGTGGCCGGTTATGCCTGCGCCTGGGTCGGTCATTTTTTCTTTGAAAAAAACAAGCCGGCCAGCTTTAAACAGCCGCTGTATAGCTTTATTTCTGACTGGCGAATGTTTGCCGACATTCTGCGCGGCAACCTGAGTCTTAAAGACCGCGCACTGGATAAAATTGACAGCTAATCTTCATTTTTCGAGCAAAACTAAAACTTTCGGTCAAAAATAAGATGAATGGTCAAAAAATTCATTGAAATTGTAGAGTGAATGTTCTATTAATTGAAGCAATGCAGAGTGTATGACACTTTGATGACATCAGTTTTTAACTTTCCAAGCCTGGAGTGACCTTTCTCCGGGCTTTTTTTATAGCTGGAATCATTGAAATAAAAAGAATGAAGAGAGTCAAAAGAGTGTGGACGTACTAGCGTTTGATCACATTTCCCCAAATGCGTCCTGGCATCAAATTCTAGTACGTCCATGAGACCATGAATGCACGTTGGTTGTTATTGATATAAAAAAATAAAAAACAAAAACTTATATCGTTATTATTGTGAGTCCTAGTAAATACCGAAACCGGCGCTGACTCTATCCCCAATACTAGGGATTTTGCATAAAAATCTGAACTGAAACAAAGCATCAGCGAAAATACAGGCAAGGCCTGCTCTTGAGCTGTAACTATGTAATAATGAGAGCCAATTTTTTGAGGTGTTTCAGGCAGGCAAAATGCGTGGCTTATATTTAATTACCAATGATGATCCGATTGAACTGCTCTTGGCTAAACTTGAAGGTGCAATGGCGACCTATGAAGTTGCAGTCTTGCAATATCGCCGTAAAAAGGTGGCAAAAGAAGATCAGGCTTATGAAATTGAATATATGAAGTCATTGTGTGCACAGTACAAAGTGCCATTTGTGATTAATGATGATTTGGAAGCTGCGGTAAAATATGGTGTCGGCGTGCATTTGGGTCAGGATGATGGCTCAATTGTCGAAGCCGCAGCACGTTTACCGAAGAATGTCCTGATTGGCCGCAGCTGTAACAATTCACTTGAACTGGCAGAGCAGGCCATTGCCGATGGCGCTAACTATGTGGCATTTGGGGCAATTTTCGCCACCGATACCAAGCCGGAAGCCGGCAATATTGGTCTGGAAACCTTAAAGCAGGCCAAAGCAAAACTGAATGTACCGATCTGCGCGATTGGGGGGTTAACCGTTGAAAATGGTCAGCAGGTGATTGATGCTGGTGCCGACCTTTGTGCGGTGATTAGTGATATATTAGGTCGTCCGATGCATACCGTTGCTCAACGCGTATATGACTGGTCTGAACTATTTAAAAAGGCGGTTTAAGCCGAAATTTTTGTCTGATTTTATTTTGAGTTGAGTCGATTCATGAGCCTATCTCCAAAGCAAGAACAATTATTTAAACAAGCCAGCAAACATATTCCAGGTGGCGTGAACTCACCGGTGCGTGCGTTCAATGGTGTAGGCGGCACGCCGGTCTTTATTGAAAAAGCCCAAGGCGCATATTTATATGATGTAGATGGCAAACGCTATGTCGATTATGTTGGTTCATGGGGGCCAATGATTTTGGGTCATGCCCATCCAGCGATTATTAAAGCGGTGCAGGATGCTGCGGTAGACGGTTTAAGTTTTGGTGCGCCAACCGTTCATGAAACGACGCTGGCCGATATTATCTGTGACATCATGCCATCAATTGAACTGGTGCGTATGACCAACTCCGGTACTGAAGCGACCATGACCGCGATTCGTCTGGCACGTGGTTATACCGGCCGTGACAAGATCGTGAAATTTGAGGGCTGTTACCACGGTCACTCAGATTCATTACTGGTGAAAGCCGGTTCTGGCCTGTTAACCAAAGATGAGGGTGAAGCGACCTCTGCCGGTGTTCCTGCGGATTTTGCCAAACACACCTTAACCCTGCCATATAACGATATTGCCACCTTAAAAGAATGCTTTGCCAAGTTTGGTTCAGAAATTGCCGGGGTGATTGTGGAACCGGTTGCCGGTAACATGAACCTGGTTGCGCCAATTGATGGTTTCTTGCAAGCCATTCGTGATGTCTGTGATGAACATGGCTCGGTGTTTATTATTGATGAAGTGATGACCGGTTTCCGTGTCGGCTTAGGCGGTGCGCAGGCGCATTATGGCGTTACCCCAGATTTAACCACCTTGGGTAAAATCATTGGTGCCGGCTTACCGGTCGGTGCTTTTGGTGGTAAACGCGAAGTGATGGAATGTATTGCGCCACTGGGTAAGGTGTATCAGGCCGGAACATTGTCGGGGAACCCGCTGGCGATGCGTGCCGGTATCGAGATGTTTAAACATCTGCGTGAGCCAGGCTTCTATGAAAAATTAAGTACACAACTGGAAAAACTGCTGGCCGGTTTACAGGCAGCGGCAGATGAAGCCGGTATTGCGTTTAAAACCCAGCAAGTGGGTGCAATGTTTGGTCTGTACTTTACCGATCAGGAAGACATCACCAGCTTTAACTCGATGCTGAAATGTGATGTCGATGCTTTCCGTAAATTCTTCCACGGCATGTTAGAGCGTGGTGTGAACTTGGCGCCATCTGCATTTGAAGCCGGCTTTATTTCAAGCGCGCACAGCGATGAAGATATCGAGTTTACCATTCAGGCGGCAAAAGCCACTTTTGCTGAGATGAAAGCGTAAATTTATACCTCTCCCTAACCCTCTCCTAAAAGGAGAGGGAAGCTTCAGTTAATTCGAGATCAAAATGAAAACCAAACATTATATGACTTTAAGTGATGCTGAATTTCTATTAAATGAAGCGCATCAATATGTGATACAGCATAACTTTAATGTCAGTATTGCCGTGGTGGATGAAACGGGCAGTTTACTGGCCATGAAACGTATGGATGGGGCAGCACCAATGACTGCAAATCTGGCGGTTGAAAAAGCACAATGTTCTGCCATCAGTCGCCGTCCGTCTAAACTGTTTGAAGATATTATTAAAGGCGGCCAGATGGGCTTTTTAACCATGCAGAGTTTTTCAGGCATGTTAGAAGGTGGTGAGCCACTGATGTATGAAGGGCAACTGGTCGGTGCGATGGGTGTGTCTGGTGTAAAGTCTTTTGAAGATGCGGAGATTGCACGGGTAGCGATTGAGAAGTTTGTAGCACAGCAAAGTTAATTCAAGAAAAAAATTGATTAGCTCAACTCAATAAATTCATCCAAAGTTGTACCAAAATGAAGCGTGGAACGTTAAATATGAATTAAAAAGCCCAATCGCTAATGATTGGGCTTGCCTATATACAATAAAATTATGATTTAAAAAGGAAATCAAAAGAATTTCGTATAACGTGTATTATGTTAATTTAAGGAAATCTTAAAGTTAATTAACTTATTTCCTTTATTTCCTCATTGAGTATTTTCAATACTGTTAAACATATATCTAAACGCTGCCTATCTGAAAGATTAGGTACATCACTCGGGTATATCCGAACATTTATTCCATTCCAAATAAACCAATCATTTCCATTTTTGCATGGCTCTACATTTAGAAATTTATCATTACCTGCATAACCTGTAGATGCATTAAATTGTCGTGACTCCATCAAGACTCGCACAATAGGGTATTTTTTATTAGATTTATTTTCCCAATTTCTTTTTAGTAGCCTATTTACCGTATTTGGCCACCTTATATGAAAACCATTATCACTAAAATATTCTCTAGGTATTAACCAGAATCTGCTATTACGTTTAATTAGGGCATATTTACGGGAATCATATTTTGGCAATCGTGCTTGTTCCTCTAGAGTGTACCTATCAAATTCTTGAGCCAATCGAAGCCGTTGTCTTTCCATTTTGCTACTAATTTTTGCATTTTGTTCTTGCTCTGATAGAGGAATGCATTTAAGTACAAACCATGCCATAAATATTATGAGCAATAAAACTCCGATAAAGCCTTTAGAAGAGTAAGTTTTTATTTTCATTGTTTCAAATAGGGTTAATGATTTAACTACCTAAATTAATCTATAGTTCGATCAATTGCTTGTATTGAATTATGCTTATTTAAGATAATGGCGATTATACGAAATTAGAACAATAAACGTCTGTGAAATCAAAGTGTTTTTTAAATCGATGCTAAACTAAAATAGCATGAATCATCATGCTATTTTGTATTTATAAGAGCCTTCCATGCTGTACCTCATGCCCAAAAAAATCCAACTCGTACCATCTCAAGCCAAATGGCAGCTTGCATCAAATGAATCTGTTTTGGTACTGGTAGGACTGCAAAACCTAAGGATGATGGTAGGTATACAGGACAGCGACCTGATGACTCATCTGATCCAGATCAGCAATAAAGCCAAAGCACTGGACATTCCTATTGTCGATCTATACGGCGATGATGTCCTGCAAGGCATGCAGCAGCTGGGTGAATACGCTTCAACCCATCCCCAACTGATTTTTGCTGGACAGATCACTCCGATGCTAAAACAGATTTTACCGCATCTGTATAGCGTGACCGAACAGCTCTGTGTGGTGGATGATGCGATTCTACTGGCCAATCAGGAACAGCATATCCAGTGGATTGAAAATATCTCCCAGCAGGGGCTGCATCATCTGACTAGCTATAGCCTGAACCGGCTTTGGAGTCTCAGTGCGCCCTTGACATATATCCTGTCCCACAAAGGCATTTTACTGACCATAGCCGAACAGCTGGATATGGATGCGCTGGATATCGACCCGCATGAAGATCTGCGTCACTATGGTCTGGATTCGGTGAGTATGGTCAGTCTGGTCGGTTTATGGCGTGCCAATGGTGCCAATATTCGCTATGAAGATCTGCAGTCCAAACCCACACTTCACGGATTGCTGCAGATTTTAACGGACTAAATTTGCCATTTTCAGAAAATTGACATTTTTATTCAGCAAAATCGGAAAAAACGTCTGCAATTTGCGCAAATTGCATTGTAATTGTGGTGCAAGGTTTTTATCATTGCCGCCTTATTTTCGCGATCAGCCTGGAAGTGTACTTTGAGTAATTTTCTAACCGAACACCTGATTTATCGAGATGAAGATTTTATGCTCATCCATAAACCGGCCGGCTTACTCACAGTGCCAGGAAAAACAGCAGATTTACAAGACTGCCTGATCAGCCGTTTGGTCGCCATTGAGCCTAAAACCCTGTTAATTCATCGTCTGGATCGTGACACCTCAGGTATTTTGGTGTTTGGTCTTAGCCGCTTGGGGCAAAACAAGATTTCACGCCAGTTTCAGGAACGCCAGACCGATAAGCATTATCAGGCAGTGGTGGCCGGGCATCTATACGGCGAAGGCACCATTGATGTGCCGGTGGTCTATGATCCAACCCGTCCGCCGTTGCATATGGCCGATCCTTCTCATTCGAAACCGGCGCTTACCCACTGGCAGGCGCTGGAACAGTTTGAAATAAATGGACAGGCGGTTACGCGGGTCAAACTCGTTCCCATTACCGGCCGTTCGCATCAGCTGCGGGT
The DNA here is from genome assembly GCF_000488255.1 of Acinetobacter indicus CIP 110367. Classification (GTDB taxonomy): domain Bacteria; phylum Pseudomonadota; class Gammaproteobacteria; order Pseudomonadales; family Moraxellaceae; genus Acinetobacter; species Acinetobacter indicus. Next base: position 264,038 of record NZ_KI530754.1, on the reverse strand, counting down.
GCATATGCAATATCTGGGTCATCCAATTATTGGCGATACCCTATATGCCACGCCAGAGCAGCAACAGCTGTCTCCACGCCTGTGTTTGCATGCGGCGTATTTAAGTTTTCAACATCCTCAAACGGGAGAAACACTGGAGTTTAATTGCCCGGTGCCGTTTTAAGGGAAACATATCCTCATGAATTTAAGCTCACTTTTTGGTGGGCTTTATGTCAAAATATATTGCTTTACGATGTCAAATTTTGCTCAAATGGCAAGCAGTCCTTGAGTGATAACGCGACAGTCCTAACTTCTAGAAAAAGGTGGAAAAATTGCAGCAGTTTGCTATTGGTCAACGTTGGTTGTCAGATACAGAAACAGAACTGGGCTTAGGCGTTCTTATTGATGTAGATGAACGTTCAATCAGCATTTTATTCCCCAAGAGTGACGAAACCCGTGTCTATGCACGTAACAATGCACCTTTGTCCCGTATCGTGTTTAATGCGGGCGATGAAGTACAGGACCAGGAAGGCCTGAAATGGACGGTTCAGAGTCTGGAAGATCGCGGTGGCGTGGTGCGTTATAACGTGGTACGTCAGCTGGAAGATGGTTCAGAAGAACAGAAATCGCTGAATGAAACCCGAATTGGCGCGCAAATCCAGCTGTCTAAACCCTTAGACCGTTTACTGGCCAGCCAGATTGACTATAAAGAATGGTACGACCTGCGTATTGAAGCGCTGTTGATGCAGGCCAATATGCACAGCAGTCCGCTGCGTGGCCTGATTGGTTCACGCGTTGGCCTGATTCCGCATCAGCTGTATATTGCCCACGAAGTCGGTAAGCGTTTTGCACCGCGTGTATTACTGGCCGATGAAGTGGGTTTGGGTAAAACCATTGAAGCCGGTCTGATTATCCATCAGCAGCTCAAAACCGGCCGTTCTGAACGTATTTTAATTTTGGTGCCAGATTCACTGCAATATCAGTGGATGATTGAAATGCGCCGCCGTTTCAACCTGCAGTTCTCTTTATTTGATCTGACCCGTACAGCGTCAATTAAAGAACACGACCCGGATTTAAACCCGTTTCTGACCGAGCAATGCATTATTGCCTCCATTGACCTGATGATTGACCATGAAGATCTGCGTAAGCAGGCACTTGAAGCAGGTTTTGATTTACTCGTGGTCGATGAAGCGCATCACCTGATGTGGTCAGAAGAAGAAGGCGGCAATGACCGTTATGATCTGGTCGAAGAATTTGCTGAACAAACGGCCGGTGTGTTGCTCTTAACTGCAACCCCAGAACAGTTGGGTGTTGAAAGTCACTTTGCCCGTTTACGCCTGCTCGATCCGCAGCGTTTCAGCTCGTTGGACCGTTTCCTGGCTGAAGAAGCGCAATATCAGCAAACGGCCAAAATTGCCGAAGTGCTGATGTCCGACATGCCACTGGAAGAAGGTCATCTGGCTGCTTTGGAAGGCTTGCTCGGTCATCGTATTGAAGACCATCCGGAACAGCGTTTTCGCGCCATTCATGAACTGTTAGACCGTCATGGTACCGGCCGTATTTTATTCCGTAACACCCGTGAAGCGATTCAGGGTTTCCCGGGACGTGACTGTCAGCCAGCACCACTGCCAGCCCCAGACCACTGGGCCAAAGAGGGCAAGCTACGTGAACAGATGTGGCCAGAAGAAGGCCAGCTTGATGGTGCGTGGATGGAAACCGATCCGCGTGTAATGTGGCTAATGGAAAAACTGCGCAGCGATTTAAAACACAAAAAAGTGCTACTGATTGCACGTAGTGGGCCGGTGGTGGAAGCGCTGGAAAATGCACTGCGTTTACATGCCGGTATCCGTACCGCGATGTTCCATGAAGGCATGAGCCTGCTGGAACGTGACCAGGCAGCGGCGTATTTCGCAGAAGATTCCTATGGTGCGCAAATCCTGCTCTGTTCGGAAATTGGTTCAGAAGGGCGTAACTTCCAGTTTGCATCGGATTTAATTTTATTTGATTTACCGGCGAACCCGGACGTACTGGAACAGCGAATTGGCCGTCTAGACCGGATTGGTCAGGAAAATCGGATTCAAATTCATGTGCCGTATTTACTCGGTACGGCGCAAGAACGCATGTTCCGCTGGTATAACGAAGCGTTGAATATTTTCAGCAATATTTCCCCAACGGCGCAGACTTTGCAGGAAAACTTCATTGTTGAATTAAAAGACTGCTTACTGGCAGATCAAGGCCAGCAGTTTGAAGAATTGCTGGAAGCGGTTAGCGTACAGCGCGAAGCTTTGGAAGCTGAATTGCAGGAAGGCCGTGACCGCCTGCTGGAATACAACTCTTGCCGTCCGGTGGTGGCACAGGAAATTGTCCAGGCGCTGGAAGATTATGATGACAACACTACCTTGCCAATGTTCATGAAGCGCTTTATGGCTTCAACCAACATCGACTTTGATGAACAAAGCAATGGCACAGTCATCATCAAGCCAACAGACCAGATGCAGGTGCAAGGTCTGACTTTAGATGAAGAGGGCATGACTGCGACTTTCTATCGTGATCAGGCTCAAATCCGCGAAGATGCACAATATCTGACTTTGGAACATCCATTTACCGAAAGCGTGATGGAAATGATCAATACCCAAAGCTTTGGTAGTACCAATGTGGCGGTGTTAAAGTCAGCTGCATTACCGCAAGGTTCGGTGCTGCTGGAAGTGTGGTTCAAGGTTGATGTGATTGCACCAAAAGCATTGAACCTGCCATCAAGCTTGCCGCAGCAATTGATTCGTGTATTGCTGAGTGAAAAAGGTCAGGATCTGTCGCAAAAAATTGCCCCTGAAATCTTAAAACCGTATTTACATCATTTAGATGGCAATAGCTGCCGTCAGGTGGTAAAAGCACGCCGTGAAGTGATTGAGCAGCGTTATGCACAGGCGCTGGACATTGCCAAAACTGCCTTGCGGGGCTTAAAAGAGCAGGCCAAAGAGATGTATGGCGCGAAATGGCAATATGAAATTGACCGTCTAACGTATCTGAAGCAATTTAACCCAAGCATCCGTGAAGATGAAATCAGCCGTTTGCAGAAATTGCAAAAAGAAGGTTTAAGCCTGCTTGACGGTATTGCGGTTACCCCGGAAGCAATTCAGGTGATGGTGGTGGTTAAACCATAACAGTCGTAATTTTTAGAAAAGCACCTTCTGAACTGCACCCCGAAAGTTGGACACTTTTAGTCTAATTTGAAGGGTGCTTTTTTAATACTGATTTGCCGGACATGAACAGCCCGGCGATCAGTGCACTAGAGTCCGGTAAAATGTTCATGCTAAGATGAGCCAAATTTTTAAAAGATATAACAACGATGGGTAAAGCATTAGTCACTTTAGGCTCTAAAACTTCACATGGCGGTGTGGTTGCTGAATGTGAAAGTTCATTTGTTATTAATGGCATTGCCGTGCATTTAAATGGCATGAAGCATTATTGTCCAAAATGTAAAACCACTGTAGCTGCCATTGCGGCTGATCCAACCACCCAGGTCAAAGGGCGTGGCGTGGTGATAGTTGGTGATAAAACCACCTGCGGTGCAACTTTCTTGCCTAGCCAGAATCTGGTGGTGTCGGCCAAATAAATATATTGGTCAGGCGTAGAGTGTTGAACCAGCCTGGCTGATCTTGAGAATCGCAGCAAAAAATTAAAATTACCTCCTGCAAAATGGATTATCTGCTTCAAATACCTTTATGACCAAAACTGTTGTTTATTTTGCCCATGCCAATGGCATCGCCAGTCCTTGCTATCAGACCTTTTTTGATTATTTTGATGCCGATATTGAGCTGAAATATATTCCGGTCATTGGCCTGAATCCGGACTATCCGGTTGAGCCAAAATGGGAAAAACTGGTGGCGCAGGTCATTGCCGATATCGAGTTACAAACACCAAAACAGGCGGTGGTCGGTTTGGGGCATTCTTTTGGCGCGCTGGTGTTGCTGATGGCATCTTATCAACGGCCAGATTTATTTAGCCAGCTGATTTTAATGGACCCGCCTTTTGTGATTGGTAAAACAGCGCCGATATTCGAGTTATTGCAAAAGCTGGGTTCAAAACAGATTGACCGTTTAACCCCGGCCGGGCTGAGTCTGAAACGTAAAGACGCCTGGTCTAGCCGTGAGCAGGCTTATCAGCAGTTACGTGGCAATGCCTTGTTTAAACAGTTTGATGAGCGCTGTTTTCAGGATTTTATCCGGCATGGTCTTAGAGAAGATGAGGCCGGCATCAGCTTACAGATTCCAAAACAGGTCGAGGCAGATATTTTTAGAACTGTACCAAGCTGGTGGTGGCGTTGGCCGCGTAAAGCCCCAAATTTACCGGTGCATTTAATCACGGCAGAGCAGAGTGCTTTTTATAAGCAAGGTTTCCCGCAGGGACTAAAAAAGATATATGGCATTGAGTTTAGTGTTGTAGCGGGTGGGCATATGTTCCCGCTGGAATCTCCTGAGCAGAGCGCACGCGATGTGCAGCAGCGGATTCGATCAACACTTTAAATAAGCAGTTTAAAATCCAGTTAACGGATTTGTGCTTCATCTAAATGGCGTGCGCCTTCGAGCAGCATCCGGATCATGATCATGGTTTGCTCGGCAATGATTTTACGTTCATTGGCGGGCATATCAATCACTTTGGCACCCATATTAAACACCAGCTGGGTAATGGCTGAAGAAACAATCTCCGGATGGGACAGTTTGCTGTTATTCAAACGCTCCAGACGAATCAGGTCATCTTTTAGTTCCTGCTGGAAATAGTTCAGCTGACGTTCCACTGCCTGCTTATAAGACGTCGATCCGGTATAGCCTTCACGCAACAGCAGACTTAAATTACCTTCATCAGCATCTAGCTGTTCAATAAAGACTTCAACCGAGGTGCGGATAATGCTGTTCTGTTTGGATGCTTTTAAACGTGCCTGATTCAGAATCTGACGCAGCACATGGCCGGCCCGGTCAATCAGGGCAATGGCCAGCTCATCAATATCTTTAAAGTGACGATAAAAACTATTCGGTGCAATACCGGCTTCGCGCGCGACTTCACGCAGGCTTAAAGAGGCAATACTTTTTTGGGGTCCGATCAGATTCAGTGCAGCCTGAAACAGCTCTTCCTTGGTAATGGTCGCTTTCCTGCCGACCGTACGCACCGTCATGGGTTCACGGATGTTGGGAACATCTTGGGCAAGAACATCATTACTTATTTTCATGGCAGGCTGAGTCATAGGGTCCAGAGCTGAAAGGCTTTTCAGTAGTATAGCCGTTGTGTGTGAACTTGTGAAATGAATAGAAACAATACAAGCGTATATACAAATATATATACATATGTATAATAATTGAGAATTCATCGCGTGGTGTAGGCTATGCACGTTATCAAAAAGTCCAAATCTCCCCTCAAATCTCTTGCGAGTGCGATTGTTGATCCGTACTCGGCAAACTTCTGGTTACAAAAAATCAATCCGTTGTGGTCTGTGAATCAGGCATTGGGCAAGATTGTGCAAAAGCAGCAGACCGCGCAGGACACGGTCAGCCTGATGGTGCAGTTCAATCAGAAATTCCAGCTTGGACAGGCGGGCCAACATCACCCGGTCTTTGTCACCATTGAAGGAATTCGCTATGAGCGTACCTACAGCCTGACGCAACTGGATACTCAGCATGTGCTGTTAACCGTTAAAAAAGTCGATCAGGGTAAAGTCAGCAGCTGGTTGGTCAATCAGGCCAATGTGGGCGATATTCTGGAATTTGGCCAGCCTTATGGCGATATGTTGTTGCCTGAAGCGACACAGCCACTCATTTTGCTGGCTGCCGGTAGTGGTATTACCCCAATGTATAGCCTGGTCGATGCTTTGGCCAAATCGGGTCAATTAAAGCAGACCCCAGTTAAACTAATGTACTGGGTAAAAACCTTTGCCGATGTTGCTTTTAAAACCCAGTTTGAACAATGGGCGACACAATATCCACACTTTAGCTTTGACGTGTTTTATACCCAGGCAGGGGAAACACCGGCACAGCGTCTGAATGAAAGCCATCTGCAAACCTTTGAGCAGATTGAACAGAGCGCAGTCTATGCCTGTGGTCCATCGGGTTTTGCTGCACGGGTAGAAGAACTGTTTGCGCATGCACAGCAATTAAAAACTGAAGCCTTTAGCATGAGCCCAATGCTCAATGAAGAAGCTGGTTTTGTGCAGGTGACCTTAACCCAATCGAATAAAACCGTGGCCATTCCCAAAGGCCAATCTATTTTGACCAGCCTGGAGCAGCAGAATATTCAACCGAAGCATGGCTGCCGTATGGGAATTTGTAATAAATGTGCCTGCAACAAAGTCGAAGGCTCGACCAAAAATCTAGTGAATGGTGCGCAAAACACCGAACCGGGTAATTTGCTCAAGCTTTGCGTGAATTCGGCACAAACAGACTTAGTTATTGACTTATAAGCGGGTACACTCACTATGAATATGCCAGTCAAATTTGAATATTTTAAAAATCCTAAAAACCGCGAATTAACCCAATTAGAACTGGATGAATTGGCGCGTGAATTAGACGCCATCAAGCAGGAAGTGCTGGATGATTTAGGCGAAAAAGATGCCAAATACATCCGCCGTGTATACTCAACCATCCGTTATGCTTCTATTGCGGGTCGTGCCTGCCTGTTTGCTGGCTGGTTCCCGCCAGCCTGGATTTTGGGTACTGGTCTGCTCGGCTTTGCCAAAATCATGGAAAATATGGAACTTGGTCATAACGTCATGCACGGTCAATATGACTGGATGAACGATCCAAAATTCAACGGTCAGACCTATGAGTGGGATATTGTCGGTACCTCTGAAAACTGGCGTCAAACCCACAACTACAAGCATCATACCTATACCAATATTAAAGGTATGGATGATGATATCGGCTATGGTCTGGTACGTCTGTTTCCAGAACAACGCTGGAAACCGGGTCATCTGCTACAACCGATTTACAGTATTCCATTCTGTTTACTGTTCCAGTGGGGTGTTGCGATTCAAAACCTGGAACTTGGTAAAGTGTGGATGGGCCGTAAAACCAAGGCTGAGCTGAAAGAAGAGTGGAAACCTTTACAGAGCAAAATCTCTAAACAGCTGTTTAAAGACTATGTGTTCTTCCCGCTGATTGCTGGTCCTGCTGCGTTACCGGTATTCACTGGCAACCTGGTGGCCAACGGGATTCGTAACATCTGGACCTTCAGTATTATTTTCTGTGGTCACTTCACCAAAGATGTTGAGGTGTTTCCGAAATCGGTACTGCAAAATGAAAGTCGTGGTCACTGGTATATGCGTCAGATCCGTGGTTCATCCAACCTGACTGGTTCTGAAGCGTTTCATATCTTGACGGGTCATTTAAGTCACCAGATTGAACATCATCTGTATCCTGATGTACCTGCACGTCGTTATCGCCAGATGGCACCAAAAGTTCAGGCAGTTTGTGAGAAATACGGCTTAAACTATAACAATGCCAGTCTGGTCAAACAGTATGGCAGCGTGATTAAACGTATTGTGAAATATGCATTTCCGTTTAAGAAGTAATTTTTTATTAATGATCAAAAAAAAGTGATGCATTAGCATCACTTTTTTTGATTTGTGTTTATTTATCACAAGAACACAAACTCAAAATGTAATATTTTGCCATTGCTATAAGGTTAATTTATAAGATTTTTCATTTAAATCATCTACTAAATGATTATATGTATCATATGTGAATATTTACATATAGTAATGAGAATAAATATCAATATAAGTTTTTGAAATATAAAAATATTTACTAAATATAAAGATTTTTGGGGAGCGGGTGCTGGTTTTTTAGATTAAATTACAATTATATTTAATATACTTTATTAAGCACTTTTGAGAGTAAAAAATAAACATTGGTATGTTATTTTATGTAATAAATACCAAGGGTGGTTGATCTATAAATATGCATAGCACTCATTTCAAAAGTATATCGGCTCATGTTCAACCGGGATTTACGCTTATTGAATTAATGATAACTGTCGCAATTATTGCGATTCTTGCAGCGATTGTTCTCCCTAATTATAGTAATTATGTTGTAAGAGCACACCGCACAGATGCTCAGGCAGCTATGCTGAATTTGGCTCAGTATATGGAGAGCCAATATAATGCCAGTTTTAGTTATCCTGCTAAAGCGAACATCCCTAGCAGTCTGATGTCACCTTCAAATGTGAGTGATTATTACACCTTTGATTTTGATGATGCTACGACATCAGGGCAAAATTTCACCATTACAGCAACACCCACCTCTAAACAAAAAGATAGTCAATGTGGAACATTAACTTTAAATGAACAGGGGGTAAAAACTCCGAATACAAGTGGTTGCTGGAAATGAAACCCAATAAAGGCTTTACCTTATTTGAGTTGATTGTCACGGTAGCTGTACTGGCTATTTTGGCTATGATTGCAGCACCATCTATGGTGAACTTGATCAAATCAAGTAAAGTAAAAACAACTTCTAGTGCGATTGTTGACTTTATGCAGCAAGCACGCAGTGAGGCGATTCGTACCGGGCGTCCAGTAACGGTTTGTGCCAGTTCGAGTGGTTCAGCTTGTGTTAATACGAATAAAACTCAATGGAGTGTTGGCTTGGTGATGAAAATTACTAATCCGGATGCTTCTGCTATTTATTCAGTTCTAAAATTTGATGATCCAAATCTGATAATTACTGGCCCAAATAATACGGATAGTCAGGTTGTATTCAATAGTATTGGAGCAACGTCGGGAATTCATCGAGTTGAAGTGACCATGACAGGCCAAGATACATATTCTGTTTGTATTCCTATTTCCGGTCGAGCTGAAAGAATCAAAGGAAGTACGTGCCCATGAAAAATTTCAATGCTCAGCAGGGTTTTACTTTATTAGAAGCACTTATTGCTATGTTTTTGACAGCCGGAGCAATATTAGGCCTTGGGATTTTACATATTAAGTCTGTACAGCAAAGTCAATTAGCGATGCAAAGAACAATTGCTAATATTCAGGCAAATGATTTTATTGATAGTATGTGGGCAAATAGGTGTTCTCTTTCATCAAAGATTGAGACTGATTGGACCGAGCGTTGGGATTTTGAACAAGATGGAATGGCAGAAACTGATCAAATCGCCTTGAATCAGCTTTTACAAGATTGGAAAGGAGAGATTACTCCTGATCCAGCAGCCAATCAACGACAATATACAATCGAAATTTCATGGGTTAATGATAAAGCTGCTGCTGGCACTGCAGTCACCCAACAAAGTTTTACTTATAATTTTACACTTCCAGCATGTGCCACCTAATCATTATTCGGATTTGATCAATGAAAAAAATGTCTTCTCTCAAGCATACTCAGGCCGGTGTGACATTAGTTGAATTAATGATTGGTCTGACAGTTGGGTTAGTTGTGACTGGTGGAGCCATGGCAATTTTGTTTGGCAATCAGAAAATGCTGCTGGAAAAAGGAAGATTGGACCGTACCCAGGAAGAATTCCGTTTCGCCACCACGACCATTACCCGTTTGATCCGTCAAGCAAATTCTTTTTCAGTCCCTGCTTCGAATAATGAGTTGGTAATTAATTTTGACAGTAGTCAAAGAGATTGTTTGGGGGTATCTGGTGTGTCAGTGACCAATAAGCTTAAGTTAGAAAATAATCAGTTGCTTTGTATCCGGAATAATGACCCAGATAAATCCTATGTGTTGGCTAAAAATATAGGTAATTTGAATTTTTCTTACGGTATTCAGAAATCGGGTGTTGTGACCTATACGCCTTATTTTAAGAGTGACGCTAGTGTCGATACAGTTGTGGAATATGTATGGAATGATATTACCAGTGTTCAAACAAAAATCAGTATTGTACAGGATGGTTTAGCCAAGCAACCTGCACTTGAATTTATTGCAACATCTCATCAGAAAAGTAGTACAGCTAACTTATCTAGTGGTGGTGAGTCTCAATTAACTGAAGAAGAATTGAAAAAACTGCTAGAGGAAGAAGCAAAAGCAGACAAAAAAGCTGAAGAAGAACTTAAGGCAATAGAAGAGGCAGAGGAAAAGGAAGTAAAAGATAAGAATGTAACAGATAATCCAACGAGTGTATCAAATCTTACAGACGTTTTATCTTTACTTACAATTCAGCTTGGAAGTGAGCATGAAAAATTATTATCTGAATTTTCAACGAATGGAAATCAAAATATTAATTTAGATACCGATATTAAAATTTACTTAAATGAGAATAAAAGAGATTTAAGTAGTTGGAAAATTTCTTGGAGTATAGATGATAAGATAATAACTAGTGTAATACTACCAGAGGTTGCAACTAGTAAAACTACAATTCTATCTTTTAAAGCACCAAGCCCGAAGAATACTAAATTTCATGTAGAAATAGCCCCAACAAGTAGCTGTAACTCTTGCAGCATTAAAAAACTTAACTTTATGTCAAAAGAGTAGAAATAGAGATTATTTTTATGAAAAAACAGCAAGGTTTTGTATTGGTCTTTACAGTGGTTCTGCTTCTCGTTGCAGCGATCTTGGGGTTATATGCTATGCGAAGTACCATTATGCAGGATAAAATGACCGCAAATATTTATAATAAAACCATCACGACAAATACTGCTGAACAGGGAGCAACAGCTTTTTTAAGCTGGTTTGAAAAGCGCTTAAAAGATCATGGCTGGCCTACAGAAGACGAGGATAAGAACGCCTGGATAAATGTTTATCTACCTAACAGTAATACTGGTAAATTGGAAGCTAATTTTGGGGACAATGGATATTATTGGATTGATCCTGATTATGAAAATCCATGTGATGCAAATCCTTGCTGGGATAATGTCAATAAAACGGTTACCGTATACATAACAGGGAATCTCGTTAAAGATAACGGCAACAGTTCAGCAATTTTGGGAGAAAGCATTTATAAAATCGAGTTGGCGACGTTGGACGGCGGTAAGCCTTTTTCATTGCCAGAGTTACCAGCAGCATTAACATATGCAGGAGTTTTAAACGGATTTACCGCTCCTAGTTCAGGTGCTTCAATTAACGGTGGTGATAAAATAGCAGTTGCTACAGGAAATGCTAATGCACGAGATAAAATAACTGCAGATATAAAAAAGAAAAACGAAGATAATTACTCAGGCACAGACTGTTCAACGCCATGTGTATCAGTTGCGGATCTAAAAGATTGGGGCAATGCTGAAAAGGTAAAGAACCTTGCTGATCAATTGGCATCTTTGAAAGATGCAACGGTTTATAGAGAAGATTATGCGGGGAAATTACCATGTTCAGGCATAATCATTGCGTATAAAAACTTAACTATTAGTGGTAACGCTTTCAATAAATGTAATAAAAAATTCCAAGGTATCATTTTAGCCTTAGGTGAGAAATTTGATGTAAATGGTTCTGGAGGAATGAATATTGATGGGGCTATTTTTGCTGGTAATATTCAAAATGTAGGAAATACTGAAACGCCTAAATTTCAATTTGGAACACAATCTTCTATTATTAACGGCGGTGGTAATTTTATTATTCAGTATAATAGTAAATATTTTGGAAATAATTCAAATACCGAATTCACGGATACCGAACCAACGAGTGCTAAAATTCTTTCATGGAAAGATGTAATATAGTAAGTTAAATGGGAATTATCGTAAGCCTCAATATTATTAAAATTTTTTGAGGCTTTAATTTGTGCGTACTAGAGACTGTAAATTAAATTGTGTAATTGCCTGAATTTTCTACAATCAATAATTTTAGGTAATACCTGATCAGTACCTACCATATATGAATAAGTGGCCAAACTCAGCATTTCCTCATCTTCATCACTATTACCATAAGCATAAATTTCAGCATAATCGTCCAGATTATATTTCTCTAAAATCCTGATTTTCTTTTGCTCATTACTACAGTCTGCGGTTTGATAGAATCCGGTCATTTTCCCAGCTTTGATTTCTACTTTGCTACAGATTAAATCAATATTTAAATAGCGACAGACTGGTTTTAAATATAAATCTACAGATGCAGAAACAAGAACGACATCATGGCCAAGTTGTTGATGTTGTTTGAATTGATTGAATAAAGCAGGATCAAGTTTAGCTATCAAGGTTACAGCATACTCCTGAGCCAATTGCAGAATTTCCTCTGCATCACTATTTTTAAACATGCTGGCATAGAGTTTTGGGCGCATGCGATGGGCTGGATAGAGCTTTAAATAATACGCCTGAATCCACGGCAAAATTTGCAGGCCGCGTTTTACAATATGCCGTTTTCTCAAGGCATAAAAAATGAACCCGGTAAAACTATCATGTGGATACAGGGTGCCATCAAAATCGAATAAGGCTAGATTTTTATATTTTTGGCTTTTTGCATGCATGTGGTATATCGCCCGTTGACCCGAGTAGCAAACCAGTTGGTATTATAATCACGGCTGAGTTTTGGCCCGGAAATCACCACCTCTGGCATCATCGCATAAAGTGGTGCTTTGCCAGTTTGTTCCTGATACAGTTTTAATAAGGCGCGATACGAGGCGGTATCTTCAAAGTCTTTGTCTTTTTCTTTCTTTAAATCAGCCCGGATCTGACGTTCAGTGATAATAAAATTATTTTTGGCAAAAACACTGATTAACTCACGTTCGGATTGACTCTTGGCACTGCGAACACCGCCATCTTTGCTATAGAGCAGTAAATCACCATCTAGAGATAATTCGGCTTCGGTTAAATCATTGAGCATGCTCTGAAAAGCGGCATTACGGCTGGAATACATACCCGAGTTATAATCGGCAAAGCGATATAGCGGTTTATCATAGTCGGCCGGATACATCATCAGACGGTGAATACCATAATACAGGCCACCATATTGGCTGTATAAATCGGTACGTAATTCTGCAATATTGCCGCCTTGGCGTTTATGTTCCTTGGCATAACTGATATGCACCTGCATCGAACCTAAAGTGGTAATCGGATTCAGCTTTTCTCCGATATTTTGACCAAACAGCTTGGCGGCGCCGGTCAGGGCCGACACATGATAATGCTTGGCCATATAGTCAAAAATTTCACGATAAAGTTCATCCAGTTCCCGTTCGGTTTTGACCCGGCGCATCTGGCTTAAATAGTTATCTTCCGGGCTTGGATGGTTTTTCAGTACATCCTGAAAATAGCCGGCAATGGTGCCACCAATGGCTTCACCGAGTTTATCTTTAAACTTCTCGTCTAAGCGTTCCTGGACTTCTTTAACTGCTTTTTCACCTAAACCATAAACCTGTGGATCGGCAACAAAGTTGGATTCCTGATCGACCACGGCGACAATGGTACACATATTTTCCTTGGTCTGCGGAATGCCCAATTGTTCACTAATATCGTAAATATCTTTGGCCCATGAATCACGATCTTTCACGCGGGAAGGAATTAGTCGTTTGATCTGATCTGCATCTAGACTTGGCTCATCGCCTTTATTCCACCAGGCGCTGTCGCCACAGGCAGCTAAACTTAAAGATAACGCAATCAGGCTTAAAGGTTTGATTACAGATGACAGGAAGGTGTGTTTCATAAACAGGAAAACTCGGTCCAGACGGGTCAGCCTACAGGGCAGATGAAGTATACAGAAATTCGGCTATACAGGTGTGAATATATATGTATACGGCCTACGTTGCACTGTCAATTTTTATCTGCAAGATGCCAGAGAATTGAGTAGCTCAAAAAAGTGAATAAGTGTGGAATTAGATACTGAATTCTATTTCAAAATAAAGCGCTGATTTTAACTTGATGATCTTCTGTTATTTTAAGAAAATATTTAAATAAATAAGGGAGATGCTGGATAAAATCATCTGAATTATTTTTTAAAATATTATCTGTTATTTTTTAATGATTGCAAAATTTTCTAATCAAAATAAAGGGAATTATTTTAGCGTAGAACCGTGGTTATTTTAGTGTGTATTTTAAATAAACCTTGTGTTTAGCAAATATAGAGCGTATAAAGCTAACTCTCCTTTGCGGGGTGGAGCAGTCTGGTAGCTCGTCGGGCTCATAACCCGAAGGTCGTTGGTTCAAATCCGGCCCCCGCATCCAACTTTTAATGCTTATAGTGATTGAATATTTGTCCATAATTGTGAGAATTGGGACAGTGAAAAGTTTAAAATAATCAAATTTGATTGTGTTTTTATCCGATTTTTGAAAGATGAAATTTTAATAAAATTGAACAGCTTTCTTAAATGATCACCTAAGCTCATATAATGAGTCAGTTATGTTGAATAATGTAGAAAATTGGCAGTTGGCCACTGCAGTCAATGGTCAGGAAATTTTTGTAAAAGTAATGCCGCTGAAAAAGAAGCAGCGCTCGAGCCAGGGTTTTATCTGGGTGGAAGTCGGTAAAATGATTGAGCTTCAGTCCGGACAGCAGGTAGAATTTAACCTGGATGGTAAAAGTTTTTATATTGCTTTAAATCAGTTATATAAATTGAATTAATTTATTTTTATTGCATTCAGAACAGAAGTCTGTATAGTGGTCGTTAACTAGAAGAATTACTATTGTTTCAGCAAATCTTTTCCCTCCGTCGTTTTTTAATATCCTTCGTAGTATCAGATTTTTAGTTTCAAAGTCATTTTCCAGTTAATTATTGGTTTATCTATGACCAATTTAAAAGTTTTTTAATACAGGATTATCTTATGTCAAATACAGTTACTGGTACTGTGAAATGGTTTAATGAAACTAAAGGTTTTGGTTTTATTCAGGCAGATTCAGGTCAGGACGTTTTTGCTCATTACAGCGAAATTACCAACCAGGGCTTCAAAACTTTACATGAAGGCCAGCGCGTTGAATTTACCATCGTAGCGGGTAAAAAAGGCGACCAGGCCAGCGGTATTACTGCAATCTAATTGCCGGTTTCGCTGCAAAAAGCTCATCTTCTGATGGGCTTTTGTTTTTTAGCATCTGCTAAAAACAGATGTGCTGTGGTCGGTACAGATGCATAGAAATTTTAGTCAGAAGGCTTTAAACTAGCCCGGTTTTCAGCGCCGTATCCAGTTTTCTCCCAGGTCAGGATAAGCTGCGCATTTTCTGTTTCCCGAGGTTCCCACATTGAGTTCACATCCTGTCATTCAAGAACTGTTTGATCGTCCTATTGAGCGAAAGCTGTGGGTGGCACCAATGGCAGGCGTCACGGATCGGCCGTTTAGAACGCTGTGCAAATATTTTGGCGCAGGCCATGCAGTCAGTGAAATGATGACCTCGGACAAGACTTTGCGCATGAGCAAAAAAAGTCTGTATCGGGCCAATTTTGATGGCGAAATCGCCCCGATTTCTGCACAAATTGCCGGCTCCGATCCGGCTGACCTAGCCGAAGCCGCGCGCTATCAGGTGGCGAATGGCGCACAGATTGTTGATATCAATATGGGCTGTCCTGCCAAAAAAGTATGTAACAAGCTGGCTGGTTCGGCGTTGTTGCAAGATGAAGATCTGGTCGCCCGGATTTTAGATGCAGTCGTAGAAGCAGTCGATGTGCCGGTGACCTTAAAAACCCGACTCGGTTTTTTAAACGGTCAGGAAAATATTCTGCGTGTGGCCAGGCGTGCAGAGCAGGCCGGTATTGCCGCACTGGCCCTGCATGGCCGTACCCGTGAAGATATGTACCTGAACACGGCGCGTTATGAGTTAATCAAGCAGGTTAAGGCCGAGCTGAATATTCCCCTCATTGCCAATGGCGACATCGACAGTCCGGAAAAAGCTAAAATGGTGCTGGATTATACCGGTGCAGATGCGATTATGATTGGCCGTGCGGCACAAGGCCGTCCCTGGATTTTCCGTGAAATTGCCCATTATCTGACGACCGGTGAACATTTGGCTGCACCGAGTATTGAAGAAGTCAAACAGGTATTGCTTGGGCATTTATCTGAACTTTATAGCTTTTATGGAGAATATTCAGGCTGCCGTATTTCACGTAAACATATTGCCTGGTACACCAAAGGACTGCGTTCTAGCAATGAATTCCGCCAGAATATGTACCGTGTGGAAAGCACGGCCGAGCAGTATCAGGTGGTGGAAAACTATTTTAATCAACTGTTAGAACATGGCAACATCATGAGTGATGTGCAGGTTGAGCAGGTGAATCTGTTAGAAACCAAATGATTAAATATCTATCATAATTATGGCGCTTCAGAGCGCCATTTTTTATCCCCGATTTTATCCGTTTACAATCTCTACAGACCTGAACACAGGGCAACATACGCTCACTGAACACGGACAGGACTTGGACATTGCAGGGCTTGGCTTGCTCTATGCTAGGTAAGTCTTCACTTGGTAAGTCTTCACTTGGCAAGATGATATTCCAGTCTTGTTAATAACAATGATCCAGGGAGTTTCAACATGACCAATACTAATCGTCCTGTGACTGAATTTAGCCATAAGACCTCAACAGAATTACCACAAGAACGAAGCCAGGGTTTAAATGTCGACCCGACCGATGTCAACGCACGTCCTGATTTGGACACCAATCGTGTCCCGGATATGAATGAAGCAGGCGATCATCCTGTGGGTACTAGTGTCGGTGTATTAGGGGGTGCGGCAACCGGTGCGGCCGTCGGTGCTGCAGCTGGACCGGTCGGTGCCGTAGTGGGCGGTATTGCCGGTGGTGTGGTCGGTGGATTGGCCGGTAATGAAATTGCCGATGCGATTGATCCGACTGCAGAAGATGTGTACTGGCGTGATCAGTACCAGAACCGTCCATATTATAATGAAACCCGCAGTGTCTATGCCGATGTCGACTATGATCGTGATTATCGCGGCGCCTATCGTCTGGGCTATGAAAACCGTCCTTTATATGAACAAAATGTCGATTTTGACCGGGCCGAGCCAGAACTGCGTACCAAATGGGAACAGATGAAAGGCGATTCCCGTCTAAACTGGGAAGAAGCTAAATTTGCAGCTAAAGATGCCTGGCAACGTGTGACCCGTTAAAGTATTCAAGACACTATCAGGCCAATAAAAAAACATCTCCGCGGAGATGTTTTTTGTTTATTGTTCGCGCTTAGTGACTGGTCATTTCCAGCACCAGTTGATTAATTAAATCACCGGCTTCCATGTCACGAATCAGACCGACATTGGCACCGGCCCAGAATGCACCAAATCCCTGTTCACCTTGCTGGCTAGCTGCGGCATGTAACTGCTTGCCAATATCATAGGTATAGGGATAGGTCGGTACCGGCGGACGGTTTGGCGTATCCACCAGACGGTGCCACTGATTGACCAGACCACGTGCCGGACGGCCGGAAATTGAATCGGTAATTTGGGTACAGCTCTGGCTAAATAAAGCCTTGCGATACGCCTCATTGGCATTGGAAGATTTACATTGCACAAAGGCGGTCCCGAGCTGTACCGCGACTGCGCCAAGGTTCATGACACGTTGTGCATGTTGACCATTCATAATTCCACCAGCTGCAACCACCGGAATCTGACAGTGCTGGGTCAGTAAAGTCACTAAATCTACCGTGCGGATACCGCCATCAATAGCGGCATTAAACAGGCCACGATGACCGCCAGCCTCTACGCCTTGGGCAATAATAATATCAATACCCGCCGCTTCAATGGCTTGTGCTTCGGCCAGATTGGTGGCAGAGACCATGGTGATAATCCCGGCCTGTTTTAGCGCCTGAATCTGATGCGCGTGCGGAATACCAAAATGAAAACTCACCGCCTGAGGACGGGTTTCCAGCACCAGATTCAGATAATCATCATTGCTTAAAAAACTCGGATACAGATTTTTGAGCTGGGTCGGCAGCGCTACGCCATAATGGACAAAATGCGGACTTAAATAATCCAGCCAGACCTGAGCAGCAGCTTCATCCAGCGGCTCGGGTTGATGACAGAAGAAATTGACCTGAAAAGGGCAGTCGGTCAGGTCCTGGGTTTTTAAAATCTGTTCTCGGGCAGACGCCACTGAACTGGCCCCTAAACCCAGTGAACCCAAGCCGCCCTGGTTGGAAACTTCGGCAGCCAGTTCAGGTGTCGAAACACCGGCCATCGGCGCTAAAAAAATAGGATGTTTAATGCCGAGCTGTTCCAATATAGACATGCGATTTCTCCTTATTCTTCCTACACTTTGCCCAAGCTGAACAAAATTAGCAAATCATAATCATTATTTATTTTTTAAATAATCTGCCGGTTTTTACACAGCAGTTACATTCGTTGCGACAAGCTGGGTCGTGCTAACGCATCGGCTTGCTAGGCGCAACATTTTCGCTTTTTTATAATCAGCTTATCTCCTGATTTCTGCTGAAACGCATGTCTGAACGTATCCGTGAAAAACTGCAAATTTTAGCCGATGCTGCCAAATATGATGTGTCCTGCTCATCGAGTGGCAGTCGGCGCAAAAATAAAGACCAAGGGCTGGGCAATACCGGTAATGGCATCTGTCACAGCTATACCGAAGATGGGCGCTGTGTTTCGCTGCTTAAAATCCTGTTCTCCAATGTTTGCATTTATGACTGTGCCTATTGCGTGTCGCGGCGTTCCAATGATGTGAAACGCGCAGCCTTTACCGTACAGGAAGTGGTCGATCTGACCATAAATTTTTACCGGCGCAATTATATTGAAGGGCTGTTTTTAAGTTCCGGTATTTTTAAATCGGCCGATTACACCATGGAACGAATGCTACAGGTGGTGAAAAAGCTGCGGCTGGAAGAAAACTTTAATGGATATATTCATTTAAAAACCATCCCGGGCGCATCTCAGGAAATTATTACCGAAGCCGGTTTATATGTTGACCGGATGAGTATTAATCTGGAAATGCCGACCGAAGCTGGACTACAGCAGTTTGCCCCGGAAAAAAGTCATGCCGAAGTGCAGAAGGATTTGGGTATTGTCCGCGATCGCCTGATTCAACTGAAAGATGAATCGAAAATCATCAAATCGGTACCGAAGTTTGTTCCGGCCGGACAAACCACGCAGATGGTAGTGGGTGCACATAATGAAACCGACCAAGACATTATTATGATGGCCGATCGGCACTACAAAGAATTCAAGCTAAAACGGGTTTATTTTTCTGGTTATATTCCAATTAATACACAGGAAAAGGCCTTGCCCGCTGTCGGTTCAGCGCCGCCGTTGCTGCGTGAAAACCGGCTCTATCAAAGTGACTGGTTAATGCGTTTTTATGGTTTTGCTGCGCATGAACTGGTGGATGATCAACATCCCAATTTAGACCTGGATGTCGACCCGAAATTGGGCTGGGCACTGCGTCATCCAGAGGCTTTTCCGGTAGATATCAACCGTGCCGACTACCAGTTGATTTTACGGGTGCCGGGTATAGGCGTGCGTTCGGCGCAGAAAATTGTGCAGGCGCGCCGGTTTGGGCACATTCATATAGATCAGCTAAAACGCATGGGCGTGGCCTATAACCGTGCCCAGCATTTTATTCGCTGTGCCGACAGCCCGAAATTTAAAAAAGAGCCGCCAGCGCAGCAGATTCGCCAGCAGATTTTACAGTCGGGGCAATCCAAATATCAGCAGCAGCTCTCGCCACAACTGGGCTTTGCTTTTTAATGGCCACCTACTGCTTTGATGGCACGCTCACCGGCTTGCTTTGCTGTGTGTTTCGGGCATTTCGCTTTCAAGAGTTTGATGTACACATTACCGCCAATCCGCAGTCCCAGCATGGCCTGTTTGATGAGTTTATTGTCGTGTCTTCACAGGATGTGCAGGGACAGCGGGTCTGGCAGGGCTTGAAACAGAAAATCCAGCCCGGCAGCTTGCGTCAGTTTTATCTGTGCTTTTTGTCGGAGCAGGAACAGGCCTTTCAGCATCTGTTTGATTTTTGCATTTATGTTTTTCAACACGGCCATGCGGTGGATGGTAATTATGGCCATCCGGCGGTGTTGGGCATGGCACAGTGGGCCAAGCAGGTGGGCCGGGAAAAACATCGCATGGAAGCTTTTGTACGCTTTAAAAAATGTCAGGATGGTCTGTTCTTAAGTCTGGTGCGGCCAGATTTTAATGTATTACCGCTGATCGAGCGGCATTTTAAGGCGCGTTACCAAGATCAGCGCTGGCTGATTTATGACGAACAGCGTGATTACGGCATTTATTATGATCTGGATGATGTGCATCAGGTTCAGATGAATGCCCGGCAGCTGGATCTCCAGCTGGGCAGTGGCCACAGTCAGGCCTTTAGTATCGAGCTGGATGCTGAAGAATTTTTATATGATCAGCTGTGGAAAGATTATTTTCACAGCGTCAATATTCAGGCACGGCAGAACATGAAGCTGCATATTCAGTATGTACCGAAACGTTACTGGCGCTATATGAATGAAAAGTCGCTCTAACTTTCATCCCGGCCGGTTTCATCAGTATAATGCCCGGGTTGTATCGTGGAAAAGGTAAAGGCATGAAGGGGTATGTAGGGGCTGTTTTGCTCACAATAACAGGTTTGACAGCATGTGGACCACATGAGGCAGAGCAGGTACAGGTCCAGCCTGAACAGTACCAGGTGGCCAGTGCAGAGCAGCTACAGCAGCGCTTTAGTGCCTTAAACCGTCAACTGGAAGCCGATTTTCAGCAGTTTAAGCAGCTGGAAAGTATTGCCTTTGCCCAGCAGTTTCCTTTAGATGCCGATAATCTGATGACCTTGAACCAGCATCTGGTCAGCAGTACCGCCTTAAAGCCGACCAAAGCCGGCTATTGCGATATGATGAATGGCTATTTTGCCGAGATGTATCGTCTCGGACATTATAATCTGGAACTGCTTGATCAGATCCAGCTGCCCCAGGCTCAACAGGAAAATTTAAAGCAGAATTTTGCCAATGCCGACAATTTTTATAATTTTATTTTAAACCGCTATACCAGCTATCGTCAGGTGCAGCAAACCATGAATTATGGCTGTAACCTGAAAGCGGCTTTACAGTAAACACAGCCCTAAGGAAAAAAAACCGCCCGATTTGCTGGGCGGTTTTTTTATAAAGGTGTGACATGGAACAACGAGCCAATCCAGTGTGCGAATAGCATGGCCACCACGCCCCAGACCGTGACCCGCAAGCTGCCTCTGAGCATGGAGGTGCCGGCAAAATAGCTGGACAGGGCACCGAGTAAGGCCAGCGATAAGACACCTACAATCACAATGCTTCGGTCCAGATATTCCACCGGACTAAAGACAATGGTCAGTAAAGGCAACAGCGCCCCTAAAGAAAATGCAATCGCCGAGGATGCCGCCGCCTGTACCGCATTGGCGGTAGTATTTTCATGAATGCCGATTTCATCGCGGGCGTGGGCGGCTAGGGCATCTTTGGCGGTCAGCTGTACCGCCACTTTATGCGCTAGCTCAGGCGTCAGGCCGCGCAAGGTATAAATATGGGTCAGTTCTTTTAGTTCCAGATCGGGGTTTTTACGCAGTTCTCTGGATTCCATGTGCAGATCAGCCTGCTCGATATCTTCCTGGGATTTGACCGAAATATATTCGCCGGCAGCCATGGAACTAGCGCCTGAAATCAGGCCGGCAATACAGGTAATCAGCAGGGTCTGGTTGGAAGCACCACTGGCCGCCATCCCGATCACCAGACTGGTCACTGAGATAATCCCATCATTGGCCCCCAACACCGCAGCACGTAACCAGCCCGTTCTTAAAATATAATGTTTTTCATGATGATGTGAATAACTCATAGCCTGCCTGATTTCTTATTGTATGCGGCTATCTTAACCCAGAGATGCAAAAAGCCCCAACTTTTGGGGCTTTTTTAACAGCGAGTCAGGAATTAACAGCCGGTCAGCTTTTCAGGTTGTGGGCGTTCTTCCGGGAAGAAGAATGGACGCAATTTGACCCCAATGCCATTGCCAATAAAGGCAAATACCAGCCACAGCCAGCCATGTAAACTGCCAGAGGCAATACCACTGAAATAGGCGCCAATATTACAGCCATAAGCCAGGCGTGCGCCATAACCTAACAGCAAACCGCCAACAATCGCTGCCATCAGCGAGCGTTTTGGAATATTAAAGTTCGGTGCGAATTTACCGGCCAGACTGGCTGCCAGCAGGGCGCCGAGCATAATCCCGAAGTTCATCATCGAGGTAATATCAAACCATAACGACTCTGTCAGTGCTTTGGCATTGGCTGGTTGCTGCCAGTAGCTCCAGGAGGCTACATCAACACCCACAAAACTGGCCGATTTGGCGGCCCAGACGGCCAGCGCAGAGGTTACGCCCCAAGGACGTCCAGCCAACGCAAGAGTAGCGAAGTTCAGCAGGGTCAGCATGATACCGCCCCACACCAACGGCCACGGGCCACGTAAGAAGCGTTTCCAGCCCTGATACTGTGCAGCCGGTTCAACCTCCAGACTGCCATGACGTTTCTTTTCATACCATACGGTAACCAAGGCAATCAGGGCAAACAGCACAAAGTTCAGCAATAACGCCGGCATCACACCTAAGCTGGTGACCAGTGAAATAGGTGCCAGATGCGGCAGGTTAAACCACCAGTCTAAATGCGTGGTGGCAATCAGTGAGCCTAAGCAGAAGAATACCAGTGTTACCAGCATGCGTGCGCTACCACCACCCACGGTATACAGCGTACCAGAAGCACAGCCGCCGCCGAGCTGCATGCCAATACCAAAAATAAAGGCACCAATCATCACCGACATTGACACTGGGCTAACAAAACCATTGACCGGATTGCCAAACAGTTCACCTGCACCTAAGGCTGGGAAAAACAGCAGTACTGCCAGACCAAGCATGATCATTTGTGCACGCAGACCGCGACCACGACCTTGCTTGATAAACACCCGCCAGCTTGAGGTAAAACCAAAAGAAGCATGGTACAGAGTCATCCCCAGTGCACCACCAATCAGGAATAATAGTGCCTGGTTAATGCCCACCACCTGATAGGCGCCAATACAGCCAATAAACAATAACACCAGCGCGACCCAGATCGAGCGATTCGACCGGTCGGCTTTTGCAGCAATAATAGACATAGACAATAACAGGGAGAGAAATCAGAATCCTGAGTATTTTAGTGGAAATTTAAACTTTTAACCTAACAGAAACAGTCATTTAAGCTATTTTTAATTTGAAATTTCTAATTTCAAATATTAGTAAAATGAATAATAAAAAAGCTCCCGGAAGGGAGCTTTTAGCGAGGAAGTGAATTTTATTGCTGGGCTTCTTCACGCACGTTCGCAGCACCTTGTTCAACAGCACCGGCTGCGGTTGCAGTTGCATCTTTGGTGGCTTCCTTGGTTTCATCCCAAGCCTGACTGGTTGCCGCAGCAGCATTGTCCGCGGCCTGATCTAACTCTGCAGCAGCTTCATCCGTTGCAGCATCCATTTCAGCTGAAGCTTCTTCAGCAGCACCGGAAATATCATGACCTGCCTGTTCAGCAGCATTTTCCAGATGTTCGCCAGTGGTTGCACCTGTTTCAGGCGCCTGATCACGGTTACAGCCCACTAAAGCAACGGTAGCAGCAAGACCTAAAGCAACAAGTAATTTATTCATTGTCATATTCCTTTTAATTCTATTCTCAAGGCAAATATCCACAACAGCAGTGAATATTCAAAAATATAAACCAGTTCTGATCTGGCAATAGATAACAAATTGTTGATTAAATGTAAGAAAATGAAATACAAAAAAAGCCTATAGGGTAGTGCACGCTATAGGCTTGTGGCGTTCTAGAGTTAATTCAGCAGAATTATTGCCCCGAACGGATGATGTAATCAAAGGCAGATAAGGATGCTTTCGCGCCTTCACCAGTCGCGATGATGATCTGCTTATATGGGACTGTAGTACAGTCACCCGCCGCAAATACACCTTTGACGTTGGTTTCGTTGCGCTCGTTAATCACAATTTCACCACGGTTGCTCAGCTCAACTGCTGTTTCTTTCAAGAAATCGGTATTTGGTAACAAACCGATCTGTACAAAGATCCCCGCCAGTTCAACCGTATGCTCTTCATCCGTTGCACGGTCTTTGTATTTCAGCGCTGTCACTTGTGAACCATCACCCACGACTTCTGTTGAAAGTGCATTTTTAATCACTGTGGTATTTGGCAAGCTGTTTAGCTTGTCTTGCAATACCTGATCCGCACGTAACTTGGTATCAAACTCTACTAAGGTCACATGCTCAACAATACCCGCCAAGTCAATCGCCGCTTCTACACCCGAGTTACCCCCACCAATGACTGCAACACGTTTGCCTTTGAATAAAGGACCATCACAGTGTGGGCAATACGCCACACCACGGGTACGGTATTCTGCTTCACCCGGAACGTTCATCTCTCTCCAGCGTGCACCGGTTGAAAGCACCACAGTTTTCGATTCCAGTTTAGCACCGTTTTCTAAGGTCACTTCAACTAAACCGTTGGCTGTTTCATCTGCACCTTTAATGTCAGATACACGTTGTAGGTTCATGATGTCGACACCGTATTCACGTACGTGTGCTTCCATTTCAGCGGCAAATTTTGGACCTTGGGTTTTCTTGATTGAAGTGAAGTTTTCAATGTCCATGGTGTCCATCACCTGACCGCCAAAACGTTCCGCCACGATACCGGTGTTAATGCCTTTACGTGCTGCATAAATCGCTGCAGTATTCCCGGCAGGACCACCACCAATCACCAAGACATCAAAGGCAGCTTTGGCATTTAACTTTTCAGCTTCTTTGGCTGCAGAGTTGGTGTCTAATTTGGCAATGATTTCTTCCAGTGTCATACGACCCTGACCGATGTGGTTACCGTCCTGGAATACCATAGGTACCGCCATGATCTTACGTTCTTCCACTTCATCCTGGAAGAATGCACCATCAATCATAGTGGCAGTAGTACCCGGGTTATAGATGGCTATCAGGTTCAATGCCTGCACCACGTCTGGACAGTTGTGACAGCTTAACGATACGAATACATCGAAATCCGATTGGATACCCAAGTCTTTAATAGAAGCCAGCACTTCATCAGACACTTTTGGTGCATAGCCCGAAGTTTGTAACAATGCCAGAATCAAAGAAGTGAACTCATGACCCATTGGCAAACCTGCGAAGAATACACGCGGTTGCTCACCGGCTTTGGCGACACCAAAGCTTGGTGCACGTTTGTTGTTACCATCGAAGCGTGCAGTCACCTGATCAGAGAGGGCGGCAATTTCAGTTACCAGTTCTTTGATTTTGTCTGATTTGTCAGAGCTATCTAAAGTGGCCACTAATTCGATTGGACCTTCAAGGCGTTCTAACAAGGCTTTTAATTGGGCTGTGGTATTTTGATCTAACATTGCTAACGTCTCCAGAGGAGTAAAATGTATTTGATAAAGACATGATAGGAGAAAATATTTAATTGGTGAAACGGTTTGTTTTTATCAAAACAATCGGTTTTTTAAATCAAATAATAAAAATCATGTATTTATGCAGAAGTTGCACATAAAAATGTATGGCTTTATCTTCTAAGATGTGGCTTGTCACTGGAATTTTCAAGAATTGACAATAAGAAAATCAAAGATTTGCTATTTGTGACTAAAACTAGGCATTATCCTGAGCAATGGCATTTAAAATTACAAAGGTGAGTATCAAGATGAGTTTAAGCCGAGGCATTTATCAGCATTATAAAGGGCAGTTGTATCAGGTGTTGCATGTGGCCACGCACAGTGAAACCGAGGAAAAGCTGGTGGTCTACCAGTGTTTATATGGTGATTATTCCATTTGGGTTCGACCACTGAGCATGTTTACCGAATCGATCAGTCTGGAAGATGATCGTGAATTACCGCGTTTTAAACTGGTTCAGGAAATGATGTGAGAGGTGAAATTGCTGCACCTCAATTCAAGGTCGCAACGAGACCTTGTTAAAGTGTAAATCGTACTCCAGATATTTTTGCACAAAAGCAGCTTTATCATGACTGCGTAGCAGATTGTTATAGATAAATTCTGGCACAGGATGATAAAGCTCTGCCAACCCATTGTTATAAAATATTTTTAAGTAGCGTGTTGAAGTATTGTATTTGCAGAAGGTTACAGTCAGGACAGTTCCCATTAGCCATTCCTCCTTTATTGTGTTTGGAATCGTTATAGTTTGACCATATGCCAAATGCAGAGCCGGATGTATTACTGATTTGTAAGAATTTTCAACTTTATCCGCGAAAGTCGAGTGTTGTGTGCCAACACTCCCGGTCAAAGCGCAGCGTATGGGGACAATCTGCACCACGGTTGCAGCAACACTAAACATTCACTGCAAAAAAACTACACTCAGAAAAATCAGAATCTTCTAAGCTTAGCGGCATCTCTGTAATAAAAACAATCGACTGAGCCATTCTCATGCAACTTTTTCAGTGCAGTTATTGTCAGCATCCGATTTATTTCGACAATACCCAGTGTACCGTGTGCCAGCATCATTTAGGTTTTGATGCACAATATATGCATATGCTGGCGTTGCAACCGGGTCAGCGGGCAGGGGAATTTGTTGAAGCGGTCACTCAAAAGGCTTACCGTTTTTGCCAGAATCATCAGCATCAGGTCTGTAACTGGATTATTCCGTTTGACAGTCTGGAGCAGTTTTGTCCGGCCTGCCGTTTAAACCGGATTATCCCGGATTTAAACCAGCCGCAATATTACTGCCGCTGGCAAAAAATCGAGTTGGCCAAGCATCGCCTGGTCTATGCCTTGCTGCGCTGGAATTTGCCTTTACTGAGCAAGCTGGAAAGTCCTGAACGTGGGCTGGTGTTCGACTTTAAGGCCAATCCGAATGATGATCGTGCTCCCAAAGTCATGACCGGCCATGCCAGCGGGGTGATTACTTTAAATATTGCCGAAGCCGATGATGTCGAGCGGATGATGGCCAAGCAGAATATGGCCGAAGTGTACCGGACTTTGCTGGGGCATTTCCGGCATGAAATTGGCCATTATTATTGGGATGTTCTGGTGGCGAACAGTGATTATCTGGCACGCTTTCGGCAACTTTTTGGGGATGAGCGCGCCTGTTATCAGCAGGCGGTGAAGGACTATTATCAGCACGGCGCACCAAGCAACTGGATGGATGCCTATATTAGTGCCTATGCCACCATGCATCCGTGGGAAGACTGGGCGGAAAGCTGGGCGCATTATTTACATATTGTTGATGTGCTGGAAACGGCAACTTCTTTTGGCATGAGTATTCATCCGCAAATTGTGCATGAAGAGCAGCATTTTATGTACTTCAAGCAACGTGAAAATCCGTATTTTTTGACCGACTTTAACGAGATTTTTCAGGCCTGGTTGCCAGTGGCTTTTGCCATGAATAGTGTGAATCGGAGTATGGGGCAGGAAGATTTTTATCCCTTTGTGATTAGTCCGAAGGTGATGGAAAAATTACAACTGATTCATCAGGTGATCCATGGTTTGCCGTCAGTTTCGGACAATCCAATTCCTGTAGATGGTTAATGCTTGATCCATCATCAAAACCTCATCTATCATAAAATCATCCCACCTTATAAACGGCGGCATTGTCCTGTTTTATCGCCCTGTACCGTGTTACGTCCACCCACCGGTGGTGTCGCGTTATTTTCACATTCCAGATTGCCATCGACCTGATTACGGCTAATATTCAGCGTACCCCGATTGTTTTTGAGCTGGATATTTCCATTTACACGGTTATTGTGCAGCTGGGTCAGCTTGCCGCGTTCCAGTTGAATATTGCCTTCAATGCGGTTATTGGTCGCCACCAGCTGTGCAAAACGGCCTTTGGATTCCAGATTGCCATCAATATGGCTGTTTCGGAGAATGGCTTTGGCACCATCGGCCAGCATGACATTGCCATCGACCTGCACATTAGTTAAGGTGCATTGCTTGCCAACGAAAATATTGTCGGAAATCGAACGATCTTTTAAGCTGCCGCTACACTGCACATCAGCCCAGGCCGGCAGGGACAGGGTGGTGAATAAGGCTGCAATTAATAGGGTTTTCATCGGTCTATCCATAGCGCATTTTTCAGTAGCTTAATCAACGCAGATGAAAATAAAAAGAATCTACAGCAGCTAAAATTGAGTAAAAATGTAAGCGCATCAATAAAAAAACCACGCGATCAAGCGTGGTTTTTTTCAATCAGTTTAATCTAATACAGATTAGATTTTACCAACTAGGTCGATTGAAGGAGCAAGTGTTGCTTCGCCTTCTTTCCATTTTGCTGGGCAAACTTCACCTGGGTGAGCGTGAACGTATTGAGCAGCTTTTACTTTGCGAAGAAGTTCTTGCGCGTCACGGCCGATACCACCCGCGTTGATTTCGATGATCTGGATTTTGCCTTCTGGATCGATGACGAAAGTACCACGATCAGCAAGACCGTCAGCTTCAATTAATACTTCGAAGTTTTTAGACAGTGTCCAAGTTGGGTCGCCAACCATTACGTATTGGATTTTTTTGATTTCTTCTGAAGAATCGTGCCAAGCTTTGTGCGTGAAGTGAGTGTCAGTAGAAACTGCATAGATTTCAACGCCTAATTTTTGGAATTCAGCGTAGTTGTCAGCAAGGTCACCAAGCTCAGTTGGGCAAACGAAAGTGAAGTCAGCTGGGTAGAAGAATACAACTGACCATTTGCCTTTAAGATCAGCTTCAGTTACTTCAACGAATTGACCGTTGTGGTAGGCATTTGCTTTAAATGGTTTAACTTCAGTATTAATTAAGCTCATCATTGTCTCCATGATTGAGGTTTGTTTTGAATTTCAATTAGATTATAGAAATTTGCTTTATTGCTGAAATGGTATTTTTACATTACCACCATCGGAAAAACCGAATTAATGATTGTTTAAGCCATATTCAGGCGGTGTGTATTATTATGTAGCCGAAAAATATGATGACCACATGACAATTAAAAAGTACACCTTTTTCATTCCTCATCAAACATGATGTCAAGCTCGGTAAAATTCAAGGGTAAAGCAAAAATATTTTTTATTTTTAGGCAGACTGCTTGGAAATGTTCGTCATCGTCACAATCTAGAAGCCACCGTACTCAGTTTGCGGACAGCGGATTCGCTGCAAAAGCAGACAGGCTGGAGGGTCTGTTCGTTCATTTCATGGGCGTATTCTTCCGCTGGCTGTCATTACAGCGTAAAATAGCCGATTGATATTTTTTTATTTAAATTAGGAATCTTGTTCTGTGCAGAGTCATTTAAATGTAGATCAACTCGTTATGGCGCGTGACCGTCATCGTTTAAATCGACTGCGTAAAGGAAAAGATGCAAATGAAAAACAATATTCTGAGCTATTTGAAAAATCCAATCTGAAAGTTCGGGAACGCCTGGGCCGTATTCCAAACATCAAACTGAATCAGGATTTGCCGGTCACCCAATACGCCGACAAGCTGGTTGAGGCAATTCAAAAACATCAGGTGATTATTGTGGCGGGGGAAACCGGTTCGGGGAAAACTACCCAGTTGCCGCAAATTGCCATGCTGGCCGGGCGCGGTTTAACCGGTCTGATTGGTCATACCCAGCCGCGTCGTCTGGCCGCGCGCAGTGTCTCGCAGCGGATTGCCGAAGAAGTCGGTGAAAAACTTGGTGAATCCATTTCCTTTAAAGTCCGTTTTAATGAACAGGGCTCGCAGGATTCGCTTGTCCGCTTAATGACCGATGGTATTTTATTGGCAGAGCTGGCCAATGACCGTTACTTAAGCAAATACGACACCATTATTATTGATGAAGCGCATGAACGTTCCCTGAATATTGACTTCATCATGGGTTATTTAAAGCAGCTGTTGCCACGGCGTAAAGATCTCAAAGTCATCATTACCTCAGCGACTTTGGACGTAAACCGTTTCAGCAATTACTTTAATGGCGCGCCGATTTTTGAAGTCGAAGGGCGCAGCTATCCGGTTGAGGTACGTTACCGTCCCATTTCCGAACTGAGCATTGGCGGCAGTGATGATGATGAGTTTGATGACTTTGAAGAAAACCTGCCGCGTGCAGTGGTGCAGGCGGTGGAAGAATGCTTTGCCGATGCACAGGAAAAAGGTCATCCTGAACATGCCGATATTCTGGTATTTGCCAGCACCGAGCAGGAAATCCGTGAATTACAGGAAACCTTGATCAAGCATGGCCCGCGCCATACGGAAGTGTTGCCGCTGTATGCACGTCTGGCCCTGGCCGAGCAGCAGAAAATCTTTAATCCATCGGGCGGTGGCCGACGGATTATTATTGCTACCAACGTCGCGGAAACGGCGTTAACTGTACCGAATATCCGCTATGTGATTGACAGTGGTTTTGCCCGGATTTCACGTTATAACTATCGTTCACGTGTACAGCGTCTGCCAATTGAAGCAGTTTCGCAAGCCGCAGCCAACCAGCGTAAAGGCCGTTGTGGCCGTATTGCACCGGGTGTCTGTATCCGTCTGTATTCGGAAGAAGATTTCTTAAGCCGTCCGGAATTTACCGAACCGGAAATTAAACGCACCAACTTAGCTTCGGTGATTTTGCAGATGCAAAGTCTGGGCCTCGGTTCGCTGGAAGATTTTGATTTTATCGAGCCCCCAGATCATCGACTGGTCAATGATGGTCGCAAGCTTTTGATTGAGCTTGGCGCAATGACGGAGAAGAAAGCGAATCCGTCTAAAGCGACTGACGAAAATAATAGTCTCCCTCTGTCTAAAAGAGGGGTTGGGGGAGATTCCTTAACCAAAATTGGCCAGCAAATGGCAAAAATGCCGATTGATCCACGTCTGGCACGAATGATTCTGGGCGGGGCACATTTTGGTGCCTTAAATGAAATTCTGGTAATTGTGGCGGCACTGGCGGTGCAGGACCCACGGGAACGCCCGGCCGACAAACAGATGCAGGCCGATCAAAAACATGCCTTGTTCCGTGAAGCCGATTCCGATTTCCTGTTTTATCTCAAACTCTGGGATGCCTTGCTGGCCAATCGTGACTTGAGTGAAAACAAGCGCCGAAGCTTTGCCCGTAACCATTTCCTGAGCTGGTTGCGTTTACGTGAATGGAAGAAAACCCATGAGCAGCTGGTCGATCTGGCACAGGGGTTAAAACTGTCTTTCAATGAAAAGAAAGCCAGTTATGAAAATCTGCATCGGGCTTTATTAACCGGACTGTTATCGTTTATTGCCAATAAAACCGATGAACGTAATGTGTTTATGGCAGTGCGTCAGCAAAAAGCGCGGGTTTTCCCGGCCTCAACCTTGCATAAGACCAATACCCCGTGGGTGATGGCTTTTGAGATGGTGGAAACCTCGCAGGTGTATTTGCGGAACCTGGCCAAAATTGAGCCGGAGTGGATTCTTCTGGCGGCGCGTGATCTGTTAAAACATCATTATTTTGAACCGCACTGGTCGAAAAAAGCCGGAGTGGTCAATGCCTATGATCAGATTTCACTGTTTGGTTTAATCATTGAACCGAAACGTCAGGTGAATTATGAAAAGGTCGATCAGCCGGCGGCGCATGAGATTTTCCTGCGCGATGCCTTGACTACCGGTAACTTGGGAATTATGCCGCCGTTCTTAAAGCATAATTTACTCAAACTGGAAGAAGTGGAGCGGGTCGAAGACAAGCTGCGCCGCCGCGATCTGGTGGTAGATGAAGAAACCATCTATCAGTTCTATGCCGCAAAAGTGCCAACAGATGTGGCCAGCCGCCGTTCTTTTGAAGACTGGCGCGCGACCGTCGAGCCGAAAGAGCCACGTTATTTATTTGTTGATGATGATGCCTTGTGGCTGAATGATCGCCCGACCACGCAGCAATTCCCGGATTATCTGCGTAATGGCGAATTGCGTCTGGCGGCCAGCTACCGTTTTGATCCGAGCCATGATGAAGATGGCGCAACGGTAAAAATTCCGGTTCAGGCCCTGCCACAGGTCGATGAAAACATCTGGTCCTGGGGGATTCCGGGCTGGCGTGAAGAGCTGATTGAAGCGCTACTGAAAGCCTTGCCGAAAGATAAACGCCGTAACCTGGTGCCAATTCCGGATACCGCGCGCAAACTGAGTGCACGAATTGATGCGACGCATCTGCGTGAGCATATTTTCAGCTTCCTGGCTTTTCAGCTACGCGGCGATCAGATCACTGAAAAAGACTTTAGCTTTGAACGGGTCGATCAGTATTTGCTGCCGTTTATTAAAGTGATTGATGAAAAAGGCCGGGTCATCGAACAGGGCCGTGACCTGAGCGAGCTGAAAGCCCGCTGCCGTACCGAAACCCATAGTCCGGTGAAGCAGCTGAAAGGTGAATTTAAAACCTTCCCGGACAACTTTGTGTTTGAAGCCTCGCAAAAAGTCACTGGTGTGGTGGTCAAGCAGTATCAGGCGCTGGTACCGACCAAAGACTTTGCTGCGCTGGAACAGAAAGATGAATCGGGTGTGGTGATTCAAACCTTTAATGATCAGGCAGAGGCTATTAAACAGCATCGGGCCGGGGTGATTCGCCTGATTCATATGCAGCTGGGTGATTTAATCCGCCAGCTGAAAAAACAGATTTCTAAACCGCTGGCGCTGGCTTATTCTCCGTTGGGCGATAAAGCACAGCTGGAACAGATGCTGGTCTATGCCACCTTGCAGATGTCAATTGATGACTTGCCAGTCAACGCTGAACAGTTCCAAACGCTGCTACTTGAGGTAAAAAAATCATTCCTCAGTCATGGACAGAAAGCGCTGTTCAGCTTTAATGAGATTTATATTCAATGGCAGGATATCCGCCGTAAACTGCTGATGCTGGATGAGTCGGTCTTTGCCAAAAATATGGATGATATTGAAGATCAGCTGGACCTCATGAACCTGGCCGATTTCGTGTATAACAAGCCAGCAGACGTCTGGAGCGAATATCCACGTTATCTGAAAGCGCTGGTGCTGCGTTTGGAACGTTTGCCGAATAACCTGCAACGTGATGATGCCGCCATTGTGCAGATTGACCCGTGGATGGACAAACTGTTCAAGTTTAAAAATGACAGCCGCTTGAAAGAATTGTACTTTATGGTGGAAGAATTGCGCATCTCGTTATTCTCGCAGCCAATGAAGACCAAGATGCCAATTTCGCCAAACCGGCTACAAAAAGTATGGGAAAAGCTGGGAATCGGTTAAGATAGAGAGAATTTCAAAAAGGAGTTTTACATGGGCATTCGCATTACCGGTACGGGCTTATTCCATCCTGAAGATGTCATTACCAATGAAGAGTTAGTTGAAAGTTTAAATGCTTATGTGGAACAGTATAACTCGGCCAATGCTGACAAAATTGCAGCGGGCGAGTTAGAAGCACGCCGTGGCTCAAGTGCAGAATTTATTGAAAAAGCCTCTGGCGTGAAACGTCGCTACGTGTCAGAGAAAACCGGTCTGCTTGATCCAAACCGTTTACGTCCACATTTAAAAGAACGCGCTGATGATGAAATCTCGCTTCAGGCCGAGTGGGGCGTAATTGCAGCCAAACAGGCAATGGAAAATGCCGGTGTCAC
The DNA here is from genome assembly GCF_000488255.1 of Acinetobacter indicus CIP 110367. GTDB lineage: Bacteria > Pseudomonadota > Gammaproteobacteria > Pseudomonadales > Moraxellaceae > Acinetobacter > Acinetobacter indicus. Next base: position 230,700 of record NZ_KI530754.1, on the reverse strand, counting down.
GGCTGAAGACATTGATGTGGTGATTCTGGCCTGCTCGAATATGCAGCGTGCCTATCCGGCGGTGGCCATTGAAATTCAGACTGCACTCGGGATTCAGGGCTATGCCTATGACATGAACGTGGCCTGTTCAGCAGCAACCTTTGGTTTAAAACAGGCGTATGATGCCATTAAAAGCGGTGCGCGCCGTGTCTTGCTGGTGAATGTCGAAATTACATCGGCACACAATGATTTCCGTTCGCGTGACAGCCACTTTATTTTTGGCGATGTTGCCACTGCGTCAATTATTGAAGACACCGACAGCAAAACCGGTTTTGAAATTGTGGACACTCAGTTATTTACCCAGTTCTCGAACAACATCCGTAACAACTTCGGTTTCCTGAATCTGTCTGAAAATGCCGATATTGATGACAAGCGTTTCCGTCAGGACGGCCGTAAAGTCTTTAAAGAAGTGTGTCCACTGGTTGCGAAAATGATTACCGCGCAGCTGGAGAAAAATGCGATTGCACCAGCCGATGTAAAACGTTTCTGGTTGCATCAGGCCAATGCCAGCATGAACGAACTGATTCTGAAACTGGTGGTTGGTAAAGCGGCTGCGGAAGCAGATCCGGCGTTGGTGCCAATTATTCTTGATGAGTTTGCCAATACTTCATCTGCCGGGGTCATCATTGCCTTGCATCGTACTGCGCATGAAGTGAATGATGGCGAATATGGCGTGTTATGTTCATTTGGTGCCGGCTACTCGGTGGGCTGTATCCTGGTACAAAAACACGTGGTTTAAGGGGCAGAGATTGCAGGTCCAGCATGATGCAAAATGGATCAAGACGCTGAGCGCCTTATCTAAACGCTATTTCACGCCGACCTTTTTAGGCAGTGAATATATTGATGCATCCCGACCTGCCATGTATGTGGGCAATCATTCCCTTTACGGGATTTTTGATGCCCCCGTCATTATTGATTATCTGTTCAATGAACATCAGGTGGCTATGGTCAGTATTGCCGACCACAGCCATTTTTATTTGCCAATCTGGCGCGATATTGTCAAAAAGTTCGGCGCAGTCGATGGCCAGCGTGAATATGTGCGTGCCTTGATGCAGCAGGGCTATTCGATTCTGGTCTTTCCGGGTGGCGGACGTGAAGTGCTGAAACATCCGGGCGAGCAGTATCAACTGATCTGGAAGCAGCGCTACGGCTTTTTACAGTTGGCACAGGAATTTCAGTACGACATTATTCCTTTTGCTGCCTTTGGCCCTGATGATATTTTCGAGTTTGGTTTTGATGCCAGAACCGTGGTGCAGCATCGTCTGTTTCAGAAACTGCTCAAAGTCCCTCAACTGGATAAATTATTACGTCATGGCGATGTGATTCCATCATTACCGAAACACCTGATTCCCAAGCGGGTACCTTTTTATTTTCAGTTTTTGCCACCGGTAGAGGTCGGGCAGAGATTAGGTTCTGAAGATTTGACCACGCTGCGAGAGGAAATCGCTCAGCAAATTTACCAGAGCTTAGCGCAGCTAAAAGCCCGTTCAACTGGGCACTCATCCTCATAATAGCCGGGTTGTGCCTGAGTTTAAGCCCGCATAAGTGATTTTTGATAAAAATAACGAGAAAACTTTATGAAAAATAATGCTTAGGTTAAGATGAACCATCCTTTTATTTGAAGTCTTTTGAACAGCTATGCAACCATTTGTTCTCTATAACTCAGAGCAGCGCAAAAAAGTAGAATTCGTGCCACGCGTCGATGGACAGATCGACATGTATGTCTGCGGTATGACCGTGTATGACTACTGTCATATTGGTCACGCGCGTGTCATGGTTGCATTTGACTACATCATCCGTTTCTTGCGGAGTCAGGGCTGGAAAGTCAAATATGTACGCAATATCACCGATATTGACGACAAAATTATCAAACGTGCCAATGAAAATGGCGAGAGTATTACCGCTTTAACCGACCGCTTTATTCAGGCCATGAATGAAGATGCAGAAAACCTCGGCTGTCTGGCTCCGGATGAAGCACCGCGTGCCACTGACTATATCGACCAGATGCAAAACATGATTGGCAATTTGGTTGACAAGGGCACCGCTTATCCGGCTTCAAATGGTGATGTTTATTTCCAGGTTGAAAAATTTGCAAAATATGGCCGTTTATCCGGTCGTAAACTGGAAGATATGCAGGCTGGTGCTTCAGAGCGTGTCGATGTCGAAGTAGAGAAAAAACATCCATTTGACTTTGTGCTCTGGAAACATGCCAAAGAAAATGAACCGGCTTGGCCATCACCGTGGGGCAAAGGTCGTCCGGGCTGGCATATTGAATGTTCGGCGATGTCGACCTGCTGCCTGGGCAATCATTTTGATATTCATGGTGGTGGTTCAGACCTGATGTTCCCGCATCATGAAAATGAAATTGCCCAGTCTGAAGCCTCTACCGGTGAGCAGTATGTTAATTACTGGATGCATGTGGGCTTTATTAATGTCGATGGCGAGAAAATGTCAAAATCGCTCGGCAACTTCTTCACCATTCGGGATGTGATGGAGAAATTCCATCCGGAAGTGATCCGTTATTTCATCGTGTCTTCACACTATCGTAGTCCGGTGAACTTCTCGGATGTAGCACTAAAAGAAGCCAAGACGGCGCTGTCCCGTTTCTATCATTCATTTAAAGCCTATCAGGCCGTGTATGGCGACAAGCTGTTAGAAACGCTAGATGACACATTGGTCGAACGCTTTAATACCGCAATGCGGGATGATTTTAATACCGCGGAAGCGATTGCAGTGCTGTTTGAAGTCAATAAAGAACTGAACCGCGCGGTGAAAGAAGAAAATGCCGAACAGGCAGCAATCTTCTATGCTACCTTGCGTCATCTGACCAATATTCTTGGTTTAGTACAGCACAATGTCGATGAATTCCTGAAGTCAGACATTGGCCAGGATGCACTTGGTTTATCTGAAGAACAGATTGAAGATCTGATTCAACAGCGTAAAGATGCCAAAAAAGACAAAAACTTTACCCGTGCCGATGAAATCCGTCAGTCTTTGCTCGATCAGGGCGTAGTGCTGGAAGATACCCGTCAAGGTACCGTTTGGCGTCGTGCTGATTAAATCGCCACTTGGAAGCATAAAGAGTTGACAGTTGTATGAAACTCTCTATAATGCACTTCCATATTGCGGGAATAGCTCAGTTGGTAGAGCACAACCTTGCCAAGGTTGGGGTCGCGAGTTCGAGTCTCGTTTCCCGCTCCAAAATTTTAAAAGCCTCAGTCAAATGATTGAGGCTTTTTTTATGCGTTTTTATCCAGATATGAAACATTATCCATTATCTACACTCAAACTTAGCTTAACTGCCTGAGCTAAAAAATGAGACTCATGTTCACCATCTTCCTGTGCTGTGGTTTATCAACAACAGGCGGAATCATGAAGAAATCGTGTGAAATCTTATACATTTAAAAACGTGACATTTGCATAGATATGCTAAAATTGCGAAAATTAATTTCTGCTTGAATGAAGACCGTTCAGCCCTGAACGAAGGTTAAAAATTTGAATTCTGAAAACATGTCAAACCCGATTGATTTTCAAGGTGTGGCGCTCAGTACCTTGCGTATAGAAGAACAAGCTCTGCAAACACTGGCCACACAAATTGACGAGCGCTTTAGCCGCGCCTGCGAAATTATTTTGCAATGTAAAGGCCGTGTGGTGATCACCGGTATGGGGAAATCCGGGCATATTGGCCGTAAAATGGCGGCGACTTTTGCCTCGACCGGTACACCTTCATTCTTTATGCATCCGGGCGAAGCAGGACATGGCGATTTAGGCATGCTGGTACGGGGTGATGTGCTGATTGCCATCTCCAATTCTGGCAAAAGTGATGAAATCATGATGCTGATGCCGCTCATCAAACATCTGCAAGTGCCGTTAATTACCATCAGCGGAGATGACAGCGGCCCAATGCCACAAAATGCCGATGTGGCTTTAACTTTAGGGAACATTCAGGAAGCCTGCCCACTGGGTCTGGCACCGACCTCGAGCACCACCGCAACATTGGCCTTAGGGGATGCACTGGCTGTGGCCTTACTTGATGCGCGTGGGTTTACCGCAGATGATTTCGCCCGTTCCCATCCTGCGGGTGCTTTGGGTAAACGCTTGCTGTTGCATGTCAAACACTTAATGCATACCGGCGCCGAGCTGCCAAAAGTCGCGCCAGAAACCCCAATGAACAAAGTGCTGTATGAAATTTCCGACAAGCGTTTGGGGCTGACCACGGTGGTGGATGAACAGGACACCTTATTGGGAATTTTCACTGATGGTGATTTGCGCCGTTTAATCGACAAACAGCAGGGCTTTGATATTCATCTGCCGGTGGCTGAAGTCATGATCAAGCAGCCTGCGACCATTTCTCAGGAAGCCCGTGCGGTTGAAGCACTGGCACAGTTACGCGATAAAAAAATTAATCAATTTGTAGTGGTCAATGATGCACATCAGGTGATTGGTGTGATCAGTATGCATGACCTGATTCAGGCCGGGGTAAATTAAAAAATGGCATCGTATATTTTATTGGAACAGGCACGTCACGTTGAGGCTTTGGTTTTAGATGTCGATGGTATTTTAAGTGATGGCTTTGTTACCTTAACCAATAGCGGTGATGAAATTAAAAACTTTGATATTCGTGATGGTCTGGGCATGAAACTGGTGCAGCAGGCCGGGGTGAAAGTCATCATCATTACCGGGCGTACCAGCCATATTGTTGAAAAACGTATGAATGCCTTGGGTGTGGACCTGATTTATCAGGGCCGTGAAGATAAAGGCGTAGCTTTACGTGAAGCCTGTGCCCAGCTGAATCTGGCACCAGAAGACTGTCTGTATATGGGCGATGACTGGCCAGATTTATCTGCCTTTGCCATTGCCGGGATGAAAGTCACGGTGCCGAATGGTCATGTTGAAGTGCGTCGTCGTGCTGATCTGGTGACTCAGGCGCAGGGTGGCCGCGGTGCGGTACGTGAAATCTGCGATATGATCCTAATGTCAAAAGGCGTATACGAACAGTTACTTGAAAAGTATACCGCGATCCCTCATTAATAAGATATTCCTCTGATTGAGTTGAGTTAAAACCCCACTTATGGATACCCGAGTTTTATATATTACTGCGATTGCAATTGCAGCTGTAAGTGGCGGTTATTACTATTACAGCGGTAAAGGCAATAAACTGGATACCGAGGGTTCCAGAAGTATGACCTATACGGCGGAGCAGATTAACCTGACTCAAACCGATGAACAGGGGAATTTATATGTTCGCGCTCAGGTTGACCGTTTAGAGCAGGATATGCAAAAGCAGACTTCTCAATTACAGAACCTGAATGCGTCCATGTATAAAGACGGGAAAGTTGATGCCACTTTTTATGCCAAGCAGGCACATGGCTATAATGACAATGAAAAAGTAGTGTTATCTGACCAGGTACGTGCCACCAAAATTTTAGCGCAAGGTCAATTAGAACTGCAGACGACAGAATTGACGGGCTATCCGGACAGTCGGGAAATTGAAACCGATAAACAGGTGATGGTGCAGTCTCCACAAGCTGAATTTGTAAGCCAAGGACTGAAAGCCAATTTGAATGATGGTCAATACGAATTTTTTAATATTCGAGGAACATATGAACGTTAATCCGAAGCTTGCAACACCTCGTACTTTCCTGAAGAAAGCCGCGCTTGTAGGTTTGGCAGTATTGTCCTCAGCTACAGCCTGGGCCTTGCCTTCAGACCGGAACCAGCCAATTACCCTGGTGGCTGACCGTGCGACATTTAATGAGCGTACCGGTATTACCACCTATACCGGTAATGTGATTATCGAGCAGGGCACAATGCGCTTGCAGGCCAATTCAATTGTGGCCAATCTGAACAGTAAAAAAGAAATCAGCACCATTACCGCCAATGGTAGTCCGGCACAGTTCCAGCAAAAGACTGACCCGAATAAAGGTCTGGCCAAAGGTCAGGCGCAGAAAATTGTCTACAATGCGGAAACCGGTATTATTACTTTGTCGGGCGGGGCATTTTTACAGCAGGATGGGGCCAGTATTCGCGGCAATACCTTGCGTTATAGTATGAACAAAGGCGATATTGAAGCCATTGGTACGCCAAACAACACCGGATCATCTTCAGGTCGCGTACAGATTGTGATTCCACCATCCAGTTCAAAATCATTCCCGGGAGCACGCGATTAATGGATCAGGTCGTACAGCCACAAACTCTGACAATCAAACACCTGGCCAAAAACTACAGTAAGCGCTGGGTGGTGAAAGATGTTTCTTTCTGTATGCAAAGTGGCCAGATTGTTGGACTGCTTGGCCCAAATGGTGCTGGTAAAACCACCAGCTTCTATATGGTGGTTGGCTTGGTACGTATGGACAAGGGGGAAATTCATCTGGATGAACTGGATTTATCTGACCTGGCCATGCATGAACGTGCGCGCAAAGGCATTGGTTACCTGCCACAAGAGGCGTCAATTTTCAGAAAACTGACCATTGCTGAAAATATCATGTCGATTCTGGAAACCCGTAAAGACTTAAACAAGCAGCAGCGTCAGCAGCGTTTAACCGAACTGCTGGCTGATTTTAAAATTACCCATATTAAAGATTCACTGGGCATGAGTGTATCGGGTGGTGAGCGACGTCGTGCGGAAATTGCCCGTGCTCTGGCTGCCGATCCGAAATTTATGTTGCTGGATGAACCTTTTGCCGGGGTGGACCCGATTTCTGTCGGGGATATTAAAGATATTATTAGCACCCTTAAAGATCGCGGAATTGGTGTATTAATTACCGATCATAACGTGCGCGAAACATTGGCAATTTGTGAGCGTGCTTATATTGTCAGTGAAGGTGCAGTGATTGCCGAAGGAACCCCACAGGAAATTCTGGAAAATGAAACTGTGAAACAGGTCTACTTGGGCGAAGATTTTAAGGTGTAGTTGGTGAAAAACACATATAATTGTTATTTGTTGTATGTGTTTTATCCTGAAAGCGTTTTATAATTAACAAAAGTATAAAAAACTAGCTTAAAAACATTTACAATTTTAAAAATATTTCAAAATATTAGTTTGAATGACGACAATGATGGGTTGCAAGAGCTTAACAGTTCATAAAAATAAATTATTCAGGCAGACGCTACTGTGGCAGGCTTTATTGCTGAGTGGACTGCTGAGCCAGTCGCTTTATGCTGAAACGACGACTTCAGAACGGCAAACACTTCAACAGAGCGTGGCACGTTTATTTACCCCGCAATCTGACCAGAATTTTACTCGTGTCCGTATTAGTGAACTGAGCCAGTTTCAGCTCGATACACAAAATATTCAGGAAATGCCCCGGGCAGTACCAGCATCATCTGTTTCAGAAACAGCGGCATCAGCCCGATCCTCTGTGCAACAGCCTTTAAGTTTTAATGACACCATTCGGACCGCTGTTCAGCGTCATCCTGAAATTTCCCAGGCCATTTCCACTTTGGCAGCCCAGAATGCCAGTATTGATGTGGCGAAGTCCGGTTATTATCCGCAATTATCTGGTGGTATTTCCACAGCAGACCTGACCAAAGGCGAGCGCGGCCGTCAGCTGCTGAGCCTGAATGCCACGCAAATGCTTTATGATTTTGGCAAGGTCAAAAGCAGTGTCAACTTGGAACAGGCCCGTTTGGCCGCAGAGCAGGCCAATGTGCTGGTCAGTATTGATGATATTGCTTACCAGACTGCCAATGCCATGATTAATATCAAACGCTATCAGGAAATTACCCGTATTGCTGAAGAGCAGATTCAGGGGATTGCCCGCATTGCGGAAATCACCAATTTACGTGCCGAGGCCGGGATTAGTACCCAGGCCGACCCGATTCAGGCCCGTTCCAATCTGGAAGCTGCGGAAGCCAATTTAATTGTGCAGCAAACCCAGCTGCGCCAATTTCAGCAAAAGCTGCGCACCTTGGTCGGGTTTGAGGTTCATCAGCGTAACTGGCAGATTCCAGAGCGGCTGGTGAAAGAGGCGCAATTATATTCAGAGCCGGTTTTTCAGCAGATTCCCGGACTAATGGCTGCTCAGGCTGAAGTTAAAGTGGCCAAATTACGCAAGCAGCAATCACGTTTAAGTGCTTATCCCACTTTAAATGTGAAAGGTTCTATAAGTCAGGCCATCAATGGTCGTAATCCGAATAACAATGAAGATGATGGCCTCTATAATTCGATCATGCTGGAAGCCAATAGCAACTTTTATCAGGGCGGCGCAATTGCGTCACAAACCCGGGCGGCCAGTTATGCAGAAGAAGCGGCCAAGGCACGGGTCAATAGTGTGTATCTAGAGGTGCTGGATGAAACCCGCATGCTGCGTGAAGAAATCCAGAACAAGCAGCGCCAGATGAATATTCTGGTCAAGCGTCAGGCCACCACCATCCAGACCAAAGAGCTGTATCAGGAACAATATAAATTAGGCACGCGCTCAGCTGTCGATTTACTGAATGCCGAACAGGCAATTCATAGTGCCGCCCAGGAAATTGAAAATACGCGTTTTGATATTTATGCCGCCATTGCGCGCTATATCTCCATTACCGGACGGACACGCGATATTTATGATTTAAACCATATATCCATTCAGGGGTTTGAAGTTCAGCCATGAGTACTAAAATAAATTATCAACCGTGGCTTCAAGCAGTGCTGAGCATTGCCAAGCATTACCGGATTGAACCATCCGCAGAACGTATCCGCTTGCAGCTGGACTGGAATCCGAACCAGAACATTGATGATATTTTAAATCTGATCGCCCGTCAGGTGGGCCTAAGTCTGCGCAAAACCGACTTTAGCGCCGAGGTGATCAATCCCTGGCGTTTGCCGGTACTGGTTGAATTCCAGGATGGTCAGGTGGGCGTAATTGACAAGGTCGATGCCGAAGGCAACCTGAGCATTCAGTTCAGTGGCGATCAGGGTTTATCACAAACGCTGGCCAGCGATACTTTGGCGGAGCATGTGTGGCATGTCTATATCCTGCGCCCGGAAAAATCGGTTCCCGATGCGCGGGTAGATGAATATGTCAAACCCTATGAAGATAACTGGTTCTGGTCAATTGTGCTACGGGACTGGAAACGTTATATCGATGTAATGTTTGCCTCCCTGATGGCCAATATTCTGGCACTGGCCACCATCCTGTTTTCGATGAATGTCTATGACCGGGTAATTCCGGCGCAATCGGTTCCAACCTTGTGGGTATTGGCAGGCGGGGTGCTGATTGCGGCCATTTTCGAGTTTAGTTTAAGGGTCGCACGGATTTATCTCTCCGATATTGTCGGCAAGCGCGCTGATCTGCGTATTTCAGACCGGGTCTATGGGCATGCGCTACGGATTAAAAACAGTGAACGCTCTAAATCGACCGGGACCTTTATTTCACAAATTCGTGAACTAGAAGGGGTGCGTGAACTGGTGACGTCGACCACCATTTCTGCAATCGCTGATTTGCCTTTCTTCCTGCTGTTCCTGGGCGTGTTCTGGGTGATTGGCGGGAACCTGTTCTGGGTGATGCTGATTGTGGTACCGCTCATGATTATTCCCGGCATTCTGGCGCAAAAGCCTCTGGCTAAACTGGCTAATGAGGGGATGCGTGAAGGGGCAATCCGCAATGCCATGCTGGTGGAATCGGTACAGGGCATTGAAGACATCAAGTTATTACGCGCCGAAGCCCGCTTCCAGAACCAGTGGAATCATATGAATGAAGTCTCCGCCGATATTGCCATGCGTCAGCGTAAAATTGTTGGGGTGATGACGGCCTGGACCCAGAAAATTCAGGGGCTGACCTTTGCAATTGTGGTGCTGGTCGGCTGTTTTGCCGTGATGGATGGAGAAATGACCACCGGTGCTCTGGTGGCTTGTTCAATTTTATCTTCACGGATGCTGGCACCAATTTCACAGATTTCCGGCGTGCTGGGCCGTTTACAACAGGCCAAAGTGGCGAAACAGGGACTGGATGAATTAATGAAAAAACCGGTTGATCAGCCGGAACATAGCCACTTAATTCATCGTCCGGTGTTAAATGGTCATTATGAATTAAGCGGGGTCAGCTTTAACTATGGCGAAGATGATCCTAAACCGACCTTGATGGTGCCCAAGCTCGAAATTAAAGCTGGTGAAAAAATTGCCATTCTGGGCCGGAATGGTGCCGGGAAATCTACCTTGTTGCAGCTTTTTTCCGGCATGCAAACCCCGAATCAGGGCAAAATTAAACTCGATGGCGTAGAGTTGGGCCTGATTGATCCTGCTGATGTACGCCGTGATATGGGCCTCTTGAATCAGAATGCACATCTGTTTTTTGGCACGGTACGGGAAAACCTGACTTTGGGTGCACCATTGGCCAATGATGACGATATTTTACAGGCACTTCGAATTACCGGCGCGTTGGCTTTTGTGCAGGAAAAGAAAGAAGGACTGGACCATCTGATTCTGGAAGGTGGTGTGGGGTTCTCTGGCGGCCAGAAACAGGCCTTGCTGCTGGCACGTTTGCTGCTGCGTCAGCCGAATATTTTATTGCTGGATGAACCGACGGCTGCAATTGATGATGTCTCCGAGAAACAGCTGATTGATCATTTGAAAATGTGGCTTGGGCACCGGACTTTGGTGGTGGCCACCCATCGCCGTGCAGTGTTAGAGCTGGTGGACCGGATTATTGTGGTCAATGATGGAAAAATTGTGATGGACGGGCCACGAGATCAGATTCTTAATCAGTCTGCATCTCAACCACGTCAGATGGCAGGAGCGAAGTCATGAGTGAACAATTAAGCAAACGTTCAATGCAGGTGACCGAGCTGGAGCCACCTTTACCTAAAGCCAGTCTGTTTATCTGGATTATCTGTATTGGACTGGCAGTTTTGCTACTCTGGGCCTGGCTGTTCAAGCTGGAAGAAGTATCCACCGGCACTGGTAAAGTGGTGCCATCTTCGAAAGAGCAGGTGGTACAGTCCTTAGAAGGCGGGATTCTCACCACCTTGAATGTCCGCGAAGGGGAAATTGTTAACCGTGGGCAGGTGCTGGCCCAGCTGGACCCGACCCGGTTTGCTTCTAATGTGGGGGAATCGGAATCTTTGCTGGTATCTTCCTTGGCGACTTCGGCCCGGTTACGCGCTGAAGTAAATGGCACACCTCTGGTTTTTCCGGAAGAAGTGCTGAAAGAGCCAAAACTGGTACAGCAGGAAACTGCTTTATACAATTCGCGCCGGGCCAACTTAGAAGAATCGCTGGCCGGTTTACGGCAGGCTCTGGTGCTGGTCGAGCAGGAATTGCGTATGACTGAACCCTTGGTGGCCAAAGGTGCGGCCAGTGAGGTGGAAGTGCTGCGTCTGAAACGCGAGGCCAATGACCTGCGTAACCAGATGAATGATATTCGTAACCAGTATTATGTCAAAGCGCGTGAAGAGCTGTCCAAGTCCAGTACCGATGTACAGACCCAGCAACAGGTGGTACGTGGCAAGTCCGACACCTTGAACCGCACAGTCTTCAAGTCGCCGGTACGGGGTGTGGTCAAGGAAATTGATGTGATGACCATTGGCGGGGTCGTACCGCAAAATGGCAAGTTAATGACCATTGTGCCTTTAGATGAACAGCTGTTAATTGAAGCGCGGATCTCGCCGCGAGATATTGCATTTATTCGCCCAGACCAGGAAGCACTGGTCAAAATTACCGCCTATGATTATTCGATCTATGGCGGTTTAAAGGGTAAGGTCACGGTGATTTCACCGGATACCATCCGTGATGAAGTCAAGCAGGACCAGTTTTATTATCGGGTTTATATCCGGACTGATACCGATAAACTGACCAATAAATCTGGCCAGCAGTTCAGTATTACCCCCGGAATGGTGGCCACGGTTGATATTAAAACTGGTTCTAAAACCGTACTGGATTATCTGATTAAACCGTTTAACAAGGCCCAGGAAGCATTACGCGAGCGTTAATCGTCAACTCAACATAACCTCCCAGTTTGGGAGGTTTTTTATTGCCAAAATTTGCCTGAAAACACGTTATAATTTCAGAGATTATTGCATTTTAGCTGTGTTATGCCATTTACCATTGCCTCCCTTGTTCGCTTTGAAGAAGACATTAAAAAGAGCCGTTTTGAGGCCATTGCCGTACCGGTAGAAAACGAACAGGCGGTTAAAGATTTTCTGGAAGCCAACAAAGACCTGACCACCACCCATCAATGCTGGGCATGGAAAATTGGCCATCAGGTGCGTTTTAATGATGATGGTGAACCTTCTGGCACTGCCGGCCGACCTATTCTGGCCACCATTGAGGGCAATGAGCTGACCAATGTGCTGGTGCTGGTCAATCGCTGGTATGGCGGGATTAAACTTGGCACCGGTGGTCTGGTGCGCGCTTATGGGGGGTGTGCTGGGCAATGTCTGTTGCTGGCAGAAAAAATTGAACTGATTGAAAAGAAAAAAGTCGAGTTTCAGTGCCAGTTTAATGAATGGGCCATTTTCCAATATGAACTGAATAGCCAGAATATCGAGTTTGAGGAACAGTACGGGGCAGATGGCGTGCAAGTCAATGCCTTATTACAGGTGCATCAGATTGAGCCTTTGGCCTTAAAAATTCAGGACGTTACCCGCGGCCGGGAACAGCTCAAAGTCATGGAGGAGCCAGCAGATGACTGAACATGATCCTTTGCTGAAATATCGGGAACAGCATAAACATCGGCTGAATTATATGCCATGGCTGTACTGGTCGCTGAAACCGAAAAACCGGGTCTGGGCCGAAGCCTGGCAAAAAGACTATCAGGCCTATTTGATGGAGATGGAAACGGTAGAAATTGGCGAGAACTGCTTTATTTCACCGCTGGCGCATATTTTTGCCGAACCGGGACGTAAAATTATTATTGGGGATAATACCTTCATTGCTGCAGATTGTACCTTGCATGGCCCGCTGGACATTGGCAGTGAAGTGGCAATTAATCATCATAGTATTCTAGATGGGGGCCGGGTCGGGATTAAGATTCACGATCAGGTGCGTATTGCCGCCTATTGCCATTTATATGCCTTTGATCATGGCATGGATTTGGCTCAGCCGATTTACCAGCAGCCGGTGCGTTCGCAGGGCATTGAAATTGAACGCGATGTCTGGCTGGGTGCTCATGTCGGCGTTAAGGATGGTATTAAAATTGGCGCCCATGCGGTTGTCGGCATGCACAGCATGGTCACCAAAGATATTGAAAGCCGGGCCATTGTCGCGGGGAATCCGGCACGTTTGATTCGTTATCGTGATTAATCTCATACATAGCTCTCTATCTTCAAATGTCTGTGTTTTATTTACATTTTGTCATGTCATCCGCTGAGGACTTATGCTAAGTTTTAGATAACAATTAAAACGAAAGCCTGGCAGACAGGCAACAAGAGAGGCGACAATGAAACGAGTAATTGCCTGTATTGATTCTTCACCCTGTATCAATGCACTCGCGGAAGCCGCAGCGTGGATAGCCAAGCAGACCCAGCGGGAACTGGTGCTGTTACAGGTGCTGGACTATTATCCGGCCAGTTATCACTTAGGTGAAATTAGCGGGGTCATTGGTTTTGAAAGCAATGCCATGTTATTGAAGGAACTGGCCGAGCTGGAACAGAAACAGAGCGACATTGCGCTGGAATATAGCAATAATCTGCTGCGTCATATTTCCGAGATGGTGCAGCAAAAATATAATATTGTGCCGACCCAGATTCAGGAAAAAGGCGATTTTCTTGAACAAAGTTTTAATGTCTTACAAGAAGATGATATTGCGGTTATTGGCCGGGTCGGGGAGCGTTCCGCCGAACGCAATAAAGCCCTGGGCAGTAATGTCGAAAACTTTATCCGCGGAGCCAATTGTGCCGTTATGACGGTGGGCGAGCAGTTTAAACCGCCAACCCGTTTTATTTTCGCTTATGAATATTCACCAACCTGCTTAAAAATCATGAAGCGCATCACCCAAAGTGATTTGCTGCGTCTGCTGCAATGTCATTTGCTGTATGTGGGTGATCATCCGGAAATATTAAATGAACCGACCCAGTATTTAAAAGCCGCTGGTTTAGATGTGGTGGTGGAATATCGTTATGGAGATGTGGCGGAGAATATTCTGGATTATCAGCGTGAACATGGTATTCAGCTAATTTTGCTTGGGGCCTTTAGCCACAGCAAAATCCATCAGTTTTTCTTAGGCAGTATTACCACCACCATTTTCCGGAATTCCAATGTGCCGTTACTGGTGGTGAAATAAAGCCCAAATATCTTACACGCATCTGATGAATTACTGTCCAAGGTTATCCGCATTTATTGTGGATAACTATATGGACAGTATATGTAAGTTTATAAAAAATAAAATAAATATTATTTTGTGTGTTTTTTGTTCTGTTTGGGCCTTATTTAACGATGGCCAAGGCAAAGCCATCATGCCCTTTGCTGCCTACCGTTTGTAAGGCAGTTGAAGACAATAAACGTGGATGCTCCTGCATTAGCTTAAACATCTTGCGAATGCCTTCAATGCTGGGCTTGTGATTGTCCGGATTGATGATGTCACCGGCGCGAATTACATTGTCCAGAAAAATTAAGGTACCGGAGCGTGACAGATTCAGGCTCAGTTCCAGATATTCCGGATAGCTCTGTTTATCCGCATCAATAAAAATAAAGTCAAACGGGGCAGTATCAGCTGGCAGGCTTTTTAAAATATCGGCGGCGCGGCCCACACGCAAATCAATAGTCTGTTTCAGCTTGGCCTGATCAATATTTTCCTGTGCCACGGCGGCGTGTGCATCACGACCTTCAATAGTCAGAATATAGCCATCTTCCGGCAAGGCACGCGCCAGCCACATGGTGCTATAGGCAGCAAAGGTACCAAGTTCCAGAATACGTTTACAGCCGTTCATCTGAATTAACATCTGTAACAACATGCCCTGGTTGGGCGCAACAGCAAGGTGATCCGGATAACCCCGATCATCGGTATGTTTTAAGGTTTGGGTCAGAATCGGATCTTCAGGAATTAAATGTGTTTCGATGTAGTGGTCGAGGTCGGTCCACATTTGTTTCATAGTCGGGGGCACCTTTGTTGCAATGCATGCATTTTAAACTTTTCCCCCTAGAGTGCAATTTTTATCGGGAGAGTTGCAGAATTAATAGACATAAAAAGAGGTGCCGCAGCACCTCCGTATTCAGATCCGGATTTATTCGTAATAGCACATTGACGAATAGCGGCTTAAATCCGGTCCCCAGGTACGATAGCCCTGCGTATCAATATGGATTTGCCCTGAAGCATACAGTCCCAAGCCCATATTCAGGCTTTGACCATACTGGGTCCAGAACTGGCACAGTCTGAACTTGGTATTTTCAATAAAGGCATAATCTTGCGGCTGTGGAAATTCCGGCCCAATCCGGAAATCAATAGCGGAATTATATAAATGCCGTGAGGAACTGGCACCACCGGCGCACTGGTTCAGCGGTAAATCGCGATAGACTGAAGTGACTTCAAAATCGGTCAGGACTTTGGAGGCAACCAGATATTTAAAGACTTTTAAGGTTGGAATCTGATTGCGCCATAATTCGCGGTTGGGCACCATGTATTGCGAGCGGCCACATTTTTGCCAGTCACGTGCGGTGCGCAGTAATTCAAAACTTGGAATAATATTGCCGACGCCTTCAGCATTCAGGAATTTTTCATATTCGCGGACCTGGCGCAGGTTATCGGTCACGGCAATCCAGCTGTTATAGGCATAGGGCACCACTTTTGGTGCGACCTTGCGTTCATAGCTGATTTTTTCTTGTGGGATATAAATCCGTTTTCCATCAGGCGAATGAATCGTTTTCCCTTTCTGCGGTGTGGTTGTACATCCGAGCATGATCAGGGGCACGATGCTGAGCGAGAGCACCGCCTTGAGAAATTGCGTCATTATGCAAATCAAACGTTTACTAAAATCCTAAGCATTCTAATCTAAAAGCTTCGGTAAAAATTGAAAATATTGCAATCAAATGTGTGTTTTAGGTATAAAAAAAGATCAGCTTTTGCTGATCTTTTTAAAATTACTTTTCTAAGTATTGTAATTTGTCCGGCTTACCATTCCATTCTTCACGGTCAGCAGGCTGTTCACCAATTTGCGTGATATTTGGCCATTTTTCTGCCAGTTCAGCATTCAGCTCGATAAATACTTCCTGACCTTCTGGTAGCTCATCTTCCGAGAAAATCGCATTGGCTGGACACTCAGGTTCACACAGTGCGCAGTCAATACATTCATCCGGGTTAATCACCAGGAAGTTTGGACCTTCATAGAAACAATCTACAGGGCATACTTCTACACAGTCTTGATATTTACATTTAATACAGTTTTCAGTGACAACAAATGTCATGGCGACAGCTACCTAAAAATATGGTTCTAATAACTAAGCTGTATTTTAGGCAAAAATGATGTGAACTAACAATTGCTTTTACTGATATTTGATATAGACAGTGCTACTAAATTTGATAAAAGTGCTATAAAACCATCAAAAAAACTTATAAATGAAAAAGACTCTCAAATGAGAGCCTTTCCATATATGAAATTCAAGTCTTGAATCAGGCGTTTAGCTGCTCTTTCAGGGCATACAATTGCTCTAGAGCCTGACGTGGGGTGAGATTATCGACATCCAGTTGGCGTAAGGCTTCGAGGGCCGGTGATGGTTTTTCAACTTCGACAAGCCGTTCAATCACTTCAGTTTCTACCACCGGTTCACTGAATAAATCATGCTGGACCGATTTTTGTACCGACTGATGTGACTGCTTTTCCAGAATCTTCAGGCGATTTTGTGCTTCTTTAATCACATTGGCAGGAATACCGGCCAGTTTGGCCACCTGCAAACCATGACTCTGGCTGGACGGACCCTGCTGGACTTTATGCAGTAAAATCAGGTTGCTATTGAGTTCTTTGGCCGTAACATGATAATTATCAATACCTGATTCTTTGCCCAGCTCGGTCAGCTCGAAATAATGCGTAGCGAACAGGCATAAGCATTTGATCCGTTTGGTTAAATCCAGCACACAGGCCCAGGCCAGGGACAGGCCATCATAGGTACTGGTGCCACGGCCGACTTCATCCATCAGCACCAGTGACTGATTGGTGGCATGATGCAGAATTTGCGAGGTTTCGGTCATTTCCACCATAAAGGTTGATTTACCGGTAGACAGGTCATCGGCCGAACCAATCCGGGTGAAAATCCGGTCAATCGGACCTAGCACCGCAGCTTGAGCCGGCACATAACTGCCACAATAGCCAAGCAGGGCAATTAGTGCGGTCTGGCGCATAAAGGTCGATTTACCGCCCATATTCGGCCCGGTAATAATTGCCATACGATGGTTAAAATCCAGTGTGGTGTCATTTGGGGTAAATGCGGTTTTGCTCAAGGCTTCCACCACTGGATGACGGCCGGCGACAATCTTGACTCCAATTTCCGGTGAAAATTCCGGACGGGTCCAGTTTTTCAGGCGGGCCTGATGGGCAAAGTTGGCCAGCACATCAATCTGGGCAATGGCGCTGCTCATCATCTGCAAATTGCCAATGTCCTGACGCAGCTCATCCAGCAGCATTTCAAACAGCATTTTTTCCCGTGCCAGCGCGCGTGATTCACTCGATAATACTTTGTCTTCAAAACTTTTCAGTTCTGGGGTGATATAACGCTCGGCATTTTTTAAGGTCTGACGGCGAATATAATGCTCCGGTGCCTGTTCAGCCTGCGCACGGGACAGTTCAATATAGTAGCCACTAACGCGGTTATAGCCAATTTTAAGCGTGTTGATGCCAGTACGTTCACGCTCCTGAATTTCCAGATCAATCAGGAACTGGCCGGCATGATCACGGATTTGACGTAACTCATCCAGCTCGCTGTCAAAGCCTTCGGCAATGACATTACCATCACGCAGCAACACCGGTGGCTGTTCCACAATGGCCGCCATTAAACGCTGGTAAAGGCCCTGAAAATCGCCCAGTTCTTCATTCAGCTGTTGTAAATATTTGGATTGGCCGGCACTGACAATCGGCTGCACGGCATGACGTAAATACGGAATCTGGGCACAGGCCTGACGCAGCTGCACCAGATCACGTGGGCGCGCACTGCCTAAAGCGACCCGGCTCAGCACACGTTCAATATCACTAATTTCTTTCAGTACCAGACGAATTGGTGCATCGTGATAACCGGTTAAAATCGCTTCGGTCGCATCCAGCCTTGCATCCAGCAGTGCGGTATCACGTAGCGGTTGCATTAAGGTGCGGCTAAGTAGACGACCACCCATCGCGGTCTGGCAGTCATTAATCAGCTGAAACAGTGAGGTGCCGTGTTCAAATAAAGGTTCAATCAGTTCCAGATTACGCCGGGTCACCGGGTCTAGCGCAATAAAATCGCTACTTTGTTCCAGCTGAATCGAGCGGATATGCGGCAACGCCGTTCTTTGGGTTTCTTTGGCATAGTGAATCAAGGCGGCGGCGGCGGCTTTGGCCAAAGGCAAATGATCAATCCCAAAGCCAGATAGGGTAGCTACGCCTAGCTGGTCACACAGGGTTTTCTGGGCATTATTCAGGTTAAAATCGACATTTGGACGTTTGGTAACCGGGCAATCCAGCTGTTTTTTAACAGACTCGATGATATTCGGATCGACAATATCTTCATCGACCACAATTTCGCTTGGCATGAGACGCGACAGTTCAATCGCCAGCTGTTCCGGTTGATACTCCTGCTGCTGGACCTTGAAAATACCGGCACTTAAATCTAGCAGTGCAATCCCGATCTGGTTCTGCTGTAAACAGAGCGCGACCAGATTGGAAGATTGATAGCTATTGAGCAGGGCATCATCGGTGAGTGTGCCGGGGGTAATAATCCGTACTACGCCACGTTCCACCGGGCCTTTGCCAGTTACCTCGCCAATTTGCTCGCAGATCACCACGGTTTCGCCTTTTTTGACTAGTCGCGCCAGATAACCTTCGGCAGAATGATAGGGCACGCCGGCCATCGGAATTGGCTGGCCATTGGCCTTACCGCGATGGGTCAGGGTAATGCCTAACAGTTTGGCCGCCTTGTGCGCATCATCAAAAAATAATTCGTAGAAATCACCCATTCGATAAAACATTAAAGAATGTGGATGTTGTATCTTCACTTTTAAATATTGTTGCATCATCGGGGTATGCGAAGATAAGTCAGCCACAATTTCTTGCATGTTCATGTACATTCAGTTCCTTCAATTAACGCATGGGTGTTGGAATGGCTTTCACCGCGTGGATGTCATTTAGGCCAGCTGGAGCAGATAAAACATCGTGTTTAAATCCTGCACGTCGATGCTGTTGACGACCCAACAAGCGCTTCATCTTAACAAATTTAGCTAGGCGGAAAAAACCGATTCTGGAAAATCTGTGCTGAAACTGAGCAGCTTATGGCGGAGAAAATTAAGCGAGCAATACAGCTGATGAAGATTGCAGCAGAGGCACTCTATACTGGGGTAAAGAACAACATGAAGATGAGCCCATGATGCCCAAATTCTATTATCAGGCTTTGCCAGTACAGGTGTATTTTGGTGCGGGGGAAGCCAAGCGCACGCAGGATATTCTCAAGCAGGCCGGTTATCACAAGATTCTGCTGATTGCCACGCCCGGCCAGCAGAAGGCCGCTGAGCAGCTGGCCCGGCAACTTGGTGATTTGACCGTTACGGTTTATGCTCATGCGGTAATGCACGTGCCGGCAGAGGTGGCAGGGCAGGCGGTTCAGGCAGCACAAGAATTACAGGTGGATTGCTGTCTGGCTTTGGGTGGCGGTTCGGCTATTGGTTTAGCCAAAGCCATTGCACTGGACACCCATCTGCCAATTGTGGCAATTCCGACCACCTATGCGGGCAGTGAAATGACCCCGGTATATGGTATTACGGAAAATCAGCTGAAAACCACCGGCAAAGCTGCACAGGTGTTACCGAAAATCGTGATTTATGATCCAGCGCTTAACCTGAATCTGCCGACAGAGATTTCTGCCTGTTCGGGCATGAATGCCATGGCGCATGCGGTGGAGGCTTTGTATGCAGAAAATAAAAATCCGGTGATTAGCCTGATGGCGCTGGAGGCGATTCGCTGTCTGGCCACCGCTTTACCGGAACTGGTACAGCATCCGAACGATATTCAACTGCGTGAACAGGTCAGCTATGGCGCGTGGCTGGCTGGGATTTGTCTGGGTTCGGTCGGTATGGCGATTCACCATAAAATCTGTCATAGCCTAGGGGGCACCTTTAACCTGCCTCATGCGCAAACCCACGCGATTATGCTGGCCTATTCGGTGCACTATAACCGCCATGCCGATGTACAGGCGATGGATCAACTGGCCGCTGCACTGGGTGTTGACAGTCGGGAGGAGCTGGGCCGTTTTATCTATCAATTAAACCAGCGCCTGCAGATTCCTCTGGCTTTAAAAGACTTAGGGTTACCGGAACACGCCCCGGCGGACATTGCCCGGATGATTTGTGATTCGCCGTATTATAATCCGCGTGAATATGACGATGATGAATTAAAGCAGCTGTTGCTGCAGGCTTATGCCGGTTTGCCTCCTGCCACACTTTAATACATAGCAATATGTAGCCATCTTCCAGAGATAAAAAAACCGAAGCGGTTGAAGGCTTCGGTTTTTTATTGGCAGGTTAAGGTTTATATAAACCCAGCTCCTGCAAGTGTAAGCGTAAAATCCGGCGCAGTTCCAACACTGCTTCTGGAGTTTCCTGAATCGAGTGGCCGCCGGTAATAATTTTTTCAGACTGGGCCTGTTTCAGATGCGCACTTTCATAGGCCACAATATCATCGGTGATGAGAGCAGGGTCGTTACTCTGACTGGTATTGCCCATAATACTATGATATTTCAGTCCTTTACGTGGCTGAATATCTTGAGTTAAGGCAATAAATTTGGATTGATGGCTTAAATCGCTTGGGCCATTTTGAATCAGGCCTTTATCTAGTTCATTGACCAGATCTTTCAGGCTCGGGTCTTCATTTAACAATGAATCGGTGGCCGCATTTAAAAATGCCCCCGGTAAACGGATAATTTTACGCGCCACTTTGGTAAACCAGCGATCGGCATATTCGGTGCCGCGGTGCGGAGCGGCCAAGAAAATTGCCCGGTTAAAGTTAGGAATATCCTGCATAATCAGGCGCTGCTGAATCACGGGAATACGGCGGTATTTGGCCAGTTGTCGGCCACTCATCATCGACAGGGCTTCTTTGGACACATCGGCATCACTGACCAGGAGTCGGGCAATAATCCCGCCCATACTGTGGCCGACCAGCACCGCATCTTTTTTCGCCGCGGCTTTGGGATTGACCTGCTGGAAGGCTTGGGTCAATAGAGCATGAATCTGGAAACGGCTTTCAATAATTGGCATATTGGTCGAATAAAACACCTGCCAGACCTGATAATGCTCGCGTAACACTGGATCACCCATAATATCGTTGGTTAAGCGAATCCAGGCTTCCGGACTACTGGCCAGACCATGCACCAAAACCAGCACTTTTTTATTCGGATTATATGGTTCCAGAAAATATAAATGCGGCATGGTCAGCTTGTCATCACGGTCAATCAGTGACAGATAAGCCGATTTCTGCAGATTATTTTCCGCCAGCCACAGTCCATAAGGCGCAGAAAAATTAGCCGCCAGCGGATAGTTTTTATTGGCAATGCGGGCCTGTTCATATTTATAGGGATCATAGGCGCGCAGGCGAAAATCCTTGTTCAGGATATCCTCTACATTGCCAAACTGCTGCGGTTCAGCCACCAGGGTTGCCGCCAGATAACGGGCCTGATGGATATTCGGATTCTGATTGTTTGGATAACGATGGCTTAAAGGATCAATAATATAACGGGCTTTCTCTGGCTGATCTGCGCGTTGCTCCGGCAGAATGACCAGAAATTCCGAGCCAAAACCATCACGACGGGTAATGGAGCGCAAGCCTGAAAAGTTCAGGTCATAGGTGGCTCTTAACTGCTCGATTTTTTGCTGTTTTAAGGTTGGAAAATAATTGAAGTCAATATGATAGGTACTTTCACCGACCTGAATCTGGCTGGCCACCACATCCGGCTGATAGCGCAGGGTATAGCTGGACACCAGTTTGGCAATGGCCTGATTATAAAAGTCGCGGATTTGTACCTGACGGTTGTCAAAAATCCGGTCTTGTGGCGCCCGTTCGGTTTTGAACATATAGGCATAGCTATAACGGATACTTTTATCCAGCATAAACAGCTGCTGGTCGAGGCATTTTTGATAGTTCTGCTGCTGTAATTGCTGTTTTTCTTCAGACTGATGTTTGCTTAAAATTCCGATTTTACAATTGGAAGAATCGGCCAGTTGCATGGCTTTGGCCAGATAAACTTCGCTGGCAGTGGACAGCAGCTGTTCATCCAGAATTTCCGGAATCTGCTTCAGTTCATCAATACACTGTTTCGGGTTTTCGGTACAGATTTGCGCTTCACGGCCAGTCATGGACAAGACATTGAGGCTGGCCTCGCTCAAGCGGTCACGAGATAAAATACTTTCCCGTTCATTGGCAATGCTGACATTTAATGCTTGCTGTTTAACACTGACCGTTTGGCAGCCAACGAGAATGGAACTGCTGAGCGCGGTGGCCAGCATCATCTTATACTTCATAGTGGTCATGTGAATTCGCATCGTATTTTATAAGTTTTTTTTAATCATACTGAATTTCTTGGTTTTTTCAATTGACAAAAAAATAGGCCATCTAACATGACCTATTTTTTCTTGCACCGGGCTTAAGCCTTCGGTGTCATGATTTGCCAGACATTCCAGCGGCCCTGTTTTTCAATTTCAGTAATTAAACGGTCGGCCACAGCTGCTTCTTGCGGATACTTGATCTTGTAGTTTTTCAAGGTCTGTACCGCATTTTTCTTCTGCTCTAAAGCAATATAGTTGTTGGCAGCAGCCAGATAGGCTTCCTGTACGCCAGCCTTCATGGCTTTATCTAAATAAGAAATTGCTTCACGATGACCGCCACCTTCAGACAGGGCAAAACCAAACCAGAAATTGGCTTCGGCATCTTCCTTGTTAATTTTCAGGATGCGCTGTGCATAAGCCAGAGAACGGGTGGTATAAATTGAACCTAAGTCCAGGTTACGTGCCATTACGCTGGCTTTAAAGGCACGAATCAGCACATCAAAAGAGGCATTTTCCTGTACCGCCAGGTTGTCCAGTTGTTGGGTGACTTCTTTGAGTTTAGCTTCAAAACCGCGGCGTTCCTGACGGTCAGTAAAACGTGGTGGATAGTGACGTGCTTTACCTTCGACCATCTGTAAAAAGTCATCAATTTCGGTGATGTCAATTTCATTTTCACCGGCCAGCACCGCAAACTTCAAGCTGCGCTGGTTGTTGTTGATGGTCGGAATAATCAGACGGTTGGTGTCTAAAGTAATTTTTTTCGATGGATTATCCGGGGCAGTTACTTCCATTTTAGTCACTGGCTGGGCCGCAGCCTGTTGCAGGTTCAGTTCAAATGGAGGAGGTGCATCATAATTAAACGGATTTAAAGCATAAAATGGAGGGGTCAGATCAGGCTCGGTAAACACAATTGGTGCATTGGCTGGGTTTTGTTGTTTTGGTGCAGTGGAACAGGCTGAAACTAAAGTGGTCGCAATCAGAGCAAATGCCAAAGGCTTAAGCGTCATAATATTCATCCGTTAATTTATTTTAAAATGGCTGAGCATGTTCGTCAGTCTAAAAAATCTGTGACGAACATGCAAGAGAAGGCAAGAAGTTTGCTGTTACCGTGTTGTTAAGCTTTGGACTGGCTGCTTTGTGCTTCACATTCACGGCGCACATCTTCAATAATTTTTAATTCTTCAGCACTAAACGGCTGTTCGTTTTGCTGCTGCTTTTTAAAGCTTGGGTCGAGTAAAGACAGACGTTGGCATAAGGTATTCATGCGTTTTTCATTGTGCTGAATACGGTCTAGCAAGACCCGCATGCCGTCTAGAATCGGATCGGACTGATCCTGGGTGGCCGCATAGGGCTGGAAACCGATGCTTTCAGCATAGTCACGGCGACGTGCTTCGGCTTCATCTTTCGGCTGATCTTTGGTAATAAAACGCGCCGGATTGCCGACCGCGGTGGTATTGGCCGGTACCGCTTTGGTCACCACTGCATTGGAACCGACTTTGGCATTTTTACCCACGGTAAATGGCCCGAGAATTTTCGCGCCAGCACCAACAATCACGCCATCTTCTAAAGTCGGGTGACGTTTGCCTTTGTTCCATGTGGTCCCCCCAAGGGTCACGCCATGATACAGGGTCACATCATCACCAATTTCGGCTGTTTCACCAATCACCACACCCATACCGTGGTCAATAAAAAAACGGCGACCAATTTTCGCACCTGGATGAATTTCAATACCGGTGGCAAAGCGGCTAAATGAAGACAGCAGGCGCGCCGAACCCTTGCAGTCTTTGTTCCAGAGTTCATGTGCAACCCGATGCATGATCAGGGCATGAATGCCGGGATAGGTGGTTAAGACTTCCAAGGTATTGCGTGCAGCAGGATCGCGCGCAAAGACAGCTTGTATATCTTCTTTGAGCTGTTTAAGCATTATCTTGATCCTCGTCCTGTGTCGATGTTGTTGATGATTTTTTCCATGAACCGTTATTCAATGCCTGTACGCGACTAAAAATGCCACGTAATAAGTGATATTCCATACGATCTAATTGTATACGTCCAAAAAGCCGACGCAAGCGCAAAGGTAATAATCTTGGATTTTTCGGATCCATAAATTCAATCTCGGCCAGCATTTTTTCAATATGCGGATAGAACTGTTCCATCTGGGCATGGGTCACCAGAGGCTCATCCCATTCCATTTCGATACCATCAAGAACCTGCATGGTGGCTTTAGGGTCTGGCTGCTGTTCTACCCGGGCCATGGCTGCCATCCGCATTTCATAACAGATAATCTGAATGGCCTGGGCCACGTTTAACACGCCGTAATCGCTATTCACCGGAATGGTGACATGGTAATTGGCTAGGGCCAGTTCTTCATTGGTCAGACCACGATCTTCACGGCCAAAAATCACCGCAATTTCCTGATGCGATGCCGTGACGGCCTGCATGGCTTTTTCCGCAGCCGGGCGGACATCCAGCAGCGGCCAGGGAATGGTGCGGCTGCGCGCACTGGTACCAAACACCAGATGACAGTCCTGAATGGCCTGTTCCAGGGTGTCGACAATTTCAATCTGTTCAATCAGATCGGTGGCACCGGCCGCCAGTGCGTCAATATCCGGATGCGGATAGGTCTTCGGTGCGACCAGCACCAGTTTGGACAGGCCCATGGTTTTCATGGCGCGTAAGGCGCTGCCGATATTGGCGGGCAGAGTGGTATTGACCATGACAATAAGCACATGGGAGAGATGTGCTGACAAGGCAGCATTGTCGACTTGACTCATACAAGGTCCAGAATAAAGAAAATTTTAAATTAAGAATATTGACCCATTTCGGCCTGATATAAATCGAGCGCATCATCCATGCTCATGTCCGCTGGAGGTGCCGGAACGTGGGCAGGCTTGGGCTCATGCGCAACCGCTTGGGCGGCTTTAGATTTCACCTGATATTCGATATGCAGAGCATCTTTACCAAAATAATCACGTAGCTTGATCAGCAGTTCATCCATTGGCGCGACTTTCCATTGCACGCCTAAATGCAGTTCAGCAGTGGCATAACCATAATCTACATACAGAATCACAGGAATATGCGTGCTCATATCAATATTGGTATACGGCATCAAAATCTGCTGTACATCACGACTCAGCGTTTTACTGTCATGTTCGGCAGATAGCGTAATCTTGATACTGTTAGCCCGTTTCTGACGGATTTCATTCAGGCTAAAGGCTTTGGTCAGACGCCCCATTGGACGGTCAAAACCTTCGCGCTCATAAATTTCGCCTTCAATCACCACCACTTTTTCAACCTGGATGATGTCTTTAAAGCGCTGGAAACGCTCGTGATTGGCTGATACTTCAATTCGTGCGGTGCCATCATCTAAGGTCACCACCACCCGGTTCGGGAAGTTGGCCACATCCAGCACCAGTCCGGCAAAGACTGTGGTGACCCCACGGCGAGTCGGACTCAGTTCATTAATTCGCGCCGGAATAAAGGATTTCAGCTCAGCCCGGTATACATCAATCGGGTGGCCGGTCAGGTACAGGCCTAAAGTATCTTTTTCACCTTTTAAGCGGACTTCATCGGACCACGGTTTAACCGGTTTGGCCGGTTTGCGCTGCACTTCTTCGACTTCACCAAACAGGTCCATAATCCCGGTTTCACGGTTAGAACGGGCCTGTTCTGCAGCTTGCACCGCTTCCGGTAACTGCACCATCAGGCTGGAACGTTCAATGCCTAAACAGTCTAGCGCACCGGCACGAATCAGGGCCTCTAAGGTGCGTTTATTGATTTTTTTCAGGTCAATCCGGTGACAGAAATCAAACAGGTCTTTATATGGTCCTTGCTGGATACGCGAATCAATCACCGATTGCATGGCCTGTTCACCCACGCCTTTAATTGCGCCTAAACCATACACAATGGTTTTGTCATCGGTGGCATGGAAATGATACAGCGACATATTCACCGACGGTGGTAATACTTCCAGACCATTGTGGCGGCAGTCATCAATCAGGAACACCACGTTATCGGTATTCTGCATTTCCGAGGACATGACGGCAGCCAGGAACTCGGCCGGGTAATGGGCTTTGAGCCAGGCGGTCTGGTAGGCCACTAACGCATAGGCAGCGGCGTGTGATTTGTTAAAACCATAGCCGGCGAATTTTTCCATATAGTCGAAAATATGGTTGGCGGTGGCTTCATCAATATCTTTTTGGGCCGCACCTTCAATAAAGATTTTACGCTGCTTGACCATTTCTTCGGGTTTTTTCTTACCCATGGCACGGCGCAGCAAGTCCGCACCACCAAGCGTATAGCCGGCACAGTACTGTGCGGCCTGCATCACCTGTTCCTGATACACCATAATGCCGTAAGTCGGTTCCAGTACACCTTCGAGCAGCGGATGCAGGTATTCAAATTCACCGCCATGCATACGATGAATAAAGTCCGGAATCAGGTCCATTGGACCCGGACGATACAAAGATACGAAGGCAATAATTTCTTCAAACTTGCTTGGGCGTGCTTCTTTCAGCATCTTTTTCATGCCCACGGATTCAAACTGGAATACCGCAGTAGTATTAGCATTGGCAAAGACCAAATAGGCATCTTTGTCATCCAGCGGAATATGGGCAATATCCAGCGGGACCTCGGGTTTAACCCGTTTATTGATATTCTGCACCGCATCTTCAATTACGGTCAGGTTACGCAGCCCCAGGAAGTCGAACTTGACCAGACCAGCGGCTTCAACGTCATCTTTATCGTACTGGGCCACCCGGCCGGTGCCATCGGCATCACACAGCACCGCAGAGAAGTCGGTAATTTTGGTCGGTGCAATGACCACACCACCGGCGTGTTTACCGGTATTTCGGGTAATGCCTTCCAGCTTTAACGCCATTTCCCAGATTTCAGAAGCATCGTCATAGTCCGGGTTACCCGGATTGGTGACAATATCTTTTAACTGCGGTTCAGCCGCCAGCGATTCTTCCAGACTCAGACCCAAAGGTTTGGTCGGAATCATTTTGGAAATACGGTCGGCCAGACCATAAGATTTACCCAAAACTCGGGCCACGTCACGAATCGCACCTTTAGCCGCCATGGTACCGAAGGTGGCAATCTGTGATACCGCATCACGGCCATAGGTACGGGCCACGTAGTCAATCACGCGGTCACGGCCGGCAATACAGAAGTCGACGTCAAAGTCGGGCATCGAGACACGTTCCGGGTTCAGGAAACGTTCGAACAGCAGTTCATAGCGCAGCGGATCCAGATCGGTAATTTTTAAACTGTACGCTACCAGCGAGCCGGCACCCGAACCACGACCCGGACCGACCGGCACGCCGTTATTCTTCGACCACTGAATGAAGTCCATCACGATCAGAAAGTAACCCGGGAATCCCATCGAGTTAATAATATTAATTTCGTATTCAATCCGCTCATCATACGGTTTGCGGATTTCAGGCCAGTCTTCATCGCGCTGCGCTACCGGATAAAGATGGTTCAGGCGCTCTTCCAGACCTTCCTTGGATAAATGCGCAAAGAAGGTTTCAATGGTATGGCCTTCCGGAATCGGGTAATCCGGCAGGAAGTATTTGCCCAGTTGCAGCGTCACATTACAGCGCTTGGCAATGTGATAGGTGTTTTCAATGGCAGACGGAATGTCGGCAAACAGCTCGGTCATTTCTGCAGGGGTTTTAAAATACTGCTCCGGGCTGTAGTTTTTCGGACGGCGGCTATCACCCAAGACATAACCATCGGCAATACAGACGCGCGCTTCATGCGCTTCAAAATCTTCACGGCTGATGAAGTGCACATCATTATGTGCCACCACGCCAATATTATATTTTTTCGCCAGCTGTACCGCTTCATAAATGAAGTCTTCTTCATTCGGGCGATTGGTGCGGGTCAGGGCCAGATAAACCCGGTTTCCAAACTTGGCAATCCATTCTTCAAGTAAAGGTTCGGCTTTTTGCGGGTTAGAGGTACAGAGCATTTTACCGACATCGGAGTGAATGCCGAGCAGGGCGATTAAATCGTCATGCTGCTCCAAGACCCAGTCTTTCTGTACGCAGGGAATATCCAGCTGCTGGCCTTCAATAAAACCGCGCGACACGATTTCGGTCAGATTACGCCAGCCATGATTGTTCATGGCCAGTAAGGTCATGCGATGTTCGGCATCATTCAGGCGGATTTCCGAACCCATGATCGGCTTGATGCCTTTGCCCAGACATTTGCCATAGAATTTGACGGCGGCATGAAGGTTGGACAGGTCGGTGATGGCCAGGGCAGGCATTTCTTCACTGGCTGCGGCTTTGACTAAATCAGGTATACGTACGATAGATTCTGTAATCGAAAATTCAGTATGAATACCAAGATGAACAAAGTGCATAAATCAGTCCCTGCAAAAACCACTGCACATTTTAGCACGGGATTTTGGCTTTCAGTTTGAAATTAAGGGGAAATGGCGAAGTTTTAGATATGTAAACCAACGTAGCGGATTGGTTTCTCATCACTTGAACAGTAATCTGCATGGGCTGAAAACCAGCGTTTTCGGGCTGCTATGAGGGTGATTAACAGCCAAAATAAAACCCTCCGTAGAGGGTGATTAATTTGAGAATGAGTAATCTGTCTCGTTCTGGATAGAGAATAGAGAGGTGAACCCTTATCTGAGTTTAGCCAGCCATTCACCCAGCATCTGCACAATTTGCACCAGAATCAGCAGCACAATGACGGTCAGAATCACCACGCTGGTATCAAAACGCTGGTAACCGTAAGAAATCGCCAGATCACCAATCCCGCCGGCACCGACGGCACCGGCCATTGCAGTTGCACCAATCAGGCTGATGGTGGCGGTGGTCAGGTTTAGAATCAGCGAGCTACGTGCTTCCGGCAAAATAAACTTGAAAATAATCTGCAGCGGTGTCGCACCCATGGCTTGTGCTGACTCAATAATCCCTTCATTCACTTCCAGCAATGAGGTTTCCACCAGACGGCCAATATATGGACCGACATAAATGGTCAGCGGGACAATGGCAGCCCAGGTGCCAATTGAGGTACCGACCAGAAACTTGGTTAAAGGAATAACGGCAATTAACAGGATAATAAATGGCAGGGAACGTAGCGCATTTACAATCGGGTTCAGGCCATGATAAATCGCGCGGTTCGGTAAAATACCGCCCGGACGGGTGGCGACCAGGGTAATCCCCTGAATAAAGCCCCAGATACAGCCAAACAGCATGGCAAAAAACACCATGTGGAAAGTTTCTTGTAAGGCTGTGACAAACTGGTCCATCGACAAGGCGCTTTTCCAGAACGGCGCGGTCAGGCTGGTGAGCCACTGGACAATTAAATCTCTCATCCTTGTACTCCTGCTTGTTCAACCTGAACCCCATTTTGTTCGAGGAACTGAAGTGCTTGCTGAATAATGGCCGGGTCCCCTAGCAACTGAATAAACATCTGCCCAATCACCGCGCCATTAATTTCAGTCATGTTGGCAAATAAAATATTCAGGCTTAAATCAAACTGTTTAATTACTGCCTGAATCACGGTTTCCTGCGCCGATTTCCCTAAAAATTTCAGGCAGTAAATACTGTGCTGATTCTGGTTTTCCAGATTGTTTAAAATATTCACCGGTAACTGCTGTTGCAGCACGGTTTGAATAAAATTCTTGGTGGTTGGATGCTGTGGCTGGCTAAAAATGGCCAGGGTAGAACCGGTTTCAATCACCTGGCCATGTTCCATAACGGCCACATAATCACAAACTGATTCAATTACATCCATTTCATGGGTGACCATGACAATGGTAATGCCTTGTTCACGATTAATTTTTTTTAGCAGTTCCAGCACCGATTGCGTGGTTTGCGGATCCAGCGCACTGGTGGCTTCATCACAAAGTAAGATTTTAGGATGATTGGCCAGGGCACGGGCAATCCCGACCCGCTGTTTTTGACCGCCAGACAGCTCATCTGGATAGGCATCTTTTTTATGTTTTAGATCAATAAATTCAAGCAGTTCATTCAGGCGTTTTTCACGCTCTGCTGCCGACCAGCCGAGCAGTTTCATCGGCATTTCAATATTGGCCGCTACGGTTTTGGTTTGTAGCAGGTTAAAGTGCTGGAAAATCATGCCGATATTGGCACGTTCCTGACGCAGCGCCTTGGCACTTAAAGCGGTAAAGTCAGTGTTATTGATGATTACCTGACCTTCATTCGGGCGCTCCAGCAAATTAATCAGACGAATGAGGGTACTTTTTCCTGCACCACTATAACCAATAATTCCAAAGATACTGCCATCTGGAATTTGCAGATTGACCTGATCCAGCGCGCGAATGGTCTGGCCTTTAAGCTGATAATGTTTGGAAATATTCTTAAATTGGATCATAGCGTCAAGAAACTGTACAAAAATGAAAAACAGGCAAAGTACACTTTGCCTGTTTGTTAACTCAGCATTATATGCTTAATTGGTTTCAGTTAAATAGCTGACAGGTTTATTTACCGCAACTTTTGTGCCACCGAAGTTTTGATCTACATACTGTTTCACCGCTTCAGTGTGATAAAGCTCACCGACTTTTTTCAGGATCGGGTCATCTTTACGTGCTTCTGCAACTGCCAATACGTTGACGTTCAGCTTGGTGCTCTGGTCAATTGGTTCGTAGAAGATTGAATCTTTCAGTACGTTTAAACCGCCTTCCATCGCTAGGGTATTGCCTAGCACAATGGCATCCACTTCATCTTTAACACGAACTGCAGTCGCCATTTGAATTGGCTTGATGACAATTGCTTTGGCATTTTCAGTAATGTCATTTGGAGTGCCCGTTGCAGGAGAGAAGTCTGCTTTCAGCTTGATCAGACCTGCAGATTGCAATAACAGCAAGGCACGCGCTTCATTGGCTGCATCATTCGGAATAGCAATGGTCGCGCCGTTCTGGAACTCTTCCACTTTTTTCACTTTGCTTGAGTAAATACCCATTGGCTCAAGATAGGTGGTCGAAACCGGCGCAATCTTCTGCTCATTGTTGGCATTGTAAGCCACCAGATAAGCATAAGACTGGAATGCGTTCACATCAATTTCATTGTTTGCCACAGCGGTGTTCATTGAAACGTAATCGGTGAAGTTTTTCACTTCCAGCTTGATACCCGCCGCTTCAGTTTCAGGCAAAGTCGCAATATAGCGCCAGATGTCAGCATCGGAACCGGTAGATGCCATGGTGACGGTTTGTACAGTTGCAGCATCAGTTTGTGCGGCGTCAGTTGCCGGCGTTTCCTGTTTTGCACAGCCAGCTAAACCAACAGAAAGACCTAGAACCAGGCCAAGGAACTTTTTCATGTGTCCATCCCAAATAAAGTGAAGCAGCCAGGCTGTTACTTTATTGATAATTTTAAGCGCCGGGGTTTCACTTGAGCCGAAAGAGGCGAGATTCAAGTCCGTCCAGTGCGCGAATTCGTTTAGGCTTTTAGCTATCTGCTGTATTTTTCAATTGACTTTAAAAACGCTTAAAGCCATGTAATTGAAAACTTTATTTTTAGAAGATAGCGAAAAAAATGGCCTACATCATAACAATAAATTGATATACAAAATAGTGTATAGAAACTAGACCTTTAGCCGTATTCCTGCATAAGTAAAGTTCATAAAATAAGAAAAGAATAAATAAATCAATTTACTATTTTGAATTGAAAGGGCTAAATCTATGAAAAAATCTTATAGATGTTTATGTAAAAAATTATCCAATCTAAATCGTAAAAATAGATATAGCGCAGATGGGGTAGGATGATAGATCTTTATAACGATTATTTCCTTCAATCCTATGACAGTTCTCATCCAAACTTGAGATTTTTAATGCGCTTGCAGATAGCTTTGGCGATCAATCTGATAGAGCACATGCTTAAGTAAAGGATGATCTGCCGGCACCAGCGGATGCGCAAAGGTTTTGACTTTGCTTAAGCCAATTTTTGCATGACTTTTCCGAGGGCGTGTTGAGCACGGTAGTAAAGGAAACTACGTTGTCCAGCTGTAGCTCACGAAAAGCATAATCCAGTACGGCTTTTGAGCCTTCGGTGGCATAACCGTTGTGCCAGTATTGCTTGGCTAGTCGCCAGCCAATTTCAATACATGGGGCAAAATCATAGTGTTCTAGATGCTGATGTAAACCAATAAACCCGATAAATTCACTGCTGCTTTTTAGTTCGACAGCAAACAGGCCCCAGCCGTGTGTGGCAATAAAATTTTGGATACGTTGCATAAAAGCCAGACTTTGCTGCTCGGTCAAGGGATTGAGGAAATAGCGCATGACTTCAGGATCGGCACACATTTGGATAAATGGGGATGCATCACTGTCTTGCCATTGCCGGAGGATCAGGCGAGGGGTTTGGAGGTGAATTTTCATGTTAAAATGATTAATAAGCTCTTGATACATCATAAATGCATTTATCAAGAAAAGAATGATAATTTCCGTAATGAGATAAGACATGAAATGCCTTCTCTTGCGCTATATATGGCTCAGGGAGAAGGTGAGGCGGAGGGTTGGCTTCATAATGAAAAATTAAAGCACCTCTCCCTAACCCTCTCCTGAGAGGAGAGGGAAAATTTAGAAGCATAAAAAACCCCGCATTCAGCGGGGTTTTTTTTACTTAATCAATCTAAGAGAGAATTAAGCATTTTCACGCGCAATCGCACGGTAACCAATATCTTTACGATATTGAACGCCGTCGAAGGTTACTTTTTGGCAAAGTTCTAAAGCTTTTGCTTGTGCTTCACCAATGGTGTTGCCTAGTGCAGTTACGCAAAGTACACGACCACCAGCAGTGACAATCTCACCATTTTCATTGGCTTTTGTACCGGCATGGAACACTTTGGCATCGGTCATTTCGGTGTTTAAACCAGAAATCACATCGCCATTGCTAGACGTTTCTGGGTAGCCTTTAGATGCTAAAACAATACCGACAGTCTTACGCTCATCCCATTCAGCTTCTGCTGGCAAGTTACCTGCAATACCAGCCTCAACCAGATCAACCAAAGATGATTTTAAACGCATCATGATCGGTTGAGTTTCAGGATCACCGAAACGACAGTTAAACTCGATTACCTTTGGTTGACCTTGTTCATCAATCATCAAGCCAGCGTACAAGAAACCGGTGTATACGTGACCATCTGCTTTCATACCGTCAACGGTTGGGCGCATTACTTCTTTCATCACGCGCTCAAATACGTCTGCAGTCACCACAGGCGCAGGAGAGTAGGCACCCATACCGCCTGTGTTTGGACCTTGGTCGCCTTCAAAAATACGTTTATGGTCTTGAGAAGTGGCCATTGGCAAGATGTTGTCGCCATCAATCATACAAATGAATGATGCTTCTTCACCTGCAAGGAATTCTTCGATGACTACGCGAGAACCGGCATCACCAAATTTGTTGCCTGCCAGCATGTCATCAATGGCTGCAAATGCTTCTTCGTTGGTCATCGCCACGATTACGCCTTTACCTGCAGCAAGACCATCCGCCTTGATCACAATCGGCGCACCATTTTTTTCAACAAAGGCTTTGGCTGCATCAACTTCAGTGAATACGTCATAGAATGCAGTTGGAATGTTGTGGCGTTTTAAGAAATGCTTGGCAAATGCTTTAGAGCCTTCAAGCTGCGCTGCAAACTGGGTTGGACCCCAGATTTTTAAACCTGCTTCACGGCAAGCATCCACCACACCATTGACCAGCGGTGCTTCAGGACCAACCACGATTAAATCTACCGCATTGTTTTTTGCAAAGTCGATAATCGCCGCATTGTCTAAAATGCTTAAATTGATGTTTTCACATTTAGCTTCGGTTGCTGTACCTGCGTTGCCTGGTGCAACAAAAACTTTAGCAACTTTTTCATCTTGTGCGATTTTCCATGCCAATGCATGTTCACGACCGCCATTACCCAAAACTAAAATGTTCATTTAAAAAATCCCTCAAAATTGAATCCCTCCCAACCTCCCTTTAAGAAAGGGAGGGGAATCGCGAAAAACACTGTTCTCTTACGCGAAAAGTCCCCCTTTTTACAAAGGGGGATTTAGGGGGATGATTAAATACGACTTCTAATTAATTTAGTTAATTAGTGACGGAAGTGACGCATGCCAGTGAACACCATGGCAATACCAGCTTCGTCAGCTGCTGCAATGGTTTCTTCATCACGCATAGAACCACCCGGCTGGATAATGCATTTGATCCCTGCTTTCGCAGCGTTATCAATACCATCACGGAACGGGAAGAATGCGTCAGATGCCATCACTGCACCTTCAACCACGAGGCCTGCATGTTCAGCTTTAATTGCTGCAATACGCGCAGAGTTTACACGGCTCATTTGGCCTGCGCCCACACCGATGGTTTGACGGTTTTTCGCATACACAATCGCGTTAGACTTCACGTATTTCGCAACTTTCCAGGCAAAGATCATGTCGTCAATTTCTTGCTCGGTTGGAGCACGTTTGGTCACCACTTTAAGATCATCTTTGGTGATCATGCCCAAGTCTTGGTCTTGCACCAGCAAACCGCCGTTGACACGTTTGTAGTCCATTTGTGGCGCACGTTCGTCAATTGCTGGTAATTCGCCACAGACCAGTACACGTACGTTTTTCTTCGCGCCAGTCACGTCCAAAACACCTTCAGCA
The DNA here is from genome assembly GCF_000488255.1 of Acinetobacter indicus CIP 110367. Lineage (GTDB taxonomy): Bacteria > Pseudomonadota > Gammaproteobacteria > Pseudomonadales > Moraxellaceae > Acinetobacter > Acinetobacter indicus. Next base: position 195,411 of record NZ_KI530754.1, on the reverse strand, counting down.
ACGCTTGGTGCAATAATCACTTCAACGAATTGACGGTCAACAATGGCTTGTGCAGTTGCAACGTCTAATTCACGGTTGAATGCAATGATGCCACCGAATGCAGATTCAGGATCGGTTGCATAAGCCAAGTCGTAAGCCGCTTGAATGCCGTCTAAAGATACCGCAACACCACATGGATTCGCGTGTTTTACGATCACACAAGCAGGTTTCGCGAATGATTTCACGCATTCAAGCGCAGCATCAGTGTCGGCTATGTTGTTATAAGAAAGTTCTTTACCTTGCAGCTGTTTAGCTGTTGAAACAGATGCTTCAGTTGCCGCTGGGTCTACATAGAATGCAGCAGATTGATGCGGGTTTTCACCGTAACGTAAATCTTGTGCTTTGTTCAATTGTGTATTGAACGTACGCGCAAATTTGTCTGCTTCGCCTTGTTCTTTACCTACGCGAGCGCCTAAGTAAGATGCGATCATGCCGTCGTATTGTGCAGTATGTTCAAATGCTTTCACTGCCAGGTCAAAACGGGTTGCGTATGACAGGCTGCCTTCAGCTTTAAGCTCGGCAATAACAGTCGCATAGTCAGATGCGTTGACGACGATACCGACAGACGCATGGTTTTTCGCCGCAGCACGAACCATGGTTGGACCACCGATGTCGATGTTTTCAATCGCATCTGGCAGGGTGCAGTCAGGTTTTGCAACCGTTGCTGCAAATGGATAAAGGTTCACTACCACCAAATCGATTGCATCGATGTTGTGTTCTGCCATTACAGCTTCGTCTAGACCGCGACGAGCCAGAATGCCGCCATGAATTTTAGGATGTAAAGTTTTTACACGACCATCCATCATTTCTGGAAAACCGGTGTGCTCTGAAACTTCAACTACAGCGATATTGTTATCTTTAAGCAACTTATATGTACCGCCTGTAGATAAAATTTCTACCCCAAGAGCCACTAGATTTTGTGCAAATTCAACAATTCCAGTTTTGTCAGAAACAGAGATTAAAGCGCGTTTAATAGTCATGATTTTCGTCACAGTTATCAAAAAACAGATTAAAACATTAGCAAAATGCGGTTAAAAAAAATGCCCACGAAAGCCGCGAGCATTTTATCATTTATTCACTCATTAAACCGTGAGCTTTTAACTTTTTACGTAAAGTACCACGGTTTAAGCCTAGAATCTCGGCAGCACGTGTCTGGTTACCACGTGTATATTCTAGAACTACAGATAAAAGAGGTTTCTCCATTTCTGCTAGCACCATGTCATACACCTGAGAAGGTTGCTCGCCTTGCAATTGAGCAAAGTAATGGCGAACTGCGCGATCAACGTGGATACGAAGAGCGACATCAGATTGTGCAGTAAAAATAGGAGATTTGCTATTCATGCGAATTAATCCGAAAAATCAGATATCACTTGGGTAAAGTGATATATAAATGTGGTCTATAAATAAATGAACCCCGTTTTAGATCCTAAAACGAGAGTTCTAAAACTGGAACATTCAGCTTGCCACAACTCACAGCGCTGGTCGAAAAATAAGCGTAACAATAGATTAATAATTGTTACAGACCAAAAATCGAAACGAAAAAACCTGCTCAATACGCGTTATTGAAAATAAGGCGCATTCTGCGAGTTTCTATTTGTTTTGAATTACTGAGGAGTATGCAGCACTAAGCTTACGTGGCGCGTATCATACCATTGTCTTAGAAAAAGTGAGCAAGAAAACTGCACTTTTTTTACATTTTTTTTTAATTTTTAAGGCTTGATAATTTCTAAATTATAGGTATCAAAGCTTTTTCGGGTCACTGGCAGCTGAATTTCAAACTTGAATGGGGTATTTTTTGGAATCCGCTCAATGCTGGCCAGACTTTTAATTAAATACTCTTTCGGTTCGAGTACATAGGTCGCCACTTCTTCATTATCATCTTTTAAGGTGATTTTCAGTTTTGGCAATACCAAACTCTTGTCATGAAAATTGATCAGCTCGCCGGAGAACAAGGTATGTTCATGGTCATAGCGTTTCACCCGCACACGGTTAATTGAAATCAGGCTGTACTGCTTTTCAAAGGTTTCACAGTTAAACAGCTGGCAGACCCCGTTAAAAGCCACAGTCAGGGCAGGGCTGTTGTTCATGAATTTCGGGTTAAACCATAGAATCTGGAAAATCAGCAAACCGACCAGACTAAAATTGACAATACCCCACAGCGTGTAATAGCCCGCACCATGTTTCTTGCGTTCTTGCTGCAGTTCATTTTCAGACAGATTCATCGAGGGAATACTGGCAATCGGTTCGGTGCTGAAATAATTCAGATTGTTTAAGTAGGTCTTTAAATCAATATTGGAATGTTCAACCTTACGGTCAAAAATATCCAGCAGATGGGTTTCATGTGTGTCGTCAAAAGCCAGACCATGATCGGCCAGAACCGGCGAACTGACCTGTCCACCAGTAAAACCGTTGTATTCGAGCTGGGTTGGCGCAGGCTTTGGCTGCACCAGATGCGAGAGTGCATTAAAGGTAGAGGCACATTTGGGACAGCAAACCATGCCCTGAGCCACTGTAAGCTGTGCAACAGAAACTTTATAGGTGGTTAAACACTCGGGGCACTTGGTCTGCTTTTCACTCATAAGATCTATAGAGGTTGATTAATGCGGCTGGCGCTTCCCGGAAATTCGGCACCAGTTTTCTTCACGTTTTTCGACCTCTAATATATCAAAAAATTCAGAATAAACACTAGAAACTTCAGCAACTTGCTCTTCGATTACACCTGCAAGTGCGAACTCTCCCTCAGATTTGGTTAAAGTTGCGAATTCAGGCGCAAGCATCATTAACGGGCCAGCCAGAATGTTGGCAACCAGTACATCGGCTTTCTGATTTTTTAAGGTTTCATTAAACTCTTCAGGCAGACCGACAAACAGACGATCCAGTACGCCATTCAATTCAGCATTTTGCTGGGTGGCTAAAACCGCCTGCGGGTCAATATCAGTGGCATAGACTTTTTTCGCACCTAAAAGTAGGGCAGCAACACCTAAAATGCCAGAACCGCAACCATAGTCGATGACGATTTTATCTTTAACATCGGTTTTACCTAACCATTGCAGGCACAGGAACGTTGAGGCATGGTTACCGGTACCAAAGGCCAGACCCGGATCCAGTTTAATATTCACCGCATCTGCTTCAGGGGGCTCTAGCCATTCCGGTACAATCCAGAATTTTTCAGCAATCTGGATTGGCTCGTAATAATCCATCCATGAGCGTTCCCAGACCTGATCTTCCAGGAATTCGCTACGCATTGGTGCATCTGGCAGTTGAGTGCGAATGAAAGTTTCCAGCGCAGCCACATCAATTTCTTCGTTTTCGTCCTGTGCATAAATACCGGTCACAATCACCTTGTTCCACAGCGGTGTTTCGCCTGGAAGTGGTTCAAGCAAGTCCTGATTTTCAGCATCATCCAGCGTTACACTCACGGCGCCAAGTGAGCTGAGTAATGTTTCAGTAAAGTCGACTTGAGCTTGATCAACAGTAATATGTATTTGTAACCACTTCACAGGAATAACCTAATTTGTTTTTTCAAAAGGATATTGTAGCGGAAGGCAATCGGTTTCGCCTACCAATGTACAAAATAAAAAGGATGCCAGCGCGACATCCTTGGGTGAAAAAAGTACTTAACTGTTTGCCACCACAGGCTTGGGTTCGGCAATCGGCACAAAGCGGTTTAATAACATGCCAAAAATGGCGGCGAAGATATACATGAAAATAGAATAGACTGCCGCCGGCATGGCCACGGTTGAACTGGCCATAACGGTTAAGGCAATGGTCATGGCAAGCGTGCTGTTATGAATCCCGATTTCAAAGGCACTGGCGCGGGCCTGGGCGCTATTAATCCCAAACAGGCGTGGGACGAAGTAACCAATCACCAGACTGGAAATACAGAACAGTGCGGTAGCCAGGCCAATATCACCAATATAATTCAGGATATTGTGTCGCTCCTGCACAATGGCCCCAATGATAATTAAAATCAGAAAGATCACTGCAAAAATCCGTAAGGGCTTGTTCAGTTTCTCGGTCAGTCGCGGGGCATAATGACGAATTAACATGCCAATAATCACCGGCACAATAATAATCCCGAATACCTGCAAGATTTTACTGAATTGCAGGCCAATGCTTTGGTCAGCCTGTAAAAAGTGGGCAATTGCGAAATTGACGATAATGGGTAAGGTCAGTGCTGCAATCACCGAGTTAATTGCGGTTAAGGTAATGTTGAGCGCCAGATCGCCCTTAAATAAATAACTGAACAGGTTGGCGGTACTGCCACCCGGCGAAGCAGCCAGCAGCATCATGCCGACGGCAAGTAACGGCGGTAGTGCCAGAATTTTACATAATAAAAAGGCAATCCCGACCAGCAATACCAGCTGGCAAAATAGTGCGACCAGGACTGCTTTGGGGTGTTTGGTAACGCGTGCGAAATCTTTGGGCGTGAGTTCCAGCCCCAGCCCAACCATAATAATGGCCAGCGCCAAGGGCAGCATAACGGTAATAATGCCTGAATCCATATGACCTTCCTGTCAAATTTATCCTTGTGAGAAAAGACAGTTGCTTCATGCAAAATATCTTTTACTGTTTATTCAAATTACTCTATGACTTTCTGTTTTACCGAATTTAACGGCATTCGTCTAGCCAGTAAATGTCCAAAGATCAAGGCAAACATATACATGAAGATGGTGTAAATGGCGGCAGGAATGGCAATCTGGGTGCTTTGTAGTACCGACAGTGCCAGGGTTAAAGACAGCGCGGTGTTATGAATACTCATAAAGAAACCACAGGAGCGCGCCTGCTGTTCGGGAATATCCATTAGTTGTGGCAGCACATAACCAGCCACCAAGCTGATAAAAGCGTACAGGGCGGTGGCCAGTCCAACCTGTTCCATATACTGCGCCAGCTGATAGCGCTCCTGAAAGAGCGCGAAAAAGAACAGGGCAAAAATAAAATATACCGACATGCGTCGAATCGGTTTACTCAGCCGTTTGGCCAGCTCTGGAAAAGACGAGCGAATGGCCATCCCTAAACAGACTGGTACTAAAATTAGCAGGAAGGTATAGGCAATCCGCTCAATTGGCATGTTGATTTCGGTCTGATCGGCCATGAAATAGCGCATGGCAATACTAATCACAAAAGGCAGGGTTAAAATGGCCATCACCGAATTGATGGCGACCACGACAATATTTAAGGCCACATCACCTTTATAGACATAGCTGAACAGGGCAGAGGTGGAACCACTAGGGGTAGCTGACAGCAACATTAACCCCACTGCCAGCAAAGGAGGTAGTTCTAAAAACAGGCAGAGAATAAATGCCAGTCCAACCAGCAAGACCTGCCGGGTAAACAAGGCAATAAAAATGACTTTCGGTTGCTGATTGACCCGAATAAAATCTTTAGGGCTGAGTAGCAAGCCCAAACCCATCATTAATACCGCCAAGGTTAGCGGTAGAAAGAAGGTAAAAATGCCGTTTTGCATGGCATCATCCTATTTAATTCTTATTTTCCCCAGTTTCAGTGTAATTGAGTTGAGTTTTAAATCAACCATAAAAATAATAAAAACAGCCATTTACTTGGTAATAAATGGCTGTTTTCTTGATTGAGTTCACATATTTTGGCTAGATGTGAATCGGGTTGGAGTTTACATTTGAGCAGGACGCGGCGGGGTAAATCCAAGGGCACATTTACCACGAACTTCTGCACCGGAAATGGTTGCCGTGGTTGCATTCATGTCTTGGCCACAGGTGGTATACAGTGCAGCTTCATCACCGTGAATATCGAGTTTTCTGTCTGCCGGGAAGAACTGTGGCTGGCAGGTACCGTTCCAGATAATGCCACGATAGGCAAAGCTGACCGCAGCACCTTGAGATTTGCCTTTACAGACATTCTGATAGCGCTGAGAATCGTACACTTTTTCAACTTTGTCATTTGCCTGTACAGCTGCAAATGGAGATAAACATAAACCGCAGAGGATGGATGAGAGGAGTATCTTCTTATTCATAATTCGTACCTGTGCTTGTTTGTAATGAGTACATGATTTAGGATAAAAAATAATCAAAATAAAACAACCTATATCTGGTTAATTTTTAATATGAAATGTTTTTATTTGCGGTATATCTGCAACGTTCATTTACATTGTCAGGCGATCAATCAGGTGAAAAACCACGAGAAAATCCAAATAAAATTGACTTAATCTGTCAACTTATACGCCGGCTTTTGCTATAATATTCTGTCATTTCTTTTTATCTCTCAATTTACCACTATGCATTATCCTAAAGTTTACGATGTCATTGTTATCGGCGGCGGTCACGCGGGTACGGAAGCGGCTTTGGCTGCGGCGCGTATGGGCCGACAAACCTTGCTCTTAACTCATAACATTGAGACTTTGGGGCAGATGAGCTGTAACCCGGCCATTGGTGGTATTGGTAAATCGCATCTGGTGCGTGAAATTGATGCCTTGGGCGGTGCGATGGCGCTGGCTGCCGATAAAGGCGGGATTCAATTCCGTATTCTGAACTCGCGTAAAGGTGCTGCAGTGCGTGCCACACGTGCACAGGCTGATCGGGTTCGCTATAAAGCTGCCATTCGTGAGACTTTGGAAAACCAGGCCAATTTGGATATTTTCCAGCAAGCGGCGGATGACCTGATTGTAGAAGGCGATACCGTTAAAGGTGTGGTCACCCAAATGGGCATTCGCTTTGATGCCAAAACGGTAGTATTGACTGCCGGGACCTTCCTGGGTGGTGTGATTCACGTCGGTCTGGAAAAATCCAGCGGTGGTCGTGCCGGTGATCCACCCTCTATTTCTCTGGCACACCGTTTACGTGAATTGCAGCTGCCGGTGGGCCGTTTAAAAACCGGGACTCCACCGCGTATTGATGCACGTTCAGTTGATTTTTCGGTGATGACGCCGCAGCCGGGTGATTTCCCGTCTCCAGTGATGTCATTTATGGGCGATGCGTCGATGCATCCTGAACAGGTTAACTGCTATATCACCCATACCAATGAAAAAACCCATGACATTATCCGTGGTGGTTTGGATCGTTCGCCAATGTATACCGGCGTGATTGAAGGGGTAGGTCCACGTTACTGTCCTTCGATTGAAGATAAAATTCACCGTTTTGCCGACAAAGATTCGCACCAAGTCTTCTTGGAGCCTGAAGGTCTAGATACACATGAGCTGTATCCAAACGGTATTTCAACTTCACTGCCTTTTGATGTGCAGTTTGAACTGGTACGCTCAATCCGTGGTATGGAAAATGCCCATATTCTGCGTCCGGGTTATGCGATTGAATACGATTATTTCAACCCGCAAGCATTGAAATTCACTTTGGAAACCAAAGCCATTAATAACCTGTACTTTGCCGGTCAAATCAACGGGACTACTGGTTATGAAGAAGCCGGTGCGCAAGGTCTGCTTGCAGGTTTGAACGCTGCACGCCGTGCCTGGGATCAGGAACAGTGGACGCCAAAACGTGATGAAGCGTATATGGGCGTACTGGTTGACGACCTGATTACCTTGGGAACCAAAGAACCGTACCGGATGTTCACCTCACGTGCCGAATACCGTTTAATGCTGCGTGAAGATAACGCAGATCAGCGTTTAACCGCGATTGGCCGTGAACTGGGTCTGGTGGATGATGCACGCTGGAATGCTTACTGTGAAAAAATGGATGCAGTTGAGCGTGAGAAAGGCCGTTTACAGCACTTGTGGGCTGCGCCAAATAACCCGATGGGTAAAAAATTCGTTGAAATGACGGGTGCAGACCTTTCTAAAGAGTGTTCTGCAATTGACCTGCTAAAACGTCCAAACATCACTTTTGCGCAAATTGCCGAACTGACTGGTTCAGAAGTATCGCAGCAAGTCGGTGATCAGATTGAAATTGCGGTGAAATACGAAGGGTATATCAACCGTCAGCATGAAGATGTAGCGCAGATGAAACGTCTGGAAGAAACCAAAATCCCGGCTGATTTTGATTATGACGGCGTATCTGGTCTGTCGCGTGAAATCACCATGAAGCTGAAACAGGTATTGCCGGAAACTCTGGCACAGGCCAGTCGTATTCCAGGCGTGACTCCTGCGGCAGTTCAATTGGTGATGATCACCATTCGTAAAAATGCCCAAGCCCGTAAATCTGCTTAAAAGATCCTAATTTGTGAAAAAGCCCGCGGTTGAGATCGCGGGCTTTTTTTATGTGCTGAATAAATAAAGTGGACATTGAGTTTAAGAAAAAAACAGATTTAAGCTGCAGATCTTATGATTTCACAGATGATGTTGGAAGCGTTACAGTCATCTTATCCAAACAGAGAGGAGTACACGATGACCTTAAAAACCATTCGTTATAATACGGCTGAACTGGCATGCTAACAGCAATAGCATCCTGTTCAACTTCCCTAAAAATCAGCAGCGATAACAAAAAAATTGAAAAAATGATAAGCAAATGTTAGGTCCCGGACTTGGGACCTTTTTTATTCATTGACTTGATGCACAGCGTCAGACACTTCTGCCGGTTCAATCTGTACCAGTTTTTTGCCAAAACTGCGCAGCCACCACACCAGTTGCGAGGTAAATGGTACATTGGAAATGACCTGATACAAGCCATTGTCCAGCTGGATAATCTGCTGGTCTTTGCTTAAACGGGTTTCTTCAAAATAATGTGCATCGGCTTCTGACATGGTCAGTTTCAACTCGATATTTTCAGTCGGCTTGCTGTAATCGACTCTAAAGCCCAGCGCGCCGGATTCAATATAGGCATCAATATCAAAATTAACCGGATGCAGGGCGCGGGAATTTAATACCTCCGCCGATTTAAAGCGATGCAGGGCAAAGGTCTGAATATCGGTTTTGTCGTGTCGGGTGCAAATCAGATAAATCACTGCACCTTTTTGTACCAGCGCCAGCGGATTCAGAATATAGGTCTTTTCTTCCGAAGCGGTGGTACGTGGATGGTAAACACATTCCAGCTGTTTATCCTGCAATAAGCCTTCATAAATGGCCTGTTGTGCGCTTTTATCGACCACTGGCGGAATCAGCGGCTGAATGGCCGGCACAATCCGCACCCGGTTAATCCACTGGCGGACATTGTTCTGGGTCGACAGGCTGCGCCGTGCCAGATCAAACCACGGAGTCATTTCCTCAATCAGGCTAGGTGGTAACAGATGTTTGAGATGTTCTTCCACCATCATAAAGGTGACTGCCTGTGAGCTGGTCATGTGCGGCAGGCTTTGTAGCGGTGCATCGGAGCGCCAGCGCCAGCCTTGCGGGACGGTGCCATTATTTTCAATCGGGAAGCGCTGCGAAATCTGGTTTAAATCACGCTGGATGGTACGTAGGCTGATATCAATGCCTTCACGTTGCAGAATTTCCTGTAATTCACGGGTGCCCATCCATTTTCCGGTAGAAAGGCGGGACAGGATTTGCCACTGGCGATAGAGACTATTGGACGTTTCTTTTTCTTGTGTCGACATATTGGAATCAGCGCTGAGATAAATATTGGAGAGTACATGGCTATAGTCCACACAATAAGAAATGTCATGCTTTTTGGCAAGTGGCAGGCACGAGGTCTGGCGATAAATTGATACAAGATGAAGCAAAATAAGATTTGTTTTATCTGTACAGATCGGCGATAAAGAAAGAGTGAATACCAAGTCACAATTATTGGCACTGGAATTGCTTATATAAAATTAGAAAGGATAACAATGATGAGGTTTGTATGCTGAAAGAAAATCAAGATACAAATTCAATAGATACAATAACATCAGACCATCTTTTAGAGCGGGTGCAGGTCTCGGTGACCGATATTTCGCTGCCGCAGCAAAAATCATCTGTATTATTCGAACAATTGAAATCTGAATTTTTTAATGAATTGTCGGGCGAACAGAGCCTTGCCGATAGTGCCGCGCAGAAAATCGAACAATGGCTGACCCAGCACAGTTTAGAAGAACTGACAGCACTGAATGATGCCGCCAAAGCACATTTTCTGTATCAGGGAATTACCTTTACCGTGTATGGCGATCAGGAAGGCACCGAGCGCACCATTCCTTTTGATATTATTCCGCGGGTTATGGCCCGGCAGCAATGGAATACAGTGGCCTTGGGCTGTGCCCAGCGTACTCGGGCGCTAAATCTGTTTTTACATGATATTTATCATCAACAGGATATTCTAAAAGCCGGTATCGTACCGGAACTGCAGGTGCTGACCCACGAAGCCTATCAGCCACATATGCTTGGTCATGGTCTGAAGGGTAAGGTCTATAGTCAGATTAGTGGCATTGACATTATTCGTGATCAGCACGGTGAATTTTTTGTGCTGGAAGACAATTTAAGAACGCCATCGGGTGTGTCTTATATGCTGGAAAGCCGTAAGATTAGCCAGAAACTGATTCCCCAGCTGTATCAGCAGAATAATATTCAGGGCATCGAGCATTATCCGCAGCTTTTAAAAGAAATTCTGGCCGAAAATGCCTATGTCGATCAGCCTTTTATTGTGGTACTGACCCCGGGGCGCTATAACAGTGCCTATTATGAACATGCATTTTTAGCCCGTGAGATGGGTGTACCTTTGGTAACATCGAGTGACCTGTTTGTATTAAATGACAAGGTTTATGTGAAAACGGTGCGGGGCAAACAGCAGGTTGATGTAATTTATCGCAGGGTAGATGATGCATTTTTAGACCCGCTCTGTTTCAGACCGGACAGCACCCTGGGTGTGCCGGGCCTGATGTCGGCCTATTTACAGCATCACGTCGTCATCGCCAATGCGCCGGGTACCGGGGTGGCCGATGACAAATCCATTTATCCTTATGTCGATAAAATGATTCATTTCTATTTGGGTGAACAACCAATCTTAAATAATGTCCCGACCTATCAATGCCGCGAAGCAGATGATCTGGCCTATGTGCTGGAACATCTGGAACAGTTGGTAGTGAAAGAAGCACAAGGTTCAGGTGGATATGGCATGCTGATTGGTCCTCAAGCCTCCGAGGAGCAACTGGCCGAGTTTAAAATGAAAATTCTGGCCGCACCGCAAGCCTACATTGCCCAGCCGACCCTGAATCTGTCGGTGAGTCCGACCTTAACCGAACAGGGCATTGCCGAACGGCATATTGATTTACGTCCTTTTGTGCTCAGCTCGCCTTATCGTACTGAAATTGTTCCCGGTGGCTTAACCCGTGTGGCCATGCAGGCCGGTTCGCTGGTGGTCAATTCATCTCAAGGTGGTGGCATTAAAGATACCTGGGTGGTTGATCCCTTACATTCATAACAACTCCCAAGGAGAATCATGTGATTTTACTGAGTCGTAATGCACAGCAGATTTTCTGGTTGGGTCGTTATTTGACCCGCATCCAGTATTTATGCAGTCAGTTTCCATTTAAATATAATGATGATGCCTTGCAGTATGCACACGCCTTCTGTTTGCCAGCCTTTGATGCGGCATCTTTAAATGAGCTGATTCTAAATCCGGAACAGCCCGCCTCTTTTCATCAGCAGTTTCAGTATGCCAAAGATAATATTCAGGATTTACGCGGGGTCTTGTCGGCACATGCCTATGCCGAATTAAACCAGTACATTAAAAATGCCAAAGAAAATCCAGCCTATATCTGTGATGTAGTTGGAGATTGTCATGAAGTCTTAGAAGCTGAAGCATCTGATATTTTCCTGTTCTTTAAACTGGGGCAGCATCTCGAGCAACTGGACCGGCAATTGCGCTTAAAGCAGGATATTCAGGGCACGGTCTATTATATTGAAGTGGTGGTAGGGTTATTGACCCAAGCCGGCTGGGATTCTTTACCCGAAATCTGGATGAAGCTGAAGCAGCAACCCGACAGCATGCATTTTTACCAGTTTAGTGACCATATTCAGCAACTGTTCGAGGCCGATGCATGAGGCTCATGATTAATCACCAGACCCATTATCATTATTCGGCACCGGCCTGTAACAGTATTCAATATATTAAAATGACCCCGCCGAACAATGCCCATCAACAGGTTCATCATTGGGCGATTAGTGTGCCAGGGGAATCCGAGATTAAACAGGATGCTTTTCAGAATATCTGGATGACCAGCACCCAGCGCTTTAGCTATCAAAGTCTGAGTATTATGGCGCAGGGCATTGTCGAGTTGCGTCCGCAGATGCGATGGGGCCTGCAAGATCAGCTGAATCCCTATCTATTTTTACAACCAACAGCCAGCACGCTGTGCAGCCCTGAAATGCAGTGTTTTGCACGGCAGTATGTGTTGCAGGTGAATCGTGACAACCTGATTCGTTTGTCAGAAGCGATTTTAAGCCATATACCATACCGTCCGGCCCAAACTTCGGTGCAGACCACCGCCATTGAAGCCTTTCAGGCCAAACAGGGCGTCTGTCAGGACCATGCCCATGTGCTGATTGCCATGTGTAAATCTTTAGGCATCCCGGCACGTTATGTTTCCGGTTATTTATATAGCAGCAACAGTTCACATCTTGCCAGCCATGCCTGGGTAGAGGTATTTTTAGAACAGCACTGGTACTGTTTTGATGTCAGCAATCTGGCTTTTCAGCCAGACTCGCATGTCTATCTGGCCGTCGGGCGGGATTATTGGGATGTGGCGCCGGTCCGTGGCGTAAGAGAAAAAGGCGGCATCGAGCACATGCAGACCATGGTGCAGGTTCTAGCCTGCTAAGTAATGGATGACAATTAAAAGGATAATGCTATGACGTATTGCTGTGCGCTGCGTTTAAAAGATGGTCTGGTGTTTATTAGTGATTCGCGTACCAATGCCGGGGTCGATCACATTTCGGTATTTCGCAAGCTGTATACCTTTGGGGTGGAAGGCGAGCGCCTGATTACCATTCAGACCTCGGGTAACCTAGCGACCACACAGGCAGTCATCGGTCATTTAAAAAATCATCTGACTTTAAACCAGGAACCGCATTTATATAGTGTCAAAACCATGTTTGAAGTGGCAGAATTGGTGGGCTGCTTGCTGAAAAAAGTCATTCAGGATGTCACTGACGATAAAGACGAGCAGCATAATTATTATTGCAATTTGCTGGTGGGCGGGCAGATTAAAGGCGAGCCGATGCAGCTGTATCATATTTATCCGCAAGGCAATTTTATTTGCGCCACGCGTGATACGCCGTTTTTCCAGATTGGAGAAAGCAAATATGGCAAACCAATTCTTGACCGGGCCTTACGCTATGATATGTCGCTGGAAGATGCCTTACGCTGCGGCCTGATTTCTTTTGATTCCACTTTACGTTCCAATGTGTCCGTGGGTATGCCGCTGGACTGTATGGTTTATCATAAAGACAGCCTGCATATTCCTTTGGGCAAACGTATTTGCGAAGAAGACCCGTACTTTGAATATATTAGCAAGCAGTGGTCCGATACCTTAAGACGCGGGTTGCAGGAATTGCCGGTGCCAACCGAAGATTATTTGACTTAAAAGCTCAGTCCCTTTATTTTAATCAAGTTTTCCTTGAATGATAAATCCTTAAGAAAATCAAAAAATATTCGTACAGATCATGATGAGGACTTGAATATGTTTCAGCTTTGCTATGCCAGCCAGAGTACCTCGACGGCTGAAAATTTACTGCAAGATTTACGCAATATTCTGATCGAAGCGCGCAATGCTAATACCCAGCATCAGGTATCGGGTGTGCTGTGCTATGCAGAGGGTTATTTTTTTCAATGTCTGCAAGGTGATGAACAGGCCGTTCAGGAAATTTTTGCCGGGATTGTTGGTGATCCGCGTCATCAGAATATCCAGATTTTTACCGAGAATCATGTTGCCCAGCAGCGTTTTCAGGATTGGGCTATGAAATATGTGATGCGTAATAGCGAGATCAAAGCCTATTTCCAGCAACTCGGTCATGCGCAATTTTTACCGCATCAATTAAATGCCACACAGGTTGATGGATTGCTTCAGGTGCTATATGAGGCGCTAAATCATTCGGTGGTAGATGAGGTGGCTTAAATCTGCTGCCTGCGTTATAAAAAGAATAAAAAAAGAACCTCCATTGAGATTCTCTTTTATTGAAAAGATTAAATAACTTTACGGTCCGGACGCTGGGTTAAGCGGCACAACAGCTCATAACCAATGGTGCCATTGGCCGCTGCGACATCATCCACTAATCGTTGCTTGCCCCAAAGCTCGACTTCCGTGCCTAACTGAACATCCAATCCAGTTACATCAATAGCAATCATATCCATGGCAACACGACCGACTACAGCTGCTTTTTGGCCTTTAATGGCGACAAAATTCTGCGCAAAGAAGGCACGTGGATAGCCATCACCGTAGCCAATGGACACAATAGCCAGTTGCATAGCTTTATCGGCAGTAAAGGTCGAGCCATAACCAACCTGTTCACCGGCCTGAATCTCATTTAAGGCAATAATTTCTGCGCTAAAGGTCATCACCGGTTTTAAATCTAGTGCATAAATATCTCGGTCTGCAAACGGAGTTGCGCCATAAAGCATGATGCCGGGACGGACAAAATCAAAATGCAGTTCCGGATATTTATAAATAGCAGCAGAATTACAGCACGAAGCTAAAATCGGTGCGCAGTCGTTTTTTACTTCCAGAAACTGACGGATCTGTTCATCATTCAGTGGATGATCGGCATCTGCATTGGCGAAGTGCATCGCCAGAACACAGGTAAAGCCGGCCGATTTTAATTGCTGAATGACCTCTTTAATCACCTCAAGTTTAAAGCCCAGACGGTTCATGCCGCTGTTGAGCTTAACCCAGACTTTCAGATTTTTAGAGATATAGGCATCTTTGTGCGCAATGAGCCATGTAACCTGTTCAGGCTGATGCACCACAATCTCGATATTCTGTTCAATGACAATTGGCATTTCATCTTCAGTGAACACGCCTTCAATCAGGGTGATGGGTTGCTGGAACCCCAGTTCACGAATTTCCAGTGCTTCTTGTAAACAGGCGACACCAAAGGCATCGCTGTCTTGTAAGGCTGCTAAGCAGTCTTTAACGCCATGTCCATAAGCATTGGCTTTGACCATACTGACAATTTTGGCAGTCGGGGCAAGTTGTCTGACACGGTTTAAATTATATTGAAGCGCAGCACGATCAATATAAACTGTAGCTTGGCGCACCCTTATTTACTCCTACAGGGTCATGAAAAGGCAATGATGGCTGAATTATTCATCATCATCGTACTGAGCATAAAACTCAGGGGAAAGGTTACTAAAGCGGGTGTATTGGCCTTCAAACGCCAGACGCACGGTGCCAATCGGGCCGTTACGCTGCTTACCAATAATAATTTCGGCAGTACCGGCTTCTTTAGATTCCTTGTTATAGACCTCATCACGGTAAATGAACATGATCAAGTCGGCATCCTGCTCAATCGCACCCGATTCACGTAAGTCGGACATCACCGGGCGTTTGTTGGGACGGTTTTCCAGCGAGCGGTTGAGCTGGGAGAGGGCAATGACCGGACATTGCATTTCTTTGGCCAGGGCTTTCAAGCTACGCGAAATTTCTGAAATCTCGCCGACACGGTTATCGCCCATGCCCGGTACTTTCATCAGCTGCAAATAGTCGACCATGATACAGCCGAGTTTGCCGCCGTGCTGTTTGGCAATTCGGCGCGCACGCGAACGTACTTCGGTTGGAGGGAGCGCTGATGAGTCATCAATGTATAAATGCTTTTCTTGTAGCTGTAAAATGGTGCCGGTGACTTTGGACCATTCATCGCCGCTGAGTTTGCCGGAACGTAAATTCCCCTGATGCACTTTGCCATACGAGGAAATCAGACGCATGGCAATTGAATCGGCTGGCATTTCCATGGAGTAAACCAGCGCCGGCAGGTCGTTATTGAACAGTACACTTTCAACCAGGTTCATGGCAAAGGTGGTTTTACCCATTGACGGACGGGCCGCAACAATAATCAGGTCGCCAGCTTGCATCCCCGAAGTTTTATTGTCCAGCTCGACAAAGCCGGTGGTCAGACCGGTAATGTTGCCATCCATTTGCGACAGTTCATTTAACTTGTCGAAGACATCGGCCACGACGGTATTAATGGCTTTCGGACCGGCATTTTTCTTGTTGTTATTGTGCTGCTCGGCAATCTGGAAAATATTGGTTTCAGCGAGGTCTAGAATTTCACTGACAGTGCGGCCTTTGGTGTCATAGGCATTTTGCAGAATTTCCGAGCTGACTTTAATCATGTTTCTTAAGGTCGAAAACTCTTTAATTTTAGCCGCATAAGTTTCCAGGTTATAGAAACTCGATGGTGAATCGGCCATCAGCTGCATGAGATATTCTTCACCACCAATGGCATCAAGCAGATTGTGCTTGATCAGCCAGTCATTGACCAGAACGGCATCATAAGGGGAGTTTTCTTTGGCCAGGGTATCAATGGCACGGTAAATATATTTGTGTCGCGTGGCGTAGAAATCGGATTCCTGTAATACATCTCCGACCTGTTCCAGTGATTCGGCCACGGTCATGAGGGCAGCCAGAACGGCCTGCTCAATGGCCAGGTTATGCGGCGGGGTGCGAAACTCTTTGAGCGCACCGGAATCGTTGCTGGAACTCTCTGTTTTGACTGGAGTTGGTTTGGTGTTGGCCAGCGCCTGTGACATATAATTCCCTGATTTTAATACGATGAATACCAAATAAAACCGGTGGTCTTATAGCATGAATTCAATAAACGGTGTAACCACAAATCATACGCGCTCTGGCAAAAAAAGCGAGCAGATTTTAAGAACGGATAGCTTACAAAAAGGTGAGGAGATTTTTACAGAAATAAAAAAAGAGCATGCCAAGGCATGCCCTTTTTTCTTGCGAGAAATTACTCAGATACGATAGTAACGAGAACTTCAGCAACAACATCATGGTGCAATTGGATTGCGATGTTGAATTCACCAGTGTGACGAAGCGCACCGTTTGGTAAACGAACTTCTGAACGGTCTACTTCTAAACCAGCGTTCGTTAACGCGTCAGCGATGTCACGAGTACCGATTGAACCGAATAATTTACCTTCGTCACCCGCTTTCGCAGTGATTACGATATTTACTTCGTTCAGTTGGTCAGCACGTGCTTGAGCAGCAGCCAATACTTCAGCTTCTTGCTTCTCAAGTTCAGCACGACGAGCTTCAAAAGCAGCAGTGTTTGCTTCAGTCGCAGCAACTGCTTTACCTTGAGGGATAAGGAAGTTACGGCCGTAACCAGCTTTAACTGATACTTTATCGCCTAATTTACCAAGGTTTTTAATGCGTTGTAATAAGATAATATCCACAGCTCAACCTCACTTATGATTGTCAGTGTAAGGGATCAACGCTAAGTAGCGAGCTTGTTTGATCGCAAGCGCTAATTGACGTTGGTAACGAGCTTTAGTACCTGTAATACGGCTAGGAACGATCTTGCCGTTTTCAGTGATGTACTGTTTTAAAGTATCGATATCTTTGTAGTCGATGTACGTAACGTTCTCAGCTGTAAAGCGGCAGAACTTGCGACGACGGTAAAAACGTGCCATTGATGTTCTCCTTATGCTTCAGCAGAGTCTTGGTTAACTTGTTGTGCTTCTTCACGTTGAGCTTTACGCGCACGTTTTTCTTCAGCACTCTTAGCCAGTAAAGACTCTTCAGTGATAGCGTTTTCACGACGGATGATTAAGCTACGAAGGATCGCGTCGTTATAACGGAACAATTCTTCAAGTTCATCAAGAGTCGTTTGACCACATTCAACGTTCATTAAAATGTAGTGCGCTTTGTGAATTTTGTTAATTGGGTAAGCCAATTGACGACGGCCCCAATCTTCTAAACGGTGAATTTGACCTTCAGCTTCTTTGATGTGAGTCAGGTAACGTTCTACCATACCCACAACTTGATCGCTTTGGTCTGGGTGTACCAAAAGTACGATTTCGTAGTGACGCATTGTCAGCTCCTTACGGTTTATGCAGCCCCTGACCAAATAGCCAGAAGCAAGGAGTCACAACCAGGGTTGTGTCGCAAAATTGCGAAGCGTGAATTTTAGTGCTTTTGCTAACGAAATACAAGCCATTGAACAAAGAGCTTGATCACTTATTTCAACAAAAGAGTGAGGTGGGGGAATTATGGTAATAAGCTTACTAATAGAGAGTAAGTATCTATAAATCAGAAAAAGAGATCGAAGAAAAGAAAACTGGAATTAGAAGGGGAGTCCCATCTTAAAAGATAGAGAGGGCTCTATCTTTTAAAAGAGGATGATTGAATTTGCAGGAGCTTGCGCAGTAATGCTGAAGCTTAAACTGATCACGGTAATTAAAATTACAGAGAACAGGAAAAAGCGTTTTGCCCACAGCTGATCATTTTCTGCTTTAAAGCCGAGGATGGCAATGTACAGCCAGTAAATACACAGGGCATTTAAAATCAGCAGATATAACCAGTTGGCATATCCAAATACAAATAAGGCATTCATGACCACTGTAAACAGAATCACATAAATTAGCGACTCTACTTTGGTGCGATACACAGAACGCGCCACAGGTAAAATTGGAATACCTGCATTTTTGTAGTCATCGAAGCGGTAAATGGCAATCGCCCAGGAATGCGGCATTTGCCACAGTGCATAGCCCAGAAAAATAAGCAGGGCAGCCAGGTCAAACTGGTTTGCAACCGCAGTATAACCAATAACCGGTGGGCTTGCGCCCGAAATACTACCAATAATGGTCTGATGAATGGTGGTGCGTTTGGTCCATAAGCTATAAAAGCCGACATAAACTACAAAACCAATCACGGCAAAAAGGAAAGCGTACGCATTTACCCCAAACCATAAAATGCTAAAACCCAGTACACCCAGCACTAAAGCAAACACTAAAGCAACCGGAACTGAAATGGTTTTTTTTACCATCGCACGATTTTGTGTACGTTGCATTTTTTGGTCGATGTCTTGGTCAATTACGTTATTAACCACACATCCAGATGCCACTACCAGGGTAGTGCCCAGAAGGGTAAGAAGCAGGAGAAGGAAATCTACAGAACCTTGAGTGGCTACAAAGTAGCCACCCAAAGTGGTAACGAAGTTACCGAAGAGAATTCCTGGCTTAGTCAGGAATAAATACTTTTTCAGCATGACAACCAGTTTAGATCATCATGTTGTAGTGAAGGTAGTTCATAATCCATACTGAACCGACTAACAGAATAGCGATACAGAGGATTGTATAAATAAACGCAATCACGTTCCAGCGTTGTTCTGAAGACGAGTTCATGTGCAGGAAGTAAACTAACTGTACAAGAACCTGAGCAACCGCAGTAATCGCAATAACTGTGACCAGCAGACCGCGGCTAAAACCACCTGCCATAACCATACCAAAAGGAATAACGGTTAAAATAACAGACAGGATAAAACCAACAGAGTACTGCTTGAAGTTACCGTGTGATGCGCCAGCAGCGTTGTGATCGTGACCCATTATAGAACTCCCATCAAGTAAACGACGCTGAATACACAGATCCATACGATGTCAAGGAAGTGCCAGAACAAGCTTAGGCAAGCAAGACGACGCATGTTAGGTAGAGTCAAACCATATTTCTTGATTTGAATCATTAACACGATCATCCATACCAGACCAGAAGTAACGTGAATACCGTGCGTACCAACTAAAGTAAAGAACGCAGATAAGAACGCACTAACGCTTGGGCCATGACCAGCGTGAACTAAATGATTGAACTCATATAGTTCCATGCCAATAAAGATCGCACCGAAGATCCATGTGATGCCTAACCAAGTTAAAACTTTAGCAACATCTTTTTTGTATGCAGCCAGAACTGCAAAACCAAAGGTTACTGAAGAGATCAGCAGGGCGAAGGTTTCAGTTAAAACGAAACCTAAAGACTCGCCAAAAAGATCTTTTGCACTTGGAGTACCAACTGGAACGTGGCTGCTTAATACAGCGAATGCAATGAAGAGTGTACCGAAAATGATCAAGTCACTCATCAAGTAAGTCCAGAAACCAAAGACAGTGATGTCAGTATCATCGTGATGATGATGCTCATCGTGTCCGTGGTTGTCGTGATGAAGTACCTCAGCCATTGTCTTAGTCCTTCTTCAAGTGTTTTTCAAGTAAGGCATAACGTTCGTTTTCAATGCGTTCTACTTCTGCTGCAGGAACATAGTAGTCCACTTTCTTCGTGAACGAGCTCACGATGAACGAAATGATAGACGCGATAAACGTTACAACTACTAACCACCAGATGTGCCAGATAAGTGCAAAGCCCATTACTGTGATAAACATAGCAATCACAAAGCCCGCAGCACGGTTGGTTGGCATGTGGATGTCTTCGTACTTCGCTGGTTTCGCGTAAGCTACGCCATTCTCTTTGTCAGTCCAGAAAGTATCAATGCCATTGATCTTTGGAAGATGCGCAAAGTTATAGAACGGAGCAGGAGATGAAGTCGCCCATTCAAGGGTACGGCCATCCCAAGGGTCGCCAGTGTGATCAAGACGCTGGTTACGTTGCAAGAAGCCAACAATGATTTGCATCAAGAAGCATGCAATACCAATGGCAATCATTACCGCACCCACCATCGCGATCATGACATATGGGTCCCAATCTGGGTTGTCATATGTGTTCAGACGACGCGTCATACCCATGAAACCAAGGATATACAGCGGCATGAACGCAAAGTAGAAACCTAAGAACCAGAACCAGAATGCAGCTTTACCCCAAGTTTCATTCAGTCTCCAACCAAACATTTTTGGCCAGTAGAAAATGATACCTGCGAACATCGCGAATACTACACCACCAATAATTACGTTATGGAAGTGAGCGATCAGGAATAAAGAGTTGTGTACCAGGAAGTCCGCTGGTGGAACTGCCATTAATACACCTGTTAAACCACCGATACCGAAAGTCACCAGGAAGCCAAGTGTCCACAGCATTGGAGTTGTGTAGGTGATGCGACCCTTGTACATGGTGAATAACCAAGAGAAGATTTTCACACCAGTCGGGATCGCAATAATCATGGTCATGATACCGAAGAACGCGTTAACGTTGGCACCTGCACCCATGGTAAAGAAGTGGTGAACCCATACAACGAAAGACAATACAGTAATTGCTACAGTTGCATACACCATTGATTTGTAGCCGAACAACGTTTTACGAGAGAACGTCGCAACAACTTCTGAGTAAATACCAAATGCTGGTAATACCAAGATGTAAACTTCAGGGTGACCCCAAGTCCAGATCAGGTTTACATACAACATTGGGCTACCACCCATGTCGTTTGTAAAGAAGTGGAAACCGAAGTAACGGTCAAGCGTTAACATTGCAATTGTTGCAGTTAACACAGGGAACGCAGCAATGATCAGTACCGCTGTACATAAAGATGTCCAGGTAAAGATCGGCATGTCCATTAACTTCATGCCAGGCGCACGCATCTTGATGATGGTAACGAAGAAGTTAACACCCGTTAGAAGCGTACCTAAACCGGAGATCTGTAATGCCCAGATGTAGTAGTCCATACCTACGCCTGGAGAGTATTCAATACCTGACAGTGGAGGATAAGCCATCCAACCTGTTGCAGCGAACTCACCAAGTGCAAGTGAAACCATCATCAGACCCGCAGCACCAGCGAACAGCCAGAAGCTTAAAGAGTTTAATAATGGGAAGGCAACGTCACGAGCACCAATCTGTAAAGGTACAGAGATGTTCATCAAGCCTACTACAAGACCCATTGCCACGAAGAAGATCATGATCACACCGTGCGCGGTGAAGATCTGGTCGTAGTGCTCAGGGTGTAAATAACCTTCGCCACCACCTCGTGCAAGGAATTGCTGAAGACGCATCATGATCGCATCGGCGAAACCACGCAGCAGCATGACCACAGACACGATGATATACATGATACCAATTTTTTTATGGTCTACAGATGTGAACCATTCATTCCACAGGTAACCCCATTTCTTGAAGTAGGTAATACCTGCAACAAGAACGAGACCGCCCAGGATCATCATTACAACTGTAGCCTGTACGATTGGATCGTACGGAATTGCATCTAGTCCTAACTTACCAAACATGTCTTATTCCTCTACAGAAGCAGTCGCATGTTCAACGTTTACATGAGCTTCTGAAGCAGGCGCTTCAAGCGCAGTTTCAGCTTGAGCTGAATGGTCTGCACCATGATAGTTACTCATGTATTTATTGATCACAGATTCAAACAAGCCTTGCTCTACAGAAGAGTAATAAGTCACAGGATGTGGCTGAGTCTTATAAGGACCTTCTGCTTCAGCAGTTGCAGCAAGTTTTTTCTCTAGTTCTGTTTTCGCGTTACGAACCATTGCATCAATTTGTTTCTGTGAACGGTTACCGTCACGTAAAGATGCAAATTCAGCTTGATCTAGAACTGTTTTTTGAACAGCTTCAGGATTGATCGTTGTGCCTTGTCCGGCTTTAACCGCAGTTACCCATTGATCAAAATCGGCTTCAGTTACAGAGTGAGCAAGGAAGCGCATTTGAGAGAAACCGTAACCTGAGTAGTTAGACGAGAAGCCGCGGTATTGACCGGTGCTGTTCGCTAATAGGTTTAGGTGAGTCTGCATACCCGCCATTGCATAAATCTGACCAGACAATGCAGGGATAAAGAACGAGTTCATTGTAAAGTTGGATGTTAAGCGAAGGCTTACCGGCGTTTGCTCTGGGAAGCGGATTTCGTTAACAGTCGCAATGTTCTGTTCTGGGTAGATGAAGATCCATTTGAATTGTTCAGCAATAACCTGAACAGTTAATGGAGCCTTATCTGACTCAATTGGACGGTATGGGTCATACTTGTGGGAACCCCACCAAGTTAACCAAGCTAGAATACCAATAATAATAACCGGGATACCCCAAACCACGATTTCAATCGCAGTAGAGTGTGCCCATGTTGGTTTATAGTCTGCATCTTTATTTGATGCGCGATATTTCCAACCAAACCATAATGCCATGATGATTGAAGGAATCACCACTAATAGCATCAAGTAGATCGCAGTCATCATCAGGTTCGATTGACCTTCAGCAACTGGACCTTGCGAGTTTAGAAGTACCATATCACCGCCACACCCGGTTAAGAGTGCAGCCATCGTAGATAAAGACAATACAGCTAAAATCGTTTGTCTCATTTTACAACCTCGGTGAAGAGTCCCATTCCCTAATTTAATTATGGGATAGCGATTATAGTGTCGCATGATTGATAAGTATTTTTTTGACGCAAAAATCCTTGTCAATCATGATACACCGCTACGTTGTAGGGCATTATGCCTGATATCGACAAACTAAGCTACTCAAAAAGCGCCTTTAAAGGATTGTAATAAAAACCGATTTTGTCACTCGGAATTAACTTTTTTACGAAATATTTTTATTTGTATATCAATGTAATGAATAAAAAAGGGATGAAATTTCATCCCTTTTTTTGATCTTTTATTTTTCTTGCTTTACGACTTTGGTTTTGGCCAGTTTGTCATGCAGGGTCTGACGTTTTTCACCCAAAGCGAAGATATAATCAGCAATTGTAATAAATGGCATGAATAACAGATTCAAAATAATGAAAACCAGGGTACGCAGCGCAAACACGCGGGTCAGGCCTACTTTGCTGTGGTCTTCAGCGTCGACAATCTTGATTTTGGTTAAACGTTTACCAATACTCTGGCCACTTTTGGCCAGCAGAAACGCCTGAATCCCGAGCATAATCAACAGGTAAATGGCCATCATTTGCCAGGCATCGGCAGGAATCAGGCGAAACAGTTCCGACTGTAATTGCACCGCCTGATCAGAGCTGGTGGCTGACTGCATTTTCTGTTGCAGTTCAGACAGTTGACCAAACTGGTCCTGCGTTAAAAAGAAAGATGGAATGGCGGCAGCCGGTAACCACAGCAACAGGTCAATAATTTTCGCCAGTGCACGCGTACCGATAGAGGCCAGTTCAGTTTGAGCAGCTTTTGCTTGCGGCTGGTTCAGGCTTGAATTGTTATAGCTGGCGGTATTCTGTGGCTGCTGAAACGGTGATGCTTCTGGTGTGGCCGGCGCAGGCTCGTAGCCTTCAGGTTGATATACAAGTTTACCTTGGGTGAGCTCACCTAAAGCTTTCCATTCTGTCATCCCTTGATGCCATGCAAGATCTGTCAGTAACACTTGCTGGCTGGCAAGCATCTGGTTTACTTGCTCCAGGGTATATGGACCGGCTTGTTGATTATTTCGTGCCAAGTAAATCTGCATAAAGTTTAAATCTCAAATCTATAAATAAAAAAGACCCAATGAATGGGTCTTTTTTAACATGTTTTATTAAGCTTGTTGAGCTTTTTCTTCAGCAAGGAAGAACCAGGTGTCTAATACTGAGTCTGGGTTCAGCGATACAGATTCAATCCCTTGTTCCATCAGCCATTTTGCCAGGTCAGGGTGGTCAGAAGGACCTTGACCACAGATGCCGACATATTTACCGGCTTTACGGCAAGCATGAATCGCCATCGACAGCAGGGCTTTTACCGCTGCATCACGTTCATCAAACAGATGAGAAACAATACCTGAGTCACGGTCTAAACCAAGGGTTAACTGGGTCAAGTCGTTTGAACCGATTGAGAAGCCATCGAAGTGTTCAAGGAATTGCTCAGCCAACAGGGCGTTGGTTGGTAATTCACACATCATGATCACTTTCAGACCATTTTCACCACGTTTCAGGCCATTTTGTGCCAGCAGTTCCATCACGCGTTTCGCTTCAGCCACAGTACGTACAAATGGAATCATGATTTGTACGTTGGTCAAGCCCATTTCATCACGGACTTTTTTCAGTGCGCGACATTCAAGCTCGAAGCAGTCACGGAAGTTGTCTGATACATAACGGCTTGCACCACGGAAGCCCAGCATCGGGTTTTCTTCTTCCGGCTCGTATAACTTACCGCCAATCAGGTTAGCATATTCGTTTGATTTGAAGTCAGACATACGCACGATGACTGGCTTGTCTGCAAACGCGGCTGCCAGCGTTGAAATACCTTCCACCAGTTTTTCCACATAGAATTCAACTGGAGAAGTATAACCCGCAGTACGTGCCATTACGGCTGCACGTGTTTCACGTGGCAAGCTGTCAATATTCAGTAGTGCTTTTGGATGCACACCAATCATACGGTTAATGATGAACTCAAGACGTGCCAGGCCAATGCCTTCGTTTGGAATTTGCGCGAAGTCAAACGCACGGTCCGGGTTACCCACGTTCATCATGATCTTGAACGGCAGCGCAGGCATCGACTCGATTGAGTTACGTTGTACTTCAAAATCTAAAGCACCTTCGTAAATGAAACCGGTATCACCTTCAGCACAAGATACTGTCACTTCCTGACCGTCAGTCAAGACTTCAGTGGCATTACCACAACCCACAATTGCAGGAACACCTAATTCACGCGCAATAATCGCGGCGTGACAGGTACGACCACCACGGTTCGTGACAATGGCAGCGGCACGTTTCATCACTGGTTCCCAATCCGGGTCGGTCATGTCAGAAACCAGTACATCACCGTCCTGGACTTTGTCCATTTCTTTAATCGAGGTTACGATGCGGACTTTACCAGAACCGATACGCTGACCAATTGAACGGCCTTCACACAATACAGTGCCGCGTTGTTTCAGCAGGTAACGTTCCATGGTGCCCACGTTTTGACGACTTTTCACTGTTTCTGGACGCGCCTGAACAATATAAATTAAACCGTCATCACCATCTTTGGCCCATTCGATGTCCATTGGTGCACCGTAGTGCTCTTCAATGATTAACGCCTGTTTTGCCAGTTCTTGCAGTTCGTGATCATTTAAGGCGAACTGTTGACGATCCGCTTTTTCAACATCAACCACAACCACAGATTTACCAGCCGCACCTTCTTCACCATAAATCATTTTCTGGTGTTTAGAACCAAGGTTACGACGTAAAACTGCGTGTTTACCTGCTCTTAACAGCGGCTTAGAGATATAGAATTCGTCCGGGTTAACCGCACCTTGTACTACCATTTCACCCAGACCGTAAGAAGCCGTAATAAAGACTGCATCACGGAAACCAGATTCTGTATCCAGGGTGAACATTACACCTGCAGCACCTGTTTCTGAGCGCACCATGCGTTGTACGCCAGCAGACAGGGCAACAACATCATGGTCAAAGTTTTGGTGTACACGGTAAGAAATTGCGCGGTCGTTGTACAAAGAGGCAAATACTTCTTTAATGGCAATCAGGACGTTGTCGATGCCACGGATGTTCAGGAAAGTTTCCTGCTGGCCCGCGAAAGAAGCATCTGGCAAATCTTCTGCGGTAGCAGATGAACGAACGGCAACCGCGATGTCAGGGTTGCCGTTAGAAAGTTCTGCGAAAGCATCGCGGATTTCTTTTTCAAGTTCTGCCGTAAGCGGAGTGTCGACAATCCATTGACGGATTTTTGCGCCTGTCTCAGCAAGAGCATTGACGTCATCTACATTTAACGTTTTAAGCTCGGCTTGAATTTTAGCGTTTAGGCCACTTTGCTCGAGAAATTCACGATAAGCTTGAGCCGTTGTCGCAAAGCCACCTGGTACAGAGACGCCAGCATTAGACAAATGGCTGATCATTTCGCCCAGAGATGAGTTTTTCCCACCTACGAGCTCAACGTCGTGTTTCCCTAATTTTTCTAGACCAATTACGCGCGCTTCCAAAGTTATTACTCCACTTTTGCAGTATTAATCACTATCTTGGCATGAAATTATATTGAATATGCTTAGCTTTTTGATTTAACTAAGCGACAGTCATGTAAGATCAGTTTACTATAAAGATTATATAGCACTAAGACAAATGTTTAAGGAGAATTTTAATGTCCGAAGGTAAACAAATTAAGCGGAGTGTGTTCTTTATTTCCGATGGAACCGCAATTACAGCCGAAACCTTGGGACACTCCCTTTTAGCGCAGTTTCCGAATGTCGATTTTGACATTCATATTATTCCCTATATCAGCTCGGAAGAAGCAGCCACCGATGTGGTGTCAGAAATTAACCGACGTGCTGAATTAGACGGTCAGCCGCCACTGGTATTTGATACGTTGGTCGATCCGTATGTGCGCGATATTATCAACACCGCCAATGCCGTCAATCTGGACGTATTTGAGGGGTTGATCAGCAAACTGGCCGATGAGCTGGGCACACAGCCAACCACGCTGGTGGGGCAGACCCATGCTGTAACTGATTCAGAATCGTATAAAGCGCGAATTGATGCGGTACATTTTGCTTTGGACAATGATGATGGCGCACGTACCCGTCACTATGACAAAGCTGATCTGATTCTCATTGGCGTATCCCGTTCTGGTAAAACCCCAACCTCGATTTATTTGTCATTACAGTTTGGTATACGTGTGGCCAACTATCCACTGACCGAAGAAGATTTGGATGATAACCGTTTGCCAGCTGTGCTGCGTCCACACAAACATAAATTATTCGGTTTGATGATTGATGCCGAGCGTCTGGTGGCAATTCGTACCGAACGTAAAGCCAATAGCCGTTATGCCAGCTTTAACCAGTGCCAGATGGAATTACGCGCCATTGAAGGCATTTATATTTCTGAAGGTATTAAATACCTGAACGTGTCTGAAATGTCGATTGAAGAAATTTCGACCCGTGTCCTGCAAATGACCGGTCTGAAACGTCGTATTGGTTAAGTAATTGTTGTTAAAGCTGGAATACTACAGGCTGCAGTATTCCAGTAGATATTAGACTGGAAATAAATTAAAAAACTAAAAAATCGGCCTAAAATCCTGTTTCATCCATTGCTCTCATCGGCTTGAAAATTAATAACACTTTTCTCTTAATTTACCGCTCTTTTAATTTACTTGTACCTGTATTTACTTTTCCGGATTACGGTGAGTCGTAATAATCACATCGACCTTATATTCACTGCCATCAATGGTATAAATACTGTGTTCTGCAATTCGGGCAATGGGCCAGGTAATTAACTGACAGTTGTCACGTTGCAGCGCAGCATAATAACTGTCCGATTTAAAATAGGCGTGCTGGGTATCGGCAATATTCGGGGTTAGCTGACGTTTTAGCCAGGTATCTACCACCTGCGCATCTAAAAAGCGCAAGGCCAGAATATTCTTGACCCGGTTGTTAAACAGCCGGCGGTTTTTAAATACCAGTGGATGGCTGATTAAACGATGGATACCGCGTTCGGTACTTGGTAATACAAAGTGCGGTTCAATCTGAAAGACTTTAACCTGGCTAGCGACCTGGGCAATTTTGTCCAGCTGCGAGACACTGTCCTGATTGGCACCAATAATCGCCACGCTGCGTTGACTGAAGTCATGCTGTTTGCTGTCTTTGGCACTAATGCAAAGCCCCTGAAAGGCATGAAAGTCTGCTGCACAATTTTCAAATACGCTTTTGCCGGTATCCTGCTGTTTAACGACCATGAGGGCATCCTTTCATTCTTGGTTTTATCAATTTAGATGTTTTACTCTATTTTTAGTCAGCTCTTGCTGGAAGGTAAAGCGCTTTAACTATCTGGCCAGTCATTTCGGTCACGGTGACGAAAATATCAGTGCAGGATGGGGTGAGAATAGATTCACCATCACAATAAAAAAAGCCTGTAAATCGACACGGTTTACAGGCTCCATCACAGCTCGATGAAACTTATTTGAGCTGCATCAGGTAGTCAAAGTTTTGCAGACGTTTTTCGGTGTCATAGACATCACAGGTAAAGATAAACTCATCGACCTCATAACGGCTCAACAACTGTTCTAAGCCGGCTTTGACAGTCGCTGGTGAGCCAATTTGACCCATGGCATAGAAGTTATCCACCGACATTTTTTCAGCCGGTGACCATAAACCGTCCATGCTGGCGACTGGCGCTTTTAATTTCAGGCTCTGACCACGCATTAAACCTAAAACCCGCTGATAGGCACTGGTGGCCAAAAACTGCGCTTCTTCATCGGTGGCCGCCACGACCGTTGGCACGCCCATCGATACATAAGGCCGATCTAGATATTCAGACGGCTGGAAGTTGTCCCGATACAGCTGAATGGCCTGACCGAGCATCCGCGGTGCAAAGTGCGAGGCAAACGAGTAAGGCAGACCCAGTCGGGCCGCCAGCTGGGCACTAAACAGGCTGGAACCGAGTAACCAGACCGGAACATGGGTGCCTTGTCCCGGCGTCGCTACAATGCGTTGCTGCGGTTCAGGTTCTTTGAAATAGTGCAGAATTTCCAGCACATCTTGCGGGAACTGGTCTTCAGTTTCCTGACGGCCACGACGCAAGGCACGCATGGTGGTCTGATCGGTGCCGGGCGCACGACCGAGACCCAGCTCAATCCGGTCTGGATAGAGTGTGGCCAGCGTACCGAACTGTTCTGCCACCACTAAAGGGGCGTGGTTGGGCAACATAATCCCGCCAGAGCCGACTTTTAAAGTCTGGGTGTTGGCCAGAATGTAGCTGAGCAGCACCGCTGTGGCCGAGCTGGCAATGCCGTCCATATTATGATGTTCAGCCAGCCAGAAGCGGGCATAGCCCAGTTTTTCTGCCCGTTGCGCCAGCTCTAGCGCATGATGCAGGGAAAATTGAATGGTTTTATCGTCACGAACCGGTGCCAGTTCCAGAATGGAAAATTGTGTGTCTTTTAAACTGCGCATTGGCGTTCTCTATTCACATATCTATGGCTCACAGCATACGTTGTGTTCCGATGTTTGTATATCGCTTTTTTTCGATATAAGGTTTCATCGTGTAAAACAACACAAGCACCCGAAGGTGCTTGTGATAGGTTTAGATTCTGAACTTTGAAATTAACGGCGTTTTCCGTTTTTATAATGACCCAGATGCAGGCCATTATCACTGCGGTAACGGTCATTATAACGATAGTCGTTGTAACGGTAGCCACGGCTGTCGTAGCGACGGTCATAACGGTCATCATAACGGCGATCTTCGCTGACTTTGGTGCCTAATACTGCACCGGCACCACCACCTAAGGCTGCGCCAATATAACCACCATTGCTGCCGGCCATGTTTTTACCGACACTATAACCACCAGCGCTACCTAAAGCGGCACCAATGGCTGCACCATTGCGGTCACGTTTATCGGCAGAGACTGCTGCACCACCGGCACCACCCAAGGCAGAACCAATTAACGCACCGGTTGAGCCGCCCATTTGCTGGCCAATGGCTGCACCGACCACACCACCTAAAGCGGAACCTACTGCGACACGGGTGTTGTTGTCGGCGTGTGCTGTACCCATCATAAGCGCTGAGCTGGCCAGTACTGTACTCAATAAAATTTTGTTGATCTTCATGCTTACACTCCAAAGAGCACATTCAATTTGTCTTGACTTTAATGTAGAAAAACTTTGAGAAAAGATCGTGGAGGGCACAGGTGTCAAAATGCTAATTTTGGTCAACGCTGTGTAATTTTTCTGTCGAATCTCTTCATAATTGCCTCCTCATCCATCTACTGAAAAAATGAAATCCCAGGCGTAAAAAAAGCATCCTGAAGATGCTTTTTTTACAAGGGGAGAATTAACGACGACGTTTTTTCTTCCATTTACGTTCCTGGTAACGGTCGTATTCTTTATCTTTGGAAATCTTGTTACCCAGCGCTGCACCACCGGCTGCACCGAGCGCTGCACCAATATAACCACCATTCGTACCGCCCATGTTCTGACCCACGGTATAACCCGCACCGCCACCTAAGGCACCGCCAATGGCAGATTCAGTACGATGGCGTTTGTTACTGGCTACAGCTGCGCCACCTGCACCACCTAAAGCCGCACCAATGGTTGCACCCGTGGTACCGCCCATGTTTTTACCTAAGGCTGTACCTGCGACACTACCTAAGGCACTGGCTGCAGCTACACGGGTCGCATTGTCAGCATGTGCATTCACCGTCATGAAAGAAGTGGCAGCAAGCGTTGCACTTAATAAAACAGCATTGAGTTTCATATTCACTCCATGTCCAAGAGCGGACTTTTTAATGTCATTTGATGGCAGTAAATGTAACAAAAGGATTCCCTGCAAATATGGAGAGGCACCTTCATAATTCAGTGCTTTGGTTTCGGCTTTGTATAAGTTGTATTAAAACTGTCGATTTTATCGGCAGCCCAGACTTTAAATTGAAAGAGGCAGGATGCATCTCTTGCACGCTGTAGCGTATTTGCCGGATTTGGCCATCAACCACGCAGTTTCTGCTACGAATAAAGATGTTATT
Source organism: Acinetobacter indicus CIP 110367 (assembly GCF_000488255.1). Classification (GTDB taxonomy): domain Bacteria; phylum Pseudomonadota; class Gammaproteobacteria; order Pseudomonadales; family Moraxellaceae; genus Acinetobacter; species Acinetobacter indicus. Next base: position 164,237 of record NZ_KI530754.1, on the reverse strand, counting down.
TGCTGGCCAGAATCGTTAAACTATGGCAATTTTTTGATTTCGCTGGCCTTATTGAATTAGGGCGACAGCCTGTATATTGAGATAATTTGCACAATGAAAGAATCGTTACGTTTACGATTAGATCAACTTTCTGACCGTCACGAAGAATTAACAGCACTCTTGGCCGATGCTGAAGTCATTTCCGATAACAAACGCTTTCGCCAGCTGTCGCGCGAACACAATGACCTGAGCGAAATTACCGAAGTCTGGGGCAAATATACCCAGGCCGAAGCCGATATTGAAACGGCTGAAGCAATGCTGTCCGATCCTGACTTTAAAGAGATGGCGCAGGAAGAGATCAAGGAAAACAAGGCACTGATTGAACAGCTGGAAGCGGATTTAAACATCCTGATGATTCCTAAAGATCCCAATGATGCCAACTCGGCCTATCTGGAAATTCGTGCCGGCACCGGTGGTGATGAAGCAGCAATTTTCTCCGGCGATTTATTCCGCATGTACAGCAAATATGCCGAATCTCAAGGCTGGCGTATTGAAGTGCTGTCAGAAAACGAAGGCGAACACGGCGGCTATAAAGAAGTGATTTGTCTGGTTAATGGTGACGGGGTCTATGGCCGCCTGAAATTTGAAAGTGGCGCACATCGTGTCCAGCGTGTTCCGGCAACTGAATCGCAAGGCCGTGTACATACGTCCGCCTGTACCGTGGCTATTTTGCCTGAAATTGATGTCGATACCACGGTGGATATTAACCCGGCAGATTTACGTATTGATACCTACCGCGCGTCGGGTGCCGGTGGTCAGCACGTCAACAAAACTGACTCTGCGGTGCGTATTACCCATATTCCAACCGGAACGGTAGTGGAATGTCAGGAAGAACGTTCGCAGCACAAGAACAAAGCCAAAGCCATGGCCTTATTGGCCTCACGTCTGGAAAATGCCAAACGTGCTGCAGCAGATGCTGCCACTTCGGAAATGCGTCGTGACTTGGTCGGTTCCGGTGACCGTTCCGAGCGTATTCGCACCTATAACTATCCGCAAGGGCGGATGACCGATCATCGTATTAACTTAACTTTATATAAGTTAGATGCAGTGATGGAAGGTGATTTAACCGAATTGCTGGACAGCCTGCACCGTGAATATCAGGCCGATCAGCTGGCGTTACTTGCCCAGCAAAATGGTGGCTAATGAAAATTGCCGATGCACTGGCCATTCGTGGCGTAGCAGACAGCTACGAACGTCAGGAAAATCTCTGGCTACTGGAGCATATTCTAGGTTTATCTGCCTTGGCGCTGAAATATCAGGCCGATCGTGAGCTAAGCCCAGAACAGGAACAGCAATATCTTGCGGGTATTGCCCGGATTGAAGCAGGTGAACCCTTGGCCTATGTCACCGGTTCACAGCCATTCTGGACACTGGATTTAAAAGTCACACCAGATACCCTGGTGCCAAGACCAGATACCGAAGTACTGGTAGAAAGCTGTTTGCAACTGGATTTACCGGCACAAGCGGCGATTATCGACTTGGGTACCGGCACCGGTGCGATTGCCTTGGCCTTGGCATCGGAACGTCCGGATTGGCAGGTGACTGCAACCGATATTTATCCGCCGACTCTGGCGGTTGCCAAAGAAAATGCGCAGACGCATAACTTTGAGCGGGTAGAGTTTAAGCTGGGCGCCTGGTTTGCTGCTTTAGGCGTTCCTGCCGAACCGAGGTTTGATCTGATTGTGTCGAATCCACCGTATATTGCGGCTGATGATGTACATATGAAAGATTTGGCCACCGAACCTGAACGGGCCTTAGTGGCGGCCAAGCAGGGCTTATCTGATCTTGAGATTATTATTCAGCAAGGCAAGCACTGGTTAAAACCGCAAGGCTGGATTGCTGTAGAGCATGGTTATGATCAGGCAGTAGCTGTGCAAAATATCTTTAACGATGCCGGTTTTGTTGCGGTACGCACCATTCTGGATTATGGCGGTAATGATCGGGTGACTATCGGCCAACTCGGCGATTAAGTCAGGTTGCCTTTAATCGCCTGAATGGCCGGAGGTAATTCTTCACCCAAGGCACTCAGCATTTCCCGTTCGATTAGCCGGACCATGGCACTCAGTGGCAGGTCATTGTCTTGCAGGCCAAACGGTTCTTCCAGCTGTTCGCTTAAGGCATCCAAGCCCAAAAACAGATAGGCAATCAATCCCACCAGAATGGGGGTCCAGATACCTAAATTCGCCTCTAAACTAAAAGGCAGAATAAAGCAGAAACAGTACACGGTGCGGTGTAGCAATACCGAATACGAAAACGGCAAAGGTGTGGTCAGAATCCGGTCACAACCGGCCTGAATATCCCCTAAGCTGATAATGTGCTTGTTCAGGCCATGATAGACAATATCTGACAGTTCGCCGCTGTGCAGGGCCTTGACCAGATCTTTCTGAATCTGTTCCAGAATAAACTGGGCTGCATTAATATGCCCAAACAGCGCCTGATAATCGGCCGGGCTTAAATTGACCTTGTTATGATAAAAATCAATCGGCTCATTCTGGGTGCGCAGCCGGTTTTTCAGTAAATTGCTAAACAGCATTACCCGATACATCAGCACCTGACGTTCGGCGGGCGGCAACACATAGGAATCACGGGCAAGATGGCGTGAGGTGGCAATCAGCTGCCCCCATAATTTGCGGCCTTCCCACCAGCGTTCATAACTGGCAGTATTTCTGAAACTGAGGAAAATCGACAGGATAACCCCGAAAATGGTAAAGCCAATCGCGGGCACGGTCGGCGCCTGTACATAATGATGCGAGGACAGATAGACCAGCACGGTGGAAATGAACACCACCATCATTAAGGCCGGCATGACCTTGGGCAAGATGGTGCCTGACCATGCAAAAAGTAATGCGAAACTGTTGCTTTTATCCCGAATAATCATAGTGCTTCTGCGCGGATGCTCAGCCGTAGTGTTCCATAGCCGGACAAGGCAATGCAAGCCGTATACGTTGGGATGATTCAGTATAATCCAGTCAAAAAAAGTGACGCCGTAGCGTCACTTGAATAAGGCGTTGGGTAACTGCTCAAGATTTACATTGGATAATCTTGCAGACAGTCAGATACTTCCACTTGAGCCAGGCTATCGGTTTCTAAAGCCAGACACAGCGCTACAATTTTTGCCGTTTCGCTCAGGTTTTCATCTTTAAGTGCTAAGCCTGCTTGTAAGGCGTGCAGATCTTCCTGAGGAATATCTAAGGCTTGTGCCGCTTCTAGCGCATCTTCACGATCAAAAAATGCCGCCATCGCATTACGTAACTGATCTTCAGAGGTGTTGAGAATGCCTTGATTCAGCAATTCATCAAGTTGCTCTGAAGGAGTAGAAAGTGCGTGATTAAAATTTTGAACCAGATTTTGTGCAAGCACATCAATCATCTTAAGCATGGGAACCTCTAAAGATGGAGTACAACAAGGAGGAGGAGGGATTACAGCCAAAATTGCATAGAATCTATGCGATAAATTGAGTGAAAATTAATCTATTTTGGGGTGATTGGCAATGCTGTTACGATGAATGACCGGTTCAAATACTGCACTTGAAATGCCAAGTGCTTCATATTGCAACTTATATTTAAAAGTTCTGAGTTAAAAATATCAGCATAAATAACGGCTAGCTTTGATTCTGCCGGTAGGCCCCCGGATTTAAGCCAGTCCACTTTTTAAAGGCTCGGTGAAAGGCACTTGGATCATGAAAATTCAGCCGTTCACTAATATCTTGTAGCGATAGCTCGGTTTTCGATAGCAGTTCAATCGCGGTATCGCGGCGGATTTCATTTTTCAGTTGCTGATAGCTGGTACCTTCCTGTTTTAAACGGCGCTGAAAAGTGGCGCCTGACATATTCAGTTGTCGGGTCAGTTCATGCAGTTCCAGCCATTCACTTGGCGGACGCTGCATCAGTTGTTTGCGAATCATCGTGCTTAACGCATGCGGATTTTTAAAACGCACCAGCAGGTTATACGGGGTTTGCTGTAAAAAGCGTTTCCAGCTGCGCTCATCCTGCTTGATTTTTAGACCCAAAGCCTGCGCATCAAAATAGATTCGGTTGTCGGGTTGTTCATAGCGAATGTTTTCACAAAAGCGCACCCGATAATCTGCATCATCGCTTGGAGCCGGGCATTTTAGTTCGATTTTTTGAATGGCAATGCGCTGTCCACTGAGCCAGCAGATCAGGCTATGCACCAGCATTAAATAAGTCGCATAACTGAACATGGCTTTGGGCTGCGCCCGATCATGAAGGGTCAGCACAGCAGCATCTTTGTTGAGCTGCAGTTCCCCGCGCAGATCATCCAGAATTAGGTTGAAAAACTTTAGAATCTCTTTCAGTGCGGTTTCAATGGTATCGGCAGAGTAGACCCATTTGGACAATAAACGATAACTGCCACGGCGCAGCGGATGGCTGTCCATACCAAAAAACTCATCATTCATGGCATCGGCCAGGGCAATCCACAGCTGCCCATATTGCAGCACCGACACCCGCGCTTTGGCCGAATGCATCAGCTCCAGCGGAATACCGGCCCGGGTCAGAATGGAGTGAATTTCCACCCCTTGCTGCTGGGCGGCTTGCAGTGCTTCATGCACCAGTGCAATAGAAATGGTGCCTTTACTATAATGCAAATGGGATGGCGTCATCGCGTGTCTATTCAATTTAAAATTATGTTAAAAATGCTATTGTTCAAAGGCATCATGCAGGATGCTGTATTTGGAAATTGTACTCAAGCTGGAGTCTGATTACTCTGCATCTTAAGTCGAGTATGTGTCATTGATAACAAAACTATTTGGGAAAATAAAATGAAGATTCAAGGAAAAGTATGTGTGGTTACCGGTGGTGCATCTGGTTTGGGCGCTGCTACTGCACAGTATCTGGTGGAGCAGGGGGCCAATGTCATTCTGGTCGATATGAATCAGGAGCTGGGTACGCAAATGGCACAGCAATTGGGTGAAAAAGCCCAGTTTAAGGCGCTGGATGTGACCGATGAAGCCGCGGTAGAGCAATTCTTTGCCGAGATTGAGCAGCACTATGGCCAGTTAAATGGTCTGGTCAACTGTGCCGGCATCGCACCTTCAGCCAAAGTGCTGGGCAAAGAAGGCTTACATAGCTTAAGCATGTTCCAGAAAGTGCTGGACATTAATGTCAGTGGCAGCTTTAACATGATTCGTTTTGCTGCGCAGCTGATGGCCAAATATCAACTGCAAGCTGGTGAAGAAGAGCGCGGTGTAATTGTCAATACCGCTTCAGTGGCGGCGTATGAAGGACAGATTGGTCAGGCGGCCTATTCTGCGTCCAAAGGTGCGATTGTGGCGATGACCTTGCCGCTAGCGCGTGAACTGGCCCGTGAATCGATCCGCGTGATGACCATTGCACCGGGGATTATGGAAACACCAATGCTGAAAGCCTTTCCACAGCATGTGCAGGATGCTTTGGGGCAGATGGTGCCATATCCACCGCGTCTGGCTAAGCCACATGAGTTTGCCCAGTTGGTAGGACAGATTTTTGAAAATGGCTATTTGAATGGTGAGGTGATTCGTCTGGATGGTGCGATCCGGATGCAGCCTAAATAAGTACAATGCTTAAAAAAGCAGCCCTTTGCTGGGTTAAATAAATAGCCTAAGTAAATAAAAATAAGATAAACCCATCTGGTCTGGTTGTCGTGCTGATGCTGCAGCTAGACCATCCCCCAAGTTTTTAGATCAGCCAGCGTACTTCAGCCGAATCCAACGTAATGAGAACGAGAAAGCAATGATTTTAAATGAACAACAAAAAATGGTTCAGGACATGATGCGTAGCTATGCGCAGGAGAAATTGAAACCGACCGCAGCCGAACGCGATAAAACCGCACAGTTTCCGGCACAGGAACTGAAAGAGCTGGGCGCTTTAGGTGCACTGGGTATGACTGTATCGGAACAGTGGGGTGGTGCCGGTCTGGATTATATCTCGCTGGTGCTGGCTTTAGAGGAAATTGCCGCAGGAGATGGTGCGATTTCGACGATTGTGAGTGTGCAAAACTCTTTACCGTGCGGCATCATTCAGCGTTATGGCACTGAAGCGCAAAAACAGCATTATCTGACCAAACTGGCGACCGGTGAATGGTTAGGCTGTTTTTGCCTGACCGAACCGCAAGTCGGTTCCGATGCTAGTGCCATCGAATGCAAGGCTGAACGTGATGGTGACAGCTGGATATTAAATGGCACTAAGCAGTTTATTACCACTGGTAAACACGCCCAGCTGGCTTTGGTCTTTGCTGTGACCGATAAATCTGCTGGCAAAAAAGGCATTTCCTGCTTTTTGGTCCCGACCGAGAACCCCGGATATATCGTATCGCGTTTAGAAGACAAAATGGGGCAGCATTGTTCCGATACGGCGACTATTGTGCTGGATCAATGCCGTATTCCAGCTGATCATCTGCTCGGTCAGGAAGGCGAAGGCTATAAAATTGCTTTGTCCAATCTGGAGTCAGGCCGGATCGGGATTGCTGCCCAATCGGTGGGGATGGCGCGTGCTGCTTTAGATGCCGCCGTGGAATATGCCAATGAACGTAAAGCCTTTGGGGTTGAGATCGTGCAACATCAGGCAGTGGCTTTTCGTCTGGCCGATATGGCCACGCAAATTGAAGCGGCGCGTCAGTTGATTTTGCATGCAGCCAGCTTAAAAGATGCCGGTTTACCGTGTTTAAAAGAGGCTTCGATGGCCAAACTGTTTGCTTCAACCATGGCAGAGCGCGTCTGCTCCGATGCCATCCAGATTCATGGCGGTTATGGTTATGTGTCCGACTTCCCGGTAGAACGGATTTACCGCGATGTTCGGGTTAGCCAGATTTATGAAGGCGCTTCGGATATTCAGCGTTTGGTAATCGCCCGGGCTGTGACCCAGCCTTAAACCGGCATTGATACAGCAATATGTCCAAACACGGCATCACGATTGAGGCCAATGGAAATTGCAGTCGCGCTGTCCTTATGCTGAACTGAAGCATAAGATGCTATTCATCATCTAACCCATCTCCCATGTGAAGACCACTTTGCATGGGCACAACCTAAAAATAGCCGTATAAGAAATAACCCTGCAGTCGGATGGACTGCAGACCATCAGCCCGATGGCATGAAAACAACAAGGAACACGTCCTGCAATACGGATGTTTTTGCAGATCAATCGCCCCGAAGGATAAGAGGTTGCCCCCATGAAAACGTTGCAAGACGCCTATCAAGATTTTAATTTGGAACAACTGATTGCTACCCAGTTACAGGGAACGGCACAGGCACTGAATGCCTATACCGAATGCTGTGGCCGATATTCTGGACAGCAGCATACTGCACTGATCTGGGAAGGCAAGCAGGGTGAATCAGCTCGTTGGAGTTTTGATCAGCTGGCTGAGGCTTCGGGCAAGCTGGCCAATTATTTTCAGGCTAAGGGTTTAAGAGCAGGCGACTGTATTGCCGGTCTGCTGCCAAGAACTCCGGAATTACTGATTACCGTATTGGCCACCTGGCGGATGGGCGCGGTCTATCAGCCGCTATTTACGGCCTTTGAGTCGAAAGCGATTGAACACCGGCTCGAGACTGCCAATACCCGCTTTATTGTGACCCATACCGAGCAACGCGCCAAACTGAGTTCGTTGCAGCAGATTGGTATATTAACTGTCGGTGCCGAAGCAGCCGGAACAAGTGATGCCGATTTCTGGCAGCAGCTGAATCAGTATTCAGCCAGTTTTGAGCCGGTACTGCGCAGCTTTGATGATGACTTCCTGATGATGTTTACTTCGGGTACTACGGGTCTGGCAAAATCGGTGCCGGTGCCTTTAAAAGCCTTGCTGGCCTTTAAAGGTTATATGCAGCATGCGGTGGATTTACGTGCTGAAGATTCGTTCTGGAATCTGGCTGATCCAGGCTGGGCCTATGGGCTGTATTATGGTATTACCGGGCCGCTCAGTCTGGGGCATAGTATTATCATGGATGAACGACCATTTAGTGTCGATCACGCACTGGAAGTTATTCAAAAATATCAGGTTAGCAATTTGGCCGGTTCACCCACAGCATTTCGTATGTTCTTTGGCTTTAAAGAAAAATTTGCCGGTGTACCTAAAACCTTGCGCGTGGTCAGCAGTGCCGGTGAGCCACTAACCCCAGAAGTTATTCACTGGTTTAAACAGGATCTCGAGGTCAATGTTTACGATCAGTACGGACAAACTGAACTGGGCATGGTGATTGCCAATCATCATGCGCTGGAACATCACAAAAAAGTGGGCTCGGCCGGTTATGCCATTCCGGGACATCGTTTTGCGGTATTAAATGCACAGCATCAGGAAGTTGCCGCGGGTGAAATTGGCACGCTGGCGCTGGATGAATCACAATCTCCATTAATGTGGTTTAAAGGCTATGCCGGACATAACCGTAAATCCTTTGTGGGCCAGTATTATTTAACTGGTGATACGGTACGTTTAAATGAACTGGGCGGGATTGATTTTATTGGACGTGCGGACGATGTCATTACAACTTCGGGCTATCGGGTCGGTCCATTTGATGTGGAAAGCACCTTGCTGGAATGTGAAGAAGTGCTGGAATCGGCGGTGATCGGTAAACCGGACCCGGAACGTACTGAAATCGTCAAAGCCTTTGTGGTGCTAAAAGCGCAATTTGCTGCGAGTCCAGCACTGGAACAAAAACTGCAGCATTATGTGCGTTCACGTTTATCCAAACATGCCTATCCGAAAGAGATTGAATTTGTTGAGGCTTTACCCAAAACCTCCAGCGGCAAGATTCAACGCAATATCCTTAAGCAGCAGGAAATTGATAAACAGATACTGTTGGAAAAAGTCAGTTAAGAGGAGATAGAAGACAATTAAAATTATTTAATTTATGTAATTTGTATGTCATTACATTTGGTTTCTTGATATTGATTTTTATCAGTTTTATTTTTATCTATAAAAAGTCACGCTAGCGCCTGCGAAAAATAGGTCAAGGCGTGACTTTTTAGGGCTATTTCAAGGCGTATATGTGGCTGTTATAAATCCATTTTCTGGTGTTCAGAATTGGGTTCACCAGTTTTACCGGTCAGATTGCCTTTCAGTACTTTAAATAACTGGGTGACTTTATTGTCGGTGACATTCCAGTATTCGGCACTAATCGCTTCTGCCACCAGAACACGTACCGAAGGATCATCCTTGCCATTAAACCAGTTTTCCGCCCATGGATTCCAGAGCTGATCAATCAGGGCGCGATCGGTACTGATTTGCGCATGTGCACTCATCGACACATAAATCCCGTCTGAAGGTTTGGAAAACGCCAGACCAATCTGGTTACGGCCGCTGGTCACTGCTGTCACCAGATCATTGCTGTCACGCAAAATAAAATACAAATTCTGACGTTCATGCAGCTTTTCAGAATTGAGCATGGTCATTGGCTGTGCATGAATTTCTTGGGTTTCGGTGTGGTGACTGATCATGGTGAAGCGTACATCTTTAATCAGTTCCCATAATTTGTCGCGGTTATGTTGATCGTTCATGTGCTTTGCTCCTGATGTCAGTAAATGCGCTTTTACGCAAAAGAACTCATTCACAAGCAGAGTAAAACGATTTTTGTGCTTCGCGTAGCGGTCTCACCTAACTCATACAGATTCAGGGTAAAACAATATCTGCGCTCAACAAAAGCGCATCAGGCAAGACAGTTGTTTACATATCATCCAGACCAAGAGGTTGTACATAAAACGAAGGGTGGCGAAAACCGAAAAAACAGCGGGTAAGGCTGTTAAAAAAAATCAATCGAATTACACTATAGCCAGCAAAAAACAGGAAGATAAATGGTGACACTTGAGGATAACTGGCAGGAACTGAACGATGCAGAAATGCATTTATATAGTCGCCAGATTTTGCTGGATGGTTGGGATATCGAAGCGCAGGAAAAATTAAAACTGGCCAATGTGCTGATTGTCGGTTGTGGCGGTATAGGCTGTAGCAGTGCCGAACTGTTGGCGCGCGCCGGGGTCGGAAAAATCACCCTCATTGATGCAGATACGATTGAAATCAGTAACCTGCAACGTCAAATTGCCTATAGCGCAGAAGATTTAGGCTTCTATAAGGCCGACATTCTGGCCAAGCGTCTGCAAAAGATTAATCCGCATATTCAGGTGCATGCCATCACAGCCAAACTGGATGACAGCAATGCTGCCGAACTGATTGCCCAGCAGGATCTGGTTTTGGATGGCTGCGATAATTTCAGTACCCGTTATCTGGTCAACCGTGTTTGTGTGCAGCATCAGGTGGCGCTGATTAGCGCCTCGGCTATTGGTTTTCAGGGCCAGCTGTTTATGGTGGAAGGCGATTCGGCTTGTTATGAATGCCTGTTTCCAAAAGAAGATCAGGCCAATGAAAGCCTGCGCTGCGCCGATTCCGGTGTGCTGACCACGACTCCGAATGTGATGGCCAGTTTACAGGCACATCATGCCTTGATCTATTTAGGACTGGGAATTGCTGCGTTAAAACAGAAGCTGCTGCTCTGGGATGGGCTGAGTTTAAAACAGCGCCTGCTGGCATTTGAAAAAGACCGAAATTGCCCATGCTGTCAGGTAAGATAAATCTATCTGACATCAAATTTTTGCTACACTGACTCAAATTTAATTTCATCGAAGACATTATGAAAAACAATATCTGGTTAGATGGCCTTCGTTCCGTGGCGCGTATGGGCGAAACGGCGGTCGTGGCGGCCAAAGCCGGCCTGAAATATGCGACTGAAAAACCCAGCAACGCCAAACTGATGCGTGAAACCTTTGAATCGCTCGGTTCAACCTATATCAAGCTGGGACAGTTTATTGCCAGCACGCCATCTTTGTTTCCACGTGAGTATGTGGAAGAGTTTCAGGGCTGTTTAGATCAAACTCCATCATTGCCGTTTAGCTATGTACAGCAGGTGCTGGCTTCAGAATTCGCCGGGCGTGATTTAGGCGAAATTTTTGCCTCGATTGATGAAACCCCGCTGGCTTCGGCTTCTATTGCCCAGGTGCATGCTGCCAAGCTGGTCTCGGGCGAAGATGTGGTGATTAAAGTTCAGAAGCCGGGTGTGGAAACCATTTTATATACCGACCTGAATGTATTGCATTGGGCCACCAAGTTGCTGGAAAAAGCCGTACCGAAAGTGAAATTCGCCTCTCTGGCCGATATTGTCGAAGAAATTAAAGTCCGTATGGTGCGCGAAGTCGACTTTATTGAAGAAGCCAAAAACCTGGATGATTTTGTCAATTATCTGAACCTGACCCAGAATCAGGCCGCAACAGCGCCAAAGGTGTATCATCAGTATTCCACTCGCCGGGTGTTGACCATGCAGCGTCTTTTCGGGGTGCCTTTAACCGATTTTGAAGTGGTGAAGCAGTACGCCAAAGACCCGTCGCAGGTGTTAATTACCGCCATGAATACCTGGTTTGGCAGCCTGATGATGTGTAACAGTTTCCATGCCGACCTGCATGCTGGCAACCTGATGCTGCTGGAAGATGGCCGCGTCGGTTTTATTGATTTTGGTATTGTCGGGCAGCTGAAGCCTGAAGTCTGGACGGCCTGTATCGCCTTTATGGATGCCTTGCAGAATACCGACTACACGCTGATGGCGGAAAACATGCTGAAAATGGGCATGACCGATACCCAGATTAACACCCAAGTGCTGGCGCAAGATTTGGAACGTCTGTTTAGTGGTGTACTGCTGGCCGATCCACAGGAAATCCTCAGTTCAAATCCGGCCGATTTAAATGACATCATGATGGATATGGTGGCGGTTGGTGAACGTCATGGCATCCGTTTCCCGCGTGATTTCGCGCTGCTGTTCAAGCAAATGCTGTACTTTGACCGTTTCATGCGTATCCTGGCGCCGTATACCGACATTTATGCCGACCAGCGCTTGCAGATGGTACAAAGTATGGACCCAAATCTGTTGCTCAAACATTAATTTATAGACATCGCCCAGCTTTTATACAACAAGCTGTTGCTGCTACATCGCAAAGCGACACACGTGATGCTGATGTAGCAAGCAGGTGATGATTCACGTTATACACGCCCGAGTAATCCGATGGACGCAATTATTATTGAAGGCTTAAAGGTCGAAACAGTGGTGGGCTGTTTTAACTGGGAGCGTCAGATTATCCAGCCTTTGCTGCTGGACTTAAGCATTCAGTGCAGTCTGGAGCAGGCTGCCTGTTCTGATGAACTGGAAGATACCCTGAACTATGCCGAAATTTGCGAAATTTCTGCGCAAGTGATTCAGGCCGCTCAGCCAAAATTGATTGAACATGCAGCAAAGCTGGTGCTGGATGCACTTTTTGCTCACTATCCTACAGTTGAATCGATTATGATTAGCATCCGCAAGCCTGCCATTATCCCGCAAGCCCAATCTGTAGGAATTCGTCTTGAACGCCACCGAAACGATTTTCGCCCTAGCACTGGCGAGTAATTCTCATCCTGAACAGCATTTTCAACAGGCATTTGCTGCGCTGTCGCGTTTGGGGCGTTTGCAGTGTTCCTCGATTTATCTGATTCCGTGCCGGGATGGGATTGGTGCGGATTACTGGAATGCCGCCTGTCTGCTCAAGAGTGAACACAGTGTCGAGCAGATTCTGGCCTTGCTAAAACAGTTAGAAGCAGATTCCGGGCGGGTACGACCTTCACATCAAATCAGTTTAGATGTGGATTTAATTGCTTGGGGGACAAGCCTGGAGCAAATGCAATTTAATCCGAAAAAATTACCGCTGGCGCTGGATGTAAAAATCCCGATGTTCGAGCTGTGGCACAATGCGGCATTTGCTCATCAGCCCCATCCATTTCCTGTAATTCAATGTTCAGCGTGAAGATGACATGGTTTATCAGCAAGCCCGGTTTTTATACCGGGCTTTTTAAATTAAGTAGATAAATTGGTCGTGTTGATTTTACTTAAGCTTGCACACGCATGATAAAACAGCCTGCGAGGATGCAGGCTGTTTTTGGAATCTTTCATCAAACATGATGAAGATAAAACGCTTAAATATAATAACTAGTCTTGGTCATCAGTTTTGAAATACCGGTCATAGCAATATGTACAGGTGCAGGGAGATCAACCCCGCCTGCATTTAGCGCCGTATCACGATGATGCAGCTCATCCTCGTTCATTTGTTCCAGAATTTTGCGCGAGCGTTCATCATGTGCTGGCAATTGACGAATATGATCTTCTAAATGCAGGCTGACCTGACGCTCAGTTTCAGCGACAAAACCTAAGCTATATTTGTCTCCGGCAATTCCGGCAATAGCGCCCATGCCAAAAGATAGTCCGTACCAGACCGGATTGAGCAGGCTGGTATGGCTATCCAGTTCTTTTAAACGGTCTTCACACCAGGCCAAATGATCCTGTTCTTCAATGGCGGCCTGTTCCATTTCGCGGCGTACATTCGGGAGCTTCGCTGTCAGTGCCTGACCATGATACAGCGCCTGCGCACAAACTTCACCACTATGATTGACCCGCATTAATCCCGCCACATGACGCGCTTCACTCACTGCTAATTGAGTTGGAGTATTTTGCCCAGGATTATCGCGCTGAGCCGAGGTGACGCCCGGAACCAGGCTGCGTAAGGCCTGATCAAATGAATGAATAAACTTGTCGAGACCGGTGTAATGACGCATGAATTTAATCCTCCAGAGGGTCTGCTGCAGTATCAAGCATAGACTTGAGTTTAAACAAGAGCCAGATGGTGAATATGGCGCTTAAAACAGCAGTAATGCAAAACAGAATTTTAAGGTCAATTTGCAGCACGCTTAAAATAATAATCGAGAAGATGGCTGAAGAAACCATAAAAATCGCATTTAAAATATTATTGGCTGCCACCACCCGGGCACGATGCGAGCGCGGTGAATAGGCTTGCATCATGGCATATAGGGGCACAATATAAAAACCGCCACTAATACCGAGCAAGGTCACGGCTAGCATCACATGATAATAACTCCAGCCTTGCTGAAAGACTTCGCTTAAGCCCAGTAGTTCACCAGTTTGTGGTGGTACAAAGGCCAGTGCAGCAGCCAGATAAAACGCAAATACGGTTAAACCGACCGCACCAATCGGCACCATCTTGATATTTACCTCGGTGCCGCCAATTTTACGACAGAGTAATGAACCGACACCAATCCCGACCGAGAAGAAAGTTAGCAATAAGCTGACCACATTTTCAGACGCATGCAGGTTTTGCTGGGTCAGCTGCGGAATTTGGGTCAGATACGTCGCGCCATAAAACCAGTACCAGGAGTTACCGAGTAAAATCAGAAAAATCAGCGGCAGGTTTTTGGCATATTTTAAGGTTTGAATACTGGTACGGAAAAAGTTCCAGTCCACCTGTAACTGCGGTGCAGCAATCGGCTGTTTTAAAATAAAACGGCTGGCAAGATAACCGACCACGGCAATAGCCAGCACGGTCAGGCTGATCCAGAGTAAATTACCAGCGGAGAGGGAAATCACCGCGCCGCCTAGAATCATCCCGACCAGAATGGCAATTGAGGTGCCGGACTGGAACAGCGCATTTCCCGACATCAACTCATTCGGTTTCAGGATTTCTGGCAAAATCGCATATTTGATGGGACCAAAAAAGGTCGATTGGGTACCCATTAAAAACAGGGCAAACATCAGTAACCATAAGTTGCCAATCAGGAAGCCGACCGTGGCCAGTAACATCACCGCAATTTCCAGCAGTTTTAAATAACGCACCAGCTGCGAGCGTTCATATTTATCGGCAATTTGTCCGGCTGTGGCCGAGAAAATAAAATAGGGTAAAATGAACAGCAGTGCCGCCAGATTATTCAGGGTGCTGATACTGCCAGATTGCTGACTGATCCAGCCATAGGTAATCACCAGCAGCAAAGCCTGCTTAAACACGTTGTCATTCAGCGCGCCCAGAAACTGGGTACAGAACATGGGCAAGAAGCGTCGTGTGGCTAGCAAATTTTCATTTTTTTCCATAAGAAGTGGACTTCATTAGTTTTATTAAGAAATGTGACCAATTGATATAATTGCCCGAAAATCATGTATGATATTTTGCAGTGTTTTCACTGTTGAAAAAATCCAATAAATTAGAGTCTGTTAGCGAACATTTCATTGCGGATTTTTCCATTAAAAAGATTAAATTTAGAGTTTTCTATGCTTGTGAACCGAACTTTTAAAAAGTCTGCGCTGTCTAACAGTATGCATGCCATAATTCAGTGGAGGCATTCCAGACAACTTTGTCTGAGCATCTTTTTAAGTTTAGTCGCACAGCAGGGCTTTAGTCAAAATCCTCCCGCAGTGGCGGAAGCGGTGAGCGATCCGGTCGCATCGGCCGACATGAAACAGGAAATTCGCGATCTGGCGCTCAGCCAAGGCAAAGATACCCCTGAAGAATTAGAAAAAATTGAGAATTTTCAGGTGCCCAGCACTGAGCCGGACAGTCTGGAGATGTTGCAACAGCAGCAAAATAGCAGTGAACCGATAGCCGCGTTTCAGCCAATTGAACTGGAAAATCTGGATGATTTACCGGTAATGCCGGTCGATGCCAATATGGCCGCAGAAATTTTCCAGATCGCTGAACAGGCCAAACAGGAAGCACGCCAGTATCGCGCCGAGCAGAATACCGAAGTACTGATTAATGATGCCACCCAGCAGGAACTGGCCGAAATTAACCAGTCTCCGGTCAATGTCGACCAGCTCATGGACAGTATTCGCGCCGACAGCCAGATTGTGGTGGAAGCGAATACCTCCGGCCGAACCCTGACTGAATTGGGCCTGAATACAGAAGTGGCCGATGCCGATAAACCGGGGTTTTTCCGGCGCTTGCTGTATAAGGTACGTCCACCGCGTGAGTTAAATACTGCACGGGTGCCCCGGATTAGTGCCGATGTGGTGATTACCGGCGCCGAAAATAGTGGTGAAGTTTCCGCAGAGGCCTATGCCACGGCACTGGAAAATCTGCGTGCCAATGTGCGCGGCAAACTGTCCAGTTTTACCCAGGAATCTTTTGCCGATTTTCCCTCGGCTTTACCACAGCTGCGTTCTTTATCTAATCAGGCGGCACAGGCCGTCGGCTTTTATCATGCCGAATTCAAGTTTGAAAAGCTGAATGACAGCCGGGTGCGGGTTCTGGTCACACCAAATACACCGGTGCGTGTGCAGGAGCAGAATATTGAATTTAGCGGCCCAGGTGAGAATCTGGCACAGTTCCAGGTAATTCGCGTCCTGCCCGATCAGGATGTGGGCGATGTGTTTCACCACGGTCTGTATGAAGAGACCAAAACCCGGATTAATGATGCTGCCTCCAATAACGGTTTCTTTGATGGCTATTGGCGCCTGCATGACGTGAAAGTGGCGCAGCCGCAAAATACTGCCGATATTAATCTGCGCTATGAAACCGGCGAGCGTTATACGTTGGGGCCGGCCCAGTTCCGGATGAGCGATCCGAGCAAAGAATTTCCTCTGGATATGGATATTCTGGAAAGCATGGTGCCGTGGGAAGATGGCGCCGATTATACTTTCTGGCGGGTCAACGGTCTGGCCAATAACCTGACCAACTCACGTTATTTTAACTATACGTTGGTCGATACCATGCGTCCCGATCCGCTGGGACGCCCAACAGAGTTGCCACCGGATATTCAGGCCCTGGTTGATCAGCGCAAACTTTCCGCTGAAGACTTCCAGCCGGTTCAGGACCAGAAAGATTTAAGCTCGACTGAAGAAGTGACCCAGTCAGTGGTGGATGAAGACCAGTTTGCCGGCACTCAGGAAGCCGAGCAGAATGAAAACATCCGTCAGCTGCGAGTCGAACAGGAAACCCAGCAGTCAGAAGAAGAACGGCTAAAAGAACAGGCACGTCTGGAAAAGAAAATTCCGGTGATTGTGACTTTGAACGCCGACAAGCTGAACAGTGCAGAAGTCGGTGCCGGTTATGGCACAGATACCGGAATGCGTGTACGTGGCCAGTATCGCCGGGCCATTGTTAACCGTCGTGGTCACTCCTTCGATGCCAACCTGGAACTATCTGAAATCCGCCAGTCTTTAGATGGCCGCTATAGCATTCCCTATAATCATCCACTGAATGACTATATTACTTTGGTGGCCGGTTATGAGCGTGAAGAGCGTAGCGATGTTTCTGCCGGCAATGACCTGTTAATTGAATCGGCAGTGGCCGGCGCCGACCGGATTATTAAAAACCCGCGTGGCAGCTGGCAACATGCTTATGGTCTGCGTTACCGTCTGGACCGTTTAACCCAGAACGGTGTGGTCGATATTGACAAGATTCCTGACGCCTTTATTGGCAATGGTTCCACCGAGCAGCAATCTTTACTGTTTGGTTATGAACTGTCGCGTACTGACAGCAGTCCGCGTGTCAATCCGACCCGTGGTTTCAAGCAGATTTATAAAGTTGAACTCGGCAGTGAAAGCCTGTTGTCCGATGCCGATATGGCAATCTTAAATGCCGGCTGGCGTTTTATTTATTCTCTGGGTGAAAATAACGATCATCAGTTTGTCGGTCGTGCCGATTTGGGTTATATCGTGACCGAAGATTTTAGCAAAGTGCCTTATAATCTGCGTTACTTTGCTGGTGGGGATCAGACCATTCGCGGTTTTGACTTTAAGAGCCTGTCTCCGCAAATTGATGGCTTTAAAATTGGTGGACAAGCACTTGGGGTGGGCTCGCTGGAATATAACTATCAATTCAGGGAAGGCTGGCGCGCCGCAATTTTTAGCGATTTTGGTAATGCCTATGATGCCGATTTTAGCAATCCGACCGAATACAGTATCGGTTTAGGGGTACGCTGGGCATCACCGATTGGCCCAATTCGGGTCGATGTTGCTTCGGGCATTTCGGATGAGAATCATCCAATTCGTCTGCATTTCTTTATTGGCTCGCAATTATAAAATTAAGATTTAGAGAGAACTATGGCTGAAGTTGAACAGCAACCAAATACACCCGCGCCTGTACCCAAAAAGCGCAGAATAGTCAGAAGTGCCTTGTTGTCACTGCTGTTTATGGTGGTGTTGCTGGTATCGGCTTTGGCAATCATGTTCTCGACCGACCGTGGCAGTAAATTCCTGCTTGACCGGGTGCTGGAACGTCAGCAGATCATTCAGTATGAATATGAAGGCGGAAACTTATTACGCGGTATTATTCTGCGCAATATTCTGGTTACGCTAAAATCAGTCGATGTCAAAATTGACCGCGCTGATGTCATGCTGGGCTGGCGCGCCGTGCTGAATAAGGAAATCCATTTTACCCATGCCGATGTGCGTAATCTGCAAATTACCACCAAAGGACCGCCAAGTGATGGACCATTCAAGTTTAATGAAATCCGTCTGCCTTTTGTACTCCGGCTTGATCATGCCGATCTGGACCGTTTGCTGATTCAGACTTCAGGTGGCAGCAAAGTCAATTTTTATGATGTGATCCTGAACGATGCGCTGTGGTCGGGCACCAAACTGGAATTTGAAGATTCCAGTATGCGTATGGATTATCTGTCGGTCAAAAATGCCAGCGGAGATATGGATTTTTATGGCAAATATCCGCTGAATGCCATTGGTGATGTGAATTTACCTTCGTTAAATAACAGCCTGAATATTCATGATATTAAAGTGGTGGCCAAAGGGTCTTTAGATACCATTCAGGCCGGGGTGGCGACCTATACGCCCGATTTGCTCACCGGTTGGGTGGTGCTGCATCCAATGCGTAAAAATGTGCCCATGTTTGGCGAGCTGCAGTTCAATCAATACCATTGGCCGCTGTTACAAGACTGGGAGCTGTATACAGAAGACGGCACAGCCAAGTTTAAGGGTGATATCAAGCGTCTGGATTTAGATGTCGCTACCGATCTGACAGGTAAAGATATTCCAAAAGGACAATATACCGCGCTCATGCATACCGATCTGGTCAATCAGCTGAACATCAGCAACTTAAATGGCCAGCTGATGCAGGGCGCCGTGAATGTGGCTGGTGTGGTCGGCTGGAACGAGCGCGTCAGCTGGGATATTACCGGTCGCCTGGACAAGATTAATCCGAAAGACCCACTCATTCCGCAAGTGGTGCAGGATTTTCTGCCGCCAAGTCTGGATGCTCAAATTGCCTCTAAAGGCCATTTAGAAAATGGAACTCATCTGACGGCGCAGGTCGATTTCGACCGCTATGAAACCTGGAACCTGAAACTGGATCAGAATGCGCCGAAAAACCGCCAGCCAAACCCCATGGTACTGGATGTGCGCTGGAACAATATTGACCGCGCGATGCCTTATATTGGCTGGTTATCCAGTGAATCGGGTGATGTGCAGATGGCCCTGGTCGAAGGCCAGCAAAAGATTTTTGTCGCAACCCAGGTGGCGCAGCATGAGCAGGGTGCTTTACCAGCGGGCATGTATAAGGCTGAGCTGAATCTGAAGAACAATAATCTGGATGTACCAAGCTTTAGTTATAACGCCGGCGCCGGCACCTTGACGGGCCGTGCGCTGATTGAACTGCCAACCGACAAACGCCAGCTCAAATGGAATGCTACCTTAAACGCGGATAATTTTAATCCGAAAATCATTGCTGATGCTGCTCCGGTCAATCTGCTGAATGGCCGTTTGCAGGCCAATGGTTTTGCCAGTCCAAACCAGCAGATTATTCATTTAAACAATATTGATTTACGCGGTCGTCTGGCCGAGCAGGATGAAACAGTGCATTTGACCGGGAACAGTACCGTGGCCTTGCTGTTCCATGATGAACGTGCGGGTGGCGGCTTCAAGAGCTTCGCGGTCAATTATGATGGCGCGCTCAACAGCAGTCTGCTGGAAGCCAGTCAGGGCAGTTTAAAGCTGAAACTGTCCGGTACACCGGAGCTGATCAAGATTTCAGACCTGCGTCATGACGGTGTGGCCGGGCAGATTCTGGCCAATGGTATGCTGAACCTGAAAAATGGCATTGGCTGGAACCTGAACGCCTCTTTAATCCGCTTTAAACCGCATTATTTTGTCTCGAGTGTGCGCGGCGAGCTGTCGGGAAATGTACGTACCCAAGGGGTTTGGTCAGATCAGCTTAAACGCATCAATATTGAAAAGCTCAATCTGGCCGGCATGATCAACAATAAACCGGTACGTGGTACCGGTAATCTGGCCCTGTTGATGGATGCCAATCAGCAAGGTTTCCTGCCGCAGCAGTTTGAGGCCAATAATTTATATCTGGCCTATGCCAAGAACCAGATTCAGGCTACTGGTAATGCACAAAACCTGAGAATCAAACTGAATGCACCAGCACTGTATGAACTGTATGCCGGTTTGCGTGGCCGTGCTTATGGCTATTTAAATGTGCAGTCGCAACCACGTTTGCAGGCCACCGCCAATCTGGTGGTCGATGATTTTGGTTTAAATAACCTGTTTAGCGTACGCAAAATGCGTTTACGCGGTGAATTGCCGACCTCGGAAAATACCCCAACCTTGCTTACGGCCAGTCTGGAAAATTTACGTAGCGGCAACCGTGAAATTCAAAAAGGCGAGATTTCACTGGCCGGTACCCGCCAGGCGCATCTGCTGAAAGTGAAAGCGGAAAACCGTTTAAGTAGCTTCTATGTGCAGCTGGCCGGCGGCTTTAATGCTGAAAATAACTGGCTGGGTCAAATCCAGAAAGGTGATTTTGACTCCTTAAGAACCCGTCTGGTGCAGCGTCAGAATGCCTCGGTCATCTTCCAGACCAAAACCAGTGATCTGTTTGTGGGTGCGCATTGCTGGATGAGCCAGCAAAGCCAGTTGTGTTTTGACCAGCCAATTCGGGTCAATAAAAACCGAGGCAATGTGTCCTTTGTAACGCGCAATGTCGACCTGAACGATTTTGCCGCCTTTATGCCGGAAGGTCTGGCGATTACCGGTAAAGTCAATGGACATGCCAAAGCCTCCTGGGCACAAGGCCAGCGGCCAAAAATTGATGCACGTCTGGTAACCCGTAATGGGGTCATTGGTCTGGCAGGTGATGACCCGCAAGAACTGGGTTCGACCTTAAGCTATGATCAGGTGGCTGTGGTGGCTAAAAGTATTGCCGAAGGTCTGCAAATTCGACTGGATGTGAAAACCCCGGAAATTGGTGCCGGTTATGCCAATGTTATTATTGATCCATATACCGAGCGTAAGCCGATGCGCGGTGAAATTGCCTTTAATGAAGTGCAGTTAAAAGTCTTTAAGCCGTTTATTGCCGATGTGCGTTCTATGGCTGGGGTATTGTCCTTTGCCGGTAAGGTCGGCGGTACGTTAACCCAGCCATTACTGACCGGTGAAATGCGTCTGAAAGATGGTGCCATCAGTATGATTTCCCTGCCGGTGAACCTGACCAATGTGCAGCTGTATTCCTCGATTCGACAGGATTCGGCCACAATTAATGGCGCATTTAACAGTGGTCAGGGCGTGGGACATTTAACCGGTCATGTTGACTGGAAAGGCGTACCGAAAATTCAGCTGAACTTAAAAGGGGATAATCTGCTGGTGCGTCAGGCGCCGCTAATTACTGCCATTGTGACGCCGGATTTATCCATGGAGGTTTTTCCGACTCAGAAACGTTTAAGCTTAAATGGCAAGGTCGATGTGCCGCGTGCGTTAATTTCCATGCCTGAGGCTTCCGATCCGGTGGTGAATCTGTCTTCGGATGTGCGTGTGGTGCATGAAGGGCAAGACCAGCTGGCGGTATTACGCTCTGCGCGTCCTTGGGATATTCGTGCCGATCTGGAACTGAATCTGGGCGATCAGGTCATCTTCCAGGGCTTTGACAGCCGTATTCCACTGGTGGGCCGTCTGTATCTGAGTCAGCGTGGTCTGGAAACCGCCATGCGCGCCAATGGTGCAATTGGGGTTAGCCAGCGCGTCAAGATTGAAGCCTATGGCCAAAGTCTGGATTTAAACCGTGCCATCGCCCGTTTTAATGGACCATTAGCTAATCCGAGTCTGGATATTGATGCCAACAAGAGCGTACAGGGCAGCGTAGTCGGGGTGCGGGTGACCGGAACGGCTTCTGGTCCGAATATTCAGGTCTATAACGATGCCGGCTTGTCCGAGCAGGAAGCACTAAATGCCCTGATTACCGGCCGGATTAACGAAGGTGCCAGCGGTTTAAGCCAGACCGACAGTTTCCGTTCCGATGTCAACAATACCATTGCGGCGGCAGGTATCAGTCTTGGTTTAGGCGGCACGCGTGCCCTGACCAACCAGATTGGGCGTACCTTTGGTTTAAGTGGGTTGGCTTTAGATGCACAGGGTACGGGGGATGATACCCAGGTCAGCCTGACCGGTTATATCACTCCGGATCTGTTTATCCGTTATGGCGTGGGCGTGTTTACCCCGGTGAACAAGCTGACCTTGCGTTATCAGATGAACAAACGTCTGTATCTGGAAGCCAGTCAGTCGCTGGAACGTGCCGTGGATATTTTCTATAACTGGCGTTTCTAAGCTGTATGACCTTAACTTGAAAATGCGCTCAACACGGGCGCATTTTTTCTGGCCGATTTCTCATTCAGGATAACTTTGATTATCATAGCGGAAATAGGAGAGTATGCATGAACAAACTATTCGCTTTGGCTGCCGTAATTGCATTGGCTGGCTGTGCAGAGAAAAAGCCCTTAACCCCGGAAGAGCAATGGAAAGGTTACTGTACCAGTGTTGGCAATGCAGCACGAACCATCATGCTGGATCGTCAAAATGCCATTGAAAAAGATCAGGCACTGGCCCATGCGGACAAAGTAGAAGATGAAACCACACGCAAATTTATTTTTGAGATTATTGAAACGGTCTATGCCATGCCTGAACAGGAAGTGAAGGGTGATGTAGATGCCGCGCGTGAGAAAATTAAAACGCAATATACAGAAAAATGTCTGGCTACGCCGTATGACGAAATGCCGGATTATCGACGTTTTTAAGTCATGAACCCAAAATGCCAGATGACATATTTGTAATCTGGCATTTTTTTGTGCTCACTATTTCTGCATATAGATAACAATAATCAAAATTCGCTGCGATGATCTATTTTTTTAAGCGGATATTTAACCTAATTTTCCTTCCTCTACTTATTTCTAAATAGCCTAAGCAATATAAATATATATTGTGACACTTTTCTTTAGCACCAATATAGAAAAGCTTATCTTTTTAATGAATAATGGATTTAACAATAGCCAGAAGAAAGGAGCACATCATGGACGTGATTGGTTATCTGCATCATGCAGATTTGCTCTTGGAAGATGAACAGGGCGTGACCATTATTGGCAATAGCAACTATGTGCTCAGTATTGGAGATAAAGTCTATTTTCAACAACTTATTGATGCTGACAGCAAGCGTTATCAGGTCAATATCTCCTTTGCCAGTGCCGGGCATAGTACCCTGCATGAAGATGAAATTCAGGTCAAATTTGAGGGCAGTCGCGAACATCTACAGCAATATTTAAACAGTACAACGGTACACTAAGGTTGAATAGTAATTGGAACCCGGAAAAGGCAGCATAGTGTTGCCTTTTTTCTATTTAGAATTCGGTTAAAGTGGATTAAAAGCAGCAATGACGGGTCTAAACGTGCTCCGCTTGATTATTGTATAAACAATATGAACATCATTTAGTTATAAAATAATGAGCATCACAAAGAAACACCTTCCTTGCATTAACTTTTAACTGGAATTTTAGTAAAATTTTGCAGTCCATATTACTTGTGAAGCTTTGAACAAGCTGGAATTCACAGGTAATTTTTTAAAAAAGAGGAATAACACCGTGCTAGAAGCTTACCGCCAACACGTTGAAGAACGTGCCGCACTCGGAGTCCCACCGAAGCCACTTGATGATGCTCAAACCGCTGCATTAGTTGAATTATTAAAAAACCCGCCAGCTGGTGAAGAAGCTTTCTTGGTTGATTTGCTTGAAAACCGTGTTCCAGCGGGTGTAGACCAAGCTGCTTATGTAAAAGCTGCTTTCCTGTCTGCTGTTGCAAAAGGCGAAGCGACTTCTCCATTAGTTTCTAAAGAACGTGCGGTTTACTTACTAGGTACTATGCTTGGTGGTTATAACGTAGCGCCTTTAGTTGAACTTCTGGAAAATGCTGAACTTGGTGGTTTAGCGGCTGACGCTCTGAAGAAAACCCTGCTTGTATTTGATGCATTCCACGACGTTGCTGAAAAAGCAAAAGCGGGTAATGACAATGCGAAAGCAGTACTTCAATCATGGGCTGAAGCTGAATGGTTCACTAGCCGTCCAGACGTTCCAGAAGAAATCAAACTGACTGTTTTCAAAGTAACAGGCGAAACGAATACTGACGACTTGTCACCTGCACAAGACGCGTGGAGCCGTCCAGACATTCCATTGCACGCAAATGCAATGCTGAAAAACGTTCGTGATGGTATCAACCCAGAAGTTCCTGGTGAAGTTGGTCCATTAAACCAAATTAAAGAACTGATCGCGAAAGGCAACCAGGTTGCTTACGTTGGTGACGTTGTTGGTACAGGTTCTTCTCGTAAATCTGCAACGAACTCTGTGCTTTGGTTCTTCGGTGACGAACTTCCACACATTCCCAACAAAAAAGACGGCGGTTACTGCTTAGGCGGTAAAATTGCTCCGATTTTCTTCAACACCATGGAAGATGCGGGTGCATTACCAGTTGAGATCGATGTTTCTAACATGAACATGGGTGATGAAATCACTCTGAAAATCGATCACGCTGCTGCAAAAGTAACTGCGTTCAAAAACGGCGAACAAATTGCTGAATCTGAACTGAAAACTCCAGTGCTTCTAGATGAAGTACGTGCCGGTGGCCGTATTAACCTGATCATTGGTCGTGGTTTAACTGGTAAAGCACGTGAAGCTTTAGGTCTTGAGCCATCTTCTTTATTCCGTACTCCAGTACAACCTGCTGACTCTGGCAAAGGCTTCACTTTAGCGCAGAAGATGGTTGGTCGTGCATGTGGTCTTCCAGAAGGTCAAGGCGTTCGCCCTGGTACTTACTGCGAACCGAAGATGACCACTGTTGGTTCTCAAGATACAACTGGTCCTATGACTCGTGACGAGTTAAAAGACCTGGCTTGCTTGGGCTTCTCTGCTGACCTGGTAATGCAATCTTTCTGTCACACAGCTGCGTATCCAAAACCAGTTGACGTGCAAATGCAACACACACTACCTGACTTCATCATGAACCGTGGTGGTGTATCTTTACGTCCAGGCGACGGTATTATCCACTCTTGGTTAAACCGTATGCTTCTTCCAGATACAGTAGGTACTGGTGGTGACTCGCATACTCGTTTCCCAATTGGTATTTCATTCCCAGCGGGTTCTGGTCTGGTAGCGTTCGCTGCTGCGACTGGTGTTATGCCACTGGATATGCCTGAATCTGTACTTGTGAAGTTCAAAGGTAAAATGCAGCCTGGTATCACTCTACGTGACCTGGTACATGCGATTCCTTACTACGCAATTAAAGAAGGTGACCTGACTGTAGAGAAGAAAGGTAAGAAAAACATCTTCTCTGGTCGTATCTTAGAGATCGACTTAACAGAAATGGAAACTGACTTAACTGTTGAGCAAGCATTCGAATTGTCTGATGCTTCTGCTGAACGTTCTGCTGCAGGCTGTGCGATCACACTTTCTGAAGAGAAAGTTGCTGAATACCTACGTTCTAACATCACCATGCTGAAGTGGATGATTTCACAAGGTTATGGCGATGCTCGTACTATGGCGCGCCGTGTTGAGAACATGGAAAAATGGTTAGCGAACCCATCACTGCTTAAAGCTGATGCTGACGCTGAATACACTAAAGTGTATGAAATTGACCTTGCTGACATCAACGAACCTATCCTGTGCTGCCCGAACGATCCAGATGATGCGAAACTGCTTTCTGACGTTCAAGGCGACAAGATTGATGAAGTATTCATCGGTTCTTGTATGACGAACATCGGTCACTTCCGTGCAGCTGGTAAACTTCTAGATAAAGTTCCTGGTGGTTCTTTATCTACTCGTCTATGGTTGGCTCCTCCAACGCGTATGGACGAACACCAGTTAATGGAAGAAGGTTTCTTCAACATTTATGGTAAAGCTGGCGCGCGTACTGAAATGCCAGGTTGTTCATTATGTATGGGTAACCAAGCACGTGTTGCTCCGAACACGACTGTAGTGTCTACATCTACACGTAACTTCCCGAACCGTTTAGGTCAAGGCGCGAATGTATACTTGGCTTCTGCTGAGCTTGCATCTGTTGCTGCGGTTCTTGGTAAATTACCAACTCCAGAAGAGTATCAACAATACGCTTCTCAAATCGACAGCATGTCTGCTGACATTTACAAGTACTTGAACTTTGATCAAATGTCTGAATATACAGATGCTGCTAAAAATGTAGATACGAAAAAAATTGCTGCTGCTCAATTGTCTTAATTAATTGATAATTAAGCAATAAGCGGTATAAGATAAGGGCTGAGTAATCAGCCCTTATTTTTTGAGTATTTAAATGCAAGAATACATTGATAAGTTAATAAAGCAGACTGTAGAAATTATTAATAAAAATAAAGCTCATGGGGATTTTTTTAATTTATTGATGTTATCAGGTGTTGGGAGTAGTGAAGTATTTACACATACACCTATTCTTAAAGAATTATTAGATCCAAACGGAACACACGGGCAAAAGGATTTATTTTTAAAAAGTTTCATTAGTTATTTTAAGTTGGATTTTGAGATAGATAATTTCTTTTCTATTAAAAGGGAATTTAGGTGTGCGCAAGGTCAAATTGATTTGTTGTTAGAGAATAAAAATAAGGCGATAATAATAGAAAATAAGATTTATGCAGGGGATCAAAGTAAACAGTTAAATAGATACTATGATTATTGTATTGAGAAGAAAAAAGCACCTTCAATCATATATCTTACTTTACAAGGCAATAAACCTTCTCAATCATCTTTAGGTAAAATAATAAATAAGGATGATAAATACTTTTTAATAACTAACAATGAAATAAATTCTATAGATTTACAATGTTTGAGTTATAAAGAAGATATAACAAAATGGCTTGAAAATCATATTTTATATTTGGTTAAAGAAACTCCTAATATAGAGTCTGCAATTAGACAATATTTAAATTTGTTAAAAATTTTGACTGGCGAATTGATAACAGTAAATAAGGAATTGAAAAAGATGTTAGTTGATATAACACCTGTTGAATTAGAAGCAATCAGAAAGCTATCTACTCAATTTAATAGTAGCGCATATCGTGGCGAATTGCTTTTTAAATTATTTGAATATGTTGAAAGCAAATTTTTAGAAACGGGAAATTTTGAAAAATCATCAGAATTTAAGAGTATCCACTACACAGCTAATAATTGTAAAAAGTGGTTTAAACAAATTAGTAATTCAAATCCTGCTGCAGAAAGGGATGTTATAGGCTGTGTATTGAAAAGTAAGAAAAGGCCAGACATTAATTTTATATTTGTAGCTGCAACAGATTATTTTCACTATGGAATTGCTTTATCTGAAGAAAGTTCCACTAAATTGGAAGATATATTAAAACTTAATCCGACATGGGGAGAGCCTAAATATTGGAAAAAGATTCCTAACGGATGGGTTAGTAAAGCTATAGGTGATTTAAGAGGCTTTTCGGGCGATGCCTTTAAATTATTATCAATCAAAGATAATAAGGATTTAAATGATTTTATTAATGATTGTTTAAGTGAGTTGGATCTATTAATTCATTTATGAAAATAGGTATATTTTGGTACTTTCAAAACCAAATCATTGGCATTGAACACAATTTTAATCAATCAGATCAAAAATTCCTTGGTCTGATTGATATTACATACAATGATGTTGAGTATTGGAAAACATTAAAACACACTTTTCCAAATCTACAAGAATTTGAATATGAAAATGTTCCACCTATGAAAGTCATATATAATGTCAAAAAAAAACTATGTCTATATGAACATTAAATTACTCAAAGCAGCGATAGCAAAATTGGATGCTGCATTTTTTAACTAGATTTTGAGTTTGCTATTTGGATGTAATCTCCGCACTTTATAACTTAAACTTTACAGTTGGCTCATTCGATCGTTCAATCCACGTATATTTAAATAAATGAAAAGTTGAAGTAAATACATGGCAAAAAAATCCCGCTTCCTCTGTATTGGTGGTTTCCTCAATGGAACCCAAGTCAAAGACCAAGGTGACAGCTTTATCTGTGTCGAAGAAGGTAAAAATGTCACCTATACCAAAAAGGAAATTTTCCATCAAGATGCTTGGGATCATGATTATTATGTTTGTGAAAGTACGACAGACCAGCAAGCACACAATTGGGTTTATGATATTCCATCGTATTAATTGAATCTATTTAGGACATAAATTAAACAATTACTAGAAACAATAACTTGCATAACATTTCTAAAATTGATTTTTCATACTGTTTTCCTAAAACTGTATGAAAATAAAGCTAATAGGGAATGTTATGAATTATGAAATCGATGCCTTTGGCACCTTGGTGATTGCAGTATTTTTTCTTTTTATTGGGCGGTATCTTGTTAGTAAAATTAGCTTCTTTAGAAACTATAACTTACCTGAACCTGTAATCGGCGGTCTAATCGCAGCGATTACAGCTTTTATTCTCTATAAATTTTTTAATATCAGTGCCACATTTGACTCAGAAATTCAAACCATTCTGATGCTGATGTTCTTTACCTCTGTTGGTTTAAGTGCAGACTTTACCAAGCTCAAAGAAGGTGGGAAATCACTGCTGATCTTTCTGGTCTGTGTCATTCTATTTGTAGTTGTACAAAATGCGGTTGGCATGAGTTTAGCCACAGCACTTGGGCTTGATCCATTGATTGGTCTGATTGTCGGTTCTGTTACCTTAACGGGTGGACATGGTACTGCCGGTGCTTGGGGTGAAGTGCTTGAAACTCAATATGGAATACAGGGGGCAATTGTCCTCGGAATGGCAAGTGCTACTTTTGGTTTGGTTATTGGTGGGCTTGTGGGTGGTCCGGTTGCCAAATTCTTGATTAAACGAAATCAGTTGGCAGAGACAGTAGCGCAAGAGACCAATGAACAACAACTCGATACTAGCATCAACACCGCACCCTTCGAATATCCAAAGAAAACCCGGTTGATTACAGCCAGTAATGCAGTGTCGACTTTGGGGATGTTTGCACTATGTATATTTGTTGCGAATGAAATGACAGAGATCAGTCAGGGAAGATGGTTTGAACTACCGACCTTTGTCTGGGCTTTAGGGACAGGGGTGATTGTACGTAACTTCCTAGAGCATGTACTGAAAGTCGATATTTTCGACCGTGCCATTGATGTATTCGGAAATGCGTCATTATCCCTGTATTTATCTATGGCTTTACTGTCACTGCAACTCTGGTTACTGGCCGATTTGGCAGGCCCGCTCATTACCATTTTGTTTGCGCAGACAGCGGTACTGATTTTATTTACCGCAATTGTGACCTTTAGGATTATGGGAAAAAATTACGATGCAGCTGTATTGGTAGCAGGGCATTGTGGTTTTGGTATGGGAGCAACCCCGACTGCGATTGCCAATATTCAGGCAGTTACCAATAGCTATGGTCCATCGCACAAAGCCTTTTTAATCGTACCGCTATGTGGTGCATTTTTTATTGATATTGTGAATGCTGTGGTGATTCAGAGTATCATTGCATTTTTCGGTTAAATTTTAATACGACTTCAAAATCATATAGACATTAAAAAGCCCCATGGTTAGGGGCTAGTCGTATGCACATCTGAGGCACATACTGTAAGAGGCTCATCTCATACTCAGCGTATTAAAGCACACTCTTTCAATTCAACCTACGAAAGTTTTTTCTGATCTTCTGATCATAAGGAGAAGATCACAGTTAAAAGTGGGGGGAGAAAGTTTTATTGCTCAAAAATAAGCATTTTTTATCTGGAACTTGGATGTTTTGAATTTCTCATTTCATCGTTAAATGGTTACAAAAATTTTCCAATAAGACGGAAAATATTACACGGGAATAAAAGAATTTAATCATTTACCTTGTTAATTAAAGTAAAAGTTATATAACTATTCATCTTTTTAGTCATGCAAAATAGCTTGAAATTAAATCAGATATTCAGAAGCAGAATTTGGTTTTTATCCCTGATTTTGGTGATTTTTTAAAACAGCCCATAAAACAATAAATAACAATAATGACAATAGTTGTTGTCAAATTATCTTTATGCTCATGAATGAAGTTATACATATAAAAACTTCAGAAAAATAATAATTTATGGATGAGCGTATGAAAGGAAAACTGGTATTCAATAGCCTCAATATTGCGGTGTGTAGTGTCATATTGTATGGCTGTGGTGGCGGAGGTGGAGATTCTTCCGGTTCAGGAACATCTTCAAAAGTAGAACGGGAAATGGTGGAGGTGTTATCCACCCGGCCAGATTTAATTACAGACTCGGATGTATTGCTGAAACTGGATCTGCCCGATGATATTCAAACTACGGCATTGAAAGTGTCCCTGAATGGACAAAATATTAGTGATGCATTTGCCAATGAGCAGCGCCAAGCCTTAGTTGAAGGACTTAAACTGGGCGATAATCAACTCAAGGTTGAAGCAGGGCGTTATTATCAGAATTTAAGCCTGATCAATCATCCTTCAAGTGGGCCGTTACTGTCTGGCCCGCAGTTAAAGCCCTGGACCTGTACTAATGCGTCGACCGATCAGTTCTGTCAAAAGGCTGTGCAATATAACTATTACTATAAAGATCGCTTGGGACTCATTAAAAGTTATGACCCGGCACAACCGCCGGCCAGTCAGAATATTGCCACCACCACTACCGATGAAGGACTAACGGTGCCATTTATTGTGCGTGAGGAAGTGGGCTATCAGAACCGCGATGAATACCGTTTTGCGGTGTTGTATGATCCGAACCAGCCGTGGACCGCCTTAAAGCCACAAGCGCAATTTAACCATAAACTGGTGGTCACGCATGGCCAAAGCTGTGGTAATGATTACCAGTCTGCCTCTGCGCCAACGGTCATTGCCACTTCAAGTTCCATTTTGCCTGATGTCACCATTTTGGCTTTAGGCCGCGGCTTTGGGGTGATGTCGACTGCACTGTCTCATAGCGGTCATAACTGTAATCTGGCGATTCAGGCAGAATCGCTGATTATGGCCAAAGAGCGTTTTATTGAGCAGTATGGCACCTTGCGCTATACCATCGGGCAGGGCTGTTCAGGTGGTGCGCTGGCAGCACAATGGGTGGCCAATGCCTATCCGGGAATTTATCAGGGGATTTTACCCACTTGCTCATTCCCTGATGCCTGGAGTACCGCTTCACAGTTCGCCGATTATCACCTGATGATTAATTATTTCCAGACTCCAGAAGGTCGTTTAAGCTTCTTGCCGCATCAGATTGCGCATGTTCAGGGACATATTTCTGAAATTAATGGCTATGTCAGTGAGCTGGCCCAGTTTGATGTGGCGCGGCCAAATACCATCTGCAAGGGAATTTCATCGGCGCAGTTATATCATGCCACCAATAATCCTCAAGGCATTCGTTGCTCGATTCAGGATGCTGCAATTAATTTGCTGGCCCCACGTCCAACGGAGCTGTGGACCGAAACTGAGAAACGCATTGGTCGCGGTTTTGCCGGCCTGCCGATGGATAATGTCGGGGTACAATATGGCCTAGACAGCTTGATGAAAAATATCATCACCCCAGAACAGTTTGTACAGTTAAACGAAAAAATAGGCGGTGTGGATATTGATATTCAGGCGGTGCCTGAACGTCTAGAAGCCAATTATACGGCGCTGAATAATGCCTATCGCAGTGGCTTAATTAATGTCGGAAACAACCTGAATAAAGTGGCGATTATTGACTGTCGAGGTCCGGACCCGGCGCTGTTCCATGATGCCTATCGTGCCTTTGCTATTCGGGCACGACTGGAAAAAGCGCATGGCAATTATAATAACCATGTGATTTATGGCGGTGATCTGGTCATGATTGCCGATGCCAAATGTCTGGAAATCAGCTTTAATGATATGGACCGCTGGTTAAGCAATGTCGAAAAAGACTTAAGTGATTTGCCTATTGCTGCCAAACTGACCCAAAACAAACCGGCAGATGTAAAAGATGCCTGTATTACTGCAGGCATCATTAACCGCGAGAATCTGTGCAGCACGCTCAGATTACCGGTATATGGCACACCGCGTATGGTGGCCGGGGACAGCCTGACCACCTATGCCAACAAGTGTCAGCTGAAACCTTTAAATGTGTCGGATTATGGCAATACGGTCCGCTTTAGCAATGAACAGCTCCAGCGATTGCATCGGGTTTTCCCGCAAGGCGTGTGTGACTATAGCCAAGCCCCAGTTGGCTTTGCTGACACCATTGGCTGGATGAGTTATCAGGATCGGCAGGGCAGCGTAGTTTATGGAGGACAACCTTTGCCTGCGGTCAGTTCATCGGCTGCACGCGGCTGGGCATCTAAAGCTTTCCAGTTGTTTTAATTCTTCACACATTTTTTGTTTCACAAAAACCAGTGGTTTTTCACTGGTTTTTTTATGATTCATTTTGATTTTTAGTTGAAAATTCATGTAATATAACGACGGTTATTTCGCCGTTGTGTAGATGGCAGGCAGATAACCTTTGGTCGAATTAAAATGTTAACCAGATCTCATTAATTCGCTGAATTATCAGGTTTTTTAGCGAGAAAGCCCAGATAAGCGTTGTAAAATCATTAGATTAAATTTACTCACAATTATGTTGATTAATATGAATTATTTCATATAATTACAATGATTTATCACAAAATGGACAAATCCAGGAAAATAGTGATAACTGATTCCGGGTTGTGACACTAAAATGAGTCTGAAAAATTAAAACAATCATAGGGTGAAGGATTATGGATATCACTGAGACGGTGTTTGACTTCAAAGCCTTATCCACACAACAACA
The DNA here is from genome assembly GCF_000488255.1 of Acinetobacter indicus CIP 110367. Taxonomy (GTDB): domain Bacteria; phylum Pseudomonadota; class Gammaproteobacteria; order Pseudomonadales; family Moraxellaceae; genus Acinetobacter; species Acinetobacter indicus. The sequence continues at coordinate 131,320 of NZ_KI530754.1, read as the reverse complement.
AGATTATTTTTTTGAAAAAATTGCCGAGTTTGATCAGCAGGTGTTTACGTTAACCTGTGAAAAGGAGCTAAAGAAATATCTGTATGACCCGCAGGCAATTTCGGTCACTATTATTCAATATCATCATCGTGGCAAACTGGTCGGGCAGACCATTATTCCACTGTTGGCCTTAACCCTGTTACATCAGCCAACTCTGGTGGTCAACTCACGCGCCAGTTTTTTAAAAAGCTATCGCCATCAATACAACCATAAAATCATCAACAGTGCGCTCAAAGCCATGCTGAACCAGCGCTTTAAATATCCTTTAACGCCCATGTGGTTTATTGCCACCATCAACCAGCCGAAGCTTTATGCACATTTTGTATCACGTGTTCGGGGCTTTTATCCACGCAGTGATATCCGGATGCCGGAGGATTATTTAAGCGTGTTGCAGGTGATAGCCAGCCGGCAACACGACATCCAGAAGCGTGATGAAGATATTTATGTGCATCAGACCTGTGTGCCGCTGCGCAGTGAAGAGGAGCTGCAACAGTTAAGAGTGCATGCCAATCCGCATTGCGATTTTTTTCTGCAACACGCACCGGACTATTTTGATGGCATCGGCCTGATGTGTATTTGCCGTTTAGACAGTAAAACCCTGACCGAAACGGCACTCAACTTTGCTTTGGACCGGAAGGTGTCTTAAGGCGCCAGAAATTTTAAATCGGCATGTTCACGGATGGTGTCCGCATCCAGACTGAAAATTGCATCTATAAACGCCACATTAAAACTGCCAACCTGTGAACTTTGCGCGTGGGCCAGTTTTCCGGCAATGGCAAAATGGACATGCGCGGCAATGGTGGCAATGGTCACCGGACTGACCGCGGCATACGCCGCAATTAAAGCGCCTAGGGCACAGCCGGTTGCGGTGACTTTGGGCTGTAATTCCGAGCCACCATTCACCTGCACCACCTGTTCAAGCTGTCTGGACAGAATAAAATCGGATTCACCGGAAATGGCAATACATTCGGCATGCGCCAAGAGGCTTTTGGCCTGTGCATATACCGCGGTGCTGTCCAGGGTCGAATCAACACCTTTGGATTCTACCTGTGCGCCGGCCAAGCCGCCAATTTCCGACGCATTGCCGCGAATCACACTCGGTTGAAAGGCCAATAGCGCATCAACCATATCTGAGCGCCATTTTAAGACGGGCCCATAACCGACCGGGTCCAGCACCCACGGTTTGGCAAGACGCTGGGCCGTTTCTGCCGAAATCTGCATGGCCTGCATCTGTTCGCTGGTCGGTGTGCCCAAATTAATACTTAAGGCGCTGCAAATACTGCTAAAGCTTTCTGCTTCAAAAGGATTATCAATCATGGCCGGTGATGCACCGGCAGCCAGCAGAATATTGGCGGTGTAATTGGTGGCGACACTGTTGGTGATACATTGCACCAGTGGTTGCCGGGTTTTAAGCAGGCTCCAGGCTTCAATAATTTTTTCAATCATTGCCGCGGTTTCATCGGGCAGGCTGCTGTCAAGAGTGGAAAGCTGTTCTGGATAATTCATCAGTTACCCCTTTATTGGGTAAAGTAGTGGTCTTGCTGTTTACAGCGACGGCAGAACAAGGACACATAATGCTGGGCATCATAATCGACATCCAGTTCATCCGAGCCGCAGTGCATACAGCGTTTTAAGGCATAAAATTTTAAGCGCGGTTCAATCTTTTCCCAGATTTTCCAGATCGGTTGTACAAAGATCATTTCATCATAATTGAGAAAACGGAAAAATAGAATTTCCACCATTTTGCTCATCAGTAGTTGTGGTGGATGTGGCAGCGTGGTGGTCATCCATTTTTCTTGCAGGCCACGTTCACGGTACTGTTCTACGGTTTTTTTCAGCAGATTGGTATTAATGAATTTTTCATTGCGCGGCTGTAATAATTTCTGGCCATGCAGATAATCCAGCGCGGTTTGTACCAGATAAAAAATCTGACCCGCTGCCAGGCTGTCCAGCAGGCGAAAACACAGGCTTTTAAAACTGTTATTGCCAGAAATTTGCACCTGCCAGATGCGGCAATAAAACTGCATGAACTGCACCACTTTTTCATACATCAGTTCATAGATGGCATCTTTGACTTCATCTGAACTGTGAAAGGGCACGCCCTGACTCAAATTCTGGTAAAACCATTGTCGAAGCTGATGGGTAATACTGAACAGGCTCGGCTCCGAATAACCGTCCAGCCGCACATTCACATAATACTGGCCGGCTTCATCGGCAAATTCCTTGGCCACCAGAATCTGCTGGTCAAGCAGCTGTTTGATCAGCTGTTTCTGATATAAATAGTTGGGTGAAAAAGGCTGGAATTTAATTCGCTCCCAGTAAATATATTCATCATGCTGGGTATTTTCATGTACCTGATCGTCCAGCATCGACAATAAAAACAGTTTCTGGATAAAGCTTAACTGATTCAGCTTGTGCTCAATCATGTCTTTATCTTTGCCTTTATTTTTGAGCTTGCGGTTTTCCTGTACCAGCGCTTCTTTAATCAGCTGTTTGCGTTTTTTTTCACAGGCCGGGCAATGACAACTGTGCAAATTGCCCGGATACACTTTATGTTCGCAGTAACTGCACTCGTGATAGCTCAGCTCCTGATCGTACTGTTCGGCTTCCACCCAATACATGGCAGCGCGGCACAGCGGACACGAGGTGCTTTCATCTAACTGTTTTTGCAGAATCTGGAGCATATTCAGGTGCAGTCATCATTTTAGAAATAGGATGTCTGGATTATACATGGCTGGGCCGCATTGGTTTGCTCAAAAAAACATAAAGCAGAAAACTTGGACACTATGCTGAATTTAAACGCCCTGACTTGAACAGCTCTTTTTCATAAAAAATACGGCAGGACGCCGTATTTTAAATGGAAGTTAGAGGAGAGAAGATTATACCGGACACGGTAGCGAATCATCCTCCTCACCAAGTTGCTTGGCCTGAATCAGCGCCTGTACTTTTTTGCTTGGGATTTTCTTGCTGCCCAGGGCATCATAGGTATTCAAAATAGAGGTAACTTCATTGGTCTGCATGGGAATGCCTTCACAGCTCATAAAGAGGGCAATCACTTTATGGTCGATGTTGGCCTGATCGAGGGTTTGCAGGGTTTTAATATTTTCTACACGGACGATATGCTCTTTTAAATACATCTCACACCTCTTCTCGTTTTTTCATCATTGTTATCATGCGCTCGGCGCCTTTAAATACAAGCAAGAAGCGTGCACAAAATGTAGCCGATTTGAAAATAATGTAATGACCTACGCTGAAATGGCGATCCATCCAACTGAAAGCGTCATTTAGCCGATAACTGTTTGAGTCTAGACGTGAAATTGAAAAGCTAAATTTGAATAAATCTCCCTTCGCAAATGCTGGCGAATTGTCACCGGATTTATCTTGACGAAGTCTAAATAAGCCTCTGTTTAGACTTGGGAAATTATCCGGTTTTATCTCGCAGTATATTTTTAGCTGCACAGATCACAGGTCTTTGATTACAGAATGTAGTCAAGTGGCAGCTTTATGTAGGAACTTGTATCTCAATAGCGCAGAATTTCAGGTCAGATGGGCAGAACAGCACCAGCATGGCGCAACACCAGCGCGAGAAGATTTTAGCGGGCAGATTAAGCTGTTGGATTCGCTGCATAATTCAGCATCTCTGTATTTTTAAACAGATTTAGTTGAATGATGAATTGAAAAGTTGTGGCCGGATGCCCATATTAGAACAGAAGCGCATTCAGCAGACAGACTGAAAAAGTTGGCGTATGATCAAGACATCATCCGCATAATGCCCCGGCGTATAAACAATTAGGACATGATATGAATATCGCAGCAAATCCAGTGGTTGAAGCAGACCAAACTATTTATTTAAAAGATTATCAAAAACCTGCATTTCTGGTGGATTCAATTAATCTGGATATTCAGGTGTATGCAGACCACACCATCGTCAATGCTATTTTGGAGATGCAGCGCCAGACCGAAGGTGATCTGGTGCTGCTGGGCCGTGACCTTGAGCTGAAATCTATTCATCTGAACAGTCAGCAACTGACCGAAAATGACTATCAGCTTGATGCTGAACAGCTGGTAATTCAGAATGCGCCAGATCGTGCACGTATTGAAACCCAGGTGGTGATTCATCCGGAAAGCAACACCATGCTGGAAGGTCTGTATCAGGCTGGTGATCTGTTTGTGACCCAGAATGAGCCGGAAGGTTTCCGTAAAATTACCTTCTATCCGGACCGTCCGGATGTGCTGTCGGTATTTACTACCCGGGTGGAAGCCGATAAAAAATATCCGGTGCTGCTGGCCAATGGTAACCTGATTGAAAAAGGCGAGGTCGATGCCCAGCGTCATTATGCGATCTGGCAGGACCCGACCAAAAAGCCAAGTTATCTGTTTGCCTGTGTGGTCGGCGATTTAGCGGTGCTGAAAGACAGCTATGTGACTTCTGAAGGCCGTAATGTGGCACTGGAAATTTATGCGGTAGAAAAAGATATTCCTAAATGTCACATCGCCATGGAAACGTTAAAACATTCCATGCGCTGGGATGAAGAACATTATGGTCTGCCGTATGACCTCGACAACTATATGATTGTGGCGGTTAGCCAGTTCAATATGGGCGCGATGGAAAACAAGGGCCTGAACATCTTTAACACCTCTTGCGTGCTGGCCGATGAAGAATACACCACCGATGCGGCAATTATGCGGGTTCAGTCGGTCATCGCACACGAATATTTCCATAACTGGACCGGTAACCGGATTACCTGTCGTGACTGGTTCCAGCTGTGTCTAAAAGAAGGCTTGACCGTTTTCCGTGACCAGTCGTTTTCAGAAGATTTACAATCGGCCGCAGTACAACGGATTGATGATGTCGCTGTATTAAAAGCGCATCAGTTCCCGGAAGATTCTGGCCCATTATCGCATCCGCCACGTCCAGATCATTTTGTTGAAATTAATAACTTTTATACCGCCACGGTGTATGAAAAAGGGGCGGAAATTAACCGCATGATGTCGACCTTGCTCGGCAAGGAAAAATTCCGCGCGGGTACCGATGAGTATTTCCGCCGTCATGATGGTCAGGCGGTGACGGTCGAAGACTGGGTTGCGGCACTGACTGCCGGTTCAGGCGTTGATTTATCGGCATTTTTAACTTGGTATAACCAGCCGGGTACTCCAAAACTGCAGGCACATGGCGAATATGAGGCTTCGACTCAAACCTATCGTTTAAGCTTTAAACAGAGCCTGAAAGCGCATCCGAAATATCCAGACCTGAAAGCCGTGCCAATTCCGGTGGCTTTGGCGCTGTTTAATGCCGAAACCGGCGAGCAATATACGCTGCAATCTGAGGCCCTGTTTGAAAATGGCGTAAAAGATGGCGTGTACCTGTTTGATCAGGATGAGGCAACTATCGAATTTAGCGGCATTAACGCCAAACCGGTGGTGTCGCTGTTACGTAATTTCTCGGCACCAGTGAATCTGGAATTTGATGCCAGTGATGCCGAATTGGCCTTCCTGATGCAGTATGAAACCAACGGCTTTAACCAGTGGCAGGCGACCCAGACCTTGCTGGAGCGTATTTTGCTAAATGGTCATGCGGTAGAAAGTTATCTTCAGGCCATGAAAAACACGGTACCGGCACTGGTCAATCAGGACCCGTTACTGGCTTCACGAATTTTTGATGTACCAACCGAAGGTTATTTGGGCAGCCGGATTGATCAGCACTATAGTCCGGTGGACATTCAGGAAAAACGTGAAGCCTTGTTAAATACGCTGGCGCGTGAATTGGGTGCTTTCTGTAAGGAAACTTACCTAAGTCTGGACCCGGACCTGCAAAAAGAGTTTTCACAGGCCATGGGCGTGCGTGCGCTGAAGAATATTATGCTCAGTCTGATGGCACGTCAGGGCGATACCGAAGCCTTTGATCTGGCGCATCAGCAGTATCAGAATACTGGCAATATGTCAGAACGTTTAGGCGCGCTACGTGTACTGGTCTGGAATGATGCACCGCAAGCCGAATCCTGCCTGCAGGATTTCTATGACCGCTTTAAAGATGAAGCGCTGTCTTTAGACCAGTGGTTTACTGTACAGGCCTCCCATCCAAATGCAACGGCTGAAACCATTCATACCTTAACCCAGCATCCGGACTATGATCTGGGTACGCCAAACCGCATTCGTTCGGTCAGTGGTGGTCTGAATATGAATCCGGTAAATACCTGGAGTTTTGGGGTGCAGCATTATATCCATCTGGCCAAATACCTCGATGAAAAGAACCCGATTTTAGGTTCACGTTTGCTGCAGGTGCTGTCACGCTGGTATACGCTGGATGAACCACAGCGCAGTCAGGTACAGGTGGCCCTGGAAACCTTGAAGCCCTTGGTGAAATCGAAAAACGTGGTTGAAACTTTAAACAGTATGCTGAATGTCTAAACCGGTGCAGCTTTCGCTCGAAAAAATAGAATAATGAAGATTTATTTTATTTTCTCGGTATTTAGCTGTAACTTTATGTGAACTTTCCCGCATATTCGCGGGGAGTATGCTAAATTAAGGCTGAAACGTGTTTAGATAATTTAAATAAAAAAGCTCATCATTGTGGTGAGCTTTTTTATTTTTAGCCTGGAAAGGTTCAGGTGAAAAAGCCGGGTTCTGGCGTGAACAAGAGGTTGAGTGATGCTGGTTAAAATTGAAGATGGTTTTTACTTGAATTCACGACATATTATTGCGTTAAGAGTGAACAGAATATTGAATGAAGAGCGTTTTATGGTGTCTATTGAATATACACCACACTCGATGCAGGACAAGGGGCTGTATCAGCGCATCTTTCCGAATAAAATTGAAGCAGAACTGTTTTTACAGGCATTGCATCAGGAAATTTCCAAACCCTGACCGCTGTTCAGCAGATTTAAAAAAAACTCCTCACGTTGAGGAGTTTTTTTATGGCAGCTTTAGATTTACTTTAGACTTTTACAATTAGCACCGGAATAGGCGATTGGGTCAGCACGTTTTGCGCTACGCTACCCAGCATCATTTTCTTGAAACCGGTCCGGCCATGTGAGCCCATAATAATCAGATCGGCACCGACTTCATCGGCAATCTGCATAATGCCATCTGAGGGTGAAACGCCGTGCGCCAGTTTCTGATCGACCTGCACGCCTTCACGCTGGAAAGAATCAAGAATTTCCTGCAAGCGCAGTTTGGCATTTTTTTCGGCCTGCATGAAATAGTCGGTAATGGCCGGAGCAACTTTATAAAAATCGACGCCGACAAATGGGTCAACCGCAATCACGCTCATTACCGTGACCTGGCAGCCTAAATCTTTGGCCAGACTTAAAGCCTGTTCTACAGCAGCATAAGAAATCGGGGATTCATCCACTGGAACAAGAATATGTTTATAGCTGGTCATGACAGTTTTCCTTATTTTTACATATGAATATCGCGGGCTTTATTGAGACTGACAGTGAATGAAAGTACATCAAAAGCATTCAGGATTCTGAACTGTAGTAGGGCAATTAGGCCTTAATGACCAGCACCGGCAATTCAGAACTGCGCAGTACATCCTGAGCAAAACTACCGAGCAGGAATTTCTGGAAGCCTTTACGACCGTGTGAACCCATCACAATCAGGTCAACGCCCATTTCTTGTGCAGCTTCAACCACATGCTTGGCCGATACTTCACCTTCCACAATTTTAGTACTTACAGTAACGCCTGCAGCTTCGGCAATTTGCTGGCCTTCTTTCAGGGCTTTTTGTGCATTACCGTGTGCCTGCACAAAGTATTCTTTCATGATGGCAGATGAATAATAGAAATCGGCATCAGTGAACGGGTCTTCCGCCACCAGACTCACCAGACTCAGCTGACTGTTAAAGGCACGGGCAATTTCAGCTGCATGTTGCACCGCAGAATAGGAAATTTGAGAACCATCGACCGGAACGAGAATATGCTGATACGCCATGGAGAAACTCCTTATTGATATAATGAACTTAATGTTTAGCTATACTCTATAGATAGCACATCACCGGGGGGCATTCAATTTATTCCGGTGTTCTGTCTGCAAAAAAGATACAGATTTTCAATCACAATACCACTTAAGTAGGTCTTTGATTTAACAAATAATTCTGACTGGAATACTCTACATTGTCAGATCGCATTGTCGTGAAAAACCGGGTTCCATCTGCGCGGCGGCTGCTTTATAGTGAAGAAAAATAAAACAGCTGTATAAACAGGAAGATGGGTGAAATGAAGTATCTGATGTTAAGTCTGTGCATGAGCTTGCTGCTGGTGCTGAGTGGCTGCCAAAGCACAGCCGGTAATAGCCGTATTATTGCTGGCGCATTTAATCTGACCACCCAATTACAACAGAAACTGATGGATCGGGATGCACCGCAGCAGGTACGGGTGCTGGAAAATATCCAGTATCAGCAAGATCCGGATTTAAGCCTGGATGTCTATTTGCCAGCACAGACACCTGATGATACCGGATTACGCCCGGCCGTGGTCTGGATTCATGGCGGTGGCTGGATTTCCGGTTCCAAAGCCCATGCGCGCGGTTATTTTAAACGGCTGGCAGATGCCGTTTATCCGGTGTTTTCACTGCAATATCAACTGGCGCCAGCGGCGACTTATCCCACCCAGTTACACCAGATTAATCAGGCACTGGCCTATATTCAGGAACATGGCGCGCTGTTTGGTGTTGATGCCGAGCAACTATTTCTGGCTGGAGATTCTGCCGGTGCCAATCTGGCCAGCCATTATGCAGCCTTGTTGAGTAATCCGGAATTTGCCGCGCATTCGGAATTTGTGCCGGTTCTGGCCTTAACACAGCTGAAAGGGGTGATTTTGCACTGCGGGATTTATAATTTACCGTATTTTATTAAAACCGCGCCGGATGAAATCAAAATTGTCGAGTGGGGCATTTATAACATGGTGCAGGCCTATACCGGCGACCGCAAACAGGATGCGGAATTTCTGCAGCAGATTTCACCGATTCAGCATATTACTCCCGCGTTTCCACCGGTATTTTTAAGTGGCGGCAATAAGGATTTTCTGACTGATACTCAATCTTTACCGCTGTTAGAGGTGTTAAAGCAGCAGCAGGTGCCAGTAAAAGCAGTATTTTATCCCGACTCTAAACGCTGGCTGATTCATGAATATCAGTTCTTAATGCATCTGCCCGAAAGCCAGCAGACTTTTGAGCAGACCCTGTCATTTCTGACCGATTATAGTAAAGCGGATCAGACAGATAGATCCGCGCCCTAAAATCTGCTGGTCATCATGTTAGTCTTTAGGATTTGGCTTTCCAGGGAAATTTCATCACCAGTAACACCACCACACCGCAAACCAGTCCCCAGAAGGCCGAGCCAATGCCCCAGAACTGGATGCCTGAAGCGCTTAGTAAAAAGGTCATTAATGCGGCTTCCCGGTCATCGGCCTCTTTAAAGGCAATAAAGGCGTTATGGCCAATGGTGCCAAACAGGGCGATACCGGCCAATGCAGTAATCAGCACTGCCGGAAAAGACATCAGCAGGCTGGTTAAGGTGGCGGCAAACAAGCCCATCAGGATATAAAACAGGCCACAGCTCATGCCGGCAATATAGCGTTTTGATGGGTCCGGATGCACCTGATGATCCAGACTAACGGCGGCACTAATCGCTGCAATATTCACGCTATAACAGCCAAAAGGCGATAACACGGCCTGCGCGGTACCGGTCCAGCCGAGCAACTGATTAACATGCGGCTGATAGCCATAGCTTTTAATAATGGCGATGCCGGGTAAATATTGCGAGGCCAGATTAATTACCAGCAACGGTAAAGCCAGACCTAAAATAGCGGGCAGGCTAAATTCCGGACTGATCCACACCGGTTGCGCCAATGACCAGCTCACCACAGGAAAATGGAAATCCAGTACCAGCGGGCACAGCAGCATCGCGGCAATTACGGTCAGCACAATGCTATAGCGTGGCCAGAAGCGTTTTGACAGTACATAGGCTGCTAGTAAAGACAGGATAAATGCCCATTCATGCTGAATGCTGGCGAACAAGGCAATGCCGAATTTTAGCAGTACGCCGGCCAGCATGGCGCTGGTCAGGCTTTGTGGAATATAGCGAAACAGACGTTCAAAAATCCCGAAAAAACCCAACAGTGCGGTCAGCACGCCGCACACCAGAAAAGCCCCAATGGCCTGATTCAGGCTATAACCACTGCCCGTGGCAATAATCAGGGCCAGCCCGGCGGTTGACCAGGACGTCGACACCGGATATTTGTATTTCCACGAGAGCAGCAAGCCAGACAGGCCAATGCCCAGACCCAAAGCCCAGAACCAGGAGGTAATCTGTTCGGCTGTGGCCCCTAAAGTTTGCGCCGCCTGAATCACCAGTACGGCAGAAACACTAATACCAATTAAAAAAGTGATAAATCCAGCAAAAACAGCCGGAATAGAAAAATCATGTATAAGCTTTTGCATAATCCGTTGCACAATAAAAATGGGAGAGAAAGCCGATAAATCATACGCCTTTCAATGGCCATCTAAAAGTTCAAATCTTTATCAGAAGTTAAAAAAATTGCTTGATTTTTATAGGGTCGAGCTGGCCAGTTTTAAGCCAAAACCACAAAACAGCAGGCCAACTGCGGCCACACCGCTCGCGGTAAGGCGGTAATTCCGGTTGAAATAGGTCGCCAGTTTCATTCCGGAAATAATCAGAATTGACAGATAACTCATGCTGATGATTTGCAGAATAATGGCCAGCAGGGTAAAAGTCAGCGCCGGATAAGGATAGGCCGGATCAACAAATTGCACAAAAAAAGACAGATAAAACAGAATCGCTTTCGGATTTAAAATACTAATGGTTAATGCGGTGCGAAAAGGATGAACCTGTTCTGGCGTACTGCTGCTATTCTTGGTTTGAGTCGGGCGGCTTTTTTCGGGCTGCCAGGTGCGATAGGCGGCAATCATCAGGCGTATGCCCAAATAACTTAAATACAGCGCGCCAATCATTTTCAGCGCTATAAACAGCCACGGAAAACTGTGTAGCACTGAAGCCGCACCAAAGGCAGTACACAGAATTAAAATCAGGTCACCGGTGTAAACGCCTAAAGCACCCAGATAGCCGGCTTTAATGCCAAAGCGCGAGGCAATTGACATCACATATAAAGAGTTGGGGCCGGGCAGGATCACAATTAAAATGGTTCCAATAATGAACGTCATTACGTCAGTGATACCAAACACAGGAAATCCAGAGAACTAAAAAGGCCGATGCAGCATTATATAGCAACATCGGCCTGGAATACGCGCACAGCGGCGCGGCTAAACAGGAAAATTAAGCTTTAATTTCGGCATCAATACCAAAGCTTTGGCGCAATAACTGGCTTAACTGTTCACGCGCTTTAATAAAGCCATCAATACCGCTTTGCAGTAACTGGAAGGCCATTAAGTCATGTTCCAGCTGCTGTTTAAATTTCTCTTTTGTGATCGGCTCCAGCTCGCCTTGAGCTTCAATCGTGTCACTTGAGAGTTGTGCTGTGACTTCACGCTCATCCTGTTCCAGTTCGGCCAGCAGGTTGGGTGAAACGGTTAACAGGTCACAACCGGCCAGCGCTAAGACCTGATCAATACTGCGGAAGCTGGCACCCATGATTTCAGTCTTCACCGCATGCTGTTTGTAGAACTGGTAAATCTTTTTCACGGACAGCACACCCGGATCTTTTTCAATTGGGTAGTACATGACATTTTCGGCTTTTTTGTACCAGTCCAGAATACGCCCGACAAAAGGGGAAATCAGCGTGACGTTGGCATCAGCGCAGGCATGTGCCTGATGCAGACCGAATAGCAAGGTTAAATTGGTATGAATGCCTTCTGCTTCCAGCTGTTTTGCGGCCTGAATGCCTTCCCAAGTTGAAGCAATTTTAATCAGGATGCGTTTCTGATCAATACCATATTCTTTATATAGCGCCAGCAGTTCTTTGGCTTTGGCAATAGTGGCATCTGTATCATAAGACAGCGAGGCATCTACCTCAGTCGATACACGGCCATCAATCAGTTTAAGAATTTCTACCCCGAACTTGACGGTTAAAATATCAATGGTGCGTTCAATCAGTTCGTCTTGCTGATAACCTTCTGCTTTGGCCTGATCAAAGGCTTCGGTTAAAAGCGGTTTACTGTCGGCCTGTTCAGCCGCCGCGGTAATTAAAGACGGGTTGGTTGTTGCATCTAAAGGACGAAACTTTTCAATGGCAGTTAAGTCACTGCTGTCGGCCACAATAGTTGTTAAGCGTTTTAATTGGTTTAAGGCGTTCTGTGTCATTGAATCCGCTTCTCTAGTTGTTCGGTTATTGCTTATGCAATTATTTATAACACAAACTGGATTTAACCCAAGTGAAAAGCGTTACAGATCAGTGTCTAATTTGTGCTTTTTCGTTGATTGCGCAAGTGATTAATCAAAAAACGAGCAGCCAGCCCCAGTTTGCTTTCACGGCTCCAGACCAGATCGACAAAATATTCAAACTTGGGCGAGAAATCCAGAAAGTCCAAAACCTGTAGTTGCTGCTTTAAGTTCGGGTTTTCATTCAGCATTTGCAGCGGCAACACACCCCAGCCCAGACCCTGTAAAATTAACGAGCAGGCAGTATGATGATTATCAGTGCGCCAGTACTGTTTGGAAAATAACAGTTCCGGCTGAATACGACGGTCACGGCTGGCCACCACAATTTGCCGGCTGTGCAAAATAGCTTCAAAGCTGACCGGTGCCTGTTGAGCCAAGGCAAAATCTCGGGCCGCCACCGGCACCAAGGCTTCGCGTTTCAGTTCTACAAACTGCTCGCCACTGTCGAGCTGTTCACGTTCAAACATCACTGCCAGTTGCGCCGACTGTTCGACCAGCATGTGCATGGCATCTTCCTGTGGCGCTGAAAATATATTGATCTGTAGCGTTGGAAATTCCTGCTGCAGCAGGGCAATGTACTGGGTCCAGTCGCTATGAATCAGCTCGGAAACCACCACAATATTCAGTTCTGATTCCAGCCCTTCACTTAACGCTGCGGCATGCTGTTTCCACTGGTTCATTTCAACCAGCAGTTGCTCGGTCTTTTCATACAGGGTTAATGCCTGTGCGGTCGGCACCGGTTCACGCCCGATGCGTTGAAATAGATTCAAGTTCAGGTCAATTTCCAGATTGGCAATTGACATACTTACTGCAGATGGCACTTTTCCCAGTTGCCGCGCCGCTGCGGAAAAAGAACCGCATTCAATCACGGTTTTAAAGATGATCAGCTGTTCCTGGTTCACATTCATGGACAGCAACCTGTCAATAATATTGAAAGATTCTAACTCGATTTGTCGATAATTTAAAAATAAGATGGCAGCAATTGATGAAATAGATACGGTTTAACATGTTGTTGTCGAAAAGAAGATTAATTCATGCCTTGAGTTATGAACTGATTTTACTGGTGATTATTGCCCTGGCTTTAAGCCTGATTTTCAAGATGCCGCTGGAAGTGACCGGTAGCCTGGGTGTGGCCATGGCAGTAACCTCGGTCTTGTGGAATATGCTGTTTAATCATTTTTTTGAAAAATTTGAAGCACGCAGACAGCTCCAGCGTACGGTGAAAGTACGGATTTTACATGCCATTGGTTTTGAGGGTGGCTTAATGTTAGCCACCATTCCAATGGTGGCCTATGCCATGCAGATGAGTCTGCCCGAGGCCTTTTTGCTGGATTTAAGCCTGACCTTATGTATTTTGGTCTATACCTTTATCTTCCAGTGGGGTTATGACGCGATTGAGGTACGTTTGGACTATGCACCGGCCTATCGTGAGTCTGTTTAAAATACGTCTGATGAATTTAAGAGCAGACAATAAAAAGGTAATAAAACGTCCATAAAAAAAGCCACTGCACCAGGCAGTGGCTTTTTCAGTGAAGGCAGGGGAAATTACTTCTCGACAATCGCTGTTACACCTTGACCGCCTGCAGCACAGATTGAAATCAGCACACGACCTGAACCTTTTTCATTCAGCAGTTTGGCAGCAGTCGCCAGAATACGTCCGCCGGTTGCAGCAAATGGGTGACCAGCAGCCAGAGAAGAACCTTTTACGTTCAGCTTGTTACGATCAATTGAACCCAATGGTGCTTCTAGACCTAAGCGATCTTTACAGAATTTTGGATCTTCCCAGGCTTTTAAGGTCGACAGCACTTGTGAAGCAAAAGCTTCGTGAATTTCATAGTAGTCAAAGTCTTGTAGAGTCAGACCGGCACGTTCCAGCATCCGTGGTACGGCATAGGCTGGCGCCATAAGCAGGCCTTCTTTCTTCTCGACAAAATCAACTGCAGCCGTTTCCTGGAAGGTTAAGTAAGCCAGTACGTCATGACCATTGGCTTTGGCCCATTCTTCAGAAGCAAGCAGAACACAAGATGCACCATCGGTCAGTGGGGTTGAGTTGCCTGCGGTCATGGTACGCGCATCACCTTTACCAAAGGCTGGTTTCAGTTTAGCCAGTTTCTCTACTGAAGAATCCGGGCGCAAGTTGTTGTCACGCTCTAAACCTAAGAATGGTGTGATCAGGTCATCAAAGAAACCTGCTTCATAGGCGGCTGCCATTTTCTGGTGTGAAGATGCAGCAAGTTCATCCTGCGCTTCACGCGAGATGCCCCATTCCAGCGCAGTAATCGCCTGATGGTCACCCATTGACAGACCGGTACGTGGTTCACCATTTTTCGGTGCATCCATCAGGTCTTTGATATTGATTTTGGTCAGCGCTTTTAAGCGGTCTTTACCGGTTTTGGCAATATTCAGCTCCAGCAGGGCTTTACGTAAACCGTCACCAAAAGCAATCGGGGCATCGGAAGTGGTATCGACACCACCAGCAATACCGACTTCAATTTGGCCCAGAGCAATTTTATTGGCCACTAAAAAAGCTGCCTGCAAACCGGTTCCACACGCTTGCTGAATATCGTAAGCAGGTGTTTCAGGAGCCAATTCAGTGTTCAGTACACACTCACGAGTCATGTTAAAATCACGGCTGTGTTTGAGTACGGCACCGGCAACGACTTCACCGAGGCGTTGGCCTTCTAAACGATAACGTTCTACCAGACCATTTAAAGCGGCGGTGAACATATCGATGTTTGAGGCAGTGAAGTAAGCGCCATTTGAACGTGCAAATGGAATGCGGTTACCACCGATAATCGCAACGCGACGGACAGTGTTTTGGCTCATGGTATTATCCTGTTGACCAGATGTTTCAGTTGTAGTTTCAGAAGGAGGGGTTGTACTTTTTTTACGGGTAGATGCCGCACGGGTGCGTGCAGGTTTAGCCGCAGGGTTTGCTGACGAATTTGCCGTGCCAGAACTTTTGGTTGTACGCGTTGTACTTTTTGATGTATTTGACACAGTTTCTGTAGCAGAATTTTCGACCGCCGGATTTTCTTGAGTTGTTTTGCTCATAAGGCTTTTCCAAGCATGTTGATGATCTTCTTAGGGGTTACATTAGCATAATCTAGAATAGCCTGAATTGACTACAATGACATTGCAGAATGCTTTCAGGTCAAGTCATCTGTATATGATCTCAAGTATTATTCATAACAAACTGATCGATCTATTGAAATACAAAGTATCTGACATCATATTGAAGCTAAAGGATAACTTTAGATTAATCACAAATTCATTTTGTCTGAGAGATAATAATCATGACTGACCAATACCAAGCTTTTGCAAAATCTCCAATTGGTAAATTTGTCATTAAAAATTTAGGCCTGCCATCCCCAACTTTCCTTGAGCGTTTTGACAGCGCGACGCCTGTGGTCAAGGGTGCAGTTTTGTTGGGCGCAGCGCCGGAAAGCACATTATCAGGTGCAATTGCCCAGGTTCTGGCCAATATCCATGCCAACAGCTATGCCGGCAATAATGCAGAATTACAGCAGGCTGCTGCACAAGCCGGTTTAAACCTGTGTGCTTTTAACGCGGGCGATAAAGAATCTAAATTTAAAGCGGTGGTCTTTGATGCCTCAGGCATTCAGAACTCTGAACAGTTAAATGCGCTCTATAACTTCTTTAATCCGGTGGCGCGCCAGATTCAGGCCTCTGGCCGTGTAGTGGTGATCGGCACCACACCGGAAACCGCCAAAACGGTAAAACATGCAATTGCACAGCGTGCGCTGGAAGGCTTTGTTAAATCGGTCGGGAAGGAGTTTAAAAAAGGCATTGCCGCCAATCTGATTTATGTTGATGACGGCGCTGAAGCGAACCTGGAATCGAGCTTACGTTTTGCCTTGTCACCGCGTTCGGCTTATGTATCGGGTCAGGTGATTCGTGTTTCTAAAGCAGACACGGTCGATGTGGATTGGGCTAAACCACTGGCAGGTAAAACCGCGGTTGTGACTGGTGCCAGCCGTGGTATTGGTGAAGCGATTGCGCATGTATTGGCACGTGATGGCGCGCATGTGATTTGTCTGGACGTACCACAGCAACAAGCTGACTTGGACCGTGTTGCCTCTGAAATTGGGGGTTCAACCTTGGCAATTGATATTACCGCCGCTGATGCGGGCGAGCAGATTAAAGCGGCAGCTGCTGCACAGGGCGGTCTGGATATTATCGTGCACAATGCCGGTATTACCCGTGACAAGACACTGGCCAATATGAAGCCTGAACTGTGGGATCTGGTGATAAACATTAACCTAGCTGCTATTGAACGCGTGAACGACTATCTGCTGGAAAATGACGGTCTGAATGCCAATGGCCGTATTATCTGCGTATCCTCGATTTCAGGGATTGCCGGTAACCTGGGCCAAACCAACTATGCAGCATCAAAAGCAGGCGTGATTGGAGTGGTGAAATATACGGCACCGGTGCTGAAAAATGGTGTGACTATTAACGCTGTGGCTCCGGGCTTTATTGAAACCCAAATGACTGCGGCCATTCCGTTTGCCATTCGTGAAGCGGGCCGCCGTATGAACTCGATGAGTCAGGGCGGTTTACCGGTTGATGTCGCAGAAACCATTGCCTTCTTTGCCTCAACTGCATCTACCGGTTTAAATGGTAACGTGGTGCGTGTTTGTGGTCAGAGTCTGTTAGGGGCTTAATATATCCCTCACTCGGAATCCCCCCTAAAATCCCTCTTTAATAAAGGGGGACTTCTTCTCCCTTTTTGAAGGGAGGTCGGGAGGGATTTGAGGGAATTAAAATAGAAAACCCAATTCTTATTAAAGAAAGGGTGATTTAAAAGATAAATATTTCAAAGGTTTAGTATGAATACTCGCCATTTTAGTCAACTTCCCAAGCCGTATTTAGCCTATCCAAAAGTGATTCAGGGCTTAATTTTTAAAAAGCCGAAGGGTGAAAAAGTTCTGCCGCAAGTTGAATATGTGGTGGATTCATTCAAGGTCGACCAGAAACATCTGAAAGCCTATAACGAAGTCTGTGGTTTTAAAAATAACGGCTATATTCCGGCCATTTATCTGGCGGTGTTATCGCAAAGCCTGCAAATGCACATGATGACTGCGGAAGCTTTCCCATTTCCGATTTTAGGTCTGGTGCATATCCGCAATCAGCTCAAGCAATACCGTAAAGTTGGCGTGAATGAGCAGCTGACTTTATCCTGCAAGTTTGGTGAATTGCAGCCACATGACAAAGGCGTACAGTTTGATTTTATCACCACTGCTAAAGTTGGTAATGAAGTGGTGATGGAAGGTTTAACCACCTATTTGTCACGTCAGAAAAGTGGCAACAAGCCCGCGGCCAAAGCAGCAGAAAGTGCCGTACCGGATTATGTACCGGCAGGACAATGGGATGTGTCGGAAAATACCGGTCGTCGTTATGCGCTGACATCGGGAGATTTTAACCTGATCCATATTCATGCGTTAACCGCCAAAGCCTTTGGTTTTAAACAGGCCATTGCACATGGTATGTGGAGTAAAGCCAAAGCGCTGGCCAATATCCAGTTGCCAGATGCGTATGAAGCTGATGTCTGGTTTAAGTTGCCAATGTATCTGCCATCTCAGGTGGAATTCTTGACGGCACAGCAGGCACAAAATACTGACTTCCTGATTCGCAGCAAAAAGAATCAGAAGCCGCATGTCAGCGGTAGCATTCGCGCACTTTAAGTCATAGCGCCTAAGTCCAAACCGGATTTAGGCTTTTTTCATTGTTCATCTTGTTGCTGGAAAGGATGTATGAACAGCATAAAAGATTATCTGCGTGCAGATATTCAGAATTATCGTGGTTCAGTGGAAGAACCATTTAAAGATTTAGCCCATCTGTTTAGCCGTTTTCAGGATGCCCGCTCAACGCAAGGCGGCGCTGCGCTGGTGGTTTATTTTCAGGGTCATAAAGTCGTTGATATTTATACCGGTCAAAAATCTGCCAATGAGGCCTGGCAGCCGGATAGTCTGTCGGTCTGCTATTCTACCGGAAAAGGCGTGCTGGCCACGCTGGCACATATTCTGGTGAGTCAGGGGCGGCTGGATTATGATGTGCCGGTGGCTGAATATTGGCCAGAATTTGCAGCGCAGGGCAAACAGCAGCTGACTTTAAGAGAGATGCTGTGCCATCGCAGTGGTTTATACGATATCCGTAACCTGATTGCCGATGCCTCGGAAATGGCCGACTGGTCGCATATGCTGGAGGTCATTGCCGCGGCCAAACCGCGTTTTCTGCCGAACAGTGATGCAGCCTATCAGCCCCTGACCTTTGGCTGGCAGGTCGGTGGTGTCTTGGAAAAAGCCTGTAATGAAAGCTTGGCTGTATTGATGCAGCGTCATTTAAGCGAGCCATTGGAATTAAACGGAGCTTATTTTGGCGTGCCGGTAGAGGAATTAGCGCGGGTGGCGCAACCGTTTGCCACATCTCAGCCCGCCCAATCTGCCCAGCCTCCCAAAAAACAGGCTGCTGCTAAACCTGCACGTACCGCATCGCCTTTAGAAAAGCTGATGGCCTTCAGTGGACAACATCCGCAAGATTTTCAGGATGCCATGATTCCCAAAGGCATGAAGAAATTTTCATTCTTTAGTGATGCCGGTTTACAGGCGATTGTGCCGGCAGCCTCCGGGGTATTTACCGCGCAAAGTCTGGCCAAAATCTATGCCATGCTAGCGCAGGGTGGCCAATGGCAGGGGCAACGACTGATTTCACCACAGGTGTTTCAGGCCTTAAGTCAGGTGCAATATACCGCCCGTGACCGGGTGATGCCGCTGCCGATGCATTGGCGTTTGGGCTATCACCGCATTCTGAGCCTGGGCAAGTCGGCATCTTCGGGCTTTGGTCATATTGGTTTTAATGGTTCGGGTGCCTGGTGTGATCCAGAGCGGAATTTAAGTTTTGCTTATACCCATAATTTTCCGACCGGTTCCATCACCGGCGATTATCGCTTGTGGGGATTAACCCAGGAAACCTTACGCTGTGCCGATGGTGTGTTAAAAGGCCGTAAGGGCTGGTTTTAAACAGTTTGAGATGATTTTTGGTCCAGCCTTGTGCTATGTTCTGGCACTAGTCAATTTGATGTTGTGCAAAGATGAAAAAAGTCATTTTGATTCCGCTGGTGGCCAGTTCAGTTCTACTCGGATTTCAGGATCAAAACTCAAGCCAGTCACAGACGGTGGTGGAATCTAAGAGCGCAATTCCTGCGTGGGTTGGTGAGTTCAAAGGCACTACGCCTTGTATGGGCTGTTTATCGCGCTGTGATGATTGCCCGGGAATGGCGGTGTCTTTAGAACTTCATCAGGATGAAACCTATACCTTGGTGCGTGAAAGTATGAGCCGGCACAATGCACCGGAAGTGATTCAAGGGCGGATTCGCTTTGCAGATGCATCGCGTCAGCAGCTTGAACTGCTGCAAGTCAACACCCGAAATTTGCTGTATATCGATCTTGAAAAACAATTGCTCGAGATTCGTGTAGATCAAACAGGCAAACGCTATCAAATGCAAAGTGATTTTATTCTGGCCAAGTCTGTTTAAATACTGGCTAATCATCTGCTAAATATACTGATTTTTAATCCCTTTTTTGCTGGCGCGAACAAGGGATTTTTCTTTGGATGCGCCCGTCATTTATTTCACTATTTACTAAAAAAACAGTATGCTTAGACCTGTAAAAAGGAGCATACATGTATCAGGTACTTGCGCGTAAATATCGTCCACGTAATTTTAATGAGCTGGTGGGACAAAATCATGTTTCTCGTGCACTGACCAGTGCCTTAGAGCGTGGCCGTTTACACCATGCCTATCTGTTTACCGGGACTCGTGGGGTCGGGAAAACCACTATTGCGCGTATTTTGGCCAAATGCCTGAACTGTGAAACGGGTGTGACCTCTACGCCGTGTGAAGTTTGTCCGACCTGTAAAGCGGTCAATGAAGGCCGTTTTATTGATTTAATCGAGATTGATGCGGCATCACGTACCAAAGTGGAAGATACCCGCGAACTGCTCGATAATGTGCCGTATGCACCAACGCAAGGCCGCTTTAAAGTCTACCTGATTGACGAAGTGCATATGCTCTCGACGCACTCTTTCAATGCCTTGCTAAAAACGCTGGAAGAACCGCCAGAGCATGTTAAATTCCTGTTTGCCACCACCGATCCTCAAAAGCTCCCGATTACGGTCATTTCACGTTGTCTGCAATTTACCTTGCGTCCTTTGGCAGTAGATGAAATTACCGAGCACCTATCTTCAATTCTCAGCAAAGAGCAGATTCAGGCCGAGCAGGATGCAATCTGGCAAATTGCTGAATCGGCGCAAGGTTCATTACGTGATGCCTTGTCCTTAACCGATCAGGCCATTGCCTATGGTCAGGGTGAAATTCATCATCAGGATGTCAAAGACATGCTGGGGCTGATTGACCGCACCATTATTTATGACCTGATTCTGGCGATTCATCAGAACCAGACTGCGCGCGTGAGCGCACTGTTAATGCAGTTCCGTCAGCAGGCACTGGATGTATCACTGGTGCTGGATCAGCTGATTTCGACTTTGCATGAGCTGGCCTTATTGCAATATCTGCCGGATTTAAGCCTGAAATATAGCGCCGAAATTAACCAGAAAATTACCCAGCTGTCGCAGCGCATTTCGGCTCAGGATTTACAGCTGTATTACCAGATTGCCAGCAAAGGTCGCGCAGATTTACAGCTGGCAGTTACCCAGGAGCAGGGCTTTGAGATGTGCGTGCTGCGTCTGCTGGCTTTCCGTCCCTTACAGCCAAATGAAGTGCCCTTGACGCAGGTCAGCGCACAAAGCAACGCAGTTGCTGTAGCACCGGCCGCTGAGTCAGCTACCGCGCAGCCTGAACCGGTGCATCCCGTTGTTTCAGCTGAGGATGAATTAGAAGCTGAAACTGCTGCTATAAACCCACCCGTTGCTGAACCATCATCAGATGATTTTCTGCAGGATGAAGCGTTAGAGGTTGCTGAAGTTGCATCTCCATCCGAACCAGACCATCCGGTGACTACACCGGCAGAAGCGGCATCTGCGCAGATGATTTTTGATCCGGCGGCAGATGAAGTGCTGTTTGATTTAGATGAAGATGATCGCGCTGATCAGCCGGCAACGCAGGAGGAGGCCAGCAGTGATGATTTCCTGTTTGATGAAATTGCACCTTTACCGGAAACGGCCGTTGCGCAGCCAACTCAACAGCCTGCTGAACTTGCAGCACCGGTTTCGTCTGTCGCACAGCCTGAGCTGACGCATCCGCAGGACTCCAGTCCGCAAGACAGTTTATTTGCGGAGCCAGCGCCGATGCCATCCACCAATCAGCCTGTCGTTGCTGCTGTAGACAATACCGCTATTCCACGTGCTGATCAACGCCTGATGCCGCAAGATATTCTGCAACTGCCGGTACAGTCCTTAGAGGGCGAATGGAGTGTGGAAAAATGGGAATACTGGTTCCGTAATAGTGATTTATCACCGGCGGTTCAGGAACTGGCCCAACACGGCCTGATGACCGGACAGATTGAAGCTGAGTCGGTTTTCCATATTCCGGAGCAGTATCAGCAATTGTTAAATTCGCAGTTACAGCATTTAGAAGCAGCGCTGAAACAGCAGTGGCCAAACAGCTTCCTGAAAGTGCAATATGGACAGGTCACAGAGGTGACGCCGTATAGCTTGCAGCAGGAACGTAAAGTACGTGCCTATCAACGCGCCAGTGAGCTGCTGCATCAGGAGCCGAAGGTTAAATCGCTGCTCGAAAGTTTTGATGGCGAATTGCAGAATATCCAGCTGAAATAACCACCGTCAGACCATTTCAACCGTTTACTGAGAACGCAGATAAGGTAACAGGGCATCCCGCATTTCGCTTGGAATCGGGGTGCTTTTACGTTGCTGCGCATCGACAAAAACATGCACCATATGTCCTTGAGCTGAAGCCTGCTGCTGATGCTGCTTGAAAATCGCCAGATCATATTTTAGTGAACTGTTGCCCAGCGCTGCAATCGCCACACCGACCTCAATCACTTCCGGATAACTCAGCTCGGCTAAAAAGCTGCAGCCAGAGTCTACCACCAGCCCCATAATCTCGGCCTGATGAATATTCAGTCCGGCTTTCTCAATCAGCAGCGCATTGGCAGCGGTATCGAAGTAGCTGTAATACATGACATTATTGACATGACCATACATGTCGTTGTCTGACCAGCGGGTTTGAATCGGTAAAAAGAAGGTATATTGATCGCGGGTTTTGGCTACCGGTTTCATAAAAAGACGTCATCCCTGAATAGATCGAAAATTTATATTTTTGATTTACCACAACTTTAAATAGCTTCAGCCTTATTGATAAATCGCCTGATAGATGGCCAGCGCATCCTGTTTTTCCATGTCGCGTGGATTATTTTGCAGCAGGCGGGTTTGTAACATGGCATCCTCGGCCAGCTGTTCCAGCATGTTTTCAGGTACATTCAGGGCATTCAGTTTTAAGGTCAGACCACTGCGGTCCAGATAGTTTTGCATGTGGTCAATAAACAGATCACACAAGCCATCTACACAGCCTTTGCTGGATGGGTCGAGCAAGGTCATCAATTCGGCATACTGCTGCTTGGCGGCTGGTGCATTAAATTTCAGCACTTCGGTTAAGACCAGCGCATTGCTGTGCCCATGCGACAAATGAAAATGTCCACCCAGCGGATAGGCCAGTGCATGGACTGCTGCCACCGGTGCATTGGCAAAGGCCTGTCCGGCCAGCATCGAGCCGACCAGCATATTCTGACGGGCTTCCATGTTGTTACCATCTTTTAGCACCAGATGCAGATTCTGGTTCAGCAGTTTAAGTGCCTGAATCGCCAGCATATCGGCATAAAAGTTCTTTTTGTGTTTGGAGGTATAGGCTTCAATGGCATGTACCATTGCATCAATACCGGTGGCGGCCGTAATGTGCGCCGGCAGGTTTTGGGTAAAGTTGGCATCTAAAATGGTGACATCGGCATATAGGGCAGCAGATACAATGCCGGTTTTGGTGGTTTCGCCGGTGGTGACAATGGAAATGGGCGTGACTTCCGAGCCGGTGCCGGCCGTGGTTGGAATTAGAATAAGAGGCAAACGCGGTTTTTGCGCCTGATTGACGCCATACATCTCATGCAATTGCTGTTTTTGTTCAGGATGGGCCAGCAGGGCAATAATTTTGGCCACATCCAGCGAGCTGCCACCCCCAAAACCAATGACTGTATCTATCTGGTTTTGCCGGGCGAATTCGGCGGCTTCCAGCACAATATGTTCCGGTGGATCGGCCTGTACGCTGGCATAAATGCGGTAATCACATTCGGCAGCTTCGAGAGTTTCCAAAACAGGTGCATGCAATTGTAATTGCACCATTCCCGGATCGGTCACCAGCAGCACACGTTGATTGTTCTGTTCAGTCAGGAGGGCTTTGAGCTGTTGGATGCTGCCCAGTCCGGCAATAATGTTGGGCACAGTCTGGAATTGAAATGGGCTCATACGCTTTATCCTTAATTTTTATACTTAAATCAACATTTATCTATAGTGACAATATAGGATTCATCCTGCAAATAACTTAACATAAGACACTTTAAAAGAAAGCAGTTTTGAGGTTGTTATGTCATCCAGAACGCCATACAAGGTGTTATGTGTCTGTTTGGGCAATATCTGCCGTTCACCTACCGCGGAAGTGGTGTTCAGACATTATTGTGATGCACAGCAACTGAATATCTGGGTCGATTCTGCCGGCACCAGTAATTATCATCCGGGCAAAGCGCCCGATGCGCGCAGCCAGCAACATGCCTTGCAGCGTGGCTATGATTTATCTGCCTTGCGTGCCCGTCAGTTAACCACGCGCGATTTTCTGGATTTTGATCTGATTCTGGCGATGGATCAGGAAAACCTGCAAAATATTCAGCATTTAAAGCATCATGCGGCCGAAGAATATGGTGCAGAACTGCTACGTGCAAAAGTGGCGCTAATGAGCGAACATGATCCACAATATCCACGTCATGAAGTGCCTGATCCTTATTATGGCGAAGCCGATGGCTTTGAACGCGTGCTGGATCAGTGTGAGTCCAGCGCACAGGCCTGGATCAATATTTTAAAAACAGAATTGG
This sequence comes from Acinetobacter indicus CIP 110367, assembly GCF_000488255.1. Classification (GTDB taxonomy): domain Bacteria; phylum Pseudomonadota; class Gammaproteobacteria; order Pseudomonadales; family Moraxellaceae; genus Acinetobacter; species Acinetobacter indicus. The sequence goes on along the minus strand of NZ_KI530754.1, from coordinate 106,796 downwards.
CTTAAATCAGGTTTAAGAATATGAACATTCAACATCAGGTCCAGCTTAAGCCTTTTAATACCTTAAATCTGGCTGCAAATGCGTCTCATTATATTAAGGTGCATTCCACCGATGATTTAATTGCGGCCTTAAATTATGCCAAGTTGCAGCAGCTGAATGTGCTGATTTTATCGGGCGGCAGTAATATGCTGCTGCCAGAGCAGATTCAGGCGCTGGTGTTACATATGGATATTCAGGGCATTGAATTCCTGAATGAAGATGACAATTTCAGCACCATTCGCGTCGGTGCGGGGCAGGTCTGGCATGATTTTGTGCTCTGGACCACCACGCAGCAGTTATTTGGCCTGCAAAATCTGGCTTTAATTCCCGGTCTGGTCGGTGCATCACCGGTACAGAATATTGGCGCTTATGGGGTTGAGGTTGGTGAATTTATTGAATCGGTACAGGTTTATGACCGTTATAACGGCCAGTTTAATTCAATTCTGGCCAGTGACTGCCATTTTGCCTATCGCCACAGTATTTTCAAAGAAAATCCGAACCGCTATATCATCACCCATGTCACATTCAAGCTACGGAAACAACCGGACTTGAAACTGAATTATGGCGATTTAAAAACCGCTGTGGGTGATGAGCAAACCGCTGAAAACCTGCAACGCCAAGTGATCCAGATCCGTCAAAGTAAACTGCCAGATCCGCAGCAATTTCCAAATGTCGGCAGCTTCTTTAAAAATCCGGTGGTGACTGCCGCGGTCTATGAACAGCTGGCGATTCAGTTCCCGAACATGCCGCATTATCCGCAACCCGAAGGTCAGGTCAAAATTGCAGCTGGCTGGCTTATTGATCAGGCTGGCTGGAAAGGGAAGCAGCTGGGCATGGTCGGTATGTTTCACAAGCAGGCACTGGTGCTTGTCAATTATGCCAATGCGACCCTGGCCGATGTTCAGGCAACATATCAGGCAGTACAGCAGGACGTGTACCAAAAATTTGGGATACACTTAGAACCAGAACCGGTGCTGTTTAATGACGCCGGGCTGATTATTCCCCACAATACCTTTTAATCAGGTTAGACATTTATGAATAGAACTCACTGGATGGTGCGTATCGTACAAATGGCGGCTGTGCTATTTGTGCTGATGGGCTGTCTGGTGGTTTTTATTTATTCGCCGTTTTATTCCAAGTTTGTGATTAAAGTGCTGAATACCATTGTGCCGGTGGAGGTCAATGAAGTGGCTGCACAAAGCCAGCAGATGGGGGCACTGACCGATCAGGAAAATCTGGAACCTGGCTCGAATTTGTGGATTGCCCGGCAAGCTTATTTAAAAGTGATGGAAGAAGAGATTCAGGCCAAAAATTCACAGAATCTCACCATCATTCAGGCACGCTATAAAGCCTTGCAGGCTTTAATTCAGGATGAGCAGCGCAGTCAGCAGGAACAAGAGCAGGACAGCACACCGCAAATTCCATTGCTGGCCGATGTTTCCGCATCTGAGGCGCAACTTGCACAGCCTTCACAGCAGTTACAGGATTTATTGGAGTTAGACAGCTCTGAAAATCAGGCCCTAATGGAACAGTATCTGAAATTTTTAAGAACCCATGAAGTGGCAGCGGTTGAAACCGTACCGGTTGATGAAGAAATTTTTCAGGATATCGCACTGATTCAACAACAAAATAGCCAGAAGCCGCAAATAACTTCCCAGCCGTATGCAATTGTGGTTCTGGGCGGCGGTCTGACCTTACATGAAAATCAAAAAGATATTATTGTGAATAACTACACACGACTACGTTTAGAAAAAACCTTAGAAATTGAAAAACAGTATAAATTACCCATTGTGCTGAGCGGTGTTGAAGCACCTTATATGCAGAAATGGCTGGCAGAACGCGGGGTTGAAGCCAACTTGCTGGAAGATCGCAGTATGAACACCTGTGAAAACTCGCGTTTTAGTTCCTTGCTGCTACAGAAAAAAGGCGGCGCACCAACGGTGATTTTAATCACCGATCAATATCACATGCCGCGCACACGCCGTTTGTTTGCCTTAAACGGCATTGAAACCGTGCCGGTGGTCGCGCCAATTCCAACCGAGTTAACCCAATGGCAGCCTAGTGAGCAGAACTATGATCATAGCCGCCGTGCCAATTATGAAATGCTGGCCACCATCCGCGATATGCTGTTTGGTTCGAGCGACTGCCGGGAGGTGCCATAATGCCGAATATCCCGTTTTTAAATCCGAGTGTGCTGAAACAGCTGGATTTACCGGTTCCTAGCCGCGATACCACGCCGCAGGTGCTGGAGCCTTTAAACCTGAACCGGCCTTATGCGCCCACGGTAGATATTCAGGCCTATCGTCAGCTTTACGGTTTTGACAGCTTAGAGTGCGAGCATTGGCAGGGTTATGTGCAAATGCCACTGTTTAAACTGCATGTGCAGGTATTTCAGCCTAAACTTGAAGCGGGCAAGCTGGAAAAAAGCAAAGGTACGGTGTTTTTACTGCATGGCTATCTGGAGCACAGCGGCATTTATCAGCCGATTGTCAAAGAAATTCTGGAGCAGGGCTTTAGTGTCTTGACTTATGATTTGCCCGGCCATGGTTTAAGTAATGGCTCGCCCGCCAGTATCCAGAATTTTGATCATTACCAGCAGGTGCTACACGCCATTTACCAATATGTGCGCAATGCCGATCAATTGCCTAAGCCTTGGCTAGGGGTAGGGCAAAGTACCGGTGGTGCGATCTGGATGCATCATTTACTGGAATTTGCCGAGCGCCGGGAGAATCCGTTTGTTGAGCGGGTGCTGTTACTGTCACCTCTCATCCGTCCGGCCAAAAGTGCCTGGTGGCATAATTCAGTGGGCCTTGGGATTATCCGCCGGATTAAACGCGAAGTGCCACGCCATTTCAGACGCAATAACCATAACCCGGAATTTTTGCGTTTTGTGCGCTTAAAAGATCCGTTACAACCACGCATGATGGGCATGGACTGGATTCTGGCCATGTCCAAATGGATGCTGGAAATGGAGCAGCGACCAGCGTGCCGGATTCCGGTGTGGCTGGCCCAGGGCGCGCAGGATCAGACTGTGGACTGGCGCTATAACATCGAGTTTATCCGGCGTAAATTCCGCCTGCAAACCTTGCTGATGCTGGAAGAAGGGTCACATCAACTGATTAATGAGCGCCCGGATATTCGTGCGGCCTTAACCGGTTTGATTCCAGCCTTTTTGCATGCTTCGAATTCCAAGACTTATTATTAAGCTTTCCTCCATTTCATAAAAAAGAGGCGGGTGCCTCTTTTTTAAAATTCTTCCGCTTTGGCCAAATTCCACATGCGAAAATAAAAGTTTTCTTCATCTTTATTTTCACAGCTCAGTAATTCGCCTTCTTTGAGCCAGAAATGCAGCTGGGCATAGTTTTTAATTTCCCGGTCGTTAATTCGCTGCGCCAGATGATGGGCACGAATATCGGCCGGGTGTTTTAAACCGGCTGCCGCAATCATTTCCGACAGGGCATGCATGGTATTTTTATGGAAGTTATAGACCCGTTCTGCTTTGGAGGGCACATGCAGCGCTTTTTGACGGTCTTTATCCTGGGTGGCGACACCGACCGGACATTGGTTGGTATGGCAGCTTTGTGCCTGAATACAGCCGACAGCAAACATAAAACCGCGAGCGGAATTGACCCAGTCTGCGCCTAAGGCAAAGGTACTGGCAATATCAAAGGCACTGATAATTTTACCACTCGCCCCGAGCTTGATTTTACTGCGCAGGCCGGCGCCAACCAAAGTGTTATGCACAAATAGTAAGCCTTCACGCAGCGGCGTACCAATATAGTCACTAAACTCAATCGGGGAGGCTCCGGTACCGCCTTCCGAGCCATCCACCACAATAAAGTCAGGCACAATTTTGGTCACCAGCATGGCTTTGACGATACTCATAAATTGCCAGGGCTGACCAATACATAGTTTAAAACCCACCGGTTTACCGCCCGATAAATCGCGTAACTGCTGTAAAAATTGCAGCATTTCAATTGGGGTGCTAAAACTAGGATGGCGTGAAGGTGACACACAATCGCGGTCACGCGGCACGCCACGAATCTGCGAGATTTCTTCTGAAATTTTATGTTTCGGTAAAATACCGCCATGGCCCGGCTTGGCACCTTGGGAAAGCTTGAGTTCAATCATCTTGATATTCGGATTACCGGCCTGACGGGCAAATTTTTCCGGATCAAATAAACCTTCTGCGGTGCGGCAACCAAAGTAGCCACTGGCAATTTGCCAGACAATATCGCCGCCATATTCCAGATGATACGGGCTAAGGCTGCCTTCACCGGTGTCATGATAAAAGCCACCGAGTTTGGCACCTTTATTTAAGGCACGGATGGCATTGGCACTCAGGCTGCCAAAACTCATGGCAGAAATATTTAAAATCGACGCGCTATAAGGCTGGCTGCATTGTTCATTGCCAATATGAATCCGAAAGGTTTTCGGATCAGCCGGTGGGCAGGGGCGCAAGGAATGCACAATAAAACGGTAGTCGGCTTCGTACACATCCAAAATCGAACCAAAAGGTTTATCGGCATTTTCATTTTTGGCACGTTGATAGACCAGACTGCGCTGCATGCGGGAAAAAGGCTGGGCATCCTGATCGGCCTCAATAAAATACTGGCGAATTTCGGGGCGGAAATCTTCAAAAATAAACCGGAAATGCCCCATAATCGGGTAGTTTTTCAGAATGGAATGCTTGGTCTGAATGACATCATACAGACCGACCAGACTCAGCAGCGTGGTGATCAGCCAGAGCGAGTTAATTACGCCATCGGACAGAAAATAATAAATATAATGTGGCTCATAAAATAGCCTAAGCCATGTAATGCCCAGCGCAATTAAAATACAGGCAAACCAGACCGAGTGACGGGAGAAAAAAGTATTTAAAAGTTTATGGCGAATGGCTTGGGCTGGACTTGGCATTATTATGATTTTTCCATTGCGAATTCAATCTAGTATTACTGTGCAGATTCTGAATAGGGCATACAAGTAATGATTTGTGAAATTTGGCAAGGGCTTTAGCACAGCTTAAAAATGAGCAATAAAATCTATAAAAATTAAAAAATAGCTGCTATGCTGAAATCATAAAAATAACAGTGCTAACACTCTGAAATTCCTTAATTCTAGGGATAGAGAACCGTTTAATAATATCGCTATATTGAAAGTTAAAAGATCGGGGAAGACAGTGGACATTACAGAATCAATATTACCGGCCCCTGTGCTGATTGTGGAAGATGAACCCATGATTCAGTCACGCCTCAGACATATCCTCCTTGAAATGGGCTACAGCAATGACATGCTGATTTTTGTTAGCCATTTAAAAGCAGCATTACAGAAAATTGAAGAACAGCCGGTGTCTTTGGCGCTGGTCGATTTGGGGTTGCCAGATGGCAATGGAATTGAACTGATTGAACAGCTTCGGGCCAAAGACAGCAGTGTACTAATTTTGGTGATTTCGGCCTGGAGTACGCAAAACAGCCTGTTTTCGGCCATTCAGGCGGGCGCTACCGGTTATGTGTTAAAAGAACGCGACGATACTGAAGTGATCATGGCCATTCGCAGTATTTTAAGAGGCGGCGCACCGATTGATCCCTTTATTGCCCGGGAAATACTGTCGCAGATTTCAGTACAGAAACCACAGGAAATTGCCAAGCCGTTTAAACAGCCCGATGAAGATATTGAACAACTGACCAACCGTGAACATGAAATTCTAAATCTGGTCGCGCAGGGCCTGAGTAACCGGGAAATTGCCGAGCAGCTGTTTGTGTCGCGCTATACCGTGGAAAGTCATATCAAGCATATTTATCGCAAGCTCTCGGTGAGTAAACGCACCAAGGCAGTCAGTACAGCGCGCTCATTAGGCATTTTATGATCTACAGATTGCTCCAGTTTTGGTGCGGCTGTTGTCTTTATCTTTGTCTATCGAGTGCGTATGCAGAGCAAAGCTATGCCATAGACCCGTATTGTCAGGTTAATATTCAGTCGGTCAGCACCGTACAGACACCGGATATTCATAGCCATCCACATACAGGATGGCAACCTGTGACTTTGCCTGATCGCTGGAACGAGCGCTGGCCGGATTATAACGGCGGGGTGTGGTACAAAATTGTCTGGAACTGGTCCTGTCAGGAACCGGCCGTGCTGGATCAGTCGATTGTATTTTCTATTAATTATTTAAATAGTGCGGGTGCGGTGTTTTTAAACCGCGATTTAATCTGGTCAAACCGGCATCTGGAAGAACCACTCTCCAAAAGCTGGAATATGCCACGCTACTGGATTTTACCGATTAGCGGCCTGCGTCATGACCAGAATGAAATTTTAGTTTATGTGCGGGGCTATGCTTTTCAATCTGCCGGTCTCGGTGATGTTTCCTTCCAGAATGTCTATAACAGTTATACGGAATATCAGCAACAGATCTGGGATCGCCGTACCTTATTTGTGATTAATGCAATTTTATCGGCGACCTTGGGTGTGTTGTGTCTGGTAATCTGGCTGTTTCGGCGTAAAGAAGTTAGTTATGGCTGGTTTGCCTTAAGCTGTTTGCTGTGGCTGTTATTCGTCTCCAATATTATTAGTACAGAAACTTATCCCTTCCCGAATACCGTGATGGCGGCACAGGCCAATATCGCCTTTTTTGTACTGTATATTCTGTCGTTCATTGTCTATTTGCTACGTTTTGTTGATAAAAAATTTCCGATACTGGAAGAAACCGCTTTTATCTGTTCGGTGGCGGTGATTCTGGGCATTTTCGTAACGCCACTCGATTATGCACAAACCGTTTTCGGGTTGGTATTTTTAGGCTATAGCCTGCTATTTTTCGGGGTTTTCCTGTATCTGCTGCGTTTAACCTTCCGCGTGCCGCGGGTAGAAAATATCCTGCTGGTGATTTGTTTAAGCCTGATTATTATCTTTGCCGCTTTAGATATTGCACTGTTGGCTGCGCCGTTTGATACCGATTTAAAGCCCTTATCGCCGTATACCTCACCGGTGGTGACGCTGTTTATTGCATTAATTCTCGGGATTCGCACCACCAAAAGCATGCAGAAAATTGAGCAGTTTAACCAGCAACTGGAATACCGGGTGTTTGAGGTTCGTGAAGACTTAAAACAGAGCATGTCGGAAAAGCATTATCTGGAACTGGAAAATGTGCGCTTGCAGGAGCGGATTCATCTCTCTCATGATTTGCATGATGGCCTGGGTGCTTCGCTGGTGCGTTCAATGATTATGGTTGATCAGAGCGAGCAGCCCATGAGTAACCGCCAGTTTCTGTCGATTTTGAAATTACTGCGTGATGATTTGCGGCAAATTATTGACAGTGGCTCCTCAATTGGCGCCAAAGTGCCGGAAACGCCGGTGTTATGGATTGCGCCGGTGCGTCATCGTTTTAGCCAGCTCATGGATGAAGTTGAGATGCGGGCCACCTGGAACATTGCCAGTGAATGGGTAGTGCAACCGACACCGCTGCAATGTCTGAACCTGATGCGGGTGCTGGAAGAAAGTCTGACCAATGTGGTGAAGCACAGTCAGGCCAAGCATGTGCAAGTGACACTGGATTTTCCCGATGAACAGACTTTATGTTTAAGTATTCAGGATGATGGAATTGGATTTGATACCCATGGAGTGCTCGATCATGGGATGAGTATTGGCGTACGCAGTATGAAGCTGCGTCTGGCGCGGATAGGTGCAGAGTTAAAGGTGAACTCTACACCCGGTTATACCTTAATCAAGGCGATTTTAGTGGTATCACCTTAGGATTAAGTCTTTTCGGCTTCATCTTCTGCATCTTCGGCAGGCAGCAGCATCAGTACAGAATCATTGAGTAACTGGGCTACATCTTCCAAAATGACTTCATGGTACAGGTCTTCATTCAGCTCGACGAGTTCACCATCAGCAATCTGCTTCAGTAAAGGCGCAAACTCATCCGAAATATACAGACCTTCACCGTTGGCCCAGAACAGTAACTCGCCATCTTCTTCGGTATAGAGCAGGCGTGAAGCCGGTTCTAAAATCAGTTGATAGCCCTGATCCAGCGCATCTTCCAGATCGCCAGTACCAATTTCTTCTGCTTCTGGAATATTGTCTGGATATTTTGGCTCTGACATCAGGCTCATGATGGCATCTTCCAACACGGTCGAGTTGTGCAGTTGTGCCAGCAATTCGGCTTTTAAATATTCCAGTTCCGGCTGGGTAATTTGTCCAATCGGGCTGATCTGGTCGCGGATCAGATCTTGCAACGGATTTTTTAGCAACTGGTTGTCAGAAAACTTGTCACTGACGCGATCCATCATGTCGCTGATGTTTGGCATACGGAAACCGAAAGAGAAGGTCAGGCAGTCATCTTCGGCCACGCCATAGTGCGATAAACCTGGTGGTACGTAAAGCAGGTCACCTGGTGCCAGCACTTCATCAAAATTGACGTCCATTTCTGGCAGTAATTTCAGCGGCTGGCCTGGAACAAATTCGGTTTCGGCATCACACATCTGGCCCAGTTGCCAGCGGCGATGACCATAGCCCTGCACCAGAAATACATCATAGAAGTCGAAGTGTTTGCCGACCGAACCGCCTTTTGGTGCGTACGACACCATAATGTCATCACGGCGCCACTGCGGAATAAACGGGAATTTTTTCCACAGTTCCGCCAGATCAAAAGAGTAGTGATCTACCGCTTGGACCAGCAGCGTCCACAGCTTTGGCATTTTCTGGAAATCGGCTTTTAATAGCGGTGAAGATTTTACGGACCACTGGTTCGGATCACGATCTTTCTGCTTGATTAAGCGGGCGCTGATATTTTCGTCCAGTGCCAGCTCCATGACATCACTCGGCTCAAGAATATTGGCAATTTCAGGCAGAGCATTACGCACCAGCAGCGGTTTTTTTTGCCAATATTCGGCAAGGAATTGTTCAGCGGTGATTCCGCCTAAAACGTCTAAAGGTTGAGACATGTCAAATAACTACAACATAAATTTAGCTGTTATTGTCCCTTGAGTTGTGCGGTGGTGCAAGTGATGAACTTCATCTTAAGGAAATTTAGAAAAGTGGCAGAAGGGAAAAGATGGCGAAAAAAATGATCAGGACAGGCACCTGATCATTTTGGGTATTGCATTACAGTGTTTAGGGAATCTGCAGATTAAGCTGGCGGAGAATCTGGCACAGCTGAATCATTGGCATACCCATCAAGGTGGTCTGGTCCTGGCCAATCATCTGTTCAAACAGGCTAATCCCCAGACTTTCGCATTTAAAACTGCCGGCACAATGCAGCGGCTGTTCCAGTGCCACATAGCGCTCGATTTCATCCAGGCTCAGTTTACGGAATTTGACCTTATAGTGTTCAACCAGGGTCTGTTCAAAGCCGCTGGATTTTTGCTGTACGCTTAATGCGGTACTAAAGTAGACAATTTTGTCCGAGTTGGCCTGCAGCTGGCGAATGGCTTTTTCCGGGCTTAAGGGCTTGCCAATAAAAATATCGGGCGCACCTTCACGCCACGCCACCTGATCGGAACCAATCACAATGGCTTCAGGATATTGCTCGGCAATACTCTGGGCTTTTTCAAAAGCCAGCCGTTTGGCCAGATCATCAGCATGGCTTTCACCTTGCGGTGATTCGTCGATGTAGGGTGTCATACACTGATAGTCGAGCTTTAAACGGTCCATCAGTTCTTTACGGGTCTGGCTGCTGGACGCCAGAATAATCGGACGCTTCATTAGACAGCATATTCCATCAAAATATCTAAGGGAACGTAAGACAGTACCGCCTGATGGCAGGCCTGAATTTTTACGGGTGGTGCTTTACCGGCCTGATAGGCTTCAACCCAGCGGGTCACACAAATACACCAGAAATCACCCGGTTTTAAGCCCGGAAATTCGACTTCAGGCAACGGTGTGATCAGGTCATTGCCAATTTTCTGGGAAAAGTTCAGAAATTCCGAGGTCATTTGTGCACAGACCGTGTGCTGGCCCAGATCCGTGGGCGCCGTATGGCAAAAGCCATTACGAAAATAGCCGGTAATCGGGTCAAAACAGCAGCTGGCCAAAGGCTCGCCTAAAACATTTAAACGGTTCAGGGTTGGATCTGGATGTATAGACATAGGCATAAGAGTTATCAGGTCTGTTTTTTTCCTATCATAACAAAACTTTGGCAATCGTTAGCTTTTCTGCAAAAGAAGCTAACCTTTTTCTGCATAATCATTTAGAATCTTGGCGATTTTAATATCTAAAAAGTGAGCTATACATGAATTTTCAGCGTATGACTGACCTCGACCTGGCACAAAAGCGTGTTCTGATCCGCGAAGACTTAAACGTGCCGGTGAAAAATGGTGTGATTACCAGCGATGCGCGTTTACGTGCTGCCTTACCGACAATTAAAGCGGCTTTGGAAAAAGGCGCAGCCGTAATGGTGTATTCTCACCTGGGTCGTCCTGTTGAAGGTGAACCTAAAGCTGAACAATCACTTGCGCCTGTCGCAGCTTACCTGACCGAAGCACTGGGCCAGGAAGTCAAATTATTGACTGACTACCTGGATGGTGTAGAGGTAGAAGCAGGTCAAGTGGTGTTACTTGAAAACTGCCGCTTTAACGTGGGTGAAAAGAAAAACAATCCTGAGCTGGCAGCAAAATATGCAGCGCTGTGTGATGTATTCGTAATGGATGCATTTGGTACTGCGCACCGTGCAGAAGCCTCAACTGAAGGTGTTGCGCGTCTTGCCAAAGTTGCCGCAGCAGGTCCTTTACTGGCTGCTGAACTGGATGCCTTGGGCCGTGCACTGCAAACACCAGAAAAACCAATGGTGGCCATTGTTGCCGGCTCTAAAGTATCCACCAAGCTGGATGTATTAACGTCACTGTCTGACATTTGCGACCAGTTGATTGTGGGTGGTGGTATTGCCAATACTTTCCTGGCAGCTGCGGGTTACAACGTGGGTAAATCACTCTGTGAAAATGATTTGATCGACACAGCCAAAGCCATTGCTGCCAAAGTATCTGTACCACTTCCAACGGATGTGGTAGTTGCAGATGCATCTGAAATCAACTTTGATGACTTCTTGGGTTCACTGGCGGCTGCCAAAGCAACCGTGAAAAAAGTAGAAGATGTGGCTGACAACGACATGATTCTGGATGTTGGTCCAGAAACGGCAAAAGCATTTGCTGAGATCTTGAAAACTTCTAAAACCATTCTCTGGAATGGCCCAGTTGGCGTATTCGAAGTGGATCAGTTCGGTGAAGGCACCAAAGCCCTGTCTTTAGCGATTGCCGAATCAGAAGGCTTCTCAATTGCAGGTGGCGGTGACACCTTGGCTGCCATCGACAAATATGAGGTTGCAGACAAAATCGGTTATATCTCAACTGGTGGCGGTGCTTTCCTTGAGTTTGTAGAAGGCAAGACCTTACCAGCAGTTGCCGTATTGCTAGAACGTGCTTAATTGGCACACGCTTGCAAGATGACAAAAGGTTGACCTCGGTCAGCCTTTTTTATGCACTTCATTTTTTAGTCATAAAACTGTCATGTTTCTGAAATATTATGATCAAAAATCACCGGGTTGTAGGATATTCTGATGAACCAAAAATTAACTCTTGCCGCGTTACTTGCTGCATCTTTAGCTTTCACTGCATGTGCTAAAAAAGACGACAATGCAACAGCGACCACTGCAGATGCATCAGCAGCTGTAGCGTCAGAGCAAATTTCTGCAGAACAGCAAGCGGCGATTGATGCAATTGATCAGCCAGTACTGGATGAAAACAATACCGATGTGCCTGAAGAAGTGGCCAATGCACCAGCAGATGCCGCAACCCCAGACAGCGCAGCAGCACCAGCATCTGAAGCACAATAATTCTAAAAGTCCCACAAATTGTAGTAATTTGTATAAAAGTCCCTGCATTGGCAGGGATTTTTTTTAAATACGACGTTTTGTTGCTGAATTGAAACAAATCCCCATGTAGAATATGCAGCATTACCTGGGAGGATATTATGGCTCTTATTTCAATGCGCCAGCTATTGGATCACGCCGGTGAACACGGATACGGCGTACCAGCGTTTAACGTAAACAACTTAGAACAAATGCGCGCAATCATGTTGGCCGCAGATGCGACGAATTCACCTGTAATCGTACAGGCATCTGCAGGTGCCCGTAAGTACGCAGGCGCACCATTCTTACGTCATCTTATTTTGGCTGCAATTGAAGAATGGCCACACATTCCGGTGGTGATGCACCAGGATCACGGTACCAGTCCTGACGTCTGTCAACGTTCTATCCAGCTGGGCTTCTCATCAGTCATGATGGATGGTTCACTGGGTGAAGATGGTAAAACCCCAACCTCATATGAATACAACGTAGATGTGACCCGTCGTGTGGTACAAATGGCGCACGCATGTGGCGTTTCTGTTGAAGGTGAAATCGGTTGTCTGGGCAGCCTTGAAACAGGTATGGCCGGCGAAGAAGATGGTGTCGGTGCAGAAGGTGTACTGGATCACTCTCAATTGCTGACTTCAGTTGAAGAAGCACGTTCTTTCGTAGCAGACACCAATGTAGACGCACTGGCAATTGCAGTGGGTACTTCACACGGTGCATACAAATTCACCCGTCCACCTACAGGCGATATTCTGGCGATTGACCGTATTAAAGAAATTCATGCGGCACTGCCAAATACGCATCTGGTGATGCACGGTTCAAGTTCTGTGCCACAAGAATGGCTGGCAGTGATCAACCAGTACGGCGGTGACATCAAGGAAACTTATGGTGTACCTGTTGAGCAGCTGGTTGAAGCGATCAAGCACGGTGTACGTAAAATTAACATCGACACCGACTTGCGTCTGGCCTCTACCGGTGCAATGCGTCGCTTCATGGCTGAAAAACCAAGCGAGTTTGACCCACGTAAATTCTTCGCTAAAACGGTCGATGCAATGAAAGATATTTGTGTTGCACGTTACGAAGCGTTTGGTACTGCGGGCAATGCCGACAAGATCCGTCCAATTTCTTTAGAGAAAATGGTAGATCGTTATAAATAATTCCTGGTGAAGTATTTATAAAAAAAAGCCCACATTGCGTGGGCTTTTCTGTATCTGAACCGCTATAGTGCAGCAGAGCAGATCACATAATGCATATAAATAAGAGTAGATCATGGAACTGATTTTAGCAGCGGCCATTTGTAGTGTGGTGGTGTCGATTCTCTTGAAAGTCGCAAAGAACCGCGGCTATTCACCTTTGCAGATGATCAGCTGGAATTATGCCTCGGCCAGTGTGCTGTGTTTTTGGTGGTTTCAGCCTAATGTACAACAGCTGTCCCTCACCGACACGCCGTGGCTGCTGATTCTGGCTTTAGGGGTATTATTGCCAAGCGTATTCCTGTTTTTAGCCAAAGCATTACAAACTGCCGGAATTTTAAAAACCGAAATTGCCCAGCGGCTGTCGGTGGTGCTGTCTTTAACTGCGGCCTATTTTATTTTCCAGGAACAGTTTAATAGCCTGAAAATTGTCGGGATTGCGCTGGGGATTGCAGCGGTACTGTGTATTTTATATTCGCATCGTGGCGGTTCATCGTCCGCCCAGGCGGGTATGCTGTATTTGGCTTTGGTCTGGGTCGGTTATGCGCTGATTGATGTGTTGCTGAAATACACCACCGGTTTAGGCCTGCAGTTTGCGCTGGTATTGAACCTAATGTTCATCTGCGCTTTTATTTTATCGTTGGGGTATATTCTGATTCAGCACAAAAGCTGGGGCAGTGGCAAAAATATAGTGGCAGGCTTAATTTTGGGGATGCTGAATTTTGCCAATATCGCGTTTTATGTCAAAGCACATATGGCTTTAAAAGATTCACCGGCGGTTGTATTTGCCGGCATGAATATTCTGGTGGTGATTTTAGGGGTAATCAGCGGTTTGCTGTTCTTTAAAGAAAAATTAAAACCCAGCACCGCCATCGGGCTGGGTCTGGGTATCATCAGTGTGATGTGTTTAGCTTATGCGATGACGGCTTGAATTTGATGAAGCTGGCAGCAAAAATCAGCGGATGTTTGATCAGGTCCTGAAGTTCGGCAATGCCCAGTAACAGACCGGCTTTCTGGCAGCTCGGACAATGAGGATAATGGCGTTTTTCCTGCTGATATTGATGTAAATACAGTTTATTGCATTGACGACATTCAAACTTCATTGGGAGCTGGGCAAGGATAGACATCTTTCTTCTCCGGTCTATTATTATTGTGTTGTGAAAGGGAAAGCAAAAATCAAGCCGAAATCAGGGACTTTCGTCCCTGTATTATGTAATGTAGTTCTTACAATTTGGTGAAAATTTCATCTTTATTCAGGCGTGACTTGGGTAGTTTAGCATTAAAGTCCTGCTCACTGCGATAGCCCAAGGTCAGCAGCACCGATGGAATTAAACCCTTGTCCTGTAATTCTAGTTCTTCTGTCAGAATCTGTTCATTAAAGCCGCCAATCGGGGTGGCATCTACACCTTCAATACCGGCAGCCAGCAACATCTGACCCAAGGCAATAAAGGTCTGGTTTTCGGCCCAGCGCTGAATATCACCTTTTTCATTGCGGTAATAATCCACATATCCGCTACGGCTGTCTTTCTGGCCCTGCTTGGCGCTGGCATCTTTAAAACGGCCGCTGACATCATCTTGCTGCAACAAATTGTCCAGATGTTCATCGCTAATATCGGCTTTGGTACAGAACAAAATGGTGTGAGAAGAATCTAAGACTTTAGGCGCATTGTAGGCATATTTCCCGACTAGGGCTTTGGCAATGTGCTGCTTGGCTGCATCATGCTCGGCAATAAAGAAATGCCAAGGCTGGATATTAATAGAAGAGGGGGTAAAACGGAGAATTTCGAGAAAGCGTTCAAACTGCTCTTGAGGAATTTTTTTTGCAGGATCATAGGCTTTGGTGGTATAGCGGCTGCGTACGACGTCGAGCAAATCCATAAAGATACTCCAGCAATAAGGATAAATTGAGAAAGGCTGAACCTTCAGCATCATACGCCATTTTGATGGCTTTGATGGCATATTCGCTGCAATTTTATTGTCAAAATTAACCTTAAAATATGCTCATCGTATTTTCAGTTATTGCCCGATTAAGTGTTAAATCAAATCACAACAGTGGTTTTGAATATTGGCAATTTTTAAAAATCGGCATTTAATGGAAGTAGGTGTGGACTATAGCGAGCCTGTCGATGGACTATCGTAATCACTTTAAACATAAATTAAAAACCCAGCAGCAGATTGGTTTATGGGTCGGTCTGGCCGATGCCTATGGCACTGAAATTGCGGCCAATGCCGGTTATGACTGGTTGCTGATTGATGGGGAACATGCGCCCAGTGATTTAAGAACCACACTGGCCCAGCTGCAAAGTATTGCGGCCTATCCGTCACAGGCGGTGGTCCGTCCGCCAATTGGCAGTGTGCAGCTTATTAAACAGTTGCTGGATATTGGCGCACAAACCTTATTGATTCCGATGGTGGAAACCGTGGAGCAGGCCGAACTGATGGTTAAAGCAGTGCGTTATCCACCGGAAGGGATTCGCGGTGTAGGTGCGGCTTTGGCACGTGCCACACGCTGGAACAGTATTCCGGATTATTATGCCACTGCACATGAAAATAACTGTTTGCTGATTCAGATTGAGTCAGTTACAGGGCTGGAAAATCTGGATAACATCTTAAAAGTCGAGGGCATTGATGGGGTATTTATTGGCGCAGTAGATTTATCTGCCACTATGGGTTATGAAGGCAATCCGAACCATCCTGACGTGCAAAACGCAGTGGTTGATGCAATTCAACGAATTCGCGCATCGGGTAAAGCGGCCGGGATTTTATCGACTCAACATGACGTGACGCAAAAATATATTGAACTGGGTACCGAATTTGTCGCTGTCGGTGTCGATATCAGCGTATTAATGAATTCCTTGCGTGAGCTGCTGGCCAAATATAAAACCGGAGCGAGCTGGGTAAAACCTGAAGGGGGGTATTAAGCGGTCATTATTAACCTGACAGATGATGCAGGAGGTGGGGATTTATAGTCATCCACCTGCTGCTTAATAGGTCCAGCGTTTCAGTTGCAGGTGAGTGGTAGGCTGTTCGGGATCAATTTCCAGAATTAGTGCCTCATGCGCACGCCAGTCCCCCAGCACAATCCGCTTTTTGCCATTCAGCTCATGGATGGCTGGTCGATGGGTATGACCATGAATCAGTACATCCACCTCGGCCAAAGCCTGCGTTACCGCAGCCGGATTCACATCCATCACTTCATACGATTTAACTTCTTTAGAAGCGCGGCTTTGTTTGCGAAAACCGTTGGCCAGTTTGCTGCGAAAGGACAGCGGAGTTTTTCTTAACAGACGCAGCACGAGCGGATGACGGATAACTTTTTTAAAGCGCTGATAGGATACATCATCGGTGCACAAGGCATCGCCATGTTCCAGACGATAGCGGGTCTGGCCAATAGTGAGGGTGTCAATTTCAGGTAATAATTGCCCGTTAAACTGCTGTAAAAAAACCTCATGCAGTGCGAAATCGCGGTTGCCGACCTGAAAATACAGCTGATTGCCTGCGGCATTAAACTGTTTTAAAGCGCTGACAATTTCATCCAGCCAAGGGGCGGTGTAGTCATCGCCAATCCAGGCATTGAACCAGTCGCCTAAAATATACAGCTGGGTGTTTTGATCCTGATAAGCACGTAATAAATCTAAAAACCCCCGAACGAGTCGAGGGTGATCAGGTGACAAATGTAAATCTGAAATAAACAGATAGGTCACAATCTTTTCCTTGGAATCTCCCAACGCTCTTAAATAAAGGGAGGTTGAGAGGGATTCTTATTCAGAAATGATCTTGGCAGATTCAATCACCACATTTTCTAGTGGAACATCAGCGTGGTAACCACGGTTGCCTGTACGTACGCCTTTGATTTCAGCAACTACATCCATACCTTCAACTACTTTACCAAATACGGCATAACCCCAACCTTGTGCAGTTTTGCCCGTGTGGTTCAGGAAGGAGTTGTTTTTCACGTTAATGAAGAATTGAGCAGATGCAGAGTGCGGAGCCTGGGTACGCGCCATTGCAATGGTCCCTTCGTCATTGCTCAGACCGTTGTCTGCTTCGTTTTCGATTGAATCACGGGTTGCTTTTTCTTTGAAGTTTTCATCAAAGCCGCCGCCTTGAATCATGAAACCATCGATGACACGGTGGAAAATTACGCCATCATAGAAACCGTCACGAACGTATTGAAGGAAGTTCTCAGCAGTTTTAGGTGCTTTTTCAGTGTTAAGCTCAAGAACAATACGACCTTTGTTGGTGTTTAATTCGACTTGAGGAAAACTCATTGTGTTATCTCCTAATCATGGACAAAAAAGCCATGGGTTTTTTGGTTGAGAGAAGCATAAGCAAACTGTAAACTACAAGGCAAGTAAAAACGTTATTTTCTTTGTTAAAAAGTGGGAATAGCGTTTTAATTATCCTAAATTTTTATCTAGAAGTGATTTATTAACTATGAAGCCGAATGATGCTGTTTCATCTCTGCCTAACACCCCGACACCAAGTAACCATGCCTCTGTCGATGCTGCGCAGCAAGAACAACAGCCGGGCTTAGATTTTGTGCGTCAGGTCATTACCGATGATCTGGCAGCAGGCCGTACTGAAAAAGTGATCACACGTTTTCCACCAGAACCGAACGGTTACTTACATATTGGTCACGTGAAAGCAATTTGCCTGAATTTCGGGATTGCCGAAGAATTTAACGGTTTATGTAACTTACGTTTTGACGATACCAACCCGGATGCCGAAGAACAAGAATATGTAGATGGTATTGCCAATGACGTGAAATGGTTGGGCTTTAACTGGAATGGCGAGCCACGCTATGCATCAAGCTATTTTGACCAGCTGTATAGCTGGGCGGTGCAGTTAATTGAACAGGGTGATGCCTATGTCGATTTGCAAACTCCTGAAGAAATCAAGCTGAATCGTGGTTCATTTGTCGAGCCGGGTAAAAACTCACCATACCGTGATGCGTCTGTAGAAGACAACCTGGCGCGTTTTGAACAGATGCGTAATGGTGCGCTGGGCGAAGGTCAGGCGGTATTGCGTGCCAAAATTGATATGGCATCGCCAAACGTACATATGCGTGACCCAATTTTGTACCGTGTGCTACATTCCGAGCATCACCAGACCGGTGACAAATGGAAAATGTACCCAATGTACGACTATGCGCATCCATTATCCGATGCGATTGAAGGCATTACTCATTCACTGTGTACGCTTGAATTCCAGGATCACCGTCCGTTCTATGACTGGGTGGTGGAAAAGGTAAAATCAGCGGCGGTACCACGTCAGTATGAATCCAGCCGTTTAAACGTCGATTACACCATTACCTCAAAGCGTAAGCTGCGCCGTCTGGTGGAAGGTGGTTTTGTTAAGGGTTGGGACGACCCGCGTATGCCAACTGTAGTGGGTATGCGTCGTCGTGGCTTTACTCCGGAAGGCTTGCGTGATTTCTGTAAGCGCGTTGGTGTGTCGAAGTCTGACGGGATTGTCGATGTGGCAATGCTGGAATACTGCATCCGTCAGTCGCTAGAAAATACCGCAGCGCGTGGTATGGCCGTGCTGAATCCATTAAAAGTGACGTTAACCAATCTGCCAGCAGAAATGGATCTGACTCATTCGCGCCATCCAAACGTAGATATGGGCGAGCGTGTCATTCCGCTCACCTCTGAAATCTATATTGACCGTAAAGATTTCGAAGAAGAGCCACCAAAAGGCTTTAAACGTCTGATTCCGGGCGGTGAAGTGCGTTTACGTCATGCTTATGTGATCAAGTGCGACGAAATCATTAAAGATGACAAGGGTGAAATTATTGAGCTGAAATGTTCAATCGACCCTGAAACTTTAGGTAAGAATCCGGAAGGCCGTAAAGTAAAAGGCGTGATTCACTGGGTATCTGCCACTAAAGGCGTGAAAGCTGAAGTGCGTATTTACGACCGTCTGTTCACCGAATCTGACCCAGAAGTCGGCGATGACTTCCTGGCGAATCTGAATCCGGACTCATTGAAAGTGGTACAAGCGGTTATTGAGCCGGCTTTAGCGCAAGCGCAAGCAGAAGATCGTTTCCAGTTTGAACGTGAAGGTTATTTCGTGGCAGATCAGTATGATCATTCCAGCGAAACACCAGTGTTTAACCGTATTCTGGACTTAAAAGACAGCTTCAAACCGGGCAAATAAAAGCGCATTTTGCTAGATGATTGAAAAAGCCTGCTGGACTCAGCGGGCTTTTTTATGCGGTGTTGAAAATGGAAAGTAAACGTTGAAAGGAAGTAGCACGTTAAATGTAAGCGTCCGCTGAACACACCTTCTGAATTCATCCTATAAGCCTTAATTTAGTCCCCACTTAGAAACAAGTGGGGACTTAAATTTATGACTACAAATAATCAGACATCCATCGCATCTCTTGCGAAAAAACGAAGAACATACAGTGCTGAATTTAAACAGCAGATCGTTCAGGCTTGTAAAGCACCGGACGTTTCAATTGCTTCAGTCGCTTTGCAACATGGATTGAATACAAATCTTGTATCCAAATGGATTCGCTTAATTGATGCTAAGCCAGGGAATGATCGCTCACCACTACCGAATAAACCTGCATTTATTGCCTTATCTTGCTCTGCACCATTAGATCCTACTCCTACTGACATGTTAAAAGTTAAAATTACTTTACCCCACTCAAAAGCAGAAATTGGCTTGAAATGGCAAGTATCAGAAATATCTGCTTTAGCAGAATTACTCAAGGCACTTGCAACATGATCCGCATTGATGAGATCTGGCTCTCTACCCAGCCCATGGATATGCGAGCAGGAATGGATACTGTCATGGCTCAGGTGGTGAGAGCCTTTGGCTACATTAAACCGCATTGTGCTTACCTGTTCTGTAATAAACGTGGCCATCGCATGAAAGTGTTGGTACATGATGGACTGGGCATCTGGCTGTGTGCCCGGCGGCTGGAACAGGGCAAATTTCACTGGGCTCAAGTTCACCAAGGTGAAACCGTGGCCCTCAGCCCGGAACAGTTACAGGCACTGATCCAAGGTTTGCCCTGGCAGCGCATTGGACGACAGCAGGTGGTGACGATGCTTTAAACCAGGCTGTTCCATTCTGCTATTCTCCAAACGTTCTATTTCATTCTTCTCATGACCTCAGGCATACTGCGGTCATGAATACGCTGCCTGACTTAAGCCAACTGACCCATGAACAACTGCTGGAATTCACCAGACAGTTGGCACTGCAGCATCAGTCTCTAGCACAATCAAACCAGCAATTAGATGCCAGAGTTCAACATCTTGAAGTCACCAATCAGCAATTAGATTCTAAAGTTCAACATCTTTCTATTCTCAATCAAAAATACGAGCATGAACTCGCACTATTTAAACAGCACAAATTCGGCAGTAAAAACGAACATCTCACTGCAAAACAAATCCACCTGTGGGATGAAGCGGTTGAAGAAGATATTGCCGCGGTTGATCTAGAACTGGAACGGCTAAATGCAGATAAAACCGATGCAGTGACACAGAAAGCCAAAACCAATAAACCTAAACGTCGACCACTGCCAGATCATCTACACACCATCCGTATTGAGCATGAACCTGCATCAACCCAATGTGCTTGTGGCTGCCAACTCCGTCGTATCGGCGAAGATGTCAGTGAAAAACTGCATTTCAGACCGGCACAGTTCTATAAGGAACAGCATGTGCGTGGTAAATGGGTCTGTGATCAGTGTGACACTCTGACTCAGCAAGCGATGCCCGCCTATGTGATTGATAAAGGCATTGCTTCACCTGAACTGCTCAGCCATGTTTTGGTATCGAAATATGCCGATCATTTGCCGCTGTACCGTCAACGTCTGATCTATCAGCGGGCGGGAATCGAACTTTCTAGATCAACTTTATCTGACTGGATAGGTCGCTGCGGTGTAGAACTGGAACCTCTGGCCAATGCCTTAAAAGAGGTGGTACTACAACAGCAGGTGCTGCATGCAGATGAAACACCGGTCACCATCATGCGGATGGGTGAGAATGATAAAAAACCGAAGAAAGGTTATGTCTGGGCCTATGCCACTACACAGTACAATCCAGTTCAGGCGGTGATCTATGACTTTCAGGATAGTCGTTCAGGCCAGCATGCTGCAGAGTTCTTGAAAGGCTGGCAGGGTTATCTAGTCTGTGATGATTACAGTGGTTATAAAGCACGCTTTAAATCAGGCCAGGTCATTGAGGTGGGCTGCATGGCCCATGCACGTCGTAAATTCCATGAACTGCATGTAACTGGGAAAAGTCAGGTCGCTGAACAGGCATTAGTGCTGATTCAGAAACTGTATGCGATAGAAGCAGAACTCAGGAAAAAGACCGATGGTACAGCGGAAGACCGCCGCGAATACCGACAACAGTATAGTCAACCAGTGATGCAACAACTATATGAATGGCTCAACCAACATCATCTGACAGTGCCATCGAGTTCTCCTACCGCCAAGGCTATCAATTACACTCTGAAGCGTTGGCCAGCCTTAAGCCGTTATCTGGATGATGGCAATCTACCGATATGCAACAATTGGGTAGAGAATCAAATGCGACCTTGGGCCTTAGGGCGCAAGAACTGGCTGTTTGCTGGCTCGCTGCGCAGCGGCCAGCGAGCGGCGAATATCATGACTTTAATCCAGTCAGCAAAGCTGAATGGCTTGGATCCGTATGCCTATTTAAGTGATGCGCTGAAAAGGCTGCCGACGCATAAAGCGACCCAAATAGAAGAATTACTGCCACATCGCTGGAAATCCAACTCAAATTAAAAAATAGGCATGGGGTTCAGCGGACGCTTACCGTTAAATTAAAAAAAATTTGATTTACAGATGATCCGGTGTGTTATTTCTTTTCATCGTGTTTATAAAACAGATGGGTCGGCATCTGCATTTTGGCTTTGTCGCGCAATTTCTTTTTAATATACAGCACCAGGGCAAAACAGGTGGTGGTCAGGGTCAGCATCATGCTGTTCATATAGCTCATTAAGGAGCTGACATAACCAATGGTGGTTAAGCGGTTCATCATCCGGAAGACTTGCGGACTGCTTTCCACGCCGGTAATGGCCCAGGTGCATAAATGTTCGCAGTTGTTGATAATCAGGTGATAATTATTTTCATGCATCCGTGAACGCATCCGGCGCACCACTTTACGGCCTTTATATTTGGGTTGATCATAATGCTGCACATGCACCGGTTTGCCATGACTGAACTTGTCTAGGCTGGTGATTTCGATGGGATGTTTTTTAAATAAATGCGCAAAACCGGAATAATGAATAACACGACCACGTCCGGCATAAATCCCGTGGTGGGTGTAGCCGAAATGTTTGACAATCAGATGCGCCCCTAAAGGGAACCGTGTGTTCTGCTTGAGCATTGTGACATTAGTAAAGTGACAGGTGTATTTTAAAGCTCTAGTGTACTGCTTCTTGGCACAAGAATCGACAGGGTGGCGACAAGAATGGCTGAATTATACAACGATGAACAGGGAACAGATGCAATGAAAAAGTTAGGACAGTACTTTGCACGAGTTACTGCCAAACCGCTGTTAAAACTGCTGATTCTGCTGGGTGCTTGCAGTGCAAACTGGGCACAGGCACAGGCGCAAATCTACAGCTGGCAGCTGAAACATAGGCTGGGTGATTTTGATGTCACGGAAATCCGATCAATGGCGCAGCTGAAGCTGGTATTAAAGAATACAGCACAGCAGCCCTATCGTTATTTCACTGCGCTCCAGGATGATCTGCAACCGTGCCAGCAGCTGGAATTTGCCATGAATGCCGGGATGTTCCATGCCGATTATGCACCCGTCGGGCTGTATATTGAAGAGGGCAAGAGGGTAAGCCAGTTAAATACCCAGACCCAAGGCTGGGGCAATTTTCTGATTCAGCCGAATGGGGTACTGGCCTGGGACAAGCAGCCACTGTTGATGACCACCCAGCAGTATCAGCAGGCCAATGTGCAACCGAAATATGCCACCCAATCTGGCCCGATGCTGGTGATTGACGGAAAAATTAACCCAAACTTTATTCCGGATTCCGATTCCAGAAAAATCCGCAATGGCGTTGGGCTGAAAGACGCTACCCTGTATTTTGTGATCAGCCAGCAGCCAATAAATTTTTATGACTTTGCCCGGCTGTTTCAGCAGCAGCTTAAGACACCGAATGCGCTGTACTTGGATGGTTCAGTATCTTCTGTGTATATTGCGGCCTTAAAACGCCATCGCCAGTACCGCGCAGTTGGCCCGATGCTGGCGTATATTGATGATTCAGCCTGCGCGACTGAGCCAGAAAAATCTACTGGCCAATAATGCCTAAGGTCTGGGTTTGCTGGCTGCAGAGGCGTTTGGCATCTTCAGTCGACATTTCTTTGATTCCGGCCTCAAACTGTTTTTTCTGGAATTGACGTTGTTCTTCCGAAAGCCCCATTTTTGTGCTCAAGCTGTCCATCTTGTCCCAGGCTTCTTCACATTCTGCCGGCATACGGTCGCAGCCTGTGAGGGCCAGGCAGAGCAGTGGAAGGGTTAATAACTGCTAATTGAAATCTACTTATTTCTATATTATTATATACAAATGAGTAGATATGTTAGTATTGGTGTTGCAGCTAAAACACTGGGTGTTTCCATCCAAACCCTAAGAAGATGGGATGAGGAAGGCACTTTAGTCGCAGATAGAACCCCAAAAAATCACAGACGTTACGATCTAAGCAAGATCACACCTGAACTTATCCATGATCTATCAATCCAGAACAGCCGAAAAACTATTGCTTATGCAAGAGTATCTAGTCACGATCAAAAGGCTGATCTTGAGCGAGAAAAACAAGTTTTGGAAATGTACTGTGCCAAGCAGGGATGGACATTTGAGATTATTAGTGATTTAGGCTCAGGGATGAATTATCACAAAAAAGGGCTTAAGGCTCTTTTGGATGGAATTATTAATAATGAAATTGGTCGATTGGTTTTAACCCACAAAGATCGATTATTACGTTTTGGTGCTGAATTGGTTTTTGCTTTATGTGAAGCTCGGAATGTTGAAATTGTAATTATTAATCAGGGTGAAAATTTGAGTTTTGAGGATGAACTGGCTCAAGATGTCCTGGAAATTATCACTGTATTTTCAGCACGATTATATGGAAGCCGAAGTAAAAAGAACCAAAAGTTAATACAGGCGGTCAAAGAAGCACTATGAGTCGATTTATACGAGGGCATATCATTGAATTGATGCCCAATAATAAACAAGCAAGCCATTTTGCTCAGGCAAGTGGTGTTGCTCGTTTGTCGTATAATTGGGCTTTAAGAGAGTGGCAGCGACAATACAAGGCTGATAAGGAATATCGAGATCAGTGTGAGTATTATGATGTTGCGGTGAATGAAATGCTTCTTAATAGACCTAAAGAGAGTAAATTAAGAAAACACCTAAACACTTTTAAATTTGAAAAATATCCTTTCATGAAGAAAGTGACTAAGTGCGCACCACAGTTGGCGATTAAGCAGTTGGGTAGTGCTTTTGATAGATTTTTTAACGGCAAATCAGGATACCCCAAGCCAAGAAAAAAAGGCAAGGATGACCGTTTTTCATTATCAAATGATCAATTTAGCGTCAAGGGTCGGTCTATTAAAATCCCTAATTTGGGTTGGGTGAAAATGACTGAGAATCTGCGCTATAAGGGTAAAATTCTCTCGGCCAAAATATTTAAACAAGGTGGTAAGTGGTTTGTATCAATCGCTGTCGAACTCACCCAGATCGAAAAGCTTAAACCGAAAACAGGTTTAAGTATCGGTGTTGATTTGGGTGTCTCTAATCTTGCCACCCTTTCAAATGGTGAGGTTATTCCTTCTAACGCACCACTTAAAAGACAGCTTGCAAAACTAAGACGACTCAACAAGTCTTTTAGTCGTAAGAAAAAAGGTAGTCAGAATCGAGAAAAAGCAAAAGCCAAGCTATCTCGCCTGCACTATAAAATTGTCTGTCTACGCAAGAATAATCTTCATCAAGTCACAACGGATTTGGTAACACGTTTTGATGTGATTGCAATTGAAGATTTGAATGTTAAAGGCATGTTGAGGAATCGTAAACTCGCAAGAGCTATATCCGATATGGGTTTTTATGAGTTTAAAAGGCAGTTGATTTATAAAGCCAAACAGCATGGAAAATCGGTACTTTCGGTTGGTCGATTCTTCCCAAGTAGTAAAATGTGTTCGTGCTGTGGTGAATTAAATCAATCTCTCACACTTTCTGCGCGAGAGTGGAAGTGCTTAGTTTGCCAAACCATCCAAAATCGTGATGTTAATGCATCAATTAATATCCTGCGATATGCGGATAAAGATTTAATCACTGCATAAGTGGTGATTAAGGCGGTGAGTTACACCGTGACAGCCTATGGAATTGAGGTAATCCCTAAAGCAAATGCTTTAGGTTCTTGATGGTGAAGTAGGAATTAAACATCAAACCCACATTGAGTAGGTTTGAGTAGGTTTTAAATAACGGTAAGAGCGCCGATCATTTTGTTGTTCATCATGGTGTCCTTATTGTTATGTATTGAATTAAAAATACGATCAAGACTGATCTAAGCCCTTGAGCATACATGAAAAAAATGTCAAAACTAAGAAATCTGATTAAAATCAGACCAATAAAAAAGGCACCTAGAAATTCTAAATGCCTTTTTCTGTGGTCAGACTCTGCTATTGCAGGGGTAAATGTTGAAGTTCATTCAACTCTTTACGGCTATAGCCGCGCGAAGCGAGAACCTTTTTAATACCAATAATCACATCTTCATCTGTCGCTTTTGCTAAAGCTTCAAGAAGCTGTTCATTTGTCTTACAAGAGCAATCATTTTCAACACAAGCAATCTGATTCTTATGCTCGTTTTGCTGTTCCTGAGCGAACAGCTTTTGCCAAAAACTCATAGAGCCTTCATTTGCAACCTAACATAGCTCGAAATATAGCCAATTTAAAAATTAATGCAAGTCGACTAAAGTGATAAAAGCAGCAAACAGACTCTAGAAATTTCGATAGCTTGTAACAGTTTAAACGTAATTATGATGGCTATAAGCCTTGATTATAACTAAGTTGCTTGTTTTTATAAGAAAAAAGGAAGATTAAAAAATCTTCCTTTTCGGACTGAATAATATAATTTGAAACAAATTGTTTTAGATCTTTTCCAGTAAGACACCAGATTCCACATGATGGGTATAAGGGAATTGGTCAAACAGGGCAAATTGGGTGATCTTGTGGGTGCTGGCCAAAGTCTGCAAATTGTCATGCAGCGTATCCGGATTACAGGAGATATAAATAATCCGCTCAAAACGTTGTAGCAGTTTTAAGGTTTCGGCATCAATACCGGCACGTGGTGGGTCTACAAACACGGTATCAAACTGATAGCTGGACATCTCAATGCCGGCTTCCTGCAAACGGCGGAATTCACGCTCGCCGTTGTAGGCCTGGGTAAATTCTTCGGCAGATAAACGCGCCACCTGAATATTGTCAATCTGGTTCTGCTCAATATTCCACTGCGCCGCATAGACTGAAGATTTGGCCAGTTCTGTGGCTAAGACGCGATTAAAACGGGTCGACAGTGGCAGGGTAAAGTTACCATTACCACAGTACAGCTCTAACAGGTCCTGATTAGAGTGTCCGGCAGCCGTACAGGCCCATTCCAGCATGTGCTGGCAAACGCGCGCATTCGGTTGGGTAAAGCTGCTTTCAATCTGTTTGTATTGATACTGGCGTTCAAAGACCTGCAGTTCTTCCACCACAAACTCATCGCTCAGTACCAGTTTCTGGCCACGGCTCCGGCCAATAATTTTAATCTGCAGTTGCTCGGCCAGCTGTTTGGCCAGCGCTTCCCACTCTGCAGTTAATGGACAGCGATAAATCAGTGAAACCAGCATTTCACCTTTTAAGGTCGCCAGAAAATGCACTTCAAACAGGCGATTGGATAACAGCGGTTCTGCTTTTAAGGCATTCAGCAGTACCGGCATTAACTGGTTGATGCTGGCATCGGCAATTGGAAATTCATCAATTCGAATGACTTTTTTGTTCTGCTGCTCATCGCGTTCAAACATGGCATAAAACAGGTCATCTTCGGTATGCCAAATCCGGAATTCTGCACGCATACGGAAATGCTGTTCAGGCGAGGCAAACACCTCCAGTGCTGGAGGATTAAATTCGGCAAACTGTGCAGAAATACGTGCAACTTTGGCATCAAGTTGTTGCTGATAAGATGAAGTCATATGCAGTAAAAATCACAAACCCATTGAGACAGGGGATGGTAACAAAGTTTCAGGCAGATGCCTAAAGATATTCTGTGCAAACCTTAAATTGCGGTAGCGTGAGGGAAGAAATCGAGCTTCAGCTCAACAGATCGGCAGATTAAAGCCGGGAAATACATCACTTGCGAGAGCAAAGATAAAAAAAGCCAAACCAACAGAGACCAGGGAGAGTTGGTTTGGCAAAGAGGAATAACACCATGAAAAGGAGCGGCTTTAATCCAGCGTCATCAGGCTGGCGTTCCCTCCGGCCGCAGCAGTATTAATGCTGATGGCCCGTTCAATCACCAGACGTTCCAGCGGAATTTTCGGATCATTCGGTTTGAGATGGCTGATGCCGACAATTGCCCCGGCACGCTGCGCTACCGTTTGCTGTAATTCCAGCAATTGTACCGAACTACCATGATGCAGCACTGCATCGTAATCGCCATGCAGCAGGTCTGGGATCACGCGAATCCGCTGGGCAATCTCTGGCGGCATTTTCGGCAGATATTTCAGCATGAAGCGGTTTTCTGCCAGAACCACCGGCTGACTGCCGACTGCAAAAATTGCCAGTAACTGATGAATCTGATCCAGCTCCTGTTCAGCCAGGGATAGCACGGCATGACGTGGCAAAATCGTATACTGGTTACTTTCACCGGTTGGACCAGTCAGGTTAAAACTCTGACCCGTGGCAATTTTCTCCGGTAGTTGAATCAGCTGCTGCGGGAACTCGGCCTGTACCCAGTCCACCAATTGGTTATACAGGGCAGGCATTGCTGCTGGATGCTGAGCCTGCGCCGCAAATGGTTGAGCCAGCTTTTTCTGCGAGCAGTATTGCATTAAGCGGTAGAGATACAGTGGTCCACCGGCCTTAGGTCCAGTCCCGGACAGGCCTTCGCCGCCAAAAGGTTGCACCCCGACCACAGCACCGACAATATTACGGTTGATATACAGGTTGCCGACCTCGGCTTGGGCAATCACGCTATGAATGGTTTCATCAATACGGGTATGCAAGCCCATGGTCAGGCCATAACCTTTGGCATTGATTTGCGCCAGCAGTTGATCAAGCTGTCCATAACGGTAGCGAATCACATGCAGTACCGGGCCAAACACTTCGCGCTCCAGATCATCCAGATGCGGCAGTTCAATCAGCGTTGGTGGTACAAAAGTGCCGTGTTGCAAGCTTGCATCGCTTTGCTTATTCCACATCAACTGATGCACCGGATAGCCCTTAATGCGCATTTTTTCAATATGACGCTCAATATTGTTCTGCGCTTCCAGGTCAATCACCGGACCAATGTCGGTTTTCAGCAAATAAGGATTACCGACGCGCAACTGCTGCATGGCACCTTTGAGCATAGTCAGTACCGTGTCGGCATTATCTTCCTGCACACATAAAATTCGCAGGGCAGAGCAGCGTTGTCCGGCACTGTCGTAAGCAGAGCTGACCGCATCCAGAATCACCTGTTCGGTCAGGGCTGAAGAATCAACAATCATGGCGTTTTGTCCGCCAGTTTCCGCAATCAGTGGAATAGCACTACCGGTCTGGCTTAAACGTTTGGCCACGGTCTGATTCAGGATTTTGGCGACTTCGGTCGAGCCGGTAAACATAATGCCCTGAATCCGTTCATCCTGACTCAGCTGCGCACCGACCGTTTCACCGCGTCCAGGCAGCAGTTGCAGTACATTTTGCGGAATGCCAGCATCCCATAAAATCTGCACCGCTTGTGCTGCAATCAGTGGGGTCTGCTCGGCCGGTTTGGTCAGAACGGTATTGCCAGCCACCAGCGCTGCGGCAATCTGGCCGCTAAAAATCGCCAGCGGGAAATTCCATGGGCTGATACACAGCACCGGCCCTAGCGGAATGATCTGGGTATTGATGTCCAGATCACGCATTTGCGCGGCATAGTAGCGCAGGAAATCAATTGCTTCACGCACTTCGGCAATGGCATTGGCATAGGTCTTGCCACTTTCGCGGCAGAGGAGCAGCATGAGCGGTTGCAGGCGTGCCTGCATTAAATCGGCAGCACGTTCCAGACATTGTGCGCGTTCATGTTTGGAAATATTGGCCCAGACGGCTTGTGCCTGTACCGCATTTTCTAGGGCCTGATTGACCTGTGCTGCTGTGGCTTCCTGTACATGACCAACAATATCCTGATGCTGAGCCGGGTTTAAAATCGCGTGTACATCGGCACTGTCTTCGGTGGTTAAGCCTTCACCCATGGGCAGGGCAGTCCATTGATGCTGATGCAAACTCTGCGCGGTTGTATTTAATGCCGCCAAGTCCTGATCATTGGCTAAGTCCAGGCCGGCAGAGTTGTCGCGCTGCTCGCCATATAACTCATGCGGTAAGGGAATCGCCGGATGTTTCTGGCCGACTTTCTGTTCCTGTTGAGCCGTGGCTAAAATAGTCTGATGTGGATTTTCGATCAGATCTTCAATGTTCAGGGTCTTATCGGCAATACGGTTGACGAAAGAGGTGTTGGCACCATTTTCCAGCAAACGACGCACCAGATAGGCTAGCAGGGTTTCATGGTTACCGACCGGCGCATAAATACGGCACGGCACACCGAGTTTCTGCTGCTGTTTCGAGCCGACCACATTTTCATATAATGGCTCGCCCATGCCATGCAGGCA
This sequence comes from Acinetobacter indicus CIP 110367, assembly GCF_000488255.1. Classification (GTDB taxonomy): domain Bacteria; phylum Pseudomonadota; class Gammaproteobacteria; order Pseudomonadales; family Moraxellaceae; genus Acinetobacter; species Acinetobacter indicus. Next base: position 76,845 of record NZ_KI530754.1, on the reverse strand, counting down.
TTGGAATTCGTATTGGCCAGCGTAGTAACGCGCCGGATCGGCCAGATGATAAATCGTGGCCAGCGTCTGGGCATTGTGAGTCGCAAACTGCGGATAAATCTGTTCCGGTGCCGCCAGTAATTTTTTTGCACAGGCAATATAGGACAGATCGGTATGCACTTTACGGGTAAACACTGGATAATCCGACATGCCATCAATTTGCGCTTTCTTGATTTCGCTGTCCCAATAGGCGCCTTTCACCAGACGGATCATCAGGCGTTTCTGGCTGCGTTTGGCCAGATCGACCACATAATCTACCACATAGAAGCAGCGTTTCTGGTAGGCCTGAATCACAAAGCCAATGCCTTTCCAGTTATCCAGTGCCGGTTCAAAACACAGACGCTCCAGCAACTCTAAAGACATTTCCAGTCGTTCAGATTCTTCGGCATCAATATTCAGGCCAATATTATAGTCTTTGGCCAGCACCGCCAGTTGCAGCACCTTGTCATACAGTTCGGTATGCACGCGGTCAATTTGAGCACGCTGATAACGTGGATGCAGGGCAGAGAGCTTGATCGAAATCCCCGGACCGGTATAAACATCTTTATCTTTAGAGGCCTGGCCAATGGCATGGATGGCATTTTGATAGTCATCAAAATAACGCTCTGCATCGTGTTCGGTCAGGGCCGCTTCACCGAGCATGTCATAAGAATAACGGAAACCTTTTTCTTCTAACGGTTCGGCATGTTGCAGGGCTTCGCTAATGGTTTCACCAGTCACGAACTGCTCACCCATCATCCGCATCGCCACATCTACCGCTTTACGGATAATGCCACGACCACTGCGCGCCAGCAGGCCAGTCAGAATACCGCTTAAGCTGTTCTGTTTCGGGGTTTGCATCAGCTTGCCGGTCAGCATTAAGCCCCAGGCCGCTGCATTCACAAACATCAGGTTACTTTGGCCTAAATGCTCTTTCCAGTTGCCTTGATTGATCTTGTCACGGATCAGCAGATCACGGGTTGCGGTATCAGGAATACGTAATAGCGCTTCGGCCAGACACATCAGGGCGATGCCTTCTTGTGAAGAGAGGGAGAACTCTTGCAACAGGCCTTGCACCAGACCGGCTTTACCGCTGGAATTTTTACGTTCACGCAGGGAGTGGGCCAGCTGAAAAGCCAGCTCATAAATTTGGCTGTTGAGTGCATCAGGAATTTCACTGTGCTCGAGTAAATGGCTGACACATTCACTTTCAGGGCGACGCCATGCGGTATTGATGGCAATTTCTGCCTCATTTTTTTCTTTGAATTCAGTGATGTAATCCAAATGCGGTTTTGCGTCGTCGAAATGGGTTTCGCTATCCATCATGTTCATGCCAACATCCTGTGACGATATATTTTAGTTGAACGGTGTACCTTATATAATTTATGATCACAGAAAATATGCCGAATAACTCACTATAATTTTTGTTATTTTTAGAGATAAATACGGATTATGAATGGAATGATGAGCCTGGATCGCACTGACATTAAAATTCTGGATATTCTGCAAAAAGATGGCCGGATTTCAAATATTAAACTGGCCGAAGCCGTCAATTTATCGCCAACTGCTGCGCTGGCACGGGTGCAGAAACTGAGTAAAGATGGTTTTATTCTGGGCTATGAAGCCAAGCTGAATCCGGAGTTGCTGAATAGCAGTTTTGTGGTATTTGTGGAAATTCTGCTGGATAAAACCACACCGAATGTACTGGAAGAATTTTCAGATGCGATTTTGCAGCATCCGGAAATTGTGGAATGTCACATGATTAGTGGTGGTTTCGATTTTGTAGTCAAAATCCGCTGCGCCAATATGGAAGAATTCCGTAAGATTTCCGGGCAAATTTTATGGCAGTTGCCGGGGGTGAAAGAAACCCGCAGTTATCCGGTGATGGAAGTGATTAAGGAAAGCTCGCAATTGAAACTGAAATATCAGCACAAGGCCAAATAAACCGTCATCTTTGTCTGTATTTTCCGTTAAAACCCAAAAGGAGCCGAAGCTCCTTTTTTTATGGATGATCAATCAATTCGGTAGATTGCTGTGCTAGCTGTTCATTTCCTGCATGGCTTTTTTGTACTCGGCATCTGACTGTTCAAAGCGTTCAATCACCTCTGTACTTGGTGTCCGGTCGAGCAGACTGACTATTACAATACTCAGGCTGGCCAGAATAAAGCCGGGAATAATCTCATAGAGTCCGGTATCGGCCATGACATTTTTCCAGACAATCACGGTCATCGCACCGACTAGCATCCCGGCAATCGCGCCTTTCAGGGTCATGCGTTTCCAGAACAGCGACAGAATAATGAGAGGACCAAAAGCCGCGCCAAATCCGGCCCAGGCATAGGCCACCAGCCCCAGGACTTTACTCGATGGATTGCTGGCCAGCCAGATTGCCAGCATTGCAATCAACAGCACCATAAAACGGCCGACCCAGACCAGCTCTTTTTGTGAGGCATTTTTGCGTAAAAAGGCTTTGTACAAATCTTCAGTTAAGGTACTGGAGCAGACCAGTAACTGGCAGCTGAGTGTACTCATGACCGCGGCTAAAATGGCGGCCAGAATAATCCCGGCAATCCACGGATTAAACAGGATTTTGGTCAGCTCCATAAACACGGTTTCAGGGTTCTGATTCACCACAGTCGCCAGTTCTGGAAATTGCTGGAAATAGGCAATGGCAATGAAACCGGCACCCACCGCGCCGCCCAGACAGAGAATCATCCAGCTCATACCAATTTTACGCGCCGCCGGAATGGTTTTGACCGAATCGGCTGCCATAAAGCAAACCAGAATATGCGGTTGTCCAAAATAGCCTAAGCCCCATGCCAAAGAAGATAAAATAGCAATAAAACTTAAACCGGACAGCATCTGCGTGGCATGTGGGCGCGCAGTTTCCAGTAACAGACCAATCTGCTGGCTATGATCACCCAGTGCCAGATAGGTCATGATGGGAGTAATCAGCAGGGCAAAAATCATTAGCCCGGCCTGGAAGGTATCGGTCCAGCTAATTGCCAGGAAGCCGCCAATACAGACATAGCTGATGGTGGCAATCGCGCCAATCCACAGCGCCGTGGTATAGGACCAGCCAAACAGGCTTTCAAATAAACGCGCACCGGCCACCATGCCGGATGCACAGTAAATCGCGAAAAATACCAGAATCACCAGTGCTGAACTGACGCGCAGGATTTTCTTGCGGTCGCCAAAACGGCTGGTGAAATAATCCGGCAGGGTCAGGGCATTGTTTTGTACTTCGGTATGAACCCGCAAACGCCCGGCGACCAGAAGCCAGTTTAACCATGCACCAATAATCAGGCCGATGGCGATCCAGGCTTCAGATAATCCGGCCAGATAGATTGCACCGGGTAAACCCATCAGCAGCCAGCCGCTCATATCCGATGCGCCGGCAGAAAGCGCAGTCACCACGCTGCCCAGACTGCGGCCCCCAAGAATATAATCCGAGAAATCTGTGGTGGCCTTGTAGGCATACAGCCCGATACCGATCATGGCCACGATATAAAATATAAAGGTAATTAATGTGGGATTCAGTTGACTCATATGCCCATCCTTTGTCTGTAAGCGTTCATCCATCCGAGATGATTTTTTGCGCATTTTTTCAAGGAGCTGATTCAAGCATGGAATTAAAATTACGTTCTGTAACATTTCGACGGGATTTATAGCGGTCTTGTGTTGCAGTTTGTAGCTTTAGATACAATTGCAAAAATGGCTGCAATGAGTGGAAAATTATTAAGTCAAAATTTTGAATAAGGCGGTGAATATTTTTATTTTTGCAAATATGGAGAGAATCTGTTAAATCTGGCTTAAAAATGGAGTAAATTTACATTATGTTACATCCAGTACATTCAGAAAGAATGTGTAATTAAATATTTCAAAAAGCGTATCAATCTTGTGTAGTTTCAGGCTGGCACAGGTTTAAGATTTTCTTATGCACAATATTGGTGCGAAATAGTGAGTAAACAGTGTGATTACGGTTCAGACAGAGAAAACAAGAATAGAGCATGATTTGCTGGGTGCTAAAGAAGTGCCGGCAGACAGTTATTATGGTATTCATACCTTGCGTGCCTTGGAGAACTTCCAGATCTCCAATCAGCAGGTCGGTGAAAACCTGCATTTCATTCGTGCTTTGGCGCAAGTGAAAAAAGCATCTGCACAAACCAATTTACAGTTTGAAAAAATCTCCCCGCAGGTGGCTGAGGCGATTCAGTATGCCTGTGACCAGCTGATTGAACAGCCTGCTGCATGGCGTGCGCATTTCCCTTTAGATGTTTATCAGGGCGGTGCCGGAACGTCGATTAACATGAACAGCAATGAGGTCATTGCCAATATTGCCTTAGAACATCTGGGTCTGGAAAAAGGCAGTTATTTTTCTATTCATCCAAATGATCATGTTAATAAGTCGCAATCGACCAATGATGTCTATCCAACAGCCTTGCGTTTAGCGACTTATTACAGTCTGGATGATCTGTTCGTGCAGATGCGTAACCTGATTGACAGTTTCTACAAGAAAGTAGCTGAATTTCAGTATGTATTAAAAATGGGCCGGACCCAGCTGCAAGATGCCGTGCCGATGACCTTGGGGCAGGAGTTCCGTGCCTTTGCCACCTTGTTAAAAGAAGATTTAAAACTGATTGACCGGACCCGTCAGTTGTTACTGGAAATTAACCTCGGCGCTACCGCGATTGGTACGGGTGTAAATACTCCCAAAGGCTATGCCCAGGAAGCGGTGCAGGCTTTAAAAGAGATTAGCGGCTTGCCATTAATTGGCGCAGAAGATTATGTCGAAGCCACCAGCGACTGTGGGGTTTTCATCATTTTATCCAGCACACTGAAACGTCTGGCGGTGAAGTTATCGAAAATCTGTAATGACCTGCGTTTATTAAGTTCTGGCCCGCGTACCGGTCTGGGGGAAATCCGGTTACCGGAGTTGCAGGCCGGTTCTTCGATTATGCCGGCCAAGGTCAATCCGGTCATTCCGGAAGTGGTGAACCAGATTGCTTTTAAAGTGATTGGCAATGACCTGACCGTGACCATGGCGGCCGAAGCCGGGCAGTTGCAGTTAAACGTGATGGAACCGGTGATTGCCGTGTCGATTCATGAATCCATCCAGTTATTGACTCAAGCCATGAAAAGTCTGGATGAGAAATGTATTCAGGGCATTCAGGCCAATGAACAGGCTTGCCATGATGCGGTGATGCGTAGCGTCGGTATTGTCACTTTGCTTGATCCGATTCTAGGTCATGCCAAATGTGATGAAATCGGGAAACTGTGTATTGCTGAAAACAAAACCATTCAGCAGGTGGTACTGGAGCAGGAATTACTGACTCAGGAACAGCTGGATGAAATTTTTGCCCTGCATAATCTGGTCAGTGAGGTAACACCACCGGAAGCAGTTTTTGCCCAAGTCAGCTAAGACACTGACTGCTTCAGTAAAACAGCAAAGGCTCAAGGTCATATATTGGTTTTGAGCCTTTTGTGTTTGACCGATGGTTTTGATTCAACTTACAGGGCCGCCAGCAGCCGCGGCTTTAACTGTGCCAAACCTTGGGTTGCAGTGGCGGCAATACATTCATATTGTGCTGGTAAATGCTGCTGATTGGCTTTCGGATCAATATAAAAGGCCTGACAGCTGGCCGGAATTTCATGAACCAGACCGGCCACCGGGTAGACCGCCAGACTGCTGCCAATCACAATAAAAATGTCGGCATCCTGCACCCATTCAATCGCTTGTGCATACGCCGGTACCGCTTCACCAAACCAGACCACGTGTGGCCGTAGCGGATAACCCGCATCACAGACATCACGTTCCAAATCCAGCTCGGCACCTTCAATCGGGTAAAAGCGGGTAGTGGTTTGTGCATCGGGACCGGAGGTTTTAGCCAGCCGGATATTGCCATGCAAATGTAATACCTGCTGGCTACCGGCACGTTCATGCAGATCATCAATATTCTGGGTAATAACAGCCACATCAAAATACTGTTCCAGTTCGGCAATCAATTGATGTGCCGCGTTGGGCTGGGCATTCAGAATATTTTTGCGCCGTTCATTATAAAAACGCTGCACCAGCGCCGGATTTTTGGCCCAGGCTTCCGGCGTGGCCACATCTTCCACCCGATGCTGTTCCCACAATCCATCACTATCACGGAAGGTATTGATCCCGCTTTCGGCGCTCATTCCGGCACCGGAGAAAACAATCAGTTTAGGCATAGGCAGATTCCTGTGTGGCGATACTGTGCGTGACTTCCTGTTGCATCCATTCTACAAATTTCTGAATTAAAACTGAATTTTCCTGACTGGAATGTACCAGATAATAGGAGCGCCGGCCGCTGAGCTGCTGATCTGAGGCCAGTACCAGTTCACCGCTGGTTAATTCCTGCTGAATCAACATTTGCGGGATGAGTGCCATGCCCATGCCATGACTGGCGGCCACAGCCAGCATCGAAAACAGTTCATGACGCTGTCCATCATACGGATGGGCATGCTCAATCTGCTGGGTCTGGAACCATTCCTGCCAGATGGTCGGTCGTGTGGTTTGCTGTAATAAAGGCAGTTGCTGTAATTGTTCGGCAGCCAGGTTATAACCATAGCGATGGCTTTTTTGTGCCGCAGGAAAATGCCGGGCAATCAGCTGCGGTGAGCACACTGGCACCACATCTTCCTTCATTAAAAAATGGGTGTGGATTCCGGGCCAATGATCAATCTGCTGCTGCGTACCGGCATAAATGGCCGCATCAAAAATATTTTCATTAAATAAAAACGGTTTGGTGCTGGTTTCCAAATGAATAGTAATTTCCGGATAGCGCTGGTTAAAACGGTGCAGCTTCGGCACTAGCCAGCGCGTGGCAAAGGTCGGTACTACGCCCAGCTTTAAGGTGCCGCCTAATCCTTTATGCGACATCACATCGAGCGTGCTTTGCTCCAGCCCCAGTAAATAGGGTTTGATACTTTTATAATAATGCTGTCCTGCAGGCGTCAGCTCGACCCCATGCCGGGTCCGGATAAACAGGCTTAAGCTAAGAAATTCTTCCAGCTGCTGGATTTGCCGGGAAACCGCACTCTGGGTAATAAACAGCTCTTGCGAGGCATGGGTATAACTGCAATGTTTGGCTGCCGACTCAAAGCAGAGAAAGGCCTGTAAAGAGGGAATATTACGCCGCATTTCAGATCATCCTTTATCTGCACAGGTATTTGAAAATAGCATAGATGAAGGCGCTATGATCGCCAATTTGGTTATTTTTTATTGTTTCTTCACGGGTTTTAGCATGATGCGCCGCTCCAGTATAAATACGCTTATTTAAGATATGCGGAGAATGCATATCTGCATTAAAAAATCTCGTTTGAAAATATTATTTTTCACACATAGTATCAACACAAACAACGAGAACATCATTCAGGCAGAGGAAGCTATGAATCAAATGGTAAATTCACATTCAGGCCGTAAAGTACATTTTGACTGGCAAGACCCATTCCTGCTGGAGCAGCAGCTGACTGCAGAAGAACGCATGATCCGTGATACTGCTGCGGCCTATTGTCAAGACAAGCTGATGCCACGTGTATTAGAACAGTTCCGTCATGAAAAAACCGATCCGACCATTTTCCGTGAAATGGGCGAGCTCGGTTTGCTGGGCCCGACCATTCCTGAGCAATACGGCGGTGCCGGTTTAAATTATGTCAGCTATGGTCTGATTGCCCGTGAAGTCGAACGCGTCGATTCAGGTTACCGTTCTATGGCCAGTGTACAAAGTTCGCTGGTGATGGTACCGATTAATGAATTTGGCTCGGAAGAACAAAAACAGAAGTATTTACCAAAATTAGCTACGGGTGAATATATTGGCTGCTTTGGTCTGACCGAACCGGATCATGGTTCTGACCCGGGCAGCATGATTACCCGTGCCAAAAAAGTCGATGGCGGTTATCGTTTAACAGGCGCAAAAATGTGGATTACCAACAGTCCAATTGCCGATGTCTTTGTGGTTTGGGCCAAAGAGGTTTCACCTGAAGGCAATGTCGGTGACATTCGCGGCTTTATTCTGGAAAAAGGCTGGGAAGGGCTGTCTGCCCCGGCGATTCACGGTAAGGTCGGTTTACGTGCTTCCATCACCGGTGAAATTGTGATGGATAACGTATTTGTCCCAGAAGAAAATGCTTTCCCGGAAGTTCGTGGCTTAAAAGGTCCATTTACCTGTCTGAACAGTGCCCGTTACGGCATTGCCTGGGGTGCGATGGGTGCGGCGGAGTTCTGCTGGCATACCGCACATCAGTACACCATGGACCGTAAACAGTTTGGTCGTCCTTTGGCTGCCAATCAGTTAATCCAGAAAAAACTGGCCGATATGCAAACTGAAATTGCCTTAGGTTTACAGGCCGCATTACGTTTTGGCCGCATGAAAGATGAAGGTATTGCCTCGATTGAAGGAACATCTTTAATCAAGCGCAATAACTGTGGCAAGGCACTGGATATTGCCCGTTTGGCTCGTGACATGATGGGTGGTAACGGCATTTCGGATGAGTTTGGTGTAGCGCGTCATCTGGTGAATCTGGAAGTGGTGAATACCTATGAAGGCACGCATGACGTACATGCCTTAATTCTGGGCCGAGCACAGACCGGAATTGCTGCATTTTGTAATTAATGTAGAGGAATGGGTACGCCGGATTCATGCGGTCAAAGTACCGGTCGGTGTAATTAACTCGATTGAAGATGCCTTGGCTGAGCCGCAAATTCAGCATCGGCAGATGCTGGTAAATTTGCCGCACAGTTTAAATGCGCAATTTAAAATGATTGCATCACCGATCAAGCTGTCAGATACACCGGTCGAATACCGGCAGGCACCACCGCAACTGGGTGAACATACGGCCTATATTCTGTCCCGCTTTAAATCTGCTGAAGAACTGCAGGCTTTAAAACAGCAGGGCATTATTGATGGGAAAATTGCCTAGTGCTTTGCCTTGATTGTTAGTCTTCACTTGCTTTTTGCCGAACCTTACACCGTTCGGCTTTTTTTATTCAGCTATAAATATTGATGTAGATATTTACTGATGCTGCAATAAAAAGCGTTTAAGTTCGCGGGTAAATTTCAGCGGCTCAGTCAGTAGCGGAGTATGCCCTGATTTTTCAAACAACACCTGCTGTGCCTGTGCCACACTTTGGGCAATCAGGGTTTGTCCCTGTACCGGATAGAGCACCGATTGCACCCCGCTAAAAAACACCGTAGGACAGTTCAGCTGGCTTAAGGCTTCACGATAATCTTCGGCATGTTCTAAATAGTTGCGGATATACCAAGTCATATAGTCCAGTCGAGATGAGGGTAACAGCAGATGTTGCAAACGTGGCTGTTGCAGGATTTTACAAAAGATGGCTCGCTGGCGAGGGTTGTTATTTTGCAGCTCAATAAACTGCATCCATAAAGCAAACAGTTGATCTTTGGCTGTGTTATTTAAATCGTGAATCCACTGAAGATGTGCGTGTTCCGTAAATAGCGCGGACAGTTCAGATAAAATCTGTTTAAAGTGGCTGTGCTGCTGACCAAACAGGCCATAAGCCCAGTGTTCATCTACCAGGATTTTTGGGGTCTGATCAATATGCAGATAGGCTTTTAACTGCGTTGCCAGCTGTCCATATTGCATGCCATGCATGGCGGTGGTCGCGCCCATCGAATAGGCAATGATTATAAACTGTTGCAGCTGCATTTGCTGAATTAAGGATTGCACATCCTGCCAGTGGCTGGAAATGGCATCCAGCTCCGGAATCCGGCACTGTTTCGAACCGCCAAAGCCGCGCCAGTCGGGAATAATAAAACGGAACTGTTTGCGTAGCGGCCACAAAAACGGCAGCCATTGCCAGCTGTGCATGCCCAAACCGGACAGCACCAGCACCGGTTGGCCCTGACCAAATTCACGTACAAATAAACCTTCGCCATCGGGCATGACATAATACGGCATGAGATTTCATTCCTTGAAATTTTATTGTTGTTGATCAAAAGCTTTTAGCGCAGGAATCACCGCGTCCAGCCAGCGAATCCAGCCGATTTCCTGCTCGATACCCAGCTGTAAAATCATTTTATGAATATATAAGGTACGATTTTCGTCGGTCTGCTGGGCAAAGTCTTTGGCATAAATCGCCTGATACAGCTGCAATTTTTCCTGATGCAACTGTAAATGCCGCTCTAGCTCGGGCAAAACCTCATTACCGCCGAGTTGTGCTTCGGCCCGTAAACGCACCATCAGTTCTTCACGGAGCTGCGCCGGAGGACTTTGCTTGACTATCCAGTCGGCCAGTTCGACCCGGCCTGCGCCCTCAACCTGATAGGTTTTTTTACGGCCTTGGGCATCTTCTTCAGCCAAAGTGGAAATCCAGCCTTTGCTGAGCATGCTGTTTAATTCACGATAAATCTGCTGATGGGTGGCATTCCAGAAAAAGCCCATCGAGCGATCAAAGCGCCGGGCCAGTTCAATGCCTGTGCTGGGTTTTTCAATCAGGCTGGTGAGTAACACATGGGCTAAAGACATAGACGAGATCATGCAAGTATGAATCTAAAATATTATGCAACATGTTGCATAAAAGTCAAAATTCGCATATAAATTTATGCAACAAGTTGCATTAACATAAAAATAGCCCGCTTTTGGCCAGCCAAGGAGAGAATATGTCGAATTATCCGCATCTGTTAGCCCCGCTTGATTTAGGCTTTACCACCTTAAAAAACCGCGTACTTATGGGTTCTATGCACGTGGGTCTTGAAGAAGCACCAAATGGTTATGCACGGATGGCAGCATTCTATGCAGAGCGTGCCAAAGGCGGCGTGGGCCTGATTGTGACCGGCGGGATTTCTCCAAATGATGCCGGCTTAACCTTTGCAGGTGGCAATAAACTTGACACCTTGGCCGAAGCTGAAAAACATAAAGTGGTCACCCAAGCTGTACATGAAGCGGGCGGTAAAATCGCCTTGCAGATTTTGCATACTGGACGTTATTCCTATCAGCCGGATATTGTGGCGCCATCCGCGATTCAGGCGCCTATTAACCCGTCTAAACCGCATGCACTCACCTCGGCCGAAGTACAGCAGACCATTGCCGATTTTGCCAACTGTGCCAAGCTGGCCAAATATGCCGGTTATGACGGTGTTGAAATTATGGGTTCGGAAGGCTACTTGATTAACGAGTTTATTGCCAAGCGTACCAATCATCGTGATGATGAATGGGGCGGCAGCTATGAAAACCGGATTCGCTTTCCGATTGAAATCGTGAAACGTACCCGTGCTGAAGTGGGTGAAAACTTTATTATTATCTATCGTCTGTCAATGCTGGATCTGGTCGAAGGCGGATCAAGTTTTGAAGAAGTGGTGCAGCTGGCCAAAGAAATTGAAAAAGCGGGTGCGACCATTATTAATACCGGTATTGGCTGGCATGAAGCACGTATTCCGACCATTGCCACCAAAGTGCCGCGTGCGGCTTTTAGCTGGGTCACAGAAAAGCTCAAAAGTGAAGTCAAAATTCCTTTAATCACCTCCAACCGGATTAACACCCCAGAAATGGCAGAGCATGTACTGGCGACCGGTCAGGCCGATATGGTGTCGATGGCGCGTCCATTTTTGGCAGATGCCGATTTTGTAGTAAAAGCCGAGCAGGGCCGTAGCGATGAAATTAATACCTGTATTGCCTGTAACCAGGCCTGTCTGGACCATATTTTCTCCATGAAAATTGCCTCCTGTCTGGTCAATCCGCGTGCCTGTCATGAAACCGAACTGATCTTTAAAGAAGCCAGCCAGCCGAAAAACATTGCGGTGATTGGAGCGGGTCCAGCCGGTTTAAGCTTTGCAATTTATGCGGCAGACCGTGGTCATGAAGTGACGATTTTTGAAGCCTCTAACCAGATTGGCGGGCAGTTTAATATTGCCAAGACCATTCCGGGCAAAGAAGAGTTTTATGAAACCTTGCGTTATTTCAAACGTCAAATTGAGTTGCAGCCACGCATTCAGCTAAAACTGAACCATACGGCCAGCTTTGATGAGCTGAGCAAAAGCAGTTTTGACGAAATTGTGGTGGCAACCGGGGTGACTCCACGTCAGCTGGAGATTGAAGGAATTGATCATCCTAAAGTTCTGAGCTATCTGGATGTGCTGAAAGAGCGTCGACCGGTGGCGAAACGGGTTGCGATTATTGGTGCTGGTGGAATTGGTTTTGATACCGCAGAATACTTAAGTCATGCCGGTGAAAGTGGCAGTCTGAATCCGGAAAAATTCTATGATGAATGGGGGATTGATACCGAATATGAGCATGTCGGTGGCCTGAAACCGGCACAGGTAGAAGCCTCCAATCATGAAATCTATTTATTGCAGCGTAAAGCATCTTCGGTGGGAGCAGGCCTGGGCAAAACCACCGGCTGGATTCATCGTACCGGCTTAAAAAACCGCGATGTTAAAATGATGGCCGGCGTAAGCTACCAGAAAATTGATGATCAGGGGCTGCATATTACGGTCAATGACCAGCCGATGCTGCTGGAAGTTGAAAACGTGGTGATCTGTGCCGGACAAGAATCTTATACTGCTATGTACGATCAGCTGCAAGCTGCGGGTAAAAATGTGCATCTGATTGGCGGTGCCAAGGAAGCCGGTGAGTTAGATGCCAAACGCGCAATCCGTCAGGGCGCAGAGTTGGCGGCGAAAATTTAATGCAATTCCTTCACCCTCTCCCTATGGAAGAGCGCTGGGGAGAGGGTGAATAACCGCCTCTGCCCTGTGCAGCAGGGTTGCTCATCTTCTGGACGCAGAGGGAATTCGCTGAATAGAATCAACTCCTTCCTTTGAAAAAGGGGGGGAGGGATTTTTGTAGAAAAATTCCCCTAAATCCCCCTTTCTTGCACTTCGTTGTAAAGCAATGCTTTAAAACTTGCTCAGGGGGAGTTTATATAGCAATGAAATATCAAAACAAAAAAGGACCCCAAAATGACCTTACACATCACCAAAACCGCGATTGCCCGTTGGCACCAGATGCTTGAACAGCGTGATATGGCCATCCTGAATGAACTGCTGGCCGATGATGTGGTGTTTCGTTCTCCGGTGGCCTATCAGCCTTATGCCGGCAAGCAGGTGGTGTTTTTTATTCTGACCAATGTAATTCAGGCCTTTGAGAACTTTAGCTATCACCGTGAATTTTATGCTGCAGACGGTAACAATGTTGTGCTTGAGTTTTCTGCCCAGGTGGGAGATAAAAAACTCAAGGGTATTGATATGATCCGCTTCAATGATCAAGGTCAGATCATTGATTTTGAAGTGATGATTCGTCCTAAAAGCGGCCTCGAAGCTTTGGCTGCCGAGATGGGACAACGGATGACACAATTTATGCCCACCTGATCTAAGCCCTGAACTCAACTGACTTCATAACATGAGAGAACTAGCATGATATAAGCCAAACCATAAAAGGGGGGAACAAAACATGAAATTTGTGATCCAGAAAATGGCCCAGCTCACCCAGCGCTTGATTGATGAATGGACCGGCGCCGCAGAACCGACCTTATATTTTAATCCCGAAGGTCAAATCCGGCGCTGTATAGATGTTTTACCGCAACTGAAACAGAAATACCGGCCAACCCCGTGGCTGTCCAATACCCATGCGCATCTGCTTTATTTTGACTTAATCAAGAAAAAAACCATCCGCCTGCATTACGATGCCATTGAGCAGCTGAACATGTCCGATGGTGGCGTAACGGCTATTGCCTGGTACGGTCTGCATCTGCCACCACGCACCCCAACCATTATTGTAATGCACACCATTGTCGGAACTGCCGAGAGCATGAGCGAGCTGGTGCGGGATTTACATCAGCAGACCGGCTGGCGTATTGCCTTATGTTTACGCCGTGGTCATGCCAACTTGCCTATGCCGGTTCCGAAAATCTGCCTGTTTGGTTCCACCGAAGATTTACGGGAACAGATCCAGTTTATTCAGAAAAAATTCCCGGTTTCTGCCCTATATGGGGTAGGTTCATCGGCCGGTACCGGTTTGCTGGTGCGTTATTTAGGTGAAGAAGGCGACAAAACGCCGCTAAAAGCTGCTTTTGCACTGTGCCCGGGGTATGACACCGAAATCGGCTTTAACCATGTTCATCCGTTTTATAGTAAGGTCATGACCAAAAAGGTGATTCAGGCCTTTATTGATCCTTATCGGAGTAGCTGGCAGAAAACCAAATCGCTGGCCAAAGTCATTACCGCGCAAAACCTGGCCGAATTTGAACAGGCCTATTTTGAGATGGCCGGCTATCATGATTATGAAAGTTATAGCAAAGCCATTAACCCGATTTATGTGTTTCAGAATGTCAAAATTCCCCTGATGATTTTAAACGCCGAAGATGATCCGGTTTGTCATATTAAAAATCTGGAACCGTATAAAGAAAGTATTCAGAAAATGCCGAATATTATGGTGGTGACCACCAAAAAGGGCAGTCATTGCGGTTTTTATGAAGGTTTAGGTGCGCCACAGTCCTGGGCCACACGTTTAATGGCTGATTATTTAAAGAACCAGCATCAACAGGGTGAACGTTCTTATTCCTGAATGGAACAGCTTCATAAAAAGGCCAATAAAAAACCCAGTACATGGACTGGGTTTTTTTATGCAACAGTGCTTGAAGGCTGAAATCAGTTTTCAAGCGCTGGGGTTGCTGCGGCAATGGCTGCGGCAACAGCGTCATCTTGTGACTGGCTGTCTGGGTCCGGGTTGGCTGGACGGGCTTCTACCGGTTTGTCTTCAGCAGGAGCGGCCTGAGCTGGCTGAGGGGCTGGCGCAGGTTCACGTGGCGTCACTTCACGACGAATTTCGGTTGTGGTGTTTTCAGTTTCAGTACGTTCAACTTCGTATTCCACTGGCGCTTCAGTTTCAGACACTTCTGGCGTTTCTGCTTCAAGTGGCTCGAACTGGGCTGGCTCAGTGATCTGCTCAGTTTGCTGAACCTCAACTTCAACCTGTTCTTCTTCCTGAGGTGCTTCTTTTTTAACACAGGCACTCAGGAATAAACTGGTTGCAATTGCACCACAAATCAAAAATTTTTTGTTCATAATCTAAAAAAGGAGGGTTCAACGAGATGCGCGTATTATAACAGCAAAAAATCAGATGAAAATCCTATGAATAAAATCTAATTTTTTATCGGAAATGCTGATAGAATAGCCAATTGTTTATTGTTCTATGAATTGATGCGGAATGACTTTGCTTTATAGGTGCAGAGTAAAGTAAAATTGCGCAACATTGCAGGCCAGTTTAGGCTCGATTGTACGAGAAACCCAATGACCCATTTTATTTTCGTGACTGGTGGTGTTGTTTCATCACTAGGTAAAGGTATTTCAGCTGCTTCAGTTGCTGCACTTTTAGAAGCCCGTGGTTTGAAAGTAACCATGGTCAAAATGGATCCATACATCAATGTCGATCCAGGGACGATGAGTCCTTTCCAACATGGTGAAGTTTTTGTCACAGAGGATGGTGCTGAAACTGACTTAGACTTGGGTTATTACGAACGTTTCTTGCGTCGTGCGAAGATGACGAAGTTAAACAACTTCACATCAGGTCGCGTGTACCAAGACGTCTTAAATAAAGAGCGTCGTGGTGATTATCTGGGCGGTACCGTTCAGGTGATTCCACACATCACAGATAATATTAAAGAGCGTGTCCTTCGCGCAGGTGAAGGTTATGACGTTGCCATTGTTGAGATTGGCGGCACGGTCGGTGACATTGAATCTCTCCCATTCATGGAATCGGTCCGTCAGCTCATGGTTGAGCTCGGTCATAAACGTACCATGCTGATGCATTTAACCCTGTTGCCATACATCAAGTCTGCAGCAGAGTTAAAAACCAAGCCAACCCAGCACTCGGTTAAAGAATTACTGTCAATCGGTATTCAGCCAGATATCCTGATCTGCCGTACTGAGCATGATGTAGACGCAGATACTACCCGCAAAATTGCACTGTTCACCAACGTTGAAGCGCGTGCAGTTGTGGTGTGCAAAGATGCCAAAACCATTTATCAAATTCCACGTACCTTCTATGAGCAGGATGTTGATGATCTGATCTGTGAACGTTTTGGTTTTGATGTGCCAGAAGCAGACCTGTCTGACTGGGATAACGTGGTTGAAGCCTTACTGAATCCGGAATACACCGTACGTGTAGCGATGGTTGGTAAATACGTTGAACTGCCAGATGCCTATAAATCGGTGAACGAAGCGTTATTGCATGCTGGTATTCAAAACCGTGTCAAAGTACAGATTGACTATGTCAATGCAGAAGACCTGGAAAGCCAGGACGTTGCAGCCGTACTGAAAGATGCTGACGCAATTCTGGTACCAGGTGGCTTTGGTGAGCGCGGTACTGAAGGCAAAATGGCGGCCATCCGTTATGCACGTGAAAACGGTGTACCATTCCTGGGCATCTGTTTAGGTATGCAGCTTGCCGTGATCGAATACGCACGTAACGTTGCCGGTATTGCAGATGCGACTTCAACTGAATTTAACCGTTCAACCAAATCTCCATTAATTGGTCTGATTACCGAATGGTTAGATGAGCGTGGTGAAGTACAGCAGCGTTCAGTTGATTCTGACCTCGGCGGTACCATGCGTTTAGGTGCACAAAAATCAGAACTGGTTGAAGGCACCAAAACCTGTGAAGTGTACGGTTCAGCAGAAATTATTGAACGTCACCGCCACCGCTATGAAATGAATAACCGTTATATTCCTGTTCTTGAAGAAAAAGGCATGAAAATCTCAGGTTATTCACCAGTACAGCACTTGGTGGAAACAGTTGAAATCCCTCAACATCCTTGGTTTATTGCGGTACAATTCCACCCAGAATTTACCAGCTCGCCACGTGATGGACATCCGCTGTTTGCAAGCTTTATTGATGCTGCCAAAAAGCAGTACCAAAACAAGCACTAAGCGGTAAAAGGAATAAACCAGGAAGTTTAAATGTCACAATTAAAAGCACAAGAAGTTGTACGTTTAGGCGATATACAAATGGCAAACCACTTGCCATTTGTACTATTCGGCGGCATGAACGTACTTGAGTCCAAAGATTTGGCCTTTGAAATTGCAGAAACCTATATTGATATCTGCACACGTTTGAATATTCCTTACGTTTTTAAGGCCAGCTTTGATAAAGCCAACCGTTCAAGCCTGAACTCATTCCGGGGCCCAGGCCTGGAAAAAGGGATTGAGTGGCTGGCAGACATCAAAAAACACTTCAATGTTCCGATTATCACCGACGTGCATGAGCCGTATCAGGCTGCGCCGGTGGCTGAAGTTGCTGACATTATTCAGCTTCCTGCCTTTTTAAGCCGTCAGACCGATTTAGTTGAAGCTATGGCCAAAACACAGGCCATCATCAACATTAAAAAAGCCCAATTCCTTGCGCCGCATGAAATGCGTCATATCCTGCATAAATGTCTGGAAGCTGGTAATGACAAACTGATTCTTTGTGAACGGGGCTCAGCCTTTGGTTACAACAATCTGGTTGTTGACATGCTGGGCTTTGACATCATGAAAGAGATGAATGTGCCGGTATTCTTCGATGTGACCCATGCGCTGCAAACGCCGGGTGGCCGTGCCGATTCAGCAGGTGGTCGCCGTGCGCAAATCACCACACTGGCGCGTGCCGGTATGGCGACCGGGCTTGCAGGTTTATTCCTGGAAGCGCATCCAGATCCGGATGTGGCCAAATGTGATGGCCCGTGTGCGCTGCGTCTGTCACAGCTAGAGCCATTCTTGGCGCAATTAA
Source organism: Acinetobacter indicus CIP 110367 (assembly GCF_000488255.1). Taxonomy (GTDB): domain Bacteria; phylum Pseudomonadota; class Gammaproteobacteria; order Pseudomonadales; family Moraxellaceae; genus Acinetobacter; species Acinetobacter indicus. The sequence goes on along the minus strand of NZ_KI530754.1, from coordinate 59,079 downwards.
AAGAATTGGATACTTTAGTTAAAGGATTCAAAAAGTTAGATACTCATTGATGCCCGCAACAGCATCTATTATTCAATCAACTGAGGAATTGTTCATGAGCCAAATCGTTGACATTCGTGCACGTGAAATTTTGGACTCTCGTGGTAACCCAACCATCGAAGCAGACGTAATCTTAGCATCTGGCGTAGTTGGCCGTGCATGTGCACCATCTGGTGCTTCAACTGGTTCTCGTGAAGCTTTAGAACTTCGTGATGGCGATAAAGCACGTTACTTAGGTAAAGGTGTGAAAACTGCCGTAAACAACGTTAACACGCTAATCCGTGATGCGCTGGTGGGTAAATCAGTATTTGAGCAAAAAGACATCGACAATACGATGATTGCTTTAGATGGTACTGAAAACAAAGAAAAATTAGGTGCAAACGCAACGCTAGCCGTATCTTTGGCTGCTGCACGCGCTGCTGCTGATGAAAAGAAAATTCCTCTTTTCCAATACATCGCAGATTTACGTGGTCAAACCATTTTGACTATGCCTGTGCCAATGATGAACATCCTGAACGGTGGTGCGCACGCAGACAACACTGTTGACATCCAAGAGTTCATGATTGAGCCAGTAGGCTTCACTTCATTCGCTGAAGCATTACGTTCAGGCGCTGAAGTATTCCATGCGTTAAAATCAGTATTAAAGAAAAAAGGTTTGAACACAGCTGTAGGTGATGAAGGTGGTTTCGCGCCGAACTTACGTTCAAACGAAGAAGCAATTACCGTAATTCTTGAAGCAATTGAACAGACTGGCTACAAGGCAGGTTCTGACATGATGCTTGCGCTTGACTGTGCATCTTCTGAATTCTACAAGAATGGTCAATACGTACTGGAAGGCGAAGGCAACAAAGCATTCACCAGCAACCAGTTTGCTGACTATTTAGCTGGCTTGGTAAACCAATATCCAATTATCTCAATTGAAGATGGTTTAGATGAATCTGACTGGGAAGGCTGGTCTTACCTGACGTCAATTCTTGGCGACAAGATCCAGTTGGTCGGTGATGACCTGTTCGTGACTAACCCTAAAATCCTGCAACGCGGTATCAACGAAAAAGTGGGTAACTCGATTCTGATTAAATACAACCAGATTGGTACCTTGACTGAAACTTTAGATGCCATCTACCTTGCAAAAGCCAATGGTTACTCGACTGTTATTTCTCACCGTTCAGGTGAAACTGAAGACTCGACCATTGCCGATCTTGCAGTAGGTACAGCAGCAGGTCAAATCAAGACTGGTTCTCTATGCCGTTCTGACCGTGTAGCGAAATATAACCAATTACTTCGTATTGAAGAATTGACGAATGCTGCATATCGCGGTAAAGCTGAGTTTAAAGGTTTAAACTAAGCGACAGATGTCAATGTTAAGTGTATTCGACTCGAAATCGAGTAAAGTACTGTTGGGCCTTGCGATCGTTCTGATCGCAGGGTTTCAATATTTATACTGGTTTGGTGAAGGTGGTTATCGTGAACATCAGGAACTGACCCAGAAAATACAACAACAAACCGAACTCAATAATGAATTAAAAGAACGTAACCGGGTTTTGGCCGCGGAAGTTTATGATTTAAAAAATGGTGTAGAAGCCATCGAAGAACATGCCCGTCTTGATCTGGGCTTAATTAAACCACATGAAACTTTTGTACAGATGAGTACCATCAGTACCCAATATAAGCCGATTTATATCAATCCGAATGCCCAGGTAGATTTACGTACCAATGAAGCACCACAGCCAGCTGCAACAACCCCTACACCATAAACTTTGGGCCGTTATTCCGGCAGCAGGCTCGGGCAGTCGCTTTTCCAAATCCGAACTCAAGCAATATCAGATGATCCAGGACCACACGGTGCTGGAGCATACGGTAGCGCGTTTAAATCAGTTGCCGCTGGCAGGTTATGTGGTGGCCATTGGTGCGCAGGATGATGTGGCCCAGCGTTTGCCGTTTGCACATCAGGATAAAGCCCATTTTTGTCTGGGTGGCGCAGAGCGGGTCAACTCGGTGCTGAATGCCTTGCAGTATTTATCTGCTATTGCATCGGATGAGGACTGGGTACTGGTGCATGATGCCGCGCGTCCCTGTGTGGCGGTTGAAAACTTATATGCATTGGTGAATCAGGCAGTACACAGCAACCAGAGTGCTATTTTGGCCATTCCGGTCCGTGACACCCTCAAGCGTGTAGAAACGCAGCAGCAGATTCAGACCACGGTAGACCGTGCCCAGCTGTGGCAGGCACAAACCCCGCAAATGGCGCACTTAGGTGAGCTTAAACGTGCGATTGAACAGGCATTGGCGCAAGAGGTGAATATTACCGATGAAGCCAGTGCGCTGGAGCATGGTGGCTATCCGGTACAGGTGGTACAAGGTCGCTCGGACAATATTAAAATTACCTATCCCGATGATTTGGAGCTGGCACGTTTAATTCTGCAAGCCCAGCACGCCGGAAGTACTGTATAAAAAATCTTTGCTGAAATCATGAGTCGGGTGTGTATTTCCGATTCACTCTGCGCATGGTTCATCCTATAATTGCCGATGATTTGTTATCTGGATTGAATGGGGCGCAATGATACCTTCTCAGCAGTATCGTTTTTTACGTCACTCTTTACGTGATGGAAGAAGCATTAAAAGCGATACCTCTCGCTGGACCAAACTACACCTCGATCCTTGGCTATTATGCTTCCTGATCCTGAATGCAATTTTAGGGCTGATGGTGGTGTATAGTGCCACCGCACAGGATATGGGAATGGTGATGCGTCAGGGCATCAGCTTTGGTATCGGCTTTATTGCCATGTTTATCTGTGCGCAGATTCCGCCCAAGGTCTATCAGGCCGCCAGTCCCTATTTTTATGCCCTGGCCGTGCTCATGCTGGTACTGGTGCTGCTGATTGGTGAAACCCGCATGGGGGCCAAACGCTGGATCAGTCTGCCCGGTATTGGCAGTATGCAGCCCAGTGAATTCATGAAATTTACCATGCCACTGATGATGGCCTGGTATTTTGCTCGTAAACCGTTTCCACCCAAATTCCTGCAAATCGTCGGTGCGCTGGTGCTGCTCGGCATTCCTTTTGTGCTGGTGGCGCTACAGCCGGACTTGAACATTGGCCTGATTATTCCGGGCATTTTTGTATTGTTTCTGAGCGGCATGTCCTGGCGTTTAATTGGCGGGGCATTTGCGGCGATGGCCATTGTTGCACCGCTGGCCTGGATGTTTTTATTACAGGAATATCAAAAGAAACGGATTTTAACCCTGTTTGATCCGGAATCTGATGCACTCGGCGCTGGCTGGAATATTATTCAATCTAAAATTGCCATTGGTTCGGGTGGTCTGACCGGTAAGGGCTATCTGGAAGGCACTCAGTCGCATTTGGGTTATTTGCCGGAGCATCATACTGACTTTATTATGTCAACCTATGCTGAAGAATTTGGCTTCTTTGGCGTATTTTTACTGTTCGCGCTGTTTGCTGCAATTATTATCCGCTGCCTGATTATCAGCCTGAGCTGTTTTCATAATTTCGGTCGCCTATATGCCGGTGCAGTTGGCTTGACCTTCTTCTTCTTTGTGTTTTTAAACTCCGGTATGGTCAGCGGGATTTTACCGGTAACCGGCGATCCATTACCGTTAATGAGTTATGGCGGTACGGCTGTGGTCAGTCTGCTGGCCGGGATGGGTATTGTCATGTCGGTACATACCCATCGTTAAACACGATCCTGCTGTTATAAAAAAGACTCATCTGAGGCTTTTGGGTTATGAGCTTTTCACAAAGCCGGCTTCCTGGGAAGACGGGTATTTGGTCAGCAGGGTGCTACGATACTGCGCGGCCAGTGCATCATTCTTGTCGACATTTTTGGCAATGCTATACAGACGATACACCGCATTGGAGGCTTTAGACGAATTTGGATATTTGCTGGCAACAATTTCAAAATTCTTTTTGGCTTCGCTGTAATTGGTCGGTTCAATTGCCAGATTAAACTCGGCCAGCCAGAAATAGGCATTGCTGATATACACGCTATTAGGATGGTTTTTAATAAAGTTCTGCATCGGGGCAATGGCTTTTTTGGCCCCGCCTTGTTTATAGGCATCCAAAGCAATGGTATAGGCGGCTTTTTCCAGTTCTTCCGTCGAGCTTTGTGTGCTAACCACGGTGGTCGCTGCTGGTGCTGGGGCAGCGGTATTATTTACGGGGTTACTGGTGGGTTGGCTGCTGCTGGCTGTACTGGGAGAACTATCCTGTTGATTATCCTCCTCTACAGCAGGTGCCGCTTCCGGATCAATTTTCTGGTTCAGCAGTTCAAGACGCTGGTCTAAATCGGTATAACGGTTGGTCAGTTCATGCTTGAGCTGGGCAATCTCGTTTTCCTGTTCTTCCATTTTGCCACGCAGGGTGCGAATATCATTTTCAAGCTGCTGGTTTTTTTGCATCAATTGCCAGTTCAGGTTGGTGGTGACCGGAGCGCCGCTATTGGAGGCGCCAATGGCCGCCGGGGTGCTGGCGCTGCCGCTGTTCTGACTTAAGCCGCGTGATTCAATGGGAATATTGGCCAGTGCTGGCGCAGAGCAGAGCAGGGTGAGTGCACAGAGCGTATGCTTTTTTAGCATCATTTTCATATCCATCTTTTATCTTTACTGGGAATGTGCGGTCAGGAAAGGGCTCATTCCAAATCATCATGTGCACATTAAAAACGGCCCGAACCCGAATTGCAATAAGCTTTTACAAAGTTGTCATGAATTAGGCGTCTGTCAAAATTCTCGGAATTCTGTTGCAAAATAACCAATTAAATACAAACTGTTTTTTTAATAATCAAATAGATGGCTGATTTATATAAAAGCGCAATCAGGACTTGCAAGTTCAATAAAATTGTCTATACTCTGTTTCTGCAATGGTAGCCCTGCCGGTTACTTCGCAATTTCACCCTGTGAACCCCGCCAGGACCGGAAGGTAGCAACGGTAGCAGACGTGGGATGTGCCGAAGCTTTGCTGGTAGGGTTGCCACCATTTTTATAATTCTTAGAATATCGCTTTTTTCTTTTTAATTTCCTTTCGATTTAATCCCTATATTATTTTCTTATATTTGTCGATGTTTCATCCTAGTTAGATGCTTATCTACATCTCTAGATTCAGTTTTTAATCTTCTGCTTTACGGTTAATCGCCTTCATAATCGCATCCATTTCAAACCCACGATACATTAAAAAGCGGATCTGTCTGGCTTTCAGTTTCGGGTCTTTCGTGACATCAGGACCAAACTTTTTAACTTTTAATTCGTAGGCTTGCTGCACCCAGTCGGTTTCTTTCAGTTCTTCTGAAATTAAAGCGGTATCAATTTTTTTGCTTTTCAGCTTCATTTTAATCTGATTGGGGCCTTTGCCTTTGCGCTTTTGGCTGGACAGCAGGGTTTCGGCCACACGCTGGTCACTCTGGTAATTCTCGCGTGACAGTTCATCGACCAAAACGACCACTTCTTCACGGTTTTCTGCATACAGCGCCAGTTTCTCAATCAGTTCAGCTTTGGAATATTCTTTACGGGTCAGGACTGCAAAGGCATAAGAGCGCAAACGTGAACCGCTTAAACCTGGTTTGTGTTCCTGACTGTTATTATGATCGAATAAACGTTCTTCAGGATCAAATTCAGGCGGGGCAGTTGCAGATACAGATGGTGCTGGCTGATCTTCTGCATCGCCAAATTGCTGCTTTAAGGTTTCATAGTCCAACAGTTTAGTGAATTTTGCATCTGACATAAGCATCTCGCAGAAAAGGGCCATCAGCATAATAACAAAACGCCCCGTAGGGCGTATTGTGTAATGTCTAAAGTCTCAACAGTTGAGTCTTACAGATCTAATGAAAAGTCAGGTTCCTCTTCGTCTTTTTCTTCCACCACATTGCCTGTGGTTAACAGTTGTTCACGAATCACTTTTTCAATGGTCTGTGCCAGTTCAGGATGTTCTTCCAGATGGCGAATGGTATTGTTTTTACCTTGGCCAATCTTTTCACCTTGATATGAATACCAGGCACCAGCTTTTTGCACAATCTCTTGCTGCACAGCCAGGTCGACCAGTTCACCTAAATGGTTCACACCTTTGCCGTACAGAATCTGGAACAGCGCTTCACGGAACGGAGGTGCCATCTTGTTCTTCACCACTTTTACTTTGGTTTCAGAACCGACAATTTCGTCACCTTCTTTAACCTGACCAACACGGCGAATATCTAAACGTACTGAGGCATAGAATTTCAGTGCGTTACCACCAGTGGTGGTTTCCGGGCTACCAAACATCACACCAATCTTCATACGGATCTGGTTAATGAAGATCACCATACAGTTAGAACGTTTGGCATTACCAGTAATTTTACGTAGCGCCTGGCTCATCAGACGAGCCTGCAAGCCCATATGTGAATCACCCATTTCGCCTTCAATTTCGGCACGTGGGGTCAGGGCTGCAACAGAGTCGACAACGATCAGGTCAATTGCGCCTGAACGTACCAGCATGTCGGCAATTTCCAGCGCCTGTTCACCGTTGTCCGGTTGCGAGACCAGCAGGTTATCAATATCTACACCCAGTTTGCGCGCATATTGAGGATCAAGAGCATGTTCGGCATCAATAAAGGCACAGGTGCCGCCGGCTTTTTGACATTCCGCAATGGCTTGCAGGGTCATTGTGGTTTTACCTGAAGATTCAGGGCCATAAATTTCAATAATACGGCCTTTTGGTAAACCACCAATACCGAGCGCGATATCCAGCGTTAATGAACCGGTAGATACTGCTTCTACAGCTTGTACGGTATTGTCACCAAGACGCATTACTGTGTTTTTACCAAACTGTTTTTCAATCTGGCTTAGGGCAGCATTTAGCGCCTTGCTTTTATTCTCATCCATCTTACAACCTCAATACGATGTCACCAAACAATATACTCAAGTGGATGTATGTACTTCAAACTCTTTCCACCCGAGTATAGTGACAGAATTTATGTTTCTCTTCTATGAAAATCAGTGGCCTTGCGACACATTCTGACGCCCAAAATTAATCATCATGATATGACCAGGACTGGTCATAGGACTGATCATTTTCTTGTTTAAATTTACTGATTTGTCGTCGGTCTTTTTTACTTGGACGATGATCAGGCCGTGCTAGATTATGCAACTTTCTTTGTGATGCAATCAATTCCCGACGAGCAATACTGACCTCAGTTTCTTCATAAAGTTGCTGGGCCACCGGTGCCGGACCACGGACTGCCGATAAAGACAGTACTTTGACCGTTTTGCGGTCAAAGCCCTGTTGTATGGTCAGCTCCATACCAACCCGGATTTCCTTGGAAACTTTGACGCGCTCACCATTATGATGCACCTTGCCGCCTTCAATGGCCGCTTTGGCAATTGAACGGGTTTTAAAAAAGCGGGCCGCCCAGAGCCACTTGTCAATACGCATGCTTTCTACAGCTTCGTGTTGAGCAGATTTAGGCATATATTTTGTTTTCCTCAGCGTGTTGCAATAGGGGAATCAGGTCGGTCAGCGCATGCAGCATCGGATAACGGCTGTCTGCACGGGCTGCTTTGCCTGATGAAGGCTGCTGAATGGTCAGCAGCTGTTGAATACCGAATTTTGCTGCACCATTGAGTACTTTTTCGGTATCATCAATAAAGTAACAGCGGGCAGGATCAAAAGGATGCTGCTGTGCCAGGTGTTGCCAGAATTCGACAAATTCTTTGGCATGTCCAACGCTTTCACTGCTGATCATGACATCAAAATAGTTGGTCAGACCGGTTTGCTCAAGTTTAAAGGCCAGTCCGGCGCAGTCGGCATTGGTGGCCAGCCAGATTGGATAGCCATTGGCTTTTAGGTAATCGAGCAGCTCGATACAGCCCGGTCTTAAAGCCACCTTATGTTTGTGCTCAATCTGCATGGCCAGTACATCGACCCCGACTTTACTGGTCCAGAAGCGCGATGAATACCAGTTGAGGGTATGGTTGTGTTCCTGATAAAACTGGAACAGGGTATCCCGGCTTTCGGCCAGACTGCACTGATGCAACTCGGCATAGCGGACCGGTAACAGCTCATTCCAGATGAAATCATCATAGGCAAGGTCAAGCAGCGTACCATCCATGTCAAAGATGATGGTGGGTTGATCAGAATAATTCGACATATAAGGCTATCTATGTTTAAAAAAACCACAGCACCACAAGATCCACTGATTTTGCAGCTGATGCCCATTGTGACACAGGCATGTGAAATCTTGCGAGAAGAATATCAGCGTTATTGTTCCGGTGCCGATTTTGATATTGAACACAAAAGCGATGAATCGCCCGTAACCCAGGCCGATTTTCGGGTGAATGCCTTCATTACAGAACAGCTGGCCCAGCAGTTTCCAGATGTGCCGCTACTGTCAGAAGAAGGCGCAGTTTATGATCGGGCGCGGTGGGACACGTTCTGGCTGCTTGATCCACTCGATGGCACCAAAGAGTTTTTACATCAACGTCCGGAATTTACCATTAACCTGAGTCTGGTCGAAGGCATTCATACCACCTTTGCCATTCTGGCGATTCCGGGCGAGCAAACGGTGTATATCTGCCCCAAACAGGGCCTGCCGCTACGGTTTAATATCCAGCAACAGCAATGGTACGCCTATCTATATGTAGACAGTGGTCAGCAGATTCAAGTCGGTTTAAGTCAAAGTAGCCAAAATAAACCGGTCTATGAGCAGTATCTACAGGCGCTCGCTACGATTGAACAGGACTATACGGTTTTTCGTGCTGGCAGTGCTTATAAGTTCTGCATGATGCTGGAAGATAAAGTGGATTTATATCCGCGTTTTCACCCAACCAGTGAATGGGACACCAGTGCTGGCCAATGCCTGATTGAACGGATTGGCGGTGGCCTGATTGATTTTCAGGGACGGCCATTTTTATATAACCATCGTGATACGCTGTTAAATGGCAATTTTATTGCCTATAAAAATGCCGAAATGAAAGAGATTGCCTTGCGTGCTCTAGCACTTATGGCGAATGAACATTGAGCTAATTTGCCAACATGCTATAGTGGGCTTAACACCTTTGTATTTGGCTTGATCCATGGCGTTAGAGCTGCTTCCACCGAGTATGTTAAAGGCAATTGATTTATTGCCCGATGTACATACTCCCGTGACCTTGTTTACCCGGCATTCCATTCGTGAAAATGTGGCTGGACAGGGGCTGGCGGGCTATGATTTGCAGTTAACCGGTCCGGGGCGTGAACTGGCGCAAAAATGGGGGGCTTATCTCATTGACCATAGCGGACGCGCCATTCAGCATTGTATCTCTAGTCCGATCCAGCGCTGTGTCGATACTGCCGCCTTAATGATTGAAGGCGCCGACTCGGTACATATTGCGCCAAATACCCATCATATTGAAATTGTCGAGCAGGGTTTGCTGGTTGAGCCGGGCAGTTTTGTGCTGGACATCAAGCAGGCCGGGCCATATTTTCGTCAGCAGGGTGCGTTGGGCTTTATTAACAGCTTTGTCAATAATGCCTTGCCGGGCATGAAACATCCGATTCATGGCGTGGTGGATGTGCTGGAACTGATTTATAACACTCATCCTAACAGTCCGGGCGGCCTAAGTCTGGCGGTCAGTCATGACACCATTCTGGCTGCGATTATTGCGGTAATTTCAGGGCGTAATGAGGTGTCACAGGAAGACTGGCCACAAATGATGGAAGGGCTGTTTGTCTGGTTTGAAGGTGAAAATTTTCTGGAATCACAGTTGAAATGGATCTGGCGCGGCAAAGTACATACCTTGGATATCTCGCAGTTTCATCAAAAAGTTTAATATAAATTTGCGCTGGGGATGGTTTGTGAAGGTGAGCTATGGCTGGCTTTAATATATCTTGCTCACACTCAAAAAAAATCCACCTAAAATGACTATGTGTTACGCCTATTTCTATTGGGGTGCAAGAGTCTTGTTTGTCTAAAAACCGCCTAAATCAAAATTTTCTTTTCTGCTGCATTTTTGTCCATCATTTAAAAAAAATAAAAATAAGCTGTCTCTTTCTCTGTCCAATAAAGTACAACACATTGCTTTAGATTTTAAATTACTCTAATATAATTTCTTAAATCATTGAAAAATATGTGTTTATTTTTTTATTTTTAGTCATAATTTGACATTGGGGTAAAATAAATAGTGAAAAGTGTGATCAAGTTTCCGCTTAGTTTGTTAAGTGTAAGTATATTGTCGTTTATGCTGACGGCATGTGGCGGTGGTGGTAGTGATGGAGAAAGTCAACAGCCGAACAATGGGACAGCACCAGATGCTCCGCTGCATGGAAGTCATTATCCTGAGCCAACGCAAGATGTGGTAAGTCCATCTGTTTTGGGTTTTTATGATTTTAATGCCCAGTCTGAATCACGTGAAGTGCGTAATGATTTAACAGGTTCTTTGCAGGCGATGGTGCAGTTTGCCCAAGGCCATGTGGTTGACCCGAATGGTAACGAAGAGAAAAAAATGCCACGTTTAACCGCAGAACGGGAGGCATTGTTATTAATCACACCGGTGCAGGAGATGGATCAGATTAATGCACTGCAGGTTGAGGTGTATCAGAATGAACGGCTGTTACGCCGTATCAACCTGGCTGATCCGACTCAAATTCCGGCCTCGGACCAGAGCAATCGTGATGGCCGTGCAGAAGTGCGCTACAGTAAACGGGCCTGGTCAGCGCGCTTAAACTGGGATGAGGTACGTCCGGGCTTAAAATTACGGATCATTGACAGCAAAAACCGCAGTGGTGATTTACTGGCAGAGCAGATTGATTTTGCTGCGCCTGGTGAACTGGTACTAAATAATATCCGGATTGGACTGCTCACTGCGCCGCCACATTCAACAGGACATGCCATGCTGCTTGAACCGGAAAATTCAGGCACAGACTATTTCCAGACCATTCCGGCAGCGCACATGACGGTGGCTAAATATGATGATATTCAGCTGGATCGGGTGATGGTGGCCAACGGCACCATCTACGACAGTCAAAGTGCAGGCGAAGGCGGTGTTTATTCGGGGGATATGCGTGAAAACACGGCGAAATCGACCTTTAGTGTGGGAATTAACTTGGCCAACTGGGGGTGACCAGTGCTTCGATGCTCAGTCAGCAACAGCCTCAACTGACTCAAACTGTGGTAACTCACCATGCGCGGGGTAAATATAGCAATGGTGAACAGACCCATGGCTTGAGTGGCGGTAACGGCATGTTGACCCTGTATAACTCGGTGGGTAACGAATTTAGCCATGAAATTGGCCATCATTATGGTTTAGGCCATTATCCGGGCTCTTTTAAAGTAGATGATACCACCACCAATTATTTCTGGTCGGCACATCATGCCGATAGTGGCTGGGGCTATATAGGCTATCGCAACAAAATGCGCGGTAATTTGGCTTGGCAATCCTCCAATCTGGGCGATGGCAAAAACGGGGTGCTAAATTTCCTGAAACTGTATCCGTATGGTTGGGATGCCATGTCAGGCGGTGCCACCAATAGCAGTATTTCACGTTATACCCATTACACCGGTTATAGTACCTTTTTGCGTATCCAGTCGCATTTTACCAATCGTCATGTGTGGGATGAAAGCTCGCCATCCGGCTATAAACGCTGGAATCCGGACAGCCGCCAGATGGAAGTGGTCTATCCGAAAGTGCCGAATTCAAGCGAGGTCTGGTATAACAGCGCCGATGGCTATTATTTAAAACCGCGTTTATTTGGGGTGCCGGTGATTACCATTATTGGCGGCTATGATCCGGAAACCCAGCAAGGGGTGTTGTATCCGGCAGCACGCAGCAACTGGGGCAATGTCTATGATTTGCCGGCTGCACAGCGTGGCGCAGAGCAGGCGGCTTGCTGGTTAGATGTTCAATATACCAATCGCAGCCAGAACGTGGCTTTGGCACCTCATCGTATGCGTGGTAATGCCAATAAGCTGCATGTGAACCTGGCCATTACAGATCAGCCGCAACAGGTTAATTTGTACTGCAAAAAGCCAATGAAGCCGAGAAATTATTATCGACACTTACGATGCCTCAATACGGCACTGCCATTTCAGCTGCTGTAAAAATTGGACGTGAGGATGGTTATACGGCGCTTAGAAAAGTGGAATTGCCGGAATTCCAGCAGAATTGGAAGCACAGGCCAATCAGGCGGTGATCGCTTTAAAGCCAGCTGCACAATTACTATATGATTCTTATGCAGAAAATCGTCATGAATTGAGTGCACTAGCTCAGCAGCAGTTGCAGCGTTATGAACAGCAGCAACAGAACATCTACCGTTTGAATCGCTGGATGAATGTCTACCGTGCCGATCTGGAGCATGCAAAACCTGAAGCGCAAACAGCGCTGGAAGGCTTCGTGACGCAGTTGGGACTGGCCAATGAAGATCTTCTGGCTGAAGCAACGCTACTTAAAAACAGAAATAACTGTTTGAAAGTGGAAACTCTGGCGACAGGTCAGAAAAATGTCTATATCAGTGGTGCAAGCGCCTGTACCGGAGATGACACCGAGCAATGGATTTATGATGGTTTGGGCCGGATTCATAGTAAAGCCGAGATAGATTTGTGTTTAAGCAATAACAGCAATGTGGTAACACTGGCCAGCTGTAGCACCACACAGGACAGTCAGGTGTGGACAATGCATACAGAAACCGGAACCATCCGCCAGGGTGCTCAATGTTTTGATCTGGAACATGGCTATTTAAAAGACAATCGTGCCCGTTTAATCCGCTATGGCTGTACCGGTGGGGCTAACCAGCAATGGACCCAGTTAAGCGCTAATAATAGTCTGCAACTGGCTTATTTAACCCCAGAAAACTTAAGACTGATGCTGAAATAACAATTCATATTCAACATTCTAGTCTGAATTACATAAACACCTTCTAAGTAGTTTAGGAGGTGTTTTTTATGGGGGATGTTGTGGCAATCAAAAATATAGGGGGGACAGATTTATTTTCTAGTGATGGTGGGTCGTGTGATGGTTAGATGTTTTTTTAGAAGGTTTAGTGTGGAATTGAGATGGAATCGATTGGGACGTAAACGTATTGAGGATAAGATCGGACCAAAATAAAATCTACAGATACAAAAAAAGCCCTGAATCAGGGCTCTTTCTGCTTTGCGATTAGTTAGAAGCTAATGCTTTAACTTGCGCGTTCAAGCGGCTCTTATGACGAGCAGCTTTATTTTTATGGATGATGCCTTTATCAGCCATGCGGTCGATTACAGGTACAGCTTTTTTGTAAGCTTCTGAAGCAACAGCATAGTCACCAGCAGCGATAGCAGCTACTGTACGTTTAAGATAGGTACGAACCATAGAACGCAAGCTTGCGTTATGTTTACGTGCTTTAACGTTTTGACGAGCACGTTTTTTAGCTTGAGCAGAGTTTGCCACTCGTGCACTCCTTGAAATAGATTGGTCTGGGCGGGCCGCAATTCAACTGAAAACCACATCAGCAGAATTTCACCAGCCCGTAAACAAGTGCCATATTTTGATTAAACAATGCGTCGAAGTCAAGTCTTGACAAGCTTTGACAACATTTAAGATGCAGAAAAAAATGAAAGAAAACGTTAGATTAGTGTGAGTGCCTGAATATTGGATAAAAAATGACTCAAATCATAAAAAAAGCCATTGTCATTGGATCGACCGGTTTGGTCGGCCGGGCGCTGGTTTCTGCCTTAAATGATCATCCTGCCTGTCAGCAGGTTACGGCGGTGGTGCGTCGCCCGGATACAGCCTTTGAACAGATGGCCAAAGTACAGCCATTGGTGCTGGAAGATTTACTGATGCTGAATGATCAGGATGTCAGCGAGCATAGTCATGGCTTTAGCTGTTTGGGTACCACCCTGAAAAAAGCCGGCTCAAAAGATAACTTTTATGCGACTGACTTTACTATCAATGCCCATTTTGCCGAGCTGTTGCAGCAAACCTCTGCCCATTATCTGCTGGTCAGTGCCTTGGGGGCCAATGCCCGATCGCCATTTTTTTATAATCGGGTCAAAGGTGAACTGGAACAGTACATTCAGAACTTATCTTTAAGCAAAGTTTCACTGCTGCGCCCATCTTTATTGCTAGGCGAGCGTCAGGATGCACGTTTTCTGGAAGATCTGTCACAGCAGCTGTTTCAGCGCTGTTCATCTTTTTTGCCTAAAAATTTTAAACATCGGCCAGTGACAGCCGGGCAGGTGGCTCATACTATGGTCGAGGCTGCCTTAACTCAAACTGAAAAGTTTGAAATTTATGATAATTTACGCATACAACATACAAAATGAGGGAAACACACGTGTCTACAGTCGCTTTCGTTACTTGTGATTTGCTGGATGATAACCCGGATAAACAGCTGCAAGTGGTCACCCCATCAATGGATGGCAAATTTTTCAAAAGCTATGGCGCGCGTAAAAGTTTTGGCGGTCAGGTGGTGACGGTAAAATGCTTTGAAGATAATTCGCGTGTAAAAGAATTACTGGCGACTGAAGGCCGGGGCAAAGTGCTGGTGGTGGATGGTGGTGCGTCAATGCGCTGTGCACTTATGGGCGACCTGATTGCCGAATCTGCAGTAAAAAACAACTGGAATGGTGTGATTATTTACGGTTGTGTACGTGATGTCGATGCCATTGCTGAACTGGATTTAGGCGTACATGCGCTGGCAGCAATTCCACAAAAAAGTAACCGTAAAGGCGTGGGTGAGGTCGATATTCCGCTCAGCTTTGGTGGTGTGAATATTCAGTCGGGTGATTATATTTATGCCGATAATAATGGTATTGTGGTGGCCAAAGAAGCATTGGTGGAGCTGTAATCAACCCGATTCGGCATTCATCTTCTAGAACATAACAAGAACAGGAAGGTCATGATGTTGCATCATCAAATTAAAGTGGTACAGGCATTGGCTTCTGCTTTGACCGAAGGCGGGCGCGGAAGCAATGGCACAGCATTTCCCAAGCAACCTGAGCAGCCGCTCAAGTTGTATGAGTTTGAAGGTTCACCATTTTGTCGACGTGTACGCGAAGTCATGACCTTGCTGAATCTGGATTATGAAGTCTATCCCTGTCCTAAAGGCGGTAAAAAATACCGTCCGCAGGTCAAGGAATTGGGTGGTAAACTGCAATTTCCATTTCTGGTAGATGAAAATACCGGAGATCATCTCTACGGATCGCAGCAGATTATTCATCATCTATTTAAACACTATGGCAAAAGCGGGAAAACCCCGCGGCGCTATGCGCATTATCCAAAAATTCCGTTTGTGGCCTTTGCGGGTACGCTGCTCAATGGCGCACGTGGGGTCTGGGTCAAGAAAAAGATTAAAAACCGTGCGGCACCGGAGCAACTGCTGGAGCTGTGGGGCTTTGAAGCCAGTCCGTATACGCGCATTGTGCGCAGTACCTTAACCGAGCTGGAATTGCCTTTTATTTTCCATAATGTGGCCAAAGAGCGCTGGCAGGATCAGGGGCTGGCCAAATTACGTTTAAAGCCCGGTAAATATGTACCTTTAAAGGGTGGTAAACGTGAGAAAGTCTTGGCACTGATGGGCGAGAATATTCAGGTGCCTTATCTGGTCGATCCAAATAGCGGCGCTCATATGTTTGAATCGGATGATATTGTGCATTATTTGCAGCGCCAGTATGGTTAAAACTCTCAAGTTAAAAGCATCTTCGGATGCTTTTTTGTTTTTATGAAGATATCCGCGTTCAAACGCTGGATCTCCATGCTAAAGCCGATACACTAGGCACAGCGAATTTCAGGATATAACCATATGTTCAATAAAGTGGCGCAACTGTTTAAAAGCAAGCCCTCTCCAGAAGCAGAATTTCTGGCTGAACATCAGATTCAGTTTGATCCGCAACACGGCTATATCGTCGATGGTATTGTGCTGAATGATGCTTTATCGGAGCGGCTGGAGTATTTGTCTAATCGGCGTATGAACCGTTTTGATGACCTGAAAGAACTGTATTTTACCGCCATGCTGATCAATGAAAAAATTGATCTGGAAATTGCCACGCAAAGCTTTGTGACGCGTTTGGGCAACACAGAAGAAAACCTGTTGCAGTTTAAAAGTATCGTGAAACGCCTGAATGATTATTATCGTCAGTTCTTGCGTGAGAAAAAGTAAGCTTCAATCCATCTTTTTAGCTAGATGCAGTCTCATTTTTCAGATAAAGATTAAGAAAAATTAACGTAATGGATGGAAATGCTCGTGTTAGTATAAGCCGCATGTTGATTAGACCTAAAAGCTATATACATGTTCCAACACGAAAGCTCCCAACTCAATCTGAAACAATTAAAAACGGGCGAAAAACGCTGGGTGGGCAATTTGCAGGGCTCATCCGCGGCCTTGCTGATCAAGCAGCTGAGCACCCTGCATAAACAGTTATTGATTGTGGTGGCGCGTAACAGCCAGCATCTGGGGCAGTTGGAAAGCGAATTTGAGTTTTACGGTATTCAACCGACCATTTTCCCGGATTGGGAAATTTTACCTTATGACCGTTTATCACCGCATCAGGATATTGTCTCTGAGCGTCTGGCGATTTTATCGAATATGCCACAGCAGGGCGTGCTGCTGGTGTCGGCTGCAACCCTGGCGCAGCGTGTGGCGCCAACCTCTTGGGTCTTAGGTGAGCATTTTGATATTCAGGTTGGCCAGAAATTTGAACTGGAACAGCAAAAGAAACGCCTGATTCAGGCCGGTTATCATCTGGTTGATACAGTCTATGATCATGGTGAGTTTGCGGTACGCGGCAGTATTATGGATATTTTTGCTTCAGGGCAAGAAGCGCCGATCCGGATTGACCTGTTTGATGATGAAATTGAAAGCCTGAAGTTTTTTGATCCGGAAACCCAGCGGACCACCCAAACCATTCAGCAATTTTCAGTACTACCCGCCAAAGAGTTTCCTTTAAAAGAAGGCCGTTCGCTGTTCCGCGATCGTTATGCAGAATTATTCCCAAGCGCAAATCCAAAGAAAAGCCCCGTGTATCAGGATGTACTCGATGGCATTGCCTCGCCGGGGATAGAATTCTATTTCCCGTTGTTCTTTAACGCTCAGGCGATGGCTACTGAAAGCACTTTAATGGCGTACTTACCTGAGAATGGCATTGTCATTACAGATAAGGGGCTGGAAGAAGGTTTAAACAGCTTCTGGCAGGAAGTAAACCGCCGTTATGAAGATCGCCGGCATAATATTGACCAGCCTATTTTGCCGCCCGAGCAACTGTTTTTATCACCGCAGCAGGTGCTGGGACAGTTAAACCAGTTTGGCCGCATCATTGCCTCGGCAGATCATTTTGCCGAAAAAGCCGGTGTGGTAAATCTGACCACTGAAGCACCACCTAAACTGCCGGTCGATCCGAAACGGGAAAAACCGTTCAGTCTGGTCAAAGAATATATTAACGCGGCCAATCATCCGGTGTTGCTAGTTGCAGAAAGTGCTGGTCGCCGTGAAACTTTGAAAGATGCGCTGCGTTCCACTCTGGGAGAAATCCCAACGGTTGAGAACTTTGCTGAATTCCAGAAATCTTTATACGCCGTTGCCATTACCAACGCTCCTTTAGATCGTGGTCTGGTAATTCAGGGCCAGCTTTCGGTCATTTCGGAAAATCAGCTCTATGAACATCGTATGGTTCAACGTCGGCGTAAACGTCAGCAGGAAGTCTCGGAAGAGTTTTTAATACGCAGTCTGACCGAGCTGAGTATTGGCGCGCCGGTGGTACATATTGATCACGGTGTGGGGCGTTATGCCGGACTGGTGACGCTGGAAATTGATCAGCAGGATCATGAATTCTTGCAGCTCGATTATGCCGATGGCGCCAAAGTCTATGTGCCAGTGACCAATTTGCATTTAATTAGCCGCTATAGTGGTGGCGATCCGGATTTGGCACCGCTGCATAAACTTGGTACTGATGCCTGGAACAAGGCCAAGCGCAAGGCTTTAGAGCAGATTCACGATGTCGCAGCTGAATTGCTGCATATACAGGCACGCCGTCAGTCCAAGCCGGGCTATGCCTTTGAGCTGGATGAAAAACTGTATATGCAGTTTGCGTCGGGGTTTGCCTATGAAGAAACCCTGGATCAGGCCAATGCCATTGAAGCGACTTTATATGATATGCAGCAGGCCAAACCGATGGACCGTCTGGTTTGTGGGGATGTTGGCTTTGGTAAAACTGAAGTGGCCATGCGTGCCGCCTTTGTCGCCGTGCAAAATAATAAACAGGTAGCGGTCTTGGTACCGACCACCTTGCTGGCACAGCAGCATTATGAATCCTTTAAAGACCGTTTTGCCGACTGGCCGGTGCGTATTGAAGTCCTGTCGCGTTTTGGTTCATCCAAAACCCATACTAAAATCATTGAAGATTTGGCCGAAGGCAAAGTCGATATTGTGATTGGTACCCATAAAATTTTGCAGGAAAATGTCCAGTTCAAACAGCTGGGCCTGATGATTGTCGATGAAGAACACCGTTTCGGTGTGCGCGATAAAGAGCGGATTAAAGCCTTGCGCGCCGATGTCGATATGCTGACCTTAACGGCAACCCCTATTCCACGTACCCTGAATATGGCCTTTAGTGGCATGCGCGATTTATCCATCATTGCCACACCACCAGCGCGTCGTTTAGCCGTAAAAACCTTTGTGCAGGAACAGACTGGTGATTCAGTCAAAGAAGCGATTTTGCGTGAATTGCTGCGTGGCGGTCAGGTGTATTTCCTGCATAATGAAGTCGATACCATTGAACGTGCAGCAGAAAATATCCGCCAGCTGGTGCCGGAAGCGCGAGTTGCAGTCGCACATGGCCAGATGCGTGAGCGTGAACTGGAGCAGGTGATGCAGCAGTTCTATCATAAAGAATATAATGTGCTGGTCTGTTCCACCATTATTGAAACCGGGATTGATGTCCCGAATGCCAATACCATTTTAATTGAACGCGCCGACAAGCTCGGCCTGGCGCAATTACATCAGTTACGTGGCCGGGTTGGACGTTCGCACCATCAGGCCTATGCCTATTTGCTGGTGCCGTCGATTAAAGGCTTAAAAGGTGATGCTGAAAAACGTCTGGATGCGATTCAGCGTGCATCGACCTTGGGTGCCGGTTTTATGCTGGCCACCGAAGATCTGGAAATTCGTGGTGCCGGTGAACTTCTCGGGGAACAGCAAAGCGGTTCGATGCAGGCCATTGGTTATAGCCTGTATATGGAAATGCTGGAAAAAGCCACCAAAGCCATTCAAAAAGGCAAAACCCCAAATTTCGATGCGCCGTTGTCGTTAACAGCGGAAATCAACCTGCACATGCCAGCCTTGATTCCGGATGAGTATCTGGGCGATGTGCATCAGCGTTTATTATTCTATAAACGTATCAGCAATACCGATACACAGGATAAACTCGACAACATCCGTATGGAACTGATTGACCGTTTTGGTATTCCACCACAACCGGTAAAACAGCTATTTGCCGTGCATCAGCTGCGTCTGAAAGCAGAGCAGCTCGGTATTACCAAAATTGATGTGGGTGCCAATGGTGGCAATATCGAGTTTTCACCAGATACCCCGGTGCAGGCAATCAGCATTATCCAGATGATGCAGAAACATCCGACCTATTTCCGGATGGATGGCGGACAGCGTTTAAAAGTCATGGTGCTGCTGGATGAACATCAAAAACGGATTCAGTTTATTTCCGATTTGCTGGAGCAACTGCTGCGTGAGCTGCCAGCATGAGTTAGCGCTCATTCCCAATGCAATTCCTGCTGTTTATTTAATCGCTGACTGCGCAAAGAAGTCTTGATTATTTAAGGAAATTTATTGAAGATAGGGGATTGCTCTGGCTGGCTGCAAATAGTGTGTTATTTGTGGTGAAACGGCCGTTATAGAATATTCACGTCCTTTGGGATGTGATAGTATTAGCCATCATTCTAATTTGCGTCATTTATAAAGATATGTTTAGTTTGCATCCACAACTTGCTCAAGATACTTTTTTTGTAGGCGACTTTCCCCTGTCAACATGTCGTTTAATGAATGATATGCAATTTCCTTGGCTCATTCTTATTCCACGTGTGCCGGGCATTACCGAACTCTATGAATTAAGCCAGGCCGATCAGGAACAGTTCCTGCGTGAATCGAGCTGGTTATCTAGCCAACTGTCACGTGTATTCCGTGCCGATAAAATGAATGTCGCTGCACTGGGTAACATGGTGCCACAATTACATTTCCATCATGTGGTGCGTTATCAAAATGATGTGGCATGGCCAAAACCGGTCTGGGGAACACCAGCAGTACCGTATAACAATGAAGTGCTGAACCATATGCGCCAAACGCTAATGTTGGCACTACGCGGTCAGGGCGATATGCCATTTGACTGGCGAATGGACTGATATTCGTGTTTGCATCATGCAGGGATGTATGGTGTGACCAGATCCGCTAAGGAGAGTAGAGTACGGTGTCACTAGGTTATTGGATGGATCGAGATCCTACACAATTTGATTACCTGCATCGGGTCATGGGCTATGCGAGCTTATCGCTGATCCTGATTGTCTATCATTACACCTATCCAGACACCCAGTACCAAATTTATATTCCGGTTTTATTGGCATTTTTGCTGTTTATTACCCCGAAACTGTCGCGCTGGCTACAATCTAAATATAACTATCAGATTAAAAGAAATATCTTATTTATTATAGATATTATGATTGTGGCCATCTGTCTGTCGGCCGTGCATTTAAATCTGGTCCTGACCTTTGCGGCTATTTTTGCCTTGCTGTATACCGCCATTAACGTCAAAGTGTCGTTCTTTTTGGTGTCGCTGGCGGCTTTATTTGCAGCGTCGGTATTCTATCTGTGCAATATTTTCGTATTTGGCTTTGGTGAATATTTTGAATACACCACCAATGAGCTGACTATTCTGGCCTTCCTGTGCATGATCGTGTATTTCGGTATGGGCAGTGTTTATCAGACCCGCCGGATTCGTGCCTCTAACCATAAGCGTGAGCATTATTATCAGCAAATGAACCGCTATATGGAGTTTGCCAACCAGTTGAGCCGTTATGCGCCGCTTCAGCTCTGGCATTCGATCATGAAAGGCGAGTCAGAAGCCAAAATTGAATATAAACGTAAAAAACTCACCATTTTCTTTTCCGATATTCAGGGCTTTACCGAGCTGTCTGAAACCCTGATTCCAGACGATTTAGCCTACCTGCTGAATGATTATTTGAGTCATATGACTGAAATTGCCAAGCAGTATGAAGCCACTGTCGATAAGTTTATGGGGGATGCCATCCTGATTTTCTTTGGTGATCCAAGCAGTCAGGGTGTAGAAAATGATGCCAAGACCTGCGTTGAAATGGCCATTGCCATGCGCCAGCAAATGAAACTGCTGCGTGAACGCTGGATTAAAATGGGCTATCCGCCGTTACATATCCGCATGGGCATCAGTACCGGTTATTGCCACGTGGGTAACTATGGTGCGGCGCATCGGATGGCCTATACCATTGTCGGCCGCGATGCCAATCTGGCAGCGCGTTTGCAAAGCGCAGCCGAAGTTGATGAAATCCTGCTGTCAGATGATACCTATCAACTGGTGAAAAATGATTATCTGTGTGCGCCGAAAGCGCCAATTTTCCTGAAAGGTATTCAGGGTCCGGTGAAAACCTGGCAGGTCATGGAAAAATATGCGGCCAGAAAATCCGATTATCAGCGCTGGTTTGACTATGAATACAAAGGTTTTCATCTGTTGCTGAATCTGGATGAAGTGCAAAACTTTGAATATCCGGAACTGATTGGTGTGCTGGAAAAAATGATTAAACGGATTCAGACCCAGCAAAAACTGACCAACTCGCAGGGTATTGTGAAATTAAAACTGGAAGATGAAGTAATTGAAGAAGTCGAGGTTAATCGACCAGATCGGGAATTTCATTAAATTATAAAGATAGATGATCTGCTTGATCGAAGATTGTTGAGTGTTCTATCAAGTCAAAAAAACCACGCCGGAGCGTGGTTTTTCTGTTTTAAGTCTTAGTGATTTTCAGAAGCATGGTTAATGGTGTATTTTGGAATTTCAACTTCCAGATCTTCATCAACCACCTGTACCTGACATGATAAACGTGAGTCAGGTTCTAGACCCCAAGCACGATCTAACAGATCAGCTTCGACATCATTCATTTCTTCCAGGCTGTCAAAACCGCGGCGTACCACCACGTGACAGGTGGTGCAGGCACATGACATATCGCAGGCATGTTCAATTTTAATGCCGTTTTTTAACAGGCTTTCGCACAGGTTGGCATTTTGTTCAACTTCAAACTCAGCACCTTCTGGGCAGAATTGCGCATGTGGAAGTACTTTAATACGTGGCATAGTCTTTACCTTAAATTAGTTTGAGTTTGACCAATCATCGAGCTTGGTGCCTTTAAGAGCAGCATCAATATGCTGGTTCATGCGAAGCGCAGCAAAAGCATCACTGTGTATTTTAAGCTGTTCAATAGCCTGTTCAATAGCCTGAATATCGGTTGTTTCAAGCTGGCTGTACAAATGGGTTTTCGCACCATTCAATGCGTCCAGTTGTTCTGTGCTCAATAGCTGTGCATCAACTTTTAACGCCTGTTCCAGGGCTTCCAGTTCACGCTGTGCTTCGACCTTGGTTTCCTGTAAATGACGCAGGTGTTTGTCTTCTTCTGCGTATTTGAAACCGTCAAGCAGTAAACGCTCAGTATCCTCGCTAGATAAACCATAAGACGGTTTAATGTCGATGTGCGCAGAGACGCCAGAAGTCGTTTCTTTGGCAGAAACACTAAGCAGGCCATCGGCATCAACCTGAAAGGTCACTTCAATACGCGCCTGACCGGCAGTCATTGGTGGAATACCATGCAGGACAAAACGGCCTAAACTACGGCAATGCTCAACCAGATCACGTTCACCTTGCACCACATGAATCAGCATGGCGGTTTGTCCATCCTGATAAGTGGTGAATTCCTGACGACGCGCGACTGGAATTGCAGTATTACGTGAAATTAAACGCTCGACCAGACCGCCCATGGTTTCCAGACCTAAAGACAGTGGGGTAACATCTAAAAGCAATGAACCATCTTTGGTATTACCAATCAGCTGATTGGCCGTAATAGAGGCGCCAATCGCAACCACTTCATCCGGGTTAATAGTACACAGCGGTTCCTGGTTAAATACCTCACGGACAGCTTTTTGCACCGCATAGGAGCGGGTAGAGCCGCCAACCAGTACCACGTTTTGAATATCGGTCAGTTCCAGTTTGGCATCGCGCAGTACGCGTTTGCAGACGCTAATGGTCTTGTCTAACGCCACCTGAATAATGCTTTCAAAAGTCGCACGATCCAGTGTCAATGTTTGATCTAACAGTTGTAGTTCTACCGATTCAGCATCCGACAGCGCTTCTTTGGCCTGACGCGCTGCGACCACAAAGTGGGCATATTCAGTATCATTTAATGTGTCAATATTCAGCTGTTTTTTCGCCCATTTGACAATTAAACGATCCAGATCATCACCGCCTAATGCAGTATGACCACCGGTCGCCAGTACTTCAAATACACCTTGCGAGAAACGTAAAATCGACACGTCAAAGGTACCGCCGCCCAAGTCATAAATGACATAGTTGCGATCGGTGCTTAAATTGCTGTCCTGATCCAGACCATAGGCCACTGCAGCAGCAGTCGGTTCATTGAGTAAGCGCAGCACATTCAGACCGGCCAGTTGAGCTGCATCACGCGTGGCTTGACGCTGAGCTTCATCAAAATAGGCCGGAACAGTAATTACCGCACCATTGACCGGATTTTTCAGGCTGTCTTCTGCACGGTCTTTCAGTTGTTTTAAAATTTCAGCCGAGATTTCTACCGGTGTTTTACGACCCTGTGCAGTTTCAAAAGCCGGCATTTCATTGGCTTCACCCACTAAATCGTAAGGATGCTGAAATTTAATGTCTGCCTTGGAGCGACCCATAAAACGTTTTACTGAAACAATGGTATTTTTCGGATCACTGGTGATAAACGGTTTGGCATCGTTGCCATATTGCGTGGCATTTTCGGCATAATGAACAATTGAGGGAAGTAACACACGACCTTGTTCATCATGAAGGACTTTGGCTTGCGCCGAAAGAACAGTGGCCACCAGTGAATGTGTGGTGCCTAAATCAATTCCAATCGCAATGCGATGTTCATGCGGTGCGCTTGATTGTCCTGGTTCTGCAATTTGCAAGAGCGCCATTGTGTTACATCCTTTGCACGTTAATTTGAAAAAATAAAATTAAAAATCGTCATCTAGGTCAAAGCTGTCATCGTCGAGGAAACGATCTTCAGCCTTGTCAATATCGGTCATGACTTTCTGAAAGAAACGCAATTTACGTACTGTATCGCGTGCTTCGCCCCAGTCTTCATCTGCATAATCAATTTTAAATTCGCGAACCAGACCATCAATCCATTGCTGGACTTCGGTTTTCAGGGAAGCCAGTTCATCGGCAGAGCGGGCATCATCCAACTGCTCACGAATTTCCAGGGCAGACTGTAAAAACTCAAAATCACTGATTGACTGATCCAGATGATAATCCTGTTTTTTTAAGCTCAGTAAATAACCTGCGCGGCTGTCAACTTGAGATAAAACTTTATACGCCTGGTTGATTTCGCTGGACTGAATCAGGGCCTGGTCTTTATCTTCGGCTTTATCGGGGTGATATTGTTGCTGTAACTTTAAAAATTCTGCTTTTAAAGTAGCCAAATCAATATCGAGTGCTACAGGCAGGTTAAACAGCTCAAAATGATTCATGGGAGAGATAATCCGCGATTGATTGCAAAAAAGGACTGCATAAATGCGATTAAAACAGTGTACAAGACACTGTTTTAATCTGCAAAAGAAGGGAAGGTCGGGAGTTAAACCGTGAAGGATTCACCACAACCACATTCACCTTTTTTATTCGGGTTATTGAATTCGAAGCCTTCATTCAAGCCGTTTTTGACATAGTCCATCTCTAAACCTTCAAGATAGACCAAACTTTTCGGGTCAACGAATACTTTTACACCGTGCTGTTCAAATACCTGATCGTATGCATTGACGTCATCAACAAACTCAAGCACATAGGCCAGACCCGAACAGCCGGAAGTTTTCACGCCAACGCGAATACCTTCACCCTTACCGCGATTCTTTAAGTAATTGCTGATATGAGTTGCAGCATTTTCAGTTAAATGGATCATGAAAACTCCGTTAATCTGTCTTTAAAACGAGAAACAATTAAGCTTTTTGCTGTTTGGTACGATAGTCTTCAACAGCCGCTTTAATCGCGTCTTCTGCAAGTACAGAGCAGTGTACTTTAACTGGTGGTAAAGCCAGTTCGTTTGCAATATCAATGTTTTTGATGGCTTGAGCTTCGTCCAAAGTTTTACCTTTTAACCACTCAGTTACTAGTGAGCTTGATGCAATTGCCGAACCACAGCCATAGGTTTTAAAGCGTGCTTCTTCAATTACACCGTCGTTATTCACTTGAATCTGTAAACGCATCACGTCGCCACATGCTGGTGCACCGACCATGCCTGTACCTACGTTGTCTGCATTTTTGTCTAAAACACCAACGTTGCGTGGGTTTTCGTAATGATCAATTACTTTTTCGCTATATGCCATTTTGCTTCTCCAAACCTCGGGGTCAGCGTTAATATTAATATGGGGTCAATATTCGTTTTATCAATGAGATGAAGCTGAATAAAGCTTCATCTCAGAGTCGAATTAGTGTTCCGCCCACTCAACTGTAGAAAGGTCAATACCTTCCTTATACATATCCCAAAGCGGAGAAAGTTCACGTAATTTCTCAACAGCAGCTTTGGTAATTGATAACACATGATCAATATCTTCTTCAGTGGTGTATTTACCAAAACTGAAGCGAATTGAACTGTGCGCAAGCTCGTCAGACAGACCTAGCGCACGCAGTACATAAGATGGCTCAAGGGTTGCAGACGTACATGCAGAACCTGAAGACACTGCTGCATCTTTAAGCGCCATCATTAACGATTCACCTTCAACAAAGTTGAAGCTGACGTTTAAATAGTTGGCTACGTTTTGAGTCGGGTGACCGTTCAGGAACACCTGTTCAAGGTCTTGCAGGCCATTCCAGAGTTTGTCACGTAACACGCGTAAACGGGTTTGTTCAGCTTCCAGGTTTTTACCTGCCAGCTCAAATGCTTCGCCCATACCTACGATTTGATGGGTCGCCAGCGTACCAGAACGCATACCGCGCTCATGACCGCCACCGTGCATTTGCGCTTTCAGACGCACACGCGGGCTACGGCGTACAAATAAGGCACCAATGCCTTTAGGGCCATAGATTTTGTGCGCAGAGAAGCTCATTAAATCAACTTTTAAGGTTGAAAGATCAATCTCGACTTTACCCGCAGCCTGTGCAGCATCAACGTGGAAGAAGATTTTGTTGGCACGGGTAATTTCACCAATTGCAGCAACGTCAGTCACGGTACCAATTTCGTTGTTCACCATCATCAGGGAAACAAGAATAGTATCTGGACGAATTGCGTCTTGAACCATTTCCGGGGTAATTAAACCGGTTTGTGGTTGTGGCTCAAGATAGGTAATTTCGAAGCCTTCAGACTCAAGCTCGCGGCAGGTATCTAAAATTGCTTTGTGTTCAATTTTAGAGGTAATGATGTGCTTGCCTTTAGATGCATAGAATTGAGCCACACCTTTCAGGGCAAGGTTGTCAGATTCAGTTGCGCCTGAAGTCCAGACAATTTCACGTGGGTCAGCTTTGATCAAGTTCGCAACTTGTTCACGTGCATATTCCACTTTTTCTTCTGCTTGCCAGCCATAGGCATGTGAACGAGATGCTGCATTACCGAAGGTGCCTTCGAAAGTTAAGCATTCCATCATACGTTCTGCAACTTGAGGGTCTACAGGAGTTGTTGCTGCATAGTCAAGATAGATCGGACGTTTCATGTCAAATACCTGTAACCGATAAAAGGGCTGAATCAAAAGATGCTGAATTTTGGCGAATTGCAACGGCTTGAACGTTGTCACGAGCTACAAGGTCAGCAAGGGTGATTTTTGCAAGATAATCGGCAATATGGTGGGAGAGTTCTTGCCATAAATCATGGGTTAAGCACATTGCACCATTCTGGCAGTTGCCTTTATGGTCACAACGGGTGGCATCAACCGTTTCATTTACAGCTTCAATGATTTCTAATACGGTGATTGTATCGGCACTGCGCGCCAGGTGATAACCACCATTGGCTCCACGAATACTGGAAACCAGGCCGTGACGCTTTAATTTCGCAAATAACTGCTCAAGGTAAGCGACAGAAATAGATTGTCGAGCTGCAATTTCTGCAAGAGTGATCGTTTGTTCAGTTGGCTGCAAAGCTAGATCAAGTAGAGCAGTCACTGCGTAGCGACCGCGAGTGGTTAAGCGCATGATTCGATACACATGGTTGGACTAGATGTGTAGATTCTATGAATCCTGACTAAAATAGTCAAGTTTTTTTATTATTCGGATATTCGATTCAATCGCAGGGAAATTAAGGATTTAAACGATCCATAAATTATACACTAATAACGCAATTAATAGCAGAGTAATTAGACTAAA
Organism: Acinetobacter indicus CIP 110367; assembly: GCF_000488255.1. GTDB lineage: Bacteria > Pseudomonadota > Gammaproteobacteria > Pseudomonadales > Moraxellaceae > Acinetobacter > Acinetobacter indicus. The sequence goes on along the minus strand of NZ_KI530754.1, from coordinate 31,485 downwards.
AGCCAGATTAATTCGTTTTTGGTTGCGTTGCATGCGACGAATGCGGTTTTTATACTGTTTAACTTCTACTTGCAGGGTATTAATGGTCGAGCGTTGTAGGTCAATTTTCTCCAATAAAGGGGCAATCCGGCGTTTAGAAGTTTCCAGTTCCTGCTCGTGTTCAGGATCGGCTAGCCATTGACGCCAGTCCGACAGTACTTTAGGAATACTGAATAAGGTCAGCAGATCACGGAATTCATCTTTTAAAGTCGGGTCGCCTTCAATGCGCATGGCTCGAATACTGCGGCGATTCCCCAAGACAAAAATCTTGATCAAATCCAGCAATGTGGTACGGACATCTAATTCGACGGCTTTTTCAGGTGCTTTTAGATCAAACAGGATGCCGTGTTCGCTAAACTGCACATAGAAGTCGAAATAGGGGATATAGCTGTTAATTTTGACTGCAATTTTCTGGTCTACAAATTTTTTGGCCTGAAGTGCAACGACACGATCATATTTCAAGATAAAGCTAAAGATTGTTTCCAGAACAATCATCACCATCGTCAGCAACAAATGTGATTCATTTTGTCTTTGTTGCGATTCATTCATACAATTTAGTCCCTAACCAGATCGAGTCATGCATATCCAAGCGGTGCATTACCAGGAAGTAATACATAATATTCTTGCTTTGTAGAACAGTTTAACAAAACGTTCAAGTGCTTAATTTGCTATTATAAGAGCATTTTGTTGGTTTATGATATTGAATGGTATACAAAATAAGCAGGAGAAATGCGAATGGATGAAGCAGCAGTAGAATCGCCAGAACCACAAAACGAAAATGAAAAAGCGTCTAAAAACAAAGCAAGAGTACGTTCTGGGCGTAAATCGGCGCTGGATTTTCGCAAATATACCAAACAGATCTGGCTGGCCGGCTTAGGCGCATTTTCCCGTGCTGAAGAAGAAGGCAATAAATTATTTGACTCACTGGTCAAGGTGGGGGAAGAACTGGAATCCAAAACCACCGAAATTGCCGATCAGACCGTAGAAAAAGTTTCTGAAAAGGCCAAAGAATCGGTGGTCGATACCAAAGATAAGGTCGAACGGATGATTGACCATAGTGTTCATCATTCCTTGAACCGTATAGGGCTGGTAACCGTGAAAGATATCCAGCATTTAGAGCAGCTGGTGCTGCAACTGCACAGCAAAGTCGATGCTTTAATTAAAGAAAATAAGCAATTAAAAGAACAACTCCTGAAAAAGTGAAAATCTCGACAGCTTTGGCATTTTTTGGCAGATTTTTGCAACTTATTTTGTATAAATGCGTCTGGGGAGTATTGCTTTTACCCTCAAAGCATTGCTATAAAGGCATTACGGTAACTTAAACGAAATCTTTGGACCTTGAATAAACGATATTAAGAGGACGTAATCTTCATGAATAAATCAGAATTAATTGATGCAATTGCAGAGAAAGGGGGATTGTCTAAGACTGACGCTGGTAAGGCTTTAGACGCTACAATTGCTTCAATCACTGAAGCGCTGAAAGCAGGCGACACAGTGACTTTAGTGGGCTTCGGTACTTTCAATGTGAAAGAACGTGCTGCTCGTACAGGCCGTAACCCACAAACTGGTGAAACACTTGAGATTAAAGCAAGCAAAGTACCTAGCTTCAAAGCGGGTAAAGGTTTAAAAGATTCTGTAGCTTGATCTTTTAAGCAGTATTAAACGCGCCTCCTGGCGCGTTTTTTATTAATAATCAGAGTTTCGGGTTTTAATACATTCATTCGCTGAGGGTTTTCGGTTAAAATCCTGCACAAGTAAAATATTGGAATACTTATGGAATCTTTTCGTAATGTTATTAAGGGCTGGTTGGGCAAGGTTTTGCTCGTTCTGTTTCTGATCCCTTTAGCACTTGTAGGTATTGAAGGATATTTTAGTGGCGGCAATTCTGCCGACTCGGCAAAATCAGTAAATGGGCAACAGGTTTCCAAACAGGAATTAGAAGCCTTAACCAACTCATTAAAACAACAATATCTCAGCTATACACAAGGTGATGAGACCTTGTTGAATCAGTCATATATTGAAAATAAAGCACTCGATACTCTGATTGCACGCACCTTGCTGTTACAACAGACTGAACATTTGGGTATTTCCTTAAGCGATGCGCAAATTGAGCAGATGATTGCCCAGCAACCAAGCTTTCAGGAAAATGGCCAGTTTTCTGAAGCACTGTATGCCAATTACCTGCGTTCAGTGGGTATGAGCAGTCAGGCTTTAATCCAGAATCTGCGTCAGGATCATGCCTTGAAAATGCTTAGCGCGAGCTTTATGGATCATGCCTTGGTGAGCGAGCTGGATATCCAGCAGATTGCCAATTTACAAACCGAACAGCGTACCTTGCATTTATCCAGCATTAAACTGGATGAATATAAGAAAAATATTCAGGTTTCAGCGCAAGAAATCAGTGATTATTACAATAAACATTCGACCCTGTTTAAGCAGGTCGCCAATGTTGATGTCGACTTTATTGTTCTAACGCCAGCACATATTTCCGCGACTGAAGCTGCAATTACCGATGCAGAATTGCAACAGGCCTATGACAAGTTTGTTGAAGCTCAGCAAAAAAATGCAGCGCGTGAGGTTAAACATATTTTAATTACCACCGATGCACGTGATGATGCAGCTGCCAAAAAACTGGCGGATCAGGTGTATGCTGAAATCCAGCAGGGCACCAGTTTTGCCGCTGCTGCACAGAAATATTCAGAAGACCCGGAATCTAAAGACAAGGGTGGCTTATTTGAGGCTTACGACGTGGGTGCCTTTGGCAATGCCTTTGATCAGGCAGTCACCAGTCTGAAATCAGGTCAGATTTCTCAGCCGGTGAAAACCCAATATGGTTATCATCTAATTCAGGTTGAAACCGATGCAGTTCAGGTGCCTTCTTTTGAAGCGGAAAAAGCCCGTTTAACTGCAGAACTGAAAAAGACCAAACAGCAAAATGCCTTCTCGGATACGGTAAATAGCCTGAATGAGATGGTGGTGGGTAGTGATGCGCTGGATGTGGTATCTCAGGAAGTCAAAGGCACCAAGGTTGAATCGGTAAAAGGCTTTAGTCTGGCCTCTCAGCATCCAGTATTATCTGATCCAAGTGTGAAGGTGAAACTGTTTAATGATGATGTGAAAAACGGCGATCGTAACGCTTCAAGTAACATTCAAATGGCCAATGGTAATGTGGTTTGGGTGAAAGTACGAGAGTATCATGCTGCGGGTGTGCAAACCCTGGCTGAAGCAACACCACGTGTACGTGCCAAACTGATTGAAGAAAAAGCCTTTAATGCAGCCAAAGCCAAAATCCAGAAATCACTGGATGAGTTCAAGACGCAACCGGCTGCAGAAGTCTTGGCTCAGCAGCAAATCCGTTTTGAAGATGCCGGTGTATTTACCCGTGCTGAAGGTCGTTTAAAGCGTGAAATTGAGCGTGCTGCATTCAGCTTGATGCCACCGAAGCAAGGAATGTGGTCTGTGACCACGGCAGCTTTGCCAAATGAACTGGTTGTTGTAGCGGTATCGAATGTGAACCGTACCACTTCAAATGCTTTAACGCCTGAACAGTTACAGGAGCTGGCCAAGTTGTATCAACAGCTACGCGCCCAGCAAGAGCTGGATGACTATACCCAGTATCTGAAAGCTAAAGCAGATATTGAATAAGTCTGACTGCATAATAAAAAACCGGCGCAAACGCCGGTTTTTTTATTGTGCTTATATTTTGGTGAAAAGTTTATTCAGTACGGATAATCAGTTCATAGCCGGTATATTTACGGATATTAATTACGCCAGTATCTAAAATTAAATACTGACCTTTAATCCCGAAAAGTTTGCCGCGAATCACCGGGGTCTTATCCAGATTATGCGATTTAATTTTTTCAGGATACTGTTCCACCGGATAAATAAACTCGCGTGGACGTTCCTGCTCCATCAATTCCAGCGTTTCATTAAACTCAAGATTCTGGTTAAATTCTTCACGAATGGTCCTGATTTTTGGTGCAAATTCTTCAATCAGCTGGTCACGGGTCGCAATTAAATCGACCGGTTCAGCTTCACCTTTGAGCAGTTTGCGCCAGTCAGTTTTATCGGCAATTTGTGAACCAAACATGATTTCCAGTTGCCCAGATAAACGACGAGAGCCGACTTTCATAATCGGTAAGGCCTGAGTCGCCCCTTGATCCAGCCAGCGTGTTGGCATTTGGCGAATACGGGTAATCCCGACCTTTAAGCCACTGGAGTTGGCTAGGTACACCACATGCGGCTGGAAGCAGACAGATCGTGCAAATTCTTCTTCGCGGCAAGTGCCTAAATGATAATGGCAGGTTTCAGGTTTCATAATGCACATGTCACAGGACGCTTTGGTTTTAAAGCATTTAAAGCAGTGACCTTGTGAATAGGATTTTGGTGTTTTACTGCCGCAAGAAACACAGTAAATATTGCCGGTCCATTCAATTTCTATTTCTTGACCCAAGCGAAAGGGCAGTTCGATTTCTGAGCGATCCAGAATAAATTTATATTCAACATTTGCCTTGTGTACCTGTTCATCAGTTACACTATGGTCCTTAAGACCTGCGTGCATTTTATGGCAAATGCCTTGTAGTTCCATAAGAAAATACTCTCTCAAAAATGAAGGAATGCAGTGATGGCTGAAATGCGTTTAATTCAAGCATTAATTGATGACTTATCTCAACAACAGCCAATTTCTACTGCATTGTGTATAGGGCAAAATATTGAAGCAAGTCCGAAGCATAACAATCAAGCGCCTGATCAGCCCAGCATCCAATGGCAGTATTTTAGCGCATTGGCATTTTTAAATCTGCCTTTTACCCAACGTTTTGATTTAGCTGTTGTATTTTTAGATGCTGCTGATTTTGCCTCACAGACGCAACAACACACCTCACAAATTTTGGTGAAGCTACGTGATTTATTGGCAAAGCGTATTGTGGTGATTGCTGCGCGTGAAGATGAGCAATTACTTAGAGCGCTTGGTTTTACACAATTGATTGAACATCGCTTTGAGCAGCATCATTTATGCTTATGGCAATTTAATATTTTGACTTATAAGCACGTGCCAGATTGGTTTAATTCTAAGTTTTGGGCAAACCCTGAAAATTGGGATAAATTCCGTTGGTAAGTGCTGCATTAAACTAACAAAAACTTAATCATGATGAATACTTAACAAAAATTTAGAATATTGCAAAATTTAACAATTTCAAGCGCGAAATTCAGTCAAAACTTCGTATGCTGTCTTAGGGCATATTGAGGAACATAAAATGACTAATTTAAGCAATATTGTTGAAATTTTAGCAAAGCAGGCATTGGGCGCGAAACAGCAATCTAATCAATCTCAAGGTGGATTGGGCGGTATTTTAGGCTCAGTTTTGGGGCAACTTGGTGCTAATAACCAACAATCTGCACAAGGGGGCTTGGGTGGTATTTTGGGTTCAGTACTTGGTCAGTTGGGTGGGCAACAACAGCGTACTGCTGCGGGTGCTTCAGGTACACAAAGTTTATTGATTGCAGTTTTGCCTTTGGTGTTGGCATGGATTCAAAAACAGGGGGGCTTGCAAGGTGCTTTAGATAAACTTAAAGGACAGGGCTTAACCAGTCAGGTGGATGATTGGGTGTCTACAGGGCCAGGTGAAAATGCACATGTAGGTGCTGAACAAGTACAAAGTTTATTTGATGATGCCGATGTAGAGCAGGTTGCACAGCAAACTCAGGCGCCAAAGCAAGATATTTATAATGCGATTTCTGCAGTATTGCCGCAAATTATTGATTCATTGACACCACAGGGTGAACGAACCAGCAAACAAGAAGCCAATGATGATATTCAGCAAGTGATGAATTTAGTGTCAGGGTTTTTAAAGCGTTAAATTTAAGAAAAAATAAAAGGGCATAAGCCCTTTTATTTGTAGAATTCACTTTAATCTTAAGATTAGAAGTTATATTCCATACCTAAACCAAATACTGTTTTGTTATCTTCTTCAAGATCTACACCAGTAATATCAAGTTTCTGTTGTGCAAGCAAACCGTAGAGACGAGTTTGTTTATTTAAGTTGTAGTCAACACCGATACCATATTGGTCAATGGTGATATCATTAAATGCATCAGCTGTTGTTTCAGCAGTTTGGTATTGAGCTTTAACAACCCATGGTGTGTTGCCAACTTTATATGTTGAGCTAAGTAACCAAGCTTTCTCTTCAAGACCTTCTAAGCCATTAATATCATCAGTAGGTTCAGCTTGTTGATAAAGAGCACCTAACACTAGACCATTTGCGCCGATTTTACTAAAATCGTAAGAACCAGTTACGCGTACAGCATCTGAATATAGTTTTTTACCATCTAATCCAGCGTATTTACCTTCAACGCCAAAGTTACCTGCTAGTGCAAGAGCAATACCAACATCTTTATTATCATAGGTCAAAGAAGTAGAGATAGAATCACCAAAACCATCGCGTTTTCCTTTTTGACCAGATGTGGCATAGTCTTTAGTTGCATCTTCACCTTGTTGCGCTAGGATATTAAATTGTAAGCCACCTAGCATTTTTTTGTCTGTTTCAAACCCGATAGAGTTTTTAAGACGATCTTCACCATACATCATGTTTGTGATATCAAGGGTGTGATCATTAAAGATATCTTGGTATTTTCCAGCAGCATTTTTGAAATAAGAATCAAAAAAACCAGCTTTTAAAGTACCTACATTTTCAAACTTTAAACCACCAAAAAGATTACGTTTTTTGAAAGTTTGAGCATCATTTTCATCACCATCAGCACTGATTTCCCATTCAGCCACATAAACTGCTGATACATTTTCAGTTAATTTTTCTTCGCCTTTAACCCCAATACGAGAAGCGTTAGAATTTAATTCAGTGGCATCTTGATCTTTTTCAAAATCATCATTTTGAATTTGGTCAACCGATACACTGATCTTACCATACAAAGTTGGTGCTGCTTGTGCTGCGCTTACACCCATTGCTGCAACAGTAGCTGCTAGAAGCAATTTTTTCATCAAGATTTCTCCAAAACACTTTTAAAAATGGCATTCGCCTTGCTTTCTTATTTAGTTAGCTTGTGTACAAAAAGTTACACAAGCTCACCAACTTGCTAAGCAGTATCTGTAAGCTTTATGACATTGAAGTGAAGAAAAAATTACAATTTGATGACAGGTAATAAAATATAATAAATAGACTTCTTGCGTTAGTGACATTTTAATCACCCGAAAGCTATATTTTATGAGCTTTTAGCCAATTCAAAAATTAGATAATACTATATTTTCGCAAGAGGTCTAATAATTGTGATTTATTTTTAAGTATTTGAATTTTATTTAAATAAAAATGGAGCAGCTGCTCCATTCATTTTGTATGACACTTTTGAAATATTTAAAGTGCTGCTTTAATTTTTTCCGCTTGGGCTTTAATTTTCTCTTGATCGCCCATTTGTGCAGCATGTTTCCCAAGTTGATGAACCGAGGTTGGAATTAAATGGAAATGTACATGGGGAACGGTTTGCCCAGCAGCCGCTCCAGACAATTGCATGAGGACAATGCCTTGGGCATCCAAACCGACTTCAATGGCTTTTGCTACTTTTTGTACCACTTGAATGGTGTAGGCAGCAGCATCGGCAGGGAGGTCGAGTAAAGTCACCGCAGGTGTCTTGGGTATGACTAAAGTATGACCGTCTGCTTGAGGCATAATATCCATGAATGCAAGAACTTGGTCATCTTCATATACTTTAATGGCTGGAAGTTCACCACGTAAAATTCGTGCAAAAATGTTTTGCTCATCGTAAGCCATGTCTATTCCTTAAGTTTCGCTTAAACTGATTTACTTACAGTTTAATTCTTTTTGACGTTCTTTAATGGCGTCAAGTCGTTGTTGCTCTCTTTCAGAAAATTTTGGCTTGGTGGTATAGCAGTTGTCATTGCCAAATTTGGCTTTGGCTTCAGGATCTTTAAAGCAGAAGCCTTTTGATGCATAAATCACATCATGATCATTTTTCAGCTTTTGACATTCCTGTGCTGAAGCAAAAGCCGTGGTATTTGCCCCAATGAATGTTGCAAGACTGGTCAATAATGCAACAGTGAGCTTATTCATACGAGTTTCCTCTGTAATAACATTGTGGGTAAGCATCTACTCACAATATTAGGTTTTATTCTGATTATTCAATGGCCAGATCTTACTCAATTGTAATCTTGCTCCAGGCCTCATACATTTTAACGGCGCTGGAGAAGTCGCTATCTGGTTCAGCAGTAGCATTGGCAGCCTGTATCAAACTTTGGGCCAGCCCCAGTACCGGTGCTGAAAGTTTTGCATCGCGTACCAAGTCTAAAGCAATTCCGGTATCTTTGGCCAGTAGCGGCAGAGCAAAGGTCAGTGGAAATGCGCGATTAAGAATACGTTGAGGTAGCACCATTTCCGTTACCGCGCTTTTGCCGCTTGAGGCATTAATACAATCCAGCGCTTCGTTTAAGTTTACCCCATGCGCTTTTAAGGTGGTAAATCCTTCGGCAACGGCGCATAAATTCACAGCCATCAACATGTTGTTAATGGCTTTAACAGCAAAACCAGCGCCCGGTTCACCGACATGCTTGATCAGTTGCCCAAAAGCCTGCATCGCGGGTAGGGCTTTTTCAAATGCTTGCGCATCACCGCCCACCATCACGGTTAAGGTGCCTTTTTCTGCACCGATGGTTTGTCCACTGACAGGTGCATCTAAAAAATCTACCTGTTGTGCTTTGAGCTGCGCAGCCACTTTTTTGGCAGAATCAGGCACACCGCTGGTACAGTCCACCCAGATGGAGCCGGCTTTTAAACTCAAACCGTCTAACAGATTTTCTACATCCTGGCTGGTCGGCAGGCAGGAGAAAATCACATCGGCCTGTACGGCCTGTTCAAGCTCAACCGCCTGTGTAGCATATTCCGCTGCATGTTGCTCGGCTTTGGCAAAATTACGGTTCCAGACATAGACTGTATCAAAATGCTGGGGTAAATGTGCGGCCATGCGGTATCCCATAGCGCCCAAACCAATAAATGCAACAGACTGAATCATGCGGTTTCCTTGTGTATTTTTGTCGATCTTTGCTCGAGCCACCGGGTCAGCTTGGGCCAGAATTCATTGGCACTTTTCTGGCTGGACATCAGGCCTAAGTGACCACCGGGAATAAGAGTAAACGTGACATCTGTACTACTTGTCAACTGGCTTAAAGGCTGTGCAGCAGCAGCTGTCACAATCTGGTCGCTTTGTCCGGCCCCGACAAATAAAGAGCAGCGAATGTTTTTCAGTTCAATATGTTCATCCTTCAGGCGGATGATGCCGTTTTTCAGCGGATTTTGCAGCCAGACATTCAGTACCATGTCCTGATTAATCCCGCCCGGATAATCAATCATATTGTTCAGGAAACTCCCCAGCGTGGCGTGTTCATGCAGCACTTGCGGGTCGTGCAGGTTGAGAAATAGCTGGCGCTGACTGTCCAGCCAGCCTTTAGGATCTAGAATTTTAAAACCTAAAGCGTTGATGATGCCGGGCGTATGAATGAAATGTGGAGGAATAGAGCCCTGATGTAAGGCCTGTTTTAATTTGTGATTACGTGAAATCAGCTGGTTGCTGCGTTTAAACAGCTGGCCGATGCGACCGGAAGCATAACTGTCCACCGGGCTGCCCAGCACCATCAGGTTTTTCACGATCTGAGGTTGACGATAGGCGGTGTACAGCATCACAAAAACACCGGCCATACTCCAGCCATGTAGGGAAATCTGCTCACTATGGGAATGCTGTCGAATCTGTTCAATACAATGCGGAATTGCAGCATTAATAAAATACATGAAATTTAAATGACGATGGGCATAGTTTAAACGTCCCCAGTCAATCAGGTAGACATCAAAGCCACTATGCTGGAAATGCTTGATTAAAGAGCGATAGGGATACAAATCATAAATCGCCATATTAATCGCCAGCGGCGCAACAAAGACCAGCGGCTCCTGATAGGCTTTATTGGGTGAAGCGTAATAACGGATTTGCGCGTGTTCGTATTCGCCAATAATCTCATACGGTGTAGTTTGGGAGAGCACCAAAGTCTTGCTGTTAAAAAGCCGGGTCGACAAGTTTTTTAACTTCTTGCGTTGATCTGCAAATTTTTTCTGTACTGGGTTCATAGCCTCTATCTGCTTGTCATGACGCTGAGTTGGATGAAGTCTAAGCAATATTTCCATATTTTACCTTGACCTTAAACACCTTGGGCGCTCAAAATGTTGGCAATTCTTATAACGGTAGTCTAAGGACGAAAATCGAGATGAGCGAACAAGACGAGATCGAATATCAGTTAGATACTTTGGCAATTCGTACTGGTCATGACCGTACCTTCGAGGGTGAGCATAGTGAACCCATCTTTTTAACATCGTCTTTTGTTTGCGAAAGTGCAGCTGATGCAGCCGCCAAATTTTCTGGGCAAATTGAAGGGAATACCTATTCCCGTTATACCAATCCGACTGTCCATACTTTTGAAAAACGCCTAGCCGTGCTGGATGGTGCAGAACGTGCTGTGGCCACCAGTTCAGGTATGGCCGCGGTACATGCAATTACCCTGGCCTATTTAAAAGCCGGCGATCATGTGGTGTGTTCACGCGCGGTATTCGGTTCGATCATTTCATTATTTGAAAAATACGTCATGAAATTTGGCGTAGATGTAACCTTTGTTGATCTGGAAGATTTAGCGGCCTGGCAGCAGGCGATTCGTCCAAATACACGTTTACTGTTTATTGAAACCCCATCTAACCCATTGGCGCAGGTCGGTGATCTGCAAGCGATTGCCGATATTGCCCATGCAGCCAATGCCTTGTTTGCCGTTGACAATACTTTCTGTACCCCGGTTTTACAGCAGCCGATTAAATTTGGTGCGGATTTAATCATTTATTCATCAACCAAATATATTGATGGTCAGGGCCGTGCCTTGGGTGGTGCTGTGGTTGGTAATCATCAGTTATTGGAAGAAATTAACGGCGTGATTCGTACCCTGGGTAACTCGATGAGCCCGTTTAATGCCTGGGTATTCCTCAAAGGTCTGGAAACCCTGAACCTGCGGATGAAAGCTCACTGTGCCAGTGCACAGAAGTTGGCAGAATGGCTGGATGCCCATCCAAAAGTGGAAACCGTATATTACGCCGGCTTGCCACAGCATCCGGGACATGAATTAGCGAAAAAACAACAAAGTGGTTTTGGTGGTGTTGTATCGTTCGTGGTGAAAGGTGAGCGTGAAGGCGCCTGGACTGTCATTGACAACACACGTTTCTTATCGATTACCAGTAACCTTGGCGATGTAAAATCTACAATCACCCATCCTGCTACCACCTCACATGGCCGTATGTCTGCCGAAGCCAAACAGCAAGCCGGTATTTCAGAAGGTTTAATTCGTGTTTCTGTGGGTCTGGAAGATATTGATGATATTATTCGCGACCTTAGCCGTGGTTTAGACCTGATTTAATTTATAAATTCTGACATCTTTTTGCTGAATTTTCGTGTAGAGTGCTTAGCCAAAGATGTCAGTTTTGTTCGGAGATTTTTATGAACATTAATATGTTAATGCAGCAAGCGCAGCGCATGCAGAAAGAAGTAGAAAACAATATCAAGAAAGCCAAAGAAGAACTGGCACAAACTGAAGTGCATGCTGAAGCGGGCGGTGGCCTGGTCAAAGTAACCATGACCTGCCGTAACGTGGTAAAGCGTATTGAAATCAATCCTGAATTGTTACAAGACGATCCAGACATGATTGAAGACCTGATTGCTGCGGCCATGAATGATGCAGCGCGTCAGGCAGAAACCATTTCTGAAGAACGTATGAAAGCAGCGAATTCTGGTATGGGCTTACCACCAGGTTTGGCAGGCATGTTCTAAGGTAGCGCATCTGTGTTCAGCGATCGTTTTGATCAACTGGTACAAGCCTTGCGTATTTTGCCAAGTGTTGGGCCAAAATCGGCCCAGCGCATGGCCTTGCACCTGATCATGAAAAACCGTGAAGGCGCGCTGGGTCTGGCTTATGCCTTAAATGAGGCGACCACGCATATTCACGAATGTTCCATCTGCCATTCTTTAACCGAAGATGAAGTGTGCAATATCTGCGCATCTTCGGAACGTGATGAAGAATTACTCTGCGTGGTAGAATCACCAGCCGATGTCATGGCAATTGAACAAAGTGGCAGCTTCCGCGGTAAATATCATGTCTTGGGCGGGCATTTATCGCCGCTTGACGGGATTGGCCCGGAAGAAATCGGGATTCCAGCTTTAATTCACCGTTTAAGCTCGGGTCAGGTCAAAGAAGTGATTCTGGCGACCAATGCCACGGTAGAAGGTCAGGCGACGGCGCATTATCTGGTCGAAGCGACCAAGCATTTACCGGTGCAGATGACCCGGATTGCCCAGGGCGTGCCGCAAGGTGGTGAACTGGAATATATCGACAGTCACACTTTAAGTCAGGCTGTCCATAACCGTATGCGCATGAAATAAGTACTCGGGTGCTTATTTCATCAGATTTCAACTTTTTAAATTGTGTCTTAATCAAATATTGAAACTTTAACTAAGATATAAAAAATATAAACTTTTGTTTATCTTGAGCTTAAACTTTAAAAAAAATCAGCAAAATATACCGTAAGTTTTATTTTTTTATAGCTAAATTATATTTATTGGTTAAAATACCCCTTGAGAAACTTTAACGACTCTCTCTGCTATGTTCCAATTTATTCAACAGCAACAAGACTTTGAAAATGTTTTAACATTAATGAGTCAAAACTCTACCTATGGACTGGATACCGAATTCATCAAGGTTGATACCTTATGGCCCAAATTGGGGGTGTTCCAGATTAATGTCGCAGGAAAAGTTTATTTGTTGGATGGAACAACGCTGAATCTTTCGGCGTTCTGGGAAAAAATCTTCCAGGCGCAGCAGAATATTTTCCATGCTTGCGGCGAAGATATCGACCTGATCTATCATTATGCCCAGCAAAAATCACTGAAAAATGTATTTGATACCCAGGTTGGGATGTCCTTTTTGGGCTATGGTTTGCAGGTCAGCTATCAGAATGCTTTAAAGCAGGTGCTGGAAGTCGATATTGACAAAGACCAGACCCGCTCGGACTGGCTGGCGCGACCATTATCACCGGAACAGTTGCAATATGCAGCCAATGATGTGCTGTATTTAATGCAACTGGCAGAAAAAGTACAGCAGGACTTGCAGCAAAAATCGTTACTGAATCTGGTGGTAGAAGATTGCCGTCATTTAACCCAGGAAATTGGGGAAGATACACCGCTAGAGCGTTTGTATCAGGATGTCGGCAATTACCGCCATTCACGCCGTCAGCTCATGCAGTTACAGCAACTGGTGGTCTGGCGTGAACAGATGGTTAAGGCTTTAAACCAGCCACGCAGCTTTATTCTGAAAAATACCACCTTACTGGATCTGGTTGAAAAAAATCCGAAAAATAATTTTCAGCTGTCACATGTGAAGGAAATCCGTCCGAATATTTTACGTGAACATGGCAAAACCATTTTAGACCTGTTGAAGTTCCTGCCCGATTCAGAGCACTGGCCGCTGCGCATGGCGCGTCCAATTCGCCATTCTTCCAAAGAAGTGGGGCAGCACATTGAGCAGGTGATTCAGCGCGGCGTCAATGAAACCGGTATCCCCAAAGAAGTGCTGATGCGGAAAAAATGGCTGAATGCTCTATATCAGCATGTGGTATTTAAAAATGATGAGCAGGATTTGCCGGGCTATTTATTGGGCTGGCGTTATGATCTGTTGACCAAGCCGCTGATTGAAGTGCTGCATCAAGATCAGCAGTATTTATCCAATCATATGAAAGTGATGGATTAAAAAAACAGCAAACTGCTGCCAGAATTATGATTTGTACACAATCACGACTGATGCGTTAATAATCACTAATGTATCCGTCTTTTTTTTGATGTATGCTTTGGCCTGAGTTAAACGAGTATTGTGCTGAATATGTTCTGTTCAATTTATAAATCGAGCAAAAAAGATGAAATGTATCTTTATGTCGCTCGTATTGAAAGCCAAGATGATCAAGCAGAAGCGGCAGATCCGCTTGAAGTGGTACCGGAAGTACTGCGTACTGCATTTGGTCGTGCAACGTTTGTCATGGATTTAGAATTGCATGAAAACCGTAAACTCGCGCGGGCCAATATTCTGCATGTCATGGATTCGATTCAAACCAAAGGCTTCTTTATTCAAATGCCGCCAGAAGGTTTAATTAATCCGAATGCGGTTGAGCCAGAAGGCTTACGCGGTGCCTAAGTTAAATTCAGGAGTTGAGTAATGGAAAATTTAATGACTTTTTTAGAATCAATTCCTGAAAATACCATTGCCGTTACGGTCTATCTGCTGGGTAGCCTGATTATTTTATGGTGCTGGTATGAAATTGCCAAACGTCTGCCTCATCCACTTGGCGGCGTAAGCTGGATTGTGGTCTTTGCCATCTTGCTGACCCCTACCATTTCCGAAGGGCATAATGCAGGTATTGCACCGGCCACCTTTGGTTTGCTGTTTGGTGTATTAACCAAGGAAATGCCGCTGGTCTGGTCCAATTTATCTGCCATTCTGGTGGTGATTGGTTTAGGACTGGTGGTTGGTTATTTCTGGTCTAAATATAGCCAGCGTAAAGAAGGTCTTGCCGCCAAGAACAACAGCACAGCGCTTTAATTACAAAAATAAGTTTAAATTGAAATAAGGTTATCTCATGTCTGTAGATACACAACACTTCACTGGTACCGATCAATACATCGCCACTGACAGCTTAAAGCTGGCAGTACAGGCTGCACGCCGTTTACAGAAACCGCTGTTAATTAAAGGTGAACCGGGTACCGGTAAAACCTTACTGGCCGAGCAGGTCGCCCAAAGTCTGGGACTGAAACTGATCACTTGGCATATCAAATCAACCACCAAAGCCCAGCAAGGCTTGTATGAATATGATGCCGTGTCGCGTTTACGTGATAGCCAGCTCGGTGATGACCGGGTTTATGATATTAAAAACTACATCAAGCCGGGGAAACTGTGGGAGGCATTTAGCAGTGAAGAGCGCTGTGTACTGCTGATTGATGAAATTGATAAGGCCGATATTGAGTTTCCAAACGACTTGCTGCATGAGCTGGATAAAATGTCCTTTTTCGTTTATGAAACTGGCGAAACCATTACCGCAACGCAGCGCCCGATTGTGATCATCACTTCCAATAATGAAAAAGAACTGCCCGATGCCTTCTTGCGTCGCTGTTTCTTCCATTATATTGATTTCCCTGATGAAGCCACCATGCGTGACATCATCAATGTGCATTTCCCGAATATCTCCACGACTTTGGTGTCAGAAGCCTTACAGGTATTCTTTAAACTACGCCAGATTCCGGGCCTGAAAAAACCGCCTTCAACCTCTGAGCTGATTGACTGGCTGAGCCTGTTAATGGCCGATGACATGCCGGACGATATTCTGCGTAATGCTGACAAAACCAAAGCCATTCCACCGTTGTACGGTGCGCTGATTAAAAACGAGCAGGATGTTCAGTTACTGGAACGCTTAGCCTTTATGGCCCGTCGTTAAGGGAGTAATCGCCACATGTTTGTGCGATTGTTTTATACCTTAAGAAAATACGGCGTCCCGGTCACCACTCGTGAACTGATTGACCTGAACCGTGCAGTGGCAGAAGGTCTGGTCTTTGCCAATCAAGATGAGTTTTATCATCTGGCCAAAACCATTATGGTCAAGGATGAACGCTTTTTTGACAAGTTTGACCGGGCCATGAAAGATTACTTTGATGGTATCTCTACCTTTGATCTGGATGAATTGCTCAATCAAGTCCATAAATTACCCAAAGACTGGTTCGATCTGGAGCTACTGGAAAAGCATTTAACCCCAGAGCAGCGCGAAGAACTGAAAAAAGCCGGTTCACTGGAAGAACTGATGAAAATGCTGGAAGAGCGTTTACGCGAACAGCATAAAAAGCATCAGGGCGGTAACCGCATGATTGGAACCGGTGGAACCTCGCCGTTTGGTGCCTATGGCGACCATCCTGAAGGGGTGCGTATAGGCGGGCCGGGCCGTAAACGTTCGGCGGTTAAAGTCTGGGAACAGCGTCAATACCGTAATCTGGATGATGACCAGCTGCTCGGTTCACGGCAAATGCAAATGGCGCTGCGCCGTCTGCGCAAGTTTGCCCGTCAGGGCGCGGCTGAAGAATTAGATGTCGATGGCACCATTCGTGAAACCGCCAAACAGGGCATTCTGGATGTGCAACTGGTACCCGAGCGGCGTAACCGCGTTAAAGTATTAATGCTGTTTGATGTCGGCGGCTCCATGGATGCGCACATCGCCCAGTGTGAAAAGCTGTTTAGTGCGGCCAAAACCGAATTTAAAACGTTGGAATATTTTTATTTTCATAACTGCCTGTACGACTATGTCTGGAAAGACAATGTGCGCCGTTCACACACCCGTATGAACACCTGGGATTTATTCAATACCTATGGACGCGACTATCGTGTGATTGTGGTCGGGGATGCCAGTATGGCACCTTATGAGCTGAATGCCGTTGGGGGTTCAGTGGAATATATGAATGATGAGGCCGGGCAAGTGTGGTTGCGCCGTTTACGCCAGCATTTTGATAAAACCGCCTGGCTGAACCCGGAACAAGAGCAATATTGGCACTACACCCAGACCATCGGTTTAATTCAGCAAATTTTTGAAAATCATATGTATCCCATGACGTTAAAGGGGATTGAAGATTTAACCCGTTATTTGGCGCGTTAAGCTTCATAAAATAGAAGGAATACTGCATGAACTCTCAGATGAATGGCGTTGCCTTACCCAATGAAGATGGTTTTTTTGGTGAATATGGCGGGCAGTTTATTCCACCGCATCTGAAAGCGGCGATGGATGATATTAAAGTGGCCTACGAAGAAATTCGTCAGACTCCGGAATTTCAGCAGGAACTGGCTGAGCTATTCGCACATTATGTAGGTCGTCCAAGTCCGCTATTTCATGCCAAGCGTTTATCTGAGCAGTTGGGCGGGGCACAAATCTATTTAAAACGTGAAGATTTAAACCACACTGGTGCACATAAAATTAACCATTGTTTAGGTGAAGCCTTGCTGGCCAAATATATGGGCAAAACCAAAGTCATTGCCGAAACTGGCGCTGGTCAGCATGGCGTGGCATTGGCAACCGCCTGTGCTCTGGTGGGTATTCCATGCGAAATTCACATGGGTCAGGTCGATATTGAGAAAGAACATCCCAATGTCGTAAAAATGAAAATTCTGGGCGCCAAGCTGATTTCCGTGACCCGCGGCACTGCAACCTTAAAAGATGCGGTAGACAGCGCCTTCGAAGAATACTTAAAAGATCCGAAAAACTATATTTATGCGATTGGTTCGGTGGTGGGACCGCATCCATTCCCGATGATGGTACGTGATTTCCAGGCCATTATTGGTGATGAAATTAAAGTTCAGGCGCAGGAACGTTTTGGTGCACAGCCGGATTATATTGTGGCTTGTGTCGGTGGTGGTTCTAATGCTGTGGGCGCTTTTACCGCGTTTCTGAATGATCCGGAAGTAAAACTGGTTGGTGTTGAGCCAGCCGGTCATGGCCTGAATACCGATATGCACTCTGCAACCCTCACCTTAGGTAAACCGGGTCAGTTACACGGTATGGCCTGTTATGTGTTGGAAGATGAGCAGGGTGAGCCACTCCCGGTACACTCGATTGCATCTGGGCTGGATTATCCGGGTGTAGGGCCACAGCACAGCTTCCTGAAAGATGCTGGTCGTGTCGAATATACCACTGCTACTGATCAGGAGTGTCTGGACGCCTTTATTCAGCTATCACGGGTTGAAGGGATTGTGCCGGCACTGGAAAGCTCGCATGCGGTCGCATGGGCAATGCGTGAAGCACCAAAAATGTCCAAAGACACCAATATTGTGGTGAACCTGTCTGGTCGCGGTGACAAAGATGCGGACTATGTGGCACACAAGCTGGGCTTGAATTAATCCTGTTTAGTCTCTTTTAAACGAGCAGTTTTAAAAAAGATCGTTTTTTAAAAGGCTAGCCATAAAAAAACTCTCTTGAAGGAGAGTTTTTTTGTTTTTTATATTGTCTGTTTAGCTGGCAATATATTGTTGTAGCTGGTCGATCAGTTTACGTTGATCATCCATTACTGCTTTTACCAAGTCGCCAATCGACACCAGTCCGACCAGTTTGTCATTTTCTACTACCGGTAAATGACGTAAATGACGATCGGTCATCAGGCTCAAACAGTCTTCTACACTGGTGCTTTGGGTCACGGTCAGTACCTTTGCGGTCATAATCTCATTGACGGTGGTGTCATAAGAAGAGCGTTCCATCAACGCAATTTTACGGGTGTAGTCACGCTCGGATAAAATTCCGACCACTTGGCCTTCATGGGTCACTACAAGCGCCCCGATGCCTTTATCGGCCATAATTGAAATTGCTTCGAGTACAGTTGCTTCTGGACTAACGGTGTATATTTCCTGGCTATGCTTATCTTTTAATACGTGTGTTACATTGGTCATTCTGTCTGGTCCTTGCCATTTTTGTTCTTGGTATGGGTTCTAACTTAACCTCAATTTTGAAAAATGCCAATAGTTTTATCATTAGAGGCCATAATCAGCAGTCATATTGTTTTCATTGAGGTTTGATGGTGCATGAATCTCTACGTTAAGCGGTCTTTAACTGGGCGTCATTAAAGAAAAAGTGTTTCATTTGCTGTGTGGTCAGCTTGAATTGCTGGCTGGAACAATGACACAGCGCCGGTGTAACTTTTAAACGGGTTAAGGTCGGTAGCAGGGAATTCTGGAAATCCTGCGGGCTAATCTGGCGCGGAGTGTAGTTTGGCCAGTGTTTCTTGGCATATTTATAGGCTTGGACACCGTTTAACCAAAAGGGAAAAATAAAATCATCCTGATCGGAGGTCATGGCCCAACCCTGATGATATAGCCCCCAAAGTACTCCGCAATACATCATTGATTTTAGAATACTGATTTTCATGTGAATATCTTGGGCAGCGGGTTTTAAAGACTTAATCTGGTTCATGTCATATAAACACTAATGTGGTGCCTGTATTGTAGGAAATTCAGATGAATAAAGCGTTTAAGCTTTGCGTTAAATCGTAAACAAATATAAAAAACAAATTTCAGGCATTAAAAAACGCCACCTAGGTGACGTCTGTTTATGCTTGCATGGTGGCCATATTCTGCCAGTACTGTGCTTTGAGTGAATCGCGTTCTACGCGGAAGCCTTGATAGTACAGTTCAGCTAAGAACATAGCGGCTTTGCCATGACCCGCGCGGGCAACCTGTTCAAGTTCAGCCACAGCATCTTGGAAGTTCATCTGTGATTGAATGGTGTTAACCGCATTTGCATATGCAATTTCAAGATCATGGTGAGAGATACTCTGAATCATATAAAACTCCTTTATTTTAATTATGATCGCAATAAAGACTGTATAGCCAGTCTAAATAATAGTTTATCGAGGTTGTGTTAAACTAATATTACACATTCGTGGAAATGTCAACTAAGAGATGGGGCAGATCCGTGATATTTCAAGTTTACATGATTAAACATTGAACACTCTATAATTTTATTATGATATGCATATAAGAAAGGTAACATAAAAAGGAGAGCCACATGACAAATACAATAGACGGTTTTAACTTTGATCTGCCTTTACGTGCGGAGCAGATTATCGAGCTGGCCCATCATCACCGTAAAAAACTCGATGAGGCGGTGTTCCATCAGGAAATTCATTTAGGTGAGTATTGTCTGGCGCAGCGTAAACGTGTGCATGACTTTACCAGTACACTCGATCCACAGCAGCGTGAAGAATTCTACCGTATTTATAATGGTGAGCTAATCAGCATTGCCGATGATGATGAACTGCATCCGGCTGATGCCGAAAAAGGGGTCAGTATCTTTGCCATCTTCATTGTGCTGGCCATTGTCGCGGGTATTATCCTGTATACCGTATTCCGCGCGTTGATGACTTAAACAGCAATGGCTCACTTTTACTCACCAGTTCGGGTAAAATTGAGCCATCTATCTTGTGCAAATACCGCTAGCATCCTACACTACGGCTATTCGAGGTAGGCTATGCATGACGCAATACAAAAAATTTCTCAATTATTCATTCAATTAAAATCACGACTCACGTTAGAGCAAATTTATAATGGGGTAGTGGTCAGCATTATTGTCATTATTCTCCTGTTATCTTCCATTGCACTTTATCGCCCGGTCGGGTCCGTACAATTTCAGAATATTGAGTATCTGTCACAGCAGTCGATGTATCCTGAAACTCAGGAGATGGCTGTGCGCTTAATGCAGCAGCCACAGGTGCGTTATGGGCAATATCTTAAATTGATGCAGGCCCATCAGATGGAACTGGGTCAGGCAAAACAACTTCCTCCTCTGGATGTGGAGGCATATTAATCGCCGGAATATCTTCAACCTGAGGAAGCGATTGACTGCCGGTGGTCTGTAAATTGTGTTGTAAAACTTGTTCTAAAGCCGCCTTATCTAAACTTTCACTGACCACAATCACAGTCAGATGTTCCGGATGCAGATGCCGGCGTACCGCAGCTTGCACATCTTCGGCGCTAATTTTGCTGAGCTGTGCTGAATATTCACTCAAGCTCTGTGCCGATTGTTCATAAAATCCCAAACTGCCGAGCTGGGCATTAATACTAGCATTGCTACTGTAATGGTTAGGATAGGCTCTTAACAAGCCGTTTTTGGTTTCTTCCAGCTGTTTCGGATCAATCGGTTCGCGGACAAAATCGACCAGTGCCTTATGCGCGACACGAATACTGTCCATCAGTTGATCTTGCCGGGTTGAGTAGCTGATGCGAAATACACCCGGTGCCTGACTAAAACTCATGCTGCTGGATGCGCCATAGGTATAGCCGCGTTTTACCCGCAGTTCTTTCATCAAAACAGAATGAAAGCCGCTACCGCCGAGCATACGATTGGCCACTTCTAGAGCCAGCCGGTCTGGATCATGACGTGTGGTGCCAATATGACCGAGCACAATATGCGCCTGACTGGACTGATAGGGCATGTGTACAATCTGAAAGCCATTTGCTGTGATGGGTGTGGGGAGTGGTGCAGCCGCCTGACCTTGCGCTAAGTTGCCGGCAATACGTTCTGCCAGATTTAAAGCTGCTTTGGCCTGCATTTTTCCGGTAATGGCAATATTCATATTCTGCGCCACCAGAAACTGCTCACGGAACTGTTGCAGATGTTTGGGCTGAATCCGCTGAATACTGCCATTGGTACCGTTAATTGGCTGGGCATAAGGATGTTGCCCATATAAGCTGCGATACAGCTGAATCTCCATCATCCGGCTGGGATTTTCTTTCAGCTGTTTTTGCCCCAGCTGGTTATTGCTGACCACCATGCCAATACTCTGTTTTTCAAAGGTGGCATGTTTGAGCAGTTCCATCATCATGGCTAAAGCCGGTTCCAGTTTTTCCGGGTCAGACAGCACCCGTAATTTGACAATAAACATATCTCGATAGGCTCGCGCACTAAACTGCGCACCGACCTGTTCAAACACGGCAGCCACTTGTTGTGCGTTATATTTGGGCGTGCCTTCATCTAAGAGCTGGGCGGCCATATTGGCCACGCCGTATAAGCCGCTTTCAATTTCCCGATCACGCGCAGCACCGGCATTAAAGGTCAGCTGTATATCCAGAATTGGCAAGTCCTGTGTTTCCACAAACAGGGTTCTGACCTGATAACGGTTGTTCAGGTCATGCACATAAGGCGCGCGATAATCCAATTTCTGCTGATTAATATTTCTGAGACTTTGCAGCAGCGGCAGAGATTGTAAGGTATTTGGATTTTCATCCACTTCGGTGGTGGTATTGACATTGGCCTGCGCAGAACTGATCGCAAATAAGCTGGCCACCAGAACGCAGGAACGGAAATAGGGCATGTCGGTATCCTTTAGGGTGACTTGCTGTGTGGACGCAAATATAAGGTGGTCAAATTGTCACGCACAAAATAGACATTGGCGACGCGTTGAATGTCTTGCGGGCGTACGGTTTCAAAATGCTGGGGCAGCTCATCCATCAGGCGATAACTCAATCCATTCACCTCCAGATTACCCATCATCTTGGCCTGTCCCGCTAGATCATCCTGACTATAAAGCAAATTCGACACAAACTTGGCTGTCACGCGTTTTACTTCCGGTTCATGCACCAGCTCGGTTTTCAGGCGTTCAATTTCAGCCTGAATCGCCTGTTCGGCTTGGGCCAGATCCACGCCATCCACCGGTAAAGCTGAAATGGTAAACAGGCTGTCGCCACGATTATATGGATCATAGCTGACGCTTAAGGCGCTTAAGAGTTTTTGCTCACGAATCAGACGCTGCTGCAGGCGCGAAGAAATGCCGCTGTCTAATAAATGCTGAATGATGGTCAGCGCATAGGCATCTTGCGGATTGGTCGCAGTCGTTAGCGAACGGACATTCCAGGCCATATACAAATTCGGCACCTGAACCGGAAAATTCAGTTCCATGTGCCGATAGCCCAGACGTTCAAATTCGCGGACATCATTGCGGGCTGGCAGGCTGCGCGCTGGAATATCGGCAAAGTATTTTTGTACCTGGAGCAAAGCCGCTTCAGCATTAACATCGCCGACAATAATTAAAATGGCATTATTCGGGCTATACCACTGCTTGTACCACTGACGTAAATCCTCCAGCTGGATATTTTGCAGATCTTTCATATGCCCAATAATTGGCTGGCGATAATGACTGGTCGGGTAGGCAATCCATTTAAACCGTTCAAAAGCCAAAGCACGCGGATTGTCATCGGTACGCTGGCGCCGTTCTTCCATCACCACTTTGATTTCGGTGGCAAAATCCTGCTGGCGCAGCAATAAATTACGCATCCGGTCGGCTTCAAGCTCCAGCGCCATCGGAAAATAGGTTTTTGGATACAGCTGATAATAATTGGTGTAATTGGTAAAGGTCGAGGCATTGACCCGGCCGCCGTAAATCCGGCTGAGTCGGGTAAACTCATCATTCGGCACTTTATGTGTGCCTTTGAACATCATGTGTTCCAGTGCATGGGAAATACCGAGTAAATTTCCCGACTCATCACTGCTACCAACTTTGTACCAGATTTGAGTCATCACCATCGGCGAACGATGATCTTCACGAATAATGACTTTTAAACCGTTTTTTAACGTGGTTTCAACGGTACTGCGTGCCAGCTCGCTTTGAGTATTGGCCGCCAAAGCGCTCGATGAGAAACCGATCAGAAGTAGGGTAAGGGCGAAACGTTGTTGTTTTAAATGATGAACCACAGCAGGCAAAATTTTATTGTTCAGTATCACAAAGATGATCCGCAATGCATCTGTATTTGCTTTCATTCTTCAGAAACGGGGCAGTGAAAGCAAGGGAATCCTGTAACTTTTTGCAGCCTGCGAAACATGATTGGCAATGACAAGTCAAAGCGGGCAGTTTATGTTAGAATCCAACTTTTTAACGCACTGCTTTTCAAGGATTCGGCATGCAACAGCAATCTAATGGGCAAAATAAATTTTTGATTGATGCTGATATCGGGGATGACGATGTCACTTTACCAAGTTTACCTGCGGTAAATGTACCTATCGTTGAAACACCTAAAGTAGAACAAGCACCTGTTTCTGCGCCTGTAGCCACAGAAGCAGCTGAAGAGAAATCAAAAGGCGGTTTCTTTAGCCGTATGAAAGAAGGGTTAACCAAAACCCGTAAAAACTTTGCCGATGGGATGGTCAACATCTTAATTGGTGGCAAAGAAATTGATGATGAACTTTTAGAAGAAGTTGAAGAGCAATTGCTGGTGGCTGATATTGGTGTCGATGCCACCAAAACCATTATTGCCAACCTGACTGAACGTACTGCGCGTGGTGATCTGATTTATTCACACTCGCTGTATAAAGCCTTGCAGGAAGAGCTGGTGGCTTTACTGGCACCGCGTGTTAAACCGTTACATATTGATTCGAATAAAAATCCGTATGTCATTCTGGTGGTGGGCGTGAATGGTGTGGGTAAAACCACGACCATTGGTAAGCTGGCCAAACGTTTACAAGGTGAAGGCAAGAAAGTTATGCTGGCCGCTGGTGATACCTTCCGTGCCGCAGCTACTGAACAGTTGCAAATCTGGGGCGAGCGTAATGATGTTGCTGTGGTCGCGCAAGGTCATGGTGCAGACAGTGCCTCGGTCATTTTTGATGCCTTTGAAAGTGCGCGTGCCAAAGGTATGGATGTCTTGATTGCTGATACTGCAGGGCGTTTGCATAACAAAGGTCATTTGATGCAGGAACTGACCAAAGTTAAACGTGTGATGCAAAAAATTGATGCCACTGCACCGCATGAAGTGATGCTGGTGGTAGATGCCGGTACCGGTCAGAACGCGATTAACCAGGTTGAAATGTTTGATGAAGCGGTTGGATTAACTGGCTTAACTATTACCAAACTGGATGGTACCGCCAAAGGTGGTGTGCTGTTTAATATTGCCAGCCGTACCCATGTGCCTATCCGCTTTATTGGGGTGGGTGAAAAAATTGATGACCTGCGTCCATTCTCAGCCAAGTCCTTTGTGGCGGCGCTGTTTGAAACAGACAAATAAGTAGCTCAAAAAACTCCGCGATTTGCGGAGTTTTTTTATATATCCTTTAAACTGGAAGAAAACCTAATAATTGATCTAAACCTAGAGCAGGGATTGTGCTCAGACAGCTTTGATGCGCTTTAAAATTTAACTTGTTTTCATAAAATCTACGATAAGCGCGGTTATTGTTCCATAAATGCAACACATTGTTATAAAACTGGGACTATTTTCCAGC
The DNA here is from genome assembly GCF_000488255.1 of Acinetobacter indicus CIP 110367. Classification (GTDB taxonomy): domain Bacteria; phylum Pseudomonadota; class Gammaproteobacteria; order Pseudomonadales; family Moraxellaceae; genus Acinetobacter; species Acinetobacter indicus. The sequence continues at coordinate 6,574 of NZ_KI530754.1, read as the reverse complement.
CCAGGCAGCCGTTAAGATAAATCCATCTGTTATAAATACAAGACCATACCAAGGAAAAAGATATGTCATTTAAAGATCATTTACTTAAACGCCGTACCATTTACTCAATTGGTAAAAATGTGGCGCTAGACGAAGCGAAAATTGAAGAAATTATTAAAGAAGCCGTTCGTTTAAGCCCATCTTCGTTTAACTCGCAAACTTCACGTGTGGTGATTCTGTTTGGTGAGTCACATGCCAAATTCTGGGAAATTGTACGTGAAACCTTGCGTAAAATGGTGCCGGCTGAAAACTTTGCATCAACTGACAGCAAAATCAGCAGCTTTGCCGCAGGTTTTGGTACTGCGTTATTCTATGAAGACCAAGATGTCGTGAAAGCACTGCAAGAACAATTTGCACTATACGCAGATAACTTCCCGGTATGGTCAGAGCATTCAACAGGGATTGCCCAGTTTGCAACCTGGATTGCGCTGGCAGAAAACAACATTGGTGCATCGCTACAGCATTACAACCCGATTATTGATGAAGAAGTTGCGGCGACCTTTGATGTACCAGCCAACTGGAAATTAAGAGCGCAACTGGTGTTCGGTTCAATTGAAGCACCAGCGGGTGATAAAGAGTTTATGAATGATGCAGATCGTTTTAAAACTTTTCACTAAGTTGCATAGCTAAACCAAAGAAAGGGCGCATTCAGCGCACTACTGTCCCATAGTTTGCTTTAAATAAAAAAACCTGAGTCCTAACAGTTAAAATATGAGTGTAAACAAACACTTTAACGACCAGGATTCAGGTTTTGTCACATCAGAATACCGTATTTCATGAGCTAATTAAACCTGTTGTGCGACAGGATTTTGAACAACTTGCTAAAGTACACCATGTTGGACAGAAATTTAGAGCGGCTTCCCGGTGGGATCAGTTTATTGCCATATTGATGTCTCAATTCTCTTGTAGACAAAGTCTGAGAGATATTCAATCCAATTTGGAGTGCCAACAGGAAAAGCTGAGTCATCTCGGAGCAAAGTCTATTCCCCGAAGCACGCTGGCACGAATCAATGAGCAGCAGCCTGCTGCCTTGTATCAACAGCTATTTTACAAGTTGCTTAAATACTATGAACACTCAAAAGTAGCTCATAAATTTCGCTTTAAGAATCCCTTGTATTCCTTGGATGCCAGTCATATTGACCTGTCGCTTTCCTTATGTGAATGGGCCAAAGTTCACGACTCAAAAGCCAGCATGAAACTCAGTATAGGATTGAATCACAGCAATGATATTCCTGAGTTTGTTGCAGTTGAAAATGGCAAAGAAAATGACATGGTACAAGGCCGCAAATTCCAGTTTCCTGCTGGCAGCATTGTAGTTTTTGATAAAGGCTATGTCGATTACCAATGGTATGCAAATCTGACTGCTCAAAACATTGGATTTGTCACACGTTTTAGGCCTAAATCTGTGTATCAGGTGATCCAGCAACATCCAGTGCTTGAATCCAAAGGTATTCTAAAAGATGAAACCATTCAGCTGAATAGCGCACATGCCCTAAAAAGAAAAGCCCCAGTGTTAAGAAGAATTGAATATAGAGATCAGCAAAGTGGCAAGCACTTTAGCTTTCTCAGCAATAACTTTCATTTAGCCGCCTCCACCATTGCGGCGATTTATAAAGATCGTTGGAAAGTTGAGCTGTTCTTTAAGGCGATTAAGCAGAATCTCAAATTAAAAGCGTTTCTAGGCCGCAGCAGGAACGCAATTCAGACACAAATCTGGATTGCGATGATCGCCTATTTATTGGTGAGTTTCGCTCGACATTTAGGAAAAACAGGTTGGACAGTTCAACGTTTACTCAGAATAATTCAAGTGAATTTGTTTGAAAGAAGAACTTTAAAAGCTTTATTTTCACCCGATAAAATACCCATAAAACAAGAGGAAGCTCAAATGAGCTTCCTCTTGTGAAAAATTGTGGGACAGCAATGGCATTCAGCGCTCTTTTTTATGGCAAAACGACACTAAAAAGAGAGAAATTGGGCTTTCCCCATTTTTGTCATAAAACTGTCATTTCAGCGCTGCATAGTGCAACTAAAATTGAACAATCGACTAGAGTGAACAGCATGGCTTTACGTTTATCCTTCGCAGCACTGGCTTTAAGTTTAAGTAGTACAGCTTTTTCCGCAGTGACCATTACGGCACCGGAAGAAATTAAGGTTGAAGGTTTAAATGGTCAGGAAGTGAAAAGCCGTCTGTTTAGCAGTAATCATAACTATAGCGTGAAGCCTGGCGAGAATGTGCTGAGCGTACGTTATGTACAGTTTTTTGAAGAGCATCCGGGCATTGGTTCACACGATATTGTACGTTCGGGCATCGTGCATATTAAAACTCCGGTTTTACAAGATAAAGCCACATACCGTTTAGGGCTGGTGAATCCACCAAAAACGCATGATGATGCCAAGGAGTTTGCCAAGCAGCCGGTATTCGGTTTATTTGATGCGAAAAATCAGCTGCTGGTGCAGCAGGCTGGAGCCAAAGATTTAAACCGTGGCATTTTACAAAACTTATTTAGTACTTCTTCAACAGAATCTGCGCAGGCCGCACCTGTATCGGTGACACAACCAGCAGCGGTGTATAGTCCGCAAGCAGTCGTGACAACCAAACCCGTTGCAACTGTTAGCAATGTTGCCGGTGCAGATCAGCAACTGATTCAGCTGTGGCAACAAGCGTCTAAAACAGAACGACAAAAATTTATGTCGTGGCTGGCAGAACAGGCCAATTAAAAACCGCAATAAAATGAAAAGATTATAAAACCAGCTTCGGCTGGTTTTTTATTTATAGATTTAAAGTCTAAGTGGACTACTTTATTTTTATAATTACTTAGCTAAACTTAGTAATACAGATGAAATATGCAGCAATCTGGTTTAAAAATAACCAGACAGGTACTTTTTTCTTAAAACTTTATAAAATGTGCTTGCAAAGCTTTTAAATTTCTCTATAATGCACCCCATACCGACGAGATAGACGGAAACGAACGAAGCACGAAGTGCTGAGTTGTTAAGTTTATTAAGTCCAGCTTCTGGCACTGACGAGGTGTTGGAAAGATCATTAAGAGATTATGAAGAACAACTTGTGTGGATTTTTACTGGTTGATTGATCGAAATTATTTTCATTGATTGATTGGTTTGAATTACTCGAAGTTTATTTGAGCGAAATTTAAGTCAGAAAATTGATGAGCCAAGTTTAAGAGTTTTACTTATAAAACTCGAAATGATTTTAACTGAAGAGTTTGATCATGGCTCAGATTGAACGCTGGCGGCAGGCTTAACACATGCAAGTCGAGCGGAGCGAGGGTGCTTGCACCTTAGCTTAGCGGCGGACGGGTGAGTAATGCTTAGGAATCTGCCTATTAGTGGGGGACAACATTCCGAAAGGGATGCTAATACCGCATACGCCCTACGGGGGAAAGCAGGGGATCTTCGGACCTTGCGCTAATAGATGAGCCTAAGTCGGATTAGCTAGTTGGTGGGGTAAAGGCCTACCAAGGCGACGATCTGTAGCGGGTCTGAGAGGATGATCCGCCACACTGGGACTGAGACACGGCCCAGACTCCTACGGGAGGCAGCAGTGGGGAATATTGGACAATGGGGGGAACCCTGATCCAGCCATGCCGCGTGTGTGAAGAAGGCCTTTTGGTTGTAAAGCACTTTAAGCGAGGAGGAGGCGCTCTAGGCTAATACCCTAGATGCGTGGACGTTACTCGCAGAATAAGCACCGGCTAACTCTGTGCCAGCAGCCGCGGTAATACAGAGGGTGCGAGCGTTAATCGGATTTACTGGGCGTAAAGCGCGCGTAGGTGGCTAATTAAGTCAAATGTGAAATCCCCGAGCTTAACTTGGGAATTGCATTCGATACTGGTTAGCTAGAGTATGGGAGAGGATGGTAGAATTCCAGGTGTAGCGGTGAAATGCGTAGAGATCTGGAGGAATACCGATGGCGAAGGCAGCCATCTGGCCTAATACTGACACTGAGGTGCGAAAGCATGGGGAGCAAACAGGATTAGATACCCTGGTAGTCCATGCCGTAAACGATGTCTACTAGCCGTTGGGGCCTTTGAGGCTTTAGTGGCGCAGCTAACGCGATAAGTAGACCGCCTGGGGAGTACGGTCGCAAGACTAAAACTCAAATGAATTGACGGGGGCCCGCACAAGCGGTGGAGCATGTGGTTTAATTCGATGCAACGCGAAGAACCTTACCTGGCCTTGACATACAGAGAACTTTCCAGAGATGGATTGGTGCCTTCGGGAACTCTGATACAGGTGCTGCATGGCTGTCGTCAGCTCGTGTCGTGAGATGTTGGGTTAAGTCCCGCAACGAGCGCAACCCTTTTCCTTACTTGCCAGCATTTCGGATGGGAACTTTAAGGATACTGCCAGTGACAAACTGGAGGAAGGCGGGGACGACGTCAAGTCATCATGGCCCTTACGGCCAGGGCTACACACGTGCTACAATGGTCGGTACAAAGGGTTGCTACACAGCGATGTGATGCTAATCTCAAAAAGCCGATCGTAGTCCGGATTGGAGTCTGCAACTCGACTCCATGAAGTCGGAATCGCTAGTAATCGCGGATCAGAATGCCGCGGTGAATACGTTCCCGGGCCTTGTACACACCGCCCGTCACACCATGGGAGTTTGTTGCACCAGAAGTAGGTAGTCTAACCTTAGGGAGGACGCTTACCACGGTGTGGCCGATGACTGGGGTGAAGTCGTAACAAGGTAGCCGTAGGGGAACCTGCGGCTGGATCACCTCCTTAACGAAAGATTGACGATTAGTAAGAATCCACAACAAGTTGTTCTTCATGACGATGTATCTGAGGGTCTGTAGCTCAGTTGGTTAGAGCACACGCTTGATAAGCGTGGGGTCACAAGTTCAAGTCTTGTCAGACCCACCACTAACGACAAGCAAGCAATTGCAGAGCGAATAGAAATCAGAACATTGACTTAAATGATAAGCTGGGGACTTAGCTTAGTTGGTAGAGCGCCTGCTTTGCACGCAGGAGGTCAGGAGTTCGACTCTCCTAGTCTCCACCATAGATTATAGAGCTTAGTAAGTTTATGCTTATTAATCTCTGTGATTTATCACAGTTGACTGCAGTCCGACGAGGATGCAGTGAATCATTAACAGATTGGCAAAATTGAGTCTGAAATAAATTGTTCACTCAATCAATATACGTTAACGCGTTGTTATGACGGGTTGATGAACGTAGATTGAATTGAGAACTAGCAAATTAACTGAATCAAGCGTTTTGGTATATGAATTTAGATTGAAGCTGTACGGTGCTTAAGTGCACGTGACTTCGAACTGTAGATTAAATAGATAATTGATTATTTATTTAATTGTCTTAATCCTACTTGTAGGGATTAACGACTGTTTGGGGTTGTATAGTCAAGTAATTAAGTGCATGTGGTGGATGCCTTGGCAGTCAGAGGCGAAGAAAGACGTGATAGCCTGCGAAAAGCTCCGGGGAGGCGGCAAATATCCTTTGATCCGGAGATGTCTGAATGGGGAAACCCACTTACCATAAGGTAGGTATTGCAACATGAATACATAGTGTTGCAAGGCGAACGAGGGGAAGTGAAACATCTCAGTACCCTTAGGAAAAGAAATCAATTGAGATTCCCTCAGTAGCGGCGAGCGAAAGGGGAACAGCCCATTAAGTTATGTGTGTTTTAGTGGAATGCTCTGGGAAGTGCAACCATAGTGGGTGATAGTCCTGTACACGAAAGGGCACACATAATGATGACGAGTAGGGCGAGGCACGTGAAACCTTGTCTGAATATGGGGGGACCATCCTCCAAGGCTAAATACTCCTGACTGACCGATAGTGAACCAGTACCGTGAGGGAAAGGCGAAAAGAACCCCTGTGAGGGGAGTGAAATAGATCCTGAAACCGCATGCATACAAGCAGTGGGAGCAAATTCGTGTGGTGACTGCGTACCTTTTGTATAATGGGTCAGCGACTTACATTCAGTAGCAAGGTTAACCGCATAGGGGAGCCGTAGGGAAACCGAGTCTTAATAGGGCGTATAGTTGCTGGGTGTAGACCCGAAACCAGGCGATCTATCCATGAGCAGGTTGAAGGTTGGGTAACACTAACTGGAGGACCGAACCCACTGTCGTTGAAAAGCCAGGGGATGACTTGTGGATAGGGGTGAAAGGCTAATCAAGCCTGGTGATAGCTGGTTCTCCCCGAAAGCTATTTAGGTAGCGCCTCGGACGAATACCATTGGGGGTAGAGCACTGTTTCGGCTAGGGGGTCATCCCGACTTACCAAACCGATGCAAACTCCGAATACCGATGAGTACTATCCGGGAGACAGACTGCGGGTGCTAACGTCCGTAGTCAAGAGGAAAACAATCCAGACCGCCAGCTAAGGCCCCAAAATCATAGTTAAGTGGGAAACGATGTGGGAAGGCATAGACAGCTAGGAGGTTGGCTTAGAAGCAGCCACCCTTTAAAGAAAGCGTAATAGCTCACTAGTCGAGTCGGCCTGCGCGGAAGATGTAACGGGGCTAAAACTATGTGCCGAAGCTGCGGAT
>NZ_KI530753.1 GCF_000488255.1 Acinetobacter indicus CIP 110367 | reverse complement strand
AAAAGGCGTAGATAAAAACAAGGTTTTAACAAATATGCTTTCTGAAGGTTTAGGAATTGCATCTGAAAAATTAAAGCAGGAATAAGAATAAAGCCCCAGTGACTGGTACTCACTAGGGCTTTGGAATCCTGTTTGCACGGTCAAGTACATAGGAGATATACATTGTACGGTCAAAATGTAGAATTTCAAAGTGGTAGCTCTGAGCGAGGACGGAGGAAGGAGGAGGAGTTTCGACAACGACGCCCGACACCCGAGCTTGGAGCGCCCCTTGTTAAATATACGGATAATTCCTCCATCCTTGTACAGCAAGGCTTTCAGAGATTAAGAGATCGTTTCAAACTTCTCAATAAAGTTCGAAAAATACTCAAGGGAGAGCGTACACAACACTGTTTTTTTAATCGTGTAGATAGAAATGACGGTGTAGGTGTTATGTTCAATAAATCCCGAAATAAAGCCAATTACTCAAATATTATGCGATGTGCCAATGCCTGGGGCTGTCCAGTATGCGCTGCAATTATTTCTGAGCATCGTAAAAATGAAGTAAAAGAAGCTATGGATTGGTGGCAGGGACAAGGCGGATCTGTATTACTTCTTACATTAACTGTTCCCCATTATTCGCATACTGATATTAAACAACTCAAAAAAGACCTTAAAAAAGCATATTCAAAATTCTTCAAAGGTGTTCGTGCATCTCAAAATATGTTCTCAAAATGGATGATTGAGCATTACATTTCATGCTTTGAAATCACTCATGGCGACAACGGTTTTCACCCTCATTATCACGTTTTATTATTTATCCCTTATTCAATTGGTGTCGGTTCTTTATCCCTTATGCAGGCAGATATGTTTAAGGTTTGGGAACATTGTTGCTTAAAGGCAGGTCTAGGCGCACCAAGTCAAAAACATGGATTACATTTGCAAGCTGGCAATGAAGCAGGTAACTACGTTTCAAAATGGGGCTTAGAACATGAAATGACTAAGGGACACGTTAAAAAAGGGAAAAAAGACGGTAGAACTCCATT
>NZ_KI530752.1 GCF_000488255.1 Acinetobacter indicus CIP 110367 | reverse complement strand
TTTTTTTTCGCTCAAAAGAAAGTTTACATCAAACTTATACGAAAGTTAAATCCTTAATTTTAAAGTAAAAACATATACCACAATTGGTATTTTAATACCCATATTTATGGGGAATTTACTATTCATAAACTAGATTAAATATTTATTAATCAAGTCGTTATAAGTATCAGGATTTACATTTTCCTTTCCGAACTCTTTCCCAACCGTCTCAAACAGATGCCTTAAAACTACGAACTGGAAGAAATTTTCCGCATAGTTTTCTTGTCTAGGCAAATAAGACAGCGTCAATGGCTGATAATATTCAGCCTTTCTTAGATTCGATTGTCCTTTCTTGTAGTGATAGCCGATAGCCTGCGTAAATAGCCGTCCGACTTGATGACGATTACCTTTAAACACGGTGTAATGTCGTAAATCAGCATTTAGCTGCTGCCATTTCCCGATGCCCACTGATTTATTAGGATTAGAAATTAAATCATTAATGATTTCTTTGTACTTTTTCTCAATTAAGTGAACTGTCGGTTCGTCATATCTCCATGTCCAAGTATAGTTTTTGTCACTCTTTTTACGATTTGAAGCATATTTTTTTGAGTTTTTGGTCGAGTGTGAAAGTCGAACTAGCTCGACATACTTACCACTGCCAAAATTGAGCTTTAAATAGGGTTTTTGAAGTACAAATTTGAACTTTTCCTGATCTCGAAAGTAGTCCTGGATAAGGCTTACTTCTCGTTGTTCTTTTTCACGATTCCAAACAATAGTTTCAGCCTCAGCTACCCGTTGTCCAGATAGGCGTGGTTTCAAACTTATTTGGCTAACCTGCGCGTTAAATTTATGAGTATTAGGCGTAGTAATAAGAAGCCAAAAATCAAAAATCGTACTGTTTACACGTTTTTGCACAATCAGGTCGGCAATAGGCTCTTTTTTAGTATTCAGTCGGTACGATCTCTGTCTTGGAGTTAGATCTAAGTAATATTTATCAGTTAATTTCTTAATCAGATTATCTATTTTTGGGAAAAAGAGATTGTCCTCCCCATCAACAGAAAAATGAGAATAAAAATAAGCGCCATGCCCGACCTTATCTACGATTTTCTGAGCTGTATAACGACTCATTGGGCTGTAATGAATCATTTTATTGTCACCAAGCAATATTTATAAAATTGTCATCAAACAATATTATAAAAAGGGGAGTGTAATCAAGCAATATTTAATATTGGTTAAAACCCTTAATTTATAAGGCTTTCATAAAAATTTAGTGACGAAGCCACTTTTACCAATGCCGAAGGCATTGGTCGGACTTAATTGACACAATTTGTCATCGTGCAATTAAGCGGTTCCTAGGTGACGATATTTACACCTGTTTTTACCTGCTATATGATGGAATTATTCATTGACTGAAGCAGTCTGACCAACTGCCTGACCATTTCGTTTTTACGATTTTGAGCAGGCGTCAGCCTGCTTAAAGCCATGTTTTTTTAGATAGCGCACGTTCCTCTACTAGCCATTTTGGGATGACCGATTGAGCGTACTACCTCTGAAGGGGGGTTCGGTACGATCTGATGGGCGCTGGAGTTTACTCTTTCGATCCAATCTTGCTGTGATTTTTCTTTATGACTTTTCACGGGGTTGGGCGACAAGGACACGGGAGCCTATAAGCAATCGAAAGATTGTGAAATGGTCGTTAGGTTAGATATAGCCTAGCTAGATGGTTGTTTACATCGAAAACCCTGTTCTAGCAATTACCGTGAGAACCTGACAGGAAGTTAAGGTTCGTTAATAACGGTTATGTATTGCGGCTCATGCACGTTGGAAACAACGGATAGGCGCAGTTCATAAGCACAACTGTAGGCGTTTGAGGTAACAGCGATGTTATCGGCTGCGGAGAGGAAACTTGGAAGCAGCGGCACCACTGAGTGAGATCAAGATCATCTCAAGCAAGGTGGGTCAACGGATAGCTCAAGCAGTATACATCGGGATGCATGAAATAATTCCATAATTGCCCGAGATACGTGTAGATCAAGAGCCATACGCTCAGATTTTTTCTGATTTGCCATATCCCCATTTTTTTAAGGAACCGCGTTGGGGGGAAACTGGAAGTGCAGGTCAGGAGAGAGAGCATTGGCGGTCTGGTCGTTAAGATTGCTAGAAATAACTTGGGAGTCTCTTATCTGCTGCTGTCATGGCATTGGTAGGGTAAGAGAGGGAGAGAAGATGAGTAGGGCGTATAAGGCATATAACTTGTTATATGTTGAAGTCGTGGCAAATATTGCTAAAACAATAGGCGAACTCAATTGCGATTGGCAGTCGTAATTGGTAAAGGGAGTCTAAACTCTATGTGATGTTTACATAGAGTGTTTCCGAAAGTTTGAGTCGGTTTTATGTTGTTATCTAAAAATGCGAAAAACTCGTTAAAGATGGTTTGGTCGCCATCGTTGTTTTGTTTGAGTCAGGATTGGTCTCCTGACTTATGCAAGACTAAACAACAGTCGAATGAAAGAATTGATGTGATATTTAGTCACTTTTAAAGTGCAACAGTCTTGTTAATCACCCCTCTGTTCAATAGTGCCGTGTGCTATCTCACTGGATAGTTTTAAAGTTTAGAAAAACTGATACAGCAGACATTCCAATCTGTGAGTTTTTACTCTTTTTTATTAAAGAAAGGGCGTACTGTGATGATGTTTAGACTGCCGATCTAAACTAATGTTAAACAGCGTGGTTACTACGTAATGTACTATTACTCTCTCGGTTTTCTTTGGCAAAGAAAGCGAAACGAGAGAGTGCCTAATTTTAGAAATAGCCTATGCAAATTTAAGAGCGTGGAACATATTTCAAATTGACCAATCTGACATTAAAACCCCCCTAAGAGGGGCTGCTATCTGATATGGCTACTTGGTACACCCATACTGCTCTAAATATTTTTCCCATCTAAACTTTGATGATGGCTTGGTATTAATTTCTAAGATTCGGTTTACGTATTAACTTAATCGCTGCACTGGGTTATGTATCGCCTTTTGAGTTTGAAGCAATGTACTATGATAA
>NZ_KI530751.1 GCF_000488255.1 Acinetobacter indicus CIP 110367 | reverse complement strand
GAACGAAATCTAAATCCTGTGCTTGACTTGGAATTGTCCATATAGGACATTTCTATTTGGTTATTAGGTAGGACATTTCTACTTAGGAATAACATCGAGTGTAAGCCCCATTTAGCTTTAATCCTGGCTTACTTTACGTTTTTTAATTTTAAAAGTTCCATGACCAGCAAAGCGTCGAGCAAGGTCAGGATTCTGGCCTTCCAAACGTTTAATCACAATTGGGGTTCGATTCGGCGTTTTACTCATTAAATGATCATTTTCAACATACATAACTGATCCACTTTGAGCTGCGATAATAAAGCTTTCTCGAAGTGCACAAGCTGCCTGAGAAGCAATTTCTCTCTCATCGTCATTTTCATTAATTAGATTTACTGCTGACATTGACGTAATCCTGAGTAAAGCCAACCTAAATCATATTCTAAGTCGGGTAGCTAAAGACATTTCGCATGTGAGGCATTATGCAACACACATAGTAGCTTCTTTTCTGCTTCAAGGTAGCTATGATGTGTGATTGAAAAAACATCCTATACCTCGATTTTATTGGACTTCGCCTTCCATTTTTCGTATTTTTTGTTGAGATCTTCCGTTAATACACTCCTAAAATGAGCTTCTGCTTCTTGATACGGTGTATTGTTGGCAATCATATTTTTAATCTTTTTAATATATGAAAGCTTTAATGTCCTGGCTCCATGATCAAACCAGGGATGATTATACTTATCGTTGAATAAGCGTTTTTCCAGATGATACAAATTCCCAATCTGCTGACGTACCCCACGGTAGCCTAAATAGCCCTCCAAGGCCCGGAAATGGCGTTCAAAATAGGCTTTCTTCTCATCCAGACTGGCATTTTTTTCAATCAGGCTCTGAAACCGTAAAACGACCCTTTTCCCTTGTTCTAGTTGTTCCTTATAGGCTTTATCAGTCAGACGCCAGGTCCAGTCTGTAGCGTGTTTTTCGTTGGTCCAATTCTTGGCTTGAAGCTCTTTAATACTTTTTTTCGGCTTGGTCAGACGTACCAATTCATATTTACCAGAGCGGATTGGATCAACATCGCCGATATAATTAAAAGATTCTGCACTTGGACAAATCTCAAAGATTCTACGGTTAATCTTCACTAAATCTTGTTTGTCTTTTTTATTCAAAACCTTTTGAGTTTTTTCATCAAATAAGAAAGCATCACTGGTTCGACAAAACAGGTAAGCCTCTACTTGCACTAAAAAACCAGGTTCATTTTTAGCAATTTTTTCCCAACACTCATTTTCACTCAGCCCTGGTAAATAACTATAACTGAAATTAACTAGCAAGCTAAAAACCGGCTCACTGTTCAATCTTCTCCGATAGGTTTGCTGAGCTGTTTCCAGTAAATGATAACGTTCAATCCATTTAGCAATCATATGAGTTGCTTCATTATTATTCGTATTGAACCTAAATTTCTTAGAAACAAGATCATATTCGTTTGTCATCATTCCCATGACATTTTTTGTAAAGTCTTTGGGAAAGTAGCTGTAATAAATCATTTTTTATTACTCTTAAAGTGATTTTAATAAAGTGATTCTATAAGAGATTTATAAAAGATATTTAGTGAAAATTCTATAAGGAATTTCTAAAGTATCAAAAATTGCATTTTTGAGACTTTAGGAATGATTGCGAATCACCTTCGGAGATTCTATAAATAGCAGTTCCCCGAAATAGGCTTGACGACCGCAACTTGATCAAATATAACGCTTTTAGGGTCTTTGATTTTTTGCGTGGACTGCCAATCCATGAGCCAATTCTTTTCTGTTTGGTTCCTGGGTTGCCTACCCATGAATCAGACACACTCCCCCTTCTTGAGGATTGCCAGTCTTTGAGAAGCTTTAGTGGTGAAGCTGCGTGCGTGAGGAAACTCTAGCTGGCGCGGCTACACTAGGGGCTGGCGGGTGTGACTCCCGCTTTCTACCTGTTCACTCATTTTGATGAATGAACACCCTCCACTCCCAAGGTGGAGGTCAGTTGGGCGACAAGGACACGGGATCACGGTGACGTGGCGGTGGGAGTAACTTCCCTCCTAGGCTGAAAGGGCCGAAACCCTGTATTAAAACAGACAGTCAGAGGACTCAAGGAATGAGTAACCTCGTGAATAGCTGATAACCAGACGCTTCAAGTCAAAAACAAAAATAAAGATAAGGGCGTAGGTTATACCCACAGGTGGGCTTTTGAGGGCATCGTGAGATGTCAGGGTTGCAAGGCGAAAGCTGGCGCAATCGGTACTCGATTTTAGGTGGAACAGTGAATTTGTCGGAAGACATTCTGTTTTGCTGTCGAGATCAATGGATAGCTCAAGCCTGTAAGGTCGTCAACATGGTGCTTTTTAGGCTGTGTATGTCGATATGGGTAAGGCGTGAACGTGGATGATTATTAACTACATATTGCATTGTATAAACCTGATACGACTTGGAACTGCGATCGGGGGAGATAGGAATGTAGGTGTTGTATGTAGGAGATCGGCACGGGTTCTGCCAGTTTTCAGGCAACTGAAAACAACTGTTTTAATACTAACTTGGGAAGCAGTTTTGTTTAATGACGAAGCCGTATTGCTTAAAGATTTCTCTTTAATTTGAAGAGGTCTTTATTCAATCGGAGGCAACTTCCGAAAACAGAACTGTGGGAGAGTGACTTAGTAGGGCTTTGCTGTAATGGCAAAGGAAGCATTTCAATTCGAGTGAAAGGCGAGCGTTGAAATGAGTAACGAAAGGACACGCCATTAAGTTGGAGTGTGTAAGAGAATTGGAAGAATGTGGTTTGAGGATGAAGTTTGGCAACTTCATAGACTTGGCGGTCTAAACCCTCCAGCCACATTTGTAAAAATCGACCTAGAAGATCAGATTCGAGTGGCATCGGATCCAGAAATTCCAAGAACCTTGAGAAAACAAGTCAAATCAAAGTCTTTGATCCGACTTTTTAAAAACGGTTAGTGGGGACCTCACTTAAAAAATCCTGACGCAGCCGATTCTGCTGAACGAAATTAAAAATCTGTGTGTCCCTCATCACACATAAATAACTGAGATCAAAGTCCTGAGTACGACTATAAACTGCTTTCCATTTTGCGCTGATTTGCGTTTTAAGCCGTTTTCTCTATTTGATATAGGTAATCTTGGTAATCAGTGAAAAAACGCGCCTATCCCCTATTTTTTGCCTCTAATCGTTATATCAGAGCGAGTGTCTACGAGCGAACACTAAAAAGTCGCGTCTAGACTCCCTGAAAAACAGCTTTTTAGGCTGTGAAGCCTAAATAAGCGTAAATCACATGTAAATATTTGCACCTAGATCGAGCGAAGCGAGCAAAAAAACTTCTGAGCGAAGCGAAGTCATAGCCGCTTTTGCTTTTTACATAATTTTAGAAAGTATTTGCAAAAAATTGCCCCAACGAATCGAGCGAAAGCGAGATTCAATAGAGTTTGAGCGAGTGAAACGAAGCGAAAACCAAGGGCAATTTTTCATTCCCTTGGCTTTTAATTATTTTAAAGTTTTTAAATGCTTTTAGGTAAGCTGAAAGCCTTGTGTAGAAAGCGTTATAGCTCCTATTAAACTAGGTTTATCGACCTATTAAACTAGGTTTATCGACCT
>NZ_KI530750.1 GCF_000488255.1 Acinetobacter indicus CIP 110367 | reverse complement strand
AAAAAAAACCCGATGTGGCGTCGGGCATTTTTTCGGGAACTTGATGAGAATAATCTCAACTAGCACACCAATTATCTTGAACCCTAATTGTAGCTAGTTGAGTCCACAAAAACAAGAGAACTAAGGACTTAAAGCATGGCTGTGCCTGCTCACCAACTAGATATTTTTTATGAGGATTTGCCTTATAAACCTTACTGTGCAGATTTCTTAGATCGGGGCTTAGATATATACCCAAGATTTGAAGCGGCCAAGAGGAGGTTTATACAAGGTAATCAACCTTGCATGGTCAACTATTTGTTTTTTGACCTAGATCATGAGGATTCTGTTCTTGCTTGGCATACAGAAAACTTGCCCCCTCCATATTGGACAGCTCGTAATCCGAAGAATGGTCATTGCCATATCTGTTATAAGCTCGAAACCCCTTTTCCTACGACAGAAATCGCTAGTATTAAGCCGATTAGATATGCGAGTGCGATACAAGCTGCGTATGCAAAAAAATTAGGGTCAGATACCTCATATAGCCGTTTAATTACTAAAAACCCTCTACATAAGCACTGGGATGTTGTTTTTTGGAGTGATGAAGCATATTCCCTTGGTTATCTTGCCGACTTCGTTGATCTTGATAAGAAACCTGCTCCTGAAGCAAAACAACAAGGTTTAGGTAGAAACTGCACTATTTTCGATACAGTGCGTCATTGGGGATACAGGAAGGTAAGAACATACCTTAAAGAAAATGCGAGCTATGAGGCATGGTTTAGAGCCGTTTTAGAGCGTGTTTTAAAAGAGAATGAGGTCTTTCCTGAACCTTTGATGTACGGTGAGCTAGTTCAGATTGCTAAGAGTATCTCACAATGGATTTGGCATAGATTTTCTTTAGAAACTTTTAGTGAAATACAGGCTAAAAGAGGGGCATCAGGTGGTCTGAAAAGATCGAAAAAATATGATGATTTGAGACAACAAGCCATCGAACTGCGAACGAAGCAAAAAATGAGTATTCGTAAAATTGCAGAGGAACTGAAAGTAAGTAAAACCAGTGTTACGACATGGCTTAAATAGGACTTAAATTAAAGAAATTATGTCAGAAACTACCTCTAGATATTCAAATATCTATCTTAATGATGATAGCTATAAGAAAGAAGATAAGGCTGTAATCTCAGTCTTATACCCTTATCTTTTGGAGAATTTGGAACAAGATCACATTAAATTGGGTAGATTGGTTCAACAAAAAGCGTGTACACGGTGCACTGGGTTATGTATCGCCTTTTGAGTTTGAAGCAATGTACTATGATAAGATTAATCCGTTAGGTCAGGTGGCCTAACTTAAATAAAAAAGTCTCCGACAAACCCGGTACGGTTCACTATATTATTTCTTGCACAAAATAGAAGGTTAATAGCTCAAGCTATTAACCTTTTTCCCCTTTTTATTACTTTTCTAGGTTTCTATTAATTGGACGTGGACCTACAGCATCCTCCATGTCATAAGCATAACCTAACAATTTTGCCTCACTCCACATAGGGCCAACGAAGGCAATTGCATACGGCTGACCAGTTGAGTACTTACCTGCAGGCAAAGTCACCAAAGGAAGGCCCGAAAGATTGATTTCTGAAACTGTAGTTGCAGATATTCCACCTGTAACACGATCACCAATTGGCTTACGTTGTTGAGGGAATACCAGCATATCAAGTTGATTGTCTTTCATCACATTATTAAAGATTTCCAAATAGTTACTTCTTAACGTATTGAATGCTTCTAAATCAGGTGAAGCATATTCGTTTGGCTGAAAGTCTTTGATATTTGAAAAATAGAATAGAGGACCTTTATCACTAAAGATGTCATATCCTAAAAGGTTATTTAATTCAGCTAAGCTCTTAATTTTAGCTGATGCGCCTAAGTTCTTAAGATAGTTATCTACGTCATATGGAAGCGCTTCAGATCCACGGGCATCGTAGTCTGACTTTTCAAGCAATTCGGAGAATCCTGTACCCATAAATGGATCCTCGATAACAATCGCACCTTGTTCTTTAAGTTGAGCAATGGTTGTCTCATAAAGCTCTTTAGTCTCTTCACTCAACTCACCATTATGTGAACGCCAGCCTGATCCATACAGACCAACTCTTGCTCCTTTTAATGAATCTTTAGATAAAAGACTGGTATATCCGCCATTTGGCAGTTTTCCTATAGCAGCTTCAGTCTTAGGATCATCTGGAGTATATCCTGCAATAACGTCTAGGATTAAAGCAGCATCTCTAACTGATTTTGTTATTGGACCCAACACATCTCTTGTATTAGCAGCGAGAGGCACTACACCTGTATTAGGAACCAAGCCAAAAGTAGGTTTAACACCTATCAAACCTTGAGCTGATGCAGGGTTTTGAATAGATCCACCGGTTTCCTCTGCAATACCAGCAATAGCAAAACCGGCTGCTACAGCTGTCGCAGTACCTGTAGAAGATCCACCTGGAGCCCAGGCACGGTTTAATACGTTATATGTTGGACCATTAAAACTGTTATTTGCATTATCCCCACTCGCAGCAAAGACTGGTAAATTAGTTTTTCCTACAATAATTGCTCCAGCATCTCGCAGACGCTTCACAAGTGGTGCATCTTTTTCAGGAATAAGATCTATACCACCGGCTTTAGAAGAGAATCCGCTCCAACCAGCTGTAGTTGGCACACCTTTTTGATCGATTGAATCCTTTAATACAATAGGAATCCCTGCAAGTACCCCGAGTTCATCACCCTTTTTTCTGCGTTGATCTATATCTTCAGCCTCAGATAGAGCTGTTTCACTCAAACTAATAAAAGCGTTATATTTTGGCTCATATTGTTCGATTCTATCGTAATGAGCAGACATCAGGTCAGCCGTTGTTACCTTACCACTCGTCATTATCTCTTTAGCTTCATCAATAGTTAGTGAACTAAGATCTAGGGACACCTCTTCTTTATCAATTGAACTCTTATCGTCATTACCACATCCTGTAATAACAGCTGCTGCAAGCATTGTAGCGATAACACTTTTATTCATTAACATTTTTCACCCATTGGCATAGAAACACAGAACTCATTTCTCATTTAAAAATAATTATTAAAATTAATAACTTAAAATCAATTTATTAAAAAATGGTTGTTCTAAAGCAAAACGTTACTTATTAATAAATATTGATCATAATTAAAATTAGCAATTTATATGCCAAGGCCGCTTTTGGGTAAAAGGGAAAAATAGCTATAGATTCTTTCTAATCTGCTCTCTCCCTGGAAAAATATTTTTTTCACTTAAGAACGAAGTAAGAATCACTAAAAGATTGAAATAAATTCCTTTTTTGAAATAAGAGTTTGATCTATTCCACTATCATTTATAAAGACTGGAACGTTTTGCCAATGTGTAAAAATCAACTAAATATAGAATTTTCAATCGCACTCTATAGCTTTAAATTCCTTCTAGTTTTGCCTCCCATGGGAGGTATTTTTTTGCTACTTGAGAACGATAATGATTTTTTTAAATTTGATCATTTCTTCTTTTATTCTTGTTTGTGCAACTCATGTCAGTGCAGACACTATCCAATTTGAGAAACCAAAAGTTCACACTGCACAATGCTATGCAGAGAAACTTAATTTTGTGAACCGTACCGGGTTTGTCGGAGACTTTTTTATTTAAGTTAGGCCACCTGACCTAACGGGTTAAT
>NZ_KI530749.1 GCF_000488255.1 Acinetobacter indicus CIP 110367 | reverse complement strand
CCTATTAAACTAGGTTTATCGACCTATTAAACTAGGTTTATCGACCTTTAAAGCTAGGTTTATCGACCTTAAAGCTAGGTTTATCGACCTTAATAATTTTAATAGACACGTTTATTTAAATAGTCTATTGTACAACCTAGTTTAATTATAAATTTATTATTAGAAATGAGTGAATTAATTGTTAAGGATAATGCCTTAATTCAAGCTAGCTATACGTTAGATACTGTTGAGCAGCGTTTAATTCTTCTAGCTATAGCAGAGGCAAGACAAACAGGTCATGGGATAACAGAAAATAGCTTATTAGAGGTACATGCCAGTAGCTATATAAATACGTTCAATGTTGAAAAACATACTGCCTATACAGTCCTTAGAGATGCATCAAAAAGCCTCTTCGATAGATACGTCACATACCATGATGTTAATCCTAAAACAGGTAAGGATCGTAGTTTCCATTGCCGTTGGGTTGATAAAATTGGTTATGAGGCTCAGTCGGGAATTGTTTTTTTAAGATTCACTCAAGATATCGTTCCTCTTATAACCAGACTAGAAGAGAATTTTACTAAATATGAGTTAGAACAGGTCTCACGCCTAACTAGTTCTTATGCTATTCGACTCTATGAATTACTGATCCAATGGAGGTCAGCAGGAAAAACTCCCGTTTTTGATCTGTCTATCTTTAGACAACAATTAGGCGTTGAACCTCATCAATACAAAACTATGAGTAACTTTAAAACCTATGTTTTAGACTTTGCATTGAATCAAATAAATGAACTAACAGATATCATTGCTAAGTATGAACAACATAAGAAAGGACGTACTATTTCAGGATTTTCGTTCACTTTTAGACAGAAAAAAGATACTTCTAAAAAAGTGATCACAAGTGAAAAACCCTCAGATTATTTCTCGAAAATAACCGATCCACAGCGTCACCTATTTGCTAATAAGCTTTCTAGACTTCCTGAAATGAATACATATTCTCAAGGTACAGAAAGCTTTGAACAATTTGCTGTGCGCATTGCAGAAATGCTTAAAGATGCCCAAAAATTCGAAGAATTATTCCCTTATCTTCAAAAAGTTGGCTTTGCTCCTGCCTAAAATTTAAACTTGATCATTTGTCTATTAGACAGTCTAATAGACAGTAACTTTTTACAAGTTTAGGCATAGGTTTACTGAATGAAAACCCTTACAGTTCTTGAACTTTCCAAGCTTTACAACATTAATAGACAAACGATTTACAACAACATAAAGAAAGGAATTTTAAGTAAAAATTCTGAGAATAAGATTGATCTAGCAGAAGCTATCCGTGTTTTTGGAGAACCAGTCAAAAAACAGGATGTAAAAGAATTTGTAAAAGTAGACAGTCCAAATTCGGCAGAAGTTTTACTGCTTAGACAACAAATAGACATGCTGAAAAATCAGCTTGATGATGCTAAAGATCGTGAGTCTTTCTACCAAAATCAGATCGAAACGATGCAACGCCTACTAGAAGCTCCTAAAGCACCAAAAATGGAAGATCCAACACCAGTTGTACCACCTCAAGAGACGATTGAAGTCCCAGTACCTGAACAAGCAACTGAGGTTAAAACTGAGATCCAAACGCAGAATAAGCGGATCCCCGTGCCGGAGCATGTCGAACAGGAACCGGAGAAAAGGGGCTTTTGGAGCCGTTTTTTTAGACCCTATGATTAGCCACGATTATTTAACTAATATGAATAAAGTCGTGGAACATTGCTCACTTATTAAGCGTGGAACGTGAAAAATCATAAAAAAAGCCCACCTTGGGGAAGATGAGCTATTAACTAGAAACTACAGCATTGATTTCTAAAGATAATTATAACACATTTCGTATAACGTGTATTATGTTAATTTTAGATAATTTAAATAAAGGCTAGAGACGACTAACATCTAATCCTGCTGCGATTAATCTTGTTGCTATCTTTTTCATCTTATTAAATTCAGCAAAATAGCTATCCTTAATTTGGACGGCCTCACAAAATTCTTTTCCTGTGACATCAGCCAAACTATCTGCATATTTAATAACTTGGATATGTAATTCCTGTGTCCAAGAACTTTCATCTGCATTTGCTAAAGCTTCACGGATAGCGTCAAAAATTTGATTATTCATCTTGATTCCTTCTAGATTTATTTACTTTAAAATGAAATTTGGATTGTTACTTTATCTGGGCTTACATTGGCAGCCTCTGAAATTTTCTGCCTGGCTTCCTCTATTAATTCAGGCAAGTTTACAGATGTAATTGTCTTTGGCTCATTTAAATTAATACGTTGTGTTTGATCTACGGTAATCCAGTCCAATTCATCTAAGTTCAAATGCAACATTTCAAATAACTCATTAGTATCCTTATATGCTACGGGATATTGTTGGGCTTGATTTGATTCGCCTTGCGTCAACCGCTTCCATGCTTCTTTAAATACAACATCATTCGGTAAAAATGCATATTCAGAAACTTGTATAAATTTTCGATCATCTTCAACAATTTCAATATTCCGAACCTTACCAATATAAAAAGCTTGTCCATGATCAATTTCAGGATCGTGCTCATGTAGCTTATTCGTATTCTGAGTACATATTAAATATTCTGCTTGTTCTAATTTACTTAGTACAGCTCGCCAAGCTCTACTTCCACCATTCTTCACTAAAGAATCTTTCGACTCAGATGTAAAGACAATTACAGATTGATGTTCAATTTTTTGGTTATTCATGACGTATATCCTATAAATATTGGTTTTAAAATTTGTATATCGAGTCTCAATAAGCCAAATATACATATATACAAAACGAATATCAATACATACGCAGAGAATATTTTTAAAATTTACAAAAATTCCGAAATATACATAGAGAATATTTTTCATTATCTGAATATACATTCTATTTAACATAATGGTGGTTATACGCAATACACTTGTATATTAATATAAATATCAACTACTTAATGAAAGCAGAAAAATCCAAAAATGCCCAAAAAGCCGATTTTGAAACAAGTCGGCTTTTTTATGATCGATTTTGGTACTTCCTGCCAATAATTTCGACTAAAAATTACGCTTCTCAACTTGAGTGATACAATTTTGTGATACATTATTATATATACAAATTTGAATGTTTTTTATGGAACAGTATTTCGAATGGGATGAGGTAAAAAATCGAAAGAATCAGAAAAAACATGATGTCTCTTTCGAAACTGCAAGCCTTGTTTTTGAAGATCCTCTAAGGATATCAATCCAGGACAGACATACCGATGGCGAAGAACGTTGGCAGACCATTGGAAAAGTGAAAGGCGTACTAATGCTCTTAGTAGCTCATACCATCTTTGATGAAGATGACTGTGAAATCATACGAATCATTAGTGCAAGACAGGTAACTAAAGCGGAGCGAGATAAATATGAGCATGGTTAGATACTCACGCAAAGAACTGAATGAAAAATTCAGCGACAAGCAAGATGCTGAAATTGAACGCTTGCTTGCTAAGGGAACAGTTCCTGACGATCAGCTAGATCTATCAGATATTCCTGAAATTACCGATTGGAGCAATGCTGTACGCCATAATCAGTTCTATCGTCCAGTGAAGCAACAGACTTCCATTCGTTTAGATGCTGATGTGCTTGCTTGGTTCAAAGCACAAGGGAAAGGTTATCAGACACGCATGAATGAAATCTTACGGGATGCCATGCTAAAAGAATTAAAAAATCATCAATAAAAATGGGAGCTTAGGCTCCCATTTTTATGTTATTCCTAAGTAGAAATGTCCTACCTAATAACCAAATAGAAATGTCCTATATGGACAATTCCAAGTCAAGCACAGGATTTAGATTTCGTTC
>NZ_KI530748.1 GCF_000488255.1 Acinetobacter indicus CIP 110367 | reverse complement strand
ATCAAACCGTCCGCTAACGAAATTGCAAAAGTGCATATTCTAAAAGCGGACATTTTTACTTTGGAGAAACCGGACATTTCTATTTTGGAGTTACATTTTAGATTCGTATAACGTGTATTATGTTAATTTTAGGAATTCTTAAAGAATGCATAAGTTTAAAATTATCGCTATGGTAATTTAGTCTTTATAACCGTATTTAAAGAAAAAGCCGAATAACTTCCAAAAGTTATTCGGCTTTTTCTTTTTTACATTAAAAAAATTGCATGACTGCTCATAATGTGTTCAAATAATAGTGGTGCCAATTTGGCGCCACCACATAGAAGATGTATAATCCATTCATCTTAGCGTGTCGCTGTTTTATGACAGTCCAACGCCGACGAAAAACTGTTATTTCATTCGAATCACTGTGATGTAACCGTTTCAGTCTTAAACAAGGTAAATATTTAATTCAATTAGGAGTTCAAAAGTGATCAATACCAAATTGCATGACAATTCGAGAGAAAGAATTTCAGCAAGAGTTAGCCATGAGATTTATGCAGTTATATCCAAAGCTGCTGAAGTCACAGGGCAAACAATAAATAGTTTTATGGTTCAATCAGCGCTTCAACAGGCACAAGATACTATTGATAAACACAATATGCAGTGGATCAATGTGACTGAAGATCAGGCTGGTTGGTTACAAGCAAAATTAGAAGAGCCAGCAATCGTCAATCCTTATTTACAGGATGCTCTTCGTCTATATGAGGAAACAGCCAACAATGTCAGTAACATTAGCAATTCCATACGCCGATATGGCAAAACAGGAGATCAATGACTTTCGCGAGAAATTTGATTGTGGGGAACCATCACTAAATGAATATTTAGTACATACGATGGGGCAACATAATAAGAAAGGGATTACACCCTCGTTTCTACTTCCGTCAACAGATCCTTTACACCCGTTAATTGGGTATTACTCTCTAACACATGGACAACTTGATTGTTCTGGTTTAACAGAAAGTACAAAAAAGAAGTTAAAGCTTCCCAATGTTGTTCCAATCCTGCGTTTATCACGACTGGCGATTGATAAGAATTTTGCGAAACAGGGGTTCGGTAAAATTCTAATGGCCGAAGTTTTCTATCGCGCTCAGATATCGAAACAGAATGGTGGTTGTGTTTTTATCGTTGTAGATGCTCTACACGAAGAAGCCAAAAAATACTATGAAGCATATGGCTTTGAATCTATGGTTGATAACCCATTACAGCTATACCTAAAAGTATAAGTTAGATTTGAGCATTCTCTGCTAATCCCAAATTAGCAGAGAATCTTAATAGTCTGCTATAAAAAATTAGGCAGGCATAAAGGCAGGATTAAAAAAGTAAATAATTAGGAAGATAGCAAAAGATCCTCCTGCAATTATTTTAACTCTATTTTCTTCCAATTTAGCCCTTATATCCAAACTAACAAATCCCGGCAAAGTGGCTATTAAAATTGCTAATGATAGCGATACAATTGTTCTCTGAATAAACTGTTGCCATGCAGTTGGTGTCGGAAAAACAAACGCCAAAATAGAAACAATAATAAAACCTACAATACCTACAATGATGAGAACTATATCTTTTAAAGGAAGATCAAGTTCATCTTTAGCATTTTTCACATCAAATCCATGAGTACTTAATTCATTTTTAATGAATTTTTCTTTCAAACTATCACTACCATGACTTGAATACTTCACAACGACTCTTTGAGTATTGGTAAGTGTTTTCGTAGAAAGTACATCCTTCAACTCCATCCCTGAATACTTCAGAAGCAAATCTTTCAAAAGGATGGTGTGAAGTACATAGGTTTCTAAAATTGAAAAACAATCATCAGCAAAGCTACTAATTTTAAAACCTCGTAAGTACCTTTTTTCAGCAAGAATATCGTGAGAATATTTTTCAGGTAGACCAAAATATTTAGATGAGACAGACATATAGTCTGAAACATCTAACATCGTTAAACTATCTTCAGCTTTTTTTTCACATACATCCCTAAGCTTATCCATATAAATAGACTTCAGCTCTGAATGCTCTTCTTCAAATTTAGAGTACGAATTATTTTGCACTTTTATTCGCATTAATAGCCATTAACAACAGTGCATTGACATCTGAATTATCAATACTATCAAGACATAAAACTGTAAATTTATGATCAGGAAAATGTTTATGTAGAAGGCTATTTGCTTGAGCCCTATTTAATGGCTTCTCTGACTCAAGTTTCTTAGCGAAATTCAACCATTCGTTATCTGAAATTTCTGGCGTTACAGAAAGGATTGAAAAATATTCACGTACTTGTCTTTTGAAATTATCAAGACTCATTATTACTTTCCACTCTGGATTGCTAAATGCAACAATAAATTTAAATCAGTATTGTCAACGCCCATACGAGCATGAGTACCAATACTTCGGCAATAGCTACCAACTATTCGTGTCCATTCCGCAAGTGTAGGTTGTCTACCTTGCTGATTAACAATTCTTAAAACATCAGCTCTAATTTGTGAAATTTGAAAATCTGTAGGCTCTGTATAGGACAGACCAAACTTCATTTGTAAGCGATGAGCGAAATCTCTATTGGACATTCTTCACCCAATTCTAATGAATAAAAATTATTTTTAATTTTACAGTGAAATGGTTTTTTTCTTAAGTAATTACTTAAAATCATTCAATAAATAATATACTGATTGAATAGCTACCAGAATTCTAGACACATATAACCATCTCTTCTTTAGCTTATTGGCGCAAAGATTGCCTATCCAGTTAAATCTATCGCTTTAATATAGTTCATATAATTAAGTTTCCCCCCTAATGTATTAGCATCTTGTACATCTCTTATATTTTTAAGAGATCGTATTTCTTTGGATAATTTATTACTAGGCCGCAAGCCAACTTTACTTATAGCTATTCCATTGATAAATCTTAATTTTTCACCGAAAAATCTAACTTTGTCAGGGTTTATACTATGATTATATCTATTGACTATTTCAGTCACTTTATTTTTGAAACTGTCATTTACAGCTCCCCCTGTAAATGAAATATCATCTACATAAATTGTCATTTTTATTTTACGACTAACAGCTAGTTTATTTAACTCATCAAACATCGGCTTATTAGCCCAAAATGCTAGCATTAAGCTTAATGGACTCCCTGTTGGGATATGGTTATTCACAGTGCATATATCTGCCATGAAATCTGCCACATCTCTTGGGTACTGCAAAAAATAACCAAAAAATTGTTGTACTCTGATACGAGATGTTGAGGGGAAAAAGTTCTCTATATCTATATTTAATGTCGAGCCATGACAATTCACATGTGCTTTAGCATTAAGTACACAAGAAGACTTTTTCTTTGAAAATAAATAATCTGGTGCTGGAATTTCACTAAGTAATATATGAATCTTTCTATGTATCGGCTTTAAAATAAAATTAGGTTCTTCAATATTACGGGTTTTCTTTTTTCCATTTTTTTCAATGGTTTTTGGTGCAAATCGATAGAAATCTTGAGGATTCTTAGATATTTCTTTCAGAAGAGATCGCTCTTCTTTCAATACGAAAGCTAAATATTTTTTACTTTTTATGTTGAAAAGTTTTCTCTCCTCGAGAGAAAACTTTTCAACATAGTTTAAAGGAGCATAGCTAAGATTTGTCATTATCAGATAACCATTCCATAAGACGAACAATTTTTTTAGCAGAAGCTAGCCTGAATTTAGTTGCTACTGATAAAGGTTGACCGTCATCTAGTTTTTCTGAAAAAAATAAAAGAGAAGATAGAGGCATATCGAACTGTTTAGAATACTTTTCAAGAATTTCTAAACTAGGTTTTTTTT
>NZ_KI530747.1 GCF_000488255.1 Acinetobacter indicus CIP 110367 | reverse complement strand
AGTCTACATTTTCCCACCTTTGAGTCTACATTTTCCCACCTTGTGCCTACACTATTTATTGATGTATGCTAATTGGATAATTACATGGGGAATCCTCAGTGAAAAATGAGCTCGTAGTTAAGGATAATGCGTTAATCAATGCCAGCTATAATTTGGATACAACAGAACAACGATTGATTCTCTTAGCGATTGTACAGGCAAGAGAATTAAGTAAGAATGTGGACGCTAATAGCACGTTAGAGGTTCATGCTCATCATTATATGAAGCAGTTTAATGTAGATAAGCATGCGGCCTACGAGGGGCTTAAAAATGCAGCTAGCAACCTATTTGAACGAAAATTTAGTTACAAGTGCATACATGAGGGGACTCAACAGGAAAAGATCGTGAAATCACGTTGGGTTTCCAAAATAGCTTATGTTGATTCGGCTGGGATTGTGGAGCTAACTTTTGCACCTGATGTAATTCCATTGATTACACAGCTAGAGAAGTCTTTTACAGCTTATGAGCTTAAACAGATTAGCTCTCTCACAAGCAAATATGCAATTCGTCTTTACGAGTTGTTGATTCAATGGCGTAGTGTTGGCAAGACACCTATGTTTGAATTAGATGACTTTCGCTTTAAGCTTGGATTAGCAGAGGGCGAATATGTCAAGATGGCGAATTTCAAAGTTCGGGTACTCGATACTGCGTTAAAACAAATTAATGAATTAACAGATATCATTGCTTCTTATGAGCAACATAAAAATGGACGTGTGATTAGTGGCTTCTCATTTACATTCGCAACTAAGCAGCAATCTAAGAAAGTCACTCACCCCAAAGCTAAGAAGTTAACGGACAAGCAGATTCAATTCTTTGCTAACAAGCTAGCTCACCATGATCCATTTGCAAGCCAAAAAGCTGTAGTAGGGGAAAGCTATGCTGATCTAGAGAAAAGGCTTCTGATTGAACTACAAAATGCTGAGGTTGTAAGAAAATATTCTGGTGTCCTCAAAGAGTTAGGTCTTGAGGTATAGAATGCAACTAGATTAGTTTTAATATACAACTAATCTAGTTTTATAATCATTTCAATTTAATTGTAAAAAATTAAGCAGCATAAAACTTTTCTGCTAATTGTTCAGACTGTTCAAGTACCGTTTCTGTTACCAGTAAAGCCTTCTTTTGGGCAGAGGCTCTACCACATAGATGATAATTTGCTGTGTGGTTGTCTGATTGGTTTTGTACAATTAAACCCATTTGACAGTTCAAAGCCCTAATACAATAAGTCCTTATCCTTAGCTTTACCAGAACCTACCGACAAATTATTGGTGCTCTATAAACTCGCTACAGCCATGATTGATGGCTTGTATACAAAGGATATAGCATGCAAGAAATGTGGAGTGATTCTGACGTATCTCGAACCACAGGCAAACCAAGTATATGATATGTTCACAGACACGCAGAATATCAAGATCAGTGATGCCTTGATGGACTCTATGGAAAGTATTAATGGCAAATTTGGTAAAAGTAAACTTGCATTAGGTGCTAGCATATTGCCGAATCGAACCTAGAAGATGACTCGAGATAAGTTGAACATGAACTACTTTAAATGGGATTAACTCTTTTGTTTGGGGTAATAACATTTTTCATCGATTAGTTTTATTTTGGTTTCATTATAATTTTTTATTAGTTTCAAATAAGTTTTAATTAACAACTATTGAAGTAGATTATATCTGGATAAAAGAATGCCTCATATAGGTCATCAATATTTACTCGAATGCGTTTTTGATTCGCACGAACATCTGTAATCTTATTCAGTTCCAAGTCTTCTAGTTGTTCCATCATAGTTACATATCCATCAGCCGGAACACAGTAAAAAGCCGGTGTATTACGATTCAGGATCGCTACAGGTTCACCTTTACCTGCTAACACTGTATCCATAGGACTCTTCTTGAGTTCAGTAATACTGCATTCATTCGTGCATGGATTATCCTATTTGAACTAAGCTTAAGTTAGTACGCTAAATAATAGAATCTGGTACGTACAAGCTTCAGATCCGTTGCAAAATAGCCTCATTTAAAAAAGTGAATAGGTGTGATGCCTTGTATACCCTAAAGTAACATTTAAAAGATCCCAGAATTTATGTCTCATTTAAATAAAATTTGTCCATACGTTACATGTAACTTTTAAATCTTAAATTTATTAATTACAATATATAGAAATAAGCATTCAGTCGAGGACAATATGAAAGGTCACAAGGTGGGATATGTCAGAGTCAGCTCTGTTGACCAAAATATTGGACGTCAACTTGAGGGAGTCGAGGTCGACCGAGTTTTTGTTGATAAAGCTTCAGGTAAAAATACTGCTCGTCCTAAATTCCAGGAAATGCTCAGCTATGTTCGTGAAGGAGATGTGATTGTTGTTCACTCTATGGATCGTTTTGCTCGAAGTCTGAAAGATTTGGTGACTGAAGTTGATCAACTCGTAAAAAGGGGAGTTGCTATTCAGTTTGTCAAAGAGAATATTACTTTCACAGCCCAAGCTACTCCCATGGATAACTTAATGTTGCAGTTGATGGGGGCTTTTGCTCAATTTGAGCGAGAGATCATTCTGGAACGTCAGAAAGAGGGAATCAAGATTGCCTCTGCTCAGGGGAAATATAAAGGTCGTGTCCATAAATTAAATCCTGACCTAGCTGAAGCTCTACGACAATCATGGAGAGAAGGAAAATACACATCGAAAGTTGCGTTAGCAAATGCATTTGGAATCAGCCGACAGGCTGTATATCGCTATTTGAAAAATTGACTTTTAAATGTAGTAAGTGATGAAATAAATTAAAGTCCTCTGAATTTCCACCACAATCCACAAAAAATTATGCTGGTCATGGCCAGCATAATTATTATTCAATAATATACAATTTAGATTTTTTCTTTGGTATATCAACCTTAGCTAAAGAATTAAATGTTAATTGATTAAAATCATCTTCAGAAATACCAATTTCATCAAGCATTTGATTTTTATCAAAAGATGGTTGAGAAGATAAAACAGAGATAATTTTAGGTAACATCAGACTTTCATCTCGGTGTGTTTCCTCAGGTTCAGTAATATTATAACCTAATGAGTTCATCTTCATAGAGTTACTGCGGTTAACCCAGTCACTGATTAGCCCCAATTTATGAGCTTTATAATTTATAGCTTTTAAAGACGTTCGCCATACCTTTTTATACTCAATCATATTTTCGAGTGAAAAATAGCGTGGAGAAGTTGCAAAAAATGAATCTGTAGGCATTAAAAATTCAGATGCAAACTGATCGGCCTCAGTTTCGAGAACACGGTTATCTTTTTCACCTCGAATGCTTTTATTGTGCGTGTGCATAACGATATGACCAAGTTCATGTGCACAATCAAAACGGGCTCTTTCAGCAGACTTGAAGGTATTCAGAAAGATAAAAGGACTACCACTTTCATCATCAAAAAATGATAAGGCATCAATATCTCTAATTTCAGTAGGGAGTCTAAAAACACGAATACCTTTTAGCTCACACAGCGAAACCATATTATTAATCGGCTGGTTACCTAGGGTCCATAAGCCCCTTAGCTCTGATGCTAGATGATCAACATATTTAGATTCACCTGCAAACTCAGTAATGTCTAAATCAGGCCGCTGAAAGATAGGTAGCTTCACTTTTTGATTTAAGTATTTATTGATGTTAATTGCTAAAAGTGTATATGCCTCATTAGCTTTTCTATGCTGTGCCTTAATTCGAGCAACAGATCTATAAAAAATCTGGTCTGTTTCATGTGGCTTGGTGTCATTGCTTGTGAAAAATGACATAGGCAAATTTAATGTGCGGCTAATTTCGAGCTGATCATTTTCATTGATTTCTTTATCCATATCCAAAAGTTGCTTTACCTTAGAGACAGAACAACCTAATTTTTCTGCGAAATCGATATTGCTAAGTCCACGCAGTTCTTTAGCAATACGTAAACGATCTTTATTAAACACATTAACCTCAGGTTAAACTACAAGCTGAATATCGAAATCATCTGGTTTGATCTCATCAGATGGCTCCAATACTGGCTTTGGATCGGTTTTGATTGGGAGAGTATTATCTATTTCAAATGCGATTCTGCAAGTGTGGTTGCTTGGCAAAATTGAAATTTTTGACTTGGTTGGGGTCTGTACAAAACTCGTAGGGTAGGCGATTTCAAATGGAATTTTTGGAATATCACTTTCTTTATATGCTGGATGCGAAGCTGAAGGAAAGTAAACAATCCAGGTGCGTAATTTTGTCTCATCATCGTAGGTAGACTGGTTCTCTTTTATATTTTTTAAGGTCATATAACCTTTTTCACAATATGCTGATAGAACATGATCTTTATGACCTAATGCTAGGTTACCGGTCATAAAGATAATTTGTATCTTCTTGGCTGTATTCTCGATACGAGGTTGGCTTTCGTTATGGAAAACCCAAGCCGAATCAGATTTCCTAAGTAGTAGAGCTAGCTGTTCACCAATTTTACCCCAACGGCCAATAAATCTGGCTTTATTGAAAACTGTATTGGTTCTAAAGTCAGCATCACCAATCATGATAGCTTCCCTTACTAAATCGAGATCCGGCAATCCGAGCTTTTTTGCTATAAAGTTTGCTTCTGTACCAGTAAAGAAGTCACATGGTGTGGGTTCAGACGGTTGGATCGATTCTTCATCAAGAAGATTAAAATTCATAACGGAAATATCCTAAAGAGTAACGAATGTCTTTTTTATAACATCATTTGATGTTATAAAAAAGACATTACTTGAAAACTGTGATAGATTCCTCTCAAAACAACATTATTAAAATTTGGGGAATGCAAATGAGTAGATTTTTTATCAATCATAAAAACTGTCCCGAATGTGGGGCAAGAATTAAGGGTTACTATTACTACTGCGGTAAATGCGGTAACAATGATGTTACTGATTGGAAGTTAAGTGGCCTTAACTTACTCATTGTAGGTGCCATATTTTTCTTAATTATGTATTTTTTGATGCAGAATTTTTGTGAAATCTCTTTGTTTTCACAGGCGCCATTTTGCAAATATTTATAAGTTAGCTCGCCTCCAGTAACCTAGAGATGAAATATCTTAAAAAGACCCAAACCATTTAAAGTTTGGAGCTATAGAGAATATAAGTTATTAAATCTAAAATAATTTCGAATG
The DNA here is from genome assembly GCF_000488255.1 of Acinetobacter indicus CIP 110367. Lineage (GTDB taxonomy): Bacteria > Pseudomonadota > Gammaproteobacteria > Pseudomonadales > Moraxellaceae > Acinetobacter > Acinetobacter indicus. The sequence continues at coordinate 217 of NZ_KI530747.1, read as the reverse complement.
ACGTCTATTATGTTAATTTTATATAAATTAACATAATAGATTATTAGCCGCTGATCAGGATAAGTCAGTTATCTCCTGATTTTTTTGTATTATTTTTCTTAATTTTTTCTCTTTTTAAAGTGGCAACATGTTGCTTAGCTAGCTCGCTTTCAGGCTCATCACTCATACCAGCCCGTAACGCAGCATGATGCTTGACTAATTCACTTACTACTCCACC
>NZ_KI530746.1 GCF_000488255.1 Acinetobacter indicus CIP 110367 | reverse complement strand
AAGGTGGGAAAATGTAGACTCAAAGGTGGGAAAATGTAGACTAATGGGTGGGAAAGTGTAGACTCAAAGGTGGGAAAATGTAGACTTATTAGCTCTCAAACACTTGCTATAAAAGGCTTACAGAGGTTTTAAAAATAAAAATATTAAAAGTATTAAAAATAAAAGGATTACTGTTTAAAAATCTAAGAGAATTTCTTGTTTTACGAGTATCAATTCGCATGGATGAATAATTATGAAAAATAACCATGATTTAGGTGGGAAAATGTAGACTAATGCTAAATCAATAGATAACAGAATTTTTCAATTAGTCATTTACACCATTTAAAAATGCAACTATATTACATTCAAATTAGTTATAAATTACAAGTAAAATGATTATCTTGATTGGAAGCCAAAAAGGTGGATGTGGTAAATCAACAATAGCCATCAACATTGCAGCATATCTTGCTAAACATAACAAAGACATTGTATTAGTTGATGCTGATCCTCAGCAAAGTTCAGCTAATTGGGTTAAAGACAGGGATAATACAGATTTACCCAAAGTGCATTGTGTTCAACGCTATGGCGACATCAAGAACACATTGAAAGACTTAGATAGTCGCTATGATTATGTAATTGTCGATGTTGCTGGGCATGATAGTAAAGAGCTTAGAACAGCAATGTTAACTACACATTACTTGGTAGTGCCATTTAGACCATCACAATTCGACTTGGATACTTTACCTCATCTGTCAGAGGTCATTGACCAAGCGAAGTCCTTTAATGAGGAACTGAAGCCATTTGGATTGCTAACACTGGCCCCAACAAATCCATCAGTTTCTGAAGTACAACAAGCCAACGATTATCTCGCCGACTTTCCATTATTCACTGCATTGTCTTCAGTAATCTATGATCGCAAGGTTTATCGTGATGTCACTGCTGAAGGTAAAGGTGTTGTTGAATCCAATAATCCAAAAGCAATAGAAGAGTTTGAGGCCTTTATGAAGGAGCTTTTAGCATGATTAAGAAAAGGGAAGTTGTGAAACCTTCATCTCCTGACATGGATGCATTCATTAATGGTGCTAATGAACAAACCACAGCAAAGCTAGATCCCAAAGCTTCTAGAAAATTTAAAACTCATACTATTCCAATGAATGAGTATGAGTATAAGTTACTGACTGAGTTAGCAGAAAAATATGGCCAAACCCATAATGGTATTATTAGATTTGCATTGAAGAAATTAAAGGAAGAATGAAACCAAATAGAAATAAATTTAAAACTAATTTAGTTTTAAATTAGTATTAATATTCAGGCTGTACTAGATGTACCCAGTACAGTCCATTAACAATTAATGACTAATGATGTTGGGAATTTTCTTTTATAAAATTTCAGTGATTTCTTACTGACTTATCATGCAGGTAAACTTCTTCAATCTTTTGTTGAAGTCATTGCTCTAATTTCTCTGGATGTACAAAATAACTAAAATATCCATTCAATCTAAAAGTGGCAGTCCACAAGATGGTTAGATGTGTCTAGAATTTTGGTGGCTATTCACTTATTTATTCTTTTTGAAGGCAAATAATAGATCTCTTGCGTTAGTCAAAATTTAATCAGTGATAAACGTTGATTTTTAAATAAATATCAAAGTCTAAAATAGTCAAAAATATTACTTTCGCAAGAGGTCTAATATAAGCATTAGTATATATCTTATGTCAAAATCGACCTATTTTTGGAAGTTACACCATATACCGCAGATATAGAATACTTAATGCAAGTATTTAATATTTAATGTTTTTTCTAGTTTAAAAAAGAAGAAAGCCCGCTTGACAGAAGTCAAGCAGGGCTCTATATTCTTCGGCACGCAGTTATTTGATGGTGGAACATCAAATAACGAAGATCATAAGGTTTGGCGACCATTATGATTTCACACTAAGGCTTTTGCACCTGTACGATTATTTTTACAGTTATGTGCAGTAATTACAAGTCCTAACCTGAAAAACTTCGTTATTGATATGTTTCGTGTTTATTAAATAAGCAATACTTTTAGTATTTGGAGCTTTGCCTGCTTCTGCGTGTCCGTTTTGTACGGTTGGCATGTGGTGTGGGTGGAAGGATTAAGCGACGCTAGCGCACTACAGCGATTGTTTTATATGGATAAAGCAAGAGTTGCTACTAGGGGAAATCGACAAAGCAACAACGTGATGAGTAGCTGAATACTTGGCTTAAATCGTAAATTGGGGAAACCCTTGCGGAGATAGTTGGGTTCAGTTGGTTTGGGAACGTGTCGATGCGGTGTGTGAATCGTAATCTCAGCCTATAAGGGAAAGCACAATTACCCTTTGCAGATACGACCGATGCGTGGCTCCGTCAGCCCAAAAGGTGTACAGGCAATACTCCAAGAGCAAGCAAATTTTTTGCAAGCTCTTAGGGTGAGTATTGCCGAAACTCTCTCAACGTTCACCATCAGCCCGAGCAAAACGAGGGATGTGGGGGGACTTGAGAGAGTGAGAGCATTTAGTAGATTGTGATTAATTCGGTTAAGTGATTTGAATGTAATGTTTAAACGCAAAAAATAGGGGTTTTTAGCTCGATTAACTATTTTTTTAATCTTAGTACTTGTTGTTATTAAAGTTGCTTATAGAGCAAATGAGAGCAAAATAGGAAAGCCCTGTCCAATAAACTTGGAACAGGGCTTATGTTGGAGTTTCACGTTACCGCCTAACGCCAATAGAACGTATTGGTACGTTTTCACAGTTATCAACTTGTGACATTCTCTTTGCAGAGCAAAGGAAGCGAATCTCAAACCGTTCAGACAGCTTATGCCCGACTGTCATCACCACTAAGTTTAAGACAAACTTCGGTTGTGTTTTAGTTCCACAACTACGACTTTCTAACACCACTTTTCCGCTAGTTACGAAGCAAGATGTTTTCCATCACTGCTAAGTACAGGTCCGCTAATATTCAACCATCAAATTCAATCGTCACCGCTAAGTCACATTTGGACCGCTAGATGAAAATTCAGGAAAGAATACGTCACCGCTAAAACACTATTCCGCTAGTAAAACAACTTGACTGCTTCATAACGTCACCGCTAAAAAAAATAGCTAGTAGCGATTAATTCAACTTTAAAGTTTGGATTAATAACTAAGATATTTGGTTGGCGTGAACCAACAACGGAGCCACCGTTCATGCTTCTTACTGAATAATCATCAAATATCACAACTACTAACAGCCACGTTAATAATTGAAATAATCATTTTAATTTTCTTCCACGCCAAAAAAGTTCGTACCATTTCATAGATACCGAGGCTGCCACACCTCACTTTAAAAACCCTTGTCAGTGGTTTTAAATATTTCCCGCATTGTCTTTCGCTTCATCACCGCTTACGTTTTTATTCGCTCGAAGTGACTGGATCTATATAAATAAATGACTTAATAAAAAACCAGATATAAACATAGAATCTACTCAACAATTCTCCCTCTCTCATTAATCAAAACTTATTCCCCACTCAAGGCAGGTTTTCGCTTCAAAAGTCTATATCAAGGAGCCACCTTGTATAATGATCGACTTGAGAGATTCCCATATTAGTCATAATGGTCTTTGTTTATTAATAAAAGTAAACCAGTATTAATAAACGATCAGTACGCTTATCCACTCCACAAAATAACAGCGATTCCGTTGTTCTACGGTAAGAGTTCCAAAAACCCGTATTATTCACCGTTATTCGACTTCATTGTGGGTAAAGCACTTGACCTACGCAAAGCAACATCTTCGCTATGTTTAAATCACTAAAAAATAAAAAAGACCGCAATGAACTTAATCAATGCAGTCTTAATTTCTGAGTGACATAACGTTCTACGTGTCACCGTTACAGGCTTGAGCTATCCAGCGATCTCACCAACCAACCTGAAATGTCATCTCGACAAGTCATTCAAGTTAATCCTTGAGTACCGAAGTTTCCAGATTTCTCCTCAACTCCCTAATACCTCGCGATATTCTCAGCAGCCCACCTGTGCGCCATACATCATGCCCTTCGTAAAAATTGAAGCATGAAATAGGTGTTGTTAACGCAACTATCAATCCTTGAAGTTACTCACACTCTCCATTAGACAGGGTTTGATCCAGTCGCCTAGATTCCCGTTTCTATGTCGCCCAACTATTACATAGATTACATATTTACGACTGGTGAGCTTAAAAGCAGACCAGCGTTTATATGCAGTCAGGATTGGGTCAATAAGCGGAATTTCACCACCTAGTGCCCGTCATAGCCGCGCCAGCTAGATTTCTCACGCACGCAGCTTTGCGAGTTTTAGTATACGTTGGCTGACGTATACACATAAAACCGCAATGACAAGGGTCTAGAAAAATTCGGGACAGATACGAATCACATCGATCCCAAAAATTCATATTTGGCAGGCACAGAATAAGCCACAAAAAACCTAAAAACAACTGTTTGCTGGGGTCCACAGGAACTCTTATTTACAGAAAACCCATCTTCGCTTAAAAAAAAACCATTTTTAGTGAAAAATGGTTTTGTGATTCTTTAAAATAAAAGATAGACTTTTATGCTTTCCGCAAAAAACGCAGGTTTTGGTTGATTTATGATCTACTACACAACAACAAAAACTGACTGTCTTCTCAGTATCATGCAATGCGTTTCCAATGGAAAAGCAAAGTTCTGGTTTTCTGATGTTGTGCCTTTTTCGAAGTTTCAAAACCTGATTCCGAAGCTCATTTTGGAATATGGTCTTGATCTCGGTGAGCAAGAGCGTAAGAAAAAATCAGACTACGGGGAGCCGGTCTGGAGTCTTGTGATCAATTATGATCCGGAAAAAAGTGAGGTTTTCCAGTTCTGGTTATTTAGTACTGGTTATCGAGAAGCACGAAGAAGCAAGCTGACGCTACAAGAAATACTCGCTAAGAATTCGAGCATGCTACGCAAGCAAAAGTTGAATAGTATTTTGACGACTAGAAAAGAAAAACTGCTACGCTTTGGTCCCTATGTATTAGGTCAATATATTGAATTTTCTGATCTGAAAACTGAATTTGCGAAGGGATATTATTTCCCTGAGCATTATGGTGTCATTTTTAATACACATGCAAAACGTGTGAAGGTCATTGATAGCAACAAAAAGTTTATCTATCGAATCTTTAAGCCCTTTGATGCTTCGGAAGAACGACGATTTAAGAGTTTATATCGAAAGTTTGCTTTTGTTTTTTTAGACGATGAGCACAATCGTTGGAATCAGGCGTCTGTGACTCAGTTTCTATTGGGGTTTGGGGTTAAATTTGAAAATGATGAGAGTTACAACGATAAGCTAAAAGAACTTACCCGGGTCTTACGTCTGGTTCGAAAAAAGCATTTAGAATTCTTTCAGCGTTATTCCACTAAGAATGTCCGGTTCACATGGTATCTGTCACAGGAGTTCTTAGATGGATCTAAACGTGAGTTTGAAAAGAGATTAAACAAGATCCAAACTACGCCAGAAAGTATAGAGAAATTTGCAGAAGCCAGCGCACGCTTGATGGCACATGGGAATTTTCATGGGACTCGATTTCAAATTGGTTCAATACAGGCAAGGGTTCGAAAATTATTGAATCAGATGCAGCCTGATCATAAGAAGCTGAATAAGAAGTATTTCACGGACCATCTGCACTATGTCCGATTTACCAAGAAAAAGGCAATGAGCATTAAAGAGTTTGAAATGGCTTGTAGAAATGCAGATCAGATCTATTTGAACAAACAGAATAAGCAAAAAACTAAAGACTGAAGGTGAACTATGCCGAAATACCCAGAGGATTATTATCTCAGCCGTGAAGAAATTGATGATTTGAGAGCTGAGACCAAAGATGCAGCAAAATATATGAAGGATTTTTTCAATTTTAAGATTGAAGCACGCTATTCATATAGTGTGACGTGGTCTGCCCAAGACGGAGAATTTGTTGGCCTTTGTGCCGAATTTCCTTCGCTGTCCTGGTTAGATCCAGACCCTGATAAAGCACGCTCAGGCATTGAGAAACTTGTCTTTGATGTATTACAAGACATGAGTTCCACTGGAGAAGCCATACCTTAATATTTTTGGAAAAATGCCTGATTCCGCTGGATGTATTCATTCAGATTATTTGAATCTAAGCCGAATATTTGAAGTTTTTTATCGACATATTTGAAAAAGAAATAGTAAACAATGTGCATTATCCCAAGTGCCAACGCCTCCATTTTGATCGCCGGTAATAGGGCATTTGAGTTTGTAAAGAGAACGTCTAACGTGAAATTATTGAAAAAATAGATGAAGAAAGTCATCAGGCTGAGGAGGGTCAAAAGTGCATAGGCTTTCACACAGGCTTTGCACTGCTTATTCATTTTTTCCAATTTTTGAAAGGTTATAGTATTCATTTTGATCTCAAGGCATTTAAATTTTTGAGAGATAAACTCTTTACGGATTCTGCATTTCCAGGATCTAAAAGTGGGTAGAGATTTTGTGTTGAATTATAGCTTGCTTCGTGAAAATTTATTGAAATTACATAGAGTTAATTTATCAGTAAGATACTGAAATTAAATAATATCATTAAGATGAGCACACATAATACCTACCTAAATTTGCCTCATCAGGTAGGTATTATGTGTGATGCTAAGCTTTTATTTTTTTAAATGCATTAAGTATTTGATTTTAAATGTAATTTTATTTGTGTGGCAAAAATAAAACCTAAACATTAACATTTATAAGTAATTGAAATTAAAAATAAAATATAGAACACACATCATAGCTACCTTGAAGCAGAAAAGAAGCTATTGTGTGTGTTGAATAGTACCTCAGATGCAGAAATGCCTTTAGTTTTCTGTGCTGAATGGCCTGACTTGGAATATGATTTATACGTAGGTTTTACTTGAGAGCGCAGCAATATGTCAGCAGTAAATCTAATCAATGAAAGTGACAATGAATCCGATATTGCTTCCAGAGCCGCGGATGTACTTCGAGACTGCTTTATTGCAGCAGCTCAAAGTGGAACGATACTGTATGTAGAAAATGATAATTTGGTGAGTAAGGCTCCGAATAGCGTACCGATCTTGATTAAACGTTTGTGTGGTCGTAATCCCGAACTTGCTCAACGATTTGCTGGTCGCCGAACTTTTAAAATTAAAAAACGTAAAATTAATGGGGATTGAAGCAGGCTTGCACTTAAATTTTAAATAGAAAACTCAAAAGTGGAAAACTGATTCAGTAAAAACCACTTATTACAAATAAATAATTAAAAAAATATTTATATCAAATACTTAAATTTTGATTAAGAAGCTATATCTTTTCACTTTTTAGCTATTTTCAAAAAAAATGCATATATGAGTGTAATCTATTTCAGTAGAGATAACTTTTTAAATGGTCTCTAATACCTGAACTGCGCATAAGAGATTTTGTGTCAAATAGTCGCTGGTTATAAAAAATTGGGTATACGGATTTAATGGTTGATGGGGCACCTTTACCCCACCAACCTGATACCATTATCAGATGGTTGATAGATCGACTCCGTAGTTGAGTTCCTCTGCGAAGTCCGGCA
>NZ_KI530745.1 GCF_000488255.1 Acinetobacter indicus CIP 110367 | reverse complement strand
GCCAATCCGTTAATAACTCATTTGGAACAAAGTAAGGCATTACATGCAAAAGCATCAAGCTTAAGCAAAGTAACTAAGACCCGAACAAGTCCATAACAGTTGTGCTGGCGACAATAGCAAGAGTGAACCACCTGATCCCTTCCCGAACTCAGAAGTGAAACCTCTTAGCGCTGATGGTAGTGTGGGGTTACCCATGTGAGAGTAAGTCATCGCCAGCTCATTATTCAAAATCCCCCAAGCTTAAACAGCAGGGGGATTTTTTTATGGGTAAAATTTATCTGGGCTTCCTCATCTTGTTTAAGGTCGCTTTTGATTTTTTGCTGTTCCTTCCTGCTTCTATTTAAATAAATGCCTCATCAGCCAGCGCATAGAACCCAATTTTTATCTAACAATTTAAATCCATATATATCCCTAGATTCAGCTAAAATCTTAAGATCAATATGATCAAATTACGATTCTAAGAGCACTTTATGAAACTGAATTCATTCTCTCCGATCCCTGAAGATGATGATGAGCTACATCTTCCTGAAATTGTATATTGGGCGTCACTAGGTGAGTTGGAGCAGGTACAGCAAGCCTTACAGCAAGGTGCAGATGCCAATGGTAGTGATGAGGAAGGCTATAGTGCCTTGCAGGCGGCGGCAGAAAATGATCATCTGGACGTGGTGAAACTGCTGATGAGCAAAGGGGCGGATATGGAGCATCGTAGTCCACATACGGCACTGGAACTTGCTGAAATGGCCGGTAATGAGGAAGTGGTGGCCTATTTAAAACAGCTCAAAGGGCTTGCTTAATCTCCCGATTCTGATAAAAAACCTCATCCGAAGATGAGGTTTCTTTTATGGATATGATTAAAAATCTTTAGGTTTCAGCTTCCAATTCTTGCACAATCGCCTGGTTAAATGCAGGAATATCATCCGGATTACGTGAGCTGATCAATACCCATCCACCGGTATTGCAGCGATGGACTTCTTCATCGACCCATTTCGCGCCGGCATTTTCCAGATCCAGTTTGATGGTTTTATAAGACGTCAGGTTTTTATCGCGAATCCGTTCGGCATTAATTAAAACCCACGGACCATGACAGATTGCGGCAATCAGTTTGCCCTGATCAGTAAAGTGCTGGATGATTTTATGCGCTTCGGGATTAATTCGAAGCGTATCGGCATTGACCGTTCCACCGGGAATGACCAGTGCATCGTAATCTTCCGGATTGACCTTATCTAGCGTTGTTTCCGGTTCGGTACTTAGACCAGGATCTTTATCAGCCTTGACCGTTTGAACTTCTTTTTGTTCTTCTGCTGCATGTATGGCTTCAATGCCTTTAGATTTCAAATATTCAAAGGGTTTGATCAGCTCATCCTGCTCCACACCCTGATTGGACGTAATGAATAATACTTTCTTTGGCATTTTCCCATCCTCGTTTCATGAATTCTTTTGCTACGTTAACAACTGAGGCTCAAGGCACTGTACTGGTTTTGACGGGAATATGTAATTGCTTGGCAATGATGTAAAAAAAAGCCCCATCAGGAGCTTTTAAAAAATCGCAGGATAAAAAGGTTTATAGCGCGCCTTTTAAATCATTTTGGTGCTGTTTAACCTGTTTGGCATAACGTTTGCCTTGGCGTTTCATCTTCCAGCTGGAATGATAACCGGTAGGACCAACATTATAATAAGCTAGGGCTTTAGGCCAGCTGCCGGCTTTCGTGTTATAGCGATTTAAAATGTAAGAACCACATTGAATATTGGAAGATTCATCAAACAAATTACTGCCACAGCTTTGCTGCCAATAACGCGGAATGACTTGGGTTAAGCCCACCGCACCAGCCGGTGATACCACATGACTGCGATAGCTGGATTCCTGGCGAATCAGCGCGGCCAGTAACAGTGGATCAATTTCATAACGTTCTGCATGTTGCACAATCATCGGTGCAACACAGTTAGCGGTGTCAGGTGCAACCGAATAGGCTTTTTGGATCCCGACTGAAAGTTTAGCGGAACGTTTGGCAACGGAGCCGCCCCCTAAAGGTGAGCAGGCAATCAGGCTAAGAGCACTGAGGCCAATAAAAGAGGTTTTCAATAATAATGGGATGGTCAGTTTCATTTTAAAATCAGAAAAAAGCAGTGATGCTGCACCAGATTAGCCAGTGCTCGCGAATATGTTTTAAGGATGTTAGTGAGCTGGGAGATATCCGTCAAGCCAACGGCGGCCTGGAACCGCCGCTGTTTTGTTAAGTTTTCGCTCCAATACTACGTGTTTGAAATATCTTTAGAGTGCATTGGAAGATCATGTTTCTATTTATTGTGCTGTTCATGTTGATGTCACTATGCAACTTTTAGGGTATAAAGCGGCTTTCATTGCATAATCTCTTATATACTTAGATGGTTGAAAATAAAAATATTTATTGGGTAGTTGCATGTTAGAAGTGATTGCACAGTTGTGTGGCGGGATCGGTTTGTTCCTGATTGGAATGACCTTAATGACAGACAGTCTGAAAGAGATGGCTGGGGAGTCATTGCGTTTATGGCTGTCTAAATTTACAGGTTCACCGATTAAAGCCATTTTTTCTGGCATCGGCCTGACTTTGGCTGTGCAATCCTCAACGGCAACCACATTGGCCACCATTGGCTTTGTGAGTGCTGGTATTCTGACTTTTAGTCAGGCCATTGGTGTGATTATTGGCGCCAATGTTGGCACCACCAGCACCGGTTGGATGGTGGCTTTTTTGGGGGTTAAATTTTCCATTGCCCATATTGCCTTGCCACTCATTGGGTTGGGGGCGATCTTTAAATTATTCAGCCGTGGGCGACTGTCTTTATTCGGTTTAACTATTGCCGGTTTTGGCCTGATTTTCTTTGGGATTGACTTGCTGCAGGTGGCAATGTCGGGTTTTGCCGAGCGGGTTGATTTATCGGTTTTTTCCAATAACTCTTTCACCACACAGTTGATTTTAGTGCTGGTCGGGCTGGTGATGACCGTGCTGCTGCAATCTTCCAGTGCAGCCATTACTGCGACCTTGGCCGCTTTAGCCAGTGGTGCGATTGATTTGTCCCAAGCCTTAGGTCTGGTGATTGGACAAAATATTGGTACGGTGGCGACCGCGATTCTGGCAGCCATGGGCTCGACTGCCAATGCCAAACGCACCGCAGCCGTGCATGTGGTGTTTAACGTGATTTCGGCCGTGTTGGCTTTTATCTTGTTGAAACCGGCTTTTTTGTGGCTGGCGGAACATTCACAGGTCGGCACTTGGGATGATGTGATTATTGTCGCTGCGTTTCATACCGCCTTTAGTGTGCTGGGAACCTTATTTTTATTGCCCTTTTTAAAACAGTTTGAACAGTTGATTGTCGGTTTAATTCCAGACCGCACCCCTTCAATTTTATGTTATCTGGATCAGGCCAGTTTTTCGGTGCCGGCTTTAGCGATTAATGCCGCTTCTAAAGTGATTTATTGGTCGATTGGGCATATCCTGATTTTGCTGAAACGCGCGATTCAGGAAGGTCGTTTGCCCTCCAATAGCGAATTACAGCAACTGGATGAAATCTTAAAACGGGTGCAGCAGTATCTGGAAGATTTATCGGTTAGTGAAAATGAGCTGGATCAGCAGCGTTTAATGGCGATGCTGCGCCTGATGGTGTATTTACGTGTGCTGCGCAGTGATCTGGAAGCAGTAGAACATGCCGAGCATATCCGTACCCAGCCGACTATTTATCAGATGGGGCTGGATTATATTCATGTGCTGGACAATCACTTTCAGTATGTCGATGAGTTTAACCGCCTGACCGAAGTGGCATCTTTAAATCGTGAGCTGTTAAACCTGAAACAATGGGTGGAAGAGCAGCGTGCCGAAGCGCGTGAAAAAGTGATTGAATATGCCACGGTGCAACATCTGAGTGCCGCGCGCAGTCTGGAATTACTGGCCGCACAGCGCTGGCTGGACCGTTTGATTGCGCATACCCAGCGTTTGGCCAATGTCTTGCAGGAAACCGAGAGTATGCTGGATGATGTGGAAAAGCGGAAATATTATGCTGCCACTCAATAGCCTAAGCTATACAGTGATTAACTTCTGCAGCAGAAGCTTTTATACTGCGAGGAGGTTTATCACTGGGCAACTAAAATGACACCGGCCTGTAAAATTTTAAAATCCAATAAAATTGACTATAGTATTCATGAATATGAGCATGATCCGAATGCCAAAAGTTTTGGGCTGGAAGCAGCGGAAAAGCTGGGTTTAGCCCTGGCTGAAGTATTTAAGACTTTATTGGTAACTGATGATAAACAGTATTATGTGGCGATTTTACCGGTGCATGTGCAGTTAAATTTAAAGAAAGTTGCTACCGCGGTGGGCTGTAAAAAACTGCATATGGCAGAGCCTAAAGATGCTGAACGTTTAACCGGTTATCTGGTTGGCGGAATTAGCCCGATTGGGCAGAAGAAACGTTTAAAAACTGTGATTGACCAGAGCGCGCAAAGTCTGGACAAAATCTATGTTAGCGGTGGCAAACGTGGACTGGACATTGGTTTAAAGCCGGATGATCTGGCCCGGGTGTTAAATGCCCAGTTTGCCGATGTGGTGGATGAGTCTTAATCTGCACTGATTTTATTTTAGCAGCGGATTCAGTTATAAAAACCGGACCACGCCATGAATCAGGGCAGGTCCAAAAATCACCATAAATATGCCAGCCAGTACCATACTTAAGCAGGCGGCCACACCTTCTTCACGATGGCGCATAAAGGCTTTAGAAGTACCAAAACCATGCGCGGCATTACCTAAGGCTGCACCTTGAGCAAAATGTGAATTCAGTTTGAGTGCGAGTAAGACGGCATCTGCCATAAAACCGCCGGCAAAGCCGGTCATCATGGTGAACAGGATTACCAGTTCAACCGAGCCGCCCACCTGTGTGCTTAATTCCATAGCAAAGGGTGTAGAGATAGAGCGCGCCATCAGGCTATATGTGGTTTCCTGATTTAGCTGAAACAGCTGCGCCAGATAAAAAGCACTGATAATGCCGACACACATCCCGATCACAATACCCATGCTGATGGCCAGCAGATGGCGTTGAATCAGCGCGCGATATTCATAAATCGGAATGGCAAAAGCCACCGTGGCTGGCCCGAGCATCCAGACAATCCAGTGACTGTACTGCATATAGCTGTCATAGGAAATCCCGAAATAGAGCAGCATGCAGATTAATCCAGCCGGAACTAGAATGGAGGGTAAAAACAGCAGCACCGGATAACGACGATACAGCTGTTTGGCTGCGATATAGCCCAGCAGGGTGAAGATGAAGCACAGGCTTGCGATCAGGTTCATCTTAATCTCCTGACACATATGCGGTGTTGTTTGTATTTTTCCTGAGCCGCTGTTCCAGTTTAAAACCCCAGCACACGCTATAGGCTGTGGCGACCATTACCGCACAGGTGCCGAGCGTAATCGAGAGTAGCAGTTGCCAGCCTTGGCTCAGCAGTAAGTCGAGATCATTGATAATGCCGACCACACAGGGAATAAACAGCAGCATCAGCTCGGCCAGCATAAAATCGGCGCCTTGCTTGATCCATTGCAGTTGAAATATGCCACTTAACAGCGCCAGCAGTAATAGGATCAGGCCAATCACACCCGCTGAAACCGGCAGCTGGAATATCTGTTGGATCAGCGCACCGAGCCACCAGATCAGGATCAGCAGCGCAATTTGTATGCTGAGGACGGCAACACGGGAAAGAGACCACATCGCTGAATTGCCCTAAAGGTTAAACACGACTGTATTTTAGATTTGACCTACCAGGATGCTTATGAATAATAAAAAAATAATTATGCCTATTGGGAATGATGGTGGATTTAAAAAGTCTGAAAATACTGGTCAAACTGGTGCAATTGCAAAGTTTTACCCGCACAGCAGATGCTTTGTGTCTGACCCAGCCTACAATTAGCAAGGCCATTCGTGGGCTGGAAGATGAGTTGGGCACTGCGCTGTTTCATAAAGGTGAAGCTGGGCGTAAACGTGAAGTGCAATTGACTTACCTGGGCGAGCAGATTTATCAGCATGCGCTACAAATGCTGCAACTGGAGCAGGCGATTTATGATTCGGTGGCGGAAGTTCGTGCGCTAGAACGTGGTAAATTGACACTGGGTTTGCCGCCCCTGGGTTCGGTGCTATTAAGCCGGTTAATTGCCAAGTTTCATCAGCAGTACCCGGCTATTGAACTGAGCTTTTTAGAGGTAGGTGCCAGCGGGATTGAAGCCGCTATTCTGGATAAACAGATTGATGTCGGGATTGTACTCGGTCATTTAAAACCGGCATTGGGCGGAATTCCAATTATGGATTCGCCACTGTGTTTGTTATCTGCCCGAAATTCTGCATGGCAGGGACGCGAAACGGTGTCGTTGCTGGAACTGAAAGATGAGTCTTTTTTACTGTTTGCCGACAGCTTTACTTTAAACCAGATGATTCTACAGGCCGCACAGCAGCTGGGTTTTGAACCGAAAATTGTCTGTAAAAGCAGCCAGTGGGATTTTATTGCCAAAATGGTGGATTCCGGCATGGGGATTGCGCTGTTGCCTCAGGTTTATTGTGAGCAGTTGCCTGCCGAGCGTTATCAGATCAGCCGTTTGTGCCAGCCTGAGCTGAACTGGACCTTGCGAATGGCCTGGAATACGACAGTCGCCATGAGTCCAGCCACCCGGGCCTGGTTAAGAATTATTGAAACGCATCCTGATGAGATTCATTTCTAAAGTAAGAATTAAAGGATTATCGTGTGAAATCAGATTCATCTACAGCGCTAAACCTCTGAACAGATGAATCTTCCTCCAATTACAGGCAATTCGCCGGTTTGGGAATACCGGCCAGACGGCTTAAATGCCGCGCCACCAGTCCGGTGTTAAAACGCTCTTGCAAGAGGGCATTATTAATCTCAGGGCTGACCGTTTTCATCAGAAACTTGATTAACGGGCGAGTCGCCGGAGAATGACCAAACTGCTGATAAAACTGGCGCACAGCCTGCAAAATTTCAAAATGCCAATCTTCCAGTTCCAGCTCCAGGCTTTTGGCCAGCTCTTGCGCTACAGTTTCATTCCAGATGGTGTAATCGACCAAATGACCATCTTGGTCCAGTTCAAGATTCATAACACCTCAAAGCTTGTTTATTTTAAAGAGATACAACGGCTATAAGCCAGACACAGCTCGGCAAAGGTAGCATAGTTTAAACTGTGCAGATGGGCAGGCAATGGCTGGACCAGCAGCTCTAGATCATGCTCCAGTGCAAACAGGGTGCCGCATTGCTGACAAAATGGGTGATCAATGGCCAATACTGCATCACCCATCAGCACCACTGCATCGCCTTCACTATACAGACGTGAAACTTTGTCCAGCATGGCCGGGGTAGTATGGAAGCCGGATTGCAGCAGATATAAAGTATTTTGTGACATAACAGATTCCTTCCGGCTTACCAGTACAGCACGTGGTCAAAACGCTGGATAAAGTCCGCATTCAGTTCAATAAACTCGATTTCATGCTGCGACTGGCTGACATAAGCTGAATGTTGATGCTGGTGTTCTACCAGAATCGGGCTTAAATCATAAAACTCAAAACTTTCGACCATATTCGAGGCCAGCTTGAAGGCGTGTTTGAGCTGGTCAAAAGCCAAATCGCTTTTGAGCAGACTTAGGGCAGCATCTTGTAATAACACTTTGACTTCACAGCCAAAAGTGGCCAGTACCATAGTCGCAGACAGGCTTTCATGTACCTGCTGGCTGCTTAAATTGGCCTGGCTTAAAATGACGAGTACAGTTTTCACACAATTTACCTTTTAAATGCAACAAATTCTCAAATAGAACCACTTAGAATTGAAGAAGGCGATCTGCAGATTGCACTGCATCGGCAAGTTCGCCCAGACCAACCAATTCAAAGCCCGCGGCTAAATTGTGTTGATGAAGTTGATGACGTTTGGCATTGTCCTGATCGGTAATCCCGCGTAACAGTGCCGCACTGACACAAACCGGCAAACGAATCGACAGTTTTTGCCATTCCGATTTTAACTGTCGCTGATCATCGGGTAGCCATTGTAAATCGTTAGCGACCATAACAGCGTCCTGATAGAAGAACACCCGGAAATCTTCATTCTTGCTCTGCAAGGCTTGAGCCAGACCCAACGCATGCCAGGCATGAATCGAGGTCGGCGCGGAGGTAATTAGTAATAAGGTACTCATCAAAATTCACTAATGAAATGTTCCCGCAACACAGGGGGCATTCAGACTTCATAAGAAAAAGGTAGTATACAATGATTTTAGTGACTGGTGGTTTAGGCTTTATAGGCTCGCATATTGCATTAAGTCTGATGGCTCAAGGGCAAGAAGTCATTATTGTCGACAATTTATCCAATGCCAATTTACAAACCTTAGAACGACTTGAATATATTTCGGGCATGTATGTGCCTTTTGCCAAAATTGATATTCGTAACACCCCAGCCTTAAATAAAGTCTTTAAACAGTATTCGGTCGATGCAGTGGTGCATACGGCCAGCTTTAAATCGCTGGAAGAATCGGTCCTGAAACCGCTTGAATATTATAATGATAATGTCAGCTGTATCATGAGTCTGCTGCGTGCCATGCAGCGTACCGGGGTACGTGTGCTGGTGCATTTATCCAGCTTAACCGTGTATGGCCAATCTAGCCTGCAACTGAAAGAAGATCTGCCATTTCAGTATGCCTATCCGAATCCGTATATCAAATCTCAGCAGATGGCTGAGGAAATTATTCAGGATACCTTTAAAACTGACAATGAATGGAAAATTGCCTTATTGCGTTTGGGTAATATTGCCGGTGCCTTTGAACATGGGGTACTGGGTGAAATGGTACCGCCACTGCCAAAAAATATTGTACCCCTGGCGATGCAGGTCGGGGCGCGGCAACGCGAATTTATCGAGCTGCGTAAACAGGCCCAAACTGAAGACAAGACTGTTGAACGTAGTTTCCTGCATGTACTGGATTGTTGTGAAGCGGTGTCTTTAACCCTGCAATGGCTATTCCAGCAACAGCATGTTTGTGAAGCCTTTAATATTGCCGGCGAGGCGATTTCCATCCAGCAGCTGTTAAATGAAATTTCGAGCGTCACCGGTACCGAAATTAAAACGGTCGATGCTGATGTATATCCCTATGCCGAACTGGATCAGGTCGCAGCCGATATTAGTAAAGCCAAAGAGGTACTGGGCTGGCAGCCGAAACGCTCGATTCAGCAGATGCTGGAAGATGAATGGCGCTTTTATCAGCACACCTTGCGCGGGCAATGATAAATTTAATCATGATAATAATTATCATTTACAATTTTATCCGCCTGACCTAAGATGACTATATTCGCCATAGCCGCTGCCTCAGGGCAGCGTTATAACAGCATTGAGAACAGCAAGAATAGATAGAGGTTGAGTATGCAAACACGTATCGAACACGACACCATGGGAGAAGTTGAAGTCCCGAGTGAGGCCATGTGGGGTGCACAGACTCAGCGCAGCTTACAGAATTTTAAAATCGGGCAGGAACGTTTACCTCGTCCCATGATTCGCGCCATGGGCTTAGTGAAAAAAGCCGCGGCCATGACCAATGCAGAACTGAACCAGATTCCTCAAGAACTGTCGCACTATATTGTTGATGCAGCTGAAGAAGTGATTGAAGGTAAATGGGATAGCCAGTTTCCGCTGGTGGTGTGGCAGACCGGTTCGGGCACGCAAAGTAATATGAACTGTAATGAAGTGATTGCCAATATTGCTAACCAGAAACTCGGCAATCCGCTGGGCGCACAAAAGCCGGTTCATCCGAATGATCATGTGAACCGCGCACAATCAACCAACGATTCTTTCCCGACCGCGATTCATGTCGCCGCCAGTTTACAGATTAATGAGCTGTTAATTCCGGCAGTGACCCGTTTAAGAGATACCTTGCAGGCCAAAAGCGACGCCTTTGCCGATATTGTGAAAATTGGCCGTACCCATTTACAGGATGCAACACCTTTAACGTTAGGGCAGGAATTTAGTGGCTATGTCTCGCAGCTCGATCATGGTTTGAAACGTTTGCATCAGGCCCTGGACGGTTTATATGAACTGCCGTTGGGTGGCACCGCTGTCGGTACCGGTTTAAATGCCCATCCGGACTATGCGGAAAAAGCCGCACAGCAACTGGCCAGCCTGACCGGTTTGGCTTTCGTTACTGCGCCGAACAAGTTTGAAGCTCTGGCTGGACGTGATGCTGCAGTATTTGCTTCCGGTGCCTTAAAAACTCTGGCCGTGAGCTTAAATAAAATTGCCAATGACATACGCTGGCTGGCCAGTGGGCCGCGCTGTGGTTTTGGTGAAATCCGCATTCCGGAAAATGAACCGGGTTCAAGCATTATGCCGGGCAAGGTCAATCCGACCCAGAGTGAAGCCATGACCATGGTGGTGGCGCAAGTGCTGGGTAATGATACGACAATTAATGTGGCTGGGGCTTCAGGGAATTTCGAGCTAAACGTATTTATGCCAGTGATTGCCTATAACCTGTTACAGTCGATTCAGTTATTGGGAGATGCCTGCAACAGCTTTAACGATCACTGCGCTGTCGGAATTGAACCGAACCGTGACAAGATTGATCATTTCCTGCATAACTCGCTGATGTTGGTGACAGCACTGAATCCGGTAATTGGTTATGAAAATGCTGCCAAAGTCGCGAAAACGGCCTATAAAGAAGGGAAAACCTTAAAACAGGTGGCGGTGGAGCTGAATCTGGTCACTGCTGAACAGTTTGATGACGTGGTACGACCAGAAAATATGGTTTCACCGAATGCGAAATAAGTGTTGCATCTACCGGGATGGAATATGAGCAGCCATCCCGGTGGGCTAAAAAATCTTGCTTCATCACAACTATTTCTCCATCAGAACCTGTGCATGAAAGTGCAAAGTACCTATAAAGGAAAACCCAACATATGGATTGCTATATGCTGGGTTAGTTTGCGCTACTTAGTTATTACAGGCCATCTTCTCGTTTTTAATGACCTTGACTGCATCATAAGCCCTGAATGTGACAATAAAAATAATTGCTAAAATTCTGGAAAAGAAATGTGAAGTATCTAGCAAAAATTGGATCTAAATACCACATAGATATTTAAAATTTATGAAATTATTATGATTTAATTTAGGAAAATGAATATAATTCAGGCCGCTGGGAAGCGTATCTCATTTCTTTATTGACTCTTTTGAAACTCTTTTTGCTTATGAATTTTAAATTGTTGGGGGCTGCGGCTCTATTGGCGGGTTTAACCAAAACTGTAGTGGCAATGCCGTTTGATCCTTTAATCGGGACATGGAAAGTGATTGATGATCGAACCGGGTATTATGTGTCGGAAATCGTGATTCGTAAAAACTCCAAAACACAGCAGTATAGCGCCGTAGTGAGCAAAAATTATCCGACAGCGGGAGCGGTGAATCCGGACGTTTGTGGCAAATGTGAAGGGGCTTTAAAGAACCAGCCGATTTTTGGTATGGAAGTGCTGAAAGGCATGACCGGCAACCATAAGCAGTTTAAGCAAGGTCAATGGCTGAATACCCAGGATGGCCGGACCTATACCATTGAAGCGCAATTGAATGATGGCAAAGACCAGATGAAAGTATTTGGTAAAGCGCAACAGAGCAATACAACCAGTGCCATGACCTGGAAAAAGCTCTAATGAGCTTTGGCTGTTGAGCTGATTCTAAAAACCATTTAACTTCGTGTTAGATGGTTTCTTCTTTTTTTAAGAATCTAAGAATTCAAAATATTTCAATTCCCCCATTTTTCTTCCTCTCAATTGAGTTGCTGCATTTTCTCGATCTGCCAGAAAAACCAGAATAATTTTTTAAATAGATATAAAGTTATGTTATAACATAACACTTTTTAAAAGGGGGCTCGCATGAAATACAGCACACTCATGACTTTAATTTTATTGGCGATGCAACAGGCACAGGCTGAAGAGCCGATTACAATTCTGGAACCACTTATTTTTCAGGGGGATGATACTGACAAGAACCTAAACATTGCGCCTAAAGAACGCATTGAAACAGCCAATACCTTGGGCGATGCCGTTAAACATATGTCTGGCGTGCAAAGTAGCGCATTCGGTCCCAATTCGGGGGCACCAGTGATACGCAGTTTGAGTGGTCATCGGGTCGGGATTCTGGAGAATGGTCAGGCGATCAATGGAATGAATGCTATCAGCGGTGATATTAATATTCCATTTGATCCACTATTTACTAAAAGCGTGACCGTACATAAAGGGACCAATACTGTACGTTATGGCGGACAGGCGATTGGTGGTTATGTGGATATAGATTCGGGCATCATTTCAAAAATGCTGGAAGAGAAAAGCGCCAATGTCGATGTGGTGTATAAAAAGGGCTTTAACGATTTTAGCGGGCATGGTATTCGCATTAATGTCAATAATCAGGAAAATCTGAGCACCAATATCCAGTTTTCTACCCAACAGATTTCATCTTATAAAATTCCCGGAAAGAGCAAAGCAGCCGTCTGTGATACAGCGATTATCTCGGAGCGAGGTGGGATTGATTCTGCTTTGGCAAGCGCCTGCCAGCGCGATGCCAGAATTGAACAGGTCTTTAATAAGGCACATCATCAATATTTAAATAAGCATGTTTTAGAAGATATCGCCCAGAATCCTCAGCATTTTTATGATTATTATGATGGCTTGGAGTCGGCCAAATATACTGATCAAGCGGTTTTAACCCGCTATGTGAATGGTGCCTACCGGGAATTTGTCAATGATCCCAACCCGGATTATGTGCCCAATACGCCAAAATATGTGGAAAGCCGAACCAATCAGGATGTTACGCCCAATTATCAGAAAAAACTGTGCAATAGCTATGCCAGAAATGAAAATATGGCAATCGGGAGTACTTACTTTTTAGACAATGGCTATATTGGAATTAGTGCCGATTATAAAACCAGTGATTATGGTGTGCCGGGTTTCTCAATGGAGAATAAATCTTTCCAGAGCGCTTATGAAGATGGCTTGCCGGTTACGGTGCAGATTAAACAGAACCGTTTTGCGGTTGATGCGTTACTCAGAGACCCACTGCCTGTACTTGATCATCTCCAAATTCAGGCATCAAAATTATCCAATCGCTCGGGTGAATATATTGGTGCAAGCAAAGCCAATGAATATCAGTTTGATAGCCATGCTGCCGAACTGGTACTAAAGCAGATGCCTTATAAAAATTTGAGCGGTGAAATTGGCACTGCTTTGAATGTACGTGATGTTAAGGGTTCAGGAACACAGCGCTATCTCCCTAATGTCAAAACCACGACCCAGGCGGTATTTATCCAGGAAAAATTGGATTGGGAGCGGTTTTCAGTGGATGCCGGTTATCGTCATGAGAACGTTCAGCATGAGATTCAGGATCAGAGTTTTAAACTGGCGCGTAATGCGGCCAATAGCACCCTAAAAAATAAATCTTTTGCTCTAAATAGTTTTTATGTCGGTTCGAATTTTAAAGCGACTGATTATCTGGACTTTAGGCTGCAATATTCTAAGTCAGAACGGGCTCCTGAAATTAATGAACTGTATGCCAGCAATCCGCATTACTCGGTTATGACGCAGGAAGAGGGCAATCAGGCATTGAACAAAGAGAAAATGCAGGGGCTGGAGTTAATCACGCATGTGAACTGGGATGCTGCGAATATCGCTGTAGCTTTATATCAAATGGATTTTGAAGATTATTTTTATTTGTCGCATTCCGGTTCATCCATGAGAAACCGTTTACCGCTGAAGTACTGGAAGCAAACCGATACTAAAGTGAATGGTTTTGAGGTGGATATGAACTACACTTTTGATTTAGACCATTTTGGTGAGGTACAGGTCGGTGGTTTTGCTGATCTGGTTAAAAATAAGGCCACTAATCCGGAAAGTTTGCGTTTAAGTAATGATGGCGTGTATTTGCCGAATATGCCGACCAATCGTTATGGTGCCCACATTGAATGGACACGCGCAGATTGGTCAGCGCGTCTGGCAAGTATTTATTATGATCAACCGCGATATTTAGGAAAAAATGTGTCAGAGGAAGTGCCATTACCGGCATACAACCTGATGGATCTGGATATTCGTAAAAAAGTGACTTTAAAAAATGCCAGTTTTGACCTGTTTATGAATGGATCAAACCTGCTGGATGAAGAGGCACGTCCACATAATTCGCCCCTGAAATATATTGCGCCGTTATCGGGCCGCGCTTTTCAGCTGGGTGTGACCATGCATCTTTAAGGGTGGGATGATCTGAATATTTTCCTTGAATACATTGGTAGGTGGACTGCTTGATGTATTGAGATGGAGACATTAGATATTCAGGTTGAGCATTCGCGGTTCGACATCGGTAGGCTCATCTGGAAACAGGTGAGCCTTTTTATGGCTGGTATAAAACCGGCTCCAATAGTGAATCTAGGCAAAAAGGGCAGTCATTTACTTACGTTAATTAAGGGATTCTAGATATTCTGCTGATCACCGAATAAGAAGTCCTCTTAACTTTGAAATTCAACTTAAAATTATAATAATTTTCTATTAATAATTCATTCAAAGTAGACTGGGTTGGCTAATTTTTGGCATAAAATATGTAATATTATGCAAATATATAAATTATAAATTTATATATAATTTCCAGCAGAATCTATCGCTGTAGTTTCTTTCTTTTTTTACTGCCTCCTCCTCTAGGGAGGCATTTTTTTGAGGAGAAAATTATGCTCCATCTTCTATTCACTTTATTTGGCCTGCATGAGGTGACTGAAATCGACTACCTGCTCGATGAAGAAGAGAATAAAACGTGTAGCAATGGTTTAGATCAAGAGTATTAACAGCGCTCATCCCTATTGCTTCTTTCTCTTGGTCAAGACCTAAAAAGCTCAACCCACTGGTGGGCTTTTTTATGGCTTTATACATTGCTCCGGAAATTACAATCTGTACAAAAAATGATCAAAATTGAATGTGAAAGCTACAAATTTGAATGATAGTTTAAATCCAGATCTTCCAATAGGTGAGGTGAGCAATGAAACTATTAGCTTTGATTGGTGTAGGACTTGCAGCAAGTTATTGTTATATCAATATTAAGAACAAAAACTTAAATCTATCCAATACGGATTTCGATGAAAGCATCCACAAAGTCGTTATTCAGGACTTCTGGGTTTAGTGGGTAATTTTTTATTTAGATTATCGAAATGAGATAATTTAAATGAATGTTAATTTTTATGAATGTCATATTATGACAACTTGTAAAATTTCTATTTATATAAAATTTGTATCAGGGCTAACTTCTGATTTTCTCCCAACGCCGTCCTCCAGAACAGGAGGCAGATTATTAAGAGTAGAATATTATGATCCAGTTCCTTCTTTGTCTGTTTAGCTTTCATGGCGCAACTGAAGTCGAATACACGGGTGATGATGAAGAAATTCGGCGCTGTCAGAATTGTCTAAAAGAGCGTGAATAGGCGCTATTCCCGCATCCATAGAGCATAGAAAAATTGCCGGCTTGGCTTAGAACGGATCTTTTTTGACTTTTTTAATTTCAAGGGCAATCAAGATTGATGCAAAAACAAGCAGTCCGCCAATGATCAATAATAATGAATCATTTGCCTTGAATCCAACCCAGAAACTCAGGCCACTGCTGACTACACAGCTTAACAGTAGAACAATTAAAATTCCGTATTTCACGATACATCTCACATTAATTTTTTTAATCCCGTGATGATATACCTGTACTGTGAACCGCTTGTGAAAGGAAAAATATAGGTGTAACTGGACGGTCACGGTATATGCAGTTTTGTGACCGCTGGGAGATGAGAAGGTTTTTTTAATACTTACTTGCTACTTAAGTCAACACACGTCAAGCGTTCACGATGCAGAGGATGATTAAGGAAAGGCAAAGGTAGAACACAAACTCGCTGCTCGTCGCGCTGGCCTGATCAAGTCTGTAGTAATAGAGAATAAAAACTAAAAATAGGATCGCAATAAGAAAAAGCATCGTTATTTTTTAAGTCTGAGATATCTCAGCATAATAGATGAGAGTGCATTGAAGGCAAACAGTGTGTCATTTTAATCTGGAGTGTTCATGCTTATTGAACGACTAGATATTGATTAATATAAGATTCAAACTCAAGAACCTAATTAAAGAAAAACCATCTACTAGCCCCGAATCAAAGTTTTTAAAAAGTTAAAAGCCTTCGAACCGTTTAAAGTCATCTTTCCAGATTGAAGAATTTTAGAGCTAAAGCCATCCTCATGTAGACACATGGCTTAAATACCATTGAATAAGATGTCATAATTGCTAAAATGCGATTCGTTTTTTATTACAGTTTTACAAGCTAAGAAATAAAGCTTTGTAAAACAGCAATCTATCTAGGAAAATTTTCAATGCTTGATATCTATTTAACGGATGTTCAGAAAAAGGTGCAATTTACCGATTATCCGGGTGAGCATCCTGTTAAATTTATTTTAAATTTTAAGAAAATTTTCCCAAGTGTGATGGAGCTGCTGCTGCCGGTGCTGCCTGAAAATGAAAACCTGGAAGAAATGACCTGGGAATCAACCACGGCAGATCTGGAATTGTTTAAATTGCTGCTCAGTGGTTGGGGCCTGATTGAGCTGCGTTTAAATGCTATTGCGAAATATAAAGATCGCGCTTTTGCAGACCATTTGGTGAAGCAAGCACAGCAAAAACGTCAGGACTATAAAAAATCACAAAGCCAATTGGCGACAGTAGAGCTGGACTATCTGTTTATGCATGAAGTTCATGCACAAATTGATGCTGAACTGGTCGAGCTGGGTGAAAAATTCTATTTACCGACCCTACGTGAATTGTGGCAGGGTAAAGTGGCGGCCAATGTCTTGAATGCACAATTCTAAACGACATTTGCATTCTAGAAGTATATAAAAAATCCCCATGTAGTTTATTACATGGGGATTTTCTTTAGGAGGTAGATATTTAAAACCTGCTTTCCATCATTCAGTTTTAAAACCAGTCGCTGTGCATCGACAGGCAGGTATCATCAAATTCACTCAGTAATTTGGCCTGATGTTCAATTTCCGGTAATTCCCAGCGAATAAAATAGCGCGCCGCTTGCAACTTGCCTGCTAAAAATTGCTGATCTTCTACCAACTCAGACTGGCCAAACTGCTGTTGCGCTTTATTAGCCATATCCAGCCATAACCAGGAAATAATCACTTTAGCCATCATATCTAAATACAGGGCAGAATTGGCCAAAGCCTCACTGGTTTGACCTTGCATAAGCGCCTGTCCCAGTTTTTGTGTGGTGCTTTGTACCGTAGCCAAATGTTTGCAGAATTTGCTAGACAGATCCAGAATGGTTGGATGCTGAATCTGTTCCAGCGTGGTGTTGATGCGTTGCATCAGCAGATTTAAGCCTTTGCCATTGTGCTGCCATAATTTACGCCCGAGTAAATCCAGTGACTGAATACCAAAAGTGCCTTCATGAATCGGATTTAAGCGATTATCCCGATAATACTGTTCTACTGGATAATCACGGGTATAGCCGGCACCGCCGAGCACCTGAATTGCCAGATCATTGGCTTTCGGGCCATAGGCAGAAGGGAAGGACTTGACCACAGGTGTAATCAGATCGAGCAGAATGGCGCTATCTTCCGAGCCACCCGCCTGATGTTCATCAATCAGTCGCGCGGCAAACAGGCACAGTGCCAAAGCACCTTCTACATAGGCCTTTTGCGCTAATAGCATCCGTTTCACATCGCTATGTTCAATAATATTGACCGGTTTGCTATCGCTATTTTTTTCATTGGCCAGTCGGCCTTGCGGACGGTTTCTGGCATATTCCAGCGATTCCAAATAACCGCGATAACCGATCATCGCGGCGCCCAGCCCAACACCGACACGCGCCTCGTTCATCATTTTGAACATATATTTCAGGCCCTGACCAGCTTCACCAATCAAATAGCCTAAGCATTGGTTATTTTCACCAAAATTCAGCACAGTCGATGTTGTCCCGCGATAGCCCATTTTATGTAACAGGCCAGCCAGTTTGACATCATTGCGTTCACCCAGCGTGCCATCTTCATTGGTCAGGAATTTCGGCACAATAAACAGGGAAATGCCTTTGACACCTTGTGGCGCATCCTGAATCCGCGCCAGCACCAGATGCACAATATTTTCAGTAATGTCCTGATCACCCCCAGAAATAAACATTTTCTGGCCTTTAATTTTGTAGCTGCCATCAGCTTGTGGAATGGCTTTGGTGGTCAGATCACCCAGAGAGGAACCGACATTCGGCTCGGTCATGGCCATGGTGCCGGAAAAGCGGCCATTGAACATCGACGGGACAAAGGTCTGTTTCTGCTGCTCGGTACCGAAGGCCTGAATCAGATTCGCTGCGGCGGCGGTTAAAAATGAATAAGCCACGGTGGCAGGATTGGCCGACATAAAATAGGCATTGGCAGCCATATTAATCAGTGTGGGAAGCTGCATACCGCCCTGATCATAATCATGCTGGGCACATAACAGACCGGCCTGGGCAAACTGTTGCCAGGCCTGTTTCACTTCGGCAATGGTATGTACCTGTGTACCATCAAAATGCGGTTCTTGTGCATCGCCTTTGGCATTGTGCGGGGCAAAATAGTCTGCTGCAATGCCGCGCGCCGTATCTAAAATACTGTCGAAGGTGGCTTTGTCATGTTCCTGATAACGTTCCAGCTGGGTCAGCTGTTCGGCTGAAAATACCTGATAGAGTAAAAAATCCAGATCTTTTTGATTGATGAGTGCGGTCATGGGATGCCGTTACCTGTTTTTATTGATTGCTCTTAGCTTAACAAGACTTGTATTGGCAGATAAATTGTCAATAATGACACTCAAGGAGCCAAAAACGACATTTGGGAAGAAAGCATGAAGCGGGTTTTTATTCTGGCCTATGATGGTGCACTGGCTTCGGCCATAACCGGTGTGGCCGATTTATTCAGTCTGGCCGGCATTAGCTGGAACCGGATTCAGAAACAGGACATCCAGCGTTTGTTTCAGGTGCAGATTGCCTCGCCACAGGGAGAAACGGTGCAATGCAGTAATGGTTTACGCATTGAGGCGCATCTGGCCTATAGTGAAATCCAGCAGGCCGATTTGCTGGTGATTCCGACTTTGGCCGGTTCCATCGAGCAGATTCTGGAAAAAAATCAGTCTCTCATGAATGTTCTGCAACAGGCCGATCAAGCTCAATGCCTGATTGCCGGAAACTGTACCGGGAATTTTTTTCTGGCCGAAGCCGGAATTTTACAGGGCCGCAGTGCCACCACGCATTGGGGTTTTAAAGATCAGTTCCAGCAGCGCTATCCGGAGGTCCATTTGCAGGCGGATCGCCTGATTACCCAGTCCGATCATGTCTATTGTGCCGGTGGCGGGTTGGCCTGGTTCGATTTGGGGCTACATTTAATTGAACGTTTTTATGGCTTTGAAATTGCCATTCAGACGGCCAAATCCTTTGTGCTGGATTTTCGCCGTGACAACCAGTTGTCCTATTCCTTGATGCGTATGAGCAAGCCACATCAGGATGGTTTGGTAAAAGAAATCCAGCATTGGCTGGAGCAGCATTTTAGTGAAAACTTGAATATGGAAGATGTGGCGGCGCGCTTTAATATCAGCCCGCGCACGCTCATTCGCCGTTTTAAAGCAGTGTTAGATGTGGCGCCGAATCAGTATGTGCAGGCTATTCGTATTGAAGCTGCGCAAAAACGGCTGGAAGAAACCGAGCAGCCGATTGACCGGATTATGCAAATGGTGGGCTATGAAGATCCGAGTTCATTCCGGCGTTTATTTCGCAAGAAAACCGGCCTAACCCCAATGGAATACCGCCAGCGCTTTGGCCGGCGGTTTTAAGCGTGTTGCTTTCGTTAGCGTGATAACTGTGGCTGCACCTGCTGAGCATGACGACCATGTAGCAGATAATACAGGCCTAAACACAACAGCGCGGCGATGGCACTATAGAAATACATCTGCGCATAACTAACCGATTTCAGCGCGATTCCGATCAAATACGGCCCGAAGCCCAGCCCTGCATCCAGACAGATAAAATAGGTCGAGGTCGCCAGTCCCATACGTTCCAGTGAGGTACTTTTGACCGCAATAGTCTGACAGACCGATTGAATATTGCCATAGCCCAGACCGAGCAAGCCGGCACAAAGCAGTAGCATACTGGAGTTATGCGCCTGACTTAGTAAAAACAGGGCAATCGCCATCACAATAAAGGCGGGATACATAATGATATTTTCACCTTTACGATCCATAAGCCGCCCGGTAAACGGACGCGAAAACAAAATGGCGATTGCATACATTAAAAAGAATAAGGACGCGGCTTCGACCAGATCAATTTCCTTGGCGTAAAAGTTAATAAATGACAGCACGCCGGAATAACAGATGGAAGCAAACAGCATAATCAGGGAAATGGGCAGCGCATTCTTTTCCAGATACTGGGTCCAGAAGCCAAAACCTTTGCCTGCTGTCGCGGTGGCTGCAGGTTTAGGCTGCGCCAGGTTCGGCATCCGGATAAAACAGGCCACTACCAGACAGCCCAGCGCCAAGACACTGGATAAGCTAAAAATCGTCTGATAACTGGTGTGCAGCATCATCCAGATCGCGACAAAAGGACCAATCGCCGTACCCAGGGTGCTGCTCATGCTGTAATAGCCAATACCTTCACCACGGCGGGTGGGCGGCAGAGTTTGTGCGATGACTGTGCCGAGTACGGTAGAGGCGACTCCCATCATAAAGCCATGAATAAAACGGATGCCGAGCAGGGCAGTCACCCCCATCTCTATAAAATAGCCTAAGGAAAGCAGCAAGAAACCGGCCAGCCCAAAAAGCAGGGTGCTACGATAACCGAAACGCTGTAGGCATTTGCCAATCAGCAGACGGCCAAATAAGGTGCCGACAATAAACAGTCCTGAAATTAAACCGGCTTCGGCAATGCTGGCATTTAATTCCGCCACGGCATAACCGACAATCACAATCACCAATAGATAAAAAATCAGTACCAGTTGAAAATTGATCAGGCCGACCAGGATAAAGTTTCTGGTCCATAGCGGTGCTTGTGCTGAACTCATTTGTCTTCACCTTGTAGGGTCGGTTGTAACTGTTCACTCAGCTGATTAAGGATCTCGCGGGTATGGGCGATGTCCGTAACTGTAAAAGACTGCAGCAGCTGTTGTTCAAACTGATCAATCTGGGTGGAACAATGCTTGAAAAGTTCCTGCCCGTGAGAGCTAAAAGTCAGGCATTTCTGCCGTTTATCACTACTTTCAAGTTGCTGAATTAAACCTAAGTCCAGCAACACCCGGATACGTTTGGTGATGCTCGGTTTGGACACCTTTAAATAGGCGGCAATATCCACCTGGGTACATTGCTGTTTTAAATGAATGACATATAACACCTGCCACAAGGAATAATTAAGCTGATGCGGCAATAACAGGGTATTAACTTCATCGCTGAACAGACGTGCGCAGCGTAATAAGGCGGTACGAAATTTTAAGGGAGAGCTTGGCATAAAAAAAATAGTTAACTAGGGTAACTAAAACAAAGTCAATGTACGCCTGTTCGGAATTTTTTTCAAGTAGGGAAGCCAGCGAAGGATTCAAAAAAACAGATGATAAAAGATGAGGGGGCAACGTGTATTGCTATAGATTTGTTAAGCAGCGTTAAGGTCAATCAACTGAACTACAAAAATTCCTCTCATCCAGTCCTGTCTATCCAGCTGATAAACCGCAAGAATAAAAAATCAGCGCTTCTATCTTCCAAAAAAACTCATCAGTTGCAGAAATTACTCGCTTAAAGATTCTTGATCAAAAGCCTACACAAGGCCTATACAACTTCGTCTTATGCTGAAGCGCGATGAGAAAAATTCAAAACGCTATATTTAAAACTCTACACCCTGAGCGCAGCTCGACCTTTTGAAAGGTGCCATGATGACCCTCGGTTTTACCGCGCTGGAACTGGCCCGGATTCAGTTTGCCTTTACAGTTTCGTTTCATATCATTTTTCCGGCCATTTCCATTGGTCTGGCCAGTTTTCTGGCGATTCTGGAATGGCGCTGGTTACGCAGTCGTAATCCGATTTATCAGGACCTGTTTAAATTCTGGGTCAAGATTTTTGCGGTCGCCTTTGCCATGGGGGTGGTTTCTGGCATTGTCATGAGCTATCAGTTTGGCACCAACTGGAGTGAATTTTCCCGTATCGCCGGCAGTGTCACCGGACCATTATTGGCCTATGAAGTGCTCACCGCTTTCTTTTTGGAAGCGGGTTTTCTCGGCATCATGCTGTTTGGTTGGGGACGGGTGGGACCTAAAGCACATTTTTTCTCGACTTTAATGGTCGCAATTGGCACCTGTATTTCCATGTTCTGGATTTTATCAGCCAATAGCTGGATGCAAACTCCGCAAGGTTTCAGCATCGAAAATGGCATTCTGGTGCCACAGGACTGGTGGGCCATTGTCTTTAATCCGTCATTCCTGTATCGGCTGGCGCATATGGCCATTGCTGCCTTTTTGGTCTCTGCTTTGCTGGTGGCTGCCACGGCCGCTTGGCATTTACTTAAAGGCCGTCGGGATGCATTGGTAAAAACCTCGTTTTCAATGGCCTTGTGGCTGATGCTGATCTTAACTCCCTTACAGGTGCTGGTGGGCGATTTACATGGCTTGAATACCCTGCAACATCAACCAGCCAAACTGGCAGCGATGGAAGGGCATTGGGATACCAATCATGAGAAAGGCATGCCGCTGTATCTGTTTGGTATTCCAGATATGCAGGCCGAAGAAACCAAATATGTGCTGGCGATTTCCAACTTGGGCAGCGTAATTCTGACCCATTCGCTGGATGGCACCGTGACCGGTTTAAAAGAATTTGCCCCGGAAGATCGGCCCAATTCGACCATTGTGTTCTGGAGTTTCCGGATTATGGTCGGCTTAGGCGTGCTGATGCTGATTCTGGCGCTGTGGGGATTGTGGCTACGTAAACGGCAGCGTTTATATGAACATCGTCGCTTTCAGCGTTTTGCCCTATGGATGGGGCCCTCTGGTTTTATTGCCTTATTGGCCGGCTGGTTTACCACAGAAGTCGGCCGCCAGCCGTGGGTGGTCTATGGGGTATTACGTACCGAAGATGCCTTATCGCCAGTATCTGCAGAGCAGGTTGGCCTGAGTTTGATGATTTTTGTACTGGTGTATTTTGTGGTGTTTGGGATGGGCATTTATTACATGCTCAGACTGATGCACAAAGGGCCGGAACTGATTCATTCAGCGCCATCATCAGCCTCTGATGCTGAGCTTACTCAAGCCTCCAGACGGCCATTAAGCAGTGTCACCGAGCAGATCAACCCGCCCGTCGAGCGTCCCAAACAGGAGCAGGAGCCATGATGGATTTATCTTTGCTGTGGATTGGAATTATTGCCTTCGCGGTGCTGATGTATGTGGTGTTAGATGGCTTTGATTTGGGCATCGGGATTTTATTTCCATTTTTTCCCGAGCAGGCAGAGCGGGATGTCATGATGAATACCGTCGCGCCAATTTGGGATGGCAATGAAACCTGGATGGTGCTGGGAGGCGCCAGCCTGTTTGCCGCTTTTCCCTTGGCCTATGCCACGGTACTTTCGGCCCTGTATTTACCGGTCATTTTAATGGTAATTGCCTTAATTTTTCGCGGTGTTGCCTTTGAGTTTCGTTTTAAGGCCAACAGCAGCAAACACTGGTGGGACAAAGCTTTTATTGGTGGCTCTGTTTTGAGCAGCTTTTTACAAGGCGTAATTTTGGGCGCTTATATTCAGGGTATTCGTACCGAGCAGGGGGTATATGCGGGCCATGGCTTGGACTGGTTAACGCCGTTTAGCCTGTTTACTGGTGCTGGCGTGGTAATGTTGTACGCCACTTTAGGTTGTGGCTGGCTCATTTTTAAAACCGATCAGGCGCTACAGCAGCGTATGTACCGTTTAATGCCGAAGATGTTGATCGGCCTATTGATTGTTTTAGCAGCCGTCAGTATTTATACCCCGATAACCCAGCCGCACATTGCCGAGCGCTGGTTTAATCTGCCGCAGTTACTGTATTTCTCTCCGGTGCCAATACTGGTACTGACCTTTACTTATCTGGCTTTAAAAGCCTGCCGGCAGCGGCAACAGTTTCGGCCGTTTTTGTATACGCTGGCCTTGGTATTTCTGGCCTATAGCGGCTTTTTAATCAGTTTATGGCCTTATATTATTCCGCCCTCGGTCAGCTTCTGGCAGGCGGCTGCGCCGGAAAGCAGTCAGCGTTTTACCCTCATTGGCGCGCTAGTTTTAATTCCGATTATTCTAGGTTATAGCGCGATGTCCTATTGGATTTTTCGCCATAAAGTCCGGGTGGGGGATGATGGCTATCATTAAAGAAAATCGACATGAAGCACATCATTATAGGTCAGTTATTCCCTTAGTCATCAAGGAGCCGCAATGAAACGTACACAGCTGCTGTGGTTTATTGGTCTCTGGCTGGCCGGTTTTGTGGCGTTGGCGCTGATTGCCGGAGCTTTTCGTTTGCTGGTGCAATGGGCTTATTAAGCTGAATCATCTTCGGACTTTAAAAATTCACCTGAGCATTTTATTTACGGTTCTGTTTGCGATAGACACTTGGCCGCACCGGGCGGCTACTTTTCCAGAGTCCTTTTTTCCGCGCTCTGGCCTGAGTCTGTAAGGCACGCATATGCGCCAGCTGCTTGCGATCACGAATATAATCTTCATAGACCCAGGCGGCACCACGTTTGACCAGTTCTTCATTGACATTTTTACGGTAGCGATAAATCACCCCAACATGGCGGCCATAGCGGTCAATATCGGTAATTTTGATCCGTACCACCTTCTGATGCAGCATGGTTTTCACCAGACGCCGGGTTTCCGGACCATAACTTTGACTCGATTCTGGCGCATCAATATAGGCAAAGCGGATGCGGGTTTCTGAACGTCTTAAATTAAAACGGTACAGGGTGAGGGTATCGCCATCGCTGACCGCAGTGACCCGCGCCCAATAGGTTTTGCCTTTTTTAAAAGGTCGAAACAGTTGCTGCACAAAGCGGGAAATCTTACCCAACAGCATAAACGCAACAAGACAGCATCCAGCGGCCAATGCCAGCAGCCAGAAAGGGGAGAGTTCAGTCAACATAGACGCTTTCAATTCAGCTGAACAGACCAGCCAGCTGTAAACCGTGAAAAATAAAAGTGCTAGTGTAAAAGAAATGGCGCAATTCGCCGGTCGATTAAATCGCCAATTAGCTAGTTTTTAACAAATCAGCTACGCTGCAACGCCTGATCTGGCAAGGGCTTGAGCGATGTTTTAAATTTAATGAAGATAAAGTGCCTTGTATTTGAGTGATCTAAATAGCCTAAGCAAAAATTTTAGAAATCTCCGCTCTTAAAAATGCATGACGTGCATTCTCCTGCATCTCCTTATACCAGAACATCCCCAAATCAATTTGCGGCAGGTCAACAGGCGATTCAAAAATATGCAGCTTCGGGTCAATATGTAAATGTCGCAAAATACTTTCCGGAATAGTCAGTATCGCGGTGTCATGCTGCGCCAGAATTTGCAGGGCAGTGGAATAATGCTGACAGCGTAATAACAGGGTTCGCGACAGCTGATTGCGCTTTAAATAAATATCTTCCAGCAGCAAGCCACTACGGCGTGAAGAAACACCAATATGCGGCGCAGACAAATATAATTCTTTATCTATGGATGAACGCTGGCTACAAACCACGAAACGGTCTTGTACCAGCGCCTGAAACTGGATTTTATCGCCCAGGTTGTGTTCCAGATCAATCACAAAATCAATTTGCTGGGTCGCCAGATCATTAATCATGGTTTTACGGTCCAGCTTGCTGCTTAAAAACTGAATCTCCAGATTCAGCTGCTGAAAATGCTGCACCAGTTTGGGAAAAATAATCGGTTCAATTTCATCATGTATGGCAATTTTCAGGGTATGTACCATCGCCGGTTCAAACTGCTGTTTTTGCCGGGCAATATGCTGAATAGACAGCAGTGCAGTTTTAATGGTCGGATAAATCTGCTCGGCAAACGGCGTTGGTAACATCTGATGGCCGGTGCGAATAAACAGATCATCCTGTAACTGTAACCTAAGCCGTTGTAAGGCATGACTGGTGGCCGACTGGCTGATACATAAGAGCTGCGCCGCTTTGGAAATATTTTTTTGTTCAAAAATCGCAATAAACAGCGGGTATAAATTAATATCAATACGATGAAAAGCACCCAGATCCATCGGGCTATTATTATGAATATTGTGCATAGTATTTAATTCAATAAAATCATTTCATGCATAATAATTTTTAGGTTAAGGTGTTGTAAAGCCAATATAACAACAGATTGAGGAAGCTACAGTCATGTTTGAATTGTCAGCACGCGCACAGGATTATCTCGAAAGAACCCAACAGTTTATTCAAACAGAAATTGAACCAAGTGAGGCCGACTTTTGGCAGCAGGTGCATGAACTGAATCAGGGTGGTGACTGGACGCAATGGCAGTGGCCGGCACAATTAGAAAGTTTAAAAGCCAAAGCCAAAGCCGCGGGACTGTGGAATATGTTTTTGCCTTGTCCTAATTTGGGCCAGGGCCTGTCAGTGCAGGAATATGCACATATTGCCGAATTGTCTGGCCGTAGCCTGATTGCCCCGACCGTATTTAACTGTAACGCGCCAGATAGCGGCAACATGGAAGTGTTATGGCGTTATGGTTCAGAACAGCAAAAACAGCAATGGTTGATGCCGCTGCTCGAAGGCAAAATCCGCTCGGTGTTTTGTATGACCGAACCGGCAGTGGCCTCTTCTGATGCGACCAATATGCAGGCCACAGCGGTGGTAGATGGTGATGAGATTGTCCTGAACGGACGTAAATGGTGGTCATCGGGTCTGGGTGATCCGAATGCCAAAATCATTATTTTTATGGCGCATACCCCGGATGAAAGCAAAGACCGTCATCATCAACATTCGATGGTGCTGGTCCCGGTTGATACTGCAGGGGTGAAAATTGAACGTATGTTACCGGTGTTTGGCGATTATGATGCGCCGCATGGCCATGGTGAAGTCAGCTTTGACAATGTCCGCGTGCCAGTGGCCAATTTTATTGGCGGTGCCGGCCAAGGTTTTGAAATTGCCCAGGGCCGTTTAGGACCCGGCCGGATTCATCACTGTATGCGTTGTATCGGTGCGGCAGAAAAATCACTGGAACTGATGATTGAACGCGGCATGAACCGGACTGCCTTTGGCAAGGAAATCCTGAAACTCGGTGGCAATTTGGAGCGTGTGGCCGAAGCGCGTGTGGCAATTGATCAGGCACGCCTGTTAACACTTTATGCTGCCTATAAAATGGATACTTTAGGCAATATGGCCGCCTTAACAGAAATTTCTGCCATTAAAGTAGTGGCGCCAAGCGTGCTGGAAAAAGTGGTGGATATGGCCATGCAAATCCACGGCGGTGCCGGGCTGTCCCGCGATACGCCATTGACCGGTTTCTTTGCCCAGGCACGTGCCTTACGTTTGGCCGATGGTCCCGATGAAGTGCATAAAGGCATGATTGCCAAACTGGAACTGGCCAAACGCGGTTACAGTACCCGTCGTAAAAAATAAGTGGCAAAACACCAGAAACAGTGTGGGTCTTTACAGCTGAAAATGCTCTAATAGGGCAAGACCTAAAAAAGTGAAAAATTAGGAAAATAACATGTCAGTGATTGATGTTGGCGGTCAGGTTCGTGAAGGCGAGGAACTGGATATTCAGGCAGTAAGCCAATGGTTAAAGGCACAAGGGGTTGATGTTCAGGAACCCGTGGAAGTGACCCAATATTCAGGTGGTGCCTCTAACTGGACCTATCGTCTGAACTATCGTAATGCCGATTTAATTTTACGTCGCCCACCCAAAGGCACCAAAGCCAAATCTGCGCATGACATGGCGCGTGAATATCATGTACAAAAAAATCTGGCGCCGTTTTATCCGGTGTTACCACAGATGGTGGCGCTGTGTCAGGATGAATCGGTGATTGGCTGTGATTTTTATATCATGCAGCGCGTGGAAGGCATTATCCCGCGGGCCAAACTGCCGCCAGAACTGAACTTTGATGAAAACCAGGTTCAGGAACTGTGCATTAATGTGATTGATAAATTAATCGAGCTGCATCAGGTGCCGTATCAGGGCACTGAACTGGAAAAACTCGGTAAAGGTGAGGGCTATTGCCGTCGTCAGGTGGAAGGCTGGGACAGCCGTTATGAAAAAGCCAAAACCCTGAATGTGCCGTCATTTAAATATGTACGTAAATGGCTGCACGAGAATATTCCGGCAGATTCCACCACCTGCATTATTCACAATGACTGGCGTTTTGATAATGTGATTTTAAATCCGCAGCATCCAACCGAAGTGATTGGCGTGCTGGACTGGGAAATGGCAACTCTGGGCGATCCGCTGATGGATCTTGGTTCCGCTTTGGCCTACTGGGTAGAAGAAACCGATAACCAGATTTTTAAAGCCACCCGCCGTCAGCCGACCCATTTAAAAGGCATGTTCACCCGTAAACAGGTGGTCGATTACTATCTGGAAAAAACCGGCCTGCAACCGGAAAACTGGACCTTCTATGAAGTGTTCGGGATTTTCCGTCTGGCAGTGATCGCCCAGCAGATTTACTACCGTTATTATCATAAACAGACCAATAATCCGGCCTTTAAAGATTTCTGGATTGTGATTCATGCCTTGCATATCCGCGCCTTAAAACTGATTGGGCTGCAAAAAATTGAAGTCAATGAGCTGGCACAAAAATATATGGCCAAATTTAAGGAGCTGCTGCCGAAATGACGACTATTTATTTAATCCGTCATGGTCAGGCTTCGTTTGGTGCAGAAAGCTATGACCAGCTTTCGCCGAATGGGGAATTGCAGGCCAAACTGTTGGGTCAGTATTTTGATAACATCTTAAAAGAAGAGCCCTATGTGGTGGCCGGCTCCATGCAGCGCCATCAGCAGACTGCACAGATCGCTCTGGCCGAATGTTTCCCTGAAGCTCATCTGGTCACCAATCCGGACTGGAACGAGTTTAATCATCAGCAGGTGTTTGCCCAATACGAACCGCGCTTTAATGAACCGCATTTATTAAAGGCCGATGTAGCCAAAGAGCTTAATCCGCGGGCGTATCTGGCAAAAATTTTTGAAGGTGCCATTGAACGCTGGACTGGCGGTGAATATCACCATGAATATGAAGAATCCTGGCCGCATTTCAAGGCCCGGGTCGAAACCGCCTTGCAAAACCTGTGTGATGAACTGGCCCAAACCAAACCGCGTTACGCGATTGTGTTTACTTCGGGCGGCGTCATTTCGGTTGTTGCTGGAAAAATTCTGGAACTGAATCCTAACCGGACTTTTGCACTGAACTGGGCCATCGCCAATACCAGCATGACCACTTTGCGTCTGGTTGGTAATGAGCCACAACTGTTAAGTCTGAATGAACATCATTTTATAAAAGCACAACATCCAGAATTATTAACTTGGATTTAATCAAGGAATAGACAGATGACCAAAACAATTTTAATTACCGGCGCAAGTTCCGGCATTGGTGCCGGTATGGCCCGCGAATTTGCGCAAAAAGGCTATAACCTGGCCATTTGTGCGCGTCGTATGGAACGTCTGGAAAGCTTAAAACAGGAACTGGAAAGCAAGTACGGCGTGAGCGTGGCCGCAAAAACCTTAGATGTGACCAATTATGATCAGGTATTTGAGGTGTTTCGTGCTTTTAAGGAAGAACTGGGCACGATTGACCGGATTATTGTCAATGCCGGGGTTGGTGAAGGCCGCCGGATCGGCAAAGGCAATTTTGCGATTAACCGCGCCACGGTTGAAACCAACTTTATTTCAGCGCTGGCGCAATGTGAAGCTGCGGTAGAAATTTTCCGTGCCCAAAACTCTGGCCATCTGGTGATGATTTCTTCCATGAGCGCAATGCGTGGTATGCCAAAACATCTGACTGCGTATGGCGCCAGTAAAGCCGGCGTTGCGCATCTGGCTGAAGGCATTCGCGCCGAACTGATTGATACGCCAATTAAAGTTACCACCATTTTCCCGGGGTATATCCGTACCGAAATTAACGAAGGCGCGAAAAAATTACCATTTGAAGTGGATGAGCAAACTGGTTCACGCTTACTGGCCGCAGAAATTGAAAAAGCACCGGTAAAAGCTTATGTGCCAAAATGGCCATGGTTGCCACTGGGCTTGGCCATGAAAGTCTTACCTTTAAAACTGGTCAATAAGCTCGGTTAATTCATATTAATATCAAGTGAAAAGTTCCATTTGGCGCTTTTCACTTTTTATTTTAAATGTTTGTTTTAAATATTTGAAAATTTAAAAATATTTCATAGAAAGACAAAAATACGGGGCTTATTTTGGTTAAAATAGGCCCGATTTTTTTGAAGATGATCGACAACGCGATGTTTCTGAAGCTTGCAACCTTGGGTTTAATTCCCGCCCTGATTATTCAAGGCCGCCGGGTCAAGAAAAATACCTTAAGACTGGCAGAGCCAGAAGGCGAACGTGAAGGCACGAGCGGTCAGGGACAGGCCTTATCCATTTTGATTCTGGGTGATTCAGCCGCTGCCGGCGTTGGCGTTAGCCATCAGGAAGATGCCTTGCTCGGCGCGATTCTGGCCGGACTCACTTCCGAATTTCAGGTCAGCTGGAAACTGCATGCCAAAACAGGCAATACCACGGGGCAGGTCATTCAAAGCGTTCAGCAGCTGGACACTGAAAAGTTTGATGTAGTGGTCACCTCGGTCGGGGTGAATGATGTCACCAAATTGATACCAGCCGATATCTGGATTCAAAAGCAGGCGCAGTTGTATCAGCTGATTGCAGCTAAATTCCAGCCACAGCTCATCCTTGCAGCAGGTGTACCACCGATGCAACTTTTCCCGGCTTTACCGAATCCGCTGGCGTGGCTGTTTGGCCAATATGCCAAGCAGATGAACCGTGAACTGCATAAATTTATTCAAAAGCAGCCAAACATGGACTGGATTGAATATGACATTGCACAATATCAGCAGATGAAACTGGAAATGGCCGAAGATGGCTTTCATCCGAGTAAAGAAATTTATCAAATATGGGGCAAAGAAGTAACACTCAAAATTAAACAACGGCTTAAGATGAATAAAGTGAATTGAGTTTGCTGCCTTATGATTGATGATCTTGAAATTGAAACCCATCCCTTTGAGCCTTTTTTACCCTCCAATGCCAAACTGCTGATGATGGGCAGTTTTCCACCGCCCAAAAATCGCTGGAAAATGGAATTTTATTATCCGAATTATCAGAATGATATGTGGCGGATTTTTGGTATCTGCTTTTTTCAGGATAAAAACTATTTTTTAGACCTGCCGAATAAAAACTTTCAGCTTGAACTGATTCAAAACTTTTTAAAAGATACCGGTATTGCACTGTTTGATACCGCCTACCGGATTAGCCGTTTAAAGGGCAATGCTTCAGATAAATTTCTGCATATTCACACCCCGACCGATTTAAATCGGCTGCTCCAGCAAATGCCGCTGTGCCAGTACATTATGACCACGGGTGATAAAGCCACTGATACCTTGATGGAATCAATGCCGGAAGGCACGCCGAAACCGGTAATTGGCCAATCTTCACAGGCGATCTTTGCTGGTCGAGAGCTGCATTTATACCGTATGCCATCTTCATCTCGCGCCTATCCCTTAGCGGTGGAGAAAAAGGCTGAACTTTATTGCGGTCTGTTTAAGGATGTCGGCCTGCTTTAAAAAAGAGAGGATGTCTTTGGCATCATTGATGGATATTCTACCCATCTAAACGCATGAATATGCACCTCCCGAACCTGGGTGAAATCCGACCAGATCAGCTTGCTGCCGCGTGTCCATTTTAACGGCGCAATTCTACGGCGCACCTGATGCATTTCCTCGGCAGTGGCCGGGCGTAACTCACCAATCTTGGCATATAAACGCACACCCGGATAAGTGCAAAATTGACCTGACATCATTGATTTTAGCCAGAACCCGCGGCTACTGTTTACGGCCTGAATACAGGCCTGCGCATTATGTTTGAGATGCTGTTGCAGCGTGGCAGAGTAGGTATCAAAAAAGAAATCGGTAGGAGAGCTGTCGTTTAAAAATAAGGTTCCAATCGGGGTGATATTCGGGATACCTTCTGGACTCACACTGGCGATGGAGCAGTGCATACTGGCGCGCTGCGCCTGCGCAACCACTTGTCGTATTTGCCCCCAGGTTTGAGCATCCATATTCTTGTTCATTTTTATACTCATTTTATAGTTAAAACCAGCATAATAAAGACCAGAACTATTGTTATGCGTGAAAGCGCAACTGCATATTCATCATAAATTGGATTTAAAAATAGAACGAGAGGAAATCTGACGAGCACAGCTCAGAAAAGAGCGAAAAACTTCGCTCTTTTTTCATGTTTCAGCAGTAAAAGCAGAATAAAAGGACTTAAGCTCCGTATTCCACATAATCCCATAAATTCAGGCGAGCTTTAATTTCCTTGCGGATTTGCGGCAACATCGGTAATAAAGTGCCATCAATCCATAAGCTGAGGGCTTGGATTGAGAGCGGTTGCTGTGCATCATCCACCAGTTGTGCACCTTTGACCATCACCAAGGTTTCCTGTTCAGCCGCAGTTTCTACACCCTTAAACAACACCTGCAATTCAAAACCGGTGTCCTGAATCAGCCATTCCAGTTCCAGCTGAATATTCTCATTCGATTGCAACACTACCTGACCTTCAAGCTGCTCCGAGTCGGACAGGCAATCATGTTCGACCCGCACTTTGGCCAGAAACCACTCTTGCTGGCCCAATTCATTCAGGGTTTTAGTCGGGCTGAGAATATCACTTAATTTAAATTGACGGCTTAAATCAAAAAATTGCATGGGGAGAGATCTAAAGAAAGAAGAAAAATAAAGCGTGAATTTTAAAGTAATGTAGCAGGAGAGTAAAACCTTCTGGCGATAAATACGAAGTGAGAGATCACAGAATCTCTCCGGGTATCGGGTTTGCTGCAAACCCATAGAGCAACTCGTATTCAATTATCTTGGTTAATGTATATTTACTGTAATGTGGATGTCATTACATCATCCACTCGATTGGGACATGGGTCATTAAATTCATCACAAAACGCTGGAAACTGGTGGTTTCCGGATCAACCTTGTGCTGAATCACTGAACCATCTTTTTGATAATCCAGCCAGATAATCTGTCCTTTCTCATCTAACCTTAGTTCATAGGCAATTTGCGGCAGGTACTGATTCAATGAATCTGAAATTTCATCCTGGAGTTCATCAGATTCCAGCACCAGCCCGACTTCGGTATTTAAAAAAGCTGAGCGCGGATCAAAATTAAAAGAGCCAATAAATACCTTGCCATCAATATCAAAGAATTTGGCATGCAGGCTGGAAGCACTGCGGCCTTTGGCTGGAATCACGTTACCGGTAATAATTTCATACCAGGTACGTTCTTCGCGCTGAATATAACGCTTGAACTCATACAGTCGAATGCCACTGGCCAATAGCTGCGGCCGGTATTGCTGATAGAAGGCATGTACAATCGGTACATCATTGGCCATATACGAGTTGGTCAAAACCCGGATATCAATGCCGTTTTCTGCCAGACGGCTCATATAATCCGTACCGCGTTGAGTCGGAATAAAATAGGCAGATACTAGTTCCAGATGCTGATCGGGCGTGCCCATAATTTGGATTATCTGATGGTAAATCATCTCTTCATCTTTGGCTTTGCCCTGGATTTTTTCTGGCGGGTCGGC
This sequence comes from Acinetobacter indicus CIP 110367, assembly GCF_000488255.1. Lineage (GTDB taxonomy): Bacteria > Pseudomonadota > Gammaproteobacteria > Pseudomonadales > Moraxellaceae > Acinetobacter > Acinetobacter indicus. The sequence goes on along the minus strand of NZ_KI530745.1, from coordinate 915,469 downwards.
CACAAAATGCGCTTTGGCCCAATGATAGGAACGCTGTTTTAAATACTGCGCCACCTGTTGCTCGGCAAAACTGATCCGGCGTTGCACCTCCTGTTCATCCAGCTGCTGGCTGGCATATTTTTCCCGCAGCAAGGTCAAGCTATTACGATGGTATTTATTGCTGTTCTGGTCCATCAGCTGGACCAGATTAAAACTCAGTTCATGGTTCCAGAAAGCACGGAAATTATCGTTGGCTTTTTTGACCGCATTACCGGCAAAGAGAATATCTACATCGGTAAACTGAAAGTCATCACTGGCATCAAAATATTCCCGGCTGATATTGCGGCCACCGGTCACGGCAATCGCGCCATCGGCAATAATCAGTTTGTTGTGCATGCGGTGATTCACTGCCTGCATCCGGAAGGCATAATCCAGTGCCCGAAAATGACGGAATTTATAAGGATTAAACAGGCGAATTTTAAAGTTCGGATGATGGCTGAGTGCCAGCAAGGTATCGTCCAGTTGGGTGCCATTCTGGTCATCAATCAGTAACCGGACCTGTACCCCGCGGTCGGCGGCTTTGAGTAATTCGGCCAGCACTAAATGACCAATTTCGTCATCGGTCCAGATGTAATATTGCAGGTCTAAATGATGTTTGGCGTTATGAATTAAATGTAAACGTGAAGCAATACTGATAAATCCGTCATACAGCGGTAAATAGGCGGTTTGTCCGCGTTGTAGTTGTGCCTGTGCCTCTGGTCGCGGCATCCAGTGTTCAAAATCTGGTTCAATTGGCGCATCCTGCGCAGCATAGTTCTGTTCAAGCGAATTACAACCGGTACATGCCAGAATCAGACAGCACAACCAGATCATGTTGTAATATTTTAATGGCATCATTTTTATGAAGTAGATTTTTACTGATTCATATAGATTATCATGATGTTATAGGTTGAATCTGTTGATAAAAAGCGGTTACTGTAAGACATCTGTTAAAGACGTATCAAAAGGATGATCAATTTCATGAAATCAAGAGCTGCGGTCGCATTTGGTCCGGGTCAACCCCTTGAAATTGTAGAAATAGACGTGGCTCCGCCAAAAGCTGGAGAAGTCTTGGTTAAAATTAGTCATACCGGTGTATGTCATACGGATGCCTTTACCTTGTCAGGTGATGATCCTGAAGGGGTGTTTCCAGCCGTGTTGGGTCATGAAGGCGCGGGTGTGGTGGTGGAAGTCGGTGAAGGTGTGACCAGCCTTAAACCGGGTGATCATGTGATTCCACTGTATACCGCGGAATGTGGTGAATGTCTGTTCTGTCAATCGGGTAAAACCAACCTGTGCGTGGCGGTGCGTGCTACCCAGGGTAAAGGTTTGATGCCAGATGGCACCACCCGTTTTTCGTATAATGGTCAGCCCATTTATCATTACATGGGCTGCTCAACTTTCAGTGAATATACTGTGGTGGCCGAAGTGTCACTGGCCAAAATTAACCCGGAAGCCAACCATGAACAGGTGTGCTTGTTGGGCTGTGGTGTAACCACCGGTATTGGCGCGGTGCATAACACTGCCAAAGTGCAGGAAGGTGACAGCGTTGCCGTGTTTGGTTTAGGCGGGATTGGTCTGGCCGTGGTGCAAGGTGCGCGTCAGGCCAAAGCCGGCCGTATTATTGCAATTGATACCAACCCGGAAAAATTTGAACTGGCCAAACAGTTTGGTGCGACTGACTGCATTAACCCGAATGATTATGAGCGCCCAATTCAGGAAGTGATTGTTGAAATGACCGGTTGGGGTGTTGATCATTCCTTTGAATGTATCGGCAATGTCAACGTCATGCGTTCCGCGCTGGAATGTGCCCATCGTGGCTGGGGCCAATCGGTGATTATTGGTGTGGCTGGTGCCGGTAAAGAAATCTCGACCCGCCCATTCCAATTGGTGACGGGCCGTAAATGGATGGGCACTGCATTTGGTGGCGTTAAAGGCCGTTCACAATTACCAGGCATGGTCGAGCAGGCCATGAAAGGTGATATTCAGCTGGAGCCTTTTGTTACCCATACCATGCCGTTAGAACAGATTAATGAAGCATTTGACTTAATGCATGAAGGTAAATCAATTCGTAGTGTAATTCATTTCGAGTCGTAATGACCTTATCTAAAAAACACCGGGCTTAGACCCGGTGTTTTTTTGTATCTGCACTCACAGAAACCATCACAACTGATATCTTTTTTCTATCAAAACTGCCCAGTCTCGCTACAAAGTAGAACTAGGCTGCATGCTTAAAGTCAGGAATATGCACAGAAAATTGTATATTTTTAAGCCATTTTAATTACAAAAAGAATATACAAAAACTGGGTATTTTTATTTACCGTGGGTTAAAAATAATTTTTATAGCTCTTATAATACATATTTGTATAGAGGTGTGATCTTGTTGGCACTATAACTTGGAAAATGCGATATGAGTCATATTAATCTGCTTGAGGTATTAAAAGACAAGTCCAAACAGGTCACGCCTAAACTTGAGAAATCTCCTTTTCAGAAAGACTTTATTCGCGCCATTGAAATGATGCCACAACTGATTTGGGTTAGTTCAGCCGGACATCATCTATATAATTCTAATTTTAAACAGTATCTTGCTTCAGATGAGCAAAGCCTGACTGCTCAAAGCTGGCTGAATGCCATTCACCCGGAAGATGCCGAGCATCTGTGTTTTTTATGGGAAAGTGCGCAAAAAAGTGGTCAGAGTTTTGAAAAAGAATGCCGGATTCGGGATCGCCAGCAGCGCTATCACTGGTTTTTGTTAATTGCCCGAAATTCGCAGCAGCTCGAGGGTTGTGACCAGTGGATGATCAGCTGTACCAATATTCATGACAGTGCGGTGAAATATCGGGAAACCAAAGATACCTTACGTGCCCACACCCATATGCTGGATGTCAGTGTTGACTGTATCAAGATTGTCAAACCGGATGGCTCACTGTCGCATATGAACCGTTCAGGTTGCCAGGCCTTGCTAGGCAAAGAGCGGGAAAAGAACTTCGGCATGAAATGGCTTGACCTGTTACCACCCGAAGCTCGTGAAAAAGGTCAGCAGGCCATTCGTGAGGCGATTAAAGGCAAAAATTCCCATTTCCCGGGTATGAGCATTAATCAGGATGAAGTGAAATACTGGGACAATATGCTGACCCCAGTGCTGAACGAACACGGCGAAACCACCAGTATTTTATGTGTGTCGCGTGATGTGACCTTGCAAAAAATTGCCGAAGATAAATTAAGACTCAGCAGTGAAGTCGATGATCTGACCAAGCTGATTAACCGCCGAACTTTCCGGAAAAAAACCAAACAGGCAATTCAGGTCGCCAAAGAAACCCGCACATTGGTCGGGGTCATGCTGATTGACCTGGATCATTTTAAAAATATTAACGATACCCTGGGCCATCAGGCCGGCGATCATTTATTAAAAGTATTGTCCAAACGCTTTCAGAAATATATTTCAGAGCAGGTCAGTATTGCGCGCCTGGGCGGTGATGAGTTTGCCGTGGTGGTGCATTCAGTTGAAAATGAACAGCAGCTGATTGAACTGGCCAAGAAGTTTGTCAAACTGCTGGATGCACCTATTACCTATAGCGGCCGGGTCATTAACTGCGGCATGAGCATTGGCTGTTCGATGTATCCCAAAGATGCCAGAGAAATTCCCGAACTGATGAAATGTGCCGATACCGCGCTGAATGACCTGAAAGCCGGTGGCCGAGGTGGCATCCGCATGTTTGATCATTCTATGCTGGCGGCGGTCCAGAGCAAGGCAGAGCAGTTGCAGACTGCACGCATGATTATTCGTGAACAGCGGATTGTACCGTTTTATCAGCCGAAAGTGTGTATTGAAACCGGTGAGCTGATTGGCTTTGAGGCTTTATTACGCTGGCAGGATGCACAGCAGCGTTACCGTTATCCGAAAGAGCTGCTAGAAGCCTTTAGCGATTATGAGCTGACCACAAAAATCAGCGAATTGATGCAGCAGGCCATTTTTAGTGATTTGCAAAGCTGGATCAAACAGGGTCTACAGACGGTGCCGGTGTCAATTAATGCCTCGCCGGTGGAATTGATGCGCGATAACTACGCAGAAGTGCTGTTAAAACGGATGCAGCATTATCAGATTCCGGCACAATTAATTGAAATTGAAATTACCGAGCAATCACTGGCCGAGCGTGGCTCTGAATGTGTGATTCGTACCATCCATAAACTGAAACAGGCCGGTATTCGCATTTCGCTGGATGATTTTGGCACCGGGCATTCTTCCTTAACCCATTTACGTGATTATCCGGTAGATAGCCTGAAAATTGACTGTGATTTCGTCAACCGCATCAATAGTGATAAATCAATTCAGGCCATTGTCGAAGCGATTATCAAGTTAGGGCCGGTTTTGTCCTTGGATATTATTGCCGAAGGCATTGAAACCAAGGAGCAGTTTGAAACCCTGAAACAGTTTGGCTGCCATTTTGGTCAGGGCTATTTATTTAGCAATGCTGTCAATCAGCTTGAAGCCAAGCAGATGTTAAAAGCCGCTTCATAATCTTCAAATTTCTACGATATAAAAACGGGCACATGGCCCGTTTTTATTTGCGAGGGAACAGAGGTTTAAGCAGTGAGAGCAGTATCACTATGCTGTAATACCTGTGCCATGGCATGTGCCACTGCATCGACATCGTTCTGGTTTAGTCCTGCCACACACATCCGGCCACTACGCACCAGATAAATACCAAACTCCTGCTTGAGCTGATCGACTTGGGCTGCACTCAAGCCAGTATAGCTGAACATGCCGCGCTGCCGGGTCAGATAGTCAAAAGATTGCCCCGGTAAGGCAAGTTCGAGCTGCTGTTTTAAACGCTCACGCATCTGTTGAATGCGCTCACGCATTTCGGTCAGTTCGTCCTGCCAGCTTTGGTACAGCGTCGGCGTGTGTAACACATGCTGAATCAGCATCGCGCCGGTAGTCGGCGGGCTGGAATAAATCCGGCGTACGGTGGCTTTCAGCTGGCCTAACACGCTTTGGGCGGTGGTGGCATCATCACAGACCGCACTTAAGCTGCCAACCCGTTCGCCATATAAAGAGAAAATTTTGGAAAATGAATGGCTGACCAGAAAATTCAGGCCGGCCCTGTCCATCGCCCGGATGGCATAAGCATCTGCGTGAAAATCTTCGGCGAAGCCCTGATAGGCCATATCCAAGAGCGGAATCAGCTGCTTCTGCGCCAGTAGCTCAATCAGCTGATCCCACTGCGCTGGCAACAAGTCGGCACCGGTCGGGTTATGACAGCAGGGATGTAGCAGAACAATACTTTGTGCCGGCAGTTGTTGCAGGCAATCCAGCATGGCAGCAAAGTCCACCTGACCGCTATGCGGATCAAAATACGGATATTCATGACAGCGAATGCCGGCGCCCTGAAAAATCGCAATATGGTTATCCCAGGTCGGGCGGCTGACCCATAATTCAGAGGCCGGGAAATAGCGTTTTAAGAAATCTGCCGCCACTTTTAGTGCGCCCGAACCACCCAGCGTTTGTAAGGTCACTACACGACCGGCCTGACAAGCCGGACTATCTTCGCCAAAAATTAGTGCTTGGACGGCGCTGTTATAAGCCGGCATACCTTGCATTGGCAGGTACAGTTTGACCTTCTGCTGCTCGGCATTTAGGTCCTGATAAGCCTGCTGGATGGCACGCAACTGCGGAACCTGCTGGGCCTCGTTATAATACAGCCCGATACTGAGATTAACTTTATGCGGACGCGGATCATGCTGGAATTCTTCCATCAGGGACAGAATCGGATCGCCGGCATAGGTATCGACATGTTGAAACATACAATCTTCCTGAATTAATAGCTTTTGGCTTTGATGAGCGCAGGATCGCGCGCCAGTTTTTTCTGTTTAAGGTAATAGGCCAGCGATAACAGGCCAATCCATACCGGCAGCAGACCGACTGCAATACGCATCGATGGGGTCTGGCTCATAATCACCAAGATACCGAGCATAAAGGCAATACACAGGTAATTGGTAAACGGATAGGCAATACTTGGGAACAGGGTTTGCTGTTGCTGCGCCAGCATCTGACGTTTAAATTTCAGATGGGTATAGGAAATCACCACCCAGTTAATCACAATGGCTGCCACCACCAGCATCATCAACAGGCTGAACGCCGTTTCCGGGAACAGGTAATTCAGCAGCACACAGAGCAGGGTGAAAAAGGCCGAAACCATCACCGCATTTACCGGAATACCGCGTGAATTGATTTTGCTTAAAAACTTCGGCGCATTGCCTTGTTCCGCAAGACCTAAAAGCATACGGCTGGTACAGTAGTTGGTGCTGTTATAGACCGACACCGCAGCAGTCAAGATCACGAAATTCAATACTGTGGCAACGCCTTGACTGCCTAAGGAGTCAAACATCATCACGAACGGGCTGCCGCCTTGTGCCATCTGGTTCCATGGATATAAGGCCAGAATAATCAGCAGGGTTAAAATGTAGAATAATAAAACCCGGTATACGATCTGATTGACCGCTTTCGGTAAGGTCTTTTTCGGGTTGTCAGTTTCTGCTGCGGCAATACCGACCAGCTCAATACCGCCAAAGGCAAACATGATCATGGCCATTGCCATCACCAGGCCCATCACACCATTGGGGAAAAAGCCGCCAAGTTCCCATAAATTGCTTAAATGCGCCTGTGGACCGCCCGTGCCTGAGGCCAGCAGATAGCTACCAAACGCAATCATGGCGACAATCGCCAGCACTTTAATAATCGCCAGCCAGAATTCCATTTCGCCGAACAGTTTGACATGCAGCAGGTTAATCACATTAATAAAAATAAAGAAGCCCAGCGCCGAGACCCAGGTCGGGATTTCCGGCCACCAGTAATGGATATACAGGCCAATGGCACTCAGTTCGGCCATGCAGACCAGCACATTCAGTACCCAGTAATTCCAGCCCGACATAAAGCCGGCAAACTTGCCCCAGTATTTATAGGCAAAATGACTAAAAGAACCGCTGACCGGTTCTTCGACAATCATTTCACCCAGTTGACGCATCATTAAAAATGCAATCAGGCCAGCAATGGCATAACCCAGAATGACCGACGGGCCGGCCAGTTTAATGGTTTGGGAGATGCCGAGGAATAATCCGGTGCCAATTGAGCCACCGAGGGCAATGAGCTGGATATGCCGGTTGCTCAAACCCTTATGTAGTTTGCCATCATGTTGTTGCATCTTTTATCATCCATGTAAAATCGACATCACTGTGTTGTTATTGTTTTGGCGCAGGTGATGTGATTGCTGAAATTTAAACATGCGTCGCCCCTGACACATGCCAAATCGCATGTGCAAGAGCGGCGTTGTCGGGATTTAGAACACCTGAAAATCAGGCAGAGACGTCAAGCACGCCACGTTTAATCTGGTCGCGCTCAATCGATTCGAACAGGGCTTTGAAGTTTCCTTCGCCAAAGCCATCATCTGCTTTACGTTGAATAAATTCGAAGAACACCGGGCCAATCATATTTTCCGAGAAAATCTGTAGCAGCAGGCGTTTTTCACCATCTTTGGTATTGCCATCCAGCAAAATGCCACGCTGTTGCAGCTCTGCAGTCGGTTCGCCATGTTCCGGTAAACGTTCTGCCAGCATTTCATAATAGGTTGCCGGCGGTGGGGTCATAAACTTGGCACCCAAGGCTTTGAGTTTGTCCCAGGTCGCCAGTAAGTCATCGGTTGAGAAGGCAATATGCTGAATGCCTTCGCCGTTAAATTCTGACAGGAACTCGGCAATTTGTCCGTTGCCTTTGTCCGAGTCTTCATTCAGTGGAATACGGATTTTGCCATCTGGTGCAGTCAGCGCTTTTGAGGTCAAACCAGTGTATTCACCTTTAATATCGAAGTAGCGGATTTCCTGGAAATTAAAGATTTTTTCATAGAAATTGGCCCAGTACTGCATCCGGCCTTTGTAGACATTATGGGTTAAATGGTCAATTTCTTTTAAACCAGTACCCACCGGGCGCGGATCAACACCTTCAAAGAACTCGAAATCCTGCTGATAAATATCGCAGTCGACCAGAAAGATTGGTGAGCCACCAATGCCTTTAATCGCTGGAATATTCAGTTCCATAGGACCAATCACGTTTTTGATTGGTTCGGCACCGAGTTCGAGCGCTTTCTGATAGGCACGGGTTGCATTTTTGGTCTTAAAGCCCATGGCACAGGCCGATGGACCATGTTCATTAAAGAAATACGATGCATAGGATTCTGGCTGATAGTTCAGAATGATATTGATGTCGCCCTGACGCCATAAGTAGACATTTTTGGATTTGTGCTTAGCCACTTGGGTAAAACCGAGCGTTTGAAAAACTGAATCCAGAGCGCCATTTTCCGAGACAAACTCAATAAATTCAAATCCGCATAGCTCTAAAGGGTTAGCTAAGTTGTGCATGTTCCATCCTCATGTATGGTGAGCAATCCAATTGCTTCACTTGTTGTTTTTGCAGGAATTTCCTGAAATCAGGGAGTTCCAGATGAAAATATCTTAGCAAGAGTTAATCTTTGTTCAATACGTAATATGATTACGTATTTCGTAATTTAAAACTCAAATCAGGCTTAATGATAAATTAAAGTAATGATATTTATAAAATATTGTTTTGTGTTTTATCGGTAAATAGGTAGGAAATATAATTGTAACTTTTTGTTAAAATGATGGGTAAGCTACGATTTAGAGTTGATTAGTTAATGATTTTAAAAGGTTTTTAGTGATGGTGTTTTGAATGTAAATTTTCAATAGAAGGTGATTTTGATGTGAATGATTTTTTATCCAAAAGTCGTTTGAGTTCTTCGACGCGATTTAAGCCGGAAGATAAGAGAACAATCGGGGAGAGTTGTGTTTTGCTAAATGTGAAAGGAAATCCGGAAGAATGCTAAAAAACATCCAGAAAACTATTGTCAAAGCTGGAAATAGCGCGTATTTTATTTTTCAGACACATACTTTTTTGAAGAAATAAAGATGTTAAAGCAACCTGTAATCTCAAACGCATACTATTACTTCTGGCAGTTTAGATAATTGCCTGAACGCGTTCGGGCAAAATAAGGTTGCCCACCAGTTGATACCTGATCGGCAACCCTGATCAGGTTTTTTTATATCTTTAATTTAATCAATCTATTGGAGATTATCATGCGTACATTTAACTATTCATACTTTAGCAACTTTTATTGGTTTTACTTTAGTCAAGCTATGACCAACCTGACCTGTATTAGACCCATATCGCTCAAATAAAAGTTCGGACTGTCAGACCACAGTCCAAAGGAAGAATCAATGAACGCTTTAAATACTGCATTACAACAATCCTCAGCCAAAGAAACAATTTTAAGCTTACCTTATCAGCTCAAGGCACAATTGCCGCTTTCTGGCGCGCTGGCACAGCAAATTGCCGAGCAGCGTCAAACCATTCAGAATATTCTTAACGGTATCGATTCACGTTTGCTGGTGATTACCGGCCCATGCTCCATCCATGATCCTGCGGCAGCACTGGAATACGCACAAAAATTACAACAACTGCAAAGCCAGGTGGCAGACCAGATTTTCCTGGTAATGCGCGCCTATATCGAAAAACCGCGCACCACGGTTGGCTGGAAAGGCTTCTTATACGATCCAGAATTAAACGGTTCATCCAATATGCAATTGGGACTGGAAAAGTCACGTGAACTGTACTTGCAAATTATTGAAATGGGGCTGCCTATTGCCTCGGAAATTCTAAGCCCGATGGCAACGGCCTACTTTGACGATTTACTGGCCTGGGGTGCGATTGGCGCGCGTACCAGTGAATCTCAGATTCACCGTGAAATTTCTAGCCACATGCCGTACAGCATTGGCTTCAAAAATGGTACCGATGGTTCGGTACAAATTGCTTTAGACGCAATTCAATCGGCTTCACATCCGCATCAGTTCTTAGGCATGAGCCAGCAAGGTTTACCGTGTATTTTAGAATCACAGGGCAACCCGAAAGCACATCTGATTTTACGTGGTGCCAATGCTGGCCCGAACTACCAGCTGGCTGAAATTGAAAAAATCAAAGCCAAAGTCAAAGGCGAGATGCCAGCGCTGGTGATTGATTGCAGTCATGGCAACAGCAGTAAAAATCCGTTATTACAACCAGAGGTGTTAAAAACCATTGTGGCAGAGCGTGCACAGACTCAGGTTCGCGGTGTCATGCTGGAAAGTCATCTGGTCGATGGACAACAGAAAATCTCGGATCAGATGACCTATGGCCAGTCCGTGACCGATGGCTGTTTAGGCTGGAACAAGACTGAACAGTTATTGTTTCAGGTCGCACAAGAACTGGTCTTACGACCGTTAAAACGTAGTGCTTAAACTGCAATTGTATTGAATGAATAGCCCCTGAACCTCAGGGGCTTATTTTTTATCAGCACCTTAAAATTAAAATAGAAAAGTTTGATGAAATTGGCAGATTATCTTGAATTTTTTGAATAAGTTGAAATTTTTATTGATTGTGAAATCAGGATGATTGATGCAATATCGACAACATGCTCAGCGCTGCCAATCGGTTGAATACCGGCGCGTTGGGGCCAAAAATGATGACAGAACAGATAGTGAATAATTGATGATGTACAGTGCAGAATTACTCGAAGATGCGCGTAAGTTTATGTTTCATATGCTCAGCAAAGTGGTTGAGTTTGGGGGATCAGATTTATTTATTACCGCGGATTTTCCACCGAGCATTAAACATCAGGGCATGATGAAAGCGCTGGGACAACAGGCGCTGACCGCAGAAAAAACCAAGCTGTTTGCCTACAGCCTCATGAATGAAAAACAGCGTAGCGAGTTTGAAACTGATCTGGAATGCAACTTTGCCATTAGTGTGCCGGAGGTATCGCGTTTTCGGGTCAATGTGTTTCAACAGCAGCTGCATGTCGGGATGGTAATTCGAACCATTAGCGCGGAAATTCCAAACTTTAGTCAGCTGAAACTGCCGGAATCGCTGAAGCATATTATTATGGAAAAGCGTGGTCTGGTGCTGGTGGTGGGGGGAACCGGTTCAGGTAAATCGACCTCTCTGGCGGCGATGATTGATCATCGTAATGAAAATTCAGCCGGGCATATTATTACCGTGGAAGACCCGGTGGAATATGTGCACAAGCATAAAAAGTCGATGATTACCCATCGTGAAGTCGGGGTCGACAGCCATTCCTGGCACAATGCGCTGAAAAATACCTTACGTCAGGCACCGGATGTGATTTTAATTGGCGAGATCCGCGACACCGAAACCATGGAACATGCGATTGCCTTTGCTGAAACCGGGCATTTATGTTTGGGCACCTTGCATGCCAATAACGCCAACCAGACGCTGGACCGGATTATCAACTTTTTCCCGGAAGAGCGCCGTAACCAGTTGCTGATGGATCTGTCGTCCAATATGAAGGCCATTATTTCCCAGCGTCTGGTGCGTACCGAAGATGGTAAAGGCCGCCGTGCGGCAGTCGAGATTATGCTGAATACGCCGCTGATTTCTGAACTGATTTTAAAAGGCCAGTTCCATGAGTTAAAGTCGATTATGGGCAAATCGCGTGAACTGGGCATGCAGACGTTTGATCAGGCTCTATTTGATTTGTATAATGAAGGCGCGATTTCCTATGAAGAAGCAATTCGTAATGCCGATTCGATGAATGAATTGCGCTTACAGATTAAATTGAAAAGTAACCGGCCAAGCGAAGCTTCGCCAGCTATGAGCTTTAGCATGCTGGAAGAGCCAAAACCGGAAGATGAAGATACGGAATCTGCTCCTCAACAGAGTGCTTAAGCTGAAATTTATCTAGCATCACTTAAAAAATAAAACGCCCAATTTGGGCGTTTTTTATTTAGGCCGTGGCTGGGTGATTAACCACAAACTTATAAAAGAGCAGACTCGACAACACCACCCCGGCACAGACCAGATAGGTGATACTATAGCCTTGCCAGCTAATCAGTAAGCCGACCAGTAGCGAACCGAGGGCAATGCCAATATCGTAGCAGGTGAAGAAAGTTGAGGTGGCATGGCCAATCCGCGATTTAGGCGCGCGCTGAATCGCCAAGGTTTGTAAACATGGTTGCAAGGTGCCGAATCCCATCCCAATAAAGATCGCAGAGACCATAAAACTGACCACACCCTGCATCTGGCTGAGCAATGCCAGACCTGCGGCAAACATTAAGATTGAAGGATAAATCACATAGCGCGGACCATAACGGTCATAAATTTTCCCGGTAATCGGGCGCAGGCTCATCATGGAAATGGCGAACACAATAAAGAACATACTGGCATAACTGAGCAGGTCTTTTTCTTCGGCATAGGTGGAAATAAAAGACATGATACTGGCATAGGAAAAGGCCACCAGCATCGCCATCACTGAAACTGTTAAAGCCTTTTTCTCCATAAAGTCATGCAGCGATAGCTTACGGCGAACAGTTGCAGCAGTATCGGTTTTTTCTGGCTCACGTAGCGGAATCATAAAACAGAAGGCAAAGCCCAGGCTAATAATCACCGCCAATACAGTAGCAATAATGCTATAGGACCAAGTCTGGATTAAGGAAATGCCCAGCAAAGGTCCGAGGACAATCCCTAAATTCACCGACATAACAAAATAACCCATACCTTCACCTTTACGCTGCTCCGGAATAAAGTCATTGGCAATTGGTACGGTAACGGTGGTTAAAATACTGAACCAGATACCATGAATAAAACGGATGATCAGCAGCAGGGTCAGGTTGTCAGCAAAAATATAGGCAAAAGACAGCAGGCAGAACATGCTTTCGGACAGGAACAAGGTCTTTTTACGGCCCAGCTTTTCAATAATCAACCCGCTAAATGGCCGCACCAGAATAGAGGACACCATAAACAGGGTCATGGCCAGACCGGCCTGTGCCAGTGAACCGTTCAGCTCATTCAGGATATAAATTGGCAAAATGGTGGTCTGGGCAAAATAGAAAATAAACAGAAACAGGTTATTGGAAAAACACAGAAGAAAAGGTTTGTTCCATAAAGGCTGTGACGCGGTGTTTGACATATTAAACCTTTGTGCTGGGATCAATAGGGCGTTTGTTGTTGTGCTGATCTGCCGCTATTGGTACATGGGAGAGACAAGGCCTATCTTAAATTACTTTATGGTAAAAATATAGTATTGCTATAATCTATGTTTATTTTAATGGTGTTTATTAGATTTCATTAATTAAATTATCTCAATATGATATTTATTGCACTTAATTTGGCTTTTAAGCTAAAAAAATCAGCCCGTAGGCTGATCTTCTTGCAAGATTATTTTTTATAAACCGGCTTCATATTCGCTGCTTGAAAGCAGTTTTTCGACATCGGCCAGGTTGTCTGGCTTGATTTTATAAATCCAGCCTTTGCCATACGGCTCATCATTCACAAAATCCGGGTCATCTTCCAGCGCAGGGTTAATTTCAACCACTGTGCCGGATACTGGTGCGTGAATGTCAGACGCAGTTTTCACAGATTCCACCACACCAGCTTGTTCACCCGCGGTCACTTGCTGGCCCACTTCAGGTGCTTCGACATAGACCAGATCGCCCAGTGCATCTTGAGCATGATCAGAAATACCTGTAACAACAAGATCACCTTCAATGCGTACCCATTCGTGTGTACGTGCATATTTCAGTTCTGAAGGGTGATTCATGATGACTCCTTAACTATTTAAATCATTTTTGGCATGTTTATACATGCTTTTGCAGAAAAACAAAAGTTTTATAAATACGGATCTTTACGCCAGTTGCTTGGACTGCGGCCACTCCAGCGCTTAAAGGCGCGGCTAAAATTGGCGACATCGCTATAACCCAGTTCATCGGCAATCTGTTCCAGGGTGTAATCGGTACGTGACAGCAGCGAGGTGGCATGCCGGTAACGGACTTCATCAACCAGGGTAGAAAAAGAGGTGCCTTCGGCTGCCAGCTGGCGTTTCAGGGTGCGATCTGACATATGCAGCTGGTCGGCGACATGCTCGATACTTAAATAATGCTGTTCGGAATTGGTCAGAATATCGCGCACGCGCATCGACAGGCGGCGCCGTTCACCCAAGGCAGAAAGTTCGGCTTCGCACTGGTTAATGGCAATCTGGCTGGCAATAGGATCGGCATGAATCATTTTCAGCCCCAAATACTGCTTGTCAAAACTCAAGATCAGATAGGGCTGGTCAAAACGGAAACTGTGATTCGGGAATTTGGCTGCATATTTTTCAAAGCCCAGCGGTTCCGGGAAATCAAAATCGACTTCACCAGAAAGATGCTCCATGCCGGTAATGGCTTTGGCCATGGTGATCATGCCAATAATCAGTGCAATCGCAATTTCGGTTCTGAGCGGTTCCAGATCAATTTCACCTTGCAGCTGCAGGGTGGCTTTTTCACCAAAGGTAGAGAAAAACAGCTGTAAAAAGGGCATCCGCAGCTGAATAAAGCGGTTGGCCAGCATTAAAGCATCACTAATATCATTGGCAGTCATAATCGCATAGCCGATAAAGCCATGAATCGAGATGCGCATTTGCGTGCCTAAATGATAGCCCAGCGTCGATTCACCGGTGAGATACAGCGCATGTTTGACCATGTCATTGGCCATGCTGGTCGGAATCCGAAAGTCAGGATCGGCCAGTTGTTCAGTGGTCAGATGGAAGGGAGCAAAAAAGGTTTCAGCGTTATATCCCCAACGGGAAACAACATCCAGAATAAGTAAGCCATAAACACCAGGAACACCCTGATCCTGACGCGGTAAAAGTGTTTTCATGCACGGTCCATTGCACTAATGAGTATTATTTTTTAAATTTGCTTGCCTATATTGGCATGAAAAAAACCGGAAAACTAGAAAAATTGTTTGACAAAATGACTGCTTAGGCCACCTGTGCATCCCGCCGGAACACCACAATTTTGGTGGTCGAAATCAGTAAAACTTCACCATGCTGGTTTAAGGCCTGTGTCACATAACTGACCAGACCACGGTCCAGCTTGGTTTTTGATGGACTGATGGCGGTAATTTCAACATCAACATGAATCAGGTCACCCGGACGGGTCGGACGCGGCCAGCGCAGACTGGATTCTGAACCAATCAGGCCATGTGCCACCGGAAAACATTCGGTCCATAAACGCATGGTTACCGCGGCAGTATGCCAGCCACTGGCGGCAATGCCTTGAAATACCGGATGCTGCGCGGCTTGCTGCACATCGGTATGGAAAATTTGTGGGTCATACAGGTGGGCAAACTGCTGAATTTCTTCTAAAGTCATTTCGTAGTCACGACTGACAAAGTGATCACCCACCTTCAAATCTTCCAGATACAACATATCAGGTTCCTTGTTTTTGCTTTAATTGTTGTTGCTCAATCAGAAAGCCACCAGTTTGGCGTTGCCACAGCTGAGCGTAAATTCCGTTCAGTGCCACCAGTTCATCATGCGTGCCTTGTTCGGCAATCTGACCCTGATCCAGCACAATCAGGCGATCCATCTGCGCAATGGTCGATAAACGGTGAGCAATCGCAATAACGGTTTTACCTTGCATCAGTTCATCCAGACTGGACTGAATTGCGGCTTCAACTTCAGAATCCAGCGCACTGGTGGCTTCATCCAGAATTAAAATGGGCGCATCTTTTAAGAATACCCGGGCAATCGCAATCCGCTGACGTTGTCCGCCCGACAGTTTCACGCCGCGTTCACCCACATAGGCTTCATAACCGCGTTTGCCACGTAAATCGGTCAGCTGCGGAATAAATTCTTCAGCCTTGGCTTTGGCCACTGCAGCATACATCTCTTCATCGCTGGCATCAGGGCGGCCATATTTAATATTTTCAGCCACGGTACGATGCAGCAGCGACGTATCCTGTGTTACCAGCGCGATATTCTTACGCAGGCTGTCCTGGGTGACATCGACAATATCCTGACCATCAATCAGAATCCGGCCCTGATTAATCTGATAAAAATGCAGTAACAGCTGGATGAGGGTCGATTTCCCGGCACCGGAACGTCCGACAATCCCGATTTTTTCACCCGGACGGATGGTCAGGTTAAACTGCTCAATTACGTTTTTGTCATTATAGGCAAAGCTGACATTTTCAAATTTGATTTCACCTTGCGCGACATTCAAGGTTTTGGCATCCGGTTTATCTTCAATTGTGATCGGGCGGCCGAGGGTTTTCATCCCGTCTTGAATGGTACCGACATTTTCAAACAGCGCCGAGGTTTGCCACATCATAAATTCAGCAATGCTGTTCAGCTTGAGAATCATGGCGGTGGTGGCGGCAATAATGCCGAGTTCTGCCTGGCCATTCATCCATAACCACAGCGCCGTACCCAGCACACCGACATACAGCACAACCGTCAGCAGGTTAATGCTGATTTCATACTGTGCGCCCAAACGCATCTGCTTATAGACCGTGACCATAAATTCCTGCATGGATTCTTTGGCATACTGGCTTTCGCGGCCGGCATGGGCAAACAGTTTCACGGTCTGGATGTTGGTATAGGCATCGGTCACGCGGCCGGTCATGACGGCGCGGGCATCAGCCTGGCTATTGGAGATTCTGCTTAAACGTGGAATAAAATAACTGGCTGCGGCAATAAACAGGCCCAGCCATACCAGCAACGGGATAATCAGCATAGGTGAAATGGCGCCTAACACCACGCTGATGGTAATAAAGTAAATCACCACATAGGCCAGCATATCGCCCAGAATAATCCAGAATTCTCGTACCGCCAGCGCTGTTTGCATGACTTTGGCCGATAGCCGCCCGGCAAAATCATTATGGAAAAAATCCAGACTTTGACGCAGCAGTAAGTTGTGAAAACGCCAGCGCAGGCGCATCGGGAAATTACTATATAAAATCTGATGTTTGATAATGGATTGCAAACTAGCAAAGAAAATATTGGCCAGCAGGATAAAAGTCAGAATAGTCAGATTGGTTTGATGTTCGGCCAGAAAGGTATCTGGCTGACTTTGACTGAGCCAGTTCACCAGCTCGCCAATTTTGGCATAGAGCAGGGCTTCAAAACTTGCAGCACCTGCGGTACACAGCACCAATAGCAATAAGTACGGACGAACACCGCGCGCGGCCTGCCAGACAAAAGGAAAAAAACGGGTAGGTAGTGGTTTATTTAAACCTTTGGTGGGGTATGGATTAACCAGGCT
The DNA here is from genome assembly GCF_000488255.1 of Acinetobacter indicus CIP 110367. Taxonomy (GTDB): domain Bacteria; phylum Pseudomonadota; class Gammaproteobacteria; order Pseudomonadales; family Moraxellaceae; genus Acinetobacter; species Acinetobacter indicus. The sequence goes on along the minus strand of NZ_KI530745.1, from coordinate 898,306 downwards.
CTCGAACCACTTAAACATACACAATGTCCTTTTGAGCAAGCAGATTGATGATCATCATTGGTATCGGCCATGCGGCTTGTACAGACGAAGAGCATGTTCTATTCAATGCGCTACTGATCACGATTACCGCTTGCGAGATAAACAACAGATTTATTGCCAAGAATACCCAGTTTAAAAGAAAAGTAAAACTTTTCAGGGCGGTGCTGCTTTAAAATCAGGCAGATAAATAAGGCTTTGCAGTTGAAAGAAACCTCATATTTTTGCGAGCTTCGATCAGAAAATATCTGCCTGAAACTTACAGAATTTCAATCTCGACTACATCAATATCGGTTGGTTTATAACGGTGTGTATCCACTTCACCGACCACCCGGACTTTTTTACCCGGATTCAGCAATTGCGCCGGTGTCGCCAGATCATGATCAATTTCGACATGGATGATGCCGGTCTGATCCTGAAGCTGGTACATATCATCTTTAATATGTTTATGAATAGTGCCATATACCGTAACCGGTGTTTCAGCCGCGGCTTTCAGTGCCTGCGCAGTGGTCATAATATTTTTTGCTGCTTGCGCAATAATTTTCTGATCATCATCCGCAAAGGCAGGAGCTGAAAGTGCAAGCAGAACACTGGCGAAGATCAACGGCATTTTAATTTTCATGCAGGATGTACCTCTTTCTTTTATAAGCTTAATTTCAGTATACGTGGAAACAGACTGCTGCAATGCTGTGTCATTGTAAACATCTGCGGGCAGTGTTTAGGTAAGAAAGAACAGGGAAATGAGTCTGATACATTCGAAAGGGAAGATGAAAAAGAAAACCCACCAAGCGGTGGGTTCTCATGTGTTTAGTTTCAGTCTAAAAACTTAAGATGCTTTAAACGACTCTTTAAAATCGGTTCCAGATGGCGCCTGATATACCTGTAAACCAAACTCCGGAATAATTGCCAGTAAATGATCCATAATATCTGACTGGATATTTTCATACTCTTTCCAGACCGTGGTATTGGTAAAAGCATAAATCTCCAGTGGTAAGCCTTCGCTGGTCGGTTGCAGCTGACGCACCATCAGGGACTGGTTTTTGCTAATGCCCGGATGCTGCTGAAGATAAAACTCAACATAGGCACGGAACGTTCCCAGATTGGTCAGACGACGATGATTGTACTGGGCATGGTTGTTCAGTTGCTGGTTAAATTTCTCCAGTTCTTCCGCTTTGGTATTTAAATACTGATCCAGCAAAATAAACTCTTTCAGCTTGGCCTGTTCTTCAGCGCTCATGAAATGCACGCTGCTCTGATCAATATGAATCGAGCGTTTAATCCGGCGTGCACCGGCTTCCTGCATACCGCGCCAGTTTTTAAAGGTGTCGGTAATTAATTTATTGGTCGGAATGGTGGTAATGGTCTTGTCAAAGTTCTGTACTGTGACGGTATGTAATGACATATCAATGACATCACCATCGGCATTTAAAGATGGCATTTCAATCCAGTCCCCTAAACGCACCATGTCATAAGAGGCAATCTGTACCGAAGCCACCAGCGATAAAATCGTATTCTGGAACACCAGCATCAGCACCGCAGCCATGGCACCAAAACCGGCCAGCAAGGTGAATACATCTTTTTTCAGGAAAGTGCCCAGAATCATCAGACCACAGACAATAAAGATAATCAGCTTGACCAGCTGCAAATAGCCCTTAATCGGTTTATTGCGTGACTTAGGATTACGCTGGTAAATCAGATTAAAGATATTCAGCAATTCGCCAATGGCTAGGGCAATGGTCAGGAAGATAAAGGCCTGCGCGCCCATCTGCACAAAGGTGATGGCTTTATCGGACAAATGCGGAACGGTGGTAATCCCGTTCATGATCACAATCGCCGGCACAATATTGGCAATACGGCGGATAACGCTGTGTTCGGCAATAATTTCGTTGTGGGCAAAAGGAAGTTTGGAAATAAGCTTGCGAATGCCGCGTACCACCACTTGCTTGGCAATAAAATTGGCAATAATTGCCAATAAAATCACAATACTGAGAGATGACAGCATTTCTAGCCATGGGTATTGATCTATCCAGTCTTGCAGATTCTGGATGACGTCAAACTGTTCCAAGTGATCCTCGCTTAATTCATTTTAAAAATGTGATAGAGTTTAAAGGTTTATATTTAAATTTATAACCTCTAATAAAATTTTTATACATATCTTGTGCATCTGCTTACGTTCAATCGTGTCTGAATCACATGAAACGGCCCATAAAAAACCGGCCTAAGCCGGTTTTCTTGGAAATGCTTACCACATCAGGTCATCAGGAATCACATAAGCCGCATACGGATCTTCTTCATCGGTGGTATCTGCGTTGCTTTGTGAATTATTCACCAGAATAAAGCCTTCCATTTTCTGGTTAATACGCTCTGCCAACGCTTTTGGCAAGAAGGCATAAGCTTCATTTTCCTTGGCAATCACCAGACTGCCGGCCACCAGTGCATTATAAATCTGCTGGTTGATGTAGACTTTTTTAATGGTGCCATCAATAAACTGATACACGCTGTCGCCATCGGTGTCGCGGATTTTATGCTGGTTGATCATTTGCATGATGGCAGCTTTCAGCTCTTTTTCCTGCAAGGCGGCTTTTTTCTCTTGTTCCAGCGCCTGATCACGGGCCATTTTCTGCTGTTTGTCCTGCTCGATTTTGGCTTTTACTTCAGCATCTTTACTCACACCTGTGCGCTGCTCATGTACGGCCTGTTTAGACAGTTTTTTAGCCTTTTTATTATCGACTAAACCTGCTTTGAGTAACTGTGCCTGTAATGCATTTTTGACCATGAGAAAATGTCCGAACTATTTCTGAAAATGTCGATAACGAAAATAAATCACCCAGTACACCAGACTTAAGCTAAAGCTTAAAGCCACCGGCACCAGGAAAGAGTTTAATTGTAATAAAGGATAAACCGCTGTCGCAACCAGACCGCCAATAAAGAAGCCAATTAAAATCAGCAGGTGCAAAATCACCCGGCGTTTGCCAACATGCAGGCCACGCACGCGATAGCCCAAGGCCAGACCCAAATCGGTCAATACCCCGGATAAATGCGTGGTCCGGATGATGGTGCCTTTGTAATAGCTGATCATGGCGTTTTGAACGCCCATCGCTACACAGGCCCAGAGCAATGCATAACGCGGGAAATACGGCAGTAAAATCCAGCACAGCAGAATAAAAATAGCCACTAAACTCAGCGGCAGCCCATAACGGCGTCCGAGGAGAAAGTGGCTATTTCCCAAGATAAGTCCACTATAAAATGAACCAATCACATAACAGACAACGACCAGAAACAGATAAATTACCTGTGACCATTGCCAGTCCAAAAGTGCCATTGCCAGCATGCTGACATTACCGGTCATGTGGGAAACGGACTGGTGCAACACAGTCACCAGTCCTAGAACATTAATGATTCCTGCATTCACAGAAAGAAAAAATGCACCCAGCTGAACCCAGAGCGGTAATTTTTGAAATGGCATAATTCATTGATTAATCAACAGACGTAGTGCATATATTAACGCAAACTACGATCAACTGCGGCAGTAAATAATACATCGGTAGATGAGTTTAGTGCAGTTTCAGTTGAATCCTGCAACACGCTAATCACCATACCAATGGCCACCACTTGCATAGCGATGTCCGATGAAATTCCGAACAGGCCACATGCTACCGGAATCAGCAGCAATGAACCGCCGGCCACACCTGATGAACCACAAGCCGAAACTGTTGCGACCACGGATAAAATCAGCATGGTGCTAAAGTCAACCTGAATGCCTAAAGTATTTACCGCCGCCAGTGACAGCACAGTAATGGTTACAGAAGCACCAGCCATGTTAATCGCAGCACCCAATGGAATGGCGACACTGGCAGTTGATTCCTGTACCCCTAAACGCTTGGCCAAATCCAGGTTTACCGGAATGTTAGCGGCAGAGCTACGGGTAAAGAAGGCGGTAATGCCACTTTCACGTAAACATTTGAATACCAGTGGATACGGATTTGAACGGGTGACAAAGCCCACCATCATCGGGTTAATCACCAGCGCCACAAAAATCATGGTACCAATCAGCACAGTTAATAATTGTGCATAGCTAACCAGCGTACTCATACCCGATTCGGCAAAAGTCACCGCCACCAGACCGAAAATACCAAACGGCGCAAAGTTAATGACCAGACGGATCACTTTATTCACAGCATCTGCAGCATCGGTCAGGAAGGCTTTGGTATTGTCTGTTGCATGACGGAAGGCCACACCTAGAGCCACAGCCCAGGCCAGAATACCAATAAAGTTGGCTTCACTAATTGCTGTTACCGGGTTAGCCACAAAACTTAATAGCAGATTCTTTAAAATCTCAGCCAGACTGCCCGGTGGTTGCATGTCGGTATTGGCCGGAATATCCAGGAACAGCGTGCTTGGGAACAGGCTGCTGGCAATTACTGCAGCCAGGGCAGCCAAGAACATACCTGCGGTATACATCACCATAATCGGGCGGATATGCGCACTATGGCCAACCTTGAAATTGGCAATAGAGGATAACACCAGGACAAACACCAGAATCGGTGCCACGGATTTAAGCGCTTTAATGAACAAATCGCCGAGCAGGCTTAAGTAGGGCGCAAATTGTGGAAAAGCCACCGCAACTATCACGCCTAAAATGATAGCGATCAGAATTCGAGTGACTAAGCTCAAGCGCAGAAATGCTGAGAACATAGGAAGGCCTTGTCTGAATTACGGACAATATAGGGAAAAATTAGCGATGTATTTTATACCGAAAATTTAAATAGCTTACAAAAAAAATCATATAAAAATCAAATGGCTGTTTTTAAATAGAATATTCGAAAAATTAAGCTGTTCAAAAGTCATGATTTTTTCATATTTTTATGCTTATGCCTGCTTTTTAGGGCGAATAATTGCCTGAAAAGCAGGCAGTGCCGGCATTTTAGGTGATGTCCGGACTCAGCTCGCGAATGGCCTGATAATGGGTCAGGAAAATTTTACCGCTTAAATGATTCAGTAATTTAGAGCGTTGCAGTTTGTCCATGACCGGGCCTTTAACTTCGGAAAAATGCAGCTGGATATTCAGTTTTCTCAGTTCATTGTCCAGATCTTCCAGCATTTCCAGCGCACTTAAATCAATGGCACTAATACTGGAACCGTTAATTACCACATGCTCCAGTTCCGGTTTCTGGCTGACTGCATTAATCAGGAAACCTTTTAAGGTATTGGAGTTTAAAAAGGTCAGGTCTTCATCAATCCGGATCGACAGCACTTTGGCCGAGGTGATGACCTGATGACGCTGAATATTACGGAAATGCTGGGTGCCTTCGACCAGTCCAATTTCGGCAATATGCGGCCGGCTAATACGCCACAGCAGCAGAATAAAGGTTGAAACAATCCCGATAATCAGCCCGGTAGAAATATCAATAAATAACACGCCGAAGAAGGTAATCCACATCGCCAGACCATCAGCCTTGGAATAACGCCAAGTGTCGATAAACGGTTTTAGCTCGACCAGTTTCCAGATTGACACAATAATGGTTGCCGCCAGTACAGTCAGTGGCAGATCACGGAAAAAACCGGTGAAATACAGACTGACCAGCACAATAAACAAAGATGACAGCACGCCAGCCATAGAGGTTTTGGCGCCAGCATCGGCATTGACCACGGTACGTGATAGGCTGCCGGTCACCGGAAAGGCTGAACTGAGGCCGGCCCCAATATTGGCTGCACCCAAGGCAATGAGTTCCTGATTGCTATTCAGCTGGCTACGTTGCTGCAAGGCGGTGGCCTGGGCAATGGATAATGACTCCACAAAGCTGATCATGGCAATCATCGCGGCGCCGGGTAACAGTTGCAGTACCAGCTCCAGATTCCAGAACGGCATCGACAGCGCCGGGAAACCGGAAGGAATTTCACCGACAGTTTTAATGCCGACCTGTTGCAGATTGAAGAAATAGACCAGGGCAATGGAGACCACCACCAGCACCAGCGGTAAAGATTTAATAATAAATCCGCTGGCCCCGAGGCGCTGTTTGACTGCTTCCAGATTAAAAAACTTCGGCATGAAGACCAAAAACAGAATGGATGCAATACCAAAGATCAGGCTTTCCCAATGCATCAGGCCGATATATTCAAAGACACTCAGCACAAATTCCGGAATATTGTTGGTTTGTAGCGGCACATTAAACAGAAACTTTAACTGACCCAGCGCAATCAGCAGCGCCGAAGCAATAATAAAGCTTTTAATAACCGGATGGCTGATCAGCTGGATCAGGAAGCCAAAGCGCAGCATACCGAGCAGCAGGGAAATGACCCCAACCATCAGCGCCAGCAGACAGGCGGCCTGAATATACACCGGTGAGCCGACTTCAAATAAGGGATTTAAAGTGGCAAAGGTCATCATGGAGATGATGGCCACTGGGCCAATCGAAAGCGTAGGACTGCTGCCGAAAAAGGCATAGATGATCATCGGCAGTACACTGGCATACAGTCCCATCACCGGTGGAAGTCCGGCCAGCATGGCATAGGCCATACCTTGTGGCACCAGCATTGCAATGACAATCAGCGAGGCCAGCAGGTCAGATTTCAGGGTCACGGTATTATAATGTTTTAACCATTGCCAGGCGGGTAAACGATCGAGCAGGCGTGACTTAAAATCTGACATATAAAAATCTAAATCATAAATTTAGATATATTATGCATAAAAAATGCTAAGAAATCTGCCTATGCAAAATTTATTAAAGTGGGGTAGCCGGGCAATACAGTCGATAGAGCGTGCTGAGAACTTCAACCAGTTTCGGATCTTTAATGGTGTAATAAATCTGTTTACCGTCTCGGCGGGTGTTCACCACATCACTTTTACGCAGCATCATCAGCTGTTGCGACAGGGTTGGCTGGCGAATTTGAGTAATTTCCTCAATTTGCGATACATTCAACTCTTGTTGGGAAAGATGGCAAAGAATCAATAGACGGTCGGTATTGGCAAGCGATTTTAAAATCGTTACGACAGTTTCAGCAGAATCACGCATTACGTCTATTTCAAGACCATCACTCATAGTTAATTTCTCTAAAACACGTTGCTGCTAGTATAGAGCGAGTCGGGGCAAAGCGCTGAATAAAAGCGCCAAAACCCCATTGTTTTTTGTGAATAAATATATCAAATTAACTGATAATGTCGTGTGATTAGTATCACAATAATATCTGAGAATCTGATACTTTATTTTTTACTATACTCTTTAAACTGTTTGATTTCTTTCTCGGAGAACAGCAGCTTATCTGCAATCTGCTGTTGCAGCTCAGGGGCATACCAGCCCAGATAATCTGATATTTCTGTATCAAATTGTGGTTTCAGTTGTAACTGCTGACCTTGCATCTCCAGCAGTCCAAGCTGTTGTAAACTGCCCATAAAGCTCTTTAACGTGGCACTGTCGAAGTAATAGCCGCTGTTTAAATTGCCTGACTCTGCCAGCCGTTTAAATACGGTTTTGGCCATTTTTTCCAGCGCTTTTAAATCTAACTGATACGGCTCGGCATATTCCTGCAATAATTGGCTAATCAACACAAAGTTGTTCAGGCTGCTGCGTGCCAGCGTTGCCAGACTGTGCATTGGATGTGTTGATTGGAGTTCAAGCAGCTGAATGTTCTCCGATACCTCAATCCAGCCCAGTTGCTGCATGCTGTCGAGAATACGGTCAATCTGTGCAGGAAGTTCTGTGGCCGACCATTTTAAAAACAGCTCCGATTTCAAGAATGGATATAAGCGGCTGACGTGCTGCTTAAGCTGCGCTGTGGTGATCGCCGGCATATCCTGCACGAGCAGGGCAATCAGTGCCGGTAAGCTTAAGCAGTGCAGAATATTATTGCTAAAGTAGCTGAGTAAAATACGCTGACTCTCGGCCACACGAATCCAGGTCTGGTTATCCTGCTGATAATGCTCAACCTGTTTCAGTTTCAGCGCATATTCAATAATTTCCGGTGCCGACAGCTGGGTGATAATCATGCGATCATCATAATGCGTCGCTTTAAGCAGCTCACGATACTGTTCAATCTGGCGCAGTAAATCATCCTGGCTTAAGGCGTGTTGCGGTGCATTCAGCAAGATGGTGGAAATCAGCGAAATCGGGTTAATTACAACCGCTTTATTGATATTTTCCAGAATTTCCCGTGCTGCCTGATCAACCGTGTTGATGACTGGACGTGGCAATTCATCATGAATTGAAAGCTGGATTTGATCGGCCTGATTCTGTTGCAGAATATGGTCCAGGAACACCGGTTCGCCGAAGTTGACATAGACCTGGCCAAATACTTTTTCAATTTTCCGCGCCGAGTTCAGAATGCCCCATAACGATTCAGCTTCTTTGGGCTTGCCATTCAGCTCATTTAAATAAGAGGTACCTTCCATCAGCTTTTCATAGCCAAAATAGGTCGGAATAAAGGCAATCGGTTTGGTGGCACCGCGTAAATGGCTTTGCACCGTCATCGACAGCATGCCTTTTTTCGGTGGCAGCAATAAGCCGGTACGGGAACGGCCACCTTCAATAAAATATTCCAGCGGGGTATTGCGTGACAGCAGGCTGTGCAGATATTCCTTAAATACCGATGTATATAGTGCATTACCACTAAAGGTACGGCGAATAAAATAGGCACCGCCACCACGTAAAATTTGCCCAACCACCGGTAAATTCAGGTTAATGCCGGCAGCAATATGCGGCACCATCAGGCCACGGTTAAAAATCACATAGGACAGCAGCAGATAGTCAATATGACTGCGATGACACGGCGTATAGACAATTTCATAGTCTTTGGCCAGTTCACGCACGGTATCGAAATGATGCACTTCAATCCCGTCATAGAGCTGGGTCCAGAGTTTGGTCAGTGCCAGCTCGGCAAAGCGTAAAGTCGAATAGGAAAAGTCCGATACAATTTCGGTCAGATAGCTTTTGGCACGGTTTTCTGCCTCAAACATGCTGACTTTTTTATCAATACTTTCTTTACGAATCGCCTGTTGCACCGCCTCGGTTTTCATTAGTTTATTGATCAGGTTGCGGCGGTCGGACAGGTCAGGGCCTAAAATGGCTTCTTTATATTGGTTAAAGTTCTGGTCCAGGGTTTGCACCACAAAATGCGCCGGAGAAAAGTTCGGGCGCTCGGTCTGCGCGGTTTCCAGCAAAGCTCTTAACGATACCGGCTTGTGAAATTCAATATAGTTTTCACGGCCATATAAGGAAATATTCAGGGTTTGTTTCAGCTTGTTCGGTTTGGCCCAGGCATCGGCAAACAGGGCTTTAAACCAGGAATCTTCATATTCCGGCGCACGACCCCAGAGCACAGTTACCGGCACTAGCTGCACATCCTGATCCGGATGCTGCTGCAAGGCCTCAATTAGACGAATCAGTCGGGCTGAATAATGATAGCTGTCATGCGGATGATCCTGCTCATTCAGTGCCAGCATCGAGTTATCTTCATTGTACTGGCCTAAAATCAGTGGTGAAAACACCGAAGGCAGGCCACGCGCTTGCGCTTCTTTATCAATCAGTACAGTATTACTTAAAGAGGCATCTTGCAGTACATAGCAGATACGGGTATGTAGCTGATTCTGCGCCAGATTCTGTTCCAGTTCGCTGGTGCTGCCCAGGACTTGCGGGGTCACAATCTTATCTAGAATTTTTTGCGTCAGGTTACGATAAAGTCGGCTGTAACTCTTGTTAGACATTGCATTCCCTAAATATTTTCATGGGCCGGATGGGCTGTTTTTACAGTAGAACCTGAGGCCGGTGGGCTGACACGGTTGTCAGTCAAGATCAAAATTGAACTAAGTTTACAGCGATTTATAGGCTGGACTGAATAGATTTCATGGGGTGATCACCTAATTTAACGAAAAACTGGCCGTATTTGTGTGAAACTTATTCAGTTTTTATTGTAACTAATCTTAGAGAAATCGAATTTTAAAATTTAAAGAAGCCTGTATGATAGAAGGTGAGGTAAATGAAAAAAGACTTAAGGAAAACATGATGACAACAGATACAGCTTTTACCGCCCCGGACAATTTGGGGATTGCGGTTTATGCCAACAATGCCGAAGCCATTGGCAATACACCACTGGTGCGCATTAATCGTGTCATTGGCGGGGGAGCCAATGTATTTGCCAAAGTGGAAAGCCGTAATCCGGCATTTTCTGTGAAGTGCCGGATTGGTGCAGCGATGGTGGCCGATGCAGAACAGCGTGGCGCGCTTAAAGCTGGCATGCATATTGTTGAGCCAACCAGCGGCAACACCGGTATCGCGCTGGCTTTTGTAGCAGCAGCCAAAGGTTATCCGATTACTTTAACCATGCCGGCCAGCATGAGTATTGAACGCCGTAAAGTATTAAAAGCGCTGGGGGCCAATCTGGTACTGACCGAGCCAGCCAAAGGCATGAAAGGCGCGATTGAAGAAGCTGAGCGTCTGGTGGCCGAGCAACCGGATGTCTATTTTATGCCGCAGCAGTTTGAAAACCCGGCCAACCCGGACATTCATGAAAAAACCACCGGGGTAGAAATCTGGCAGGCCACAGGCGGTCAGGTCGATATTCTGGTTGCCGGCGTGGGCACAGGCGGTACGCTTACCGGTATTTCGCGTTATTTCGAAAAAGTGCAGAACCAGCCGTTGTATTCGGTGGCGGTTGAGCCGGCAGAATCGGCCATTATTGGTCAGGCCAAACGTGGTGAAGCGATTAGCCCGGCACCACACAAAATTCAGGGTATTGGCGCCAACTTTATTCCTAAAAACCTCGATTTAGACCTGGTTGATGAAGTCATTGCCATTCCAAGCCAGGAAGCAATTGATTTTGCGCGTAAGACGGCAACCCAGGAAGGCATTCTGGTTGGAATTTCCAGTGGTGCCGCAATGGCGGCTGCGGCACAGCTGGCTGCACGTCCGGAAAATGCCGGTAAAAATATTGTGGTGATTTTGCCAGATGGTGGCGAGCGCTATTTATCTTCAGTGCTGTTTGAAGATATTTCTGCCGACTAAGTCTGTCGACTGCAAAAATAGCCATAAAAAAGCTCGCCATCGTTGCGGGCTTTTTTTATTCGGCGTGACCTGAGGGTAGCGGATAAATACAGCGTTGACTGACCGCAGCACTCTCCACCTCGGGCACATCCAGCGCATCCCATTTCAACATTTGTTCGGTGAGCCAGACAAAATCCTGCGCTTGCGGCTGGGCTGACGATTCATCCACCAAACTGCGAATAATATTCTGAATAAAATAATAGCGCTCGACATGGACCTGTGCGGAGCAAGGAAACTGGATGATGCCGGCCTCATTTAGCATTTGCCAGACCGCTTGTACATCTTCCAGCTGTTGCAATTCGGCTTGCGCGCGCTGAATGGCAGAGGTCATGGCATTTAAGGTATTCGGATGCTGGGCGGCCCATTCTGCGGTTACCGCCAGTACTTTATCAGCCACTTGCGGAATAACCTGCTGACCCGAGAGCAGGATTTTAGAATAGCCTTGTAATTCGGCCTGGGTATTCCAGGGTTCGCCAACGCAAAAGCCATCAATCTGCTGCTGGGAAATCGCTTCGACCATATACGGTGGTGGCAGCGTAATGAGCTGAATATTTTTCGCCAGGATCGGGTCGGCCAAGGCCAGCCATTCTCTTAAACAGTAATGATGAATCGAGGCGTGAAAGACGTGCGCCAGCTGTATCGGGCGTTGCTGATGCGCGTTTATCAGTTTTTTGGCAATGTGTGCGGCATCATCTTCCGGCTGGATGCCCAGTTCAAAACACAGCGATTGACTCAGGCTGATGTAAGCCTGATTGGTACTTAGCACCAGCGGCGTTTGCAGCGGAATCCCCAGTTGGTCGGTGCCGAGCGCCGCCGCCGGTAACATGGCCGACAGGCAATGCGCGGCATCCATAAAACCAAAGGCCAGCCGGTCTCTTAAACTGGCCCAGGACGGTTCTTTTAGCAGTTCGACATTGAGGCCGGCATCGGCAAAAAAGCCACGCTGTTTGGCCCATAAAATGGCGACGCAGTCGAGCAAAGGAATATAGCCAATCTGAAGTTTGGTTTTTTCTAAGTTATGCATGGCTAATCCTTAAATTGTTTTTGCAGGAGTTGCTGGGCATCGAGCAGGCGCCGTGCCATTTCACCAATGGTCATCCGGTGGCTCATGGCATTTTTGCGTAGCAGGCCAAAGGCATCTTCTTCGCTTAAGGCATGCATCTGCATCAGCAAGACCTTGGCTTTTTCGATATCTTTACGGTCAGCCAGTTTGCCTTTGGTTTCTTCCAGATCGTGCAGCAGCTTTTTGTGTTTTTTAAACTGCTCGATGGAAATTTCCAGAATGCTGTCCAGTTTGGCCGGATCAATCCCATCGACAATATAAGCCGTAACACCGGCATCAATGGCATTTTTGATGGTGTCTTTGTGGCTGTTTTTGGTGAACAGCACGGTTGGTAAATCAAACTGGCTGACGCAGCTTTCAATAATGTCCCGATGTGGATGGTCCATATCCAGCAGAATCACATCGGCATGCAGTTGCTGTAAATGGAACATATTGGAATGATTGATAATTAAACAGGCAACCACCTCAAATTCATGCTGAATTAAGGAGGTTTTGATGAACTCTGCGCGCTCGAGATCATCATCAATTAACGCGATTTTCAGTTTTGGCATGCAACTCTCAATAGAGTCTGTACAACGAGTACTTTTAATAATGCAAAGATGGTGCCAAACCCGAATTTATTAAAATAAAACCTTTAAAATCAAAAATTAAATCTGAGCTTGACGGGAAGATGCACTTGCATGAAACAAAACGCACCAAGATAAGGCAGGGGACTTCAAAAAATAAAACAGGAGGCTGCCAGAACCGTGAAATCGGGAGGTAGACAGCATCTGAATACATTCACCCAGAATAAATAACTTTCAAAACCCAATAAAAAACAGCAAGCTAATGGGCTTTTCTAAAAAGTTGGCACACTATCTGCATTATTCCAGCTGAGTCAAAGAAGACTCCCAAAATTTGAAAGACGGCCAACGACGTCCGCTCTGTTCGAATCTGTTATGCAGCTATCCGTATAGCAGGTTAACCCACACGTTCAGTTCAGGTAGGAGATGGTTATGTCTTCAAATTTGCAAGCGAATAAAGCGACAAAAATAAGTCTATTTAACTTTAAAACTTCAGCGATGAGAGCCTTCCATATGAGTTGGCTCGCATTTTTTGTCTGTTTCTTTGCCTGGTTTGCCTGCGCACCGTTAATGCCAGTCATTGCCGGCGAGTTCAACCTAACCAAAGATCAGATCGCCAATATCAATATTGCCGCGGTGGCCATCACCATTCTGGTCCGTTTAATTGTCGGGCCGCTGTGTGATAAATACGGCCCGCGCAAAACCTATACCGCCTTGCTAATTATCGGCAGTATTCCGGTGTTTGGGGTGGCAGCTTCCAACAGTTATGAATCCTTCCTGTTTTTCCGTTTGCTGATTGGCGCCATTGGTGCCAGCTTCGTGATTACCCAATATCACACCAGCATCATGTTTGCACCGAATGTGGTGGGAACAGCCAATGCCACTACGGCAGGCTGGGGCAATGCCGGCGGCGGCGCTACCCAGGCGCTGATGCCTTTGCTGTTATCTGCCTTGGTGATGTTTGGGGTCGAGCAGGCCATGGGTTGGCGTATTGCTTTGCTGGTACCGGGCATCATGATGATTATTGTCGGCATCCTGTACTGGAAACTGACTCAGGACTGTACCCAAGGCAACTTTAAAGAATTACGCGAACAGGGCATTCAGGTCGGCAGCGACAAAAAAGGCGGTATGGCGATTCTGCTGCATGCTGCACGTAACTACCGCGTCTGGATTTTATTTGGTGCCTATGCTGCCTGTTTCGGGATTGAAATCTTTATTCACAACATTGTGGCGATGTATTACGTCGAACACTTCAGCTTTGGCCTGAAAGAAGCTGGCATGGCAGCGGGCATCTTCGGTTTGCTGGCCCTGTTTGCCCGTGCATTGGGCGGCATTGTCTCTGACAAGGTGGCACTAAAAAGCGGTCTGGATGGGCGTACAACAGTGCTGTTTGCCATGATTTTAATGGAAGGCTTGTTCCTGATTCTGTTCTCGCAAATGAACAGTGCCATGCTGGCCATTTTAGTCATGACCATTTTTGCCCTGTTTACTCACATGGCTTGCGGCGCGACCTATGCACTGGTGCCATTTATTGACCGCGATGCACTGGGCGGTGTGGCCGGCATTATTGGTGCCGGTGGGAACGTCGGCGCAGTCGCCGCAGGCTTCCTGTTAAAAGGCGTACTGGATATTCAGACCTGCCTGATGGTTCTGGGCGGACTGGTGGTAATTGCCGCAAGTTTTGTCCTGATGATTCGCTTCTCGGTGGAGCACAAAGAAAAAGAACAACGCCTGTTCGAACAGGCCATTGTTGAACGCAATAACGCAGCCTAAGCCAACACAGAATATTATTGAGGAGAACTGTATGAAACTTGTCATGATTGGCCACGGTATGGTCGGCCACAAATTTATCGAATCGGTTTTGGAAACTGCGGGCGATGAAGTTGAAATCACCATTTTGGCAGAAGAACCGCGTTTGGCTTATGATCGCGTACATTTAACTGAATACTTCACCGGCAAGTCTGCCAAAGACCTAAGTCTATGCCGCAGTGACTTCGCCGATGCCTATGGCATTGATCTGCGCCTCAATACCAAAGCCACGGCTATTGACCCGGTACATAAACTGGTCACCACCAATCAGGGTGATGTGATTGCCTATGACAAACTGGTACTGGCGACGGGCTCTTATGCCTTTGTGCCACCTATTCCGGGCAATGACCGTGAAAACTGCTTTGTTTACCGCACTATTGAAGATCTGGATGCAATTAAAGCCGCTAGTCTGAATGCCAAATCTGGTGTCGTGATTGGTGGCGGTTTACTTGGTCTGGAAGCAGCCAAAGCCTTAAAAGACCTAAATCTGGAAACCCATGTAGTCGAGTTTGCGCCGCGTCTGATGGCGGTGCAGGTTGATGACCTGGGCGGTAAGGTGCTGCGCAGCAAAATTGAAGATCTGGGCGTGAAAGTCCATACCCAGAAAGCCACCTCCTCAATTGAAGATGGCGCGTCGGCCAAGCATGTGATGAAGTTTGGTGATGGCGCTGAACTGGAAACCGATATCATCCTGTTTTCTGCCGGGATTCGTCCACGTGATGAACTGGCGCGCCAAAGCGGACTCAGCATTGGCGAGCGCGGCGGGATTGTGATTAATGATTACTGTCAGACTTCCAATCCGGATATTTATGCGATTGGGGAATGTGCGCTGTGGCAAAACAAGATTTACGGTCTGGTCGCACCGGGCTATGACATGGCTCGAATTGCCGCCAAGCATGTGATGCAGCAAAACCCGAACTGCTTTGCTGGCGCCGACATGAGCACTAAATTAAAGCTGATGGGTGTGGATGTGGCATCTATTGGTGATGCACATGCCATGACTCCAAATTCACTCAGCTATTTTTATGCCGATGAAGATGCGCTGATCTACAAGAAAATTGTGGTTAATGCGGAAAAAAACCGATTGCTGGGTGCGGTGCTGGTTGGCTGTGCTAAAGAATATAACGATCTACTGCAAATGATGCTGAATGGTCTGGCAGTTCCAGAACAGCCAGAAAGCCTGATCATGCCGGGCTTTGCTGAGTCAGGTGCCAAAGCCGGTGGCAGCGGTGTCGATTTGCTGCCAGACAGCGCCACCATCTGTTCCTGTAATAACGTGTCTAAAGCCGATATCTGCCAGGCGATTGAAGCCGGTTCAACTTCACTCGGTGCACTGAAGAAATGTACCCAGGCCGCAACTGCTTGTGGGGGCTGTGCACCTTTAGTGACTCAGGTATTAAAAGCCGAATTGCAGCGTCAAGGGGTGACGGTCAATAACCATCTTTGTGAACACTTTGCCTATTCGCGTCAGGAACTGTATCACCTGGTGCGTGTGAACGAGATCAAGACTTTTGAAGATTTAATCCAGCAACATGGTCACGGTCTGGGCTGTGATATCTGTAAACCAACTGTGGCCAATATTCTGGCCTCCTGCTGGAATGACTTTGTGCTAAAACCAAGTCATGCCGGCCTGCAAGATAGCAATGACTACTATCTGGGCAATATCCAGAAAGATGGTTCTTATTCGGTGGTCCCACGAATGGCCGGTGGTGAAGTGACTCCAGATGGCCTGATTGCCATTGGCCAGATTGCCAAGGAATACGGCCTGTACACCAAACTGACCGGTGGTCAGCGCGTGGATATGTTTGGGGCGCAGGTACATCAGTTACCGGAAATCTGGCAAAAACTGATTGATGCCGGTTTTGAATCGGGTCATGCCTACGGCAAATCACTGCGTACCGTGAAATCTTGCGTGGGTAGCACCTGGTGCCGTTATGGCGTGGATGATTCAGTTGGCTTGGCGATTTTCCTGGAAAACCGTTACAAAGGCCTGCGTTCTCCGCACAAACTGAAAATGGCGGTATCTGGCTGTACCCGTGAATGTGCCGAAGCACAAAGTAAAGACGTGGGCGTGATTGCCACTGAAAAAGGCTGGAACCTGTATGTTTGCGGTAACGGTGGCATGAAACCGCGTCATGCCGAGCTGCTGGCTTCCGATCTGGATACCAGTACCTTAATCAAATACATCGACCGCTTCTTTATGTTCTACATTCAAACCGCAGACCGTTTACAACGTACTTCGGTTTGGCGCGACAACCTGGAGGGCGGGCTGGATTATCTGAAAGACGTGATTGTGCACGATTCCTTAGGTCTGGCCGAAGAACTAGAACGCCGCATGCAGCATGTGGTGGGTACTTATCAGGATGAATGGCGTACCGCGATTGAAGATCCGGAAGTACGTAAACGCTTTAAAACCTTTATCAATGCCAAAGCCGAGCAGCAACACGATCCGCACATCCAGTTTGCCACCGAACGTGGGCAGATTCGCCCGAAAACGGCGGCCGAGCGTGATGAAAGCCGGATTCCGGTGATGCAGGCATAACCTTCAAGATCAAGACACATCTTCTGAAGCAAATCCGCCAGAAAAACCAAATGAGATATGCAGCAGAAGATGCCAAAGCACAGGATAACGATGATGACAATTTTAAAAGATATGAATGAATTGGATTGGGTAGAGGTCTGTCATCTGGAGGAGATTACACCACATACCGGCGTGGCAGCCTTGGTGGAAGGCCAGCAGATTGCAATTTTCCGTGTGGGGCAGGAACAGCGTGTTTATGCCCTGAGTAATCAGGACCCGTTTAGCGGCGCCAATGTGATGTCGCGCGGTATTCTGGGTGATTTGCAAGGTGAGCGTGTGGTGGCATCACCAATCTATAAACAGCATTTCAGTCTGGCCACCGGCCGCTGTCTGGAAGATAAAGACCAGAAATTACTGGTGTTTCCAAGCAAAATTGAACAGGGCCGGGTTTTTGTCAGTCCGACCGCACAAAAAACCTATATCACCAATAATGGCGTGCAACAGGAAAAAATGAAGCTGGTGCTGGTGGGTAATGGTCTGGCGGGCATGCGCTGTCTGGAAGATTTGCTGGATATGGCACCTGATCGTTACGAGATTACCGTGATTGGCGAAGAACCGTGGGGCAACTACAACCGGATTATGCTGTCCCCGGTCTTGGCCGGTGATAAAACGGTGGACGATATCATGTTGCATCCGCATGCCTGGTATGCCGAAAAAGGTATTCAGCTGATTGCCGGTGATGCTGCGGTGAAAATTGATCGTCCACGCAAGCAAGTCTTCACCCAGTCGGGGCAGGTGGTGAATTATGACCGGCTGATTTTAGCCACTGGCTCGCAGCCCTTTATTCCCCCAATTCCGGGCACAGAGCTGGACGGTGTGCTTAGCTTCCGCGATATCTATGATGTGAACCGGATGCTGGAATATTGCGAACAGAAACGAAATGCTGTGGTTATTGGTGGTGGTTTACTTGGACTTGAAGCGGCCTATGGTTTGAAACAGCGTGGCATGAACGTTACCGTACTGCATCTAATGGACCGTATTATGGATCGTCAGCTGGATAGCAAAGCCAGCTTAATGTTGAAAAACAGTATTGAAGAAAAGGGTATTCGCGTACTGACCGAAGCCAATACCGAAACGCTGCTTGGTGAAAATGGCCATGTGACACAAGTCCGGTTAAAAGATGGCACGCTGCTCGATGCCGATCTGGTGGTGTTTGCGGTGGGAATCCGTCCGAATATTGCCCTGGCGCAAAGTGCCGGCCTGCGCTGTCAGCGTGGGGTGCTGGTCAATGACACCATGCAAAGTTATGACCCGAGTATTTATGCAGTCGGTGAATGTATCGAACATCGTGGCCAAACTTTTGGTCTGGTAGAGCCACTGTGGGGACAGGCCTTCATTTGTGCCTCGCATCTAGCAGAGCACGGCAGCCTGACCTTTAAGGCACCTACTGTTCCGACCCAGCTCAAAGTCAGTGGTTGTGATGTGTTCTCGGCCGGTAATTTTGAACCGGAAGATGATTTTGAAGACATTGTCCTGAATGATGAAAAACGTCAGATTTATAAACGCATCATCATCCAGAAAGACAAAGTCATTGGTGCAGTACTGTTTGGTGATACCGAGGATGGTGCATGGTATGCCGAGCTGATTGCAGATCAGACCCCGATTCATCAAATCCGCAACAAACTGCTGTTTGGTAAAGATTTTGCATTAAAGAAAGCGGGTTAAGAACAAACTATTCTGTCCTGTACTTAAGCGGATACACGGAAACGTCATCCGCAACTGTTTGAGCCAGGACAAAATATGAAAATGAATGTTTCTGCAACCTTTTTGATAAATGCCCGATGAAGGCGAGTTTTGCGGTTCTTACGCCACAGTGTGGCTCAGGTTTTGCCTACTTTTCCCGAAAGAAAAGTAGGTCGAACCGAAGCTTAATCCAGATAAATGAGTTGCATTGAAAAGACAGCGTTGGAATGAATCTTTTTGAAAAGAATTAAATTGTGTTTCAGCACCTAAGGAGCATCCATGAACAGCATTCCCGTTGTGGAACTTGAAAGCTCCACAGAATTAAAAACGATGACTACGCAAACCACCTGTCCTTATTGTGGGGTTGGTTGTGGGGTGAGGACTCATGTCAGCCATTCACCACAAGGCGTGCAGGTGAAAGTCGAAGGCGATGTGCAGCATCCAGCCAACTTTGGCAAGCTGTGTATTAAAGGTAGCAATCTGGCCGATACCTTGGGGCTAGAGACACGGGTATTAACCCCAATGCTGGGCCGTAAGGACAACCGTCAGCCAACAGACTGGCAGACTGCCACCACCGAAATTGCGCAAAAATTCCAGCATTGTATTGAGCAATATGGCCCGGAAAGTATTGCTTTTTATGTTTCGGGGCAATTGCTGACCGAAGACTATTATGTGGTCAATAAATTCGTCAAAGGTTATTTGGGCACGGCTAATATTGATACCAACTCGCGGCTGTGTATGTCTTCTGCGGTGGCGGCGCATAAACGGGCCTTTGGTGAAGATCTGGTGCCTGCCAGCTATGCAGATTTTGAACAGACCGAGATGGTGGTGCTGGTCGGTTCCAATACTGCCTGGTGCCATCCGGTTCTGTATCAGCGTATTATGCAGGCCAAAGAACAGCGCAATCTGTTTGTGGTGGTGGTCGACCCACGCTTTACCGCGACCTGTGAAGCGGCCGATTTACATTTGCCGATTATGCTCGGGCAAGATGTTGCATTATTTAACGGCTTGCTGCAGTACTTACAGCAAAATGGTCATCAGGACCACAATTTTACCGCTGCCTATACCGAAGGTTTGCAGCAGGCGTTAGAAGCCAGCGCCGCGGAGCAGCAGCTGGAAAATGTGGCAGCGCGTACCGGGATTTCTGCCGAGAAATTACAGCTATTTTTTGAAAAATTTGCCCAGACTGACAAAGTCATGACCCTGTTTTCGATGGGGGTGAACCAGTCTTCACAAGGGGTCAATAAAGCCAACAGTATTATCAATTGTCATATGTTGACCGGCAAAATTGGCAAGCCGGGCGCAGCACCGTTTTCCATGACCGGACAACCGAATGCAATGGGCGGGCGTGAAGTGGGTGGACTGGCCAATATGCTGGCCGCGCATCTGGATCTGGATCAGCCAGCCCATCAGCAGCTGGTACAACAGTTCTGGAACAGTCCAAAAATTGCCACCCAAGCGGGGTTAAAAGCGGTCGATCTGTTTGAGGCGGTAGAAGCCGGGAAAATCAAGGCACTGTGGATTATGGCCACCAATCCGGTGGTGAGTTTACCCAATGCCGATCAGGTCAAACGCGCCTTGGCGCAGTGTGATTTTGTGGTGGTGTCGGATATCTGTCAGGATACCGATAGCACCGCCTATGCCGATATTTTATTACCGGCTTTGGGTTGGGGCGAAAAAGAGGGCAGTGTTACCAATTCCGAACGGCGCATTTCCAGACAGCGTGCCTTTTTGCCCGCACCGGGTCAGGCCAAGGCCGACTGGTGGGCGATCAGTCAGGTAGCCAAGGCTATGGGCTTTCACGGTTTCGATTATCAGCATGTGCATGAGATTTTTCTGGAACATGCGGCTTTATCGGCCTGTGAAAATGCTCCGGTGACACAGCGTCAGGACTATCCGCTATTTCGCTACTTTAATTTAAGTGGTCTGAGCCAGCTAAGCCTGCAACAGTATGAACAGCTGCAGCCGCTGCAATGGCCGGTGTTGACCACTCAGCAGAATCCACCGGTTGAACAGCTATTTGCTCAGGGACAGTTTAGCTTTCCGAATGGCAAAGCCCGTTTTATTGCCACTCAGGCCATCGACCCGGTGCATGGCGCTTGTGAAGATTATCCTCTCATTCTAAATACCGGCCGGATTCGTGACCAGTGGCACACCATGAGCCGTACCGGTTTATCGGCCAATTTAAGCACTCACAAAGTTGAACCCTATTGTGAAATTCACCCCAATGATGCACTGAAATATGGCTTGAAAGATGGGGAACTGGTGGAGCTGAAATCCCGTTGGGGCAGCTGTGTACTGCGGGTTGAAGTCTCGACTGGTATTCGCCGTGGCCAGCTGTTTGCACCCATTCACTGGAATGATCAGGTCGCTTCCGATGCGCGAATTGGAAAAGTGGTCAATCCGGTGGTCGATGCCATTTCCGGCGAACCGGAATTTAAAAATACCCCGGTCAGCATCCAGCCATTTTATACCGACTGGCAGGGCGTGCTGTATATTCGCCACGGTCATGAAGCGGCAGTTCAGGCTACTTTGGCGCAGGTGGCGTGGTGGAGCAAGATTCAGACCGCCAAAGCGGTGCGTTATGAACTGGCCGACCGGAAAAAATTTAAACATACCGCTGCACAGATTAAACAGCTGCTGCAGCTGGAAGATAGCCGCTTTGAATGGCTGCAGCTGGAAGATCCATCGGCATTCATCAGCCATAGCGTGGTATTACAGGACGGCATTTTAATCGCCAGCCTGTATATCGCGCCCAAAGCCTTATTGCCCGATCGGGACTGGGTCGCCAGCCTGTTTAAACGTGAGCGTTTAAGTGCCACGCATCGTAAAGCTTTGCTGGCCGGACAGGCCATGTCGGTAAAGAACAATGAAGGGCCGTTGGTGTGTAGCTGCTTTAAAGTCGGTAAAAACCGTATCATCCAGACCATTCGGGAGCAGCAGTTAAGCCATGAAAAACAGGTCACGGCCTATTTAAAAGCTGGCGGCAATTGCGGCTCATGTTTACCGGAAATTCGTGGCCTGATTAAAGCCTGTCAGGTGGAGGAAATGCCATGAGTCGCAACTCCGCCACCATGCAGGCAGATTATCCTGCCACGGATCTGGTCATTCTGGCGGGCGGCCAAGCCCGCCGCATGAATGGTATGAACAAGCTGCTGCAAAAGTTTGATGATGATATCCAGCTGCTCAAAATCCAGCGGCGCTTTAAAACGGAAATTCAGCAATTGTGGATCAATAGCCATCGTGATCGTTCCATTTATGCCAGATTGCTGCCGCAACTGCATTGTTATCATGATGATGAAGGCGGTTTTCTAGGCCCGTTGATGGGCATGAAAAGCGCCTGGGGCCATGTACAGGCCGACTATGTGCTGTTTATTCCCTGTGATGTGACCTATATTCCGCCCGATGTGCTGCCACGGTTGCATCAGCGTCTGGCCAGACAGCCGCAGGCCGACGTGGCCTATGTGATGATGAACGGGCAGGCGCTGTATCCATTTTGTCTGATGAAACGCAGCAGTTTGCCCACACTTCGCGCGCATCTTGCACAACATCAGCGCAGTTTAAAGCATTGTTTCGCAGAAATGCATGCTCAGGTGGCAAAATTTAAAAATCGTGCGCTATTTTTTCACAGTATTAACTCGCTGGATGAACTGCAACAGTATCGTCAGCTGAAATTTCTTTAAAAATCATCTCATTTCTTCGCTTCTAACATGTGCTGGGCAGAATTTAAACACTCTCTTTATCAAAAGCCCAAAGTTGGAACATTAATTGCAAATTCAAGCCTAAAGCGCGGCATGTGATCCGTGCAAACCTATTGCCCATTGCACAGCCATGAAGCAATTGCCCAGAGGATAACAGGCGTGATCAATCCCCAGATTCCCGTGAGACCCGCATATTTTCAGGATCAGTTTGGCCGGAGCAAACGCAAGCTGCGGATTTCTGTGACCGATCGTTGCAATTTTAAATGTGTCTACTGCATGCCTGAACATCCTGAATGGATGAAGAAACATCAGCTGCTGAGTTTTGAGGCCTTGCTGCAGTTTTGCCAGTTGATGGTTGAGCAGGGTATTCAGCATATCCGCATTACTGGCGGCGAACCGCTGATGCGCCAGGGTGTGGTGCATTTTATCCGGGATTTACAGCCCTTACGCCAATTGGGCTTGGCGCGAATTTCCATGACCACAAATGGCCATTATTTAAGCCGCTATGCGCAGGAATTAAAACAGGCCGGTCTGGATGATTTAAATATCAGTCTGGACAGTTTAGATCCGCAGCAGTTTTTTACGCTAACCCAAAAACAGTTACAGCCGGTACTCGACGGGATTCAGGCCGCGCAGCAGGCGCATTTGCCCATCAAACTGAATAGCGTGCTAATCAAAGGCATTAATGACGACCAGATGGTGCCACTTTTGCAGTGGAGCAAAGCCCGGCAGATTGCGCTACGTTTTATTGAATTTATGCCGCTGGATGGTGATGGTCACTGGAGCGCCGCGCATGTAGTCACCGAGCAGGAAATTTTGCAGCGCTTAAGCCAGCATTTTCCGGTCGAAGCCATCCACAGTCAAGGCGCGAATCCGGCACGGGAATATCGGGTCGATGGCCACCCGGTAGGGATTATTTCCACCATCAGTCATGCCTTTTGTGGCCAGTGTGACCGGTTGCGTTTAAGTGCCCAGGGTGAACTGTATAACTGCCTGTTTGCCGAACAGCCTGTGCCCTTAAAAGTATTGATTGAACAGCTACAGACTCACACGGCGCCCGTGGCACGTGAGCAGTTACTGCAGCAATTACAAAGCTATATCTGGCAGAAAAAAGCCGGCTTTCATGCCATTCATTCTCAAGCCACAACCACTGCCGGGAGTACCCGGAAAATCAGCATGTATATGATTGGAGGTTAAGTATGCACGATATCCTGATTCAGATTGAAGCCTTTGGCGCTGTAAAACAGGCGCTGCCAGAAACTATTCAGATGCAGTGCCTGCCCGGTACGGCCATTGCGGACTTGTTGCTGCAGTTAAACCACAGTTATCCAGCGGCAGCGTCTCTGGTCGAACGTTGTGCCTGCGCGATTGGTGAAGATATTGTGCCACGCCAGCAGACTTTGCAGCACAGTACCACGCTGGTGTTGCTGTCACCGGTGGCAGGAGGTTAAACGATGCAACATCTAAAACAGTTTGCCCGGATTCAGGATATGCCACTCAGCCAGTCCAGCTTCGATGAGATTCAGCACTTTCCCGAATGTGGTGGCATTGGCATTTTTGTGGGCACAGTCCGCAACCATCATGAAGGTAAAGCGGTGCAGTCGCTGAAATATACCGCCTATGCACCGGTGGCAGAAAAAATGATCCGGCAGATTGAGCAGGAAATTCAGCAGCAATATGGCGTGTCGTATGTGCGGGTCATCCACCGGATTGGGGATTTAGCTATTGGTGAAACCGCAATTATTGCCATGGCGTATGCACCGCATCGCCGTGAAGCCTTTCAGGCCTGTGAGGTGGCGGTGGAGCGGGTCAAACATGAAGTCCCGGTCTGGAAAGAAGAATTTTATTGCGATGGCAGCAGCCAGTATGTCGAAGGCTGCTGTATTCGTAAAGATCATCCGCCAGTGGAAGCGAATACGCATACCGATTGCTGCAATCACTCCCATGCAGGCGAAAACGCCTATCAATGGCCGCTTTAAATTTGATGTTAAGCCTAATTTTTTTAAATCAATAATTCCGGAATACCGTCATGAAAAATGTAGGCATGAAAGCCGAAACCTATCGTACTGCGGTGGCCAGCGCCATTTTATATGCGCCGCCGCATTGTATCGAGCTGCTGCGTCAGGGCAATACTGAAAAAGGCGATGCGCTGAAAACCGCGCGTATTGCCGGTATTCTGGCGGCTAAACGTACCGATGAGCTGATTCCGCTATGCCATCCTTTACCCATTTACCGGGCCGATGTGGATTATGAACTGCATGAACAGCATGTCGAGATTATTGCCACGGTAGAAACTATTGGTCCGACCGGTGTCGAGATGGAAGCCTTAACCGCAGCCAGTCTGGCCGGACTGACCTTATACGACATGCTGAAACCGCACTGTGAACCGGAAGATTTGTGTCTGGATCAATGCAAATTACAGCAGAAAAAAGGCGGTAAATCCCATTTTAGCCGGGTCTTGGCGCAGCCGATGCCGGCTTCGGTGATTGTGCTGTCCGATACCGTCGCCGCGGGTAAAAAACCGGATACCGCCGGCCAGAATATTCTGGAAATATTGGCAGAGGCCAATTTCCAGCAGGTTCAGTATCAGGTGATTCCGGATAGCCCGGAACAGCTGCTGGCTTTAATTGAACAGCAGAAAAATCAGTATCCGCTGATTTTAACCGTCGGCGGCACCGGTCTTGGCCCGAAAGATTTAACCGTAGAAACCCTGGCTCCGCTATTAGAACGGGAAATTCCGGGGCTGATGGAAGCCTCGCGCAGTTTTGGCCAGAAACGCACGCCGTATGCAGCTTTAAGCCGTGGGGTCGCTGGCTATATTGAAAATAGTCTGGTGATGACTTTACCGGGCAGCCGTCAGGGTGCCCAAGAGTCCTTGCTGGCGGTATTACCGGCCTTGGTGCATGTCTTTGATGTGCAGAAAAACATTCCACATGCAGGAGGCTATCAATAATGTCAGGCTGTGGTGCAGAAAGCGGGCTGATCAGTCTGGATCAGGCGCTAGACAAGATGATTACGGCAACACCCTGTCTGGAGGTGGAAACCCTGCAACTACAACAGGGCTTGCATCGCTATTTAGCTGAAGATATTTATGCGGGGATTGATCTGCCTTTATTTTCGCAAAGCGCGGTCGATGGCTATGCACTCTGTACAAGTGGAGAGATAGCGGCAGGCGAGCAGTTCCAGCTAATCGGTGAAATCAGGGCCGGACAGTCAGCCGATGTGACGCTGCAGCGTGGACAGGCGATGCGTATTTTTACCGGCGCGCCTATTCCTGCCGGTACCACCACGGTGGCACGTCAGGAAATTGTGCAGCGGATGTCGAGCCATCTGATTCAGCTAGAGACTGCGCTCAAACTGCATGCCGATATCCGGGATGTGGGCGAAGAAATTAGCCAAGGTCAGTTACTGGCATCAGCCGGACAATATTTAAATATCGGCGCAATTGCCGCCTTAAGCATGGCCGGTATTGATCAGGTACAGGTCTATCAGCAGCCTAAAGTTGCCGTGCTGATTACCGGCGATGAAGTCGCGCAGTCGGCTGCAGATCTGCAAGCAGGAAAAATTTTTGATGCCAATGCGCCTTTAATTGCAGCCTGGTGTCAGGCACGGCATCAACCTGTGCATATTGTGCATGTGGAAGATAATAAAATTGCCTTAATCCGATACTTTCAGCAACTTCAGGAGGAGTATGATGTCATCATCAGCACCGGCGGAATTTCGGTTGGTGATTATGATTTTATCCGTCCGGTGGCTTTAAATGCAGGCTTTGAGCAGGTGTTCTGGAAAGTGAAACAGAAGCCGGGGAAACCGGTTTTATTTGCCAAATACCGAAAATCGGCTAACAAATTTTGTCACTTATTGGCATTGCCGGGCAATCCTGCGGCGGTATATGTTGGAATGTCGATCTATACGCAAACTTTATTAGAAGTATTACAAGGGCAAAGTCAGCCGCTCGCGTGGTGGACAGGGCAAATACAACATGACTTAAAGCCCGATGCGAGAGAAAGGATTTTAAGAATGGCCGCCTGTTTTGAAGATGGGGTGTTGAAACTGCACAGTTTAGCCAAGCAGCAGTCGCATATGCTCAGTAATCTGATGTATGCCAACTGTCTGGTGCGTGTGCCGGCCCATCAGCCGATTCAAAAAGGCCAATGCTTAAAGGGAATATTCATACAGCATTGAGGGAGTGCGTTTTGAAGACCATCCAACTGGGTTTAATCTGTGTCGCCTTGTGCTTAAGCACATTCAGTCGAGCCAATTCCGTTCAGGTGTATGCAGCTGCAAGTCTGGGCCCGGCATTGACGGATGTGATTCGGCATTATCAGCTACAATATCCAGAAGCCAAGATTGTACCGGTTTTTGGCGCTTCATCGACCCTGGCCAAACATATTGTCCGCGGTGCAAAAGTCGATCTTTATTTTCCGGCCGATCAGGACTGGATGACCTATCTGGTGAAACGCAACAAGGTCAAAGCCAGTCAGGTCAAACCAATTATTTATAACCAGCTGGTGGCAATTGCCCTGAAAGATGCGCGGATTCCGTTTCGGGCGCATCCTACCTTTAATTTTCCTCAGGCCTTTACAGGGCGGTTGTGCACCGGACAGGTCGATTCGGTGCCAGTTGGAAAATATGCCAAACATAGTCTGACCAAGCTGGGCTGGTATAAACGGCTGGAAAAACGCATTATTGGCGCGTCGGATGCCCGGGCTGCTTTGGCCTTTGTCGAGCGCGGTGCCTGTCAGGTCGGCATTGTTTATCGCAGCGATGCCGTCAGTAGCGATAAAGTAAAAGTGCTGGGCACGTTTCCGGTGCAAACCCATCCGGACATTCTCTATACCGTGGCTTTAACCAAACAGGGTGAAAAGAATCGTCAGGCGATCAAGTTCGGGCGCTATTTGGGTAGCGCCGCGGCTCACAAGATTTTTGTTCAACATGGTTTTCGCCCCTAGGTTGCTGCTTTGATGCTGAGTCCCGAAGAACTAAGTGCCTTGTATCTGTCTGCCAAAGTGGCCAGTGTTGCGACCTTGTTTTGCCTGCCATTTGCAATTTGTCTGGGCTGGATGCTGGCACGCTATGAATTTCGCAGCAAGTTTTTGATCGAAGCCATGTTACAACTGCCGATGGTTTTGCCGCCAGTAGTGTTGGGCTATGCATTACTGGTGCTGTTTAGTCCGCAAGGTTGGATTGGGCAGGTTTTGGCCCACTGGGGTATTGAGCTGGCATTTAACTGGAAAGGTGCAGTACTGGCTGCCATGCTGGTTGCATTTCCCTTGCTGGTTCAACCGATTCGTTTGTCTTTTCAAATGCTGAATCCACAGCTGGAACAGGTGGCGGCCTCACTTGGGGCTGCGCCGCTGAAAGTCTTTTTCAGTATTAGCTTACCGCTGGTGCTGCCCGGGATTCTCATGGGCAGTATTTTAGGTTTTAGCCGTAGTCTGGGTGAATTTGGTGCCACTATTACCTTCGTTGGCAATATTCCGGATGAAACCCGCACCATTCCCATCGCTATTTATACGCTCATTCAACAGCCCGATGGTGAAGCCGCTGCCATGCGTCTGGTGCTGTTATCTACCGGCTTGGCTTTTGCCGCCTTGCTGGCCAATTATTTTATTTTGCACAGATATCAACGTAAATTGGGGCAAAGCTGATGCTGGATTGTCAGATTGATTATCAGAATGCGCAGTTCAAATTACAGCTGCAGCTGGCCTGTACAGAGCAGATTGTTGGCATTCTGGGGCCCTCCGGTTCTGGTAAAACCAGCTTTTTGCATCTGCTGGCTGGACTGTTACGGCCGCAACAGGGCCGGATTGTGCTGAATCACCGTTTACTGCTCGATACCCAGCAGCAGGTGTTTGTGCCCGTGCATCAACGTAAAATTGCCCTGATTTTTCAAAAGGCCCTGTTATTTCCGCATTTGAATGTTGAGCAGAATTTAAGATATGCAGAAGGTTTACAGCCGCTAGCACAGCGTAAATTTGAGTTTGAGCAGATTGTTGAGTTGTTAGAACTGTCCAGGCTGATTCGACGCAAAGCGCATCAATTATCCGGTGGGGAAGCGCAGCGCGTTTCGATTGGCCGGGCTTTATTGTCTGCACCGCAGTTATTGCTGCTGGATGAACCTTTAAGCGGACTGGATCAGCAGTTAAAACAGCAGATACTGCCATTTTTAAAACGTATTCAGCGCGAACTGCAGCTGGGCATGATTTATGTGACCCATCATCCGGAAGAATTGCTGGAACTTCAGGCCACGGTGTATCAAATGCAAAAAGTGCAGGGCATCAGTCGTTTGCAACGGGACAATGTAGTACCTTTGATTCAGCCGGTTTTTTAAAGCTGGGCAATCTGCTGTTGCAGCTGCTCCAGCTGCTCGGTTAACTGTTTCATCATGATTTGCGCAATCCGGGAAAGTTGCCGTTTCGGTGCCACACACAGGGCCAGCGTCAGTGGATATAAACCTTTGTCCTGAACCGGTTTAAAGATGGCTGTTTGATGCTCCAGGAGCGGCAGAGCATCTAAATAACTCATTAGCCCCAGGCCCAAATTCTGCTTTAACAATGACATTAACATACGAATGTCATTACATTCGATGCGGCTGCGCGGACTAAACTGATGGTGCTTATACAGCGCGCTGACATATTCATGAATAATCAGCGGTGGTGCTGGCATTAAATGGGCATAAGGCAAGGTATCGGAAAAATACAGCGGTGTTTGTTCTGCCAGAGGATGCTCAACCGGAATCACAAAACCCAGCGGAATTTCCACAAAAGCCACCACCTCTAAATGCGGATGTGCTTGCGGATTCAGCAGCAGACCAAAATCCAGCTCCGCGGCCTGAATCATCTGCGCGACTTTTTCACTGTCCAGCACATGCACGTGAAAATCAATCCAGGGATAATGCTGGCTCATGTGTTGCATGGAATGCAGCACAAAACTTTCGCTGAGCGCTGAAATTAAGCCAAATTCAATGCTGCCACGATGCAGGCCCTGAATTTCATCAAAACGGATGCGGGTCTGCTGAAATTCTTTTTGCCATTTTAATAGATCGGCATACAGCAACTCTCCGGCCAAAGTCAGCCGTAGCCCATGATTCAGACGTTCAAACAGCGCAATCCCAAGTTCCTGTTCGGCCAGTACAATTTGTCGATGCACGGCAGATACCGAAATAAACAGCTGTTCGGCTGCCTTACGCAAGCTGCCGGTTTGCGCCACTGCAATAAAATATTCTGAAAAACGCGAAAATGGGGTATTCACTATTTAAAACCTGGCCAGCGTGATATTGATAGATTTTAAAAGAGCAAGATCTGCGCCAGTTCAGGCCAATTTTGACTAAAGTGTTCGAATTTTTAGAACAGATCATCAAAAACATTCTAATAGACAGAAAAAGCAGAAGCTCTTAATTTAAAACAGGAAATTAACAATAAACGACATGAGAAAACCGCGGATTTCCGTTTGTTCTTGACCCTGTATAGCTTAAAAGTGAGTCAGCCTATGAATGCGATTCCTGTAATCAACCTGTTTGACCAACCCCATGACAGCCGCTTTGATGCCAGTGACTGGCATATTCTGGCGCAGCATTGGTATCCGGTGGCACGAATTCAGGATGTCAGCAGCCAGCCACAACAGGTGACTTTACTGGATGTGAAGATGGCACTGTACCGGACGGAAAGCGGTGATATTCAGCTGGTGCGGGATATTTGCCCACATCGCGGTGTGCCTTTAAGCAAAGGCTGGGTAGAGGGCGATGAAATTGTCTGTCCTTACCATGGGCTGCACTATAACCGTGCCGGTAAATGCACCAAAATTCCGGCCCAGCCCGACCTGGCCCAGATTTCGGAGCGTTTTAGCCTGACCACGTTTCCGGTGGTGCTGAAATATGGCTTGGTCTGGACCAGCCTGTTCGAGCGGGATGAACAGGCGGCAAATTTTCCGGTGCTGGATACCTGGGAAGATGCTGATCATCAGTCGATTTTACCGCCCAGTGTGGATATTGCCGGTTCTAGCGGCCGTCAGTTAGAAGGCTTTATTGATGTTGCACATTTTGCCTGGGTACATCATCAGGCCTTTGCTGATCGGGACAATCCGGTGGTGCCGAAATATCATACTGAACGTACCGACTATGGCCTGAAAAGTATCTATATTTCTAATGTCAGCAATTATCCGCATGGCATGCAGCATTTAGCACCTGAAGGCTTTTTATGGACGCGTGAATTTGATGTTTATCCACCCTTTGCAGCGACCTTGACCATTTATTTTCCGAATAATGGCATCTTGAAAATCTTAAATGCCTGCTGTCCGGTATCGGCCAATCAGACCCAGTTATTTGTGCCTTTAACCCGGAATTTTGATACCACCGGCGACCTGCAAGCAGTTTACGATTTTAATGCGCAGATTTTTGCCGAAGATCAGGATATGGTAGAAAGTCAGAAACCGGAAGAACTGCCGCTGGATTTAAGCATGGAAGCCCATTTTGAAGCAGATCGCGCATCGGCCTTATACCGCCGGATTCTGGCCGAATGGGGCCTAAGTAAACGCTATATCGTGTAGCAAATCTCATTGAATTGAAAGCGATCTTAAGCAGGATGACTGGCCTGACTGGATTTAAAGGCTTTATCCAGCACATGCCGGTGAATAAAACGCAGCTTGTCTTTTACCGGCTCGGTCAGTTTAAACGGATAGGCATCATCCAGCCCGATACTACGATTCAGCGCATTCAGATTAAAGGTCAGGGCAATCCAGTTTTCTAGAATATGTTCAATATCCTTGCCGCCAATCGGGCATTCGGTAAAGTACAGATTGGCCAGGGTACGGCCGTTGCCTTGCACCCGGATTCCGGCAAAATAGGCGGTTTCCAAAGTATCCATCATGTGCAGATAATGCGCCCAGGTTTCAGCCCAGTCTTCCCAGGGATGGGTGGTGGCATAGGTGCTGATATAGCTGTCCTGCCAGTCGGAGGGTGGGCCTTGTTCATAATGGCGTTTGAGCGCCATGCCATAATCCTGACGTTCATCACCAAAATAGTAGCGGAATTCATCGACCAGTTCCGGATGGCGGTTTTGCATCACATCAAAATAATAATGGCCGCTTTCATGGCGAAAATGGCCGAGCAGGGTGCGGTAGTTTTCTCCCATGGTTACGCGCGTGGTTTCCCGATAGACCACATCGGCTTCAATGGCATTGAGGGTAATTAGACCATTGGCGTGGCCGGTCAGCACCGGTTGGCCTTCCATGGGCATTAGAAATTCATAGCGCAGGCCATAGCGGTCATCTTCAGAACGTTTTGGCCGCGGCATAATATTCATGCGCTGCGCCAGATATAAAAACCGCCGTTTGGCCTGTTCCAGATAACGCCAGTACTGGATATTTTCCGGTTCATCTAAATTGGGGATGGTGTGGGTAAGCTGGCAGGACTCGCAATAGATATTTTCATCATCGACAGGAATCATCCAGTTGCAGACCTGATAGTGACTATAATTAAAACAGGGCTTAAATTTCTGATTACGATAGCTTTCATTCAGGCTGACCCATTCATTTTCGCTATCCTTACGAAAGGTGCCCATATCTTTTTCGGAGGCGACAAAGCCAATGGGCGCCTTGCAATATTCACAAAATGAGGCACCAAAAAAAATCTGCTGATGGCATACCGCACATTCAAAATACTTCATTCTTGATCCTCAGCCTGCAGGATACATCCATTTATCTAAACATAGATTGAGTCAGGAGGGTATTTGAAACCCGCTATAAAATTGTAGCAAATTTACAAAGTTGCCTGATGCGATCAGTCGCTTAGCCTCATTTTGAGTCAAAAAACCATGTAGATGCAAACCACAAGCATGTGCCTTGCAGTCATCGCATTCCGGGTTAAAGGGAACATAAAAGCCGCAAATTGACAGAATTGAAGATTTATTCAGCAAAGCCACGGTAAATGGATGAAAAATGGTCGAATCTGTGCCATGAAAGGAGTAGATTAAACCTTATTCCCGATCATATTTTTCATACTCGTATGGCCAGTACCTGGATTCTTTTTACCCTGATGGCTGCATTTATGCAGGCCTGGCGCAATGCCTTTCAAAAACAGCTCAGCATGACGGTTGATGTTTACGGCGTCACCCTGGCACGCTTTATTTTTGCCTTACCGTTTGCGGTCGGTTATTTGAGTTTTTTATATCTGCAGCAGCCTGTCGCAAAGCCAGTTAGCTTTAGCGGGAAATTCTGGCTGTATATTGCCGTGGCAGCTTTTAGCCAGATTCTGGCCACCATTCTCATGGTGCAGCTGTTTAAGCAGAAAAACTATGCCATTGGTGTTGGACTGGCCAAAAGCGAGGCGATTCTGGCGGCCTTAATTGGCGTGGCACTACTGGGCGAATATTTAAGTCCGCTGGGCTGGGTGGGTGTTGTGTTAGGTGGCGTGGCGGTCTTTTTACTTAGTAAAGGGCCGGCCCATACCAAGCTTTCTGTCAGCACGTTGGCGATTGGGGTGGGCAGTGGTCTCAGTTTTGCCATTACCTCACTGCTGGTGCGTGAAGCGAGTCTGGAACTGGAGAATTTACCCTTTTCACATCGTACCGGCTGGGTATTATGTTTTGTGATCGGGCTGCAATGTATCAGCATGTTGTTGTATTTGGGGCTGTTTAGCCCGCATACCTTACAGGCCATGTGGCAGCGGCTGGGACTGACCTTTAAGGTGAGTATTTGCAGTTTTCTGGCCTCCCTTGGCTGGTTTAGTGCCATGAGTATGCAGACTGTGGCCTTGGTCAAAACTTTGGGACAGATTGAAATTCTATTTAGCTTGCTGATTTCTGCCTTTTTCTTTAAGGAAAAACTGGCCCGAACCGATCATCTGGGCTTAGTACTGGTGGTGATTGCCGCGATGCTGGTGATCTGGGCTTAAAGTTGAAGTAGATGGGCAGGGCATCTCAGTAGAATCATCAATCTTTTTAAAAATTGCCTAAAAACAAAAAAAGATAATCCGGAGATTATCTTTTTTTAAATGCTTTCAACCGAGCTGGGTTTAGCGTTGAATAAACGCCTGCACCGCCTGATTAAAGGCTTTTGGCTGTTCAATATTGGAAATATGCGAAGCATTAATTTCAAACAGTTCAGCATTGGCAATGCGTTGTTGCATAAATTCACCATCGGCTACAGTTGTTACCGGGTCTTGCTGACCAGCAACAATGAATACCGGTACCTGAATGTCTTTTAACTGTTCACGTACATCCGCTTTAGCCAAAGCTTCGCAGCAGCTTGCATAACCCTCAGGGCTGCCAGCTCCCAGGTCGTTTGAAAGAGTCGCTACAGTTGCTGCGTTACTTTGGATAAAGGGTTCGGTAAACCAACGACCGGCCGCCGTTGATGCAATAGGGGCCAAACCTTGTTCACGGACCAGTGTGGCACGCTCATTCCAGGCCTGTTCCTGACCAATTTTAGCGGCCGTATTACAGACCACAACATGGCTAAAACGTTCAGGCTTGTTAATTGCCAGCCACTGACCGGTCAAACCACCCATCGAAATACCACAGAAGGCTGCTTTTTCAATATTTAAATGATCGAGCAGATTCACCACGTCTTGGCCGAGCTGGTCAAGCGTATATGGACCTTGTGGAGCAGAAGATGCGCCGTGACCACGGGTGTCATAGCAAATGACAAAAAAGTCCTGCTGGAAGTGGTCAATTTGCGGTTGCCACATTTTAAAGTTGGTACCTAGCGAGTTAGAAAATACCAGCGCAGGTTTTGTCGCATCACCAAAGGTTTGGTAATTAATTTCAGCATCTTGAGATGTAAATGTTGGCATTGAATCCCTCCCGACCTCCCTTTAAAAAAGGGAGGGGAAATTTAATTTGTTATCGTATCTTTAAACGCGTTCAATAATCAAAGCGATGCCTTGACCGACACCAATACACATTGAGCACAGGCCATATTTGCCGCCAGTGGCTTCCAGCTGGTTCAGGGCCGTGGTGACCAGACGCGCACCTGATGCACCGAGTGGATGACCCAGTGAAATGGCACCGCCATTCGGGTTTACTTTCGCAGCTCCATCTTCCAGACCAAGG
This sequence comes from Acinetobacter indicus CIP 110367, assembly GCF_000488255.1. Classification (GTDB taxonomy): domain Bacteria; phylum Pseudomonadota; class Gammaproteobacteria; order Pseudomonadales; family Moraxellaceae; genus Acinetobacter; species Acinetobacter indicus. Next base: position 863,787 of record NZ_KI530745.1, on the reverse strand, counting down.
TCGCGGGTACACGCCAGTGCTTGAGCAGCAAAAGCTTCGTTTAGCTCAATCACATCCATCTGCTCTAACGTCAGACCGGTTTGGGCCAACAGTTTTTTAATGGCTGGCGCTGGACCAAAGCCCATAATGCGTGGTTCTACACCGACTACTGTTGCACCAATAATTTTGGCACGTGGTTTTAAACCGTATTCCGCTACCGCTTCATCAGAGGCAATTAATAATGCTGCTGCACCATCGTTAATACCTGAGGCATTCCCGGCAGTCACAGTACCATCGGCTTTGACCACAGGTTTGAGTTTCGCCAGACCTTCTAACGTGGTTGATGCACGTGGATGCTCATCGGTATCGACCACAACTGGTTCGCCTTTACGCTGTGGAATGACCACAGGTACGATTTCATTTTTAAAGAAACCTTTGGCTTGGGCAGCAGCAGTACGTTGCTGGCTTTCAAACGCAAACTTGTCCTGATCTTCACGGTTAATGTTGAACTGTTCTGCCACGTTTTCTGCAGTTTGTGGCATGGTTTCAACACCATACATTTCTTTCAGTTTCGGGTTAATGAAGCGCCAGCCCATGGTGGTGTCTTCAATTTTCTGGCTACGGCCATAGGCAGATTCAGATTTACCCATCACAAATGGTGCACGTGACATGCTTTCTACACCACCCGCCACAATCAGATGTGCTTCACCAGCTTTAATGGTACGCGCTGCCATGGCAACCGCATCCAGTGATGAGCCGCATAAACGGTTTAAGGTTGTTGCAGGCACCTGATGCGGCACACCCGCCAATAGCGCAGACATACGGCCGACGTTACGGTTGTCTTCACCGGCCTGGTTGGCACAGCCGTAAATCACGTCATCTACTTTTTCCCAGTTAACACTTGGGTTACGCTCCATCAGCGCCTGAATGGGAATGGCACCCAGGTCATCTGCACGTACAGGAGCAAGTCCACCTGCGTAGCGACCGAATGGGGTGCGAATAGCATCAATGATATATGCGTTTTTCATTTTTTCTGTTTCCTAAATTCTTTTTTAATCCCCCTAAATCCCCCTTTAGAAAAGAGGGACTTTTCCTCCCTTGCTTGCGCTGAGTTTTTAAAGCCGTGCTTTAAAACTCGCTCAGGGAGGTTGGGAGGGATTACTTAACCCTGTGTCGCATCAATCAGCTTCGCACCGGTCAGGGATTGCAGCTCTTCAAATGACAGACCGTCAACTTTCTCAATCACTTTCATGCCTTCAGCAGTCACATCAATCACGCACAGGTCGGTATAAATACGATCTACACATTTCAGGCCAGTTGCTGGATAGCTCAGCTCCGCTACAATTTTCGGCTCGCCTTTTTTAGTCACGTGATCGGTAGTGATAAAGACTTTCTTGGCACCAACTGCAAGGTCCATTGCACCACCTACTGCAGGAATTGCATCTGGGGCACCAGTATGCCAGTTGGCCAGGTCACCATTTTCTGCAATCTGGAAGGCACCCAATACGGCGATGTCCAAGTGACCGCCACGCATCATCGCGAAAGAATCTCCATGATGGAAGAAACAGCCACCGGTTAGCATGGTTACATATTCTTTACCGGCATTGATCAGTTCCGGATCTTCTTCACCTGGCGCAGGTTTTGGACCAAAGGCCAATAAACCGTTTTCAGAATGCAGGAATACATCTTTATCTGCAGGCAGGTAGTTTGAAATTTTGGTTGGCAGGCCAATCCCGAGGTTGACATAGGCACCATCTGGAATGTCTTGGGCAACGCGTTCAGCAATCTGGTCACGTGTTAATTTGGTATAGCTCATCGTGTTCTCCTTCACGTATTTATGCTGATTGTTCAGGCTGTTTGGCAGCAACTGACACCACATGCTGTACAAAAATACCCGGAGTGATGATGTGCTCAGGATCAAGCTCACCCAGTTCAACCACTTCAGCGACCTGTGCAATGGTGACATCTGCCGCCATGGCCATAATCGGGCCAAAGTTACGAGCAGATTTACGGTACACCAGGTTGCCCCAACGGTCGCCTTTGTAGGCTTTAATTAAAGCAAAATCGGCTTTAATCGGGTTTTCCAGAACGAATTCTTTGCCTTCGTAATTTAAGGTCGGTTTACCTTCAGCCAGTAAAGTACCAAAGCCAGTTGGGGTGTAGATTGGGCCTAAACCCATACCTGCAGCCTGAATACGGCAAGCCAGGTTACCTTGCGGCACCAGTTCCAGCTCGATTTTGCCAGCACGATACAGTTCATCAAAAATATAAGAGTCAGACTGACGAGGGAACGAGCAGATGATTTTACGTACAGCGCCTGCTTTGAGTAATTTGGCCAAACCGTAGTCGCCATTACCGGCATTGTTATTGACGATGACCAAATCCTTGATGCCCAGTTCAATCAGGCCATCAATCAGTTCAGCAGGCTGACCTGCAGTACCGAAACCACCAATCATGATGGTTGAACCATCTTTAATTTGAGAGAGCACATCTTTTAAAGATGCTGAGCTTTTATCAATCATAGTTGTTTCCTAGTCAAACAAACTTCATTGACCCGTGCTTTTGCTTGGGCTTGAAGGTGAGGTCAGTCCTGATAAACCGGTTCTGCTTAAAATGACATGAGCCAGAATACCCAGACAAATTCCCCAAAAAACTGAGCTGAGACCTAAAAACTGCATACCCGATGCAGTTGCCAGGAAGGTAATAAGTGCTGCGTCACGCTGGTTTTCCTGATGCATGGCGGCATTTAAATTGATGCCAATGGCTCCTAGAAGTGCCAGACCGGCCAATGCTGCCACCAATTCTTTCGGGAGCAGGCTAAACAGCATCACAATGCTGCCGGCAAATAAACCGCCTAAAATGTAGAACAGGCCGTTGGCAATCCCGGCGATATAGCGCTTTTCTTTCAGTTCATGCGCGTCTTTGCCCATGCACAGCGCGGCGGTAATTGAGGCCAGGACAATAGTGATCCCGCCAACACACGCCACCGCCAGCGAAGCGATACTGGTGGTGGTAATAATGGGTTTAGCCGGCGTGTCGTAGCCACTGAGCTTTAAAATGGCCATCCCCGGTAGAAACTGACCAGACAGGCTGACTAAAATCAGCGGTAAGGCCAGGTTAAGGGTCGAGTTCCAGGTCCATTCCGGCGCAATAAACTGCGGCACTGCCAGGCTAAAACTCATTTCGACCGGATTCATGGTGCCGAGCAACAGGCTCAGGCCAATTCCAGTCAATAGCACATACAGCATGGCATAGCGCGGACTAAAACGTTTGGCCAGTAAGAACGCCAGCAACATGCCAAATACAATAAACGGCATGTTGTTACTGGCGGTAAACAGACCAAAGCCAAACTGGCACAAAATGCCGGCCATCATGCCTGCTGCAACCGCTTGCGGAATTAAGGCCAGCAATTTGTCGAAATAACCGGTAATCCCAATAATGAAAATCACCACGGCTGAGGTGATGTAGGCTGCAACGGCTTCGTTCAGGGAAATATCAGGAAAGAGGGTGACCAGCAAGGCCGTTCCGGGTGCCGACCAGGCGGTGACCACCGGAACTTTGAATTTAATTGAAAGGAAGATACCGGCAACGGCTGCGCCAATAGAAATGCCCCAAATCCATGAAATCATCATGGCATTGGACACTTGAGCCTGTTGGGCTGCCTGGAAGAAGATGATTAAAGGACCGGCATAGGAAATCAGTACAGCTAAAAATCCTGCAACTGTGGCTGATAAGGACCAGTCTTTTCTTAAGGTATCTAACAGGTGACTCATTGTTTGCCTCCGTGCAAGTCTGGCAATGATCCTGTACAAAAAAGATGATCAGGTTAACCCTGATCACCACCGCCGACAGGAACAACTGTGCCTGTCACATATGACGCATCGTCAGATGCCAGGAATAAAATAGCATTGACTTGTTCTTGAATGGTGCCGTAACGGCCAAGGAAGGTACGATCAATGGTCTGATCAACCACTTCCTGCATCCATGCCTGTTCTTGTTCAGACAATGGGGCAGTGTTACGTGGCACTTTACGTGGTGGTGCTTCAGTTCCACCAGTTGCCACGGCATTAACACGAATACCATCTTTCGCATGTGCAAAAGCCAGCGATTTGGTCAGGGCATTGACGCCGCCTTTAGAGGCAGAGTAAGGAATACGGTTAATACCACAGGTGGCAATAGATGAAACGTTTACAATGGTGCCTTTCTGATTTTTCAGCATTTCCGGCAATACTGCGCGGCAGCACCACATGGTTGGGAACAGTGAACGGTTCACTTCCTTGATAATTTCTTCTTCAGAAAATTCCTGGAAAGGTTTCATCCAGATGGCACCGCCGACGTTGTTGATTAAAATATCAACGCGGCCGTAAGTGTCGATGGCTTTGGCAACCACTGACTGCGCGCCAGCATAGGTTTCCAGGTCAGCATTAATGGTGACCGCATCACCACCGGCGGCCTGAATCTCTGCCAGCACTTCTGCGACATATTCAGAACGGTCGGCCATGACCACCTGGGCGCCTTCGGCTGCCACTTGTAGGGCAACCCCGCGACCGATGCCTTGGGCAGCACCAGTCACAATCACCACTTTATTTAAAAATCTTTGACGATCAGACATTGCGGGATTACTCGATTTTTAGTTAGCAGAGAATTTTTCGAACAGGAAGTTGGCCGGTTTTACACCTTCGCCATCTAACCAGCCGCGTACCGCTTCAACCATTGGTACTGGACCACACAGATACACATCAACATCGCCGCCATTGAGCCATTCGTTGTCAATATGACCAGTCACATAGCCTTTACGCTCATGTGCAGATTCCGGGTTTGCCACAACAGTGCGGTATTCGAACCATGGGAATTTGGCTTGCAGTTCGTTCAGTTTTTCCAGCGCAACCAGGTCAAAGTCATTGGTCACACCAAACACAAGACGCACTGGCTGATCTGAACCTTTTTCTTCCAGTACTTGCAGCATTGACATGAACGGGGCAATACCTGTACCACCCGCAAGCATCAGTACCGGACGCACCACGTTACGTAAGTAGAAGCTACCAAATGGACCGGTAAAGGTCATTTTATCGCCAGCTTTGGCATTTTTGCTCAAGAATTCGCTCATTTTGCCGTTTGGTACGTTACGTACTACGAAACCGGTTAAACGGTTGCCCGGTTTAGAGCTGAATGAATAAGAACGGGTTTCAGCTGTTCCTGGAATACCGACATTGACATATTGACCGGCCAGGAAGTGGATATCAGGCTGACCTTCGTCAAGCTGGATATCAAAGGTAATGGTTGAGTCAGACAGGTTCTCAACGCGAGATAAAGTACCTTCGAACGCGTGAATTTCAGTTTTACATACATCTGAAGATGCCTGAATCTGGAACACCGCATCTGAAGTCGGGCGGCATTGGCAGGCAAGGATATAACCTTCTTCTGCTTCTTCAGGTGTTAATGCATCTTCAATATAGGTTTCTTCAGGCATGTCATACGTACCTGATTCACAAAACGCTCGACAGGTACCACATGCACCGTCACGGCAATCCAGAGGGATATTGATCTTTTGACGGTAAGCTGCATCGGATAGAGTTTCACCTTGTGCAACTGTAATGAAACGAGTAACACCGTCTTCAAATTGAAGTGCAACATTGTGGTTTGACATGGCTGGAATCCTATAAAAATCTTTGAAACATTTTCAACCTTCAGCCAAGTTTCCGTTTGGCTGAAGGCCACATCAGTAAGCTAAAACAGCAGGGCTTACAGATGGTAAATATCAATTACTTGGTTGATGTAGTCGTTCTTCAGAACCACATACTTGTTCACGATTTTTGGTTCTTCGCCAGAGAAATCGATCACATAACGTGACATGCCGAAGTAGCTGTAGTTGGTTTTGTAACGGAAACTTAAAGTGTTCCAGTTAAAACGCACTGTGACTAAATCACCGTTTTGCTCAACCACTTCAATATTGCTGATGTTGTGGCTGGTACGGGTATCCGGCATGGTGGCAGAAGAACGTTCAGTTTTAATACGGAACACACGGTCTTCAAGGCCTTGACGGTCCGGGTAGTAGATCAGTGAAATTTCAGACTGTGGATCTTCAGTCAGTTTGTCATCGTCATCCCAGGCTGGCATCCAGAATTCTGCATTTGGCGCATAGCACTGTAACCAGTCGTCCCATTGCTCATCGTCTAAAAAACGTGCTTCACGGTAGAGGAATTGAGCAATATTTTCTAAAGTAATCGCGCTCATGCGTTTTCTCCTTCAGTTGCAGCAAGCTCTTTCTCGTCAGCAATCGCTTTTTTCATAAGTTTGAGCCAGAATTCGTGTTGAGCAAGGTATAAACCTTCATCTTCAGTTTTAATGCCTGAAAGTTTTGGTTTTAAACCAATTTCGTTAGCCGCATCATCCGGACCTTGGATCCAGTGTTTGGCACCACGGCTCATGTCGTTCCATTCCAGGGCAATACCGGCATAACCCGCTTGACATGCACGGAACTCTTCCAGGTCATCTGGAGTTGCCATACCTGAAGCGTTGAAGAAGTCTTCATACTGACGGATACGACGTGCACGTGCATCAGCGTCTTCACCGACAGGAGCGATACAGTAAATGGTCACTTCAGTTTTGGTTGGAGACAATGGACGAAGTACACGAATCTGTGAACCGAACTGGTCCATGAAGTAGACGTTTGGATAGATACACAGGTTACGAGAACGCTCGATCATCCATTTCGCCATTGGCGCACCGAATTTCTCGGTATATTCATCTTTTTTGGCAAAGTTTGGACGGTCTTCCGGGTTGGCCCATTGTGTCCAAAGCAGCATGTGACCATTTTCGAAACCGTATGAACCGCCGCCTTGTTTACCCCAGGCACCCGCGCTCATGGCACGAATGTTGTCGCCACCTTGCTTTTCTTTACGTTGTTGAGTGGTTGCGGCATAGTTCCAGTGTACTGCAGACACGTGGTAACCATCGGCACCGTTTTCAGCAGTCAGCTTCCAGTTACCTTCATAGGTATAGGTTGATGAGCCGCGTAATACTTCCAGACCCTGGTCAGACTGACCCACGATCATGTCAATAATTTTGGTGGCTTCGCCAAGATATTCTTCTAGTGGTGGAACATCCGGGTTTAAGCTACCGAACAAGAAACCTTTGTAGTTTTCAAAACGGGCAACTTTTTTCAGGTCGTGTGAACCGTCTTGGTTGAAGCAGTCTGAATAGCCTGCATCTGCCGGATCTTTTACTTTTAAAAGTTTGCCTGAGTTGTTAAATGTCCAGCCGTGGAAAGGGCAGGTATAAGTCGCTTTATTACCGCGTTTGTAACGGCAAAGCTGCGCACCACGGTGTGAACAGGCATTGATCATGGCATTCAGTTCACCGTTACGGTTACGTGCAATGATGATCGGCTGGCGGCCCATGTGAGTGGTGTAATAATCGTTGTTATTTGGAATTTGGCTTTCATGTGCCAAGTACACCCAGTTTCCCTCGAAAATATATTTCATTTCAAGGTCAAAAATGGCCTGGTCTGTAAATACTGAACGATGTAGCTTGAATTCACCTGTTTCATAGTTTTCAACAAGTAATTCGTCAATACGATCTAAATGGCTGGTGTTAATTACTGGAATACGAGGCATGTCCGTTCTCCGACTTTCCAAATTTGGGTAAGTCACCGAAATGTCTGGGAGTAGACATTTCGGTTCCCTGTATGATTAAGCGCTTGCGCGGCGGCGTTCAACTTCAGTAGAAGGAGCACCTTCTTTATCTTTCTGAAGAACTACATCAAAACGGATGTATTTGAACGGACCTTTCAAGCCACGACGCGCGATTTCAGCTTCATCAGTCACATCTTCAGCAACGGCTACCAGACCTTCACGTGTACCGAATGCGAAGTCGTCCCATAAGTATTTGTCACCCTCAATGTTGAATTGAGTTGTCAATTTACGGTGACCCGGTGCAGAGACGAAGTAGTGCACGTGTGCAGGACGTTGACCGTGACGCGCGATCTGGTTCAATACGCCTTGTAAAGGACCTTCTGGGTTCAGGCCATAACCTACAGGCATGGTAGTTTGTGCAACGTAGTTACCTTGGTCGTCTGCTAAAATGCTGCGACGCAGGTTGAAGTGTGATTGCGACTTGTCAAAGAAAGAGTAGTTACCATGGCTGTTGGCGTGCCACATTTCTACCTTCGCGCCTGGCAGGATGTTGCCATCAGTGTCAGTCACTTGACCTTCAATGATTAATGTTGCGATTTGACCTTCTTCAGAACCGTCGTCCATACGTGCAAAACCTACTGATTCAGGTGCGCCTGCAACATATAAAGGACCTTCAATTGTACGTGGCGTACCGCCAGTCAGGCCTGCTTTGGCATCTGCTTCGTCAGCACGAAGATCAAGGAAGTGTTCCAGACCAACTGCAGAACCCATTAATGCAAATTCATCTGCTTTGGCGATGTCAATAATGGTTTCAATACCTTTCCATACTTCAGACTGGCTTAAATCCAGGTCTTCAATCGCTTGGAAAAGATCAGTTACAAGACGTACCACAACCTGTTGAACGCGTGGATTTACCGGACCCTCTGCAGTGTCGACGTTACAAGCCTTAACTACGTTTTCAATTGTTTGACGATCCATACAATTACTCCTTGAATGTATGTATATAGTTGTCGTGGCTGCCTGAATGCTTGTTTGGCTGGCTGATCTGGCTGGCCACAATCCTTGTTTATTTACCCTTTGGATTTCTAAAGTCGCTACCCCGATAGCGGCTTTAAATTCTTAAAATACCGATATGAACTGTGAATCAGGTGTCATCATCACGGACAGAAGATGGGTGGCGGTTAAGCGCCATCACTTCAATATTCATGTATGGATACAACGGCAGACCTTGCAGCAGGTTGTGCAGTTCTTCGTTGCTCTCAACATCAAAAATACTGATGTTTGAATACTGGCCTGTAATGCGCCAGATATGACGCCATTTACCTTGGCGCTGTAATTCCTGCGAATATGCCTTTTCAACGGCTTTAATTTCATTAGCGCGTTCAGCTGGCATATCGAGTGGAATATTGACATCCATGCGTACGTGGAAAAGCATGTCTAGCTCCTTTATTGACGACGTAAGCGGTCAAGCTTGTCTTCATCCAGTTCAATACCTAAACCGGCAGTGGTTGGTAACACCAATTCAAAGTTTTGATATTGCAATGGTGTTTTTAAAATTTCTTCCGTCAGTAGCAATGGACCAAACAGTTCGGTGCCGTAAGCCAGGCTTTCAAAAGTCGAGAACACATGCGCTGAAGCAATGGTTCCTACCGGGCCTTCCAGCATGGTGCCGCCGTATAGGTCGATATTGGCCAGCTTGGCAATTTTGCCAACCTCACATCCTTCAATCAGGCCGCCGGACTGCGCCACTTTAACTGCAAAAACTGATGCGCCATTGTTACGGGCAATCTGGTAAGCGCTGTTTGGACCCATTAACGATTCGTCTGCCATAATGGCAATATCGAAACGGCGGGTGAGGCGACGCATCGCATCGAGGTTTTCAATGCCGCATGGCTGTTCAATCAGGTCAACACCGCCATCTTGCAGCAGCTGAATACCTTTAATGGCTTCAAGCTCTGACCAGGCACGGTTGACGTCAACACGAATAGAAACGTCTTTGCCTAATGCTTTTTTGATTGCCAGCACGTGTTCAACATCTTCTTCAACCGGACGAGAACCGATTTTCAGCTTGAACACATTGTGACGTTTGATTTCAATCATCTTCTGCGCTTCAGCGATGTCTTTTTCAGTATTGCCTGAAGCCAATACCCAAAGCACAGGAACGCTGTCACGTAAACGGCCACCAAGAATTTCACTCAGTGGTAAACCGAGGCGCTGTGCCTGAATGTCCAGTAAAGCAGTCTGGATGGCACATTTGGCAAAACGGTTGCCGTTAATATTCTTTTTCAGGGCGCGCATGGTTTGTGCAAAGTTCAAACCAGCCAATGTTTTTAGTAAAGGTGCGAAGTAAGTATCAATATTGGTTTTTACGCTTTCTGGGCTTTCTTCACCGTAGCCTAATCCACCAATTGTGGTTGCTTCGCCCCAGCCCACAAAACCATCGTCTGTGGAGATCTTTACCAATACCAGGGTTTGCGTCTGCATTGTCGCCACCGCCATTTTGTGTGGACGAATGGTCGGAATCTCGACAAGCATGGTTTCAATGGATTTATACATCACTTTACTCTTCGCAATCTTGCGTTGTGTATCTGATGTGATATACCTTAAAAGAATAGAAACGCACTGTCGAAGATCATTTTGGCATTTTATTATATTCTAAAGGTATGGAAAGGGTATGGAACTTAGACATCTCAGATACTTTGTTGCTGTGGTAGAAGAACAGAGTTTTACCAAAGCAGCTGAAAAACTGTTTATTGCGCAACCACCTTTAAGCCGTCAGATCCAAAATCTGGAAAGTGAGCTTGGAATTCAGCTATTTGAGCGCGGTAGCCGCCCATTACAGACCACTCCGGCAGGCCAATTTTTCTATCAGCATGCCGTAAAACTTTTGTCTAATGCGGAAGAGATCAAAACCATGACCAAGCGGGTGGGAATGGTCGAGAAAACCGTGACCATTGGTTTTGTGGGCTCTTTACTTTATGGTTTACTCCCCAGAATAGTCTATTTATTCCGCCAACAACATCCTAATTTAAAGATAGAACTGGTTGAAATGACCACCACCAACCAGATTCAGGCATTAAAAGAAGGTCGTATAGATGTCGGATTTGGCCGTTTACGCATTTCCGACCCGGCCATTCGACGTATTTTATTGCGTGAAGAACCGCTCATGGTGGCGGTGCATGACAGTCATCTATTTGCAACAAAGCGGCAGGGTATATACCTTTCAGATATTGTCGAAGAAAATATTTTTCTCTATCCAAACCATCCCAAACCGAATTTTTCGACCCAAGTGCGCGGCCTGTTTTCCGAATACAGTCTGGAGCCGCGCAGTTTAAAAGAAGTGCGTGAAATTCAGCTGGCTTTGGGGCTGGTAGCTGCCGGCGAAGGTATGTGTATAGTCCCGGAAAGCGCGCGTACCATACAGTTGCCGCATTTGAACTATATTCCTTTACTCGATGATGCTGCTAAAAGCCCGATTTTCCTGGCGATTCGCAGTATGGATGAAAGCGAAGATATCCGCTCACTGTTTGACAGTATTTATCAGGTCTATGATCTGGAAGCGATTAAATATGATCGTACTGTAATTTAAGGGCGTTGAAGTTTAGCTCTTTCCATCCTTTATATAGATAAAGTTGCAACAGGTCTGAACGGCGCGCTTTTGTTCAGACCTTTTTTTATGTTTCACAGCTTAAAAATAAACTTTAATTTATATTTCTTACATAAAGATAGATTGTTTAAAACATAAACAATTGTTTATAAAACTAATTTTTTCGCCTAACTTTTTAGGTATGAATATATATGCAATCGGTTTTGGACAAAAATAACGCATTGGGTCATTGTTTACAAAAATTTGGAAGGTTTCACAAGCAGGAGGCTTATCGTGAATACAACAGATTCAGTAAACATCAATACGGTGGTTGATAACGCGAAATTTACGCCATTTCACTGGGGCGTACTTTTATGGTGTTTATTAATTATTATCTTCGACGGCTATGACCTGGTTATTTACGGGGTGGCTTTACCACTATTGATGCAGGAATGGTCACTTGGTGCGGTAGAGGCAGGGCTATTGGCCAGTACCGCGCTGTTCGGGATGATGTTCGGTGCCATGAGTTTCGGAACGCTCTCCGATAAACTGGGCCGAAAAAAGACCATTATGATCTGTGTGGCCATTTTCAGTGGCTTTACCTTCCTGGGCGCTTTTGCCAGTAACCCGATTGAGTTTGGTATTTTACGTTTCCTTGCCGGTTTAGGTATTGGCGGTGTGATGCCAAACGTGGTGGCATTAATGACTGAATACGCGCCAAAACGGATTCGGAGTACTCTGGTTGCCGTGATGTTCAGTGGCTATGCCATTGGCGGGATGACCTCTGCCTTGTTAGGTGCATGGCTGGTGGCAGATTATGGCTGGAAAATCATGTTCTACCTAGCCGGTACACCATTATTGCTGTTACCGCTGCTGTGGAAATTCTTGCCAGAATCCCTGATGTTCCTCACCAAAAAAGGTGAAACAGAACAGGTCCGCACCTTTGTACAGAAAATTGCTCCAGAACAGAATATTGCGCCAAATACCCAGTTTGTGCTGAATGAAGTGATGGCCGGTGATGAAGCCCCATTACGTGCACTGTTCCAGCAAGGTCGTACCTTCAGTACCTTAATGTTCTGGGTTGCGTTCTTCATGTGTCTGTTAATGGTCTATGCATTGGGCAGCTGGTTACCAAAACTGATGATTCAGGCCGGTTATTCACTCGGTGCAAGTATGCTGTTCCTGTTCGCGCTGAATATTGGCGGTATGGTCGGTGCAATTGGTGGCGGTGCCTTGTCAGATCGTTTCCATCTGAAACCGGTATTGACCATTATGTTCACCGTGGGGGCAATTGCGCTAATCCTGCTTGGCTTTAACAGTCCACAGCCAGTGCTGTATACCTTAATTGCCATTGCCGGTGCAGCCACCATTGGATCACAAATTTTACTATATACTTTCGTCGCACAGTTTTACCCGACTACAGTACGTTCAACCGGTATGGGTTGGGCCTCTGGAATTGGCCGGATCGGCGCGATTGTCGGGCCTGTGCTGACTGGTGCACTGCTGACTTTAAACCTGCCACACCAGATGAATTTCATGATGATTGCCATCCCTGGTCTAATTGCAGCCGTAGCGATCTTTATGGTAAATCTGAAAGTCTCGGTAGATGGTGCCAAAGCCAAGCAGGAAAGCTTCGCCAACAGCAATGTCAAAGCAGTCAAAAGCTCTGCACATTAATCTCTGAGCAAACCGCTAGCTTGAGTTCTTCAGGCTAGCCAAACTTTAAAACAATGAAACTTTGTCAGGAACGACAAAAACGGATAGTCACAGGATAAGTGTGCCCATGAAAACAATGATGATCAAACCTTTAGTAATTGCTGTCGGTTTAACAATGAGTGTAATGGCCAATGCGCAAAGCAGCCAGGAAGTTGAGCAGCTTCGTCAGGAAGTGCAACAACTGAAAGCACTTGTTCATCAATATGCTCAACAAAATCAAACGGTTCAAGCGAATTTAAACCAACTTGCCAATACTGCGGTACAACCACCTGTTGCACAAAAAGCCAGCACTGAAAAGCGCGGCTTGGGTATGACGCTGGGTAATGCTGAATTTAACCTGTATGGAAACGTCCGTATGGATGGTTCTTATCAGGTTGAGGGCAGTAGCCGAGATTTGCCATATAACCATATTAATGCCGTAGCGTTAGAAGGCAATAATGAAAGTAGTGATCGTTTAAGATCAACGCTTTCTGCTACACGTTTAGGTTTGGATTTCAAAAGCCCTGTGGGTGATCAAGACGTAAAAGGTAAAATTGAAGTCGACTTCTTGGGCGGTTCAAATTTTGATAACTTACGTATTCGTCATGCTTACTTAAATTATAGTAACTGGTTAATTGGTCAAACCTGGTCTAACTTTGCGGTACCGGATTATATGCCGGAAACAGTCGATGCTTTGGCCTATGCCGGTGGCGCAGTTAAACGTACCCCGCAAGTGCGTTATACCGCGAAATTCAGCCCGCAAACCAATCTGGTGGTGGCTGCTGAAGACCCAAAAGATAACAGCATCACCCAGCGTTTACCGGCTTTAACTGTGCGCTTAAATCATCAGTTCGCCGATAACATGAGCGTGAGCGCACGTGCCATGGGCCATGAAAAACGCATCAATTCTGATGAAGAAATGGCGTGGGGTGTGGGCTTGGGCGCTAAATATGATGTGACCCCAAGCACGACTTTAAAAGCGGACTACTACCATGTGAAGGGTGATAGCAGCTTTGTGTCTTTTGCCAATACCGGCACCATCCAGGGTGCAAACGGTCTGGAGCAAAGCGAGTTTGATTCGATTACGGTCGGTCTGACCCAGAAGTTTAATGAAAAACTGCGCGGCACAGTGGGTTATGGCTATATGAGCTTTGATAATGATCAGAACTATAAAAATGCCTTGATTGCTTCAACACCGGCAACAGAGACACAGTCTAATGCAACTAGAGCCAACAAAGACTTATGGCAGGCATGGGCCAACGTGTTTTATAGTCCGATCAAGCCGGTTAGCTTAGGTCTGGAATATGTCTATGGTGAACGTACAGCTTTAGAAGCAGCAACGAATGGCAGTAATAAAGGTGAAGATAACCGTATTAATATGGTGGCCATCTATAACTTCTAATTACACGCTATAGATTAAAAAAGCCAGAAGGACACTTCTGGCTTTTTTGGTTTTAGACTTTTTTTGGACTTAAGTCTAATGTGGGGGCAATTACAGCAAAAATATCAGGCATTTTCACCAAGTCTGACAAAAGCATACGACATTTTCATGAAAAATCCTGCGCCTGCACAAAAGCAAATCAGAACAATAAAACTTCTCCCATCGAAGTTGGGACCGAAAAAGTGCAGAATCTTGTCAGACAAAACCAGCTAAAACATAAGGAAAAGACAAGTTTTGTCCTGCATTCACATGGAATCGAGATCATGAATCTATATAGTGGGCATGAACATTAAAAAAAGAACATCCGTTCACTGAAAAAATCATGAGGCCGCTATGAGCACTTCTGTAGAGTATAAACCCGAGTGGATTCGAGAAGATTTTATTGATTTTATTGCAGAAAAAATAAATCCAGTCTGGGCATTGAAAAAAGTCAAAGCCTACGTTGTTGAAATTCAGGCATTAAGTCCAGACTTTTATAAAATTCATTTACGTCCCAACCAGAATTTTCAGGCACAGCGTTTTCAGGCCGGACAAAGTATTCTGATCACGCTGGCGATGAATGGGGTCCGCCAGCAGCGCAGCTATTCCATTGTCACTTTGCTCGATAACGGCGATGTGATTCTGGCCATCAAACGGCAAGGCAAAATGTCCAATGCCTTGACCCGGTTACCGGCAGGGGCTGTGGTGGAGCTGTCCCAGCCGCAGGGCAATTTTGTGCTGCCGGCACAAGTTCCATCTTTATGTTTTATTGCATCGGGCAGTGGGATTACCGCCATTTATTCCTTATTACAAAAAGCCGTGGTCAGCTCGACCCAGCCGATAGACCTGCTGTATTTCACCCGGGATGATGCCTTCCATGCCGAAATTAAAACCCTGGCGCTGATGTATCCGCATTTTAAATATCATCATTTTAATACCGTAGAACAGCGTCAGCATTTGTCTTTGGCCTTACTGCAAAACACGGTCGAGCAACTGGGTGAGCGACATATTTATGCTTGTGGTTCAGCCTCGATGATGCAGGCCGCCCAGCAGATTTGTCAGCAGCTGGATTTAAGCGAGCAGTTTCATTCCGAGTATTTTCAAATGACCGCAGATGAAACTCTGGAGGCGCAGCCGGTGCAGTTCTTGCGCTCGCAGCAGGATTTTCAGGCCAACAGCAATTTGCTGGACAGTGCCGAAGCCGCCGGGTTAAGACCGGCCCATGGCTGTCGCATGGGAATCTGCAATACCTGTTCCTGTACCAAAGTCAGCGGCAGCGTGCGTAATCTGCTGACCGGTGAAATTGACCATAACCATAATACCCAAATCAAACTTTGCGTGACGCAGGCAATCAGTCCTGTCGTGATTAACTTATAATCTGGAGGGAACATCACATGAATATGCCTGCCGCGTTACATCCGAACAGCAAGTCAAAATATTTAACCGAGGCTCAGATTCAGGAATTTGGTGCCAAAGTGGAAGTCATCCGCCGTGAAGTCATGGACGATCTGGGGGAAAAAGATGCCCAGTATATTTATAAAATCCGTAATTTTGTCCGCTATAGTGAAATTGCCTCACGTGGGATGCTGATGTTTGGCGGCTGGATTCCGCCAGTATGGTTATTGGGGACTGGTTTACTCGGATTATCCAAAATTGTTGAAAATATGGAGCTGGGTCATAACGTCATGCATGGCCAGTTTGACTGGATGAATGATCCGACCCTGAACGGTGCCAGTTATGACTGGGACACCATTGCCACCGGAGACGACTGGAAATATACCCATAACTATATTCATCACACCTATACTAATATTGTCGACAAAGACCACGATGTCGGCTATGGCTTGCTACGGGTTAGCGAAGCACAAAAATGGGAACCGCGTTTTTTGATGAATATTCCGCTGGCCATTCAGCTGATGGTATTTTTTGAATGGTATGTGGGGCTGCAACGTCTGCATTTAGAAGATGTACTGGTTTATAAAACCAAAACCTGGAAACAGGTCTGGGATGAAGCGGCCGGTTTAAGAAAGAAAATGCGCCGTCAGGTGGTCAAAGATTATGTCTTTTTCCCGCTGCTTGCCGGGCCAAATGCCATTCCGGTTTTTGCCGGCAATGCTGTCGCCAATGTGATTCGCAGCCTGTGGGCATCCGCGGTGATCTTTAACGGCCATTTCACTGAAGATGCGGAAAATTTTGAAGCCGACAACACCGAAAATGAAAGCCGGGCTGAATGGTATATCCGCCAGATTCGCGGTTCGAGTAATTTTAGTGGCACCCAGTGGCTGCATATTTTAAGTGGAAATTTAAGCCATCAGATTGAGCACCATTTATTTCCGGATATGCCGGCCAACCGTTATGCCGAAGTAGCGCCAAAAATTAAAGCGCTGTGTGCAGAATATGGTATTCATTATAATGAAGCCAATTTTATCCAGCAGTTTTCCAGTGTCTGGGTGCGTCTGGCCAAGTGTTCGGTGCCAAATCACTGGCAGGACAAAATCGGGCAGGGCGGTCACCTGATTCGTACCTGTCTGGCCCAGCTGAAAGCCAAATTCCAGTAACAGCAGATTTTAGCCAGCTTTTATAAGACCAGAAGATAAGATGTCTTTTGGTCTTTTTTATTTTGCATAACTGCTGCATTTTTTACTCAAGACTCAAACTTGAGTGCAACAGCGCTACAGGAGCATGAGCTATTTTTACAGAAAAAACGCCCGGTCTTGCCGATTATGTAACTGAATTATCTTTATAAGTTTATGATATCTATGAGCTTTATTTTTGAGCAGCTGGCAAGTTAACGTGGTTTAACAAAACTGAACTATGGTGATTTTGGCGAATCTCCTAAGCTGGTTTGAGTGAAAAATAATGGAAAATAACAAGATGTCAGTTGTCTCTCAGAACAGTTATCGCCCCTTAAAACTCGAACGACAAAAAAGCTATCGGGAGCTGTTTCATTTCTTTCTGGATGAAAGCACGCCAGCACCAGAAAAAGAAAAGCTTTCGGCCCAGCTTTTACAGCGCGAGCTTCACCAGATAGATCCCCCATCTATTCCTTTACCCGATGAGCCAGTCCAGATCAAAGACTGGCTTTTTCAGCAGAATATGCAGAATTGTGAACGCTATCAGCAGTATTTAAGCCGGCGTCAGGCTGGTGGTCAGCGTGAATACTTTCAGCATGTAGCAGCAGCCTATGACTTTCTGGTGAAAGTCGCGCCAGTAAAATATGTCGATGGTTCCTGGCTGTATAGCACCTTAAAACATTGGTCTGATCCGAATTTTCAGCATCTGATCATGATTTATCTGGAAGAGCTGGGCCTCGGTTCAGCCAAAGCCAATCACGTGTCGATGTATCAGCAATTGCTCAGCAGTCTGAATCTGCAAGATCTGGTCGAAGGACTGGAAGATGAATACTATTATCAGCCCGTGGTACAACTGGCGCTGGCCTATGCACCGCAGCAATATCTGCCGGAAGTGATTGGTTTTAATTTAGGCTATGAACAGTTGCCGCTGCATTTGCTGATCAGTAATTATGAACTGGCCGAGCTGGGGCTGGATCATCAGTATTTTAATGTGCACATTACCATTGATAACCTGGACAATGGTCACGCGCATCGTTCAGTCGCTGCGCTGGAATATGCCTATAGTCAGGCCGCCAATAAAACAGAGTTTATTGAAAAACTGAAACGTGGCTATGCCCTGAATGATGTTGGCCTAGGCTCTACGGAAATTATTAAAAACAGTGATTTAACCCCGCTGATTGAAAAGATTTTCAAGAAAAAAGCTGTGGTCGGCAAGTTGATTCATAATAACCGTTGCCGCTTTGCCCAGGCATCGGTGAATGAATGGCTCAGCAATGACCAGAAAGTGGTTGAGTTCCTTCAGATGTTACAGGATAAACAGTGGATTAAACGCGGCCAGCATCCGAGTGAAAGCCGCTTCTGGCAGCTGATTCACAATGAAGAAGGTAAAATGTTTGGGGTGTTTTCAGTCGCTGAACAGCAGATTATTTATGACTGGATTGCCCAAGCCTATACCGAACGCCGTGCGCCGTTTAAGGCAGTAACCCCGGTGCAGCAGGCCGATGATTATATTGTCGATTATTTCAATTCAAGCGAACAGCAGGCCTTGCAGCAGCAATTAAAACTGGCGCGTAGCGCGGAAGAAAAAATCAATCTGCTATTGCCTTACTTGGCGCCGCATCAGCATCATAATCCCACTGGTTTATGGGCCACGCGTCAACTGACCCAGTTTTTATTCCCGCAGGCGCTGCAGCAGATTCAATAAAATTTGATGACTACTTGTCATCACCTAACAAAATGCCAATCCTAAGGATTGGCATTTTTATAGAAGTTTAAAAGGGTTCCAGCAGAACAGAAGGGCATTTAGTGGGATTTCTTTTTACCGCCGCCATCCTGTTTATTGACGGTAGACCAGCCAATGCGTTCTGCTTCTTCTTCGGAATGGCCTCGCTCTTTTTCCGATTCAATAATATGGCGGGCCTGACGTTTCTGCTTGTCGGTATAGGCCGACTTATCACCTCTAGACATCAGTTTCACTCCTGTATAGATATGCATGTTTCAATAAAACTCAAAATGTTATCTACATTGCTTGTGTGCCTTTAAATGCCGTTAACCATTGACAATGGTACCGCCATTGACATGAATCACCTGACCGGAAATATAGCTGGCTTCATCGGAGGCTAAAAACAGATAAGCTGGCGCAACTTCACTTGGCTGACCCATACGGCCCATGGGGGTATCTTCACCAAAACCTTTTAGCTGTTCTTCATCAAAACTGCTTGGAATTAACGGCGTCCAGATTGGGCCGGGTGCGACACCATTCACCCGAATCCCGGTTTTATTTTTTAGCAGGTTGGTCGACAGGCTACGGGTAAAGGCAGTAATAGCCCCTTTGGTACTGGCATAATCAATGAGCTCATTATGGCCCTGATAGCTGGTGATACTGGTGGTATTGATAATACTGTCACCGGGCTGCATTTGAGGAATGAGTAACTGGGTCACATAAAACAGCGGGTAGAGGTTGGTTTCAAAGGTTTTATGCAGCTGTTCGGGATTAATATCCTCAATGGTTTTTTGTGGATATTGTACGGCGGCATTATTGACCAAAATATTAATATGCGGAAATTGCTGCAAAGCCAGATCGACCATCTGCTGTACTGCCGCATGCTGGCGCAGGTCACACTGAATCAGCAGACATTGACGACCTTCCTGCTCGACTAGACGCTTGGTGTCTTGCGCATCCTGATCTTCTTCTAAATAGGGAATAATAATATTGGCACCTTCGCGGGCAAACAGCACTGCCACGGAGCGGCCGATGCCGCTATCACCGCCGGTAATTAAGGCCACCTTGTCTTTGAGTTTTTGACTGCCCTGATAATTGCTTTTAATAATTTCAGGTTCGGGCGTCATTTTATATTGCACACCAGGCTGATGCTCCTGTTTCTCTTGCGGAGATGGGCTGTCAGGATAATGATTCATGGAGTTCTCCAAGTTTTTGGGTCGATTTATTGTTTTGCTCAGTCAGATGATGAAGCTATCAGCAATAAAAAAAGCACGAATCTGAGCAGATCGTGCTTTTTAGAATTTATACCACTTCCCACTGACTGGTGACTTCTTCAGAATTCTTGTTCAGGATAATCTGGTTGCCACGAATTTCTTCCACCCAAGAGGTCGGAATGTAATGGTGCATGCCATCGCCAGAATCCTGCTTGGTTAGTTTGATTTTGTCGCTGCCTTCCAGATGATCGACCGTACCAATATGGGTGCCACAGGAGGCAATAACTTCGCTATGTTTCTGAATGTCATTTAAATTAATATCAGCCATTTTTATTACTCCAATTCAGATGAAATAAATATCTTTATTTAATTTAAACGCCTTAAAGAGATAAAAATAGCTTTATTTAAAATCGAAACAACTTCGCCATAGAGTATAACAATTTACTACATGCAGATATATATTACACATTATGAAATATCTAAATTATTGAAGCTAAATTTAAATTAATTAAAGCTATTTTTATATTGAAATAGATGAGTTGAGATAATTAAAACTAATATATTTATAAATCTCATTTTATTATTTTTAAATAAAAACTATAAACTACAAAGGAGCTCTAGTTACTTATTGGTTTAAACGCTTAATCCTGCATCAGCTAGATGGTTGAGCGGTCGAAATAATCAAAACTGAAAGGGCAGGGCTGTGTATCTGTATGTAAGCCAATTTTCAGGTAATCACTAAAACTCATTAAACTGATTGAATAAAACAATCAACCTATTAAGCATTTGTTTTTAAATGATTATATAAAAATATTGCAGCTGGAATTTTTCAAAAAAACGAGAAAAATGAAGTACTTTTTGTCATTACAAAATTGTTTGTAAAATAGACAAAAAAGGGCTGTACATTGCTGTGAATTGTGTATAATTCCGCCAACAAAAGCCCCTGCAAGTTTATAGATTTTTCTATAAGTGTGCAGGGGTTTTTCTATGGACAATTTTTTGGAATGGGATGCCCTGTTTTTAGAAGGTGGCACATACATGTTGTTTTCCAAAACCACAGTCGTCGATGCATCTGCCCAGCTCAATGCACAAGGTCTGGCAACCAAACTCAGCTTTTTTGGTCTGGGTTTAAGTACGGCATCTTGGGCACCGCTCATTCCATTTGCACAACAACGTCTTTCTTTAAACCATGCAGACTTTGGCCTGTTGCTACTCTGTATGGGGATTGGATCGATGCTGGCCATGCCTGCGGCCGGTCTGTTAATCCAGCGTATTGGCTGCCGTATTTTAATCGGGATTGCGCTGGTTGCAGCGATGATCATTTTGCCGTTACTGACGGTATTTGGTACTGCCTTAAGCATGGCAATTGTGCTGTTTATCTTTGGGACCGCGGTGGGTGCATTTGGGGTGGCCATTAATTTACAGGCGGTGATTGTTGAAAAGAACAGCCTGAAAAATATGATGTCCAGCTTCCATGGTATGTGCAGTCTGGGCGGTTTACTTGGTGTGCTGACTGTGACTGTGCTGCTGTCATTGGGTGTTTCACCGCTAATGAGCGCTTTAATCATGAGCGCGGTGCTGGCCTTTATTGCCATTCTGGCCGTTCCCAACAGCCTGTCTGAAATTGAGAAAAAATCAGACACAGCCCCAGAAGACACCGCACCATCAGCGAAGCAGAAATTTCGCCCAAGCCCGATGATTCTGTTAATTGGTTTGGTCTGTTTTATTGCCTTTTTATCAGAAGGCTCAGCAATGGACTGGAGCGGGATTTATCTGGTCAGCAACTTTGGGATGGACGCTTCTTTTGCCGGTCTGGCCTATACCTTCTTTGCCATTACCATGACCATCGGCCGTTTTTCTGGACGTCGCTTACTAAGAATGTGGGGCGAGAAAAACATCATCACCTATAGCGCGCTGTGTGCGGCCTTGGGTCTAGGGATTATTGTGATGGCGCCGCACTGGGCAGTAGTCCTGCTGGGCTATGCCTTACTCGGTTTTGGCTGTTCCAATATTGTGCCGGTGATGTTCTCCCGTGTTGGCCGTCAGAACATTATGCCTAAAGCGGCTGCTTTATCGCTGGTATCGACCATTGCCTAT
Source organism: Acinetobacter indicus CIP 110367 (assembly GCF_000488255.1). Lineage (GTDB taxonomy): Bacteria > Pseudomonadota > Gammaproteobacteria > Pseudomonadales > Moraxellaceae > Acinetobacter > Acinetobacter indicus. Next base: position 841,866 of record NZ_KI530745.1, on the reverse strand, counting down.
AGCGGTTCATTAAGTGGCCCGGCGCTGGTCGGTTTCTTAAGTGAAGCCATTGGCCTGAGCACCGTCTTTGCGCTGGTGGCCTTATTGCTGCTGTCGATTGCTGTCTTAAACCGCTTTACCCAGGTCGACTAAATCGGACATTCACTTACTTATCTGTGTCTTCCTTTTTTGCCAGTCAGCGCTCACTGACTGGCTTTTTTTATATTTAAGCAGCAATAACTAAGACAATAAAAAGGGCTTTGTTGCACAAAGATTTGAAATGCAAAGCGCCCCTAATTGAGCCAAATTTAAGGCGTAACTTGGGTAAGTGGTCGACCTAATTCCGTAAATCTGTTGAGGACTGCTACACGTGCATGAATCTCATTCACCTGACTAGGAAAGCTTCTTGCCATTAATTTATCGCCTAATAATTTGATGCAATGCATCTTGGTTTCCACCAAACTGCGGCGATGATAGCCTGACCATTTTTTCCATAGTGTCCTGCCTAAACGTTTAACTGTTCGAAGTAATTCATTTCGCTCTAGCGAGCTACTCTTTGTATCTTTCCATGGTTTCGCATTTTTTCTAGGTGGAATCACCGCATGCGCTTGCCGATCTGCAATGACCTGACGGCATTGCTTGGTGTCATAAGCTCCATCGGTATAAACAGAGTCAATCTGCTCATCTTGTGGAATCTGATTAAGTAAATCACCAAGCACCTGTGAATCACTGACATTATTGGTTGTAAGCTGAACTGCTCGTATTTGTAGGGTTTTAGCATCTATACCAATATGAAGTTTACGCCATTGGCAACGATATTCAGGTCCATGTTTCTTGCGCTTCCATTCGCCCTCACCTAGAAACTTCATGCCTGTAGAGTCCATGAGTAGATGCAGCCCATCGCTACTTTTTTGGTAGCTGATTACAATATCAATATGCTTTTGTCTTCTACAAAGCGTGGTGTAATCTGGAGCTATCCAATTTAATCCGCAAAGTTTAATCAGACTTTGCACAAAGCCAGTGACCATACGTAAAGACAGACGGAATAAGGATTTAATCATTAAGCAGCATTGGATGGCTGCGTCGGAGTAGGTTTGATTTCGCCCTTGTTTGCCTTTTGATGGTGCATACCATTGCGTAGCAGGATCAAACTAAATGGCAATATTTCCGCGACTCATGAGTGCTCGGTTATATGCGGGCCAATTGGTTGTACGGTAGATTTTGTGTGTAGGCTTCTTCATTTGAAAATTATATCGCTGAAAAAGCCTTTACAGATAGGTTTGTGCAACAAAGCCAATAAAAAGTGAAATCAAGGGACTAGAGAATATATTTAAAATTTATAGAATCTATTTAAATATTATTTATTTTTAGAATAATAAACTACCTTATCTTAACGCGTCTATTATTTAATTTTGTAAATAAAAACAGCTGAAATATAAAAATAGTAAAAAATTTAAAAAGATATTTAAAGGAATAAAATTTTACTATTTTAAATACAGCCTGTTAATTTTTTAAAATAAAAAAGACCTGCTACATTCCAATGATCTGAAACAAAGCGCGGCTGTTTATTTTAATTTTCACTCTTATCTTAAAAGAGTCGCAACATCGACAACCAAAATAAATAACAGGAAGGGTTAATCATGGCCAATACACGTAATGAGGGTACTTCAAATCGTGTATTTGCGAGTATGGATCCAGATGAACAAAGAGAAATTGCCAGTCGTGGCGGGCGTGCAGCCCATGCCAGCGGCAATGCGCATGAATTTACATCCGAAGAAGCGCGTGAAGCCGGCCGCGCAGCCCATGCCAGTGGCAATGCACATGAGTTTACGTCAGAAGAAGCACGCCGTGCCGGCGCCAGAAGTCATATAAACGACGACAATCGCCGTGGTCGTAACCGCGATGACGATGATGACGACGACGATTACCGCGGTCGTGACAGAGGTCGTGGTCGCAGCCGTGACGACGATGATGATGACGACGATTATCGCGGACGTGGCCGAGGTCGTGGTCGTAGCCGTGATGACGATGATGATGACGACGATTACCGTGGCCGTGGCAGAGGTCGTGGTCGTAGCCGCGATGACGATGATGACGACGACGATCGCCGTGGCCGCAGCTCATCTTCCAGCACGCTAAAACGCGACCGTTATGGACGCTTTACCTCGGACTAGTACAGCTTGCTAAAAAACATAGGCTTAATCTGACCGGATAAAACAGCAATCGTTTTTGTCCGGGTAGATTAAGCCTATTTTTATGGGGGAATGAATGTGGTTTTGATCTTTACTTGATCATCTTTATGAATAAGGTAAGCGCAGATTTTTGTGATTGCTTAGAGTTTTAAGCTCAACACAAACTCATCTTAATAGGATTTATAGGGCAAAAATTTCCCGGATAGCACCACATTTACCCGGTCGCCATTTTCATGGCTTTCCCGTTGAATATCCATACTAAAATCAATTGCGCTCATAATCCCGTCGCCAAATTCTTCATGAATCAGCTCTTTAATGGTAGAACCATAGACATTTACCACTTCATACCAGCGGTAAATTAAAGGATCGGTCGGAACGCTGGTCGGCAGGGAGCCTTTATACGGCACAATCTGTAGCCAGGCCACGGCTTCATCACTCAGGTTAAATATCTGACCAATTTTTTCGGCCTGTTCCTTATTCAAGGCCATTTGCCCCAAACAGGCTGCCGTCACCCATTCTTTGGATAAACCAATTTCCTGCGCCACACTGGACCACTGAATATTGTTCAGTACCTTGGCAGATAAAATCATGTCTGTCACTTGTTGGCGGTGGCTAATCATATCTATTTCCTCAACTGCTTATGGCTAAAACACTGAGAAGGGAAAAGCACAATGTATGCCAGCTTAAAATCAGCTCAGATCTTGAATCTGCCTGTGGCGTAAATTCATCTTTCACCAAAAGTTGGTACGTTCCTTGCTGTATCTCCACTGAACTGATGGCAATGACGCCATAAATTTTTAAAACATGTTAGATGGTTCAGGCAATGGCGCCTAAGACGTGAAAGTCGTCTTGGGCGCTTTTTATTTGCAAATCATCTCACCGCTAAATTTCAATCGTTGAGGGGTACTCGCAATGGCTTATCTTGCACCTTCCGAATTTGCAACCAAAGTTGTGGATGCAGGTGAATCGAAACTACATATGGCAAACCGTGATGTGCTGATCCGCGCCACCATGGCCGGGGCTATTCTGGCGCTGGCAGCGGTTTTTGCAGTCACCATTGCAGTGCAAACCGGCGTGCCTTTAATTGGTGCATTATTATTCCCGGTGGGCTTTTGTATGCTGTATCTGCTGGGCTATGACCTGCTGACCGGGGTATTTGTCCTGACGCCATTGGCCTGGCTGGATAAACGTCCGGGCGTGACCTGGGCCAGAATCCTGAAAAACTGGGGCGTGGTCTTTGTCGGTAACTTCACTGGTGCGCTGATTGTGGCGGTGATGATGGCAGCGGTCTATACCTACGGCTTTTCGACCGAACCAAACAAGGTCGGTCTGGCGATTGCACATATTGGTGAAGACCGGACGCTAGGCTACAAAGAATATGGCGTAGCTGGCTGGATCACGATTTTTATTCGCGGCATGTTGTGTAACTGGATGGTGTCGCTTGGCGTGATTGGCGCGATGATGTCGACCACCGTTAGTGGCAAGTTTATTGCGATGTGGATGCCGATCATGCTGTTCTTTGCCATGGGCTTTGAACACTCGGTGGTGAATATGTTCCTGTTCCCGTTCGCGATGATGATGGGCGGCGATTTCTCGGTGATGGACTACTTTATCTGGAATGAGTTACCGGTAGCACTGGGTAATTTGGTGGGTGGTTTGGCTTTAACTGGTCTTGCGCTTTATACCACGCATGTCCGCACTGCACCAAAACGTGAGTTCTAAGTTTTAAGCCCACAGGATGAATTTTGGAATCAGGGAAGATTCCAGCCAGTTGAGATCAGCGCATGTCCACTTTGCCATCTTCACACCAGACTTCACTTCAAATTCGGCTTGGGCAATATAGTTCTGCCGGCCGCAAAGAGAGCAATCAGGATTTTCATGGTGCGGCTGTTCCGGAGGGCTATCTGGCACAGCAAAAGGGCATTGCCTGCGCCATTGCCGATGGCATTAGCAGCAGCAATGTCAGTCATATCGCCAGTGAAACCGCTGTGTCCAGTTTTCTGGCCGATTACTTTTCGACGCCCGATTCCTGGAGCGTCAAAACTTCGGTCGACCGGGTGATTCGTGCCACCAATTCCTGGCTCTATGCCCAGACCCAGCAAAGTCAGAGCCGTGTCGATAAAGACCGCGGCTATGTCTGCACTTTTAGCGCGCTGGTATTCAAACATGAAACTGTACATCTGTTTCATATTGGTGATGCCCGTATTTACCGCTTGCGTGAGCAACAGCTGGAACAGCTCAGTGTCGATCATCGGGTCTGGTTATCTTCCCGGGAAAGCTATTTAAGCTGGGCTTTGGGCGTGGCGCAGAAAGTAGAGGTGGATTATTTAAGTCTGCCGTTGGCACAGGATGATATTTTCCTGTTGATGACCGATGGTGTATATGAATATCTGTCGGACAGCCAAATTATCGAGGCACTTCACAGCCCCGAAACTTTAGATCTTGACCAGGTAGCAGAAATGCTGGTCCATCTGGCCGATGCGCAGGGCAGTCCTGACAATTTAACCCTGCAAATTGTGCAGGTACAGCAGCTGCGACAACAGGCCCAGTCACAATTTCAGCCAAGTCACAACCAGCTAAGTCTGGCCCCGGATTTAAGCATAGGTCAGCAGTTTGAAGGCTACCGGATTCAAAATGTACTGCACCAGAACCATCGTAGCCGTTTATATCTGGCCTGGGATGAGACGCGGCAGCAGCAACTGGTCATTAAAATTCCAGCACTGGACTTAACTCAGGATGCGCAAGCGCTGGAGCGTTTTCTACTGGAAGAGTGGGTAGCAAAACGGATTCAGCATCCACAGGTGTTAGCGGCCTATCCGCATCAGCGCAGTAAATCTTATTATTTTCAAACCTATGAATATTTATCTGGCCAGACCTTAAATACATGGTTGCATCAGCAACGCCAGCCGATTGCGCTTGAAACCGCCATCCAGATTACGGAACAGATCATTAAAGGTTTGCAGGCTTTTCACCGGCTGGACATGCTGCATCAGGATATTCGCCCTGAAAATATCATGCTGAATGCACAGTTAGAGCTAAAACTGATTGATTTTGGTGCAACCCTGGTCAAGGGGATTTCCGAATCACAGCCGCAACATGCCGCGGCTTTGGGCACCTTGGCCTTTATGGCGCCGGAATATTTTTGCTCGCGGCCGGTTTCCACCCGTTCAGACCAGTTTTCACTGGCCGTGGTACTGTATTATGTACTTAGCAAACAGTTACCCTATGGCACCGAACTGGCGCGTTGTCAGACGTTAAAACAGCTAAAAACGGTGCGTTATCATTCAATTTTAGAATATCGGCCAGATATTCCGGTGTGGATTGATGGAGCCTTGCATAAGGCCTTGGCCCTGATGCCAAATGAACGTTATGAGGTATTGTCAGAATTTCTGTATGACCTTAAGCATCCTAACCGGTATTTTTTAAAGCCGGTTCATTCTTCCTTGCTGGATAAAAATCCTGTTAGATTCTGGCAGGCGGTTTCAGCTATGTTATTTTTATGCTTGCTGTTGTCTTTGGCGTTGATGTTTAATGTTTAGACATCAGCTGGCTTGAACCGGTGGGCATCATTCTTCAAGAGTTGTTCAATCCGAACAATTTAAAAACTCCTGAATAATCCATTCAGGAGTTTTCTATTAAGCACAAAAAGCGATGACGTCGATGACTATGCTTATTTCGAGAATTTCAATAATGCTTCTGCGGTCGCCTCTGAGGATGCCGGATTCTGTCCGGTAATCAGCAAACCATCTTGCTGTACATGCACCTGCCAGTCCTCAGCTTTTGAATATTGTCCGCCGTGTTCTTTCAGCATATCTTCAACTAAAAAGGGCACAACATTGGTCAGCCCAACCGCATCTTCTTCTGTATTACTAAAACCGGTCACAGTCTTGCCTTTGACCAATGGTTGGCCATCCTGTGCTTTGACATGACGTAATACTCCCGGCGCATGGCAGACCAACGCCACCGGTTTATTGGCTTGCAATGTTTGTTCAATCAAAGAGATAGAATCCGGGTCTTCAGCCAAATCCCATAAGGGTCCATGACCGCCCGGATAAAACACGGCATCAAAATCGGCAATCGACACCTCACTGAGTTTGCGTGTCTGCGCCAGATCTTGCATGGCGGCGGTATCCGCCTTAAAACGCTCGGTGGCTTTGGTCTGAGCATCGGGTTCATTACTTTTGGGATCAAGAGGCGGTTGACCACCTTTAGGAGAGGCCAAGGTCACCTCGGCGCCAGCATCAACAAAAGCATAATAAGGGGCGGCCAGTTCTTCCAGCCAGAAACCGGTCTGTTTGCCTGTATCACCCAGACGGTCATGAGAGGTCAGCACGATGAGAATCTTCATATCATTTTCCTGAATGGTTCATATTATTCGGTTCATCGGCTGTTAATTTAGCAAGCGTAATGGGCGCTAAGTGTTGTGATACGTTCAGTTGCTGTATCGGCATGTGTCAATCTCCAGATACTGCAAAGGATTTTAAGTGCCCATTAACAGGGCCTGCTGCACATCGGCCTGTTTGCGCAGGAAATCCCAGACCAGTTTGATTTTCGGCTCATGCTGTAAATCGACCAGGGTCAACATCCAGAAGGTATGGGTAAAACTGACCTGATCGCCCAGAACTTCTTGCAGATCGGGTTTATCATGCACCAGAAATCGCGGCAAAATTGCCAGTCCGGCGCCGGTACTGACCGCAATCTGCTGGGCCAGAATACTGTTACTGCGAAAACAAGCTGTCACTTGCAGCGGCAAACGTTCCAGCGAATACAGCGCCGAGCTATACACCAGATCATCAATATAATCGACAAATCGGTGCTGTTTCAGATCTTCCAGCTGTCTAATTGGTGGGTTTTGCTGTAAATAGCTTTGACTGCCGTACAGTTTTAAACAGTAATTTGAGAGTCGGGTAATGATATAAGGCCCGGATTTGGGCCGGTCAATTGAAATGACAATATCGGCCTCACGATGTGAAAGTTTGATGGTTTTTGGCACCGGAATCAGGTCAATAGTCAGCGAAGGATAATGCTGTGAAAACTCCGCCAGCAGCCGGGCCAGAAACGCCATCCCGAAACCTTTCGGCGCACCAATGCGTACCCGGCCTTGTAAAGGGTCATGGCGTTTATCAATCTGGATAAAAGACTGTTCCATCTGTTCGACGCGGGGCACCAGTGCCAGACCTTCCGCAGTCAGCTCATAGCCTTTGGCTTCACGTTTAAACAGCTGGGTACCCAAGGTATTTTCCAGCGCCTGAATGCGCCGTGCCACGGTGCTGTGTTCCACTTCCATCAGGCGCGCAGCATTGGTGAGGGTTTTGGCCCGGGCCAAGACCAGAAAAAAGCGTAAGTGATCCCAATCAACTTTCATTTTATGTTTAACATCCTGTTAAATCTCTGTGCAAATTTGCACAACCGTCGTACGCCAATCTCTATTGGTGCCAAAAGTGTTCTTTGTTAGTCTGCTGAAACAGCGTAAAAAATAATACGTTAAAAACAGCCAGTAAAGGCAGATAAAACGACAATAACAAACCAGCACGGAGCGACCATGAACGCGATTCATCATCCCCATTCGAATACCGGCATCACCACGGCAAAACTGCTGATTAATGGTGAATTTATCGACTCCAGAACCAGTCATTGGCAAGATATTGTCAATCCTGCTACCCAGGAGGTTCTGGGTCAGGTGCGGTTTGCCACTGCAGAAGAAGTCAATGCCGCCATTGCCGCAGCCCAACAGGCTTTTGCCAGCTGGCGTGAAACACCTATTCAGGCCCGTATGCGGATTATGCTGAAACTGCAGGAGCTGATCCGTCAAAACTTAAAAAGTATTGCACAAGTCCTGACCGCTGAACAGGGCAAAACATTAGCAGATGCCGAAGGTGATATTCAGCGTGGCCTGGAAGTGGTGGAACATGCCTGCTCGGTCGGTTCGCTGCAAATGGGTGAGTATATTGAAGGCGTGGCGCGCGGGGTAGATACCTATACCATGCAGCAACCCTTAGGTGTCTGTGCCGGAATTACCCCGTTTAATTTCCCGGCGATGATTCCATTGTGGATGTTCCCGATGGCCATTGTCTGCGGCAATACTTTTGTCTTAAAGCCGTCGGAGCAGGATCCGCTATCAACCATGATGCTGGTCGAACTGGCGATGCAGGCTGGTGTTCCTGCCGGGGTACTGAATGTGGTGCATGGCGGTAAAGAAGTGGTCGATCTGCTGTGTACACATTCTGACATCAAAGCCATTTCCTTTGTCGGTTCAACCGCGGTCGGCACCCATGTGTATAACCTGGCAGGTCAGCATGGCAAACGGGTACAGTCGATGATGGGCGCCAAAAACCATGTGGTGGTGATGCCGGATGCCAATAAAGAACAGACCTTAAATGCCTTGGTTGGTGCAGCCTTTGGCGCAGCTGGTCAGCGTTGTATGGCCCTGTCTTTGGCGTTGATGTTTAGTGTTTAAATTAAATCAGTGATTTTTAAACGCTGGACTGATTATAAAATCAGAGCCACTTGGCTCAGTGATTATTGTTTCAATATAGCCTCATTTTGATGATTAAGCTTTTGCTTTATATGTATTAATCCCAGCTCCCGAAGGAACTGGGATTACCTACAAAATTAAAGTGAAGAGTTATTCATAACGTCTTCAGGATTGGGTAAATGTGCCAGAAGCTTCGTTCTGATTCACCGGAATTACCTTACATATTTGGGTAATTCGTGTTAGCGGCAGTGTAAAACTGACCCCCTTGGTTAATATAGCGGTCATGGGGGAGATTAAGAACCACCACACCATGAGATCGTGACGGTACATTTGAGCCACATCTTACTAAAAAGAATCAGACCAGTATCACGCAAATAGATAGCCAGATTCTATTCCTATATTCGTGACTGGCGTTTAGCCATGAGCCGATTTATTATTAAATTCGGTGACCAGTGAAGCAATCACCTTTAAATTTATCAAAAGCAATTACATAAAATTATTTACAGGTTCAATAATATACAAGCTAGAAAGTTCCACAGTTTGAAATTAAACGTCGATAAGCCAAAAAAAAGCACAAGCTACCGATCATTCCAAGATAGAGCAATTTAGGCAAGATCAGTGTTGTAGGCACACCCATTTGATTGAGCTGAATAAACATCTGCACAATTTGGGTGGAAGGCAGGATTTCGCCAACGACTTGCATCCAGAGAGGCATGGCAGCATGTGGCCAGGCCGCACCAGATAAAAAGAACAGTGGAATAGAAGTGAATACAATGACATGCCCCGCACGTTCCGGCAGATCTAGAAAACTGGCAAATAGGCAGGTCATGCCAATTATCGTGTAGATAAAAACCGGAACAGCCAGTAGCATCCCGAACAGGTTGCCACCGTGCGGATAATCAAACAGCCAGAAGCTGAAACCGAATAAATAGAAACATCCCAGACAGCCAATAGTAAAGACCGCTAAACACATCCCAATCAATGCATTTGTGTTTAATTCTATTTTTCTTTCCCGATATACCAAAATCAGCATACTCAAACCCAGAAGAATAGTTTGGTGGATAATTAAAGGTGCAACCGCAGGAAAGACATAACTGCCATAGCCGGATAGCGGATTAAATAAAGGAATTTGATGCACAGAAAGGGCAGGTGAAAAGTCCGAGACCTCGCCAAAGCGTTCAGTATAGTCTGCCAAAGTTTGCTCAACCGATGTGGCTAAGCCCAGACCAATTTGTTTGGTCACTAAAAAGTTGGCTGTGCTTAAATACAGGCCAATGCCGCCTGTTTCACCATGCCTTAAGCTTTGCGATAAATTGTCCGGTAGCAGTAAAATGCCATCGGCTTTTTGAGATTCAACCCATTGTTTAGCTTCGGCAAAATTGCCGGTAATCGCCTCAATTTCCACATTGGGGCTTTGTGCCACCTGACCAATAATACGGGTGCTTAAGTTACTTTGTTCTTCATCGACAATAATAATCGGTAAGGCTTCAGCCTGCTGTGCCTGATAAGCGGTTGGATAAAAAAAGCTGTAAAATAAGACGGATAGAATCAGCGTGGTAAAGATCGCGCCGTGACTGACAATATCCTTGAAGCCTTGCAGATAGTAAAACCAGAGGGATTTCATTGGACTGCTCCTTTAGCTATTTTTTTAAGAAACAGATAAGCCAGCAGAGCGTAGACTAGGGCATAGATCAGCAGCATTAATCCAGCTTGCAGTGAAATATGCAATGGACTACCAATCACCCATTGTTCAGTTTGTAATTTGGCATAGGGCGTAAACGGAATAATATTGGACCAAAACTGGGTGAACAGGGGCGCATTATTTAAAGGGAGGGTCACACCTGCAAAACTCAAAGATGAACCACCATAGACCGCAATGATGCCAAAAGATTTACTTAAATCTTTGGTCGCCAGAACCACTGCACTGCTTAAAAATGCATAAGCGCTATATAGCAGAAATTGTGCCGATAGAATCAGAGCGAGCGAGCCAGCAACAAACCAGCCGCGAATTTCAATCAGCCAGAACATCCAGATCCAGGTCCATAGACTAAAAATAGCCACATAGACCAGGTTCTTAGACAGTAATGCCATCCAGATGGACGAGTTGCTAATCCAGCTTGTTAAGGTCTGTCGCTTCAGTTCCTGACCGACGGAAAATGCCACACAACAACACAGCAGTAAATGCAGAATTGCCGGAATGACATAGGGTTCCAGATAGAATTCATAATTTAGTTGCGGGTTATACAGCGGCGATATTTTGATATGCGGTGACGGTGCTTCGAGAGAAGGCAGCCGGTTGCCCAGATATTGCTGTCCGCTAAATTCAGCCAGTGCTTGCAGGGTACTGACCAGCATGGCAGAGGAAATGGTATTTCCGATACTGAAATAACTCTGGTTAAAGGCAATACTGATGTCAGCATCCCGGGCACGAACCAGACGTTGCTCGGCACCGCTGGGAATATGGATATAACCCCAAATTTTATTTTGATTTAACAGGCGCTCAATTTCAGCTGTTTGTTCCGACACTGTAGCAATTTTAAGAGTATGATTCAGCGCCACATGCTGATAAATGCTTTGACTCAGCGCACTCTGGTCTTGATCAATAATCGCAATCGGTAAATGATTCGGTTTCCCTTGAGCAAACATGCTGCTGAATAAAATAATCACCAGTGCAGGTGCGAGCGTGACCAGACACAGATCCCATTTTTCGCGGAGCAGATAGCGCAGTTCGCGCCATATACCCGTCCACATTATCGGGTCTCTTTCAGTTTAAATAACACGCTCATCCCAACTTTCAGTTCAGGAATCGCTGGTGTGGGCACAAGATGCAGCTTAAAACTTCGCACATCATAACCGCCGGTTTGGCGTGTGGTCTTAATGGTGGCAAATTCACCTTCAGCACTGATCTGCTTGATTTTAAAAGTGGCGGTTTTATCTAGGGCGGGAATATAACCTTCAATACTGCTCATTTTCTGAAACGGGGCATATTGGTCTTCACGAATATTCAGGCTCACCCACATTTGATCTTCAATCAGGCTGACCACAGGGACTGCGGTGGCTACCAGCTCCGAGACTTTGCCATAGGTTTTAGACACCGTTCCGTTTACAGGTGCTACTAATTGGGTTTCTGCCTCTAATGCATTGGCTTCATCCAGCGCAGCCTGGGCAATATCTACTTGTGCATCGGCAGAACTCTTTTGCTGCGAGGTGCTGCCACGTTTGGCACGTGCGTATTGCTGATACGCTGCTTCTGTCATTTGTGCCGCTGATTGACTGGCTGCATACAATTCATCACGGCGCTGGCGTGAAATCACACCTTCCTTAAATAAATTTGCACCACGCTCATAAGAAACTTTGGCTAAATTTTGCTGTGCTTTCAGCGATTGCCAGTTGGCATACAGGCTGGCGATATTTTCTTCTTGCGAGCCACGTTCAGCAGTCGATTGTAAGGCCAGCGCAGATTGTAAAGCCGCTGCGGCCTGCTGTTTTTTGGCCTGAATTTCCGGGCTGTTTAAGCGCACCAGCACATCGCCTTTTTTGACTCGCTGACCTTCTTCTACATAAATTTCTTCAATACGGCTTGGCACTTTGGTCGCCACCTGAACTGTTTCAGCTTCTACACGACCCTGCAATTCAAGCGGAGCCGGTTGGTAGCTTTTCCATAATCCAAATGCGATGACTGCCAGCAGAACTGGAATCAGGGCGAGCAATAAATATTTTTTCTTTTTAGCGATTTCAGGAGCTTGTTGTTGCTCGGTCGAAGTCGTCGCGTTGTTTTCTATTTCAGTTTTTGTTTCTACCTGTTGCGCAGGCGATTTTTCTGTATCGCTGGATGAAGCCGCTTCATTCACAGGATCATTGGGTTTTTGATCTTCGTTCATGTTCGGCTCCATTAGCGAATATAGTGAGTGTTGGTATGTTGGATGTAGTTCGGAAATTCTGCAATCGAGCCATGGCTTTGTAATAGTGTGGCCAGTGACATCACATATTTGTAAGCATTCAAGGCAGTTTCGGCTCGTAGTCCGCTCAGCATATTTTGTGCATCGATGACCTGTATGGCGGTGCCCATATCTTCTTTAAAGGACAATTCTTGGATGCGTAAATTTTCCTGTGCGGCTTTCAAATTTTGTGCCAGAAGTGCATCACTTTGCTGTGCGCTGAGTGCTTCGCTATAAGATTTATAAATCAGATTTTCAATTTCCTGCTGGGTGCGTGCAGTGAGCAGTTCTGTGGCAGAGCGTTTGAGTTCGGCAGCCTGAATATTTTTGTTTTTATCGATCCCAGAAAACAGGTTATAGCGTGCGGCAACTCCGACAATCCAGTTTTCATTTTGATCCAGACTATATTCGCCAAAAGCAAAAACATTCGGTTTTTTAGCTGCTTGCTGGGCTTTGACATTGGCTTGAGCTAATTGAGTATCCAGCTGCATTTTTTGAATCAGCGCAGAGTTCTGACTAAAGGTTTTCAGCAGATGATTTAAGGCCTGTGGCTCGGTTTTATTGACAAATAAAGGCGTCGAAAGTTCGGTGATGCTACTTTCCTGAAGCAGATTATTCAGCTGGAACAGGGCAGCATTCAAATTGGCCTGTGTATTTTGCTGGCTGCGCTCGGCATTATTGCGTGCCACTTCAAACTGCATGCGGTGCCCTTTACTGATAAAACCTTGCTGTTCCATCTTTAAGGCATTGCGATAATGCTGCTGCATGGCATTCAGATTAAACAGCGCAGCTGCATGCAGTTGCTTTTGGAGCTGTACATTAAAATAACTTTGAATCAGTTCAAAACGCTGCGTGTCTTGCTGCTGTTTGTTGCTGAGCTGACTACGACCGACCTGAATATTGGCGATTTCTTTAGCGCTGCTTGTCAGCCCACCGGTATAAAGCGGCATCATGACTGAAATCGTCGGGCGAATCACCTGATCATCCAGCACGACATGCGAACTATCAGGAATTAAGCCCACCCCATTTTGAATAGGTTGTCTTAGACTATTTTTTAGCGGGTCAGCCAGCCCCCCTAAGTTCAGTTCATCAATTCTATTATTTACACCATCCGTTAAGGATTGCTCTAAATTATTTTTTAATGCACCCAAAGGCAGATCGAGTTCATTATGAAAGGCATACGCACGAACATTCAGGTCGACTCGTGGCAGACCTATACCTTTCACTGCTTCAGCTTCAAGTTTTGAAGCCTGTTCCAGACTTTAATAGGCTTGGCTGCTATAAGAATTTTGCAACAACTGACGTTCAGCGTCCTGAAAGCTGATGCTCTGCGCATGAGCAAAGCTGCCATACATCATCGATGCAAGCAGATTTAAACCCCAGACAAGCTGTCTTTTATTTTTCTTTAAGTTCATAAAGTCGCTAAACTGATTTAAAGCCGGTGATGTTATTCGGCTAGTATAAATCAAAGGTTCGCAGATAGAACTAGTGTAAAGTTATAGTATTGTTTCTTTTACATCTGTATGGCTTTGTTGCACAAGCCTATCTGAACCGTACCGGGTTTGTCGGAGACTTTTTTATTTAAGTTAGGCCACCTGACCTAACGGGTTAATCTTATCATAGTACATTGCTTCAAACTCAAAAGGCGATACATAACCCAGTGCACTGTGTACACGCTTTTTATTGAACCAATCTACCCAGTTGAGTGTCGCTAGTTGTACATCTGCTAAACCTTGCCAATCTGCTTTTAAATATTCAATCACCTCTGTTTTGTATAAGCCATTCACCGTTTCAGCCAGAGCATTATCGTATGAATCACCAGTTGTACCGACTGATGCTCGTAAATTTGCAGCTTCTAAACGATTGGTATAGCGAATAGAAAGATATTGAACACCTCTATCGGAATGATGAATCACATTCTTTGGCATGCCTCGATCGTGCAATGCTTGCTCAAGTGCATCGAGTACCATATCTGTATTCATCCGTGTAGATACTTTCCATCCAACAATTGCTCGTGAGAACACATCAATAATAAAGGCGGTATAGACCCAGCCTGAATTTGTTTGAATATAGGGGTGAGTAGACCAAAGGAATCTCACCCTTATATCCGCACTTATGAAGGGTGGCTATATCTCGCAGTTGTGATTGACCTGTTTTCACGTCTTGTTGTTGGCTGGTCTATGAAATTCAGAATCACGGCAGATCTGGTTTTAGATGCGTTATTGATGGCTTTGTGGCGAAGAAACCCAAAGAACAAAGTCCTAATCCATTCTGACCAAGGCAGCCAATACACCAATCATGAATGGCAGACATTTCTCAAGCATCATAATCTTGAAAGTAGTATGAGTCGTCGACTTGCGCAGTACACTGCTCATGCCATGACAATGCTGTTGCCGAGAGCTTTTTTCAACTGTTAAAACGAGAGAGGATCAAAAAGAAAATATATGCATCAAGAACTGAGGCTAGGTCTGATATCTTTGAATATATTGAGATGTTCTACAATACAAAACGCAGGCATGGTTCCAATGATCAGCGTTCTCCATTAGATTATGAAAAGGCCCATCAAAAGATGATTATGTGTGTCTAGAATTTTGGTGGCTCTTCACATTGATAGTTTTGCTTGCCATATAGTTTGAGGCCATTTTTCTTTATACTGTCACTTAGACAGGTTGGACATTTGATTTCTAGTGTTATTTGCATCTCACTATCTTATCAAAAGCCAACCTGTTTTTTTCAGCATACTTTTTGAAACACCACCAAAAAACCAGGTTGAAAAAGTCAGCTTTAAGCTTGTCTGAAGAAATGACCATTGTCATTTTATTTCATCAATCCGGTTTTAGATTCTTCAAATATTTTTATTGCCAAATGATCGTTCCATTCTGGAAATCTGCTTTATTGTTTGAACCCCAATAAGCCAACTTTCCAAAATATGCTAAAAGGCTAAGTGGATTTCATCGAACTCAGGTTATTTTAGCTCTGCATAATTCCGCTGACACCGGTCACAATCATATCAATGGCAATGGTCCCAATCAGCAAGGCAGCCAGACGCCCGACAATATCGACATACAAATCAATATAATTGGAATGTTTATGCTGCAAATGATCATGCGCATATTTCATTAAAATAAGCAGGCTACAGGTCAAAAATAGCGTCACAAAAATCACCAGCACCAGTTGCCACAGGCTTAGCTGAATTCCGGTAATGACCGCGGCGCTGATGGTTCCCGGGCCAATCATAAACGGCATGGCAATGGTGCCGGCCAAATGATGTGGCGCACCGCGCATCACCCCAATGGTATCGGCGCCTTCAAACACATAGCGATAACCAATCACCAGAAAAATAATCCCGCCAAAAATCTGGAAAGATTCAAAACGGACATGCAGGATATCATGAAAAAAGGCTTCACCGGTTTTGGCGAAAATAATAAACACCACAAAGCTGATTAAACTGCCCTGAATCAGGGCGCGATTAAACACTCGGGCCTCGGAATTACGGATAATGCCGAGCATATAAATACTCATTAAAAACGGGTTTAATAATGAGAAAAACAGTGCAAAGGCGTGAAGCGATTCAGACATCCTACAGATTCCTTATTGATCCGGGTCTGGAAAGAGCGGGCGCTTGCCTGGACTAATCCGGTTGATGTGCAAGAACATCAAATGGCGCTCGTATTTATCCAGAATGTCGTTAATGACCTGTTCCTTGCTATAACCCACCAGATCATTGCCTTGCGAGCCTTCAAACAGATAGGTTTCCAGACGGTAATAGTATTTCTTGGTGCGTTTGCCGCGTGAACTGAAGTTGGGTGTGTCATAACGGATTGGCCAGATCTGGTAAACGAAGTTTTCTTCTTCATCCAGCTGAATGGTTAAATCCAGATGTGACAGTTCCGGTTCATCATCCAGGGCTTTTTCCGCCAGATCGACCTGAATGCCTTTGTTGATGAATTCTGTGGCCACCGCCTGCATTGCCGGTTTACAGACCTCTTCCAGCATTTGCTGGGTTTGCGATAAATTGGCATGCAGCATTACCCGGCTGAGGCGTTTTTTCCAGTTAAAGATGTCGACATTGCCGACCACGGGTGCCGCATTCATGCTGGTACTGGCCTGACGGAAATCTTCCAGTCTTAATGACTTGTACAGACCCGCCATCACAAAGAAAATCACAAAGCTAAAAGGCAGCCCCATAATAATGGTGGTGTTTTGCAGTGCAGTCACGCCATTGGCCATCAGCATGGCCAAAGTCAGTAAACCAATCGCCAGTGCCCAGAAGACACTTAACCAGCGCGGCGAATCATGTTCAATATTGCTAAATTTGGTGGTGAAATTCCCCAGTACCAGTGCGCCTGAATCGGCAGAAGTCACATAAAACAGCAAACCGGTAATGGTAGCGACGCCGGCCAGAAATGGGAACCACGGATATTGGGCAAGCAGGTCATAGAAACCATGTGCCGGATTGGCCAATACGGTGGTGGCCAGCTGGGTATTGCCATCAAAAATTACGCTGTGCAGGGCGCTATTTCCAAAAATTGACAGCCAGGTCAGGGTAAACAGCAGGGGAATAATTAAGGTACCGGCCACAAATTCACGGATGGTTCGGCCACGGGAAATTCGCGCCAGGAACAGGCCGACAAATGGCGACCAGGCAATCCACCAGGCCCAGAAAAACAGGGTCCAGCTGTTCATCCATTCTTTCGGTTGCTGAAACGGAAAACTGGTTAAGGACAGTTGCGGGAACTGGCTAATATAGTCGCCAAAGTTCTGGATTAACGCTGCCAGTAAAAACTCGGTATTGCCCATCACCAGAATAAATAGCAGCAGACCAATTGACACATAAATATTGACTTCAGACAGAATCCGGAGGCCTTTATTTACCCCAGAAGCCACTGAAATTGCAGTAATAATCACTGCAACGGCAATCAGTGCCGACTGGATCAGCAGGTTTTCCGGCACATCAAATAGCACATGCAGGCCATAGTTGAGCTGAACCACACCAATCCCGCAGGTGGTGGCAATACCGAAAATAGTGCCCAAAACGGCCGCAGTATCGACACTATGTCCAATCCAGCCATTAACACGCTTGCCAAAAATCGGATAAAGCGCCGAGCGGATGGTTAGCGGCAGGTTATAACGATAACTGAAATAACCCAAAGCCATGCCAACCAAGGCATACATGCTCCAGCCAGTTAATCCATAGTGGAACAGGGTCCAGACCATTGACTGGCGCGCAGCCTCAAAAGTCTGGCCTTCGCCGACAGGCGGATTCATATAGTGAGACAGCGGTTCGGCCACCGAGAAGAACATCAGGTCAATCCCGATTCCGGCCGAGAACAGCATTGCCGACCAGCTCAGCAGGCTAAATTCCGGCTTGGAATGTTTGGGACCTAATTTGATATCGCCATAACGCGACAGGGCAATAAACAGTACAAAGACCAGATATAAGGTGGCCGCCAGCAGGTAATACCAGCTAAAGGTCCGGCTGACCCAGTTCAAGATTTGGGTAATGAGCTGATTCGCCTGGTCATTAAATAAAATCGTAACCAGCGAAAACAGCAGGATGAGTGTTGCCGAAAGAAAAAAGACAACTTTGTTCAGACTATCGGTCGTCTGTTCAGTTTTCTTTTGCATAAATCTGTGACCATATTTTTTTAATTCGGATCTACAGCGCAGTGTGTTTTGGCTTAACCAGACTCTATAGGCATGGTTCTCATTACAAACATTTGCAAATGAAAAACAAACTGAGCTGTACATCAGGAAGCAGAGGAGACTATAATTTATTTTAATTGAACGTTCAATTAAAATAACGTTTTTATATGTTACCTTGCCTTGTGCATGATTTTTATTAGTCAGGTCGATCTTATGCCTAAAGTTGGTATGCAACCGATTCGTCGTCAACAGCTGATTGATGCCACCTTATCTGCCATTAATGAACTGGGTTTTACTGAAGCATCTATCAGCCAGATTGCCCAGCGGGCAGGTGTGTCTACAGGCATCATCAGTCACTATTTTCAGGGCAAGCATGGCCTGATTGAAGCGACCATGCGTTATTTGCTGCAACAGCTGGGCGATGCCATTTCTGCCAGTTTAAACGCCGCAGAAAACACGCCGGAGCAGCGCCTGATTGCAATTGTGTGTGCCAATTTCTCGGCCGAACAGACTGACAAAGCGGCCATGAAAACCTGGCTGGCATTCTGGGCCAACAGTATGCATCAACCTGACTTGCATCGTTTGCAGCAGGTTAACCATTACCGCCTGCATTCCAATATCAAGCATGAGTTTGCCAAACAGCTGGACCGCGAGCAGGCCGAACGCGCCGCCCAAGGTCTGGCCGCACTGATTGACGGTTTCTGGTTACGCGGTTCCTTAATGACCACTGACCTGGATGCCGATTTACCTATTCAGATTTGTGCCGACTATATCCGTCAGCAACTCAATATTCACTAAATTACGAGGAGAACCGATTGATGCAATTCAATACACAACGACCTTATATTCACGGTCAGTTTGTCGATGCTTCATCCTCTGAAACATTCCAAAGTATTAATCCGGCCAATGCTGAGGTGTTGGCCACCATTCAGGCATGTAACCAGGCCGATGTTGATCGGGCAGTACAGTCTGCCAAACAGGGACAAAAAGTCTGGGCAGCCATGACCACCATGCAGCGTTCACGCATTTTAAATCAGGCTGTAGCCATTTTACGGGCACGCAATGATGAGCTGGCAGAAATTGAAAGCCTGGACAGTGGCAAGCCTTTAAGTGAAACCCGGAGCGTCGATATTGTGACCGGGGCAGATGTGCTGGAATATTATGCCAGCATTTTACCAGCGCTCGAAGGCCAGCAAATTCCATTAAGAGAAAGTTCTTTTATTTATACCCGCCGTGAACCGCTGGGTGTGGTGGCCGGTATTGGCGCCTGGAATTATCCAATCCAGATTGCGTTATGGAAATCTGCACCGGCCTTGGCCGCAGGCAATGCCATGGTGTTTAAAGCCAGTGAAATTACCCCACTGACCGCGTTAAAACTGGCCGAAATTTATAGTGAAGCCGGAGTACCAGACGGCGTCTTTAATGTGGTGACCGGTGGTGGCGATGTGGGTAGTTACTTAACTGAGCATCCAGAGATTGCCAAAGTATCCTTTACCGGCGGTGTGAGTACCGGTAAAAAAGTAATGGCACAGGCAGCGGCGTCCAGCTTAAAAGAAATCACCATGGAACTCGGTGGAAAATCACCGTTAATTATCTGTGAAGATGCTAATCTGGATCTGGCTGCCGATATCGCCATGATGGCCAATTTCTACAGCTCTGGACAGGTGTGTACCAATGGAACCCGGGTGTTTATTCCTGCTGCTTTAAAAACTGCTTTTGAAGAAAAGATTCTGCAGCGCATTCCTTATGTGCGGATGGGGCAGCCTTTAGACCCGAACACCAATTTCGGACCACTGTCCAGCTTTGCCCATATGGAAAAAGTATTGCATTACATTGAGCTGGGCAAGCAACAAGGCGCCCGTCTTTTAACAGGTGGACAGCGCGCAGCGGCAGCTGAATTTGCGCACGGGGCTTTTGTTGAACCCACGGTATTTACCGACTGTCATGATGAAATGCGCATTGTTCAGGAAGAAATTTTTGGCCCGGTTATGAGCATCTTAAGCTATGACAGCGAAGATGAAGTGATCCGCAGAGCCAATGCCACCACCTATGGTCTGGCTGCCGGTGTGGTCAGTCCAGATTTAAGCCGGGCCCATCGCATTATTCATCAGATTGAAGCAGGGATTTGTTGGCTGAATACCTGGGGCGAATCTCCGGCAGAAATGCCGGTTGGTGGCTATAAACAGTCCGGTGTTGGCCGTGAAAATGGTCTGGTGACCTTACAGCACTATACCCAGACCAAATCGGTTCAGGTAGAGCTAAGTCCTTTCCAGTCTGTATTTTCAGCTTAAGGGAGGATCATGCTGCATGAACTATGACTATATTATTATTGGCGCAGGTTCTGCCGGGAATGTGCTGGCGGCTCGATTAACTGAAGATCCGGACACGACGGTGTTGCTCCTAGAAGCAGGTGGGCCGGACTATCGGCTGGATTTTCGTACCCAGATGCCTGCCGCGCTGGCTTATCCCTTACAGGGCCGGCGTTATAACTGGGCTTATCTGACCGACCCGGAACCGTATATGAATAATCGCCGCATGGAATGTGGTCGCGGTAAAGGCTTGGGCGGTTCCTCCCTGATTAACGGCATGTGTTATATCCGCGGCAATGCGATGGATCTGGAACAATGGGCCAGTTTGAAAGGACTGGAGCATTGGAGCTATGCCGACTGCCTGCCTTATTATAAAAAGGCCGAAACCCGTGATATTGGCGGCAATGACTATCATGGCGACAGCGGTCCGGTACGGGTCGCCACCCCGAAAGCCGGAAATAACGAGCTGTTTCATGCCATGGTCGATGCTGCGGTGCAGGCCGGCTATCCACGTACCGATGATTTAAATGGCTATCAGCAGGAAGGATTTGGTCCGATGGACCGTACCGTAACCCCACAGGGACGCCGTTCCAGCACAGCGCGCGGTTATCTGGATATGGCCAGACAGCGCCCGAATTTAACCATTCGCACCCATGCCATGACCAATAAAATTCTATTTCATGGCAAGCAGGCTATAGGCGTCGAATATTTTCAGGGACAAAGTACCGCGCAGCCACTCCAAGTCTTTGCTGAAAAAGAAGTGTTGCTCTGTGGGGGTGCCATTGCTTCCCCGCAAATTCTGCAGCGTTCCGGTGTCGGTAATGCCCAGCATCTAAAAAGCCTGGAGATTCCGGTGGTTCATGATTTACCGGGCGTGGGCGAAAACCTGCAAGATCATCTGGAAATGTATTTACAGTATCAGTGCAAAAAACCGGTCAGCTTATATCCCGCCTTAAAATGGTATAACCAGCCAAAAATTGGCGCAGAATGGCTGTTTTTAGGTCAGGGTGTGGGTGCCAGTAACCAGTTTGAAGCCGGTGGCTTTATCCGCACCTCCGATGAGTTTGCCTGGCCGAATATCCAGTATCACTTTTTACCGGTCGCCATTAACTACAATGGCAGTAATGCCATTCAGCAGCATGGTTTTCAGGCGCATGTCGGTTCCATGCGCTCTCCATCCCGCGGTCGGGTCAAACTGCGCTCCAAAGATCCGTTTCAGCATCCAAGTATCCTGTTCAATTATATGAGTACCGAACAGGACTGGCGCGAGTTCCGTGATGCCATCCGCATTACCCGGGACATCATGCATCAACCGGCTTTAGATGCCTATCGCGGCGAAGAAATCAGCCCGGGCAAACAGGTACAAAGTGATGCCGAGCTGGACGAATTTATCCGTAACCACGCTGAAACTGCGTTCCATCCATCTTGCAGCTGCAAAATGGGTGAAGATGATATGGCCGTGGTCGATGGCTACGGGCGGGTACATGGGCTGCAAAACCTGCGAGTGATTGATGCTTCCATCATGCCGCTGATTATTACCGGCAACCTGAATGCCACCACCATTATGATGGCCGAAAAACTGGCCGATCATATTCGCGCCAAACCGGCGCTGGCCAAATCTACGGCGCCATTTTACCGGGCCAATACGCCAGTCCGGTCAATCTAGCTGCAACAGAACACTTTGATCTTGACATCGTTTTGATGTGCATTTTTATACACATCCTTTTTTCTTAGTTAAAACCAGATACCCAACCATCCGCACAGCTCACGGTCGGATGGTTGGCTGGGATTTTTTACATTCAATCAGGTTAAATTTTAAAACAATGATTCCATTTACAAGAACGGTGGTCGCCGCCGGATGTCTGTCATGTATCAGCATGTCCAGCTGGGCCAATGATGCATCGTCTTCCTCTATTGATGTGTCCGGTCAGCTGACCGCAGTATCCAAATATGTGTCGCGCGGTCTGACCAATGCACCAGAAAATGAAGACCTGGCTTTGCAGGCCTCTTTAACCCTGGGTTACGGAAATTTTTATGCTGCTTATTGGGGCAGTACACTGGGTTATTCATACCGCGATTTACAACAAGGCCGGCAATACAGCACCGATAAAATGGAACATGATTTTATTGTCGGGCATGTGTCAGATTTTAAAGGCCTGACTTGGGATCTGTGGAATGCGACCTATTATTATCCGGGTGGGGACAGTACCACCTCCAATGAACTGGGCCTGCGTGTCAGCAAGAATGTGAATGATCAGGCTACACTAACCTTCGGCGTGTCGACCTATTTATATGATGTGGTGTATATGAATCAGGGGGATACCTATGTCAGCCTGAACTATGCCCATCAGCTCAGCGACAAATTAACTGGAAATCTGGCCGTTGCCGGTTCCTATTTTAATGATTCCGGCAAATATGAAGGTCAGGAATTTTTAGATACCCAGACCGATACTGCTTTCCGTTTTGCCTCGGTCGGGCTGGATTATGCAGTTGCGCCGAATGTGAATGTCTTTTCCGATTTCATTCTTGGTGGCTATGACCGCAGTAAAATCAAACAGAAAAATCAGGCGGTTTGGGGCTTAAGATATAGCTTCTAATCTAGTCCCCAAGCATCAACCCTTTAATTGAGCGTGGAAGAGGGCTGCTCCGGCCGAGTGCGAATGCTTAAACCCTGAGGAAGGTTCAGGCTTAAATCCATCTGGTAGTGATGATGTTGGAGCAGCGCTTTCACCAAAGCCAGCCCTAAACCATGACCCTGTTGCTGGGCAGATTTACGCCAGAAGCGCCGGGTCATCTGGGTCAGTTCCGCCGCAGTCAGCCCCTGACCATCATCTTGTACCAGCAGTTGCTGATCATGCATGATAATTTCAATCCGGCTTAAGCCTTGGGCATGTAGCAGGGCATTTTCCAGCAGATTTTTCAGGATGGTATGCAAGCTCAGCGGTGGCAATTGCAGGGTCTGCAGACTTTCCCAATCGACCTGTAATACACAATTTAAATGCGGATAAACCGGACTTAATTCTTCCATCACTTGCCTCAAAACTGGTGCGACTTCGGTGGTTTCCGAATTTGGGGCGGCTTGCGCAGCGTCATGATCGGTCTGGCTCAGTAATAACAACTGTTCCAGCAACTGCTGATAGCGCCAGATACTGTTTTCGGCCTGTTTCAGGTTTTCAATCAGCTTGCTGGCCTGTGCCGGATTCTGTTCAACCATCATCCGGCTGAGTTGTACATGAGTTTTAATTGCGGTTAAAGGGCTACGCAGTTCATGCGCGGCATAGGCGGTAAACAGTTTTTCATTTTCCAGACTATGATGCAGATTCTGAATCAGCTGATTGGAATTATCGACAAAAGGCTGGACTTCTTTGGGAATTTTGCGCGCATCCAGATGTTGCAGATAATGCGCCGCATCTGACAGCGAATGCTGCTTATCTGCCAGTTGCTGGGCCATATCATCTAAAGGGCGGAATTCTTTACGCAAAATATGAATCACCAGCGCCATACAGATCAATAGCGATAACACCAGCGGAATCAGCACCGATTGCAGAATCTGTTGCAATAAAGAGGCTCTAAGCACCAGCCGTTCTGCGGCCACCACCTGAATATCACCTTTACGCAGCACATAACTGCGCCATTCCACACCATTTTCCTGCCAGGTACTAAAGCCCGGTTGCTGTCCGGTCAGCTGCGCCGGCGCACCGCGGGTGCGAGCCACCACATACGGCCCCAAGGTAATATCCGAGCTAAACACCGACACCTCACAGGCAATCAGATTTTGCGCATGATACTGTTCGGCCACCTGTTTTAAGGAATCGGGATTAATTTCCTGTAGCGGCAAATGCTGAATCAGCCGCGCCACCATTTGTGCAGAGGCAAACAGGCGCTGATCCAGCGTATCTTGCAGCCGCTGCTGCAAATCATAATACAGCCAGCAAAACACCAGACTCCACAGGCTAAGAAACACCACCATAAACATGCTGACCAGCCGCCATTTTAAACTGTAGTTCTGCATATTCAGCTCTCGGTTTCCGGCACTTTAAACATATAGCCCACACCACGAATGGTCTGAATCAGCTGCGGCTCTAGTTTCTGGCGTAAATGATAAATATGCACATTCAGCGCGTTGCTCTCGATACTGTCCTGATAGCCATACAGTTTATCGAGCAGCTGTTCATTTTTTAAAATCTGGTTGGGATGGCTCATCAGGGTTTCCAGCAGGCTGTATTCACGCCGTGACAGAGTCACCGGCTGCTGCTGGAACGTCACTTCCTGGGTATCGCGGTTTAACTGCAAATCGCCCAGTTGTAACAGATTGGAAGAAAAACCTCGATTACGCCGTGCCAGCGCATGAATACGGGCAATCAGCTCATCCAGTTCAAAGGGTTTGGTCAGGTAGTCATCGGCCCCCAGATTTAAGGCTTCTACACATTGCCGGGTTTGATGTCGGGCGGTTAAAACCAGTACCGGAAGATGAATTTCATCCTGGCGCCACTGCTGCAGCAGTTCCAGACCGTCCTGATCGGGCAGGCCCAAATCCAGCAGGCACAAATCGACCGCACTTTGCCGGATAAAATAATCAGCAGCGCGTGCAGTGGCCACATGCTCGACTGAAATATTTAAATAGTCCAGCGCTGAACAGATACTTTGGGCAATATAAGGATCATCTTCGACCAGAACCACAAACATAGTTACTCTCCACCTGAAATCCTATTTTATAAATAATGAGCTATGTTAATGTTCTCTTAATTTAATCTTTTTAATAATGAATCGGGTTTTCTACAGAAAAATGGACGTCATGATTACGCGTGTAAGTGCTTTGCTTGTGGTTCTTTGTGCATTCTGGCCAGTCTGGTCACAGGCGCAGGAGTTCTTGCCACCCGATCAGGCGTTTCAGTTTCAGGCGCGTTCTATTAGTGATGATCAGGCGGAACTGCGCTGGACCATCGCCGAGGATTATTATTTATATCATGATCAGCTGCAGGTGCGTAGCGATGCCGGTGCGCTAAAATTACAGCTGCCAGTCCCGGAAGATAAGAACGATCCGACCTTTGGCCAGACCAAGGTGCATTATCATCAGGTCAAGACCACCATTACGGTCGCGCCAAACCAGCAATTTAAAATTCAGTGGCAGGGCTGTGCCGAAAGCGGTTTATGTTATCCGGTGCAACGCGCCACCATTCAGACCGATGCGCAAGGCTTGTTGCCCCAGTCAGATGCACCTTCAAGCGAACGGCGTTTATTAAGCGCTGCCAAACCGGTCGCGCTGGATGCACCGGCTAAAATTGAAGCAGCACCAAGTAAGCCTGAAAAAACAGCACTGACAACTGCGCCAATTACAGCTGAAGAAGTAGTCATTGAAGATGAAGCGATTGCAGCAGTAGAGAATACAGAGCCGACAAAACTCACCGACGCTGTCGCTGCTTCAGAAATTTCAGTCGTAGCATCCAATCCGGTGCCGGCCAGTGAAATCGCAGGCGAGACGCAAACGGCAGCCGCTGCGTCATTGCAATCTGAATGGAACAACGACCAGTATTTTTTCAATTTACTCTCGGAACATCATTTATTTTTTAATCTGCTGATTTTTCTCGGTTTTGGCATTTTACTGGCCTTTTTACCTTGTTCTTTGCCACTGATTCCAATTCTATCCGGTATTCTGGTACAACGTCATCGCGGTTATCGTGCTGCGTTGATTGCGCTGGCTTTTGTACTGGGTATGGCCGCAGTGTATGCGGTGATGGGACTGGCGGTTGCACAACTGGGCTATAGTTTCCAGCGCTGGTTCCAAAGCCCGATCTTTATTGGCATCTTTGCAGTGCTGTTTATTTTATTTGCCTTGAACCTGTTTGGGGTGTATCAGCTCTCCTTACCACAAGGTTTATTGCAACGACTGGACCGATGGCAGCAAAAACAGCAGGGCGGTACGCTGGTGGGTGCTGCGTTAATGGGGATGATTTCCGCGCTGATTGTGGGTCCGTGTATGAGCGCGCCTTTGGCTGGCGCTTTACTGTTCGTATCACAGTTGGATCAGCCAGTACTTGGCGCGACCTATCTGTTTGTACTGGGTTTGGGGCTCGGGATTCCTTTATTTATTGCCGCCGTATTTGGCGCCAAATATTTACCGAAACCGGGCCTATGGATGGACCGGTTAAAATTCAGTTTCGGCTTTTTAATGCTGGCGCTGGCGGTTTATTTCGCCCGTCCATTGCTGCCGACCGTGGCCTATTTCCTGTTGATGGGTATTATTTTTCTGGCGCTGGCGATTTACTGCTTCGATTTAATCCGCAGACATCTGCAAGGTAAAATCTCGCGTGTTGGCGTTATTGTGCTGGCGCTGGCCATGATCGGCATTGGTATTTGGCATATTCAACATGGCCTTCAGCAGATGGGTGCGGTCCATGCCCAACAAACACTCAGCTGGCAAAAGGTGCATACCCAGCAGGAACTGGCACAGCTGCTACAGCAGAACAGTGGACGCAGTATCGTGATTGATGTCTATGCCGACTGGTGTGTGACCTGTCAGCCGGTAGAAAATGAAGTCCTGCCACGTACCGATGTACAGGCAGCCTTGCAGGATGAGGTGCGGATTAAACTGGATTTAACCGAGTATCATCCATCTCAAGATGCATTACTGCGTGACTGGCAGATTCTTGGCCCACCGACCATGATTTTCCTGGACAGCCAGCAGCAGGAACAGCGTACTTTACGTTTAACCGGCACCTTTACCGCGACCCAACTTATTCAGCGCTTGCAGCAACTTCAGCAGGCGAACACGCCATGATGGTTTCTGCAACGGCGCTGCATATGGGCCCACTAATGTTGCCGTGGCAGATGGTGCTGCTGCTCACCGGTTTAGTGCTGGTGTATGGGGCAGGGCGATATTTCAGACAGAAACAGCAATGGCCTGAACCTAGCTGGCGCATCTTTAGTGACAGCTTGTGGACATCATTCTGGGTGGGATTAATTGCCGCACGACTGGTTTTTGTACTAATGCATGCCGATCTTTATCTGGCGACACCACTGGATATAATCAAAATTCAGGACAAAGGCTTTCATTTTTATGGCGGATTGATTGCCGGCATTGGGTGGTTTTTATGGAAAAACCGGTCATTGGCCAATCTGCCTAAAGCGATATTGATTACGCTATTTGTTGCGATCCAGCTTTGTCTGAATTGGGGTATTCAAACGGTTTTACCACAGCAGAATCAGTATCCTGACCTGCAATTTCAAAATTTACAGCAGCAACAGGTGCCACTACAGCACTGGGTTGGCAAACCGACCGTCATCAACCTGTGGGCCAGCTGGTGTCCGCCGTGTCACCGGGAAATGCCGGTTTTACATCAGGCCCAGCAGGATTATCCGGACATTCATTTTGTAATGCTGAATCAGGGCGAAACGACTGACACCGTACAGGATTATCTGCGTCAGCATGGTTTTAATTTCCAGCATGTCCTGTTTGATCCTCAAGGTGACATGGCCACCCAGATGAATATGTATGGCTTGCCAAGCACCTTGTTCTTTAATGCACAAGGACAGCTCGTGCATCGGCATATGGGCGAACTGACCCAGCCGATGCTGCGTCGCTATATCAATGATCTTTCTGCTCCATCTTCAAAATAACAGGAAATTATCATGAAAATGATTTATCCCGCTGCGTTGTTCCTGCTGCTGTTAAATACGACAGCATTTGCCCAGACTGATCTGAAAAAACAGATTGAGCAGGAAGGCTTTGAATTTATCAAACAGATTGAAGCGCCAGAAAAAATGACCGGATGGGCCGGGCATATGCAGCAAAGTCCGGCAACCGTGTTTATTTCCAATGACCAGAAATATTACATTATTGGCGATTTGCACAATGCCAAGGGTGAGAACCTGACCATCAAAGCGCTTGAAACCCATGTCAAAGACGCCGTGCTGGATGATGTCTGGAAAAGTCTGGAAAACTCCACCTGGATTCAGGACGGACAAAAAGATGCGCCGCGGATTGTATATGTATTTTCAGACCCGAATTGTCCGTATTGCCATACCTTCTGGCAAAAGGCACGTCCGTGGGTGAAGGCGGGGAAGGTACAGCTTAGACATATTCAGGTGGCAGTCATTCGTGATGAGAGTCGCGGGCAAGTGGCAACCATGCTGATGGCTAAAAATCCACAGCAGGTGTTTACCAGTTACAATGCCAACAAAGGGCAAAACAAGTTAAAAATTACCAAGAATATCCCTGCTGATATTGCTGCAAAAATAGATGCCAATCAGGAACTGATGGCTAAATATGGTTTCTTTGCCACGCCGTCAATGGTGTGGAAAAACCAGCAAGGCGAGTTTAAGTCCGCCCAAGGGATGACGGAGGATTTAAGAGAGATTTTGGAGAAGTAAAAGGTTCATGAACAATGGCAGATGTTGTTTAGGTTAGCGCTTGGGGTGTAAAAAATCTTCCCCTTGTGGAATGCTGTTCCTCACCTCTTTAATAAAGAGGGGTTAGGGGAGATTAGATATAAAAAAGACTGTCGCTAAGGGCAGTTTTTGATCATAACTTGCTAATAATAACAATTGTCGCTATTATGTACTTAATACAGCCGCCACGCTTAGTTCTTCTTTTGAAGTCCGCGCAACCTTGGCGGTTTTTTATGCCTCGATTTTAGTGAATTATGTTAAAACCTTATAATAAAAAGCCTTTATCATATGCTGAGCAAGTGCATCATCTACAGTCTAAAGGATTGAGTATTCATAATGTTGCTTGGGCTGAAGGAATATTGGCAAAATATGGTTATTATCGCTTAAGTGCATATTGGTATCCTTACCGAATAAGGTCAGGAAATAATGTCTTAGATCGATTCAAGCCGGGCACTTCGTTTGAAAAAATTGTGCAATTATATGAATTTGATACTGAATTACGATTACAAATATTCGGTGCTATCGAAATTATAGAAACGTTTTTACGAACGAAATTAACGTATTATCTCGGTCATCAATATGGTGCATTTGGTATCTACAATGCACAAAATTTTTATCCCAAATTTAACCATAGAAAATTTTTAGAAACATGCAACAAAGAAGTTGGACGCTCTAAAGATACGTTCATCCAGCATTTTCAACAAAATTATGATGGTTTTCCTCAAATCCCAATCTGGATGCTGACAGAAGTTTTAAGTTTTGGTTCATTGTCATTTTTATATAGTGGTTTAATAAATAATAAGGCAAACAATAAAGAAGATAAGAAAGCTATCGCACAGCATTTTTCTTTGCATCATGAAAAATTAGCTGAATGGTTACATATATTGACCTATGTAAGAAATATTTGTGCCCATCATGGACGGTTATGGAATAAAGAATTAGCTATTAAATCTAAAGCCGACAAAGATCCAAATTGGCAATCACCGATTACACCGACGAATAAACGTATCTTCTATGTACTCTTAATCTTAAAAACCTTGCTAAGACCGACAGTATTTGATTCAGAGTGGTGCAATCAATTGAATAAACTCTTAAAACCTATTGTGAAAGATGAAAATTGGCGTGTTGCAATGGGTTTTCCTGATAATTGGGAAGAACATCCTATTTGGAGCTTATGAAATATGGTAAAAAAAATACCAGAATTTTTAGAAGGTCGTAGCCCTGATCGTCAAAATCGCATTTTGGAAAATACAAAAATAATCTTAAAAGATTGTGTTATGGATGAGGTTTATTTATTACAACTAGCAGAAAAAGCGAAAAGTGAAGAAACTATCAGGATAACTTTAGATGACTTAAGAGTTCGAGTTCACAAAAACCGCACTTAAAAGTTTGATAAGCTGAAACCGCGTATCGCTTAGTCTATCAAGTCATTGACGCCAAAATTGTGGTGCTTGTCTTAGACGTTGACCGCCGTGACACCATTTATAAAAAGATGTAAAAAAGACCGCTATATTGCGGTCTTTTTAGTATTTAGACTTTTATAATTTCACCAACTCCACCCGACGGTTTTTCGCGTTACCATCTTCAGTCGCATTATCTGCAACAGGCTGAGTATCCCCAAAACCTTTGGCTGTCAGACGATTTGTATCAATGCCTGCTTTGGTTAGAGCAGTCACCACAGCTTGCGCACGTTGCTCAGACAGTTTTAAATTATGCGCCACATCGCCTGTATTATCAGTATGTCCGTAAATGCCAAGTTTTAAATCATCGTTATCTTTCAGTAAAGCAATAATCTGATCTATTTGTTCTTGTGAGTCTGGCAAAATATCGGCTTGATCTGTGGCAAAGTTAATTTGCACACTCACTTTACTGTCCTGATCCAGACTTTGTTTCAGTGCACTCGACGTCAGTGCTTTGGCAGTGATATTTAAGGGCTGACTTTCCGCTACCATTAAACCCATATAGTGACCAGATTGCGCCAAATGGAACCAAATATTTTTATCCGCTTGTCGAATCACATACGTTTGCGCAGGGTAATTATAAATATCAGCCAAACCTGAACCATGTTGCACCCGAATGGCATCAGGCAGACTGTTGGCAAGCTCTTTGGGGATTTGACTATTGGCAACTTCTACACCGCCAAGCTGTTTAATTACCGCATCAAGATTACGCTGTATTTCTAAATAACTGCCTTCTTTATAATCTGATTTAGCGGTAATACCCGAACTAAACAGTTTTCCTTCAACCCAGTGAAAGTCATGTCCTGTCCAAAACGGCACACGTTCAAACTTTCGATTTTCATCATTCTGATAGCGATAACCCTGTGGTAACTCAATATAAGGAAACTCGCCAAGCACTGCGGTCGAAATGGGGATGTTATTCAGATCAAAATCTGAGCTGGCTTTGGCAGTTTCATTTGAATCCGATGTGATTTCAGAAGTACTGACTTCAGTTTCAGCCTGATCAGAAGCCGGTTTGGTACAGCCATATATAAGTGCCAGTACACAACTTAAACTTAGCCCCAAAATTGTTTTTTGAAAAGTCATCAGATATTTCCTTATTTTACTGATCTCAATATTCTGCTTATATTTTAAACAGTATAGCTGAGCCGGTTTAAATTTTCATTTCTTATAGAGGCTGAGCGTCGCCAAGTCGCCTCTCAAGAAGATATGGCTACAGAAGATCACTGCATCTATTCGTTTAATAGGAAGGTAAATCACTGATCATTTACAAGCTAAACCCCTTGATTTTTCCTCATCTTCAACTGAGCCAAATTCATGTTGATGCTTTTATAGACATTTTTATATAAGCGCCGTTTGACCTAAACAGACCAGATCCAAATATTTAGGCGAGCCAATTTTTTATTCCATCAAGAAGCTCATTTTCTTCAACAAAATGTGAAGATATTTAGCTACAATAAAAATTATAAATAATTGTTTTTATTAAAATTAAAAAAATATATTTTGATTCTAAATCTAGCTTTTTGGCCTTTTTCCAGCAAGAAAAATTGGACTCGATTGATGACTCATAGGGCAGTCTATTTTTCTATATTTTCGCCTTAAATAACGCTATTCAAATCAAAACATGAATTTAATTCACTATTAACTTAGATTAAATCATTTTTATTCATCTTAGGGTTCACGTATAACTAAAACCAGAAAGATATTCAGATTTTTATTTTTAGATATTTAAAGCGGTGGAACAGATGAGTCAACAGTTTGCATGTTCAATTAAACGTATTCGTTTTGATGAAAACTATCAACCAGCGGACAGTACCCGTTTAACAACCAACTTTGCCAATCTGGCGCGTGGCGAAAGCCGTGAACAGAACCTGCGTAACACGCTGCGCATGATCAATAACCGTTTTAATGCCTTGGCACATTGGGATAATCCGAAGGGTGACCGTTATTCACTGGAAATTGATATTGTGTCTGCAGATCTTGATGTCGAAGGCAATGGTAACGCCTTTCCAGCCATTGAAATGCTGAAATCGACGATTGTTGATCATCGTACCAATCAGCGTATTGAAGGCATGATCGGAAACAGTTTTTCATCGTATGTACGTGATTATGACTTTAGCGTGCTTTTATTGTCCCAAGGCCATAAAGCCGGGGAAATGCCTGACAACTTTGGTGATTTGCACGGCAAGCTGTATCAGTACGTGGTGAATTCCGAGGCGTTCCAGTCACAGTTTAATAAACAGCCGGTGATCTGCCTGAGCGTATCGACCACCAAAACCTATTATCGTACCGCCAATATTCATCCGGTGTTAGGGGTTGAATATCAGCAAAATGAATACTCAAGAACAGATCATTATTTCGCAAAAATGGGTTTAACTGTTCGCTATTTTAAACCGGAAAATAGTGCTGCACCTTTGGCGTTCTATTTTAGCGGTGATTTATTGGCGGATTATACCGATCTTGAATTAATCAGCGCGATTAGCACCATGGAAAGCTTCCAGAAGATTTATCGTCCTGAAATTTATAATGCCAACTCGACTGCAGGTCAGGTCTATCAACCTAGTCTTGAGTACCCGGATTATTCCTTAACGCAAATTGTCTATGACCGTGTCGAGCGTAGCCAGCTGGCCGTAAAACAGGGCAAATGGACAGAAGAACACTTTATTAAACCGTATCAGCACATTCTGGAACAGTGGGCTGCCAGCTACGCCGTAGCAACCAACGCTGCTTAATTCAACGTATAGAGATAGAAGATTAAAGATGAGCATTTTACTACCAACCTCAACCGCAGGCAGCTTACCGAAACCATCCTGGCTGGCAGAACCGGAAAAACTCTGGTCGCCATGGGAACTTGAAGGCGATGCACTGCGTGAAGCCAAACAGGATGCCTTGAGCCTGTCACTGCATGAACAGTTACTGGCCGGAATTGATATTGTCAGCGATGGTGAGCAGACCCGTCAGCATTTTGTCACCACCTTTATTGAACATCTCGAAGGTGTGGATTTTGAAAAACGGGAAACGGTGCGTATTCGTAACCGTTATGATGCCAGCGTACCTTCGGTGATCGGTGAGGTGGCCCGGAAACAGCCGGTGTTTGTAGAAGATGCCAAGTTTTTACGCAGCCAGACCACTCAGCCAATTAAATGGGCTTTGCCGGGTCCAATGACCATGATTGATACCCTGTACGATGGTCATTACAAAAGCCGTGAAAAACTGGCTTGGGAATTTGCCAAAATCCTGAATCAGGAGGCAAGGGAACTCGAAGCTGCTGGGGTTGATATTATCCAGTTTGATGAACCTGCTTTTAACGTGTTCTTTGATGAGGTCAATGACTGGGGAGTGGCCACGCTGGAACGCGCACTGGAAGGTCTGAAATGCGAAACCGCCGTGCATATCTGTTATGGCTATGGCATTAAAGCCAATACCGACTGGAAAAAAACCTTAGGCTCCGAGTGGCGTCAATATGAAGCCGTGTTCCCGAAACTGCAACAATCCAAAATTGATATTGTATCGCTGGAATGCCAAAACTCACGCGTACCGATGGACCTGATTGAGCTGATCCGCGGTAAAAAAGTCATGGTTGGCGCTATTGATGTGGCCACCAGCCAGATTGAAACCGCAGAAGAAGTGGCCAATACCCTGCGTAAAGCTTTGCAGTTTGTTGATGCCGACAAGCTTTATCCATCGACCAACTGTGGTATGACGCCGTTATCGCGTCAGGTGGCGCAAGGCAAACTGCGTGCTTTAAGTGCCGGCGCCACTATTGTGCGTCAAGAACTGAGTGCTTAACGCGCAGGCACATCATGTGGCAGAGCTGATGGGAATGGATAGAAAACATCTGGCCCCTCCGCTTAACAACCATTTCAAGCATAACCCAAGAACATGAAGGAATCCGGTGATGATTGAAGCAGCAGACTTTAGAAATGCCATGTCTTTGCTCAGCAGCGCGGTCAATGTGGTGACCACGGCAGGGGCGTCTGGTGTGCATGGATTTACCGCATCTGCCGTGTGTAGTGTAACCGATACACCACCGACCTTATTGGTTTGCATGAATCAGGCTTCACGCTCACACGCCCATTTTATTGAAAATAAAATCTTGAGCGTGAATCTGCTAGGCGCGCAGCATCAACAAATCTCCAATGTCTTTGCCTCCAAAATGAATTCTGAAGAGCGCTTTCAATATGGAACCTGGACCGAACTGGAAACCGGCGCACCGGTGTTAGCAGATGCTTTGACCAGTTTTGATTGCGAGATTGAGCAGATTCAGCAGGTGGGTACGCATAGTATTTTTATGTGCCGTGTGGTGGCCATTCAGCACAGTCAACAAGAACATGGTCTGGTGTATTTTAATCGTGCCTATCATCAGGTTGGTGAGCTGGAACCTGCTTAAGGCGCCTTGTTTTTAATTTCAAATTATTCAGAAAGTATTTTGTGGAAATTATCATTTTTTTAATCATCGGGGCTTGCGCAGGCTTTGCCGCTGGGCTGTTTGGGGTCGGTGGCGGAACAATCATTGTACCACTGTTATATATCGTGTTTATGCAGATGGGTTATAGTCCGGATGTGATTATGCATTTGGCTTTAGGTACATCGCTAGCAACTATTGTGATCACCTCTATCAGTTCATTGATGGCGCACCATAAGAACGAGGCAGTGCTGTGGCCAGTCTTTAGACATCTAGCTCCGCCTATGGCCATTGGATGCTTTTTCGGTGCAGGGATTGCCGGTTTAATTTCGGGCTTACATTTGCAGATTGTGGTAGGAATCTTTCTGATCTGGGTAGCGTATACCATGTTCATAGGTAGCAAAAAGCCGGCAGAGCAAGGGCGAACCTTGCCCTCAACCGGTCAACAAATCGCTGCAGGTTCGGGAATTGGTTTTGCTTCAGCCATCTTTGGGATTGGCGGTGGCAGCTTGACCGTACCGTATCTCAACCGTTATGGTGTGGTCATGCAACAGGCAGTAGGCACATCTGCAGCCTGTGGTTTCCCCATTGCAGTTGCCGGTGCTTTGGGATTTATGATTTTTGGGATGCAGGCGCAGGTGAATGTGCCCAATACTATTGGCTTTGTTCATATTTATGCTTTTCTTGGTATTAGCATTATGAGTTTCTTTACTGCCAAACTTGGGGCGAAAACAGCACATGCATTATCGCCACAAATCCTGAAAAAATGTTTCGCCGTGTTATTGGTGATTGTGGGCTGTTTCTTTCTGGTTAAGGGTTTGGGTTAAGCTGAAGGCAATTGGAAGATAACGAATACGCTCATAATAGTGGTTTGATTATAGAGCGTATGCTTCTTAGCAGATTCATGATCTAAATAATTATCTTTAGAAGGAGCTTCCTGTTCAATTTGGATTACTTAATTTACTTAGAAGAAGTCGGTTACCTCAATTAAAAATAGATCAATAAATATTAATTTTTTTCATTTCAAAGCAGTGTTCATTGTCTGTTTTATGAAATTTTTCCTGTGAAGTTTCAAGCCAGGAAAGTACTCAATAAAATTTTTAAATAATAATTTTACATCATTAATAATAATGATTATCATTTGCCACAAAATTAACAATTGCAATCTAGGGAATGAAAATGCGGCGATCTCAATTTAATCTTTGTCTTCTCACAATCGCTATTTCTATGCATCTTTATGCAAAAGAGAGTAGCCCAGCAGCTGCACCAGAAAAACCGGATATCACTCAACTTTCAACAATGGTGATGACCGCCACACGTACACCTAAAACAATCGCCGAGATCGCAGGGACAGTACAAACCATTCATGGCGAAGCAATTGTTCAACAAGCTGGCGCAGGTCGAAAAGTCGCGGATATTTTAGCGCAGCTTGTACCATCTTTAGCACCTAGTAGTGGAACTACAAGTAATTATGGTCAGACCATGCGTGGACGTAATGTACTGGTCATGATTGATGGAGTTTCACAGACAGGTTCACGGGATGTTGCTCGTCAACTGAATAGTATTAGTCCAAATATGATTGACCATATTGAGGTGGTTTCCGGCGCATCCAGTATTTATGGTTCAGGTGCTACGGGTGGCATTATTAATATTATTACCAAACGCGCAGATAAATCTGAACCCGTAAGTTTTCAAACCAAGCTGGGCATCACATCAGCCGATAATTTCCGCCGTGACGGTTTAACTTACCAAGTAGGTCAAACTGCCTCATTTAGTAATGATCAAGTGGATGGATTTTTAGGCCTAGATTATACCCGCCGAGGTTCTCAATTTGATGGTCGAGGAGAGCGTATTTCATTAAGTCCTTGGCAGGGTAGCACAATGGATACCGATACCCTTGACATCAATGGTCGTTTAAACTTTGACTTAACAGATACGCAAACTTTCAGTGTAGGGGCGCAATATTATAAAGATAAACAGGATACAGAATATGGACCAGACTATTCCTACTTACAAACTGGTACTGAGCCTTCCCATAAAGCAATAAAAGGATGGAGCCTCGATAATCAGCCCTTTACAGAGCGCTATGCCGTTAATACCCAATATCAAAATCAAGATGTCCTTGGACAGACTTTGAATGTGGAGGCATATTATCGTAATGAAAAAGCACGCTTTGTACCTTACGGCTATTCGAAAGATGGGAGTAAGGTAAAGCAAAGCCAATCCAATATTGACTATGCCGGTATTCGTTCTACCATTCAATCTAATATACAGGTCGCAGATCGAGATTTAAAACTGACTTATGGCCTCGACTATGACTGGGAAAAAGACCATCAATGGGCAGATTACTATACACCTAGTCATAATGGTCTGGTTTATACCGCTACAGGGGAAAAACAGGGTTTCGGTCCTGATACAGAAATTCAGAATATTGGCACATTTGTCCAAGGAGATTATGCCTTAACAGATCGTCTAAATATTCAGGCCGGTGTGCGTTATCAATATGTTCAGGCAGACACTGACAGTTATTTAACCGCACGTAAACCGATTACTTTAATGGCGGCTGACTCCACCCATTCGGACAAATTTCTATTCAATTTGGGTGCAGTCTATGAGTTAACAGACGCGCAGCAAGTTTATGCTAACTTCTCACAGGGTTATAGTTATCCAGATGTACAACGGGTGCTGCGTGATGTGGCTGCTTATACCTTAACGACTTCTGGTATTGCACCGATTACAGTAAACAGCTATGAATTAGGCTGGCGTTTAAATCAGGACACGGGCTTAAATCTTGGCTTAACCGGCTTTTATAATACCTCGGATCAGGTGGTACAGTTTAATGCTGACCGTTCTGTAAACGTAGTAGATGCTGATCAAAGAGTATATGGTGCAGAAGCGACTGTCAGCTATTCATTTATGCAAAACTATAAGGTCGGAGGTACTCTAGGTTATACACGTGGGCAGTATAAAGATGTTGCCGACAATTGGCATGAATTAAATGCTTTTGCCATTTCTCCAACCAAAGGAACTTTATTCGCTGAATGGAATAACGACGCTGGCTATGGTGTCCGTGCACAAATACAGGCCATTAAAGGTACCAATAAAGCCTATAAGGATGACCAGCAATTAAAAACAGCCGGTTTGACTGACAGCAATAGTGCTGCAGATATTAAAGGCTACACTACTATGGATGTATTGGCCCATTTTCCAATGGCAAAAGGGCGCGTAGATTTTGGTATTTATAATCTTTGGGATAGCCAATACAAAACTGTATTTGCTCAACAGGCTGCGGTAACAAATGCCAATTCTTTATTAGCAATTCCTGCCGAAGGCCGAACTTTCGCCTTAAGTTATACCATTAACTATTAATTTTAATAATGGTAGTTCTTGAACAAGTATTTAAGCATCGGATTATGAGTTCACAGCTCATATATCTCCAGTGGAGTTGTGCCAGCATACAGTTTGTATAGGGCACAATCCCCGACATTCTATTTAACATAATATACATTATACGAAATATAGCTGTTAGAACCCATTCAAAATGTCTATATTCTCACCAATAAAAATGTCTAGTTTATGATGGTTTTTATCACCATGGACTGGATATAAATATAGATGCTGATCACTATGTCTGACAAAGAAATTCAACGGCTTGCAGTTCTGCAAGACGTTCGAGATCAACGTATTACCCAAGTCCGTGCTGCTGAAATCCTCAATCTTTCAACCCGTCAAATTACCCGGTTATTGCAGAAGCTCAATCAAGATGGTGTCTCAGGTATGGCACATGCCAGTCGTGGTCAACCTGGCCATCGTCGCCATGATGACTTGTTAAAATCAAAGTGCCTTTCCATTATTGCTGAACATTTGCTGGGTTTTGGACCCACCTTGGCGCATGAGAAGCTCAGCAGCATGTTTGACCTGAATATCCCGGTAGAAACGCTTCGGCGCTGGATGACGGCCAATGACCTGTGGATTCCTCGATCCAAGCGCCTGAAGCGTCCATATCAGCCACGTTATAACCGTGATTGCTTCGGTGAACTGATTCAGATTGATGGCTCATATCATGACTGGTTCGAAGGACGCGCTGCTAAGTGCTGTTTATTGGTGTATATCGATGATGCTACTGGCAAGCTGTTGCATTTGCGCTTTTGTGAGGCGGAAACGACCTTTGACTATATGCTTTCAACCCGAGCCTACATTGAGCAATACGGCAAGCCCTTGGCCTTTTATAGCGATAAACACTCGGTATTTAGAGTCAACCAGAAATCCAGGCAAGACAGCCAGATCACGCAATTTGGGCGGATTCTGAATGAGTTAAACATTGATATTATCTTCGCCAATTCACCCCAGGCCAAAGGTCGCGTAGAGCGAGCGAATAGAACCCTTCAGGACCGTTTGATCAAGGAGATGCGTCTGGAAGGTATCAGCTCGATTGAGCAAGCTAATGCCTGGTTGCCCTGCTTTATTGAGCAGTTCAATCAGAAGTTCGCCAAATGTGCGCGAAACTCAAAGAACCTGCATCGACCATTAACCGAATCTGATCTTGAACTGGATGATATTTTTACCTGGCAGGAACCGCGTAAGGTCACCAAGAACCTGACGATTACCTATGACAAATGTATTTATCTGCTTGAACCGACAGAGCTGAATCATAAGCTTGCTGGGCAATACATTTCATTTCTGGAGTATCCGGATGGCACTGTGGCCCTCATGCATGAAGGACGAAAGCTCAACTACAGCATCTTCAATAAATTGGCTGGGCTGCAGCAAAATGAGATTGTTGAGAATAAACGGTTAGGTTCAGTCCTGGCGCATATCCAGCAACAACATGAAGAATTGGAGAAACAGAATAAACGTTCCCGTGCCAAGAAAAGTATGCCGAGCCGTAAAGCTCAGAAAGCTGTTATTGAACAAAGAAATTTAAATCCTGTGCTTGACTCTTGTGGTTAAAAACAGGACATTTTAAATGGTTTTTCGCATAGACATTTTAATTGGTGAATAACAATAGCTGTAACTCCAAAATAGAAATGTCCGGTTTCTCCAAAGTAAAAATGTCCGCTTTTAGAATATGCACTTTTGCAATTTTCTTAGCGGACGGTTTGATATGTTGGTGTCTATGTCGGATAAAGAACTTAAACGATTGTCGGTCTTGCAGGAAATCTGCGATCAACGCATAACTCAATCCCAAGCTGCTCAGCTACTTCATATTTCAGAACGTCAGATCAGACGCTTACTGCAGAAATACAAAGCCCAAGGTCCAGCTGCATTAGCCCATGCCGGTCGTGGCTAAATCAGCAATTCTAAACTTCCTGAAGAACTCAGACTCAAGTGCCTCAATATT
The DNA here is from genome assembly GCF_000488255.1 of Acinetobacter indicus CIP 110367. Classification (GTDB taxonomy): domain Bacteria; phylum Pseudomonadota; class Gammaproteobacteria; order Pseudomonadales; family Moraxellaceae; genus Acinetobacter; species Acinetobacter indicus. Next base: position 801,733 of record NZ_KI530745.1, on the reverse strand, counting down.
GTTTCTGACCAACTCCATGGTTTCGGACCCACTTTAGCGCATGAAAAGCTCACCACCGTACATGGATTCGATCTTTCAGTAGAAACCCTGCGTTCTTGGATGATTGCAGCTGACTTATGGATGCCTCGATCCAAGCGCCTGAAACGACCGTATCAGCCTCGTTACAACCGGGATTGCTTTGGTGAACTGATCCAAATTGATGGCTCACACCATGACTGGTTTGAAGGACGCGCTGCTAAATGCTGTCTGCTGGTGTTTATCGATGATGCTACAGGAAAATTGCAGCATTTACGCTTCTGTGAGTCAGAATCAACCTTTGACTATATGATTTCAACACGCTTATATGTCGAACAGCACGGTAAGCCTTTAGCGTTTTACAGCGACAAACATTCAGTCTTTAGAGTGAATCAAAGCAGCAAGAAAGACACCAAGATTACCCAGTTTGGACGTGTACTCAGCACCCTGAATATCGATATCATCTTCGCTAATTCACTGCTGTCGCCACCACCTGAAGTAGAAGAAGCACTGGTTGAAGCCGCCGTGGTTGAGGCCATGCAACTGGAAAATCAGTGGGCGGCTGTGCCGGCAGATCAGCATAGTTATGATCCAGCGGTGGAAGATTTACATGCTCATTCTCATGTCAATCCATCAATTGTGAGCGCTGACCGAAAGTGGCATAAGATGAATCCGCGTTATAAACAGCGCCTGCTGATGGTGTTTAAAATCATGAAAGAACGCCACGGCTATGAGCTGGTGCTATTGGAGGGTTATCGTAGTCCGGAGCGACAAAACTCGCTGTCCAAAAATAAAAACACCACCCGTGCCCGTGGTTATCAAAGCTATCATCAATTTGGTTTAGCCGCCGATGTGGCCTTTAAACGCAATGGCAAAGTGGTGATTTCCGAGCGTGACCCGTGGGCAATGCGCGGTTATGAACTGTATGGCGAAGTGGCGGAGTCGGTTGGTCTGACCTGGGGTGGCCGCTGGAAATCCATTAAAGATTATGGTCATACCGAATACCGGATGCCAGGCTTAAAGAAAACCCGGGAAATGGCAGAAAAGCTTACCTCGGAAGGTCAGCTGATGGCCAATGCACTCGATTAAAAATAATACCGGGCTTATGCAGATAAAAACTGCTGGATTTTATCGACCACTTCAGCAGTTTTCTCTGCATGCAGCCAATGGCCAGCATTTTCAACAGTTTCAATGCTGGCCTGACTGAACTGCTGTTCAATGGCAGCATAGTGTTCCGGTTTAGATAAATATGGAGATGCACCGCCACGAATAAATAAACTTGGTGCATCCACCTGAACTGGCTGCCAAGATAAAATTTTCGAATAAGATGCATAAAGCGCATCGACATTAAATAACCACTGCCCTTTACTAAACGATTTCATCAGAAACTGAATCACCGCATCTTCACGCAAATGCTGCTGCATAATCTGGGTGGCATCCTGGCGCGATTCCACTTGTGCTTTTTTGACGGCAAATAGCGCATCAAACACCTGATCATGATGATTTTCCTGATAGGCAAATGGCGTCATGTCCAGCACTACCAGTTTTTCTACCCGCTCTGGTGCAAGGTCAGCCAGTTGCATGGCAATTTTTCCGCCCATGGAATGGCCAATCACGATAAATTTTTGTACCTGAATCGCATCCAGGGTTTCCAGTACATCTTGCGCCATCTCGGTATAGCTCATGCTCTGGCGATGTTCTGATTTTCCGTGGTTACGCACATCAATCTGGATGACCGGATAACGTTCCTGTAACGCACGTGCCAACATACCCAAATTACTCAGGCTGCCAAATAAACCATGAATAAGAACAACCGGAATGTCGGTGCTTGATAGATGTTGTTGTGAAGTCTGGAAATTGAGCAGCATTTTTGATTCCTTGAATGCATCGGTTTTGGCTTTCTCGATATTATAGGATAAGTGTTTTATTAAAATTGTATTTCTGCTTAGGCTATTTTGTATCAGGCCAAAAATATCGGCCAGTTGCACGAAAGCATTGGCCGATCCAGTTTATTTGTTGAAATAATTGAGTGGCAGTTTCAGATAGCGCGTGCCATTGGCTTCCGGTTCAGGGAAATGTCCGGCCACCATATTGATCTGAATGGCAGGCAGAATCAGTTTTGGCATCGATAAACCGGCATCACGGCGATTACGCATTTCTACAAACTCAGCTTTTTGCGTGCCATCGTGAATATGGATATTCTCGGCTTTTTGCTGCTGGATACTGGTTTCGTGTATAAAGACCTCACGCCCTTCAGGTAGATAGTCATGGCATAAAAATACCCGTGTCTGCGCTGGCAGCTCATACAGTTTTTGCACGGAATCAAACAGTTGCTCTGCACTACCCTTCGGGAAATCGCAGCGCGCAGTGCCATAATCCGGCATAAACAAGGTATCGCCGACAAAGACTGCATCACCAATCACATAGCTTAAACAGGCTGGTGTATGCCCTGGTGTTGGAATATTGTAGGCCGTTAATTCACCAATACTGAATTGCTCATGATCATCAAACAGATAATCAAAGGCTTGATGCGCATTCAAATATTTCAAATCCAGATTATAAATACGGCCAAACGTATCCTGCACCACAATAATCTTGTTACTGATGGCAATTTTTCCACCCAGCTTTTCTTTTAAATACTGGGCTGCGGTCAGATGATCTGCATGCACATGGGTTTCTAAAATCCATTCAACGCTTAGGCTATTTTGCTGAATATAGCTAATAATTGCGTCTGCACCTTCAGTCGAGGTAGATGCCGAAGCCGCATCATAATTCAAGACGCTATCAATAATTGCACATTGCTGCGTGGCCGGATCGGTCACTACATAGCTGAATGTATTGGTCTCTTTGTCAAAAAAATGTTGTACAACTGGCGTAGCGGTCATGATTTTTTCCCTAAAAGTCGATGATGGAGATACATGCCATACATCATCGCAGCAATAAAGTACAGCGCCTGATAATAGCCCAAACCAATTAACGTAAAGCTAGGTGCAGGACAAATGCCGGCAATTCCCCAGCCAATCCCAAACAAAGCGCTGCCGATAATCAGTTTAGAATCTAGCTGATTTTGCCGCGGTAACTCAATGGCCTCATGATACACCGTCTTAGGTTCGGCCTGACGTACTGCCTTTTGAAACGGAATAAAAGCCACGGCGATGGCACCCATCATCACAAAAGCCAGACTGGCATCCCAATCCCCAAAAATATCCAGAAAACCTAGTACTTTTTCCGGATTGGACATACCCGAAATCATCAGGCCCAATGAAAATAATCCGCCAAATAGAAACGCCCAGATATTTTTCATTTTAGAATGCTCCTGTGATATGGCGGATGACATACACTGTCAATACGCCCGTCAGCATAAAGGTCAAGGTCGCTACCATCGAACGTTTGGATAAACGGCTGATTCCACAAATACCATGACCACTGGTACAACCCGAACCTAAACGGGTCCCAAAACCAACCAAAATACCGGCCACCACCATCATGAGTGGTCTGGCGTCAAGTTCAATCTGTGGCTGCTGCCAGATTCCATAAATAAACGGCGTAACAAACAGTCCCAATAAAAACCACAGCGCCGGTGTTTTAAAGATGGTGCTTGGCTGCATCACCTGAGCCAGCAAACCACTAATCCCTGCGATTCGTCCGTTCACATATAAATAGCCGACCACGGCGGCCCCTAATAAAAGACCACCTAAAAACGCAATCAGGAAATCATGCATCGCCATACACTCAAAACATTATATGTTTTTATAATATATAAAATATCAATAAATAGCTATCCTTTCTTACAAAGAGCTAACCATCTTCCCCCCTTCCTTTATTCTGGCTTTTGCGTTGTCATTTGCTGATTAAGGAGAGTATTGCTTAGGCTATTTTAGGGATAAAGGAATGAGAATGAAGCGTTTAAAAAATAAGGAAAATAAAAAAGCTTCCACTGACTAGAGGCTTAGCGCGGCCAGCACATCTCTAAAATAGGACTTGGATAAAGACTATTTTAGTTTAATAAACCGCCTTACAGGTCGTAAATGGAAAACAGTTTGCTAGAAAAATCATGTGAATTAATTAGCTGATCTTGATAGTTGGGCAAATCCCCCGAATATATCCTCGGGGAATTTTGTACTTCGGCAGAATATTATGTAGTTTGGCTTTAATTTCTTGGCGTTTTAAAGCTGCTGATCAGAAATAGAGATGAGTACCCATCCAAGTGAACTGACTTACTCAAAAGCATTTAAAACTTTCTCTACAAACCACTCTGGCAACACCTGCGCCTCGGGATTTATTTTTAACAGCTCGGCATTTTCAATCTCGGCCAGAAAAGATGCGGCTTGACCATCCGTCGAGTTATCAAAAAAGTAGGTTCGATCTGTGGCATCCACCGCCTGCATTAATAAATCCATACTGCGGTAGTAACGCTGTTTAATCTTTTGTTCAGGCACGCCATGCCCGCCCTTCTCTACGCGATACTGCACCCGCGCAATATTAATCAGCGGATCAACCGTGGAAACATAGTACAGATAGGTTTTAAATCCGTGGCGTTTTGCCTCATGTAAAAATTCCACTTTGGAAATATGCGACATCACTGTTTCAAAGGTAAAACTCACCTTTAAACGTAAAAATTCCAGGCGAATATAATCAATAATACGCGCGCATAAATAGGAATCGATTTCTGCAGGATCAAACTGTACGCAGCTTGCACTGATTAACACCGGTGGCTGACGTAATAAAGGCACCCATGTATTTGCCTGCGGTCGTTGTTTTTGTTCTAGAAAGGAAATTAAAGCGGCTGCATTCAATGCCCGATGATAATGGTCCAAATGCAAAACTGCAGAGTGTTTAAGCTGATATTCGAGTTCATCTGCATTTAAATATGCCCCAATATGATGGGGCAACAAATATTCCTTAATGGTACTTTTTCCTGAACCATTCGGACCTGCAAACATCCTGATGCGGGGTTGTGGCATAAATTAGTGAACGGTCTGTAATTTCTTTTTGCGTGTCAAGGTTTTTGGAAGATGCTGCGCACTACGATAAGCCGCCGATACATCTTTCATTACGCTTTCCTGACCATTCGGCTGGCGCTGTACCAGTTGCTGATCTTTCACATACACCACAGTTGAAGACGCACATGCCTGCTTAAAGGCATCACGAAATGCGTGAATCGCCAGTTTTGGAATCATATCATCCTCCACCTTGCCTGCTTTCATAATCGTATAAGCTGTCATTGGACAACTCCTGTTCACACTGTGTGTAATATGTCTTTATCTTAGCACATCAGGGCTATTTGTCTATTTATACAGCACTTCGCCGATACAGAGTTGTCACAGGCTGAATTAGATAGATCTGTCTTACTTAGGCTAAATTAAGATATTTGTCGCTTTTAAGAAGATTTCCCCTTAATTAAAGCAATACTGTTATTTTTTAATTCTAAAATCAAGGCCCTACTCGCCAAACCAGTTTAGGCAATACGTGAACTATCAAATTTTGCCAACCTTGCCTGAACGGCTTTCGTACAGAAAGACACAAAACTGTCTTTTTCAATGAAAGAATTGGTCAATGACTTCCTGAAAATAAATCTAACGCTTTTGACTTCAACCTGCTCTCGTGTTCGTCACAATGACTATCCATGATCAGGATTGCTCTTTTCCTATTGGTGCTTTAAATACTCGAATACACCCTCTATCTGAAAGATCAGCCCAACTATAAAGCACATGCTAAACTGATCTAAACAGCACGCTAATGACTGATCTAAGTACTATATCCCAAGCACAGAATAAAGATAAATATTTGTAATTCAATAATAAATTAAGATAGCAACACGGTAGTTTAAAGCCAGATAAAACAGAATCTATAGCGGCAACCTCTCAGCAGATATATTCAATGGTATAAATTTTAAAACGCGGCCAATTCAATATAGAAATCAGGAGGAGGATAAAAACTCCCCAAATTCAGGGATAGCATTCCGGGGGAAATCCAGAGATAAAACCGGATGCACATGCAGGCCATCTACTTGGGCTTAAACTCATCAAACTATTTTGCGGCAAACCTGTGAATGGTTTTGGTCAATTCTCATTACAATGTAAAAAACCGTAATTTCGTGCAAATTTGGAATCTTTTAACATTGCGAATTGTATGCAAAGTTTGCATGATATAGCCATATTTTGCGACATGCTTTTCACGTAAATTTAAAGAAATTATAAAAAAAATGTGGAATTTCATGCCATAATAAGCAAACTTTGCAGACATCTTGCAAAGACTATTTGCAACTTATTAATTGGAGCAGGCTGGATGAGTTCAACCATTTTGGTTATTCATGGACCGAATTTAAATTTGCTAGGAAAGCGAGAACCTGAGGTTTATGGACACCTTACCCTTGAGGATATAAATCAGCAGCTCATGACACAAGCGCAAAATGCATCATTTTCGGTAGAAACTTTCCAGAGTAACTGGGAAGGTGCCATTGTCGACCGAATTCATCAGGCAGGTCAAGAAGGCGTTCAATTCATCATTATTAATCCTGCAGCCCTGACCCATACCTCAGTCGCAGTACGTGATGCACTTCTTGGCGTTGCCATCCCGTTTATTGAAGTCCATCTGTCTAACGTGCATGCACGTGAAGCATTTAGACATCATTCATATTTGTCCGATAAAGCTGTAGGCGTGATCTGCGGATTGGGTGCAAAAGGCTATGCTGCTGCACTTGACTACGTTATCGAAAAAATTCAACTCACTTCGCAATCTTAATTAGGAATACTGTCTCATGGATATCCGTAAAATCAAGAAACTCATCGACCTGATGATTGAATCTGACTTACAAGCGATTGAAGTTAAAGAAGGCGATCAGGCGATTGCGCTTACTCGTCGCAGTCCAGTAGTAGCGGCAGCAGTTCCAGCAATGCCTGCTCCAGCAGCAGATCTGCCATCAGCACCGAAATCTTCTCCACGTGGCGCAGTTGAAACTTCTCCAATGGTTGGCGTGTTCTATGCAGCACCAAGCCCAGGTGAAGCACCTTTTGTGAAAATCGGTCAAACCGTTTCTGCAGGTGAAACCTTAGGTATTATCGAAGCCATGAAAATCATGAACCCGATTGAAGCAACTCAAAGCGGCGTGATTGAAGAAATTCTAGTTAAAAATGGTGAAGTGATTCAGTTTGGTCAACCACTCTTCCGCTACCGCGCTTAAGACCACGGGGACTCACAATGTTGCAAAAAGTTTTAATTGCAAACCGTGGTGAGATTGCGCTTCGCATCACCCGGGCCTGCAAAACTTTAGGAATCAAAACTGTCGGTATCTATTCCGATGCCGATAAAGACCTGATGCATTTACGTTTCTGTGATGAAGCCGTGTGTATCGGACCGGGCGCGAGCAGCGACAGTTATCTGAATATTCCTGCGATTATTACCGCAGCAGAAATTACCGGTGCTGATGCCATTCACCCGGGTTATGGTTTCCTGTCTGAAAATGCGGAATTTGCCGAAATTGTAGAAAGCTCAGGCTTTATCTTTATTGGTCCGCGTCCAGAACACATCCGCTTAATGGGGAACAAGGTTTCTGCCATTACCGCCATGCGTAAAGCCGGCGTACCGACGGTACCAGGTTCTGCCCATGCAGTAACACCACAAAATGCCCTGGCTGAAGCCAAAGAAATCGGCTTTCCACTGATTGTTAAAGCAGCTGCCGGTGGTGGTGGTCGTGGTATGCGTATTGTTGAACGTGTCGATACCCTGCTGGAATCGGTACAAGCGGCGCAGCGTGATGCGGAAATGTGGTTTGGTGATGATACGGTCTATATGGAACGTTTCCTGCAAAAGCCTCGTCACGTTGAAGTGCAAGTACTGGGCGATGGTAACGGCCATGCCATCCATCTGTATGACCGTGACTGCTCTTTACAGCGTCGCCATCAAAAAGTTCTGGAAGAAGCACCAGCACCAAACCTGCCAGAGCAAGCACGTGCAGATATTTTAGAAGCCTGTGTCAACGCCTGTATGATGATGCAGTATCGCGGTGCCGGTACTTTCGAGTTCCTGTTTGAAGATGGCGAGTTCTTCTTTATCGAGATGAACACCCGTGTTCAGGTAGAACACCCGGTAACTGAAATGGTCACAGGTATTGATATTATTGAACAACAACTGCGCGTTGCCGGTGGTTTAGGCCTCGACATTCAGCAGGAAGATGTTCAGGTGAAAGGTCATGCCATTGAATGCCGTATCAATGCGGAAGATCCATCGACCTTCCTGCCATCACCAGGCAAGATTGAAAACTTCTACGCGTCTGGTGGTGCCGGTATCCGCTTAGATTCACATATCTATCCGGGCTATAGCATTCCGCCTTATTACGACTCGATGATCGCTAAACTGATTGCGCATGGTAAAGACCGTAGCACCAGTATTGCGCGCATGCGTCAGGCGCTGGATGAAATGATTTTGACCGGTGTGAAAACCAATATTCCATTACATAAAGATCTGATCTTGCAAGATGAAAACTTCTGCAAACAGGCAATGGATATTCACTACCTGGAAAAGCATTTGTTAAAGCAGCTTGAAGGTGCCAACAAGGAAGCCTAAGCGTTTCCTTGTGAAAATAAAAAAACCGCTGATTTCAGCGGTTTTTTTATGGCTGAATTTCAGCTTTAAGGCAAAACACGGCGCAAAGTGGCAAAGCACTGTTCGGCTTTTTCATTACTACAGAAATGAATAGTATGCGGGTTTTTCCATTGCACAAAATATTGTGAAATCTCCCCGGTCTGATCCTCCTGATAACCGGAACAATCGACCTCATTATTGTCATATTTAATTTGCATGATTAAGGCAGGTAAACTGCTGGCCGGATCTTCTGCCGGCTGATAGTCATAGATGCCAGACGACCATTCCTGACCGCTTTTGATAATGACATCGTTATCACCCCGAAAATTATAATATTCAATACATTTGCGGTTATTTGGAATTTCCATGCCCCACAATCCCACAATTTCAGGACGGGTAATGACACGAACGGTATTGGCATTGACAGGCGCTTTTGCAGCGGTTGCGGCAGCACTATTTGTTGTTGTCGTTTTTGTTTCATTGGCCATCACGGCAGTGCAACATACTAACATTAAACTGGTGAGATAAAGTTTTTTCATACATTGATTCAATGATATAAAGTACCCGCTAACGTTAGCATATTTTTTGCAATAAACTTAGTGCATAAACATAACTCAACAATTTTTTTAAGCCCCAAAATCGCTAATTTTTACTGTTTAAATTTTAATCTCGCCTTGCAACTTTGCGTAAAATCTCTTACAACAGTTTCTGACAATTTATATTTTCAGGATTGAAAATGAAGTTACAAGAATATTTAAAATATGATGGTCTGGGGCTGGCCGAATTAGTGGCAAAAAAAGAAATTCAGGCATCGGAACTGCTGGAACTGGCCGTACAACGCGCCGAACAAAGCAAAAGCCTGAATGCAATTATTATTCCGATGCATGAACATGCCCAGCAACGCGTACAAGGACCATTGTCTGGTCCATTTGCTGGGGTACCCTTTCTGGTCAAAGACCTGTTTCAGGAATATGCGGGCTACCCAACTTCTTATGGCTGTCAAGGCTTAAAAAGAATGGGCTATATTCCCGAAACAAACGCTGAAATTGTCAATCGTTGGGAACAGGCCGGAATTGTGACTTTTGGCCGTACCAACACTCCTGAATTCGGAATCAAAGGCATTACCGAACCGGATGCTTGGGGCAGCTGTAAAAACCCGTGGCATTTAAAACATAATAGTGGAGGCTCATCGGGTGGTTCTGCGGCTGCTGTGGCCGCCGGTATTGTGCCACTGGCCGGTGCCGGCGATGGCGGTGGCTCGATTCGTATTCCCGCCTCTTATTGCGGCTTGTTCGGTTTAAAACCGAGTCGTGGCCGCACACCATGGGGACCCTCAATGAGTGAGGCTATGCACGGCGCCGCCATTCAGCATGTGTTGACGCGCAGCGTCCGGGATAGCGCTGCCATGCTTGATGCAACCCACGGCGAAGAACACAGCTCTTTATTTAAGATTCAGCGCCCGGAAGGTCAATATCTGCAGCTGATGCAGCAAGCACCAAAAAAACTGAAAATTGCGTTTAGCACCCGCTCTCCAATTGGCACCGCTGTATCTAAAGATGCTATTCAGGCGATTGAGCACACTGTAAAACTCTTAACCAGCCTTGGGCATGAAGTAATTGAAGATCAGCCAGCTATTGATGGCATGCAACTAGCCAAAGATTTTATTACCACCTGGTTTAGCCAGTTCTCTTATATGCTCAGCCAGATTCGCGCGCAGTATCCTTCACGTGATGATGATTTTGAACTGGATTCACTGGCGCTGGCCGCATTTGGCGCCAAAACCTCTGCGCTGGACTATATTCACAACCTGAATAACTGGGGCGTTTATACCACGCAAATGAACCAGTTCTTTGACCGTTATGATTTATATCTGACCCCAGCCACAGCCTCGGTAGCTCCCCAGAATGGCGAAGTTAAAACGCCAGCCTGGCAAAAACCGGTGTTAAAAGCCTTGTTGAAAGTCGGACAGGCGCATCTGTTAACCCAAGGCAAACTGGTCGATCAGATTGTACGGGAAAACCTGAAATGGGTACCTTTTACCCAGCTGGCCAATATTACCGGCTTACCGGCGATGTCTGTGCCACTGTACTGGAATAAACAGCACTTGCCTTTAGGCTCTCAGTTTATTGCACCTTTTGCTCGTGAAGATGTATTACTACAACTGGCTGCACAACTGGAACAGGCTCAGCCGTGGTTCCCGCAATATCAGCACATCAAAATTTAAAGACTTGAATAGCCTGATTCAACAGCCGGTCGATATGACCGGCTTTTTCTACGCCTGTTTTTGTAGCTGTTTCGGTAAACCAAAGACCAGCAACAAACCCAGTAATGTAGATAAGCCAGCCCAGATAAAGACAGTTTGCCCTGAAAAAATATCCCAATAATAACCAGCCAAAATACTTCCCAACGCCACACCCATACCCCACATAGTGCTATAGATAGCTTGCCCTCGTCCTTGCTGACCCAAGCTGAAATTCTGAAAAATCACCCGCATCGCAATCACATGGAATAAGCCAAAACTAAAGGCATGAATGGTCTGGGCAAAAAACTGGGCGATAAAACTGTCAGGTACCAAACCAACAACAATCCAGCGTAAACCGGTCAGCAGCAAACAGGCCATCACCAGTGTTCGCCATGACCAGCGCGACAAGAAAAAGGTTGCATAAGCAAACATGATAATTTCTGCAATCACGCCTACTGACCACAACAAACCAATTATTGAAGTACTAAAACCAGCCTGACTCAGATAATTGCTATAAAAACTGTAAAACGGCGCATGCGAAAATAGCAGAATAAACTCAATGAGGAAAAAACAGGCCACCACAGGTCGTTTTAACACCGGCCACAAAGGTTCCAGCTGTTTTTGGGAACTAGGTGCAGCGCTGGGTTCTTTAATGCTAAAAGACCAGATAAATGCCAGAAACGCGATACATAGCAACAATACTGGCAGCATGGAGATTGGAATAATTTCCAGCAACGCGCCGATACCAAATACCGCAACAATAAAACCGACCGATCCCCATTTACGCACCTTGCCATACAGCTGTTCACGTTGATCGCCCAGCCAGAATAAGGTCACTCCTTCAAACTGGGCCAAAATGGCATTCTGGAAAAAGCTGAAAATCAGCATCAACAATGCCACTGACTGGAAACTATTCGGAATGATAAACAGCATGAACCAGATACAGGCTTCCATCCAGGTGGCAATACGCACCAGCAACATGCGTTTCCCGGATTTATCGGCAATCCAGCCCCAAATAAAAGGGGCAAAAAACCGGGTGATAATTGCAATGGAAGACAGAATCCCGATTTCCTGATAATTAAAGCCCTGATCTTCCAGATACAGGCTCCAAAACGGCATGAAGGTTCCAACAATGGCGTAGTAGAAAAAGTAGAAACCGCCGAGCCGTGTACTGATTGCAAGTGATCGCATTAGCCGCCCAATCCTTGCATGTTGAATCTGTAATGGAACTTGATGAGTGCATTGGGTTGCATGTATTTGCCTTTGCTTGCAGTTGAGGACACTGCTGAGAAACTCTGCCGAATTTCAGTATTTTAGCACTTGCTTTGTGATGCAACTCAACAGATTGAAAAAAGAAATCCTCAAGATGAGATCAGATGCAGATCATTTAATATGCAGCCAGAAGCCCCTTATCTTTCGTGATCACTGATCATCTGGGCGATTTAACTCAATAAATCGTCTAGTAGCGCAATCTATTACAAGCTTCTTATCGAAGCTCAGAATTGACCAATGAGCGCTCTTGCGATTGTTTATATAAGTCACAAATTTTTTCGTTTGTCATATCACCCGTCATCGAATGAATGTGTGATCACCCCAAATCTGGAACGCTACGTTGCATTTGTCCGGTTTCCGAGCAAACAAGAACAGATTAGGATAAAACGGATTCAGGTCTTACACTGGCTTATGGCAATTATTTTTATTGCGGCCTGGATTATTGGTTTTTATAGCGGTAACTTTTTGAGTTATGAAGCAGATGGCAGCTTTAAAGGCGATGTCATTAAATTGCATAAAAATATTGCCACCACGCTCATCTTCCTGATTGTCATCCGAATCTTCTGGCGCTATACCCATCCTGTGCCAAAACTCCCCGACACCATGTCACCCCTTATGCAAAAACTGGCTCATCTGGGCCATTTAGCCCTGTACTTTATGCTACTGGCCTTGCCGATTACCGGCTGTTTATTTAGCTGGAGCGCCGGCCATCCAGCACCAGTGCTCTATCTGTTTGAAATTCCACGGATGGTACAAGCCAATCCGGAGCTGTTAGCCATCGTTAAACCCTTACATATCTATTTATCCTGGGCAGCAGGCCTATTATTGATAGGTCATGTACTGGCGGCATTAAAACATCATTTTATTGACCGCGATCATGTTCTAAAAAGTATGATTTCGAGCGATAAATAAATATCGGTTTTAAATCAGAATAAATCAGGCAGTTTATCCACTTAAACTGTCTGATATAAATAGGACAATCCTGTCATAAATAAAATACTTTTGTATATAAATAAAACCCACGCCTCTCTTTATTCTATTTAAAAGCATGTAACCGTTTAATACGACGTGAATATCTGCCGCTGATTTGTATCGCTTTTATTGCTTTTCATCTTTTGCGCGATAGCTTGCAGTAGAGTGAAAAAAATCCTGTTCTTGAGTCAGCAGTATGGCCAAGTTTCGTCATCATGAACTGCAACAACATGCGGAGGTCTTTACCGCTAACGGCGTTCATCTGGGCCAAATTGAACAGTTTCTGGATTTAGATCGAATCCAACTAAGTCAGGATGCCGAAGGCAAAGCACATCTGATCCCGCTATCTTGGGTGGGTGATATTTGTGAGCAGCGTATAATCCTGATTAAAAACCTGCAAGAAGTACAAGAAACCTGGATTGAAATACCGCAATAAATTTTGATATCAACCGGACTTTATTCGAGGATCTGCTTATGAATCAGCTGCCGCATCTTTCATCCGTTCAACAATCTTCGCTTTCAATACAGGCCTGTCTGGAATGCATTGTTGCCTGTCAGCGCTGCGCAGATGCCTGTTTACACGAAGAACATGTGCAGATGATGCGAACCTGCATCCAGCGCTGTTTGGACTGTGTTGAAACCTGCAAACTCTGTGTTGCCTTTGAAGTTCGCAACTCGGAGCTACATCATTTAGCCATGGACCTGTGTGCCAAAGCCTGTGAACTGTGTGCCGAAGAATGTGGCCAGCATGAAGATGAACATTGTCAAAACTGTGCCCGCGCCTGTCGTGCCTGCGCAGAAGCCTGTCAGATTGAAGGTTAATATGGTTTAACGAATCTCAACTGGAAAATAAAAACCACCCGAAGGTGGTTTTTATTTTTAAAAGAGCACGACTCTGGTTTGCCCTAATAAGTAAATCAGACAGGTGATAATACATGAAGCACTCACCAGAACCGTAATATCTAAAGACCGTCGTGTATTCACTTTCATATCCATACTCCTTTCTTATTATTGTTCTGTTCTTATACCAAGAAATAGTGATATGACCAATTGCATTATATTACAAAAGCTCACCTATTTATAATATACATCCCCTACATGTATATAAATCCAGAATACTTGGTAATTTATATTAAATTTATATCACCAAAATTAGCAAAAAATAACATTTACTTTTTATCTATTTAAAAATACGGATTATTCTTTTTCCACAAAACTTAATTCATACTCATCTTGGGTCACTTTTAGCTTGATTCCACGATAACGGCGCTTGTCCGGATCGAGTGCAGAATCTCGGACTTCCTTGGAAAAACGCATATCATGCATAAAATGCGCATACAATTTATAGCCCAAACGTAGTTTTTTCGGTTTCTTGCCCTCTTTTAGGCACTTATCAATGGCCTGATTTAAAAACTCCAAGCTGACATCGTTCATCTGCTTTAACCTCACTTTAACCTTTATTCATTAGTTTTAAATATAAGTAGCAAAAGTTTCATTTTTAAGAATATAGAAAAAATAATATATATATGTATAATATAAAAAATATCAGTTATTTAGCTTTGCTCGATTTTTACCATTGTTTAAAATATTTTAATAAATTACATTTCTATTAAAAACTGAAAAAAAAAGAGTCCATACGAGGGATGTATGGACCCAAACTCATAAAGAGGAAAGTCAAGAGAAAATAAGAACTTACAGCGCATATTTCCTGATTAAAATTGTCCTATTTTCCTGGATTTCCAGCATTGGCAAAAGCTTCCATTTTTTATTTTTTTTAAACGATAAGTCATATTTTTCAAAGTAATTTCAAAACGTTACTTGTCACATTTTCTTGACTAAGGTGCTGGCGTTAGCTGATAACCCAAGCCTTGCGCCGCACCCAGTTGTGTGGCCGAAATGGTAAAGATGGCAGTCTGGCCAGTACTGGCACCACACACGGTAATATGTACCAGACCATCATGCCCGAGTGCTTCATCATAAACTTCTATCCCGGCCTGCTGCAGTTGCTCTTTTAGCTGCTGTAAACGCACTTTGGGATCATCCCCCTCACACTGCTTTAAACCTAAGGACTTGGTCACATCTACCTGTTGTGCTGGTGTAGAAGGTACGCTTTGACAGGCCATCAGCGTACAACTGGCAAACATGCCAAATAATAAACCGATCTTCATCTTGCATCTCCTTGATCAAACTGCTGCGAGCTCTGCGCTATACTGACGCTTCCTGTCCTGCAACACGTTTGATTTAACTATGAGAAATTAGGAGCTGATGGATAAGCATCCCCCAGACTTAGCGCTGCACGGCGGTATCCTGTTTATCTCTTGGATGTTGTGGATGCGGATTCTTTTTATTTGGAATCACTTGTGAATCGGTCTTGGGTTGAGGTTGCTGTTGCTGGGTCTTTTCATTCGAGGTTTTTTCTGGTTTAGCCATCATCGACTCCTGTCTTTATTGTTGTGTTGAACTGTTTTTATTGTTCATGATTTAAGACAGCCGCGCTGTATGGCTTTGGTCAATATTTCAGCTTTCTTGTTAATTCAGGCTTTGTTATTGCAACAGTTTTTAAAAATAAGGTAGATAAAAAAAGCCGCCCGCAGGCGACTTTCCGTGTTATGCCACAGTCACGACTTTGACAATAATACGTTGCAGGTTTTCTGGCTCTGCTGCGTTCTGGACGCGTTTCAGTTCTTTACTAATCACTTTAAACTGATGGTTCTGATAAGAAATTACTTCAGGAATCTGGTCAAAATATAAAGCATCGGCCTGTAATTCTTCCTGGAAAAGTAAGGTTCCTAACTGGTAGTCGAGGTCTTTTAAGACCATATATTTCACAATCGTTTTCATTGTATTAACCTACTTTCACTAAGCACTTTATTTTTAGTTTTACCATTCTTTTGCAACGGAATAAACCGATAATTTCGAGTTTCGCCTAACTGCTATACAATTGAAACTGGAACGCGCTATCTTTAGCGCTAAATGCCTGAATCCGCAACAAGATTGAGGCTGATCTCACTTAAAATCGCTTGGAAAAGAAGAAGAAATGGAGATTCATCATGCTGAAACGCTGCTGTGATGCACTAGAACAACAGCAACTGACCATTGCTTTTATTGAAAGTGCCAGCTCAGGCTATTTATGCAGCCAGTTTTCAATTTATAAAAATAGCGGCGCAGATATTTTACTCGGGGCACTGGTCAGCTATGACCCAAGTATTAAAGCCAACCTGTTACAGATTGATCCGGCACTGATTGCGCATTACACGGCGGAGTCTGCAGAAATTACCGCGCAGATGGCCTTGCATGGCCAGGCTCTGTTTAAACAGGCCAATATTGTGGTGGCCTGTACCGGCTTGCTAAAACCCGGTGGCAGCGCCTCTGCAGAGAAACCCGAAGGCACTTTTTATATTGCCATTCACTATCAGCAGCAATTGCATAATTTTCATTATCTGCTCGATGGCAGCCCGATTGAACGGCTGGATCAGCTGACCCAATTGGTGGCACAGGAAGTATTGGCACTTATTCTATCTTCACCTGCTTAGATACACTGTTTCTCATCTTTTCTCCATGATTTTAGCTTAAAGTAAAACCATATCCTGCAATGTGGAGTCGAAGTATGAAACTGATTCAACCATTCTTATTTTCTGCTTTGGCCTGTCTGCCCATCATCAGTTTTGCCACCGTCGGCGGCCAGCAACGGATTGAAGTGCTGGGCTATGACCAGAAAGATCAAAAAGTCTATCTGCTGCGCCATTATGAAGATGGCCGTGGCCGTTTGCCACAGCTGTATTATTACAACTTTAAATCTAAACAGCCGAATCAGCTGGTTCAGGTCAATTCGCTGTATATTAACCCCAAAACCAAAAAGATTGACTATGACCAGCAGCCTACCCGCTTTAATGCCGAGTTGGCCAAAATTAAAAACCGCCTAAACCCCTTAACCAAGCTTAGAACGCAACAGGCACAAATTAAGGTTTTGCACAGTAGCAAACGTAGTGCCGACTGGATTAATGGTACGGAACCAGTGCCGCAGTGGCAGTATTGCTATCGGGTTGATGCGGGGAACTTCCGCAGTACCGTCCAGCAAGCCACCAGTTACAAGCAAGGCTTGAACATTCACCAGGCCTATAACATCCCGCAGCAGTCCAAAATGCTGGTGACTGTAAAATATTTAGGTATTCCGTTTGAAATGGGCTATCCAATTGAAGATCCGGTTCTGCTCAGCAACTCTCAATAACAGCAAAAATGGAGCGAAAAAATATAGCAGCAAAAAATAAAGCCTCAGATGAGGCTTTATTCAAGTACACGGCAGATTAAGCCGCCGAGGTACGCTCTGCAATTGGCACCACTTTGCGCAGTTCTGGACCGGTATAATCTGCACTTGGACGAATAATACGGTTATCCGCACGCTGTTCCATCACATGCGCCGCCCAACCGGTCACACGCGACATCACAAAGATTGGCGTGAACAGCTTGGTCGGAATACCCATAAAGTGATAAGCCGAAGCATGGAAGAAATCTGCGTTACAGAACAGTTTTTTCTCGCGCCACATCACTTCTTCACAGCGGACCGATACCGGATAAAGTACAGTATCACCCACATCTTTGGCCAGACGCTCTGACCAGACTTTAATAATGCCATTACGCGGGTCATTGTCCTTATAAATAGCATGACCAAAGCCCATGATTTTCTCTTTACGCTCCAGCATGCCCAGCATTTCACGCTCAGCTTCTTCTGGAGAGGTCCAGTTTTCAATCATTTCCATGGCCGCTTCATTGGCACCGCCATGCAGTGGACCACGCAGTGAACCAATCGCGCCGGTAATACATGAATGCATATCAGACAAGGTCGATGCACACACGCGTGCAGTAAAGGTGGACGCGTTAAACTCATGCTCTGCATACAGAATTAATGACACGTTCATCACCTGTTCATGCAGCTCATTTGGTTTTTCACCACGTAACAGATTCAGGAATTGCGCGCCGATTGAATCATCATCGGTGTTTTCATCAACACGTACGCCGTCATGGCTAAAACGGTACCAGTAACAGATAATGCCCGGTAAAGCGGCCAGAATACGGTCGGCAACATCTTGCTGTACATCAAACGACTGTTCGGTTTCCAGATTGCCAAGCATCGACACGCCAGTACGCATTACATCCATGGGATGTGAATCGGCCGGAATACGCTCCAGCACTTCTTTTAGTGCATCTGGTAACTGACGTAAAGATTTCAGCTTGGCTTTATAGCTGGTTAGCTGTTCGGTGGTAGGTAATTCACCAAAGAAGATCAGATAAGCGACTTCTTCAAACTGGCAGTTTTCTGCCAGATCCTGCACGTCATAACCACGATAGGTCAGACCTGCGCCGCTTTTTCCAACCGTCGATAATGCGGTTTTCCCTGCGACTTGTCCGCGCAATCCAGCGCCAGTCAGTACTTTTCCTTCAGCCATTGTTTTAATTCTCCTGCTTGAACAGTTTATCTAATGTGTTTTCAAAGGTGTGGTAATCTAAAAATTCATATAATTCTTTGCGTTGCTGCATTTTATCCAGCACATGGGTTTGTGTGCCATGCTCACGAATCGACTGCATCACTTCCAGCGCTGCTTTTTGCATTGCACGTGTTGCCGACAATGGATATAACACCATACGCACGCCCTGCTCAGCTAGTTCATCAGTGGTGTAATACGGCGTATCACCAAATTCGGTAATGTTGGCCAGTACCGGTACACCGACTGCATCACAAACAGTTTTGTACATGGTAATGTCGGTCATGGCTTCTGCAAAAATGGCATCTGCACCTGCCTCGACACAGGCACAGGCCCGGTCAATAACCGCCTGCAAACCTTCTTTTTGCAAGGCATCGGTACGCGCCATCACCACAAAGTTGGGATCAGTTTTGGCATCGACTGCCGCTTTAATACGATCCACCATTTCCTGCTGGGTCACAATTTCCTTGTTCGGGCGATGGCCACAGCGTTTTTGCGCCACCTGATCTTCAATATGCACCGCAGCAGCACCTGCTGCAATCATTTGCTTGATGGTACGGCCAATATTAAATGCACCGCCCCAGCCGGTATCAATATCCACCAGCACAGGTGTATCGACACGTTCTGTAATACGGCGTACATCTTCCAGGACATTATCGAGGCTGGTCATGCCCAAATCCGGCAAACCGTAGGAATAATTGGCGACACCTGCACCCGATACATAAATGGCTTTATAGCCGACCTGTTTTGCCATCATGGCTGCATAGGCATTGACTGTACCGATAATTTGTAAGGGCTTTTCCGTGTCCAGCGCCTGTCTGAATCTTAAGCCTGCAGATGTTTGTTCTGTCATCGTCCTTTCCACAGTAGTTTCTAATTATTGAGGCTTGAGTATACTCAGAATCTTTGCCTAAACCATGACCAATTAGAATAAAGTCCCTAAAACTTTAGTCAAATATTCAAGTAAATCTGTAAGAAAAAAGTCAATACATTTCCGTCTACGCTATTCCATGCCAAGCGGTCATATATTTGCTACAATTATATTTATTCCTTACCAATTGGCGGCCTGCTCCCTGATTATGCATGATTTGGCTCAGTTAGAACCCTTTAGCAAAGATGTCCCTCCGACCAAGCGTGGGCATGAACGCTGTCTGGCTTTATTATTGAGCGCCAATGACCTGTTTCTGGAACATGGCTACGATGCTGTCTCGCTGGATGATATCGTGCATCATGCCGGTGGTTCCAAGGCCTTTATCTATAAATATTTTGGCAATAAAGAATGCCTGTTTACCGCCATTTGTGATTATCGTGCGGAAAAGTTCTTTAAAGACATTTGCTTACCCTTTGAATCTTTTGAGGGTGATTTACGGGCTTATTTAATTCATACACTAGATAATTTTAAAAACCATTTAAGTGTGCCGGCCAATTCTGCCTTTTTAAGGTTAATTTTGGAGCGCACCCAGCACAATGTGGAACTGGCGCGTTATATCTATGAACAAGGCCCCAAGCATTTGCAAACTTCCATTGCACATGCGCTGGATCATGCCGCCGCCCAGGGTCTGATTCGCTGTGAGAATTCACTTTATTCAGCGCAGCTGTTCTTTGGCATTCTGCGTAATCTGGAATGGCGGATTTTAATGGGCTTGCCTGTTCAGGATGACCCGCAAACCACAGATGACTATATTCATTACTGTGTCGATCACTTTCTGCAAGGTCACCAAATCGTCTAGTTTTTTGCAATTTCGATTCAATATAGTATATTAGCCGATTCCCTGTTTTATTTAACCAACCAACAACTAATTGTTGTTTTGATTTCAATTTCAGCAATTATTGTGGAGTAACGAATGGCTCTACGTCACTTTCTCACTTTACGCGACCTGTCGACTTTAGAACTTAACCAGATTTTGCAACGCGCAATTGAACTTAAACGCAAGCAGCATCAGCATGAAGTTTTCCAACCTTTTATTGGTAAAGTTTTGGGCATGATTTTTGAGAAGTCGAGTACCCGTACCCGTGTATCGTTTGAAGCTGGTATGAATCAGTTTGGTGGTAGCGCAATTTTCTTATCTCCACGCGACACCCAGTTAGGTCGTGGTGAGCCTATTGAAGATTCAGCACGCGTGATTTCAAGCATGCTGGATATTGTCATGATTCGCACCTTTGGACATGACATTGTGGAGCGTTTTGCTTCTTATTCCAAAGTGCCGGTGATTAATGCCTTAACTGACGATCATCATCCATGTCAATTACTGGCCGATATGCAAACCTTCCTTGAGCATCGCGGTCCAATCGAAGGCAAAACCGTGGCCTGGATTGGTGATGGCAACAACATGTGTAACTCGTATATTGAAGCGGCACACATGTGGGGCTTCAAGCTGAAAGTGGCCGCACCTAAAGGTTATGAGCCACAAGAAAAATTCCTGTCTGAATTTGCTCACTGTGTTGAACTGGTCGATTCTGCTGAAGATGCCGCAGTCAATGCCGATTTAATCGTGACCGACGTGTGGGCCAGCATGGGTCAAGAAGAAGAACAGAAAATCCGTGAACAGGCATTTGCCAACTATCAGGTTAATGAACGCCTCATGGATCTAGCGCATCCAGATTGTCTATTCATGCACTGCCTGCCTGCACACCGCGGTGAAGAAATTTCAGAAAATATGCTGGATCATAAAAATTCTGTGGTTTGGGATGAAGCGGAAAACCGTCTACACGCACAAAAAGCCCTAATGGAATTCCTGATCAACGAGCATTTAAAATAATTGCTAACCGCATCAAGATAAAAAAGCACCGTTCATTCCCGGTGCTTTTTTCGTTTTGATCAAGTCATGATCCGGATTAATGATCATCTTTTAAATAGCGCGCTTCACGAGGAATTTGCAGACTATAGAAGAAACAGATCACCAGCATCACAATCACATAGATAAAGAAACTGTTTTCAATACCGGCTGATTTAAACTGTAAAGCCACTGAAGGGGCTGAGCCGCCAAATACTGCATTACCAACCGCATAAGAGAAACCAACACCGAGTGCACGCACATGCGGCGGGAACATTTCCGCTTTTACAATTCCACTGATCGAGGTATACAGACTTAACAGCATCATCAGGAAAATCAACAGCAAGGCCACCATCATGGGTGAATCACTAAAGGCACGCATCCCGATTGCCATAACAGGATAAATGGCAATCGCCATCAGACCACTAAACAGCAGCATCGAATTTCTGCGACCAATCCTGTCTGATAAAATCCCGAAGAATGGCTGCGCCACCATCAGAATAAAAATACAGCCCGTCATGATTAGCCCGACCGTCTGCGAATCAATGCCGATATTGGTCAGATAGGTTTTGGAATAAACCGTAATCACATAGAAACTAAGTGAACCCGCCGAGGTATAGCCCACCACCAGCAAGAAAGTTTTCCAGTGATTTTTAAACAGCTCTTTTAAGCTGCCCGACTCTTCTTTATCGCTGTCTTCATGTGACAACGTTTCTTCCAGACGGCTTCGTGCCAGCAGTGAGGCAATGGCAGCCAGACCACCAATCACAAACGGAATACGCCAGCCGCCATCCTGTAACTGCTGCTCGGTCATAAAACTCAGGAAAATTACACCCAGCAAGCTGGCCAGTAACTGTCCGCCGGTTAAAGTCACATATTAGAACGAGGCAAAAAAGCCGCGCTGACCTTTTAAACCCAGCTCACTCATATAGGTGGCAACCGCACCATATTCCCCGCCAACCGACAAGCCTTGTAACAAACGCACCAGCAACAGCAGGAACGGTGCCGCCATCCCGACTTGCTCATAAGTCGGCAATGCAGCAAACAGAAAGGAACTGAAGGCCATTAGGCAGATGGAAATCACCATGGACTTTTTACGGCCATGTTTATCGGCAATACGTCCAAACAGCCAGCTGCCAATCGGACGCATAAAGAAGCTTGCCGCAAATACCCCCCAGACATAAATGGCCTAGGTAGAACTATCCATGTTCGGTGCAGTCAGCGCTTGGGTAAAGTAAACCGCAAATACAGCATAGATATAGAAATCGAACCATTCGACGAGGTTGCCCGAGGCCGCCCCGATAATTCCCTTAATTCGACTGGCTTTTTCCTGTTTGGTTTAAGCTTGGCTCAAGGTTTATCTTCCTCATTTTTAATTTATTGAAATTTCTCATGTATAGGCGATAAGCTCTTGCCACATAAGGAGATATTTTTGCTTAAATACAGCATAAGCACGTTGCTAATATAACTTTTAATGGAAACTTCACACAAAAAATAAAATGTAATTTTTGATCAATTTTTTAGTTAAAAAGTCTTTAAACACAATAATTTATAGATAAATAGATTATATATTTCTTAAATTTATAGAGATAAAGCCAGATCGGATGGTTGCTTATCCGCCCTATTCATGTTGATATAAATGTCTAGAATACAGCTCATAATGTGTGACTCGAATGAACAATAAAATCTATTTGTCGACAGTTTTAGCCCTCGGACTCAGTGCCCTTTCATTCACCAGCCATGCCAGTGAACTGGACCAGTATCTGCAACAAAAACAGATCATTGATGCCGAGTACAAAATCAAGAATACGACCGGACTTAATGAAATTCTGAATATTATTAGTGTGGAAGATTCACGCACCCTGCCGTATCAGGTCGATCAGAATACGATTATTGAACAGATGCAGCTATTTGCAGACCGAGTTGAAGTGAAAGGTTTGATTAGCAGCCCGGATTTCGAGCAGTTTGCTCAGGATGTTGGCCATAGCGAAGTGAAAAAAATCATGAAAAAGAATTTACTGCAGAATTGCGAGATGATTTTTGAGCATCAGTTCCAACGCGTCAATCCCTACCGGATTGAGCTGCAGTTAAGCTCGGCGCAGCAGCAGTATCAGTTACAGCTAAAAAATTCGGAATGTCAATTCTAAACCAACCCGATTACTCACTAACTGCGGTAGTAAATCCTGCCGCAGTAAATTCCCATTTTCAGCCCACAATGACAATAGAAAAATTAACGCACCAGGCCTTGTGGCTGCAAAATAATAATCAGCGCGCCGCACATCACCACCAGACCACCCAGCAGATCCCAACGACTTAAACTGACTTGATCGACAAATTTCAGCCACATCAGCGCGGTAAAAATGTAAATTCCACCATAAGCGGCGTAAATTCGCCCTGATGCTGCCGGATGCAAGGTTAACAGCCAGACAAATACCGCTAGAGCCAATACCGTAGGCAACCAGAGCCAATGTGATTTCCCCTGATTCAAAATTAAATAAGGAAAGTAACAGCCCAAAATTTCCGCCACCGCCGTCACCAAGAACAGACAAACCGTGGTCAGAATTTTAGTGATAGAAAAATCCATAAAAACTCACAATACAAGTGACGCGCAGCTTTCCAATAGAAAGGCAAAAAAGGTAAGCCTTAAGCAAACAAAAGCCCGTGCGTACACGGGCTTTTATATTCAAGTACAGGATTAAGCCGGTTCAGCGGTTTGATCTTCAAATACTTCGAGTTTCAAACCGGTGGCTTTACCGTTTTCTTTCTTGACCGATACAGCTACATTGCCGCCATGTTCCGCCAGCTCACCAAACAGGATCATCTCTGCCAGTGGTTTCTTCAGGTGTTCCTGAATTAAGCGCTGCATTGGACGTGCACCCATTAAACGGTCATAGCCATGTTCAGCCATCCATTCACGTGCATCCTGATCTACTTCAAGAATGACTTTTTTCTCATCCAGCTGGGCTTGCAGTTCAGTCAGGAACTTGTCGACCACGCTTTCAATCACGCTGGTCGGCAAGGCTTTAAACTGAATCACGCTGTCCAGACGGTTACGGAACTCAGGCGAGAAGGCCTTTTTCATTGCTTCCTGGTTGTCATTACTGTTGTCCTGTTCCATAAAGCCAATGCTGACACGAGAAATACTTTCTGCACCAATATTGGTGGTCAGTACCAGCACCACATTACGGAAGTCTGACTTACGCCCGTTATTATCGGTCAATGAGCCATGATCCATAATTTGCAGCAACAGGTTAAACACATCCGGATGGGCTTTTTCAATTTCATCGAGTAGCAGCACACAATGCGGATTTTTATGAATCGCATCGGTGAGCAAACCACCCTGATCAAAACCGACATAGCCCGGCGGCGCACCAATTAAACGGGACACCGCGTGGCGTTCCATGTACTCCGACATATCGAAGCGGACCAGCTCGACACCCAGCAATTTGGCCAGCTGCTTGGTGACTTCAGTTTTACCCACCCCGGTCGGGCCGGCAAATACAAAACTACCCACTGGTTTATCAGGCGATTTCAAACCGGCGCGTGACAGTTTGATGGCAGATGCTAACGCTTCAATCGCTTCATCCTGACCGAACACCACACGTTTCAGATCACGTTCCAGATGCTCAAGCACAGTCTTGTCATCTTTAGACACCGTTTTCGGTGGAATACGGGCAATTTTCGCCACAATATCTTCGATATTTTCCACGGTAATCAGACGATCTTCCTGTTCATCTTTCAGACGGCGCTGTGCACCGGCTTCATCAATCACGTCAATGGCCTTGTCTGGCAAGAAACGGTCATTAATGTATTTAGATGACAACTCAACCGCAGAAACCAGTGCTTTATCATCATATTGGACATGGTGGAAATCTTCAAATTTTGATTTCAGGCCACGTAAAATATCAATGGTTTCAGGAATTGATGGCTCATTGACATCAATTTTCTGGAAACGACGCGACAAGGCATGATCTTTCTCAAAGACCTGACGATATTCCTGGAACGTGGTCGAACCGATACAACGCAAAGTGCCATTGGCTAGCGCCGGTTTAATCAGGTTCGAGGCATCCATGGTGCTGCCCATGCTGGAACCGGCACCAATAATCATGTGGATTTCATCAATAAATAAAATCGCTTCCGGCTTTTTCTTTAACGCATTTAACAGCTGTTTCAGGCGTTTTTCAAAATCACCGCGGTATTTGGTTCCGGCCACCAAGGCACCAATATCCAGACTGTAAATTTCTGAATTGAGCAGTGGTTTTGGCGCTTTACCATTCACGATTAACCAGGCCAGACCTTCGGCAATTGAGGTTTTACCCACCCCCGGATCACCGACCAGCAGCGGGTTGTTTTTGCGACGGCGACATAAGATTTGCGCGGCGCGTTCAATTTCTTTTTCACGGCCAATCAGTGGGTCAGTTTTGCCCTTCACCGCTTCATTGTTGAGGTTGGTGGTATACAGCTCCAGCGGACCGCTATTGGCCGAAGTTGAGCTTTCCCCATCGAGTTCTTCAATTTCTTCTTCGGCTTGCGATTCTTCTTTACGCGTACCATGAGAAAGATACTGAGTTAAGGTTAAACGGTTAATTTGATGGCGTTTTAATAGATATACGGCAAAAGAATCCCGTTCCGAATACATCGCAACCAGAATATCTGCGCCTTCGACTGTGCGATCACCACCACTGGATTGCACATGGAAAATTGCTCGTTGCAAAATACGGTCAAAGCTTTCCGTTGGATGCGGTGCCTGATCGCTGTTTTCACCGAGTTTAGGGGTATGTTGTTCTACATATTCTTCAAGTTCTTTGCGCAGCACAATAATATCTGCCCCGCATGCTTTTAGCGCATTTACTGCAGAATCATTGTCGAGCAAAGCCAATAATAAATGTTCTACCGTCAGAAACTCATGTCTCTTTTGACGAGCCATGCTAACAGCCAAACGTAATGATACTTCTAATTGACGACTGAGCATGTAACCCCCTTAGTTTTTAGGCTCAATCTGACAAAGTAATGGATGACCTTGAGATCGAGCGTAATTATTGACTTGGTTTGCTTTGGTCTCTGCGATGTCTCGCGGATAAACCCCTGCAATACCTTTTCCTTCGTAATGTACAGTTAGCATTACTTGAGTCGCTTGGTCAAGATTCATTGCAAAGTATTGTTGTAAAATTTCAATTACAAAGTCCATTGGGGTGTAGTCATCGTTCAATAAAACGACAGCGTATAGTGGTGGACGCTTTAATTCAGGCGGCGCCGTCTGTACGGCAATGTCTCCGTCCTCATGCTCATTCGGCTCATCCGTACTTAAACGCGGATTAAAATGCCAGTCCACCATGCCGGACTGCTGAAAAGACTGTTTGATTTCGTTTAAACAAATTGGTCGTTTGTTACTTCGCATAAGAGATTTATTTCACAGTTATTGCGCAGTGGCTTCTGCTTGCGGAATTTCAGAGATAAAGGCAGAAGGCGCTTCCGTGGCTTTTCCACGTGCCCAGCTGAATCGTTTGGTCACAGGGGTACTACCAGTTAAACGCACTTCAATAAATTGCGGACTAAAGCCTTTTGGCATGGTCCAGCGACCGGTCAGGCGCTCATAATTATCAAAATTGAAATTATTGTCTTCCATAGGCACCACCAGCACCTCGGTGCCCTGAATCAGACGCAGTTCAACATTACCTGAAGCACGGCGCTTATTCGGGCTGATCTGCACCAGATCGAGCTGATATTCATAGGCATTATCGGGTAAAGGTTTAATCCCAATATTCTGGATGGTTAGACTTAAACCACCCCGATCACGCAGCACTTCACGGTATAAATTGCCCATGCCATCGGCCTGGATTTTATCATTACGTGCCTGATTCAGTGCCGCATACAGGTCATTGGCATTGCTGACCGCTACATCACGCTCCTGAACCGCTGCATTCAGGGTTTTATTCAAGGTTTCCAGACGAACTTTCTGTTCCTGTACGACTTCAACCAGCTGCTCTGCATCGGCATCATAACCGACCACAGTCAAACCCTGACGATGCCCCACCGAATAGCCCAAAAAGCCGCTGCCTAACATTAATACAGCTGCACCGAGTACGAGAGGTAAATTGCTTTGCATAAAAGGTTTTTTCGGTGGCGTCGGTTGTGACGTGGTATTGGTATCCGTATTCTGCATCGTCATCTCTTGTTTTGATTGCATTCAAACCACACATTTAAATCGAAATCTAAATGTGTGTGAAGTCGAAAAGCGTTTCTTATGGTAATAGACCAATCACCTCGAGGCCAGCCTGCTCTGCAAAGCCAAACATCAGGTTCATGTTTTGTACTGCCTGACCGGCTGCACCTTTCACCAGATTGTCCTGTGCCACCAGTACGACCAGTTTCTTCGGTTGCGGCTTGTACAGCGCAATACGCAACTGGTTGGCACCGCGTACTGAACGTGTTTCTGGTGAGCTGCCTGCCGGCATTACATCTACAAACTGCTCTTGCGCATAGAACTGTTCATATAGCGCCTGTACATCAAGTGCATCACCTGCATCGGTCAGGTCAATATACATGGTGCTGAGCATGCCACGAATCATCGGTACTAAATGCGGTACAAACACAATGTGGTTAAACACATCTTTTTGACCGGAAATATTTTCCAGTGCTTCCACAATTTCCGGATGATGACGGTGACCTGCCACCCCATAAGCCTTGAAGTTATCGGCATTTTCAGAGTAAATCATGCCCAGGCTGGCTTTACGGCCGGCGCCGGATACGCCCGATTTGGCATCAATAATAATACTTTCAGGTTTAATCAAGGTTTCAGCAGATTTTAATAATGGTGCCAAACCTAATTGCACGGTAGTTGGATAACAGCCCGGGTTGCCAATCACCTGTGCAGTTTTGATCTGCTCACGGTTCAGTTCAGATAAACCATAGACTGAATCTTTAAGAATCTCTGGGCAGGCATGTTCCATGCCGTACCATTTTTCGAATTGGGCCAAATCCTGTAAACGGAAATCTGCCGCCAGATCAATCACTTTGGCATTGGCAGCAACCAGATCGGCCGCGTGTTTCATGGCAACACCGTGCGGCGTGGCAAAGAACACCACATCACACTGTTTTAAATCTTCAATATTTAAATCTGAATAGCATAAATCGGTATGACCACGCAGACTTGGGAACATATCATCGACACGGCGACCAGCTTCAGTACGTGAGGTTAATACAGTGACCTGTACCTCTGGATGTCGTAGTAAAAGACGTAAAAGTTCAACGCCTGTATAACCTGTACCGCCGACAATACCTACTGAAATCACGTTCATACCTCAATCAAGTGTGCTATGTTCAATAAAGCAGTAGTATGACAGGAAGTTTGTGCTTTCTAAACCTTTTTACTCGGTATTGATGGTTTTTTGTCTTATGTATCTATTGGATCGATCAGAGTACTGATTTTTCAAGAAAATGAACGAGGAATGGGTGAGTTCAACAAGGATGACCCGGCACCCTCACCCCAACCACCAATACGGCAACTGAAAGCGTTTTAAAAATTGTCGATGCTGCTGAAACTCAGGATCATGCCGCGCCACCTCTGCCCAAAAGCGCGGGCTATGATCAAAATGGCGGGTATGCGCCAACTCATGCACACAGACATAACGACAAATCGCTTCTGGCATTAATACCAGCGCACTATTCAGCATAATATCGTGGCGGGCCGAGCAACTGCCCCAACGGGTTTTCGGCTGGCGGATATTGCAGCCGTTAAAGTTCAGCCCGGTATCCAGACTTAACTGTTCTAAATACAGCGGCAAATGCTGCTTGGCATAGGCAATAATAAAAGTTTTTAAATAAGCTTCAGAATGACGATCACTAATCCAAAGCCGTAAAGCAGATTCATCCCAGATAAAATTCTGTTTCTGGCTCTGATAACTAATCTGAATAGGCGTATTGAGATTAAACAGTTGTAATTCAGCAGGCAGGCTCTGATCAACCCGCTGCAACTGGGCCTGTTGCGCTTGCCAGGTTTTTAACAGCCAGCTTTCGGCATCGGCAATAAATTTCTGGATTTGACGATTGCTACAAAAAACAGGCGCCGTGACTTTAATCTGCTGACCATCGACACGTAAACGCAGTCGCGTCGCACGAACATTACGGGTGATTTGAATTTCAGGAAGGTCGGATAATGTCATTATTGTTCTTTTTAGAGAGTCCTCCCCGAGCCTCCCTTAATAAAAGAGGGGAAAAGCCCCTCTTTTTTAAAGAGGGGTTTGGGGAGATTAACTCTTAAAGCTGTTAAGTTTAAATTGCTGTACGCTCTTCAATACCGTTATTGGTTGCAACAATAGCAATATCAGCTTTGTTTAAAGCAAAAATACCGTTACACACCACACCCGGAATGTCATTGATGGTTTTTTCCAGTTCCAGTGCGTTCAGGATGTTCAGGTTATAAACATCTAAAATCACATTGCCGTTATCGGTTACCACACCTTCACGGTACGCCGGATCACCCCCAAGTGCGACCAGCTTGCGTGCCACAGCAGAACGCGCCATTGGAATTACTTCAACCGGTAGCGGGAATTCACGGCCCAACTGTTCAACCCATTTTGAATCATCGACGATACAAACAAATTTTTTCGCAATCGACGCGACAATTTTTTCACGGGTTAACGCCGCACCGCCACCTTTAATCATGTGCATATGACGGTCAATTTCATCTGCGCCATCGACATAGGCATCTAAACCGCCCACGCTGTTCATATCCACGACTTCAATACCCAGCTTTTTCAGGCGCTCTGCCGTTGCTTCAGAACTGGCTACAGCCGCTTCCAATTGCAATTCAGGCAATAAATCGATGAGGAAATTGACGGTACTGCCTGTGCCTACACCCAGAATCCCGCCTTTAGGCAAATGTTTTAAGGCTGCTTTTGCCGCAGCTTGTTTCTTCTCATCTTGGGTTGCATACAGACTCATGACTTCGCTCAACTATTTTTTGACATTTGATGCTGATTTTACAGCCCAAATGTACAGGGGTTTGTTACAATAAACCCCTATTTTAAACTGTTAGATGGAAGATTAACATGCTGTCTCGTTTGGTTCGACAAATTTTACAAGCAACAGTCTACGATGTTGCAATCGAAACCCCACTCGAAGCAGCGCCACGAATTAGTGAACGACTGAATAACAACATCCGCTTCAAGCGGGAAGATTTACAACCGGTCTTTTCTTTCAAACTACGCGGTGCCTATAACCGTATTAGCCAACTACCTAAAGCGCAGTTAGAACGTGGCGTGATCACAGCTTCAGCCGGCAACCATGCTCAAGGCGTGGCTCTTTCAGGAAAAAAACTGGGGATTCGTGCCATTATCGTGATGCCTAAAACCACGCCAGATATTAAAGTACAGGCGGTAAAACGTTTAGGTGGCGAAGTAGTACTACACGGCGATTCGTTTGATGTAGCCAACAAATATGCCATTCAGCGTGCCCAGGATGATGGCATGACCTTCATTCCACCTTATGATGATGAACTGGTCATGGCCGGCCAAGGCACCATCGCCAATGAAATTTTACGCCAATGGCGCGATGTCGATTATGTCTTTGTTGCCGTAGGTGGTGGTGGCCTAATTGCCGGTGTAGCAGCGTACTTGGGTGATGTCGCTCCGCACGTCAAAGTCATTCCAGTGGAATATGATGAATCGGCCTGTCTGAAAGCAGCCTTAGAAGCTGGTGAACGTATTGTTCTGCCTTCGGTCGGTTTATTTGCCGATGGTACTGCGGTGGCACAAATTGGTGAAAAACCATTTGAGGTCATCCGTCTTCAAAAATCAGATAATTCTGGTCCAATTGTTGAACCTGATGTGGTACTGGTCAATACCGATGAAGTCTGTGCAGCAATTAAAGATACCTATGACGAATGCCGTAGTATTGTAGAACCATCTGGTGCAATGGCGTTGGCAGGGATTAAAAAATACGTCGCTGAACACGGCATTCAAGGCAAAAATATCGTGTCTATTGTTTGTGGTGCCAACATGAACTTTGACCGTTTACGCTATATCGCGGAACGTACTGAACTCGGTGAGCGTAAAGAAGCAATCTTTGCCGTGACCATTCCTGAACAGAAAGGCGCTTTCCTGAGTTTCTGTCGTGCCCTGCAAGGCCGTAACATCACCGAGTTTAACTATCGTGCCAGTGATGAATCGGCGGCACAGGTCTTTGTCGGCATTAGCTTAAAAGGCGGTGAAAAAGAACGTAATGACATCTTTGAGGCCTTGAAAGTGCAATATGATGTTGATGATCTGTCCGATGATGAAGTGGCCAAACTGCACATCCGCTATTTAATTGGCGGTCATGCCGATATTGAAAATGAACGTCTGTTCCGGGTGGAATTTCCGGAGCGTCCAGGCGCCCTGCTGACCTTCCTGGAGCGTTTAGGCCCGACCCATAACATCACCCTGTTCCATTACCGTAACCACGGCGCCGCCGAAGGCCGTGTGCTGGTGGGTCTGGAAGCCAGCGATGCCAAACAGAACCCGGACGGGCTGATTGAAACCCTGGAAAGCATTAGCTATCCATATGCGGAAATTAGCAATAACTTAGGTTATCAGCGCTTCCTGAAATAAAATCCAGTTTAAAAAACCGCCATTTGCTGGCGGTTTTTTATTGGTTTACACAAACACCCTAAGAAAAATGATGTAAATATCCACCTGATCTTTAAAATAAATTTATATTCACGCTAACCATAAAAATGTAATTAGGAACACACTATGGCGCAATTTGCAGTCATTGGCTTAGGCAGTTTTGGTGCCACCGTTGCCACGCAACTGGTCAGCCTGAAACATGATGTGATTGGCATCGATATTAATAAAAAATATGTGGAAAATATTGCCGAGGAAATTACCCACGCCGTGATTGCCGATGCCACCGACGAACACGTGCTACAGGAGCTGAATATTCAGAACTGTGATGCGGTGGTGGTGGCCATTGGTGAAGATATTGAAGCCAGTATTTTATGTGTGCTGCATCTGAAAAATATGGGGCTGGAAAAAATTTATGTCAAAGCCAAGTCCAAAGCCCACCATATGATTCTGACCCATCTACAAGTCAGCAAAATTATTCATCCGGAAGAAGATATGGGCGTCCGCATTGCCCAGTCACTGAGTTATCCGATGGTCAGCCGCTATATGGCGCTGGAAGATGATCACTTTATTGTCAAAGTCGAGGTGACTGAAGCCTTAAACGGCACGCGCTATCATGAATTTATCGGTCATGCGCCAGAAGTGAAAACCCTACTGCATAAACGCGGCAGCGAGATTCAGCTCAGCCTCGATCCGCAGTTAATTATGCAGCAAGGCGATATTCTGGTGCTCGAAGGCCAGCTTGATCAGCTGAAACGCTTATCCAAGCATTTTAAATAGCCATGAATCACATGACGAAGAATAAGACTGCCTATAAAAATACGGCGAAGCCCAGCACAGCAACCACGGTCAATTTAAGCCCGCCGAGTCTGCTCGCACTGGGATTTTTAAGCTTTATTGTGATCGGCACTCTATTACTGAAACTGCCCTTTTCCCATCAGGGGGATCTGAGCTGGTTACAGGCTTTATTTACCGCCACCTCTGCGGTGACCATTACCGGCTTGTCGGTGGTCAATGTCGGTGAAGCCTATACCGTATTTGGCCAGATTGTGATTATGCTGTTGCTGCAATGCGGCGGGCTGGGCTTTATGACTTTCGCGATTCTGGCTGCCATGAGCCTGTCACCAAAAATTGGCTTAAAACAGCAGATGATGGCACAGGAAACCATTGGTCAGACCAGTCTGGCGACGGTGGGCTTTACCATTAAAGGCGTATTACTCTATTCGCTTTTTTTTGAAGGCATCGGCACCTTTATTCTGACCCTGGCCTGGCTGCAAGATTATGATTTTCTGGAAGCCTTTTTCTATGCTGCCTTTTATAGTGTTTCGGCTTTTAATAATGGCGGATTTTCATTATTTCCCAACAGTTTAATGAGCTTTGCCGACCAGTACCTGATTACCTTTACCATCAGCATGCTCTACATTATTGGCGGTGTGGGCTTTGTGGTGCTGATGGACATTAAAAAAACCCGGCGCTGGCATAAACTCAGCGCCAACAGCAAGCTGATTCTCTCCACCATTCTGGGCTTAAACCTGTTTGCCTTTATTACTATCTGGCTGCTCGAAGCCAGTAATCCTGCGACGCTGGCCGCCATGAGCCTGACTGATCAGGCCTGGAATGCCTGGTTCCATGCCACCGTGCCCCGTTCTTCCGGCTTTAACAGTCTGGATATTGCCAGCATGAGTGATGCTTCCAATTTGCTGACCATGTTTCTGATGTTTATTGGTGGTGGCTCTTTAAGTACCGCCGGCGGCATTAAAGTCGGCACCTTTATTATTGTGGTATTAAGCGTGATCAGCTTTTTAAGACGCGCCGATGAAGTGCGAGTGTTTAATTATTCAGTGCCGGAAAAAACCACCTTTAAAGCTTTGGCTGTGGTGTCGATTACTGCATTTTTAGTCTTTGCCGGGATTTTCAGCCTGTTGCTGCTGGAACCTGAACATGAGTTTATGGATTTGCTGTTTGAGGCAGTTTCTGCAGCCTGTACCGTGGGTTTGTCTCGCGGAATTACAGGGGAATTACAACCCTTAAGTCTGGTGGCCTTAATGCTGCTGATGTTTGCCGGCCGTTTAGGCCCACTGACCCTGGCCTATTTAATTGCCACGCCCAAACGCAGCCGCCTGCAACATCCCACCACCGATATTCAGATTGGTTGATTCGCGAGTTTCGTTATCAGCTGAAAATAAAAAAGCCACTGTTCACAGTGGCTTTTTGCGGGTGCATGAATTTAGAACCAGTTCATTAATGATACACCTAGGCCGACATAGGTCGCGCGGTGGTTATAATCAATCAGGCTTTCTCCATAGCCATCAAACAGCTGGAAATGCCCTCTTAATTTGCCGCTAATCGGGAATACCCAGTCAAACTGGGCAGCGCCATGCGCATCATCTCCGCCTTTTAGGCTATGCCGTAACATCAGTGAGAAATCATGATCTTTCCAGCGGTAGAATGCCAGCATATCGCCACGGCCAATATAGTTTTTAATGTCCGGGTTGTTGTCATCACTGCGGTCTTCTTCAATGCGATACCACGGACGCAACATCAGCGCGAAATTGTTCTTTTCAAAGCCCAGATTCAAAATGACCCGGTTCCAGCTACGTGACAGCGGATCGGAACGGCCATTGGACTGATGGTTCAAGGTCAGGCCTAACAAGCGCCCATTCAAGCCCAGAATCTCATAATTAGTTCTGAACATTAAACTGGCTTCAGGTTCATAATTGGTTTCACGAAATGGGCGTGATTCTTCACCATTAAAAACCTGCCAGCGTGAGGACTGGGTATAACCGAGCCAGAGATCGCCATTATCGCCCAACAGGTTTTCAACCGCTTTGGTTTTTAGTGACAACTGGAATTTGGCTTCGGTTGATGTCAGGTTCTGCTGCTGTGCCTCAGTAACGGTATTGTTTTCATTGGGACTGGATGGACGTTCGTTTTTATCGGAGGTCCAGAAGCCCGGCATCAGATACACCGGTTGATAGGCCCGGATATTCCAGGTGCCCAGCTTGCTTTCGGGTGCCAGTTCCCAGCGTTTATCCAGTAACGACACGTTCGGATCAATATGTGAGCCTTCCAGTGAAAACAGGTTGTTCACCCCGGCCACAATTTTTTCCTTGACAGTTTCTGGTGGAGGGGCCAATTGCTGTGCCGCCTGACGCTCGGAAACCAGATCAGCCTTTTCCGCTTCCGGCAGCTTGAATAAAGCATCATAACAGGCTAAACGCTCGGCATTGGACTCCAGCGCCACACAGGCCTCCGGTGTCTGCGGAATGGTGACCACCGTTGCTTCCAGCGCCTGTACATGTGTCACAAACAAAGCGCTGAGTGCAGTAACACTCAGCGACCAGCTTGTGCGCTCAACAGGATTGAACGCCATAGAACTTCCTCTATTGTTTTTTTAATTGACTTGTTTGATCTGGAAACCCAGCTCCTGCAGCACTTCACGTTTCGCCACCGGTGCTACCACCGATTTCACCGGAGTTTGCTGACGTAAATAGACATCGGCCACACGTTTCAGATCATCTAAAGTAACCGCCAGTAAACGCTCACGCAGTTTGGTTCTAAAGGCCGGGGTGCGCGCATGCAATAAGGCATAACATGCGGTAATTGCTTCACCGGCTGGAGAGCCTGGTTTATCCATGCTGGCAATCAGCCCCAAAATAGCTTCTTCCAGCTGATGCGGTAACTGCTCGGCATTCAGCAACCAGTCCACACTGGCATCAAAATCTTTGAAGGTTTCAGCCAGACGCGGATCACGATAACTATAGAAACGGAACGAGCAGGCATTACCATCATAGCTGGCACCGCCACCATAGGCGCCGCCTTTTTCACGGATGGCACTGTGCAGGAAGCCATTGCGTAAATACGCCGCCAAGACCATCAGTGGTGCCGCATCTGGATGCGATACTTCCACCGCAGGATACGCTGCTGCACAGAACTGCACATTGGCCTGAATCAGCCAGGCTTCATCTGCATTGTTATTTTCAACAGGCACTTGAGTTAAAGCTGCCTCGTGCGGTTCAATTGCCAGCTTGTCCCACACGGTTTGAATTTCTTCAATCAGACGGTCTGATTGTGGCTCTTCACAGACCAGCAGGAACTGTTTTGGCGCTTGCAGCAACATACTGTGAATCAGCTTAAGCTCATCCATCAGCGCATCAAAAGCAGCATCATCCTGTTCAATTTTGCTGACCAGCTCGCTTAACCAGTTCAATGCACCCAGACCAGTATTGTGATAGTCACGCAGCGCTAAAGCACTGTGGTTACGTGAAGCGGCCTGCATGGCATAGCTATGTCCTGCACCCGATACCCGGGACTGCCAGCGCGTTTTACGTTGCTGTAATAGCTCGATAATCCGGTCTTTTTCATCAAAACGCAGTTGCTCAAAGGCAATTTTTAGCAGGCGGATGGCATCAAAATTATTCACCAGTGATTTGGTGGTTAAGGTCAGCCAGGCACTAATCCGGTTTTTGTCATCGACCTTAGAGCGTAAGGATGCCCCCATACCCAGACCGCCACTCACTGCAGTTTGCAGCTGTTGCAGTTCCAGATAATCATATTCACCGGCACCGACTTCACCCATTAAAATCGACAGCAGATTAAAATAAGGCGATTTCACGATCTCATCGGGAATACGCACCAAGACCTGCTGGTAATAAATACCGTTGGTACCGGCATGATACAGGTTTAATGGTGTATCAATGCGGTTGCAGATAATCTCACGTAGCTGCCCCTGTACAATTTGCAATTCTGCCGGCACATCTTCGAGGCCGACTTTTGGCAGCAGGTTTAAATCATCCGTGGTATCCTGACGCACTTTTAGCGCTTCGGTCTGGGCGATAATTTCTGCTTTTTGTGCTTCGGTCAGCTGCGCACCAATTTCAGCCAGACGGGCTTTTTCAGCTTCGGCATCTTTGGCTGATTTGCTGGCATCTGGGACCAGGGTCATTTGGACGCGATGCGGATTATCAATCAAGTGCTGCTGAATCAACTGAGACAGCCACATTGGATCTTTCAGTTCTTCTTTAACCTGTTCAATGGCACTGTCAACATCCCAGACATGCACCGGATCACTATGGTGAATCGCGCTGCTCAAGCCGTTTAGAATCAGGCTTAAACCGTATGGCATACCATCGCCGTTAATTTCACGCTGATGCAGCTCGATCTGGTGTAAAATGGCATTGACAGTATCGCTGTCGACCGGTTTAGACGCCACTTCTTGCAGTACCTTGAAGACGCCCTCTTTAAAGGTTGCTGCATGCTCAGGATTAGAACCTTGAATGGCACAGAAGAAAGTCATTTCAAAGTTGGAATCATCCACGCCCATAAATGGCCCGGTTGATTGCGCATAACCACAGGTTTCTAAATAATGACGCAGTGGTGAAGCCGAGTTTTCCAGTAACACACCTTCGACCAGACGCATGCCCAAACGCAGTTTAATATCACTGGCTTCTGGCAATAACCAGCTTAGAACATGGTAAGTTTTGTCTTTTAAATCTTCAGCATCGACCGCATAGCTTTCAGTTACGGTCACTGGCGCAGCCAAACGGCGCTCAGGTTTTGAATACAGGGTTTCGCCCTGTTCAAACTTGGCTAAAGCCAAGCTCTGGAACTGTTCTTGCAAGTCATACGCTGACTGATTACCAAAAGTCATAAATACCGCATTACTTGGGTGATAATGGGATTTATAGAAATCCACTAACTCTTGGTAAGTTAAGTCTGGAATATCTTTCGGGTCACCACCGGAATTGTAATGGTAGGTGGTTTCCGGGAACAAATGATGTGCCAACTGGTGATACAGCTGATCTGAAGGCGAACTCATCGCGCCTTTCATTTCATTAAAGACCACGCCTTTATATACCGGCTCACCATTTTCCAGCTCGATACGAATCCCTTCCTGGGCAAAATCCAGTGGATTCAGGTTGGCTGCAAAGGCTGCATCCAGATACACCTCCAGCAGGTTCTGGAAATCTTTCTGGTTTTGGGTGGCAAATGGATACGCTGTCCAGTCAGCTGCAGTAAAGGCGTTCATAAAGGTGTTTAATGAACGGCGAATCATCAGGAAAAACGGGTCACGTACCGGGAATTTTTCAGAGCCACACAGTGCAGTATGTTCCAGAATATGCGCTTCGCCCTTGGAATCCATGGGCTGGGTACGAAATGCCACCAGAAATACATTTTCATCATGATTGGTGGCCAAATGATAATGCACCGCACCGGTAACCCGATGC
Organism: Acinetobacter indicus CIP 110367; assembly: GCF_000488255.1. Taxonomy (GTDB): domain Bacteria; phylum Pseudomonadota; class Gammaproteobacteria; order Pseudomonadales; family Moraxellaceae; genus Acinetobacter; species Acinetobacter indicus. The sequence continues at coordinate 763,564 of NZ_KI530745.1, read as the reverse complement.
TTATATTCAGACACTAAAATGTCTAAGGCTTCAACATGGTGTTGACGTACCAACTGAAACGCAGGATGAACGGTTTGAGAAATGGTTTCAGTGACATCTACAGTCATGCGATCTCCTAATCATCAAAATAAAAAAACTAAAGCCATTATAGCTTTAGTTCTTGATATAATTCACGCTTAAATCCCGACTAAAATTATAGAAATTTGCAACCCTGGCAATTTTCAAACCCCAGTCCGAAGCTCATGCTGCCGTTTAAACCAAATATTTAAAATAATTATAATTGGGATGGTTTTCGACATAGACATAATTCTGCTTCTGGTAAAAATGCGCCGCAGATTTGGTTTCGGTATCCAGACATAGGGCCGAAAAATGAGGACGTGCCTTTTTCTCTAAGTATTGCAATAACAGCTTGCCCACGCCATGTTTACGATATTCAGGCAATACATAGAAACGGCGCACCCGGCCAATTCCCTGTTCCACTTCCTGATCATTCCACTGCTGGTTCAGGCCACCACAGGCAATCAGCTTGTCCTGATCATAAGCAAAAAGTAAAAACTCCCCAGGCTGATCGAAACGATTCTTGGCACTCTGATACTCATCAATTAAACGCTGTACAAAAGCAAAACCCTCTTTTGATGCCTGTTTCTCAAGCTCTACAATTTGCTCTGGTAATCCTTGCGCTTCTTTTATCTCGATATTCATTTCACTATCCTGATCTGCTTTACTAACTTTCCTCAATGAATAAAACCGTCTAAAAAATGAATTTTATTCACAAATCTACAGCAATCCTGAGCATTGGTGTAAACTTAGCATTTATTTTTTGATGTGATTGAACGACATGGCAACTGTTGACCTCTTTGCAATTGGTAATGCACTCATTGACCAGGAATTTCAAGTCTCTGATGACTTCCTTACTCAACAAAATTTGCAAAAAGGCACCATGCAGCTGACCGATGGCGAAACCCAAGCAAATTTATACAACAACTTACAGCAAACGCAAAGCTATAAAGGTCAAGCTTCAGGCGGTTCGGCTGCAAATACAACAGTTGCCTTTAGCGCATTGGGCGGTTCTGCCTTTTATGCCTGCCGCGTGGGCAATGATGACTTGGGTGAAATTTACCTAAATGGCCTGAATGATGCGGGCATTCGCACCACCGCAAAATCGGTCAGTGAAGGCGTAACCGGAACCTGTATGGTATTAGTCAGCCCGGATTCTGAGCGCACCATGCATACCTATTTGGGTATTACTGCAGAACTCACCGATGCACAAATTGATTTTGAACCCTTAAAAACCGCGAAATGGCTGTATATCGAAGGTTATTTATCGACTTCGGACAGCGCACGTCAGGCGGTAAAACAGGCGCGCGAAATTGCCAAAGCTCACCAGACCCAAATTGCCTTAACCTTATCTGACCCGGCAATGGTGCAATATGCGCGTCAAGGTTTAGATGAATTACTCGATGATGGTGTGGACCTGCTGTTCTGTAACCAGCAGGAGGCCATGATGTATACCGGCACCGAAACGGCAGAAGCCGCTTTGGAACAGCTGAAGCAAAAAAGCAAATACGTTGTCATTACAATGAGCGCACAAGGCGCAATGATTTTTGATGGTCAACATACCTTTAGCGTTGCAGGCCGTCAGGTGCATGCCATTGATGCCAATGGTGCGGGTGATGCCTTTGCCGGTGCATTCCTGTATGCCTTGAATGCCAACCTTGGCTTTAAAGCCGCTGCCGAGCTGGCCATTTTAATTTCCAGTGAAGTGGTATCACAATTTGGCCCACGTCTAGAGGTTGAACAGTACGCAACCCTTCTTCAGAGCTATAACAAGGAATGTGCCTAATGCATAAAATCTGCATGACCGAAGATATCCCTGAACGCGAAGCACGCTCGTTCGAGCTTCCAGATGGCGATACCATTTTTATTACCCAGCGCGATGGCATGTTCTATGCCTATCAGAACCTGTGCCCGCATTTGCAGGTTGAGCTTGAATTTCTGGAAAACCAGTTTTTAGACCTGGATCAGGAATTTATTGAATGTTCGACCCACGGTGCGCTGTTTGTGGTTGAAACCGGGGAATGTATTTCTGGCCCATGCCAAGGTCAAGCACTTGAAAAAGTAGAGATTACCGTGCATTCTGATGGCGGAATTTACTTAACAGAATAATTTTAAGCCCCATCTGCAGGTTACGCCATGCTTGAGTTTGTATTAGACATCGACTTAATTCCTTTTCATTTAAGTCTGATTGCACTTGTCTTGCTCAGCCTGGCGGAAATTGTGGGGCATTATTTTAATCTCAAGCCCAGCGCGATATTCAAGCAACTGTTTCCGCAGCGGCTGCTAGACTCTCCCTTACTCAATGTCAAATTTTCCAAACTGCTAATTTTCGTGTTTCTGCTCCTGAATTTTAGTGTTGCAGGCTATTTCCTGCAGTTTGCGCTCTATTCGCAGCAGCAAAGTTTTGTTCCATCGTACTATCTGATTTTACCGGCGCTTATCATTGCCCTGTTTTTTACCGTGTTTATGATTCACTGTCTGGATCAGGTGATTAAACCGCAAAAAACCATTCAGCATGTCAATTTGCTGGGCCGACTGGCCACCATTTCCAGTGGCAATGCCCGTCCCGGTTTTTCGGCTCAGGCTCGGGTTCGGGATGAATACGGCCAGCTGCATTACGTGCAGGTCGAACCGGAATTTGGTGAATTGGAATTTCAGGCACAAGTCATTTTAATCCGGCAAAAAAAATCCTATTACATTGCCAAGAAAATTTCCGCTTCGAACAATCTGTTCTATGGTGAAACTAGCAGCTGATTTAAGCTCGCTCATCTTTCAGCCACGAGTCAGATACACATCCTTACTTTGTCCAAGGTAAAGCTACAACGCCATATATCTCGCAGCTTTCCTTTCTTCCTTGCCGTGTACGTTCGTTCTTTCCGTTTAAGCTGCTCGATTCACTTTCTCTTGGCCTCAAGATCAGCTGTTCTGTGCATTGTGACTATCTCTATGGTTGTTCGCTGTAGTTATTCACTCTGCCCTCCACGTTGAAGACTAAAAAATTTTCCGTGTTGCTGCTTACTGCACTTTTATCGTACTTCATTGTGCATATTTGCTACAAATTGCTTCATTTTGGTGCTTGACTGTTTTCTGTGCAAATGCTTACACCTCAAGCCTTACAGCCATTTTTTAACACCCGATTATTGAATAAAAGTTAAAAATTAAAAGCTGGAATTTTTAATAAAATCGTCAAAATTTTTAAATATAACTATTTTAGTCAGAATTAAATTTTAATTCACAACATTTTAGTCAGAATAATCATTATTATAAATACAAGCGTTTTAGTCAGGTTTTTAACCGGAATACTTTTGATTAAAAATTAAAAAAAAGTTTTTATAAGTGCTTGTATTTTATAATATAAACAATATATTTTTATTTTAACTGTGCAGGCTATTTATTTTTTGTATTATTTTGTTTAATAATATAAGACACAGTTTAAAAAACAGGCTTGTTTCTATGAGCTTAGTCCCGAAAGATTTGAACCGTCGCGTAACCCGAGAAATAGCAGCCATTTTAATAATTAAGGTTGTTATTTTAATGGCGATTAAAAATATCTGGTTCGATGCCCCTACCATTCCTGAAAATTTTGACTCTCAAGTTGCTGAGCGTATTGCCAGCAATCCTTCCCAAATCAAGGAGACACGTTGATGATTTCTGAAAGCGTGGTCGATCTCTCGCGGTTCCAGTTCGCAATGACCGCGATGTATCATTTTATTTTTGTTCCACTGACACTTGGTCTTGCTTTTATTCTGGCCATTATGGAAACCACCTATGTGATTTCCGGCAAAGAAATTTATAAGGACATGACCAAATTCTGGGGAAAACTGTTCGGTATTAACTTTGCTTTAGGGGTAACTACCGGCCTGACCATGGAGTTCCAGTTCGGTACAAACTGGGCGTATTACTCGCACTACGTGGGTGATATTTTTGGTGCTCCGCTGGCCATTGAAGGCTTGATGGCTTTCTTCCTTGAATCGACATTTATTGGTCTGTTCTTCTTCGGCTGGGATCGTCTGTCCAAGGTACAGCACTTGTGTGTAACCTGGCTGGTGGCCTTGGGCTCAAACATGTCGGCACTGTGGATTCTGGTGGCTAACGGCTGGATGCAAAACCCCGTCGGCTCTGCGTTTAACTATGAAACCATGCGTATGGAAATGATTGATTTCGGTGCGCTAATTTTCAACCCGGTGGCACAGGTTAAATTCGTCCATACCGTTTCTGCCGGTTATGTTACAGGTGCGATTTTCGTTCTGGCGATTTCGAGCTACTACCTGCTGAAAAAACGTGACTTGCCATTTGCGCGTCGTTCTTTCGCGATTGCGGCTATCTTCGGTCTGGCATCTACCCTGTCTGTAATCTTACTGGGTGATGAATCTGGTTATGAACTGGGCGATGTCCAAAAAACCAAACTGGCTGCAATTGAAGCGGAATGGGAAACTCACCCGGCACCGGCTGCATTTACTCTGTTTGGTATTCCAAATCAGGAAACCCAGACCACCGATTATGCGATTAAAATTCCGTATGTGATGGGTCTAATTGCAACACGTTCAACCACTGAAGAAGTGACCGGGATCAAAGACCTGATTGCCCAGCATGAAGTGCGTATCCGAAACGGTATGGTGGCTTATCAGCAACTTGAACAACTGCGTGCAGGTGACACCTCACCAGAACTCAAAGCGGCATTTGATGAATCTCAAAAAGACCTGGGTTATGGCCTGTTACTGAAAAAATATACACCAAATGTGGTAGATGCGACTGATGAGCAAATCAAACTTGCTGCAGCAGACACTATTCCGCACGTTCCAAGCTTGTTCTGGGCCTTCCGTGCCATGGTGGCTTCTGGCTTCTTAATGCTACTCCTGTTCGTTCTGGCAACACTGGCTGTAGCAAAACGTAATGCAGAAAACAAACCTTGGTTATTAAAATTCGCCCTGATTGCCCTACCACTACCATGGATTGCTGCGCAAACTGGCTGGTATGTGGCTGAAGTAGGTCGTCAACCTTGGACTATTGGTGAAGTTCTACCAACATATCTCTCTGCATCTAGCTTAAGTACTGGCGATGTATGGGGTTCAATCATTGCATTAGCATCGTTCTATACCGTACTGCTGATCATTGAAATGTACCTGATGATTAAATTCTCTCGTCTTGGTCCAAGCTCGTTACATACCGGCAAATACCATTTCGAAAAATTGGAAGCTGCCAAAAAAGCATCTGAGGAGACTCAAGCATGATCGAATATGAATTACTCAAAATCATCTGGTGGGTACTGGTGGGCGTACTGCTCATCGGTTTCGCCCTCACCGATGGTTTCGATATGGGCTCTATGGCGATCATGCCATTCGTTGGAAAAAATGATGAAGAACGTCGTGCGGCAATCAACACGATTGCCCCACACTGGGACGGTAACCAGGTCTGGTTCATTACTGCTGGTGGTGCTCTATTTGCTGCATGGCCAATGGTGTATGCAACTGCCTTCTCGGGCATGTACTGGGCGCTGCTTTTAGTCCTGTTTGCGCTATTCCTGCGTCCGGTCGGCTTTGACTACCGCTCCAAGCTGGAAAACACTAAATGGCGTACTGCCTGGGACTGGGGTCTATGTATCGGTGGTGCAGTACCTGCGCTGGTATTTGGCGTAGCGTTCGGTAACATGTTCTTAGGTGTACCTTTTGAACTGGATGAGACTGTACGATCCAACTACACCGGCAGCTTCTTTGCCCTGCTTAACCCGTTTGCTTTGGTCTGCGGTATCGTGAGTCTGGCCATGCTGTGTGCGCATGGTGGTGCATGGTTAATGTTACGTACCGATGGTGCTTTACGCGAGCGTTCTGCCAAAGCCACCAAAATCAGCGGTATCGTGTTCCTGGTCTGCTTCCTGCTGGCAGGTGCATGGTTATACTTCGGTGGCATCCAAGGTTATACCCTGGTTACACCATATGACACCGGTAGCGCTGCAAACCCGTTAGCCAAAGAAGTGATGACCAATGCCAACCCGGGCTGGATGAACAACTACTCGGCTTACCCGATCACCATGATTGCACCAATTATGGGTATTCTTGGCGGTATCATTGTGATTCTGGCAGCCTCTAAAGGTAAAGCAGGTTTAAGCTTCACTGGTTCTGCACTGGCAGTAACAGGTGCGATTCTGACTGCAGGTTTTGCCCTGTTCCCATTCCTGATGCCATCGAGCATAGATCCTGTATCTAGCTTGACCATGTGGGATGCGGTATCTAGTCAAAATACCTTAACGGTAATGACTGTTGCAGCCTGTATTTTTGTGCCAATCATTTTGCTGTACACCACTTGGTGTTACTACAAGATGTGGGGCGTGATTACCAACAAACACATCAAAGAGAATTCGCATAGCCTGTACTAAGGCTATGCGCTAAAGGAGTAAAGATTATGTGGTATTTTGCTTGGATTCTCGGTATTTTGATGGCCTGTTTTGCAGGTGTACTGAGTGCGCTCTATATCGAGCATCATCAAGACCTGGATGAGGAATAAGTCATGACAGAGGTTGTAATGGAAACTCCAGTAATCGAAAAAAAACCGAATAAACTTGCGATGGTCATTTCTTGCTTATTGGCCTTTCCATTGGCAGCCGTATTATTACTTCATCCAGCTGCCATGTTGGATGCCGATGGCAATTACAGCCACAGTGCCATGATGTACATCATGATTGGCATTTCCGGCGGATTTATCCATGGTGTTGGTTTTGTCCCACGTTTCTGGCTGTGGAAATGGCTGTTTAGTCCATTTGTGGCCTGGCCATTAATGATCTGGGGCTATTACACCTGGTTCTTTTCTTGATGAAACAAGCTCCCTTCGGGGAGCTTTTTAATTTCTGGGAGATCCATTCTGATACAAAATGGGATCAGCACAATTTCATCACAAGATGATTTCCCACATCCTTTAAAAAAGATCAGCCCGATCTCTTTTAAAAATTAAAATCTATTTTTATCCAACCCCCGCTTTTTATTTATATCTGAATTGATGTCTATGTGGATGCTTAATTTAAGGTGGTGATAAAGCAACTAATATTTAGATTCAAGCTCAATCAACTTCTGTATTTATCTCATTGATCGTGGTATTTTCTTAGGAAATTTCAAACGGATACAACCTATCGCCATAAAAGAAGCCGGACATTCAGTCCGGCTTCTTTAATCTGGGATAATTAAGGCTCAATCGGTGCAAATGGCGCCACCACATCGGCATTTTGTGCACGGTGACGTAAGAAATGATCCATCAGCACAATCGCCAGCATCGCTTCCGCAATTGGTGCAGCACGCACACCCACACATGGATCGTGACGGCCTTTGGTCAGTACATCGGTATCTTCACGGTCAATGGTAATGGTTTTACCCGGTGTGGTAATAGACGCCGTTGGTTTAAGCGCAATCGCCACACGAATGGTTTGACCACTGGAAATACCACCCAAAATACCGCCAGCATGATTGGCCAGGAAGCCTTGTGTGGTCAGTTCATCACGGGTTTCATGACCGAACTGTTCCGCCACCGCAAAACCATCGCCAATTTCTACGCCTTTAACCGCGTTAATCGACATCATGGCATGGGCAATATCGGCATCTAAACGGTCAAATACCGGCTCGCCCCAGCCCACAGGTACTTTTTCGGCCAGAATTTCCAGTTTGGCGCCACAGCTGGTGCCTTGTTCACGTAATGAAGTCACCAACGCTTCAAAACGTGGCACAGCATCGGCATCGCCACAGAAAAACGGGTTATTCGGCACTTCATTCCAGTCCAGCTTTTCCGCTTTTTCTGTACCAATTTGGGTCACATGACCACGAATCAGAATCCCGAATTTTTCTGCCAGATATTTTTTGGCAATCGCACCGGCAGCTACACGCATCGCAGTTTCACGGGCACTGGAACGACCACCACCACGATAATCACGGAAACCGTACTTTTGCGTATAAGTATAGTCGGCATGACCCGGACGGAAAGTCTGGGCAATGTTGCCATAATCCTTGGATTTCTGGTCGGTATTGCGAATCAGCAAGCCAATTGGCGTACCGGTGGTTTTACCCTCAAATACCCCAGAAATAATTTCAACCTGATCTGGCTCTTTACGCTGGGTTGCAAATTTGGAAGTCCCCGGCTTACGGCGGTCCAAATCGTGCTGTAAATCGGCTTCTGTCAGTTCCAGGCCCGGCGGTACACCATCAACAATGGCCATCAGGCCTACACCATGCGATTCACCACAAGTCGTGACACGGAAGAGTTGTCCAATACTATTACCTGCCATGTGCAACGACTCCTTTATGAATTAACAGATTGAATGAATAAATCGCGGTATTGACGGCACTGTGCTGCGGTTAGGGCAAAAATGCCTGAACCACCTTTCTGGAATTGTAACCAGTGGAAATCGACGGTATTAAAGTTCTGTTTCATGGCCCATTCAGAGTTACCGACTTCAATCACAATCAGGCCATCTTCGGTTAAATAGTCTGCCGCTTGGGCCAGCATTTTACGCACCAAGTCCAGACCATCCTGACCGGCAGCCAACGCCAGCTCTGGCTCATGACGGAATTCATCTGGCAGATCGGCCATGTCTTCGGCATCGACATACGGTGGATTCGACACAATCAGATCATACTGATTTTCTGCTGGAATTTTAGAGAATAAATCCGATTCAAGCAGCGCCACCTGATACTGCATGTTGTGATGTTCGGTGTTAATGGCCGCAACTTCTAAAGCATCTTTAGAAATATCGGTCGCATCCACTTCCGCATCCGGGAAAGCATAAGCCAATGCAATTGCGATACAGCCTGAACCGGTACACATATCCAGAATACGACGTGGCATTTGCGGATTTGGATTGGCCGGCAAGTTATTATTGGCTTCGCCGATCTGGCCATTTTCATCCAGACAATATGGCGCAAAACGGTTTTCGATAAGTTCAGCAATTGGTGAACGTGGAATCAATACACGCTCATCGACATAAAACGGTTTGCCATAGAAATAGGCCAGATTGAGCAGATAAGAGGTTGGCGTGCGTTCATTAATACGACGCTCCAGCAGACTTAAAAATTCCTGCTTTTCGCTCGGCAGTAATTTGGCATCCAGAATTTCTGCATCGGCATTCCAGTCCAGCGACAGGGTTTGTAATACCAGCGCGGAACTTTCAGCAAAATAATCTTCTGTACCTTGACCTAGATGTGCATCATATTGACGTAATGCTGTTACACCAAAACGGATAAAATCACGAATGGTGACTAATGTTTCAGCGGCTTCCTGCAAATGTTCAGGACTAATAGTCGGTCGATCCACCTAAGGTCTCTCCAGAGTCAATTTTTTAAAACGCCTTATGATACCTTGTTTTGTACGCTTTTATAATGTCTCTGTGCGTAAAAGCCGGATTTCAATCTGATAAATTGATCTCAACTTTCACGACCTTAGTCAGATTTGGAATAAAGCCCTGAAATGCTAAGTACAGGATTAACGGGCAATAAATTTGCTCTGATAATAATTGGCCTGATCAATCACCTGTGCCAGCGTACAACGCGATTGCTGCAATTTGGCAACATCACCGTTCATGCCCCGATAGCATTGCTGCTTTAAACGCTGCTCCCACAGCGCATGTTGCTGGGCAATATTGGCCTGATGTGCCCCACTGGCCCGATAGTGAGACTTATAGCTTTTCTTTAAGCGTTTTTGCTGCTGTTTCAGTTCTTTATTGACACATTTTTGCAAGACCGATGTTTGCCCATAAGCATGATTGCTACATTGAATATACTGTTTTGAATAACTTTCCTGCGCATAGGCCGAACCCGCCAGCAGCGCCCAGGCCATTCCCCCGATGAATGCTAAACGCATCATATTCCCCTTGCTGCCAAACACAGCGATCATCTTTGTTTTAATTTATGTAAAGCATATTACTGAACTTCAAGCAAAAAACCTATAGCGATGAACAGGATAGAATTTCCAGATCTTCACAATTTCCTGCCATTTTGCGATTGAATCTGCAAAAATAGACCTTATATTGACTATGAGACTCCCGTGAACCTGTTGATATGAGTTACAAACACAATAACCTGCTGGCCATGCGTCAAAACTACTGGAATGACAACGATTCACCGCGTGTCTTGCAGGAAAAACAGTTTTTACAGCAGATGCTGGTGGAACGCGGCATTTTTCAGGATGCGACTTTGGATGATGCCAAATATCTGTTCTTTAACCTGCCCAGCATTATTATTGTCAAAGGCTATGCGCATGGTTTTCTGCATGAATCGGTACAAAGCCTGATTTTAAAATACATTGATGAAAACAAGCAGATGCTGCAACAAAAAAGTACCCTCAAGATTAAATTCCGGATGTGAATGAGCGAAATTGCATCTTTATAGATTTTGCTTAGGCTATTTCATAGAGAATGCAAAACTTAACTCGACATTCAGCAACTTGAACTTTTTTAATACGTTAAGACCCGTTAATATTCGTTAAACTATGACCTTTCTGCGAATTGCTGATTGAAGGATTAAATTTACATGTCAGATCAGAACGATAAGCTTAAACAATTGAAAACTTCCTCTATGGATCGACGCTTATCGATCGCGAAGGCATCGTTGCTGGCCGGGACACGTTGGGCCGCCTCCAGCGCCGGTTCAATCTTTTCCAGTGAAGAAGAAAAAGAAAAGAAACGCAAAAAAGCCATGAAAGAACAGGCCGATTATCTGGTCGCAGAAATTGGCAAACTGAAAGGCTCTATCGTTAAAATTGGCCAGATGATGGCGCTTTACGGCGAACATTTCCTGCCTGAAGAAATCACCCAAGCCCTGAATACCCTGAATAACCAGACTGTTGCCCTGGCCTGGCCTGCGATTAAAACCCAGTTACAGGACCAGTTAGGTTCCAAACTTAATGATCTCACCATTGACCATGAGCCTTTAGGTACCGCCTCTTTGGCTCAGGTACACCGCGCCACCCGTAAATCTGATGGTATGGAACTGGTATTAAAAATCCAGTATCCGGGTGTGGCCGATGCCATTGATTCGGATATGAGTCTGTTTAAAAACATGCTGAAACTGACCCGCATGGTGCCGCAAACCCGCGAATTTGATCAGTGGTTTGATGAAGTCCGCGAAATGATGCACCGCGAGGTCAATTATCGGATTGAGGCAGCCACCACACGCCGTTTTGCCGAGCGTTTAAAGCAGGACCCGCGCTATATCGTTCCAACCATTATTGAAGATTACTGTACCGATCAGGTGCTGTGCATGACCTTTGAACGTGGCGTACCAATCAACAGTCCGGTGATGCTGTCTTTACCACAAGAACGTCGTAACCTGCTTGGTGAAGCCTCTTTAGAAGTGGCAGTGCGGGAAATTTTTGAATGGGGCGAAATGCAGACCGACCCAAACTTCGGTAACTATCTAGTACGTCTGGGCAATGGCGCAGATGTACAGGATAAAATTGTGCTGCTGGATTTCGGTGCCATTCGCCAGTTTGATGACAACCTGCTCTCGGTCGCACGTAACCTGATTCAGGCCGGCTATCAGCATGACGCGGAGATGATGGTGAAAGCCATGACCGGTTATGAGTTTTTTGACTCCATTCCGCAAAGTATTAAGCCGGATATGGCCAAAGTCTTTTTACTGGCCACCGAAGCCTTTAGCAGTCCTGAAAACAACCCGGATTTACCAGCCGGTGTGATGGATGATCAGCATCGTTATGACTGGAAAAAAAGCCAGCTGCATAGCCGGGTGATGCAACAGGCCTCTAAATCCATGGCTTCACGTTATTTCAGTGTTCCGCCGAAAGAGTTTATGTTTATTAGCCGTAAATTTATTGGGGCTTATACCTTTATGACCGTGATTGATGCCAAAACCAATGTGCGCGACATGATCAAAAAATTCCAGTAAAGCCACACCCGACCCTAATGCAGCTAATGTCATTCGGGTCAATCCTCTACCTTCCCCGCTCTTTCCAAAAATTAAAAATATAAACAGAAGCAACTATTTAGATTCCTGTTTCATCTTGCAACAACCGTTTATCTTTGACAATTGAGTATGTCAGTTCTGACATGGTTTTTTAAACAGCCGCGTGTCAGCATAAAAATAATCACCCGCATGATGGAACAACAACAATGACCAATATGGTAAACAAGGCCCAAGGATTTGGACTGTCGCTGCTCACTCGGCTTGCCAGCAGCGAGGTTTTAGACCAGCTCAAACTGCGTAAATTTGTAGAAAAATCTTTATATCAGGGTGCCAAAGCCGGCTTTAAAACCTTAAGCGTGACCCAGAAAGCTTTTCAAAAGCACGATGATGTACCCAGACAGCGTTTACCCCATCAGCAAAAATCCCTGTTTGATTTAAGCCTGAGCGAAGAACAGCAAATGACGGTAGATACCATGCAGCAGTTTGCCACAGAGGTGCTTTATCCACTGGCGCATCAGGCGGATCATCTGGAACAGTTTCCCGAAGTGTTATGGCGACACAGTCAGGATTTGGGCCTGAATGATTATGCACTGCCGGAGGCTTTGGGTGGCGTGGCCAGCGAGCAGAATATTGTCACTAATATTCTGATGGCCGAGCATTTGGCCCAGGGGGATTTCAGCCTGACCGCAGGTTTATTGTCGACCTTTGGGGTAATCAATGCCCTGACCCGCTGGGGTTCTGAAAGCATCCAGTCACGTTATCTGACCAGTTTTGCAGAAGATTCGGAACTGCGCGCCAGCTTTGCCGTGCAGGAAGCTACACCGGCTTTTGATCCGCTGCGTTTAAATACACAAGCCACTTTTAGCCAGGGCCAGTACTGGATTCAGGGTGAAAAAACTCTGGTAATGCTGGGTGAAACGGCGGACTTGTATCTGGTAAGTGCTGAATTCAATGGCCAGCCAGAAGTATTTGTGGTGAAACGCGACAGCAGCATTCGTGCACAAAAAAGCCCGGCAATGGGGCTGAAGGCCACAGAAACAGTCACCCTCAGTTTTCAGCATACCCCAGCCGAACGTCTGGGCGATGATGATTTTGACTATAGTGCTTTTATTGATTTGGGTAATTTAGTCTGGTGTGCCATGGCGGTTGGGTGCTGCGAAGCCGTGAAAGCCTATTGTATTGACTATGCCAACCAGCGCACGGCCTTTGGCGAGCCCATCTCACATCGTCAAAGTGTGGCTTTTATGATTGCCGATATGGCGATTGAAATTGATGCGATGCGCATGCTAGTGCTGAATGCTGCCAGTCTGGCCGAAGCTGGACAGGACTTTCATCGGGAAGCCTATCTGGCACGCTTGTTATGTGCAGAAAAATCCATGCAAATTGGCACAAATGGCGTGCAGATTCTGGGCGGTCACGGCTTTACCAAAGAACATCCGGTCGAGCGCTGGTATCGTGATCTGCGCGCGACCGCGATTGTCCAGTCTGGCCTGCATGCCTAAATAACCATAAAAATAAGGAACAGCCCATGAATTTACAGAACCCGAAAAAATTTAAACTGCTGACTGATCAGGCACATGAGGTTGCCCTGAATGTCCTGCGTCCAATTTCACGTAAATATGATAAGGCGGAACATGCCTACCCGAAAGAACTGGATATGCTGGCCTCAGTGGTCGATGGCATGAATGCAGGTGGCGATGGCATGAACGCCGGCGCTGCGGTGAATAAACGTGGCGATACCGCCAGTGGCAATAAAAATGGCGTCAATATGTCCACCGCTTTAAGTATTGTCGAAATGTGTTATGGCGATACCGGCCTGCTGCTGAGTATGCCGCGTCAGGGTCTGGGGAACTCCGCCATTGCTGCGGTGGCCAATGACGAGCAGTTACAGCGTTTTCACGGCACCTGGGCCGCCATGGCCATTACCGAACCCGGCTGCGGCTCCGATTCAGCGGCAATTCGCACCACAGCGGTCGCAGATGGCGATGATTATATCCTGAATGGCGAGAAAATCTTTGTGACCTCGGGTGAACGTGCCGATGCCGTGGTGGTCTGGGCCACGCTGGATAAAAAGCTCGGCCGTGCGGCCATCAAGTCTTTTGTGGTGCCGAAAGGCACGCCCGGCATGACCGTAGAACGACTGGAGCATAAACTCGGGATTAAAGCCTCGGATACTGCAGCCATCAGCTTTGTCGATTGCCGGGTGCCGGCCAGCAACCTGCTTGGCAATGCCGAGATTGATGTCTCCAAAGGCTTTGCCGGGGTGATGGAAACCTTTGACAACACCCGTCCTTTGGTCGCGGCCATGGCCATTGGCTGTGCCAAAGCTTCCCTGGAACGGATCAAGCAGATTTTTAAACACGAGCTGGATGAGCATTATCAGACCGCCTATTTACACAGCTCTCAGATAACCGCGCAGATTTATCGGATGGAAGCCGAATGGGAAGCAGCGCGTTTATTAATGCTTAAAGCTGCCTGGATGGCCGATAACAAGCAACCCAATTCCAAAGAAGCCTCAATTGCCAAAGCCAAAGCTGGCCGTGTAGGGAATGAAATTACCCTGAAATGTGTAGAACTGGCCGCCGCTGTGGGCTATAACGAAGATGAGCTGCTAGAAAAATGGGCTCGCGATTCCAAAATTCTGGATATTTTTGAAGGCACCCAACAAATCCAGCAACTGATTATTGCCCGGCGTGAACTGGGTAAAAGCTCCAGCGAACTTAAATAAGATATTGAACGCAGCATCAAGCGACATTTAAAGTCCAATAGATGTGCCTCAAATCTGCTCAAGAGATGAATATTTAGTGATAAAATTCATCTCTTTATTTTTCACCGCTGCGCTTATGTATTTTTTACGCCCGATTCAAGCCCAAGACAATCCTGCACTGGCCCGTATTATTCGTGAGGTTTCTAAAGAATTTGGACTGGCGCCGGAATCCGGTTTTGCCGTGGCCGATGCTGCGGTCGATGATTTATATGCGGTGTATTCACAGCCACACGCACAGTATTGGGTCGTTACCAATGACCAAGGCAATATTTTCGGTGGTGGCGGTGCTGCGCCTTTGCAGGGTGATCCAAGCCGCCTGGAAATCCAGAAAATGTATTTTCTGCCAGAGATACGTGGCTACGGATTTGCCAAACAGATTCTGGAACACGCTTTTGACTTTGCCCAGCAGGCCGGTTTTCAGTCCTGCTATCTGGAAACCACAGCATCACTGTGGCAGGCGGTAAAATTGTATGAAAAGCTGGGGTTTGTACATTTATCTGCCCCACAAGGCCAGACCGGTCATAGTCATGCCTGTGAAATCTGGATGGAAAGAGCTTTGAATGAAGATGAATCTGGGTAACATCAACCGCCTGCGTACAAAAAAGCCCTACTCACCATAGGGCTGACTAAAACAGTCGAATGGATTTTTCTATACTTAATCTGCCTTCAGGCCGAACTTTTTAAACAGGCTTAAACGGCGTTTCGGCTGGATATTGGCTTTGTTTAAATCACCTTTATAATGCTTGAACACGCGTTTATCCATCATTTTAAACCATAGCGGTGGAATCAGCGCCGGCAGCAACATACTGGCATAACCGCTTGGCAATTCAGGCGCTTCATCAAAATGTCGCAAGGCCTGAAATGGACGGGTCGGATAGGCATGATGATCGGAATGACGCTGTAACTGATATAAAAACAGATTGGTGACAATATTATTGTTGTTCCAGCTATGTTCCGGCTGGGTACGCTCATATTTGCCCTGCGCATCTTTTTGTCGAAGCAAGCCATAATGCTCAATATAATTGACCAGTTCAAACAGGCTGATGGCATAAAAGGCCTGCGTGCTTAAATACGGCACAATGCCTTTCCCAAAGCTGGCCAGCATTCCGGCATGAAACAGCGCACTCATGCCCCAACCTTGTAGCAATTCATTGTCTTTGGACCAGAAATTCTTGCCTTTGCGTTTTAAACGCTGGGTTTCAATTTCAATTGCCGATTTAAACGAGCCTTTCACCGTACGTGGCCAGAACTCATAAAAGGTTTCGCCCATACGGGAAGACGCCGGATCTTCTGGGGTTGCAGCGCGTTTATGATGCCCATACGGATGTTCAATCCGGAAATGGTTATAACCCGACGGCACCAGCGCCAGATGCGACAGATAATGCTCCAGTTTGGAGGATTTATGGCTCAGTTCATGTGCAGTATTAATCGCCACCCCATTAACCAGTCCCATCGACGCACCCAGAAAAATTTTATCCAGCAGCGAAGTCTCTTTACGTGAGACCAGATAGGCCGCATAAATATTGGCGATATACTGCAAGGGAATAAAACTTTTTACCAAACGGGAATAATACGGGTCCTGCTCCAAGAGCTTGACTTCTTCCGGGCTTGGATTGTGCTCGTCTTTACCGACCAAGGTATCAATGCTAGGAATAATCACATGAATTAACAGTGGTCCACCTAGAGCAAATACAGTTTTAAATGGTTTCGGTGCAAACTGGTAACCGGCCAGAATCCCAATGCCTAAAACCGGTAAAAATGGGCTAATCAGCCATAAATAACGTTTTTTATCTAAAGCCAGACCGGATTTTTCAAGTAAAAATTGCTGTTGTTGTTCTGTGAGTTGTAGCGGAGCATTCATTGCCTGCACTTCCATCCTGCTTAACTTATCTATATATTTCAGCAAACAAGCCACAGAGAACAGTTGCAAACGTCCAAAAAAGCTATGTAAACGTCTTTGGCCCACATTGCCTGAAATTGGCCTTTCATCACACGATAAATTCAGGCTTAATGACCAAATAGCTAGGCTCAAATAAGAAGATATCAACCCGATATGGATGCTTTAAGTAAAATTTTTGATGATATTCATCTCAACAAATCTGAATTTATCTATTTGAATCCACAGGGAAACTGGGCATTTCAATATCAGGATCACAGCGCCATTATTGCCTATGTGGTACTAAGTGGTGAATTATATCTGGAATTATCGACCCAGCGTCAGGTCTATGCGCAGGCCGGTGATATTGTGCTGATTCCTTCCGGCGGTAGCCATGTTGGCAAAAGTAGCACGCAACTGGAGTGGCTAGATGCCCTGGATATTAGTGACCTGTTTCAGCAGAAACGCCAGCAGACCATCGAGTTTGGTGAAGCATCCGGTGAAAAATCATTTATTTTAGCCATGCACGGCACAATGGACAGCATTATGGCCAAGCCGCTGTTAAATGCCTTGCCGGACTATATGCATATTCATCATATTATGAGCAGCACTGCGCCGGAATGGTTGCAAATTGGCTTACAGTTTCTGGCAGTAGAAAGCCATCAGATCCGGCCCGGCCGCGATAAAATTCTTGATCATCTGATCAGTATTTTATTTATTGAATGTGTGCGTGATTATATTGCCCAGCTGAATGATTCTAATAACTGGCTCAGTGCCCTGACCCATCCGGAACTGTCCAATGCTTTAACCGCCATTCATGGACAACCGGAAAAAAGCTGGACCGTCGAAACCCTGGCCGAACAATGCTGCATGTCGCGCTCAAAATTTGCCAATCTGTTTGCCCAGATTGTTGGTGAATCGCCACTGGCCTATTTACAGCAACATCGCTTAAGACTGGCGGCTCAATATTTACGTCATGGCCAGCTCTCAATCCAGCAAATTGCCTATAAAGTTGGCTATTCTTCTGAAACCGCCTTTAGCCAGACTTTTAAAAAACAGTTTGCCCTGACCCCAAGCCAGTACCGGCAGCAGTTTCAGCAGGCTCTTATAAAATAGCCAGAATCGCCGCTACCGGGTCTTCACAATTGCCGGATAGCAGCTGTTTATGCATGGTACGATGCTGCATCACCTGAATTTGTGCAGCTTCAATATGCATCAGCTTTTCAATTTCATGCGCCAGACGCTCTGGTGTAGCCTCTTCTTGAATCAGCTCTTCAATGACTTTTTTGCCGGCAATAATATTCGGTAGCGAGTAATACGGAATTTTAACCAGCAGTTTGGCAATCCAGTAGGTAATCCGGTTGAGCTTATAAAAAGTCACCATTGGACGATGCAATAACATCGCTTCCAACGTTGCAGTACCTGAAGCCAGCGCAACAATATCCGCTGCATTCATGACCTGACGGCCAATTTTTGATTCTGTATCGGTATTTTCCAGCAGACTAACCCGTGATCTCAGATCAGCAGCACAATGCTGTAATAAACTTTCAATCTGCTGTTTACGCGCATCGTTAATGGCGGGAATTAAGAAGTGATAGTTTTGATATTTGGCAGCCAGAATTTCAGCGGCTGCCAGAACCAATGGCCCTAAACGCTCAATTTCACCACGACGACTACCGGGCAATAAGGCAATATGCTTTTGCGAAGCTTCCAGCCCCAGTTCCAGTTTGGCATCGGCCAGATTATTATCGACAGGCAACTGACTCGCTAATGGATGCCCGACAAAGGCAGCCGGAACCTGCCATTTTTGATAAAAGGCTTTTTCAAATGGAAATAAACACAGCACCAGATCAATATTGGCTTTAATGCCGTGGACACGGCCCTGACGCCATGCCCAGACCGAAGGACTGACATACTGCACGGTTTTAATGCTTGGACTTTTCTGCTTCAGGCTTTTCGATAAACGCAGGTTAAAATCCGGCGCATCAATCCCAATAAAAACATCGACCGGCTCCTTGCTCCACTGTTCAACCAGTCCATCACGCACGGCAAACAGCTTTTTAATGTCTTTTAAGACTTCAACAATGCCCATGACCGACAAAATATCCATCGGATAATAGCTTTTAAAGCCTTCAGCAATCATTTGCGGGCCGCCAATACCTTCAAATTCAGCCTCAATGCCTTGCTCACGAAAACGGCGGATCAGTCTGGCACCCAAAGTATCCCCAGAAACTTCTCCCACCACAATGCCTATTTTCAGTTTTCGTTTTTGCAAGACCTTGCTCCTTCAATTGCTGCGTGGAATTTTAACATATTCTGCTTGAAGTGACTGTAACGACTGTTTGTCCTGAGCTGAGAAAAAATTCAGGTTTTTCTATATTTTAACTGCTTTGTTTTTATCCAGTATGGCTATCAGGTTTGATTGATGATGCTGTGCTGGGCTCATTCATTTATTACGCTTTCACCGCTTTATTTCACTCTATTCCACCTGACTTGCAGTTTCATGACCATCAGCAACTTTTTATCATGCTGAAAGATTGATCAAATAAAATCCCAAACTCCAACACATGTCATCTCTATGTAATGACACTGAATATACAAATAATAAATTTAAAGTGAAATTTCCTGCTATTTTTAATCTTTTTATCTTTCCATTTTGCTGCGCTGTCATCACAAAATCTGCCTATTCAGCCCTGCACATCCTGATCTTTTTACTAAAAAATCCCCTTTTTTTCAGCTTTAAATCCAGCAGATTTCAGATAGATCTACTCCACGCTGTTTCACTATAAATGTTGATCTTTTTCTCATCTTTAGCATTTTTTAGAATAAGCAAATCATTAATCATGCCAACGACTTATATCCGAAAGTCATAAGATAAGCACGTTTTTTGATGTATGGCATATCCCCATGTTTGGTGCAGTTGAGTTTATTTTGGCAGGTGTTTTGGTTGGCTTCTGTGTAGGTGTGACCGGTGTAGGCGGTGGTTCGTTAATGACCCCGATTTTAATCAGCCTGTTTAAGATTGAACCGCACATTGCCATTGGTACCGATCTGCTCTATGCCGCAATTTCCAAATTCTGTGGTTCACTAGTCCATGCCAAAAAAATGAATATCGTCTGGCCAATTGTGATCTGGCTGTCTGTCGGCAGTATCCCGGCGTCTTTTGCAACGCATTGGGTACTCGACAACTATTTAAGCCAGTCCACGCATTATAAAGCTGTGCTGACCATGGTCTTGGGCTTTATGCTGACCCTAACCGGCATATCTATTATTTTCCGCAGCCAGATTGAAAAATTTTTCAACAAATATCGCAAACACGAATTGCCAGATATGACTCAAGACCTGGAAAAGGTCGACCTGAAGGCCACCAACAAGCGCGCGATGATTGTGGTGATGGGAATTGTCCTGGGTGTGTTCGTCACCCTATCTTCGGTGGGTGCAGGTGCCTTCGGCATTATGGCGCTGGTGCTTATGTTCCCGAACTTGCCAATGATCCGCATTATCGGCTCCGATGTGGTCCACGCAGTCTTATTGACCTTTGTCGCCGGTATGGGTCACATGACCTCGGGCAATGTCGATTTTGAACTGCTGATGTGGTTACTGGTCGGTTCTATTCCGGCAATTGTGGTCGGTACTTTAGTCAGCTCACGCCTGCCTGAAAAAATTATCCGTAAAGTGCTGGGCATTACCCTGTTCGCGCTTGGGGTGAACTTTATGCTGAACCCGGTCAAATCCAAACCGGCACAACCAGTTGAAGCGGCGATGGTGGTGAGCGCTGAAAAAACATCGCCAGTTTAATTTATCTCTGCGATTCATCACTTTTTTTTCAGTAATCTATTGATCTTTTTTATAACAATAGGCTGCTATATTCGTGTTATATTCAGGCTATTAAACAATCTTGTATACGATTAAACCAGTGACGGCAATGAACACTTTACAGTCTAACCCTATTACACCTTCAGATATCGATGATGTGAATATTAAAAGCATCCAGCCACTTGTGACCCCTGCTGAACTCAAAGCAGAACTTCCACTGACTGACTCTGCTTATCACACCGTACTGAAAGGTCGTGAAACCATCCGCAATATTCTTGATGGTAAAGACAAACGTCTGTTTGTGGTCATTGGGCCTTGCTCGATTCATGATCCTGTGGCAGCACATGATTATGCAGACCGCCTGAAAGTGCTGAGCGAAAAAGTAAAAGATACCTTATACATCGTAATGCGGGTGTACTTTGAAAAACCGCGTACGACCGTGGGCTGGAAAGGTCTGATTAACGACCCGGACATGAATGACTCTTTCAATATTGAAAAAGGTCTGCGTATTGGCCGTAAACTGCTGCTGGAACTGAATGAAAAAGGTCTGCCTTGTGCCACTGAAGCACTGGACCCGAACTCTCCACAGTATTATCAGGATCTGATTTCCTGGTCAGCGATTGGTGCGCGTACCACAGAAAGTCAGACTCACCGTGAAATGTCTTCTGGCCTGTCTTCACCGGTTGGCTTTAAAAATGGTACCGATGGCGGCTTAACTGTTGCGACCAACGCAATGCAGTCTGTAAAACATGGTCACAGCTTCCTGGGGCTGAACGAACATGGTCAGGTGTCGGTAATTCGTACCAGCGGTAACAACTATGCGCACGTGGTATTGCGTGGTGGTAATGGCAAGCCAAACTATGATGCCGGTTCAGTCGCCGATGCAGAAGCAGCGCTAATTAAAGCCAAAGTCAGCACCAAAATCATGATTGACACCAGTCATGCCAACTCCAACAAAGACCCGTACCTGCAACCACTGGTCTTAAAAAACATCACTGAACAGATTTTAGATGGCAATAAATCAATTGTCGGGATTATGGTCGAAAGTCATTTGAAAGGCGGTCGTCAAGATATTCCTGCAAATCTTTGCGATTTGGAGTATGGTAAGTCTGTTACCGATGGATGCATCGACTGGGAAACCACTGAAAAATCCCTGCTTGAGATGCATGAAGCATTGAAAGAGGTTTTAGCCAGCCGCTAAAACTGACTCAAAAACGCCATCGTCAAGATGGCGTTTCCATTTCAGTTGCAGGAAATTTTATCTGATGAATGAAATTGAAACCGCTTTAAGCCAAATTGATCACTTTCAGTTTGTGCATGAACACCTGTACACATCCGGCCAGCCGAATGCGGAACAGTTACGTCAGATTAAAGAATATGGCATTACCACTGTGGTTAATGTCGCACTGAGTGATGCCGAGCAGCATCTAGCCAATGAAGATAAAATCTGTCTGGAACTGGGCCTGAACTATGTACAACTGCCCATCTCTTGGGAAACTCCATCTGACGCCCAATGTCTGCTGGTTTTAGACCTGATTGATCATCTGGTGCAGGATCAGATGGTGTGGTTGCATTGCGGTACCAATCAGCATGTCAGCAGCCTGATGTATTTGTATCGTCAGTATTATATGAATATGGACATGCCTACCGCGCAGGAAATGTTGCACCAGATCTGGGAGCCGAATGAAACCTGGACCGGTCTGATTCACGCTGTTGCCTTACAACTTCAGGGCCGTAAAGCAACCCAGGAACTGCAAATTTCCTTAATGAAAACCGATCACTTTGCGTGACAAATTAACACCGTAGCTGTAGCCAGAATTCCTTCCTGACGGCCGGTAAAGCCTAATTTTTCCGTGGTGGTGGCTTTAATGCTGATTTGAGTCACATCCACATCCAGCACATCGGCAATACTCTGGCGCATTTCCAGATTGTGCTTGGCCAGTTTCGGGCGTTCACAGGCCACGGTAATGTCGGCATTATTCAATAGATAACCGCGGTCTAAAATCAGCTGATAAACATGCTTCAGCAACACCCGGCTGTCAGCGCCCTTAAATTCAGGATCGGTGTCGGGAAAATGCTGTCCAATATCGCCCAGTGCCAATGCACCCAATAAGGCATCGCATAGCGCATGTAAAATCACATCCCCATCTGAGTGGGCTTTCAGAGCATGGGTATGTGGAATTTTAACCCCAGCCAATGTCACAAAATCGCCTTCTTCAAAGGCATGTACGTCTATTCCCTGCCCAATTCGTATTTGTGCAACCATATTCAACTCCTTCAGAAATAAACGATTGAAATCTTGTATTCACAGTTTCTCTTTCGCTATAGTTAGCTTACGCAAGCTAATGAAAGTATAAGCGATCATGCTGTTGAAAACCGAGATGAATCTTATAAAAATCATTGGAACCCTGTTGTTTTTGGGCGCCGCGGGCACCCCGCTGTCGCATGCACAGAAAATCAATTGCGAGCAGGCCAACACGCCTGCTTTCAATAAAATCTGCCATGCCGATTTACAGGAGATTCGTGAGCAGCTCAATGATCAGTTTCTGACAGCTTTTCTGGTGACCGATGCCCCGCTGCGTATTCTGCAAGATACCCATCAGCTCTGGTTTAAACGTGCGCAGCAGTGTAAAACCACCGAGTGTTTTAAACAACAGTTTGAAGCGCGTCTGGATCAGTTAAATTTCTTTAGCTCGATGAACCAGAGCATGACCCAGCATTATCTGAAATTTGAACAGGGACAACTGGCCAAGCAACCGGTACATTTGCAGATTCATCAACTGAATAAAGACAGTATTAAAATTGAAGGTGTGGCCTATCGCAGTCCAAACAACAAGCTAGATACCCAAACCATTTCCTTACTGGCCTATACCTCACCGCAGCAAAAGCAGCATATTATTGACAATGAACATGACTGCAATTACCAGCTCGACTTTCAGAAGGCTTATCTGGCGGTGCGTACTGAACAAAAAGGCTGCGAGCGTTTTAGTGGTATTTATCGACTCTATGATTAAAACCTGACAGCGCTTTACATCACCCACCACAAAATCAATGGCAAACTGAACGCCGCACACACAGTCTGCAGGCTAATCACACTGGCCATCAGCTGGCTATCTCCCCCCAAAACTTTGGTCAGAATATAAGCCGATGAGGCCGTCGGCAAGGCAAAAAACATCACCAGAATCTGGGTATGCAGGGCCGGCAGATTCAATGCCAGACAGGTCGCCAACGCAATCATCGGCATCAACAGCAAGCGTCCAAAAGTGTTTAATAACAAGGTCCGCAGATCTTTACGCAGCCCCTGAAACTGTAATGCTGCACCAATACACATCAAGCCCAATGGCAAACTGGAAATGGCAATCTGTTTTAAATAATTTTCAAAGCCAATCCATAAGCGTAAATTCAGCAGATTAAACACCCCGCCTGCAATACAGCCTAAAATTAAGGGATTTTTCAATAATGATAACAGGATGGATTGCAAGCGCATCCCTTCTGAAATGGTCAGAGCCAAAACCGAGAGAATATTGACCAGAGGAATGCAAAACACCAGCAGAATAGCAAACAGCGCCATACCTTGCTGATAAAACAAAGACGCCGACAGCGCCAGACCGATATAGGTATTAAAACGCACCATGCCCTGCATATACACGCCAAAACGTGCCGCTGCAGTGCCATACAGCGCCTTTAAGATATATAACAGACAAACCGCAATCAGCAGGGTCAGACCCGCTCCCAGCATCATGTGGCGAATTTCGCTGGCCTGAATTTCGGCATGCGCCAGGCCCAAAAACAGCATCACCGGGAACAGCAGATAGTAGTTGAGCTTTTCTGCACCCTGCCAGAATTTATCTTCTAAAAACCTAAAGCGCTTGAGTACATAGCCCAACGCAATCAGAAAGATTAAAGGAAATAGCGCAACCAGAATTATATTTGCCATCGTTTATCCATACATATCGCGGTCTGCCCAGGACGGCAGCATCTCAATCCATTTTTTTAATGGCAGTTCAAAATCTTAAAACGAAAATATTTTATTTAAAGCCTGAGTATAAGCCAAATAGCTCATTGAATTGACAGCGATTTGCTTCATTTTGATGGATTTATTTTGCCAGAACCCGGCAGATGATCAGCATCTCTCCTAAAGCCCTGTTACTTTAAAACAGAGCTTAACTGAATGTTCTCATTACCCGGTCACCGGATAATGCTGCGCAATTTCCTGACTAATCATCAATGCTGTCGCCGCAGATAAGGTCCAGCCCAGATGCCCATGGCCAGTATTATAAAATACCCGTGGATGCTGGCCCTGCCGAATCACCGGCATCATATTTGGCATCATCGGACGTAAACCTGCCCACGGCACCACGCTTTCGGTTGAAATATCAAAATTCCGCTGCACCCAGCGCACCAGTGGCTGAATCCGGTCATGGCGAATATCGCGATTATAACCATTAAATTCGGCCGTTCCGGCAATCCGCAGCCGATCTGTGCCTAAACGTGAGGTCACAATTTTGGCACTTTCATCTAGCAGACTGACCCAAGGTGCCTGCTTTTGGCTCTGTTCATCCTGTAAATTGACGGTAATGGAATAGCCTTTGACCGGATAAACATTGACCCGATCACCTACCTGTCGCGCCAATTGATAGCTCCCCACACCGCCGCAAATCAGCACGGCATCGGCATGTAAGGTTTCCACCATCGGCTGATCTGCCAGCGGATCTTCAATGGCTGGCCGATAACTCAGCTGTACCTGCTGGGCGTCTAGCTGAATATCATGAACATCCCGGCCGAAAATATAACGTACACCCTGCTGCATGGTGACTTGAGCCAGCCCCACCGTGAATTTATGAATGTCGCCGGTGGCATCTCCCGGGCAGTAAAAACCTGCATAATATTGCCCAGTTAGACTTGGTTCAATCTGTCGGATTTCATCCAGACTGACCTGATAACGCTCCAGCCCCCCCTGACAGAGCAAATCATTGACCCGAATTGCAAAGTCAAAATCCGCTTTATTATGATAAAAATGCAAAATTCCACGTTTTTCCAAATTGAAATCAATCTGTTCCTGTTCTGCAATTTCAAATAAACGTTTGCGTGCCAGAAGTGCCAGGCGCACTGTTTCCTGGGTATTGTGTTCATAGTGGCGAATATTGCTTAAGAACTCGATCAGCCAGCCATACTTATGCAGATCAAATACAGGATTTAATAAGAGCGGCGCCGACTTTTGCGACATCCATTTTAGGCCTTTCAGTACAGTGGCTTTCTGATTCCAGACTTCTGCATTACTGGCTGATAACTGGCCACCATTGGCATACGATGTTTCCATCGCCGGGTATAAATGCCGGTCAATCACCGTAACCCGATAGCCCAGACGCATCAACTCATAGGCTGAAGTGACCCCGGTAATTCCTGCACCAATGACAACAACATGCGGCATAAAACACTCCTTGGAACAGCTGTTCCAGACGTGATGCCCCATCTGTCAGGGTACCTGAGAGCTTCGATTGTTCTGATATTCAGCTCAACCATCCCCTTCGGTGAGCACGATACGTGCTTCTCTCCAGATTTTTGAATTATTACGGTCCTTTTGCCTGAGAGTTTCCGGGGTCGTTGCTCCTTCGGCGAGCACCAAGTGCCGCTCTCCCGCAATAATTTTTATTGTATAGCTTGAATATGAGCAAAATCCGGGCCAAGCACGAGTAGAAATTTGTATCTGATGTTCAAGAAACCTCAAAATCTGGATATAAAAAAACTGCCCCAATTGGAGCAGTTTTTTGAATCAGCTTCAAACAGCGTGTTAGCGTACAATCCCGCGTTTAGACTGTTCTAGTGAATCAATTAAACGCTGTGCTTCCGGCACTTCTGGCAGAATCTCTGCACGGATTTTCTGAATGGCTTCTTCAGTGGTTAATCCTGATTTGTAAATCAGTTTAAAGGCGTCCCGTAATCCTTGAATCACATTTTTCGACCAGCCTTTACGACGCATACCTTCAATATTCATAGCAAAAGCATGCGCAGGATTACCCGAAACCATCACATAGGCCGGTACATCTTTCAGAATTAAAGATGCGCCACCAATCATGCTGTAAGAGTCAATTTTACAGAACTGATGAATACCCGAGTTTCCACCCACCACCACATAATCACCGACATGCACGTGCCCTGCGACACCGACATTATTGGCAAAAATATTGTGATCACCCACGATACAGTCGTGAGCAATATGCGTATTGACCATCAACAGGTTGTGGCTACCAATTTTAGTGATGCCTTTGTCCTGAACCGTCCCGCGATGTAAGCTGGAATGTTCACGAATCAGGTTATAGTCACCAATTTCCAGCCAAGTTTCTTCACCCTGATATTTCAGGTCCTGACAGACTTCGCCAACACTTGCGAACTGGAAAATCTCATTATGCTCACCAATACGGGTATAGCCACCCACCACCACGTGTGAATGCAGCTTTGTACCCGCACCAATGCTGACATTCGGACCAATAATACTATAAGGTCCAATTTGCACATCAGGCGCAATGACTGCAGAGGAGTCAATTATAGCGGTGGGGTGAATGAGGGGGTTATTGCTCATGCTTGCTCTGTTTTCTGATGCGAAATCATAATTTCCGCGGTTGCTGCAACAATGCCATCGACCGTGGCGATACAATTATATTTGTAAATACCACGTTTCTGCATTACTAATTCAGATTTTAATACAAGTTGGTCGCCTGCAACCACTTGTTTTTTAAATCTAACTTTTTCGGCACCGGCAAATAGGAATAATGCACCCGCAGTCGGTTTCTGATTATTCATAATAAAGCCAAGCACGCCTGAAACCTGTGCCAGCGCTTCTACAATCAACACCCCTGGCATAATTGGATATTCAGGGAAATGTCCTTGTAAAAACTCTTCATTAATCGAAACGTTCTTATAACCCACAATCCCATTGTCAGTTACATCAACGATTCGATCTACCAATAAGAATGGATAACGATGTGGCAAATATTCACGGATGGTTTGAATATGCATTGGCAATTCAGGTTTCGTAAATGTTGGGGTATTCGACTCAGTCATCATAATTATTTACGCAATTTTAAAGTTGATTCAAGGGACTCAATTTGAGTCTGCATATGATCGAGTCTTTTCTGCAATTGGGTCAATGGCACATCTGCTAATTGTCTGAAGCGAATCACCGCGCGTTTCCATTGCGCATTTGGTAATGCACCGGTGCCCGAAGAATAGGTTCCTGGTTCAGAAATACTCTTTGTGACCATTGACATTCCGGTTAAAGTCACATTGTCGGCAATAGAAAGATGACCAGAGACCCCACATGCGCCTGCCAGAATACAGTTTTTGCCAATGATGGTACTGCCGGCAATACCACATTTTGCAGCGATCGCGGTATTGGCACCTACTTTCACGTTATGGGCGATTTGCACAAGGTTATCAATTATGACACCATGTTCCAAAATTGTGTCATCCAGCGCCCCACGGTCAATACTACAATTCGAACCAATCCGCACATCATTACCAATCTGTACTGAACCTAGCTGTGCAATACGGTGCCATTTGCCCTGATACGGAGCAAAACCAAAGCCTTCACTTCCAATTACGGTATTGGCATGAATGCGGACCCGGTCAGCAATTTTAGCTTCACCAGTAATAGTGACATGGGAATCAATAAAACATTCTTTACCAATTTCAACAAAATCATCAATTTTACTGTGCGACTGGATAATGGTTTTATCACCCACCACACAATTTTCACCCACCACCACATAATGGCCAATATAAGCACTTTCAGAAATGATCGCTGAGGGATGAATTTGTGCGGTACTTTCAATACCGGTTTGAGTGTGCTTACGCTCAAAGACATGGGTTAAAATTGCAAACGCCAAATAGGGATTTGCCACCACAATAAAGTTCTGATGCGTATCAAGCTGCTGCTGTAACTCGGGCGTGACAATTAAAGCACCCGCCTTAGATACTTTTGCCTGCTCCACATACTTGTCAGCATTGACAAAAGCAATGTGCTGCGGTTCAGCAAGCTCCAGGCTCGCTAAACCTTGGAGGCATAAATCAGCCTGACCGACCAGCTCGCCCTGGACCAGACGAGCAAGTTCTTCTAAGCGATAATGTTGATAACTCATTGATTACTTGATTGCATTAACCTTTTGAATCATTTTATCAGTTAAATCATACTTAGGGTCATAGGCAAGTGCTGAGTTTTTGTTCAAAACCACATCTAAATTATTTTCTTTACGCAATTGTTCTGCTGCCTGCTTGATGCGCTGCTCAAAACTGTCATTCATTTTTTGCAGATCAGCCTGCACTTTGGTCTGCAAACTTTGCTGTAAAGTATTAAATTCTTTTAACTTGGCCTGATACTGCGCCGATAATTTCTGCTTATCGGCTTCAGATAAATTTGCTGACTGCTGGGCACGTTGCTGCAAATTTTCCAGCTCTTTACCCAGCTGTTCAAGTTTAGTGGTTTGAGGTTTAAGCGATTGTTGCAATGCACTATTTTGCTGTTTTAAATAGCTGCTGCTTTCAACCACACGCTCTAAGCTGACCACACCATAACCTGCCGCCTGTGCCGCTGCGGCACAGGACAGTGTGAAACCTAAAACCGCCAGTTGTATCTTCTTCATCTTGATCTATCCCTATTTCAAGCATCCATGAACAGACCGTACTTAGAACGTACGGCCAATTTCAAACTGGATATTCTTGGTTTCATCACCTGGTTTTTCATTCAGCGGATATGCATAACTTAAGGACAATGGGCCAATCATGGTAATCCAGGTAAAGCCTACACCGACGCTATAACGCATATTGCCAAAGTCAAAGCCATAATTGTCTTTACAATATTGACGTTCTTCTGCCGTATTAGGAACATCACATTGGGTATCAAAGACTTGCGCACCCTCAGCAAAAAGCACCGGACGAACCTGACGCGCCCAATCGCCTTTAAATGGTACCGGTAAAGCCAGTTCAGTACCAAACTGTACTAAAGCATTACCACCCACTTCTTCTGGAGATGGATCTCTTTGATTAGTTTCATCAAAGTATACGCCATCATATTTTGGACCAAGCGTACTGTTGTCATAACCACGTACCGAGCCATAACCACCGGCATAGAAGTTCTTATAGAATGGTAAATCATTACCATAGCCCACTTTACCATAGCCACGCAGCACAAAATCTTTACCCAGCGGATAATAGGCCTGCGCATCATAGGTGACTTTTTGATATTCCACATCACTGCCCGGTAAGGCGATTTCAGCATTCACCCGATGTGACATCCCCGTCGTTGGGAAAATCGGACGGTTAAGAGTATTATATGACCAGCCCAAGTTCAAATTATAAGTTAAGAAATCACCCTTAAACTCATTAAAAAATTCCTGAGGTGCAGTACATTCACGATTTTCTTCATCCCATGAACCCTCTGGACAGAAGGTATCCGTACGCCCTGTTGCTTTACCACCCTTGGCAAGTAGATAATCACGAACATAAGTCGATACATAAGGACCGGTTGTCACTTCTGTCTGATCAATATTTAAGCCCGCACTAATGCTCTGGTTTTCATCAATTGGATAACCAAAGTTAATCCCGCCACCGAAACTGTCGGTCACATAGTTGTTAACGTTATAGTCATCATCCAGTTTGGTTTTACGGTAGTACATATTATAACCGCGACGTACACCATCAATGGTAAAGTACGGATCGGTTACGCTTAGGTTATAGTAGTCTTGTGTTTCAGAACGCGACAGGTCAATCGACACGGCATTACCGGTGCCCAAGAAGTTGGTCTGGCTTAAACCGGCCTGGAAAGTTACACCGCCACTTTGCGAGAAACCCACCGCCAAGGTACTGGTACCAGAATGCTGTTCTTCCACCGCAACGTTAAGATCAACCTGATCCGGTACATTCGGAACACGCACCGGTTTAATATCCACGGTTTTAAAGAAACCAGTACGTTCTAAACGGACTTTAGACAGATCAATTTTTTCATTACTGGCCAATGCACCTTCCATCTGGCGCATTTCACGACGTAATACTTCATCGGAGGTTTTGGTGTTACCACTGAAGTTAATCCGGCGTACTGTGACTTGCTGGCCCGGATTGATGTAATAGTTCAGATCAACCTGTTTGGTTTCTTCATTAATTTGTGGCACCACATTCACTTCTGCATAGTAATAACCGGCATTACCATACTTGCGAAGCAGCAGCTGCTTAACCGCATTGACCTTTTCTTGCGAATAGGTTTCACCATCTTTATAGATTTGCAGCGCTTTTAATTCTTCTGGTGCATATAAAGCATCACCCAAGAATTTGGTTTGACCAAATTTGAACTGTTCGCCTTCATCAATCGACACCTCAATGAAGATGTGCTGTTTGTCTTCACTTAAGTTCAGGCTCGAATTATTGATATTAAAGTTGATATAACCACGGTTTAAATACAGCGCACGTAAAGCTTCCAAGCTTGCTGCCATTTTCTCACGCGCATAACGGTCATTACGTGAAATCACAGAAGCCCAGCCACTTTCTTTGACTGCAAAGGCCTGTTTAATTTCGCTGTCTTTAAAGACGGTATTGCCAATGATATTAATATCAAAAACTTTGGCCGCTTTACCTTCAATAAACTCGATGGTCAGGTCGACGCGGTTATTCGGACGTGCTGTGGTAATGACTTTGACATCGGCATCATAACGGCCTTGCTGCATGTATTGCTGTTCAAGTTCCGATTCTAGTGTTTGCAAAGCAGACTTTTTCAGCACTTCACCTTCAGCCACGCCCATTTTCTTTAAGCCTTCTTCAAGGGCTTCTTTTGGAATTAATTTATTGCCTTTAAATTCGACTTTCGAAATGATCGGACGTTCTACCACCTGAAACACCAAGGTATCACCTTGCTGGGCAGCTTTAATATCATCGAATAAACCTGTGGCATACAGGCTGCGAATTGCATTTGCAATGGTGGCATCGTTGACACGATCACCACTATTTACAGGAATCATTCCATAAACATTGGCTGGCGTTAAACGAACAAGTCCGTCAATTTGTATATCTCTTACGATAAATTCATCTGCTGCATATACTTGTTGTACTGCTGCCATAGCACTAACCAGTGCC
Source organism: Acinetobacter indicus CIP 110367 (assembly GCF_000488255.1). Taxonomy (GTDB): domain Bacteria; phylum Pseudomonadota; class Gammaproteobacteria; order Pseudomonadales; family Moraxellaceae; genus Acinetobacter; species Acinetobacter indicus. The sequence continues at coordinate 732,036 of NZ_KI530745.1, read as the reverse complement.
AGAGGCATAAATAAATGTGTGTGCTGCATGCCAGTCTTTTCCAATGTTAAATTTATTGCCTATCCACGTTGTTATAAACGCATAAAATCATTAAATAATGCCAGAAGCATCATGCTACCGAGCAATACCATACCAATTTTTAAACCAACCAATTGTATTTGTTCAGAAACAGGTTTACCACGAATTAGTTCTATAAAATAATAAACCAAATGTCCACCATCCAGCATTGGAATTGGCAGTAAATTTAGAATACCCAAGCTTACACTCATTAGGGCCATAAACGAAATAAAAGTTTGCCAGCCCATTTCAGCGCTTTGTCCTGCCACCTTGGCAATGGTAATCGGGCCAGACAGGTTATCTAAACCAATCAGACCACGCACCATTTTGACGATGGAGTTCAAAATCATCGAGGAAATTTGACCGGTTTTATCGACCGCCATCATTAAGGCTTCTGTAGGACTATATTGAATGGTTTGTTTATATTCTTCAGGAATTGTTATTTTTCCCGGGTCACTTTGTACACCTAACATACCGGTGGTGTTGCCCATATTGTCGCGTTTGGCCTGCGGCATAATTTCCAGCTGTACCCGCTGATCTTGACGCAACACGTCAATCTTCAACAGTTTCTCTGGCGATGCCTGTACCACTTGTACCACATCGTACCAGTCTTTCATGACAACACCGTCAATCGCTAAAATCTGGTCACCTTCTTTCATCCCTTGACGAATGGCAGCGCCATCTTCACTCAGTTTGCTGACCACTGCTGGAATATTCGGACGATATGGCGTAAAGCCCAGAACCTCAAGTGGTGACTGAGATTGATCTTTCAAGAAATCTTGAATCGGTAATTGAAAGTTTTGTGGCTGACCATCGCGGTTGGCCTGAATATGAATGGTACCTGTTTCACCGGCACGATCCACCAGCGCAAAATTCAGTTTTTCCCAGGTGCTAACCTGGGTACCATCGACTGCGGTAATCCGGTCACCCGGCTGCATATTCACTTCAGCCGCAGGCGTTTGTGGCAAGACTTTCCCAACACGGGTATTCAGCTGTTCCTGAGACGGTAAAAACAGAATCCAGAACATTACAATCGCAAAAACCAGATTAATTAAAGGACCTGCCGCGACAATCGCGATCCGTTTCCACGGATGCTGACGGTTAAAAGCAAAAGGCAGATCTTCTTCTGCCACATTGCCCTCACGTTCATCCAGCATTTTGACATAGCCGCCCAAAGGCAAAGCCGAGAGCTGATATTGAATACCGGATTTCTTCGAGGTCCATTTCAGCACTGTCGGGCCAAAACCAATAGAATAAACCAGGACTTTGACCCCCAGTTTGCGTGCAACAAAGTAGTGCCCAAATTCATGAATTGCAATTAACGGCCCCAACAAAAGAATGGCCGCAACAATAATAAATAAGGCACTCATGTCTTAGCTTCCTGTCTGAATCACACACTGCTGTGCAAAAGCACGGGCATTCTGGTCTGCCTGAAGAATGGTTTCAATTGAATCTGCGGCGCGATTGGCCAGATGATTCAGGGTCTGTTCAACAATTTCTGGAATCTGGGTAAACCCAAGCTGGTTTTGCAAGAAAGATGCCACTGCAATTTCATTGGCCGCATTTAGCAAGGTCGGTGCAATACCACCTGCCTGCATGGCTTGACGTGCCAGCTTTAAGGCCGGGAAACGCGTGGTGTCCGGTGCCTGAAAATTCAGCTGTGAATGGATAAATAAATCCAGCGGCGGAACATGCGTCTGCAGACGTTCCGGCCAAGCCAACGCATGCGCAATTGGCGTACACATATCCGGATTACCCATTTGCGCCAAAGTTGTTCCATCGACATATTGAACCATGGAGTGAATAATACTCTGTGGATGCACCACCACTGTAACAAATTGTTCTTTTACTGCGAACAAATGGCAGGCTTCAATCAGCTCCAGACCCTTGTTCATCAGGGTGGCGGAATCGACGGAAATTTTTTGACCCATAGACCAATTGGGATGTTTACAGGCTTGCGCCGGGGTCACACTGTGTAACTGTTCCAGACTATGATTTAAAAATGGCCCACCCGATGCGGTCAGCAGAATCTGCTGCACACCCAGTTTTGGTTGACCATTACGCTCGACCTCAAAATAGTTTTGCGGCAGGCACTGGAAAATTGCATTGTGTTCGGAATCGACCGGCAATAATAAAGCGCCATGATCACGCGCTGCCTGCATCATCAGGTCACCGGACATCACCAGAGCTTCTTTATTGGCCAGTAGCACGCGCTTACCGGCCTGCACTGCGGCCAACGTTGGCATTAAACCTGCGGCACCAACAATTGCCGCCATCACCACATCCACTTCAGGATGTGAAGCCACAGCTATTAAACCAGCTTCATCACAGAGGATTTCAATATCGGCAAGATTGGCCTGCTGTAACAGCTGTCTTAAGGAATCGACCTGTGCAGCAGGTACCACGGCCACTTTGGGATGAAACTGTTTGCATATTTCAACCAGCTCAGCAATACGACTGTGAGCCGTTACGGCATATACCGAATATTTTTCAGGATGTTGTTGCAGTATTTTTAAGGTGCTTTGACCAATTGAACCTGTAACACCCAATATACAAACAGATTGTAACATCTATAAATCTACGCCAATAAGTTTCAGTACATACATGCTTGCAGCAAAGATTGGAGCCGCTGCGAGCAAGGAGTCAATGCGGTCCAGCACTCCACCATGTCCTGGCAGAATACGACCAGAGTCTTTAATTCCGGCACGGCGTTTGATCATGGATTCAAACAGATCGCCCAGTACCGAACTAAACACGGTTATCATGGACAGAATCAGGAATAAAATATGTTGGGTCAGGCTTAAGTCCAGATAGACAATTTCTACAAACAGCACAATCAGGATGGCGGTAAACACGCCACCATATAAACCTTCCACCGATTTGTTTGGACTGACATGTGGTGCCAGTTTCTTTTTACCAAACTTGCGTCCGACAAAATAAGCGCCAGAATCTGCACCCCAAACCAGTAGGAACAGATACATCAGCCACCACGGTGAATGGGTCCAGACCACATAAATGGCAGTCACGGCGGCAGAAATGAGCACAAAGCCAATAAAGTTCAGGCTTGGATTGTACCAGCCATCATATTCAGGATAGGATTTCACCCAATACAGGCTGAGCAACCAGGTTAAAATCGAGGCTGACCACAGCAATAACGCAATATCACTAAAATATAAAGCAAGCGCGGAAAGAGCGGCGGTCACCAGACCATAACCCCAAGCCATGGGCTTGATGACATATTTTGTTGTTCTTGGCATGAGTTTGAACCACTCATAGCCCGCAACCCCTGCTGCAAAAATCATCAGCACAAACATTGGATAATGGGACTGAGTTGCAAACATACAGCTCAGCACCACAGCGACCAATACCAATGCGGTAATTATCCGCTCTAACATGTATTAATTCTCAAGTTTCTCTTGTTGGATTTGCTCTGAAGTTTTTCCAAAGCGACGTTCGCGTCCTGCAAACACATGAAACGCATCATCCAGCTCTTCCACACTAAACTCTGGCCACAAGGTCGGAGTAAAGTACAGTTCGGCATACGCGGCCTGCCAAAGCAAGAAATTGGACAGCCGATAATCACCACCCGTACGGATCAACAGGTCCACAGGCGGTAAATCACCTAGGCACACATATTGACCGAACAGCGTGCTATCAATCTGTTCCAGCGCGACTTTATTGGCCAGTACATCAGCCGCAATCTGTTTGGCTGCTTCTGCCATATCCCACATGCCCCCATAACTGATAGCAATGGTTAAAGTCATGCTACTGAACTTAGCAGTCCTTTGTTCAGCATGCAACATCAAGTCACGTAGATGTGGGGATAAACGGCTGCGATCACCAATAAAACGCAAGGCAATCTGGTATTTTTCCATGCGCGGCATTTGCTCATGAATCGTGTCTTCCAGCAATTGCATGAGTAAATCAACTTCATATTGCGGACGATTCCAGTTTTCACTTGAAAATGCAAAAACGGTGAGTGCCTGAATGTGTTTGCTGCGACAATAGTCAACAATCGGATCTAGAATATTTTTACCTTCACGGTGACCGTCGCCTTTTTGCAATTGATTTTTCTTGGCAAAACGGTTGTTGCCATCCATGATGATGGCAACATGTTTTGGAAGCGTCTGACAGTCTTCAGATGTGGTCATCGACAATTAGACCTTCATCAACTCAGCTTCTTTAGCAGCCAAACGCTTGTCGACTTCAGCAACATATTTGTCGGTGATTTTCTGGATATCATCACCTGCACGACGTTCATCATCTTCAGAAATTTCTTTTTCTTTCAACAATGCTTTGATATCGCCCAAGACGTCACGACGGATGTTACGAATCGCCACTTTGGCATTTTCCGCTTCAGAACGCGCAACTTTCTGCATGTCTTTACGGGTTTCTTCGGTTAAAGCTGGTAGCGGCACACGAATCGAATCAGCGGTAATCGGGTTCAGACCGAGGTCAGACTCACGAATCGCCTTGTCAATTGCAGACACCATGGTACGTTCAAATGGCTGTACGATTAGAGTACGTGAATCTTCAACACCCACGTTCGCCACCTGGTTTAACGGCACATCTGAGCCATAGTAAGGAACCATCACACCGTTTAAGATTGATGGATGGGCACGGCCGGTACGAACTTTGGCAAAACCTTGCTCCAAAGACTCCAGAGTCTTTTGCATACGCTGTTCGCTGTCTTTTTTAAGATCGTTAATCATATGATCTTCCTTACTTAATTCTTTAAGATGTAATTACTAAAATAGCGTGTAGTATAAAGAGCTTTCAGGCCCACGTACATTAGTTCGTAACGTGAGTTCCTTCTTTTTCACCCATAACCACTGAAAGTAAAGCGCCGGCTTTATTCATATCGAATACCTGTAACGGTACATTGTGGTCACGGCATAAGCAGATTGCGGTTAAATCCATCACGCCGAGCTTTTCATCTAACACCTGATCGAACGTCAGGGTGTCATATTTCACCGCATCTTCGTATTTGCTTGGATCTTTGTTATAAACGCCATCTACCTTGGTGGCTTTCAGAATCAGATTGGCTTCAATTTCAATACCACGCAAGCAGGCTGCCGTATCTGTGGTAAAGAACGGGTTACCTGTACCGGCAACGAATACGCACACTTCACCTTGAGTTAAGTGGCGAATTGCATCACGGCTTGAATAAGATTCTACAACGGTACCTATTGGCAGTGCTGAAAGCAGACGTGTTTTAATGTTACGGCGTACTAAAGCATCACGCATGGCCAGACCGTTCATCACAGTTGCCAGCATACCCATCTGGTCACCAGTCACACGACCAACCAGACCATCTTTTTGTAACTGGCTGCCACGGTACAGGTTACCGCCACCGACCACGATACCGACCTGCACACCCAGACCCACCAGGTGCGCAATTGCCAAAGACATCTGATCAAGGATTTGTGCATCAATCCCCATATCCTTGTTACCCGCCAGTGCCTCGCCTGAAAGCTTCAGCAAAATACGTTCATAACGTGGCTTTTTAGAATCCAACATCATCAAACTCCAAAGTATTTAATTTAAATTTTTTCTGTATATGAGTACTTAAGCAGATTTGATCGCAATCAGCTTGGCAAATAAATCGTATTCATCTGCATCGGTAATTTCGACTTCAAGCAAATCGCCTGCTTTAATTTTTGACTTGTCGATATCTTCAACAAACACGTTACCATCAATTTCAGGTGCATCTGCATAAGAACGTGCAACGGCAACCGGGAATTCTTCTTCCAGATCATCCACCAGCACAGTCATGGTCTGACCAATGCGTTTTTGCAGTTTTGCAGCTGAAATTTCCTGCTGCACCTGCATGAAACGTTCATAACGTTCCTGCTTGATTTCTTCCGGGACATGATCTGGCAGATCATTCGCGGTTGCACCTTCAACCGGTGAATAAGTGAAGCAACCGACACGATCCAGCTGCGCTTCTTTCAACCAGTCTAGCAACATCTGGAAGTCTTCTTCGGTTTCACCCGGGAAGCCAACCACGAAGGTCGAACGAATCACCAGATCCGGACATTTTTCACGCCATACATTTAAGCGCTCTAGTGTATTTTCACTGTGCGCCGGACGTTTCATCAGTTTCAGGATTTTCGGACTGGCATGCTGGAATGGAATATCCAGATACGGCAAGATTTTACCTTGAGCCATCAGGTCAATCACAGCATCGACGTGCGGATAAGGATAGACATAATGCAAACGGACCCAGATACCCAACTGGCCCAGGGCTTCACACATGTCATAGAATTTGGTTTTAACCGGCTGGCCGTTCCAGAAATCCAGTTTGTATTTGGTATCCACACCATAAGCTGAGGTATCTTGAGAAATGACCAGGACTTCTTTTACACCAGCACGTTTCAGCGCTGCGGCTTCTTCCAGAACAGAACCGACCGGACGGGAGACCAAATCACCACGCATGCTCGGGATGATACAGAAGGTACAACGGTGGTTACAGCCTTCTGAGATTTTCAGGTAGGCATAATGTTTCGGGGTTAAACGGATCCCCTGTTCTGGCACCAGATCAATAAACGGATTGTGCTTTGGTGGCTCCGGCACATACTGATGCACGGCATCCATAACTTCTTCATAGGCTGCTGCACCAGTCACTTTTAAGACATTCGGATGCATTTGACGAATCTTGTCTTCGTCTTTACCTAAACAGCCAGTCACAATGACGCGACCATTGGCATTCATGGCTTCGCCAATGGCGTCTAAAGACTCTTGTACTGCAGATTCAATAAAACCACAGGTGTTAACCACGACTAAATCAGCACCGTCATAATCCGATGCGACATCATAACCTTCAGTCTTTAACTGAGTTAAAATTCGTTCAGAATCTACCAATGCCTTAGGACAACCTAAAGAAACAAAACCGACTTTGGGGGACTTCATGAATCTGCGCTCCACTAGAATGCGCGTATTGTATGACTTTTCTGGCCATAAAAATAGAGAAATAGCCCACTCTTTGCATAATGCACCAAAATACAACCACTAAAGCCGGCTTATACACAATATTGCACCATTTTGATTCACTTTTGGTTTACAGCACTGGCGTTATCCGCTATACCTGAATCAACCCGTCCATTTCAGCGCATTTTTCTCATAAATTGGCTTGATTTACAGGAATTTGAACAAAGTTGGCGTGCATTTTGCTTAATTTGCATCATTAACGTTCTTAATTCAGAAACCTATTGCTTTATGAAGATGCCATTGCGCTATTTTAATACAGGATGCCACCGCTAATGGATCAAAGCCCGGCTATCGACTATCGCCTTTTAGTGGACAATTTGACCACTGCCATTTTACTGGTTGACAGCAACCTGAATATTTTTTACCTCAATTCCTCTTGTGAGGCGCTGTTTGATATCAGTTTATTGCGTGCTGCCGGACAGCCGGTAATGAATTTACTGCATCTCCCGACCGATGAATTTAATACCTACGAAGCGCTACAAAATACCTTAAGCACCGGACAGCCTTATACCCGCCGTGAAGCTACCATTAATGTCAACTTTAAAGACATTCATGTCGATTACACCGCTTCGCAGCTGAATGCCGGCAAAAGCTATCATCCTTTATTGCTGATTGAACTGAATCCGATTGACCGGATGCTGAAAATTTCCAAAGAAGAAAATCTGATTCAACAGCATCAGGTGGCGCGGCAACTGGTGCGCGGCGTGGCGCATGAAATTAAAAACCCGCTGGCCGGGATTCGCGGTGCAACCCAGCTACTGGCGCGAAGTCTGAATGACTCTCAATATGCAGAGTTTACCGACATTATTATTAATGAAGTCGATCGGCTCAGAAATCTGGCCGATACCATGCTCGGTTCACGTCAGTTACCAAGCTATGAACTGGTCAATATTCATGAACCATTGGAACGCGTGCGTTCGCTGATTGCCAACCAGACCAAGAAAAAAGTCAAAATCATTCGAGATTATGACCTGTCGTTGCCGGAAGTCATGGCGGATCGTGACCAGCTGATTCAGGTCATGCTGAATATTAGCGTCAATGCGGTACAGGCCATGATGGAAAACAAGGAATTCTTTGCAGAACATCAGCCCGAACTGATTTTAAGAACCCGTATTCAGCGCCTGGTCACCATTAATGGCGTGATTCATCGTTCGGTGGTACGGATTGATATTGAAGACAACGGCCCCGGTGTGCCGGAAGAAATTATTGAATCGGTGTTCTATCCGCTGGTTACGGCGCGCGCCAAAGGCACCGGACTGGGCCTGAGCATCGCACAGAATATTATGCATCAACACAACGGAATGATTGAGTGCCAATCTGTTCCAGGAAAAACAATATTTAGCTTATATATACCTTGGGAGTCTAACCATGTCGCGAAATAAAATTTGGGTAATTGATGATGATCGTGCCATGCGCTGGGTACTGGAAAAAACCTTCAAGGAAGAAGGCTTTGACGTTACCAGTTTTGAAGAAGCCCAATCTGCCCTGGAGCAACTGGGTGTCGATGCACCGGATGTAATCCTGACCGATATCCGTATGCCGGGTATTGATGGCCTGACCTTCCTCGGTAAAGTCAAAGCCAGCTATCCGGATTTACCGGTGATTATCATGACCGCACATTCAGATCTGGAATCTGCAGTGTCGAGCTATCAGACCGGCGCCTTTGAATATTTGCCAAAACCGTTTGATATTGATGAAGCGCTAGCGCTGGTCAATCGTGCCATTTTGCATATCACCAAATTACAGCAACAGGAATCAGCCAAAACCGCACAGCCCATTCAGTCGACCGAAATTATTGGTGAATCACCAGCAATGCAGGAAGTATTCCGTGCCATTGGCCGCTTATCGCAATCGCATATTACCGTGTTGATTAATGGTGAATCGGGGACCGGTAAAGAACTGGTGGCGCATGCCCTGCATCGCCATTCACCGCGTAGCAGCAAGCCGTTTATTGCGCTCAACATGGCCGCCATTCCGAAAGACCTGATTGAAACCGAATTATTTGGTCATGAAAAAGGTGCCTTTACCGGCGCCAACACCCAGCGTCAGGGCCGTTTTGAACAGGCCAATGGCGGCACCTTGTTCCTGGATGAAATTGGCGATATGCCATTTGAAACCCAGACCCGTTTATTACGTGTTTTAGCCGATGGTGAATTCTACCGTGTTGGTGGCCATATTCCGGTGAAGGTAGATGTGCGTATTGTTGCTGCAACGCACCAAGATCTGGAAAAGCTGGTACACGAAGGCCGTTTCCGTGAAGACTTGTATCACCGTCTGAACGTCATCCGGATTCATATTCCAAAACTGGCGCATCGTAGTGAAGATATTCCAATGCTGGCGCAGCACTTCCTGGCGCGTGCCGGTAAAGAGCTAGGTGTGAGCCCGAAAATCTTGCGTCCGGAAACCCAAGAATATATGCAGCAATTGCCTTGGCAAGGCAACGTTCGTCAACTGGAAAACACCTGCCGCTGGTTAACCGTCATGATTACCGGCCGTGAAGTCTATCCGGAAGATTTACCTTCGGAACTGAAACAGATTCCAATTGAAAAATCAGGCGATGTACCGGCCAATCTGCATTTAGACCGCGTCTCGATCCATCACTGGGATGAGCTGCTGGGTCAATGGGCGGTACAGAAACTGAAAAACGGCGAAATGAAAATTCTGGACATCGCCACACCGATGTTTGAACGCACCCTGATTAATGCCGCGCTGCAACAGACCCGTGGCCGCAAACGCCATGCCGCTGAACTGCTGGGCTGGGGACGTAATACCCTGACCCGCAAGCTGAAAGAACTGGGCATGGACAGTGCTGATGATGATGTCGAGGAAGAAATTGAAGGCTAAACCAGCCTGATCTTTATGATAAAAAATAAGCTCCTTATGGAGCTTATTTTTTTAATTGGATTCCGGCACAGCAATGCCGATATAACGCGATAAATCCTGCACACCCAAATCAGTGCGAATGATCAGATAATGCGGAAAGCTGGCTGTGGTCAGTTCCTGAAACATATTGAGCTGATCATCATGTGCGTGAATTTCATCGACACTACGCGCCATGGTTGCTTCAAATACATCGGCAATATATTCAAAACCCAAATCCAGCGCCACAAACAGCGTATGCTCACAGGGCTGAATATACTGCTCTTGTGACCAGTCAATAATCGCCTGCTGGCAGCAAGGACAAATCACGTTGGCATCGGCATCGGGCTGTTGAATCAGTTGATAAGACATGTATTGATCATCTCATGGACTTTATCCTTAGTGTAAAGGATTTGTAGCCATAACTTAAGCTCGCCACGCATCACAAAGGCGAAAAGAGACGCTGCAAAAACCGCACAAATCAAATTGACAGCCCAGAACAATCATAATTTAATCTGCTTATCGTTGCATAAATGGAATAACTACACATGCTTTCGGACCTCGATGATTTTTACTGCTTTGCCCAGGTGGTTGAGCATGGCGGTTTTAGCGCCGCAGAACGTGCAACCGATATCCCCAAATCCAAACTGAGCCGCCGTGTGCACAATCTGGAAGAACGTTTGGGCGTGCGCCTGATTCAGCGCAATTCCCGCCATTTTGCCGTAACCGATATTGGCATGAACGTGTATCGACATGCACAGGTGATGGCCAATGCAGCACAGGCAGCGCATGATCTGGTTGATCATCTGAGTATTCAGCCGCGCGGCCTGATTAAAGTTAGCCTGCCGGTCTCCATTGCCCAGAATGAAATGTCCAGAATTCTGCCGGAATTTTTAAAGACCTATCCGGAAATTAAAGTCCAGCTTCTGGTCAGTAACCGCCGGGTTGATCTGATTAATGAAGGGATTGATCTGGCCTTGCGTGTACGCAGCAATCTGGATGATGATCCGAATCTGGTGATTCGTACCTTTGAAACCATTGAACAGCATCTCTTTGCCAGTCAGGCCTATTTAAACCAGCACGGCGACCTGAAACAGCCGGAAGATCTGGCCAAGCATCATATTCTCAGTATGGCTGATGATCATGTCGATCAGCATATTGTGGTCTATGATGAACATCAGCGGCAGAAGAAAATTAAAGTCAACCCGACCGTAATGGGTTCGGATCTGATGCTACAGGCACAACTGGCCCGTCAGGACTGTGGGATTGCCCTGCTCCCGGACAATATTGTGGAACCCTATATTCAGTCAGGCGAACTGGTACGCGTGTTACCAAACTGGCGTGCGCCGCACGGGGTTTTTCATGCCGTGTATCCATCCCGCCGTGGTCTGTTACCGGCGGTACGGGTGTTTATTGATTTTCTAGTGGAAAAACTGTCACAGCGTTAAAGCCAACCATCAAATTTCAGGCAAAAAAAAGCTTATCCAGGGATGGATAAGCTATAAAAACTAGAAACTACAGCAAGAATCTATAAATACATAATATGTACAAAAGACAGCATTAACAAATAGCTAATTTATATCACTTAATACTTTTAAAGTATAAATAAGCCGTTTTATAGCTAGATTTCCGGGTATTCTCCAGTACCTTCCGGCCACGGCGACAGCACTTCAAAGCCGGTTTCAGTCACGGCAATCATATGTTCCCACTGTGCAGAAAGTGATTTATCGGTGGTCACGACGGTCCAGCCATCATTGAGCTCTTTGACTCTGGAGCCGCCGGCATTAACCATCGGTTCAATCGTGAACACCATACCTGGCTTGAGTTGTAGCCCCTGACCCGGCTGGCCATAGTGCAGTACACTTGGCTGTTCATGATAAATTTTACCAATACCATGCCCGCAATATTCACGCACCACTTTATAGCCGGCCTGCTGCGCGACAGTTTGAATTGCATGACCAACATCGCCTAAAGTCGCACCCGGCTTCACCGCATGAATCCCTGCGACCATCGCCGCATAGGTGGTTTCGACCAGTCTTTTCGCTTCCGGCTTGATTGTCCCAACGTAATACATGCGACTGGTATCGCCGTAGTAGCCGTCTTTAATTACCGCCACATCAATATTGATAATATCGCCATCTTGAAGCACAACCGACGCAGATGGAATACCGTGACAAACCACTTCATTCGGTGAAATACAGGTGGTTTTGGTATAGCCGCAATAGCCAACATTGGCCGGAATCACCTGCAAGGTATTGACAATATAGTCGTGGCACAGGTCATCTAGATATTCAGTGGTCACGCCCGGCTTGATATGCTCCCCGATCATCGCCAAAACCTGAGCAGCCAAACGACCTGAAACACGTAATTTTTCTAAATCCTGCTCGGTTTTAATCGATACGGCAGACGCTCTCATGCTTAAAATCCCCTATGAAACATTTGCTTAGTATAGTCCTTTTCAGTGACTTTTGTTTGATCACAAGCGGTTCCATCTGCCACAAACCCACTACTGCTTAAATATTCAACAGTTAAAAACCTTTATATTTATTGACTGTTTTTTCAAATTTATCTTTTGATATTTAACAGTTTTCATCTTTTAAAAATTAAATCAACAATATAGTTTCACTAATTTTTGACAACCCGATCAATTTCCCAAGCCAAGATATAAAAATAATTCATAAGATTTATAAAATAAATTAGCCAAAGCAGTTGCCATGTTCTAGAATCGCTTTCTTTTGTTTAACCGATCTATCTCCCTTATGACGAGTTTACGTACACGGGATATTATTGCCTTAGGTTTAATGACCTTTGCACTATTTATCGGTGCCGGCAATATTATCTTTCCGCCTATTGTTGCACAGCAGGCAGGTGAACACGTTTGGTTAGCAGCTTTCGGCTTTTTAATTACAGCCGTGGGCTTGCCGGTGTTGACCATTATTGCCCTGTCTCGTGTAGAAGGTTCGATCCAGCTTTTAAGTTCGCCACTGGGCAAAGCAGCCAGCCTGATTTTGACCGTGGTGTGTTATTTAGCGGTAGGCCCTTTATTTGCCATTCCCCGTACCGCAACCGTTTCTTATGAAATTGGTTTCTCCTCTTATTTTGGTGCAGCCCCGAGCAGCTTGCTGATTTACAGTCTGATCTACTTTATTGTGGTGACCATTGTTGCGCTGTATCCCAACAAGATTCTGGATACGGTGGGTTATTTCCTGTCGCCCCTGAAAATTTTATCGTTAATTATTCTGGGTGTTGCAGCAACTTTCATTCCCGCGGGTCATATTCCGCCAGCCATTAATAACTATATCAACAGTCCAGTCTCGGAAGGTTTCGTCAATGGTTATTTAACCATGGATACCTTGGGTGCCTTGGTATTTGGTATTGTGATTATTAATGCCATGCGTTCGCGTGGGGTCAGCGATAAAAAGCTGATGATCAAATACGCCATGATTGCCGGACTGATCTCTGGTATCGGTTTAACCCTAGTGTATTTAAGCCTGTTCAAACTGGGCTTGGGCAGTCATGAAGTAGCACCGAATGCAACCAATGGCGCAGTGATCCTGCATGCCTATGTGCAACATGCTTTTGGTGACTTAGGTTCCCTGTTCTTAAGTGCCATGATTTTCATTGCCTGTATGGTAACCGCGATTGGCCTGACCTGTGCCTGTGCAGAATACTTCTCGCAAATTACCCGCATTAGGTATCGTACTTGGGTATTTGTCTTAGTCGGTTTCTCATTGGTGATTTCCAACCTCGGTCTGACCAAACTGATTGCACTCTCAGTGCCGGTATTGAGCGCGATTTATCCACCTGCGATTGTAGTGATCTTACTGGGCTTTTTCTGGAAAAACTTCCATTCTCCAGCGCGTGTAATTCGTCCGGTCACTGCAGTAGCCTTATTCTTTGGCGTGATTGATGGCTTAAAAGTAGCAGGGCTAGATGGCTTTTTACCAGAAGCTTTACTGAACTTACCGTTAAGCGCGCAAAACCTGGCCTGGCTGATTCCATCTGCCATTGTCCTGCTGATTTGTATTGTGATCGACAAGGTTAAACACTAAGCCTTAACCCGAGTCGTTAAAGTCTGGTTTTACCCAAACCCGATTTTAAATTGCTCAATAATGGTCAAGTTTTACCCAAACTGACTCTTATTGTGTCACTTTCTTTCAGTCTGGTTTAGCTCAATCTTGCTTAACTTCTAAGCCTATTGAAGTAAGCTCATCCACTTTCGCTTCTCCTCATTCTCTGAAACCCTTCAATTCAGCGCAATGCTGCTCTTTACCCTCTTTTTGCATACCTTCTACCAAAGCCTAATAGCTGCCCTATTGTTAAGCTGGCATAAATAATGCTACATCTTTACTCACTTCTTTACAGTGATGCCCTAATATTCCGTAAATAAATGAACTGAATTTGAGCATTTATTTATACACACTATGTTCTTTCAAAATATTGCGATAGGCGCTTGAAATACACTGCAATTCGCAGTACAACTAAACAAACTAATCCGATCAAAATAGTCTGTTTTTGATCAAAATACAGGAGGGATGGAGATGTTATCATTACATTTCAATAAGCAAGTCTTCATTAACGCTCTGAAGGCAAATAACAATTTAGTGACTTTCCTCAGCACCACCTTTGCGCTGCTGCTGACGCTGGTCTTTCAAGGATTGATTCAGGGTAACCTGAAACCGGCATACTTTATCTACGCACTAATCGTCTGTATCGCCTTCTATATTTGGGCTGTGGTCGATGAAAAATATCGACAGCCGGCTCCCATTGATCAGCACAACTCTTAATTTTAACCGACCCAGATGGATGAGCATTCATCCATCTGCTCAGAATCAGAAAAATAGCTTTTTATACTGCTTGGCCACACACCCTTAAGCCCATAAATATAATCCCGCACCCACCACCAGTAGCAAGGTGGCCAGTACCTCACCCAGTACCAGCAGCAACATCGCCAGACTCATTAAACTTTTTGGCAGATGCCATTTGCCCAACTGATGCGGAGTTTTAAACTGATTGGTGGTGTCCTTTAAATAACCATGCAGTGCATAACTCAAGATTGAAAAAGCAAAGAAAAACAGGTTAATTGCCACCAGTAGCAAATTCAGTTCGGTGGACCATACCGAAAAATAAGCCATGGCTGCCAGAATCAGACTGGCCGGCGCATAGAGCAAACTGCTACGATGCGCAATATCGACATAATAATGAGCACGCGCCTGTGGTGAATGCCGAATCTGCCAGTATTTCCATACCCCGGTCAGCATGCCCACCCATAAAAATATACCGCTGGCCAGAATCGCCCCTTTCACCGCAACATCAAGATCCATTGCATTCATTTCGTTTTGTCCTTATTTGAATTGCCTTACTGCATGACCCCGAAGTCAGAGATTGCAACTGCATTCACAGCAAACTCCTTTACATTAGAGTCATTCACTTTTTTTAATGTTCATCCTATGACTTCGTTTGACCCCGTCCATATTACCTGCGCAGATGGCTATCAGCTGAGTGGGCGCTTCTACACCCATCAGGCTAAAAAGCAGCCTTACCCTGTCCTAATTTGTCCCGCGACTGGCATCACGCAAGGGTTTTATCATCCTTTTGCCGAGTGGTTAAGCCAGCAAGGTTATGACGTGCTCAGTTTTGATTTTCGCGGTATTGGCGGCTCTTTACAAGGGAAATTAAAGCACTCACAAGCCAGTATTGTCGATTGGGGCCAACTGGACATTGCAGCCGGTATCGAGCATCTATTGCAACTGAGCCAGGCCGAACAGGTGATTTTATTGGGACATAGTGCTGGCGGCCAGCTGCTGGGTATTTGCCCCAACCATGCCAAGGTGGCCAAAGTTGTAGCGGTATCGGGTTCGACCGGCCATGTCAAAGGCCTTAAAGGACGCACCAAACTACTGGCGCCACTAATGTTTCAGGTCATTTTCCCGATCGCCCGCATTACCCATGGATATGGCCCAACCCAGGCCATTGGTATGGGCGAAAATTTACCGAAAAATGTGGCCCGGCAATGGGCAGAGTTTTGTGGCAAACCTGGTTATGTAATCAATGCCATTGGCAAAAGTGTATTTGAAGATTTTCATGCTGACATCCGTAGCCCGATGAGCGTACTCTGGAGTTCGGATGATGAGATTGCCACCGAAGCCAACGTCAAAGATTTACTGCGCCTCTATCCTAATGCTGCTACCCGAATGATTGAGCTAAAACCGCAGCAGTATGGCCACAAAGCAATTGGTCATATGCTGATGTTTAAACGCTCTCACCAGAACCTGTGGCCGGTGATTGCGGCCGAGTTACGTATCTAAAACTGCAACTCTCTTGAAAAAAGATGAGCTTTAAATAAACACCAGAACAGAAAAAGCCCCACATCAGTGAGGCTTTTTTGATTTACCAACTTTTGGCAATTAAGCGTAGGTAATCATCACGGTTTTAATGCGGTTACCTTCCAGCTCGGTGACTTCAAAGTGTACGCCCTGATAGTCCAGATGCGTACCGACTTGTACATCGCCCTGGGTTTTATCCAAGATTAAGCCGGCAACACTAATATAGCCTGCATCTTCTTCCACCAGATCCAGCATACCCAGTTCCAGCTCAAGCTGATAAACGTCCAGCATACCGGTCGCTTTCCAGGTGGTCTCGTTAACACGGATTAAATCTGGCTGTTCATCGGCATCCGGGAACTCACCGGCAATCGCTTCAAACACATCCAGCGGCGAAATCAGACCTTGCACATTACCAAACTCGTCACTCACCAATACCAATGAACCTTTTGAAGTACGCAAAGTATTGATCGCATCAATGACTTTCATTTTTTCAAAAATGTAAATTGGACGGTGACGTTTCACCAGCGCCTTAAAGGCTTCTTCATCATCCAGCACATCCAGTAGCTCTTTGGCACGAACAATACTGATAACTTTGTCGAGGCTACCACGACACACCGGGAATAAACTGTGCGGTACCGACAATACCTGCTCACGAATCTGTTCTGGTGTATCTTCAATGTTCACCCAGGAAATCTGGTTACGCGGCGTCATAATCGACGCAACCGAACGTTCTGCCAGCGTTAATACGCCGCCAATCATATAACGCTCTTCATGCGCAAAGGTTTCTTGTGCTTCACTTGAATGCATGTCCGTAGTTTCAATACGGCCGCCCATTAACTTCAGAATCGAATCTGCAGTACGGTGACGCAGCGGAATTTTCGCTTCATGTTTTGCCGCATTACGCTGCCCAAACTGGTTAAAGGCTTCAATGGCAATGGCTACACCAATACCTGAATAGATATAACCTTTCGGAATGTGGAAACCAAAACCTTCTGCAATCAGGCTGATACCAATCAACAGCAGGAAGCTTAAACACAAGATTACCACGGTTGGATGACGGTTAACAAAGGCTGTTAGCGGTTTAGACGCCAGTAACATGACCGCCATTGCTACAATCATGGCGGCCATCATCACATAGATGTTGTCGACCATACCAATTGCGGTAATAACAGAGTCTAAAGAGAATACGGCATCCAGGATTACGATCTGGGCAACCACTGCGGTGAAGCTGGCATAAACCACATTGGTGGTCACTTTAACTTCCGGCTTGCCTTCCATCTTCTCGTGCAATTCGGTCACGGCCTTATAGACCAAGAACAAACCACCGAACAGGAGAATCAAATCCCGCCCTGAGAATGTTAAATCAAATATCGAAATAAGCGGTTGAGTCAAGGTGACTAACCAAGAGATTGCGAATAATAACCCCAAACGCATGAGCAAAGCCAAAGACAAGCCAATCACACGGGCTTTATCACGCTGCTCAGGAGGTAATTTTTCTGCCAGAATGGCAATAAAGACTAGGTTATCAATACCTAGAACAATTTCTAAAATAATAAGTGTTATTAAACCAACCCAAATTCCCGGATCTAATAAAAACTCCATTAGTTCATCTCTCCGATAGGGTTAGCGTGTAATTCGAAATGTAGACCTGGGCCCGGCGACGGATCCATAAATTTAACCTTTTCAACTGTAGATAAAAATATTATGCATAATCTTCTATTTTTGTAATCATTTTTTCGGAATTTTTTTGGTAAATTCCTGTATTGGTTAAATTAAGCCAAGTTTTCTGCTTAAAAAAAGTACAAGTTTGTAATTAAATTTCAGGTTTTATTAAAAATTCCAAAGAGAGATAAATGACTGCAATCAGAGCAAAAATCGGGGTTAGATTTCAAAACTTAAATATAAATG
Organism: Acinetobacter indicus CIP 110367; assembly: GCF_000488255.1. Classification (GTDB taxonomy): domain Bacteria; phylum Pseudomonadota; class Gammaproteobacteria; order Pseudomonadales; family Moraxellaceae; genus Acinetobacter; species Acinetobacter indicus. Next base: position 713,896 of record NZ_KI530745.1, on the reverse strand, counting down.
TCTGATTTTTATTATTTTATTAAAAAATAAATTCCAAGATATTATTTTTCTATCTAAAAGACTCTAATTTCTAGTATTGAGATAAATGTAGCCCAGTTTTCAATTTGTTACTTTTACTTAAACGGTTTGAAAGTAAATCCTGAAGAAAGATAAGCAAGTCCCTAACCTCAATGCTTCACTCTTAACATCATCATGATCATTTTCATGCAAAAAATAACGAATAAAAATATATGACAATACAACAAATATACGTTTATCAAAGTACTGCGCGAGAGAGGTGTCACGCTCTATCAGTTGCTATTTCAAGCAGAAAAAAACAGCCAATTAAGATCAAGTGAAAATGGTTGTTTTTTTAGGAGACAAGACTTTGGGGTGTTTTAGGCAGAATGATTGCTGGATAAAACCTTCATCCTCATTACTCATCTAAACCACTTTAAAAATACGCATCTTTAAGATGAAATACTGAAGTTTACACAGAAGATTGTGACCATTTATCAGGACTAAAATAGGGATGATCTCTCCCTAACTATCCCAGTCTAAGCCAGCTGATCTCCCGATAAAACCGCTTTGACTGAGCCTTTTATTGACGAATACGATTAAAACGACTTGCTAAGCATATGACATTTCAAATAAAATGTGATGGGATTTCACACAAATACAATTAAAAATGCAAGGAATAACTAAATGACCAAGAAATATTCCAAATTTCTGCCTTCTACTGAAGACTTCAATATTGAGCAGTTTCCTTATTACTGGGTAACCCAAGTCCATGCTCAATATGTGTTAAATGTCGATCATGCACTCAAGAAATATGGTCTGGATAACTCACGCCGCCGCATTCTGATTGCGCTAAAAGCCAAACCGAATGCCAGCGTTTCCGACCTGTCAGACATGGTGGTATCAAAGATGTCGACCACCACCAAAATTGTCTATCGCCTGAAAGAAGAAGGCCTGGTGGAAACCTACTCCTGTGAAGATGATGCACGCATCACCCGGGTTATTTTGACCGATCAGGGCCATGCCATGACCGAAAAAATCAATGACCTGACCGGTGTGGTACTGGAACAGTCCTTTGAAGGTTTAACCCCGCTACAGATTGAAAAAATGATGGACAGTTTGCGTCATATTTTTAATAACTTATCGCGTTAATCATCCAGCATTCTGCACACTGCTTATGACAAAGAATCGAAAAAGTTCAGTTGGGGACTAACTTTTTCGATTTTTATTTTTGGCACATGCGAACATTCAAACTCTTCAACCGGAAAGCCTTCGACAAAACGCTGAATATCCGGCTGAGTTTGACCAAGCCATTCCTGCAAACGTGCATGTGGAATCACAATTACCGAACGTTTTACATTGCCCGGCTCATGAAAGTCTTTCATCATTGGATGGTCAATTGCATCCATGGTAATCATGGTGCAGGAACGAATAATCTCATCCTGAATTTTGCAAATTTCATATAAAGCCGCAATATAAAATGCCTGCCCATCTTTACGGCGCACGCCCCAGCGCTGCGGTTTATTGTCAATATATTTGGACTCATAAAACTCCGTTACCGGAATGACCCCAAACTTGCGTTTCAGCACCGCTTCCTGAAAGCTGGGTTTCTGTAACAGGGTTTCATTACGGGCATTATAGGTTTTATGGGCAATGCTCTTATCTTCCGCCCATTTGGGTACCAAACCAAACATCACCTTACGCCATTCCAGTCCCTGTTCAGATTTGAACAGCAACGGCAAGTGATAGCCCGGATAGACCTCATCTTCATATTCAAAAGGAATATCCGGGAGATTTAAATCCTGTCGCTGTTGTGGCGTAAGCGGTTTAAAGTTGGCACACATGGCAATATGGCTGCTCAGTTTAGACAGCTCTATTATACGCCTTCAGGCGGTTAAGTTGCGCCTACGCTTTAACTAGGTAGCGTTAACCAGTGGGTGCGACAAAACTCTTCTAAGACCCATTGACCATTAAAACGCCCCAGATCGGAATTTTTCTCGCCACCAAAAGGCGCATTCGGATAATCCGCCACGGTAATGGCATTGATATGCGTCATCCCAGCGTCAATTTTTAAGGCAAAGGCTTTGGCACGTTCAATATTGGCGCTACAGACCGCGCTCGATAAGCCAAAACGTGTGGCATTGGCCAGCATCAGTGCTTCAGCTTCATTTTGCGCTTTAATCACCGGCAGTACCGGCCCAAAACTTTCTTCTTGCGCCAGACTCGACGCCGGGTCAACATCAATAAAAATATGCGGTGGAATCACATGACCGCGCGTGGCACCTTGCAGTACCAGCGTCGCGCCAGCCTCTTGTCCTTGCTGGATAATATGCTGAATCTTCTGCACCTGATCGCGGTTAATAATTGGGCCAATCACTGTAGTATCTTCATTCGGATCACCAAAAGGAATGCTTTTACTGCGTTCAACCAGTTTACCGACAAAACTGTCATGCACTTTTGCATCAACAATAATGCGGTTGGTACTCATGCAAATCTGCCCCTGATGCAAAAAGCGCCCCATCACCGCCAGTTCTACCGCCAAGTCCAGATCGGCATCATCCAGCACCACCAAAGGTGCGTTTCCGCCCAGCTCCAGCGCCAGCCGTTTTAAATTCGGACTGCCCACTGCCAATTGCCCTACGCGCTTGCCCACTTCGGTGGAACCAGTAAAGGAAATCAGTTTCAGCACTTCATGTTCCACAAAATAATCACCAATTTCACTACCTGCACCTGCCAGCACACTAAGGCTGCCCACTGGTGCACCGGCTTCTTCAAACAGTTTCGCCAGCAGCAAGCCACCGGTAATTGGCGTATCACTGGCCGGTTTCAGTACCACAGTGTTGCCCAGTGCCAACGCCGCCGCCACCGAACGCATACTTAAATGAAAAGGAAAATTCCATGGGCTAATTACCGCCACCACGCCCAGTGGTTTACGTACCGCATAGCTTTGACGGGTCGAATCGGGAGATGGTAGTTCCTGAGTTAACATACGCTCCGGGAAAGTCGAGCTTTCTTTTAAAATGCCTATTGCAGCATCGACTTCAATATTGGCTTTTAAACGGGTACTGCCCGATTCCTGAATCAGCCAGTCGATAATTTCCTCCCGACGCGCCTGAATAATCTCAATCACACGCAGCAGCAGATTTTTTCGCGCTTCAGCTGAACTGTCTGCCCACTTTGCGGCATACTCAAAAGCCGCCGCATAGGCACTGTCAACATCGACAATACTGGCACCTTGTAATTTTAAAATGCTTTCTTGGGTATAAGGATTCAGATTGTCCAGGATTCGGGTTGAAGTGCCCTTGATCCATTCACCGGCAATAAACTGTTGATCAAGAAATTGATACGCGCCCATAACATCTTCCAGATTTTGATGATTTTCCTCACTCTAAAAGGTCTGCACAGAAAGTTCTAGTGCTATTCGGTGTGTAATTATTGCCATAAAAAAAGCCTTCCGAAGAAGGCTTTTTTAGATCAGGCAAATTCAGGATTAGTCACCTGTATAGCCTTTTAATTTTAAACGTGCTGCGTGCAATAGCGGCTCGGTATAACCTGCTGGCTGCTCGCCACCTTTGAAGATCAGGTCAGACGCTGCCTGGAATGCAACGTTGTTGGCAAAGTCTGCTGCCATTGGCGTGTACAGTGGATCGTTGGCATTTTGCTCATCCACAATTTTCGCCATACGTTGCATCACTTCTTCAACCTGTGCACGCGTGACGATACCGTGACGTAACCAGTTAGCAACGTGCTGAGAAGAAATACGTAAAGTTGCGCGGTCTTCCATAAGGCCAACATCGTTGATGTCTGGAACTTTCGAACAGCCCACACCCAGGTCAACCCAACGAACCACATAACCTAGGATACCCTGACAGTTATTTTCAAGCTCTTTCAGTTTCTCTTCGTCAGACCAGTTGGTGTCTGTTGCCAGTGGTGGCGTTAACAGGTCATCTAATGGCAGCGCTTCAGTCGCAAGCAGTTCCTGCTGACGGTTCGCAACATTAATTTGATGGTAGTGAATCGCGTGAACCACTGCACCTGTTGGTGATGGAACCCATGCACAGCTTGCGCCCGCTTCTGGATGTTCAGTCTTGGTTTTGTACATGTCTAGCAGCATGTCTGGTTTAGGCCACATGCCTTTACCAATCTGTGCTTTACCACGTAAACCGGTTTGCAGACCGACCATCACGTTACGGTTTTCGTACGCCGGGAACCATTTTTGACCTTTGATTTCGCCTTTACGAACGAATGGACCCGCTTCCATGAAGGTATGGATTTCGTCACCAGTACGATCCATGAAGCCTGTGTTAATGAAGATGGTACGGTCTTTCGCCTGTGCAATACAGTTCTTCAGGTTCACAGAAGTACGACGTTCTTCATCCATGATACCAATTTTTAAAGTCTTCGCAGGTAAGCCTAGCGCCTGTTCAGCACGTTCAAACAACTCAACTGCAAATGCCACTTCTTCTGGACCATGCATTTTTGGCTTCACGATGTACATTGAACCTTTACGCGAGTTCTTGATCGTGTTTTCACCGCGGATGTCAGCCACGGTAAGCAGAGGTGTTACCAATGCATCCATGATGCCTTCATAAATTTCTTCACCATCGACCAGAATCGCCGGGTTGGTCATCAAGTGACCTACGTTACGAAGCAGCATCAATGAACGGCCATGAACCTTGGTTTCACCGCCTTCAACATTTTTGAAGGTACGGTCAGCATTGAGTTTACGGGTAATGGTTTTACCATTTTTCTCAATCGACTCTTCCAGTGTACCTTTCATCAGGCCTAACCAGTTACGGTAGCCTTCTACTTTTTCTTCAGCATCAACCGCTGCAACAGAGTCTTCCAAGTCTTGGATTGTTGTTACTGCAGCTTCAAGAACTACGTCTTTAACACCAGCAGCATCAGTTTGGCCAATTGGGCTGTTGGCATCAATCTGGATGATGACATGCAGGCCGTTATTTTTCAGCACAACTTCAGTTGGTGCAGCCGCTTCGCCATTATAACCGACAAATTTAGCAGCATCTGCAACAGTCGTAGTTGAGCCATCTTTCAGGCTAACAACGAGTGCATTACCTTCAACCGCATATTTTGTTGCATCTGCGTGTGAACCTTGCGCCAACGGGAAAGTTTCATCCAGGAAGTTTTTCGCGAATGCGATAACTTTCTCACCACGTTTCGGGTTATAGCCTTTGCCTTTTTCTGCGCCATCTTCTTCAGAGATTACGTCAAAGCCGTATAGTGCGTCATATAGAGAACCCCAACGTGCATTGGCTGCGTTCAGGCAGTAACGCGCATTACGTACAGGGACAACTAACTGTGGGCCTGCCAGTAATGCAATTTCTTCATCTACATTTTCAGTCGTAATTTGAAAATCTTCTACTTCTGGTAATAAGTAGCCAATTTCAGACAAGAAGGCTTTGTAAGCTTCTAGTTCAAATGTGTTATTGCGATGCCATTCGTCAATCTTCGCTTGCAGATCATCACGTTTGGCAAGCAATGCCTTGTTCTTAGGCGTAAGGTCGACAACGACTTGCTCAAAGTTTTTCCAGTAGGTGTCACTGTCTAAACCAGAACCTGGTAATGCTTCATTTTCGATGAAATCGTAAAGTTCTTTAGCAATCGCTAACTTGCCTTTTTGAATACGTGCAGTCATTGTCTTTCCTGATATTGCTACTTTTTATACAAGAGATTCTAGTATACCGATTTATATTTGGCTGAATAGTATTATCACATTGCTAAATAGTGATCATTTTTTATTAAATAAATGTTGCTATTTAAAAATAAAATAATCTTAGGATGTGACATTATCATTAAGCGAAATATATAACCTACAGTGTATAAAGTTTTTGAAATGTCGGAATTAGACTTAAGTTCAGAATTGTAAAGAAAATTCGGCACTTCAGCCCTTCCGGGTTTTATTATTAGCCAAGATTAAGCCATGAATTGAACAAAATGTCGATAAAAGCAGCAAAGATTTTTTGCTACAAAAAAAGCGCCCGGTTGGACGCTTTTTAAATATGTCGAATTCAGTATTAAGATGCTTCAGTCGATGCACCCGCAGCTGAAATCTGACGATGCGCTGCATGTAAATAATCATCTGACTGCATTTCCAGCAAACGTGAACGCGTCCGTTCAATTTCAAAGGCCAGTTTTTCACCTTGGTAAAGTTCAATAATCGAATCTTCTGAAGTTAATAGCAGCTTTACGCCACGATCATAAAACTCATCGACCAGATAAATAAAACGGCGTGTACCATCGGCCAGATAATCGGTTAAATGCGGCACATTACTGACCAGCACGGTATTGTACAGGTTGGCAATTTCAATATAGTCAGCTGGGCTACGCGGTTTCAGGCACATTTCCGAGAATTCACACCACAACACATCTTCAGTATGCGCCACCGTTTCAATTAAACGGTTGTTGATGGTAATGGGCTCATCCGAATGGGTTTGGGTATGAGTCAGCGCATCAAAACGCTGCGCCATCCAGACATTATGGTCATGCGTCAGCGGTGATTTAAACAGTTGCGCCTGTTTTAACACGCGTAAACGGTAATCCACTCCTGCATCGACATTTAAAATGGCACAGTTCTTTTTCACCATTTCAATGGTTGGAATAAAGCGGTCACGGTGAATACCATTTTTATACAAGCCATCTGGCGCGATGTTTGAGGTGGCCACCAAAGTAATGCCGCGATTAAACAGCTTCTGGAACAGGTCGCTGAGAATCATGGCATCAGTCACGTTAGATACAAAGAATTCATCAAAACAGATAATTACCGCATCTTTATAAATCTGGTCAGCCACTGTATCGAGGGGGTTACGCTGCCCTGACAGTTTGTTCAGTTCACGATGCACATGCTGCATAAAGTGATGGAAGTGCATACGGATTTTGCGGCGAAACGGAATTGATTCATAGAACTGGTCCATCAGCCAGGTTTTACCGCGTCCAACCCCACCCCACATATACACACCGCGCGGAGATGTCTGACGACGAAAACGGCGAAAGGCCTTTTTCGAGGCTTTATAACGCTGAATTAACTCTTGCCACACCCGATCCAGCTCGTGTACCGCTTCGGCCTGTGCTTCATCTGGCATGAACTGCCCCGACGCCAACGCCTGTGCATAGCGTTCTGCCGGAGACAATGGAGTATATGCTGTGTTGTGGGATGAGTTGAAGTCAGACATATTATTCAGTACTTTTGGGGTTAATAAATGATAACGAAGATAACCGCCGCACAATATACCACTTTGGGTTTAAAATGCTTAGGCTATTTCCTATACTGGCGCGGACTTTGTCCAAACCAGCGTTTAAAGGCATGATTAAAGGCCGCAGGTTCTGAATAACCCAGTAACTCTGCAATCATTTCAATTGAATAAGCTTGATATTCAATTAATCTCAATGCCTTGTCTTTAATTAAATCTTCACGAATCTGTTTATAACTGGTGTTCAGCTGCTGTAACTGATGACGCAAGGTGCGCTCTGGAATCTGTAAGGCCTGCGCGGTTTCGGCCATGGTCGGCATCACGCCCTGCTGCAATTCCAGATAATCTTTGACCCGCTGCACCAAGGTCGGTGCCTGATCATCCAGTTTTAAGCGCTGCAGCTCTTCAATACACTTTTCTTCAAAGGTCTTAAAGGTAATTGAATCGGCGGATGGAATTTTCACTTCCAGCACCGACTGCTCGAACCAGAACGCTGCATGGTCATGGCCAAAACACAAGTCATGACCATAATAGTCATGATAAGCCACCAGGGCCTGTGCCTGATCTGGACGTGCAAATGGCAGTTCAATACGGATTTGCGGCACATTCAGGCTCATCATCTTGTAAAGATCCTGAATAAACTTGAAAGTCCCGGAAATTTCACATTGCGCCCGCAGCATACCCAAATCGCTATCCAGATCATTCGGCAGATATTGCAGCGCCACCCGATCTGCTTCATGTTTCAGCTTTAGCTGCCCGGTCAGATGAGTCAGCCCCTGATACTGAATGCCTTTTTCAATCGCGGTCGCAATAGTGTCAGAGGTCACCAGTAACATCAGCAAGGGACCATAACCGGCCAGTGCATAATGCTGGCCAATAAAAATACCCTGCTCAGGTCGCACCCCGGCGCCAATAATCTTCAGAATATCCAGTTCCAGTCGCGGATGAATCACCGAACTGGCATCCAGTGCATCTGCATGCAGTCCGATACTTTGCAAACGCTCATCCACATCAATTCCGGCATTTCGCATACCTTGAATTAAGTACATGAGACCGAGAATGGATCGTTTCATAGGGGCGCTTGAGTCACGTCTGTGTATCTGTTTTACTATATCATTCACTATTTTTAAATTGCCGAAAATATCAATTTTTTTGTCAGTGCTATCATGGCATCTGCACTGACCCGCTTATATGCTAATCATAGAAATAAAAAGAAAAGGATATACAACTATGCATGACGCATTGTCAAATCATGATTTTTCTACAAATCATGCTGTTCAAAAAACTAAAATTGCCATTATTGGTGCCGGTTTTGGTGGCCTGGCGATGGCTATTCGCCTGCTGCAGCAACAGATCACCGATTTTATGATTCTGGAAAAAGCCAATGAGGTTGGTGGCACCTGGCGGGAAAACCAGTATCCGGGTGCGGCCTGTGATGTGCAATCGCATATGTATTCCTTGTCATTTGCGCCCAAAACCGACTGGTCGAAACGCTATGCCGAAGCGCCAGAGATTTTTGCCTATATTCAGGGCCTGACCGATCAGTTCCAGCTCAGAGATTATTGCCAGTTTCAGACTGAAGTCCTGTCTGCGCATTATCAGGAACAGGACTGCGAATGGCATTTACAGCTCAATCAGCAGCGCAAGCTAATTGCCCAATACGTGGTATTTGCCTCCGGACCCTTGCATGTGCCACAAATTCCGCATATTCCGGGGATCGAAAAATTTAAAGGCAAGGTCTTTCATTCATCGCAGTGGGATCATCAATACGACTTAAACGGTAAAAATGTCGCCTCAATTGGTACTGGCGGCAGTGCCATTCAATATATTCCGGAAATTGCCCCGCAAACCAGACAGCTGTATGTGTTTCAGCGTACCGCCGCCTGGGTGATTCCACGCGATGAGCGACTCTATAGCCAGCTTGAAAAAAAGCTGTTTAAAAAGTTTGACTGGTTTAGAAAACTGCACCGTGCCCGCCTGTACTGGTCCAATGAATCTCGCGTGGTGCCGATTGTAAAACCGGGGGTAATGAAATATACCCAGAAACTGGCCGAAGCCTTTTTAAAATATCAGGTCAAGGACAAACGCATCGCCGCCAAGCTGATTCCTGACTATATTATGGGTTGTAAACGTATTCTGGTCTCCAATAAATATTATCCGACCTTTAATCGCACCAATGTCGAACTGGTGACTGATGCCATTCAGGAGCTGACTGAACACAGCATCATCACCAAAGATGGCAAAGAACGCCCAATTGATTGTCTGATTTATGGCACCGGTTTTATTACCGATCCGCGCATTTATCTGAAATCGTTTGATTGTGTCGGTGAACATGGCGTGGAGCTGAAACAGGCCTGGAAAGATGGCGCCGAAAGTTATTATGGCATTTGCACCAAAGGCTTTCCCAACCTGTTCCAGCTGCTAGGCCCCAATACCGTGCTGGCGCATAATTCCGTAGTGTTTATGATTGAGGCACAGGTTGACTATATTTTGCAGATGATCAAGCTGGTCGAACGTACCCAGACCGATGCCATAGTCATTAAAGATCAGGTTCATGATGACTATAACCGTTATGTTCAGGAGATGCTGGCCGGGACCATCTGGCAATCCGGTTGTGTCAGCTGGTATCAGCAAGATGGTGGTAAAAACTTTGCCCTCTGGCCGACCTATACCTGGAAATACTGGTTAAAAACCCAGAAAGTGAATCCGGCTGATTATCGCTTACTGAATAAACGTGCAAAACAACAGCTGGCCAGCTAATTCAGGCATAATAAGCAGGAATTGATTTTAGGCGAGTATAGATGCAATCCTTTTGGCTTATTTTCCAGCTACTATTTTGTCTCTATCTCGGCTATGCCTTTGCAGCCCGGTTTCCCCGCTGGCTGCAACAGCTTATGCTGAAACTGTTACCTTATTTCAGCTATATTCTACTGATCGCCATTTCACTTGAATTTACCCAGACTTTAAACCAAATCCCTCAACCGGAACGTATTTTAACCAGCGCAATGCTGATTTCATTTAGCACCAGTCTCGGCGCTTTCGCCTGCTGTTATGGCCTGTTTAAATGGGCCGGTTTTCAGCCCAGCCAAGGACGCGTATCCTTCAGTCTGGTACTACAATCCTTACTCAATATCAGTTATGCCTTCATTGCTTTAGCCGCTGGTTATCTGCTTTATCTGGGCAGTGAATATTGGCAGCTCAATTTACATATTAGTACCTGGCATTTATTACTGGTCTTTATGCTAATGATTGGTTTTGATCTCGCACGTGCGCCACTTGACCACTCCTGGTTAAACTGGAACATCCTGCTGGTGCCAGTGGGCTGTATTGTTGGCTCGATTTTAGGGGCGCTGTTCTGCTTATTCTGGCTATCACACATTTCCCTAAAAGATCTGATCATGCTGTCGCAAGGCTATGGCTTTTATTCCATGAGCGGGATTGTAATTAGTGAACTGCGTACAGCTGAACTGGGCAGTATTGCCCTGATGAATGATTTATTCCGCGAAATCTTTGCGATTGTGCTGATGTATCTGATGGGTTGGCGTTATTCGCGTGCGGCCATTTCTTCTGCCGGCGCTACAGCGATGGATGTGACCTTACCAATGGTGAAACAGGCCTGTGGCAATGACTTTATTCCTCATGCCATGGTCAGTGGTTTTGTGTTGTCAGTATTGGCACCTATCGTGGTCAGTATTCTGGCAGTGATTTAGATTTAACCTCTTCCAACCTCCCTTTACAAAGGGAGGAGTCCCCCTTTGGAAAAGGGGGGTTTAGGGAGATTACAACGTCGCTAGAATATCTTTAAGCATTTGACGAGGATGTTCCGCCTTGGTAATTGGGCGACCAATCACCAGATGTGTTGAACCATCCATCATCGCCTGTTTAGGCGTGACGATACGCTTCTGGTCATCTGCAGCTGAACCTTCAGGGCGAATCCCCGGCGTTACCAGAGCAAATTCCTGACCCAAGCTTTCACGTAGCATCTTGGCTTCTTGCGCTGAACAAACCACACCATCTAAACCACTGTCTTTGGTTAAGGCGGCTAAACGCTTCACCTGTTCAAATGGCTCAATATCTAAACCGATATCACGTAAATCTTCACGACCCATTGAGGTCAAAACAGTCACCGCAATAAGCTGGGTATTGTAATTCCCTGCTTTTAAGCGCTCTACACAGGTTTCCATCATTTTTCGGCCGCCAGAGGCATGCACATTCACCATCCACACCCCTAAGTCTGCTGCCGCACATACCGCCTGAGCCGTGGTATTAGGAATATCGTGGAATTTCAAATCCAGAAAAACTTCAAAGCCTTTATCTTGCAGTGCTTTGACCACTGCTGGCCCTTCATGGGTAAACAGCTCTTTACCGACCTTGACCCGACATAAGGCTGGGTCTAGCTGCTCGGCAATTGTCATTGCGTCGTAATGACTTTTTGCATCTAAAGCAACGATAATACTCATGAGAAGACCCTTAAAACTGACAAAATTAAAGCATTATACGAATTTCAAATCTGGCAACCAAGTGAATTTTATTGAATATAAGCAAAGCAGTTAAATTAAACTGCTTCTTTATAAAACCTTATGGATTAAACTAAGCGTTTCAAAACATGGCTGCATAAAAAAACGCTTAGGAGATCAGCTCTTAAGCGTTAAATATTTCAAGTTGCAGACCTCAAAAAAGCCATTCAACTTTATTCAAGCGTCCACTATAAAGGTGTAGATGAACGATCATTCGGATGAATATCGACTACCGTTTTTTCATGGCGCGTATTTGCAGCTGCCTCAGCCGCTGCCAACTGTGCCGTATGAATTTGCTCTTTGCGCAGATGGTCAATATCTTTACGCAGTCGCTTGATTTCCCAGCTGGTCTGGAATACGCGGAAAATCTGCACACCCAGTAAAAGTCCAACAACAACACCCAATGCCAGGGTCAGTAATAACAACAACCCCAAACGCATGGCTGGAACTTGAGTGAACAAAAGGTCAACCGACAGCTCGGTCCCGTTTTGTAAAACCAGAGCCAATGAATAGCCAAACAGTACAATCAATAATGCGACTAAGACGTAACGCATAAACACACCTCAGGATATAAATTAATTATTTCTCTGCAGATGCGTTCACTGCATCGCGCAATGCTTTACCTGGTTTGAAATGAGGTACCGCTTTTGCCGCCACTTTAACTGACTTGCCCGTTTTCGGGTTACGACCTACACGTGGCTCACGATGATGTAATGCAAAGCTACCAAATCCACGAATTTCAATTCGGTTATCTGCAGACAGTGATTCAATCATTTGATCAATCATAATCTTAACAGCTTCTTCAACTAAAGGTTCCGCTAAATGTGGATTTTTTAGGGAAATTCGCTCTATTAAGTCAGACTTATTAAGTGCTTCAGTAGTCATCTGCGACCTCTTTAATTATCAAGCTACTTTAACTCAAAACCGATAATAACCTGTTTAAATACAAAACGGTAGCGCAATAAGTTAATACTACGCTACCGTTTACAGTATTTGTGTAAAAAGTAAGAGTTAAATTACATTAATCATACTTTTCCACAGCCACTTAGTGGTTCATCTGAGCTTTGATCAGATCACCAATAGTCTTAGGACCATTGTCTTGAGAAGCTGTTGCTTGACGTAAGTTAGCTACTGCTTCTTTCTCTTCAGCTTCGTCTTTCGCTTTGATAGACAAGTTGATAGAGCGAGACTTACGGTCAACGTTGATGATTTTCGCTTCAACTTCTTGACCAACTTCTAAGAACTTAGTTGCATCTTCAACGCGGTCGCGGTTGATTTCAGATGCTTTCAGAGTTGCTTCAACTTCGTCAGCCAACTTAACAGTCGCGCCTTTCGCGTCAACAGCAGTTACAGTACCTTTAACCAGCGCACCGCGTTCGTTAGCAGCTAAGAAATCGTTGAATGGATCGCTGTTCAATTGCTTGATACCAAGGCTGATACGGTTGCCTTCAGCGTCTACAGACAGGATAACCGCTTCAACAGTGTCACCTTTCTTGTAACGACGAATCGCTTCTTCGCCTTGTTCGTTCCAAGAGATGTCAGACAAGTGAACTAGACCATCGATACCGCCTGGTAAACCGATGAAGATACCGAAGTCAGTGATTGACTTGATTGTACCTGAAACTTTTTCACCTTTGTCGTGGTTCTTAGCAAACTCTTCCCATGGGTTAGCACGAGTTTGTTTGATACCAAGAGAAATACGACGACGCTCTTCATCAACTTCAAGAACCATAACGTCAACTTCGTCACCGATCTGAACAACTTTAGATGGGTGGATGTTTTTGTTTGTGTGGTCCATTTCTGAAACGTGTACTAAGCCTTCAACGCCTTCAGCGATTTCAGCGAAGCAACCGTAGTCAGTTAAGTTAGTTACGCGGGCTTTAACGATAGAACCTTTAGGATAACGGCTCATGATCGCTAACCATGGATCTTCGCCTAATTGTTTCAGGCCTAAAGATACGCGGTTACGTTCTTTGTCAAACTTAAGTACTTTAACAGTAACTTCTTGACCAACTTCAACAACTTCTGATGGGTGCTTGATACGTTTCCAAGCCATGTCAGTGATGTGAAGAAGACCATCGATACCACCAAGGTCAACGAAGGCGCCGTAATCAGTAAGGTTCTTGATCGTACCTGTAACTGTTTGACCTTCTTCAAGCTGAGCAAGAAGCGCTTCACGGTCAGCTGAAGATTCAGCTTCCATAACAGCACGACGAGAAACAACAACGTTGTTACGTTTAGCATCAAGCTTGATAACTTTGAATTCTAACTCTTTACCTTCAAGGTGAGTGGTGTCACGGATAGGACGAGTGTCTACCAAAGAACCTGGTAAGAACGCACGAACTGGACCGATGTCAACAGTGAAACCGCCTTTAACTTTACCAGAGATAACACCAGTAACGATTTCGCCGTCTTCAAAGATTTTTTCAAGTTTAGTCCAAGTTTCAGCACGTTTCGCTTTTTCACGTGATAAAACTGTTTGACCCATACCGTTGTCGAGAGCTTCAACAACAACATCAACAGTATCACCAACTTGAACTTCAAGTTCACGTTGTTCATTTAAGAATTCAGCACGGTCAACAATACCTTCAGATTTAAGGCCAGTGTCAACTGTTACCCAATCAGAGTCGATGCTTACTACAACGCCTTGGATGACAGCACCCTTTTCAACGTTGAGGTTTAATTCGCTTTCTTCAAAGAGGGCTGCAAAAGATTCGGTCATGATATTTCCGATAAAGTCAGCGGTCTTGGATCAGACAAGGCCGGTTCAGTTAAGCGTTTACATAGTCCGTATAAAACTGATCAAGCTATGCATTCGCTGAATAAATTTAGTTTGCTAATTGCTGATCGACATAACGTGTCATCAGTTGAAAGACTTCATCGATGTTCAAATCTGAACTGTCAATGATGTAAGCATCAACCGCTGGCTTGAGTGGAGCAACTTCGCGCTCCATATCCCGTTTGTCGCGAGCTTCGATATTAGCTAAAATGTCGTTTATTTTAGCATCCAGCCCCATACCCTGCAACTGTTTTACACGTCTTTGCGCGCGCGACTCTGCCGATGCAGTCAGATAAATTTTGGCTTGTGCTTCAGGAAAAATGGAGGTGGCCATGTCACGACCATCGGCTACCAGCCCCGGCGCCTGGGCAAAAGCACGCTGACGGGCCAACAATGCCGTTCTAAGTTCCGGAATTGCTGCTACTTTTGAAGCATATTCTCCGACACGTTCGGTACGGATGGTCTGGCTGACATCTTCGCCATCCAGCATGACCTGAGTGCCGGTTGCTGTGCTCTGAAATTTGATGTCTAAATTTGTTGCAATTTCGATGCATTTGCTTAGTTCGTTACTCAGACTTTCCAGCAAATCTGCCTTATGCAATGACAGCCCGAGCAGACGATACAACGCGCCTGAGTCCAGCAAGTGAAATTGATAATGTGCAGCCAGTTTGGCGGCAAGCGTACCTTTACCCGAGCCACTTGGCCCATCAATGGTAATAATTTGAACTGTCATTGCGTTTCCAGACATATTTACAGATTTTTATACAGATTTAGCCAGTTTACTTAAACCGATTTTAATTGCAGTTTTCAACTGGGCAAGAATGAGTTTACTAACAAAAGGCGCGCGTGCCTGCAGCTCAATCCGGTAGGTCACCAGGGTTTTATCTTCTGCCACAGGCTCAAATTCAATCACGCCCAAATGATGTTTCACCAACGGATTTTTAATAATTTTATATTCAATCCGCTGATTTGGCTCGAGCACCGTAATCTGCTCCTGCAAAGGCTTAATCGGGCCAAAACCCATCCGGCGCACCGAACCCACACCATCCGGGCGTTCAGGATCAGCGGAATCCTTGACACGCTTAACCTGTAAAGGTGCAAAAGCGGTGTTATAGGTGGCATGTTTCGACATTAATTCAAATACCTGTGCTACAGGCGCATTAAATTCTTTTTTAATTTGAATAGCGTTCATTTTATTGTTCCTAAAGGGATTCAATCACATACACGGCTTAGTGTAGAGGAAAATGCTTTAAAGATTCTGATCATTTAAGGACTTTTGTTGTAATTTTTGCTGTCTTTTCTGCTCACGACGCAGCTTGAAAAAATCGCTCAACTGGGCTGCACACTGGGTTTGCAAACAGCCCGCTTCAAATTCAAACAGATGATTATAATAGCCACTGTCCAGCAATTGGCGTGCACTAACCAGAGAACCAGCTTTCGGCTCGGTGGTGCCAAATACTACCCGTTTTACCCGGGCATGAATCAGTGCACCCACACACATGGTACACGGCTCTAGCGTAACATAGAGCGTGGTATCTTCCGGCAAGCGATAATTTTCAATGTGGCTACAGGCCTGACGAATCGCCAGAATTTCAGCATGCGCAGTAGGATCATTCAGGGAAATGGGCGCATTATAGCCCGCCCCAATGATCTGGTTCTGACTGACTAAAATTGCCCCGACAGGAATTTCTCCCTGCGAGGCCGCTAATGCAGCCTGCTCAAAAGCATGCTGCATCCAGTATTCATCAGAATAAGCTTCAACATCAGACATAAATCAGCTGATAACACCATGACGTTTCAGCAGGTCATTCCAGCTTTGAATTGACGTCACCGGTGGATCATCGGCCAGAATACCTTTTAGGCTGCGATCAGCGCCCTGCTTCCACTCTGGAGATAAATCCTTATCGACCAGACGGGCACGCACACCCTCAACAAAGTCAGGGTGATTGATTTTCCAGGCCGAAATCTGGGTTTCCAGTTCAAACACTTCATTCCATGAATGCACCTGTTTGCCCCATTGCCATAATAACCAGCTTAGGGCTGCAGTTGTCAGTGAACCTTTTTGCAGGTTTTCACTGGCCTGACGCAGCCAGTCGCTACGCGCATCACTTAAACCGACAATTGCTTCATAGTCATGTTCAAAGTTGACACCACGACACACGCTATGAATTACATCCAACGAATTCTGTAATGGTCCTGGTCCAACCGGACGGTGCATACTGTTTAAGGTATCATCAATAGCACGGAAATCCCCGGCCGGATAATGATCCCAGTCAATATTAATCATCCGGTCCAACACCACATCACGTGCGACATCACAGATATGTGTGGCCCAGCCAATTCCGTAAGCGCCGGCGGCAGTCATAATCGAACCGGTTAAACCAGTGAACAGACCAATAGCACCCCGATCTGCCAGAAAGCGCGATGCACCTACATCTGGATAAAGACCAATATTAATTTCCGGCATCGCCAGACGTGAATGTGGGGTTACCAGACGGAATGGTGCTGCCATAAACAGACCAAGACCACCACCCATCACATAACCTTCACCCCAGACCAGCACCGGCTTGGCATAGTTATGCAGCAACAAATCCAGCGCATATTCCTGTTCAAAGAATTTATTGGCGGCCTCAACTTCGTCATTAATCACCAGTTGACGCAGTTTGCGCACATCTCCGCCGGCACAGAAGGCTTTTGGTGTAGTAGAGTCAAGCCAAATGGCTTTCACCTGCTCATCCGTATGAAAGTCCTGAAAGACTTCCAGTAAAGCAGTCACGATAGATTCATCCAGTGCATGCAACGACTTTGGGCGGTTCAAACGAACAATACGCCAGCCATTTTGTGCTTCTTCAACAATTAAATCGGGATGATACTGTTTCAATACGGGAGTTTGTGTCATGCGTCCAGCTGCCAGTCTATAGGCTCAATGCCATGTTGTTTCAGGTAATTATTTGTTTTTGAAAACACTTTACATCCAAAAAAACCACCACGGTTTGCCGCCAGCGGCGACGGATGTGCGGCTTTCAAGATTAAGTGTTTATTCGGATCAATGCGTTGTCCCTTACGCTGTGCATAGGCACCCCATAAAATGAACACAATATGCTCACGCTGTTCATTTAGGACATCAATCACATGATCTGTAAATTCTTCCCAGCCCCGCTTCTGATGCGATGTTGGCTGTGCAGCCTCAACAGTCAGGACACTGTTTAACAGCAGCACACCCTGTTCCGCCCAACGGGTTAAATCGCCATGCTTGGGAATATCTAGCCCCAAGTCGGTATGTAACTCATGGAAAATATTACGTAAAGATGGCGGTAATGCAACCCCTCTCTGCACAGAAAAGCTCAGGCCATGTGCCTGATTCGGACCATGATAAGGATCTTGGCCCAGAATAACGACTTTGACCTGCTCTAGCGGCGTGGTATTTAGTGCATTAAAAATTAAGCCACTTGGTGGATAAATCACTTTATTGGCTTGTTTTTCTTCGAGTAGGAATGCTTTTAAGGCATCCATTTTCTCACCCAGCAAAAAATCGCTCAGGGCATATTTCCAGCTCGCATCTAACTGAACCTTCTCCAGTTTCTCGTGTTGCTGTTCAGTTAAAGACATACCTGTATTAAATCCTTTATATCCATGTCAGGATGTGTGTATTAGAGTTTAACCTGTAAATCTACGCTTGGGTTTTGGAATTTAATACCCTGTTTCAATTTTTCATACATCTCGGGATCTGACCATTCCGCACGCACCTGCGCTGAAAACTCGATCTGATCCAGGGCAAGCCGTCCCATTTGTTCGTTTTCAATATCTTCTAAAAAGCTTTGCGCATAACCGGTATCGGTTTCATGCACAATTACCGAATAGACTTCAACATCACCTTCACCATTCTGGGTGATGGTTGAGGCCAGCACCTGCTGCGCCAGAAAGAAGAAAATACGGGAAAACTGCTCGGCAGATGGCGACACCGGTAAAGAGACCCAGCGCGCACTAAAGTTTTGGCAGGCCTGAATATAATCCGGATTGTCCTGTTGCCAGAAACAGATCGCATGATCGAAAGAATCAAAAATTTCTTTAATCACACCTTTTAGCAAGCCAAAATCATAGACCATTTGACCATGATCTAATTTCGTTGCCTTAAGTAACAGCTCAACTTTATAGCTATGGCCGTGTATTGAACGTTTACAGCGGTCTGAAGTGCAGTTACGCACAATATGAGCATTTTCAAACTTAAATAACTTACGAATTAACATGTGTCCCGATCAGGCCAGATTATTTGTGAATCGACTATTAATTATAAAGCAAAATTAAAGGAATAAGCATTAAATTTGCTGTTTAACTTGATAGCTAAAACCTATCTCACTTTATACACAGTGAAAATTGCGCTAGAACGCAGCATTTTAAAATGGTGCCATGCTGCGATAAGCCACATAAACTGTTTTTTTATCGCGTACCAGATCACTACTAAACTGGCGTTTGCGTTCACTCAGCATCACTTCAATTTTTGCCTTAAAGTAATTGGATTGCACGCCCAGTAAAGCACCGACCTGAGCTTTCAGGGCTGCATCAACCTGTTTAAAGGCATCCAGCTCCCACAGTTCCTGCGTATTGGCAAAATGCTCCAGATTGGCCTGACGCTGTTCTAACAGCTGCTGGATCTGATTGACATCTAGCTTGTCATCAATACTGGCTAGCACTAAGGCCGGTGCCGTATTGATGTTGATACTGGTACTGCGGTTCGGCAAAGCACTAACATAAGGCAGCAACAGCTGATATTGTCCTTCTTCAAAGCCGCGCACCTGTTTCAGTTCTTCGACACTATAAAAAAGGGAATTTGAAGGTAAATAGCCATTAGGTAGGCCCTGATAATAACCACTTTCGGCACCCATCGGCCCGATGGGTAAATCATCGGCATCTTGCCAGTCAATTACCGCTTCACTGATTTGGGCAGGCAAGCCAACACGCACCAGCAGCCGTTCAAAATACAGTTTGGCATTTTCATTAACATTGCCATTGTCATTCAGCAAGGCATTTAAATTGAACTTCCCCGATTCATCACTCAACACACCCGCCACAAAACCATCTTCGACAGGAAAAGCTGGCATTGGCTGGGCCCAGTTTTCTTGTAGATGATCGACCTCGGCAGCATTTTCAGCATCATCTTTGAGTAATTCGGCAAAGAAGGCTTCGGCACTTTTGGCATAGAGCAAGGACTGGTTCTGCCGCATTAAATAAGCGGTACTTTCTGCGGTATAGGCCTGACGTTTGGCAATGGTCGCCGCCAAAATGGTGGCCAATGCCACCATCATTAAAATGGTGATTAGCGCAATACCCTGTTGCTGCTTCATGTTCTGTCCCATTACCCCATTCACTGCCTGTCTTATGATGTGGTTTTATTGTCTGATTTCAGGAAGTCAGTATTTAACAGGCTAAAAATCCATTCATATTGTACATCTTGTACGGTTAAATTTATTTTAATGCCTTTTGGCAGTTTGCGTTTTTGCTGATCATCATTTAAATCAATACTGCCGTCTGGCCAGTTACTCAGCTCCTGCGGATTCAGCACACTGACCTGAAACTGGCTAACATTGTCCAACAATATGCTGGAAACCGGCTGATCCTGCCCGGACTGATGCAAATTGGCATATTTCAGACGATACAGTTTTTGTTCATCGGCCCGGTACTGATATTCAATCCGTTCAGTGGGGGCAATGCCCTGCTGCAAAGGATCGGTCACACCGGTCTTGCTAAAATTAAAACGGCCGTTTTGTAGTACCAGAGCTGGCTGAATATCATTATTGATGTTTGCGGTCAGCGGTACAATCTGGATACTGTCACGCAAGATTTGTTGATAGGCACTCTGCAGTCCTTCTAACTGCTGTTCATGCCACTGATTACGGTCTTTGACCTTGACCAGATAATCAAATACTTTCCAGCCCAAGGCAGACAGCACCGCAAAGATGGCAATGGCCACCAGCAGCTCGACCAGGGTAAATCCGCGTTTAGCCTTAATCATTGCGCCGCCCGATGATTAAAAAACACCAAATGGGTGATGCCGGCTTCAACCTGACCGGTATCGAGGTTAAATAAGCTGACCTGCACTTCTACCCGCTGCACATTCGGGCTAATGGTGGGCTGTGCGCTTTTATCAATTTGCCAGCTTTCACCTTGCAGGGTGACCTGTTTTGATTGCGTACCCGTGAGCCAGTCCTGCTGGATTTCCATTAATGCCTGTTCGTTTAAGGCCACAAACTGCGCTTTGGTTCTTAAAATGGCATGAGAGGTCGACTGGGTATATTGCATGGCCACTTGAGTCAGCGCCATGGCAGCTGTAGCGAAAATCGCCAGTGCCACCATCACTTCTAATAAGGTAAAACCGGCAATACGCTTGAATCGGGTCTGATGCGGATATGCTCGTAATCGGTACGCGGATGTTGAACAGCTGGAAAAAAGCCGGCTCAGTTTTTGCAGATCAGGCGATAAGAAGGCTGAAAATAATCTATTCTTCATTCACGATCTTACCCAGATGATCAATTTCGATTTCAGCCCCAACCGGAAGCTGCTCGAAATAAAACTGAATCCGTACCGGTTTAATTTCGCCATTACCGAGCCAGATCAGTTTCGGGGCATCGCCTTGCAGCAAGGCGGCATTCTGCGCATTCTCAAAGCCGTGTTGTAAAGGCTGGATCTGAAAGCTCACTCCATCGGGCAAACTTTGCATCTCAAATTCGGCATATTTTTGCCAGCGGGTCGCGGTTTGACTGAGCATGACGCTTGAACTGTCGGTAGCGGTGGTTGCTGGCAAATATTCCAGAACTTCATAACGAAATGGTGACACATCGGTGGCATTTTGAACATTTAGAGCCAGCACACGCGATTGATCGTCCGCTTCGCGTTGCAGCTTCTTCACATCCATCAAAAACACTTCACGTGCCTGCATGGCGCTGCGCTGGTCCACCCCGCCAATATTCATCAGCACCAGTGAGGCGGCAATGGCCATGACCACAATCACCACCATCAATTCAATGAGTGTAAAACCACGAACAGATGAGAAGTGATGCGATCTAGTCATGAGATTTAGACGATCTGTTCGAGATGTTGAACTTGTTTCGGCAAGGCCAGTGCCTGATCGATATAGGCCACGCGCAAGGTGTCACGTGAACCCAGATAACGCTGGTAAAAACTGGAATTTAGAATGGCCGCCGCACCGTGCGTCAATGACCAGATCGAGGCCAGATAATCACGCACTGACATTTTGCTCTGAATTGATTCCAGATAATGCTCGGTCATGCGAATAATCAGACGCAGGCGCTGTTTACGCACCTGATACAGTTCGTTAAACAGATGGTTGATGCCCATACCGGTAGTCGACAGGCGCTCTTCAATCTGATGGAACAGTACCGTACGCTCTGGATGATGCAAGTGATGCAGCATAAAGAAGGCCAAATGTTCAGGAAACTTTTTCTCAGCATCCTTGATCATTTCAAGCAGCATGTTCTCATTACGAATAATCAGCAACATGTACAGCTCGTCTTTACTCTGGAAATGTTTATAAAGCGTGCCTTTGGCCAGGTCCAATTCTGCGGCCAAGGCATCAAGCGTCATCCCTGCTTCACCATTTTCTAATAGCAATTGCTCTGCCACTTGAAAAATTAAGGTTTCTCTTGCTCGAAATTGAGCCTGACGATCCATCTTCACCCTATAAACTCTCTCTTATGCACTTATCGGTCAGTTTTAAAAATCCTAGATTTTTACTTTTGGTTCAAGAGGTTTTCAAAATTCTGCATGGTTATGAAAGCCATCTCTTCCAGTGATTTATCATATACATCACTCAGGGCTTTGGCTACATATGGAACATATTTTGGTTCATTTGATTTACCACGATATGGCATTGGTGCCAGATACGGTGAATCGGTTTCAATCAGGACACGATCTAGTGGCACCTGCTTGGCCACATCCCTTAAATCCTGGGCATTTTTAAAAGACACAATACCCGAGAAAGAGACATAGTAACCGCAGTCCAGTACCGCTTTGGCGGTTTCCCAATCTTCGGTAAAACAGTGCAAAATCCCATGGGTTGATTTTTCCGCGCGGATAATATCAACCGTATCATGCTTGGCTGAACGGGTATGTACCACCACCGGTTTTTTTACGATTTGCGAGGCATGGATATGTCTGGCAAAACAGTCTTTCTGCTCGGCAATAAAATCGGTACTGTGATAATAATCCAGCCCGGTTTCCCCCAGCGCCCAGACTTTTTCCGGTTGTGCCAGCTCGACCAGATAGTCAGTGGTGGCACGCGCCATGGTGGCCGCATCTTCACAAGGATGCACACCCACGGTATAACCGACATCTGCATGGCGTGCGGCAATTTTTGCCAGTTCGATATGGTCATCCAGATCGACCGAAATACTCATAAATTTAGATACGCCGGCTTCTCGCGCCTGCGCCAATGCCAGATCCAGATTTCCATCATACGGAGTTAAATCGAGCATGGTTAAATGACAATGCGTATCTACAAACACAGGCGTTTCCTACAACAACTTAGAACAGACTACATAGTGTAACTGTTTCGATTTGAAGACTTAAGTCCTGCCAGTAGTCTTTCTGCTTCTGCTTTGTAATACAGACCCTTTTCACCACTGAGTTGAATACCAAAGCCCTGTAATTTCACCCCATTCTGTTTTTGTGAAATCCAGATTACTTTACCGGTCAGTGGAATTTTTTGTGATTGTTCCGGCAAGGTCGCCAGTACAAAGATTTCTTCGCCCATCTGCACCGGTTGCTTGGAAGGAATAAACAGTCCGCCATCGACCACATAGGGCATATAACTTAAATAGAGCGTTTCTAGATCTGGAATATTGGCCTGAATAATTCCGCCCATACGTGGCTGCATACTGTTTCCCCTTAAAGATTCATCAATTTTATACACAGCTGATCAAGAATCAGATTGCTTTGAACATTCTGCTCTGTCATCTGTTTTGATTGTTGTATATCACTATAAATATCAAATAATGCTTCCAGCGAATACTGCTCGGCCAGCGCACTTAGTGTCAGGTCGATGTTTTTCACCGGTTGATTTAGCTTGACACAAATCAAATCTGACAACAAGTATTCAAACATCTGACCAAATTCACTAAAACTCAGCTCTTTATTCCACTTGGTTGCAATTGCCATCGGCATATTTTTCTGACTGACCAATTTTTGCCAGTCCTGTACAAAGTCGGCGCGCTTAAAGAACCAGTCCTGCTCGGCCACCTGAATGGCTTGCAGCGGCATCTGATTGGACAGATTCATCAGCAGCTGTTTTTGCTGCTCGCTGCTCTCCGGCAAGTGCTGGCTTAAAAAATCATGGGCCAGTTCCGGAGCAATCCGGTCAAGGGCAAAATGCTGTAAACGACTGCGAATAGTCGCGGGCAGCTTTAGGTAATGATCGGCCAGCAGGATAATCACCACCCGCTCGCCCGGCTCTTCCAGTGTTTTTAGCAAGGCATTGGCAGAAGCAATATTCAAGGCTTCTGCCGGCTCAATCACAATGACCCGCCAGCCATCTACGGTTTGTTGCACAAATGGTAATAAATCACGGATCTTCTCGATCTTAATTTTCGCGTTTTGTTTTTTATTCTCTTCATCGATCGTGACATAAACATAATTCGGATGCGTATCTGATTTTAACCATTGACAACTGCCGCACTCGCCACAGGGCAGATTGCGCTCATGACGATGCTGGCACAAAATCCAGGCCAGAAACTGCTGCGCAAAAGCTTCTTTGCCACAGCCTTTTTTACCATAAAACAGCAGTCCATGGCCCAACTGGGGAAATCTGCCCGTTAGTGTATCCCAAACTGTTTGCTGCCAGGGATAAATCTGCGCAGTCACTTCATTCTGCATGGCCAGCTCTACGATTCAAAATGCGCAAGATCAAGCGCATTCAGGCGATCCAGATCTTCCTGGGTATCGACACCCGGTGGTAAATTGGCTTCAGCCACGGCAATCGCAATCCGATGACCATTTTCCAGCACACGCAGTTGCTCCAGACTTTCCAGACGCTCCAGCAGACCCATGTCCCAGGTCACATATTCCTGTAGCAGTTTTACCCGATAGGCATACAGGCCCAAATGACGATAAGCCTGATCATGCAATTGCGGCACGGCATCTTTCGCCCCGTCACGATCATAAGGAATGGTCGCACGGCTAAAATACAAAGCCTGATTTTGCTTGGACATCACCACTTTGACAATGCTATCACGCTGAAACTCATCCAGCGCATGAATCGGTTCACACAGTGTCGACATCGAACAGCCTGGCTGATCGACCAAGAGCTGCGCCACCTGTTTCACCAGCTGCGCAGGCAACAAAGGTTCATCACCTTGCACATTGACAATAATGTCATCACTGGCCCAGCCTTTGATTCGCGCTACTTCACTTAAACGGTCAGTCCCGGAAGGATGATCTGCTGAAGTCAAGACCACATCCACCCCTTCAGCGCGGCAGACATCGGCAATACGTACATCATCTGTCGCCACACATAAGTCATCAAAACCTTCGACTTTTTTGGCCTGATCCACCACCCGTAAAATCATGGGACGGCCATGAATTTCAAGTAAGGGCTTACCCGGTAAGCGTGAACTGGCAAAACGTGCAGGAATAACGATGTGTTTCATAACTGTCCTTCATTCAGGGTCAAACCCAGCTGCGCTAACTGTTGATGCAAAACCTGATAACAAGCAGGTGACAATACCGCTTCAACCGGCACCACCCAGATTTCCCGGTTAAAATCAGGATACTGTTTCAGCAAGGGCAAAATTTTCACCGCATCTTTTTCGGTGGTAATAATCGGTTGATGATCTTCAAACTGCAAGTCATCAATTTCATAATCATGATGATCTGGAAATTCGTGGCACTGGAATTGCTGGATGCCCATCGACTCTAAGGTGCGATAAAAACGCTGCGGAAAACCAATCCCAACCACGGCATAAAAAGCCTCTTGCGGATTAAACACCTTACCCTCTATGGCATTAAGTAAATAAGGCTCAGCCACTTCCAGATGCATATTCAGCGCTGAACTTGGCTGTGCCGCATGTTCAATCACGGTTGCTGTATTCAGGCGGCTTTTCGGCTCTCGCAAATAACCTTCAGGCAGAATTTTTTCATTGCCCAGACCGCGGTTATTGTCCAGCACAATCCATTCCAATTGGCGATTGAGCGCCAGATGTTGCAAACCATCATCACTGATAATCAGGTCCAGTTCATGTCTGGACAGCAGCAATTCAATACTCTGCTGACGATTGGCACCGACCGCCATTGGCGCACCGGTAGATTGTACAATCAGACAGGGTTCATCGCCGACCATGTCCGGCGTCGATTCAAAATCAACATAGGCCGGGAATGGGCCTTTGCCGCCATAGCCGCGGCTAATTACGCCAACACGCACATTCAGGCTATGCAGATAATTAACCAGATGAATCAGCAGCGGCGTTTTGCCGCTACCGCCTACGGTAATGTTGCCAATCACCATCACCGGCACTGGTGCGGTATAGGCTGCTTTCATCCCCGAAGCATACAGCTTCTGATTCAGCACACTGCCACCACGATATAACAGCGCCAACGGCCGTAGCACAACCAACCATTTGGCTTGCTTGTTCCAAGCGTCCTGAATGAATTGTGCAAATGACATGGCTGATTATTCCTCGAAATTGCGCTGATGCAACTGATAATAAGCACCCTGCTGGTTTAACAGTTCCTGATGGGTACCCTGTTCAATAATACGCCCTTGATCCATCACAACAATACGGTCGGCATTTTCGATGGTAGATAAACGGTGTGCAATGACAATGGTGGTACGATTCTGCATCGCTGCATCAAAGGCACGTTGGATAAAGTATTCAGATTCATTGTCTAATGCACTGGTCGCTTCATCCAGAATCAGGATCGGTGCATTTTTCAAAATAGCACGGGCAATCGCGATACGCTGACGCTGACCACCGGACAGGTTTAAACCCTGCGCACCGAGTGGTGTGTCATAGCCTTGTGGTAAGGCCATAATAAAATCATGCGCATACGCCGCTTTAGCTGCCGCGATGATCTCTTCATCGGACGCACCTTCCAGCTGACCATACGCAATATTTTCACGCACGGTACGATTAAATAGCACCACCTGCTGATTGACCATGGCAATTTGGGTACGCAGGCTATTCAGTTCAATCTGATGAATATCCAGCCCATCCAGTTTGATCCCGCCTGAAGATAATTCCTGAAAACGCACCAGCAAATTGACCAGTGAGCTTTTGCCCGCCCCTGAACGTCCGACCAGTGCCACGGTTTCACCGGCTTTAACATTCAGGCTAAAGTCATGAATGGCATGATGGCCATCGGCATAGACCAGATTGGCCTGATCAAATTCAATATTGCCTTTTAAGGTTGGAGTTAAGGTACCAGTATTTTTTTCTTCCGGCATATCCAGCAGTTCAAATACAGAATGCGCCGCCGCCATACCGCGTTGCAGTTTTTCGTTGATATCGGTTAGCGCTTTAATTGGTTTGCTCAGCATCCCGGCAGCAGTAATATAAGCCACAAATTCACCAGCTGAGGTATCGCGTAAAATTTCCGGGCGCAGTGCAATCCAGATCACAATGGAAAGTGCAATCGACATGATCAACTGTACCACCGGGCTGTTTAGCTGCTGCACAGCTACCATTTTCAGGCCACGGCGCAAATTTTCCAGCGAGTTCTGTTTAAAACGTTCCTGCTCGTATTGATGACCCGCAAAACCTTTCACCACCAGATTGCCGTTTACGGTTTCCTGCACCACGTGGTTCACATCACCCATGGTATCCTGCACCTGAATTGACAGCTTACGCATACGCTTGGCGGCTTTCCGGATTAACAGGCCAATCAGCGGGGCAAAAATCAGGATACAGATGGTCAAACGCCAGTTGCTATAAAACAGGTAACCAAGCAAGGCGATGGTAATTAAACCCTGTTGCAGCAAGGTACGTAAAGATTCGGTGGAGGCTGCTGTCAGCTGCTCCACGTTATACATGATTTTGGCAGTAATGTGGCCACTGGTATTGTCCAGATAATACTGCGACGGTAAGCGCAGCAATTTGGCAAATACTTCCTGACGCACATTAAACACCAGATTACGTGAAATGACCGCGGTATAGTAGCCGCCCAGAAACAGGCCGACACCGCGAAAAAACATCAACAGCACCACCAGAAAAGGAAACAGGTGGGTGAAGGTGTAGTCTTTTTCCTGAATTGCCGTAATAATTTTTTCCAGCAACTTGGCCACTGATACCTCAGTCGCCGCATTGATGGCAAAACCCACCACAACCAGAATTGCGATTCCCCAGAAAGGTTTTAAATAACCGAGTAGACGCAGGTAGACTTTATAATCCGGATTCACTAATAGCCTCGAGTTGGTACTTTCGTACTGATGTTAATGTTGACGAAACCCAGTTGTCCCGCAACATCCATGACACGAATCACATCCTGATGAGAAGCTTTCGCGTCTGCCGCAATGATAAACATTAAATCACGTCGATCATTGGAAATTTGTTTAATTGCTGTATTTAAATCAGCAACTTCCTTGCTGGAAAGCGCCTGCCCGTTGACCGAATAATGCCCGGAAGCATCGACCACCACCTCGACTTTCTGGTCATAGGCTTTCGGTGGCACCCCTTGCGCTTCCGGCAAGGTCAGGTTCATCCGGCTAAACTGGTTAAAACTGGTGGACAGTAACAGGAACACCAGAATAAACAGCAAACAGTCAATCATCGGTGTCAGGTTAATATGAATATCTTCCACTTGCGAGCGTTTGAATTTCATAGGTCACCTTAGCCTGCTTTTTTAATGTCTTCATCAACAATCTGGGTTTTATGAAACAGCGCAGCATGAAACAACGTCGCCTGCTGTTCCAGCTCGGCCACATATTCCTGTACCAGACGCTGGAAATAACGGTAAGCAAATAAGGCCGGCACCGCAATCAGCATACCCGCTGCGGTGGTAATCAGCGCCTTGGAAATCCCCGGAATCATTAAAGTCGGGTTGCTTGAACTGATATCAATCATCAGGAAAGATTCAATAATCCCCAGAACGGTCCCCAATAAGCCCAGCAGCGGCGCCACAGCACTTAAAGTCCCGAGGAAATTAATATTTTTTTCCAGATAGCCAATTTCCTGAGAGGCTGTCGCTTCCATCTGCGCACGCGCAAACTGTTCAGACTGGTGTTTATTTTGCGCACCAGCCATAAAGATTCGGCCCAAAGTACTGTGCTGTAAATTTTCCGATTGCTGCAACTGCTGTAACACGCCTTGCACCGGCTGTCCGGTTTGTAATTGCAAGGCTTTCGGCACCACACCGGCACGCTTAAGACGTAAAAAACGCTCAATACTGATGGCCAGCGTAAACACAGAGCACAACAGTAACGGCAGCATCAGCCAGCCGCCTGCTTTTACCAATTCCCACATTCGATTTTCCCCAATAAATCTACAATAAAAATTAATCAGCCAAGCAGATATTTAAAATACCATCTAGTTCTTCTAAGGAGTGATAGCTGATCACCAGCTTCCCCTTACCCTGCTTGTTATGATCAATTTTGACATTGGCACTGAAACGCTCTGACAGACGTTGTGTCAGTTGCTGAATATCCGGTGCCGGTTCTGCTTTTGGTTTTTCTTTTTTTGGTGCGCTCCAGTCACGCACCAGCTGTTCGGTCTGACGGACCGACAAACTCTTTTCAATCACCAGTTCAGCCACTTTCAGCTGATCTTTGGCTTTTAAGGTCAAAATGGCGCGCGCATGGCCCATATCCAGCAGCCCTTGCTGCATCAGGTCTTTAACTTCTTCAGTTAAAGTCAACAAACGCAACAGGTTACTGACCGTAGTTCGTGCCTTACCGACGGTGTCGGCAATTTCCTGATGGCTCAGACCAAACTCGTCATGGAAGCGCTGCAAGGCCATGGCCTGATCAATCGGATTCAGATCCTGACGCTGAATATTTTCAATTAAAGCCAGTGCAATCGCCACCTGATCGGTCAGGTCACGGACAATTGCCGGAACTTCGGTGAGTCCCGCCAGCTGTGCGGCACGCCAGCGACGTTCACCAGCAATAATTTCATACGGATGCTGTTCGTCATCAATCGGACGAATCACAATCGGTTGCATGACCCCGTGTTTTTCAATCGAGGCGGCAAGTTCCTGTAAGTCCTGTTCATGGATAAAACGGCGTGGCTGATATTCACCCCGTTTTAATAAATGCACATCAATCTGTTTTAGCTGACCATGATCCAAAGACTGGGCTTCAAGTTGTAATTTTTCTTTCTGGATCGACCCAAGTAAGGCATCCAAACCACGACCTTTGGCGAGTCCGCGTTTTTTTATGGTCATGCTTTACTTCCTTTTTTCACTTTGCTTTTCTTTAACATTTCAGCTGCCAGATTCAGGTAAGCAACTGCACCCTTTGAACTTTTCTCAAAATAAATTACAGGCAAACCATGCGCCGGTGCTTCGGCCAGACGCACATTACGTGGAATCACGGTGTCATACAGTTTTTTGCCAAAATACTGCTGCAGCTCTTCAGACACATCACGGGTTAATGCATTACGCGCATCGTACATGGTTCGCAGCACGCCAAT
Organism: Acinetobacter indicus CIP 110367; assembly: GCF_000488255.1. Classification (GTDB taxonomy): domain Bacteria; phylum Pseudomonadota; class Gammaproteobacteria; order Pseudomonadales; family Moraxellaceae; genus Acinetobacter; species Acinetobacter indicus. The sequence continues at coordinate 683,763 of NZ_KI530745.1, read as the reverse complement.
AATTTCCAGCTCTGGGTTTAAGGCCTGCTGAATCCGGTCGATGGTCTGGGTTAAATCGGCCAGGCCTTCCAGTGCATAGTATTCACATTGCATTGGAATCATCACGCCCTGTACCGCAGCCAGCGCATTCACGGTAATTAAGCTTAAGCTTGGCGCACAATCGACAATAATATAGTCAAAACTTTTTTCAATTTCGCCCAGTGCATCACGCAGAATAAACTCGCGCCCTTCCTGCTCGGCAATAGCCAGTTCCACACCGGACAAATCACGGTTTGCGCCTAAAACCTTATAACCCACTTCCGATTTGGTAATGGCCGTTTCAATTGGCACTTCGCCCAGCAACACATCGGTAATAGAATATAGAAGGTCGTTTTTTTGGATACCAGAACCCATCGTGGCATTTCCCTGTGAATCCATATCCACAAGTAAAACGCGCTTTTTCAAAACAGCTAACGATGCTGCCAAATTTACTGCGGTTGTAGTTTTACCGACACCACCTTTCTGGTTCGCAATCGCAATAATTTGTGCCATGGTAACCCCAATCCTTAGAATGAATTAAATATGTTTTAATAAAAGTAGATGACGCTGTTCGTCCAGACGTGGAACTTTTAGCTCGATAATTTCACAGCTGAACTCATCTTTCAATGCTTCAACCTCATCGGCCGGAATCAGACCTTTCATGGAAGCAATAATACTCTGTCCATGCATAAACGGTTTTGATGCCGCCACAAAATCGGTCAGAGATGCAAAGGCACGGCTGGTGATGACATCAAACTGGCCTAACTCACGGATACTGTCTTCATTTTCGACTCGGGTTTGGACCGCCACCACGTTTTGCAGTTTCAGATCGGCAATAAACTGCTTCAAGAAACGGATTTTTTTGCCATTCGAGTCCAGCAACACGCACTGACGTTCCGGCTGACATAAGGCAATGATCATGCCCGGCATACCGCCACCGGTACCAATGTCCAGCAAACGGCCGGCAGGTAAATCGTTGAGAATACTCAGGCTGTCGAGCAAATGCTTGACCAGCATTTCTTTCGGATCACGAATTGCGGTCAAGTTATACGCTTTGTTCCATAGCACCAAAGCATCTTGATATTGGAGTAATAAATTTAAAGTCTCATCGCTGAGCTCTAAACCCAAGGCCTGACTACCCTGCTTGAGTTCCTGAAAAAACGTATGCATAAACAATGAACGTCTCGAAAAAGTTAGCTGAAAGTATACCGATTTATCTGCCAAGTCACAGCAGCGAGTGCTTAGTGAATATGCACTTAAGCGTACACACCTTGCTGAATTTGTTGATCCAGTGCATTTAATCGCTCAGGAGTGCCAACATCTACCCAGACACCCTGCAATTTGCTGGCGGCAATTTTTTCATCCTGCATGGCCTGTTTCAATAACGGTGCCAGTGGACGCTTGCCACCTTCCAGGCCCTGGAACATCTGCGGATCAATCACGGCAATACCGCTATAGGTCAGATTTTCACCGGATTTTTCCTGATCAAAGGTATAGGCTTTTTGTTCCGACAAGGTGAAATCGCCTTGCGGATGCTGTGCCGGATTCTCTACCAGCACCAGATGCGCCAGCTGATTCTCTAGCTGTACCGACAATAATGGCGCAAAATCCATGGTGGTCCAGATATCGCCATTGACCAGAATAAAGGGCTCATTACCGAGCAGCGGCAGCGCGTTAATAATCCCGCCTGCGGTTTCCAAACCTTCGCCTTCATGCGACCAGAGAATATTAACGCCAAACTGGCTGCCATCCCCCAAAGCCTGAGCCAGTTTTTCACCCAGCCAGGCGGTATTGATCACAATTTCGGTTACGCCAATGCGCTGCAGTTTTTCGATATGCCAAACAATCAGCGGCTTACCGCCCACTTCCAGCAAGGGTTTAGGCTTATGCAAGGTTAAAGGACGCATCCGGTTACCTAAACCGGCAGCAAGAATCATGGCTTTCATCAGGCAGCTACCTCATAACGGCCATATTTGGCTTCAAATGCCGGCATAACTTTTTCACGAATAAACTGCATAAAAGGCTGCAATTCGGCATAAGGCTGCGATTCTTCCAGTAGATACCACATCACGCGCGGCAAATCTTTTAAGTAACCCGATTTGCCATCACGCTCGAACAGGCGCACAAAAATACCCAGAATCTTGATATGACGCTGAATCGCCATCAGGTCGGCGTCTTTCTTGAACTGCTCAAAATCACGCTCCTGTTTGGCGCTTTCCGGCAGCAAATCATAAAAGGTTTTAAACCAGTGATAGACACGATCTGCATTCCACTGCACGTAGGCATCACGGGTAATTGAAATCAGATCATAGGTATCGGCGCCAATTACCGCATCCTGAAAATCAATCACCCCAAGTTCGGTTTCACCTGCAATTTTCATCAGGTTCCGGCTGTGAAAATCACGATGTACAATCACTTGTGGCTGGGCCAAAGCCGCATTGGCCAGAATGGCAAAGGTACGCTTGATTAACGCGCTCTCTTCTGCGGTTGGCTGAATCTGTAATGAGGGCAACATCCAGTCGGTGAGCAGCTCCATTTCACTGATCAGTTTTTCATAGGAATAGTCCGGGAAATGGCCTTCGCCAGCAATGGACTGCAATTGGATCAGCTGCTTAAAGCTTTGTGCATAGTAGTCATCGACAGTCTGTTCATTTAACAGGGTCGAGAGCAATACATCACCAAAATCTTCCAGTAGCAAAAAGCCCTGCTGCAGATCTTTGGCGATGATATGCGGCACGCGTACACCATGCGCATCAAAAAATTCATCAATCGTCACAAAAGGACCACAATCTTCTTTTTCTGGTGGTGCATCCATCAGCATAAATGTTTTATTATTCAATTTGATTCGTGCATAACGACGGAAGCTTGCATCGCCTGCTAAAAAATGAGTTTCAAATTGATCTGAACCGAGTACAGATGTAATCCATGTTTGTATCAATTGTTCACGTTGTGTATTCATTTGCAATAAATTCTAATACAGGCTGAGTTTTTAAAGTGCTAAGTGTAGCTACTTCTGCGCTTTTTCTCTATGATGCGACAATAATTAATTGCGATTAAGCACTCTTGGTTAATGAGACAAATGAAGCATCAGTTTAAATTTAATCCTTTAGCGACTGCGATCTTGACCCTGTTATGTGGACACGCGATGAGCAGTCATGCAGAGACCACAGAGCCCGCTTCATCCATCACCAATCAACAACTCAAACAGAGCATTCAGGATGCTTATCCGGGCCAGTCGTTTTTTGAACAGTATTATGTCGATAAAACCGCGCCGGAAGCCCAGCAGCATTTTGGCCAAGAGCTGAGTTCAGCCTATTGTCAAGGCGCCTGGGTCACGCCAATTAGCCCGGACACCGTGGCCGTTGCTGCTGAAGAAGCCACCTCGACCGTTACCGCTGATTATGGTCACTATAATCCTAATGGGGATTCGGTTTTAGAAGGCAATGTGGTAATTGACCAGCAAGGCCGCCAGATTCGTGCCGATAAAATTACCATTGACCAGACCCAGACCTATGCCAGTGCCGAAGGCCGGGTACAAATGGCGCAAGCCGGTTTACTGGCGCAAAGCGACCAGATCAATTACAACCTGAAAACCCAGCAAGGCGATTTACACAACAGCTTCTATATTGCAGAAGAACAGCACGCACATGGCATGGCGGAAAAGATTGCCCGCACTTCAACCAATACCTTGGTATTGAACAATGCCACCTATAGCACCTGCCCGCCTGAACAGGCACCGACTTGGAAAATTCAGGCCGATGAAATCAAGCTAAATCAGGAAACCGGTCGCGGTGAAACCCGTGGCACCAAACTGTATGTAAAAGATGTGCCGGTGCTGGCAGTGCCATATTTTAACTTCCCGATTGATGACCGTCGTACTACCGGTATTTTGACCCCGAGTTTTGGCTTTACCAATGATGGTGGAGTTGAACTGGCGGTACCGGTCTACCTGAACCTGGCTCCAAACTATGATGCCACCGTGACACCACGCTATATTGGTGACCGTGGCCCGATGCTGGAAGGTGAATTCCGCTATCTGACCGAGAATTTTGGTCAGGGTCAGATCTGGGGCGGCTACCTGGCCTCTGACAATAAATACAATGATGAAGATCGTAAGGATTTTCACTTTCTGCATAACTGGCAGATTAACGAGCAGTTCAATACCAATCTGGAATATAACTACGCTTCAGATAAAGACTATTTTGCTGACTTAAACAACAACCCGAACTCCAGAACCGACCTGAACTTACGCCGCGCCTGGGAACTAAATTATCGCAATGGCATTCCGGGTTTAAGAGCGCAGCTAAAAGTTGAAGATTTCCAGACGCTGGACCCAACTATTCCAGATGAAGACCGTCCGTATGCGCGTTTACCACAGTTCTTATTGAACTATAAAACTGGTAATCCGCAAGGTTTCCAGATCGAGTTTAACCACGACACGGCTTACTTCAAGAAAGATATTAACAATCTGGAAGCCAGTGCCACTGACCTGAACAGCTATGAACCAAGTGGTACCCGTATCTATAACGATTTTAAAGTACGTTATAACTACCGCAACCCATGGTCTTTTGTGATTCCAGAAGTATCACTTCGCAACGTCAACACCTTCTTTGACAAAGACACCCAAAATGCGCTGAATCAGTTTGATTCGTCTAGCGAAACCAAATCGGTGACGGTGCCGCAGTTTACCCTGGACGCCGGTCTGACCTTTGAAAAAGAAGGTCGCTTCCTGCAAACCATTACCCCGCGCGCCTTCTATGCCTATGCGCCGTATCAGAAGCAGGATGGTCATCCAAATTTTGATTCAGCCACTGCTTCCATTAATTATGACCAGCTGTTTAGCCCATACCGTTTCTACGGCCATGACCGCCTGGAAGACAACAACTTCCTGTCGCTTGGTTTAAGCTACAGCCTGTTTGATGAAGTAGGTTTAGAGCGGATTCGCGCCAGCCTGGGTCAAAGCTTCTTCTTTGAAGATCGTCGTGTGACCCTGGAAAATACTGCAGACAGCTTTGATACCGAAAGCCGCACCGGCCCGGTAGTGAGTCTGGCCAGCCAGTTAACCGAAAACCTGAATATTGGTGCCAATGCCGCCTGGATGTCAGACGGTGACAATGCCCAGCGCGATCTGCACCTGTTCTATACCGGTGAACAAGGCAATTTATACAATGTCGGCTATATTAACCGTCGTCATATTCTAAACCGTCAGGATCATTATGATCAGGTGGTGGCTTCGTTCATTCAACCGGTCTACAACAACTGGCGTATTCTGGGTCATGCCCAATACGATTTGGACAATAGCGTCGCCCGTGAATATTTACTCGGTGTGAACTATGAATCCTGCTGCTGGGGCATCTCGGTCTACGGCCGCTCTTATTATAATGATCTGGATGATGTCTCCGATCACAACGTCAAGCCGAAACGCGCCATCATGGCTGAATTGAACCTGAAAGGCCTCGGCAGTTTCAACAATAAACTTGCATCTTTACTTGAAAACCGTATTTTAGGGTTTAATAGAACTAATCAAACTTGGACACAACGTTAATGAAGACACCACAGTTAAAACAATTTTTTAAAGCCACAGCCTTAGCTTTATGTATTTCTTCAGCTGCACCTGCTTTTGCACAAACTGTAGATCAGGTCGTGGCCGTGGTGGATAACAGTGTCATCCTACAAAGTGATTTAGCGCAAACCGCTGCCGAAATGCAGCAACAATTACAGGCACAAAACAAAACCGTGCCACCGGCCCAATATTTACAACAACAAGCCTTAGAACAACTGATCGTGCGTCAGGCACAGCTGGAACAGGTCAAACGTTACAACATCAAACCTGATGAAAAAGCATTAAATGAAGCGGTGATGCGTGTGGCCCAGCAAAATGGCAGCAAAAGTCTGGAAGATTTCCAGCAGAAAGTCGACCGTATTGCACCGGGAACCTACGCCTCGTTACGCAACCGTATTGCTGAAGATTTGGCAATTAACCGTCTGCGTCAGCAAGTCGTGATGTCACGGATTAAAATTAGCGATCAGGATGTCGATAACTTCCTGAAAACCCCGCAAGGTCAAGCCGCTTTAGGCAGTCAGGCGCATGTGTTGCATGTGCGCGTATCCGGTGAAAATGCACAGGCCACCGCGGAACAGGTTAAAACTGCACTGAATAACAGCAATGACCTCAATGCCATTAACAAGCAGTTCAGCACAGCTGCCACCAAAGTTGAATCGGCTGATATGGGTTTCCGCAGCCTTTCTGAAATTCCGGCTGAACTGGCTGCACGTGTAAGTGCACTTGACGTCGGTCAGACCACTGAGCTGATTGCAGTCAATGATGGTATTCATGTGCTGAAACTGGTCGATCGTAAAGCCGGTGAACAACGCGCGCTGGTCCCACAATATCAAACCCGTCATATTCTGATTCAGCCAACAGAAGTGGTGAGCCCAGAAAATGCCAAGCACATGATTGACAGTTTGTATAACCGCCTCAAAGCCGGTGAAGATTTTGCAGTGTTGGCCGGTACTTTCTCAACCGATACCGGTTCTGCCCGTGATGGCGGTAGCCTGGGCTGGGTTAGCCCTGGAGTGATGGTGCCTGAATTTGAACAGCAAATGAAAAGTACCCCGGTAGGTGAAATCAGCCAGCCATTTCAAACCCAGTTTGGCTGGCATATTCTACAGGTGACAGATACCCGCCAGCAGGACATGACCCGCGAATACCAGGAACGTATGGCACGCCAGATTCTAGGTGAACGTCAGTTTGATACCGAACTGGACAGCTGGTTACGTGAAATTCGCAGCAATGCCTTTGTCGATATTAAAGATCCAAACCTGGACCGTAAAAATAACTAGGTCTTAAAAAATGAAAAACCAGTGCCTGCACTGGTTTTTTTAATTCTGGCTTTTCACCTCGCCATCAATAGCAATAAAAAAACCGCTGAATTCAGCGGTTTTTTATAAGAGGACTTAAGCCATTAATATTGATTAACGGTTGTTGTCATCTTCTTGAGAATCTTCAAATTTAGAGTCGTTATCAAAACCAGAAGCTTGACCACCGAAGCCAGCGCCTTGACCACCGAAGCCACCTTGACCGCCGAAGCCGCCGCCTTGACCACCGAAGCCGCCTTGACCACCGAAGCCGCCTTGACCACCGAAGCCACCTTGACCACCGAAGCCGCCGCCTTGACCACCGAAGCCGCCTTGACCACCAAAGCCACCACCTTGTCCGCCGCCGAAGCCACCACCTTGACCACCGAAGCCACCAGCACCTTGAGCACCAGCAGGACGTGGATTACGTGCAGGTACAACTGTAGAAATCGCGTGTTTGTAAACCATTTGGCTTACTGTATTTTTTAATAGCACCACATACTGGTCAAAAGATTCGATATGACCCTGTAATTTAATACCGTTTACAAGGAAAATAGAAACTGGAATACGTTCTTTACGGAGAGAATTCAAGAACGGATCTTGTAAAGTTTGACCTTTAGACATGTTATAACTCCAAAAATAATTAAAAATCAGCGCAAAAACTATCTTTATTTTTCAATTAAAATTTATAAAAAAGACAGTTCATAAATTTTGCTTTATCCGTAACAGTTTCGCAAGTTTTCTTGAGCCTGCTTTATCGTAAAATATGTTTGAATTTTATGCGATTCCTGCAACGATCTGAGCCAAGTATATTGACGTTTTGCAAGTTGTCGTGTTGCAAATAGGGCCTTATCCTCCATTTCCTGCTTTTTATTGAGACTTTTATCACTTTTCTTTAGAAATTCTAAAGCTTGTCGGTATCCAACAGAGCGCATAGAGGGTAAATTCTCATCTAAATCGTATTTTTCAATAAGCCTTTCTACTTCATTCAAAAAACCCATTGACCACATTATTTCTAATCGTTTTTCTATACGTTGATGTAATTCTACCCGATCTGGCAGCAAGGCGTGATTATGAAAAGTGTAACGATATGGTACATTTTTGGGTTGTTCTGCTTGTAGTTTAGTAATGGGCTGGCCGGTTAACTTGAACACTTCTAAGGCCCGGATAATCCGCTGCTTATCGCTGACTTTAAATTTCTGCCCCGCTAAAGCATCTACCGCGCACAATTCGGCATACACGGCTTCCCAGCCCTCACGTGCCGCCTTATCTTCAATTTCAGCGCGCACCGCATAATCTGCACTTGGCAAATTACTGGACAACCCTTCTAGCAATGCCTTGAAATACAGCATGGTTCCGCCCACCAAAATGGGGGTTTTGCCACGCGCATGCATATCATCAATTAAAGCGCAGGCATCTTCCACAAACTGTGCAGCAGAATACACTTCTAAAGGGGTAATAATATCAATCAGATGGTGTGGATAACGCGTCTGCTCGGCTTTGCTTGGTTTAGCCGTACCAATATCCATATCCTGATACACCAAAGCGGAATCGACTGAAATCAGCTCAAAATGCCCCAGTTCATAGAGTTCACATGCCAAAGCAGTTTTACCGCTTGCAGTAGGTCCCATTAAATTGATGACCGGCAATTGATTTGACATGTACCACTACTCTCCTCGAGCAAAAAGTTTATCTAATTGAGCCAATGGAAAGGCACGCCAGGTCGGGCGGCCATGATTACATTGGCTGGCAAATTCGGTTTGTTCCATCTGGCGCAGCAAGGCGTTCATTTCAGACAGGCTGAGCATACGATGCGCACGCACGGCACCATGACAGGCCATGCCGGCCAGAATCTGGTCACGTTTTTGTAGCAGTGCTTGTGCTTCATCAGCCGGGTCCAGATCATTCAGTAGTTCAGGAATCAGGGCGTCAAAATTGGCCTTATGCAAAATCGCCGGCACCCCACGCACAATCACCTGTTCATCACCATATTGATCCAGATCCAGCCCTAAACGCGCCAGCTGCGGTTTCAGCTCTTCAATCCGCATCGCCTGCATCCGGCTAATGCTAATCACTTTAGGAATTAGCAGCTGCTGTGAGGTCCAGAATTCCGGCTTATCCCAGGCCGATTTCATTTGCTGTAATAAAATCCGCTCATGCGCCGCGTGCATATCGACAATAATCAAGCCTTCGGTATTTTGCGCCAGAATATAAATTCCATGTAACTGGGCGATGGCAATGCCGAGTGGATGTTCATCTACCGGAGCTGGCTGTGTATCATCCGCGACCGACTGTGGGCTGGACAATGCAGATTCATCCAGCTCACGTAACGGTGCCAGATAGCTTTTCAGCGCATTGTTCAGCTGCTGTGAGCCGGTATAGGCATTGCTATAACCCGTATTCTGACCACTGGCCATTTTCTGGCCTTGTGGCAGTGCATAATCCACACTTTGCGGGCGGGTGTCACTAAAATCTGTCAGTAATTCTGGCGCGGCCTGATTGGATACCGGTACGATGGCTTCGGCTACTTTATGCAACTGAAATTGTTCCTGATAACGTGGCTGCGCCGCAAACACTGGCTCCGGCGTCTCGGTTTTCATGGTCGTGGCCAAGTCGGCACTGGCGGTTTGGAACTGCGCCAGGGTTTCTTTGCCATAATGACGCACAAACTCATGCACTTCACGCTGGTTTAAAAAGCGGATTTCATGCTTGGTTGGATGCACATTGACATCAATATTTTCAGGTTCAACTTCCAGAAACAGCAAATACGCCGCATGCTGATGACCATGCAAAATACCATCATAGGCCATGCGTAGCGCATGTGAGATGGTCTTGTCTTTGACAATCCGGCCATTTACATAGACATATTGTAAATCGGCCTGTGCCCGCGCATCGGAAGGATGGCCCAACCAGCCCGACAGACGCATGCTGATACTATCGGCATCAATCCAGTAAGCATTTTCGGTAAACTGTCGTCCCAGCAATTGCTGTACACGCTGAAAACGCAGCTCGCCGCTGTCAGCAACCGGCAGGTTCAGCTTGATGCTGTTATTATGTTCCAGCACAAAACGGATATCAAAATGCGTCAGTGCCAGACGGCGCACAATTTCTTCAATATGGCCAAATTCGGTACCCGGCTTTTTTAAAAATTTACGGCGTGCCGGCACATTAAAAAACAGATCCTGCACCCGAATATGGGTTCCTTTCGACGCAGCCACCGGCACAATCTCCTGATGATCAAAAGCCGTGCCATTCACTTCAACCTGATAGCCCACCCCTTCATCTGTCTGGCTGCTGATCAGGCTTAAACGCGATACTGCGGCAATGGATGCCAGTGCTTCACCACGAAAACCGAGGCTGACAATGGCATGCAAATCATCGGCAGTTTGAATTTTACTGGTGGCATGACGCATGACTGCCAAGGGTAGATCTTCAGGGTGAATGCCGCGCCCATTGTCAATAATTTCAATCAGGGTACTGCCGCCCTGTTCCACCCGGATAATCAGTTCGGTCGCACCGGCGTCAATCGCATTTTCTAATAATTCTTTGACCACAGAAGCCGGACGCTCAATAACTTCACCGGCGGCAATCTGGTTGGCCAGTGCCGGATCAAGCGCGCGGATACGACGTGTACTTAAATCAGCCGACATGGGTAAAATTCTGCTCCAGAGCGTGTTGTAAAGCGGCAGAAGACGAGCTGAGGGTTGCGGTGCGGCTCAATTCATCTTCAGACTTTAGAATATTAATAATCAGGTCCGGTGCTGGAATTTCATCCCCACCTTTTGATGGCCATTCAAATAAAAATAAGGCGTTTGCTGTATCCAGATAATCACGGATGCCCATCAGTTCCAGTTCATACGGGTCATTCAGGCGATACAGGTCGAAGTGGAAAATATCCTGGCCATTGACCTGATACGGCTCCACCAGGGTATAGGTCGGACTTTTTACCGATCCCTGATGACCTAAGCTTTGTATCAGATAACGGGTTAGCGTGGTTTTCCCTGCGCCCAAATCCCCAATCAGATAAATCACCCCGCGCGGGAAATGCGCCGCCAAAACCTGAGCCAGATTTTGGGTCTCTTGTTCATTGTTCAGGTTCAGACAAAATGAATACTGCATAATACTCGCGACATGATTCAAAACAGCAATTATGATAGCATCGCAGCCGTTTAAAAGCCTATTCGACTGCGTCAGAATCTGTATTTTTTCACAGCATTTGTTGCCTAATTTGAGATGTGCACCCGTTCATGAGCTCCACTGCCGATTTTATTCCCCCGATGATTAATGGTGTTAGCGCCAGCAAAGTTTACTTGCAGCCATCATCGGCAAGTACAGTGTATGCCTACCTGTGCCAGCAGTTTCCGCATATTTCTGCAGCTGAATGGCTGTCGCGCTTTCAGGATGGTCTGGTCTATGATGCACATGGTCAGCGTCTAAACACAGACAGTCCTTTTCAGGCGCATACGCACTGTTTTTACTATCGTTTTTTGGCCCATGAAGTAACGGTGCCGTTTCAGCATCAGATTTTATTTGAAAATGAAGATTTGCTGGTGGTAGATAAACCGCATTTTCTGACCATGAGCCCAACCGGACAATATGTGCAGCAAACCTTACTGGTGCGTTTGAAACAGCAAACTGGCAATGAACAGCTGACCCCGATTCACCGTTTAGACCGGGAAACTGCCGGCGTGGTGCTATTTTCCAAACAGCCGGCCAGTCGTGGTCTTTATCAGCAAATGTTTGCCGAACGTCAGGTCCGCAAGACCTATCATGCGATTGCACCTTTTCGTGCCGATTTAAGTTTTCCTTGCACCACCCGTTACCGCATGGAAAAAGGTCAGCCGTTTTATACCATGCAGGTGGTGGATGGAGTACCCAACAGCGAAACCGATATTGAGCTGTTAGCGCATAACGGTCATTTGGCAAAGTATTTGCTTAAACCTGTCACCGGTAAGCAGCATCAATTGCGGGTGCATTTAAATCAGCTTGGAATTGCTATTTTAAACGATCCATTTTATCCGCAGGTGCAGCATAAAACGGAAGATGATTTTTCTGCGCCTTTACAGCTTCTGGCCAAAGATATTTGCTTTCAGGACCCAATCAGCAAAGCAGCAATGGCGTTTAGCTCCCAATTTGACCTGACACTGTAATCTAATTGTCATTACATTTATTTCAATTTTTCCTGTGTATGAATATTGAAATTACAAATGGTTAGATTAAAATGTGTCTACACAGTTAAGTGCACTTAAATTAATTAAAATCATGAGAAAAACTGAAGTTTATCAAATTCGCCTGGATTCTCAGGAAAAGAAACAGGCTTTTGCCGTGTTTAAACAGTTGGGGATTACACCGGCACAAGCGGTTCGTCTGTTCTTTAAACAGGTCGTTCTGACCAAATCTATTCCTTTTTCTATCGAAAACCAGAATATTAATCTGGAGCAGCTGATCAAGTTAAGAAAGCTCAAGCAAGAACAGCAAAATACTCAGGCCACACCAACACCTGCGCCCGTCAGCACCGACACTTCCCCACTGGACGATGAAGATCTGGACCTGTTTGCCGAATTAAATGCCCTCTTGGGTGAAACTGACAAAAGTTAACAGTGTTGTATTTATAAACAATATTTTAATTTAATCTGCTAAAAACTTGGTTATGCTGCATAGACAACAATAAGATATGCAGGGAGTCATGGATGATTGTCAGACGCGCAACCGTAGCAGATCTCGAGCAGCTGGCCGTATTATTTGATGAATATCGTCAATTTTATGGTGCATCTTCTAACCTGAAGCTTTCACACCAGTTTTTACAACAGCGTTTTGAAAATCATGAAAGCGTGATTTTTATTCATGTGAAAGATGAGGTGATTACCGGTTTTATCCTGCTGTATTTAGGCTTTTCTTCGGTGGCCTGTACCACCTATTATATTCTGGATGATGTCTATGTGACGCCGGTCTATCGTCGTCAAGGCTCGGCCAAACAGCTGATTGATACCGCAATTCATTTTGCCCGTCATAACAATGCACTACGGATTAGTCTGCAAACCCAGAACAACAACTATCAATCGCATCAACTATATGAACAGATGGGCTTTATTAAAGACAATGAGTTTCAGACCTACCACTGTTTCTTAAAATAGCCCAATCTATTAAAAGCCGGTTTAATCCTGCATCCGGGTACGCGCCTGCTGTACCTGGGCGTCATCTAAATAGATCCACTGCCCCAACTCGAGTTCTGGCAGGTTTAAAGCGCCAATTTGCTGACGATGCAGCTTTTCCACCTTATTGCCAACTGCTGCCAGCATCCGCTTTACCTGATGATAGACACCCTGATGAATGGTCATTTCCAGCTCGTGCTCGGCCAGACGGCAAATATCGGTGGCAGCAAAAATGCCGCTTTCATTGCGCAGTTCGACTCCATCTGCCAGTTGCTGGATTTGCGCATCTGTGACCGGATCTGCGGTGTACATGCGATAGACTTTGGCCACATGCTTTTTCGGATGGGTCAGCGCCTGTAAAAACTGGCCATCATCAGTTAGCAATAACAAACCGGTGGTGTCCTGATCTAAACGTCCCACACATTGCAGGCCACGGTTCAGCAAAATATCGTCAAACAGATCAAACACACTAAAATGATGGGTGGCCTGATGTGAACACTCATAACCTTGCGGTTTGTTTAACGCGATATAGACCTTCTCCCGATAGGTATAGTCCTGCCCATAGACCGAAAATTTTAAACCCTGCAACTGCAGTTTCTGTTTGGGTTGGGTGATGACTTCACCCTCAATGGCAATCGCACCATTTTGAATCAGCTGCTGGCAGTGTTTGCGTGAACCAAAGCCTTGCGATTGCAACATTTTTTCTAAAGTCATCGAATTACCTGTGGAGTGAAAGCTGTATCAATATGGAAGATGGCGTATTTTATACTGAAACCGCGCTGGAGTTGGAATCTATCAGCAGGCCCCGCTGAAAAAGGCTACAATAATGGCCTCTTTTTCTCCCATGCCACCGTGTTCAGCCTGTATGTCACACCTCGATTTAAACCTGATTGTTCTGCTTATTTTATTGGCCTGCGGTATTTTTAGTCACAATACTGCCGTCACCATTGCCGCCGCGGTGTTAATCGTGTTTCGCATCACACCACTGGAAGTATATTTTCCGCTCTTGCAACAGCATGGTTTAAATATTGGCATTATCATTTTGACCATTGGCGTACTAACGCCCATTGCCAGCGGTAAAATCCCCGGTGATGAAATCCTGAAATCATTTATGCACTGGAAATCCATACTCGCGATTGGCATAGGCCTGTTTGTGGCCTGGCTCGGTGCACGTGGGGTACAGCTGATGAGCCATCAACCGAATATTGTCGCTGGCCTGCTGATTGGTACGGTTGCTGGTGTGGCCTTGCTGCGCGGTGTGCCGGTCGGACCATTAATTGCCGCCGGCATTTTATCGTTATTGATTGGTTCTAAATAGCCGCTTCATACAGACACGGCTTTAAAGAGATACGGATACACGATTAGGCACGTACATCGGCCTGAAACAGCTTTTGGCATAATAGCCAGCCCATTGCCGAGAACGCAGCCATCACAATACCGACCCAGAACCAGTCTCCGGTGGCAGAAACAATCGCAGCAATTGCTGGTGGCAACAGAAACTGCGATGTCGCTGAGCACTGTAAAATCATGCCAATGGTCGCACTAATGGCCACCGGACTAGGCGCAAAACGCAAGGCTTGAGCAAAGACCACCGCGGCGACCAGACCACCAAATAACGAAAAGCTAAACACGCAGGCAAACTGCAGTAAAAATGGTAACTGGGCCTGAAAGATATAGAAACTTAAGGCACACAGCATCAAGATGATAAAACCGGTTTGGACTAAAGTTTTAGGCAGCAAACCGCGCTGCAACATGATGCCGCAGGCAAAGGTCCCGACTGCATTGGCAATCGCCACCGAGGCAGTTAATGCGCCTGCCAGCGTCAAGGAAATCTCGTTTTGCTGATAAATCGTCGGTAAGAAACCGACCAGACTAAACCATTGTCCGGCATAGGTGCCGAACATCAATGCCAGCATCCACGCTGGTGGATGTTTGAGCGTGGTTTTGATCAGCTGAAACACTTCAATTTTCTGGGTTGATTGTTGCGGTTTCGGCACTCGGGTGGCGACCAGCGCAAACAGACTTAAGGTCAGTAGTGTTAGCGTCAGCCATACCCCTTGCCAGCCCATCATGGTGATTAGCCACGGCGTCAGTAATAAGGAAATCCCCATGCCGCCGCCCATATAGGCACTCCACAAGCCCATTTTGGCGGAAATTTCTTCTGCCGGCACCAGCTGGCGAATATAGGCCGGACCACTTAAGGTCACCAGTAAAAAGCCAAATCCTTCCACTACCCGCAGCAGCAGCAAACTGCTGACGCTTTGGCTAAACCCACCGAGCAAACTGGCTGCGCTTAGTAAGCCCAGTCCAAGCAAGACACAGCGTTTCAGTCCAATTTTTTCGACATAACTGCCCAAGGTCAGTGCAAACAGCATACCAGCCCCTTGCACCAGCGACAGCAACAAACCAGCTTGTACCAGCCCGATCCCCAGTTCCTGCTGTAATACCGGCACCGCTGGCGGTAATTTACCGACATGCATCGCCGCGACAAAACCTGCACAAATAATCCAAATATCCCTGCTGAACCATTGTACTTTGGACATACCCTTACTCACTTCAATCTTGTGACTTGAGCTTATCAAGTTCAGTAACTGCCATTTATTAAAAAAACATCTCATCTTATGTTTTTCCTGAATAAATGGCGTAGCTGGCAGATGATTCAACGACCTGAATCCTCACCATTATTTACTCAAAAATTACGCTATTTGTGCGGATGTTATTGTGCATAGTAATGACTACGCTTTTGCGAAAATTTTTCCAGCTGTTTCAGGAAGCCTTCAAAATAGCTTTTTTCTTTTTCTTCACTGCGATAACCAGCATACAGCGTGCGGCGTAGTCCTTCTGCCGAAACACAATGCAGACGGCGTGAAGTGACCCAACCTTTTTGTTCATATTCATTTACCACCCAGTCCGGTAAGGCCGCCACACCCCGACCGCTGGCCACCAGCTGGATTAACATCTGGGTTAAATCTGTGGTGCGAATGGCTTTCGGATAGATATTGGCCGGAATAAACAGCTTGGCCATAATATCCAGGCGGTGTTTATCCACCGGATAGGTAATTAAAGATTCTTCGGCCAGGTCCTGCACCGAAATGTCCGCAGCACGTACCAATGGATGGGTATTGGACAGCACCAGACGCGACTCATATTCAAAAATCGGGAAATACTCGATGCCTTTTAAGGCAATCGGGTCGGCGGTAATCAGCAAATCAAATTCGGCATGTTGTAATAATTCATGCGGATTGGCTTCAAAGCCGGAAGCAAAATCCAAATCAACATCGGGATATTGCTGGCGGTACTGATTTAACAGCGGCATCAGCCAGTCAAAACAGCTATGACATTCCGAAGAAAAAATAATCCGGCCGGTTTGCCCATGCACAATCCGGGTAATATCGGTTTGGGCAATCTGGATCTGCGGCAAAATATCATCTGCCAGTTTCAGCAAACGCTGCCCCACATTGGAAAACGTCACCGGACGCGAGCGACGATTGACCACTTCCACCCCATACCAGTGATCCAGCTCTTTCAACTGATGGGAAATGGCAGATGGGGTCAGACATAAATCATTGGCCGCGGCCACCAGTGAACCATGTTCGCGTAAGGCCAATAAGGTTTTTAAATGACGAATTTCAAGCATGGGAAATGAAGTATCTCAAAATCAGGAGATGCACTGCGTTGAATGCAATGTCGCCCTAAAAATAAAAATATGAATTAAATTCATCTTAGCATAAATTCCATGAGTTGGTTTCATTATTCTAAATAAGGCAGCTGTTAAGAGATGGCGCTGTTTTTAAGCAAGATGAAGATGAGTTGAAATACGTCTAAATAACGAATAAGCATAAAAAAGAGCATCTTTAAGATGCTCTTTTATTACGGAAGGATGAAAAGTTTATTCTACATATAGCAAGGCCAGACGCACCTGATCATAGCCCATGCGCGGACTGGTCAGCTCGACAATCGGGCGCAGCTTGATCGTGCCATCATCATTAAAATGATCACTTTGCTGACGTTTTTGCAGGCGTTTATAAATTTTGCGGATTTGCTCCACCACTTCCTCACCCGGATGCGCCACCGAAATATCTAGTCCCTGTTCCTTATGCAAACGTGCCAGATGGTTAATAATCGTCGCTGGAGTCAGGCCACGTTCATGGGCAATATCTTCAATCTCATAACCTTCTTCAAACAAGGCCCGGGTTTCATCTAGCGTTGCCGAGGCATAATTCTGCTTACCGCCACTGCGTGCGATTTTCCGTTCATTGCGTTCAATTTCAACCTCATTCAAGGTGCCGCCACAATGCCGGATGAAGGCTTTATGCTGTGCGGTCAGGTCAATTTCGGCAAAATTCTGTTCTGCTTCCTCTGACAGTTCCTGAAAACGGCGATCGGCTTTAATTGCCAGACTGTCCAGCTCCAGCGCCTGCTCGTTAAAGCCCAATAAACGCAGGCCATCTAAGGTTTTTAATCGTGACAGTGCCACATAGCCCTGACCTTTTTCAAAGGTATGGCTCAGGTTAATTTCTGCCGCTTCTAAAGTCATACCTTGCGATTTATGAATGGTAATTGCCCAGGCCAGACGCAACGGAATTTGCTGGAAACTGGCAATGGTTTTTCCGGCTTCATTATCAATCGACCAGGTTTCTGGTTCGACCAGCAGCACCGTGCCATCAGTCAGTTTGACTTTCGGCAGGCAGCCATATTCATCATCTTCTTCAAAGCCAATCACCTCGCCCAGACTGCCGTTGATATAACCCATATCAAAGTTGTTTTTAACAAACATCACTTTGGCATGTTTTTTTAGGGTCAAGGTTTCAGGCGCACGCACCGAAGATTTTAAGGTTTCAATCAGTTTGTCATTCCCATCACAGCTGGCATCGAACTGGCGACTTTCAGCATCAATTTTATTTAAATGCTTAAAGTTGATGGTATCGACATCCATATTGTGAGTATATAAACGGGTAAAGGTGTCGCCAATATCCTGCTGACGGGTATTTTGCAGCGCCTGCAGATGCTGCGGGCCAATATCCTGACGACGAATCGCATTGAGAATATCGTTTAAAAAGTCATTGCCCTGACGATGCTGCTCGGTCAAATAGCAGACCCGGAATTTGGCCTCGACCCAGGCCTCCGACATAAAGCAGAATTTATCGCGATTACGTTCATCATTTCTGCCCACTGGCGGCAACTGGAAGAAATCACCAGCGACAATCACCTGAATACCACCAAAGGCTTCATCGCTTTCCTTAAAATATTTCAGCACCTGATTGACCAGATTCAACTGCTTGGCATGCAGCATCGAAATTTCGTCAATAATCAAGACCTGCGCATTTTCCAGATGTTCTTTCAGGTATTTGCGCTCTTTCATATTTTTCAGGTCGGCATCAGACAAGACATCTTTAATACCAATGCCGGCCCAGGTGTGAATGGTCATACCATTCATATGTGTGGCGGCAATTCCAGTCGAGGCCGTAATCGCCACCGGCACTTTACGTGCTTTTAAATAGTTGATGTACTGATTGAGCGTATAGGTTTTCCCTGCACCGGCCGAGCCTGTTAAAAATACATTTTCGCCCGCTTTTAAGAGTTTGAGTGCAGTTTCCTGTTTCATAAGACCTATACCGTAGATGAACGGCTATAGCCTACCCATTTTTCAGCAAAAAGTTAAGGCAAAAACCACATCTGGCGACATCACTTGTCATAAAGTTCCGGCAGATGGGTCCTGTTTTAAGCGGCTGTTCAGCCATTGAATAAACTGTTCCGCAATATTGACCAGCAACTGTTCGGCTTTATGATTGTTCGGATATTCCAGCTGATCAAAGCGCAGCTGTCCATCGAGCAGATGACAACCCAGCGTTAAGGACTGGCGATAACACGGCGATGACATATGAAAAGCCACATATTCGCCTTCAATAATTTTCTGGCTATAACTCACCGCCAGACAATGATGAAAACTGCGCGACTCCTGAATAATCCGGTCCAGACTGTTCAGTTCCTCAAAGCACCAGCCCAGATACTGGGTTCTGCCTTGTAGCGATACGGGCGGCCAGTGGCTGACGTTTAACTGTTTTTTCAGCTTAGCCAGAATTTCGGCTTTATGTACTTCATGATGCCAGCGCACCGCACGCTGAAAAATACTGCTCCAGCTGACATTTTTCGGGGTGTAATTTTTTTCATTAAAATAATCGACCAGATAATCGCGCACATAAGCATCAAACACCGATTCACGCACCGGCCCGGCCTTTAAATAAAACAGCTGCCGGAATTGCTCCAGCGTCAACTGATGACGGCGTAAACAGTGCATAAAGTCACGCGATTGCTGACTCTCCGGATGAATAAACTGCATTAATTCAGCCGGCAGTTCTGCCGTGACCTTATGCAGATGCAGCATATAGGCCTGCATCACCCGGCTTAAACGTGCATAAACCTGTTTCACCTGCAGTTCATCCTGTGCCGCAACAATCGCCAGCAAATTCATCCATTCATCTAAATACAAAATAGACGGGCTGATGCTAATTCGCGGGTCTTCCAGTGACTGGCGCTGGCCTTTTTGCACCACCCGAGAATTATGCTGATGTTCAAACCATTGATGTTGCAGCGCAAAATGATCACAGCTCTGAATAAACAGCCGCGCCGAGGCATACTGGAAATACTGCAAGGTGGCCAGAATAATGCGTGGATGAATCTGGCTGCAATCGACAAAACTTAGCGCCACCACCGCCACGCGGACACTGGAATGATGAATATTGTCACTGAGCCAGTCCAGCACCAGTTTCGATTGCCGAAACAGCCAGTTGACTGCACGTGGATAATCAAACAGTGGCAAGCGCGCAACTTTGGTCTGCCAGATGCGGGTATTTTTTTCCAGAAAATGCCGTTTGGCCAGAATATTATCTTCGGCCCAGACCGCGCGGTTCATAATCCGGACAAAGCCTAATAAATGACTCTGCTCTACCGAGTGTCGATACAACAGCCGAATATCGTCCTGATGATCGATTAAATCCTGTAAATTAAATCGCTCTGGAAATGAGATACTTAAAATACGATACATGGCTTTAGGCAGAAATTCTGCTGCACTAAAACAAAAATCATCATAACTTAGCATCAGTGCTTGCACTGGCAAAAAGGTTTCACCCTCTACAAATTCCAAAGCGCATAGTGTCGATAAAGCAGTTAAAACATCTTCAGGAATCGGCTGCCCTTGCTGCACAAATTTGGTCAATACTGGTTGATACTGATCGTCTACCTGCATTAATGCCTGATCTAAAATTTGTGCCTGCATAGCATCTAAATGCAACAACAATTGCTTAACCCGTGCTGCACCATCTACCCAAAGATAAACTTGCTGCAGAATCAATTGCCGCAATTGCTGCGCCTGCTTACGCAAAAATAAGGAATGCTGCGGTTTTAAATCCCCTGTCAAAAAATGCAGATCATGTAAGAAAAAATCTTCAAACGCTTCTTGCTGTTGCCCCGCAAATTCAAAGTGGGTTTCTATTAAATTTGTATGCGATTTTGGCGAATAAAATTCTAGGCTAAACAGACCATTCAACAATTCGACCCGATGCTGCAAAGGATCAATTCGAAAAATATTTTGTGCTGTAAAATGCCCAACCAGATCCATTTGATCTTGATAGATTTCTGCGGCCACACTGGAAATACGAACCAATTGCTGTGCAACGGCATGCAACTGGCTATGCTGGCGACTTGGCTGCATATACGCTCCTCATGCTTAAGTGCGGTCTATCTAAGTGTCATCTTATTTTTATTTGATTACACCGAATAGACCCATCACGTGATACATCCCTATTTTTTGTTTTTTATTTCCCATCCGCAAAAAGTGGACAATTCTTCAATCTAGCTTAAGCCACTTATTAATTGAATTACACTTTAAATATGTGTGTGCTGTATTCACACCTTAAAATTAGAGATACAAAAAATACTATAAACAAGATTTGTGCTCTTGCCTATAGACTGCGCACTACTTCAGATAATAAAACAAATTAAAAATCCATAATTTTCAAGTGATTATTTTACACTCTTTGATCAGCAACTAGGGTTGGTATTTGGTAGGTAGGATTTCACAACAAAGCAATGGATACTCAAATTACGGTTCAACACCGCGATAACAACACATTATTCCAATATCCAATGCAAGAAGGAATCTGAGCATGGCTTTTAAAAATATTGCAGATCAAACCAACGGTTTTTATATTCCTTGTGTGTCACTCTTCGGCCCTGGTTGTGCCAAAGAAATTGGCGTAAGAGCACAAAATTTAGGCGCCAAAAAAGCCCTAATTGTGACTGATGAAGGACTGTTTAAATTTGGCGTTGCCGATACCATTGCAGGCTGCCTCACCGAAGCAGGCGTTGCCAGCCATATCTTTGCTGGTGCAGAGCCAAATCCGACCGATATTAACGTGCATAACGGTGTTGATGCCTACAATGCCAATCACTGCGACTTCATTGTGTCCTTAGGTGGTGGTTCTTCCCACGACTGTGCCAAAGGCATTGGCTTAGTGACCGCAGGTGGTGGGCATATTCGTGATTATGAAGGCATTGATAAAAGTACTGTGCCAATGACCCCACTGATTGCCATTAACACCACTGCAGGTACAGCTTCGGAAATGACCCGTTTCTGTATTATTACCAATACAGACACGCACGTTAAAATGGCAATTGTCGATTGGCGCTGTACACCACTCATCGCCATTGATGATCCAAAACTCATGATTGCCAAACCTGCAGGTTTAACCGCAGCAACGGGCATGGATGCCTTAACCCATGCTGTAGAAGCCTACGTTTCAACTGCAGCCAATCCTATTACCGATGCCTGTGCAGAAAAAGCCATTCGTATGATTAGCCAGTGGCTTAGCCCTGCTGTGGCAAATGGTGAAAATATTGAAGCACGTGATGCCATGAGCTATGCGCAATATTTGGCAGGTATGGCATTCAACAATGCCTCTCTAGGCTATGTGCATGCCATGGCGCATCAACTTGGCGGTTTCTACAACTTGCCGCACGGCGTTTGTAATGCAATTTTATTGCCGCATGTTTGCGAGTTTAACCTGATTGCCTGCCCTGAGCGTTATGCCGATATTGCAGAATTGATGGGAGTCAATACTGATGGATTAACCATCACAGAAGCTGCCTATGCCGCAATTGATGCAATTCGTGAATTATCTAGCTCGATTGGTATTCCAACAGGTTTAGCTGAGTTAGGCGTTAAAGAAGATGACTTGGCGATTATGGCTGAAAATGCACAAAAAGATGCTTGCATGCTCACCAACCCACGTAAAGCCAATCATGCACAAGTGGTCGAAATTTTTAAAGCCGCGATGTAATTTGAATCTCCTGCTGAGTGAATTACGATTTGCTCAGCATCTCCCATCGTTTTTCTCAAATTTCCTCTGTTGCTGTTTTATTTTTATCCTTCCCTTTGGCAGAACCACCTCAGATGCGTTCTGCTTTTTTTTGCTGTTCAGAACAAAATGATCTCGCTGCATAAAACTAAAGCGATGTAGATGCAGAGAGTCTGCATAATTCAATTTGACAAATGCGCACCACTCATCAAGGATATAGTCAAAATAAAATGGATGACGAACACCTTATGCTGTTAGGTAAAAAACAAAAAACAACACCAAGCTATCAACCCGATATTTTGGGTGCCGATTACCAACAAATGACGCTGGATTTTCCTTCGGATTATGAAGGCAAAGTGATTGCTACCTTGGTACGCAAAAAAGCCGAACAGAAAACCCGTAAAGCCGTACTTTATATTCATGGTTTTATTGACTATTTTTTTCAAACAGAAATGGCAGACCAGTTTAATCAGCGCGGTTATGACTTTTATGCGTTGGATTTGCGTAAATACGGGCGTTCGCATTTGTCACATCAACATTGGTACAATGTGCGCAGCTTGTCTGAATATGATGCAGAAATTTCCGCTGCACTTGAGCAAATTGCCACAGAAAAACATGACTCGGTGATTTTGGCGGGACATTCAACAGGTGGATTAATCACCACGTTATATGTAGCACATCATCCCAATCATCCACTGATTCGTGGTTTATGGTGTAACAGCCCTTTTTATGATTTCAATATGAGCGAGATTGAGAAAAAAGTCGGCATTCCTCGTTTAAGCCAATTGGGCAAATTACTGCCAGAAATGAAATTTCCAAGCCGCCTTAATCCATTTTATGTACCAAGTCTACACAAGCAATATCATGGTGAATGGTTATTTAATTTGGAATGGAAAAAACCGCGCTATCCTAAAGTGCGATTAAGTTTTGTACGTGCAATTCATGAAGCGCAAAAAGAAATTCATGCCAGTGTGCATTTAGGTGTACCCACCTTAATTATGCATTCGAGTCAAAGTAGTTATCCACGCCAATGGAATGAGATTGCGCAACGCACTGACGTAATTTTAAATGTTGCAGATATGCAAAAATATGGGCATCACATGCATGGTGATATTGTGCTTTGCCAAATTGAAAATGGCGTGCATGATTTGGTACTTTCTGCGCCCGAAGTCCGTGCGGAAGTGTATCAGTCCTTGTTTGACTGGTTAAACCGCAAGGGGCTATAAAACTAAAAACTAGAACTAAAGGAAGTGAATTAACGGCTAAATGACTTGATGCATCCCTTAAGCTGTGTATTTTGATAAAATTTGATGTGCAGGATGCCCCTTGGGCATCAATTCAATTAAACGCTCCACTGCGTCAATCGCTTCAGGGCTGCGTGCCAAATGTTTTAGCAATACATCGGTATCTTGTGCATTAAAAATAGCATCACTCAGGCGAGATTCTAAGCAATCTCGCCATGCACATAAAAATGGACTTTCAGTTTTCGCCAAAAATACTCCTGCACACGTTTGTAAGGCAGACTGCACATAACCAGCATCTAAAGCCTGCTCGGCTTGTAAAAAATCGGCTTCTATATGCGCCAAAATTCGGTAAGGACGCGAACCAAGCATCCCGCCTAGAATATCACGTAATTGAGACATCTCAGCTTTAAGCGTGCCCATACTGACTTTACGCTCACCATATAGAGCTTGGTGTAAAGTATCTAAACTCATGCCTTGTGGACAAAGTGCTAAAATCACCAATATTTCAATTTGACGCGGTGTCATCACCACCACTTTGCCATTAAATAACACCTGTGGCACGCGAAACGCGCGAATATAAAGCTGCTGTTTTTGCTGATCAAGCAGTGCATTTTGAATCAAAGAAGCACAGCGTTCTGCTGCCAACATCCCCAAACTGTTATGGTTTTTCCAAGTAGTCGATAAATCAATTACACCCAATACTTGTTTGGAATAAGGGTCTAAAATAGGCGCTGCATAACAAACCCAGTCATGTAACGATGACATAAAGTGTTCACTGGAAAACACACAACTTGCTTGCTGAGTTTTAAGTGACAAAGCCAAAGCATTGGTACCCACCAACTCTTCACGCCACTGCCCGCCTTCTACAAAATGCACCTGTTCCGCCACATTACGCATTTGCGCGCTCGCTGCCGTCCAAATAATTGTACTGCCCACATCGCCCACGGCTGCCACCATGTCGGACTGCTGTGCGATATGCCTTAAATCTTCTGCACAGTTTTGCACAGCACGTTGTAAGGCCGAACCACCATGTGTATGCGTTAAACTATAATTTAACGGGGCTGCCAACCGATCAACAGGAATTTCAGCAATTTGAGAGCGTTGCCATGATTTTAAAATACTCTGCTGAATTTGCTGCGCATGCAGCGGCGATAAACTGCTGCTTTGTCTAAATTGTTCAATATGCTGCCTTTTTTCCAATAGGTCTTGTTTTTTCATCATTATTGATTCTCACAATCCTGTGGGCATTACATCCATTGTACCGCTTACTTTTGTAAGGATTTGTTCGCTGCTTGTAAACCTGCAACTTTCCAACCTTTTTCCAACCTTATATTGGTATGCTAAACAAATAACGTACTAAAGTACCTTATACCTTAGCCGTAAATTTAACCTGATTTTAGATACAGGATTGTGCTAAACGGTAAAGATGACGGCAGATTATAAAAAACCATCAAAGGAAGAGAATTATGCGTTACGTAGATCCCAATCAACCCGGTTCAAAAGTTCAATTTAAAGCACAATACGAAAACTTTATTGGTGGCGAGTGGGTCGCCCCTGTAAAAGGCGAATACTTTGAAAATATCTCTCCTGTAGATGGCAAAGTATTTACCAAAGTCCCACGCTCATCGGCAGAAGACATTGAACTGGCTTTAGATGCAGCCCATAAAGCCAAAGCACAATGGAACAGCTCATCTCCTACAACACGTTCTAACATTTTATTAAAAATTGCAGATCGTTTAGAACAAAATCTAGAATTATTGGCAGTGGCAGAAACATGGGATAATGGTAAGCCTGTTCGGGAAACATTGGCTGCCGACATTCCATTGGCGATTGACCATTTCCGTTATTTTGCAGGCTGTATTCGTGCCCAAGAAGGCGGAATTTCTGAAATTGATGAAGATACCATTGCCTATCACTTTCATGAGCCGTTGGGCGTTGTGGGGCAAATTATTCCATGGAACTTCCCAATTTTAATGGCAACATGGAAACTTGCACCTGCTTTGGCTGCGGGTAACTGTATCGTACTTAAACCTGCAGAACAAACCCCTGCCAGCATTTTAGTTTTGGTTGAACTGATTCAAGATTTATTGCCAGCAGGCGTATTAAACGTAGTCAATGGTTACGGTGTAGAAGTGGGTCGCCCATTGGCAACCAATCCACGTATTGCCAAAATTGCATTCACAGGTTCGACCCAGGTCGGTCAATTGATCATGCAATACGCCACTGAAAACATCATTCCAGTGACTTTGGAGCTTGGTGGTAAATCTCCAAATATTTTCTTTGAAGATATTATGGCGCAAGATGACGACTACTTAGACAAAGCACTCGAAGGCTTTGCTATGTTTGCGCTGAATCAGGGTGAAATTTGTACTTGTCCATCACGTGCGCTCGTACAGGAAAGTATTGCTGACCGTTTCCTTGAAAAAGCCATCGAACGTGTTAAACGTATTAAAACAGGTCACCCGCTTGATACTGAAACCATGATTGGTGCGCAGGCGTCACAAGAACAACAAGACAAAATCTTGGGTTGTATTGCGACAGGTCGTGCCGAAGGTGCGCAAGTTTTAACGGGTGGCGGTGAACGTCATGAAGTTGGCAGTGGTTTCTATATTGAGCCGACAATTTTCAAAGGCACCAATGACATGAAAATTTTCCAAGAAGAAATTTTCGGCCCAGTGCTTTCTGTGACTACATTTAAAGACTTTGATGAAGCCATTAAAATTGCCAATGACACCATTTATGGTTTAGGCGCAGGCGTCTGGTCGCGTTCTGCACACACCTCTTACCGTGCCGGTCGTGCCATTCAGGCGGGTCGGGTCTGGACCAACTGTTACCACATCTACCCTGCGCATGCCGCTTTCGGTGGTTATAAAAAATCAGGTATTGGCCGTGAAAACCACAAGATGATGTTAGAACATTATCAACAAACCAAAAACTTGTTGGTGAGCTACTCAACTAAACCTGCTGGCTTCTTCTAAAGACTCATCTTTAGGATTCCAACAGCGTTGAAGTTACCGTTTCAAGCTGCGCCCGATGTATTTGCATCGGGCGTTTTTATTGCAACATAGAATGCTATGACTTTCGCAGCACGCTCTTTCAGCGTTGTATAAACCGGGAGATCAAGTTAAAAATCTATCCTTTATTCATACGCTACGCTTTAGTTCGAGTGTATTTCACGTTACATTAAATCTCCCTTTCAGCCTGAAGTATCTGCCATGTTCGATTTACCCGACACTGTCTATACCATTCAACATCTTGCGTTTGAAGACCTCGGCGCGTGGGAAGATGTCCTGTATGAACAAGGTTTACGGGTACGGTATTTTGAAGCCGGTGTGGAAAATCTAGAAAAGGCGTTTGCGCATGAAGGATTGGTGATTATTTTGGGTGGCCCAATTGGCGTTTATGAAACCACAGACTATCCTTTCTTACAAAAAGAAATAGACTTACTAAAAGTACGTCTGGAAAAGAAATTACCCACTATTGGTATTTGTTTGGGTGCACAGCTCATTGCTCATGCCTTGGGTGCCAAAGTCTATGCCGGCCATGCCAAAGAAATTGGCTGGAGTACGCTCAGTCTGGCTAATGCCGCCCATCATCCACTGGTGGCATTAGCCGATACACCGGTGTTGCATTGGCACGGCGATACTTTTGATTTACCAGCACAGGCTGAATTACTGGCCAGCTCCGACCTGTATCCGAATCAGGCATTCCGGGTCGGACCACATATTCTGGCACTACAGTTTCATGCTGAAGTTGCAGCAGACAGTTTAGAAAAATGGCTGATTGGCCATACCTGTGAATTACGTCAGGCCCAGATTGATATTCCCACCTTACGCGCCGCTCATCAGCAATACGCGCCGCAACTGCAACAGGTTAGCGCGACGGTTCTTGGTCAGTTTCTAGCCGGCTTAAAATCTCAAAGCTGACCGGAAAGCTTTAGATTATTCTCACATTAATCATTGTCATAAAAAAAGCACCCTGAAGCGGGTAATGCCAGTCAGTTAAGAGATTGACTGGCTTTTTCTTGGGTATTTTTGAGGTTTTCCTTTTACAACTCTTGGGTAACTCCTCATCCGTCTCTCAGGTAAAACATATCTATCAGATTTCTCCATTAAACTTTCCAGATGTTTGGGTAGATTACCTGCAGAAGCCAAAGAGTCGAATCTGAGTAAATTAAGAAGGGCAATAGATGCAATATGAAAACTGATCCTCAACGGGCTTACTTTGGCACGTTGAGCCATATATTTCATTTGTCTTCTTAGAACATTATAAGCAATCAAGACACCCCATAATTCTTGATAAATTAAGTCTGGCTGTTTACTCCTTAAGTGCTTACCTTCCTGTAAATTGCTTTTAATTTCTCGGTAACACATCTCTATCTCCCAACGTTGAGCATATAACTTTGCTAAGGCTATAAGTGGGTATGTCTTTGAATCTAATAATGAAGTAATGTAACGTCTGATTTTTCCTGCCTGCTCAACTTCAATTAAACGTGCTTCCCAGTAATCTCCTAATGCTGGATTAAGTTTTTTGGCTCTTGCTGATATTGGCATCCTGATATGAAAATCATGTGGGGAATTCCGTTTAATTATGTCATAACGTAAATTATCTTTAGCTCGCATAAGCCAATGGCTTGATTCTCCACGTGTTTGCCAGCCTATTAAAAAATCAGCAGAGAAATAAGCTCGATCAAACAAAGTAATACTTTGTGCTGGAGGAGATAATTGATTTGCTAATGTGAGTTCACCTTGATCCATACTGCCTATTTGGGCATCTATGATTTCATGAGTATTGGTATTCACTAAACACGTGGCTCTAACTTGTGGGTAAGGTGCTACAGCAGTTTTACCTTTAGATGAGCCAAAATGATTAAAATTCTCCTTGGTCAATGGCATAGACCAAACCACCCCGTCAACAGCACATACACTAAGACCTTGAAAGCTTGAATATTGTTGTTGTGATTCATCAAACCATGCTTGGCTGATTAAGGAGAATAAGGCAGCTAAGGGTTTTCGACCTAAACGTTGTCGAGCTTGGACAGCTGCACTAGGAACACAATAATCTGTTGTACCAAACACGAGTTTTAATTGTTCTACCACATAGCTGATGGGTTGATTGCGAAACAAGGCAAGCCCAAGAACAAGCCAAACCACGTGCTCAGCAGGTAATTTTCTCCTTCTGATCGATGCCTTACCTGTTTGATGCAGAGATGTTTCAATCCAATTTAAGTCAATAAGTTCACAAAAATGGCTAAGTGATGGGAGAGCATGTTCAAGAGTGGATTCTAAATGTTCAGATAAAGACATAAAAAAATGAGCGTATTTACATACACTCATTTTTACTACATTTTTCTAATATTTGCTTAACTGACTGGCATTACCCTGAAGCGGGTGCTTTTTTAGCTGTTCTTACGATTATTTTTTCGCAGCAACAGAAGCTTCAGTCGTGATGTTTACAGTAATTTTATCACCTACATTAGGTACAAAACCAGCGATACCAAATGCTGAACGGTCAAATGACGTGGTGGCATTAAAACCAACAGTTGCCGCTTTGGTCATTGGATGTGGACCTTGTTTGTTCAGTACCGCATCCAGAACTACAGGTTTCGTTACACCTTTCACGGTTAAATCACCTGTGATTTTAAAGTTCTTTTTGTCCTGAGTTTCAACTTTGGTACTTTTGAAAGTAATAGTTGGATATTTTGCTGCATCAAACCAGTCTGCTGCCATTAAGTGCTCATCCAGCGCTTTGACGTTGGTGTTCAGGCTGTTTAATGGAATAGTCACGTTGACAGATGATTTTTCTGGCTGTTTCTCATCAACATTAATGGTACCTTGAATGTTAGAGAAGTTACCTGATGGCGTAGAGAAACCAAAGTGATCCCAGCTAAATACAGTTGCAGTATGGGTCGGGTCAATTTGATACGCCACTGGTTTTGCCAACGCAGCTGTTGCTACTGAAGTAACCGCCAAACCAAGTACAAGTGCTTTAAAGTTCATGCTTTTATCTCGCTTTTTGAATGCTTATTAGTGTATAGATTTCTTGTTAGAGTTCATTGCTACAGATAAAACGTTCTGTTGCAGCAATGAAACGATTAACGCATGGATGCCGTTACAGACTTTGTTTATATTGAATAAATCCGGTCTTGTGTGCCACTTTATCATACAATATTTGTGCAGTTTGATTGGCTTCTTGTGTCAGCCAGTAAACCCGGTCGCACTGGCGTTTTTTGGCTTCCATATAGACCTGTTCAATCAGTAATCTGGCCACACCCTGCCCGCGATAATCGGGGTGAGTAAATAAATCCTGCAAATAGGCATAAGGCCTGAATGTCCAGCAGCTGTCATGTTCCATCACATGAACAAAGCCGACCATCTGCTGTTCAAACAGTGCCGCAAAACCATACATATGCGCAGACTCGGCTGATGTCAGACGCTGCCAGGTATGGGCACTCAGTTCATCTGATAACTTGGTTTGATAAAAGGCCTGATAACCGACCCAAAGTGCTTGCCATTGCGGCTGACTGGTCTGTGCCAAAGGCACAATACTGATTGCTGTCATGTGGGTCTTCTTTTATATCATTCAGCCTTTTAAACTAGCATAAAAAAACGCCCCATTCGGAGCGTCTTTTTTGAAATTTCTGAGCGATTAAGCCGTCAGTTCTTTCACCGCAGCAACTACTGCTTCCGTGGTAATACCAAAGTGCTGGAACAAATCTTTGGCTGGTGCAGATTCGCCGTAAGTGGTCATACCAATCACGCGGCCGTCCAGACCCACAAATTTCCACCAGTAATCGACATGCGCTGCTTCAACCGCAACACGGGCACGGATATTCGATGGCAGAACCGCTTCACGATACGCCGCATCTTGCTGCATGAATTCTTCAGCACATGGCATAGATACTACACGTACACCTTCAAGCTGTGCATGTGCTTCCATCGCCAAGGCCACTTCAGAACCAGTCGCAATGATGATTGCTTTCAATTCCCCTTTTTCTTCAGCCAGCACATAACCACCTTTGGCCGCGTTTTCAATTTGCGCTTGAGTACGCGCCTGGAATGGCAGGTTTTGACGAGAGAAGATTAACGCAGATGGACCTTCCGCACGGCTTAAAGCAGATTTCCAGGAAATCGCAGCTTCAACCGTGTCACATGGACGCCATGTGTTCAGGTTTGGCGTACCACGTAACGATGCGATCTGCTCGATTGGCTGGTGCGTAGGACCATCCTCACCCAGACCAATCGAGTCGTGAGTATAAACGTGAATTACGCGTTGCTTCATTAACGCCGACATACGTACGGCATTACGCGCATATTCCATGAACATTAAGAATGTTGCTACATAAGGAATGAAACCGCCGTGCAGCGCCACACCGTTGGCAATCGCGGTCATACCAAATTCACGTACGCCGTAGTGCACATAGTTACCTGCGGCATTGTCATGTACGCCCTGGCAACCTTTCCAAAGCGTCAGGTTTGAACCAGCCAGGTCCGCAGAACCACCCAATAATTCAGGTAATAATGGACCAAAAGCCTGTAGCGTATTCTGGCTGGCTTTACGGGTCGCAATGGTTTCTGCTTTCGCGTTCACTTCAGCAATATAGGCATCGGCCTGTGCCAGGAATTCTGCTGGTAATTCACCGCTTAAACGGCGTTTTAATTCAGCCGCTTCTGCAGGATATTTTGCTGCATAGGCAGCAAAAGTAGCATTCCAGGCAGCTTCAGTTTCAGCACCTTTGGTTTTCGCATCCCAAGCCACGTATACATCTTCAGGAATTACAAACGCTTCATCGGTCCAGCCCAGCGCTTCGCGAGTTAACACGATTTCATCATTACCCAGCGGTGCACCGTGACAGTCTTCTTTACCCTGTTTGTTTGGTGAACCTAAACCGATAATGGTTTTACAGATAATAATGGTTGGTTTAGCGGTTTCAGCTTTGGCAGCCACAGTTGCTTCACGAATAGCATCTGCATCATGACCATCAACTTTCAGTACTTGCCAGCCATAAGACAGGAAGCGCTGTTCAGTGTCATCAGAGAACCAGCCTTCAACTTCACCATCAATTGAAATGCCATTGTTATCATAGTAAACCACCAGTTTACCCAGACCTAAAGTACCGGCCAGTGAACATACTTCGTGAGAAATACCTTCCATCAGGCAGCCATCACCCAGGAAACAGTAGGTGTAATGGTCAACCACTTGCATATCATCTTTATTGAACTGCGCTGCCAGCGTCTTTTCAGCCAGAGCAAAACCAACCGCATTGGCAATACCCTGACCAAGTGGACCAGTGGTGGTTTCAACCCCTGGTGCATAGCCGTATTCCGGATGACCTGGTGTTTTAGAGTGTAGTTGACGGAATGCTTTTAAATCTTCAATTGAAAGATCATAACCGGTTAAATGTAACAGTGCATAATGCAGCATAGAGCCATGACCATTGGATAAAACAAAACGGTCGCGGTTAGCCCATTGTGGGTTCGTCGGGTTATGATTTAAAAATTCACGCCACACCACGTCAGCGATGTCTGCCATCCCCATCGGCGCACCTGGATGTCCGGAATTTGCTTTTTGCACGGCATCCATAGCCAATACACGAATTGCGTTTGCAATACGACGTTCATTAAGCGGGGTCGTCATAGGTCAGAGTCCAAATAAATCGTTTAATAAAGGAAGATGAATAGGAATTCAAAACACGTCTATTGTCTTAAAAAAAGCGTATGGGGTAAAGCCTCAGCGGTAATTTTTCGGTATTTATTCGTTTGCCTGCGCATTTTCGTACAATTCCTGGCTAGAGGCATGAGAAAATTGAATTTCTGGCGAATAACCGGGTAGCTCATCCGGATTTTCCCGTTACATAACTGACCTGTTTGGATGGTTTTTTATACAAAAAAGCGCTCATTGTGAAATTCATTCAATTTAATTCAAAACTGCACAATCCTGCTCAACAGTAACAGACTTCATTTTAGAGCATGATGACGACCAAAAGATGACAGACAGCATTTTCCCAAAACTCTAAAAACAAGATAATTGGTTGATTCCTAATATAAATTATAAGAATACAGCCGCTTTTAAAATAGTGATTTATTGAATTAAAACTCAAGTTTATCCGGATGATGAATCTATACCGTTTTGGATTTTATATCAGTTTTTTAAATGCCTATATCAGATAAAAAGTCATTGAATTGAAATAAATTCAGCCAATTTGGTCGTATTGAGCTAGTCCTAAAGTCTAACTCGATGTAACATATTGCGTCTTTTGAAATAACTGTGATAGGACTTATGCGCGAGTACGCTGTATTTACCTCGGAATCTGTAAGCGAAGGCCATCCAGATAAAATGGCTGACCAAATCAGTGATGCCATTTTGGATGCAATCTTAAAAGAAGACCCATATGCGCGGGTTGCTTGTGAAACGCTTGTAAAAACCGGTGCGGTCGTACTTGCGGGTGAAATCACAACCACAGCCAATGTGGACTTTGAAGCGATTGTACGTCAAACCGTAAATGGTATTGGCTATCATCATTCTGACCTCGGCTTTGATGGTTCAACCTGTGCCGTGATTAACATGATTGGTAAGCAGTCACCAGAAATTGCCCAAGGTGTAGACCGTCAAAAACCTGAAGATCAGGGTGCCGGCGACCAGGGCTTGATGTTTGGTTATGCCAGCCGTGAAACGGATGTGCTGATGCCTGCGCCAATTTCTTATGCGCATCGCTTAATGGAAAAACAGGCTGAACTGCGTCGTAGCGGTGCCCTGCCTTGGTTACGTCCAGATGCGAAAAGCCAGGTGACTTTTGCCTATGAAAATGGCAAACCGGTACGTTTAGATGCGGTGGTGCTGTCAACCCAGCATGATCCTGAAATTAGTCAAGCACAGCTGAAAGAAGCCGTGATTGAAGAAATCGTGAAAAAGATCATCCCTGCGGACATGTTCCATGCCGACACCAAATTCCACATCAACCCGACCGGGATGTTTGTGATTGGTGGCCCAGTGGGTGACTGTGGTCTGACTGGCCGTAAAATTATTGTAGATACCTACGGTGGTATGGCGCGTCATGGTGGTGGTGCCTTCTCTGGTAAAGACCCATCGAAAGTAGACCGCTCTGCTGCTTATGCCGGTCGTTATGTGGCGAAAAATATTGTCGCTGCTGGCCTGGCAGACAAATGTGAAATTCAGGTGTCTTATGCAATTGGTGTGGCGGAGCCAACTTCAATTTCAATTAACACCTTTAACACCGGTAAAGTGGCTGATGAACTGATTGTTCAGCTAGTTCGTGAACACTTTGACCTGCGTCCATACGGCATTACCCGTATGCTGGACCTGTTACAACCAATGTACAAGCAGACTGCTGCCTACGGTCACTTTGGCCGCGAAGGTTCAGACACTGCCTTTACCTGGGAAAAAACCGACAAAGTCGATATCTTAAAAGCCGCTGCTGGCCTTTAAGCTCTGAAGATATTAAAAGACCCATCCACGTGATGGGTCTTTTATTGTCTGCTTTATCGCAATTCTGGGCAGAAATATCATTTTATAAAAACATAAAGTGTTTACAATAAGATGGAACATTTAAAACAGGATGAACATGATGGCGGTAATTCTTCAGGTTGATTTCCCTTCAAATGGCCCTTTTGGCGCAGAAATGGCCACGGCCTATCGCGAGCTGGCAGCCAGTATTAACCAGGAACCAGGTCTCATCTGGAAAATCTGGACCGAAATTAGTGACACCCAGCAGGCTGGCGGGATTTACCTGTTTGATACAAAGCATCATGCAGAACAATATTTACAGATGCACACGGCGCGTCTGCAAAGTTTTGGCATCGACAAGATTCACGGGAAAATTTTTGACATTAATACTGAACTGTCGGTGCTGAATCAGGCCGCTTTTCTGGCGTCATCCCGCTAAACGAAAGTTGAGTTAAGCTCATCAGATTCAAGGAATCCAGTTAGCTGGATTCCTGTTTTAAGACTTCCAATAAAGTCGGCTGTGTCGGGGTTTCCTGATGGTCCTGCAAATAGACATGCACGACTTTAAAAATAACCGCAAAGGCCAGACAACTTAAAATACAGAACATCCAGAAACCATAAGGACTACGAATATTGTGTGAACCGCAATTTGGACATTCTTTTTCTGTTGACGCCACCACTTGATTGCAACATGAGCAATGGTATTGATGGTACAGCATAGGCAGTTCTCCTAATTTACTGTAATTCTTGTTTTTATTTTTACATCATGCGAAAAACGCTTTTTGTAATATTGTTTTATCTTATGTGAGCCTGTGTAGCATAGCAAGCTCTATTACTGGTGAGTCTATGTAAGCTTAAGTAAACCCTGCCTGCTTTTGTTGACTTTATTTATCTTTTTATGCACGCTTTCAGACACTTAAGCTGCTGCTTTAACACCGTATTCTCTGCCAATAATTTTATCGGACTACTCTTAAGTCAGATGCATCCGGCTGCCCTTTTGTTTAAACTAGCGAACTGAAATACAGGAGGATGAAGATGGTACAACTGATCAAAAAAGGCGGATTACGCGAACGCGCCAACCGCAGCCGCCGTTTTCATGGCTCTGAAAATACCGAAACCACTCTGGCACCAAACCGTTATTCATCTGCCCATAAAAAAGCAGAAACGGCTGTTTCTGCTTTGGTTAGTGAACAGGATCAACCAGATTCTGAATCAGAACATACCGATGGCGTCATAGCCCAGCCACAGGGCAAAAATCAGGAATAAGGCGCCCGATAAAATATCAATATAACTGCCTGAACGCTGGTACACTGCCTTAATTTTCGGCTGTGACAATAACAGCATCAGCAACACAAAGGTCAGGAAGGTTTGCAGCGGAATAATCACTGCCAGCTGTGCTTTTAAATAATCACTGGCCGATGAACTGAGCGCCAATGAAAATACACTGCTAAAATAAATCAGGGTTTTAGGATTAGATAAATTGGTGAACAGGCCCAGTAAAAAATAGTTTTTCTGTGCAGAGCTCTGTGCCTGCACATCCTCCAGTGCACTAGACTGTTTTAAACTGCGTAGTCCGCCACTGAGCATGGCCCAGCCCATTTTCGCCAGAAACAAACCGCCTATCAGCATCAATACCTGCTGAATCCATGGAAACTGCTCGACCAGAACGGTAAAGCCCAGCAGGGTTAAAACCACCCACAGCACAATGCCCAATGAAATTCCGGCAATAATATGAATGGTATTGCGACGTGTGGTCGATGCCGAGCTTTTGGCAATCAGAATAATATCGGGGCCGGGACTAAGCTGTGCCACAAAATGTAAGGCACAAATGGTCAACAGTAAGGACATAACACAGGGAGAAGCTTAAAAAGTCATTTATTATATCGCCCGTTCAAAAATATACGAGCACTGCAAGCATAAAAAAACCGAATCCTTGCAGATCCGGTTTTTCAAATAAAGATGGCTTAGTGTTTATTCACATCTTTCATTTCAATTTTTTTTGCTTCTGGCGTCACTTCGCGCGCTTCACCATCAATAATAGTCGAGTCGCGGCCCGCCTGCTGGTTTTGCATGTCCTGCATCTGACGCATCAGATCGGCGAACGGATTCTGGCCTTGTGCACCACCACCCATGCCATTCATATCGCCCATCATGCCCCCCATCATCTGGTTCATCATGGCTTGCTGACGTTTCATCATCGCTTTCATCATGGCCGCTTTAAAGGCATTTTGTACGCCCGGAATCATAATCAGCACAGCCAGCACATCGGTGATCAGACCTGGAATCAACAGCAGGAAACCTGCAAAGATTTTAGGCAAGTTATTGCTTAATGCCGGATCTGCACTCATTTGTCCCATCTGCATCTGCTGCATTTGTGGCATGATGCCCGCAGAATACTTACGGATCAGATTCATACCAATAAAGAAGGCGGCAATAAACCAGAAGAACACGTACCACATGCTACCGACCAGGTCACCCACGCCGATCCAGACGAATACTTCCAGAATTAAACCAGCCAGAATAATAAGAAATAATTTCATGAAAATTAATCTAATCTCAACAAAATAAATAGAGTGCAGGCATCAACTGCTTAATCAGCATCAAGCTTTTTTTGACACGCTTATGTAACAATATGGGCATTATTCTATTTTTAAAGTGCAGGCCTGTCATTAATATTTTCAATGACAGACCTGAGCTTTATGCTGTAGCACGATAAAAATAAACATAAGTCGCATACACGAGCAGCAGCCACAGCCCGATAAACACTGCCGCGGCCACTGTACTGCACGGCTTTTGACTGTAGATGTACAGTATAAACCCCGAAACTTAAGCCAAAATGAAGATGCAGCCTTTTTTACCAAGATAACCTATATATTGTCCCTGCTATTTTTAATAGCAGCTCCAGCGAGTTTGAAGCATTGTTGATAGTCTTGAGTATCCGCACCGGTTGCTGCAAATTCCCTCACACAATACCGCTGTAAAATCATATAATTCATTTTGATGTAATTTTTTAAGGCTT
The DNA here is from genome assembly GCF_000488255.1 of Acinetobacter indicus CIP 110367. Lineage (GTDB taxonomy): Bacteria > Pseudomonadota > Gammaproteobacteria > Pseudomonadales > Moraxellaceae > Acinetobacter > Acinetobacter indicus. Next base: position 646,652 of record NZ_KI530745.1, on the reverse strand, counting down.
GGCATGTCACTGATTATTGGTATCGATCCCGGTTCCCGGCTTACCGGTTACGGCATTATTGAGCGTGATGGCTCAAAATTGCGTTTTGTAGATGCCGGCACCATTCGGACCGAAACCACGGAAATGCCTGAACGCCTGAAACGTATTTTTGGTGGTATTGACCGGATTGTAAAATTTCATGGCCCGACTGAGGCCGCAGTTGAACAGGTTTTTATGGCGCAAAACCCGGACTCGGCACTGAAACTGGGTCAAGCGCGTGGTGCTGCCATTGCCGCACTGACCAATCTGGATTTACAGGTGGCGGAATATACCGCCCGCCAAATCAAGCAGTCTGTGGTCGGCTATGGGGCAGCTGATAAAGAACAGGTGCAGATGATGGTGATGAAGCTGTTAAATTTAAGCATTAAACCGCAAGCTGATGCAGCTGATGCGCTGGCCGCTGCCATCTGCCATGCCCACGCCTCCGGCAGTATGAGCAAAATGGCGCTACTGAATGCCCTGGGTGGTATGGCGCGCGGCCGTAGCCGTTCTAGCAGCAGACGGCGCTAACTGGAAGCCATCTTGATCCCGGTGAGGGGATGTCCAAATCGGGAGTTTCTACTTAACGGATCATCTGGAAATGGGTGTATTCACGTTCTGCCGGATCAAACGGGATGCGCTCAATTTTAGTGACCTGTGCCCGCAATGGTCCAACCAGACTGCGTTTCAGAATTTCCTGAATCTGCATTTCCTCGCCAATAATTTCTGCTTCGACATCACCATTGTCCAGATTTTTGACATAGCCGGTTAGCTGCAGTTCTTGCGCCTGCTTTTCAAACCAGCGGCGATACCCCACGCCCTGCACATTTCCCTGAATAATAATTTTAAGTGCTTGCATCTCTCACCTGTTCACGACCTGATAAATGGCCTGATTCATCTGCTGTGCCTGAAGTCCGCGCATACCGGATTCCGCCAGTACATCTCCAGCTTGCGCATGTAAAGTGACAATCTCATGTAAACTGAGTTCAGTATGATATTGCGCTTTTAAACTGGCGATCATGCCGGACAGGACATCGCCCATGCCACCTGTGCCCATTCCGGCATTGCCGGCAGTACATAGCCAGAGCTGATCTTCCAGAATCAGGCTGCCCGCGCCTTTAAGCACCCACTGGCCGCCATAACGAGCCTGTAATTCCTGAATAGCCTGTAAGCGGTTCTGCTCAACTTCCATTGTCGTTAGGCCTAAAAGTTTCGCCGCCTCACCCGGATGTGGCGTTAAATAACTACCTTCAGGTAACTGCTGCGGATGTGCGGCCAGAAACCATAAGGCATCGGCATCGAGTACCCGTTCCAGTTCAGCCTGTAACAGTTTCGGCAACCATCGTGCATATTGACGGGCAGCCCAGTCATCACGTCCAAGTCCCATACCAAAACAGATGGCATCGACCTGCTGTAGCAGCTGTTCAATGGCATCATCCTGCAGAGTGTTAATATCGCGCAGCATGATATTCGGAGCGCGACTTAAAATAGCCGTATGATGTTTGGCATCACAAACCACGGTCACTTTGCCACAACCGGCCGCAAACGCTGCTTCCGCCGCCATTATTACCGCGCCACCCATATCAGCATGACCGCCGACCACTAGCACATGCCCATAACTGCCTTTATGACCAAAAGCCTGTCGTGGTGGCAGCTGAATCTGGGTGGGTACCAATTGGGCGATGGCATGTAATTCGGCATCGGGAGGAATGGCAGCAATCACTTCCACCTGTCCGGCGTAGGCTTTGCCCTTACCGGTAAAGAGTCCAGCTTTTAAACCCAATACGCTATAGGTCAAATCGGCCTGAATTGCACAGGGTAAAGGCTGACCGCAATTGGCATCCAAGCCACTTGGAATATCAATTGCGACTTTCAAGCCACGTTGCTGATTCATCTGATGAATAATCTGTTGCCACTCAGCGCTCAGTTCACGATTCAGGCCAATCCCAAACAGCGCATCGATATAGACCTCATAAGACTGCTGAAACTGAAAGCCGGATTGAATATCCAGGCCAGCCGCTCGGGCCTCGTGTTCAGCCTGCTGCAAATCAGGCGAGGAACACAATTCAGCCGCATAAATATGCACCTGAAAACCGGCCTGCTGTAAATATTTAGCCAGCAGATAGCCATCCCCGGCATTATTGCCCTGCCCGCAGCAAACGGCTACATATTGATAGTCGTACTGCTGTAAAACGGGAATGATGCGCTGGGCAATCGACCAGGCCACCTGCTGCATCAGGCCATAAGACGAGTTTTGCCGAGCAAACCAGCGCTGCTCCCATCCTTGAATATCACGGCTATGATAAACTTGTGGATGCATTGTTTTTCCCTTGTTTTGTCATTATGAACTCATCGCCTGCCATGCAGAATATTCCGGTCAATCAACTTGATCCCGTCCAGTTAAAAGCATGGATTAAAGCGCAGGCTTTAGCACTGGGCTTTGCTGATTGTGTCATTGCCCGGCCCGATGCTCAAGCAGAATTACCCCGTTTGGAAGCCTATTTAGCGCAAGGTTATCAGGCAGATATGCATTTTCTGGGCGAAAATCTGGAGAAACGTGCCAACCCGGCCTTACTGGTGCCGGGCACCAAAAGCATTATTTGTGTGCGCATGAATTATCTGGTCGATCGGCCTGCGCCACGACACGTGCCAGATGCACCCAATAGCGCCATTATTGCGCGTTATGCCCGCGGCCGCGATTATCATAAAGTCATGCGCGGTCGTCTTAAAACTCTGGCCAGCCTGATTCGGGACAAAGTTGGTGATTTTGAATCGCGCCCTTTTGCCGATTCAGCCCCCATCTTTGAAAAATCGCTGGCCGAAAGTGCCGGCATGGGCTGGACCGGTAAACATACCCTGCTGATTCATAAAAAATCCGGCTCATTCTTTGTATTAGGTGAGCTGTTTAGCTCGCTTGAGTTGCCGTTTGATGAACCGGCCACGGCGCACTGCGGTTCCTGTAGCGCCTGTATCGACATCTGCCCGACCAAAGCCATTGTCGAGCCCTACGTGCTGGATGCTGGTAAATGTATTGCCTATTTAACCATTGAATATAAGGGAATTATTCCTGAAGATTTGCGCCGGCCGATTGGCAACCGGGTTTTTGGCTGTGATGACTGCCAGTTAATTTGCCCCTGGAACAGTTTTGCCCAGCTGACTCCGCTGGATGATTTTGCCCCGCGTCATGGGCTAGACCGGATGAGCCTGCTGGAGCTCTGGCAATGGGATGAAGCCACCTTTTTGGCCTGCACCGAAGGCAGTCCGCTCAGACGGACCGGTTATCAGAGTTTTAAACGCAATATTGCGATTGGTCTGGGCAATGCACCTTATTCCGCAGATATTATTGCCCAGCTACAACAGGCCAAAACGCTGCATGATGAGGTGGTGAATGTGCATATTGACTGGGCCATTCAGGAGCAGTTGACCAAATCTGCATAATTTTTCATTTCTTTACCTGAGCTCACAGATCCCCACACAAGCCCTACAGCGCGTGATACTGAATTGTGGCTCAATAGAGGAATCCAACAGAAAAGATGTTGTCATCAGGAGGAATTTATCATGCAAACGCATCATAAAAACCAACAGCAGCAGAAACAACAGCAAAAGCAGCAACTTGAACAACAAACTGAACATTTAAAACAGCAACAGCAGCAACCCCAAGGGCCTATTGATAGCCCTAAAAACAACCAGCATGAACAGGATGACCGGATGCTGAATAAACAGCACCGTGCCGATCTGCAAAACCAGAACATGCACGGCAATCATCGTGAATAATGCTGAAGTTCATGTTCCCTCACTCAACAAAGTCCACTTCAGGTGGACTTTGTTTTTGGATTACGTCATATTTTGCTAATGAAGCGCCTGCCGCTTTTGCTTAATATGTAGTATGCAAAATATGGATAATTAGGGACAGACTTATGAGCAGTATGCGTCCGGTACGTAATGATTGGTCTCGTGAAGAAATTGAGGCACTTTATCAGCAACCGTTTTTAGATTTGGTTTTTGAGGCGCAGCGTGTACATCGTGAGCATTTTGCTGCCAATACCATTCAGGTGAGTACCTTACTCTCGATTAAAACCGGTAAATGCCCGGAAGACTGCAAATACTGCTCTCAATCGGCTCATTATGATTCACAGCTGGAAGCTGAAAAACGTATTGCCGTTGAAAAAGTGATTCAGGAAGCCAAGGAAGCGCTGGAATCAGGTTCTTCACGTTTTTGTATGGGCGCAGCGTGGCGCAATCCCCATGAACGCGATATGCCTTATGTGCTGGAAATGGTGCGTGAAGTAAAAGCGCTGGGTCTGGAAACCTGTATGACGCTGGGTATGCTGAACCAGTCTCAGGCAGAACGCCTGAAAGATGCCGGCCTGGATTATTACAACCATAACCTCGATACTTCGCGCGAATACTATGCCAATATTATTAGTACCCGCAGCTTCGATGACCGTTTAAATACCCTAGAGCATGTGCGTAATGCCGGCATGAAAGTCTGTAGCGGCGGTATTGTCGGTTTAGGTGAAGATACTCAGGACCGGATTGGCCTGTTACATGAACTGGCCACCTTGCCGATTCATCCGGAATCTGTACCGATTAACATGCTGGTACCAATTGAAGGGACGCCACTGGCCGATGTAGAAAAACTCGATGTCACCGAATGGATTCGTACCATTGCCGTGGCGCGCATTATCATGCCAACCAGTTATATCCGCCTGTCTGCCGGTCGTGAATCTTTATCTGATTCAGATCAGGCCCTGGCTTTTATGGCCGGTGCCAACTCACTGTTCTCGGGTGAAAAGCTGCTAACCACCCCAAATGCCGGTGAAGGTAAAGACCGTCAACTGTTCCAGAAACTGGGACTGGTGGCGGAAAAAGCCAAACCGACCGTTCAGGAACTGTCGGTAGATGCGATGGCGGTTTAATCCGCATCACACGAAAAAGCCCATCTTCTGGATGGGCTTTTTTTTATGAGGTAATTAACAGGCCATAATTGGCATTCAGATACATACCCGGTTTAATCAGATCGGCACCATTGGCATGATAAACCGTGAGTTCCTGCTGGATGACATCAAAATGGAAGGCATCAAAACAGTCCTGATGCTGACACAGCCAGGCCAAGGTATCGCTGAGCTGATCATCTACAATATAGGTCGGGGCATTAAAATCTTTGGCCATATGCATATTCAGTTATAGAGAGATGTCAGGATTTTAGCCTGAAACGGCAGTAAATAAAGCAGCTTGGAATGAGATTTATTTAACGGCTGAGATGAGCCTGCGCGGATGTTAATGCAGCGTATAAACAAAAAGAAGTGAGTCTAGCCCACTTCTTTTTTGAATCCGGTTTGATCCCCTCTATGATTTATTGGCCCCACACTTACGACACTCAATATGCGCACCAATTTCCTCCATTTGCTCATATTCATAAATATGTAAACAGAAAAAGTTTTTTAATAATTGAAGCATCCTAACACTCCTATTTTTGATTATTTTTTCATTCAGCTTCTTACCGCTTATTTCATCCTGAAACAAGCATAACCAAAATTGGTTATACTCATTTTTTAACACATTTTTTAAAAAGATCAAATGTTATTTCAATGGCTTCTTTTGAACTTCATTCATCATACTTATTGAAGCTTTTACTCTATATTCAAATAGCTAGCGCATTTTTTGGTTTAAAAGTGGTACAAAACAGATTTTTTGTAATCCCCTCTTGATTTCATCACGCAAGTGTTTAGGATTAAAAAAACAGCCTTTTTCGGCAATGATGCCTCGGAAAAGTAGTCAAGAAACAAGACATTATTTAAACAAAAAAATGGAATAAGGATATCAACATGCTTGGACGTATGATGTATCAACCGTTATTGATTAGCTCGCTGATTGAACATGCAGCACGCTATCATGGCGATACACCCATCATTTCAAAAAATACCGATGGCAGTATGAGCAGCACCGACTGGGCCGCTGTGGCAGAGAATGCCAAACGCTTTGCCAATGCACTGCAGGCCTTGGGCCTAGAGCAGAGTGACCGTGTGGCGACCATTGCCTGGAACAATCATCGTCACCTGGAAAGCTGGTATGCGATTTCCGGGAGTGGTCTGGTCTGCCACACCATTAACCCGCGTCTGTTTCCTGAACAGCTGATTTTTATTATTAATGATGCCCAGGACCGGGTGGTGATTTTTGATAAAACCTTCCTGCCGCTAATTGTCGGGGTCAAACAGCATTTGCCGCAGGTGGAGCATTTTATCTGTCTGGATGCACCGGATGATGCGGTCCGGGAAAAATTGCCTGAAGTTCAGTTTTATGATGATTTGATTGCCGCCCAGTCCAAGACATTTGACTGGCCAGAACTGGATGAAAATATGGCCAGTTCCCTGTGCTACACCTCAGGCACCACCGGTAATCCAAAAGGCGTGCTCTACAGCCACCGTTCCACCTTGCTGCACAGTTATGGCATCAGCCTGCCCGACTCCCTGAATTTATCGGCCAAAGATGTAATGCTGCCGGTGGTTCCAATGTTCCATGTCAATGCCTGGGGCACGCCATATGCTGCGGCGATGGTTGGCTCAACCCTGGTGTTGCCGGGACCAGGGCTGGATGGTGCCAGTCTGGTACAGCTCATTGATAATTATAAAGTGACGGTGGCCTTGGGTGTGCCAACCATCTGGCAAGGTTTACTGGCCGCAGCCAAACAGTCTGGCAGCACGCTGGAAAGCATGAACCGCAATGTGGTCGGTGGCTCGGCCTGCCCGCCAGCGATGCTGAAAACCTTTAAAGAGCAGTATAACTGCGACACCATTCATGCCTGGGGCATGACTGAAACCAGTCCGCTGGGTTCTGCCAACCAGCTCAAAGCCAAGCATGAACTGCTCAGTCCGGAGGAGAAAACCCAGTTACGACTGTCTCAAGGTCGTCCACCATTTGGGGTAGATTTACGTCTGGCTTCGGCAGAAAAAGGCACCGACTTGCTGCCACGTGATGGCCAGACCACCGGCAATTTACAGATTAAAGGCCACTGGATTATTGAGCGTTACTTTGGCAAAGAGGAATCTGCCCTGACCAGTGATGGCTGGTTCGATACCGGCGATATTGCCAGCCTGAACAGTGATGGTTTCCTGCACATTAGCGACCGTTCTAAAGACCTGATTAAATCGGGTGGTGAATGGATTTCATCGGTAGAACTGGAAAATCTGGCCATGTGCCATCCGGAAATTGCCATGGCCGCAGTGATTGCCGCCAGCCATCCAAAATGGGATGAACGTCCGGTAGTGATTGCCATGAAAGTGCCGGATAGCCAGCTTACCGAAAACGAACTGCTGGATTATTATGCCGATAAAGTGGCCAAATGGCAGATTCCCGATAAGGTTATTTTTGTTGACAGTATTCCGCTCAGCGGGACCGGCAAAATGCTGAAAAAAGATTTACGCGAACAATATGGTCAGGTGTTGATGGAAGCGCCCGTGTAAATATTGGTCTATGTAGAGATAAGATAGAACAAAGCGCTGATGGATTCAGCGCTTTTTTATGGGATCAACAATGCGATATACCTAAGGATCACTGCTATTTATATTCACTTAAGCGTTTTTTTTAATCACATGCTCGGCGGAAAAATCGCGATAGGTACGGCGTGAGGCAGTTTGTTCAGGCAATGGCTCAACCTCGTGCATGCTCTGCAGACAGCGTGCAGTCAGTTCAATATATTGCTGGGTGCCATGACGTTTCCAGGCAATTTCCTTGTCTTCCAGTGGCCGCACCACCTTGGCTGGACTGCCGAGTGCCAGGACATTGGCCGGAATCTGGGCTTTGGCTTTCACGGTACTGTTGGCACCAATAATGGTATTTTCACCAATTTCCGCTTCATCCAGAATCACGCTATTCATGCCAACCAGTACGTTTTTACGAATGATGCAGCCATGCAAAATTGCCCCATGTCCGATATGGCCATATTCTTCTACCAGCGTCACGCTGTCTGGAAAACCATGCACGGTACAGGAATCCTGCACATTGGCATTTTGCTGAATAAGGATTTGGCCAAAGTCGGCACGTAAGGCAGCAAATGGGCCAATATAAGCCCCGGCTTCAATAATCACATCGCCAATAAGTACAGCAGTTGGATGCACATAAGCCTGTGGATGCACCACAGGAATCACACCATCAATGGAGTAACACGGCATATTTTATTCCTTTAAAATAAGCGGAGTAGATGCTTCCCCGCCACGAAGCAAGGAAGCTCTATGAATAGACTCAAGCCAATGAGCTGGGTTCTTCTATTTTAATACCGCCAAAACGCTTCAAGAATTGCGGATGCGCCGGTGGCATTGAACCTTCCGACGTGCGCGCCAGTTCCATAAAGAATTCTTCTCCGGCACTGACCACACGCTGATACAGGTTGCTACTTAAGTTGCGTGCATTCAGCGATAACCAGTCCGATGGCAGCAGCTCAAACGGCAGGTTCGGATCTTTCAGCAAAATCCGGCGATACTGATGAATCAGCAAAATCCGGATCTGGAAGGCTTGCACCGGGTCCAGTTCATCTTCAGCATCAACCAGATTCAGAAATTCGCGGAAATCACCCATGAATTTTTCATAACGCTGATGCAGTTCCGGCACTGGCCAGTTGGTTGCCACCATGCGTTTGATGGTTGGATACGACTCCTGCCATAACTGCAAGGTTTCGGCTTTAAAGATCACCACCTGATCGGTCATTTGCAGATTCAGTAGCAGATTTTGCAGTTTCAGATGATCACAACCCGGATAAGCCATCACGTTGGTGGCAATATTGGCAAAACCGAGCCATTCCAGTTCTTTCTTTAAAATGGCTTTATTGTCCAGCTCGACCGAACTGAGCAGTACCAGATCCCATTTCTGGTCCCATTCCTTGTGCTGGAAGCTGTAAATTTTCTGGTCCGCCATAATAAAACGCTGGCGGCTGTTTTCGGTAATACGGTAATAACTGGTGCGGCCAATTTTTTCCGACACCAGCCAGCCGTTTTGTACCAGACGAAACACAGCGGTACGCACCGAACGTTCGTTCAGGCCAAACACATCCATCAGCTGGATCAGGCTAGCCAGACTGATAATCCCACCGCGATGAAAAATACAGTCACCAAATACGGTCATAATCAGCGATGTGCCACTTAAGGCTTCATGCTGAATAAAATCATCAATACTTTGTTTTAGTTTTGGATTCATTGCGATGTATTCACACCCTGTTTGTGAGGGCAATTGACCGCAGTCAATCGCCCACTGAACCTATGCAGACTTTCGGATATCAAATACCCGCTGCGCCTTACCTTCTGAGCGTGGCAGACTACCTTCCGGCAACACATCCACCGTCACGCTAATGCCCACCATGGTTTTAATCTGGGCTTTTAACTGCCCCGCCAACTGGTGCGCCATAACATCATTGGTATCTTTACGCATTTCTGCCTGAATATGCAATGTGTCGAGGTGTCCCTGTTTACAAATATGAATCTGATAATTCGGAATCAGCTGCGGAATATGCAAAATCTGCTCTTCAATTTGTGACGGGAACACGTTCACACCGCGGATAATCATCATATCATCGCTACGTCCAACGATTTTGTCCATACGACGCATGGTGCGTGCCGTGCCGGGTAACAGACGGGTCAGGTCACGGGTACGGTAACGGATCACCGGCATGCCTTCTTTGGTGATGGTGGTAAAGACCAGCTCGCCCAGTTCACCATCTGGCAGGACTTCACCAGTTTCCGGATTGATAATTTCCGGATAGAAATGATCTTCCCAGATGGTTGGGCCGTCTTTGCTTTCCAGACATTCCATTGCTACACCCGGCCCCATTACTTCAGACAGGCCGTAAATATCCAGTGCATCAATGCCCAAGCGCTCTTCAATCTCCTTGCGCATTTCATTGGTCCACGGCTCGGCACCAAAAATACCGGTACGGATAGAACAGTCTTTGGCTGTGCCAAATTTCTTTTCCAGCGCTTCAATAATATTCAGGCAGTAAGATGGCGTAACCATTAAAGCAGTAGGCTTAAAGTCATGAATCAGCTGCGCCTGACGCTCGGTTTGGCCGCCCGACATTGGAATAACCGTGGCACCTAAGCGCTCTACGCCATAATGCGCCCCCAAACCGCCAGTAAACAGACCATAACCATAGGACACCTGAATGGTATCTTTGGCACTTAAACCGGCTGCACGTAAGGAACGTGCTACCACATCTGACCAGGTCTGAATATCCTGCTGGGTATACCCGACCACGGTCGGCTGGCCGGTGGTGCCAGATGAGGCATGCACACGCACAATCTGTTCCTGTGGCACGGCAAACATGCCAAACGGATAGTTGTCACGTAAATCTTGTTTGGTGGTAAACGGGAATTTGGCCAGATCTTCCAAAGTGTTGAAATCATCAGGATGGACCCCTGCTTCATCAAACTTCTTTTGATACACCGGGCTGTTCTGGTAGGCATGCTGCAGCGTTTTTTTCATGCGCTGTAGCTGGATGCTACGTAACTCATCGATTGAAACAGTTTCGATTTTTTCCATTGCATTGTTATTCATCTTATTACTCCTTTTCAATCATCCTGATTGAGTGCTGTATTTTTTACTTGGATGTGTCCTCATCCACATTTTCGATAATCATGGCCACGCCCTGGCCCACACCGACACACATGGTGCACAGTGCATATTTCCCTTGACGACGTTTTAATTCTTTCATGGCGGTAATCACCAGACGCGTTCCACTCATCCCGAGTGGATGTCCCAAGGCAATCGCGCCACCATTTGGATTGACCCGGGCATCATCATCCTGCAGGCCCAGTTCACGGGTCACCGCCAGTGCCTGTGCGGCAAAGGCCTCGTTCAACTCAATGATATCCATCTGATCTAGGGTTAGCCCGGTCAGCGCCAGTACTTTACGTACCGCCGGCACCGGCCCAATGCCCATATATTTAGCTTCAACACCGGCACTGGCCGAGGCCACGACTTTGGCTAAAGGTTTTAGCTGATGTTGATTCACAAAAGCCTGATTGGCCAGCATGACACAGGCAGCGCCATCATTTACCCCGGAAGCATTACCAGCAGTGACTGAACCACCTTCTTTACGAAACGGGGTTTTCAGGCTGCCTAAAGCCTCCAGCGTGGTGTCAGCACGTGGATGCTCATCGGTCTGGAAGATGATGCTGTTTTTCTTACGGTCTTTAATTTCAACCGGCATAATTTCTTCGGTCAGAATCCCGTTTTGCTGGGCCACTGCGGTTTTCTGCTGGCTACGATAGGCAAACAGGTCCTGATCGGCACGATGAATCTGGTATTTTTCTGCAACGTTCTCGGCGGTTTCCGGCATGCTATCGACGCCAAACTGCGCTTTAAATTTCGGGTTAATAAAGCGCCAGCCGATGGTGGTATCAAAAATTTCCGGGGTGCGGCTAAAAGCGGTTTCCGGTTTGGACTGGACAAAAGGTGCACGGCTCATGGACTCAACCCCACCGGCCAGTACAAACCGCGCTTCACCGGCCTTGATCATACGCGCGCCTGTGGCAACCGCATCTAAACCTGAGGCACAAAGACGGTTTAGGGTGATGCCCGCGACATTGTCCGGCATGCCGGCCAGCAAGGCAGCCATACGCGCCACATTACGGTTATCTTCACCAGCCTGATTGGCACAGCCTAAAATCACCTCATCCAGTTCCTGCCAAGGCAGTTCAGGATGCTGGGCTTTTAAATACTGTATTGGCAAGGCAGCCAGGTCATCTGCACGGATGCTGCTGAGTGCACCGGCATAACGGCCAATTGGGGTGCGAATTCCATCGCAAATAAATACCTGTTCCATGTCCTGTGGTTTCCTTAGCCTGCTTGGCGAAATTCTAATTCTTGCTGTGACTGCGTACGTTCCTGTGCAGCCTTCTTGCTTAAATATATACTACAACGGTAGCGTTCTTCAGCATAAATACGATACATATTTTTCAAAATTTGTAAAATAGTGTTATATCCAATTTTTTCTGCCCACTGGAATGGCCCTTGCGGATAATTCACACCATATTTCATTGCTGAATCAATATCTTGTTCGGTTGATATAGCATGCAGCACTGCTTCACTGGCTTCATTCACCAGCATGGAAATGGTACGCAGCACATACAGACCTGCATGATCTTTAGTCCAGATTGGTATCAGATCAATCGAGGCAAAAAACTGCTCGACTTTGGCGATATCGGCTGCGTTACAGGCCGGTGATGCCACGATTGGTAGTGCCTGTGCTGCATTCCAGTCAGCATGCCAGTCCATCAGCACCACTTTGTCCTTGCTATAGTCCAGCTCGACCGATTCACCGCGGCTTAAACGCAGGCGTACATCACCCAGTACAATTTCTTCATCTGCCTGTGGCTGACGCTGCACTTTCAGCTGTGAGGCTGCCTGAATCCGCGAGATCAAGCCGCTAGAATGTGACCAGCTTCCATTGACTGCAAGCTCAAGTTCACCCGGTGCAACGCTCGGCATGGCCGGCAAACGATAGGCCGGTGAACGTTCAGCCTGACGATAATCATAAAAACCCTGCCCGCTTTTACGGCCGAAACAGCCGGCATCCACCAGTTCTTTCTGGATTAAAGACGGACGATAGCGCGGCTCATAAAAGAATTCCTGATACACGCTTTGGGTCACGGAAAAATTGACATCCTGCCCGATTAAGTCGGTCAGTTCACATGGCCCCATAGCAAAGCGGCCACATTCACGCATGATAAAATCCAATTGTTCAGGCGTGGTGACATTTTCCTGTAAGACACGAAAAGCTTCGGCATAATAAGGACGCGCTACCCGGTTGACAATGAAACCCGGCGTTGATTTGGCCGTCACTGGCACTTTATTCCAACTTTGCATCAGGCTGAACAATGCCTGTGCAATCTGGGCTGAGGTTTTCAGGCCACGAATAATTTCTACCAGTTTCATTACCGGTGCCGGATTAAAAAAGTGCAGTCCGACCACACGCTCAGGCTGTGGAATTGCCGCGGCAATGGCGGTAATGGAAATGGATGAGGTGTTAGAGGCAAAAATGGTTTCCGCTGGACACAGTGCTGCCAGTTGCTGAAACAGCGCTTGTTTGACCTCTTTCTTTTCCACAATGGCTTCAACCACCAGTTGCGCATTCGCCAGTGCCTGAAGATCGCTGGCAATCGTTAAATTGGCCAGCGTTTGCTCTAACAGCTGCGCTGTCATTTTCCCGGCCGCGACACGTTTTTCCAGCTGTGTTTTTAATTGCGCCAAAGCGGCCTCAGATTTTTGCATATCCACATCAAACAGCTGGGTTGGATGGCCATACATCGCTGCCAATTGGGCAATACCAATGCCCATGGTGCCGGCGCCAATCACCGCGACACGGGCCTGCTCTAAACAAAGTTGTTCCATGATTAGCATCCTGTATATTGCGGTGTGCGTTTTTGCATAAAGGCTTGGACGCCTTCTTTATAATCACTTGAACGGCCGGCCAGACGCTGTAGGTCACGTTCCAGAATGAGCTGCTCATCCAGATTATTATCGGCTGCGGCATGAATGGCTTTTTTGATTAAGGACAGACCATAGGTGGGCTGTTTGGCTAAATGCTCGGCCATTTTCTCGGCTTCGGCTTTCAGCTGATCATCTTCTACCACCTGCCAGATCATGCCCAGTTGCAGCGCCTGTTCTGCGCTGACTTTATCACCCAGCATGGCCAGCCCCATGGCTTGGGCACGGCCAACCAGACGCGGCAGGAACCAGGTGCCGCCAGAATCCGGAACCAGACCTAAACGGCAGAAAGCCTGAATAAAAGACGCCGATTTTGCCGCCAGTACAATGTCACAGGCCAAAGCAATATTGGCACCAGCACCGGCCGCAACCCCATTGACTGCGCACAGCACCGGTTTGGGCATATCGGTAATCAGCTTGATTAAAGGGTTGTAATATTTTTCAATTGACAGGCCTAAATCTGGTGCATCGGCATTCGGATCGACCACGCGGTCATTCAAATCCTGTCCTGCACAGAAACCACGACCTTCGGCAGAAATGACCACCGCGCGAATCTTGCTGTCTTTGGCCCATGCCTTCATAACCTTGGACACTTCCTGATGCATGGTTTCATTAAAACTGTTGAGCTGCTTCGGACGGTTAAAGGTCAAATAGCCCACTGCATTTTTTTCTTCAACAATAATTGTTTGGTAATCCATTACACACCTCTAAATTCCGGTTTTCTTTTTTCTAAAAATGCCTGAATACCTTCCTGACGGTCCTGGGTCGCGGCCAGCCAGACAAAATGTTGACGCTCCAGTTTGAGTCCCTGACTCAAGGTCACTTCATGAATCGACTTTAAGGACTGTTTGATGGCACGGATGGCCAGTGGCGCCTGCGCTGCAATTTTTGTTGCCAGTTCCAGTGCATATTGCACCGTAAGGCCGCTTGGACAGACCTGACTACTAATACCGTGTTGCAAGGCAGTCGTGGCGGAGACCATCTCTCCGGTCATGGCCCAGCGCATCGCCAGTTGCTGCCCAACCAGACGCGCCAAACGCTGGGTCCCACCGGCGCCTGGTAACATGCCCAAACCAATTTCAGGGAGTGCAAACTGGGCATTTTCACCGGTGATGATCATGTCGCCATGCAAAGCCAGTTCAAAACCTGCCCCCAGCGCATAACCATTGACCGCCATAATCAGTGGCTTGGAAAATTCATCAATACCTTTCCACAGCAATGGACGCTGATCCTGCTGGATGCTCACCACATCCAGTTGTGCCAGTTCATTTAAATCTGCCCCGGCAGCAAAACACTGCGGATTGCCGGTAATCACCACGGCTTTTACACTGGAATCTGCATCCAGCTGCTGCAGATGATCAGCCAGTTCTTTTAAGGTGGCATTGTTCAGGGCATTGCGCTTTTCCGGGCGGTTCAGTTCAATTAACACCACACCCGGCGCGGCCAGACTGCTTTTTAAATAATCCATGGCTTGTGACTCCCTGTCCGCTGCTTATTCGTCAAAACTCAAGCGTACATTGGCACTGGTCGGACGTGCCTGACAGCTCAGCACATAGCCTTTGACCACTTCATCTTCTTCCAGGCTGTAGTTAATGGCCATTTCGACCTCACCTTCCAGCACCTTGCATTTACAGGTCGCACAGACCCCGCCTTTACAGGCATAAGGCAAGTCAGCACCGGCACGCAAGGCGGCATCGAGAATGCTGTCATCCTGCTTGGAAACGTCGACAATCAGTTCACGGCCATCGAGAATAATATTGACCTTCTCTTCGCTGCGGCTCTCAATTTGTGCCGCACTGGCTTTAGCTGCAGTGCCGGTATTAAAACGCTCGGTGTGGATTTTGCTGCGCTCGATGCCCAGTTCTGGTAACACTGTTTCCACCGCATTCATCATCTCTTCCGGGCCACAGGCAAAGCAGTGATCGAACTGGGAATGAATCAGACCGGCCTGAAACAGCTGTTGCAGTTTTTCTGCATCAATCCGGCCATTGAGTAACTGGCTGTCATTCAGTTCACGCGAGAAAACATTGACCAGTTGCAGACGCTCTTTATAACGGTCTTTTAAATCCATGATCTGTTCCGAGAACATGGTCTGTTTCCAGGAACGGTTACCATAAACCAGAGTAAAATGCGCGCCCGGCTGATGGTTCAGCACCGATTTCACAATCGACAAAATTGGGGTAATGCCACTGCCGGCAGCAAAGCCAAGATAATTCTGGCCGCCAGTTTTGGCTGCTTTTTGAAAAAATACGCCTTGTGGTGGCATTACTTCCAGTACATCACCGGCTTTAAGATGCTCATTGGCCCAGGTCGAAAACTGGCCCTGATCAATTTTCTTGATGGCAATGCTCATGTCTTCAGCACGATCACTGCAAATTGAATAGCAACGACGGATTTCACCCTGCTCGGTCAAATGACGGATGGTAAGATGCTGGCCCGGCTGATACTGGAATAAATCGGCCTGTTCAGGTGCCAGATCAAAGGCAATACAGATGGCCTGTTCGGTTTGTGGCTGAATTGATTTAATGGTTAAAGGTATAAATTGGCTCATGTGAAAATCCCTCTTGCATGCCGACGGTGCTTGTCATGCTTATATACATTTAAAATAGTCGAACGGTTCAAGACAGTCCTGACACTTGTATAAGGCTTTGCAGGCTGTGGAACTGAATTCGCTTAATAATTTGGTCTGCTGGCTGTGACAGTGTGGACAGCGAATACCATCACTGAGCGCCACATGCGTGCCACATTGATGTGACTGGCCTTGTGGTGGCGCAATGCCGTACTGCTGCAGCTTCTGCTTGCCACTTTCGCTCATCCAGTCGGTGGTCCAGGCTTCCGATAAATCCACCACCACCTGAACCGGGGTTAGACCTTTACTTTGAAATGCCGCGGTAATTTCATCTTTAAGCAGATCGGTGGCTGGACAGCCGCTATAGGTCGGGGTCAGTCGCACCACAATTTCATCTTGCGCGTTGAGTTCAACGCCGCGAATCATGCCCAGATCCAGCACCGATAGCACTGGAATTTCCGGATCAGACACCTGTGCCAGCGCATCCCAGCATTCATCTAGACAATGTCGAATTAAATTCATGCGACTCACTCCCTGTGATCAAGCTGAATTACCAGGCCATATTTGGATAGGAACGCTGCATATATTGCAGTTCGGCCAGAATAAAGCCCAGGTATTCGGTATGCAGGCCCTGTTTGGCGCCGCTACGATACGCCCCGGTATCTGGCAGGCTCAGACCAAAACGTTGCAGTTCGGTCTGTACCTGTGCCGTCCATGCGGCCTTTAAAGGTGCAAAGTCTGGCAAAATACCCAGTGCGACCAGCTGCTGCTCATCTGCGGTCTGTTCAAACAGCTCTGCGCTAAAGCGCCATAACTGGTTCAGGCCCTGCTGGGTTTTTTCATGCGCTTCGGCGGTGCCCAGACTTAAGCGCTCCATCCAGGTGGTAGAAAAACGCAGATGATATTTGACTTCTTTTAAAGATTTCACCGCAAAAGCGGCGATATCGGCCTGCTGGCTCTGGCTTAAAGCTGTAAACAGTTCCAGGTGATACAGATCCATCAACCATTGACGCACCATGGTCTGGGCAAAGTCACCATTCGGCTGTTCGCATAACAGCAGGTTGCGGTATTCACGTTCGGTGCGGAAATAAGCCAGTTTGTCTTCATCACGGCCCAAACCTTCAATCTCACCAGCCAGACTTAAAGCGGTACGTGCTTGACCGAGCAGGTCCAGACCGATATTGGCCAGTGCAATGTCCAGCTCCAGTTCCGGCGCATGGCCACACCACTCGGCCAGACGGTGCGATAAAATCAGCTGGCTGTCGCCCACATGCAGGAGAAATTGCGCTAATACAGTTTGATTCATTGTACTGCTCCTTACATGTGCTCAATGCCATCTGGAATATTGTAAAACGTCGGGTGACGATAGACTTTGTCCAGTGAAGGATCAAAAAATTCCGGTTTTTCATCTGGTTGAGATGAGGTAATCAGTTCCGATTTCACCACCCAGATACTCACCCCTTCATTACGGCGGGTATAAACGTCACGTGCATTTTGCAGCGCTACTTCATCATCAGATGCACGCAGACTGCCAACATGACGATGGCTTAAACCCTGTTTGCTGCGTACAAACACTTCATATAAAGACCAGTGATTTTTATTGTCCATGAGCGTATTCCTTCTTCATTTCCGTATGTGAGCTGCTTAAGCAACTTTCTGTTGTTGTTGCTGGGTCTGTTGTTTCTGTGCATAAACGGCTGCGGTATCACGCACCCATTTGCCGCCTTCCCAGGCTTTACGACGTGCTTCAATACGTTCGTGGTTACATGGGCCTTTGCCGGCAATCACATCAAAGAATTCGGTCCAGTTAATTTCACCAAACTCGTAATGGCCAGTGTCTTGATTAAAATGTAAGTCCGGATCTGGCACGCTCAGGCCAAGCTGCAACACTTGCGGTACGGTGTTATCGACAAACTTCTGACGCAGTTCGTCATTACTGAAACGCTTGATTTTCCAGGCCATGCTTTGTGCACTGTTTGGCGAGTTGTCATCGCTTGGACCAAACATCATTAGCGCCGGCCACCAGAAACGGTTAACTGCATCTTGCGCCATCTGTTTTTGTTCTGGCGTACCGTTGGCCAGTTGCATCATGGCTTCAAAGCCCTGACGCTGATGAAAACTTTCTTCTTTACAGATACGCACCATGGCACGGGCATATGGGCCATAAGAGGTACGGCAAAGCGCGACCTGATTGACAATCGCTGCGCCATCGACCAGCCAGCCAATCGCGGCTACATCGGCCCAGCTCAGGGTTGGATAGTTAAAGATGGATGAATATTTCATGCGACCGGCAATCAGCTTATCCATCATGTCATCACGGTCGGCGCCCAGAGTTTCTGCCGCGCTGTACAGATACAGCGCATGACCGGCTTCATCCTGCACTTTGGCCAGCAGTACGGCCTTACGTTTTAGGCTAGGTGCACGGGTAATCCAGTTGCCTTCTGGCAACATGCCAACCACTTCAGAGTGCGCATGCTGACCAATCTGGCGAATCAGGGTTTTACGGTAAGCCTCTGGCATCCAGTTTTTAGGTTCAATTGAAATGTCCTTTTCAATTGCCTGCTCAAAGCTGTGAAGTTGATTTGTCATTTTATCCTCACTTATCCCAAGTGTTCTGGCATTAAAATTAAAACGATACATTTTAAAAATCAATATTAATTTTTAAGTATCAAATAAAATAATTCACAAAATTAAATCAATTTATTGTTTTTTAATATTTTTATTTTTTAAAAAATTTTTTATTGCAAAATTTGAGCAGAAATATGATTGACAAAAGCGCGTTAAAGTCTGAAATTATGAAACATCAAAACTAAAATATTAATCAAAACGTATCATAAAAGGAGTTATATCATGCTTGAGTTAGACACCCAGACAGCGCAGACGGAATCGCAAGCGACTGATTATTCAAGCGTTCGCCCGGCACTGAAGACCTTAAGCTCACTGGTATGCGGTCAGGAATTTGTTGCGAGTCAAGATTTCCGTCCGGTACAGCATGCCATTACCGGTGAAACCATTTATCAGGTCAGCAGCTTTGGCCTCGATACCCGTGCGGTGGTCGACTATGCCAAACAGCATGGCGCGGCCATTGCTTCCTGGACTTTTCATCAACGTGCCAATGCACTAAAACAGGTGGCCCAATATCTGCTGGAACGTAAAGAAGACTTTTATGAACTGGCCAAAGCCACCGGCTGTACCCGTAAAGATGCCTGGATTGATGTCGAAGGCGGTATTGGCACCCTGTTTGCTTACTCCAGTCTGGTGCGCCGCGAACTGAGTGATGAAACCGCCTGGGTGGAAGACAGCTGGATTCCGCTGTCCAAGCATGGCTCTTTTGGTGCCAAACACGTTTTAAGCCCGAAAGCAGGCGTGGCGGTGCATATTAATGCCTTTAACTTCCCGATCTGGGGCATGCTGGAAAAAATCGCGCCAACCTTGTTGGCCGGTGTACCGTGTATTGTTAAACCGGCGACCGAAGGTGCCGAGCTAACCCATGCGGTGGTCAAAGCCATTCATGCCAGTGGGTATTTACCAGAAGGTGCATTGCAGCTGATTTGCGGCCAGACTTATGACCTGTTTGAGCAGCTGAATCCACAAGATACCGTGACTTTCACGGGTTCTGCGGCAACCGGCCAGAAATTACGTGCACATCCGCACCTGAATCAGTACTCGATTCCATTTAGCATGGAAGCCGATTCCGTCAACAGTGCCATTCTGACGGAACAGGCCAGCGATACGGCGATTGACCTGTTTGTGCGTGAAGTCTTCCGTGAAATGACCAGCAAAGCCGGACAGAAATGTACTGCAATTCGTCGCGCTTTTGTGCCACGTGAACTTTTAGCGACCGTGCAGGAACGTTTGATTGCCAAGCTGCAAAAAGTGGTAGTCGGTAATCCGGAGTTGGATCAGGTCACCATGGGTGCACTGGCCAGCCTCAAACAGAAACAGGACGTGGCGGCCAAGGTGGAACAGTTAAGCCAGGAAGCCCAAATTGTCTTTGGTAGCCATTTACGTCAGGACTTTAGTATTCAGGCCGATCAACCCGAACTCGGCGCATTCTATCCGCCAACTGTACTGGTCTGTGAACAGCCTGAACAGGCCAGCAGCCTGCATCAGATTGAAGCCTTTGGTCCGGTGGTAACGCTGATGGCATATGATCATCTGGCACAACTGGCCGGTCTGGTGGCACGCGGTGAAGGTAGTCTGGTGGCCTCGGTGGTACGTGATTGCGAGCAGAATATTGAACAGCTGATTGCCAAGATTGCCCCGTGGCATGGCCGTGTGCATGTGCTGGATGAGGAAAGCGCCAAAGAAAGTACCGGTCATGGTTCGCCATTGCCGCATCTGGTGCATGGTGGTCCGGGTCGTGCTGGTGGAGGTGAGGAACTGGGCGGCTTGCGCGCGGTAAAACATTATATGCAACGCACCGCAATTCAAGGTTCACCGAATGCCATGACCCAGATTGGACATAGCTGGACCGCCGGTGCTCAGGTGTTTGAAGATCGGGTTCATCCATTTAAAAAGTCGTTTGATGAGTTACGCGTTGGTGAACGTCTGCTCACCGCACGCCGTACCGTAACCGAGGCCGATCTGGTGAACTTCGCCTGCTTAAGCGGTGATTATTTCTATGCACATATGGACAAAATTGCCGCGGCAGAATCGCTGTTTGAAGAACGTGTCGCACACGGCTACTTTGTGGTGTCGGCCGCAGCCGGTCTGTTTGTTGATGCTGCGCCTGGCCCGGTGATTGCCAACTACGGCATGGACAACCTGCGCTTTGTCGAGCCGGTGAAAATTGGTGATACCATTCAGGTCGAGCTGACCTGCAAGCAGAAAACCCCGAAACAGCAACGCGACCCAAGCCAGAAACCACACGGCGTGGTGGTGTGGGATATTAAAGTGAAAAACCAGCGCAATGAACTGGTCGCCACCTACGATATTCTGACGCTGGTAGAGCGCGGCGAAGCTTAAGCTGAACTATTTTGGACCAAGAAAAGGAGTCTTTATGATTCCTTTTTTTATTTATACTTAAAAATATGTATCTTTTTATTCAGAACAGATTGACCCGCTGTGCAGAAAGGAATAAATTGAAGATAGACGATACAAAACAAAAATAACAAGGTTTAAAACGTATCATATTATCTTATACGTTCAGCACAGGAAGTTGCACAATGAATGATAAAACTCTAGAGATAGATGCGGTTGAAAGGAATATTCAACCCGAAAGCAAACAGTTTGAAGCGGCTCATCCCATTGACCTGCCGGCCACGCCTAGTTCGCAGGACAGCAGCAGTACCTATCAGTGGTATGTGGTGATTATCTGTATGGTGGCCTATATCCTGTCTTTTGTAGACCGCCAGATTCTGTCCTTAATGATTGAGCCAATTAAGGCCGATTTAATGCTCAGTGATACCCAGTTCAGCTTATTGCAAGGCCTGGCCTTCTCGCTGTTCTATGCCTTTATGGGTGTGCCCATTGCCGCACTGGCCGATAAAAAATCACGGATTAAAATTATTTCTATCGGCATTGCCTTCTGGAGTCTGGCCACAGCGGCTTGTGGTTTAAGTAAAAACTTCATCCAGATGTTTTTAGCACGTTTAAGTGTCGGCGCCGGTGAAGCGGCCCTGTCACCTGCCTTCTACTCGATTGTGGCTGACCTGTTCCCGAAAGAAAAACTTGGCCGTGCTTTAGGTGTTTATGCGATTGGTGCCTTTATTGGTTCTGGTCTGGCCTTCCTGATTGGCGGCTACGTGATTGGCTTATTAAAAGAAGTCGATTTTGTGGTGCTACCGCTGATTGGTGAATTAAAAACCTGGCAACTGACTTTCTTTCTTGTCGGTTTACCGGGTGTTTTATTGGCCCTGGTGATGATTCTGACCGTACGTGAACCCAGCCGTAAAGGCGTAAAAGTTGGTCAGGATGGTGAAGTGGTTAAAGCCTCATTTAAGAACTCGGTGGCTTTTATTAAATTGCACAAGAAAACCTTCTTCTGTCATTTTATTGGCTTCTCTTTCTACACCATGATGCTGTATTCGCTATTAGGCTGGGCACCGGCCTATTACATGCGTCATTTTGGCCTCGATGCCAGTCAAACCGGTTATGTCTTGGGCTGTATTATTCTGGTGGCGAATACGGCGGGCGCGCTGTTCTGCGGCTGGCTCATCGACTTTTTCTCCAAACGTGGCTATAGCGATGCTGCCATTCGTGCCGGTGCTTTGGGCTGTGCAGCGCTGATTATTCCAAGCGTGCTGTTTACCCAGGTAGATAATCTGTACTTATCGTTTGCACTGATTTTTGTGGCGATGTTCTTCTCGACCTTCCCGATTCCAGCCTCGGCTGCCGCGACACAAATGCTGACCCCCAACCAGCTCCGTGCTCAGGTTTCTGCCAAATTCCTGTTAATCTCCAACCTGATTGCCTTGGGTGTGGGTACTACGGCTGTGGCTTTAATTACCGATAACTATTTTGAAAACACACTGATGGTCGGCAACTCGATTTCAATTGTCAATGCAGTAGCCGGTGTAATCGGTGTATTCCTGCTGTATAAAGGTTGTCGTTATTATCGAGACAGTATCCAGCATGAAAAACTGAACTAAGTACTCCATCCCTAATGAAGAATGAGCCGGTCTCATTCTTCATTTATTTCTGGCAGATCATCCATCCCATCTCTCCTGTTCAAATTGACTTTTCTATCTCCTGATCTGCGCGTTTTCAGCATCTTCAAAATTCATCTGATTTCTGGTGATGAGACTTATACAGTATCACTACCATCTGCAATCTTTTTGCAGCAGCAACTGTGCTACATTCATGTATGTTGATCATCTGATTCCTTATAACGACAAGCTTTGGGAGCGACTCATGGCGAAAATGAAAAAAGCATCGATGCATATTGATATTGGTATTTCTGAAGATAACCGGGCCAAAATTGTTGAAGGGCTTTCCCGACTTCTGGCCGACAGTTATACCCTGTATTTAATGACCCATAATTTCCACTGGAACGTGACCGGGCCACAGTTTAACAGCCTGCACACCATGTTTATGACCCAATATACCGAGCAATGGAATGCGCTGGATGTTATTGCCGAGCGGATTCGTGCGCTGGGTTTTCCGGCACCGGGAACCTATAAAGAATTTGTAAAACTGGCGTCGATTGAAGAAGTCGAAGGTGTGCCAAAAGCCAATGAAATGGTGGAGTTATTGGTTCGTGCCCATGAATCAGTTGCACGTACCGCGCGTAGTATTTTTGATGTGGTGGAAGAAGCCAATGACCAGCCAACTGCGGATGTACTGACCCAACGATTAGAAGTACATGAAAAAACTGCCTGGATGTTAAGAAGTCTGTTAGAAGAATAAATAGATAAAGAATAAAACCGGGGCAATGCTCCGGTTTTATTTTGGGTGTTTCTAAGCTGCCTACATGGGACGAATGCGATTGAATCACTGAATAGCGTAATCCGCCATTCAACAAAAAAGAGAAAGATCTTCTCTTCAGATGATTCAGTAAAAAAGGTCATTTATTTAGCGACATCAAACGCTGCTAAAAAATGGACGATGCCAATCCAAAATTGGCGTTTAGCGATGAATTGGTTTACGATTCATTTCGATGATCGATTAAAAGATCATTTATAAAAAATGGAACTTACATAAAATAATTTACAGGCTCCCAAATCCCCATTTCACGGCTATATTTGATAAATTCTTCTAATATATTCTTAGCATTTCCATAACTGACCTCTGCATTTTCTTCGAATAATTCTGTTATAAATACCAAAATATAGGGCGCATTCTCTGCCCTTAGCAGCTTCCATACGGGGTTCTCGTTATATAAACGCCGGTATTTAGCCTGTAGGCCTTGAATATTCATACCGTTGAATTCCTAAATATTATTTTTATTTATTGTACGTTTTTTAATCCAAAAAACTTATCTATTTAAAAGTAGAACGACGTAACATGGCGCTCAGAATCTTTTTTAGATACTTAATACTCAAAAAGTATAACTAGGATACAGCCCAGCAGTTCTTGAGCTTTTTGAAAGTAAGATTTCTGAGCTATACAAGAAAATTTAATCTGTATAGCAGACTTAAATAACGGAAATTAAATTGCAACTCACTTGGAAATCCGAGAAATCAATCAAGACCACAATAAAAAATGCAAATTTAACTCAAAGCCGAAACCTATCCCAGCTCTCTATAAACTCCTATAGATCAGGATACAACCACATTACTCCAGCGCTTAAATGCCCTTCTAAAATTATGAATATCATTAATATTTAAATAGTCGGCGACCTGCTCATCGTTATAGGCAAATAAGGTCTTTAATTGTATAGACGTAAACAAACGGGCCTGATCCAGCATTTGCTGATAACTGGTATTATGTTTATTCAACCTTCGCTTAAAACTCGCAATACTGATTTGAAAATATTCTGCACATTCTTCCAGATTCGGTGCCTGATGAATGTTACGAATCAGAAAATGATGTACCTCTTGTAGAAAGCTCTGCTCCAGACCGGACTGTTGTTGCAGCACTTTCGCCTGATGATAGTAGGCTTGGCGCATCGCACTGGTCTGATAATTCTGTTTTTGTGTGCACTCCTGAATATCAATCTGTATGGCATTCACCAGACTGTTAAATTGAATATTCTCTCCCAGATGTTCCCAGAACTGCTCAATAAATTCCGGCTCTGCACCGACAAAGTGATAGTTCATCTTCAGCTCTTCTTGGGTACT
Source organism: Acinetobacter indicus CIP 110367 (assembly GCF_000488255.1). Lineage (GTDB taxonomy): Bacteria > Pseudomonadota > Gammaproteobacteria > Pseudomonadales > Moraxellaceae > Acinetobacter > Acinetobacter indicus. The sequence continues at coordinate 621,866 of NZ_KI530745.1, read as the reverse complement.
ATTGAGCAAAATTGTCCGGACAGCCGTCATGGCACTAATAACCAGAGAGGTGGCATGACGCTCCTGGCTATTTAGCCAGAACAGAATAATTTTATGATCAGAATAGTAAGCCACCGGCGTCAGCCAAGGGCTTAAATATATATGAAACTCGACATAGCGCTGTATCGCTTCTTTAATATTCTGGCTATACGCAATGGCATTTAAGGCCGGATGCGTTAAAGTTTCAATATAACGCTGACCAAATAAAAATTGCACTTCAGGATGCACAATACTCTCATGCAAATTCCTGATCATCTGTATCAGCTGTTCGACACTAACACACTGATTCACCGAGATCAGCCCCTCAATAAACACCGGTGTTCCTTTTAAAATACGGTTAGGATTTACACCGTACATCTCTGCTAAATCAATCAATAATGCAGGTGCCAGATAAGTCGGCAGAATCAACTGATCATTCTGATAGCTCATACCGACATCCTTGTTCTTAACTTGATAATCTGCTGATGTTTCATCTGTTTATATAATTTCTGGATTTCCGTAGCTGGGCTGTCTTGTTGAACTTCACTGATGGTATAGCGGCAGTCGATGTTAAATTTCTGAAAATCCTGATGTGTATAAAAGATTTGTGACTGAATACATTTCTGCAGTTCTCTAGCCATGATCTCAACCTGTGCATCAGCCAGATCCAGCAGCATCAAAATAAATTTGTCACCGGCCAAACGGCAGACCAGATCACACGGTCGGATATTCAGACTGATGGTTTGTGCAATGACCGACAAGACCTGATTGCCCGTGTCAAAACCAAACTCTCTATTGATGGCGCTTAAATCTTTAATATTGATCATCATCAGATGGATATTTTTTGCCGAATGATGGCGCTGGTTAATTTCATGCTGTAATTGCTGTTTAAAGTATTGAGCATCTGCCAGCGGTGTAATCGCATCAAATAAACGGTGATCCCGAAATACATGCTCTTTGGTTTGCAGTTTTCTGGACAAGACCAGCTGCTCTTTATGCCAGTTCACCATAGCAATGGTCAGCACAATAAAACCGATAGGGGTAGTAAAGGATTCCAGTAAATCATCCCAAACCAATGTTTTGGGAATAGCAATAAATTCATCCAGCACATCCATCCATAAAGCCAGAAAGACAAAGGTCAGTCCCCAATAAAAATATCGGGTCACATAGCCTCTTGGACGGCTTTTCAGAATGAGATAAATCCATAATAAAGTCAGTAAACAGGCCAGCCCCTCCCCAATCACGTCAATAACCTGAATTTCACTGTGTGCTTTAAAATTTCCGGACAGCATAAAAAAAGCCAGACAGGCGATGGCCATGATCAGCACCAGTAAAAAGTGCCGTGGATAGTAGAAGAATGGTTTTAGCATAGCCCGAACATAATTATTGTTTTCATAAGCTAATCAGTATTTTATGACAATTTAATTGCAAGCCGCTTTTGCCCGATTTTCAAATCAGCTCAGGATAAATTTTAAAAAGTCTATCGCTTCACTTTTAATACCACTGCTAACAGGCCCTTATACGCGTTTCTGCTCTTCATGAGCCTCAACTTTTCCATCAAATCAGCTCAAACCGGACTGAAACATCGGTGGATATCATTCCAGCTTTTGTTATTGTCATCATTTAGTCATTGACCAAATTTAAGGTGCTCAACAAACAGCCATTGCGCTCTTTGGGGATAATATAAATGAGAACTCATTGCAGTAATAAAACAGCAGCATTTACCTTTAAGGTCAGCACTTTAGTGTTATGTATGTTGGCCACTGGCCATAGTCTGGCGGCCGAAACCGCAACCGAATACGTCCGTGTAATTGGACAGGCCGCAAGTATCAATGAAGCATTAAAAGAACAGCGCAAATCCGATTCGATTTCCAGCGTGGTGCATGCCGATGCCATTGCAAAACTACCCGATGATAACGCGGCGGAAGCCTTACAGCGCATCCCCGGGGTATCGACTGAACGTGACCAGGGTGAAGGCCGTTTTGTTACAGTGCGAGGTTTGGGCACCGATCTGAATGCGGTTACGATTAATGGCACGCTGGTTCCTGCACCAGAGGCATCGCGCCGTGGTGTAGCGCTGGATGTCTTACCTGCAGAACTGGTGCAGTCTTTAACCGTGATTAAAACCTTAACTCCAGATATGGATGCAAACTCACTGGGCGGGACCATTCAGGTTGAAAGTCTGTCGGCGTTTGATCATGACGGCCTGTTTTATACGGCTGCAGTTGAAGGCGGTTATGATGAAAAACATGAAGAATATAGCCCGAAAGTATCAGGTGCGGTGAGCCAGAAATTCAGTCTCGGTTCCGGCACCGATAATTTTGGTGTCGCTGCAGCCCTGAGCTGGCAAGAGCGTACCTTTGGTTCAGATAACGTTGAAACCGGAGGGAAATGGGAGAATGGCCTGCTCGAAGAAACAGAAATGCGTCAATATGATATTGAACGTGAACGTCTGGGCGCGGGCCTGAATTTCGATTTTCGACCAAATAAGAACAGTGAATACTATTTACGTACCTTATATAGCCGCTTCCAGGACAATGAAACCCGTCAGGCTGCAGGTGTTGAATTTTCCGATCCGCTCGCCATAAATACACCAGGCAGTGCAGAAGTAGTTCGTGAACTGAAAGAACGTGAAGAAACCCAGGAAATTAAATCCTTTGTGCTAGGCGGTAAAAACCGTTTTGATCAGTGGACGCTGGAAGCTCAGCTCGGCTATAGCGAAGCCTCGGAAAAGAATCCGGGCGGTATTGCCGGTGCCGGATTTGTCGGTGAATTTGATGATCTGCAATATTCAAGCACGCGCATTCCTGTCGTGAAAGGCGCGGCCAGCTTTTATGACCCAAGCCGGTATGAACTCGATGAAGTAGAATGGGAAAAAAGCACAGCCAAAGATAAAGAGAAAAATGCCAAATTCGATCTGAGCCGCGATTATCTGCTCAACGATTATGCATCTGTCTTCAAATTTGGGGCAAAAGTCAGCCAGCGCACCAAAACCAATGATACTGAAATCTGGAAAGTTGAAGATTTAGACACATCCCCTGCCCATTTTGGTTCAAACGGTCATTATGAACTGGCACAGTTCGGCCCGACCTTGTCTAGTGGCCCGATCCATAATCAACTGGCCCAGCTCAACCTGAATGACTGGCGAGATGCTGAAGAATCGGTCATCAGCGACTATAAAACTTCGGAAGATATTCATGCCGCTTACGTCATGAATACCATTGATTTTGATCGGTTACGGGTGATTGCGGGTTTACGCTATGAAGATACCGATTTTGAAACACAAGGCTATCGGATTCTGTATGGTGAAAGCACGTCTGTTTCCACCCAAAATGATTATGATCACTGGTTACCGAGCCTGCATCTTAAATATCAATTAAGTAGTGATGCTATTTTAAGAGCCGCATGGACCAATACTGTGGTACGTCCAAACTTTGAACAATCTCGACCGGGGATTTATATTGATGGTGATGAAGCCGAGTTTGGTAATCCAAATCTTAAAGCGCTGGAAGCCTCCAACTTCGATTTAGGCGTAGAGAAATACTTTGGTGATGCCAGCGTAATTTCCATGAATGCGTTCTATAAAGATATTGATCACTTTATTTATAACGCTAACGTTGCAGGCACTGGTGACTGGACTGATTTTGATGAAGCCATGACTTTCAAAAACGGTTCATCCGCCAAAATTTACGGTGTAGAACTCGGCTATAGCCAAAAATGGCATAACTTCATCTTTGGTCTTAACAGCACCTTCAGTCGTGCCAAAGCCAATATTGAAGGTATGGTCGATGGTGAATTGATGACCCGAACCATTAATTTCCCAAGCCAATCTAAAGTGGTCGGTAATGCCATGATCGGCTGGGAAAACGACCGTGTGGGTCTGCGTCTTGCCGCCAACTATAAATCCCGTTATCTGAATGAAATTTCTGGCATTGATGAGCCAGAAAAAGATTTATATACCGATGATCAGGTGTTTGTTGATTTGAGCGGTCATGTGAATTTTAACAAAAATATCCAGCTGTTCTTTAATGCACAAAACCTGACCGATGAAGTGTATTACAACTATAACGGCAATCGTCATTATAACGCGCAATACGAAGAATACGGCCCGAGCTATAAAGTTGGTCTGAAATTCACACATTTCTAAGCCTTTAGCTCACCCAAAGCCACTTTGGCTTTGGGTACTTTTTATTTAGAGAAAAATCATGACAATGCTTTTTAAATTAAGCGCCCTCTGTGCAGCGCTTGTGGCTTTATCTGGCTGTGCCTCCTCTGCTCATACCCAAAAAAACACCATCAGCAGCCCTCTTCATCTGGAACAGACTCTTTCAGCATTGGATCAGCCTGCGCTGCCGGTGGAGCAAATTTTCAAGTTACCCATCACCGTCGAAGATGCACATTGGATTGAGCTTGATGGTTTAAATGCTCAAGTGATCACCAGCAGCAAAACCCAAGGCCTAAGCCTGTGGAATTCAAATGCCCAACGTGTACAGCATATTCCCGGCTCGTTCAGTAAAATTGACTATCGCAGCATTGGCCAACAGCTAATTATCCAGACCACTGATTTACTTCAGCAGCGACCGGTCATTTTCCGTTTTGATTTAAACACCGGAACCTGGGCAAAGCCTGTCTATCTGGCGGCCCGTAGCTTTAAAACCGAAGATAACTGCCTGTATCTCACGCCTGATCAATCTTTATATAGCTTTCTGGTGGGAGAAGAAGGTATCGGGGAGCAATGGATGATTCAGTCTGGAGGCTCAAACCAGATTAGCCCTCGTTTTATTCGTAACATGAGCCTGCCACCCAACAGTGGTTTTTGTGTGGTAGATGACCATCAAGACAAACTGTATATCAATGAAGAAGATGTGGGCATTTGGGCCTATGAGGCAGATCCTGAAGCAGATCTGATCCGCTATCCAGTAGATTTGAATCATCCGCATGGATCAATTCTAGGCAATGTTAGCGGACTAAGCTTGATCGACAATGCACTGGCAGCAATGGATGAATCCAAAGCTGTGCTGTACCGCTATCACATTGAGGGTACTTCATGGCACAAATTACCTCCGCTCTCTCTACAGAATGTAGATGAGCCTGAACGTATCAGCCTGAAAGGTACCCAAGACCAGAAACAGCTGTTACTGGTTGATGATCAGATCAAGCTATTGAACATTGACTGGACCACGCAAGCCCTGCCTCCTAAAAAAGCAGGCTTAGCCATCCCGGCAGATGTCGAAACCGATTTGGTTCCAAGCCGTGGTGATGCGGCTGATGATCCCGCAATCTGGGTCAATCAGGCTAACCCACGTCTGTCACGTGTGCTGGGTACAGATAAACAAGGTGGCCTTGCGGTCTACGACCTGAACGGGAAACAGCTGCAATACTTAAAAGTCGGCCGTCTGAATAATGTTGATATTCGACCGAATTTCAAACTGGGGCAACAGACAGTCGATTTAGCCATCGCCACCAACCGCGATCAGAACAGCCTTCACCTGTTCAGCATCCATCAAAAAACCGGACAGGTCAAAAATTTAGGAGAACTGCCAACAGATCTCAATAACATCTATGGATTCTGTATGTACCAGAACCGGCAAGGTGAAACCTTTGCCATTCCAAACGATAAAAATGGCACTTTTGTGCAATATAAGATTCAAAGCAAGGCAAGCGGCCTAAGCGCAGAGGAAGTCCTCAAGTTTAAAGTGTCTAGTCAGCCTGAAGGCTGTGTGGTGGATGATGAACATGACCGGATCTATGTCGGTGAAGAAGCAAAAGCGGTGTGGACCACCAAGCTGGATGACCCTAAGCAGATTCAGCTACAACCGGTGATCACTGTTGGGGAACAGGTCAAGGCGGACATTGAAGGACTGGCCATTTATAAAGGTCAAGTTCGTGATTATCTGGTTATTTCCAGCCAGGGAGATGACAGTTATGTAATAGTCGATGCTGCCGCCCCTTATCAGCTGCGCGGGAAATTTAAAATCTCAGCCAATCTGAATCACGAGATTGATGCGGTCTCTGAAACGGACGGGCTTGAGGTGACCTCAGCCAATCTGGGAGGTATCTGGAAAAAAGGCATGCTGGTGGTTCAGGACGGACGTAAGCGTATGCCAGAAGGCAATCAGAACTACAAATATGTAGCCTGGGAAAAAATTGCACAAGCCTTGGGTCTGGAATAAGCACTTGCCTCAGGTACAGCCTACGGCGCTGTACCTGTGTTTCATCTAAGAATAATTTTATTGAGGTTTTTATGTCGAATCCATCTGCAGCACAGCTTTCAGTATGGGAATTGATTAGCCATGCCAGCCTGCTGGTTCAAGCAGTAATGCTGATTTTATTACTGGCATCCATTATTAGCTGGTATGTCATTATCAAACAGAGTATTCGCCTGCGTCAGGAAACAGCTGCGAATAAAGTCTTTTTAAGCCAGTTCCGCCAACAGCCTTTTCCGCTTGCCACAACCGAACCATCTGGGCCGAAATCAGGGGGGCTTGGACAGATCTATCAGGCCGGCCTGGATGAATTTCATGCGCTTCGACATGCCAGCACTCGCCTATCTTCGACAGCGGTGACCGATCAAGTTGAACGGCGTTTGCTCACCTGCGTCACCGAACAGGAAGAAAAACTGGAAAAGCACTTGAGTTTTCTGGCGACTGTGGGTTCAGTTAGTCCCTATATCGGTTTGTTTGGCACTGTCTGGGGTATCATGAATTCTTTTATTGGTCTGTCTCAGCTTGAGCAAGCCACCCTTTCTGCTGTCGCACCGGGTATTGCGGAAGCATTAATTGCCACCGCCATTGGTTTATTTGCAGCCATCCCTGCGGTGATCGCCTATAACCGCCTGAGTGCCCGTGCAGAAAAAATTTCTAATAGTTATTACAGTTTCGGCAATGAATTACAAACCCGAATGCTGCGTTTTTTACAGGCAGGGAATTAATACCACATGCAGAAACGTCAGAAAAAGCACGCACTCAACGCAGAAATGAACGTTGTTCCCTATATCGACGTGATGCTCGTGCTGCTGGTGATTTTTATGGTCACTGCCCCCATGCTCACCCAAGGCATAAAAGTGAACTTGCCGAATCTGGAGGCTGAAACTCTGGTCACGCCCAAGGAACAAAAAGTCATTACTATTTCGATTCAGGAAGATGGCCGCTATTACTGGAATGTGGGCGAAAGTGTCGACACTGCACAAGTCACCGATCGGGCAACGAATCTGACAGAAATGAAAGAAAAATTATCTCCACTGCTACAAATCCATCAGGATATTCAGGTGTTTATTCGTGCAGATCGTAGCGCTAATTATGAGCTTGTTGCCCAAACCATTGGATTGCTACAACAAAGTGGCGTTGAGCAATTAGGCCTAGTCACCGAGGAGCAGGATCAGTGAAAAGCATATCACGGATCAATCCAGCCACTGCTGTCGCTTTCTCTGTGACGGCTGTATTGCATGCCACCCTGGTCTACAGCGTGTTCAACCAGAATTTTGACCGTCCCATCCAAGAAGTCACACCCAAGTCAGTACAGGTTAAATTTGTACAGCTTCCAAAAGCTGACATATCACCTCAGCTCCAACCTGAACGTGCGCCAACTCAAGTGCCAGCTCAATCTCAAGTAATGCCCTCAGTCGCTGCACCAGTCCAGTCCGCGCCAACTCAACCCGCTCAGTCGGTTAAAGCAAAGCCCGCTTCCAACCAGCCAACCACAGCCAAACCAGAGCCAAGTCCTCAACCCAAAGTCGCCAGCTCACAAGCAGTGACAGATCATACATCCGCCACCATGCAAACTACTGCAGCAATGACACATGAGGCTCCTCCTGCACCGGTCCAGTCTGCTGCGGCTACACAACCGGCGCCATCTGTCAGCAAACCGATAGTGGCGGAAAATACACAACCCCCGCCTGTATTTGATGAAAAAAACTACAAACCGATTTCAAAAGTGAAACCGGATTACCCAATGCGAGCACTGGAGAATGAATTGGAAGGCAACTGCACGGTCGAATATAGCGTGAATACTCAAGGCCAAGTGGTAAATCCTAAAGCATTATCGGACTGTGATCCGATATTTGTGCGTCCTTCACTCAATGCAGCCCGGCAGTTCAAATACCAGCCACGGATCGTCAATGGTCGAGCTGTTGAAGTTGCTAAAATTAAAAATACCTTTGAATACCGGATTGAATAAAGATGCTTAAATAGGCTCAATTCTTTGTATGGTCTATCTTTATGAAAACATCTAGATCACTGGATTATCTGTCATTCATAGGGGCTGATATGAGTGGTGCAAACATGAAGTCATCTCGATGCGAACAGGAACTCAGGTGGTTGAACTGAAAAATAGCCGACAGCAATATGACACCAAGCCTGTTCACCAGAGCATAACCTTAATGACTTTGATAAAGAAGCTTTGCATTATCCCGATCATTGAATTGAGGTCATCTCTTATAGACTAAGATGCAAAATACCTCCTCTATCCCCCAATTCTTATTCAAAAGCCAATCACTTAACACCAGAACATCCAACCAGAATATTTAAAAGAATATATTGCAATATATTCAAGATGAACTAGCCAGAAATAGCTAATACAGTAACCCCTTATTTTTCCTAAAAATAGCTACCTTCTATCTCACACTTAAGCGCACGACCTCCTAATTTCTCCATGATTTATTCATCTTTCATTCATATTTCCTATGGAATCAGGATTGCTTTGTAATAAATTAACAAATAACATTTATGATAATTATTATCATTTTCATTAACAAAAATGTCCTACCTCATGCACCCATCCTTCAAGCTATCTTTGCTAAGTCTTGCAATTTTAGTGTGTCAACAAGGCTTTGCAGAAGATACGCAGCAGCTCGCCACTATTACCATGACCGCTGAACCCGCTAAGGCAGATCAAAGTTCTGAACACACTCAACGTTATATTATTCAAAACTCTGCAACAGCCTCCAAGCTCGATATTCCACTCAAAGAAACGCCGCAAACGGTCAATGTGGTCACGCGCCAGCAACTGGATGACTTTAGCCTGAACAATACCCGCGATGTCCTGCGCAACTCCCCCGGTATTATGGTGAGCAATCAGGAAACGGAACGAACCTCTTACCTCTCACGTGGCTTTGAAATTTCCAATGTGCTGGTCGACGGCGTTGGGCTGCCGCTTGAAGGCTATAATTATAATAATGACAATCCGGACAGTTTTTTATTTGATCGGATTGAAGTCGTTAAAGGTGCCAATGCCTTGAATAATGGGATTGGCGATCCGGGTGCAACCATTAACCTGATTCGAAAACGCCCGACTCAGGACTTTCAGGCAGCACTCAATGCCAGTTACGGTTCATGGAATACCCAGCGCTATGAAGCCGATGTATCCTCTGCCCTGACGGAAGATGGCAGAATCCGAGGACGGCTGTTTGGTTATCAGCAGACGGGTGACAGTTATCTGGACCGTTATAGCCTGGAGAAAAACGGTGTAGGGGCGGTGCTAGAAGCAGATCTGACTGACTCTACCCTGTTGACCGCCGGTTATAGCGAAACCCAGCATCAACCGAATAGCGTGAATTGGGGTTCCAATCCGCTCATCAACACCGAAGGCGAACAGCTTCATTATCCACAACATTATAATTACAGTCCGGACTGGACCTATTGGGATAGCAATATTAAAAACTATTTTGCCGAGATTGAACAAAAACTCGGGGGTGACTGGACAGCCAAACTCAGCTATGACAAAAAGCGGACAAAACGGGATGCAAAACTTTTATATCTTTCAGGCCGGCCGGGGGCTGATGGCACATCAGGCGTGTTTCTCTATCCGGGCATGTATCTGGATGACAATAAACAGCAGCAAGCCAGTCTGAGTTTCAGTGGTACTTATCTGCTCTGGGGACAACGTCATGAAGCATCTGTAGGGTATATCTGGGCAGAAAACCAGCTGGATGAACTGGGTTACGGAGGTCGTTTTGCCCAGCCTCTCACCACAGATTTAGCCAGTTTTACCCCGGAAGAACCGAGCTGGGATCTATCGAAAACCAGTGGGGAAATGCATATCCGGCAGAAAAATCAGAGCCTGTATGCCGCCACTCGTCTGCATCTGAATGATGATCTCAAAGTACTGCTTGGTGCCAATTATGTACAAGCCAAAAGTACAGGTAGCAGTTATGGAACCGATACCATTTATGATGAAGATAAAGTCCTCCCCTATGCCGGGCTGACGTATAACTTCAGTCCTGAATATATCGGCTATTTAAGCTATACCTCCATTTTCCGTCCGCAAACCAGCAAAGCGGCAGATGGCAATCTCAATAAACCGATTGAAGGTGAAAGTTACGAAGCCGGTATTAAAAGTTCCTGGTTAGATGACAGACTGACTGCCACCATGGCCATCTTCAGGACAGAACAAAGCAATTATCCACTACGTGACTCTGATGGTATTCCGACGTTACGCAAAACCCAGGTCAGCGATTTACGTTCTCAAGGGTATGAGTTCAGTCTTGCCGGGCAGTTAAGCGATCATCTCAATCTCAGTTTTGGTTATACCCAGTTTAGCCTCAAAGATCTGATCAACGGCGGAGATGCCCGTACCTTCAATCCGAACCAGTCTTTTAATCTGTTGACGACCTATCAGGTACCGCAAATTCCAAAACTCAGACTGGGGCTTGGGCTGCAATGGCAGGATAAAACCTATCTGGAAGTACCGGAAAGCTCCACAAATGGCGTGACCCAGCAAGCGGGCATGATTGAACAGGATGCGTATGCACTGGTCAATCTGATGGCCAGTTATGAGCTGAATGAACATATCACCCTGCAGGCCAACGGAAATAATCTGACCAATGAAAAATACCTGTTCAATTTCCCGAACCAGCAAGGCTTCTATGGTGCGCCGGCAAATTATAGCGTTGCAGTGAAATTCAAATATTGATTACTCCCTTGGCCTTGAAACTTTTTCAGGGCCAATCCTTTTATTTAAAAACAGGTAAAAACACATGAAAAAAATGATAGCGTTGACAATGGGATTGTCGATGAGCTTGTCTGCTCAAGCGCATATGCTGTGGCTTGAACGTGGCCCAAATGCTCAAACCTATGCCTTCTTTGGTGAATACAGTGAACAGCTGAAAGAAACTCAGGAAGGTGCCTTAAAGTCATTCAATCAAGCTAAAGTGGTTCAGGCCAAAAAAATCTTCAGTCCTCAGCTTCAGCAGGATCATCTGGTCTATGCCACGCAAGATCAGGCCGATGTAAAACTTAGTCATGAACTGATCTATGGTGAATCTTTACTGAGCTACTATGCCAAAGCCGGACGACAGCATCTGAAAACCGAATCTGCGCTGGATATTGTCCCCGCCCAGCGCAACAGCAATACCTTTACCGTGCTGTATCAGGACAAGCCCGCGGCTGATCTGGAGGTTACGGTGTTTTCTCCTCAATATTGGCTGAAAAAATACACCACCAACAGCCAGGGACAAATTACGATTGCTACGCCATGGAAAGGTCAGTACATGCTTGAAGTGGCAAAAGAATTAGATCAAGCAGGCACCTTTAATCAGCAAGCCTATAAAAAACAATATTTTGTCACCACGCTCAGCTTTGTGCATTAAGCCACTCATTTTTCTTGTCGAGATGCAACTAAAGGTCCTCTATGATTTCGATTTCTGTGATTCAGCCCCTCGCTGTCCTGTATCGCCTGGGGATATGCTTTGGGATGGGCTATCTAGGCAGTGACCTGATAGCACGTGATCTGGCTTATTTTTTACAAGCCTATGTCCCCAAAGCCGAATCGGTCTATCTGGCGGCCTTTACTGCACTGATTTTTTATATCTGCTTCGTGATTGGAACCTTCTGCATTCAAAGTTTAAAAAAGCTTTCTGTATATGGCTTGGTCCCCATCATCCTCTTGTTTATTCTCTCGCACTTCACAGGTTAAATCATGCATAAATCTGTCCGTCAATCTATGGCATGGCTGCATTCATGGCTGGGTTTAAGCTTTGGCTGGCTGCTTTTCGCGATCTTTTTAACCGGTGCAGTGACCTATTATCGTCATGAAATTACCATGTGGATGCAGCCACAATTTGCCTCAATGCAGGTAAATCAGGACACCGCGGTCAAAACGGCCTATCAATATTTACAGCAACATGCAGCGGATGCGCAGCACTGGTACATTGGCGTCGCTCATCCCGCCGCGCCGGTCAATAAAATCTACTGGCAAACACCCGATGGCCACTATGAAATGAGAACTCTAGATGCCTCGACGGGCCGTGAATTAACCCTTTCAGCGACACAAGGTGGAGATTTTTTCTATAATTTTCATTTTCAACTGTATGGTCTGCCCTACACCATCGGGCGTCTGATGGTGACCATTGCAGCATTCATCATGCTGATCACCCTGATTTCAGGAATTATTACCCACAAAAAAATCCTGACCGACTTTTTTACCTTAAGGGCCTTTAAAGGACAACGATCCTATCTGGATTTTCATAATGTCAGTTCGGTAATTGCACTTCCCTTTTTCCTGACTATTACCTTTACCGGATTGGCGATTTTCTTTTATATCATCCTGCCGTCTGGTATGAAAAAGTTATATCCGGAACATCCTTTTCAATATTTTGAAGATATCCAGACTGTAAATGGATCAGCTATTTCTACTGCGCCTGTCAAAAGCAACATGCTGCCTGTTCAGCATTTTACTTCGACGGTACAGCAGCATTGGGGGAAGACGGAATTTGAGAGCATTACCGTTAAACAACCCAATACCCAGCTGGCCCAAATCACCTTCACGGAACTGAAAGATCATTCTATTACCCGAAATCAAGCTCAACTCACATTCAATGCCACCACAGGTAAATTACTAAAAAACACACGTAATGACAGTGCAATTGCCACTTTAAATGCCGGCGTGTATGGCTTGCATATGGCGCGGTTTGCTGACCCTGTGTTACGGTTGGCTCTGTTTTTTTCCGGCCTCTTAGGTTGCGCCATGATTGCATCCGGTTTACTGCTCTGGAGCCTGAAACGTCAGATGCAGAAAAAATCCGCACGTTTTCATCTGGGATACTATCTGGTTAACCGTTTAAATATCAGCATGATCCTTGGCCTTCCGCTGGCCATGCTCGGCTATCTCTATGCCAATCGTTTTGTCAGCATCCCTGCAGGTGCACCGAATTATGAAATTTATAGTTTTTTCAGTATCTGGATTGGCAGTTTCATGCTGGCCTGTTTAACACCACAGCAGTATTTATGGAAAACCCAGCTCAAAATCCTGATTGGGGCTGCGTTTATGCTTCCGCTGATTGATATATATTATATGGTTTCGCAACACGATATTGATTCGTTTAAAAGCTACTGGCCATTTTTACGTATTGATTTGATGCTCTGGCTATTGGCACTGCTTGCTTACTTTTTACACCAGAATATTCACCCTATTCAGCAAAAGGCGGTCCGTAAAATCCAGACCAAACTCAAAACTGTACAGCAAGGACCGTCATCATGATATGGATTGCAGTAATCGGACTTCTCTGGCTGTCCTGTCTTGGTTTTTATACCGTCAGTGAAAAACAGATCATCAAAACCAGAACCTCCAGATATGCCCTACTTTCGGTATTTCCAGTCTTGGTTAAACTCACGTCAGGCACTATTTTATGTATGGTGATGTTGCTATTAAGCACACAGTTTAGCGAGAGTATTAGCTTCGTTTCGCTCTGGGTGCTGCTGAGTCCGGTACTTTTTGTCTTTATTGTAAAAATGAATCATTTAGGGAAAAAGTTATAATTTGGGGTTTAATTATAAATGGCTTAGTTACATAAAGATTTGGCTTTGTTGCATAAATATGTAAGCATCTGATTTAAATAAATTTAATTTTGGATCAAAAAATAATCAAAACCTTTAAAATCATATAGTTATGAAATCTTTGTGCAACAAAGCCCTTGGCGTATAGTAATCAGACCACTGATGGTCTTTTTCCCAGTCATAGTCCAGACCATAAGTCAGTTTTAAATCTCGCTCGGCTACCTGCAGGTCAGATTGAACAGTAGAGCGAATTCCGGCATAGTCCACATTGGATTGGCTTTGTTTCACATTCACGCCATCTTTTGAATAACCATATGGTACGAAACGCGCTTTTTCATTCCGGTAATACGCTTCAACATTTAAGGTTTGTCCCAGGAAATCCTGGTTTTGATACTGGGAATTAAATGCATAGCGTTCTGTAAAGGGTTGTTTATCTAAATTCCACCCTTTAATGGATTTATAAGAAGGCTGTGTCCCGGCTTGCAGATAAGAATAGTCAGGACCATATTCGGTATCCTGTTCATCGTTGTAATATTGTGCACCAAAACTTAAGCTTTGCTTATCGGTTAAATTAAAGTTTAAACGACCATTCACATCCAGCGTATCGGTATCCATCGTGCTACCTTGCCAAGGGCTTAACGAAATACGATCCCCCTTACCATCAAACTGCGAACCCCGACTGGTATAATCTACCCCTAAAAAACCGTCCATCTTTTCATTACTAAATGAAGCAGTCTGCCCCACTTGATAAGCCAAACTATCACGACGGAAATTATCAGCCGATGTCAGGCCTAACTTGGTCTGAAAGCTGACCGGTTTCGATTTGTCCGCACGTTTGGTAATAATATTAATAATACCGCCTGTTGCCCCAGAACCATAAATACTGGTCGCACCCGAAACCACTTCAATGTGATCAATCATATTTGGACTGATACTGTTGAGCTGACGTGCCACATCGCGCGAACCGGTCTGTGAAACTCCATCAATCATAACCAGTACATTCCGTCCGCGCATGGTCTGACCATAGTTACTGGTGGTTCCACTGCTAGGTGCCAGTGAGGGTACCAGCTGCGCTAAAACGTCTGCTACTTTTCGACCCGCTCCAGCCTGTTGAGCAATTTCTTCACCCTGAATGGTCTGCACAGTTCCCGCAACTTCCGCAATTGTTTTAGGGGTACGGGTTGCTGTTACCACAATAGGAGAAAGCTTGAGAGTTTTATCTGAACTTTCCTGTTCCTTAAATGCAGGACTTGGCTTTTGTGCATACAGCTGTGAAGAAATGGCGACACTAAGAAGACACAGGCTGAATTGAGATAGTCGCATTGTTATTCCCTTTACATGAATATTAATATTGGCGCAAATAATAATCATTATTATTATCATTGTAAAACTTTTGTTTAAATATTTGGTGGTGTTTCAAAAAGTATGCTGAAAAAAACAATATGGCTTTTGATAAAATAGAGGTATAAAAATAACGCTACAAATCAAATGTCCTACCTGTCTAAGTAACAATATAAAGAGAAATGGCATCAAAGTAGATTGGAAACAAAACCATCAGTGCAAAGATTGCAAACGTCAGTTTATTGGTGATCATGCATTAAGCTATCAAGGGTGTAACTCAGGTATTACCGGCAAGATATTACATTTAATGGTCAGAGGAAGCGGTGTAAGAGATATTGATGAAGTCGAGCGTATCAGCATTGGCAAGGTATTACGAACCTTAAGTGAATCGATCTATCAGATTCAGCCTAAACAAAGCCACTACGAATGTCTTGAAGTCGATGAACTTTGGACTTTTGTAGGGAATAAGCAAAATAAACAATGGCTTATTTATGCCTACCATCGAGAATCTGGAGAAATTGTTGCTTATGTTTGGGGTAAGCGGGATTTAGCAACGGTTCAACGTCTTAAAGCTAAACTTAAAAAGCTTGGGGTTCAATATGCTCGAATTGCGAGTGATCACTGGGATAGTTTTATCACAGCATTTCTATGTTGCAAGCAAGTGATCGGTAAGTTTTTTACCGTCAGTATTGAAGGTAACAATTGTAGAATTCGTCATCGAATCAGGCGTGGATTTAGGAGAAGTTGCAACTTTTCTAAAAAGCTCGAAAATCATTTTAAAGCCTTTGATTTGACTTTCTTTTACCTTAATAACGGATTTGTTTAACGCCAGCATACTTTTTGAAACACCACCTAATTTTTTAAAACCACATTCCTTAAATATACCTTTTAAGTATTTAAAGATACCAAAAAAAGACTAGATAGGGCTATAACATTTAATTAAGGTATATATAAACCGATATACAATTTAAGAATCAATGCAGTCTTAACTCATACAACGATTGAGTAATTATGAAGTAGACCAGCATTATGGCAACATGAAGGAGATAGCCATGACAGCCGCAAATGTTAAAATTTTTAACACGGAAGAAGTACAAAATTTTATAAATCTACTCAGTGGTCTTGAGCAAGAAGGTGGTAATCCGCGTATCAAACAAATTATCCACCGCGTAGTTTCTGATTTATTTAAATCAATTGAAGATTTAGAAATTACTTCTGATGAATATTGGGCGGCAATTGCATATTTAAACCAACTCGGTACAAGTCATGAAGCTGGATTGCTTTCCCCTGGTTTAGGTTTTGACCATTTTCTTGATATGCGTATGGATGCAATCGATGCTGCTTTAGGCATTGACAACCCAACGCCACGTACCATTGAAGGCCCTCTTTATGTGGCTGGCGCGCCTGTGTCACAAGGCTTTGCACGTATGGATGATGGCAGCGATCCAAATGGCCATACGCTTATTTTGCATGGCACAATTTACAATGCAGATGGTCAACCGATTCCAAATGCACAAGTTGAAATTTGGCATGCCAATACCAAAGGTTTCTATTCACACTTTGACCCAACTGGCGAACAAACACCATTCAACATGCGCCGTACTATTATGACGGATGCACAAGGCCATTATCGTGTACAAACGATTCTGCCATCAGGTTATGGCTGCCCACCAAATGGTCCAACACAGCAATTGTTAAATCAATTAGGTCGTCACGGTAACCGTCCTGCGCACATCCACTTCTTTGTGTCAGCAGATGGTCATCGCAAACTCACTACGCAAATTAACGTTGCTGGCGACCCGTACACCTACGATGACTTCGCTTTTGCAACTCGTGAAGGCCTAGTGGTTGAAGCGATTGAGCATACCGATCCTGCGACAAGTCAAGCCAACGGCGTAGAAGGTCCATTTGCTGAAATGGTCTTTGATCTAAAATTAAGCCGACTTGTCGATGGAGTTGATAACCAAGTGGTAGACCGCCCGCGCTTGCAAGCTTGATGCAACTATAAATCTAATTTTGAATCTTGTAATCAGGCTGTCAGCAATCGCGTAGCCTGATTTGCTTTATGGATAAATAGAAAATTATATGGATATTCGTATTTTTGATGCAGCACAAAATGAAATTTTAACCATTCTTCCAGAGCGAGATAGGAGTTTGGCTCGGCTTCGTGCTATCTTGTTAGCAGGACAATTTCCCACCGTGACGGTGATTGGCAAATATAACCACGGTAAAAGCCGACTTTTAAATGAACTCATTGGCGATGACATTTTCTCTGTTGCAGATAAACGTGAAACGGTCACTTTATCTGAACATTTAAAGCATAATGTCCGCTGGTTAGATGCACCAGGTTTAGATGCTGATGTCGCAGCCATTGACGACCAATATGCACAAGATGCGATGTGGACCGAAGCGGATATCCGCTTAATAATCCATTCTGTTCGTGAGGGTGAATTCGATCCGTATGAATTACAATTATTTCAACAATTCAAACAAGATGAACAGCAAACACGGCGTCAAAGCGTACTGGTCCTGACGCAAATCGATCAAGCACCAGATCAAGATGTTTTAGCACATATTATCGACAGCATTAAAAAACAAGCGCCTGATGCCAATGTTATGCCCGTTTCTGCAACGCGTCATCGCCAAGGCTTAGTCAATTCTAAACCACTACTAGTTCAACGTAGTGGTATTCCAGAACTGCAACAAACCCTCAACGGCATGATTGAAAAAGTTTCCGCAATACGCCAGTTTGAAAAAAATAAAATCTTCACTGAACTTAAATCAGAAATCTCTGAACTGCAAAATTCAACTCAGACCCAAATACAGCAACTGAACACAACGCTTCAACAACAAGCTGAATCCTTTTTGCATGATCTCAATCAAGTGCTAGACAAAGTTCGTGTGGATTTACAGCCCATTCTGCAGATTTCAGGAAAAGACGATTCTTTAGAACCAGATTCCTTTGCCAATATGTATAAAGTGACTGCGGGTAAACGAGATCGTAACCGTATTCAAGTAGCGTATTCGCGCGCTTGTATCGAAATCAACAGTCACTTAGTACGATATGGTGTGATTGGTTTACCTGATACACAAAAAAGTAATGTCCGTAGTTTGGATACTGTGATGGTTGCGGTCATGGGGGTTTCGGTCAAACTGCGTAAGGATTTAAAACTTATTTTTGACGAAGAATCAGGTCGTGATCGTTTGCGACGTGAATTCACACACTATTTTGAAGTCTCGGCCGATCGCATGCAATTGAAAAACCAACTACAGAATCTAGAGCAACGACTTCAACTCATTGTACAAGCCCAACAAGTAACAGAAACTTTGGAGGGAGCATTATGAGTACTGATTTGATTCAAACTTCGATTGAAAGTCCAATTCAACATTTGATCCAAAGTTCTGATACTTTCAATCAGCCTGAGCAAGATATTCTACTGCATTTAAATAAAATGCAGGCTTGGCATCAGCAACTGGCAACCAATCTAAATGAACGACGTTTAAACAGTAACGGATTGAGTTCATCCAGCCAAATATCTACTGCGATTGTGGCTTTAAATACCCAACTTGAACATTATCTGAGTCACTGGGAAACACATCTAGACCGCCTCAAAGATGCACAATCTATTGCTGAACATTTTGAAGATAAAATCATTTTATTAATTTTTGGCAAATTTAATGCCGGTAAAAGTTCATTATGTAATGTCTTGGCTGAAAGTTTCCGCAGACGACAACAAAGCGTTGG
Source organism: Acinetobacter indicus CIP 110367 (assembly GCF_000488255.1). Classification (GTDB taxonomy): domain Bacteria; phylum Pseudomonadota; class Gammaproteobacteria; order Pseudomonadales; family Moraxellaceae; genus Acinetobacter; species Acinetobacter indicus. The sequence goes on along the minus strand of NZ_KI530745.1, from coordinate 602,993 downwards.
TTATTTTTACCTCGATGCTGGAAATATCATCGAAATTGATAAACCTTTAAAAGAAGGTGCCACAGAGACCACCTCGCGTTTACAAGGTGTTTGCCTCGGTCTTAATCTAATTTTATTAGACACGCCTGGACTGCATTCTGTAACTCCCCAAAATGCCGAACTAACTCAACGGTTTTTAGACAGTGCCGATGGTGTTTTATGGTTAAGCAGTTCATCTTCACCCGGTCAGGTCAAAGAACTCATGGCTTTGGGACAGGAGTTACGTAGGCATAAACCCTTACTGCCTGTGATTACCAGAAGTGATTATTTTGAAGAAGACGAGGTGGATGGAGAAATTTGCCAAGTCTTATGCAATAAAAATTCGGATCAACGTAGTTTGCAGGAGCAGGACGTCTATACGCGTGCCACATCGCAACTGGTGGAAATGCAAGTTGATCCTGACTTATTGCAAGTGCCAGTATCGATTTCTTCGCAAATGTTAAAAGATGCAGATTTTAATGATCAAGCTATGCAATCTGCTGGATTTAATAGCCTATTTAATGCTCTTTTTCATTTAATTGAACCCGCCTTAGCCTATAAACAGCGAAAACCTGCCGAAGCCTTGCTTCATCATTTGCAGGAAGAAATATTAGCGCCGTTACAACTTGAAGTTGTGCCGCAGCTTAATCAATTGCAGGTGTGTTTGAACAATGCCAGCAATGCATTAGTGCAGCATAAGTCTCAAATCATGACACAGACTTGGCGCAGCGTTATTGCCACTTTACCAAGCCTATTAGAACAATTTGCCGCGCAGCAAGCCTTGCCTGATTTATATCGCACGCTTACACAGCAAACCAATCAATTACTGGCAGTACACATTTCAAAACATTTGGTTGATTATCAATTGAAATTTATGCCGCTTGAGCATTTAGAGTTTTCGGAGCATTTGGCATACGAAGTCATATATGCAGAGGAGGATAAGGACATCTTAGCCATTGGTCATGAGCTTTTATATACTGAAATTTCGAATGGTTTATTGCAGAAAGTAGACAACTATTTGGATGATGTCATTGAGCAATGTCAAAATGTGCTGAACAACATTGAAAAGCAAATTGAGACCATCCAACAGGGCTTAGCCAATGATGAACAAGAACTGCAATACATTGCCGATTATTTAAGACGGCCAAATTCTGATTCATCAAAAGTGAGGAATCTTTTGAATCTATCCTAATTAGATCCTAAATAGGCACATTAGGAAAAACTTCAGTGCAGCTTACCAACCCTTGTATTAATCATCATTGAGTTGAACGGGCTTCCCCTCTTCGGCGAATACTTCTTTGATGCATTCTAAAATATCAGGAATGTATGAACTTTGATCCATATTTCTGACCGATAATGAAATTGGTGAATAAGCTTCTAGGTCTAAAATTGGAATATAGATTAAGTTTTTCATGCCAATTTCACTGGCACTTTCAGGAATGATTGAAATCCCTTCGCCAGAGGAAACCAAACCGAGTGCTAAATGAATTTCACGAACTTCTATAAGCTCTTTCGGGACTAAGCCTAATTCTGTAAAAATAGACTGGATTAATGTCGAAAAATTAGGTTTAGGCGCAATGGGATAAGAAAAGATGGATTCTTTGACAATTTGTGACAGATAAACGCCAGTATCAATAAATTCTGCCAGATGATGATTTTTATGCACCGCCAGTTTTAAGCGCTCTTTACGTAATAATAAACGTTTGATGGCTGGATCGGATAATCGCAATCGACCAAAACCAATATCAATCTTACCTGCTTTTAGGGCTTCAATCTGATCCCGCGTGCCACACTCGATTAATTTTACATGTGTATCTGGATGCCGCTGACGAAATAAATAAATGATTTGAGGCAACAAAGCATACAGTAAAGAACCGACGTAGCCGATCCGAACTGTCTTATCCACAGCATTGATGCGCTGCGCCATTGAGGTCGCTTGAGCTGTATGCGTCAAAATTTGCACAGCATGTTCATAAAAGAACATCCCTGCCTCTGTTGTTTTAACTGGGCGCGATCCTCGTTCGAATAAGGTAATGCCTAATTCTTCTTCTAATTTTTGAATTTGTCGACTCAAAGGAGGCTGAGCAATACAGAGTTTATCTGCAGCTTTAGTAATGCTTTGCTCTTCAACAACCGTCACAAAATAACGTAAATGTCTTAATTCCATTTATATACCTTTTAAGTATTCAAAAATACCAATTTGTCTCTAGTTTAAGATATTACATTAACTTAGGGTATACAAATAGCTAAACACAGAAGATTTTTTGCAATGTATAAAACTATAGAAACATTGCTTGTTGAGATTCCAACGATCCGTCCACATAAGATGGCTGTTGCAACAATGCAAACTCAGACACTCGTACTGGTTAAAATCAGCACAGAAGACGGTTTTATCGGCTGGGGCGAAGCCACCACAATTGGTGGCTTAGGATATGGCGAAGAAAGCCCTGAGAGCGTCAAAACCAATATTGAAACCTATTTTGCACCTCTACTCAAAACATTGAAAGATGTGAATGTCGCGCAAATTATGCAGGTCATTAATCGCAATATTAATGGTAACCGTTTTGCAAAATGCGCCATTCAAACTGCATTACTCGATATCCAAGCACAGCGTCTGGGTTTGCCTCTTAGTGAGGTTTTAGGTGGTCGCCTAAGAGACAGTATTCCAGTGTTATGGGTATTAGCTTCTGGCAATACTGAAAAAGACATTCTTGAAGCGCAAAAAATGATTGCTAGCAAGCGTCATAATATTTTCAAACTCAAAATCGGTTCACGCCCTGTTGAACAAGATGTTGAACATGTATTGGCAATCAAAAAAGCCTTAGGTGATGACATTTCAATTCGTGTCGATGTCAATCGTGCATGGTCAGAATTAACTGCGATTAAAGGTATTCAAATGCTGCAAGATGGTGGCATTGACCTGATTGAACAGCCATGCGCGATCCATAATATTGATGCTATGGAACGCTTAACACGTAAATTTGATATTGCGATCATGGCAGATGAATCACTCATGGGTCCACAAAGTGCTTATGAACTGGCAAAACGAAGCGCTGCCTCTGTATTTGCAGTAAAAATTGCGCAATCGGGCGGCTTACTTGAGGGCTGCGAAGTTGGAAAGATCGCCAATCTTGCCGGTATAGATTTATACGGTGGCACCATGCTAGAAGGTTCTGTAGGCACAATTGCTTCAGCCCACGTATTTTCAACCTTCAGCAATTTAGCATATGGCACTGAGTTATTTGGTCCACTATTGCTGACTGAAGAAATTTTAAAAACACCACTCAAATATGAAAATTTTGAGCTACAAATCCCTACAGGTTTAGGCTTAGGTATTGAGTTGGACGAAAATAAAATCGACAACCTACGTCGTCAATAATTTAAGGAGACATCATGCTTTTCCAAGTCAAAATGGACGTACATATCCCTTTAGATATGCCAAGCGATAAAGCCAATGAAATTAAAGCTGTTGAAAAAGCTTATTCACAAGATTTACAGCGCCAAGGTAAATGGCGCCATATTTGGCGTATTACGGGTCAATATTCAAATATCAGTATTTTTGATGTTGAAAGCAATGAAGAGTTGCACAACATTTTGCAAGGTTTACCACTCTACCCGTATATGGATATTCATGTAACAGCGTTGAACCGCCATCCCTCTTCAGTTCGTGAAGATGATAGCTGATCAGAAAATCAAACCACTCTAACTTGTTAGAACTCTAATTTTTTGGGGTGGTTTATCTCTCATTTATATACTGAGATGTATTACAGGAGTTTTAAAGGCGCAGCTTGAAATAGGGCCTAATTGTACAGTGATAACAACCCAATAATTTTTATGCATAGGTATTTTAGAAATGATATTTACGCATAGCAATTTAAGCATATACAAATAAGAGTAGTCATATGATTGATAAAAGCTCAACATCCTTAATGGATGCACTGTCCCAAATTAAAAATGGTTCAACTGTCATGATCGGCGGCTTTGGCACAGCGGGTCAGCCTGCTGAACTGATTGACGGACTGATTAAGCTTGGCATCAAAGACCTCGTGATTGTGAATAACAATGCAGGTAATGGCGATTATGGCCTTGCGAAACTGCTTAAAGCAGGCTCTGTCCGTAAAATCATTTGTTCTTTCCCACGCCAGTCTGACTCTTGGGTTTTTGATGAACTTTACCGTGCTGGAAAAATTGAATTAGAACTTGTACCACAAGGCAATTTAGCATGTCGTATTCAAGCGGCGGGGATGGGATTAGGTCCAATCTATACGCCTACAGGTTTCGGTACGCTTTTAGCTGAAGGTAAAACGACACTCAATTACGAAGGTAAAGACTTTGTTTTAGAAAATCCAATCAAAGCAGATTTTGCACTCATCAAAGCGCATCAAGGCGACCGTTGGGGCAACTTGGTTTATAACAAATCTGCACGTAACTTTGGCCCAATTATGGCTATGGCTGCCGATGTGACCATTGCGCAAGTATCTGAAGTAGTTGAACTCGGTGGCTTAGATCCAGAACATATCATCACCCCAGGGATATTTGTTCAACACGTTGTTCACGTTACACCTGCTCAATTGTTGGATACGGAGATTTAAAAATGAGTTATACCAAATTAAGCCGTGATCAAATTGCTGAACGTGTGGCCCAAGATATTCCAGATGGTGCTTATGTGAATTTAGGCATTGGTTTACCGACTAAAATTTCGAATTACCTACCTTCAGATAAAGACATATTTCTACACTCTGAAAATGGTCTATTGGCTTTTGGCCCACCTCCAGAAACAGGTCATGAAGACCCTGAGCTGATTAATGCGGGTAAAGAATTTGTCACCATGTTGACTGGCGGTGCATTTTTCCATCATGGTGACTCATTTGCCATGATGCGGGGCGGTCACTTAGATATTGCTGTACTCGGTGCATTCCAAGTGGCTGAAAATGGCGACTTAGCCAACTGGCATACAGGCGCTCCCGATGCAATCCCTGCAGTGGGTGGTGCAATGGACTTGGCTGTGGGTGCAAAGAAAGTATTTATCACCACAGATCATGTAACTAAAAAAGGCGAGCCTAAAATTGTCGCTGAATTAAGTTACCCTGCCACTGGCTTGAAATGCGTAGACCGCATTTATACCGACCTTTGCGTGATTGATGTGACGCCTACAGGCATGACCGTGATTGAAAAAGTAGACGGTCTGAGCTTTGAAGAGTTGCAGGCAATGACTGGTGCAAAGTTGGTGGATGGGACATCTAAATAAAAAAGGGAGTCCCCTTTTACAAAGGGGGATTTTTCGAATAAATCAACTTTTTAAAATCGCTCTCAACCTCCCTTTAAAAAAGGAGGAGCTTTCAGTTAAGGATTTAAAAATGATAAACGCATACATCATTGACGCTATTCGTACACCATTCGGTCGCTATGCAGGTGGTCTAGCGCCAATTCGTGCAGATGATTTGGGTGCATTACCCATCAAAGCTTTGATGGAACGAAATCCATCGATCAATTGGGAAAACGTCGATGATGTCATTTACGGTTGTGCCAACCAGGCCGGTGAAGATAATCGTAATGTCGGACGTATGTCTGCCCTTTTGGCTGGTATGCCTTATCAAGTGCCTGCAACTACGGTAAACCGTTTATGTGGCTCATCTTTAGATGCTATTGCAATGGCCGCACGTGCAATCAAAGCCAATGAAGCTGATTTAATTATCGCGGGTGGTGTAGAAAGCATGAGCCGTGCGCCTTTTGTAATGGGTAAATCCGAATCTGCTTATGGGCGCAGCCAGAAATTTGAAGACACTACCATGGGCTGGCGCTTTATCAATCCTAAGTTGAAAGAAATGTACGGTGTAGAAACTATGCCGCAGACAGCGGAAAACGTTGCAGAACAATTCAATATCAACCGCACGGATCAAGACATCTTTGCATATAACAGCCAACAGCGCACCGCAGCAGCCCAAGCCAAAGGTTTTTTTAAAAGCGAAATTATTGCTGTCAGCATCCCTCAACGTAAAGGCGATGCTGTAATTGTTGATACAGATGAACACCCGCGCGCGTCAACCACACTGGAAGCATTAAACAAACTCAAACCGGTTGTGAAAGCAGAGGGCACGGTTACTGCAGGTAATGCTTCAGGGATTAATGACGGTGCTGCTGCCCTGCTCATTGCCTCTGATGATGCAGTTGAAAAATATGGACTCAAAGCACGTGCCAAAATTATTGGTGCAACAACGGTTGGTGTTGAGCCACGCATCATGGGCTTTGGTCCAGCGCCTGCCATGAAAAAATTGCTGGCACAAACAGGGTTAACACTTGAACAAATGGACGTGATTGAGCTGAATGAAGCGTTTGCAGCGCAAGCTTTAGCGGTAACCCGCGATTTGGGCTTGGCGGATGACGAAGCGAAAGTTAATCCAAATGGTGGTGCGATTGCGCTTGGACATCCACTCGGTGCATCTGGTGCACGCCTAGTGACCACAGCATTAAGTCAACTTGAAGCAACCAATGGCAAATACGCCTTATGCTCGATGTGTATCGGTGTGGGTCAAGGCATTGCTTTGATTATTGAAAGAGTCTAAATAAGCTCTCTTTGCAGAGCAATCTGCTTTATCCCTGAGGATTAGGCTGAAAATGCTGGATCAAGTTAAAAGATAAGATCAAGGATTGTAAAATGCCAAAATTTATATCGAATGATGCCGAAATTAACTACCAAACCTTCGGCGATACAAATAACCCAGCAATCATATTCTCAAACTCACTGGGCACAAAATATTCGATGTGGCAGCCGCAAATTGATGCGCTACAGAATGATTTTTTTGTGATTTGCTACGATACCCGAGGTCACGGTGCATCTTCTGCCCCAAAAGGCCCATTTACGATTGATCAACTTGGTCTAGATGTTATCCATATATTAGATCATTTAAATATTAGCAAAGCCAGTTTTTGTGGCATTTCAATGGGTGGTTTAACAGGTCAATGGTTGGCCATTCACCACCCAGAACGTTTTAACCATGTCGTGGTATCTAATACAGCAGCAAAAATCGGTCAAGAACTCGCTTGGGATACGCGTGCAGCATTGGTCCGTGAACAAGGTTTGAAACCGATTGCTGACACAGCTGCATCACGTTGGTTTACCGAGCCCTTTATCCAAAGTAACACAGCAATTGTAGAATCTTTAAGTAACGACCTTGGTGCTGGCAGCCCAGAAGGTTATGCAAGCTGCTGTGAAGCTTTGGCTAAAGCGGATCTTCGTGAACAACTTAAAAATATTACTGTTCCAACGCTTGTCGTGGCTGGTTTACAGGACCCTGTAACGACCATTGCTGATGGAGAATATATGGTGGAGCATATTCCAAATAGTCAGTTATTTAAAATTGATGCATCTCATATATCCAATATAGAACAGCCGAGAGTTTTTAATTACATTCTACATCAGTTTTTAAACGCATAATTCTATTGTAGTAATCTACAAAATTTTTATAAAAATGGTCAGTGCATGGCCATTTTTTATTACTATCTCGGCTTCGTTGCACAAATCTATTCATGACGGCTTATTCAGCAGTCTAATGCTCAAATTTAAGCGTCCACTGAACACACCTTATGAATTCAGCCTATAAGCCTTAATTTAGTCCCCACTTAAAAACAAGTGGGGACTAAATTTATGACTACAAATAGGTAAACGCCAACTGAATATTCGTCATATTAAGGCATTGTCTGAGCGGTTTAATGTATCGGCAGATACGTTTTTCTAAAAGAGAGGTGGATCAGGAAATTTGGCTCAATTAGGGGTGCTTTTCCTTTCAAATCTTTGTGCAACAAAGCCCAGAGAATCTATAAATGATAGTGCGTAAGTCCTAATATATCCTTTTCATTAATAAGTCTATACAATTAAGTAGCCTTTAATTCATAGCCAAATATTTTTTTTGATAAATTAATAAAATTTTCAACCGGGGTATAATTTTCTTTTTTTCGGTATCTGAGAATAATTGGGCTAAAAGCAAATGCTTCACTCAGAGGAATAAATACAAGATCTTTACTATAAAGATTAACCACCCCCTCATTCACTATTGTGATTCCAAATCCAGCCAACACTAATCCCAAAGCAGAGTGAATATCACGTACAGGCTCAAATAGATTTGAGGGCGATATCATTTTGACTTCAAAAATTTCAAGAATATTTGAAAGGAAATTTGGTTGTGGAGTATCAGGAAATAAAATTATTGGTTCATCAACGATATCTTCTAAAGAAAGAGACTGATTAACTTTTAGCTGTAACAGTGGATGCTCTTTATATAAAGCAACATAAAGCTTTTCTTCTTTCAGAATAATACGCTCAATCTCGTGATCTATACTTTTAAGTCTACCAATTCCTATGTCAATCTTGCCGTTTTTTAATTTTTCAATCTGTTGAAGAGTATTCATGGCTTCGACATGAATGGCAATATCAGGATACTTTAATCGGTAATATTTGATGCATTCTGCCAGTTCGCTGTGTATGGCAGAACCAATAAATCCAATACGCAGTGTATTATTGGCTCCGCCAATTTGCTGTGTCATCTTCTTAAGATGCATTTCACTCTGCACAATTTTTTTCGAATTTTCGTAGAAGTATTTACCTGCTTCTGTCAATTCTATGGATCGAGTATTACGTACCAATAACGACACGTCTAACTCTTCTTCCAAATTTTGTATAGCACGACTTAATGGTGGCTGAGCAATAAATAATTTTTCAGCCGCTTTTGTGAAACTCATCTCATCAGCTACAGCAATGAAATATTTCATTTGGCGAATATCCATATTGTGTGGCTGTCCTCTTAAAGATCAATAATAAGGTGCTGTGATTTTATTTTTGAACAGCAGGGTGTAAACATAGTCAAATGGTCTGTATCATTTAAAATCATATCCTGATGATGTAACTCACCTCCGGTATAACGCAGCGTACATGTGCCACAAATGCCCTGTTCACATGACATTGGCACTACATAACCTGCCTTATTTAAAACCTCGGCAATATTATCTGTTTGTAATATTGGAATTTTTTGACCTGTAGACGCAATTTCTAAGCTATGTTCATGATGAGATGCTAACAGCAACTCACTCATAGGATTTTTAAAACATTCTTTATGAATAAATTCTTTTGTCCATTGCATAGCTAATGCCTGCGCTTCGACATACTGTATAAAATGTGCAGAACCACATACATAAAGGTGGGTATTAACTTTTTCTTGTTGCAAAACTTTTTTAATATCAAAATTGTTGGTTTGTTTATTGCCAACATAAGTTGTATAACGACTATCTCGATTCAGAATTTGAAACGTATCAATTCGATCAATAAATGGGATATTAGTTTGACGGGTACAATAATGTAAATCACATTTACGTTGATCGATAGCAAGGCTCGACCACATACTCAAAATAGGTGTAATGCCTATTCCACCTGCAATCAACAGAACTTTTTGTTCAGTATCATCGAGTTCAAATAAATTACGTGGTTGACTGATTTGAATCAGGTCGCCCACTCTAAGTTGCTCGTGAATATAACGAGATCCACCTAATGATTTTGGCTCTTTTAATACACCTATTTCATAGTATCTACGGTCTTGTAGTGGACTAATGAGTGAATATTGACGTACTTTGCCATGAGGAAAATGGAAGTCTATGTGTGCACCACTATTAAAGTGTGGTAATAATTTGGTATGAATAGGCGCAAGTTGAATACTGAGGATATTCTCAGATTCATAACGCATTTGCTGTACACGGACATCAATGATGTTATTCAATTTCAACCTATAACTTTAATACAATGCAAGGTTTAAAGTGATGATTAGCATTGTGGCTTGCTTCTCCCCTTTAAACCTTGCATCAAAGATTAAAATGACTTTGCTAATCCAAAAGCCAGCGTATGATTTTCATTCTTCAAGTTTGTACCAACACTGGGTCCTGTACCTTTTTCTGAAGCGGATAAATCATATTCATATGCCAAATTTAGATCAGCAAACGGCAAACGATGACCATAGCCTACTGATGGCTTTATGTGTAATCGCATTAGTGTATGAATATCCTTATTCATTTAATGCACATCGTGCTGTATAAAGTCAATTATTTTAAAGGTCTAATTCCAAGACCGGAGAACGTGATCTAGAAACACAAATCACCATCCGTTGATTGGCTTGTTTTTCACTGTCACTTAAAACCATATCTAAGTGTTCAGGCTCACCACGAAGTACTGTGCATTCACATGCGCCACAAATACCCGCACGACAAGAAAATGGTACCTCTATACCGAGGGATTCAATGGCATCTAAGATGGACTGCTCAGGTTTAACAATAATTTCATGACCTGATTTTGCTAATTTCACAGTAAATTCAGAAATATCCTCTACTGATTGGGTTTCAGATTTAATTGGTTGTGGTGCATTAAACCATTCAAAATGTACTCGTTCTGCAATCGCCACTGAGACTTCTTTTAGGGCAAGCATCAGGGGATTTGGTCCACAGCAATAGATATGGGTATGTTCAGCAACATCTTGTACAATTTGTTGTAAGTCCAACAAATCTGCTTGTTCATCATTAAAATGAAAATGAATATTTTCTGCCTGATTAAGCGTACGCAGACTTTCATAAAATGCAGCACGTTGTCGATTGCGTACAGAATAATACAATGTCCATTTTTTTTGATGTGCAATACACCAATGAATCATTGAAAGAATTGGAGTAATTCCAATCCCTCCTGCAATAAAACAATATTGTTCAGCATCAACCAACTCAAAATGATTACGTGGTGTGCCTACGCTCAGCACATCACCAAGCTTTATTTTTTGATGAATAAACGCCGAACCACCTTGACTATTTAGATCCAAACTCACAGCAACTACATAACGATCACGCTCTGCAGGTGAGTTTAACAATGAGTAATGTCTCGTCAGTCCATTCGCAAGATAAATCTCTAAATGTGATCCTGCTGTGAATGGTGGAAGTACTTGTTTCTTTTCATCTCTAAGTTCTAGGAGTAAGATACCTTTGGCTTCACATTGGATATCTGTCACTTTGAGCTTTAATTTTCCTAATGTCATAACCACCACTTCCTTTTAGTGCGATGAATATGAAGTACTTAACAATAAGCACTTCACGATGGATTGATAATATTTAAGCTTGATTTTGTTGTGTTTCTTGATTAATCAGCTCTAAAAGTTTTTTACGTACACGTACAGGTGCAATATCGTTTGACATTAATACTGGGTCTAAAGAAAAGAAATCTGTAGTTTCCATCTCTGTCTGTACTGCTTCAAGTAGCGGTACATCTTCATCTTCAAATGCACGATGCATATTCTGAATTTTCATCACATTAAAACTTGCATCTTCTTCGATATGATTACGACGTGTCGCAAAGAAATAGTGCGTTGTAGTATCAGTTTCAGGTGTTGTAGTATGTAAATCATATTGATTTAAGTCATCTACGCCAAACTCTCCATTTTGTACAGCAGCAACAGTAAGTTGAATATGCGACGGTGCCGTCCATATGATGTTAAAATATTGTTGAGCTGATTCTTGTGGATCTGGCAACAATGGTGCAAAAATCATCATTGCAGGTTGTTGCTCCCATTCCCAACGTGCAGAAATACTATTATGTGTTTCTGTAACTTGTGGAATAATTGGTGACAGTTTGCCCCGCGTTGTAATAATCTCACCATGTACATGATCGATATGACTTAAATCCATCACGTTATCGGTTAAGAGTTCAAAATTGCATTTCACATGCATATAAGTATGACCAACCGAATTTGGATGTCCTGACACTAGTTCGCTGTAATCCGGGATTAAATTCTCGTCTACTTTTTCTGTATTACCCATCCAAATCCAAATAAAACCATAGCGTTCTACTAAAGGAAAAGCCTGTACTATCGCTGCAGTTGGGATGTGACCTTTCCCATGAGGATTATGTATACATTGACCAGTGCAATCAAATTTTAAAGCATGATATGGGCAAACCAATTGATCACCTTCTCTTCTCCCTAAACTTAAAGGTGCAAAACGATGAGGGCAACGATCATGTAGCGCAACCGGCTTACCATCTTCAGTACGATAAATCACCACGTTGATATTCATAATTTTGCGCTTAAATAGATTAAATGCATCAACATCGGTTGAAAGCGCAGCGACATACCAGCAGTCTTTAAAAAAAACATGCTCAGACTGAGTGTACGTTTTAAAAATCATCTTATTCATCTAGCATCTCCTTGCTATATTTATTGAACTATTTCATTTAACTCATTCCTTTGTAGATGAGTTTAAAAACGCTTTCAAATATCAAATATCTCTGACAGGGATACTCTGAAGGTATTAATTCTAAATTATAGATTTAACTAACTATGAATAATGGGAATTTAAATACTAGACCTTGAATCAATCAGGCTTTATTGCACAAAGATTTGAAAGGCAAAGCGCCCCTAATTGAGCCAAATTTAAGGCGTAACTTGGGTAAGTGGTCGACCTAATTCAGTAAATCTGTTCAGGACAGTTACACATGCATGAATCTCTTTGACTTGGCTTTCAAAACTCCTTGCACTGAGTTTATCTCCTAATAATTTAATGCAGTGCATCTTAGTTTCAACCAAACTTCGCCGATGATAGCTTGACCATTTTTTCCATAGTGTCCTGCCTAAACGTGCAACTGTTCGAAGTAATTCATTTCGCTATCGCGAGCTACTCTTTGTATCTTTCCATGGTTTCGCATTTTTTCTAGGTGGAATCTCCGCATGCGCTTGCCGATCTGCAATGACCTGACGGCATTGCTTGGTGTTATAAGCTCCATCGGTATAAACAGAGTCAATCCGCTCATCTTGTGGAATCTGATTACGTAAATCATCAAGCACCTGTGAATCACTGACATTATTGGTTGTGAGCTGAATAGCACGTATTTGTAAGGTTTTAGCATCTATACCAATATGTAGTTTACGCTGTTAGCGGCAGTGTAAAACTGCCCTCCTTGGTTAATATAACGGTCATTTTGGACTGCTCAACATGTTAACTTTGGAGCAAGCAGTGACAATCCAATGAGTGTTGCCTATCAGCAAGGTAAATTGAAAACCTATATGCTGCGTGCGGTACTGGGATCAAAGTTACTGATTATCGATGAAATTGGTTATTTACCGTTTGGACGTGAAGAAGCGAATCTGTTCTTTAACGTGATTGCCAAGCGTTATGAAAAAGGCAGTACGATATTGACGAGTAACTTACCCTTTAGCCAATGGTCTAAGTCGTTAGCAGATGATGTTAGGTTGACCGCAGCGATGTTAGATCGGCTATTACATCACTGTCATGTGGTACAAATAACGGGTGAGAGTTATCGTTTGAAGGATAAAAAAAGAATTGGGTTCAGCCTCAGGTTGAAACTTAATACGAGATCAAAGGGGGCAGTTTTAGAATGCCGTTGACAGACAGCTTATGCAACAAAGCCTATATTAAATAATCCACGGATAATCTATAAATCTTTTTTCCTCAAATTTTATAATTTTATCTGCATATTCGAGTGTTTTTTCAATATCATCTAAACCATGGATTAAAGTATGTTTAACTGAAGGATCTATATTAAATCCAATAGTCTTTGATAGAGTAATAATGATCATGTTCTCCAAATCCACTGTTATTTCCATTTTTTGTTTTAATCGAATTTCCTCACATAATTCATTAATCACTTCTTTATTAAGAACGATTAAGAGCATGCCATTTTTAATACAGTTAGAATAAAAAATATTCGCAAAACTTTCAGCAATAATGACTTTAAAACCGTATTCTGCTAATGCCCAAGGTGCATGTTCTCGTGAAGAGCCACAATCGAAATTACTACGTGTTATTAGGATACTCGCATTCTTATATTGGGGTAAATTAAGTTCAAAATCTGGATTTAATGGACGATGCTGACAATCTATACCTAGATATCCTTGATCAAGATAACGCCATTCATCAAACAAGAACTGACCTAATCCATTTTTGTTTACAGATTTCATAAACTGTTTTGGCATGATGGCATCAGTATCGACATTATCTCTATCTAAAATTGCAACTATCCCAGATTCAGTCTTAAATGGTTTCATAAATATAACGCCTAGGATCGGTTAAAACACCATGGATTGCAGTAGCTGCTGCCGTTGCTGGACTCATGAGGTGTGTTCTCCCACCTGCACCTTGTCGACCTTCAAAATTACGATTAGACGTTGATGCACAACGCTCCTTAGGATTTAAGTGATCATCATTCATGCCTAAACACATTGAACACCCTGGCGAACGCCACTCAAAGCCGGCTGCCAAAAATATCTTATCAAGACCTTCTAGTTCAGCTTGTGCTTTTACCTTCCCAGAACCTGGAACAATCAATGCTTGCTTAAGCGTCGAAGCAATTTTTTTATCTTTGACAATATTTGCTACGATCCTCAGATCTTCAATTCTAGAATTAGTGCAAGAACCGATAAATACCTTATCAAATTGAAGATCTGATAATTTAGAACCTGACTCTAACCCCATATATTGGAGTGCTCGCACAACACTCTTTTGTTTTACAGGATCAACATAATCTTCAGGATATGGGATTATGCTGTTAACAGAGCATGCCATATCAGGTGAAGTTCCCCACGTAACCATAGGTACAACTTGAGTAGCATCTATCGTAAATATCCGATCAAATTTTGCATTGTCATCGCTATATAAAGTCCGCCAATAGTCAATTGCTTGGTTAAGTTGCTCGTCAATTGGGCTAAATGGTAATGTCCTCAAATACTCAATCGTTACATCATCAACAGCAATAATTCCTGTACGAGCGCCTGCTTCAACTGCCATATTACATAATGTCATGCGAGCCTCGATAGACATTTGATGAACTGTATCACCTAAGTATTCAATCACATGATTAACCGCACCTGCAGATCCAATATTTTGAATAATATATAAAGCAATATCTTTTGAATAAACACCCTGATTTAATTGCCCATTTATATAGATACCATAATTTTTAAACTTCTTTAGCCACAAACTTTGTGTCGCCAGAATATGTTCAATCTCTGATGTACCAATACCGAATGCTAAAGCTGCTAATGCACCATGTGTTGAAGTATGTGAATCGCCACATGCGATCGTCATACCCGGTTGAGTCAGCCCCAGTTCAGGACTGACAACATGCAAAATACCTTGGTTCTTGCTAGCATAAGGAAAAAAATGTCTAGCGCCTGTAAATTCAATATTTTTTGTCAATAAGGCGACTTGCTCTCTAGACAACTGATCAGGAATTTCAGCATGAATATTAAGTGTGGGGGTATTATGGTCCGCTGTAGCAACAACACTTTCAGGTCGCCACAATGAACGCCCAGCTTCATATAAACCCTGATAAGCCTGTGGACTAGTCACTTCATTAATCAATTGACGATCAATATAAATCAGTCCTTCACCATTTTTATCTTGCTCAATCAGGTGGCTGTCCCATATTTTGTCATAGAGTGTTTTTGCCATCATTTATCCTTAAAATTCACAATTAGTCTGATAAATAACCCCTACCCAGCATATTTTTTTCTAATTTCATCATTTGCCTCACCCAATATTGGTGGTGCTGTGACTTCTAATGGACGTTGACCATCAAAACTGATTGGCGATCTGATAGTATGCCATTCGCCACCTTCTGGGTGATTTGCTTTAATCTGAATTTGTAACTGCTTTACTTGAGGATCATTAATTACTTCTTCTGTATCATACATTGGAGAATGTGGTACATCCTCTAATTCCAATCTTTTACACCATTCTTCTCGACTTTTTTTATTAAATATTGATTGTAGATAGCGCATAATCAAATCTTGATTTTTAATGCGTTCACTTCGATCCTGAAATAATGTTTGTGTTAATAATTCAGGCTGATCAATAGCATTCGCCAAACCTTGCCAAAACTTTTCTGGCGATGACATATGTAATGCCAACCATTTTTTGTCAGAACACTCAAGTACATAAGATTGTGAAACCGCAGGTCGACTATACGGCCCCATAACTTCTTGTGCAGAAAACAAATGTGTAAAAGCATCAAGATTAAAGTGACACATTGATTCCAGCATAGACAGTTCAATCGTACGTCCTAGACCCGTATTATGCCGTTCATACAAAGCACCTAATATACCGTAAGCAGCATAAAAACCCGTCAATGAATCAGCAATTGCTGGACCAACTACCCGAGGATTTTCAGGGTTAATCAATAATTTTAAAAAACCACTTGCAGCTTGTGCAACAGTATCATAAGCGGGTCTAGATGCAGCAGGTCCCTCTTTCCCAAAACCACTAATAGCACAATAGATTAACTTTGGATTAAGCTCACGTAATCGTGTCTCACCAACATTTAAGCGCTCTGCTGCATTCGGACGAAAATTTTGAATATAAACGTCAGCATCTTTAATAAGTTGATCGAAAATGGCTAGATCTTCTGGTAACTTTGTATTTAATGTTACGCTTCGCTTATTACGATTATAAGTTTGAAAATGTGGACTATACAAACCCCCTTTGAATGCACGAAATGGATCGCCAGTTTGAGGTTGCTCCACTTTTATCACTGTCGCGCCCAAATCGGCAAGCAACATTCCAGCATTGGGACCCGTAATGAACGTTCCTTGTTCAATGACTGTCACACCATCTAATACACCTTTCATATTAAAAAACTCCTATATTTTTTTAATTTATGACTTAAAGTTTTCAGGAACTGTACCTGTATATTGATATTCGCGTGTCGCCTGATAAGACAATGCAAAACCAACAGGCTGTTCTTGTTCTTCATAAAGATGTGCAATAAGACCTGCGCAACGAGCTAAAATTGGAATGCCACGTAAAGCTTTTAAAGGAAAACCAGCGCCAAGTAATACTGCAGGAATAGCCGCTGATACATTAAGTTTGAGTTGTTTACCTACAATTTCAGGGATCACCCTTTCTACAGCATCTGCAATAGCAATAAATTCTAAATTTGAACCTGCATTTTCTGCGACTTTAAATAATGCTGTTACCCTAGGATCGCGCTCTTTGTGCAATGGATGTCCGTATCCAGGAATAGCTTTCATTTCAATACGATATTGTTTAATAATTTCTGTTGCAGCTTGTTCAGCACTATGACCTTTTAGCATCAGATTTCTTATATCTGTAAAAAATTCTCCAGCATTCGCTGAAGCACCTAATATCACCGAACCACAACCCAGCAGACCTGCTGCAACGGCACCCTGTAATGCTTCTGGCGATGCGGCAAAGGTCATACGTGCTGCTTGTACACTTGGTACAAAACCATGTTCAGCAATCGAAATTAATGTTGCATTGACTACTTCTAGTGTTGCTTGATTTGGTTTTTCACCCGTAAGTAAAAAATAGAAATATTCGGTAAAACTCATTTTACCAATGATGTCATTACACAAGTCAGAACCACGAACAATGATTGTTTCTTCATTCGATGTACAAATAGCACTTGATGGCTGTATCACCTTTCCTATTTTCATTTTCTTTCATCCTTTGTATAGCAAGATGTAAATATTCCTTGAGTCAGATATTAAAATATAGGGTTTACTTATACGATAAAAGTGATTATTTTAGATAAAAATAATTGATAACATCAATGGATTAAAACAGTATGGAATTACGCCACTTACGATATTTTGCAACACTTGCAGAAACGTTACACTTCACCAAAGCTGCTGAACGCTGCCATGTAACACAATCCACCTTATCTCATCAAATTAAACAATTAGAAGATGAATTGGATGTTAAATTATTTGATCGTGTTGGAAAAAAAATCTTTCTAACTGAAGTCGGAGACCGACTATTAACCGAAGTTATTCAGGCATTAAAACAAATTGATTTAGCAGTCAATGCAATACAAACACCTCCTGTACATATTTCAGGTCATATTCGCATAGGTACAACATATAGCGTTAATACCAACCTACTGCCTCGCTGTATTTCTGATTTTCTAGCTCGTCATAAGGATATCCGTGTTAGTGTAGAAGAGCTGCCTCAAAGTGAAATTTTAAAAGCTCTAGAGAATGATCAACTAGACTTAGGAATTGCTTATAAACCTGATGGTGAAAGCACGTTATGGTTTGATCCACTTTATACAGAGGAAATGGTTCTGATTGTTGCCAAAGAGCATTTATTAGCTAAACGAAAAAAAGTTCGTATGATCGAGTTAAATAATGTACGAATGGTATTACTCTCTAAAGTCTTCGGCACACGCCAGAAACTCGATTATTATTTTAAGACGATTGCTGCTGAACCTCTAGTGATTGCCGAAATGAATGCGATTGCTCCAATTGTCGAGTTAGTTAGAAATACTGATTTGGCTGGTATAGTTGCAAAAACAGCAATACATGATAACTCCGATGTATGCGCTATCCCATTAGAAAATCCACGACCAACGAGAACTACAGGATTACTTTGGAAAAAAGGGAAAACTGATGAAACTGTAGTTAAAGAATTTACGAACGTTATTCGCAATGTCTTAAATGGTACTAGCTCAAACCTGATCTGATATTTTACTGAACCGTACCGGGTTTGTCGGAGACCAACTTTCTTGAGAGAATGTCCCAATGACAAAACCAAAATATACCCCTGAAATCGGAGAAAGAGCGGTTCAGCTTGTGATTGAATCTGAAAAAGATTATCCATCGAACTGGGCAGCAGTTTCTGCAATTGCTCCCAAAATTGGCTGTAATCCTGAAACACTACGTATTTGGTATCAAAAATACTTAGATCAACAAAATCCTGTCAAAGTACAACAGATATCTGATCAAGAAAAAAATGAAGCAAATAGAACGTGAAATCAAATTAAAGCATGCTAATGAAATTCTACGTAAAGCAGCCGCTTTTTTCGGCCAGGCGGAGCTCGGCCGCCCACACAAATAATGGTGGATTTTATACATAATAATAAAGAGCTGTTCGGAGTCGAGGCGATTTGTAGAATTTTACCGATTGCCTCTTCAACCTATTACCGGACTTTAGATCTTACAGTAAATCCAGAACATCGAGTGAAACGGGATCTGCATGACCTTCATCATGCTGAACAAATTAAACGAATTTGGAAAGAAAGCTCAGGTCGATACGGTGTGCGTAAGGTCTGGCAAAAACTGAAACGTGAAGGCTATGTTATTGCAGGTTGTACTGTCGTTCGATTGATGAAAAATCTAGCTATACAAGGTGTTTGGCGTGGTAAGAATAAACAAACTACCCGTAGCCGAGATGATCAAAAATGAGCAGATGATTTAGGTGTTTAGTTGTGTGATTCATAGACATCATTTCAATATAATTGGTGTTTATGAACAGAGAAATTCAACAAAGACTCGTATGGGTTAAATTATTTGAAGAGATCAATGATGCTGGCCTAGTCTGTCGGAGATGTGGCATTTCTAGACCAACATTACGCAAGTGGTGGAAACGATATTCTGAGCAAGGTATTGATGGATTAAATAGTCAGAGTAAACGCCCATTAAAATCTCCAAATACTAAAATCAATGCTGAGCTAGAAGCCTTAATATTGGAAATGCGCTCGGCTAGAAATCTGGGTGCTCGACGTTTGCAAACAGAATTGATGAGGCTGCACGGAGTCTCGTTGTCCTTAGCGACTATCCATAAAGTACTCTCCACCCATCAAGTCAAACCGATTAAAAAATTCCGTCGTAAAGCAGATTTCATTCGTTATGAACGCCCATTACCAGGCGATAGAATTCAAATGGATACCTGTAAATTGGTTCCTGGGCTATATCAGTACACATCTATCGATGACTGCACACGATATCGCGTTTTAAGGATATATAAACGCCGAACAGCAGCGAATACGCTCGACTTTTTAGACTGCGTAATTGAAGAAATGCCTTTTCCCATACAGCGAATACAGACCGATCGAGGGCGGAAATTTTTTGCTGAAAAAGTACAGAAAAAATTGATGCAGCATGGAATCAAATTTAGGCAAAATAAACCAGGTTCACCTCATTTGAATGGCAAGGTAGAGCGCTCTCAAAAGACTGATAAATCTGAGTTCTACGCTACTGTCGATATTAATTCTGAAGATATCCAAGACAAGCTAGCCGAATGGCAGCATTACTATAACTGGATGAGACCACATTCAGCTTTGAAAGGTAAAACACCGATGGAAAGGTACTTTGAATTATGTGAAGAAACCCCTTTCTCTGATGAGGTCCAGAAGCAATACAACCCATCCAATGAACGGATTCAACACTCCAATTACAAGATGGATTTAGAGATCGCTAAATTGAAACGATCTCTATGAATCACACAGTTTAGTCCCGGCATTTGATGGATCGGATCAATCTTAAAAAGTTCAGGTTCATCTGTCCACGGCGCAGCGCTCCTGCAAATCCTCTGTTCTTGATCACCTTTAAAAACCGCAATCTAGGCGACTATCATTGACGTTTTGCATAACGGTAAAAGTACTCTCTCCAAAGACAAGAAAAGAAAACTTAAAACTACTAAGTTTAAAGAATTAAGCCAAGTCTAACTTGGCTTAATCTTAAGATCATCGTCTCAGTAAGAACTCTGAGTCGTTAGAATGCCCACACCATTTTTAAGGTGGTGGAATGTCCTTCAGGACGATGCTCCACTTCGGTTTCTTTCAGGAACTTCGCCTCTAATGACCAGTTATCCTGTTTGTATTGAATTGCAGGGCCAAATGCCAACGCCTGTCCTTTATTGCCAATACTGACACCATTCACGTCATCATCTGTGGTTTGTTTAAACACATAGCCTTCTAGTGCCAATTTCACTTGATCATTTAACTGATAACCGATTGCATAATCCCCAGCAAAATAATCGCCCGATTGATAGTTGGTATCGTCATTTTCGGTATTGAAACTATAAGACAGTTTGGTCGAAAACTCCCAACCTTGTGGCTGCAAATACGAGTAAGCCAAAACTGGCCGAATGGTGTGATAATTCTTGCCTAAATTCGCAATTACAGGACGTTGGGGATTGGCATTGTCATAATCTCCGGTAGCAAAAACACCTTCCAGACCTGCAATACTGTGATGGTTACCTTTATGCCAACCGAGCATAGTGCCCATCACTAAATCTCCCAGTCCACTGTTAGAATCCGACGCGCCCATCGCATTTAAACGTAAATTGACTAAAGGCTGTGCTGCATAGAACCCTAATTGCCCGCCTGCAATTTGTTGTGGGGTCATCCACACCAGACGTGGAATAAAGGCATTTACATCGACATGGAAATTGTCGGGACCATCTTTAAACTCACTGGCATGGTAATTTTGGTAGTAGTTCAGCAAATATACCCCAGGTGGTGGCAAAGCACCTGCAGCAATGCCTTCAGCACCCAGTGCAAAAGAGTCTAAACCGTTTTCAGTTGCACAGACATGCGTTGCTATACCGCTCAATAACATGAGTGCGTAGATTTTGTTTTTCATAGAACATCCTATTCAATGCCAATTTTGATGAAGTTTGCTTGCCATGTTGAATCTTTCATACCTTGGCAAGAAACTGAAGTGAGCAGCATCACCAAATGGCTTGATGAGGCTGGGGTACGCTGTGGAAAATTTGGAAAGTAGCGCTAGGGACGGTAAATTATGTGCTTGCGCGGCGACGTTCCACCTCGGTTGATGGTGCGTTATTTAGATCTTTGACCAATTCAAAGTTAAAGGTGATGTGTTTGAATGGCTTGTCTAAACCACGGCGCTGGATTTCTGCAGGATCAGTCACATCTACTGCTGTAACGACTAGGCCTTCACGGGTAGCAAAGGCAAAGTCATTCCAAAGATATTGGTCGCCTTCGATGTTAAATTGAGTGGTCAATTTACGGAAACCCGGTGCAGAAATAAAGTAATGCACGTGAGATGGGCGAATAGCGCGTGCTGTCATGGTCATTCTCCGTATTGAGGTGATTTGAGCCACAAGCGGCTCAAACCAAAATCCTTTTAATTTTTTTTAAAGCTTGAAATCACTTAAACTTTAGATATTAGACCTCTTGCGAAAGTATAGTTTTATCTAATTTTTGAATTTGCTAAAGCCTCATAAAACATAGCTTTTGGCTGCTTAAAATTTGACTAACGCAAGAAGTCTAATTTTTTCTATATTTACACCCACCCATCACCACGCAGGGTATTATTGGTTGCAACATCATCTTCCGCTATCCAACGCTCTAACATTTCATGTGCATTCGTCAACGCTGAACCCATCATCTCATCTGTAGAAGGTACTAATGTTGTCAATTCAACCTGCATACCATTCGGATCATGAAAATAAATCGAATAACAATAACCATGATCCGTTTCAAATGCCGATACGCCTGCTTCTTCTAAGCGCTTTTTGAAATACTGAATCGTTTCCTTCCCCTCTACCGTCAATGCAATGTGATGTGCAAATGGATTAATATCACTGAACTTATTAACTGACTGTGCCAAGGTTGAATCTGCATTCTTAAATTGAAAAAATGCGATACAACTTCCATCAGTCAACTCAAAAAAAGTATGAACATAATTGTCAGGCTCACCTGTTACTGGATTGGTGCGTTCAACCCATGTACCAATCAATGGCATTCCTAAAATATCTTCATAAAAGTGTCTAGTCTCTTCCATATCCTTCGCTAAAAAAGCATGATGATGTAAGCGTCCTACTTTATTCGCCTTACGGATCTCATGTACTGTCGCATCCGTCGCTTTCTCTATAATTTGCATATTCACTTCTTTTCTCCTTGTTTACATTATCCCATCATCACTACATGATTCAGGTGCTTATTTCTAAAAATCTGTTAAACATTTATGCACCCAAGTTTTAACCGCATCGTTCACTTGTTGAGGTGCTTCCATTGTTGGTAAATGACCAACATCTGGAATAATTAATAGTTGACTATCAGTGACTAATTCAGCCATTTGCTGATGAATTGAAACGGGTCTTACAACATCTCGATCACCTACAATTAATAATGTAGGAACGTTGATACTTTTAAGAATTTCGGTAGAATCAGTACGAGTAGAACCAGCATTAATATGCGATGCTAATTGCATAATAGAATGCTCACTAATCATCTTAATAATTTCATCAGTCAATAACGCATCACTTCGTCTAGTTTCAGGAATAAGATGTGGCAACCAAGATTTTGCCATTTCTGTCATTCCTTTTTCTTCTGCTATTTGCAACAATCTTTGTCGATTTAATGATTCTAATTTCCCTTTTTCACCATCTGGTGCTGCGAGATGTTCTGTAGAAATTAGACACATCCCTTTGACTTGATTTGGCGCAAGGTGATATAACTCCATCGCCACACGTGCACCCATTGAATGTCCCATAACCATGAAAGAATCATTCATGTGTTGCTTATAAATATGTGCTGCCATTTTTGGCATTGAATTGTGCAATCCATAATCCACAATGTGGCAATCAATATCTGAAATCAATGCTTGAAACTGCTCTGCCCAAGATCGCTCATTACAAACCATGCCTGGTAAAATTAACAATTTTGGCTTTTTACTATTTTCTCGCCGATCCTGAGCCATTGTGTGATCCATTTTCTTCTCCATGAGCATCCCTAATCGCTCTACACGTTCAATATAAATAGCAGAGACAATTATTAAAAATGATTTTTCCAAATAAGAATCATCTACAACATCAATCATTATTAAAATTTAATAATAATTTTTTATCACTATAATATTGATTTTTAAGTACTTTATTGCACAAAGATTTGAAATGCAAAGCGCCCCTAATTTAGTCAAATTTAAGGCATAACTTGGGTAAGTAGTCGACCTAATTCCGTAAATCTGTTAAGGACTACTACACGTGCATGAATCTCATTGACTTAGCTATCAAAACTCCTTGCACTGAGTTTATCTCCTAATAATTTAATGCAGTGCATCTTAGTTTCAACCAAACTTCGCCGATGATAGCCTGACCATTTTTTCCATAGTGTCCTGCCTAAACGTTTAACTACTCGAAGGGCTTTGTTGCACAAACCTATGTGTAAAGGCTTTTTCAGTAATATAATTTACAAATGAAGAAGCCTACACACAAAATCTACCGCACAACCAATTGGCCGCATATAACCGAGCACTCATGAGTCGCGGAAATATTGCCATTTGGTTTGATCCTGCTACGCAATGGTATGCTCCATCAAAAGGCAAACAAGGGCGAAATCAAACCTACTTCGACGCAGCCATCCAATGCTGCTTAATGATTAAATCCTTATTCCGTCTATCTTTACATATAGTCACTGGCTTTGTGCAAAGTCTGATTAAACTTTGCGGCTGAGCAGCCCCGAATATCAGTGATATTCGTATTCCACCATTTGTAGAAGACAAAAGCATATTGATATTGCAAGCAGCTACCAAAAAAGTAGCGTTGGGCAGCATCTACTCGTAGACTCTACAGGCATGAAGCTTCTAGGTGAGGGCGAATGGAAACGCAAGAAACATGGACCTGAATATCGTCGCCAATGGCGTAAACTACATATTGGTATAGATGCTAAAACCTTACAAATACGTGCTATTCAGCTCACAACCAATAATGTCAGTGATTCACAGGTGCTTGATGATTTACGTAATCAGATTCCACTAGATGAGCAGATTGACTCTGTTTATACCGATGGAGCTTATGACACCAAGCAATGCCGTCAGGTCATTGCAGATCGGTAAGCGCATGCGGAGATTCCACCTAGAAAAAATGCGAAAAAATGGTCAAGCTATCATCGGCGAAGTTTGGTTGAAACTAAGATGCACTGCATTAAATTATTAGGAGATAAACTCAGTGCAAGGAATTTTGAAAGCCAAGTCAATGAGATTCATGCACGTGTAGCAGTCCTTAACAGATTTACGGAATTAGGTCGACCACTTATCCAAGTTACGCCTTAAATTTGACTAAATTAGGGGCGGTGCATTTCAAATCTTTGTGCAACAAAGCCCTTATAAAACTGAATTGAGTGGTCTAACTAACGGAACCACATTAAACAGACACCAAATCAAATGGCAGAGGACTTTTGCAAGTTGGCTGCCTAAAATCTCCCAAGTGAAAGTCTCCTACAAACTCAGCACACATCATACTTTAAAAGATAATTGATCAATGAGTCTATTGATACGATAGATCATATTTATGAAAATTAATCATTTTCATTGCTTAGATAGTTCGATTAAGTTTATTCGTAATGGAATGAATACTAATGTAATGGAATAGAACCGTAGTATTATGTAATTGATGTATTTTCTTCAAAATACTTAGCATTAGCGTACATAGCTAGTCACCTCAATGACTGCAATACCACGTTTTAACATTATATTAATGCTTCCTTTCAAATTATTAATCTGAATGATTTTTATGTACTGTGAATTCTATTTCTTTATTGCGAAGAAATAGGAATATATAACTGTTACAAAGGTTCAAGGAATTTTGTAATAAAGAATGGAGTCAATATGAACAATCTCATTAATGAAGTTTTAATTGTAGGCGCAGGACCAACTGGCTTAATTCTTGCCAATGAATTATTACGCCGAAAAATTCCAGTTCGTTTAATTGAAAAAAGAAATGGACCTTCTCATACTACACGCGCTATGACTATTCACGCACGTTCTATGGAAATGTTTGAACACATGGGACTTGCACATCGTTTAGAAGAAGTGTGTCTTAAATGTCCTGGTAACATCTATCATTTTCCTCATCTTACAGATGATGACTGTCCAAGAACAGATTATCGTGTTTTGCCAACTCGCTTTGCTTTCTATTATAAAATTAATCAGAATGATTTTGAGCAAGTATTACGTGAACATCTTTTTTCTCAATATAGCTTAAAACCAGAATATCAGACTGAATTAACAGCCGTTAATCAACACGAAAATGCCGTCACCGTAAATATTACTTTACCAAACGGAGCCGTTCAAGAAAAAACCTATCCTTGGGTTGTCGGATGTGATGGTGTTCGTAGTTTTGTTCGTGAAGCTGCTGGAATTAAATTTTCCGGTGAAGAAGTCGCTGTTATGGCAATGATGGATGTTGAGTTAGAGAATGTAAACTTTGATGATCGTTGGATGAATTATTATTTTAACGAAACTTTGTTCATGAATTGTACCAAACTACCAGGAAAATATTGGCGCATCTATATGAGTGATGCTACAGGTGAATATGTTCAAGCTGAAAACCAACAACAAGCATTTCAATATGTCGCAGATCAGTTAAATATTGGTTTTAAAGTAGGTAAACCAGAATGGGTTACAGCGTGGTCTGTGCGTAATGGAGTTGCTGATCGTTATCGTGAAGGTCGTTTACTCATCTGTGGAGATGCATCACATGTTCACTCACCATCTGGTGGTCAAGGAATGAATGGCTGTATGCAAGATGCCTTTAATCTAGGATGGAAACTAGCCTCAGTGTACAAAAATATTTCAAAAGAATCAATCCTTAACTCCTATGAGAAAGAGCGCAAACCAATAGGAGAACAAATCAGTGAAGGTGCAATGGCAACACATGAAATAGTCATGGGTTTTGGTATTAAACCAGAAGATCGTCTACATTATACACAAAAGCCAAATTGGGAAGCACATACAATTCGATTAGTCTCAGGTCTCTCACACAATTACTGTGCCGCCTCTGAACTTCCAAAAGGTCTTAGTAAACTCGAAGGACCTCAAGCAGGTGAACGTGCTCCTGATGCATTATTAATGGTTGAACCACAAAAGAGATTATACGATGTTCTTCGTCATCCATTGTTTACCTTGCTATATGTTCCTGGTCAGAACACGAATCAGAACATAGCTCTTGCTAGTCAACTTCGAGATACAGTTGACAACCTTTTTCCAAACATGGTCGTTAATTGTCTGATCTCTCAAACAAGTTCTAATACAGTACCATTTGATGACGACCGGGCGATGAAAGTTACTCAAAATACTCAGCAGATTAATTCACAAGCAAGTTTTGACTTTGATCATCACGTATCCAATGAAACCACAGAGATTTTCGAGCGTTATGCAATCGGAAATGAAGGTCGTTTTATTCTTATTCGCCCAGATCTTTACATTGCTATGACCTGTTTACCTGAGGAAGGAAATAAAATGCTAGAATATCTTGAACAATGGTTTACTATAACTCACACTGATACGCAATCACTATCAGAATCAAGCAGTAGCAATCATTATGCAAGTGCTTAATATACTAGTTCGTTTACATGTTTCTATAAAAGATCTAGGTCAAACTGTCGCTTTTTATGAAACTCTATTGGGTCAACAAGCACGCCTCAACGTAATTGTCATACCGAATGAATTTCAGGTAGTTCAAATTGCAAATATGTTACTGATTGGTGCAACTGAATCTTTTTTATCTATGGTTAAAGATATACAAGCTTGCTATTTAGTTGAAGATATCAAAGAAATTGCTACTAACCTAGTTAAGATGGGTGCAACTATTCAAGTCCCTTTGACAAAGATTACAACGGGAAGTTATATGATTATAGAACACCCCGATGGAATGAAAGTTGAGTATGTCGAACATACCAACAAGAACCCTTTAGACACTATGCTAAAGATAATTTAATGCTTGTTCAAAAAGACCTTATCAAATGATAAGGTCTTCTGTTATTTGAGTATGGACTGCCACCACTCTCCTATGTCAACGGCTTTAGGAGAAGTTGTAATTTTTCAAAAAGCTTGTAAACCACGTTAAAGCTTTCGACTTAACCTTCTTTTATGTTAAACCGTACCAGGGGTTTGTCGGTGACCAACTTTTCTGCGATGAAAAGCATCGCTTCGCAAGGGAACATCGAGCAAAACGAGATCTACATGATTTCATCATGCTGAGCAAATCAAACGAATTTGGAAAGAAAGTTCGGGGTGGTATGGCATTCGTAAAGTCTGGCAACAACTGCAACGAGAAGTTATGTTATTACGCGCTGTACAGTTGCTCGATTGATGCAAAAGCTAGGTATACAAGGTGTTTGGCGTGGTAAGAATAAACAAACTACCCGTAGCAGAGATGATCAAAAACGAACGAATGACTTGGTGAAATGGAATTTTAGTGCTGATCAACCTGACCACCTGTGGGTCGCTGACTTCACGTATATTCAAACCAAGTCAGGTTGGGTCTATACCGCATTTATTATTGATGTGTTCTCACGAGCAATTGTTGGATCAACACGTATGAATACAGATATGGTGCTTGATGCATTAGAGCAAGCATTGCATGATCGAGGCATGCCAAAGAACGTGATTCACCATTCCGACAGAGGTGTGCAATATCTTTCAATTCGTTATACCAATCGTTTAGAAGCAGCAAATTTAAGAGCATCAGTCGGTACGACTGGTGATTCATACGATAATGCTTTGGCTGAAACAGTGAATGGCTTATACAAAACAGAGGTGATTGAATATTTAAAAGCAGATTGGCAAGGTTTAGCTGATGTACAACTTGCGACACTCAACTGGGTAGATTGATTCAATAAAGAGCGTGTACACAGTGCACTGAGTTATGTATCACCTTTTGATTTTGAAGCAATGTACTATGATAAGAATAACCCGTTAGGTCAGGTGGCCTAACTTAAATAAAAAGTCTCCGACAAACCCGGTACGGTTCAAAAATAAAAAATTTCAAAAAATGGTTATTAAACTATAAGTCTGGTGAATTCTATAATTTGTAAAATGTTCTGTTTCAAGGGGCTTGGTTATATAAGATTTGTGAATGCTTTTGATCTAGCTTGTTTTTGATCGAGCAGGTTGTTGAGATTGAAGATCACACTAAATCCAAGCATTTCTCAATTGATTTAAGCCAAGTTTAACTTGGCTTAATCTTAAGATCATCGTCTCAGTAAGAACTCTGAGTCGTTAGAATGCCCACACCATTTTTAAGGTGGTGGAATGTCCTTCAGGACGATGCTCCACTTCGGTTTCTTTCAGGAACTTCGCCTCTAATGACCAGTTATCCTGTTTGTATTGAATTGCAGGGCCAAATGCCAACGCCTGTCCTTTATTGCCAATACTGACACCATTCACGTCATCATCTGTGGTTTGTTTAAACACATAGCCTTCTAGTGCCAATTTCACTTGATCATTTAACTGATAACCGATTGCATAATCCCCAGCAAAATAATCGCCCGATTGATAGTTGGTATCGTCATTTTCGGTATTGAAACTATAAGACAGTTTGGTCGAAAACTCCCAACCTTGTGGCTGCAAATACGAGTAAGCCAAAACTGGCCGAATGGTGTGATAATTCTTGCCTAAATTCGCAATTACAGGACGTTGGGGATTGGCATTGTCATAATCTCCGGTAGCAAAAACACCTTCCAGACCTGCAATACTGTGATGGTTACCTTTATGCCAACCGAGCATAGTGCCCATCACTAAATCTCCCAGTCCACTGTTAGAATCCGACGCGCCCATCGCATTTAAACGTAAATTGACTAAAGGCTGTGCTGCATAGAACCCTAATTGCCCGCCTGCAATTTGTTGTGGGGTCATCCACACCAGACGTGGAATAAAGGCATTTACATCGACATGGAAATTGTCGGGACCATCTTTAAACTCACTGGCATGGTAATTTTGGTAGTAGTTCAGCAAATATACCCCAGGTGGTGGCAAAGCACCTGCAGCAATGCCTTCAGCACCCAGTGCAAAAGAGTCTAAACCGTTTTCAGTTGCACAGACATGCGTTGCTATACCGCTCAATAACATGAGTGCGTAGATTTTGTTTTTCATAGAACATCCTATTCAATGCCAATTTTGATGAAGTTTGCTTGCCATGTTGAATCTTTCATACCTTGGCAAGAAACTGAAGTGAGCAGCATCACCAAATGGCTTGATGAGGCTGGGGTACGCTGTGGAAAATTTGGAAAGTAGCGCTAGGGACGGTAAATTATGTGCTTGCGCGGCGACGTTCCACCTCGGTTGATGGTGCGTTATTTAGATCTTTGACCAATTCAAAGTTAAAGGTGATGTGTTTGAATGGCTTGTCTAAACCACGGCGCTGGATTTCTGCAGGATCAGTCACATCTACTGCTGTAACGACTAGGCCTTCACGGGTAGCAAAGGCAAAGTCATTCCAAAGATATTGGTCGCCTTCGATGTTAAATTGAGTGGTCAATTTACGGAAACCCGGTGCAGAAATAAAGTAATGCACGTGAGATGGGCGGTTACCATGACGTCCCAGTTTGTTTAATAAAGCTTGAGTCGTACCGTCTGGTGGGCAGCCATAACCAACTGGCATGGTGGTTTGCGCTACATATTTACCTGCTGCATCACTAAAAATGGTACGGCGCAAGTTAAAGTCAGACTGGGTTTTGTCAAAGAATGAATAATTGCCCAAACTATTAGCATGCCAAACTTCGACTTTGGCATTTTCAATAATGTTGCCCTGTGTGTCAGTGACCTTACCTTCAATAATTAAAGTATCTATATGATCTGATTCTGAACCGTCATCCATACGCGCAAAACCGACTGATTCAGGTGCACCTGCAACATACAATGGCCCTTCAATGGTACGTGGTGTACCACCTGTCACGCCTGCTCTAGCATCGGCTTCATCGGCACGTAAATCTAGATAATGTTCCAGACCCAAACCTGCTGCAAGTAAACCAAGTTCATTGGCTTTGCCTGCGTCGGTCATGTATTCCAGACCTTTCCAGACTTCAGAAGGCTGAATGTCTAAATCTTCAATAGCTTGAAATAAGTCTGTTACCAAACGTACTACAATTTGCTGTACACGTTGATCGACAAGGCCTGTCGCAGTGTCGACGTTCATTTCTTTCACTAAAGTATCAATTTGTTGACGGTCCATGTAATCCTCCTTGTCTATTTTGGCACTGTAGAATTGAACAGTGCTATTTTTAGTTTTTGACACTACCTTCCAGTGTTGGTTTAAGTCAGTGCCAAAGCGAGTTTCTACGGCACTGAACGATGTCCTTAAGTTTTTTCTAATCTTTTTTTAAATATGTTTAAACAATGCAGAACGTGACTGACCGCTTGCCCCATCTGCAGCACTCAAGAAGCGCTCGGTATGAATATCTCGCTCAAATAAACGGCTTTGCATCAGGGTTGAAATGGCCGCATCAATCATCACCGGTGGGCCA
The DNA here is from genome assembly GCF_000488255.1 of Acinetobacter indicus CIP 110367. Taxonomy (GTDB): domain Bacteria; phylum Pseudomonadota; class Gammaproteobacteria; order Pseudomonadales; family Moraxellaceae; genus Acinetobacter; species Acinetobacter indicus. Next base: position 571,933 of record NZ_KI530745.1, on the reverse strand, counting down.
CATAAATAGGCCTTATGACCACCACAGCGCTGTTCAAAATAGTCAGCAACTGCTTCATGCACATAACCTGTAAAACCTGTCCAGCCATCTTCTTCTTTAGGCGCATTCAAAGCAGGAATATAGCGGAAGTTTGGATAGTCTTTGACCAATTTCTCAAACAGTTCTCGGTTATATAATTCCGCAACATCTCGCGCACCTTGGAACAGGTAGATGGTGCGGGTATCACCCGATTCAAGCAGGTCTAAAATCATAGATTGCGGGCTAGATAAACCTGAGCCACCAGCAATAAAGATCGCATCCTGTTCATCCGATTTACGTACAAAGAATTGTCCGTAAGGCCCTGAAATTTCCAGTTCATCGCCTGCTGCTAGCTGCTCATGCACATAAGTCGTTGCACTACCGCCCACCACATGACGGATATGCAATTCAATAATACCGAGTTCGCTTGGCGCATTGGCAATAGAAAACGCACGCGTGCCTTCAATGCCCGGGAATTGCACGTTAATGTACTGCCCTGCCTGAAAATCCATTGCGCGGTCTAACTGCAAACGCACACCTTTAATGGTTGGAGATAAGTCGCGAACTTCAATGACTTTGGCCTGATAATCTTGTACTAGATAACCCAGAAAATCAGGGTCTGCATCGACATCGGCTTCAATGGTCATGTCTGATTCTGGCTTACAGCAGCACGCCAACACTTTGTGTTCTTCACGCTCTAAATCCATCAGCGCGAAAGGTGATGCTTCGCCCACATCATAATAACCATCGGTGACTTGGACTTTACAAGTGCCGCAAGTGCCGTGCCCACAAGCAAATGGCAACCACACGCCCTGACGTAACGCGGCATCTAAAATGGTTTGATCTTCTTCAACCTCAATGGTTGTACCAATTGGCTCAATTGTGACTTGATAGCTCATCTGCGACCTCCTGTCTTGCACTTACTGTCTGTGCTTTGCTGTCTTTATCTAGTTGTGATCTTGCTGTTTTAAACGTGTGCGTCCTTGTACCCATTCAGCCCTGGAGTTACAAAGCGCAGTAGTGATTTATGATCGAAGCCAATTTCTGCCAAGGTCTGTTCAGGGCGTGGCTGAATCGCCTGTTTGTTCAGGGTAAATTGCACTTTATCCCATTTAATTTTTTCAAAGTCAGGATGTTGATGAAAACCCGCTTGCATTTGCTGATCCAAAAACTCCTGAAAAGTTTGCTGCGGCGAAACCAACATGGCGTGTGCAGAACAATATAAAGTGTGATGATCCCAACCCACATAAATCAAAATATTGCCGCTATAGTGTTTTTGTAGATCGCGTGGTTCAAAGTCGTAATCTGGGCGAATAGCGCGTACTGACATGGTCATTCTCCGTATTGAGGTGGTTTAAGCCGAAAATGGCTCAAACCAAAATCCTTTTAATTTTAAAGCTTGAAATAACTTAAACTTTATATATTTACCTTAGATATTGAATGCGAGTTATGCCGCATCACCTTTCCATTTTCTCCAACGTTGCTGGTCTGGCGAACCTTCAATATCCAAGTTATCTGCACCGACATTAAATCGATAATATTCGCGCAGCATGTTTTCCAAATCTAAGCCACCACAGTTGCCTTGTAGAATTTGGTTAACTGGTAACCATGCCTGCACATATTTTTCAGGTTCACGTTCAAAAATATCGTGACAACCATCTGAACAAGTGTGGTAACGATCGCCTTTATAAACAGACTCACGATAAGCAAACATGGTCGGATCGCCATCCATTTCGGTGAATGTCATTGGCACTTGGCAAATCTGGCACAATTGCGGTAAGCCTGCACTGTAGAAACGCTTACCTTCTGCTTCCATCTTGCGTGCGATTTCCCACTTTGGACGGTAGTATTTGTCAAAGGTATCTGGATATTTTTCAGATAACCAATCCATTTCCTGATCGGTTGGAATCCATGTATGGAAACCTGCTGCATGACCGAAGTTATAGAAAATCCACCATGCCTGATGCGACACGTGTTCTTTTTCTTTGGTAATCACTTCTGAATATTTCGGCATACGAATACCATAACGGCTCAAGTCCTTAAATAACGCACCGCCCGCTTCTTCAAAGTAAGTTTCCCACGCTTCCTTCCACGACATCACTTTGTTTGGCAGCATGTAGTCCATCATCATGCCAACAATCGATAACAAACGTGTCCCACGCCAGAACCACTTATCAATCCACTCCTGTACGATTGGCACGTTGTCTTCGTGTTGTTCTAACAAGAATTTCACAATTTCTAGACCTAAAGTCATGTGACGTGCTTCATCGGACTGTGCACTAAAACCAAAGGTTACGGTTGCCATATCGCCATTGTGTGCCGCACCCGACATGAACGGTACGAACAACAAGTTGGTCAATACATATTCAAATGCAAAACTGATCGCCAATAAGAACTCAAACGGCCCTGCAGAACGGGCATCTTCAAAGAAAGATTTTGGTACAGACAAGTACCAAACGCGGTCATGCATGTGCGACCAATCCTGAAAACCATCAAAGAATTTGTTGTAATGGCTCATGGCATGAATTTGTGTCTGCACGTGACGCAATTCATCAATCGACTGCATTTGTGATGCGATACGTGCGCCCACACCACTGAACTGACGCCCCACATGCGCATAACCTTGGAATGCCTGATATTCAAGCGGAGTTACCGCAGTTAAAAACAGTTTGATGGCATTTAAGTAACGTTCATTGGTCACGTTCATTTGACCATTGTTTTGTGCAAAAGCATCAAAAATCGCGTAGAGTTTTTTCTCTTTTTCTGCCTGATATTTCCAGTAAGCATCCATGGTTAAACGGAATGGATCTTCCCATTTAGACCAGTCTGTAATTTTAATGCCTTCAAATTCTTCGTATGGAAAGGCTTCTTTGCGGTCTGCATAAGAAAAATCCCAATCCAAGTCACGAGTGAGTGCGCGATAACGGTCTTTGGCATTCATTTTTTTTGCTGGGGTTTTGACTTGTGAATTCATGCTCATCATCCTTAAATTTTTTAGCGGCAATCTATGCAGCAATATGTTCTGGTGGCACTGCACTCAAATTGGCTCAGTGCGCATCCTTATTCCTAGTTCCAGTGCAAACGGAAACTGTCGTCATCTTCTTCGACGTTGCCGCCCAACGTAATCATGTTGAGTTGTAAAGACTGAATATCCCAATCTTGTCCAAGTTTTTCAGATACCGTTTCTGCTTTAACAATCAGACCTGTTTCACTTTCTACCCGAATCATGGCTGGCAGATATTGAATCGTGGCATCTGGGTTGTCTTCTTCAATCGCTTCAATGATGTAGCGCGATGTGTCATTGTCCTGTAATGCCAGATAAACCTTAGACATGCTGCTTCTCCTTAAGCCTGCAAAATTTGTTCAAGTTCGATGCCAATTTTTTTACTACGTTCCAGCAGTTTTTGTTCTGCAATGTCGACTGCATCTGCAGACAACGCCTCAGCTGCCCACACTGCAAATGCCGCTTTCACTTCAGGTAAATATTCGGCTAACCATTGGCTCAACAATTGTTTGTTATGTGCAGATTCTGCTGCTGCGGTTTTAAATACGCTGTCTGACCATTTGCGCAAATCTGCCATAGCTTCCTGCATAAATTCCATCAGCATCGCTAAGTCACGTGCTTGATGCTGTGCTAACCATTGATCAAATTGGGTGTAAAACAATTCGCTCATAAAACTGTCAATCACCAAGTTTTGTAATAAAAACAGTTTGAAATAGTCTTGCTCGGTCAAACTAGTTTCACATAGCTTGCGCAGTCCTTGCCATGCTTCATCTTGCATCCATGCTTGTTTGGCTGGAATTAAAGATTCGCCCGTGTTGCCATCGAGTGCCAAACCGACACGTGAGATGTACTGCGCCATACCTAAACGATCCATCGCAGCATAAATACAGGCTTGGCTCAGCACCGTGCCGTAACCATAAGCACTGCCCGACATCATGTGTAAATTGGCAGTTTGCTCGATATGACGAAACGGCAAAAACAAGGCAATCACTTTGGCTTTGACGCCTTCAGAAATATGCTCTGCCAACTGACGCTTTTCAAAAAAGCTAAAGTTACTTTCAGCAATGTCCTGCAAACGCGCACGATGCTGCACATAAGTTCCGTAATAAAATTGACGTGGGTCTTTAAATGCGTACCAATCCTGCATTTCAATTGCAGTATGGGTTTTATCATTTAAGGTTTTTTCAGGTTTCCACAGCGGACGATAGTGAAAGTTGGTTTCCGGCTGAATATCAAAACTGACTTCCTGATAACGGGTGGCTGGCTTGTTGCCAAAACGACGCTCAATATAGGCATAGTTTTGACGAATTGGCTCAATACCCGCTGTTTTAATTTCTAAAGTCATCGCTTATCTCCTTAAGCATTCAGTGTTGATCTTCATGATCAATGTTGTATCGCTGTGCACCGACTAAAGTGTCATGTTCAATGCCGTAACGCCATTTGTCTTCTTCAGCATCATTTACGGCTTGCTGTTGTTCGCTCATTTCCACCACTTGATTGGTTGCGCAGAACTCGCGGAATGCTTGCTGCGGTAACACCAACTCCACATATAAAGTAGGATCGTGAATGGCAAAGTCGAACTCGACAAATCCGGCATTAATATCACCCGTCACTCGAATATATTTGGTTAAGGGCAATGCGCCTGTTGCATCCTTCATATTGTTCTCCTACAAGATCTGATTCATTCAGAGCTTGCTTCAGTTGCTTCATGCATCTGTTGCTTACTTTTACTATTACAACAAGCGTGCCAACTTTATAAAAACATTGAAAAACAGCAATTTAAAAAATCCGAGTGTTTTTATAAGAATTTGAATTTCATGATTTGATGAATTTTTATGTAAAAAAATTTTTAGATTTCATGATTTGATGAAATATAGCCCACTCGGATACAAAAAATTATCCTTTTGCTTTATGCAATTCGCCTAAAATAAAAATAAAAACATATAGATACACTCAAATACCTTTAAGGTTTGGCATGATACTATTTATGTATTGTTAAATTTTCACGAATTTGCATAAGATAGCTAACCAGCCACGAATTTAATGGATTAAACACGGCGCATGGCACTAGTAAAATACGACAGTAGCGGCAAAAATGCAGGCTATCCTCAGGAAATTCATGACCTGCTTTCCAAGCTACATTTTGACACTGAGCATGGACAAATCTGGTTTGACGAATACCGCATGTTGCTGATGCATACCAGCGTCATCGGCTATTTGCGTAAAGACCTTGTCAATATGATTGGAATACAACGCACCAAACGCTTTTTTATTCGTTTAGGCTATCAGGCAGGTCTAAAAGATGCAGAAGTCACCACTAAAATGCGCCCAGGCTTAAATGAAGAGCAGGCTTTTATGGCAGGGCCACAAATGCACGGTATTCGTGGCATGGTACAAGTTTCTGCCAATCAACTGATTTTAAATCAAAAGAAAAAACAGTTTTATGCAGACTTAAACTGGCATAATTCCTTTGAAGCCGATGTACATCTTGAACAGTTTGGACCGAGCAATGAACCTTCTTGCTGGATGCTGCTAGGCTATGCTTGCGGGTACAGCAGTTATGCCACAGGCATGACCATTATTTATCAGGAAATAGAATGTAAAACCTGTGGACATGCGAACTGTCGCATTATTGGTAAACCACTCAGTGAATGGGAAAATGCTGATGAACTGATTCAGTTCATGTCACCCGAACCGATGGAACAGGAACTCATTGCACTACAAGCCGAATTGTATGAACTGAAAAAATCGATTTATACCACCAGTAAAAATGACTACAGCATGTTCAGCTCAGTCGGGCAATCGGCAGCTTATCAACGGGTTTGTGACTTACTCAAAAAAGCCGCAGGTGCAAAAGTTTCCATTTTGTTGCAAGGTGAAACAGGTGTCGGGAAAGAAGCCTTTGCCCGTGGTGTACATGAACTGAGTCAACGTAAAGAATATGCTTTTGTCGCAGTCAACTGTGCGGCAATTCCGCCTGAACTGATTGAATCTGAACTGTTTGGTGTTGAAAAAGGTGCATTTACAGGTGCACATCAATCACGTGTAGGTAAATTTGAACGCGCCCATGGCGGTACTATTTTTTTAGATGAAGTGATCGAACTTTCACCACGTGCTCAAGCGGCTTTGCTGCGTGTGCTACAAGAAGGTGAAGTGGAACGTGTCGGAGATTCACAAACCCGTCATATTGATGTTCGCGTGATTGCTGCAACCAATGAAGATTTAGAACAAGCGGTTAAAGCTGGGCGTTTCCGTGCCGATTTATATTACCGTTTAAATATTTTTCCTGTCCAAATTCCACCTCTGCGTGAACGCCGTGAAGATTTACCGCTGTTAGTCGAACACTTTTTAAAACGCTTTGAAAAAATGTATGACAAACAAATTCAGGGCGTCAGTGAAAAAGCCACTGATTTTATGCAAAGCTATGCTTGGCCTGGCAATATTCGTGAACTGGAAAACCTGCTCGAACGTGCGGTACTGCTAACGGAAGATCAACAACTGATTAAACTGAAAGCCTTATTTCCACAAATGCACAGCGAGCATAGCGTAGATGAACAAGCCAACGTAGATTTAGACAAACTGTTGACTGAAGGTTTTGATTTAGAACAACATGAACAACAACTGATTATGACCGCGATGCAAAAAGCAAAACACAATGTGTCTGAAGCGGCCCGTTTGTTGGGTATTAGTCGAGCAAAGCTCGATTATCGACTTAATAAATATTATTAGGGCGTGTCCTCATTTAAATAATTGGTTTTAAATACTTAAAATCTTCCTTTGACTTATTTTTATTTCTATATTTTCAATGGAACGTACTCTTCTTACCGATGATATCTGGCAGCAAATTAAAGATACTATGCGATTACATGATTGCTACCGTTCAAAGAATAGTAGAAATATCATGGAAGCGATCTTATGTAATATGGTTCCGTTAATTAGACCACTCAATTCAGTTTTATAAGGGCTTTGTTGCACAAAGATTTGAAATGCAAAGCGCCCCTAATTGAGCTAAATTTAAGGCGTAACTTGGGTAAGTGGGCGACCTAATTCCGTAAATCTGTTAAGGACTGCTACACGTGCATGGATCTCATTCACTTGGCTATCAAAACTCCTTGCACTGAGTTTATCTCCTAATAATTTGATGCAATGCATCTTAGTTTCAACCAAACTTCGCCGATGATAGCCTGACCATTTTTTCCATAGTGTCCTGCCTAAACGTTTAATTGCTCGAAGTAATTCATTTCGCTCTAGCGAGCTACTCTTTGTATCTTTCCATGGTTTCGCATTTTTTCTAGGTGGAATCACCGCATGCGCTTGCCGATCTGCAATGACCTGACGGCATTGCTTGGTGTCATAAGCTCCATCGGTATAAACAGAGTTAATCTGCTCATCTTGTGGAATCTGATTAAGTAAATCACCAAGCACCTGTGAATCACTGACATTATTGGTTGTAAGCTGAACTGCTCGTATTTGTAGGGTTTTAGCATCTATACCAATATGAAGTTTACGCCATTGGCGACGATATTCAGGTCCATGTTTCTTGCGTTTCCATTCGCCCTCACCTAGAAACATCATGCCTGTAGAGTCCATGAGTAGATGCAGCCCATCGCTACTTTTTTGGTAGCTGATTACAATATCAATATGCTTTTGTCTTCTACAAAGCGTGGTGTAATCTGGAGCTATCCAATTTAATCCGCAAAGTTTAATCAGACTTTGCACAAAGCCAGTGACCATACGTAAAGACAGACGGAATAAGGATTTAATCATTAAGCAGCATTGGATAGCTGCGTCGGAGTAGGTTTGATTTCGCCCTTGTTTGCCTTTTGATGGAGCATACCATTGCGTAGCAGGATCAAACCAAATGGCAATATTTCCGCGACTCATGAGTGCTCGGTTATATGCGGGCCAATTGGTTGTGCGGTAGATTTTGTGTGTAGGCTTCTTCATTTGAAAATTATATCGCTGAAAAAGCCTTTACAGATAGGTTTGTGCAACAAAGCCGATGTTATCTAAAGCCGCTCTTTTCATAACAAAATCTCTTGTATCCGAGTAATGCAGAAAGAGTATCGGATACAAGATTGGATACACAAGAGGGTCAAATAAAGCTGTGCATAGCCAAACATAGTTGTGCAAAAAGCAGAAATAAAAAACCCATGAATCATTATAATTCATGGGTTTATATATCAAATCATTACAAAACTGTGCATATGATTACAAAAAACTGGTGGGCCCAGACAGACTTGAACTGTCGACCAACGGATTATGAGTCCGCTGCTCTAACCAACTGAGCTATAGGCCCTTTTCACTGAAATTGTTATATATCAACAAGTTCAGGCGCCATGAATACTAGCGAAGATTTTTTTAAATTACAAGCCCCTTTCAAAATCGCTTGTACAGTAAGACAACAGTTAACCAGAAGCCCAAAAATTAGCAGGAAATTGCACGACATCATCTCATCAAGCATTGCACTGAAACTGCGCTCATGTCATGAGAGGTAAACTCGCAATTTATTTGTTTTTAAGATAAAAAAGCAATAAATCAATAAAAAATTATACTTTTTTGAAATAACTTTATATCCTGAGTACAAAAACTTATAAAGTATTCGTACTGCTGAAATTTTAAACTCTTTTTGAGTTCAGTGACTTTTCTTTGCGCGATTCGAACACAAGTTCAGCAATAGACCAAAGCACAATCACCATTAAAATGAGCGAAGCAACAATTAGTGCGGTCAAATATGTCATTTTGCTATTCCTGTTGAGGTTAAGCCTAAAGTTGGACATTGGCCTGAACCACGACCTATCTACGACAAAAGTCTAATGCTTAAATTATCTGCTGAATAGCTTTTTTTTCACTTTCTTAATAGTAATTTTCTATAGACCTCTTTCATAAATCATTTTTTGCTCAGTTCCAAGTTGTAGATTCCAGCGATTAAATTGAATCTCAAACCAAGCCTTTTACCTCTATTTCGATAACGCTCAGCAAGGATTTTGAAGGTTTTCAGGCTGCCAAATACATGCTCAATTCCGATTCTTCTTTTATTGATTTCTTGATTATAGATTTTCAATTCAGGATCCAATTTACAGTGTCTTTTGGCTTTTAATGGCAACAGGCTATTCGGATACAACACATAAATCCCCTGATAGCCTTTATCTGCAAGGATAAAAGCCCCAAAAGGAATCTGGTTTAAATTGCGTTTGAACAACTTGAAATCATGCACTGCACCGCGACTAGTACATAAACTCAGAATTTGCTGAGTTTTGTAGTGAATCATGGCCTGTACTTTAAAGGTATGGGTCTTTTTCTTGCCGCTATAGCTTTTCTTCTGTTTTTTTAGGCCTTTGGATTGGAATTTCCGTGGCATCCACGATCACAACATTCCAGTCGATGCCTTCGCCCTCGGGTAAATCTTTGGGTAAATTAAACAGATTGGACCGAATCAGGCAATCTTCAACATGACGGACAATTCTTGAGGCTGTGGGCTCTGAAACCCCGTAACTCGTCGCAACGTGAAATAAGGTTCGGTATTCCCGCCAATAGCTCAGACAGAGCAGAACCTGATCCTCCAGGCTTAACTTGGGCGGTCTGCCTTTGGCAGAGACATGCTTCTGCAATTGCTCAACCATCAAATAGAAAGTTGACCATGAGATGCCTGTGTATCGCTTGAACTGAGGATCAGAAAGCTTGTTTGAATCGATGTATTTCATCCGCAGATTATGCACGAATGCTAAGAAATCCGGAGTGCAAATATTAATCAAAAGGAAGATCGTTTTTTGATTTATGAAAGAGATCTTATATACTCATTTATTTTAAGTCTTAATAACTTTTAATTTATATCTAAAAAACAATAAGTTGTTAGATAGTATTTAGCGCCCAAACAAGTCTTTATTTTTTCTGCACAGTTACACAAATTAACCCTTGACTCTAAAGCCGAACAAGCACAAATTATGCGCTTTCGTTTGTTTTACTCTGTACCCATGTTAAAAAAATTTATTGGCGAAGCTGCATTTAAAGTTGCCGGATGGAGCTATAACGTCGAACCTGATATTCTGGAAGATAAACAGGTCATTATTGGTTTTGAGCATACCTCGATGCTCGATGCAGTGCTGTCACTGGCCATCTTCCAAATTTTCGACATGAAAATTCATACCTTAATCAAGAAAGAATTATTCAAAGGTCCACTTAAACCGGTACTTGAAGCCGTGGGCGGTATTGCGGTTGATCGTAAAGCCAATCAGGACATCGTGGGACAAATGGTGGAGCTGTTCCAGCGCAATGAAAAATTCAATCTGGTAATTGCACCTGAAGCGACCCGTGCAAAAAATGGTGAAGCACGTAAGCCAATTCGTACCGGTTTCTGGCATATTGCCAAAGCCGCCAATGTGCCGATTGTGCTGATGTATGCCAACTCTGAAACCAAGCAAGGCGGGATTTTTGGTAAAATTTATCCAACCGACTTGGCGCATGATCTTGCGCTGATCAAACAGCTCTATAAAGAAAACACAGGATTGGATATTATTATTCCAGACGTGAAAACAGCGTAAATTTTTCAGTTAAAACTTAAAACCCTGCCCTTTTTTCAGAAAAAGGGCTTATGGTAGAATATGTGCAATTCGATCGGCATACAGCCAATCTACAAGGAGCATATTTCGCATGGCGGGTCATTCCAAGTGGGCCAATATCAAGCATCGTAAAGCCAAACAAGATGCTAGTCGTGGTAAGTTGTTTACCAAATACATTCGTGAACTGACAACTGCTGCTAAACTCGGCGGTCCGGATGCAGGGAGCAACCCTCGCTTACGTGCTGTAGTCGAAAAAGCATTATCGGTCAACATGACACGTGATGTGATTAACCGTGCGATTCAACGTGGTGCTGGCGGTGAAGATAACGATGACTTAAAAGAAGTCACCTATGAAGGTTATGGTGTCGGCGGTGTGGCCGTGATTGTAGAAACCATGACCGACAACTTAAACCGTACCGTACCAGACGTTCGTCACTGCTTCTCTAAAACCGATGGTAACTTAGGCACCAACGGTTCAGTGGCCTTCTTATTCACCAAACGTGGTGAAATTACGTTTGAAGATGTGTCTTTAGAAGATCAGATCATGGACGTGGCATTAGAAGCCGGCGCTGAAGATATTGAAGTGTCTGAAGATGAAATTCTGGTGATTACCACTCCAGAAACATTTGGTACCGTTCAGGATGCTTTAGCTGCAGCAGGTTTAAAATCTGACAATGCTGAAGTGGTAATGAGCCCATCAACCAAAGCTGAAATCACCGACATCGACCAGGCTAAAAAAATCATGAAAATGATTGATATGCTTGAAGATCTCGATGATGTTCAGAACGTTTATACCAACGTTGAATTCTCTGATGACATTTTAGCTGCCTTAGATGCTTAAAACGCAAAGATAAAAAACGCGCCAGATGGCGCGTTTTTTATTTCTTAGAAATTAAACTTTATTGAGCAAATTCGAGCAGTTTAAAACATTATATTCTTTAATGACGAAACTCGAATGCAGTGCCACTACATGGTCAATTTTACCAATGCGTTTGAGTAAAATTTCACTGTAGTTTTCCATATCCCGCGCAATCACTTCTACAATAAAGTCAGCGGTTTGCCCGGTCACCAAAAAGGCATTAATCACTTCGGGAATATTTTCCAGTTCTTCCAGAAACTTGGCAAAGGTATCGGTATCATGTTTACTCAGCGACACCTGCAACAGGACATGCAGACTAAAGCCGAGTTTCTGGTAATTAATTTCCCGTTTTAAACCTGAAATAATATTATGATCAATCAGGCTTTTAATCCGGCGATGCACCGAACTCACCGACAAATTCACCCGCTCCGACAATTCATTTAAATTGACATCTTCATGACTTAAAATTTCAAGAATATGCTTATCAAAGCGATCCAATTCCATTTTTATACTCTTTTTAACAGGCAATGACACCTTATAATTTTAGCCGAATCAGCCCCTCAACAATATTTATTTCTCATTATTTTTTCATCTATTGAAATTTTTTTTCAAGATATGATGGACTGACATAACTGAAGCATAACGGGATCAGACATCTGCCACTTATCTTGATCTTTTAAAAACAGATAAACGGTCAGCTTCAATAAACCGCTGTTTTCTCAAATATTTCCTTCTCTCTGCTGCGTTAAAATCGCCATCTCTGCCCACATGCAGCTGATTCCAGACAGTCATCTTTGACAAGTGTATACAAATAGATTTAAAAAGATGCGTTTCAACACCAGCAAAACAAAAACATAAGAACACACGGAATCGTCTTCATGGCTTTTAAATCTTTCAGTTTGCTGAAAAGCAAGCTCAGCCCGGTTTTAACTGTCGAAACCCAAACCAGCAGCTTTTTCAGTGGCATCAGCTCGACCTTATCGAACTGGTTTGGACAACTCACCAGCCCCTCTACCCCAACCCTCGACAGCTTATTGCAAAGTCTGTTGTCTGGAAACAGCCTGGACAGCAGCAGTCTTAGCAATTTAATCAGCCAGTTTACAGGAAGTAATAGCAGTAGTCTGGATATCTCCAGCCTGATTAATCAATTGACCCAAGCCAATGGTGGCAGTTTTGATCTGGGCTCGATTAGCAATTTAATCGGTGGTCTGATTGGCGGTGATAGCGCTGATCTGGATTTTGAAGCGATTAGCCAGCTGATTGGTGGCTTGATTGGCGGTAATACGGGTGACCTGGATATTGGTACCATTGCTGACCTGGTCGGTGGTTTAATTGGCGGCGGTGCTGGTGACTTTGATATCGGCGCAATCGTAGAACTGGTAAGCGGCCTGATGGGTGGCAGTTCAGGTGATCTCGACATCGCTGCCATTGCTGAATTGGCTGGTGGTCTCATTGGCGGTGGTGCAGGAGACTTTGATATCGGTACAATCGTAGAACTGGTGAGTGGCCTGATGGCTGGTGGTTCGGGCGATATCGACATTGCAGCGATTGCTGAATTGGTTGGTGGTTTAATTGGCGGCGGTGCCGGTGATATTGATATCGGCGCGATTGCCGGATTAATCAGCGGATTAATCGGTGGTGGTGCGGGCGATCTTGACATTGCTGCCATTGCTGAATTGGTTGGTGGATTGATTGGCGGCGGTACGGGCGACTTTGATATTGGCGCAATTTCAGAACTGGTCGGTGGCTTAATCGGTGGCAATACGGGTGAAATTAACCTTGAAACGATTTCTGAACTGTTTGAAGGACTCATCGGCAATAACACCGGTGATCTGAACCTTGAAACACTGACCCAGTTATTTGAAGGTCTGACAGGTAGCAGCAGTGAGTTTGATTTAAGTGTCTTACTTGGCGGGCTCACAGACATCAGCAGTGGTTTTGATTTAGGCGGCTTACTGGAAGGTCTGACTGACGGTGGCACAGACTTTGACCTAGGCAATCTTACTGACAGCTTGGGCGATGCATTTGGTTCAACTGACTTTAATCTGGAAGATCTGCTACAAGGTGCCAGCACAGGAGCAGACAGCAGTCTGAGTCTGGACAACCTGTTGCCTGAACTTCAGGAAGCTCTGCAATCGACCAGTACAGAGAGCAGTAGCAGCAACTTTGACCTGCTCAGCCTTGCACCGCAACTGCCTGCAATTGATCTGGATTCATCTACCCCATTCATTTAATGGATTTGATAAAGTCAAAAAATACGCGACAGGCGCGTATTTTTTATGGTTGCCGTTTTAGATACCACGCCAGTCCACACGGGCATGACGCTCGGTCTGATAAATTCTCAGTACATATTGCCCTAAAGGTAAATCACTGAGTTCCTGTTTAAATTGCAGAAATTGTTCGGACAAGGTTTCGCCCTGCTCTTTTTCCCACGGCGTATCCTGAATTTCCAGAATCGGGGCCAGCATGGAACAGACCGCGATATCCGCCAGGCCTAAACGCTCACCGACAAAATATGCACCGCCATTGGCTATCAGACGCTGGTTTAATTCTGCTATTAAACGGCGCATTTCCCGTTCCGATTCATCAACCTTGTCCTGATCCAGCTGATAGCCTTTGGAAATCAGCATCTTCATAATCGGTTTGGAGTATTTTTCAAATTGACGTAAATAACCTTTTTCACCAATCAGCAAATCTAAAGGCTGTTCACTTTCAGACAAAGTATGTGCCAGTCCCCAACGGCGGACGTGATAGCCCAGAGTCGAGGCCAACTGGTCAATCTCCAGCGCTTCATTGCGCTGCGTCGGGTCTGAGCGTAATAAGGTATGTTCCGGATACACTTCATCTAAATACAGGGCAATTTGGGTACTGTCCGCAATCCATTGATCCTGATCGCGTAAAATCGGCAGCTTGTTTTGTCCGGTTTTTAGCTTGGCAAAAGCACGATGCACACCCGGAATTAAATTCTGCGCGTTATAATCCAGTTCCTTATGATCCAGCAGCCAGCGCGCTTTTTCACAAAAATGAGATAAAGGAAACTGGTACAAAATACGCATATCTTCTCCGTCAATTTTTATTTTTTGTTCAATAATTTGAACAGCCAACATCCATTGGCTACTTTAGTCATACTGCTGCTGAAAAACAATGCGCTTTTTATTCAAAAATCGCCAGTATTCGGCCAAACGCTTCATCAAGCGTATCTAGGCCAGGCTATCCTGTTTAAAAATCAACAAAGATACGGCACGCATTACCCACCATCCGCAGCACATATTTCAGAAATATGCTTTTTCAACAAACATCCCCGCCATGACCTGACTTTATGCTGGCTTTCATGTAAAATCAGCGACAATTTTTGAATAACACTTTGTGAGTCATTTCATGGGTTTTAATTGTGGTATTGTAGGTCTGCCTAACGTTGGTAAATCGACTCTTTTCAACGCCTTAACCAAAGCTGCAATTGCTGCTGAAAACTTCCCGTTCTGTACCATTGAGCCAAACACCGGTATTGTGCCGGTGCCGGATGCGCGTTTAGATAAACTGGCGGCCATTGTAAACCCACAACGTGTCCTGCCGACCACCATGGAATTTGTGGATATCGCCGGTCTGGTTGCAGGTGCTTCAAAAGGTGAAGGTCTGGGTAACCAGTTCCTGGCCAACATCCGTGAAACTGACGCGATTGCTCACGTGGTGCGTTGTTTTGAAGATGAAAACGTCATTCACGTCAATGGTAAAATTGACCCGCTGGACGATATTGCCACCATCAACACTGAACTTGCGCTGGCCGACTTAGAAACGGTATCGAAAGCCGTGACCCGTTTAACCAAAACAGCCAAAGGCGGCGACAAAGAAGCAGTTGCGACCAAAGCCGTTTTAGAAAAAATCCTGCCATTACTGGATGAGGGCAAACCGGCACGTGCAGCCAATCTGGACGATGACGAACGTAAACTGATTCGTGGTTTTGGTTTATTAACCTTAAAACCCACCATGTATATTGCCAACGTGGCAGAAGATGGCTTTGAAAACAACCCGCATTTAGATGCAGTACGTGAACTGGCAGCAGCTGAAAATGCGATTGTGGTGCCACTCTGCAACCAGATTGAAGCCGAAATTTCATTATTAGAAGATGATGAACGTGCTGAATTCTTAGAAGCGATGGGTATGGAAGAACCAGGCCTGAACGTGGTCATCCGCGCAGGTTATGGCTTACTCGGTCTGCAAACTTACTTCACTGCCGGTGTGCAGGAAGTACGTGCCTGGACGGTGAAAGTCGGTGCAACCGCTCCACAAGCAGCAGGTGTAATTCATACCGACTTCGAAAAAGGCTTTATTCGTGCTGAATGTGTGGCCTATGATGACTTTGTACAATACAACGGCGAAGCTGGTGCCAAAGAAGCAGGTAAATGGCGTTTAGAGGGTAAAACTTACATCGTACAAGACGGTGATGTTTTACACTTCCGTTTTAACGTGTAATCGCCTGATATCAATGAAAAACCCTCAAATATTTGAGGGTTTTTTTATACTCTTTTTTAAGGATCAATCTTTGGCTCACCACAGTTTAAGCAAGAAAGTTAATCAATCAGCGAGCCGATCTTAATGTTTTCTTTGATTTAATAAGAGGGTAATGCATTCCCTACGCTTTCCAATTTTTGAAAGCACTTGATTTCAGTGCACTCATCTGCACTACAAGTGCTCATCAATTCCAGAACTGCACCAAGATATTACATGGTTGATGGTGTAGTGTAATTGCTGTTCTGATTGCAAACATCAATTCAATACAGCGCAGCCATTAAAAAAGCGGAGTGAACACTCCGCTTGTTGATGCTTCAGGATGCTGTCGCAATCGCATTGCCCTTTTGTTTGGGATCGGTATTTCCGAGTTCCGGATGAGCAATTGCATCGGCACATTGCTGTTTATCGCGCTCATAATCGGCCTGTTTCTGGCTTACCGTTGCACTACTTTCTAACGTCGCACGCGCCCAGATTTCCAGACTGGTGAGTGCTTTACGACATAAGGCATATTTACCTTCGGTGACTGAATCAGTCATTTTGACATTAATGCGCCATTCGGTGCTTAACTGGCGCGCCGGTTTGCGTACATTATCTTCAATTAAATTGCGCTGTTTGCGATAAACATAAGGTTCCACCTCATTCATCAGCTTCCAGGCCGCTTCTGCATACGCCGTTGCATCATTGGTCAGTTTCGGTGCAGGTTTAATTTCCGGTTTTTCACCGGACTGATCGCTCCCACAGGCCTGTAATAACAGGCTACTGCCCAGTACAGTCGCAACCACAAATTGACGTGTTTTGAACATCCACATATCTGGCTCGCTTCAACAAACATTTCGGCACTATGCTAGTGAATTCGGGTACAATACACAATCATCATTTGACTCCTTGTTCAACTCTCCTTCAGGTGTGTCGTGTCTGAACACAAAACGCTTTCCACACAGCCAGCCGGTTTTTGGCAAGGCGCTAAAGATAGCCAAGCCATTATTTTTACTTATCTCCCCGTTTCTTTTGCATTTGGCGTTTCGGCGACCCAATTCGGTTTTAGCGCCTGGGAAGCCCTGTTTTTATCCTGCACCATGTATGCCGGTGCCAGCCAGTTTCTGGTAGTGGCCCTGTTAGGCAGCGGCACTTCCATCTGGATGACCGCCCTGACTGTTATTGCACTGGATATTCGCCATCTGCTCTATGGCCCGGCTTTAACCAACCTGATTCAGGACCGACTCAATTTAAAGAAAACCGCGATCTGGGCCTGGGGCCTGACTGATGAAGTCTTTGCTTCCGGCATGATCAAGCTGTCGCAGCGCCGGCAACAATGGTCGGAATCCTGGATGCTCGGCTTAAGTCTGTTTAGCTGGGTGTCATGGGCGCTCGGTTCTTTACTGGGCGGTCTGTTTGCCGATCAGGTCAGTAAGCTGCCGCAGTTTTTACAGGCCGCACTGGATTTCCTGTTACCAGCCCTGTTCCTAAGTTTCCTGCTGGCCGCCTTTGAGAAAAAACATACCTTTGTGGTCAGTGTGACTTTGGTGGTATCGGCTATCGCCTGCTATTTCATTGACCTGTCCGCTGCCATCTTTATTGGTATTTTATCGGGCATTTTTGCAGGTCTGTTCAAACACTATGTCTTAAAACAACCGGATGATGCATATGCAGGAGGCTCACATGAATCTTGAAATTATTCTGGTCGGGATTGTGGTCGGCATCGCCAATTTTGCTTCACGCTTTGGACCGTTTTTTGTGATTCAGAAGTTTCAGCAGGACTCACAAAAGCGGGGTGCCCTCTGGCTAAAGATTGCCCTGGGTTCGATTGGTATTGCCGCGATCAGTTCAATGCTGGTGGTGGCGACCTTGCCACCGTTACTGGAAACGCCCAATAAAAGTTTTGCCATGCTGGTCGGATTTATAGTGCTGACCGGGCTGTATTTTAAATACAAGAAAATTGTACCGGCCACACTGACGGCAGCCGTGACCTATGGCCTGATTTATACCTATGTTCCATTTTCCTTCTAGGTTTTGATTGCAAAACCAGACACATTGACGCAGTGCAGCAGTTGTGCTGCGTCATAAAACTCTATTCTCTCTTGCCCACTGCGTCTAAAAATTGTTGGACAAAATCACGATTTTCTCCGAATCGGCACTAACATCGCGGTGCAGTTCTGCTATGCTAAAAGCCCATAAAATCAAGCATGGATGAATTACATGAGCGTGACGATTGGTACTCCTCTTCAAGCTTCGGCATTTAAAGTATTGCTATTGGGTTCAGGAGAATTGGGGAAAGAGGTGGTGATTTCTTTACAACGTTTAGGTGTAGAAGTGCATGCCGCCGACCGATATGATCATGCCCCTGCCATGCAAGTGGCGCATCATGCCCACACCATTAATATGGCCGATCATAACGCGCTGAAACAGCTGATTGCTCAGGTGCAACCGCATCTGATTGTGCCGGAAATTGAAGCCATTGCCACAGAAGTGCTGCTGGATATTGAAGCACAAAATGTCGCTACCGTGATTCCATCGGCCAAGGCAGTCAATCTGACCATGAACCGCGAAGGAATTCGCCGTCTAGCTGCAGAAGAACTGGGTCTGCCAACCTCTGCCTACCGTTTTGCCGACTCGCTGGAAAGCTTCCGCGCAGCCTGTGATGATATTGGCTATCCAAACTTTGTGAAGCCGGTGATGTCCTCCTCAGGCAAAGGCCAATCTCGGGTAAAAAGCTTTGATGAAGTCGATGCCGCCTGGGACTATGCGCAAACTGGCGGCCGTGTGAATCAGGGCACCGTGATTGTTGAATCGCAGATTGATTTTGATTTTGAAATTACCCTGCTCACGGTACGCTCAAAACATCCAGAAACTGGCGACATTGAAACCTCATTCTGCGACCCGATTGGCCATCGTCAGGATGCCGGTGATTATGTCGAAAGCTGGCAGCCACAACCAATGAGCAGCCAGGCCTTGGCTGAAGCCAAACGCATTGCCCACAAGGTTACCAGCGCACTTGGCGGTTGCGGTATTTTTGGGGTAGAACTGTTTGTCAAAGGTGACCAAGTGTGGTTTAGTGAAGTGTCACCTCGCCCACACGATACCGGTTTAGTCACGTTGGCCTCGCAATACCAGAGTGAATTCGAATTACATGCCCGTGCGATTCTCGGTTTGCCGGTGAACACGGCGCGCCATAGTGTGGCTGCCAGTGCAGTGATTTATGCCGGTGTAGATGACCACAACCTGTCATTTTCTGGCTTGAATCTTGCTTTAGCTCACCCGGATACTGATTTACGTCTGTTTGGCAAACCGGAAGGCTTCAAGCGTCGCCGCATGGGTGTGGCCACCGCCCGCGCAGAAACCACTGAGCAGGCACGTGAGCTGGCTTACGCTACTGCACAACACGTCAGTGTCAATCAAAACTAGTCGCACAACACGGAACGCTGTTCATGATCAACACCTTACCCTTGCTGAATTACGTAAAAAGTAACCATGACATTCAGGCCATCAATCAGTGGCGAAGTGATGTTGAACATCAGCTGGGGGAATGTTTTGAAAATGGACATTCGATCCGTGACATTATTCTGGCGCGCTCCAATTTTATTGATGAGGCGCTAAAATTTCTGTGGCAACATGCCGGACTGGACCAGACCGATTTAGGCCTGTTTGCGGTGGGCGGTTATGGCCGCCGCGAAATGTTGCCCTATTCCGATGTCGACATCATGATCCTGTCAGAAGATGAAATCTCGCCGGAACAGGAAAAACCGATTTCAACCTTTATTTCATCACTGTGGGATGTCGGTAATTTCAAACCCGGCATTAGCGTGCGCACCATTCAGGATTGCGTAATTCAGGCCACCAATGACCTGACTGTAGCCACCGCTTTAATTGAAGCACGGTTGATTATTGGCAATGAACATCTGGCCAAATGGCCACGCCGGATTGTGTCGCAAACCTGGACCGATAAAACCTTTTTTGATGCCAAGATGGAAGAGCAAGCCAAACGCTATGCTCAGCACAACCATACCGAAAGCAATTTAGAGCCGGATATTAAAACTGCACCGGGTGGCATCCGCGATATTAACCAGATTGGCTGGATTGCCAAACGACATTTCCGTGTCAACCGTATTTATGATCTGGTGCATCTGGGTTTTATTTCCGAGTTTGAGCTGGGCGTGCTGGAAGAGGCTGAAAGTTTCCTCTGGGAAATTCGCCATTATTTGCACCTGCTGACCAAACGCGATGAAAACCGCCTGCTGTTTGATTATCAGCGTGATATTGCAGCCAAGTTCGGCTATGTCCGTGAAGAAGGCAAATCACCGAATTATCCGATTGAACAGTTCATGAAGCGTTATTACCGCACCGCGCAGCAGGTGTCGACGCTAAATGAAATGTTACTGGCCTATTTTAATGAATCGGTGATTACCCCGCGTCTGCCGCAATATGAACGCCAGATTGAAGAAATTAATGAAAACTTCAAACTGGTCGATGGCAAACTGGCAGTGCAGCATCACAAGATTTTTTCTGAAAAACCCAGTGCGATTCTGGAAATTTTTTATCTGCTGGCCAATCGTCCTGAAATTACCGGTATTCGCGCCCGCACCTTACGCCTGCTGACCCTGGCTGCCAAACGGATTGACCGCGATTTTCGTGATAATCCAGTCCATCAGGCGCTGTTTATGGCGATTTTACGCTCACCATACCGTTTGTATGACACCATGGTGGCAATGAAACGTTATGGTGTATTGGGCAACTATATTCCGGCTTTCGGGCAGATTACCGGTCTGATGCAATATGACCTGTTCCATATTTATACCGTCGATGCGCACACCCTGCTGCTGATTCGCAACCTGAACCGCTTTAAAGAACCGGAATTTGCCAAAGATTTTCCGGTGGTCAGCTCGGTGTTCCAGCGTCTGGCGCGTCGTGACATTGTCTATCTAGCCGCAATTTTCCATGACATTGCCAAAGGTCGTGGTGGCGATCATAGTGAACTTGGCGCCGCCGATGCGATTGCCTTCTGCCGCACGCATGGCTTTACCGAACGTGAATGCAATCTGGTGGCCTGGCTGGTGCAAAACCACCTGCTGATGTCGGTCACTGCACAGAAAAAAGATATTTCCGATCCGGATGTGGTCAAAGCTTTCGCCGAACTGATGGGCGATATGGAGCATCTGGATTATCTCTACACCTTGACCGTAGCAGATATTAACGCTACCAATCCAACCTTGTGGAACACCTGGCGCGCCTCGCTGATGCGCCAGCTGTATACCCATGCCCGTGATGTGATCCGTTCCGGCCTGGGTCGTCCGGTGGATTATCAGATGCTGATTGAAGACACCAAATTTGCGGCCAGCGAATTACTGGTCGAGGATTTCTCGCTGGAAGAAGTGGAAAAAGTCTGGCAGGAACTGGGCGATGAATACTTCCTCAAAGAAACCGCCGATGAAATTGCCTGGCATACCCGCGCCATCTTGCAGCACAGTGATAATCCGGCACCGTTGGTACTGATGCGCGCGCATCGTAAATATGCGCAAGATGCCGTGCAAATCTTTATTTATACCCAGGATCAGCCGAACCTGTTTGCCACCACGGTGGCGATTTTAGACCGCATGAATCTGGATGTGCAGGACGCGCGGATTATTACCGCCACTAAAGCCTTTAGTTTAGATACTTATGTGGTACTGGACCGTTTTGGTACCCTGCTGACCGATGCCGAGCGTCAGGACACCGTGATTCAATCACTGGTCACCGCATTAAGCCAGTCAGACAAATATCCGGGGCTGATGCAACGCCTGATTCCGCGCCAGCTGCGCCATTTCGATATTGAAAATACTGTCGACATCAGCCTGAATGCCGCACTCAACCAGAACATGGTGGAAATTGCGACACTTGACCAGCCGGGTTTACTTGCCAAAGTCGGCGGCTTGTTTATGATGCAGGGGCTGGATATTCATTCTGCTAAAATTGCCACCCTAGGCGAACGTGCCGAAGATATTTTCTTTGTCACTAAAAAAGATGGTACGCCTATGAATGCAGAAGAAGCCAAAAGCTTTGCGGCCAAATTAAAGGCAGCACTTGATGAAGCCTCAAATCAGGTGTGCCAACATTAACATCAACCTATCGGTAACGATTACATGAACTCAAGTTTGTCTTTATTGCACCCTTATCCGTTTGAAAAGTTAAACCGACTTTTTCAGGATATACAACCGGCCGATTTACCGCTGATTCCCCTCTCGATTGGAGAACCAAAGCACCCGGCGCCGGAATTTGTAAAACAGGCCATTATTGACAACTTCCAGCATTTATCGACTTACCCGAACAGCAAGGGTCTGCCTGAATTACGCCACAGTATTGCCCAGTGGCTGAGTCGCCGTTTCAAGCTGAACAGCATCAGTGCAGATCGCCATGTTTTACCGGTTTCAGGTACCCGTGAAGCCATTTTCTCTTTTGTACAGGCACTGGTGAAACGTGAAGATGCACCGTATGTGGTGATACCAAACCCGTTTTACCAGATTTATGAAGGCGCAACCTTGCTGGCTGGGGCCAAACCGTATTTCATTAACTGTACCGAAGACAACCAGTATTTAGGTAACTTTGATGCCGTGCCGGCCGAAGTCTGGGAAAAAACCGCCTTGCTATTTGTCTGTACGCCGGGCAACCCGACCGGTGCGGTACTGTCCAAAGACCAGTTTAAAAAGCTGATTGCGCTGTCCGATCAATACGGTTTTGTAATTGCCTCGGATGAATGCTATTCAGAGCTGTGGTTTGATGAAGCACCAACTGGCCTGCTCGAAGTTTGTGCCGAAATGGGCCGAGATGACTATAAAAACTGCGTGGTTTTCCATTCGCTGTCCAAGCGTTCCAATCTGCCGGGGATGCGTTCAGGCTTTGTGGCTGGCGATGCCGATTTACTGAAACCGTATTTGCAATACCGTACCTATCACGGTGCAGCCATGCCAGTACAGCATCAACTGGCCTCTATTGCGGCTTGGGATGATGAGCAGCACGTTGAAGACAACCGCGTGCAATACCGCGCCAAATTTGACTTGTTCCAAAGCGAGCTGGGGCAGCTACTCCCTTTTCAAAAACCGGACGCCGGTTTCTATTACTGGCTCAAAGTTGATAATGATGAAGCCTTTGCCAAAATGCTGATGGAAAAAGCGCATATTAAAGTATTGCCGGGCCGGTATTTATCGCGTGAAACTGAGCAAGGGAATCCGGGTGAAAACCATGTCCGTTTAGCCTTGGTGGCCGATATTGCCCAGTGCGAACAGGTGATTCAGCGCCTCAAAGCGATTTTGTAAATGCTGATATTAAAAAATCCACTCTATTGAGTGGATTTTTCATTTTAGGCAGGACTAAACACTGTTTGCGTGGATAAGCATCATCCCTAACATTAAAGCTGATGCTGAAATCATCTGCCCTATCTTAACCCTGTAAAGCCTGTTCAATATCCTGTTCCAGCGCATCCGGCTTGGTGGTTGGTGCATAGCGATTCAGTACTTTGCCATCTTTGCCAATTAAAAACTTGGTAAAGTTCCACTTGATGCCATTGCCCAGAATGCCTTTGCTGTTATTGGTTAAATAACGGAAAATTGCGTGTGCTTCCGGGCCTTTAACATCAACCTTGGCAAACATGGGAAAGCTGACCCCATAATTTTTCTGGCAAAAGGCCCCGATCTGCTCATTGGAACCGGGGTCCTGGCTACCAAACTGGTTACAGGGAAAGCCGAGCACCTCAAAGCCTTGGGACTTATATTTTTCATAGAGCTTTTCCAGTCCGGCAAACTGCGGGGTAAAACCGCATTTGCTGGCGGTATTCACCACCAATAAAACCTTGCCTTCATAATCGGCAAATGATTTATTTTTCCCATCTAACAACTCAGCCTCAAACTGATAAATGTTGGTCATGGATAGGTTTCCTCATCACTTTTTTCTTGTGTTTTTAGCTCTAATGATGCCGAGTTGACGCAATAGCGCAAGCCGGTCGGTTGCGGTCCATCATCAAAAACATGGCCCAAATGTGCATCACAATGATGACAGACAATTTCGGTACGTACCATGCCATGCGACTGATCGTTATGTTCTTCCACGACCCCCGGGGCAATTGGACGGTAGAAACTTGGCCAGCCACTGCCACTGTCGTATTTGGTGTCGGAAGAAAATAAGGCTTCTCCACAGCAACGGCACACATACACCCCATCCTGTTTGCTGTTCCAGTATTTCCCTGTAAAGGCCGGTTCGGTTCCTTTTTGTCGTGTAATCCGAAACTCTTCTGGTGATAACTCTCTTTGCCATTCTCGGTCTGTTTTATTGAGTTTTCCCATCACTAACTCCTTTAAATCTTTGACATTCAATGTCATGCTTCAGTACTTCCATATTTACGCTAGAGCTTGCAAAATATCTAGCTAAATTTCAGTATAGATTGTGATAATTGCGTAATCTATTTTTTGCTAACAGAAACATATAATTGGATGGAATTATGTCCACAGGTAACACGACTCCTCGCGAAATTAAAAAATCCTCAAAACTCGAGCATGTATGCTACGACATTCGCGGACCTGTGTTACGAGCGGCCAATGAAATGGAAGAGGCCGGCCATAAAATTATTAAACTGAATATTGGTAACCCCGCCCCCTTCGGCTTTGAAGCCCCGCAGGAAATTATTAACGATGTGGCGCTGAACCTGCCAAATGCAGTCGGTTATACCGACTCCAAAGGGATTTTCCCGGCACGTAAGGCTATTTGCCAGTATTATCAGCAAAAAGGTATTTTTGACCTGCACGTTAATGATGTCTATATCGGCAATGGCGTGTCTGAGCTAATCGTAATGGCCATGCAAGGCCTGCTGGATGATGGCGATGAAATGCTGATTCCAATGCCAGACTATCCACTGTGGACGGCGGCAGTCAATCTGTCGGGTGGTACAGCCATTCACTATAAATGTGATGAAGAAAATCACTGGTATCCAGATCTGGCCGATATGGAAAGCAAAATCACACCCAATACCCGCGGTATTGTGATTATTAACCCGAACAACCCGACCGGTGCGGTTTATCCACGTCATGTGCTGGAACAGATTGTCGCGCTGGCAAAAAAATATGACCTGATTTTATTCGCCGACGAAATTTACGACAAAATCGTGTATGACGGCATTGAGCATGTGTCGGTTGCAGCCCTTGCGGGTGATCAGCTGTGTATTTCATTCAACGGTTTATCTAAAGCCTACCGTATTGCCGGCTACCGTTCTGGCTGGATGGCCATTACTGGCGACCGTTCACGCGCAGCCGACTATATTGAAGGTCTGGACATGCTGGCCTCTATGCGTCTGTGTGCCAACCATCAGGCGCAATATGCGATTCAGACCGCGCTTGGTGGCTATCAGTCAATTAATGACCTGATCCGTCCGGGTGGCCGTCTGTATGAACAGCGCAATATTGCCTGGGAAATGCTGAACGAGATTCCAGGTGTGTCTTGCGTCAAGCCAGAAGGTGCGATGTACTGCTTCCCGAAACTGGACCCGAATGTCTACGCGATTGAAGATGATGAAAAACTGATGCTGGATTTCCTGAAAGCCGAGAAAGTGCTACTGGTTCAAGGCACCGGCTTTAACTGGCCAACCCCAGATCATTTCCGTGTGGTGTTCCTGCCGGCTGAAAATGAATTGCGTGAAGCGCTTAGCCGCTTGGGCCGTTTTCTGGCGAAAATCCGCTAAGCTGAAATACAATAAAAAAGCCGTGATCAATTCACGGCTTTTTTATGCAGACGAGAAAGATTAAAGCGATTTCAGCGGATTGCCGTATTGCTGTAAATAGGCCTGCCCCAGCGCTTCCGAACCTTTAAAACTGAGATGATCATCATCCTGATTCCGGTACAGCGGCGTCCCCTCGACACTTAAATCACATTGCTGTGCATCACACAGCACCTTGGTCGGCTCGACCACAATCAGTTGCGGATACTGCTGCTGCAATTCGCTCATCCACTGATAAATTGGTGCATTGCTCTGCTGGAACTCCTCTGCCGACACCGCGCATTCACGCTCAATCCCCAGCCATTCACGGCGTAATGAGCAATTGGCCTGATCCGGATCAATCACCGGGACATCCATCAGCATCACCACATGTTCGCTGCTGGCCAGCGCACTATCTACCGCGGCCTGTAAACCGGCAAAATAACTGTCTAAATGATCCGCGACCTGACTGTCCTCTTCTGCGCTCCGATGCAGATCATGCCCGGCATCCAGATACTGGCTAAAGGCGGCTGACATCACCACAAATTGATAATGATGCTGCTTTAAATGGGCCTCAATGGCATCATTGCGGGCTTGAAAGGCAGCCACTTCATGCTCACCACGGCCACGCTGAACACCGGGTAAATAAATGGTGGTGTCCTGAGTGCTGTCATAGCCGCGCAGTCCAGCATCTTTGGCCCAGACATCCAGCAGTCCGGTATAGCTGTTGGCATGTGAATCACCAATCAGCATAAAATCAATCTGCGGCTTTTCCACGCCCAGCATACAGTCTTTCGGATTGGCCAGCGTTTCAGGATTGGGAAAGCTGTGACATTTCTGCCGGATGCCATGCGCAAACGAATTTAAGGCTGCCATCTGGTTTTGCACTTGCGGACTTAGGCGCTCCGGAAAACCCTGATGCTGACTGACCAGCTGCGCCACGCCAATAAAACAGAGCGCCGGCGCCACAAAACCGCTCAGAATGACCTTGTAATTGGCAGCCATCACAAAACCTTTGCTCGGCTGTTCAATATAACGATAAGTCAGATAGGCCAGCGCGATACTGAGCAGCACCATAGCCAGCTGATAACCGGCATTAACCGGTAGCATATAGATACTGAACAGTACAATTACCGGCCAGTGCCATAAATATAAAGGATAGGAAATTTTGCCCATCCAGAGGCTAAAACGGTTGGTCAGTACCACATTCTGCGACTGCACGCTCTGACCGATATAATTAATCAATGCTGTTGCCAGACATGGAATCAGCGCCATTGCGCCCGGAAATGGTGTGGCATGATCAAACCACATTGCCGTGCCTAATAATAGCGCCAAACAACCCCAGACCAGCGTTTGCGCCAGCCATTTTGACCATTTCATTTGTGGCAAAAAGCAGATCAGCGCCCCCAAGAGCAGTTCGAAGGCGCGGACCGGCATGCTGTAATAGGCTTTCTCGGCATTCACGCTCAACTGCTGCTGCGCATACAGCAACGACATGAGAATAAAAGACCCGACTATCAGCAGGCCCCATTTCCGGTTACTTTTTTTGATAAAACACAACAGAATCAATGGCCAGAAAATATAGAACTGCTCTTCAACACCCAACGACCATAAATGCAGCAGCGGCACTTCATTAACACTCTGACTGAAGTAATCGCCGACTTCACGCTGCATATAAATATTGGCCATCAGAAACGTAGCATAAAAGACACTGTCAAAATAACGGCTCAGCTCATCGGGCAGCATCACCTGCCAGGCCACCAGACTCACCACACTCAGTGCAGTAAAATAGGCCGGTGCCAAACGCACCACCCGCTTTTTATAAAAGCGACCGATCGAGAAAGTCTGGTTCTGGATTTCTTTGCTTAAAATTAAGGTAATTAAATAACCTGAAATCACAAAGAAAATATCGACGCCAATATAACCACCGGGGAAAATAGACAGGCCAATATGATTAAAAATCACCAACAGGACGGCAATCGCTCTTAAACCGTCAATATCGGCGCGATAGGCAAAACTCATGAACGCGCAGGGGAAAATTGAAACGTGGCTTATTGTAGACCTTTTCAGTCAAAGATCAATTTTGGATACACAGCGACGACAACATCGCTTTCAGGCTATACTGGGCATCATATTATGTGGGGGTGAGGGATGAGCAACTATAAAGTGCATCTGCTGGATATTCAGAACCAGCTACAGAATTATATTTGGCTGCTGGAACATACCACATCCAGAGATGTGATTGTGGTCGATCCCACCGAAGCCGAACCGGTGGAACAGTATTGCCATGAGCATGGTTTAAATTTAAGCCAGATCTGGCTGACTCACTGGCATAAAGACCATATTGGAGGTGTGCCGGAACTGCTGCAATCCCGCAATATTCCAGTGTATGGCCCACGCGAAGAGCTGAGTAAAATCCCGTTTATCACCCATCCTTTGCAGCATGAAGCCCATTTTAAATTTCATGACCTGCAGGTGGATGTACTGGCGGTTCCCGGCCATACCTTGGGGCATATTGTGTATTTTATGGATGCCATCGACACCCTGTTTTGCGGTGACACCCTGTTTGCCATGGGCTGCGGCCGTGTTTTTGAAGGCACCTTTGAGCAGATGTATCACTCTTTAAACCGTCTGGCGGCATTACCGGCACGCACCCAAGTGTACTGCACCCACGAATATACCCTGTCCAATGCTAAATTTGCCCTGCATGTTGAACCGGATAATCTGGCGCTGCAACAGCGTTATCAGCAGGTGGAAGATTTACGCCTGTTAAATCAGCCGACCTTGCCAAGTACGATTGAACTGGAACTGCAGACCAATCCTTTTTTACGGGTGGACAGCGTCGAAGAATTCCAAAAATTACGTGAAATGAAAGATAATTTTTAAAGCGGTTTAACCGGTTTATAACAGCTGGTGACTGGCCGCATTCGTATCCAGCTCGGTCTGTGTCACCACACGTACCGCATTCATTTCATCAATGCGTACCAGCAACAAGCCGCCCAATGCTGGTTGATAACGACGTGCACTGCCAAATGGAGTGTAGGCCACCTGCGATTGTTCGGCAAAGACCAGCCAGTCTTCGTGGCCCAACATGACCGCCACCGGGGTTTGGCCCTGTTGCTGCATCTGTTGAATGGCCTGCGGTACGTCAGCTTCAATGGTATTTGGCGTCATCTTACTCACTCCTGTTGCTGTGCTTTATGATACCCGATCTCCACGCCCGCGATGGCTGAAAATAAAGCCATCAATCACTCAGCGCATACGATCATAGCAGGCACAGATCTCTACAGCTTTTTATCTCGCGCTAGGCCGAGGTTGTAAGAAATACTTAAAGATCTGTTGTCATCAATATTTAACAAATTATTTCAAGCCGGCTAAAATAGCCAATGAATAATATTGAAAAT
Source organism: Acinetobacter indicus CIP 110367 (assembly GCF_000488255.1). Classification (GTDB taxonomy): domain Bacteria; phylum Pseudomonadota; class Gammaproteobacteria; order Pseudomonadales; family Moraxellaceae; genus Acinetobacter; species Acinetobacter indicus. The sequence continues at coordinate 542,871 of NZ_KI530745.1, read as the reverse complement.
TTAGAATAAAAATACATCAAATATATCAATCAATTAATTTAAAATTTGCTTAAAATTCTGCTGATTTATTCATCAATACACGTTTTTTAGGCGCTCAAATTCTGGATTTTTTGCTGCAAAAATCATCAGTCTCAATATTTTTTGACACACTCTTGAATTTTGCCCTTTAAAAAATCTTGATATAACCATATCTATACTTTATTGAAGATAAGGGAGTACACTCGTGAAAAAAGTGGTAAAAGCTAAAAATTTAATTGCCTTTCGTATTTGGTTAGAAAAACTGGGATATTCAGTCAAAAATTTAGCCGATGGCCGTGGTTTTACCTTTAGTTTTAAAAAAGAATATGGTCTGGTTACTGGTGAACTGGCCGGCAATGCGCTGGCGGTACAACTCGGTGAAGAATTTGAGGACCACTTAAAAGCCTGAATTCGTTTACGCACTCTTTGATCGAGAAAAATAAAGTGTTCTCATAACTTGAGCCCGTTGAACCGTCTGTTCTGCGGGCTTTTCTTTGGGTAGGATAAAAGCCTGACAAAATAACAGGCAATAAAAAAGCAGGACATCTGCCCTGCTTTTTCAAAATTTGGTGGGGATGAAGAGACTCGAACTCTTACACCTTGCGGCGCTGCGACCTGAACACAGTGCGTCTACCAATTCCGCCACATCCCCATATAAAGATGCCAATTTTTTGAAGAAATACTCAAGCTGGCCGGTTCACCAAAAAAGCAAGAAGTTAAACCTTGCTGATTTTGAGTGGTGGGGGCGGAGAGACTCGAACTCTCACGCCTCGCAGCGCTGGAACCTAAATCCAGTGCGTCTACCAATTTCGCCACGCCCCCATACCGGGTACCAACTTAATGCTGGATTTCTCAAAATTCTGGCAGAGGATCAAGGATTCGAACCTTGACGAACGGTTTTGGAGACCGTCATGCTACCATTACACCAATCCTCTGTTACCTAAAATCAAGCTCACTTGATATTTAAGTGGTGGGGGCGGAGAGACTCGAACTCTCACGCCTCGCAGCGCTGGAACCTAAATCCAGTGCGTCTACCAATTTCGCCACGCCCCCGATGGCTGTGTATATTATAGAGATCACTTCCCGATGACAAGCCCTTTTTATGAAAAAGCCACTTGTTTGTTTAAATAAAAAACAAAAGCCTCTATTTTGGTTTTTTCTTAAGCATTTTCAGTGCTTAACAGTGTTTTTAAGGCCAAAAAACTGACTTCTCTCTGGCTTTTTTGTTTGTTGAGCATCGCCTCAAGCAGGTCCTGAAAGCCCAAATACGCTGCAGGCAACTCAATTTTAAGCTGCTGACAATGCAAATAGGCCCAATCCTGATAACTTTTGGCCTGTAAACGACGCTGAGTCAGCCATTCATAGACAATAATCCCCAATGCATAAAGATCACTGGCCAGCGTTTTGGCTTCACCATGAAATAATTCAGGTGCCATATAACGCGGTGTGGCGGTCATATTCGACGCTGCTGGAGCATTTATGGCCTGCAACTGCTCAAAATCAATCAGTTTGACCTGCCCTGCCCATTCGCGCCAATGTTCGGCTTTTAAATCTGCATGTAGATAGCCCAACCGTGTTAGCTGTTCCAGGCTATCCAGTACCTGCAGCAAACGTGTTTGAATCTGACTTAGGCTAAATTGTGAGGGTGCTAAAGCAAAAAACGCTGGCGCATCCGGCACAATCAGATAATCCTGAAAGCTCTCCTGCTGGATGCGTAGGATTTCGGTATTTTGCGCACAATAGAAAGGTAGCAGAAAATCCGGTGCATCTGCCTGCTGAAACTGGCGATAAAAATCCAGCTCTCGGCAAAAACCCGCGCTCAGTTGCGGATGCGCATCCATCTGCTGGGCTTTCAGCCAATATAAGGATTGCCCTTGTTGAAACTGAAACAGACGCCGCCCCATCTTGAAGCTTTGCGGCTTGGTTTTTAACTCAAAACAATAGTGTTCAAGTTCAGCCGGACTAAACGGCAATAAATTCGGATTTGGCGTGTTCAACGGGGTTCTGCTGATATTCTAAAAGTTCCAGACAATGCTGAATGGTTTTACCCACGCGGGCATGGGTTTCAATCATGGAAATTTTTGGCCAGGTGGCGCGTTCACCTTCGCGTTGTAACAATCGGAACAGGTGTGGACGCGGGTTTTGTAACATATAGCTATAATGACGCCAGCCATATTTGCCAACAATATTCACATCACCATAATAACGCTGATCGACAATGCCATGGCCATGATCGAGCAGACGGCGTACTGCCGGCACACCACCGACACGTTCACGGGTAAAGTCCATAATCCCCTTACTAATCACTTTGCCCTGACGGCGCACAATACGCTCCGGCCAGCTCAGCATATCTTTACGGAAACGCTCGGTATCGGTTTGCATAAACGGCACCACATGAGGATTCACCTGACTGGCAATGGTGTAATTGACGTTATACAAACGCGCCATTTTTTCCTGCGGGAAATCACTACGCACACTGCCATCGACCCAGCGGGTTCTGCCCATATAGGGCGTATGTTTCCCATCCTGCCGTTTACTGGTCAAACGCACCGGTGGAAACAACACCGGTACCGCACAGGAGGCCAAAGCTGCACTCCAGACCAGCAAATCTGGCGAGGTATAACTGTTCATGATGCGTGCTTCTTGTGATGCATCATACGGCGCGACTGCAATATTGATATGCAGCCCGGACATCTTAAAAGCTTCTTCAAAGGTGACATCGCCGAGGTTGGTCAGCAGGAATTTTTTTAGATAGCGAACATCGGCAATACCGCCATTGCCCTTTAAAATGTCTTCCCAGCGGCGGAAATGAAAAGCTTCGGTAAAGAAAGATTCACCATTTAAAATGTGCATCATCTCCGATGGTTTAGAAATGCCAAGCATGGCGGTCATAATCGCCCCGGCACTGGAACCGGACAGCACTTGCGGCATCAGGTCACGCTCTAGCAGCGCCTTGCATACACCGGTATGAAACAGACCCAAGGTTGCCCCGCCTGAAAACATAATCGCCGGCTGGCCATAAGCCACCTGACAATTTTTAAAAAATTCGATTTTTTCCTGGGTACTGAGTAAATGGCATTCTTTGGATGCAATAAAGGCCAGACTGTTGCTGACTTCTTCAATATAATCTTCAATAATTTTTTTGGTGCCGACATAGGTCGCGGTAAACAGCATTGGATGGGCAATATTGGCCACATCATAGGTCAGGCCTTCACGCAGAATATACATCAGATCACTGGTGCGCTCTGCCAGGCGATAACGGCGTAATAAGTTCAGACGATGGGCAATAATTTCAGCATCAAAATATGGCGAGGTGTTGTCATACTTCCATTCCTGCGCCCCCGATTCTTCATCTATTTTTAGTGCCAGATTTTTCCATTCTTCGTAACTCTCGGCATGTTCTATTTTTCGTTTTAATTTTTTGATCCGATAGGCCTGATGAGGATTAATGTCCTGGCTAAACTCTTTAAACAACATAGCTTCCCTCTGCGCTTCGCTGAATAGGCGCTGATCTGTCGATGTCTCCTAACTATGCAGAAATTTCAGACATTCTTCAATTGCATAATTCATGTTTTCATTGCTAAATCATTTCGCCTTGGTATACAGTCGTTTGTGCACCCGATAATCTTTTGACCTAGACCGAAAAGCTGAATAATCATGGCGCATATTGATTTACCCGATAATATTCTCACCTCGCTTGCAACCGTTTTGCAGCAGCTCCAGCAACATTTGCCTGAACTCAAGCAAGCCACCGATTTTTCTGCATCGGCCTTTAAATGGCAGGATCAACAGTTAAAAGCCATTTACCAGCCACGAAAAATCCATCTGGAAGATTTAAAAGGTATTGAAAAACAAAAAGAAAAAGTAATTCAAAATACCTTGCAGTTTTTAAATGGCTTACCTGCCAATGATGTGTTACTCACAGGCTCACGCGGTACAGGCAAATCATCTATTGTACGTGCATTATTGACTGAGTATGCCAATCAGGGATTACGTTTAATTGAAATTGAACGCGATGATTTGTCTGAATTGCCAGAAATTCAGAAGATCATTCAGCATCGTCCTGAGAAATTTATTGTCTATTGCGATGATTTAGCTTTTAACGCAGAAGATGAAAATTATCGTAGTTTAAAAAGTGTTTTAGATGGTTCATTACAATCAGGTTCGAGTAATTTTATTATTTATGCGACCAGTAACAGACGTCATTTGCTGCCTGAATTTATGCACGAAAACACACCTGTCACCCGTGTAGATGTACCGCAATATACTGAATTGCATCCTCAAGAAGCGATTGAAGAAAAAATTTCATTGTCTGATCGCTTTGGTTTGTGGCTGTCGTTTTATCCAATGGATCAAAATCTATATTTAGAAATTGTGGAGCACTATTTACACAAAGCCGAGTTGCCAATGAATGTCGAAATACGTGCAGAAGCGTTAAGATGGTGTCAAGCACGTGGACAGCGTTCAGGGCGTGCTGCCTATCAGTTTTCAAAACATTGGATTGGCTCTGCGCAGTTAAAGCAACTTTAAGTTGCCTATTTTTCCTGCCTGACAGAAACAGCGATTATGGATTGAAAATCCTCATCTACAATCTGTTCGCTCATCATGTTGAAAAGCCCAACCTTGTGAGATTGGGCTTTCTATCTTAAGGATTAATCGCTTTTTCTTTTTTAAATTGTGAAATGATCGTATTCATTTCAGGTTCAAATAATTCAATATACCGATCAGATAAACCGCGACTTGAAGATGGATGAGGTAAACCTATAATCTGACAGTTTTCAAACTCACAAAAATATATTTTAAATTTTCTTCCTGAAAACTCTTTCTTTTGCTTCACTACAAAACTATCTAGAATTTCTGTACCTATAATTTCTTCAAAACGGGCTTTAACTATAGGATTTCTTAAAAGATGTATCAGCTGACTTCCCATAAACAGGATTATCTTAGGTTTTAAGGTACTGATATGATTTATAAAATTATTGACATGTTCTTCGCTCAACAGATGCGAGTAATTCGCTAATTGATGATTGCAGGTATTGGCCCAATTGGTCTGTATAATGGACTTATCAAAATCCTGACCATATTCATTACTATCTAGCGGATGCCCCCATAAAGCAAACCACCGTTTAATTCTATTATCATAGGGCCATGATAAAGCACCCTGCCCATATCTCGGAACTTTGTTACTAAAGGTACAGGCGATATTAAAATCAACTGGCTTTGCGTCCCGTGACTGCTCCTGATCTTTCTTAGAGTTACCCCATTCATAACCGCATATCATCAAACCCTGCTGATGATTCCAACCTTCAAATATCCCATTACCCAAATTTAAATCTTTATATCTGACTGATTTCATTTTAACTCAATAAAAAATTATTAAATTCATTGCATTATAAGCATTAAAAAAAGAGGCTTTCGCCTCTTTTACATGCTCTTTTATACTTGCTCTGGATTGGTCAATTCCGTCATCGGCCAGCGCGGTGTGGTCGTCACAGACAAACCATCCTGCTGTCCTGCTTTTAAACGCTGATAACCGGCAAAGGCAATCATGGCGCCGTTATCAGTACAAAGCGCAGGTTCTGCATAATAAACAGTAGCCTTAATCTTGGCTAAATCAGCCTCCAGACGTTCACGCAAGCGCTTGTTAGCACTCACGCCACCAGCAATCACCAGACGTTTTAAACCGGTCTGTTTTAATGCTTTCACCGATTTTTTTACCAAAGTATCTACAATCGCTTCCTGGAAACTGGCGGCAATATCGGCATCACGGTTTTCATCACCGAGTTTCTTCATCTGCACCGAAACGGCAGTTTTTAAACCACTAAAGGAAAAGGTTAAATCCTGATGCAGCATCGGACGCGGGAAAGCAAAAGCATTCGGATCACCCTGCTCGGCCAGTTTGGCAATATTCGGCCCACCCGGATACGGCAAGCCCATCATCTTGGCCACTTTATCAAAAGCTTCACCGGCGGCATCATCAATTGACTCACCCAGCAGTTCATACTGACCAATGCCATACGCGGCCATCAGCTGTGAATGTCCACCCGACACCAACAGTGCAACAAATGGAAATTCAGGCGGCGTTGCAGACAATAACGGTGCCAGCATATGTCCTTCCATATGATGCACACCAATCGCAGGTTTATTTAAGGCAAATGCCAAAGTCCGACCAAACAGTGCGCCCGTCATTAATGCGCCCATCAGGCCCGGACCACGGGTATAGGCCACGGCATCAATATCCGATTTTTTCACACCGCTTTGCTCAAGCAGCTCGTTCATTAATGGAATCAGTTTACGCACATGGTCCCGTGAGGCCAGTTCTGGCACCACGCCGCCATATTCGGCATGCAGTTTGATCTGGCTATACAGCACCTGTCCGCGTAAACCCAACTCACTGTCGTACAGCGCGAGTCCTGTTTCATCACACGATGTTTCTAAGCCTAAAACGATCATTAAACTGCCTATAACCTGTATCAAATTTATTGCGGGAACTATTATAGACTTGTGATATGAGATGTAAATGAGTAAAATAATGACCTTCACTTGTGATCGAGGGCAATTCGGCCCCAGATCTTATCCATAACTTAATGAGGATTCTTCATGCCACAAGTTAAATTGAAAGAAGGCGAACCAGTAGACGTAGCTATCCGTCGTTTCAAACGTTCTTGCGAAAAAGCAGGTGTTTTAGCTGACGTACGTAAGCGTGAATTCTACGAAAAACCAACTCAAGAACGTAAGCGCAAAAAAGCTGCTGCTGTTAAACGCTACCAAAAGAAATTGGCGCGTGAATCAGTACGTACTACTCGCCTTTACTAAGATTAATTTGTGATTGACTGCCTGGATTAAAACATGACTACTTTAAAAAGCCAGATTACTGACGTTTTGAAAGCGACAATGCGCGCTAAAGAAATGGACAAGTTAACGGTCATTCGTAGTCTACAGGCGGCAATTAAGCAAATCGAAGTCGATGAGCGCAAAGAGCTTGACGATGCTCAGGTTCTTGCGGTCATTGAAAAGCAAATTAAACAACGTAAAGAATCGGTTAAAGCCTTTGAAGGTGCTGGCCGAGAAGATTTAGCTAGTAAGGAACAAGCCGAAATTGAGGTGTTATCTCAGTTTCTACCAGAAGCTATGACTGAGGAAGAACTTGATTCCATCATTGCGCAAACGATTGCAGCGCAAGAAGCTACTAGCATGAAAGATATGGGTAAGGTGATGAATTCTCTGCGTCCGCTCATAGCCGGGCGCGCCGATCCTGCACAAGTATCTGCCAAAATTAAAGCCAAATTAAGCTAATTCAAGTCAGGCATACGCCTCACTTTCCTCCCCGAACAGCATCAACAGCTGCATCAGTTTATTTTCCCGAAAATAAAAAAACTGCCTAAAGTTTTAAGCAGTTCTTGAGTCACTTCTATCAGTGTGCACAATTGACCTGATATTTTTTCAGCATCTGCATTTCTTTAGATGAATACACCTGCTGGGCCACATCCTGCTTGGTCATGTTGCGATATTGCGGATCCAGATAGGCACGGTTTTCATCTGCAGCGCTATACAGCTGATCAATATAATTCTGCACAATGCCACAAAACTGCTGTTGCTGCGCCGGACTAAAACCCGATTGCTGCGGATTCAAGCCCTTTAAAAACTGCCGGGTCTGCTGCTTATAACTCTGGTTAATCTGCTCAACCGTCAGTACATACTGCTCCACACTCGCTGCCTGGACCACAGACAGACTCCCCCAGAGCAATATGCCCATCCATAATTTTTTCATCGCGTTATTTAAAATCATTATTTAGCCAAGAGCCAGAATTCTAGCATTTTAAACCCCATGCCTTACAGAGGTTTCCAGCAGACTGACTTGCAAAAACTGCGGTTTTCGATGCGCAAAAGCCTGTTCGGTCGGCGCCGGCACATAGCCTTCAGTCACCGTTCCCAAACGCAAACGCAGAACCCCCAGTAAATCTAAACGGTAAGAATAAATCGGGCTGCCACATTCCTGACAAAACACCCGCGCCTTATTCGGACTGTGAAAATATTCTTTTAAATATTGCTGTCCGCGTACAATTTTAAATTTGGATTGATCAATCGGACTATTCCAGCCCAGCATGGTCCCCTGCGCACGCTGGCAATGCTGGCAAAAACATAAAATGGTCTTTTCCAGCTCGGCCTGATAATGGTAATACACCAGCCCGCATAAACATTGTCCCTGTAACATCATTGTTCTCCTTATTGTTATTATGATTTTTCATGCTGTTAAATTTTGAGCTGTCGTTCCCGCTGCATTTCTGTGGTACGTATTTTCAGTTTGGCAGTCATGGCCTGATTGTCTTTGGCCAGACGCTGGGCATGCAGCAAGGATTTAATCGCTTCTTCCTCCCATCCAGACCAGTATTGCAGTTCTGCACGATAACGCAATACATTCACCGTGCGTAATGGCGAACTATGATCAATATTGGCGGCCTGCTGCATCAAACGCCAGGCACTTAAATCACGCTCATTCCTGTTCAGGAACTTTTGCACCAGTGCCTGTGCTTCAGCCGGCTGATTCTGCCGGATCAGCACCTCTGCCAGCTTGTAATTCAAGGCCCGGTTCTCCGGCATAATCCGCGCAGGCGAACTGATCACTTTATAAGCCTCACTCAGCTTATTCTGCCCTAAATAGATGTCAGTTTGAATTAAACTAATAAGATGATGTAAACGGCGATGATTTTTGGCCTGGTCCAGCGTTTGCTGTGCCAAGGCATAATCTCCCTGCCGGGTATAAAAGGCCGCTAAAGCCAGTTGTGCAGCAAAGTTGTTACGGCTGGCCAGCACCTGTAATTGCTGCTCTGTCGCCTGATTGGATACCACCAAGGTGTACTGTTTTAAAATATCAAATTCTTCATCACGTAATGATGATTTCACCCGTGGCAACTGGTTGGCACGTAAACGCGCTTCACTCATCCGTTCTGTGGTCAGTGGATGGGTAAACCAGAAATCTGGCAGGAAACTGACCCGGCTGGTGGCACGATGCATTACCTCAAAAAAATCAGCCATGCTTTGCGGGTTATAACCGGCGGTATACATATATTGCATGCCAATCCGGTCGGCTTCACGTTCCTGATTACGGCTATAGGTCAGCTGCTTATCCATTAATGCAGCCTGTGAACCCATCATTACGGCAGCACCGGCATCACCATCGGCCTGGGATGCCACCAATGCACCCACCAGCACACCTGCTAGTGCCAGCAACCCCTGACCCTTAAAAGCTTCCTGTGAACGGCTATAATGACGCTGGGTCACGTGAGCAATCTCATGCGCCATCACCCCAGCCACTTCATCCATATTACGCGCAGAAGTCACCAGACCGGTATTTAAGGCAAACAGACCACCCGGCACGGCAAAGGCATTAATTTGCGGATCATTAATAATGAGCAGACCAATGGGCTGGCCCATTTGGGTTTGGCTAAGCAGATGCGAGAAGACCGAGAACAGCTGGTCTTCCAGCCACGGATTTTGCGCCACCGGCATTTGACGCTGCACTTCACGATAGACTTTTTCACCAATCATGCGTTCTTTTTGCTGATCGATCCGCCCCACCCCTGCGCCAATTTCTGGCACATTAAATTGTGGTGAAGTGGTGAAGTTTGCCCCATGTGTCGAAGTGAATGCTGTAAGCAGGCCTAAACTACCTGCTAAAAACAACCGTTTCAAATTGCCGTTCTCAAATTATCTGCTCGTGTCTTGAATATAGCATTCAATATCGAAGAAATATGCAACGAAGTGTTAGGAAGTTTTACGCAAATCCACCATTGACCGCGTAGCCCGGCTGCCGGCCTTCCAGCACATCCACCAGATTTTTATAGGCCAGCCAGGCCATTTTTTTACGGGTTTCTGCGGTCGCCGAGCCAATATGCGGCAAGGTCACCACATTGTCCAGATTAAAGAGCTCCGAACTTTGCAGCGGTTCTTTTTCATAGACATCCAGACCGGCCGCAAAAATTTTCTGTTGTTTCAGCGCGTCAATTAAAGCCTGTTCATTGACCACGGAACCACGGGCAATATTCACAAATACCGCATGTTTTTGCATCAGCTCAAATTCACGCGCACCAATTAAAGCGGTCGAGTCGGCGTTTAAATCCACCGCGACCACCACAAAGTCCGACTGTTGTAGCAGCTCATCCAGACTACGATATTGCGCATTTAAGGGCTGCGCCTGCGCCAGATTTTCACGGCGGTTATGGTACAGAATATTCATGTTAAAGCCATAACGCCCACGACGGGCAATGGCGGCACCAATATTACCCAAACCAATAACCCCTAAAGTTTTACCATGAATATCCTGACCGAACTGGGCCGGGCCAACGGTACGTTTCCATTCGCCCTGTTTGGTCCAGCGATCCAGATAGGCCAGCTGACGCGAAGCTCCCATTAACAGACTAAAAGCCAAATCGGCAGTGGTTTCGGTTAATACATGCGGTGTATGACACAGATAAATCTTTTGCTCAGTCAGATAGTCCACATCATAATTGTCATAACCGACACTGATGCTGGAAACCACTTTAAGACGGCGCGCACCCGTCAGGTTAGAGGCATTGAGCAAACGCCCCGCACCAATCATGCCATCAGCATCTTGGACATGAGTACGAATCTGCTCATTAACATCACCCAGTTTCGGGCTAATTTCTACCAAGTCATACTGCTGTTTCAGCTGGCTTAAAACGTACTGATCAACCTGACTAAATGCGATAACTTTTTGTTTCATTCCTGATCCGTCATGTGTTTTCTATCTTGCATAGCCTGCCATAGCTGTTTTTTCAATAGCGGCTGTTCTAGCATCTCGGCCAAAGTGGGCAATGCTGTAGCTTGCGTTAACTGTACATGAGGCAATTGACCCAACACAATGATCTTTTTCTCCAGTGCAATCGCATCCAGAAAACCTTGTACATATACCGAAACCGCCCGGCCATCTTGCAGCTCAGGCAAAGCAAAGGGCCAATTCAGCTCAAAAAATTCTGCCTGTGCCGCACGCTGGATATTACGCCATAACTGTTGCTGCGACTCATTGATGTGGGTGGCATCCAGCACAATCGTATATTGTTTTGTAGCAATGGCTTGTAAATGGAATGCATCAATCTGTAAGGCAGGCTGCACTTCAACCAGAGCCGCAGGCGTGACAGGTTCTGCCGGGCTTTCGACTGGATTCTCTTGCGGAGAGACTTGTGGTTCCGCAACAGGCTGTCTGAGTTGTAAGGCAATATCTTGAGGTACTGTCGCCGCGACAGCCGCCGGCATGACAATTTCAGTCAGCAGTTCTGCCGGGGCCTGATCTCGCCATAAGGAAGATGTGGGCAAATTTTGAGATGCAGCGTCCCGGGGAATCCATATATCAATTCCCAAACTTGCCAAAATCTCACGTTGATGCCCAATCATCTGCTATCGTCACTTATGTCCATAGGGCTATTCTAGCCGGATTAGTCCGGTTTTGCTGTGCTTTCTGCATCCAGTCATATTAAAGCTGCTCAATGATGATGACACAATCCACCTACCGCACTCAGAAATAGAGTGCTTAGATAATCATTAAACTGTTTTTCTTCTGCATACGCTCGACCATTTCTTCGGTGGCAAAGCCTAAACGCCAGTACAGCAGCTCCAGTACATCCAGCTCATCCTGAGTGATAATCCGGTCATTCCACAAACAGGCTTCAGCAATACCCAGAATACTTAAACGGTCACGCAACAACAGCCCGGCCATATCATTCAGAATTTCTGCCAGATCAATTGGCTCATCGGAAATTTCTTCATACAGCGACATTTCATACGGTGTCAGTACGCGCTGTAAAATTTTTTCCCGCACTTCCAGCTGGTTGCCGCTATTGATTTGCTGCACATGCAGCAAGGCATCAATTAAACGTACAATTTGCGGTTTAACTTCATCCAGCGCCGTCGGGGTATGTAGCGGCAGCAGGTTCAACTCGGATTTGACCCGCTCCAGCAGCAAGGCATCCAGCAGTCCAATTTCCCCATCTTCCTGAATAATTTTGGCCAGCTTGGTCAAAAACTGCCGCGCGATACTGGCCGGCATACCGCCAATATTCTGGCAGGCTTCCAGAAAAATGGAGATATGCACCCGACCATCCAGATTCAACAAGGCATCGACAATGGCACGGCTGACTTCTACTTCAGGTGGAATAAATTCGCGGTATTGGCGAATCATTAAAATTGCCATCATCACCTCACGCGAACCAGTGGCCGTCTGCAAGGCACGCTGGATCAGTTCCGGACGCGGCATATTACGGCGGATTTCCGGTTTCAGCGGCTTGATTGCATCTTTAATGGCAAAACTAATCGGGGATAACCGCAATAAAGGCAAAGGTTGCGGCGAACTCCACGGTGCATAATATTCACCATTGACCTCTTCCAGTGAACGAAACAGACCAAACCAGGGCTGACTGCGCAGCTTTTTTAAATTTTCCAGTTGTAGATCCTGCACCAGTGCCGGATTTAACTCATAAATCCGCGCATCAATACTCGGATGGATATTCAACCAGCTTTGCGGACTCAGCGAGTTGGCAAAACACATATGCGCAATTGATTCCGAATATTCACTGTGAATTTGCGAACCGGCATGGTGCACATAAATCCTGAGCAGGGTTTGAATATTGGCATTGTTCTGGATTAAACGTTTGGTTTTCAGGTCGTTTTTAAAGGTACGCCCGCTCAGGTTTAAAAATTTAATAAAACGGGTAATCAGCATGCCTAAGCTGCCAATCAGCCAGATCATGCCGCCCAGTGCAACAAAAGGCGTGGCAGGTGCATAAGCGGTGTTGTAATACTGCTTGCCAAAGCCGAGTTTGGCCACTTTACTGCCCCACTGGCTTAACGTGGTCAGGCTGCTGTAGAGAATTTTCAGCTTGGTATTTTCCGCAGTTTCACCACTTAAAATTTGATGAAACTCATGACTGAGCAAGCCATACAGTTCCTGCTCATCCAGGTTTTGCAAGGCGCCCCAGGTCAGAATAATCGCAATATCGCGTGGATAAAAACCGGCGGTCAGTGCATTTACCCCGACTTCATCCGGCAGGACATACAGCGCCGGCGTATCAATCGCGAAGGTATCGGCCAGCTGTTCGGTAATTTTTAAGGCAACACTTTCTTCCGGCGTGCTTTCAATCAGGCTTAAACGACGTGCACACAGCTGCTTGGCCAGTGAGTGGCCGCCAGAACGGAAAATATATAATTCAATGGCAATGGAAATGCCCATTAAAGACAGCAGTACCGCGACCAGATAAGGACTTAAGCTATGCCAGTAAATGGACTGCGAAGCATCAATATAATGCACCAGCAAACCCAGTACAGTATTTAAAATAAAAATGGTCAGGATGACCGCAAGCAGACACAGGCTTGCAGACCACATCATATTCTTGTTTTTAATAAAGTAGTAACCTACATCTTTCAATGTAAATTTCCTTAAATTACATTGTCTTTAGGCGACATCATAAATGAAAAAAGCGGGAATTTCCCGCTTTTCCTGCCAGTTTTACAAGAATTATTCTTCTTTCAAACCGGTCAAATCTACCGATGCAGCATCAATATTCACATCGATATAATTGTCTTTTTTCTTTTTAGCTGTATCGCTGCGTTTTTGCTGAAGATTATCCAGATAGGCTTCATCAATACCGCCTGCGACATAAACCCCATCAAACACCGAGCAATCGAAATCATTCACTTCTGGCACTTTATGGGTACGTACTGCAGCTTTCAAATCTTCAAGATCTTGGAAAATCAGACGGTCAGCACCAATAATTTCACGAATTTCTTCGACGCTACGGCTAGAGGCAATTAGCTCCGATTTAGCCGGCATATCAATACCATACACGTTTGGATATTTCACCATCGGTGCCGCTGAAGCGAAGAATACGCGTTTGGCACCAGCGTCACGTGCCATCTGGATAATTTCGTTACAGGTGGTACCACGCACAATCGAGTCATCTACCAGTAACACATTCTTGCCTTTAAATTCCAGCTCAACCGGGTTCAGCTTTTGACGTACCGATTTTTTACGCTGCTGCTGACCTGGCATAATGAAGGTACGACCGATATAACGGTTTTTCATAAAGCCTTCACGGAATTTAACACCTAAGGTGTTGGCCAGTTCCAAGGCCGAAGTACGCGAAGTATCTGGAATTGGAATCACGACATCAATATCGTGTTCCTCACCCCATTCACGCAGGATTTTTTGCGCCAGCTTCTCACCCATTTTTAAACGGGCTTTATAAACCGAAATACCATCAATGGTCGCATCTGGACGCGCGAAATACACATATTCAAAAATACATGGATGATATTCAGATTGGGCCGCACACTGCTGGGTAAACATCTGGCCGTTAGAGTCAATGAAGATGGCTTCACCCGGTGCCAGGTCACGCTCGACTTTAAAGCCCAGTGCCGTAATTGCCACCGATTCAGAGGCAATGATGTATTCCATGCCTTCATCGGTTTCACGCGAACCGTAAATTAACGGACGAATCCCATGCGGGTCACGGAAGCCCACAATCCCTTGACCGGTCACCATGGCCACCACGCCATAAGCCCCTTTACAACGCTCATGCACACGCGTTACCGCATGGAAGATATCTTCTGCTGCCGGCTCCAGCTTGCCGCGTTTTTGTAATTCATGGGCAAAAACGTTTAACAGTACTTCTGAATCTGAATCGGTATTCATGTGACGTAAATCAGTCTTGAACAGGTCTTCATGAATTTCTTCGGCATTGGTCAGATTACCGTTATGCGCCAGCGTAATACCGTACGGCGAGTTCACATAAAACGGCTGCGCTTCTGCACTGCTAGATGAACCTGCCGTCGGATAACGCACATGACCAATCCCGTAGTTGCCCAGCAAGGCACGCATGTGACGGGTATGGAATACATCACGCACCATGCCGTTGTCTTTACGCAAGAACAAGCGACCTTCCTGGCAAGTGACAATCCCAGCTGCATCTTGTCCCCGATGTTGTAACATCGTTAATGCATCAAACAACATTTGGTTAACAGGTGATTTACCAGCTATACCAACTACTCCACACATAGCAACCTCGCAGACCAGCTAGGATTAATAAAAAGGATTATTCGTTGACTCATCTGCGCCCTTTCGTTCAGGTTCAGATGAAGAACCAGAAGATTTCGGAGCATCTTCTGATTTGATGTGCTGTAAAGCCTCATTGGCGGCATCTTTGGACATTTGTGTGGCCCAAGGCGCATAAGGTAAAAGGGTTTGAATAAATTTGGACTGTTTCCAGTGCGGCGAACTTTCGACCCACGGCCCAATGCCCTGAATGGCAATTAGCACAATCAGCAGACCTTTGAGGGTACCAAACGCACCACCGGCTAAACGATTTAATGGGCCCAGTTTCAGCGATTTCAAGATGCGGTTTAATAATGCGCTCACCATCCAGGTCAGCACCACAATCACCAACACAATAAAAGCAAAGGCCGCAATTTTCTGAACCACCGGATCAGCACTGAGAGCGGTCATTGAAGGCGCTAGAACGGAAGCATATTTTGCCGCCACAATCAGGGCAAAAATCCAACCGACCAAGTTCGCAAAGGCTTTAATAAATCCTTGACGCAAACCGTTAAGCCCTCCAATGAGCAGAATAATCAGTATAAAGATATCGATGGCGTTCATGACTTTAAAGTGCGTCTACACAATCTTTCACAAGTTCCGGGCCAGTATAGACCAAACCGCTATACACTTGTACCAAAGTTGCACCGGCATTGCGTTTCGCAACTGCCTGCTCACCTGAAAGAATACCACCAACACCAATTAAAGGAATTTTGCCCTCTAAGGTTTTGGCAAAGGCTGCCAGACACGCGGTACTCTTTTCAAATACTGGCGCACCCGATAAACCACCGGCTTCATCGCCATGTGGCAAATTCTCTACCCCTTCACGAGACAAGGTGGTATTGGTCACAATTAAACCATCAATTTTAAATTGCAGTAATTGCTGGGCAATAAATTCAATATCGGACGGTTCTAGATCTGGCGCGACTTTCAGCACCAACGGTACATAATGCTGATGCTCTTCGGCCAACGCCAACTGACGCTGTTTCAAGGTTTGCAACAGCTCGGTCAGGGCATCGCCGCTTTGCAGACTACGCAAATTCTTGGTGTTTGGTGATGAGATATTGACCGTAATATAAGAGGCGTAATTATAAACTTTTTCTAAACAGATCAGATAATCATCAACCGCTTTTTCTACCGGAGTATCGGCATTTTTACCAATATTAATCCCCAGTACGCCTTTAAATTTGGCGGCCTTGACGTTTTCAATCAGCTTATCGACGCCATCATTATTAAAACCCATGCGGTTAATAATGGCTTTGGCCTGCGGTAAACGGAACAGACGCGGATGTGGATTACCGGCTTGTGGACGCGGGGTGATGGTACCAATTTCAATAAAACCAAAACCTAGAGCGGCCAGTGCATCAATATAGGCACCATTTTTGTCCAGGCCTGCAGCCAGACCTACCGGATTCGGGAATTCAATACCCATACAGGTGACCGGTTTTGCTGCCACCTGCTGACGCATCAGGCCCATTTTATGACCTGATTTTAATAAAGATAATGTGAGCTCATGTGCACGCTCCGGTGCCAAAGAAAACAACAAAGGGCGGGCAAGAGAATACAACATATCGGCAAAAGTCTACGGCTTTTTAAGTCGGCCTATTATAGGCCCAGATTGTTGAAAACACCATGCTTGACCATTGTTTATTTTTACCGGTTATTGCACTGTCGCCGTTAATTTAATCTGCCCGGCATCAGAAATTAATTCCATTTTTTCAATGCTTAATCCCATTTGTGCCAGCTGGGTCAGGAAATTGGCCAGCACAGAATATTGTGCATGACTGCTTACAATTTGAATTTTTTCACCCGACTGCTGCGATGCCACCGACAAACCCTGCTGCTGTGCCACGCGCTGTACTTTTTCCAGACTGCTGAGCTGTAAATCCCCGGCCGGCTTCATGGTCACGGCGTTGCTTTGCATCCACACCACCAGATCTTTTAAGGTATTGAGCCGTTTTTGCTGCTGATCTGCTGCGCCGTGCATATACCACAGCGCCGATCCGACGGCGGCCACCAGCACAAAAATACCGGTAAAAATCACCATGATCCGTTCACGCAAGCTCAGCGTATCTAAATAGTCATTTAATTTTTCCAGCGACTGATCCCAACGCTGCTGAATTTTTTCTACTGCTTTCATTATTGTATTTTCACCAGTCCGATTGCGCCGTTGGCGGCCGGTTGAATATTACCTAGCTCGACCTTAAAGCCTTGCTGGTTTAATTGCTGGGTCAATGCCTGCAAGCTGGCTGCGGAACTGGCCTGCAATTCCATATTCAGGCTGGACAGATCATAATTGACCCGTCTGGCCACAATCTGATTCTGCATCAATACCGGCCCGACCCGACTGAGCAACTGTAAGGCCTGGGTATCGGCAGTCTGGCTTTGTTTTAACTGATATTCAAACTGGCTTTTAATATTTTGCTCGGTGACCGGATAGTTTTGCCCAAACCAGTATTTAAACTGATCAATCGCCTGCACCGCGGTCTGATTCGCGACTTTTTTATACTGATACCAGCGCGTGGCATCATAACTGAACTGCACCACCAGAATCCCCAAAAATACCGCAGCACAGGCTTTCCAGTAACCCGAAATGCCCGATTCACTTTTGGCTTTGGGTAAAATATTAAAAGGATGCTGTTTGACTTTTTTCAGCACCGGCACTTCATAATGGAAAGAGCTTAACTGCTCATGCGTGCTGATAGCCTCAATACTGTGCATCTGTTCGGCGGTAAAATTACTGATCTGATAACGCTGTTCAGGCGCCTGATAATCCAGAAATAAAGCCAGATCATCGACCGAGCTGCCCAGATATTCATTTTCACGTACCAGCAACCGGCCACAGACATTGGCCAGCACAATATGATCAGGCTCAGGCACTGGCAGCAATAAAAAGTCTGGCAATAAGGCCGTGACTTTGACCGGCAATAGCGCCAAAGCATGTTGCAAGGTTTCGACATGGCTTTGCGCCACACCAAGTAAAGTCAGGCGGTCCGGCTGCTGAAAATGATGCAGCACTTTCATGGCATCAATTGGCAATACCACAAACTCTTCTAGCAGGAATTTAATCCCCTCTGGCCCCAGCTGCTTGTATTGGGCCTTGCTCATCTGCTGTTGCAGCATCTGTATATCCCGGCTCGGGAAATACACCACTGCTTCTTCACCCTGATGAAGCTGTATCGCCTGAATCAGGTCTTCCAGGGTATTGGCCTGAACCCAGTACTCCCCGCTTGACCATTGCCAAACCCCATTGGCTTCCGGCATCCATATTTGCAACATTGTTATTGTACTGCCATGAAATAAAGTGTGTTGTTATGCGTCTGGAATAAAACTTTTTATTTGTGTCGATAAACCTGCAGCAATAACCGCCTGCTCATAAATACGCGCTTCTGCCAGCGCATAAGGATGGAAAGATTCCCCAGTTAACTGCTCTGCAATATGGGCCACCACATTCATATGACACACCACCGCAATTGATTCATAAGGCAAATGCGATAACCACTCAACAGCTTGAGTCGCATCATCATCCGGTTTAATGGTATTGCAGATCACCACAGGCACATCTTTAAAATAGGTCTGGATATGCGCCAGCGTTTCCTGGGCACGTAACAGCGGACTGACCACAAACACATCCGGACGGATCAGATCTTTTAAATACTCTGCCGTTTGCTGTGCCTGGATATGCCCACGTTCGGTCAGGGGACGTTTAATATCATTACCATGCACGGGTGGTGAAGCTTCACCATGACGCACTAGGGTCAATTGCATATACATTTCCTTATTTCATTTTGTCCGCATTATAAGCAGTAAATATGACAGTTCGGTTCATCAAACTGTCATATTTTAAACAATTTATACTTCATGATGCGGCAATACAAACTCTACATCACTACGATGGCCATTTTTCATGAGTGCCAGTGCAATCGTCAGCGGCGGCTGTCCTTCATAAATCACATCATACAAGGCGCTGGTAATTGGCATATACACATCCAGCTCTTCAGAACGTGCTTTGACCTGCACAATGGTATTAATCCCTTCTGCAGTCTGGCCCAGTTCCTGTGTGGCCTGTTCCAGGGTTTTACCTTTGCCCAGTGCATACCCCACCTGATAATTACGACTCAATGGACTGCTACAGGTGGCAAATAAATCACCGACACCTGACAAACCAAGGAACGTCAGCGGGTTGGCGCCCAGCTTGACCGCAAAACGGCTCATTTCAGCTAAGGCTCGGGTTAGAATCATACTTTTGGTATTTTCACCGACGTTATACGCGGCAGCCATGCCCATCGCCACGGCATAAATATTTTTTAACGCCCCGCCAAGTTCAACCCCGTGTACATCATCACTACCGAATACACGGAATAAAGCACTGTGCAGTGCCTGCTGCACCGCATAACGCACCAGTTCTGACTGGCTGGCAATCACGGTTCCGGCGGGCTGCCCGGCTACAATTTCTTTGGCCAGGTTCGGGCCAGACAGCACGCCATACGGCACTTCTGGCAATTCGGCACGAATAATATCGCTCATAAAGCAGAAGGTTTTGGCCTCAATGCCCTTGGTCAGGGACACCACCGCTTGCGAGGTGATAAACGGCTTAATCTGCTTCAGCACATCACGAAAAGAATGACTTGGAATGGCGACCAAAATAATATCGCGGTCGCGCACCGCCAGTTCCAGATCCGACACTGCTTTTAAGCCCGGCTCTAAAGGAAAATCTGGCAAATAGCGTTTATTGATATGAGTGCGGTTAATTTCTTCAGCGGTGGCTTCATCCCGAATCCAGATCATGGTATCGCAGCCGTTACGCACCGCGGTATTGGCCATGGCGGTACCAAAACTGCCCCCACCCAAGACGGTAATTCTTAATGCGGTTTTCTGATCAATATTGACCGGTTCTACCAGACTGGCAAAATTCAATTCTGACATTATTTTTATATCCTCAGCCGTATGCGATGCTTATTCAGTCCAGTAACTGACATAGGCGTCAGTCTGAATGTCCGCACGCGGCGCAATCGCTTTTGCGGCAGTTCCAATATAGATGATGCCTGAAATTAAATCATCTTCATTTAATTTCAAAGCTTTTTTCAATAATTTTGATTCCACTACAGCACCACTGCGCCACATGCTGGCAAAGCCTTGTGCCTGTAAAGACAGCAGGAAATTCTGTACCGCCGCCCCGGTACTTAAGGTCTGCTCAAAATCCGGAACTTTAGGATGCGGCTGGAATTTGGTCAGTGCCAGCACCAGTAATGGCGCCCGGAAAGGATGCTGTTTCACACGTTCCAGCTGCACCGCATCGGTCTGGCCTAAATCGGCCAGAGCCTGTACCAGCAACTCGCCAAAAGCTTCGCGGCGCTCTGCCGGAATCACCACAAAACGGGTCGGTTTTAAACGATGATGATCAGGCGCGGTCAAGGCTGCCTGAAAGGCACGCTCCAGCTGCGCTGCATTCGGTGCCGGCTCGACCAGATGCCCAATCGACTGACGTTGATGAATATTCTGATGAACCGTAGCTTCCATTGTATCCGTCATTGGCTTATATCTATCTATAAAATCTGCCTCAAGATTAGCATAAACCACAGAATTTACTCTATTTGCGTTGGGTTATTTGTATAAATCCTGAGTTTTAATGGCCGGCTTGTCTGTCACAGAGCCACTATATAAAACTGCATTTCTTTACAGCTTCTACAAACTCTAAAAGTGCAGATATGTTTAGATAGATGACTGATTCAACAAATAAAATATGGGGACCACACATGAACAAGCTGATTGGTTTAAGTGCTGCAGCCACCGCTGCGCTATTTTTGACCGCCTGTGCTTCAAACCCGACCTCTTCGCTGGCAATTCAGAAAGAAAATAATCAGTACGAAGTCACCGGTTTAGGGAAAAGCAATATCATCTCCAAAAACAACGCAATTAGTGCGGCCAACAAAACCTGTGGTAGCCGCGCTACACCGGTGGTGGTCGATGAACAGACCACTTATAACGGCGCTTTAAAAGGTGTGGTCGATGAACAGACCGGACAGATGATTCAGGCTGCCGCGACTGTACTCGGCACCATCTCGGGTCGTAATGCCCAGCTGGCGCAGGATGATGATTATCAGACCGTACTCACCTTCCGCTGTCAGGCCAACTAATCTAAACGTAATCAAAAGATGCAATAAAAAATGGATCAGATCCTTTGGAGCTGATCCATTTTTTTCATTTTGATGCGGGTAGCTGCCTCAGCACCCACCCAGCAAATCAAAACCTAGCAATAACCGTCTAAACGGGTTAATGGCAATTTTTGCCCGATGGCTTTTTCAATTTCTGGCAAATAGAAAGCATCATCTTCGGCTAGGAAACTGATACTGACCCCACGCGTACCAGCACGACCAGTACGGCCAATACGGTGTACATAATCATCTGACTGTTCTGGCAAGGTAAAGTTCACTACATGTGACACGCCATCGACGTGAATGCCGCGTCCGGCGACATCGGTGGCAATCATGATGTTGTGTTTGCCATTTTTAAACTGGTCCAGCATTTTCAGGCGTTTGTCCTGGGCAATTTCACCGGATAACATCACCACTTTATAGCCATCACGTTTCAGATGGTCATACAGACGGCGCACCTGATCGCGGCGATTAGCAAAAATCATGACTTTTTCAATTGGCTCATCGCGCAGAATATCTTGCAACAGTTTATATTTGTCTGAATTCGACACCATATATACGCGCTGTTCGACATCGGCATTGGTTTTCTTTTCCGGTTCAATTTCGACAGTCACCGGTTCAAATAACCATTGCTGGGCCAGATTCAGCACATCGTAGCTAAAAGTGGCTGAGAACATTAAAGTCTGGCGCTGCTCTTTACGCGGTGAAAAACGCACAATCCGTTTTACCGATGGAATAAAGCCCATATCCAGTAAACGGTCGGCTTCATCAATCACCAGAAATTCCAGCTGATCCAGCCAGACTTCTTTTTGCTCGACAAAGTCAATCAGACGACCCGGGGTCGCGACCATAATGTCGACAAAGTTTTTATCCAGCTGCGCTTTTTGCTTGTCAAAATCGACACCGCCCAACAAGGTCACTACATGCAGGTCGGTAAACTTCACCAGCTCTTTGGCATCGCTTTCAATCTGTAAGGCCAGTTCACGGGTCGGTGCCAGAATCAGGGCACGCGGCTCACCACGGAAACGCTGCTCTTTCACCGGATTATTCAATAAGTCATTGATTACGCTAATGAGGAAGGCAGCGGTTTTGCCGGTACCGGTCTGGGCGCGACCAATGGCATCATGTCCAGCCAAAGTAAATTTTAAAACCTTTTGCTGAATGGGCGTCATTTCCTTAAAACCTAAGGCCGCAATAGCTTGTCTCAGTTTCGGATGTAAATTTAAGGTTTCAAAACCAGATGACATAAAAATGTGCTCTAACTTATTAATCACAAAAACGTATCATATTATAAACAAAAAACGCCCCAATAGATGGAGCGTTTTTCAGATTAATCCAACGATTAGTCTAAAGGTTGTACTTCTTCCGCTTGGAAGCCTTTTTGACCTTTAACTACGCTGAACTCAACACGTTGACCGTCACGAAGTGAACGGTGGCCTTCGCCTTGAATCGCACGGAAGTGAACGAATACATCGTCGCCGCCGTTACGTTGAATAAAGCCAAAACCTTTAGTGTCGTTGAACCATTTAACTACGCCTTGTTCACGAGCTGTCATAAGTTAATCCTCATTGATTAAAAAGAAGGACCACCCGGTGTTGCAAACAGCAGAGTAAACAAAGTTTAAAAATATTTTTATTTCTAAGCTTGTAATCATTCTGTATAACTATTAACAAAATCCCGGTTACATCCAATTTGTAATAGGGCGACAAACAACAACTGCCTATCTCAAATCCTAAATACGCATCGAGCTTAACACGGGTTTATGACAAATAATAGATTTTTTTTGATTTATCTTATTCAGAATTCATGCTTTTTTTGACAAAGTTAATTCAAGATTTTTCAATGTTATATTTTGATAAAAACCGCAAATAAACTTTAGATTTGGCACCAAATTTGCTAATATTTTGAGTCCTTTTTTAAAGACCCGATTGAAGCAGATTATGGACAACTCTGTCGATGAAATGATCATCATTGATGCGATGGGACAACCCTGCCCCATGCCCTTACTGATGCTAAAACGCGCTTTAAAAAAAACCGGCGCCGGACACTTTCTGCTCAAGTCCTCTGACCCGCATAGTCAGCAAGATGTCAGCCGCTATTGTCAGATTCACCAGTACGGCTGTGAATTGACACAAATTTCTGCCAACGAGTTTCATTACTTTATTGAAATTAAATAATTTTCAATTAAAGTAAACAGCATGCATTGGCATAAAACTTTACATTTCTCTACCTTTTTTCCTTAATTTGCAAGGATATTGGTATTAAGATGAAATTTACAGGTAATACGACCCACCGATCCTATAAGGAGAACTCATGAGTGACAGCCGCAATCAGTTGATGCCCCTGTCATTATCTGCGCCAGGCGTAAATCTCGGTGCTTATATTAGTACCGTCAATCAAATTCCTATTTTAACGGCTGAACAAGAAAAAGAGTTAGCTGAACGTTATTATTACGATCAAGATTTAGATGCAGCGAAAATGCTGGTCATGTCGCATTTGCGATTTGTAGTCCATATTGCGCGTAGTTATGCAGGTTATGGTTTGCCACAAGGCGACCTGATTCAGGAAGGCAACCTCGGTCTAATGAAGGCCGTGAAACGCTTCGACCCGAATATGGGCGTGCGTCTGGTGTCATTTGCCGTGCACTGGATTAAAGCCGAGATTCACGAATACGTGATCCGTAACTGGCGTATTGTTAAAATTGCCACCACCAAGGCACAGCGTAAACTGTTCTTTAATTTACGCAGCCTGAAAAAATCCAGCAAAAAACTGACGCTGGAAGAAGCCAAATCGATTGCCAACGACCTGAATGTCACTCCGGAACAGGTCCTGGAAATGGAAGGCCGTCTGACCGCTTATGACGCGGCTTTCGAAGCGCAAAATGATGATGAAAGTGAAAACACTACCCATATTGCGCCGGCGCTTTATTTAGAAGATAACCGTTACGATCCGGCCCGTCTGGTCGAAGATGAAGATTATGAGGCACAAAGTACCTCTGCCCTGCATAAAGCCATGGAGCAGCTGGATGACCGTTCACGTAATATCTTGCAGCGTCGCTGGTTAGATGATGATAAATCGACCCTGCATGAACTAGCTGCTGAATATAATGTGTCTGCGGAGCGTATTCGCCAGCTTGAAAAAAATGCCATGGAAAAAATTAAAGTGGCAATGTCATCTAACTAAGTGATGATTCCAGAGTGCTAAAGTTAAAAAAGGGCGATCTGCCCTTTTTTGCTGTCTGTGCTTGCTGAAACCGGGCGATGATCTTAAAGAAATCCATTTTCTTCCCCCCTAAAATCAAAAAGCTGGATTCAATACCACATTTCAGGGTGAAAGTTTTTCACTTTCTCGTTGCCCGGAAAAATGTTAAGGTTGAGCGCAAATTTACTCAGGTCATTCTTGCTATGTGGATTGCAATTTCTGCCCTTAATTTAGCACTTGCGGTGATGTTAGGTGCATTTGGGGCACATGGCTTAAAAGCACGCGCAACAGAAGCTCAACTGGCGTGGTGGCAAACAGCGACTGATTATTTTTTCTATCATGCCCTCGGATTATTGGCACTGGCGATTCTGGCCAAAGTCATGACTCAATTTCCCATTAAAGCCAGCTTCCTGCTGATTCAGGTCGGGATTGTGTTTTTCTGTGGCTCATTGTATGTGATGGCGCTAGGTTTGCCGCGCGGTCTGGGGGTCATTACCCCAATTGGCGGTGCGCTAATGATTGCCGGCTGGCTGGTACTGGCCTGGAATGCCATGAAATATGCCCGATAATTCGGGAACGGAACAGCTAGGAAACTGCAGGTATGCACATTTATTTAAACGGCGAATTACAACAGACACAGTGCCATAATTTACTAGAACTGGTGCAACAACTGGCGTTGGAAGGCAAACGTTTTGCGGTAGAACAAAACGAGATGATTGTGCCGAAAAGCCGACTGGAAAGCACCCCTATTCATGATCAAGACCGCATTGAAATTATTCATGCCGTTGGCGGCGGCTAAGACGGAGCACGTATGGAAGACACTCAACTTAAAATCGGTTCACGCACTTTTAACTCGCGCTTGCTGGTGGGCACGGGAAAATATAAAGATCTACAGGAAACAGATCTGGCCATTCAGGCCAGTGGTGCGGAAATTGTAACCGTTGCTATTCGTCGCGTGAATATTGGTCAGCATCCCGATCAGCCAAATTTGCTATCTGTGATTCCACCAGAAAAATATACCATTTTGCCAAATACAGCCGGCTGTTTTGATGCCAACAGTGCAGTGCGTACCTGTATGCTGGCACGTGAACTGCTCGATGGTCATAATCTGGTAAAACTGGAAGTACTGGGCGATGAAAAAACCCTGTATCCAAACATCACCGAAACCTTAAAGGCAGCGCGTACGCTTATTGATGATGGTTTCGAGATTATGGTCTACACCTCGGATGATCCGATTGTGGCACAAGAACTGGAAAGCATGGGCTGTGTGGCAATTATGCCTTTAGGCAGCTTAATTGGTTCAGGGCTGGGGATTTTAAACCCGCATACCATTTCTATTATTAAAGAAAATGCCAAAGTACCGGTACTGGTCGATGCGGGTGTCGGCACTGCCAGCGATGCAGCAATTGCCATGGAACTGGGCTGTGATGGTGTGTTAATGAATACTGCAATTGCAGCAGCGCAAAATCCGGTCCTGATGGCTTCGGCAATGCGCAAAGCAGTGGAAGCGGGCCGTGAAGCTTATCTGGCAGGCCGGATGCCGCGTAAACGTATGGCCAATGCCAGCTCGCCAGAAACCGGTTATTTCTTTAAATAATCCGGACATTATCTGCGCTGAGAGATAAGTTACTCCTTCAGGTTTTACTTGATTAAAAGCTAAACATGAAAAAAGGACTCTGCTTGAGTCCTTTTTTATTGCGGTTTTTAGACCTGAATCAAGGAATCAAGCCTTCATCACGCATGGCAATCTGCACCGATTGACGCTCGGCCACTTTATTGCGTAGCGCAATAATATGGGTATATGGGGTTAAATCATGATGAATATGGTTCGACCAGTTGGTCAGTACGAATAAATAGGCATCGGCCGGGCCAAAGTTATCATCGACCAGATACTCATTGTCTGATTCACCAATAGTTTTATCAATATAACTTAACAGACGGTCAATTTCAGCATAGGCTTTATTTTTTTCATCATCGGTTAACTGGCCACCAAAGAATACCGCGTAGGCATCATGCAGTTCCGAGTTGAGATAACCTAACCATTCCAGCACTTTGGCACGGCCCATGCCTGATGGCGGAATTAAATCTTGTTTTGGATCGTGCTGGGCCAGAAACGGTAAAATTGCCACGTTTTCGGTCAGAATCAGACCTGGATTAATCTCAAGCGCCGGAACATAGCCTTTTGGATTAATTTCGTAATAATCATGACCTTTTTCGGTTTTATGGGTTTTCAGGTCGACACGTTCTAAATCAAAATCTACATTAATTTCATTTAAAATAATATGGGCCGCTAAAGAACATGCACCCGGTGAATAATAAAGCTTCATATCTGATCCTTGTTATATAACTACTAACTGTTTTAAATGGCTTCTAACAAACTTTCAAGTGATCGAACCTGTAAATTGCAAAAAAGCGTAAATGCGTAAAAAACATTTACCTTTTCAATATTGAGCAAGCGCGGCGCTTTTTCAAGTGGATTGCGGCTGCTTTTTTCACTTCATTTGTTTTACCATAGTCGCCTTTAAAGTTTCATGAAAAGCCGATTGTGATTAGTCTGAAAAAAGAAGAGTGGTTTTCCAATATCCGGACCGATGTGCTGGCCGGTCTGGTGGTGGGGCTGGCCCTGATTCCTGAATCCATTGCCTTTTCTGCAATTGCCGGTGTCGATCCACAAGTTGGCCTATATGCCTCCTTCTGTATTGCCGTGACCATTGCCTTTTTTGGTGGCCGCACGGCAATGATTTCGGCCGCGACAGGTGCCATGGCGCTACTGATGATTACCCTGGTCAAAGAGCACGGGCTGCAATATTTGCTGGCGGCAACGGTACTGACCGGAATCATTCAAGTGGTGGCCGGCTATTTTAAAGTGGCCAAGCTGATGCGTTTTGTGTCGCAATCGGTGGTCTATGGTTTTGTGAATGCGCTGGCGATTTTAATTTTTGTCGCGCAACTTCCAGAGCTGATGCAAATGGATCTGTGGGGCTATGTCTTTGTCGGCCTGGGGCTGGCGGTGGTTTATCTGTTTCCCTATCTGCCTAAAATTGGCAAGGCGGTGCCCTCACCCTTAATCTGCATTATTGTGCTGAGTCTGCTGGCGCTGTTTTTGGGTGCCGATATGCGTACGGTGAGTGATCTGGGACAATTTCCAGACACCTTACCGGTATTTTTAATTCCTGAAATTCCGCTGAATTTTGAAACACTGGCGATTATTTTCCCCTATTCCATCACCCTTGCGACAGTGGGTTTACTGGAAACCATGATGACCACCACCATTGTGAATGAAGTGACGGAAACTGAAGGTGACCGTCATCAGGAATGTCGTGGTCAGGGCTATGCCAATATTGTCAGCGGTTTTATGGGCGGGATGGCCGGCTGTGCCATGATTGGCCAGTCGATTATTAACGTCAGCTCTGGTGCGCGTACCCGTCTTTCTACTTTGGTCGCCGGCGTTTTCCTGCTGTGTCTGGTGGTGTTCTTTAAAGACTGGCTGGCTTATATTCCAATGGCGGCGCTGGTGGCGATTATGATTATGGTGGCCTTTACCACCTTTAACTGGGATTCGGTGCGTAACTTTAGCAAGCATCCAAAGCAAAGTAATATTGTGATGCTGACCGTGGTGGCGATTGTACTGGCCACACACAACCTGGCCTTGGGTGTTTTCGTTGGGGTATTGCTGTCGGCCTTATTCCTGGTGAATAAGCTGGAAAGTGAAGTCAAAGTTCAGTCTGAACGCGTACAGGATACACGCCGTTATCAGATTACCGGACAGATTTTCTTTAGCAGCTCGGACAAGTTTTTCCAGTTCTTTGACTTTAAGGAAAATCTGCAACAGGTAAAGATTGATCTGACTCACGCGCATATTTGGGATTTAACCTCAGTGAATATGCTGAATACCGTGGTGCAAAAATTTGAAGCTCGCGGGATTCAGGTCGAGCTGATTGGCTTGAATGAAGCCAGTGACACCCTGATTGATAAATTAAGTCCGAATTAAGCTTGAGTAAAACCACATAAAAAAACGCCTGATAATCAGGCGTTTTTTTATGGCAGATCAATACCCGCCTTATTTACGGCGACGTAACCAAGCCGCAGCACTCAGACCGAATAATCCCAATAATGACCATAGACCGGTACTCCCCCCATGGGTATCCGCTTTGGAGTCTTCCGATGGCTTTGGCTCTACCGGTGCATCTGCCAAATCCAGATCAATAATAATCGGGTCGTGGTCAGATGAACGGAAAGCATCCGGGCTATAAAAGGCCTGAATCTGCTCGGCAGTTTTATAGTCTTCGTTATAGGCTAGCGCCGTCGGTTCATCGGCATTAATGGCCCATGCAAAAGCACGTTTAACCCGTGGATACAATTGCGCATCGGCAATGGCATGGTCTAAATTACCGGCACCGCCATAGCCCTGGGTATTACTGGCTACACCAAACACATAACTATAAGCCTGTTTGCCCTGTCCGATTTTTTCATCATTAAACAGATTTTTATAGTTGGCCTTTTCCAGCGCCAAAATCGGATCTTCTTTGGCATAACTGTTTAAGTCGCCCAGAATCAGGACATTGGGCTGCGTTACTTTGGTTGGATTGGTCGCCAGCCATTGCATTAATTTCTGTACTGCGGTCACACGGGTGCTATTCCAGCAGCCCTGGCCATCGCTCTGATCTGCATCTAGGCCGGTATCAGGACAGCTACCTTTGGATTTTAGATGCTGAGGCACCACGGTAAAGCTTTCACCACCCGCCACAGGCTTAAAACTTTGCGCTATGGTGACACGGTTCAATTGTGTACCATCATCAAACACGGCAGCAGCATTCACCGGCGTCAGGCGTTTGCTGTTATAAATTATTGCTACGGCAATGGCATCGGTGCCCAAGCGATCTGCATTTGGCGGTGTCACATACTTCCAGTCTGGCCCCAAGCTTTGGGTTAAATAGGCAATGGCGCTGTCTGGGCCATAACCATTGTTGGCAATTTCATTCAGGCCATAGACATCGGCATCAATGGCTTTTAAGGCACTGACAATTTTCTGATGCTGCTTGTCGAACTCTGCTTTGGTTTTTGCACCGCGCTCGGTCGGGAAGCCTTGTGCCGCGCCATTGTCATAGTTCAGGACGTTAAAGGCCGCAGCACGAATCTGGGCAGTATTTTTAGCGCTGACGCTACTGCGCTCATTTTTGTCTGCCACGATATTCGGCAAGGTTCTGCCCTGAACAGGCTGAATACGCCACTGGTTAAAACGATATTCCAAAATCCCTTCTACATTTTGCAGCTCATAGCCGGCTCTTAAGGTATTTTGCGCATTAAAGTTCAGCGGCAACCACGGCGTCCGGTTCTGGTTGTTATAGCCATCATCCAGAATAATTTTCGACAGCAGGTTTTGTTTGGCCAGGCTGAGTGCTTCGTCGGATTTGGCAGGATACAGATTGGTCGGCATATATAAACGCCCAAGGCTTAGGGCCAGCTCGCCATAACGGCCATAATTATAGTTTTCACTGACGGTCAGAGTTTGCGGCAGTTTAACCAGCGCACCCTGATAACGCTGCGGTGCATGCTGCTGCATATCCGTCAGGCTTTCAAACGGTAAATTTACCGTTTTTGGTGCTACCCAGCTTGCCGCTTGCGGATTACAGGTTTGAATATCCTGAGTCAGCTGGTCCAGCTGCAGCTGGTTTTGATAGCTAGTGAGCCGGCCACGTAAAATCACCTCTTCTCCAACCTGCCCGCCTTTAATCTGGCTGCTGGCCGGAATATAAACAAAAATCGCATTATTCAGGTTTGGTTTGGCTTTACTATCTGGCGTTTGCAGATAAAAACCGGAAAAACCATTGCTATAACGATAATCTGCGGTCATCACCCCACGCACGGTATAGATCTGGTTCTTGCTGGCACTGTGCAAATCGGCAATGGCAGTATCAGAACTGCTACAGCTAATCGTTTCCGTCACAGGCGGTGGCTGCTCTCCTTCTGGCAGCAAATACTGACTAAAAGCATTCCGGTCAGACCAGGCCGTCCATTCACTGTTCACATCAAAAGGTGCTGTTGGGTCAACTGAGCTAACACTATGCGTGGTTTTATTGCGGCTTAAACTGGTGCCCTCTGCCCAACTCGTAGTCTGTCCAAGCACACCAAAACGATCGACCGGTGTATTATGCTTATACAGCACAACCGCATCATTACCATTAAAATTCAGACTTGCGATTTTTTTGACCAGATCGCCCAGCACCAGCTCCAATTCACTTCGCCCGACCAGATATTCAGCTTTGGCCGGCAACACTCCCTCTAAAGATACCGTCAGTCCGGCTGTGGTTGAGCCATTGGAAAAAATCTTGATTTGATACTGAGATAAATCGGCCGCTGTCGCATCAGGGTTATAAATCTCCAGTCCCTTACGGTTCGATGTACCATCGACATATTGACTGAACATCAGCTCTGCATGTGCAGAAAAGCCACAACCCATGAGTGCCATGGCCCAGCATAAAGTATGTAATTTCATTGTTTTTTATCAGTTGTTAAAGCTTATTCAGGCTATTTTTTAGACATGACAGATGTATGAACATTTGATGAAACTATTTCTGCATTTTCATGACAGCTGCCGTGAAAAAAATAGCGCAATGCATGAAAAAATTTGACTTCAACTGCTCAGGACTTAAAATACCGCATTTGAATTTTTTACGATTGCCAAAGTTATGTCGAATGATCAATTAGACCAGCAAGTCGTCGAGCTGGACAACTTAAACGAGCACCGTGAAATTGTGACGTTTATGCGTCGTTCCTCACCACTCAACACCTCTCAACGTACTGCGCTTGAACAATATGGTCACCTAATTTTGGAATATCCGGTTGGCGATTTACGTCAGCATTTTGAACATCCAGAACGTCCTTTAACGGTAGAAATCGGTTTTGGAATGGGCCGTTCACTGGTCTTAATGGCGCAGGCCAATCCGGAGCGTAACTTTGTGGGTATTGAAGTGCATGTGCCGGGTATTGCCCAGTGCGTATATGAAGCAGGCACAGCCGGTTTAAGCAACCTGCGCGTACTGGATGCCGATGCAATTCAGGTGCTGCGTGAAATGCCAGACAACAGCATTAACACCGTGCAACTGTACTTCCCGGACCCATGGCAAAAGAAACGCCACTTCAAACGCCGCTTTGTGGTGGATGAGCGTATGGAACTGATTGAACAAAAACTGGAAATGGGCGGTACTTTCCATGCAGCAACTGACTGGGAACCGTATGCAGAATGGATGCTGGACGTGCTGGACAACCGTTCCCGTTTAGAAAACCTGGCAGGCAAAGGCAACAGCTATCCACGTCCGGAATGGCGCCCGCAAACCAAATTTGAACGCCGCGGTATTGAAGCCGGTCACAAGATTAACGACTTTATCTTTAAGAAAATTTCTTAATCGCAAAGTTGAAAAAGCGCTGAAATCTCAGCGCTTTTTTTTATACGTCCCTATCTTGAGATTAGACAAAATAGATGATCTACCAGTCAAAAGTGATTTAAAAGATCAGATCAACGACTCGATTAACCAGTATAAAACCGAAGATAACAACAATGGTTTATGACTGATGACGTTCTAAAATCTGCTGGCTGAATAGTTGATAGACCGCCTGTAAATCAAGTCGCTGCGCATCAGCCAATAACTGCTGATGCATCTGTAAAATATTCTGATCACCACGCATGGCCGGGCCGGTCTGCATGGTTTTAGGATCGGCCTGGGTGGCCTTCTGCGCCGTTTCCAGCATTAACGGATACAGCAGACTAAAATCGACCTGCTGGACATCAACAATTTGCCGGGCTATGTCATAACAATAATTACTGAAATTACAAGCAAACACCGCGGCCAGATGCAGGCTCAGACGCTGCTCGGAGCTATAGGCATAGACCCGCTGACTGAGTTCATTGGCCAGCTGCAATAATACAGCCTGATCGTCTTCATCTGCCGCTTCAATAAATACAGGGGTCTGACTCCAGTCAATCTCACGTTCCAGACTAAAGGTTTGCAGCGGATAAAATACTCCGGCACGTGCATGTACCTGCTGTAACAGCTGCATTGCAGTACTGCCGGAGGTATGGACCATCAGCACTTCAGGCAGATGAGGATGCACCTGCTCAATCACTGCGGCAATGGATTGATCACTCACCGCAATGATCACCAAGTCCAGTGTCGCATCAAACTGTGCCGGGCTGTGAATTGCACTGGCCTGTACCTGCTGTGCCAGCTGCGCTGCCTTATCCAAACTGCGGCTATAAATCTGTACTATCTGGTGCCGTGCACTCAATGCCCGTGCCAGATGATGTGCTACCCGTCCCGCGCCAATAATCCCGATTCGCATCTGTTTCATCTATATTTTGAACTGCCCACAGCATGCCAATAAAAAAAGGACGAATCAATTCGTCCTGATAGATTTGAGCCAGTTTTAGAACTTTCTTAAGGTCAGAATCTGTTCGCTGCGTCCAAATGGCCCGTGAACATCATGCAGAATGCCGCTGGTCAGACCAATACCATCTTCACCATATTGTTGTACCACTTCCAGGCCCAGCCACTGGCCTTGCGGTAAGCGGTGCAGATGAATTTGCAGATCCAGGTTTGGAAAGCCCCAACCGGCATTCGGGTTCTGACGTGGCACCACGCCATTGGCCGTATCTACCATGCCCATCAGGCGGGTAAAATCCGATGTCGGCTGGCCGTCAATCATTTCAAGCTGATTACTGAGCCAGACAATGCCTTTACCCGGACGATGGTCCAGATGGGCACGAGTCTGAATGCTTTGAATATAGCCGCCTGGCCAGCAGCGCATTCCATCCCATTCCGGTAAATAGTCCGGACTTTCTACCGGTAAATCTTCCAGACCGGCAATAGCGCGGGTGTCGGAGGTCAGCATTTTCCAGGCACGTGCCACAATACAGGTTTTACCATTGGCACACATTTCCGCTTCAATCAGTTCAATGGTTTTGCCTGGGCGAATCATGCGGGTAGTAATCGAAAACTCACCAAAGGCAATCAAACCAAAAATATCCAGCCCGACCCGGCCAATGCGCATTTCTGCACGTGGCTGGAACTGTTCCAGCTCTGCACAAAGAATACCGGTGGCAGGTGCCATATGCTGCTCATGCGGATTCCACGCGCCCTGAGCATGAATATTCGATTCATAATAAGCTGTGCTGCTGCCATCTGCATGCTGTTCACGTCTGATAAAACTGTAATATGCTGACATTATTTTCCCTACTTCCTTGCTTTGTGTGCTACCTACCTGTGTAGCCTCTGTTTCGTTTATTTTCGTGCAAAAAAACCATAATAATTCATGATTTGACAATAAACCTTGTAACTTTTAAATCCGACTTTTGTTAATAAGTCTTTGGTCTGTTCAGCAGAAACCAGTTCAAAATCATCATCCAGACGTGCAATCATCTTCTCGCTCTGACTGGCCGTTAAGCCCTGTTGCACCGCCACATGCTGCAGCACTTGGTGTTCAGCAAATGTTTCAGGCTGCATCAGGTCATAACTGAGGAATACACCACCCGGTTTTAAGCGCTGGCAGATGTCCTGAAAAAAATCAGCTTTGGCTGGCTTAGGAATAAAATGCGCCACCAGAATAGCCAGCGCCGCATCAAAAAGCTGGGGGGACTCTAAACTCTGGGTATCGGCCTGAATAAACTGCACCCGCTCGGCACCTGCAATTGAGCGGATCATATTTTGTGCCTGTTCCAGCATGGCACGGGAGGGATCAATGGCGGTAATCTGCCACTGTGGATGATGCACCAATAAATAGGTCAGCTCATATCCTGTCCCGCAACCGACCACCAGAATATGCGCAGTTTCGGGTAGTTCTGCCGTTAAAATGGCATCAATTTGTTGATGTACCAGTTCATAGCCGGGAATCAGTTTACGGATGTGATCATCATAGCCGGCGACAATGACTTCACTGTGAAAGTTTTTGGCCATTGAGTTTCTCTTATACGCTTCATGCGATATTTAAATAAATTCAATATGAATCTTGTTTGATATCTAAACTTTAGATTGATTTAAAAACTGATCGGAATATCTAAAATGAAAGTTAAAAGATGACATCACCTCATATCACGGGATGAATTAGACTTTCATTGCGTAGGTATAACGTTACTTTGACGGGGCAAAGTAACCAAACCCCTTTGTTTCACTGATATGGCATCCCTGCCATACAGTGAAACGGCGACATCCCTGTCGCCCTGTCATGTGATTAGATGCCTGCATGAATCAAGCAATTTCTTTTAGGTTCAACTCTTCACGCATAAATTCACGCAGCTTAAACTTCTGCGCCTTACCCGATGCAGTCATTGGAAACTCGCTAAAGAAACGCACATAACGTGGCACTTTATTGTGTGAAATATGCTCGGCGCAGTACTGGCGAATGGTTTCTTCTGTACATGGATCGTTTTCATGCAGAATAATGCAGGCGCAAAGTTCTTCGCCATATTTATGGTCAGGTACGCCAATTACCTGTACATCGCAAACTGCCGGATGGGTATAGAGGAAATCTTCAATTTCTTTCGGGAACAGGTTTTCACCGCCACGAATCACCACATCTTTAATCCGGCCTTTAATTTTGACAAAGCCTTCATCGTCCATTTCAGCGATATCACCGGTATGCATCCAGCGTGCAGCATCAATCACTTCTGCGGTTTTTTCCTGATCTTCCCAATAGCCGAGCATTACCGAATAACCGCGAACACAGAGTTCACCGAGCTGTCCACGTGGTACCACCTTGCCCTCTTCATCGACAATTTTGACTTCCAGATGTGGATGGACTCGGCCTACGGTACTGACGCGACGTTCCACCGAATCTTCCGTTGAACTTTGCGCACTTACCGGTGCTGTTTCAGTCATGCCATAGCAGATGGTAATTTCCGACATATGCATGCGGTCAATCACGCGCTGCATGATTTCCTGCGGACATGGACTGCCGGCCATAATACCGGTGCGCAAGCTTGACAGGTCAAACTCATCAAACTGTTCATGCTCTAAAATGGCAATGAACATGGTCGGTACGCCATAAGCGGCGGTACATTTTTCCTGCTGAATGGCTTTTAAAGTATCCAGCGGGTTAAATACGGCTGATGGATAGACCATGGTTGAACCATGAGTGATACAGGCCAAGTTCCCCATCACCATCCCGAAACAGTGGAATAATGGCACTGAAATACAGACCCGATCTGCCGGGCTGAGATGAATTGCTTCACCAACAAAATAGCCATTATTTAAAATGTTGTTATGGGTCAGCATGGTGCCTTTCGGATTCCCGGTGGTGCCCGATGTGAACTGGATATTAATGGTTTCATCAAACTGCAATTCACTGGAAATCTGCTGCAGTTTTTGCAGCATTTTTTTGCTTGGCGGGGTCAGTAAATCCTGGAAACGGTGTAATCCGGCATGTTCCTGATCATCAATTTTAATAATATGTTTCAGATGCGGCAGGTGCTCGGCTTTCAGCACTTTGCTTGCTGCCTGGTTCAGCTCCGGGGCAATTTTGGTCAGAATTTCCTGATAATTGGTGGTCTTGAACTGCGAGGCAATCACCAGTCCCTTACACGACACTTTATTCAGTACATATTCCAGCTCATTGCTTTTATAGGCCGGGTTCAGGTTCACCAGAATAATGCCGGCTTTAAAAGCTGCAAACTGGGTAATAGTCCATTCCACGCAGTTCGGCGACCAGATTGCAAGACGGTCACCTTTTTGAAAGCCCAGTTTCAGCAAACTGCAGGCAAAGGCATTCACCTGCTCTTGCAACTGCCGGTAGCTCAAACGCACATTCTGATGCAGGCTGACCACCGCATCCTGTTCGGCGTATTGCGCGCAAGCCTGATCAAATTTTTCACCAATCGTTGTGCCCAGTAAAGGCTGGCTGCTCGTTCCGTAGGCGTAGCTTAACCGTACTTGTGTCATTGAATCGTTCTCCTTGATTCTTTGTAATTCTGATTTTCAACTCTACTAATTGTTTTTGAACCACGACTACCTGTCTGTCTTCCCTGCCGTTTTTATCGTTTTTTACTCACTTCCCTCCTGTCGTCGTACTGCGTTCACACAAAAATCGGCAATCTGTTTGACAAAGTAATCCTTATAGTTTTGATCAAACATCACATTGCGAGATGGGTTTAAAGGTTCAATCACCACAAAAGTCATAGAGCCAACCACGCCCAGTGCGGCGGTGTTCAAATCTTCAAACTCAAACTCACCATTGACTTTTCCTTCAGCCAAAATTTCCTTAATGCTCTGCTTGATCAGCTGTTTACTGCGAAAACGTTCATGTTCCATTTCCGGATCAACCGGTTCAAACATGAGCGCATACGCCAGTTGGGGACTGTTCATGGCACGCTTCACAAAAGTTGTAACAGATTTTTGCAATTTCTGTTTTGGCGATAAATCCGAGCCGGCAATGTGGTTCAAAATTTCAACCTCATGCTGAATCGCATTCGACAACACTTCAATTAAAATCTGGCTTTTGTTTTCGAAATATCGATAGACCAGACCGGTAGATACACCGGCACGTTCCGCAATGGCCTGAATCGACGCCTCTTTAAAGCCCCCTTGAGCAATTAGTTCACGAGCGGACTGCAAAATCGACAGGCGATTCTGTTCCATTCGTTCCTGCATCAATGATGATCTTTTATAACTCATATCTTATTCTCAACCAGATAAAATGAATTGTAAATCATTTTGTGAATTTTAGTTCACTTTTTTAAATTTTCGATGTATGTTAAAAACCAAGCACAACAAAAATGCTTTTTTGGAAACAACAAATATAACCGCAGGATGGATGAAGAAATGAATTTACAAAGCTTGGATTTCGGTTTGGATGAAACACTGATCGCCCTTCGTGATTCAGTTGCTGCATTTTGTGCAAAAGAGATCGCACCAATTGCTCAACAGGTCGACCGTGACAACGAATTCCCTGCTCATCTTTGGAAAAAGTTTGGGGACATGGGTTTACTCGGTCTAACCGTAAGTGAGGAATATGGTGGCACCAACCTCGGTTATCTGGCACATATTATTGCCATGCAGGAAATTTCACGTGCCTCAGCATCCATTGGCCTTTCCTACGGGGCACATTCTAACCTATGTGTGAACCAAATTAAGCGTAATGGTAACGAAGAACAGAAACAGCGCTATTTACCGAAACTGATTTCAGGTGAATATGTCGGCGCATTGGCCATGTCAGAACCGAATGCCGGCTCCGATGTGGTGAGCATGAAACTCAAAGCTGAAGATCAGGGCGATCATTATCTGCTAAACGGTTCAAAAATGTGGATCACCAACGGTGGCGATGCAGATGTGCTGGTAGTGTATGCCAAAACTGATACCCAAGCCGGCGCCAAAGGCATGACCGCTTTCCTGATTGAAAAAACCATGCCGGGCTTTAGCCACGGTACGCACCTGGACAAACTGGGCATGCGCGGCTCGAATACCTATCCACTGTTCTTTGACAACGTGCGCGTACCGAAAGAAAACGTCCTCGGCGGTGTCGGCAATGGTGTAAAAGTGCTGATGAGTGGTCTGGACTATGAACGTGCTGTATTAAGCGCAGGCCCACTGGGCATTATGGATGCCTGCCTAGACACCGTGATTCCGTATATCCACGAGCGTAAACAGTTTGGTCAGGCACTGGGCGAATTCCAGCTGATGCAAGGCAAAATTGCTGATATGTATTCGACCTGGCTGGCCTGTAAAGCACTGGTCTATGCCGTAGGTGCAGAATGTGACAAAGCCGAGCATAGCCGCAGCCTGCGTAAAGATGCTGCCAGCGCAATTTTATATGCAGCCGAAAAAGCCACCTGGATGGCCGGTGAAACCATTCAGACGCTAGGTGGGAACGGTTATATCAATGAATTTTCTGCTGGACGTTTATGGCGTGATGCCAAACTCTATGAAATTGGTGCAGGCACCTCGGAAATTCGCCGTATGCTGATTGGCCGCGAACTGTTTAACGAAACTGCCTAAAAAATAAATCACAAGAATAGACAAGGATGTTGGCATGAATCAATTACAGAGCAAAATCAATATTCGCAGCGAAGAGTTCAAAAACAACCACGCAGCGATGCAAACCCTGGTCGATGACCTGAAACAGAAAGTCCAGAAAATTGCCCTCGGCGGCGGTGAAACTGCACGTCAGAAACATCTGGATCGCGGTAAATTATTACCACGTGAACGGATTGACCACCTGATTGATCCGGGTACGGCTTTTATTGAAATTGGTCAGCTGGCTGCCTATCAGGTGTATCAGGATGATGTGCCTGCTGCCGGTGTGGTGGCCGGTGTCGGTCAGGTCAATGGCGTGACCTGTATGATCATTGCCAATGATGCGACAGTCAAAGGCGGAACGTATTATCCGCTGACTGTGAAAAAGCATTTACGCGCTCAGGAAATTGCCGAGCAGAACCATCTGACCTGTATCTATCTGGTCGATTCTGGCGGTGCCTATTTACCGCTGCAAGATGAAGTATTCCCGGACCGTGATCACTTCGGCCGTATTTTCTACAATCAGGCGCGTATGTCGAGCATGGGCATTGCCCAGATCGCCGTGGTGATGGGCAGCTGTACAGCCGGCGGTGCTTATGTCCCTGCCATGTCCGATGAAACCATTATTGTGCGGAATCAGGGTACGATTTTCCTGGGTGGCCCGCCACTGGTGAAAGCTGCCACCGGTGAAGTGGTCAGCAGTGAAGACCTGGGCGGTGGAGATGTGCACACCCGTTTATCAGGTGTGGCCGATCATCTGGCAGAAAATGACGAACATGCTTTGGCCATTGCCCGCAACATCGTCGCCAATTTAAATAAAAAACCAAATCCACAACCGGAAAATGTCGAAGCACCATTATTCGATGCGTCCGAGCTGTACGGCATTGTCCCGACTGATGCACGTAAACCGTTTGATGTGCGTGAAGTGATTGCCCGTATTGTCGATGGTTCACGTTTTGACGAGTTCAAGGCACGTTTTGGGACCACGCTGGTCACCGGCTTTGCCAAACTGTACGGTATGTCGGTTGGTATTATTGCCAACAACGGGATTCTGTTTTCCGAGTCGGCACAAAAAGGCGCACACTTTATTGAACTGTGCACCCAGCGCAACATTCCCCTACTGTTTATTCAGAACATCACCGGCTTTATGGTTGGCCGTCAGTATGAAAATGAAGGCATTGCCAAAAATGGTGCCAAACTGGTAATGGCAGTCGCGACAGCCAATGTGCCGAAACTGACCCTGGTGATTGGCGGTTCTTTTGGTGCCGGCAACTACGGCATGTGTGGCCGTGCCTATTCGCCACGCTTTATGTGGACCTGGCCAAACTCGCGTATTTCGGTGATGGGCGGTGAGCAGGCTTCGAGTGTACTCTCGACCCTGAAACGCGACCAGATTGAAAGCAAAGGCGGCAGCTGGTCAGCGGAAGAAGAAGATCAGTTTAAACAGCCTATTCGTGACCAGTACGAACGTCAGGGTCATCCATATTATGCTTCTGCGCGTTTATGGGATGATGGTGTTATTGATCCAGCACAATCACGTGAAGTATTGGCGCTCAGTCTGGCGGCAGCATTAAATGCCCCAATCCAGCCAACCAAATTCGGCGTGTTCCGCATGTAAGAGGTGACAAAAATGGATTATCAATTTTTACAACTCGAACAGCAAGATCAGGTGGCTACGGTGTGGATTAACCGTGCCGAACTGCACAATGCCTTTAATACCCAGGTCATTGAGGAATTACACGCCTGCTTTCAGCATCTGAATACTCGTGATGATATACGCGTGGTGATTTTGGCAGGACGCGGCAAAAGCTTCTCTGCCGGCGCCGACCTGAATTGGATGAAACAGGCCGGTCAGGCCTCACAAGCCGACAATGAAGCCGATGCACTCAAGCTAGCCAAAATGCTGCAAAGTCTGGCCACCTTAAAACAGCCAACCATCGCCCGCGTACATGGCATTGCCTTTGGCGGTGGTATGGGTCTGGCCTCGGCCTGTGATATTTGTGTGGCCAGCACCGATGCCAAATTTGCCACCTCTGAGGTACGTTTAGGCCTGGCGCCATCCACCATCAGCCCTTATGTCATTCGTGCCATTGGCGCACGTCAGGCATCACGTTACTTTTTAACTGCTGAACGGATTTCTGCAGCACAGGCACACGCTATTGGTCTGGCACATGAAGTGACCGCACCGGAACAGCTGGACAGCAAAATTGATGAAATTGTGCAGGCCTTATTACTCGGTGGCCCTGAAGCACAGCACGCATCGAAACAGCTCATTCAGATGGTGAACCAGCAAGTCCTGACCGAGGACCTCTTGCTGCAAACCGCACAGCATATTGCCCACGTTCGCCAGGGAGATGAGGCGAAAAACGGCTTAAATGCTTTCCTTAACAAACAAAGCCCGGCCTGGATCAAGACCACGGCATAACAACTAGAAGGATCCTAACGATGTTTGAAAAGATTTTAATTGCCAACCGTGGTGAAATTGCCTGCCGTGTCATTCGTACTGCCAAAAAACTGGGAATTGCAACTGTTGCAGTCTATTCAGATGCAGATGCTCAGGCCCAGCATGTCAAACTGGCCGATGAAGCAGTCTATATTGGTGAATCACCAGCAGCACAAAGCTATTTACAGATTGAACGGATTATCGAAGCCGCAAAAAGCACCGGCGCACAAGCCATTCACCCGGGTTATGGCTTCCTGTCTGAAAATGACCAGTTTGCTTTTGCCTGTCAGGACAACAACATTGTCTTTATTGGCCCGCCAGTTGACGCCATTCTGGCGATGGGTTTAAAAGCCACCTCTAAAGCCTTGATGGAAAAAGCCGGCGTACCACTGACACCGGGTTATCATGGCACCAATCAGGATGCTGCGTTCTTAAAACAGCAAGCCGATGACATTGGCTATCCGGTGCTGATTAAAGCCAGCGCCGGCGGTGGCGGTAAAGGGATGCGTCTGGTTGAGCGCAGTGAAGATTTCCTTAGCGCCCTGGCCTCATGTAAGAGTGAAGCCCGTTCCAGCTTTGGCAATGAAGATGTACTGATTGAACGCTATGTAGTGCAGCCGCGTCATATTGAAGTGCAAGTGTTTGGCGATACCCATGGCAACTATGTGCATCTGTTTGAGCGTGATTGCTCGGTACAGCGCCGCCATCAGAAAGTACTGGAAGAAGCACCAGCACCGAAAATGCCGGAAGATAAACTGGAAGCCATGCGCCAGGCCGCAATTGATGCCGCGCGTGCCGTAAATTATGTCGGTGCCGGCACCGTCGAGTTTATTGTCGAGCAAGACGGGACCGCCTACTTCATGGAAATGAACACCCGTCTGCAGGTTGAGCACCCGGTGACTGAAATGATTACCGGTCAGGATCTGGTCGAGTGGCAATTACGCGTCGCCTTTGGTGAGCCTTTACCAAAACAGCAGCACGAATTGCAGATTCACGGCCATGCTTTAGAAGCACGTGTTTATGCCGAAGAACCTGAAAAAGGCTTTATTCCGGCGATTGGTCAAATCAGCTATCTGCATTATCCAGCACAAAATGAAGCGGTACGTGTCGACAGTGGTATTGTTGAAGGCGATGAAATTAGCACCTACTACGACCCAATGATTGCCAAACTGATTGTCTGGGGCAAAAACCGTGAAGCGGCATTAACGCAAATGCACCATGCTTTAGGTCAGTTCCATGTTGATGGTCTGGGCAA
Organism: Acinetobacter indicus CIP 110367; assembly: GCF_000488255.1. Taxonomy (GTDB): domain Bacteria; phylum Pseudomonadota; class Gammaproteobacteria; order Pseudomonadales; family Moraxellaceae; genus Acinetobacter; species Acinetobacter indicus. Next base: position 500,696 of record NZ_KI530745.1, on the reverse strand, counting down.
CAACATTGCCTTCCTGGATCGTCTGGTGCTGTGCGATTCTTTCAAGAATGCCAATTTGGATACTGGCCTGATTCAGCGCGAAGAAGAATTCCTGCTAAAACCGGCCACAGAGCTGAACAGTACGCTAGTGGTCAGCGCGGCCTTCATCGAATTACTGTCACGTTTGGCACAAAACCCGAGTGCCAGCAATCCGGTGTGGCAGACCAATGCTTTCTGGCGTTTAAATCTGCAATCGGGTCAGACAATCAAATTTCAATGTAATGACAAAACGTTAAATATCCAGTTTGCAGCACAAGAACATGGCTTTGTCGCACAGTATGAGGGTCAGAATTTTGAGCTTGAGGGTCAGTTACTGGATGCGCATACCCTGCAATTCAAGCTGGCCGGCAAACAGCAAAAACTGGCCTTTAGCCAGACTGAACATGGCATTACCCTGTTCCAGAATGGCCAGAGCTATAAATTTACCTATCTGAAACCGGTATTTAACCAGGATGATGAACAAGGTGCTGAAAACAACCTGACTGCGCCAATGCCGGGTGTCATCACTCAGGTACTGGTCGCGGCCAATGACAAAGTCAAAAAAGACGATGTCCTGATGACCCTCGAAGCCATGAAAATCGAATACTCGATTCGTGCACCGCATGATGGCATCGTGGCCAGCTCTTACTTCCAGGCCGGTGATCAGGTCAAAGCTGGCGATGAGCTGGTGGAATTCCAGCCGCTGGCGGAGGAAGTCGCATGAGCGAATTTGTCAAAATTGTTGAAGTCGGGCCACGCGATGGCCTGCAAAATGAAAAAACACCCTTAACCCTGGATGACCGCAGACAGCTGATTCTGGATTTAATGCAAACCGGTTTACAGGCCATTGAAGTTGGTTCCTGTGTATCGGCCAAATGGGTACCGCAAATGGCAGACAGCGATGTGCTGTTTGCCGGCTTGCCCAAAGATCCAAATATTCAGTTCAGCCTGCTCACGCCAAACCTGAAAGGTTTTGAATCTGCGCTGGCAGTGGGTTGCAAAGAAGTGGCGGTCTTTACCGCCGCGTCTGAAAGTTTTACCCGCAAAAACATCAATTGTTCGATTGATGAAAGCTTTGAAAAATTCAGCGATGTAATGCGTGAAGCCAAAGCGCACAACATTCGTGTGCGTGGTTATGTGTCCTGTATGGTCGATTGTCCGTATGAAGGCGCAATTGATCCGCAGCAGGTGGCAAAAGTTTCGCAGCGCCTGCTGGATATGGGCTGCTATGAAGTGTCTTTAGGTGAAACCATTGGCACCGCCACACCCGACCGGGTGAAAAAAGTCTGGGATGCCTGTCTAGCTGAACTGGATACGACGGTGCTGGCCGGTCATTTCCATAATACCTATGGCATGGCCATCGCCAATATTTACCAGTCACTGCTGCAAGGTATTCGCGTTTTTGACTCGTCAATTGCCGGTTTAGGCGGCTGTCCTTATGCCAAAGGCGCATCCGGCAATGTCTCAACCGAAGATCTGTATTACCTGCTGTCCAACATGGGCTATGAAACCGGCATTCAGCTGGATGCCTTGATGCAGGCCAGCCGTAACATCAGCAATGTTTTACAGCGCAATAATCCATCCAATTATGCCAATGCCTACTGGCAAAAAGCCTGCGCTTAATAACCGAATAAAACCCGGCTTGAGCAATGCCCTCAAGCCACTCAAGGATGTAACAGCAGCAATCTGCTGAAAAAAGGATAAAAATAGAGGTGACACATGGCAAATAAAGTCTATGACAGCGCACAAGCCGCCTTAAATGGCGTGGTTCAGGATGGTCAAACCCTGGCCGTGGGTGGTTTTGGCCTGTGCGGGATTCCTGAAGCATTAATTGCCGCGCTAAAAGACACCGGTGCCAAACAGCTGACCTGTATTTCCAACAATGCCGGTGTCGATGGTTTTGGTCTGGGGCTGCTGCTTGAAACCAAACAGATTAAAAAAATGATTTCATCCTATGTCGGTGAAAACAAGGAATTTGAACGCCAGTTCCTGAGTGGTGAACTGGAAGTTGAACTGACCCCGCAAGGTACGCTGGCAGAAAAATTACGTGCCGGCGGTGCAGGTATTCCAGCCTTCTTTACCGCCACCGGTGTCGGTACCGTCATCGCGGAAGGCAAAGAAGTGCGCCAGTTTAAAGGTCAGAATTATATCTTAGAAGAATCTTTAACTGCCGATGTTGCCCTGGTCAAAGCCTATAAAGCCGACAAGGCCGGCAACCTGATTTTCCGTAAAACTGCACAAAACTTTAATCCGGTCTGTGCCATGGCGGGCAAAATCACCATTGCCGAAGTCGAAGAAATTGTAGAGATTGGCGCGCTCGATCCAGATGAAATCCATCTGCCGGGGATTTATGTCAACCGCATTGTGTTAAATGCACATCCTGAAAAACGTATTGAACAAATGACTTTAAAGGCGGAGGCTTAAACCATGGCTTGGACGCGTAATCAAATGGCGCAGCGCGCCGCACAAGAACTGGAAGATGGTTTCTATGTCAATTTAGGGATTGGTTTACCAACTTTAGTCGCTAACTATATTCCAGAAAATATCAACGTCTGGCTACAGTCAGAAAACGGCCTGCTCGGGATTGGGGGATTCCCAACTGAAGCCACGGTCGATGCTGACCTGATTAATGCCGGCAAACAGACGGTCACAGCTCGTCAAGGTGCTTCGTTTTTCTCTAGCGCAGACTCTTTTGCCATGATCCGTGGCGGCCATGTCAATATTGCCATTCTGGGGGCCATGGAAGTCTCTGAACAGGGCGATCTGGCCAACTGGATGATTCCGGGCAAAAAAGTCAAAGGTATGGGCGGTGCCATGGACCTGGTCGCAGGTGTGCAAAAAGTGGTGGTGTTGATGGAACACTGCGCCAAAGATGGGACACCTAAAATCGTTTCACAGTGTAGCCTGCCGCTGACCGGTAAAGCCGTGGTTCATCGCGTAATTACCGATTTGGGCGTTCTGGATATTACCCCAACCGGCGTGCAGCTGGTGGAACTGGCACCGGAGGTCAGTTTTGATGAAATCCAGAAAGTCACCGGGGTGCCTTTAATACGTAATGCAGCTTAATGGCTGGTTTTAAAAACGGGCATCGGATGGTCGTGAATACATCCCCACTTCTACCTCTGCTATTCAACTAAACCCAAAAGGACGACTTCAAGTCGTCCTTTTCTATTCCCTTAACCGAACTTACTCTGCTTTCTTCTCGACAATGCCCTGATCATCAACCGCACGTACCACCCCGGTTTCTGTATTTAATACTTCAAACTCAATACGACGGTTCTGGAACTGCCCTTCTGGGGTTGCATTTGGTTCCATCGGCTGTTGCTGGCCATACCCCACGGCCTGTAACTGTGAAGGATCAACCCCACGCTGCACCAGATAATCACGTACCGCTTCAGCACGGCGTAAGGACAACAGATTATTGGCTTCATTGCTGCCTACTGCATCGGTATGGCCTTTAATGGTCAAATGTACATGCGGCGCACGCTGGATTAAGGCCGCAGCCTGATCCAGAATTGGCTGATTGGCTTCCGGTACAGTCGAAGATGCCGACTCAAAATGAATCGCCTCCAGATTTAAGGCTGTGGCGACATCCAGCGCCTGAATATTATCCGGGTTAATCACGGCCAAGGCTTGTGCTGCGGTCGTGGTCGCTGGTGTGACGGTCTGTACATCGAGATCCTGCTGCACCGTAATGGTCATATTCTTGGCCAAAGGACGCAGCTGATTGGCCACACGCTGCGCATCTGCCGGATTGGTGGACTGAATCGCAATCTGCTCACCCATCCAGGTCATATTGGTATTCGACACATCTTTCAGGATTTTCAATGCCGTTGGAATCACATCCTGATCAATAAATTCACTATGATAATTACTGGCGCTATTCACCCCACAACCTGTCGGATGGTTAAAAATCCGTTTAACTTCTGTTTGCAGAATGTCGGTATAAGCCGGATTGTTCAGATACAACTGACAGGTGACCAGATCGCCATTGGAACCGGTATTGACCTGCAAATAGGCCGGTTCCGTCGCTGCTGCCTGGGTAACAGGCACCTCTTCTTCATTACGGTCAGAACAGGCTTTAAATAAAAAGGCCAGTAACAATGCCAGAATAATAAAAATCAGAATCGGTACCCACGGCGAGCGCTTCTGCTCTGGCACCTCTTCATATAACTCAGGCGCCTGATGAATAGTCTGCCCGGCAGTGGCATTGACGCCCAAACCGGCCAGCAGCGCAGCGGCCCATTCCGGCAAAGCAGCCTGAATGTCCGGCATATGCTGATCAAGCAAATGCACAATCGCCTCAGGATCGGTCGAGCCGGCCTCGCTTTCTAAAAAACCTAAGGTTGGTACGATGGCCCGGTTCAGGATAGATTCAATTTCATCTGCCGGCGCCTGACCGCGGCTAAATTCCAGAAACTGCTGTTTCAGGTTCAGGTTAGTACCAAAAATTTCAGCCAGCCGCGGATTAAGCTGATTTCTCAGGCTGTCAATGAGGGATGGCCGGTGTCTTAACACCGATAAAAATACCGGATAAAAATCATTTAAGGCACGGTTTTTCTCAATGAGGTAATCCGTTTCCCCGTCTAGCACAATGGATGACACGCTATTTTTCAATAATTCTATCAATCTGGTTTGCATGATATGGCCTCATTTTTGTCATTGTTCTACTCGCATTTTTTAGTGTATCTGGTCATTTTTTAGACGTTGTAAATAATTGTATTTTTCTTTATGTACTTAAATTAAAACATAAAAAAGCCAGCAAATGCTGGCTCTTGAACAGGTGAATTTAGGCCAGGAAAGTCTGAATTACCTTGCCTTTCACGGTTTGCTGAATCAGCGGTGTATTCTTGCCTTGGGACAGAATGCTGTCTTTGTCCAGCGTCCACTCCAGTTCAGGATCGACCAGAATCCAGCCAGCTTCCTGCATCCAGCGATCTGCCATTTGCGCAACCGTCGCCGGTGCCAGTGTCACGGTATGCACCCATTCCAATGGACTGAACAGACCTTCCTCAACCAGTTGCACACCCAAGGGCACAAAGGTATCAAAAGCGGTAAAGCCCGGTAAGGTTTCAGCAAACGGTGCCATTTTGGCCGAACTGCTTAAGGGTTCATGATGGGTACAGATCGCATCAATTACGCCATCTTTTAAGCCCTGACGCAGCAATTCTTTGTCTTTTTCAGCACGTAGCGGTGGACGCACATGCGCCAGCGAGTTAAAGCCATCAATCACCTGATCGGTTAAATGCAGCTGATGCATCGCCACATCACAGGTTACTGGCAGGCCTTTTTCTTTGGCAATTTTAATCAGCTCGACCGAAGCGCCACAGGACAGTAAACCGAAATGCGCACGGACTTTGGTCGCTTCAATCATCAACAGGTATTTGGCAATGGCTACGGTTTCGGCCAGCGCCGGAATCATAGGCAAGCCCTGACGTGAAGCAATAAAGCCTTCATGCACACAGCCATCTTTGGCAATTTGCGGTTCTTCAGCATAGAACACCACGGTCAGGTCCAGACCGGCTGCATATTCCAGCGTGCGAATCACGACATCATCATCAGCAAAGGATGCATTGGCATTGGAAACTGCAGTACAGCCGCCCTTTTTCAGACCGGCCATATTGGCAGGCTGTTTGCCTTGCAAGCCTTGGGTTTGTGCGCCAATCACCTGTAAATAAATACCACCATCCAGCATGGCTTTTTCGACCAGACCGTGAATCAAAGCACCATTGTCCTGCACAATCGGCTTGGAATCTGGTGGGGTAAACACGTGCAGAATACCGTTTTCACGTGCCGCCTTGCCTTCAGATTTTAAAGTACCATGCTGCTGCTGACCCGGTTCACGCATCCGCGCGCACAGATCAACCATGGTTGGCATCAGCCATTTGCCTTGTCCATCAATGGTTTCAGTCACATCTGCTGTTTCTGCAACCAGCTTGCCATTTTCCAGATATACCGTTTGCACGCGATCAGTCTTTTGCATTGGATTAAGAACGCGGACATTTTCAATTTTTACAATACGCATGACTGATTCCTTATACCGCAATCGCTTCAATTAAACCTTGTTCCTGCAGTTGACCCTGCATCGCCAGTGCCAGCACAGCCATACGCACCGCAATACCATTGGTCACCTGATTTAAAATCACCGATTGCGGACCATCGGCAATGCTGGAATCAATTTCCACACCCCGGTTCATCGGTCCCGGGTGCATCACGATACAATCCGGTTTGGCCAGCGCCAGACGCTCTTTGTTCAGGCCATACATTTTGTAGAATTCTGCCGGTGAGGACAGCGCCGGTGAATCAATCCGTTCATTCTGGATACGCAAGGTAATAATCACATCACAGTCACGGATGCCATCTTCCATTTTATTAAACAGGCGTACATCGGCCCCGTATTCTTCAAAACCAAATGGCAGCAAGGTATTCGGTGCAATCACGCGAATATCTTTACAGCCTAAAGTTTGTAACGCCGCCACATCAGAACGTGCCACGCGTGAATGTTTAATATCGCCAATAATGGCAATGCTCATGTCGGCAAAGTCTTTTTTGGTTTCACGGCGAATGGTCAGCATATCCAGCATCGCTTGAGTCGGATGCGCATGACGGCCATCTCCGGCATTAATAATCGCGATATTTGGACAGACATCCTTGGCAATAAAATGCGCTGCACCTGAAGAGGAATGACGCACCACAAAAATATCGGCGGCCATGGCTTCTAAATTCCACAGCGTATCGCGCAGGGTTTCGCCTTTAGAGGTACTGGAACGGGCAATGTCAATGTTAAGCACGTTGGCCGAAAGACGTTTGGCTGCAGCTTCAAAGGTGGTACGGGTACGGGTTGAATTCTCAAAAAACAGGTTCATAACCGTACGACCTTCCAGCAGGTTGTTGGTGATCAGCTGATTTTGGTCATTAAAAAAGGACTGCGCGGTGTCCAAAATTTTGGTGAGGGTTTGTTTGGAAAGCCCTTCGATGGTGATGAAATGTTTTAGATTTCCATCTTTATTGAGTTGAATCTGGCTCGGAGTATGCAATGCCGCCAAGTGCATGAGAGATTCCTTATACGTTAAGTCAACGTATTATACAGAGATTCCCCCAAGATGGCGCTGAAGATTTCAACATTTAAAGCCCTTTTCCTGCCAAGGAATCAAGTTTTCTTCAATCATTACCATAAATTCAACAGGATAATTCAACCGGTTTTAGTCAATATTGCTTAGGCTATTTTTGGATGATAGATAAAAAAGCCCCCAGAATCGAGAGCTTGTTGATCTGGATGATGGTGGTTTTAACGCAAGGCACCAATATAATGATGCGACACCTGTGCCCGGTAAATCTCTTCCTCGGTAATTTCGGGTTCAACCTGTTCGTCGATGACCTCATCTAGCGGGTTCAGCAACGGTGCATTTAAATCCAGTAGCCTGGTCAGCCGTTCGGCATAACGGCTTAATTCAGCATCTCCGGTGGCTAAAGCCAGCTCAATCACATCTTTGGCATAGCCCGGATGATCGACCAGATACAAGGCATCAATTACCCTGCCGCTGACCCGGCGTAAACGTGTATACAATAAGGTGGCCACTGAAAAGGCTTCATTATGGGCAATTAACTGATCACTGCTTTCGACTCGCATATTTTCCCCGTTCTCCAATTTTAAAATTAAGGTCATTTTTCGTTATCATTATTTATTGTGCAAAATGTATACCAACCGCTAGGAAGCACAGAAAATGAATCAATTTGAAGGGGTTTTAGTACAAATAAATCTTGTATATCTTCAGCACAACATCCGCCCAAAGCCGTGAAAATACGTTAAAATATCAGATTGCTTTGTTGCTTTTGGAAATTTACATGCATTCGAAACCGCGTCTTTCTACATACTGGGTCACCTGTGCAGATGGACTTGAAACCTTGCTTCAAGAGGAATTAGAAGGTTTAGGGGTTCAAAATATTGAACGTTTACCGGGTCGTTTAATTTTCAAAGGCAGCTTGGAACAGGCGTATCGCATTTGTATGTGGTCACGTTTGGCTTCCCGTGTCTTAATGCCAATTCATACTTATGAGCTGGAACGCCATCACGACGCACGTGATGTGGCTGAAGAGCTTTATGAAGGTGCAATCAGCTTCGACTGGTCACTGATTTTTGCACCACAAAGCACCTTTGCCATTCGCCTGCATGTGGAACGTGAAATCAAGGTCAATACCCAGTTTGCCACCTTACGCGCCAAAGATGGTGTGGTCGATTCCTTTATGGAAGCGGTAGGCCGCCGTCCAAGTATTGACACCAAGCAACCGGAAATTACCCTCTATATTCTGGCCGGCAAAACCGAGCATACCTATTGTCTCGACTTGTCCGGGGATTCGCTACATAAACGTGGCTACCGCCGTTTTATGACCGATGCGCCAATTAAAGAAAACCTGGCCGCGGCAATTTTGCAAAAAGCCAAACTCAAAGAAAAAAATCCGGACATTATTCTGGACCCGATGTGTGGTTCAGGCACCTTTATTATTGAATCCCTGCTGATTTTAACCGACCGTGCGCCGGGGCTGGTGCGTCGTTTCGGCTTTAATGGCTGGAATGGCCATGACCATGAACTGTGGATGTCATTAAAGGCAGAGGCGGCTGAGCGTCATCAACAGGCACTGGAACAACCACTGCCAAAATTTTATGCTTTTGATGCCGACTGGGAAGCAGTCAAAGCCACCAAACAGAATATTATTGCCGCCGGTTTTGAACGTCTGCTCGATCATATCCAGATTGAAGAACGCACCTTGTCAGACTGGCCAGATTTTCAGGCCGAAGGCAAAACTGCCTTTGTGGTGACCAACCCGCCGTATGGTGAGCGTCTGGGTGATAAAGCCTCGAACCGTGCCTTGTATTTAGGTCTGTCTGCCCTGCTACAAAAACATTTCCCGAACCAGTCTGCTGCTGTCATTGCAGCCCAGGTGGAACAGGCCGATGTGCTGGCATTTAATGAGCCGCAAACCTTGCGTTTAATGAATGGTAAGCTGCCAATTTACATTCGTTTTGGTACGGTCAAACCATCGGCAGTAGTAAAACCATTCCTGGCCGACTGGCAGCCACAGCAGTTTGAACCGATTGAAGGTGCCGAAGACTTTACCAACCGTCTGCAAAAAAACATGCAGGCCTTAAAGAAATGGACGGTTAAAGAAAACGTCTATTGTCTGCGTTTATACGATGCAGATTTACCGGACTTTAATGTCGCGGTCGATTTATATGGTGATCGTCTGCATGTGCAGGAATATGCACCACCGAAGAAAATTGATCCTGAAAAAGCAAAAAAACGCTTTAACCTGGCGCTGCAAGCGATTCGTGCCGTGACCGGTTTAGGCCGTGATGCCGTGTTTATTAAAACCCGTGCCCGTCAGGAAGGTAAAAACCAGTACACCAAACAAAGTACCGCATCGAAACGCTTTATTGTGCAGGAGGGTCAGGCCAAGATTCTGGTTAACCTCACCGACTATCTGGATACCGGCCTATTCCTGGACCATCGTCAGATTCGTTTACGCATTGCCAAAGAAGCTAAAGGCAAGCATTTCCTCAATCTGTACAGCTATACATCAACGGCGAGTTTGCATGCCGCTTTAGGCGGCGCGGCCAGTACCACCAGTGTGGACTTGTCCAACACCTATTTAAACTGGTCCAAAGAAAACTTTGTCTTAAACGGCTTAACCGTCGACCATACCGATGAACAACACCAGTTCTTTGCCAGCGACTGTTTTGAGTGGCTAAAAGAAGGTCATGAGCAATATGACCTGATCTTTATTGATCCGCCAACCTTCTCCAATTCGAAAAAATTCTACGGCACCTTTGATGTACAACGTGACCATGTCTCGCTAATTAAACGCGCCATGAACCGTTTAACCACAGAAGGCACCCTGTACTTCTCGAATAACTATCGCGGTTTTGAAATGGATGAAACCTTGCCAGCGCTGTTTGATATCCAGGAGATCAGCCATGAAACCATTGGTCCAGATTTCAAGCGTAACCAGAAGATTCACCGCGCCTGGAAAATCCAGCATCCACAAATCTAAAATGTGAATGGTAAAGGATGATTTAATCCTTTTCTATTCACAGTTCATTCGATTAGCAATAAAAAGCCTGCTACCCCATAGCAGGCTTTTTTTACATCGGAAACTTTACGCTGTCACTCATCATCCAGCGTGGACTTACTTTGCAGAGTGAATCGCTACATCTGCCCGGCTTTTTGCTGCAGATACCTCCATAAAAAAACCCGGCCGAAGCCAGGTCTTTGATTAAACAGTTTAGATGAACCGTGTGCGGATTAGTTCAGTTTCAGCTTCTGGAAATCCAGTTGGCCTGCATCTGCCGTAATCACAATGGTATCTCCCGGCTGGAAGTCACCGGCCAGAATTTTCTGCGCCAGATTATTTTCTACCTGTTGCTGAATCGCACGTTTCAATGGACGCGCACCGTAGACTGGGTCAAAACCGGTTTCAATCAGCTGGTCAAAGGCAGAATCATCTACCGTTAACTTGATATCGCGGTCGGCCAGACGGGCACGTAAACGGTCCAGCTGGATATCGGCAATACCACGAATCTGCGCTTTTTCCAGGGCATGGAACACCACCAGTTCATCAATACGGTTGATAAACTCCGGACGGAAATGCTCAGACACCGCCGCCATCACCACATTGCGTACATCATCACGGCTTGGGTTATCACCCAGTTCACGCACATCGCTTGAACCCAGGTTCGAGGTCATTACAATCACGGTGTTTTTAAAGTCCACCACACGGCCCTGCGAGTCGGTCAAGCGACCATCATCCAGTACCTGCAGCAAGATGTTAAATACATCCGGATGGGCTTTTTCCACCTCATCAAACAGCACCACGCTATATGGTTTACGGCGTACGGCTTCGGTTAATACCCCGCCTTCTTCATAGCCGACATAGCCCGGAGGCGCACCGACCAGACGGCTGACCGAGTGTTTTTCCATAAATTCGGACATATCAATCCGGATCATGGCGTCATCACTGTCAAACAGGAAGTTGGCCAAGGCTTTGGTTAACTCGGTCTTACCAACACCGGTTGGACCCAGGAACAGGAAAGAACCACTTGGACGGTTCGGATCCGACAACCCGGCACGCGAACGTCGCACTGCGTTCGATACCGCAATCACCGCTTCATCCTGCCCTACCACACGCTGATGCAGGAAGCTTTCCATTTGCAGCAGTTTTTCACGCTCGCCTTGCAGCATTTTCGCAACCGGAATACCGGTGGCTGCGCTGACCACTTCCGCAATTTCGTTATCGGTGACTTTATTGCGCAATAACTTCGGTTCTTCTTTCTCTTCCACCAGCTCATCTTGGGCCAGCTGTTTTTCGAGTTCCGGAATCACGCCATATTGCAGACGCGACATCTCGCCCAGATCATTTTCACGCTGTGCTTTTTGCAAGGCAATACGCGCCTGATCCAGCTGTGCCTGAATCTGCTTAGTGCCTTCGACCAGAGTTTTTTCAGACTTCCACACTTCTTCCAGATCATTATAGTCTTTTTGGACGTCTTCAATCTGTTTTTCCAGATGGCTGACTTCTGCTCGGCTGCCGGCATCTTCATCTTTTTTCACGGCTTCAAGTTGCAGCTTTAACTGAATCAGACGGCGTTCCAGCTTATCCAGCGCTTCCGGTTTAGAGTCCAGCTCCATCTTGATGCGCGATGCCGCTTCATCAATCAGGTCAATGGCTTTGTCGGGCAACTGACGGTCAGTGATATAACGATGCGACATTTTCGCTGCAGCAATAATCGCCGAGTCGAGAATTTTCACCCCGTGGTGGACTTCATAACGCTCTTTCAGACCACGTAAAATGGCAATAGTGTCTTCGACACTTGGCTCATCGACTAGCACTTTCTGGAAACGGCGCTCAAGGGCGGCATCTTTTTCAATGTACTGACGATATTCATCGAGCGTGGTTGCCCCCACGCAGCGTAATTCACCACGTGCCAGCGCCGGTTTCAGCATGTTACCGGCATCCATTGCGCCATCGCCTTTACCGGCGCCGACCAGGGTATGCAACTCATCAATAAACAGGATGATTTCGCCTTCGTGTTTGGCCAGATCTTTCAGGACCGCTTTTAAGCGCTCTTCAAACTCGCCGCGATATTTGGCACCGGCTAGCAATGAACCCAAGTCCAGCGATAACACACGTTTGCCTTTTAAGCTCTCTGGCACTTCGCCATTGACAATACGCTGTGCCAGACCTTCCACAATTGCGGTTTTACCGACCCCAGGCTCACCAATCAGCACCGGGTTATTTTTGGTGCGACGTGACAAGACCTGTACGGTACGGCGGATTTCATCATCACGGCCAATCACCGGATCGAGCTTGCCGGCCAGCGCACGTTCGGTTAAATCTACAGTGTATTTATTGAGTGAATCACGTTGATCTTCATGATTATTACTCATCACTTTTTCATCACCTCGAATTTTTAAAATTACCTGACGCAGACTGTCTGCACTGACACCGATACTGTTCAATAAGCTTTTGGTGGCCCCAACTTCGCTCAGGCCCAGTAATACCCAGTCGGTAGACAGGAATTCATCGCCCGCTTTCTGGGCATAGCTATCGGCCAGGTTTAAGGCTTTAACCGCTTCCGGACTTAAATTAATGTCGCCAGTCGGATTGGCTAGCGTTGGCGCATCATTCAGTGCCTGTTGCAATTTGCTCTGCAAATCACGCAACTGAGCGCCGGCCTGCTGTAACAAGCTGACATTGGATGCTTCTTCTAACAGGGTGGCCAAGACATGAATGCCGTCAATAGCGGTATGGTCTTTGCCCATCGCCAGCGATTGCGCATCGGAGAGAGCTTGCTGTAAGCGATTTGTAAATTTTTCAAAACGCATTCTTGTTATTCCTCACAACAATTTTTTCACTTGAAACATATATGGGAGTACTTTTGGCAATTTCAAATGATTTTTCATATATTTTTCAAAGTGTTATTTTAATGCAACAGATATAACTCAATTATAATATTGGTCTGTGACCGGTCAATTTCAAGTTAGCATCAGGATTATTTTTATACAGCAATGATGTTGCGACCTATGTAACAGGAAATGCGCATTTTGAGAGATCTGCCCATTGCGGCCAATTTTTTGCGGGGTCTAAAATCATGGAAAATAAAAAAAGCCGGCAATCAACCGACTTTCTACATGGCTTTACAGTCACGATTATTCTGCTTCGATAATCTCGAAATCGTGGCTAATTTCAACACCACCATCTGACAGCATTTTGCTGGCTGAACAGTATTTTTCTGCGGATAATTCAACTGCCTTGGCGACCTGCTTTTCCTTGACTGCCTTGCCTGTCACCACAAAATGCAGATGAATTTTGGTGAACACCGCCGGAATCGAATCGGCACGTTCTGCTTTCAGCTGACAAACCACACCAGTCACATCCTGACGTGATTTCTTTAAAATGGTCACAATATCAAACGATGCACAACCACCAAGTCCCATTAAAATGAGCTCCATGGGACGTGGTCCACGGTTTTCTCCACCATACTCGGCAGAACCATCCATCACCACGCTATGGCCACTTTCCGATTTTGCTTCAAAAGCAACATTCTCTAGCCAATGAACACTCGTTTGCATTGCAAGTCCTTCAAAAAAACTATAAATTTACAAGGTGCCTGTACACTAACATAATTTGAGTTGATAAGGAATTTCATCTCTACTGTGTGACAAGTTCATACTAGGTCTTGTGCGATCTATTATTTATCCATTTTCGGAACCTTTAGCATGACTTCAAACTTTTCACAATTAAGCACCGATGCCCTGTCTCCTGGTCAATTACCAGATTCAGTCAAGGCATTATTAAAACGTGCATATATCAACCGTTATCCGAAACGGACCACAATTGTTGAGGCGGGGTCTGAATCAAAATCACTTTATTTGATTCTGAAAGGATCTGTTTCCATCATTCTGCGTGAAGATGATGATCGCGAAATTGTTGTGGCTTATTTGAATCCGGGTGACTTCTTTGGGGAAATGGGTCTATTTGAAGCAAATCCACAACGTACTGCAGAAGTACGCACACGTGACGTTTGTGAAATTGCCGAAGTGACTTATGAAAACTTCCACGAGCTCAGCAAGCAATATCCAGATTTAAGCTATGCGGTATTTGCCCAACTGGTGCGCCGTTTAAAAAATACCACGCGTAAAGTGACCGATCTGGCCTTCATTGATGTTTCAGGCCGTATTGCGCGTTGTCTGATTGACCTGTCTGCGCAGCCTGAAGCCATGATTTTGCCAAATGGCCGTCAAATCCGCATTACCCGTCAGGAAATTGGCCGCATTGTTGGCTGTTCACGTGAAATGGTCGGCCGTGTTCTGAAAACCCTGGAAGAACAAGGCATGATCGAAACTGATGGTAAAGCCATTCTGATTTTTGATGCCTCTTTAGAGCAAAATGATGCAGCAGATGAACAGTTTGATGATGAATAAGTCTTAAACTGCTATATGCTTAAGGCAAATCTTCGGATTTGCCTTTTTTATGCCTGTTCGCTATGTGAAAAATATTTACAAACTAACCTAAAATATTGATTTAACAGTCTGCCTGCGATGGTTTAGCCTAGTCCCTATTCGCTTGATGATATTTTGAATAAGGACATCTTATGCAGTTCAATCCCCTTGCTGATACCGGTATTTTATTGCCTGAAATCTGTCTGGGCACCATGACCTTTGGTGAACAAAACACCCAGGATGAAGCCTTCGCCCAGCTGGATTATGCACTGGAACGTGGCCTGTATTTCTGGGATACCGCCGAAATGTATCCGGTGCCCCCTAAACCAGAAACTCAAGGTGCCACCGAAGTCATGATTGGCAACTGGCTCAAGGCGCGCGGTGGACGGGACAAGCTTTTTTTGGCCTCAAAAATTGCCGGACCGGCTCAGGGTGGCAGTCATATTCGTGATGGTCAAACCCGTTACAACGCTACCGATATTCGCACTGCCCTGGATGGCAACCTGAAACGCCTGCAAACCGACTATATTGACTTATACCAACTGCACTGGCCACAGCGCCCGACCAACTTCTTTGGCAAACTGGGTTATGGCAATACCGAAGCCCATGCACAGCAGCATGTCACCGACCTTGAAGAAACCCTGACCGCATTGCAGCAGGAAATCCAGAACGGCCGGATTCGCTATATTGGCCTCTCCAATGAAACCCCATGGGGCACCATGAAGTTTTTGCATCTGGCGGAAAAACTCGGTTTAAGCAAATTTGTCAGCGTACAAAACCCCTATAACCTGCTGAATCGCACCTATGAAATTGGCATGTCGGAAATTGCCAAATATGAAGGCGTCGGCTTACTGGCTTACTCTCCTCTGGCCTTTGGTTATTTAACCGGGAAATTCCGGCATGGTGCCCGTCCGACCAATGCGCGTGTTACCCTGTATTCACGCTTTAGCCGCTACAGCAATCCAGAAAGTGAATGGGCCACTGAACAATATGCGCAACTGGCCGAGCAACATGGCCTCAGCTTAACCCAACTGGCTTTGGCTTTTATTAAGCAGCAGTTCTTTGTCACCAGTACCATTATTGGTGCGACTTCGCTGGAACAGCTAAAAGAAAATATTGATGCCTTTGAAGTCAATCTGTCCGATGACATTTTACAAGGCATTGAAGCGATTCACCGTCAGCAGCCCAACCCGGCACCTTGATGACAGGTATTAACAAAACCTCATGCATAAAAAAATGCCTCATCATATGAGGCATTTTTAAATCTATTTTAAACCCAGAAGCTTAACGACGGTTCTGGTTATAAATGGCCTGAGCAGCCGGCAAGTTCTCACGCATCGCTGCAATACGCTGGCTGTTCGATGGGTGAGTCGACAGGAACGATGCCCCGCCACCACCTTCTAAGCGGTTCATTTTTTCCCATAAGGTAATTGCCGCTTGCGGGTTATAGCCACCACGCGCCATCAGCATTAAACCGCCTTCATCGGCACGACTTTCCAGATTACGTGAATATGGCAAGCCCACACCTACCTGTGCGCCCAATTGTGCCGCTGCAGCACCTAACTGGCCAACGTTACTGCCTGCTGCGCTTAAACCGATATTTAAAGCCAAATTGGTCAGTGCCTGCGCGCCAATCTTACTCTTGGCATGTTCTTCTAGAGCATGCACCATTTCATGGCCCATAATCGCAGCAATTTCGGCATCGGTCAGGTTCAGTTTGTTGACGATACCAGTATAGAACACCACTTTACCGCCGGGCGCGACAAAGGCATTAATCTGGTCAGATTTTAATACTGCCAGCTGCCAGCTAAATGGCTGACCAGTCTGGTTCATCTGGTTGGCAACCGGTGTTAAACGCTGGAACACCGTGTTAATACGTTTATAGGTACTTGAACTGGTGTCCAGCTGCCCCTTGTTACGCGCATCTTGCACCATCTGGTTATAACTTTGCGCCGCGGTTGCATTTAGGGTTGCGGTATCTGCACCGGCCATATCGGCCACGGTGGTACAGCCTGAAAAAGTGATTGCACTTGCGGCACAAAAACTCAATACCAATTTTTTGTTCATTATAATAATCTCCGCCATTCGGCTATACACATACTCATGAATTATATGAAATCATTTCAATGCTTTAAATCTGAAATGGCTTCATAATCATATCATTTATGTAAACAATGGCAGTGCTGTGTAAACTGTAGCTACATCAGCAGCAACGAGCGGAATACGGCCTTAATAGGCAAACTGATAGAAAATCCAGAATACCAGACAGAAAATATTCAGGCCCAGATACATCTGCGAAACCACTTCCATTTTCTCTTCCAGTGCCGGATTTTTACGTTTATAGAATAAATAGGCGTTTTGGATCAGCACTAGCGGCACCAGAATACAGGCAAAAATCACACTCAGGCCAATAAAGGCCTGATACATAATATTCGGATCATGCTTTTGTAACAGAATCAGCAACATCGCAATGGTCGGTGCACCGCCCATGGCAAATAATAACGAATAGAAAATGGTGCTTGAAATATTTTTATGCATCCTGCCTGACCCAATGTTTTTGCTGTGTTTTATTCTAGCAAGCACCATCTGAATAGACAGTGCTGATGTGTGCAACTTTAGTCTTGAATTACTTCGCAACGCGGTAATACTGCATTGCTTCCGGCATCATCTGCTGTAATGCGGCAATACGGTCATTATTACTTGGATGGGTCGACATAAACTTGGCCATGGCGCTATTTCCACGCGCATCGTTGGCATTCATTTTCTGCCAGAGCGTAATGGCTGCATTCGGATCATAACCGGCTTTGGCCATTAACAGTAAACCACCTTTGTCGGCGCGGCTTTCCAGATTACGCGAATAAGGCAACCCTACCCCAAACTGACTGCCTAAATCCAGAAGTAAACCACCATAACCACCCACCGACTGGCCCACATATTGCGAGCCAATACTAACCGCCAGATTGGTCAGGGTCTGGGCACCAATTTTACTTTTGGCATGTTCTTCCAGTGCATGTACCATTTCATGGCCCATGATCGCCGCGACTTCATTGTCGGTCAGTTTCAGGTTTTCAACAATGCCGGTATAGAACACCACTTTGCCACCTGGGGCCACATAGGCATTAATTTCAGGTGACTTAATCACCGCCACTTGCCACTCAAAAGTCTGCCCGGTCTGGTTCATCTGGTCAGCATAGGGCTTCATCTTTAAAAACACGCGATTGACTTTCTTATAGGTAGCAGAACGGGTATCTAGCACCTTTTTCTGCTCGGCTTCCTGCAACATTTGCTGATAGCTCTGACTGGCGTTTAAGTTTAAAGTCGCTGAATCGGCCCCGGCCAGTTCTGCCACAGTGGCGCAGCCCGTCAAATGCGTTGCCAATACAATTCCAATGGCTAAGTCCTTATATTTCATAACATTCTCTAATTGTTCGAAAGTGCCTAGCACTATAAACAAAATCAGGGAATTCTCAAGATGGTGCGCTATTTTTCTCGACCAAAAATAAAAAACCCTGTGCAGGCACAGGGTTTTTTCATTTCAGTTTAAACGATTAAGCTTCAAACGGATGACGCAGAATAATGGTTTCTGCACGGTCTGGACCCGTTGAAATGATATCGATTGGACATTCAATTAACTGCTCAAGACGCTTGATGTAGTTGATTGCATTTTCAGGCAATTGTTCAACACTGGTCGCACCCACAGTTGACTCAGACCAGCCTGGCATGGTTTCGTAAATTGGCTTCAAGTTTTCATAAGCCAGCGCGTCAGAAGAACCGACACAACCTGAATCGGTGTTTTCATAGCCAACACAGATTTTAATTTCTTCTAAACCATCCAATACGTCTAACTTGGTCAGGCAGATTCCAGACAGTGAGTTGACATCCACTGAACGGCGCAGGATTTCTGCATCGAACCACCCACAACGACGTTGACGGCCAGTAGATGCACCAAACTCGTGACCCACTGTACCCAGGTGTTTACCAATTGCATCACCCACATCATTTGCCGCGTCGTAAACCAGTTCAGTTGGGAATGGACCAGCACCCACACGCGTGGTGTAGGCTTTGGTAATACCCAGCACATAGTCAAGATGCAATGGACCCAAACCTGAACCTGAGCTTACGCCGCCCGCGGTGGTGTTTGAAGAAGTCACGTACGGATAAGTACCGTGGTCAACGTCCAGCAATGAACCTTGCGCACCTTCAAACATAATGTTGTCACCGTTTTTACGGTAATTATGAATTTCAGTAGTTACATCCACCACTAATGGTGCAATCACTTCACGCCATTGGTCACATAGCGCAATTACGTCGTCCAGTTTAACTTCTTCAACACCGTAGTATTGAGTTAACTGGAAGTTGTGGTAATCCAGCAATTCAGCCAGTTGCGCACGTAATGCGTCACCGCCACGCACCAGGTCAGCCACACGTACTGCACGGCGCGCCACTTTATCTTCATAGGCAGGACCAATACCACGACCGGTAGTACCAATTTTGGCATTACCACGTTTTTTCTCACGTGCCTGATCCAGCGCAATGTGGTTCGGAAGAATTAATGGACAGTTTGGAGAAATACGTAAACGTTCTTTAACTGGCACGCCTTCCTGTTCAAGAATGGTCATTTCCTTGATCAGCGCTTCAGGTGAAAGCACCACACCGTTACCAATTAAGCACAGTACATTTTCACGTAAAATACCAGATGGAATGAGGTGTAATACAGTTTTCTTACCACCAACCACGAGAGTATGACCTGCGTTGTGTCCGCCTTGATAACGTACTACCGCAGCCGCTTGATCTGTGAGCAGGTCGACGATTTTACCTTTACCTTCGTCGCCCCATTGGGTACCAAGTACCACAACATTCTTGCCCATAATAGCCTCATTACATCATGCTGTTAAAATTGAAAACCAGGCGCATGTGACATGAACACATGCGCTGGCGATTAAATTTTTTCGACCGTCCACTCACCGTTACGATTCACCAGCTGGTGAGTTGCATACGGTACAGAGCTTAAATCATCCTGACCCAATAACTGAATTACACTTAAGCCTTGGGTACGGGTGGCCTGAATTGCAGCCAATAAATCTGCCTGATTGCCCTTTGGTGCAACCACCACCGATTTGGCTTCGAAACGACCGGCGCTGAGCGCATATAAGTCGCAAGAGAAACCGGTTGCCGGACGGGCACGACCAAAATGCTGGCCAATACCATCATAACGGCCGCCTTGAGCCAGTGGTGCTGCACGGTTTGGTGCATAAACGGCATACATTAAACCGGTATGGTAGTGATACGAACGCAGTTCTACCACATCAATCCCGATATGCAGATTTGGCCAGCGTGCCTGAATTTCTGCCTGGGTGGTTTTTACCGCATCAAAGGCATGTTTAAATTCCACATTGGCCAGCACATCGGCGCTTAAATGGGCTTCCAGTGCATCCAGATCACTGGCAAAACGGCCCAGCGCATAGAAATCTGAACCAAAGGCTAAGTCCTGGGTAAAGTCCGCCAGTTCTGGCAAGGCTTTACGCTGATATAAATCAGATAACTGACGCTCAGTGGCTTTGTTCAGACCAGCTTTTTGTACCAGACTGCGGAATAGACCCACATGGCCTAAATCCAGGTGGATACCATCGGCCAGACCGGCTTCCTGAATCAGGCTGATCATCAGGTCAACCATTTCCACATCAGCATCAATGCTGTCGGAACCGAACAGTTCGGCACCCAGCTGCAAAGGCGCACGGGTGGTATTAAAGCCCTGTGGCTTGGTATGCAAAACCGTACCAGCGTAGCAATAACGCGCCACACCATCTACCGGATGCACATGCGCATCAATACGCGCCACCTGTGGTGTCATATCGGCACGCACGCCAAGCAGACGGCCAGACAGCTGGTCAATCACCTTGAACGTGGCCAGGTCTAAATCTTGATTCGATTCTGAAAGAGAAGAGAGAGATTCGATATATTCAATAAATGGCGTGTACACCAACTGATAACCTCGAGATGCGAGGAAATCCAGTGAATTACGGCGCAATGTTTCGATGACTTGCGCTTGTTCTGGTAATACATCAGCTACACCATCAGGTAATAACCATGTCTCTGAAATGGGCATGTTGTAAACCTAAATTCTTGTCTGCGCGGAACAAATCCGCATAAAAAAATCGGGAGCACACCCGATTTCTCCTAGTTTAGCACGATCAAATGGGCTGTGCATCGCAAATTTGATAATTTTCTCTGTCTGATCAATTCCATTGCAATCCTGCCCGGCTGGAGCTGTCATTTCGAGAGTAAAAGCTGTTTTTGCTGAGGAAGATAAAGGAGCTGGACACATCCCAAACTTATCATCTTTTTTCAGCGCAGATGGAAATCATTTTCCCTCTGCCCTGCGTCCATCTGCTTAAAAAGTCTTATTTGACTTTATTCGGATCCAGCACCTGAGTAATTAAATTGACCAGCTCGACGTTCTGGGTTTCCAGCTGGTGAATACGCTGCGCCGATTTATCTAGCGCTTCCTGCTGCACGTGCATTTTCTTGGCCAGATCCTGCATGATCTCTAAAGTCTTTTTCAGATTTTCTTCCAGACTGATGACTTTGTTTTCAAGCTGATGATTATCGCTTTGGCGATTCAAATGATCATGCTGGTTTTTAAACTGCAGCCAGATCAGAAAAATCACCGCCACGGCCAACAGTAAAATAAATCCCCAAAGTAGAATAAACATCATGTGTAGTGCTCGACTTATTTGTTTTGTTTTATCTTAACGAAAAATATAGCAAAAAGGCGAAAAATCGCCTCCGACCTGTCAATGCCCGGCTGTGAGCGTGTTTCACCCGGTTAGACCACCGCCCTGCAGCCCAAGCTTAGGCAAAGATTTGATAGATAGAAATTAATGCGCCTGATGGGCAAAAGATTCACATAAATCCAGTAAACGGTTGGCATAGCCCCATTCATTGTCATACCAGGCAAAGACTTTGGCCTGATGCCCGACCACCATGGTCTGGGTAAGATCGACAATTAAAGAATACGGCGAATGGTTAAAGTCACTCGATACCAGCGGCTCATCGGTGACCTGCATAATTTCGGCATAATCCTGCTGCGCGGCTTTCACCAGCACTTCATTCAGCTTATGTACGGTAATGGGTGACTGGGAAATAAAGCTGACATCAATGGCAGCGACATTAATAGTGGGCACCCGAATTGAATAGCCATCAATACGGTTTTCCATTTTGGGCATCACCTGTTTTAAGGCGCCTAAAGCACTTGAGGTGGTTGGAATAATATTCTGACCCGATGCACGTGCACGGCGTAAATCACGGTGCGCATGATCCAGCACCGACTGGTCGGCCGTCACGGCATGAATTTCGGTCATCAGCGCGGTTTCAATGCCAAAGGCATCATCCACAATTTTGACCAACGGCACCAAGGCCTGAGTGGTACAGGAAACACTGGAAATAATCTGATCTGAGGCTTTAACCTCATGATGATTGACCCCGTAGACAATGGCGGCATCAACCGTGTCAAATGGTGCTGCGCCAATAATCACCCGTTTGGCACCGGCATGAATATGCTGGGTTGCAGCTTCACGCGAACGGAACAGGCCGGTACATTCCAGCACCACATCAATATTTAACTGCTGCCATGGCAACTGTGCCGGTTGTGGCTGGCTCAGCACCTGAACTTTCAGCTTGGCCTGCCCCGAGTGTATGCACAGATAAATTTGTTCCTGTTCCAGCTGGATTTCTACCTGCCCCGGAAAACGGCCATGGGTTGAATCGTATTTAAACAGATGTAGTAGCGTGGCAACATCGGCAACGTCATTAATCGCGACAATATCAAAATGAAATTCTTTAGGATTTTCAAACCAGGCACGCAGTACATTTCGCCCAATTCGCCCAAAGCCATTAATCGCCACTCGTTGCATCCGTATTCCTTCAAACTGCACATCAATCTTGTCTGTGCTTATGTTAAAGGATTTCCGCCAGACACGGCGAATAATTCCTGCCAAACTCAGCAATTAATTTAAACCTGTCCAATATTTAAGCAGTTAGCAGCACTATTTTCTGCTTGATAAAAAGAAGCAGGATGCACGGTAACTGGCTAAACCGCAGCAATGACAACAGCTTGTGATTTCACAGCAGTTTAGATGACTTTAAGGTTTGAGTTTTCGTCGCAGATTTGTCATCAAAACACTTTAAAATCATTGGTGAGTGTGGCTTTTTCCGTTATAATTTGGCGTTTTTAAATTTTAAGCCCGTATAACAGCAGAGAAAACCTTGTCAGACTGTTATGCTTTTAGCCAAATCGAGAATTATGGAGTGACTTGGTTGTGAGTACTCGTTTTATGACATCAGCTGAAATTCGTGAAGCATTTTTGCGTTACTTTGAATCGCAAGGGCATACACGTGTCGCGTCGAGTTCTCTGGTTCCCGCCAACGACCCAACGTTGCTGTTCACCAATGCTGGTATGAACCAGTTTAAAGATTGTTTCTTAGGTCTGGAAAAGCGCGATTATGTCCGTGCCGTATCTTCACAAAAATGTGTACGTGCCGGTGGTAAACATAACGACCTAGACAACGTCGGCTATACCGCGCGTCACCACACCTTCTTTGAAATGTTGGGTAACTTCTCTTTTGGTGATTACTTCAAGCGTGATGCGATCAAGTTTGCCTGGGAATTCCTGACCGGTGATGAATGGTTAGCCCTGCCAAAAGACAAACTGTATGCCACGGTTTACCACACCGATGACGAAGCATTCGACATCTGGAACAAGGAAATCGGTTTAGCACCAGAACGTATTATCCGTATTGGCGACAACAAAGGCGAGAAATACGCATCTGATAACTTCTGGGCTATGGGTGATACCGGTCCATGCGGTCCATGTTCTGAAATTTTCTTTGACCATGGCGATCATATCTGGGGTGGCCTACCTGGCACACCTGAAGAAGATGGCGACCGTTTCATTGAAATCTGGAACAACGTCTTTATGCAGTTCAACCGTACTGCTGATGGCGTATTGCACCCGCTTCCTGCTCCTTCGGTCGATACCGGTATGGGCTTGGAACGTATTTCTGCCGTATTACAGCACGTCAACTCCAACTACGAAATTGACCTGTTCCAGCATCTTTTAAAAGCAGCAGCTGAAATTATTGGTCTAGATACCTCTGCACTTGAAGCGGAAGCCAAAGAAAAAGGCACACCGGTACAATATCCAGCTTCACTTAAAGTGGTGGCTGACCATGCCCGTTCTTGCTGCTTCCTGATTGCAGATGGCGTCAATCCGTCTAACGAAGGACGTGGTTATGTACTGCGCCGTATTATCCGCCGTGCCGTGCGTCATGGTAACAAACTCGGTGCAACCGGTTCATTCTTCCACAAAATGCTGCAACCGCTGATTGAAGTAATGGGTGCGGCGTATCCTGAACTGGAAGCTCAAAAAGCACGTATTGAAGCGCAATTACTGAAAGAAGAAGAACAATTCGCCAAAACACTTGAGCAAGGTTTGAAATTGCTTGAAGGCGAACTGGCGAACTTAAAAGGTTCTGTGATTCCAGGCGAAGTGGTATTTAAACTGTATGACACTTACGGTTTCCCGACCGACCTAACCGCAGATATTGCCCGTGAACGCGACCTAACCATTGATGAAGCTGGCTTTGAAGTTGAAATGGCAGCACAGCGTCAACGTGCACGTGATGCCGGCAAATTTGCCATCGACTATAACAGCGTAGTCAAAGTGGATGGTGAAACCCAGTTTGATGGTTACGATGCCACTGCAGGTCAAGGTCAAATCATTGCCATCTATAAAGATGGCGAACAGGTTGACGAAGTCGCTGAAGGTGATGAAGCACTGATCGTCCTGAACCAGACGCCATTCTATGCAGAAAGCGGTGGTCAGATCGGTGATACCGGTATTTTCAAAAACGACACCGGTATTTTTGAAGTGCAAGACACCAAAAAATCGGGCGGCGCTTTTGTACACCAGGGGATTGTGACCATGGGTAGCCTGAAAGCAGCACAAAACGTGGAAGCAATTGTCAAAGCGGACATTCGTGCTGCAACTGCACGCAACCACTCGGCGACTCACCTGCTGCACGCTGCGCTGCGTCAAATTCTGGGCTCACACGTACAGCAAAAAGGCTCACTGGTTGCATCAGACGTATTACGTTTTGACTTTGCCAACGACCAGCCGGTTTCATTTGAACAGCTGCAAGAAATTGAGCGTCTGGTGAATGCTGAAGTGATTGCCAATACCGAAGTGACCACTGAGCTGTTAGATATCGAATCTGCGAAAGCCAAAGGCGCGATGATGCTGTTCGGTGAAAAATACGGTGATGAAGTTCGCGTACTGTCTATGGGTTCAGTAATTGAAGAGAAAAACTTCTCGATTGAACTGTGTGGCGGTATTCACGTGAAACGCACTGGTGACATCGGTCTGTTCAAAATAACCTCTGAAGGTGGTGTGGCTGCAGGCGTGCGTCGTATTGAAGCGGTGACAGGCACCAAAGCGATTGAAGCTGCGCAAAAAGCTGATCGTGACATCAACACCATTAATGCGCTGTTAAAAGCACAGAAAGAGCAAACCATTGAGAAAGTTGAAGCAATTGTTGAAACAGCCTCTAGCCTGCAAAAACAGATTGAACAGCTGAATCAGAAACTGGCCAGCCTGCAAGCGGGTGAACTTTTAAGCCAAGTTCAGACCATTGCTGGCCGTGCAACACTTATTACCACTGTTCAGGGTATGGATGCCAAAGCACTGCGCAACCTGCATGACGGTGTGAAATCAAAATTAGACAACGCGGTGATTGTACTTGCCGGTGTAGAGGGTGACAAAGTGAGCCTGATTGCATCCGTTGCAAAAGACTTTACTGCGTCTATTAAAGCAGGTGACATCATCAAACACTTAGCCTCTGAGCTTGGTGGTAAAGGTGGTGGTAAACCTGACTTAGCACAAGGTGGCGCGCCACTAAACGAGAAGTTTGCAACCGTGATGGCAGAGTTAACTGCCTGGCTGGAAGCAAAATAACTTCACTTTTGTGTAACTGACCCTGGCGGCAATCAGGGTCATGGCTTATATGGAACAACTATGGCATTAATCGTTCAAAAATATGGCGGTACTTCTATGGGTACGCCCGAGCGCATTTTAAATGTTGCTCGTCGCGTAAAGCGCTGGCATGACCATGGCCACAAGGTGGTCGTTGTTGTATCAGCAATGAGTGGCGAAACCAATCGCCTGCTCGCTCTCGCAAAAGCCATTACCGACACCCCTGACCCACGTGAACTTGACCAGATGGTTTCTACGGGTGAGCAGGTAACGATTTCCATGTTAGCTATGGCGCTCAATTCTATTGGCGTAGAAGCTAAATCTCTAACCGGTCGCCAAGTCGGAATTAAAACTGACAGCGCGTTCACCAAAGCCCGTATTGAAGCGATTGACACCGATGTCATGACCGGTCATTTAGATGCCGGCCGTGTGATTGTGGTTGCAGGCTTCCAGGGTGTAGACGAGCAAGGCAATACCACAACTTTAGGCCGCGGTGGTTCAGATACAACCGGTGTTGCGTTAGCCGCAGCATTAAAAGCAGATGAATGCCAGATCTACACCGATGTTGATGGTGTATACACCACTGACCCGCGTGTTGCGCCAAAAGCAAAAAAAGTGGATCGTATTTCCTTTGAAGAAATGCTGGAAATGGCATCTTTAGGCTCAAAAGTCCTGCAAATCCGTTCTGTAGAATTTGCTGGCAAATATCAGGTGCCTTTACGCGTACTATCTAGCTTCGATAACGACAACGATGGTGCATTTGACGAAGAGTTTAAAAACAACGTCGGAACTCTTATTACTACTGAATTGGAAGACAACATGGAACAGCCAATTATCTCAGGTATCGCGTTTAACCGTGACGAAGCTAAACTGACTATTCTCGGTGTGCCAGATGAGCCAGGTATTGCCTCTAAAATCTTGGCCCCAATTGGCGCTGCCAACATTGAAGTGGATATGATTATCCAGAACGTTGAAGAAGATGGCACCACTGATTTCACCTTTACCGTAAACCGTGGTGAACTGGCCAAAGCCAAAGCGATTCTTGAAGCGACTGCACAGGAAATTGGTGCACGTGAAGTTGCAACCCGTGATGACATCGTAAAAGTGTCAATTGTTGGCGTGGGTATGCGTTCACATGCTGGCGTAGCGAGCAAAATGTTCACCGCACTTGCAGATGAAGGCATCAACATTCTGATGATCTCGACCTCTGAAATCAAAATTTCAGTGATTATTGAAGAAAACTATTTAGAGCTTGCAGTTCGTTCACTGCACACGGCGTTCGGTTTAGACCGCGAGTCAGGTGAATCAAGCGCGCGTGCTTAATCTGTAGTCAGCAATTATTGGAATTGTCAGACAATATTGCGAAAAACTACAAAAAATCAGAGCCACTATAGTATTTTTTATAGTGGCTCTGTTATATTGAAATAATGAGAATTAGAAATCTTAACAGAATTGTATCCGACAAGGTTTTGTCAGGGAGAGTTCTGATAAAATTTCGCTTGAAATATTTTGTGCTTTTCAAAACTTTCAAATCAATGCAGGTTTAGCATTTTGCAAGGAGATAAACATGCTGATTCTGACCCGACGTGTCGGAGAAACATTAATGATTGGGGATCAAGTCAGTGTTACTGTACTTGGTGTCAAAGGCAACCAGGTGCGTATTGGTGTGAATGCGCCAAAAGAAGTGTCTGTTCATCGTGAAGAAATTTATCAACGTATTCAACATGAACGTGCCATGCATGAGCATTTGCAACATCTCGATCAGGATTATCAGCCTTCTTATGAAGATGATAATTACCCACAAAATAACTTTAACCGTTAAGACTTAAAGTTATCTTGTTATAAAGCGGCTCTACGGCCGCTTTAAGTTTTTTTCAGCGCTTCAAAATTATTGTTGCTCCAGCAAAGCCAGCACTTTACGTACAGGTCCAAAACTACGGCGATGCTCTGCGGTTACGCCATGCAAAGCTATTGCTTCAAAATGCGCTTTGGTCGGATAGCCCTTATGCTTGGCAAAACCAAACTGTGGAAACTTCTGGTCCAGTTCCAGCATCTGCCGGTCACGGGTCACTTTAGCCAGAATACTGGCTGCGGAAATTTCGGCGTGCAAGGCATCTCCACCGACCACCGCTTCACATGGCATGCTTAGTCCTTGTGGGATTTTATTGCCATCGACCAGGACCTGATCGGGCTGGAGCTGTAAGGCTTCAACCGCACGGCGCATAGCCAGCAGCGAGGCCTGTAAAATATTCAGCTCATCAATTTCAGCCGGACTGGCTTCAGCAATGGCCCAAGCAAGGGCTTTTTCCTGAATCTCAATGAATAACTTTTCACGTTTCTTTTCACTCAGTTTCTTGGAATCATTCAAGCCCGCAATCGGATTATTCGGATCCAGAATGACCGCCGCAGCCACCACAGTTCCCACCAGAGGCCCGCGCCCTGCTTCATCTACACCAGCAATTTTCATCAACATTATTACCTTCAATAAAATAGGCTGAACCTGTCAGCCTATTTCTTTCATCTTGCGCTTATTGTACTGCTTCTTGCACACAAGCATGAATGGTTTTTGATACGACATTGCTCACAATGGTGGCACGCGCTGCCGGGTCAATCGCTGCTGTCGCTAAATCTACCGCAGTCACATTTTGTGGTGCTTTTTCGCTGACACAACCACAGATTTCAGTCTGGATATTTTGCTTTTGGGTGCTGGTCATGACTTTGGTGGCCGTTTGCCATGCCGGAATGTTGTTCAGCTCGGTCACACATTTGGCATTAATCGCAATTTTCAGTGCTGCGCCGCCCAATTGCTGGGTCGTTGTTGCCGCTGTAGGCTGAGTGGTGCCTGTAGATGCACATGCGCTTAACAGTAATGCCAGCGGTGCTAAAACATAAGCCAACTTTTTCAT
Source organism: Acinetobacter indicus CIP 110367 (assembly GCF_000488255.1). Lineage (GTDB taxonomy): Bacteria > Pseudomonadota > Gammaproteobacteria > Pseudomonadales > Moraxellaceae > Acinetobacter > Acinetobacter indicus. The sequence goes on along the minus strand of NZ_KI530745.1, from coordinate 472,244 downwards.
GTATTTTCCTTCAGTTTTGCGTCATTTTATCGGCCTATTTTAAGGGCTTTAGCGCGGATTCGGTTTATCTTTTTGACCGCAATGCACAAATAAATGGCAAATTTAAGCATTATCCAGGGCAACTGCCTGCTTCATATCCGCAAATACCGTTGGACAGGCCGATTGCACCCGGTTCCAGCTTGGAATAAAAGACTGCTGGTTCGGATAATTCATAAACTGCTCCCCTGCCTCGACAATACTCTGAGCAAATAATTCCACCACATTTTCTTCGCTGTGCCGGTCATAGTTCAGGCCATTGGTGGTGGCATCATAATAATAGTGATCAATCAGATCCAGCGCATTACGATAATAGGCCGCGCGGATAATCCGAATATTGTCCAGACTGACCTGCACCCCCAGCGCCGCCAGCTTACGGAAAAATGCGAGTGCGATATCCCGGCTCATCCGTTTTAGGCCACCATCCCCATTGGCGGTGGTGACTTCCTGATGTTTATGTTCATAATCATCGGCAATATCGACCTGACAGATGCGCTTGGTGGAATAGTTGCGGTAAATTTCTGAGAGCACGCCAATTTCCAGCCCCCAATCGCCTGACACCTTCAGGTCACGCAGTGCTTCGACATGAATTGCCATTTCCCCCGACAAGGGATAACGAAAGGCTGAAAGATAAAGCAAATAATCCAGCGGCCCAAAAACTTTTTTCAGGGCCTGCAATAAAGGTGACACCAGCAGACGTGACACCCGACCATTCATTTTCCGGTCGGCCACCCGCGCATAATAACCTTTGGAAAACTGGAAGCTGAATTGTGGATGTACCATCGGATAAATCAGCCGGGCCAGCATGTCACGCTTATAGGTACGAATATCGCAATCGTGCATGGCCACCACCTGACTCTTGCCTTCGGCCATGGCATAACCGGCACAATACCAGACATTACGACCTTTGCCACGCTGCAAAGGCGCGACATTTAACTGATTTAACTGCTGATGCAGCTGCTGCAAACGTGGCCCATCATTCCATAAAATCATATGGTTCTGCGGCAATACCGAGAAAAATTCCCGCGCATGAGCAAACTGCTCCTCATTGGCCTGATCCAGACCGATAATAATCTGCTGGATATAATCAGCGCCTTTCAACTCTTCGACAATCTGGGTTAAGGCCGGATGTTCAAGCTCGGAATATAAGGAAGGTAAAATTAAGGTGACAGGTTTGGACTTGGTAAATTCGCGAAGTTCCTGTTCATATTCATGTAGATGGCGCTGTTTTAAATCATGTATTGTTGTAATCATGCCTTCTTGTGCAAAATCGACCATCATCCTCTCCAGTTTATTGTTGTAAAAAGTACTGTAATCCTTCTGCCCAACCCGCTGGTGCCTGCTGCCGGGTGAAGTACACAGAATCGTGTTCTAATGCCAATGCTGCTTTATACGGCCGTTTGACCACCACAGCATGCTGACAGGCTTTCAGCATATCGAGATCATTTTCACTATCCCCCAGCCCAATACACACCATTTGCGTCGGATAAAACTGTTTCAGCCAGTTCACCGCCAGCGATTTATCACAGTCACGGCTTAAAATATGGCTAAAGCGTCCACCATGAACCATATGCAAATTGCTGGCCAGATGTTGCGACAATGTCGCTTCATCTTCGGCCCGGCTGTCCGGATTCCAGATAATGACTTCGCTATACGGACGTTCTAAAGCCCGTGCTGCATCGTCCAGCGCCAAACCGGTCAGCGCTGCAATCTGAACGGCATCACAATCACTAAAGCATTGAAAATTTAAGCCATAGTCTGCTTTTAATTGCTGGAGCTGTGCAGCAATGTCAGTACTGGATAAGGGACTTTGATAGTCATGCTGTGCATTAAAATAAATATATGCCCCATTTTCAGCCACAAAAGGCATGCCGCTTAAACCGAGTTGTTGCTGCAAATGGCGGATTTCCGCTGCGGTTTTACTGCTACATAAAATAACCGGAGAATCCGGAATTAAACGCTGGATCAGCTCTATGTTCTGCCCATAGCTGTAATTATCATGATTTAATAAAGTCCCATCTAAATCTGTAAAAATTATAAATTTTGGCATCTGTACTTATATTGGCTTTATCTGTTTAGAATCCTATAAGATTCTCAGCTTAATATTGGTTTAACTTACTTTTTTATAACAATAAAGTAACAGGCCTACATGAAGTAGGCCTATTTTTTTCATCATTTTATGAAGCTAGATGCGCTTATAACGCCTGGATTTTTTCAATCCAGGCCTGTTTCTGCGCTGCTGGCAGGAACGAGGCTTCAAAAGAGTTAATCGCCAGTTGCTTTAACTCATCTGCATTTAAATCTAACGCTTCGGTAATGGCAATAAAGTTGTCATTCATATAGCCGCCGAAATAAGACGGATCATCCGAGTTAACCGTCACCTTCACGCCCTGCTGTAACAAACGGCGGATATTGTGCTGCCGCATATCCTGCACCACGCACAGTTTTAAATTACTGAGCGGGCACACCGTAAGCGGCATTTCATCCTGAATCAGACGCTGCATCAGTGCCTGATCTTCTTCAGAACGCACGCCGTGGTCAATACGATTCACTTTCAGCAAGTCCAGTGCTTCCCAGATATATTCTGGTGGACCTTCTTCACCGGCATGCGCCACCACCAAGAAACCGTATTCACGGGCTTTGGCAAAAACGCGGGCAAATTTAGCAGGCGGATGCCCCACTTCGCTGGAATCCAGACCGACTGCAATAATCTGTTCTTTATACGGCAGTGCCTGTTCCAGCGTTACAAATGCTGCTTCTTCGCTAAGATGACGCAAGAAACACATGATTAAACGGGAACTGATGCCCAGTTTGCTTTGTGCATCATCACAGGCACGTTGCAAACCGTTAATTACTGTCGCAAAGGCAATCCCGCGGTCAGTATGAGTTTGCGGATCGAAGAACATTTCGGTATGTACCACCTGATCTTCTGCACACTTTTCAAAATAGGCCCAGGCCAGATCATAAAAGTCCTGCTCATGTACCAGTACATTGGCACCGGCATAATAGATGTCTAAAAACGACTGCAGGTTATGAAAGTTATAGGCCTCTTTGACTTCCTCGACTGACTGATATGGAATGGCAATGTTGTTACGCTGCGCGATGGCAAACATCAGTTCTGGCTCAAACGTCCCTTCAATATGGACATGCAACTCTGCCTTGGGTAAGGCGCGAATCAGCTCAAGTTGATTCATCTCTCATCCTCATGAAAATAAAAAAGGGTGCAAACCGAGTTTACACCCTCAAAATGGTTGCTGGGGATTAACCGCCAAATAACGCGAATTTTAATGCCCACAATACTGCAATAATCCACACCATATACGGCACAGATGAAGCTTTACCGGTCAACAGCTTGATCAACGCATAGCTGATAAAGCCCATGGCAATACCGTCCGCAATTGAGTAGGTAAATGGCATAAATACGATGGTCAGAAAGGCTGGAACCGCTTCGGTAATATCTTCCCAATCAATATGTACAATGCCCTGAATCATCAGCACACCTACAAATAACAAGGCAGGTGCAGTAGCAAAGCCCGGTACCGATTGGGCCAGTGGCGCGAGGAATAAACACAGTACAAACAGCACCGCCACCACTACCGCAGTCAGACCGGTACGCCCGCCCGCAGCAACACCGGCAGACGATTCAATATACGGTGTGGTTGAAGAGGTACCCAGTGCTGCACCCGCTACAATGGCAGATGAGTCGGCAAATAAGGCTTTTTTCAAACGTGGTAATTTACCATCTTTGAGCAGGCCCGCACGATGTGAAACGCCGACCAGGGTACCGGTGGAGTCAAACAGATCGACCAGGAAGAAGACGAAAATCACCCCGATCAGGCTGGCAGTAAACAGACCTTCAAAGTCCATTTGCATGAACGTTGGCGCGATAGACGGGATTTCACCGACCACACCTTTAAATTCGCTTAAGCCCAAAGCCGTAGAAATAGCCGTTAATACCAGAATACTGATGATAATTGCACCACGCACCTTGAATTGGTGCATCACCACAATCATCAGGAAGCCAAATAAGGCCAACAGCACTGAAGGCTGTTTCAAGTCACCCAGACCCACCAAAGTCGCCGGGTTATCGACAATAATGCCTGCGTTTTTTAGTGCAATTAAGGCCAGGAATAAACCAATCCCGCCGCCAATGGCCAGTTTCAGGGACATTGGAATGGCATTGACAATGGCTTCACGAATTTTGAACATGCTGATGGCAATAAACACCAGACCGGATACAAACACCGCAGCCAGCGCAGTTTGCCAAGGCACACCCATGCCCAGACAAACCGAATAGGTGAAATAGGCATTCAGGCCCATACCCGGTGCCAGCGCAATCGGATAGTTGGCAATCAGTCCCATCACCAGACAGCCAATTGCGGCTGCCAGACAGGTTGCAACAAAGACAGCCCCGTGATCCATCCCGGTTTCGGATAAAATCATTGGATTGACAATAATGATGTAACACATAGTTAAGAATGTGGTTACACCGGCAAGAACCTCAGTACGAAAACTGGTCTTGTTTTCGCTTAACTTAAATAAGCGCTCAAGCACATTTTCTGAAGATGGATTAGGAGTCGTCATGACCTCGCCCTTGTAAATAAACTTAAATACCCAACAGTGATGCGAAAGTACGGAGAAAATTCATCCCTACCCCTAGCATTGCCAAGCAACGGATATGCCAAAAGTTACACGCACAGGATAAGTCTATTTAGCCATTATGCTTTGAGCCCTTAACAGCTCAAATCAGATAAATTCTAAACAAAAAAGCCGCATAACTTTATGCAGCTTTACTTACCATAATTAAATCAACTATTTAAAAAATAAATACGCTAATTTAATTGTCTAATGGGTAAATTATATCACACTGATTTTTCATTGTTTCTAAAATTTATCTTTAATTTTCATTCAGAGCATTTCATGCTGAATTAGAATTTTTGGCCTAAACTTCCAGCCCGCTCAATAGAGGGTTCGATCTTTCGCATGTGATCATCCAGCGATGAACGATGTGAAGCCCGATCTTGTTCAATCAGATGCAGAGAGTCGCGTGCCTCCTGCACAATATTCTGCATTTCTTGTTGTCTGCGGTGTTGTTCCTGCTGAAACACCCAGACCATTAACAGGATAACCATGACAATAAAGGTCACTATCAGGATTTGCCTCATGTTCTTTACTATTATTAAACAAATTTAATTTATACTAACAGAAAAATAAACAATATGTGAACCATGTCACAACTTTCATTTTGTGTATTAATCAAATTTTAACAATTCAAGCATTCAATTGGCCTTTAACTCACTCCTACCCTCACCTATTGAAATTTCAATTTCCTGACACCCATAAAAAAGTCCGCACTGGGCGGACTGTTTAGCCTTAACCGCAGGATGCTTGCACAATTTTATTACTGTTCGGATCAATGGTTACTGTGACTCGGTCAGCGCGATAATCCATGGTGACCGGCTGGCCAGGATGGACGCTGCGAACAATTTTGGCCTGGGTCCGCTGCTTGATTTCGCTCTGTGGCAAACTACCTGATTGACCGATCAGCTTTTTGGCTTCTTCTGCCACACACTGGCCTGGCTGCTGACGGAACAGCGCCCATTCTTCAACGATGCTGCCATCTGGCAAATGGCAATAGCCCACCTGCCCACTGTGTTCATCTTTAATTTCCAGTCGGCCGCCCTGTTCAATACAATACTGACTGGCCGGATTGGCAAGTCCTACCTGTGCAGGAGGCTGTTGTACGGTGCTACAGGCCATAAGCGAGGCTGCAAGCGCAGCAAAAAGAACAATATTTTTCATGGGCAGTATTCTTTTATAAAAAATATTAGCCTAGCAAATTTTACTGCACCTGCTGTGTCTTTTTGCAAAAGAGGGAGAAAGTTTCTTGTGAGTCTTAATAAGGGGCAGCTTTAACTTATATAGAAGAGTCACTGATAAAATGATGGATGGAGAAATTACAGATATGAAAAAAGGCTTATCAGTATTTCACTCATAAGCCTTTAAAATTTGGTAGGCATATCCAGACTCGAACTGGAGACCTCTACGATGTCAACGTAGCGCTCTAACCAACTGAGCTATACGCCTATATGTGACGCATCATATTCACTTTTAAATTTTATGACAAGCCTTTTCTATGATTTTTCAATGCAGATGCACAAGAATTCAGCAATGCTTTGAATTTTTTCAAATCTGCCTCAGAAACCTGCTCAGATGCATACTGCATCTGCTCATATAACTGCACGGTCTGCTTAAACACATGATGCTGCTGTGACTCAGCCTGAGCCGCCAAACGAGACATCCACATGTTAAACGTTTCAGCAGGCTTTTTCTGTAATTCAGGCGGTAACGGCTTCGAAAACGTCTGCAACAGCTGGGCAAGTTTTGGCTGCCGGCGAAGATGCTGATAATACAACCAGGCCATATATAGCCCCAGCAGACCTAAAATGGTCAGTATCAGCATCAGGATATTGGCATAGCTGGAATGTAGCCCCAGTTTGGCCAGCCAGCCCCGCTGCGACTCGGCATTATAGCCCACCACCTTGCTTTGCCATTGATAGCTGGCATAGTCGCTCCAGATACGCAGTTTATTCATTAAATGATAATGCCGATAAGTCCAGCCACTGCCGCGCTCGCCCAATACCGCCTGATCTTCCGCAATCAGGTTTTGCATGCCCTGCTCAACCCGCTGCGGACTAATCATTGCTGTGGGGTCAAAACGCTGCCATTTGCCGTTTAACAGCACTTCGGTCCAGGCATGCGCATCTAACTGGCGTACTTCCCAACTTTTACCATCTGGGGCCAGCTCTCCACCCTGATAACCGGTGACCACCCGCGCCGGAATTCCGACATAACGCATCAGCATCACAAAACTGGAAGCATAATGTTCACAAAAGCCCTGACGTGACTGAAACAGGAACTCATCAACACGATGTTGCCCTAATCGCCCCGGGGTTAAGGTATATACAAAGCCATTTTCCCGATACCAGCGCAGCACCTGCTGTACATAACGCTCAGGATCTTGTCCGCTGTGCAAAAATAAACGCTGGGCCAATTGTTGTGCTTGCAGATCCTGCTGTACCGGAAATTGAGTATTGATGCGTAAATTCAGATGAGCATTACTCACGGTCTGAGCCTGGATATCGCCGATCCAGCGCAACGGAATCGGCTCGACCCGCTGGGTTAAACGCCGCGGTACAATGCCCCAATCCTGCTGGCTATAATAACGGCGCTCCAGCGGTACCGATTTCTCCAGCCCCATCACCCAACGCACGCCCGGGTCAGCCGCCAGATATTGATAATCAAAACTACGCGCCTGCGCCGGCTGCAATACATCGCTACGCATTAACGGCTGCTGGTTAACAAAGCTGCTACGCCAGCGCTGGCCATCATATTCATCCAGCACCATCGCCCGCCAATACAGCTCATGCCGTGGTGGCAGTTGCTGCACATCGCCAATAATCCGAAAGGCCAGCGCGCTAGATTGTGACAGCTCGGCAATATCGCCCGGCGACATGCTGTCACTAATTCCGGTAATACCTTTATTTTCCGGAATCGGAATATGCCACAGTGGCGGTAGCCGCGGGAAAAACATAAACAGCAAGACAAAAAATGGCAGTGCATACAGCACAAAACGCCCCACATGGCGGGCATCGCGTTTTAAGGCCTGTACAGCCGAAGCCTGATATTCAAATTCGCTGGTTTGCAGGCGATACAGCCCGATCAGACAACTGAGCAGGCTTAAAATGACCATAAAGGCCATCCAGATTGACTGGCTAAACAGGAAGGAACTGGCACTGACAAATAGCGCGAAATTGAACAGGATAATCACATCGCGCCGGGTTCGGGTTTCGAGGGCCTTGGCAAATAAAAAGGTTGATAACACCGCCACGCCGGCCTCTACCCCAATAAAGGCGCGGTACTGTAAATAAATACTCAGCAGCGCCAGCGCAATCAGGCTAAAGGTCCAGTATTTGGCAATCGGCTGACGCCCGGGCTGCAGACTGAAATACAGACTAATCAGGATGATGATAAAAATTATACTGAGCAGCACAGGCAGATAGATCAGCTGTGCCAGTAACAGCAGGCCCAGGCTTGAGAGAATCGAAATACGGATACTGGAATTCATCTTTATGCCTGCGCCAACAGTTGTTTGGCGAGCAGCAATTGCTGCTCGCCACAGGCGGCCGGTAATTCTACCTGCGGCAAATACAGGGCATAGGCACATTGCTGCTGTTCACACTGCTCGACTAGGCCCATCATTAGGCTGAGTTTTTCTTCATGCGATGTGCTGGGCATCTGCGCATAGTCAATTTCAAGCTGCTGCTGATTCTGATATTGCTCAAAGACCTTGACGTATAAGCCCTGGCCACGCGCCACCTGTTTCCAGGACACTGCCTGCAAGGAATCTCCGAGCTGATAACTGCGCAGCTCCCGGAATTCATCTAAATCAGGTTCTTCATTGTGCCGGTTGTGTTTATTTTCAGTGGTGTGCTGCGCCGCTTTCGGTGCAATCCAGGCAAAGTCATTGAAATACAGATAGGTCCAGGCACGTACCAGACCAAAGGGATAAACTGAATACAGCTGGATGGCCGGATAATGAAACTTGCCGCGCTGGGCAGTATAAAAAGCTAAGCTATACTGCTGTTTGGCTTCACTCAGCGCCAGTTTATGTAATTGCTGATCAACCTGAATCCACAGATAACGCAGCTGTGGCGTATCCTGCTGAAAAAACAGGTGCAGCTGGACATTTTCCCCGGCCTGCCCGACCTGCTGTGCCACCACCTCAAGCTGCAAGCCATGCAGCTGCTTAAAGGTCAAATAAAAACTGATACATAAAATCGCGCTAATTAAAAAGCAGAAGCCCAGAATCAGGTTATTGGCATAGTTAATACCGGCCACAAAGGTAATCAGGATAAGCACCAGATATAAGTAACCCTGCTGATAAATAAATACCAGTACATCTTTTTGCGTGAGGCGTTTTTTCTGCTGGAATTGAAAGCGTTTCTCCAGCCAGTGCTGCCAAAAATTCTGCCCGAGCATACTTAGCTGACCTGCACCTGTTGCAGCAGCTGCTGGGTTTCACCCTCACTTAAACCAATACGATGTGCCACCACCGCCACAAAAACCGCTTGTACATCATCCGGAGTGACAAAACTGCGCTGTTCAATTAACGCATGTGCCTGGGCGGCTTTTTTCAGGGCCAGTACTCCGCGCGTCGATAGTCCATGCCGGTTTTTACGGCTGGCTTCGGCCAGATCCAGAATATAATCCTGCACGGCGTCACTGACATATAGCCGATGCACTTGCTGTTGTAATTCCAGGATTTCATCTTCACTAAACACATGCTGCAAACTGGCAATCAGGCTCTGCCGGGAAGATTGCTGCAGCAATAGTTTTTCTGCATAACGCGATGGATAGCCCAGTGATAAACGCATTAAAAAGCGATCCAGTTGTGATTCAGGCAATGCATAGGTTCCGCTCTGAAATAGCGGATTCTGGGTAGCAATGACCCAAAATGGTTGCGGCAATTCATAACGTACGCCATCGACCGTGACGTTGCCCTCTTCCATCGCCTCTAACAAGGCACTCTGGGTTTTCGGGCTACAGCGGTTAATTTCATCGGCCAATAAAATCTGGGTAAAAATCGGGCCCTGCTTAAACTCAAACTGATGTTCTTTCTGATTAAACATGTTCACCCCAATTACATCACTGGCCAACATGTCATTGGTAAACTGAATCCGCTGAAATTTTAGTCCGGCCAAATGCGCCAGACTGCTGGATAAGGTGGTTTTGCCCAGGCCGGGTAAATCTTCAAACAGCACATGGCCGCCAGCCAGTAAACAGACCAGTGCCAGTTTGGTTTGCTGCTGTTTATCGAGAACAATCTGGTTGACCTGTTCAAGGAACTGCTGGATTCTGGGTGCATAGCGCTGCAGCTCGCTCTGGAGCTGCGCCTGATCGTGTACTGGTTCCGATTTCTTATCCTGTTTCATGCCCCAAATCACCTTCATTCCCCAAATAAAAACGGTGTATGCCCTAACATACACCGTTTTGTTTTTTTTCTAAAGAAATCAGACGATTTCTAGACTTTTAACACGGACACTTCTTCAGGTTTCCAGAAGATGGATAACGTGAATCGACACAGTGCCGGTAAAAGGTTTTGGCATCCATCGCTTCCAGATCCGGATGATGCTGCCGCATATGCTCCAGATAAGTCTGATAGTCAGGCACCCCGACCATCAGCCGGAAACTTTGCTGCAGACGCTGCCACAGTGTGGCAATCCGCGACCAGTTTTTAGGATTCAGGATTAAATCCTTCTGCGACATCACGGTCATTTTGATGATTTTATAAATCACTGTTTTGCCCGCTCGAGCAAATTTCAGATTCATCTTCTCGCTCCTTAATGGCCTTTGGCCGGCTGAATATCTTCAGGATCGCGGTAAATTGCTTCTGCTTCATGCACGGTTGGTTCCGGATTGGCCAAGGCACGGCGAATCACCCCAATCGCGGCAAACAGCATCACAAACGCCACAATCATAAAGAAGCCACACAATGCCGCATTAATCTGGTTCGACATTGCCACGGTCTGCATTTCTGCAATACTTTTGGCCGGTGCCAGAATTTCATTATTGGCAATCGCGGTATTGAAACGCTCTGCCTGTGCCAGGAAGCCGATCTTCGGATTTTCGTGGAAAATCTTCTGCCAGCCCGCGGTCATCGAGGTGATAAACAGGAACACGGTCGGGATGATGGTCACCCAGACATATTTCTGTTTCTTCATCTTGAACAGGATGACAGTACCAAGAATGAGCGCCATCGCAGCCAGAATCTGGTTACCAATACCAAACAGCGGCCATAAACTGTTAATCCCGCCGAGTGGATCGACCACACCCTGATAGACGAAGAAGCCCCAGCCAGCCACTGCAACTGCCGTGCCCAGCAAGTTACCAAAGAAGTTGTGAGATTTTTTCACCGCAGGAATCACAATACCTACGGTATCCTGAACCATAAAACGGCAGGCACGGGTACCGGCATCCACCGCTGTCAGAATGAATAGCGCTTCAAACAGAATGGCGAAGTGATACCAGAACGCCATCATTTCACGGCTATTGAAAATCTCGGTGATGATATGGGCCATACCAATTGCGAAGGTTGGCGCACCACCGGTACGGGACAGAATCGAGTTTTCACCGACTTCCTGAGCCAGCAAGGTCAAGGCTTCAGGCGTGACCACAAAACCAAGGTTACGCACCGCTTCTGCTGCCGTATCTACCGAGGTACCCAGTAAAGCCGCTGGCGAGTTAATCGCGAAATACACGCCCGGATCAAGCACCGCGGCACAGATCAGCGCCATAATCGCCACGAAAGATTCCATCAACATGCCGCCATAACCAATCATGCGGATATCGCGTTCGTTGTTGACCAGTTTTGGCGTGGTTCCTGAAGACACCAGGGCGTGGAAACCGGAAATCGCACCACAGGCAATGGTAATGAACAGGAACGGGAACAGCGAACCGGCAAATACCGGACCGGTACCGTCCACAAACTTGGTGACTGCTGGCAGTTTCATTTCCGGCATGGCAAATAAAATACCAATCGCCAGACCTGCAATGACACCAATTTTCAAGAAAGTTGACAGATAATCACGCGGTGCCAATAACAGCCACACCGGTAAAACCGACGCAATAAAACCGTAAATGATCAATGCCCAGGTCAGCTCAGTCCCTGACAAGGTAAAGAACGGTCCCCAGTACGGATGCTGCGCAATGTTTTCACCGTAGATGATGCCAAGCATCATCAGCACAAAACCGATAATCGACACTTCTGCAATTTTACCCGGACGGATAAAACGCATGTAAATGCCCATAAAAATGGCAATCGGAATGGTGGCGGCAATACTGAATACACCCCACGGACTGTTGGTCAAGGCTTTCACCACCACCAGCGCCAGTACCGCCAGGATGATAATCATCACCCCAAGTGCACCCAGCATCACGATAATACCGGCAAAGCTGCCCAGTTCCTGCTTGGCCATTTCACCCAGTGAGCGGCCGTCACGACGGGTCGAAATAAACAGCACCAGGAAATCCTGTACCGCACCGGCCAGCACTACCCCGACCAATAGCCAGATGGTGCCCGGTAAATAACCCATTTGCGCTGCCAGAATAGGACCAACCAGCGGTCCGGCACCGGCAATCGCGGCAAAGTGATGGCCGAACAGGACACTTTTATTGGTCGGAACATAATCTAAACCGTCGGCCAGGCGATGCGCGGGAGTTAAACGCCTAGCATTGAGTTCAAAGACTTTATTGGCAATAAATAAACTGTAGAAGCGGTAAGCAATGCTATAGACACAGGCGGCGGCGAGGACCAGCCAGACTGCGTTTACATGCTCACCACGGCTGAGTGCCAGAATCCCGAAAGACACTGCACCCACAATAGCGACGAGCAGCCAGATAATTTTCGAAGTTAGGCTCGACTTCGTTGGTAATGTTTCCATTCAATCCCTCATATTTTCGATGCATTTAAATCAGCTTGATTGTTGTTGTTCGAGGTACTGCTGTTTTCCTTTGCGACTTTACGCCTGTTATTTTTCTATGCCTCTAAGACTTTGGCATAAAAAAAGGGATGATTGATCATCATCCCTTCGATAATAGTATATTTTTACACCATTATGCACGTTCTAAATATTCACCAGTACGGGTATCTACACGAACGCTTTCTTCTTGCTGAACGAATAATGGAACACGTACCACAGCACCTGTTTCAAGTTTCGCTGGCTTACCGCCACCGCCAGAAGTATCACCACGAACACCTGGATCAGTTTCAACAATTTTTAATACCACGAAGTTCGGAGCGCTGACGTTTAAAGGCACGCCGTTGAACAACATAATGGTACATTTTTCATTAGAATCGTCTTTTAACCATTTTGCAGCATCGCCCATAGCTGTTTTATCAGCTGCGATCTGTTCAAATGTTACAGGATCCATGAAGTTCCACAGTTCGCCGTCGTTGTACAAGTAGTCCATTTCTACTTCTACAATGTCAGCAGCTTCTAGTGAATCACCAGATTTGAAAGTTTTTTCTAATACTTTACCTGTTTTAAGGTTACGTAATTTCACACGGTTGAAGGCCTGACCTTTACCTGGTTTTACGTATTCGTTTTCCATGATTGAACATGGGTTACCATCAAGCATAACCTTAAGGCCTGACTTGAATTCATTCGTAGAATAATTGGCCATGACTGGCACACTCCAAACTTACTAACTTTAAGCTATCGATGCTACGGGCTGTTGCGATGTCATTTAGCAAGTCTGACACGAACATTAGTTGCCACATGCACATTCATTTTATGTGACGTATTCTAAATGACCAATATACCTTGCCGCAATGAAAAATTCTTGTTTAACCGGCCGCTGCTGCCTAAGTTACAAGCAGATATCCATCTACCGGCTTTATTCCCAACTGGCAGATGCTTAAAATCAGCGCAGCTCGTTCTGGACTCCGCCTGGCCCGGATGTCCTGATTTTTCGCACACAAAGCACATTCCCAGCGCCTGCAAACTGTTAAACTAGCACGATTAGGCCTTGCCCTCCCACTTCCATGATTCTTTTCCGGCATGACAAACTATTTGTATCAACAGCAAAACTGGCAATCACAGCTCAGTGATTTAATTACCGATCCTCAAGAGTTACTGAGTCTTCTGCAACTGTCGCCTGAACAGTTACTCTCCGGCGCAATTCTGGCATCTGAACAGTTTAAATTACGTGTGCCGCGTGCATTCGTCGGAAAAATGAAAGTCGCCGATCCCTTTGATCCGCTGCTGTTACAGGTCTTGCCACATCATCTGGAACTGGAAGATCATCCTGAATTTGTCACCGATCCCTTAGGTGAAGAACAGGCCAATCAGCAACCGGGTGTCCTGCACAAATATAAGTCGCGTTTTTTACTGACCCTGACCGGGGCTTGTGCGGTACATTGCCGCTACTGTTTCCGCCGCCATTTTCCCTATCAGGACAACCTGCCTAAAAATGAAGATTGGCTAAACATCAAACAATATATTGAATCTCAGCCCGACATTAATGAAGTGATTTTAAGTGGCGGTGATCCATTAACGTTAACCAATCGACGTTTACAGAGCTGGATTGAACGTCTGGAATCGCTGCCGCAGATTAAATTTTTGAGAATTCATTCACGCGTTCCGATTGTAATCCCCAACCGTGTCGATGAAGCGCTGATTTCCATATTAAAAAACAGTAGGCTACGGATTATTCTGGTGGTACACTCAAATCATGCATCAGAATTGGATGACTTCACTTGCCGTACATTAAATACACTGGTGAAACATCAAATTACCGTCCTGAATCAGGCAGTTTTACTTCGTGGGGTGAATGATTCTGCTCAGGTTCTGGTCGATTTAAGTTATCGCCTGTTCGATGCTGGGGTGATGCCGTATTACTTGCATGTATTAGATAAAGTGAAAGGTGCACATCATTTCGATCTGATGCCACAGGACATCGATCTTATTTATAAAGAGGTTTTAGCGAACTTGCCGGGTTATCTGGTTCCTAAACTCGTTAGGGAAATTGCGGGCGAAAAGAATAAAACACCGCTTTTTGGGGTTTCAACTGCTTGAATTTGAGTTAAATAACAACGATGACTATGAATCATTCAGATATTTTTCAGGTTGCCACTGAGCTGAAATTGGAACAGCTCAGTTTTTGCCAGAATTCTGTCAAAAGTATTCAGGAGTGGGCAGCTGACTTATCCATTTTACAGCTTGGGGACTCGTCAAAAGCCTTGTTCAAAGCCTTACTGGAAATTTCTGAACTCAAATGTCAGGAAACCTTGCGCTTTGACCTGATTCAGGCCATTCACCCGACGCTGGAAAATGTCCTGACCAGCCTGGAAAAACACTTTTTTAACCAGGGGCTGATTAGCAGCGACCGCAATGAGCACATTATCGAGCTGGCGCTGTTGTTACGTAGTCATTTTGCCAAAGTCTATATTGAAATCGCGCGCCGCAGTCACCGCCAGCTGGCCCAGCAGAAGTTTTCCATTTTTGCCTTTAACCTGAAAAAGAACCTGCAGACTGCGCGTACCGTCGCCACCTATTATGCGCTGCAACAACTGACCTTATTGCTGTATCAGCAACAGATGCTATATAGCTCGCCATTTTCCGGGCAATGGCTCACTGCGCATCAACTGTTTAACTGCGCGCTGCAGCACAATTTTCATCAGAACAATATTAACCATCTGCAAGGCACCCAGCATCAGCTGCAAAATATCAGTCAGGCCTATGTGCAATTAATCCTGCTGGATATTTTCAATACCCATCAGATTCGTCCGGCCGAAATTCAGGGGCTGTATCTCTGCAGTTTTGACTGGGTCAAGCTGATTCAGATTTTGCCCAAAGAAACCACCCTGTCACGCTATATTGTCGATACCAACAAAGACTATCCGCCAATTTATAACTCGCATCAATCGGGTGATTTTGAGCCGGATATTTTTATTTCGACACAAGCGCTGCTGGATCATATTAGTGAAAATCAGGGCCGCAAGGCAGAACATTTCTCCCGCAATGAAAAGCTGTTTTTAACTCCAGCCCTGCATTTTCATATTCATACCCTGCTCACCCATAATCCTGAGCGTCGCCATGAACGTTATGAATATTCGGCCCGGGTCAAAATCTGCTTTGGCTTAAGCGTGGCACACTTCTATCTGTCTAAAGGCAAGAATTTTCAGGAAACCCTGCAACTGGGTGAAAATTACCAGTTCCAGAGTGAAAGCCAGTTCATCAACCAGATGCACAGTCATGCCACTGCCGACATCAGCAAAATCCAGAGTCTGGACCGTGAAGCCAAACAGATTTACGGCGCGGAAGTGCTGGATATCAGTGTGAATGGTTACCGGATTAAATGGGAAGGTGAAACGCCGAAACATCTTAAAACCGGTGAATTTATTCTGGTGCAGGAAAATCCGCAAAGTCCGTGGCGTGGCGGCGTGATTCGCTGGATTAAACAGTCGACTGACAAAACCCTGGAACTGGGCCTTGAAGTCTTGGCGCAGGACATTATTCCATGTGCCGTCTATGTGAAATCTGACCGGCATAGCGGGCATTATCATCCTGCCCTGCTCATGCAAAGTTCTCAGCTGAATGAAGTCAGCACTCATCTTATTTTACCGGGGATTCAATTATTAAGAGACAAGCAGACCGTACAGCTGCGTTTAGGGGATGAAGACATTAAAGTCTTTTTAATTAAACCGTTACTCATTACTCAAAGCTTTATGCGTTTTGACTTTGAACTGTTAAATGACAAGCAGCAAGCCACAGTCGATACCTTTATTCACAAGCAGATGAATGACGTTAAGAATCAAGATTTATGGGAAGCGTTGAAGTGAGAAATCCTTTACTATCTAAAAAATTTAAACGTACCGAAACACGTTTACTCATTATCGATGATAACCAAATCCGTTTTAATCAGATTTGCGAACAGCTGAATGCACAGGAACATACCGTGCAGGCCACCCTGCTCGATGACCTGCAAAACTTTGAAAAACAGCTGAATTTAACTTGGGATGTGGTGATTTTTGGCCGCGCCTACGACCTGAAAATTGATCAGGCCCTGACCCTGATTCGTGCCTCAAAACAGCCGAATTTACCGCTGGTGTTATTGCAGCCTGAAGACTATGATGCCACACAATATACCAGTTATGTGCGCAAAGGCATCTATGACATTATCAATTTAGATTATCCTGAACGCTTCTATTTTGGCTTAATTCGCGCATTGTCTTTTAGTCGCTTACAACAGTCACAAGAACAACTTATGACTGAACTTGATAATGCGCAATCACAAGCACAGGCGCTAGTTGAAGATAGTAGCAAAGCTGTGGCAATTATTCAGGAAGGAATTCATGCACAAGCCAATGCTGAATATTTACAGCTATTTGGTTTAAAAAGTGAAGATGACATTATTGGCTTGCCATTATTAGATTTATTGCAACCCCAAGATATTACAGATTTTAAATTCCGCTTTAAGAAAGTCAGTCAAGGACAGTTTGAACACGGCCATTTTGATATTCATAGCCAAAACCCGCTTCTGGCACAACAAAACCCACTCAAAATTGAATTTATTGCAGCAGCTGACGACGCCATACAAATCACCATAGATATTGCAAATACTGCGCATAATAAAGCCCCTACTCAAACCACCTCAGACAAAGCGACAGCAAAGCCTAGCGCCTACCAATTGGTGAATCGTACTTTAGCCAAACAGCCTTCTAGTGATAATGCTTTAGTGGTGTTTTCGTTGGCGAACTGCCCAGATTCAATTTTCCAATCCGACTGGCAAACCACAAAAAATTACTTTGCCAACATTAAAAACTTTTTAAAAGAACAGACCAATGTACCTTTATTTAATGTGAGTAATGGTTTAGTCGTTGGTTTGTTCCAAGCAGAATCGCCTACAATTTTAGAATCAAAACTGATTGGCTTAAACTCACTCACGAAACCCCAATTACTCACGGTAGATCAACACAGCTATCCGCTTAATTTGCGTATTGGTTATGTGCCGCTCACTCAAGATATTCAAAATGAAAGCAATTTTGAACAACTGATTAGCCAAGGTTTTGCCAACGCATTACCAAAACCACAAGAACAACATAACTCAGGTTTAGCCTTAGACTTATCATTCGGTGAATCTAATTTAAATGTAATTGAACCTGCCGTTGCTGTACCACAATCCTACAGTGAATCAGCAATTATTGCTGCTATACGTCAAAGCCTAGATCGAGGTGAAATTCATCTGAAATATCAACAACTTTACGACAAGCATGATACTAACTTATATACCTACGAAGTAACCAGCGGCTTTATTTTCAATAACGAATGGCAACCACTGACTGGCTTAATTGACTTGGCAGAAGACCCAGAATTAGCCATTAAACTGGATCGCTGGATTCTGGTCGAAGCCTGCAAACAGCTACATAACTTCATTACCCAATATCCGGAAGCCAAGCTGATTGTTAACCTGAACAAGCATGTGCTGTTACAAGACCGCGCTTTCCCGGAATTTGTGTCCAAACTGATTACCATTGTGGGCAGTCAGCAGGCTTATCCGTTAATTCTGCAATTCTCTGAAGAAGATGTGAGCCAGAACCTGATGGATGCCCAAAAGCAGATGCATTTGCTGCATCAGCATGGTGCGGAGATTTCTATCCGTGAATTCGGCCAGTCGATGTATAGCGAATCCATTCTAAAACAGCTGGATGTGCAATATGTGACCCTGCATCCATCGCTGACCAGCAAACTGATGCAAGATAGTGCCACTCAGGAGCTACAGGAACAGATTCAGCAGTTTAGCGAAATCAAGCCGGTGGAAGTGGTGCTACATGAACTAAATGATATGAACCTGTTTGCCAACGCCTGGAATGTAGATGCCCGTTATATTCAGGGTGATTACTTCCAGAAGAAACTCGATCATCTCATTGATGTACAAGACCAATAAGGTCTTGTACTTTTCGCCTGAAGTGCAGGCACAAAAAAACGGGCAAATGCCCGTTTTTTTCATTCTGGGTATTAACCACGTTTGATAGAACGTGACATACCAGCAAATCGTTGTTTGAACTTGTCGATACGACCGCCAGTGTCAACGTTCTTTTGCTTACCAGTGTAGAATGGGTGGCAAGCTGAACATACGTCTAGGTAAAGAGTGTCTTTACCAACAGCTGAACGAGTTTCGATCACGTTACCACATGAACAAGTAGCAACTAATTTTTCATATTTTGGGTGAATATCGGCGCGCATCGTCGATTACTCCATAAGATTAAAGAAGGTTTTGCTGTCGTCGCAATTGATCACTCTCAAGACTGAGGAAAAAAGCTGTTTATTCAAGATAAACCGCAGACCAACACCACAACAGACCATTCTTTTGGCCCACCGAGACGGATACCGTCAGAGCTAAGCACAACAAGTTGGGGCATATTATACGTGAATCTATGCCAATATGCGAATTATTCTTTGCTCTCAATTTCAGGCTGCTTCGACCAGTAATTGGCAATAATGCCGCAGACCATCAGCTGGATTTGATGGAAAATCATGATTGGCAGCACAATCATGCCCAAAGGCTGGCCAATAAACAGAATCTGCGCCATCGGTACACCACTGGCTAGGGTTTTTTTAGAGCCGCAGAAGAAAATCGCGATCTGGTCTTCACGTTTAAAGCCCAACCATTTCGGGATGTACAGCGCCAGCAGCATGATGATAGTCAGTAGTACCGAACAGGCCACAGTTAAAATCAGTAACGTTGTGCCACTGACTTCATTCCACAGTCCGGCCACCACGGCGCCACTAAAGGCGCCATAGACCACCATTAAAATGGTGCCCTGATCAAAGCCTTTAACCAGACTTGGGAACTTGACCAGAAATGGATAGACCCACGGCCGCAGCAATTGCCCCAGAATAAAAGGCACCAATAACAATAAGGTAATCTGAATAATGGATGAGGTCGGATCATAATCGTGCTGCGACTGGCCAAAAATAAACAGGCTGACCAGAACCGGAGTAATGAACATGCCGGCAATATTGGAAAAAGACGCACTGCAGACTGCACTGGCGACATTGCCGCATGCAACCGAGGTAAAGGCAATAGAAGACTGCACCGTAGAAGGCAGGAAGCACATAAATAAAAAGCCCCAGTACAGCTCCTGCCCCAGCAATGGCAATAATACGGGTTTGGCCATGAGACCCAACACTGGAAATAACAAGAAGGTAAATGTAAACACCAGCGTATGCAGTTGCCAGTGCATGATGCCTTGTACCACCGCCTCTCTGGACAGCTTTGCGCCATGTAAAAAAAACAGCACCGCAATGGCCGCCGTGGTAATAACGCCAAAGACTTCAGCGACCTGTCCAGACACCGGCACGATACTGGCCAGTATCACCATCACAATTAACAATATGGTAAAGCGATCCAATGCAAGTAGTTTTAGCATGTCTACATCCTGTGATTTTATTTTTGCATCGACATAAAAAAGCCCAGTCAGCGGGTTTTACCTCACGGTAAAGTTCCATCTTACTGGGCTGGAACAATAAAGCTAGTCTGCTGGCTTAATGTTCACTATTTTGTGGCGCTATACTACTGCGCCAACTTAGTTATTGCGGGCATTGCCATCCTGCTGGATCAGTTCGATTTTATAACCGTCCGGATCTTCCACAAAGGCAATTACGGTCACGCCGCCTTTCATTGGACCCGCTTCACGCACCACATTGCCGCCGCGCGCCTTGATTTCTTCACAGGCTTTGTAAGCATCTTCCACTGCAATGGCAATATGACCATAGCCATTGCCCAGCTCATAGCTGTCTGTATCCCAGTTATGGGTCAGTTCCAGCACGGTATGGTTGTCTTCATCACCATAGCCGACAAATGCCAGGGTAAAGCGGCCTTCTTCGTAGTCACGTTTACGGAGTAAAGTCATGCCAAGTACTTCAGTATAGAACTGCAATGACCGTTCTAAATTGCCTACACGTAACATGGTATGCAGCATGCGCATATTATTCGTCCTTTTGTTGAATTTGAGCGTGTTCATGAGCACGCAATAATTTTGCCACCCACACCACCAGAATCAGAATCGGAATTCCAAGCAGCGTGGTCATGAGGAAGAAACTCGGATAACCGATATTATTGACTATGGTACCTGAATATCCACCTAAAATTTTAGGGGTGAGGGTCATTAGCGAACTAAAGATCGCATATTGTACAGCGGTAAACGACACACTGGTTAAGCTGGACAGGAAGGCAATAAATGCCGCACCGGCCAGACCGGAGGCCAGGTTATCAATAATAATTGCCAGATAGAGCCATAAACTGCTATACGGTTTAATCACCTTACCGCGAACTTCTACCGCTGCATCAGCGTTGATATCCACCGGTGTCAGGGCCTGAATATCAATATCCAGCACCGGATGCTGCGGTGCCAGCTGATAGCTACGGTTAGCACTGAGTGTACTGCCATCCAGCAATCGGGCCTGGACCTGAATCGTGCTATTTTGTGCTGTCTGTAACTGCTGGCCTTCAATCACTCCACTAAACAGGCCACCCTCTTCCAGCTTGGCCGGATATTCCTTGCCATCCAGAACCAAACTCAGCGGCTGTTCAGGTTGTAGCTGTGCAGCATCAAGACCACTCAACTGACCACGAATCACCAGACTTTGCTCGGCTTCCTGTACAGAAATCCGGTCATCCGAAGTAATCGGTAATAACTGGATTTGGGCTGTGCCGGTCTGCTGCAAATACGGCATGCTTAATTGTGCCTGATCGGACTGATTGGCGTATTGTGCCTGTACCTGAATCTGATTGGCCTGAGCCAGCACGTTGCTCGGTACCTGTACACTCCAGTAACCGGCTTCATCGGCCTGTACCTTATATTGCTGCGCCCCGACATTCACCTGCACATCACTCAGGCTTTGCCCGGATTTGACCAGTCCAATAAAAATCAGGTTGGTCGAGCTGGCCAGCACTGCGCCCAGAAACATCAGTTTCATGATATTCATTTTTTGGGCCAGCAAACCACCCAGGAAGCCACCCACCAACGAGAAAATCACCCCGTAGACTTTGACTGCTTCAGCAATCTGTTCTTTGCTGAAGTTCAGGTCCTGATAAAACACATTGGAAATGACCCCTGCAATAATATCCGAAACCCGATAAAACCCGATCAGCAGCAGTAACACCAAAGCCAGCTTTAAACCATAGCGCTTAAAGAAATCCGCGACCGGATGCACCCAGGTTTCAAAAGCCATCTGCTTATTGACCGCACCTAGTTTCACTAGCACGGTTCCAACCAGTAAAGCCACCGCACCCGAGCCAATAAAACGGATTGCCTCCAGCGTAAACAGCAGGAAGGAATCCTGAATACTGAGCTGGTTTTTCAGTGCATCCAGCGCCTGACCGGAATAGATATAACTCAGCACAAAACTGATCACGGCGACAAAAAACACCGCCACCAGACGATAATAATCGCTGCGTTTATATTCTTTACGGACACGCTCCACCACCGGCTCACGAATCACCAGCGTGGTACACATCCCGATCAGCATCACCGCGGCCATCACCAGATAGGTGTATTTCCAGGCCTCATAAATATAGTTGCCTTTGGCCGTGCCCAGATACGCCGCCAGAAATAAAGCGCCCGCACCAGCTACAATCATCCCGATACGATAACCGGCGTTATAGGTCGAAGCCAGTACAGTTTGCATCTGGGTTTCAGCCAGCTCAATACGATAGGCATCAATCACAATATCTTGCGTGGCCGCAGCAAAACCGAGCAGCACCGCACCCACCGCCATCTGGTAGAGATGCGTCTGCCCTAAGGCCGGATCTGAAAAGGCCATAATACAGATGGCGCATATAATCAGGACCTGGGCAATTAAAAGCCAGGCCCGGCGCCGGCCCAGTTTCTGGGTTAAATACGGTACCGGTAACTCATCAATTAATGGTGCCCAGACAAACTTAAATGAATAACCCAGCGCCGCCCAGCTAAAGAAAGTTACGGCATTACGGCTAATGCCGGCTTCACCTAACCATAACGATAAACTGGAAAAAATAAGAAGAATGGGAATACCGGCCGAGAAGCCAAGAAACAGCATGATCAGCGCACGCCGATCTAAAAATGCGGTAAAGGCAGATTTCCATCCTGTAGATTGTGTTGTCATTACATTATTTTTGTCAAAAAACTGAATGTTGCTATTCAATCGTTTAATGGATTTGGTTTCAACCTGATTTATGCAAACGCCCTGTGATTTTCTGGAGAAATGCAGCGGCCTGGCTTGAAATTTTCTATTAAACCTGTATACCTTAAATCTCTATTGCAATAATTTCGTTTTGGATTTCACAGTGACGCAAAGACACGAGCACATGACCTCTTCTTTATCTGCTTCAATTACCGAACAACAAACATTAGTTTTACAACCAGAACAAACTCTTACCTCAGCCTTCGAACAAGCCGAAATTCAAACGACACTTAATAACACCCGCTTAAGCCCGGAACAGCTGACCCATATTCCGGATCTGGACAAAATTCCGGCCTCCACCAAACGGATTAAACCTTTAAATAATTTTCTGGGTCAGGATCGCGCCCGTGCTTCGGTAGAAGCCGGCATTGCCTTGCCGTATTCCGGCTATAACATTTTTGCGGTCGGTACGGCAGGACTGGGCAAACGCACCATGATCCGGCGTTTACTGCAGCAACATGCCAAAACCATGGCCACGCCAAATGACTGGGTGTATGTCAATAATTTTAAAAACCCGCGCCAGCCCATTGCCCTGCGACTGCCGGCCGGTCAGGCACCGAAATTCCAGACCCAGCTACATCAGAGCTGGCAGACCATTTTAAAGCAGCTGGAACGCCGTTTTAGCGCCGAAACCTATCACAACCGCATTGAACAGATTCGCCAGCAAACCGGTGATGAACAGCAACAGGCCCTCATTGAACTGACCAAAGAAGGTGAAACCCTGGATTTAAAACTGGTCTCGCGCAATGACGAGCACTGCTTTATTCCGGTGCAGTTTAAAGATGACCAGCTGCAGGAAATGACCCAGGAAGATGTCAATGCCTTAAGTAGCAAAGAGCGCGCCGAAATTGCCGCCAATATGCGCTATATGGATAAAAAACTGGAACGTCTGGGTCTGCATCTGGGCGATCTGGAAGATGATGCCCGCGATCGGGTTCAGGTCCTGAATCGTGACATTGCCAAACAGGTGGTGATGCCGCGGATTGATTTATTGCTGAATAAATTTTCAGAGGTTCAAGGGCTTGAAGACTATCTGAAATACTATGCCGAAGACATTATCAACAATGTTGAAATGGTGCTGGAACAGGAAGAAGATGACTTCACTCCGGCAGTGTTTAGCCGGGTGCCAGCGCGTTATCAGGCCAATATTGTTGTCACGCATAAACCGAATTCGGGTGCGCCGGTGATCTTTGAAGATTTCCCGACCCACTACAACCTGCTCGGTCATGTGGAACAGATGACCCAGAACGGCACCATCACCACTGACTTCACCTTAATCCGTTCCGGTGCCTTACATCGTGCCAATGGCGGTTTTTTAATTCTGGAAGCCGAACAGTTACTGGAACAGCCTTATGCCTGGCAAGGGCTGAAACGTGCCTTGAAATCGGGCCAGCTAAAACTGTCCTCACTGGAACATATGCTGACTTTAACCGGCAGTATTTCGATTGAACCGGAATCAATTCCCCTGACCTTAAAGGTCATTCTACTGGCCGAGCCGGAAATCTATTATGAAATTCTGGAAGTCGAACCGGAGCTGGGCAGCGTCTTTAAAATCCGTGCCGACTTCACCGATACATTACAACGTAATGACACCAATGAGCAGGCTTATATGCAGCTGATAGCTGATTATGTTCAGGCCGATAAACTGCTGCCCTTTGACCGCTCTGCCCTGGCCGCGCTGTTAACCGACTCGAGTCGTCTGGCCGAGGACCAAAGCTCGCTGTCCTTACATGCCCTGACGCTGGGTGATCTGATTCGGGAATCACATCATCATGCGGTACAAGCCGACAAAAAGATGGTGTCAGAAGAACATATCAACATGGCGCTGGATCATCGTAAATATCGCTTAGGCTATTTGCGTGAACTGTACTGGCAGGACCTGTCGCGCGGCACCCAGCTGATTGAAACCAAGGGTCATCGTCTGGGTCAGATCAATGCCCTGTCCGTGATTCATTATGCCGATGTCGAGTTTGGCCTGCCTTCGCGCCTGACGGCATCGGTCTATCAGGGCGGCGGCGATATTCTGGATATTGAACGCAGTGTTGAATTGGGCGGCTCGCTGCATGCCAAAGGCGTGCTGTTAATGTCCAGCTTCCTGAAAGCCCATTTTGGCCGCGAACAGATTCTGCACTTCTCTGCCGCACTGGCCTTTGAACAGAGCTATGGTCAGGTCGATGGTGATAGCGCCACCGTTGCGGAACTGTCTGCCCTGATTTCAGCAATCAGCCAGTTACCAATTGATCAGTCCTGGGCCATTACCGGTTCCATGAACCAGCTGGGTCAGGTGCAACCTGTTGGCGGCGTCAATGCCAAAATTGAAGGCTTCTATGATGCCTGTAAATTACAAGGTTTAACCGGCAAGCAAGGCGTGATTATTCCGCGTCAAAACATGCAGCATCTCATGCTGCGTAAAGATGTGATTGAAGCGGTGCAAAAAGGCGAATTCCATATTCATGCCATTGATGTGATTGATCAGGCACTGGAAATTCTGATGGCGCGTCCGGTCGGAAAACTGGACAAAAAAGGCCGTTATAGCAAAGGCTCGATTTATGACATGGTGATGGCGCAGCTGGAATACTGGCAAGCCATTGAAGATGGCGCAGAAATTGAAGAGGAAGAGCCGAAGAAAAAGAAAAAAGCCAAGAAAGAAAAAAAGGCCAAGAAAAAAGATCAGCCTGCTGAAGCAGCAATTGAGGCTATTCCGATAGAAGATGCCCGTAACCAGACTGGCTCATAATGGCCGGTCTAAAAAAGCAAAAAAGCGCCGAAAGGCGCTTTTTTATACGACTGAATTAAGCTTCAGGCGCTGGGCTGTACTGTTCAACCAAAGGCTGTAACTCACCTTTTTGGAACATATCCAGCATAATATCGCTACCGCCAATTAACTCGCCATTGATCCACAATTGCGGGAAAGTTGGCCAGTTGGCAATTTTCGGCAAAGTTGCACGAATATCCTGGTTTTCAAGAATATTCACATAGGCAAATGGACGACCAATTTGACTGAGCGCTTCTACTGCACGAGCTGAGAAACCACATTGTGGGAATTGCGGTGTGCCTTTCATGTAAAGAAGAACTGCATGTTTAGCAATTTGGTCACGAATTAACGCTTCGGTATCGCGTGCTTGTTCAGTCATTGATAAATCCTCAACTAATCTGTTTTGCATTATACCCAAAACAGAGAAAAACAGTACGTCTAAAGTAATAAATCCATTTTTATTTACAATTACCCTTTAAATCTGACCAAGTTTTTGCTTATATAAGTTTTTCTTTCCACCTAACAGTAAAGAGTTAGTCATGAACAATATTACCCTCGCTCCGGTACAAACTGATCAACCGTCTCATTTGATGCCAGTCTTTGGTCGTCAACCGATCAGCTTTGTCCGAGGACGAGGTGCATATCTTTATACCGAAGATGGTACAGAGTATTTAGATGCCTTAACTGGGATCGCCGTTTGCGGTTTGGGTCATGCTCATCCAGTGATTGCTGAAGCAATTGCGGAACAAGCTGCAACCCTGATTCATACCAGCAACCTGTTTGAAGTGCCTTGGCAAACTGCCGCTGCACAAAAACTGGCAGAAGTCGCTGGTATGGAAGAAGTCTTCTTCTCTAACAGTGGTGCAGAATCGAATGAAGGTGCCATTAAAATTGCACGTAAATTTGGTTATTTACAAGGCATTGCCAATCCGAAAATTATTGTCGCCGATCAGTCGTTCCACGGCCGTACCCTGGCAACCCTATCTGCCACCGGCAATAAAAAAGTCCAGGAAGGTTTTGCACCGCTGGTAGAAGGTTTTATCCGTGTACCGTTTGGTGATGTTGAAGCCATTGAAGAAGCCGCCATTCAGTATCCGGACATCGTCGCGATTCTGGTTGAGCCAATTCAGGGCGAAGGCGGTGTTAATACCGCGCCTCAAGGCTTTAGCTACCTAGAAGATATCCGCCGCATCTGTAACCAGCACAACTGGCTGATGATGCTGGATGAAGTGCAAACTGGTAACGGCCGTACCGGTAAATATTTTGCCTATCAGCACACCAATATTGTGCCAGATGTCTTAACCACTGCCAAAGGCCTGGGCAATGGCTTCCCGATTGGTGCAGTGATGACCCAAGGTCGCGGTGTGGGTGTACTCACTGCCGGTAACCATGGTTCAACCTACAGTGGTACTGCCCTGGGGTCACGTGTGGTCTACACCGTGATTGATATTATCCAGAAAGAAAATCTGGTCGAGAATGCCGCAAAAATGGGTAGCTATATTGTTGAGCAGCTACGCAACCAGCTGGCTGACCAAAATGTCAGCGTGCGTGGTTTTGGCCTGATGATCGGGATTGAATTACCTAAAGCCTGCGCAGAACTGGTGGATATTGCCCGTGATGAATACAAACTGATTGTCAATGTGACCGCCGGCTCCGTGGTGCGTTTACTGCCAACCTTGAACATTAGCCAGGAACAGGCCGATCAGCTGGTTGAACGTCTGGTGAAAATGATCAAAACGTTCCTGGCTTAAGCCGCGTGTTGATCTCAACAGATCTCAATCTGCATAAAAAAGCCGCATGATGCGGCTTTTTTAATTTCTGAATTGTTATATTTTATGAGGCTTCCTGGTAAATTCTGCCGCCAGGTAACTGACAAAAATACTGTTTTAAAGCATCCAGACAACGATGCACTTTCATTGGCTGCTGCTCACGTTTTGGCGTAATCGCATACAATGTAAAGGTCGGCAATTTCCATTCAGGTAATACTTCGACCAAAGACCCGTTAATTAAATCTTTTTGTACATCTAGATATAAAAGTCTCGCGATTCCGTGCCCTTGTAAACATAATGATTTGGCAATCAGAACATTATTTGTGGTGAGGCGAGAGCTCATGTCCAGTCCGACCACTTCACCCGTACTGGCGTGATGAAATGAAAAACTGGCATAATTTTTCATCAAATTTACTGGAATCAGGTCATGATTTTTTAAATCTTCAGGACGTGACACCGGTGTGGTCTGGTTCAGATAACTTGGTGATGCCACCAGAACCTGCTCAACGCGCGCCAGTGGCACTACATTCAGCTGACTATCTTCAATTTTTGAACTCATGCGCAAAGCAATATCAATCCGACCTTCAATCAGGTCAATAAACTGATTGTCCGCTTCGACATGTATGGCCAAGCCACGATGGGCTGACATCCAGTGCGACAATGCCGGAATGACATGATTCGCACCCAGTTCCGGGGTGGTTGCGATACGCAAATCACCTACCAGGTCATCGCGTAATTCATTAATGCGTATTTTACCACGCTCCGCAGCGGCGAGCATTTCCTGACAGCTGTGGAAAAAAGCTTGTCCAGCTTCAGTCAAACTCAGTTTTCGGGTGGAACGGTGTAACAGCGTTACTTCCATTTCATTTTCCAAAGAACGAATTTGCTGACTTACAGCACTTGTGGTGATACCGAGTTCACGCGCAGCGCCACTAAACGAGCTTTTTTCAACAACACAAGCAAATACACCCATTGCTCGAAGTTGATCTAACATAAATTTCCCTCTGAACTTATGAGATGCTCCTACCTTTGATAAAAGCAACTCATTGTATTATACGGTGAAATTTACGTTTTGCACTTAAAAAAATTAATTTATTGGTAAAACATTAGTCGGGTTGATCGGCTTGCCATCAAGGCGGACCTGGAATTCCAGCATGGTGCGGGTGGTGCCCGATGAGCCCATTTCGGCAATTTTCTGCCCTGCTGCTACATTTTGTCCACTATTCACGTTAAGTTTACTGTTATGTGCATAAGCCGTAATGTAGCCATTAATATGCTTAATTAACACCAGGTTACCGTATTCTTTCAGGCCATCTGCGGCATACACCACCTGCCCGTCTGCAGCTGCAAAGACCGGATCACCGACATTGCCGCCATAACGAATCCCTTTCACATTCGACGCTAAATTGAAGTTCTCAATTACTGCACCATTAGATGGTTTCACCCAGCGTAAAGAACCTACGGTAGAACTCACTGTCGGCGCCGGAGTAGTGGTTCGTGGTGTGGTTGTGGTCGTCGTGGTTACCGGTGCGGTCGGTGCTGGCGTAGTTTTTGGAATAGCAATGGTCTGACGCTGGATTGGTGCTGGCTGCGTTACCGGACGCGTCGTGGTGGTACGCGGTGCACTGCCACTTTTCAGACGAATCGACTGGCCCACATAAATCCGGTATGGCGCGGCAATATCGTTCATTTCCGCAATACTGAGATAACTTAAACCATAACGTGCTGCAATGCCGCTTAAAGTATCACCTGAGCGTACGGTATAGAAATTTGGCGCAGCCGCATAACGTGCAGAATTATGTACTTGAGGTTTAGACGCACAGCCACTGATGATGAGCGTAGAAATAACGGCTGTAGATACAAATAAAGTTTTCAACAATGTTGTCGGTGCTGCAAATAAACGACCGTGTGACACCAAAGGCATTAATCTTCCTCTCTACATCTTAAATGTAATTATTGAACTGCGCTAAGATTAACAAAAAAGCACCGAAAAAGAGTTTCAGACGGTACTTTTTCACAAAGTTATAACATTCTTTACAGGGCTGGACTCAAGCTGTCATGCAGATGCCCCAGAATATCGTAATTGGTCGCATCCATCTGAATTGGGGTGATGCTGACATAGCCATTGGCCACAGCAAAGAAATCCGACTGGATTTCACCCACATCTTTACGCGGGTCTGCAACGGCTTCTCCGGCCAGTCCAATCCAGTACACCTGGCGACCGCGCGGATCGACATGGCTGGTAATCGGTTTAGATTGACTGCGACGGCCCTGATAGGTAATTTTTGCGCCTTTTAATTCCGCCACATCTGGAATATTAATATTCAAAATGTGGCGTGGCGGCAAGGTTGGCAAGCCGTTGGCAATAAAATCATGCACCCACTGCGCGGCAACTGCATAATCGGCCGGATGCTGATAAGCTCGGACATTAGGGCCAGCCAGTGATACAGCTATGGCCGGCTGCGTCATTAAACGCCCTTCAAAAGCAGCACCAACGGTACCTGAATACAGTACATCATCACCCAGATTGGCGCCGCTGTTAATCCCGCTCACCACCAGATCAAATTCAAAATCAAACAGGCCATTCATAGATAAATAGACACAGTCTGCCGGAGTGCCATTCACCGCCCAGATATCTTGAGCAATCGGAATTGGACGTAAAGGACGATCTAAGGTCAAGGCACTGGAAAACCCGCTACGCTCACTTTCTGGCGCGACAATTACCACACGGCCCAAAGGTTTTAATGCGTGTGCAAGCGCCTGGATCCCTGGCGCAAAAACGCCATCATCATTGGCAATTAAGATATTCACAAATTTACTCTTCAAATTAAATAAATGACCGGTCAGCACATTTCATTGAAATATAATGAGAAGTATATATATTTAGTGTCGAACTTCCATCAATAAAAAGTGTGTATAACATGATTCGTCGCTTATCTGTACGTCGTTTACTGGGGCTTGGTTTTGCGGTAATTCTCTCTCAAGCGGTCAATGCTGAAGGCTTGACGGTAGAAGAAGCCAATACCATTGTGAAAGAAGACATTGCTGCCGCTCAGGTGATGGCTGAGGTTTGTCCGGCCATTATTGGCAAAAACGCCAAACTGGATAGCAATATTCAGGCTTTAATTGAAACTTACCTGGCAGACTTAAAAGGTCAGACTTTAAGCTACAGCGCACTGCAGGCTGATGCTGAATATAAGAATATTCTGATTGAAGCACGTGATGCTGCTAAAGAAACCACGGCAGATGAACAGAAAATTGTTTGTCAGGATGCTGCTGCAATCGAACTTTAGGTTTGTACTGACGCACCATCTTCACATCAAGAGTAATCAGCATAGGTTGATTGCTCTTTTTTATTGCATTTCTGATTTGGCTTTTTAATTTTGGTTGTGTGTCAGCCTGCTCAGATACACTTCTTTTCTTTTCATTCTGTCAAAAATCATTAAGCTTATGGGCATGTGGTATTTTTAAGTTTTAGGTCTATTTTTTTATGTACACTTCCCAATTAAAAACGAAATCTTTGCAACTTCTGGCTGGTATCGCCATTACTTTGGGTTTGGGGCAAACCGCACTGGCACAGAATGAAAATATTGAAGTCACACCACTTCAAAAAGTCACCCAGCAGGAACTGGCAGCCATTTATGTATTATCTGAAGTGTGCCCAGCGTTAATTCAGGACAAAGACCAGACTAAATTTAATCAGGGCTATGCCAAACTGGCCAAAGAATATATGCCGGCAGAAAAAGATCCGGTTGCAGCTTTACAAGCCCTAAGCAAGCAAAAAAGTTTTAAGCCGATGCTGGTTGAAGCACAGGCCGATGCCAAAAAAGCGGGAAGCCAGAAAAATAAGGCCATTTGCCAGGAATTGACCGCGTACAGCAAATAAAACTATTTGGTTACAATACTTTTTCCGATAAGCCGATTTCTCCCATAGAAGTCGGCTTTGCTTTATCCTAAAATGCTAGCCTCTTTTGTGCATATATCAAGTATTGGAACACCTAGAATGACTCGAAAAAACGCCCTTGCTGCCTTACTCCTCCTACCAAGCTTTTCTTATGCAGCAACTGTTTTATCCAATCCACCAGAACTCAATAATAAATCTTATGTTTTAATGGATTATGAAACAGGGCAAATTCTTGCATCGAAAAATGAAAATGAAAAACTTGCCCCGGCGTCAATGACCAAAATGATGACCAGTTTCATCATTGAACAAAAACTATTGAAGGGCGAACTCACGGAAGATGAAAAAGTTCGTATGAACGAATCTGCATGGTGTCGTGGTAGTAGCACAGAATCATGTATGTATGTTCCGCTGAATGGCACTGCAACTGTACTTGAAATGCTGCGTGGAATTATTGTTCAGTCGGGTAATGATGCCTCTAAAGCCATGGCGGAACACATTGCCGGCAATGAAGGCACCTTCGTACACATGATGAACGAAGAAGCCAAAAAAATTGGCATGACCAATACCCAGTTTATTAACTCGACTGGTATGCCAGCAGACGGCCATTATTCAACAGCCAAAGATATGGCAACCTTGGCCCAGCACATCATTAAAGACAGTTCTAAATATTATCCGATTTATTCAGAAAAAGAATTTACCTTTAATGGCATCCGTCAAGGCAACCGTAATGCCCTGCTCTATACAGACCCAAGTGTTGATGGTTTAAAAACCGGTCATACCAATGAAGCCGGCTACTGTTTAACGACTTCTGCAAAACGTGGCCCAACGCGTCTGATTTCTGTGATTTTTGGCGCGCCAACCATGCAGGAACGTGCGACACAAACACGTGAATTGCTGGCTTGGGGTTATGCCAACTTTGAAACCAAAAATGTACAGCCTGCAAATCAGGTCCTGGCCAAATCTAAAGTCTGGTTTGGTCAGTCTGACGAAGTACAAATTGGTCTGGCTGAAAACTTTAATGTGACCATGCCTAAAGGCAAAGCCAATGAAATTAAAACCCAATTGGTGGTTCAGCCGAAATTGACTGCGCCGCTACAAAAAGGCCAGGTCATTGGTAAATATGTCGCAAGCTTAGATGGTAAAGTAATTGCTGAAAAACCACTGGTGGCTTTAAACGCAGTTGAAGAAGCTGGCTTCTTCTCGCGCCTCATTGACCATATCAAGCAGTTCTTTAGCAACCTGTTCTAAGTTTAAAGCACGACTTTAGACTTAAGTGAAGGCACTCATTCAGCGAATGGGTGCTTTTTCTTTTATACTATTGTCTTGATCATTCCACTTTTACGAGCAGATCACCATGAGCCAGAACATTCGTCCTTATTTAGATACCCATCCACAGATTGATGATTCCTGTTATATCGACCCGATGGGTGTGGTCATTGGTGATGTGGTATTAGGCGAAAATGTCTCAGTTTGGCCGTTTGCCGTAATTCGCGGGGATGTTAATTCTATTCGTATTGGCAACAACTCGAATGTACAGGATCATGCCATGCTGCATGTCAGCCATAAAAATGCCGATAAACCGGATGGCTCACCGCTAATTATTGGTGAAGATGTTACCATTGGCCATCATGTGACCTTGCATGGCTGCACAATTGGTAACCGTGTTCTGGTCGGAATTAACACCATTATTCTGGATGATGTGATTGTTGAAGATGATGTGATGATTGGCGCGGGTTCTCTGGTACCACCACGCAAGCGTTTAGAAAGTGGTTATTTATATGTTGGCAGTCCGGTACAAAAAGTACGCCCGCTGACTGATAAAGAAAAAGCCTTTTTGCCCTATTCAGCGCAGAATTATGTGAAGGTTTCGGGGAATTATAAGTAAAATTGATGTTATTCACCAATTAAAATGTCTATGCGAAAAACCATTTAAAATGTCCTGTTTTTAACCACAAGAGTCAAGCACAGGATTTAAATTTCTTTGTTCAATAACAGCTTTCTGAGCTTTACGGCTCGGCATACTTTTCTTGGCACGGGAACGTTTATTCTGTTTCTCCAATTCTTCATGTTGTTGCTGGATATGCGCCAGGACTGAACCTAACCGTTTATTCTCAACAATCTCATTTTGCTGCAGCCCAGCCAATTTATTGAAGATGCTGTAGTTGAGCTTTCGTCCTTCATGCATGAGGGCCACAGTGCCATCCGGATACTCCAGAAATGAAATGTATTGCCCAGCAAGCTTATGATTCAGCTCTGTCGGTTCAAGCAGATAAATACATTTGTCATAGGTAATCGTCAGGTTCTTGGTGACCTTACGCGGTTCCTGCCAGGTAAAAATATCATCCAGTTCAAGATCAGATTCGGTTAATGGTCGATGCAGGTTCTTTGAGTTTCGCGCACATTTGGCGAACTTCTGATTGAACTGCTCAATAAAGCAGGGCAACCAGGCATTAGCTTGCTCAATCGAGCTGATACCTTCCAGACGCATCTCCTTGATCAAACGGTCCTGAAGGGTTCTATTCGCTCGCTCTACGCGACCTTTGGCCTGGGGTGAATTGGCGAAGATGATATCAATGTTTAACTCATTCAGAATCCGCCCAAATTGCGTGATCTGGCTGTCTTGCCTGGATTTCTGGTTGACTCTAAATACCGAGTGTTTATCGCTATAAAATGCCAACGGCTTACCATGCTGCTCAATGTAGGCTCGGGTTGAAATCATATAATCAAAGGTCGTTTCTGCCTCACAGAAGCGTAAATGCAACAGTTTGCCTGTAGCATCATCGATATACACCAATAAACAGCATTTAGCAGCGCGTCCTTCAAACCAGTCATGATATGAGCCATCAATCTGAATCAGTTCACCGAAGCAATCACGGTTATAACGTGGCTGATATGGACGTTTTAGGCGCTTGGATCGAGGAATCCACAGGTCATTGGCCGTCATCCAGCGCCGAAGCGTTTCTACCGGGATATTCAGGTCAAACATGCTGCTGAGCTTCTCATGCGCCAAGGTGGGTCCAAAACCCAGCAAATGTTCAGCAATAATGGAAAGGCACTTTGATTTTAACAAGTCATCATGGCGACGATGGCCAGGTTGACCACGACTGGCATGTGCCATACCTGAGACACCATCTTGATTGAGCTTCTGCAATAACCGGGTAATTTGACGGGTTGAAAGATTGAGGATTTCAGCAGCACGGACTT
This sequence comes from Acinetobacter indicus CIP 110367, assembly GCF_000488255.1. GTDB lineage: Bacteria > Pseudomonadota > Gammaproteobacteria > Pseudomonadales > Moraxellaceae > Acinetobacter > Acinetobacter indicus. The sequence continues at coordinate 437,786 of NZ_KI530745.1, read as the reverse complement.
GGGTAATACGTTGATCTCGAACGTCTTGCAGAACTGCAAGCCGTTGAATTTCTTTGTCAGACATAGTGATCAGCATCTATATTTATATCCAGTCCATGGTGATAAAAACCATCATAAACTAGACATTTTTATTGGTGAGAATATAGACATTTTGAATGGGTTCTAACAAGCGTTGTTATTCCTAAGTAGAAATGTCCTACCTAATAACCAAATAGAAATGTCCTATATGGACAATTCCAAGTCAAGCACAGGATTTAGATTTCGTTCTTTGATTGCTATTTTCTGTGCACGTCTGCTTGGCATCTTTTGAGAACGATTGCGTTTGTTTTGTTGTTCCAGTTCTTCATGCTGTTGTTGGATATGATTCAGAACAGCACCCAACCGTTTATTCTCAACAATCTCTCGCTGATTCAGCTGACTTAATTTATCGAAGAGGCTGTAATTGATCTTTCGGCCATCATGCATGAGGGCTACAGTACCATCCGGGTATTCCAGGAACTCAAGATACTTACCGATCAACCTTTGATTTTCTTCGGTGTTTTCCAGGAGATATACGCATTTATCATAAGTAATCGTCAGGCTATTCGTGACTCTGCGGGGTTCACGCCAAGTAAAAATATCATCTAATTCTTCGGCTGTTTCAGTGATAGGCCGATGTAGATCCTTAGGATTAAAAGCCATCTTGGCGAACTTCTGATTGAACTGCTCAATGAAGCAGGGTAGCCAGGCATTAGCTTGCTCAATCGAGCTGATACCTTCCAGACGCATCTCCTTGATCAGACGGTCCTGAAGGGTTCTGTTGGCACGTTCCACACGGCCTTTGGCCTGTGGTGAATTGGCGAAGATGATATCGATATTCAGGGTACTGAGTACGCGTCCAAACTGGGTAATCTTGGTGTCTTTCTTGCTGCTTTGATTCACCCTGAAGACTGAATGTTTGTCGCTGTAAAATGCCAACGGCTTACCATGCTGCTCAACATACAAGCGTGTTGAAATCATATAATCAAAGGCTGATTCTGATTCACAGAAGCGTAAATGCTGCAATTTGCCTGTAGCATCATCGATAAACACCAGCAGACAGCATTTAGCAGCGCGTCCTTCAAACCAGTCATGATATGAGCCATCAATTTGGATCAGTTCACCAAAGCAATCCCGGTTGTAACGAGGCTGATACGGGCGTTTTAGGCGCTTGGATCGAGGAATCCATAAGTCAGCTGCAATCATCCAGGAACGCAGGGTTTCTACTGAAAGATCGAATCCATGTACGGTGGTGAGCTTTTCATGCGCTAAAGTGGGTCCGAAACCATGGAGTTGATCAGAAACAATATTGAGGCACTTGAGTCTGAGTTCTTCAGGAAGTTTGGAATTGCTGATTTGGCCACGACCGGCATGGGCTAATGCAGCGGGACCTTGAGCTTTGTATTTCTGCAGTAAGCGTCTGATCTGACGTTCTGAAATATGAAGTAGCTGAGCAGCCTGGGATTGAGTTATGCGTTGATCGCAGATTTCCTGCAAGACCGACAATCGTTTAAGTTCTTTATCCGACATAGACACCAACATATCAAACCGTCCGCTAACGAAATTGCAAAAGTGCATATTCTAAAAGCGGACATTTTTACTTTGGAGAAACCGGACATTTCTATTTTGGAGTTACAAGCGTATTGCGTATAACCACCATTATGTTAAATGAGCTGCTAATGAATAACATTTCTCACAAATTTTACCTGTTCATCACTTTTATTATGATATGAGTACAAAGTAGAGCTGGAAAAAATAAATGAATCTTCAGGGCCTAGAATCTTAAATTGACCTTCAATTTCAAGTGTTAACTCTCCATGGATGATATAGAGCATTTCTTTCCAGCCTTCTGGATCAGGTTCAGCTATATAAGAATCGCCAGCTGCTAGTGACCATATCCACATTTCTGTCTGTGTACCGTTATCCACTGTACCCAGTAAATTTGCATAGCTTTCTGTATGATTGCCTTTCCAAGCTAAGATATTTGTACAAGAGTGTTGAATTTTTGAATCTAGCGGACTAACTAAAGTACTAAAACTAATATTTAGGGCATTTGCTATAGCATCTAATTTAGCCAAACTAATATTTATTTGATCTGCTTCTAAAGCAATTATTGTACGTCTGCTTACCCCTGAACGATCAGCAAGCTCTTGTTGAGTCAGTTCTATTTTTTCTCGAAAAAAACGAATATTTTTTCCTAAAAATTCAAGGACAGTGTTCATTCTGATTATTCACAAGTTTAATGTGCAATATATTGCACTATAAACAAGATGGATGCAATAATAGTGCAGTATATTTCACTTTAGATTTTGTAATGTCCTTAATTCATGTCTTAAAAGAAAGATTACCTCCTGAGATCGTACTTGTATTTATAACTATGATTTGGGGAGGAACCTTTTTAGCTGTTCACTATGTCCTTAATTACACGACTCCTATTTTCTTTGTTGGTTGCCGATTTCTGGTTGCTGCTATGATTTTGCTTATTTTTACGTTTAAGTATCTAAAAAAGATAAGTAAAGATGATGTTATTGCGGGTATTTCGATAGGTGCCGTACTAGCACTTTCATACGGACTTCAAACTATAGGTTTAAAGACGATAACAAGTAGTGAGTCTGCATTTTTAACAGCACTATATATTCCTCTTGTACCAATATTAATCTGGATTTTTTATCGGAAGCTTCCAAATATCTTTATTTGGATTGGAATATTTTTTTCCTTTATTGGTTTGATACTTCTAACAGGGAATGATTTTAGGGGCGTTAACTTTAATTTAGGACAAATTTTTACTCTTTTGAGTGCGCTGGGAATAGCCCTTGAAATCATTTTGATCAGTAAGTTTGCAGGTAGAGTCGATTTAAAGAATGTCACTATCATCCAATTAGTAGTAGCGTCTATTTTCTGTTTTTTTATCATGCCTTTCGCAGGAGAAACGGAAATTCCTAATATTTCATGGCAACTCGTAGTAATTACATTAAGTCTGGGATTTGCCAGCACACTCATTCAATTTGCTATGAATTGGGCACAACGTACTGTAGATCCTGCTAGGGCCGCTATTATCTATTCAGGTGAGCCTGTGTGGGCAGCAATATTCGGAAGGCTGGCAGGAGAGCGTTTACCCTTTTTAGCTCTTATTGGTGGGCTTTGTGTCATTTTAGGAATATTAATTAGTGAGATAAAAACTAAAAAGAAATAGTTTTATTATTGAGTTTCTCTAAAATTAACATAATACACCTTATACGAAATTATTTTTACTTCTCTTTTTAAATCAGCATATTATCTTATACTAAGAAGTCAAAATCACCTGATTTGAACTTCTTTATGGATTTCTCATGTTCCACGCTCATTATTAAGTCCTTGTTTCACACAATTTTTTACTCAAACACAAAAAACATCTTCTCCAAAGAAATCCCCTTCCCTCATAGCCACATCCCCCTAAATTTTGTAGAATATGCGTTTTACCCCATGGTGCTTTTTTATGACCGCTTGGACTGCGCATGTGACTGTTGCCACCGTTGTTGAAAAAGACGGTAAATTTCTGTTCGTAGAAGAACAGACTGAAGGCGTTACACATACCGTCTTTAACCAGCCTGCAGGTCATGTAGAAGCCGGTGAAACCATTATTGAAGCAGCGGTCCGCGAAACTCTGGAAGAAACCGGATACGATGTACGTATTCAGGCTTTACTGGGCATTTATACCTATACCCCACCCATGTTTCCAGATCGTACCTATTACCGTTTCTGCTTTCTGGCCGAAGCCATTCACCATCATGCAGATGCACAGCTAGACAGCGGTATTGTCCGTGCTGTCTGGATGAGTCCGGATGAACTGCTTGAATCGGCCCGCGCCCGCAGTCCTTTGGTGATTAAAGCCGTACAGGATGCTCAGGCCGGACAAAAATATTCTTTATCGCTCATTTACGAGCACCAAAATTCTCCCTTAATTCATAGTGTGGATGCCTAATCCTATGCAACAACGTGTCATCGTCGGTATGTCAGGTGGTGTAGATTCTTCTGTTTCTGCAGCACTCCTCCTTCAACAAGGTTATCAGGTTGAAGGACTATTCATGAAAAACTGGGAAGAAGATGACGGCACGGAATACTGCACAGCCATGGAAGATCTGGCCGATGCCCAGGCCGTATGCGATAAAATTGGCATCAAACTGCACACCGCCAACTTTGCCATGGAATACTGGGATCGGGTTTTCGAGCACTTCCTGGCAGAATACGCCGCCGGCCGTACCCCTAACCCGGACATTCTGTGTAATAAAGAAATCAAATTCCGTGCGTTTTTAGATCATGCCATTAACCTTGGCGCTGACTTTATTGCAACAGGTCACTACTGCCGTCGTGGTGAAACCATGACCAACTCTAAAGGTGATCAATATGCACCTTTATTGCGTGGCGTCGACAAAAACAAAGATCAGACTTACTTCCTGCATGCCGTACATGGCCGTGAAATTAACAAGACCCTGTTCCCTGTCGGTGAAATTGAAAAGCCGCAAGTACGTAAAATTGCAGAAGAATTGGGCTTGGTGACTGCAAAGAAAAAAGACTCCACCGGTATCTGTTTTATTGGTGAACGCCGTTTTAATGACTTCTTAAAACAATATTTACCCGCACAACCCGGAAAAATCGTGCTGGAAGATGGCAAAGAGGTTGGTGAACATCACGGCTTAATGTACTATACGCTCGGTCAACGCGGTGGTATTGGTATTGGCGGCATGAAAGGTGCAGCTGAAGGTGCCTGGTTTGTACTGCATAAAGATGTAGCGGGTAATCGTCTGGTGGTTGGTCAAGGGCATGAGCATTCACTGATGCAAAGCACGATTCTTTGGAGCGAATCCATTGATTGGGTCGCAGGTGAACAGGATATTCCTGACACCGGTTTCCGCTGCACGGCAAAAACCCGCTATCGCCAACCTGACCAAGACTGCGTATTATTTAAAGATCCAGAAACACCAAATGGTGTACGTGTTGAATTTGATCAGCCACAACGTGCAGTAACACCAGGTCAAAGCGTGGTGTTCTACGCAGGTGAAGTGTGCTTAGGGGGTGGTGTGATCCATCATACCAATGCCCCTCACCCGGATTTTGCTTAAAGGATTGTTTAGGCATGACAGAGTTACCGTTTCAACAGCCTCGAACTCTGAATGTTCGCCAGAATCGTGCTTTGGCCCTCGCTGCTGTGTTTCAAGCCACGCAGCTGACCCATATGACCGCACTGACTGGCCGACAAAGTATTGGCGATAGCGGTAACTTTTATCTGGAGCGCCTGATTCGGGCCAGCCTGAATATCCGTCCAAGTAATAATCAGAGTGGCCAGACCTTAGACTTTTTTAGTCAGCTGGCCGATATCTCCCTTGGTTTAAAAACCCTCGAAAATAGCATTACCCATCCGTTTACTACATCACCCAAATCCAGATTACCAAAAATGTCCAATGCCAAGTTGCCGATGTCCTATGCCATGGCGCTGCTGCAACTGGAAAAGAAAGTCTATAGTAATCCGCAATTTGTTGAAATTATTGAGCAATCCCAGCAAAAAATCTTAAAACAGCTGTCCTTTTTTGATAATAACTATTTACATCCAAGTATTCTCGCCAATCTTGCCCAAACCTATGTTGATACTGCTGGACAGATTAATCCGCGGATTATGGTGCGTGGCAATGCCGAGGCCTTTAAAGATTCTGCCCATACCAACCGTATTCGTGCCTCGCTATTTACCGGCCTGCAAATGGCGCATTTGTGGCGTCAGCTCGGTGGCAGCTCATGGGCGATGATTTTTAGCAAACGCAAACTGCTTCAAGATATTCAGGATCTTGCCCGTTTACAGTATCAGGTGGTCTGATCTGTACGGACATTTGTTTTAGGTTTAGTTCCAAAGTTTAAGGAATCGTTATGAACGCTTTAACTGCACTTTCTCCATTAGATGGACGTTATGCGAGCAAATGTGATGCTCTTCGTCCTTTCCTTTCTGAGTTTGGTTTAATCCATGCTCGTGTGACTGTTGAAGTGCGTTGGTTACAAGCGCTTGCGAACCGTCCGGAAATTACTGAAGTCCCAGCTTTTTCTGCAGAAACCAATGCTGCCTTAGATGCGATTGTGGCAAATTTCTCTGAAGAAGATGCGAACCGCATTAAAGAGATCGAACGTACCACCAACCACGATGTTAAAGCGGTTGAATATTTCCTGAAAGAAAAAATCGCCAACATCGACGAGCTGAAAAATGCCGGTGAATTCATTCACTTTGCCTGTACTTCTGAAGACATCAACAACCTGTCACACGCGTTAATGCTGAAAAACGGCCGTGATGTACTGGTTGCATCTATGCAGCAAATCATTGACTCAATTGTCGCGTTGGCTGAAAAACATGCTGATCAACCGATGTTATCTCGTACTCATGGTCAAACAGCAAGCCCAACCACTTTGGGTAAAGAAATGGCTAACGTAGCGTACCGTTTAGCGCGTCAAATCAAACAATTCAACAATGTTGAACTGCTGGGTAAAATCAACGGTGCAGTGGGTAACTACAATGCTCACCTGTCTGCCTATCCAGACATCAACTGGCCTGCACATTCACAAGCATTTGTTGAATCTTTAGGTTTAACTTTCAACCCGTACACCACGCAAATTGAACCGCATGACTATATGGCGGAACTGTTTGATGCGCTGCGTCGTTTCAACACCATCTTAATCGACTTTAACCGTGACGTTTGGGGTTATATCTCGCTGGGCTTCTTCAAACAAAAACTGAAAGAAGGCGAAGTCGGTTCTTCAACCATGCCGCACAAAGTCAACCCGATTGACTTCGAAAACTCTGAAGGTAACCTGGGTATTGCCAATGCTGTTCTTGCGCACCTGGGCGAAAAACTTCCAATTTCTCGCTGGCAGCGTGACTTAACCGACTCAACTGTACTTCGTAACATGGGTGTTGGTTTTGCACAGAGCTTGATCGCATTTGAAGCCTGCTTAAAAGGTATTGGTAAACTAGAACTGAATGCTGACCGTATTCTGGAAGACCTGGACAATGCTCAAGAAGTATTGGCTGAACCAATTCAAACGGTTATGCGTCGTTACAACGTTGAAAAACCATACGAAAAATTAAAAGCGCTGACTCGTGGTCAAGCGATGACTCGCGACATGATGGTGAGCTTCGTCAACGGTAACGAACTCGAAGCTGTTCCGGCTGCGGATCGTGCACGTTTAGCTGAAATGACCCCTGCGTCTTACACCGGTAATGCCGCTGAACAGGCAAAACAAATTAAAGATTTGATTGCTAAAATCTAATGAAATGATTTGAGTTTTTCACAACATCTTCTTTCTTCCTCTGGAAGCAACATAAAGAGGGTGTAATTTTGAAAAACTCAGCATCAAAAAGCGAAGCTCCGGTTTCGCTTTTTTATTATGATATTTACAAATCCCAATCCTATAACCAGAATGATCGACTACCAATTACAAGCCAAACATTGGCTGATGCTGGTCCTGTTAGGCCTGACCATGCTGCTTGCCAGTATCAACCCGATGGAATTTTCAGCCTATGTGCTACATCAGGTTGGAACGATCCTCATGCTAATTGTGCTGCTATTGCTCTTCAAAAAAGTCGGTTTAAGCTTTTCGAGTTTTGTTTTCTATCTTATCTTTCTGTTGATTCATATTTTAGGCGCGCATTATCTCTATTCTTATGTGCCCTATAACGACTGGCTGCTGCAATACTTCGGCTTTGATTTAAATCAGTGGCTGGGCTGGGAACGCAATATGTATGATCGCTTTGTGCATTTTGCCTATGGCGTGCTGCTCTACCCGCTGTTTTTCCGCTTACATCGGCTCTGCTATCCAAAAGCCAAAGACTTGGTGATTTTTCTGCTGGTCGTGCAATGGGTCATGAGCAGCAGTTTGATTTACGAATGGCTGGAATGGTTACTCGCGGTAACTCTCTCCCCGGAAGCGGCTGAAAATTATAATGGTCAGCAAGGCGATGTCTGGGATGCACATAAAGATATGCTCCTGGCTACGCTCAGAGATGGCTCCGTAAATTTGAACAACTCCTATAAGTGATATTTTGCTCCCCAAATGATGTTATAAACATCGATATATGGAGTATTTTATGGCACGTAGACCAAGAAGAAATCATTCAAATGACTTTAAAGCTAAGGTAGCGCTTGCTGCGATTAAAGCAGAAAAAACACTTGCTGAATTGAGTGCTGAATTTGATGTTCATCAAAACCAAATTATCGACTGGAAAAATCAATTGCTTTCAGCTTCCTCGCAAGCCTTCGATCAATCAAAAGCTCCAGCAGAACCGCCCATTGATCTAAAAAAACTACATGCAAAAATCGGTGAGCAGGCATTAGAAATTGATTTTTTAGAAGGTGTGTTGAAGAAACTGGGCCGCTTCAACCACAAAAGTTAATCGACGACTCACTTCAGATTTCAGTATCTAAGCAAGCTAAGCTACTGAAAGTCTCCCGTGGTTGTTATTACTATCGCCCAAAACCTGTGAGTGCATCAGATCTGAAGCTGATGCGCTGTATTGATGAATTACATATGCAATACCCTTTTTCAGGTAGCCGTATGATGCGTGATTTATTGAACCGTCAAGGACATCATATAGGACGACGTCATACACGTACTTTAATGAAGAAAATGGGCATTAATGCGTTATATCGTAAACCAAATCTAAGTCAGGCCAATCAAGCTCACCGTAAATATCCATATCTGCTCAAAGGATTGAATATTCAACGGAGTAATCAAGTGTGGGCAACGGATATAACGTATATCCCTATGGCAAAAGGCTTTGTCTACTTATGTGCTGTGATTGATTGGCACAGCCGTAAGGTGCTTGCCCATAGCGTATCGATTAGTATGGAGGTTGCATTTTGTATAGAAACATTAAATGAAGCTATTGAAAAATATGGCCGACCTGAAATCTTTAATACAGACCAAGGCAGTCAATTTACCAGTGATGCATTTATTGAAGTGTTAAAATCATATGACATCCAAATCAGCATGGATGGTAAAGGTCGTTGGGTTGATAATGTGATGATTGAACGATTATGGCGGAGCGTTAAATACGAGGAGGTTTATCTCAAAGCCTACAGCAATGTTTTTGATGCGAAAAAGCAATTAAATGCCTATTTTGAATTTTATAATTTGAAACGACCTCATTCGAGTCTGGACAAAATGACTCCAGATGAGTTTTACTATGACCAGCTACCACAACAAAATAAGGTAGCTTAACTAGAGCAGAATATCACTTATAAATAAGCTTTTAGTTGTTCAAACAAGTGGGACCATCTCTCTCGGCGCGATTCTGGCAGGAAGCTGGAACTTATACAAAGACAGAAAAAAAGCACTCGATTGAGTGCTTTTTCATGTTTCATGAGCAAAATTGGATTAGAGCTTAGGATCGCGCATTTGCACCAGGTTGGCACTGGCTTTGCTTAAAGTATCCACGACTTTATTCATGACCGCAGGTACCAGAGAATCTGCCACCTGTGCGGCTTGTAGGCCGAGTTTTTCACCCAAGGTTGGCTTGCGACGGGTTTCAATGACATAAACATCATGCTGTGGCAATAACCCTAACAGGTATTCATCTGAGGTTTGCAGTTTATCGACCAGGTTCAGATCGGAAGCATCCTGACCATACCAGTGTTCACCTGTGGCGACTTTTTCAACATTGAGCTGCGGACGGTACTTTTCAACAAAGTGCTTGAACAGGCTGTGAGTTTGTTGCAACTCTTCTTCAAACTTGGCCTTGCCTTCTTCGGTATTTTCACCAAACATGGTCACGGTACGTTTGTATTGACCGGCGGTATACAGTTCAAAATCTATATTGTGCTGTTTTAGCAGACGGTTAAAATTTGGCACCTGTGCCACCACGCCAATTGAACCGACAATGGCAAACGGTGCAGAGATAATTTCATTGGCGATACAAGCCATCATATAGCCACCGCTGGCTGCGACTTTATCAACACAGATGGTCAGATGAAAACCGGCATCACGCAGACGTACCAGTTGTGCAGCGGCTAAACCATAACCATGTACCATCCCGCCCGGACTTTCCAAACGTACCACCACGCGGTCACGTCCAGCTTTGGCTGTGGCCAGAATTAAGGTAATTTCTTCACGCAGATTTTCTACCGCAGAGGCGGCCATATCCCCTTTAAAATCGAGTACATAAATTTTCTGGTTATTCTTTTTACGCAGGCGTGCCTCTTTGGACAATTGCTGGCTAAATTGCAACAGCTCCAGTTTGGAGGCCGTAGTCTGCGCTATTTTTTTTCGTTGTTCGTTAATACGCGCATTTAAATGACGGATACGAATTTCGGCAGGTAGTTTTGGGGAATGAAATAACATATAAAAATCTGTTCTCAATTTTATTTTGGCTCAACTTTAGATGAGGGCGGATATTGAGAATTCAATATTAGCGCATTTATTTGCTTAATTTAATCCACTTCCGTGTTAACCGTAGTGTCATTTTTGCAACAACTAAAAAATACAGCCCTGTTGAACAGGACGGGATTTTTAAAAGCTGGGAAAGCTCAACATTAAAACCACCAACTGGATAGCAGATGGAATGATCTGCTCCGGATTCAGCCCTTCAAACTGAAATCTATTTTGAGCTTTGTTTTAAGCGTGTTGATAGATGGATAATCCACCAGATCCGCTATGACCCTCCCCCTACCCCTCAACCAGAGCCATAAAAAAACCGCAAATATTGATTTGCGGTTTTTTGATATACAGCGGTTGGCAATTAACCAAAACGACCTGTAATGTACGCTTCCGTTAATTGATGGTCTGGTTGAGTAAAGACCTTTTCAGTCGAGTTCACTTCAATCAGATCACCCAGGTGGAAGTATGCGGTACGATCCGATACACGCGCTGCCTGTTGCATCGAGTGCGTAACAATCGCAATAGTGTACTGGGTAGACAGCTCAGAAATCAGTTCTTCAACTTTTGCAGTTGCAATCGGGTCCAGTGCGGAACATGGTTCATCCATCAGAATGACTTCTGGTGAAACCGCAATCGTACGCGCGATACATAAACGTTGCTGCTGACCACCTGATAGACCGGTACCTGGCTGGCTTAAACGGTCTTTAACTTCATCCCACAGACCAGCTTTACGCAGGCTGTTTTCAACAATTTCTTCAAGATCGTATTTGTCACGCGCCAAACCGTGCAGTTTCGGGCCGTAAGCCACGTTTTCAAAAATTGATTTCGGGAACGGGTTTGGCTTCTGGAACACCATACCCACCTGAGCACGTAGCAACACCACGTCCAGGTTCGGATCATAAATATCCTGATTATCCAGCATGACTTTACCGGTAACGCGGCATGAATCAATGGTGTCATTCATACGGTTTAAGGTACGAAGGAAAGTCGATTTACCACAACCTGATGGACCAATGAAGGCAATGACTTCATTTTCATAAATGTTCAGGTCAATGCCTTTAATTGCTTCAGATTCACCATAGTACACATGAACATCGGAGGTGCTGAGTTTGACATTGTTCGATTTGGCTTCTTTTTTGCTCGCCGCCTGGGTATCAAACTGAGACACAAACGAAGTTGCAGGCTGTTTGTGTTCTTCGCCTTCAGTTGACGTAAATTGTGTTTGCTCTGGATTCACTGCTTTATCCTGTTCTAAGGAATTCGGTTTGTCTGTGCTTAATACAGTAGTCATATTTTGCCCTCAATTACCAACGTACTTCAAATTTCTTACGTAACCAGATCGCCAGACTGTTCAGGCCGATCATGAGTGCAAGAAGTACGATAATGGCGGCAGCGGTACGTCCTTCAAAGAAGTTACGCAATTCATTGCCCTGCCATAGGAAAATTTGTACCGGTAATGCGGTAGATTGATCAAATGGAGATGCCGGTACGCTCGCAACGAAGGCACTCATACCAATTAATAGAAGTGGTGCGGTTTCACCCAATGCTTGTGCAACACCAATAATCGCACCGGTTAAAATCCCTGGTAATGCCAGTGGCAATACATGATGGAATACGGTTTGTAGACGTGATGCACCCAAGCCCAATGCAGCCTGACGAATAGATGGCGGCACTGCTTTCAGTGAAGCACGTGTGGTAATAATTACGGTCGGTAAAGTCATTAAACTTAGAACCAGACCACCCACCAATGGCGCAGATAACGGTAAATGCATCCAGCCAATGAAGATGGCAGCACCCAACAGACCAAATACAATCGATGGAACTGCGGCCAGGTTGTTAATGTTCACTTCAATAATATCAGTAATGACATTTTTTGGTGCAAATTCTTCCAGATAAATTGCAGATGCCACACCAATTGGAATCGAGATAAAGATCACGATCAGCATCATGAACAATGAACCCATGAAGGCACCAGCCAAACCAGAAGTTGCAGGCGAACTACGCGAGTCCGGGCTGACAAAGATGTTGGTATTGAAAGTATTTTCTATAATACCTTGGGCTTTCAGATCATCTGCCAGCTGACGGATTTCCGGGCTTAGCTGCTGCTGTTCTGCCGGCAGGTCACGGTCAATATTGCCCGCAAGCCATACATCTACATTGGCATCGGCCAGAATTTTCACTTCTTTGGTTTGACCAATCAGCGATGGATCTGCCAGTACCATATCACGTAAGCGATAGGCTTCAGAACTGGTGTACATGTAGCCTAAATCATCACGCTTGGCTTCAAGCGCAGCATCTTTGGCCACAATACCATTAACGATAAGCGCATCCCAATCAACCATACCCATTTCAGTCTGCCAGGCAATCATACGGTCATTAAACTGCGCCGGAGATTCACCTGCCTGCTGTTTTGGCTGTGCACCCACATTAATAATGCTTGGGTCAAAGTAGACTGGCACTGCCATACTGCTTTGCCAGAATGCCGGTAAACCTTTGGCCAGAATACTGCCGAACAGCAACACGACAAAGAATAAACCTGCCAGTACCGAGGCCAGACCAAACATGCGGAAAGTGCTTTCTTTACGATGGCGTTTTGCTAACGAGCTTTCAATTTTCTGTTTACGTTGTGCGCGTAATTCAGCGGCCGCCCGTGGATCAAGCGGTTGTTGATCTATTGAAGTAGTATTTGAAGTACTCATTAGTCGTATTGCTCACGATATTTACGCACGATGTAAAGTGCCACAATGTTCAAACACAAGGTAATAACAAACAGGGTTAAACCTAATGCGAACGCCACCAATGCCTGCGGACTTGCGAAGTCGGTATCACCGGTTAACTGGTTAACAATTGTCATGGTTACGGTTGCAACCGCTTCTAGCGGGTTGGCATGTAACAACGGACTGTTACCTGCGGCCAGAACCACAATCATGGTTTCACCAATTGCACGAGATGCAGCCAGCAAGAAGGCGCCGATAATCCCTGGCAAGGCAGCCGGCATCACGACTTTACGGATGGTTTCCGACTTAGTCGCACCCAGACCCAACGAACCATCACGTAGAGCACGTGGTACCTGGGTAATGATGTCATCAGATAAAGACGATACAAATGGAATGATCATGATGCCCATTACCAGACCGGCAGTTAAAGCACTGGTAGCATTGATATCAATACCCAGCAATGCACCGGCACTTTTCAGGAATGGACCAATAATCATTAAGGCAAATACACCATATACAATGGTCGGAATACCGGCCAACACTTCAATGGTCGGTTTTGCCCATGAACGGAATTTCGGAGATGCATACTCTGCCAGGTAAATGGCAATCATCAGACCAATAGGTACTGCAACCAGCAATGCAATCGCACTGACCAGCAAGGTTCCCCATAACAGCGGTAACAGGCCATATTCACCATCAGCACTACCGGTGGTACTAAAACCTGGGTTCCACTGGGTACCAAAGAAGAAGTCCATTGGGCTGACGAAGCTAAAGAAGCGCATGGCTTCCCCGAACATCGACATCACAATACCAACGGTGGTCAGAATGGCCACACCAGAACAGAGGGCTAAAGAAATGTTAATGATCTTTTCAACCTGGTTACGGGCACGGTACTGTTGAGAGACACGTTTTTTCGCCCATAGCAAACCAATTAACGCTGCACAAATCACAACGGCCAGTTTGATATAAGAACCAATGGTTTCAAATTTTGCTAATTGTTCAGCAGCTGCCAGTTCATAGGCGGCTGGTGTATCAGTGACACCAAAGCCAGAAGCCAGTGCTTGCACACGGTCTACCAGAACGCTGGTGCTGGCTGCATTCAGGTTGGCAGCAACATCTGCCGGTACATGACTCAGTACTACCTGTTCCAAAATGGTTGGCTCAACCAGATTCCAAACAATCAAAATTAAAAAAGCAGGGATCGCACACCACAACGCCACCAACGCACCATAATAACCAGGGCGTGAGTGCAACATTGCAGAATTATTTCCCTTACCTGCTAGGTTACGGCTTTTGCTTAACCCGATTTGATAGGCTATGGCAATAATTGCCAGTAACACACCTATGAGTAGCAGATTCATGTATTCTCCACCGTTTTTTCAATTTTCATTATTTGAAAAAACATTTCTCTTCGCAAAAAGCTGATGGCAGGAAACCCTGCCATCAGCTGTTTTAACCACAATTATTTAACAGCTTTACCTGCTTTGAAGTTCGCCAGGATTTGCGCACGTTCTTTGTCAGATAAAGAGATCAGACCTGCTTTGTCTAACTTAGAACCTTTACCAGATACTTTCTTGCTTAAGAAGAATTCTGTGTACTGTTGTAGGCCTTTGATTGATTTCAGGTGCTCACCTTTCACGTAGAAGAACAATGGACGTGAAACAGGGTAAGAACCGTTCAGAATTGTTTGCTCAGATGGCGCAACGTTGTTTACAGTTGCAACACGTAGCTTGTCACGGTTTTGGTCATAGAAACCTAGACCGAATACACCCACTGCACTTGGAGAAGTTCTTAAACGTGCCAGTGTTTCAGTGTAGTCACCAGCGATTTCAATCACACGGCCATCTTTACGGAAAGTTGTACATGCTTTTTTCTTCGCATCTTTGTCTAATGCTTTGATTGCTGCATAAGCTTCACAACCTGCATCAACCATTTTCTCTTGGAACACTTCACGTGTACCGTGGTTAGATGCTGGAATTACCAGAGTAATTGGTTCGTTTGGAAGTGATTTGTCAATCTGGTTCCAACGTGTATATGGGTTAGCAACCATTTTACCTTTCGATGGAAGCTCAGCAGCCAAAGCAGCAAATACATGGTAAGGTTTTAATTTATAAGCAGCTTTGTTTGAGTTTGACGCGAATACGATACCGTCATAACCAATTTTAACTTCTAAGATCTGGTTCACGCCTGCTTTTTTACATGCAGCGATTTCTGAATCTTTAATTTGACGAGATGAGTTTGCGATATCAATTGTGTTATCGCCCACACCGTTACAGAATTGTTTCAAACCACCTGAAGAACCGCCAGAACCAACAACAGGCGCTTTGAATTGTGGGAATGTGTTACCGAACTCTTCTGCTACAATACTTGCGTATGGCAATACTGTAGAAGAACCAGCGATTTGGATGGTGTCACGAGCTGCGTTCGCAGTTGTTGCTACAGCTGCCCCAGATAGTGCTAATGCAAGTGCGATATTGGTAAAGCGCATTCTGTTCTCTCTCAATTTATGCAAATTCGGAGTACGCCACTTTTTATTAAGTTTTGTACTTATTTCGTTATGTGCATTGTGAGTTTAAAATATGACAATAAAGTTACACCTTTATGACACTTTAATGATGTTTTATTTTGCAGCTTGTTTTTATAGTTTCTAGAAGCCTGATTTATACTAAAATATTAACTTAAGATAATGATTTTAATATAATTTCACTACCTTATTAAAATTTCAAAAGATGTCTAAAAAAATATGAAAGCGCTGTAAAAATATGACAAAATGCCAATCTAACACCGATTCACTTTCTTACAATTGTCATAATTCTCTCTGGTTGATGACCACCACCCAATATTCTATAAAAAGCGAAATTGATTGTTTTTCTTAAACTTAATATATTCATCTGTTGCCTGAAACACACGTTATCAGCCAATTGATCACTTCACTGTACTCAGCCACTTTATTCACTTCTATCCCCTTCTTTTGGCCCGTTTGGCTTGTTAACAGATGCATGAGCACTCATCTTCACTTTTTCAATTCAATGACCCGAGATAAAAAAAGAGGCCCTATAGGCCTCTCTTTCTTTGCAGCATGCGATTAAGCGATTGGTGGTGTGTAAGTACCATCTGCAATTGAAGCTTTAATACGCTCTGCTTCTGCCAGTACAAGTGCCAGCAGGTTTTTCACGTTGTCTAGTGTTGCAACCGGGCTTAACGTGGTCATTTTCAATGATTGCACCTGACCCACTTTGGTTACACCAATATTGGCTTCACCACGCGCAAACAGTTCATCTGCGACGTTCTGGTTTAAGGCATCAACAAATTCAGCCGGATAGTCTTCAGGCACCACACGGAACAATACCGATGCAAATTGCGGCTCTACCAGCAGCTCAAGACCATCTGTTGCTTTAATATAAGCAGCAACATCACGGGTTAAATCCACACCATGATCGATCATTGAACCATAAAGCTCTTCGCCCAAGGCTTCAACTGTCATCCACAATTTCAAGGCATCAAAACGACGCGTGGTTTGCAGTGACTTCGATACCAGGTTTGGTACGCCATGTTCTTCATCATAAGCAGAGTTCAAGTACTCAGCTTCATAATGCATGAAACGGTAGTTGGCTTCGTCTTTTAACAAGAACGCACCACATGAAATGGTCTGGAAATAATGCTTGTGGAAATCAAGCGTCACAGAATCCGACAATTCGATGCCATCGAGCATAGAACGATAGTCATTCGACAAAATCAGTGCACCACCCCACGCCGCGTCAATGTGCATCCACGCGCCATATTTGTTGGTGATTTCACGAATTTCTTTTAATGGATCAATCGCGCCAGCATCGGTTGTACCCGCAGTTGCCACCACACATGCCACGATTTTGCCTTCAGACTGAAGGTGTGCCATGGTTTTATCAAGTGCAACCACATCCATCTGTGCATTGTCATTCACAGGAACGGTCACCACAGACTGGAAGCCCATGCCCATCATCGCCATGTTCTTTTGCACAGAGAAGTGTGCGTTTTCAGAACAGATGACTTTGACATTACGCATTGCCTCTGCCGGTACACCATCACGCTGCACTGACCACGGCTTGCCGTTTTCGTCTTTCCAGTTTTTCGCGATGCAGGCATCACGCGCCAGCAGCACACCCATCAGGTTAGACTGCGTACCACCTGAAGTGAATACACCGGCCTGACCTGAACCGTAACCGACTTTTTGACGTAACCAGTCGATTAACTGCACTTCCATTAATGAACCGGCCGGGCTTTGATCCCATGAGTCCATGGACTGGTTAGTGGCGTTAATTAACACTTCTGCAATCTGGCTGGCCACCATGGTTGGACAGTGCAAATGCGCCAGTGAATGCGGATGGTGAACTTTCAAGCTCTTGTTCAGGAACAGCTCGACCATACGCTCTAAAGATTTCTGTACACCCAGACCTTCTTTCGATGGATTGAATGAAATGGCACTGCGTAGCTCTTTAATGCTACCACCGGTGTACATTTTATCGTTTTGCAACCATGCTGCGACGGCTTTTGTCGCCTGGTCCATTGCTGACTCATAGTCAGCAATAGATTGAGCATCATTGCAGAGTAAGGCTTTACGATGTTCTGCAAAATCTACCATGTATTATGCGCCTCGTACTGCTTTCAGTGCTTCAGCCACAGCTTTCTTGAAGCGGGCAATCACTTCTACACATTCTTCCTGATTAATGATCAGCGGGCAAAGTAAACGGATTACCGTACCACCACGACCGCCTTTTTCTAACAACAGTTTGTTGTCAAAACATGCAGCCTGAATTGCAGCAGCCAGTTGTGAATCTGCAGGATAAGCACCTAAACGGTCTTTTTCCTGACGTTCATCTACAATTTCAACACCAATCATTAAACCGCGGCCACGTACGTTACCGATACATGGGAATTCAACTGCCAGTTTTTTCAGTTCAGCTTGCAGGAAGTCGCCACGCTCTTGCGCATTTTGCGCCAGGTTTTGTTCTTTAATGGTGTTGATTGTCGCCAGACCAGTACCCATTGCCAGCTGGTTACCACGGAAAGTACCGGTATGACCTGCTGGTTGCCAAGCATCAAACTTACGTTTAATCCCTAACACTGCCAGTGGCAAGCTACCACCAACCGCTTTCGACATAACCACTACGTCTGGTTCAATACCTGCATGTTCATAAGCAAACATTTTGCCTGAACGCGCAAAGCCTGCTTGAACTTCGTCAAGAATCAACACGATGTTGTGTTTTTCAGTCACTTCACGGATTTTTTTCAGCCATTTGGTAGGCGCAGTAACCACACCACCTTCACCCTGAATTGCTTCAAGAATTACAGCAGCCGGTTTGGTAACACCGCTTTCCACATCTTCAATGAAGTTTTCGAAATAGTAAGTCAGTGCATCCACACCTGCTTCACCGCCAAGACCCAACGGGCAACGGTATTCATGTGGATATGGCATAAATTGTACGCCCGGCATTAAACCGTTTACGGCATTCTTGGCAGACAGGTTACCTGTCATTGCCAGCGAACCGTGAGTCATACCGTGGTAGCCACCTGAGAAGCTGATTACAGAGCTACGGCCGGTAAATGTTTTTGCAAGCTTGATTGCTGCTTCTGTTGCATCTGCACCAGATGGACCACAGAACTGCAAGCAATACTCTTCTTTGCCACCTGGCAGGTAAGCAAGAAGCGCTTCAGTAAATGCATCTTTTAAAGGTGTAGTTAAATCTAAAGTATGTAAAGGAAGACCACTCGCGATGGTGTCTTGAATACTTTGAATCACCGCAGGATGATTATGGCCCAAAGCCAATGTACCTGCCCCAGCTAAACAATCCAGGTACGTCGTACCCTCAACATCGGTAACCCAGCAACCTTGTGCCTTCGCTATCGCTAACGGTAATTTACGAGGATAACTACGCACATTCGATTCCATCTGACTTTGGCGAGTCAAGTAGTATTCGTTTGTGGAATTGGTGGCAGGGTTTACAGAAGTAACGCTCATATCGAATTACCATCTCTGATATGGGTTGAAGAAATAAGTCGGGTGACTTGTGGTCCTTTGACTCGGTGCTTTATAAAAATCTAGTTAGATGATCTAGATAATATTCAATAACTAGGAGCGCGATGATACCTAATTTTTCGGGAAAATAAACCGCTTTTGGCATTTTATCGAGCTAATTTTATCGAAAAGTTCTATCGGTCTAACCATTAGATTGAATTATCATCTTACAATGTGACAGCAGAAAGAAAACCGCATTCTTGATATTTTTTTTAACCCTATGTAAGTTACACGCAGAATTAAACCCACTATTAAATATAACATACTGTTTTTAAATAAATAATCAAGCCATTCCTAGTCAGCAGATTTTATTATTTTTTTACAATCCCACCACAAACTCTGCAAAAATTAGCCATATTGCTTGGCTAAAATGCTTTGATAGATAAACACCTATAAAAACAGGACAAAATCATGCGTTTTATTACTCTCTCCAGTTGCCTATTGGCTGCTGCAGTTTCAGGTAGTGCCTTGGCGCAGACCACCGAAAAACTGAACTACAATCTGATCAATGTTCAGGCAGAAGCCAGCCGTCAGGTATCCAATGACCAGATGAACGCAGTGCTGTATATCGAGCGCAGTCATAAACAGCCTTCTGAACTGGCCAATCAGATCACCCAAATTATGAATCAGGCGATGGCCACAGCGCGAAAATATCCAACGGTTAAAGTAGAAAGTGGTTCACAGTCGACTTATCCGGTTTATGACAATGACAGTCAGAAACTGAAAGAATGGCGCGGTCGTGCCGAAATTCATCTGGAAAGTACCGATTTTAAAGCCGCCAGCCAGCTCATTGGTGAGCTGCAGCAGAGCCTGCAAACTCAATCGGTACATTTTAGTGTGTCAGATAGTCAGCGTAAGAAAGTCGAAAATGAGCTACTAGTTGAAGCTTCGAAAAACTTCCAGCAACGCGCACAGTTATTGACCCAGGCCTGGAATAAATCAGGCTATCAGCTGGTCAATCTGAACATGAATACCAATAACTATACCCCGCGCCCGATTGCAATGCGCGCCAATACCGCCAAGTTTGCGGTGGCTGAAGCCGCACCTGCACCGGATATGGCTGCCGGTGAATCGAAGATGACGGTGAATGCCAACGGGACGATTCAGTTTAAGTAAATTGCTCGTTACCTCTATTTCCAAAATAAAAAATCCCGCTCGGAAGCGGGATTTTTGTATTTCTTAAGTTGAATCTGTATGGCTTAGTAAATCGCCATATGATTGCGATGGATCATTTCCAGCGAACGTGCTTCACCTAACACCTGATGCACTTTGTCCGAGGCCAGACCTTTAATAATGTCTGCTGAACGCGAGCTAAAGTTCACCCGCCCGACAGCCACCCGATGGCCTTGACGATCTACACATTCCACCACATCACCACGCTCGAAATGCCCTTCCACGGCGCGTACACCCACCGGTAACAGGCTACGATGATTTTCCTTGATGGCTTTTACCGCACCTTCATCCAATACCAGACGGCCTGCGGTTTGCAGATGCGCCGCTAGCCATTGCTGATGTGCGGTGATACGATCATTGTCGGTAATAAACAGCGTACCGAGCATTTCGCCATCCATCAGACGGGCCAGTACATTATCACTTTCACCGCTGGCAATTAAGGTTGGACAACCCGATTTGGCTGCTAAACGCGCTGCACGGACTTTGGTCAGCATACCGCCACGGCCAAACTTGCCACCACCACCGGCCATATCGAACAGGCTTTCATCTAAAGCACGTACGGTATGGAACAGTTTGGCATCCGGATTAGAGCGCGGATCAGAATCAAACATGCCTTGCTGATCGGTCAGGATAATCAACAGATCCGCATGTACCTGTCCGGCCACCATAGCTGCCAGGGTATCGTTATCACCAAAACGGATTTCGTCAGTGGAAACCGTGTCATTTTCATTAATCACCGGAATCACGCGCCAGTCAATCAGGTGCTGCAAGGCATCACATGAATTGAGATAACGGCGACGATCTGCCAGGTCATCATGAGTTAATAACACTTGCGCAGTTTTAATGTCGTGTTTTTCCAGCACGCTGGACCAGGTTTGTACCAGACCCATTTGACCAATGGCCGCACAAGCCTGAAGACTGGGTAGATCAGTGGGTCGATTCTCTAGTTTCATTCGAACCATGCCTTCAGCCACAGCACCGGAGGACACCAGAATAATCTCGTGTCCTGCATTATGCAGATCTGCAATCTGATTCGCCCAATGCGAAATTGCATCCAGATCTAAGCCTTTCCCGTTTGCTGTGAGTAAAGATGATCCGATTTTAACAACGATTCGTTTACAACCCTGGAGCTGACGTTGCCCATCTACCACTTCTATCATCTTGTCCTCAGTTACTCTTCATCAAGAGCTTAACGTACGTAATATACTTCCATTTCGCCATCATCTTCATCGTCATCATCGAAGTCATCGCCCTGACCCGCCAGACGTTGCTGACGACGCATTTCACGATAAGCTTCTTTAGCTGCGATGGTTTGCTCGCGTGTTTCAGCTTCAAGCTGATCACGGAAGGCTTTCATTTCTGCTGCATAGTCTGGATCTTCAACTTCGCGTTCGCGTTGCTGTTCAATCTGATCCATCAGGTAGTACACCACTTCTTTGGTACCTTCAGACATTAGGCCCGAGGTCTGGAATACCGGACCCTCCCATTGCAGTTCTTCCAGAATATGTTTACACCATTCTTCGCGTGAATCTTCCGGTAATTGGTCGAGCTTGTTCAGCACCAAGACTACTGGCAGTTTGGCCAGCGTTGGCGAGAATTTTTCCAGCTCGTTCAAAATGGCACGGGCATTGTGTGCCGGATCTGAACCATCAATTGGCTGTACATCGACAATGTGCAGCAGAATACGGGTACGCGCTAGGTGTTTCAGGAAGCGAATCCCTAAACCAGCCCCTTCTGCCGCACCTTCAATCAGACCTGGAATATCGGCCATCACAAAAGAACGATGACGATCGGCATCGACCACACCCAGGTTTGGCACCATGGTGGTAAACGGATAGTCTGCAACTTTTGGTTTTGCTGCCGATACTGCACGAATAAAGGTTGATTTACCGGCGTTTGGCATACCCAGTAAGCCAACATCTGCCAGCACTTTCAGCTCTAAACGGATTTCGCGGAATTCACCTTTCACACCTGTGGTAAATTTACGCGGGGTACGGTTAGTCGATGATTTGAAGTGAGTATTCCCCAAACCACCATCACCGCCCTGGGCAACCAGTACTTTCTGACCGTCTTCGACCAAGTCAGCAATAATGTCACCAGAATCTGTATCTACAATCGTGGTGCCTACCGGTACTTTCAGCACCACAGATTCACCACCACGGCCAGCACAGTTTGCGCCTGCACCATTTTTACCGCGCTCAGCACGGAATTTACGGGTATAACGATAATCTACGAGTGTACTGGTGTCGTCATCGGCCTGAATATAAATGCTACCGCCACGACCACCATCACCACCATCTGGACCACCAAATGGTACGAATTTTTCACGGCGAAAACTGGCTACGCCATTGCCACCGTCGCCAGCCTCTACGGTAATGACTGCTTCATCAACAAAGCGCATCTTGCCAATCCTCTAAAAACTTTAAAACCGCCTATTCTGCCATATTTTAAAGGATTTCTCGAATAATTTATGCAGCAAATCTATTGTGCTCACAATTCTTTTTACAATTTGTGTGTCGCCATCTAAAAAGCGCAATCTAGCTAAAACCGGACAGCGCTTATTTTTTTCCAAGCATGATATTCAGCAATCAAATGATTGTTTTTTCTTATTTCTATTTTCAGTCCACAACACCTATAGTGTGCTACTCGCTGACTTGAGAAATTGTTATGTCCTCCCCAACCGCCACGCCAGTGCTGTCCCCTCAATTTGTATTACTGATGGCGCTGGCCTGTGGCCTCTGTGCCGGTTCTGCCTATTTTAACCAGCCACTCATTTATTCAATTGAAAAAAGTCTGGGCATTAGCACCAGTCAATCCGGCTTTGCTGTAGTAGTCGCGCAAATTGGTTATGGTTTAGGACTTATGCTATTGGTGCCACTGGGTGATTTACTCAATAAACGCAAGCTAATTGTTAGTCTGATGGTCTTCGCGGCAATTTCACAAATCCTGCTGTCTTTGAGCACCAGCCTGTCTGGACTGTATTTCTTTACCTTATGTGCCACATTTGGTGCGATTTCTGCGCAGGTGTTAATTCCGTTTGCCTCGACCATTAGTCCGCCGGAATCGAGTGCTGCCATTGTGGGTAAACTGATGAGTGGTCTGGTAATGGGGATTATTCTGTCGCGCACCTTTGCCGGTTTTGTATCGACTTACTGGTCATGGGAAGGTGTGTATTTATCTAGCGGAATACTGACCTTGGGCTTTGCCCTGCTGATGTGGCACAAACTGCCGAATACCGAGCCACAATCCGGTTTAACGGTGATGGGAATTTACCGTTCCTTATTTAAACTGGCGCAGCATCATCCGCATTTAATTCGCCGTGCCTGTGCCGGTGCCTTGGGCTTTGGCATTTTGTCGATGGTCTTTACCTCAATGACCTTTGTCTTGGGCAGCGCGCCTTATCATTTTAGTGATTTTGAAATTGGCCTGTTTGGCTTACTTGGCGTGATCGGGATTTATTCGGCCAGCTGGTCGGGGAAAACCGTGGGACAAGGCAAGGAAAATCTGGTTGCAACGCTATGTATTTCCCTGATGCTGTTGTCCTGTATTCCGCTGTTTTTTGCCCAGCAGAATATTGTGGTCTACGCGATTGGGGTACTGATGAGCTATTTTGGCCTGACCGCATTTCACGTATTAAACCAGAACCTGGTCTATCGGATTGATATTAAAGCGCGTTCAAGAATTAATGCGGTATATATGACCATTTACTTTTCAGGGGCAGCCATTGGTTCACTCGGTGCGGTGTATGCCTGGGAACATTTTGAATGGATTGGCTGTGTGGCACTTGGACTAGTCTTTGCGCTTGGTATTTTAGTGATTGACCGTTTTGATTTTAAAAAGATGAAACAGGCTTAAAATATTTTGATTCATCACTGCTCATGACTCATTCATAAGATAAATCCTGCAAGTTCCTTCTCCCTTTGGGAGAAGGCTAGGATGAGGGGCTGTTATGCTGAATGAGAAGTTTAAACTAGCTTATAAAAATATTTATTTTTATTATTGTTGATCAATTGCATAGCGCATTAACTTCTGACCTAACGCGATAAAAGTATGACCCATTTCTTTTCCAAGCCTAGATACTCGATAATCAATAAACTCGATATTTTTCGACGTTAACCTCCGCGAATAGCTTGAATATAATCCTAAGCTTTTATGATTAAATTGCTTAATCCTCTCCTTGAATCTTTGATCTCCAGTCGCCTCTTCCAGAAATAGAAAATGAACCCAATATATTTGCGCTTAAGTTATAAAATTCATCTATGAAATAAAAGTCAAAATAATGACATAGACCACTAAAAGCGACGCGACCAGATGGTTTCATTATTGCTTCCCCACAAGCAACTTAATATCTATTTTGAAACACGCGCTTTATTCTCTAAAATCTCAGGCAAACTACGCTCTACCCATCCAATCAAGTAATTTAACTTTTCAGACGCTTGCGAACCCAAAATCGTCAGCTGATATTCCACCTTAGGCGGCACAACGGGATAAACCGTTCTTAATATAAAACCATCTTGTTCCAGCATTTTTAAAGTCTGCGCTAACATTTTCTCGCTCACCCCTTCAATACGCTGCTTTAACTCACTAAAGCGATGTACACCATCACTTAAACAGCGCAGAACCAATACCGACCATTTATTGGTTAAGTGTTCCAAAATTTCACGCGATGGACAATCTGTGGATAAAACTTGACCAAGCAATTTACTGGTTTCATAAGCTGACATAAAAATCTTTCCTGTGGGTAATAAGCTTACTTTTTGGTATGTACTTACATTTAGTAAGTTAACAGATTAGTATTTAACCATCAAGATTATTTTTTCAAACAATATTGGAGTTAGATATGAATATTGCGATTACAGGTGCAACTGGTCAGTTGGGTCAATTGGTGATCCACCATCTTCTAAATTTAAGTTCAGAACATCACCTTATTGCGTTGGTCCGTAATATTGAAAAAGCCCAGGCACAATTACCGCAAGGCATCGAAATCCGCCACTTCGACTACGACAAAGCTGACAGTTTAAGTACCGCATTATTGGGCGTAGATAAGTTACTTTTAATTTCAGCCAATGAAATTGGTCGTCGTACTGCACAACACCAAGCTGTAATTGAAGCCGCCCAGGCGAGTCAAGTTCCCTATATTGCCTATACCAGTTTGTTAAATGCAGGTCACTCCAGTTTAGGCTTGGCACAGGAACATCGTGAAACTGAAAAATTGATTCAAGAAAGTGGATTGAGCTATACCCTGCTTCGCAACAACTGGTATATCGAGAACTATTTGGGTGCGTTAACCCAAGAGATCCAACATGGCGCAATATATGGTGCAAGTGGGGATGGTCAAATTAGTGCCGCGTCTCGTGACGAATATGCTGAAGCAATTGCACGTGTATTACTCACGGATACCCATCTGAATAAAACCTATGAGTTGGCATCAAGCCAAAGCTTTACCAAGGTTGATCTTGCTCAAGCCATCTCCGAAGTGAGCCAACAACCAGTGCAGTACAATAACTTAAGCCCTGAAGCCTTTGAGCAACTGTTGCTACAGGTGGGCTTAGATGAGGATTTTGCCAGTTTCTTGGCAGATGTCGATGCTCAAACCCAAAATGGCGTCATGTATAGCCAAAGTCAGGATTTGCAAACGTTACTGGGACGTCCAACCGCAAGCATCACAAGTATTTTGCAGAAACTGATCTAAAGTCAGCTTCAGTTTATGGATGGATCTGGCTCAGTTTCAGATCCATTTTCATATCCAGATTGGCATGTGTGCGTCGCTCAACATTACGCATCGTGGCATTAAATCCAGAAACTTTCTGCAAGGTCATTGGATCATTCAGATTTAATTGCGGCGCAAATTGATGCAGCAAGCGAACCTTTAACAGCTCATGAAATTCCAGACCGACCGGGCCATTAAATAAAATCTTGACCGGCAGCCGATAGGTGCGCTGCAAATGAAACGGCACACTCATTTTAATTGGAATATCCAGCTGTAACGGCAGTTTGGGCAATAACGGATTCTGATAGATTAAATCGGTGCTGGTCTGTAATGGCATCAGCTGATCAATTTGAATATGGGTTTTATAGTCCACTTTTACATCAATCGGTGTGGTGACCACAAATTGCAGATTGGCCGGATATTTGCCTTCTAACGGCAATTGCACCTGCTGATCCAGCTGAATTTCAGTATCTAAATGGCCTTGGGTATGGGCCTGCAAGTAATTGCCGACCTCAATATGAGTGGGTAAATCTTCCGGTAACAACAGCCGTGCTTTTTGGGCATTGACATACATCGAGGCCTGAATATTTAAGTACAGCCAGAATAGAAATGCGACCAGCGCAGCCACAATCAAGCCCAACACAAGCTGATGGCGAAGTGAAGAAAACATCTACACGCTCCTCTACTCGACCATTTGTACAGTAGTCTGTGGCTGCGCCGTTTCGGCCGTCGCCAGACGGATACTGTTTAAAGGAATATTCAGCTCACCCTGCTCAATCTTAATTGGTAAGGTATTTTTTACATCCACCGAGGCCTTCAGCGCGGTTTGAATTGGCACATTTAAATGACCTTGTACCGGAATCTGGGTATTCAGTGTGGTTTTTAAAGGAATATTCAGGTTTTCTTTTAATACCGTTTTTACCGGCGCATTAAATTTCAAATGGACTTTTTGTGCCAGCGGCACATCCATATAAATGGGGACATCCAGCACAATGGGAATGGTGCCTTTGAGCGGCAAACTGATGTCTTTACCCATTAACCTGACTTTGACCTGGGTATCAACCGCCAAGGGCTGGTTAATTTTTAGGGTTTCCCGCACCGGAATGGTGGTACGAATTGGGACATGCGTATCAAAATACACCCGTGGATTTAAGGTTTGGGTCAGCGGAATATCCAGATTTTCCTGAATGGGAATAACCGCATTGACCCGGCCACTGACATCGACATCCAGTGCATCATGAATTTTAACTTCGGCTTGGAGTGCTTCCTGCAAATCAATATTGACCTGCTGGTTTTCGAGCGGAATATAAATCTGAAAATGCCGAAAAATCCATAAGGCAATTGCTACACCTACCATGGCTGCCAGCACCATCAAGATTATGCCGCGGAGCATCAATCTGTTTGGCAACGGTTTATCCTATCTGTCATTTTTGTTTTTCTCGACAGAAATTGTGTCCAAAAACCGTGATACGGTTTGCAATTTTTTGTATAGCGTCTTTGCTTATTATTTTAATGAAAGATAAAAAAGAGCCTCAAATGAGGCTCTTTCTGGTCTGCATTACAAATTAAGCATTTGTTTCAGCAGGAACTTTTGGATAGCTTACGCCGCCCATCTGTTCAGCGATACGCAGTACCTGGCAGCTATAGCCCACTTCGTTGTCGTACCATACATAAGCCGTTAAACGGTTACCTGAAGTGATGGTTGCTTGCGCGTCAAATACACCTGCAGTACGTGAACCGATGAAGTCAGAAGATACCACTTCAGTCGAGTTGGTATAACCGATCTGACCTTGCAGGTTCGAGCTGATTGAGATTTGACGGATGTATTCGTTCACTTCGTCACGCTCAACTTCTTTCTCAAGCGTCAGGTTCAGAATCGCCAGTGATACGTTTGGTGTTGGAACACGTACAGAGTTACCGGTTAACTTGCCTTTCAGCGCTGGAAGTGCTTTCGCAACTGCTTTCGCTGCGCCAGTTTCAGTAATTACCATGTTCAATGTAGCAGCACGGCCACGACGGTCAGCTTTGTGATAGTTGTCGATCAGGTTCTGGTCGTTAGTGAACGAGTGAACTGTTTCAACGTGACCGTTAAGCACCTTGTATTTGTCGTCTAACACTTTCAAGGTTGGCGTGATTGCGTTTGTAGTACAGCTTGCTGCAGAGATGATGGCATCTTCATCAAGAATGTCGCCCTGGTTTACACCATAAACAACGTTCTTCATGTCACCTTTACCAGGTGCAGTCAGAATGACACGTGCTGCGCCTGGGCATTGCAGGTGCTGAGCCAGACCGTCAGCATCACGCCATTTACCGGTGTTGTCGATTACCAGTGCATTGTTAATACCGTATGCAGTGTAATCTACTTCAGACGGATTAGAGGCATAGATCACTTTAATGAACTGACCATTCGCAATGATTGCTTCGTTTTCTTCATCAACAGAAATGGTGCCAGAGAATGGACCATGGATCGAGTCACGACGTAATAAAGACGCACGTTTTTCCAGATCACCATCTGCAGATTTACGCACTACGATGGCTTTTAAGTTCAAGCCACGGCCAAGACCAGACTGACCAATCATTAAACGTGCCAGGATACGACCGATACGACCGAAACCGTAAAGTACAACATCACGGCCTTCTACAGAAGTTGGACGACCTTCAACCGCTTTGACTGCAGCTGCTACAAATGCATCTGCATCGCCGCCTTGCTCTTTAAAGGCAATCGCAAGTTTACCTAGGTCAATTTCAGCAGTACCAATGTTTTCAACTTTTGCTAATGCTTCAAGAATCGGGAAAGTGTGTACAACTGAAAGCTCAACGTCCATCATACGCGTGAAACGGTGTGCTTTTAAAATCTGAATCACTGAACGGTTAACTAAAGAACGTCCAAATACTGAAACAACAATATTTTTCTCACGGTACAGCTTACCGATCAAAGCGATCATTTGTTCCGCGATTTCTTCACGGTTTTTCCAGCGACCTTGGTGCTCTGCGTGTAGGGCGATGATAGTCTCTTTGCTCACAGATACGTCCTCTAATTAATTGTATATCTAGGCATAAAATTCAAAACCCGACAATTGTAATGGAATTGGCGGCAAGATTGAATCAAAAGCTGTCTAAGACCGCTCTATTTTGCTATATATTCAGTATAAATTTGCAAAATAGTTGTAATTATTTTTATGATTTCGCTCCTAAATCTTTAAAAACCGCTATTTTTCATATAAAAAAGAGCAAGTTATCTGTTTGTTGCTTTATCAGACAAATTTTACCGACTGATAACAATATTTTTTTGCTATTCCAGCCGGTCCTGATAGTTCTGGACATTTTTTTGCAAGGCCCGTTCCTGCCGTTTCTGTTTCAGTACATGCAGTACACCTTCAATCACCAGCAGCAATACCGCCAGCCAGATTGGAATATAGGTCAGCCATTCATCGGCTTCAACACGCTCGCCCAGCATCATCGAGGCGAAAGCCAGCAACACCGGTTCCAGATAGCTAAGCAAACCAAAAATCACAAAAGGCAAATAACGGCTGGCCAGAATATAACTGCCCAAACCTAAGGCACTTAAAAAGCCCAGTCCCAGCACAGCCCAGATCAGATGCGAGTAATTCAACAGCAATGCCATGCTGTCGCTATAAACAAAGCCCAGATAAAACGCGACTGGTAAAATCAGGAACAGATCCCACCAGAAACCGCCCAGGTTATCGGTTTTAAACTGACGGCGTAAAAAGAAATACAAAGGATAAGCCAGCGCCACATACACAGTTTCCCAGGCCACACTGCCAATGCGCCAGATTTCATGTCCGACGCCCAGTACGGCTAGCGCCACCGCCAGCATTTGCCAGCTGGACAGTTTTTCCTTATACAGCACACAGCCAACCAGCACCATCACCAGCGGCAACAGGAAATAACCGAGCGACACTTCCAGACCACGGCCGTTAATTGGCCCCCATAAAAACAGCCACAGTTGTGTAGTACACAAGAACGAACTGATCAGCAGCCACAGCAATAAAAGCGGCTGTTGTAGCACCCGCCTGAAAATCTCGGCCACATGCTTTAAATCACCACTCCACCACATAAACAGGGTGATAAAAGGCAAGGTGGACAGCATACGCCAGGCAAAAATTTCTTCACTGTCTAAAGGTTGCAGAAACTGGGTATAGAAATACAGCACACCAAAAGTGACGGATGCCAATACAGACAAAGCAACGCCTTTATACATCTTTCACTCCTGATCTTTGCCGAGCGCTGATTATACTCAGTTCATCTCCGGAAAACTCTGTTCGTGCATGAATTATTGACCGAAAAATAAAAAAACCATGCCGGAGCATGGTGTATTTTTAGTAGGAGATTGCTTTAACGGGCTGTCTGTTTGGTGTGAATAATATCATCCAGGTTATAGCCTAAAGATTTGGCATATTCGAGATATTCATTGATCACTTCGGGATTGGCCTGCGGGGTACGCGACAACACCCACATATATTTGCGATGTGGCTCACCGACCAGCACGGTCTGATAATCTTCATCCAGTTTTAGCACCCAGTAATCACCGCGACCAATTGGCATCCAGCGGATAAATTCTGGCAGGAAGCTGACTTTCAGTTTGGTATTAAACGGCACATTTTGTACAAAGGCTTCACCAATAGAGACGGTTTGTTCGCCATTTTTGGTGATACAGCGGTTATCGACCTTGATATTGCCATTTTCATTTAAGGTATAGGTCGCCGTGACATCCCTATCACATTTATTCTGGAAGGACATCGGTTTACGTGCCACCTCATACCAGACCCCTAGGTAACGATCCAATTCCACTTTTTCAACGGTGGGTAGTGGCTCTTTCTGGGCATAAGCCATGGTGGCCAGCCCTAAACCGACCAGCACTGCCCCGCCTACGGCAATTTTTGCCAATTTATAACTCGCTTTAGGGAGATTATTCGTTTTCATCAGGTCACCTTATAGCTTCAATATTGTTCTGGAGTTCTCAGCATACTTGGCTAAATTAACGGTAAATTCAGGTATTTACTGTTGTGTTATGTAAGGAGTTTTTTAACAGTTCCCACACTTTTCTTTACTGCAGCATTTGTGCCTTTAAACGAATAATTTCATCACGCAGACGTGCGGCCTGCTCAAACTGCAATTCTTTTGAGGCTTTGAGCATCTCTTTTTCCAGCTTGGCCACATGCTTGGCAAACAGTTTCGGGTCCGACACGATATGCCGCTCATCCGCGGTTAAGGCCAAGGTTTGGGCTGCCATCTGCTCATCAATTACATCTTCTTCCAGCACCTCGCCGGTATCAATTTCTTTAATGACCTGACGCACAGCACTGCGCGGAGTAATCCCATGCAACTGGTTAAATTCAATTTGCTTGGCTCGGCGACGTTCAGTTTCATCAATGGCTTTTTGCATGGAATCGGTTATCCGGTCAGCATATAAAATCGCCTTACCGGCAATATTCCGCGCAGCACGACCAATGGTCTGAATCAGCGAACGTTCGGAACGCAGGAAGCCTTCCTTGTCAGCATCCAGAATCGCCACCAGCGAGACTTCTGGCATATCCAGACCTTCACGCAGCAGGTTAATCCCCACCAGCACATCATAAATTCCGGTACGCAGCTCATGAATAATCTTGACCCGCTCGACCGTATCAATATCGGAGTGCAGATAGGCCACTTTAATGCCGTATTCTTTTAAATAGGAACTTAAATCTTCGGCCATGCGCTTGGTTAAGGTCGTGACCAGAACCCGTTCGTTTTTATCTTTACGCAGGTTAATTTCCGACAGGACATCATCGACCTGGGTCAGCACTGGGCGGATTTCAATTTCCGGGTCAATCAGACCGGTTGGACGCACCACCTGCTCGACAATCTGTTCAGCTTTTTCCAGTTCATACTGCGCCGGTGTGGCACTGACATAAATAGTGCTTGGAATAATCCGTTCCCATTCTTCAAATTTCATTGGCCGGTTATCCAGCGCACTTGGCAAACGGAAACCATAATTGACCAGGTTTTCCTTACGCGAACGGTCACCTTTATACATGGCGCCAATTTGTGGCACGGTAACATGCGACTCATCAATAATCAGCAAGGCATCATCCGGCACATAGTCAAACAGGGTCGGTGGCGCTTCACCGGCCGGACGACCGGATAAATGACGGGAATAGTTTTCAATGCCATTGGTATAGCCGAGCTGCTGCATCATTTCCAGATCATAACGGGTACGCTGCTCAATACGCTGTGCTTCCAGCAGCTTGTCATGTGCACGGAAAAAGCCTAAACGCTCTTTCAGTTCTTCACGAATGGTTTCAATGGCGCGCTGCAGATGGTCTTTAGGCGTGACATAGTGGCTTTTCGGGTAGATGGTGACGCGTGGCACTTTGCGGATCATTTTGCCGGTCAGCGGATCAAACCAGCGGATCGAATCAACCTCATCATCAAACAGTTCAATCCGGATGGCATTCTGCTCTGATTCTGCCGGGAAAATATCAATAATTTCACCGCGAATCCGGTAGGTCCCGCGCAAAAACTCTAGTTCATTGCGGCTATATTGCATTTCTACCAGCCGGCGGATGATGTCTTCACGTTGAATCCGGTCGCCCTGCACCACATGCAGCAACATGCTCATATAGGCATTCGGATCACCCAGACCGTAAATAGCCGATACCGATGCCACAATAATCGAGTCACGACGTTCCAGTAATGCCCGCGTCGCCGACAGTCGCATCTGGTCAATGTGATCATTAATGGCAGCATCTTTTTCAATAAAGGTATCGGAAGATGGCACATAGGCTTCCGGCTGATAGTAGTCATAATAACTGACAAAATATTCAACCGAGTTATGCGGGAAAAAGGCTTTAAATTCGCCGTAGAGCTGGGCCGCCAGAGTCTTGTTATGCGCCATCACAATAGTTGGCCGCTGTAACTGGGCAATCACGTTGGCCATGGTATAGGTCTTGCCGGAACCGGTTACCCCCAGCAGCAACTGATCATGCATGCCCTTTTGAATTCCCTGCACCAGCTTTTCAATGGCCTGCGGCTGATCTCCAGCAGGTTGATAATGGGTAACCAATTCAAAAGGTTGATGATCACTCACGGATAGCGTACTCATACAGATCGAAAAAAATAGTCTAACAGATTCAGCCTATTATCTGGCTTCAGATTGTAATTTTTGTACACTTTCTTGTCACCGGCAGCATCGGCAAGGTTCTGTTTTTAGTCCGCAGTGCAACTGAAATAAAGACCTTCACCCGCTGCTGTTTGGCACACTCTCACCAGACATACCCAGATCAAAGCAAAATCTTCATGTGAAACAGAAAAACACCCTCGTCTTGTGCTTTTTCACTTGATTCTGCCCCGCTTCACGGGCAACATGAACACAAGGGATCACATAGATTTAATCACAATGACTTACCGATATCATGATGAAAGTATTATTAAAAGCTTGCCTGAAGATACGATTTTTGTCTTTGGCAGTAATCTGGCGGGTGATCATGCCGGCGGTGCAGCGCGCACTGCCCTGCAACACTTTGGCGCCGTGCGCGGCGTAGGGCGTGGCTGGGCCGGACAAAGCTTTGCCATTCCAACCATGAACGAGCATTTGCAGCAAATGCCGCTGTCGCAAATTCAGCACTATATAGATGACTTTAAAACCTATACCAAAAATCATCCGAAAATGAAGTATTTTCTGACTTCAATTGGCTGTGGTATTGCCGGTTATAAAGTCGAGGAAATCGCCCCGATGTTTAAAGGCATTTCCCACAATGTGATTTTCCCGGCCTCCTTCCGGCCTTTTGTCGAGAAATCTTTACCGAAACTGAACCAGCATTTTCTGCATACCATTTTTCGTGATCCGGTGATTTTTGCCAGCAATCCGGATGAACTGATTGAAGTACTGGCTTTAAATGACAATGAAAAAAGTCTGGCTAAAATTTTGCTGAATACCCAGATGTACCCGACCGACAGCAATGGCCGTGACCGGATTTTTGAAATTGAAGATATTTTATATGGCCTGAAAGGCAAGGTCTTCGAATGGCAAAGCAACTCTGAAGGTTCCATGCTGTTTGGCGGGGTGATTCTAGCCTTACTGGAACTGTATAGTATTAATGAACAGGATTTTGCCGAAGTCTGGCATGGTCAACGTGAAATTACCCCACCGCGTCCGGCGCATCGGGCCAAAAAATAATCCCTCTTTTTAATACCAGAGCAGCCGGCCACTGAGCCGGCTGCTTTTTAATTCAGTGATGAAAATCACATTTATAAAAATAAACACAATTCTTATCACATAATAAAAACTTGATTATAATTCTATTTTTCATTCACTAGAATAATCGAGCTTCAGACTATGACAATACTGGACACGCCTGTTTTTACCCTTGCGCCGATTGCCCTGTGGCTGGAAGACTTTAGTGAAATTAAAAAACAGTTTGAGCTGTGGCGCGCACAAGGCATTCAGGATTTACGTGGCTATTTACTGGAAGATCCAAGCCGTGTCATTGAATGTGCCCGTAAAATTAAAATTCTGAGCGTAAACCAGAAAACCCTGGAACTGTATGAAGCCCAAGATCTGCAGCATTTAATTAGCAACCTGGAGCAGATTTTTAAAGGTGATATGACCAGTACCCATATTGATGAACTGATCAGCTTGTGGGAAGGTCAAACCGAATTTTCCAGTCAGGCGGTCAATTACAGCCTGAACGGTAAACGGCTGGATATCCAGTTACGCGGCACCGTAGTCCCTTCACATGAGCAAGACCTGTCTTTGGTGCTGGTCAGTACCGAAAACATTACCCCTTATACCGCAGCGCGCCGGCAGGCAGATCAGCAGCGTTTACTGGCTGAATCGCGCTTTGTCTATTCTCCCACCTCCTTGTGGGTGGAAGATTTTAGCCGGATTAAAAGCCGGCTCGATCAGCTGCGCCATTTGGGCATAGATGATTTCAATACCTTTTTAGATGTGCATCCGGATTTTATCCAGCAATGTATCCGCGATGTACTGATTATTGATGTCAATCAGGCCACGCTGGATTTATTTGGCGCCCCGGACAAAAACACCCTGCTGCAAAATATTCATAAAATTTTTGCCGGTGAAATGCAGCATACGTTCAGGGAACAGCTGATCGAGCTCTGGAACGGCAATATTCACCATCAGCGTGAAGCCATCAATTATGCGCTGGATGGCAGCATCCGCCATGTATTGCTGCAATTTACCGTATTTCCCGGCTATGAAGAGGACTGGAGCACGGTTCAGGTGGCCTTGACCGATATTACCGCGCGTAAAAAAAGCCGAAAATTATCTGGAATATCTGGGAAAGCATGATGTGCTGACCAAGCTGCTGAATCGCTCGCATTATAGCGAAGAAGTGAATCGCTTAGAGCGCAGCAGTCTACGGCCTGTATCCAGTATCTATATTGATATGAATGGCTTAAAAGTTGTGAATGATGCCTTTGGCCATGATAGCGGTGATGATCTGCTCAGACGCACCGGTGAACTGCTGAATCAGCTTGTCCAGAATACCCAGTACAGTGCCTGCCGCATTGGTGGTGATGAATTTGTGATTTTGCTGCCGGGTGCTGATGAGATTGCCATGCACAACTGTTTGGCAGGCTTGCAGGAACTGCTGTTAATTGACAGTCAGTTTCATGGTAATCAGATGCTGAATCTGTCGATTGGGTCTGCGACCACACTACCACAGGAAAGTATTGAAGAGATGCTAAAACGCGCCGATCAGGCCATGTACACCCAAAAACGCGCCTATTATGTCCAGTTTGACCGGCGTGAAACCCAGGATTAAACCCATCAAGCGCCCATAAAAAATGCCACAGAACGTGGCATTTTTCTTAGCGTTTACCCATAGATTTACGGGTCCCACGTGGTGGTGGAAACAGCTTGTCGGCATAACCTTCATCTTTAGGACGAACCTGATTATGCAAGGCATCCATCTGGGCTTTTTCTTCCGCAGATGGCATTGGGAATGGGAGTTTTACCACAGGTTTTTTTGAAGTAGGCTGCTGCTTACTCATGACGATAACTCAAATCAAATTAGCGCTATTTTAAGGTTTTTTGCAGTCAGAAGCGAGCCTCCGGCTTTTTATTCTCAAAAATGCCTTATTTTGAGGCGCAGAAGCACAAATTTCGTGATTTTTTATTAATTTGTTGAGATTTTAAACGACGAAGTGACTATTTTTGAGCTAAGATAGTGTGCTTTTTATTTTTTAATCCCTATAAGAAGGAATACTGCCGTGGACGTACGTCTCTCTGATCGTGTAAATGCCATCAAACCGTCCCCAACGCTTGCTGTGACAAACAAAGCTGCTGAATTGAAAGCTGCTGGTCATAACGTAATTGGCTTGGGTGCAGGCGAACCGGATTTCGATACACCACAACACATCAAAGATGCAGCAATTGCAGCGATTAACAACGGTTTTACCAAATATACCGCTGTTGACGGTACGCCAGGCCTGAAAAAAGCCATTATTGC
Source organism: Acinetobacter indicus CIP 110367 (assembly GCF_000488255.1). GTDB lineage: Bacteria > Pseudomonadota > Gammaproteobacteria > Pseudomonadales > Moraxellaceae > Acinetobacter > Acinetobacter indicus. The sequence goes on along the minus strand of NZ_KI530745.1, from coordinate 401,252 downwards.
GAAACTAAAACGTGACAATAACCTTGACTACCAAGCCAACCAGATTCTGGTGTCTTGCGGTGGTAAACAATCATTCTTTAACTTGGCACTTGCACTGTTAAACAAAGGTGATGAAGTGATCATCCCTGCACCATTCTGGGTAAGCTATCCAGATATGGTGATCATCGCTGAAGGCGTGCCAGTGATTGTAAAATGTGGCGAAGAACAACGCTTCAAAATCACTCCTACTCAGTTAGAAGCAGCCATCACAGACAAAACCCGTTTAGTGGTACTGAACAGCCCGTCTAACCCGACAGGCATGATCTACACCAAAGCTGAACTGGAAGCTCTGGCTGAAGTACTGCGTAAATACCCAGAAGTGTATATCGCATCTGACGACATGTACGAACCAATCCGCTGGGATGACGAGTTCTACAACATCGCTACTGTTGCACCAGACCTGTATGACCGCACTATCGTGTTAAACGGTGTGTCTAAAGCCTATGCCATGACTGGCTGGCGTATCGGCTATGCAGCGGGCCCTGCTAAATTGATCGGCGCGATGAAAAAAATCCAGTCTCAGTCAACCTCTAACCCGACGTCTATTTCACAAGTAGCTGCAGAAGCTGCATTAAACGGTCCTCAAGACGTTCTACAACCAATGATTGAAGCGTTTAAACGCCGTCATGACCTGGTGGTAAACGGCCTGAACGACATCAAAGGTATTTCTTGCTTACCTGCAGATGGTGCGTTCTATGCTTACGCCAACATCAAACCACTGATTCGTGCTAAAGGCTTAAAATCTTGCACAGAATTCTCTGCATGGTTACTGGAAGAAACGGGCGTGGCCGTGGTTCCAGGTGATGCATTCGGTTTAGGCGGTTTCATGCGTATCTCTTATGCAACGGCTGATGAAGTGCTGGTAGATGCGTTAGCGCGTATCAAGAAAGCGGCGGATTCAATCGAAGGCATTGATGAAGCGATTGCGTCGATCGAAGCTGAAAAAGCTGCTCAATAATCTCTTCTGAGCAATAAAAAAACCGCGACCTGTTCGCGGTTTTTTTATGGCCTGATTTAACTCTAAACGCTCAATTCAGCGGACCATAGATAACGGTTAGATGGCCTTTTTCAGCGCCTGAATGAGCTGACTGCGTGAGATGTCAGGACGGTCTGTACCCTTATAAATACAGTAATATTTAAAGGCACTATCCAGACTCACCCGCAGTTCTTTTTGTTCAGAAGCCGACCAGACCCGGCAGCGGTTACTACCCGACAAGGCACTGCCGGCAAGCTGATACAGGTATAAATCCTGGCTGCGCTGTAATGGTGTGCGGGTTGCATGATCCGGATGCTCTGAAAGCTGGAAACATGGCTCATTGATCAGCCATTTTTCACTAAACCACAGCTGCAGCAAATCGCCCAGATACAGATCGACATGCCCGACTGGCCATATGTTGATATAGGCCGAAGCAACAGGCGTATAATAATCTGCTGGATTGCTGATAAGAGAAAGGTAGTTGTCTTTGTAAAAATTGAGATTTGCAAAAATTTCAGGGATGCTGAGCGTATTCATTCGCTGTCTCCGATTTAGCCATTTTTGTGCTGGCAAGTTGGTTTAAATCCACACTGTTTAACCATTTGGTCAAACGACTTTCTGGATTTAATCTAACAACAGATTTTTTGCTTTGCAAGATTTTTTCGTGTTTTATTTTATTTTGCACAAATAAAAAGCATATAAACTTTAAATGTAAAAAAGATGACAGTTTTCGCTTGACCCCTGCTGAAATCCCTCTATAATCGCATTCAGATTCTCCCATAGCTCAGTCGGTAGAGCGACGGACTGTTAATCCGCAGGTCCCTGGTTCGAGCCCAGGTGGGAGAGCCAAATTCAAGAAAGCCCAAGCATTTAAGACTTGGGCTTTTTATTGCCAAAATTTATAGCTTCCAATCTTTTTAATTCCCACAGCGATTCACATCTGAAGGCTGCCAAAAGAGGATGACATCTTCCCGAGCGATCTAATAGCAAGACGTCCATCAGCAGATCAGTTCTATCTTCAAACAGGCAGATCAATCCTGATTCCCCTTCTCGCAGCCATAAAAAAACGGAACCGAAGTCCCGTTTTCTCTCAAAAAATATTGACTGTTTCAAGCTGCCTGCGCCGGCACACCGCTATGGAAACGGAAAGTATCATCCGGGCTTAAAATCAGATTTTTTTCCACTTCACGAATATGCTGAATCCGGCCCTGAATATCTTCTTCCGGATTTTTTAGCTTGGCAGTTTTGGCAACGTCCAATGCCAGTGCCAGATAATCTTCATAATGACGCGATTCAGATTTCAGCAAATAGCGGTAGTAACGCCCCAGCTCTTCATCAACATGCGGTGCCAAGGCATAAAAACGCTCACAGGAACGCGCTTCTACAAAGGCGCCAATCACCAGTACATCAATTAACGCTTCTGGTTCATAGGTACGGATTTCTTTGCGTAAGCCGCCAGCATAACGACCTGCGCTTAAGCCTTTCCACTCCTGTCCGCGTTTGTTCATGAATTCCAGCACCTGTTCATAGTGCAGCATTTCTTCACGAACCAGTTGCGCCAGCTTGACCTGCAAATCGGTAAAGAAGCTGTAGCGGAACATCAGGTTCATGGCTGTACCGGCGGCTTTTTTTTCGCAGTTGGCATGATCCTGCATCAGGATTTCCAGATTATTCAGTGCTTCGTCCAGCCAGGCTTGCGGGGTTTCACAGCCCAGGAAGCCGATCACCGGCTTCATGAGCTCATCATAATTGATTGTCGACATACAAAAACTTCAAGATTATCGTGCAGCTTTAATCGCTGCTTTCATTTGCTGTACAGCTTGGGCCAGACCCACAAACACCGCATCGGCAATGAGCGAGTGACCAATATTCAGTTCATGAATTTGCGGGATTGCGGCAATCGGCGTCACGTTATCTAAATTCAGGCCATGGCCGGCATTCACCACCAGACCTTTGGCCGCGGCATATTCGGCACCTTTCACAATACGTTCCAGCTCAGCCTGCTGCGCCTCTGCGGTTTCAGCATCGGCGTAAGCACCGGTATGAATTTCAATGGTTGGTGCACCACAAGCAACTGCGGCATCAATCTGGGCAAAGTCAGCATCAATAAACAGGGATACATCACAACCCAGAACAGAGAGAGCCTGCGTTGCCGCTTTTACCGCCGCAAAATTACCGACCACATCCAGTCCACCTTCAGTGGTGACTTCCTGGCGTTTTTCCGGGACAAAGCAAACATGATGCGGTTTGATTTCTTTGGCGAACTCGACCATTTCATCAGTCACCGCCATTTCCAGATTCATGCGGGTTTTCAGCAATGGACGCATACGACGCACATCATCATCCTGAATATGACGACGATCTTCACGCAGATGCAAGGTAATACCCTCTGCACCAGCCTGTTCACAAATCAGTGCGGCATTGACCGGATCTGGGTAAGTGGTGCCACGTGCTTGTCGCAATGTTGCAACATGGTCAATATTTACACCAAGTAATGCAGCCATACTCTTTTCCTAATTACGATTGTGTTTGGGAGTTCTGTATCCACAATTGACGACTTTTTAACGGCCGATCTCCCAGCAGGGAGCTGATCATCTGCCGATATAATTTAGACAGTAATTGTAACTGTTCTGGATTAAAATCCCTACCCTTTTCATGGTCACGCATACTCAAAATCTGCGCGCCACTTAAACCAGAACGGGAAGCCTGCGCCGTTGGCATAAAGCCTTCATTTAATAAAAACTGGTACTGCTGCGTTGCACCAATCGGCTGCTGGTTGGCATCCACTTCAAAGTCGATGGCATAACCCAGTTCTTGCAGCAACACATGCTCAAACTGGCGCAGAATCTGTCTTAAAAAGCTGTTCGGCTGCGGATGGCTCGACAGCTGCTGCAATTGCTGCAAAGTCGTGGCATATTGCAGAAAAGTCTCGGGCATCTCGACTTCGAGCGGACACAGACGCAGCAAAATTTCATTCAGATAAAAACCGGAGAAAAAGGCATCGCCAAAGAAAAATACGGGCTGGTTGATAATTTCCAGTTTGGTAAAATTTTTCAGTTCAGATTTACCCGAGGCCTGCAGGCTAATCGGTTGATATTGTGGTGGCGGGGTTTGTCTTAAAATACCATCAATCCGCCCATATTCCTGGGTAAACAGATGCACAATATGACTACGCTCACGGTATTTACGATGATGGATCAGGTAGCCATGCAAGACTTCATTTCGCATGCGGGCAGGACATCAGCCTAATCATCTTGCTTTTTGTTTTCATCTTCTTCATCCCCATCGGGAATGACTGCACCGACCACAGCGGCAGTGCCTTTGACCACGCCTTTGGTAGTTTTATAGGCCACTTTAACCGGAACTGTAACCACCTTATGAATACAGCCCTGCAGCATGAACATGCAGGCTAAAATCACAGCAATTTTGGTCATTACAGTTCCTCGTTTCATGGCTTAGATATCGCTGTATCCCAAGCTTTTTAATGCACGTTCATCATCTGACCAGCCACCTTTGACTTTCACCCAAAGCGTGAGCATGATTTTCTGTTCGAACATTTTTTCCATATCGACACGGGCATCCATCCCGATTTTTTTCAGCTTAGCACCTTTTTCACCAATCACAATGGCTTTTTGCCCCGGACGGTCTACGAAAATGGTGGCATCAATATAGGTACAGGCCGGTTTCATACGACCGGTTTTTTCATTTAAAGCCGGCTCTTCGGTTTTAAATGATTCAATCTGTACGGTTAAATCGTATGGCAACTCTTCACCAAGCTGACGCATGATTTTTTCACGAATAATTTCAGAGGCCAGGAAGCGCTCGGAACGGTCGGTAACCTGATCAAATGAATACAGCGGTGGCTGGAATGGCAGATATTGCTCAATGGTGTCACGCAGATGTTCCAGATTGGCACCACGCAGCGCAGATACCGGCACAATTTCTGCAAAGTTCATCAGCTTGGCGCGCTCCTGAATCAGCGGCAGCGCCTGATTTTTATTCTCGAAGGTATCCAGTTTATTGATCACCAGAATGACTGGCATGTCTGCATTTTTCAATTTCTCCAGTACGAGTTCATCGTTCTGGGTCCATTTTTGTGCATCGACAACGAATAATACCAGGTTCACATCACGCAGCGCCGAGTGCGCGGCACGGTTCATCATTTTGTTGATGGCACGCACTTCTTTTTTGTGCATCCCCGGGGTATCGACATAGACCGCCTGAGATTTTTCACGCGAATCAATCCCGACAATTTTATGGCGGGTGGTTTGCGGCTTACGCGAGGTAATAGACAGTTTTTGACCCAACAGGTGGTTCATCAAGGTAGATTTACCCACGTTTGGCCGGCCCACAATGGCCACAAATCCGCTACGGTAATCCGATGGAATTTCCTGACCTTGTGAACTGAAGAATTGATTGATTAAATCGTGGCTGTCGCTTTGCGACTCGTGATCAGCATCGTTGTGATCGGAATGGATTGTCATTGAGACGTTTGCTCCAAGAGTTTTAAAATTTCCGCGGCAACTGCCTGCTCGGCAAAGCGGCGACTAGAACCTTCACCTTTCATTACCGGTAAAGCATCGACCCGGCATTCCACCTTGAAATGCTGGTTCGGGGCATCACCCTGAATATCTACAACCTCGTAAACTGGGAGAGGTTTTTTACGTGCTTGTAAATACTCTTGTAGGCGTGATTTCGGATCTTTGAGCTGATCGGTTGGCTCAATATGATCCAGATAAGGCACGTACCATTTTAACACAATCGTCTGTAGCAGGTTTAAATCCCCACAGTCGATATAAATCGCACCAATAATCGCCTCGACTGCATCTGCAAGTATAGACTCGCGATGATGACCGCCTGATTTCAATTCACCGGTACTGAGAATTAAATTTTGACTGAGTTTTAAATCATTGGCGATTTTACCCAGCGCTTCCTGACGCACCAGCGTTGCGCGCATACGGGTCAGCCGCCCTTCGTTTTCCTGCGGATAGGCGGTGTAGAGATAATTGGCAATAATCATCCCTAAAAGTGAATCGCCTAGAAATTCTAGGCGTTCATAGTTGTGTTTGTGACTGACCGAACGATGCGTCAGCGCCAGCTTGAGCAGATCCGGCTGTTTAAACTGGTATCCGATGCGGCTGGCCAAACGCGTTTCATTGAGCTTGGACTGAGCTTTGATCAAAACTTTTCTCGAATTTCATGACAATATCAATATTCAATAAGAACGGTTTTCTTATCTCATAGTCTTTCTTCACCTGTAGACCATCTACATTGGTGACCTGGGCAACATCCGCAAATTTAATATCACGAATGTTGTTCATACTTAAACGCTTATCCATTTCCCCAATGAATTTTTGCGGACTCAGGTTTTTGGGTCCATGAATCAACTGCTCTTTAATCTGGTTATCCAGCATTCGATCATCGAAATACGGTCCCCAAACCGCAACTGCAATTTTTACCATAAAAGCAAAACCAATAATTGCAACCAGAATTGCAATATACGATGCCCCTTGTTGATGACGCATTTTGTTATTTTCCTAATGGATGATTTTAATCTATGCTGCCGTTTCGGCTAAAAGACGGCAATTTAAAACCAGGCTCTTTGTGCATCCAGATATAGACGGCACGGCCGGTCAGGTTTTCTTCAGGTACAAAACCCCAGAAACGGCTGTCAGCACTCTGATCGCGGTTATCCCCTAACGCGAAGTAATGACCTTCTGGAACTTTGACTTCCCAATATAAACCATTTGTAGAAGCATATTTACCATTTTCGACATAATTAATAAAAGGTGCCTGACGCGCCACGTTTACGCCTTCCAGTTCACGCATGGTAAAAGTATGCTTGCCTAAAGTTTCCTGATGGTAAATCGAGTTGGGTGTATCGAGGCTGTCTTTTTCACGGCTAAAGTCCAGCGCAACTTTCTGCACCTTTTCACCGTTAATGGTGAATTGACCATGATCATAAACAATATGATCGCCCGGCAAACCCACAATACGCTTAATGTAGCTAATGCTTGGTTGTGGCGGATAACGGAACACCGCCACATCACCGCGTTCTGGCGAACCGGTATCAATAATTTTGCTGTTGACGATTGGCAAACGCACGCCATAGTCAAATTTATTTACCAGAATAAAATCCCCGGTCTCCAGGGTTGGAACCATTGAATCTGACGGGATATTAAACGGCTCATATAAAAACGAACGCAGCACCAGCACAACGGCCAGTACCGGCCAGAAGTCATACGCCCATGTGATAATGAAATTTTCATTGCCCCGTCCTTTGGTCTGTCTTTGCTTGAAGACAAATTTATCCAGCAACCACACAGCAATAAAAAACAGCGTGGCAGGAACGAGGATCAAATTAAAATCAAAATCCATGGGCGTTTATCCTTCTAATCTTATTAGCGTTCGACTTTTAATACAGCTAAGAACGCTTCTTGTGGGATTTCAACGCTACCCACTTGCTTCATACGTTTCTTACCTTCTTTCTGCTTGGCCAGCAGTTTCTTCTTACGCGACACGTCACCGCCATAACATTTGGCCAATACGTTCTTACGCATGGCTTTTACCGTTGAACGGGCAATGATTTGCGCACCAATGGCCGCCTGAATTGCGACATCAAACATCTGACGTGGAATCAGGTCTTTCATTTTTTCAACCAGTGCAATACCACGATGACGGGCATCCTGACGGTGACAGATCATTGCCAGCGCATCGACTTTTTCACCGTTAATCAAGACATCGACTTTCACCAGCGATGAACTTTCAAAACGCACGAAGTTGTAATCTAGTGATGCAAAACCACGTGAGCAGGATTTCAATTTATCAAAGAAATCCATCACCACTTCGGCCATTGGAATTTCAAAGGTAATGGATACCTGATTACTCATGAATTTCATGTCTTTTTGCACACCACGACGCTCGATACACAAGGTCATGACGTTACCCAAGTATTCTTGCGGCACCAGAATATGACATTCGGCAATCGGTTCACGTAAGTCTTCAACGGTGGAACCGTCTGGCATTTTCGATGGACTGTCGATGTACACGGTCTGGCCATTTTTCATTACGGCTTCATAAATAACCGTAGGCGCAGAAGAAATCAGGTCCAGATCGTATTCACGTTCTAAACGTTCCTGAACGATTTCCATGTGCAGCATACCAAGGAAGCCACAGCGGAAACCAAAACCGAGCGCATCCGAACTTTCTGGTTCAAAGAACAGCGCCGAGTCATTGATTTGCAGCTTTTGCAGTGCTTCACGGAACGGTTCAAAATCGCTGGCATCAATCGGGAACAAACCGGCATAGACCTGCGGTTTTACTTTCTTGAAGCCCGGTAACACTTCCACTTCTGGCGTGGTTGCCAAAGTGATGGTATCGCCGACTGGTGCACCAAAAATGTCTTTAATGCCGGCAATCACGAAGCCGACTTCGCCCGCTTCCAGAATATCGGTTTCAGTATGTTTCGGATTGAAAATACCCACCGAGGTAATGATGTGCGTTTGACCGGTTGATTTCATCAACATCTTGTCGCCTTTACGCACACGTCCCTGCTTCACACGCACCAGAGACACAACGCCCAGATAGTTATCAAACCATGAGTCGACGATTAAAGCTTGCAATGGCGCATCACGATCACCGGTTGGTGCTGGAATGACATCGACCAGACGCTCTAACACACCCGCAATCCCCAGACCGGTTTTGGCTGAACAGGTCGGCGCATCGGTTGCTTCAATACCAATAATATCTTCAATTTCCTGAATCACACGTTCAGGCTCTGCTTGCGGCAGGTCAATCTTGTTCAGAATTGGTAAAACTTCCAGCCCTTGCTCAATCGCGGTATAGCAGTTGGCAACCGATTGTGCTTCTACGCCCTGGGCAGCATCAACCACCAGTAGTGCGCCTTCACACGCTGCCAGTGAACGTGAAACTTCATAAGAAAAGTCAACGTGTCCCGGGGTGTCAATGAAATTTAACTGGTATTCCTGACCATTCGGATGGGTATAGTACAAGGTCACCGAAGTCGCTTTAATGGTAATCCCACGTTCACGCTCAAGTTCCATTGAGTCCAGTACTTGCGCCTGCATTTCGCGATCCTGCAAACCGCCACAGGTCTGAATGAAACGATCCGCAAGGGTCGACTTGCCATGATCGATATGTGCAATGATCGAGAAGTTACGAATGTTTTTAATATCAACAGATTTTTTAGCTTGCGCCATGGGCTACCTTAAAAAATAACGCGCTATGCAAACCAGATTCAGTGCACAGCAAAAGCCGAATAGAAATTGCGAAGGATTATAGCAGATGGATTTTTTAAAGTATCCAAAATAATGCAAAGCTTTTCGGCCCGGCCGGTTTTAGATCATCCGATACAAACCGGCCAGTGACGATGCTTATGCCGGCTGTGGCGGATACTGGTTAAAATCCATCGGATTCAGATCGGCTGGAATAGGCTGATACGCCTGGGAAAAACTTGGCGACATGCGTTTTGGACGGCCGCTGTCTATTTCCACACAGGCCCATTTGGTCTGCGCGACAAACAGCACGCTCTGGTCCTGCGGACGATAAAACACATACTGGCGAAACAGGTACAGCGCATTAATTTCACTGAGCCAGGTTCTTAAAGTCAGCTCTTCACCGGCAAATGCAGCCTTGCGATACTGCACATGATGCTCTACCGCCACCATGGCATGTTTCATTTCCAGAAACTGCGCCATGCCCAGGCCTAAGGTTTCAATATGGGCGCTGGCCACATCCTGCATCCACTGCACATAAACCACGTTGTTGACATGGCCCAGACTGTCAATATGCTCGGGTTGAACCTGAAGTTTTAAATCAAAAAATGTACTGCTCATGCTCTGTTACTGTACTGTGGTATCGGGTATCGAGGCCCCTAGTCTACTGAAAATTGGCCCCAGATAAATTGAAAAATAAAAAAACCACAGCAGGCTGTGGTTTTTAACTGGCTCAGATCAGGAAATTCGCATACCGACAATGGCACGTTGTCCCTGACGGATTAAGGTCACACGCGCCACGCTGCCCTTTTTCAGCTGCGAAACCGCCTGAACAAAACTGTTGTTGTCGGTGACTGGGCTATTGTTCAGCTGTACGATGACATCACCCGGTAAAATTCGCGACTGCGCTGCAATACTGCCCGGACGGACTTCCTGAATCAGCACACCGCCTTTAATTTCCAGCTGACGCATTTCTGCTGCTGACAGGTTCCGGATTGCGACCCCAAGTACCGGGCCTTTATTCTGGCTTGGCGTAACATTGCTCTTGGCCGGGGTGTCATCCGGTGCGGTGCTTAAAGTGGCCGAGATATTCCGGCGACGGTCATCGCGTAAAACTTCCAGCTGGATGGTCTGTTTAGGTGCAGTACGGTTCAGATAATTGAGTAATTCGCTGGTACGTGAAATTGGCGTGCCATTGTATTTTAAGATCACATCACCGGCACGCAAGCCGGCTTTGGCAGCTGGAGAATCCGGTGCCACCTGGGTAATTAATGACCCTTCCGGTTTATCCAGTCGATACGATTCTGCCAGCGTCCGGTCAATATCCTGCAGGCTCACACCTAAATAGGAACGAGTGACTTTACCATGCTGTTTTAACTGGTCTGCCACTTCCATGGCGACATCAATTGGAATCGAGAAAGACAGACCCATATAACCGCCCGTTCCACTAAAGATGCGCGAGTTGACTCCGACCACTTCACCGCGCTGGTTAAATAGCGGTCCACCCGAGTTCCCCGGGTTTAAGGCAACGTCAGTCTGAATAAACGGTACCGAGGTTTCCCCCATCATGTTACGCATTTTGGCACTGACAATACCAGCAGAGGCGGAATAGTCAAAACCAAATGGTGAACCAATTGCCAGCACCGGCTCACCGACTTTCAGGCGATCAACATTACCGGTACGCAGTTCAGGGAAGTTGCTGCCAGATACTTTCAGCAGGGCCACATCAGTCCGTTCATCACTGCCGACCACGGTGGCATCAATTTCACGGCGATCATTCAGAACAATGGTGACTTTGGAGGCATTTTCAATCACATGGTGGTTAGTGAGCAGGTAGCCATCTTTGCTAATAAAGAAGGCACTGCCATAACCGGTTTTTTCCTGTGGCGCCTGACGCTGCGGAATCACCACCCCATCGCCAAAGAAACGGCGTAACAGTTCCGGAACCTGTTGTTGTAACAGCTCTTCCTGGCTTAAACGTTTGACCACATTGACACTGACAACACCGGGGCTGACCTGTTCAACCAGGTTGGAAAAATCTACTGAAGTAGAGGCCTGTGCTTGAACAGATGCCATAGTGAACACAGCTGCATAGAGACCCTTCTGTAAGTAGCGATTATTCATATATAGCATTCACTCAATTTGTTTATAAAAATGTGATGTTCTGTTTTTAACATAACGCTTTTTAAGATTTCGTAATAATATGTTCAATTCCTCAACAGGATACAAGTGCTTGCGCCATTTTTTATAAAATGGAGTTTTATTGCTTTTTCTCATCATTAATAAGCATCTTGACCCTTGCCTTTTGTTTTAAAAAGCGTTGTCATTACCAGACTTTTTTCAAATTAGCTGATGGACATGTCTAATTTACATGCAACTCATCATTTTGATGTGATCATTGTGGGTAGTGGCGGCGCAGGTTTAAGTCTGGCACTGTCATTACCAGCTCATTTTAAAATTGCCGTGCTGGCCAAGTCGGCCCTGACTGATGCCAGCACCTTTTATGCCCAAGGTGGGGTCGCAGCCGTACTGGATGAAACCGACTCTATTCAACAGCATATAGATGACACAATGATTGCAGGCGCGCATTTATGTGAACTGAATGCCGTGCAGCAAACTGTAGAGGGCGGTAAACCTTCGGTCGATTTCCTGCTTGAACATGGCGTTCAATTTACCCTCGATGAACAGGAACAACTACATTTAACCCGTGAAGGCGGCCACTCCCAGCGCCGGATCATTCACGCGGCAGATGCCACGGGACGTGCCATTTCAACGACACTGGTCCAGCGGGCCAGAGAAAAACAGAATATCCAGATTTTTGAAAACTTTGTTGCCATTGACCTGATTACCACACAGAAACTCGGTCAAACCGGTGACAATCGTGCATTGGGCCTGTATGCCCTGGATGAAAACACCGACCAGATTGATACCTTCCTGGCGCCCTTTACCGCCCTAGCCTGCGGCGGTGCCATGAAAGCCTATCTGTACACCTCTAACCCGGATATTGCCACCGGTGACGGGATTGCCATGGCCTACCGCGCCGGTTGCCGCGTCGCCAATATGGAATTTAACCAGTTCCATCCGACCTGCTTATACCATCCGCAAGCCCGTTCCTTCTTGATTACCGAAGCCATGCGTGGCGAAGGCGCCTATTTACGCCTGCCAGATGGGGAACGCTTTATGCTACGTTTCGATGAGCGTGCCGAACTGGCACCACGTGATATTGTGGCACGTGCGATTGACTTTGAAATCAAGCGTCTGGGGATTCGTCATGTCTGGCTAGACATCACCCATAAACCGGCCGAGTTTGTTAAAGAACACTTCCCGACCCTGTATGCGCGTTTACTGGAATTGGGCATCGACATCACCAAAGATATGATTCCGGTGGTCCCGGCAGCGCATTATACCTGTGGCGGTGTAGTGGTTGATGAACACAGCCAGACCGATATTGCCGGCCTGTATGCCATTGGTGAAACGTCTTATACCGGCCTGCATGGTGCTAACCGTATGGCCAGTAACTCACTTTTAGAATGTTTTGTATATGGCATGAGTGCTGCTGAACATATTCAGGCTGAATTCAAGCCCGATTATCAATCACCAAATGTGCCAGCCTGGGATGATTCTCAAGTGACCCATCCCGATGAAGATGTGGTAATTCTACAAAACTGGGATGAACTGCGCGCCACCATGTGGAACTATGTCGGGATTGTCCGCACCACCAAGCGTTTACAACGTGCCCTGCACCGTATTGAAATGCTGAAACGTGAAATTACCGAGTATTATCAGGACTACAAAGTCAGTAAAAACCTGATTGAACTGCGTAATCTGGTGCTGGTTTCAGAAATGATTGTGCGCTGTGCCATGCAGCGTAAAGAATCGCGTGGCCTGCATTACACCCTGGATTATCCAGAACTGGCAGATGAGCTGCGTAAAACCGTTCTTACGCCGCCAAACTTCCAGGTAGAAACGCCATTGGTCAATGAGGATGTGCCGGCTTAAAATGCTTTTACATCTTCAGTTCTGAAAGATAAAAAACCGAATCGTATCATGTGATTCGGTTTTTGTTGGTCGTAACCAAAATGGTTTCAGCCGGATGGTTCCTCAAGTTTAAGCATATTGCGCTGCACTCGAGGTTGGCTTTAACAAGGGCAACTGCTCAGGTTCTAGCGCTCCGGACAGCAATTGCGGCAGATAGGTCTGCACATAATTACGTAAAGTCAGTGCTACCTGTGCCGAGAAATGTGGCTGCTGCAATTGTGTCTGCAGATGTGCCAAAGCCTGCGTCTCGGTCAGCTGATGAGTTTGCACCGCATAGACATAGCCCAATAAAGCACCTTGTGCCAAAAACTGATATGGCAACCCGCCCTGAGCATTGCTGGCAATTGAACCTAACACCCGTTCGGACGCACTGAGCTTGCGCAGCGGATCACGCGCCACCCGTGCACATGGGTCTTTATAGGCATGGACACAGGAGTTTGCAAAACTTTGTGCCAGTGCATGTAAATCTTTCTGTCGGTGTGGTAACACCACCGCCAGTCCCTGCTGAACCTGCTGTAACAACTGCTGCATGAACTGTTCAATCTGCGGGTCGGCCAGAGCCACACCAATGGTTTGATGACCACGCAGGCTGGCATACCAGGCAAGCATGGCATGCACCCCGTTCCAGAGCCGGTTTTTAATCAGCTGGATTTCACTGATGTCTTCGACCAGAATCATCTGCCGCATTTTTTGTAGTAACGGGCTGGCATTTTCTACATAAATTGGCATGTCGATTTCTGCATTAAACAGGATTAAATCCATCGTTTGCAGAATATGGCTTGGCTGGAAATTACGGCGCAAATCTTCCACATACAGACTGGCCTGACGTTCCTGCTCCGGCTGCAAACGGGTGTTATCCTCAATTTCAACCGGCTCGGCTTCATCTTCTGTCTGCGACTGCTTGAAGATGTTGTATTTAATCCGTAGCTGGCGGTACAGGTTCTGGTCAGTCAGTTTGGATACCATACGGTTGACCACGGTATCGCAGAAATAATGCTGCGCTAAAATGGCTTGTGCGGTCTGCACATCACTTAAGGCCACCAGGGCTTTACGGATATGCTCCAGCAATAACTGCTTGGCACCGACTTTATTTAAAATAATCAGCACGGTTAAAGGCGCAGCCGGCTGGTCCTGATGGGCCAGATAACGTGCATACAGGCCTTGCGCAATCACCTCAGCTTCGCTGCTCAGCGCTTTTTCTGGCAGACATAAGGCAATCAAGCTGGATTCGATATACATCTCCTGCATGTGCTGCAGGTTATCTGCATCAATAATGCTCATGTTTTCAATACGTTCATCATAGGACATTTGCCCATAACGAATGCAATAGGTGCCAAAAGCATTCACCGCAGAGCGATACAGCTGGTTACGGGTAGAAGCGTAAATCCGTTTCGGACGGGTATAACCATCCCAATGCGATAATACCTGCGCCAGATAACCGCCACCAATCGCACCAAAACCATGGATTCCGACAGTTAGCTGGTTCAAGGTTTGTGGAAAGGCTTCCTGCAGGCTGGGCATGCCCAAGGCCGGAATATACAGGTTTAAATCTTCCAGATAATCTTCCATGCTTTCATAGTAGTAATGCGCCTTAGACAGCATCTGTTCATTTGGTGCTTTAATGTCCCGCAGCAGCACGGTAATGCCCTGCGCTGCATAGGCCGAGGTCACACCATTGTCTGAATCTTCAAACATGAAACAGTCACTGGCGGAGAGATTCAGCTTTTGCGCAGCGGTCAGGAAAATTTCCGGATGCGGTTTGCCACGTTGGACTTCATCTCCGCACACCAGTACATCAAAAAATTTATAGACATTGGCATTAATTAAATATTCTTCGGCAATGGCACGGCGACTGGACGTCGCCACTGCCAAGCGCAGCCCGGATTTACGCAAGCGCTCCAGCACCTGTAGCAAACCGGTTTTAATCGGCACACCAAACTGACGCACACTTTCCAGTTCCAGCTCATCGGCACGCTGGCGAATTTCGGTATAGGGAATATCTTCACCATATTCAGCCTGTGCCAGCTGTTTGGCACTCCGCGCACTCAAGCCCAGACAACCCATTAAATAGTCATCGCTGAACTCGACTCCAATCAATTCCCGAGATGCCTGTTTCAAGGTTTGAAACCGTAAACGCTCCGTATCAAACATTGTGCCATCCATATCGAAAATTGCGCCCTGGATCATTTTATTTTTAAATTTAAGCATTTCCCCCCTCATTTGATCATTTTTCAACAGGCCTAGAGCCTAGAGCAATTTTTGAGGGAACAACACCTTAGACAAAGAATGAAATATTTAAAGTTAAAAATTAACCACTTGATTGGAGTAAGATTTAAGATATGTAACTTTGAGTAATTAATCAGTAACATCATGTAAATCAATAAAGCGATTTTGCTGAAATATAAGGATAAGTTTTAAATAATTCGGAGGGTGCTTTTCGGCGAATTAAATAGGCTTCAAAAAATAAAAAGCTGGAAGCATCAGATTGGCGAAGAAACTGAAGCAAGCAAAATTAAGACGAGTAAGAAAAGGATAAAATCAAGCGAGCCAGATCAAAAGAACAAGTGACCTGAGAATCAAGCCACTTGGGGTGGAATTGAATAGGTTCCGGTCACATGCGCCACCGGTTCCTCCTGCCCGACTGAATAAATCCAGACTTCACCCACGGCCAGACTTTTACCCAGTTTCATGAGCCGGCATTCCGCCCGCAGGTTTTTTCCACCAGCGGGTTTGCGTAAAAAATTGATATTCAGGTTGGTGGTGACCGCCAACCCGACAATCCCAATCTAGCCCAGAATGGCTACATATAAAGCCAGATCTGCAGCCGTCATCATGGTCGGACCAGAGATCGTGCCGCCCGGACGTAATTCACTTTCCCCAACCCGATAGGTCAAGCAGGCACCCATGGGCGTGACCGCATCAATCTCGCATTTTTCCAGGCTCTGTGGAAATTCTTGTTGTAAAAATTCAATAATTTCAGCACGGTTACTTTTCATTGTGATCAAAAAATCCTCTATCATCACGCTACTATAGAAGATTTTTAGTCTTGACCCAAATTTAAGCAGCGACTGTCTGTAAATATTTGAGCGCCTCGGCAAAGACCAGATCCGGACTTTGGGTGGCATCTAAACGTTTAATCCGTTCTGGTTCTGCCTGCCACAACTCCTGATAACCAGCACGCACCTTTTCAAAAAAGGTGACTTTTTCCTGTTCAAAACGGTCCAGCGCACCACGTTCACGCGCACGGGACATGCCCAGTTCAATCGGTGCATCCAGCCAGAAAGTCAGAGCCGGCATGTGCGAAACAAAATTCTGGTTCAGCAATTGCAACTTTTCCCGGCTTAGGCCACGCCCAGCACACTGATAGGCAAAGCTGGCATCAGTAAAGCGGTCACAGAGTACCGTTTTGCCAGCTGCCAGTGCAGGCAGAATCACCTGCGCCAGATGCTGGGCGCGCGCTGCGTACATCAGCAGTAATTCAGTATCATTACACATCTGCTCGTCATGATTGACTGAAAGCAGCAGACTGCGAATCTGCTCGGCCATCGGGGTGCCACCCGGTTCACGGGTTAGCACTACTTCACTGCCTTGGGCCTGAAAATGTTCATAAATACGACGGATGAGCGTGGTTTTACCTACCCCTTCGGTGCCTTCAAAGCTAATAAACATGCTCACTCCTTGTTCTTCGCACGAATGACCGCCAGATATTCCTGAACTGCGCGGTTATGATCTTGCAGATTGGTACTGAATTTATGTCCGCCATCACCGGTGGCGACAAAATAGAGATTGTCGGAATCATCCGGATGCATTGCTGCTTCAATCGCGCGTTTGCTTGGCAGTGCAATTGGTGTTGGCGGCAAACCATAGATGGTATAGGTATTGTACGGCGTTGGGGTACGTAAATCCTTACGGGTAATATTGCCCTGATATTTGTCGCCCATCCCGTAAATGACGGTCGGGTCAGTTTGTAAACGCATGCCTATCTTTAAACGGCGCACAAATACGCCAGAGACCTGACGCAGTTCGCTATCGACATGGGTTTCTTTTTCAATAATCGACGCCATCACCAGCGCTTCATATTTATTCTTGTACGGTAAATCTGGTGCACGGTTGGCCCAGGCTTCATCCAGTGCTTTCATCTGACGCTGATATAAATCGGTCAGAATTTTACGATCCGATTCGCCCTTGGCAAAGAAATAGGTATCTGGCGCAAACAGGCCTTCCGGATGCTCAAACGGAATATTCAGTGCTTTTAATAATTGATCGGTCGGAAGATGGCTGACTTCTTTAGTCACCAGCTCATCCTTTTGCAGATGCTGCACCAATTGTTTAAAGGTGGTGCCTTCAATGACCAGAATCCGGTTCATCTGCGCATTTTCTGCATTGGAGATCATTTCCATGACTTCACGGATGCTCATGCCCTGCTGGATTTCATAAACCCCGGCTTTCATCGAATCATGAATCATGATTTTCTGATACAGCTTCAGAATAATCGGAAAACTGACCTGATCATTTTTTTCCAGACGATCAATAAAACCGGAATAGGTATCGCCATCGCCAATGGCCAGTAATTCTTTCTGGCCTTTTACCGGATAGTCTTTAAACAGGCTGGACCAGAGGATGACTACGACAATGAGGAGTACGCCCAGTAACAGGGTTAAAATACCTTTAATCGGCAATGGGGAACGAGGCTTGTTTTTCTTTTTCGTTTTAGAGCGGGATGAAGACATATTAATGCATCTGATTCAATTGAAGACGATTAAACAGTTCAATACAGGCTTGAACATCTAAAAGGCGTGCATCGAGCTGGATCACGATTTTCATCGGACTGAGCGCATTACAGAAAAACAGACTCTGGAACTGCGCAATTTCTTCCATATCGACATAACGCTGGCGACAGGAAATGCCGTGCTGCTGCATACGGGCCAGAATTTCAGCCCGCATCACGCCGTGGACGCCATTATAGCGAAGTTCCGGCGTAATCCATTCATTGTTTATAAGAATGAAACAATTACTGCTCACCCCTTCAACAACCGAGCCTTGCACATCAGTCACCAAGGCTTCCGGCCAGCCCTGCGCATCGGCTTCTTTTTTCAGTATCACCTGTTCTAAACGGTTCAGGCTTTTGATGCCGACCAGATGTGGCATACTCAGCCCCATCGCTTGTTTCAACACACCACTGGCGATTTTTTCATAGTGAAAATCATCCACTGCTTTAGGATAAAAAAAGACCCAGACATCAGCATCTTGTGCGGGCAGGCTATAACCGCGCTGTCCATCTCCCCGACTGATGATGATTTTTAAGGTGCCATTAACCTGCGGATAATGCTGCTGCAGCTGTTGAATCGACTGCTGGATAAACGCCAGATTGGCATTTAAATACAAACGCTCACAGCCGCGTTGTAACCGGAGCAGATGTAAGGCCTCCAGTTCAATCTGGCCATTGCGGATGCGCGCGGTACTAAAGCAGCCATCGCCATAATGAAAGGCACGGTCCAGCACTGAAACGGCCGATATTTCCTCAGCATTCTTAAAACATTGCATACAACAAGTATCCATTTGAGCTGGCTTTAGTGTAAGAATGGAAGATCTATTTATATTTCTTTTTTATTCATATAAAATTCATTTTTTATTATTTTTTTAGGAATAAGACTAGCGCTATTCTTGCCTCATGTTACAAAACAGCGAAAAATTTGAGGTTAGTCATGAGTTTTACAAAATTAAAAATTGGGGTACTGGCCGCATTAATTTCGGCATCCTCCTTTGGTGTTGCTGCAAAAGATTTTCTGAACGTGTCGTATGACCCGACCCGTGAATTATATGATGATGTGAATAAACAGTTCGGCAAATACTGGGAAAGCCGGACCGGACAAAAAATTAATTTTAAACAGTCGCATGGCGGTTCAGGCAAGCAGGCCCGTGCCGTAATTGATGGCCTGAGTGCCGATGTGGTGACACTGGCTTTGGCCGCCGATATTGATGTAATTGCGGAAAAAGCCAAACTGTTTCCGGCAGACTGGCAAAAGAAATTACCACATAACTCGACACCTTATACCTCGACCATTGTATTTTTAGTGCGTAAAGGCAACCCGAAAGGCATTCAGGACTGGGGCGATCTGGTCAAGCCGGGTGTGGGCATTATTACCCCGAACCCGAAAACCTCAGGCGGTGCACGCTGGAACTATCTGGCCGCCTGGGCTTGGGCTAAACATCAGCCGGGTGGCAATGATCAAAGCGCACAGGAATTTGTACGTAAAATTTATAAAAACACCAAAGTTCTGGATTCGGGCGCCCGTGGTTCAACCACCACGTTTGCCGAGCGTGGCATTGGTGATGTGCTGCTGGCCTGGGAAAATGAAGCGCATCTCGCCATTCGTGAGCAGCCGGGTAAATTTGAAATTATTACCCCAAGCCTGTCGGTACTGGCAGAACCGCCGGTGGCCATTGTTGAGAAAAATGCGGAAAAACACGGCAACAAATATTTGGCCCAAGGCTATTTAAACTTCCTGTATTCCCCACTCGGACAGGATTTAGCCGGCAAACATTATTATCGTCCTCGTAGCGAAGCAGCATTAAAGAAATACAGCCAGGTCTTTAAGCCGTTAAAGCTGGTCACGGTAGATCAGGAATTTGGGGGTTGGGCCAAAGTCCAGTCTGCACATTTTGAAAATGGCGGCATTTTCGACCAGATCGTAAAAGCCAATAGCGCTAAATAATTCAGCTGTAGCATCAGCAACTGTAAGGTAAGCAAAGGAGCATCGACATGATTCATACCGTAATTGTTCCGGGCGTAGGTGGCAGTGAATATAGCCACTGGCAATCCTGGTTACAACGACAGCTCATGTCCTGCTCCCGCGTCGAGCAGCAGGACTGGAATGCCCCGGTACTCGAAACCTGGGTAGAACAGTTCCGAAGCACCGTGGCGGCTATTGATGCACCGCTGCAAATTGTGGCGCATAGCTTTGGCTGCCTGACTACCGTAGCCGCTCTGGCGCAATACCCGGCGCTGCAACGCAAGGTCAAGAATCTGGTACTGGTGGCACCGGCCAACCCGGGCCATTTTGGTGAAGCCGGTTTTGCCCGTGACAGCCAGCATGACTATCAGGACTATTTTCATCAGCTGCAAGTGCAGGTTCCCGCCAGCATGCTGATCAGTGAAAATGATCCCTGGTTAAATGCCGAACATGCACTGGAACTGGCGCAGTCCTGGCAATTAGAACCGGTAAGCTTGGGCCATGTCGGGCATATTAATGTCGCCTCTGGTTTTGGTCCTTTTCCTGAACTCTGGAATTACCTGATTTCAGAAAAGGCTATGCAGCATATCAGTATTACTGATGACAGCAAGTATTTATTTAAATTTGCAATTTAACCCTCGCAAATTATGCTTGTGCCGAAATTTATTTATTTTTCGCTGGCTGATTTCAGCCCGCATTCTCTCTTTGAGGAGTAATCATGTCGCAGCGGTCCCGAGTGCTGCCAGGATTTGGTCTTTCTCTAGGCTTTACCCTAGCGTATTTATCATTAATCGTTCTGATTCCTTTGTCTGCCGTATTTTTAAAATCGCTGGACATTGGCTGGGAAGGTTTATGGGAAATTTTAAGTTCTGAACGTATCTTAAAATCTTTGCAGTTAAGTTTTAGTGCTGCGCTGATTGCAGCGCTGGTGAACGTCGTTTTTGGTTTATTGCTAGCCTGGTGTCTGGTGCGTTACCGCTTCCCGGGCAAACGCCTGATTGATGCGCTGGTCGATTTACCTTTTGCCTTACCGACCGCCGTGGCCGGTATTGCCCTGACCTCTTTATATGCACCGACCGGCTGGATTGGTCAGTATCTGGAACCTTTAGGCATTCAGGTGGCCTATACCCCAATCGGGATTACCTTGGCCCTGATCTTCATTGGTATTCCATTTGTGGTGCGTACCGTACAACCGGTACTCAGCGATTTGGAAACCGAGCTGGAAGAAGCGGCATCTGCTCTGGGCGCAAACCGTCTGCAGATTGTTACCAAAGTGATTTTCCCGATTTTACTGCCGGCATTAATTACTGGTTTTGCCCTGGCCTTTGCCCGTGGCGTGGGTGAATATGGTTCGGTAATCTTCATTGCCGGGAACCAGCCTTTTGAAACTGAAATTGCCCCGCTGATGATTATCTCCCGTTTAGAAGAATATGATTATGCCGGTGCAACCACTATTGCGGTGGTGATGCTGCTGATTTCATTCGTGATGCTGTTCCTCATTAACTTGTTACAAGCATGGGCCAGCCGTCGTACAGGGAGAACAGCCCGATGAGTTTAAATACCAATAGCAATGCTTTGGCCGACAAGCTGCAATCGCGTGATGCCACCCGTGAACCGACCTGGGTACGCTACACCTTACTGGCCATTGCCCTGATTTTCTTCCTGAGCTGCCTGATTCTGCCATTAATTCTGGTATTCGTTGAAGCCTTTAAACAAGGTATGGGCGTGTATACCCAGGCACTGGTACATCCAGATACCTTATCTGCGGTCAAACTGACCTTACTCACTGCAGCCATTGCCGTTCCACTCAACGTGGTGTTTGGTGTAGCCGCAGCCTGGTCGGTGGCCAAGTTTAACTTCCCGGGTAAATCGATTCTGACCACCATCATTGATTTGCCGTTCTCGGTCTCTCCGGTCATTGCCGGGATGATGCTGGTACTGATTTTTGGTACCCAGGGCTGGATGGGCAACTGGTTAATGGACAACGACATCAAGATTTTGTATGCCGTGCCAGCGATTGTCATTGCCACCATCTTTATTACTGTACCGTTTGTGGCGCGTGAACTGATTCCGCTCATGGAAGCGCAAGGCACCGAAGAAGAAGAAGCGGCCATTGTACTGGGTGCCTCTGGCTGGCAAACTTTCTGGAAAGTTACCTTACCAAATATTAAATGGGGCCTGATTTACGGTGTCATTCTGTGTAATGCCCGGGCGATGGGTGAGTTTGGTGCGGTATCAGTCGTGTCTGGACACATTCGCGGTGAAACCAATACCTTGCCCTTACACGTTGAGATTCTCTATAACGAATATACCTTCAGTGCTGCGTTTGCGGTGTCATCCCTGCTGGCCCTGCTGGCGATTGTGACCTTGATCCTGAAAACCTGGGTCGAAATCCGTCAGGAAAAGCAGGACAAACGTAATGAAGATTCAACAGTTTCTTAAGGAATGACCTCATGAGTATTCAAGTTAAAAATATTGAAAAACACTTTGGTGCATTCCATGCACTGAACAACATCTCCCTCGATTTTCCAGACGGCCAGCTGGTGGCCCTGTTAGGTCCATCGGGCTGTGGTAAAACCACCCTGCTGCGGATTATTGCCGGTTTGGAATCTGCCGATGGTGGTCAGGTGATTCTGGAAGGTCAGGATGCCACCGATGTTCACGTGCGTGAGCGTCAGGTCGGTTTCGTCTTCCAGCATTATGCGCTGTTCCGTCACATGACTGTTTTTGACAACATTGCCTTTGGTTTACGTGTACGTCCGCGTGCCACCCGTCCATCGGAAGCTGAAATAAAAAAACGCGTGACCCGTTTGCTTGATCTGGTACAACTCGGCTTTCTGGCCGACCGTTATCCGGCGCAATTGTCTGGCGGTCAGCGTCAGCGTATTGCCCTGGCGCGTGCCTTAGCCGTTGAACCACGTGTTTTGCTGCTAGATGAACCGTTTGGTGCGCTAGATGCTAAAGTGCGTAAAGAACTGCGCCGCTGGTTACGTACCCTGCATGATGAATTGCATATCACTTCAATTTTTGTGACACACGATCAGGAAGAAGCTTTAGAAGTGGCGGACCAGATCGTAGTGATGAACAAAGGTAACATCGAGCAGATTGGCTCACCGCGTGAAGTCTATGAAAAACCGGCAACGCCGTTTGTGTTTGACTTCCTGGGTCAGGCCAACCGCTTTGAAGGCCAGAACAGCAATGGCCTGATTCAGCTGGGTGAAGACCGTATTCAGCTGGCCAGCGCACAACAAGGTCCTCAGGGCGAGATTATTGCCTTTGCCCGTCCGGATGAGCTGACCATTCATGCCCAGCCACAGGACAATGCCATTCAAGCCACCTTCTTACGTGAAGTCTGGATTGCCGGAAAAGTACTGGCAGAACTGAACGACCGTCAAGGGAACTTAATTGAAATTTCCCTCACCCCAGAAGAAGCACGCTTGCATCAGTTCCGTCCAAACCAGACCGTCTGGCTTACAGCAAGTCAATTACATTTATTTGAAAATCAAGTCGCTTAACCGCGCACCGATGGGGCATTTCAGGCCCCATCCTTTTTTGAGGGAAAAAAGGACATGAACTTCCAACAGCTCAGAATTATTCGAGAAACTGTGCGCCAGAACTTCAATTTAACCGAAGCCTCTGCGGCGCTGTACACTTCCCAGTCGGGGGTGAGCAAGCATATTAAAGACCTGGAAGATGAACTGGGTGTGCAGCTGTTTATCCGTAAAGGCAAACGCCTGCTCGGTTTGACTGAACCTGGTCAGGCCCTACTCGGTATTGTTGAGCGCATGTTGGTGGATGCCGATAATATTAAACGTCTGGCCGATGATTTTAATAAAGTGGATGAAGGCACCCTAACCATTGCGACTACACATACCCAAGCGCGTTATGTACTCCCGCCCATTGTGAATTTGTTTAAAAAAGAATTTCCTAAAGTACATTTGATTTTACAACAAGCCAGCCCTGTAGAAATTGCTGAAATGCTGCTACAAGGTGAAGCCGATATTGGTATTGCAACAGAATCCTTAACCACAGAAAGCAATCTGGCAAGTGTGCCTTACTATACCTGGCAGCACAGTATTATTACCCCGCAAAACCACCCGCTGGCACATAAAGCCGAGATCAGCATTCAGGATTTGGCGGAATATCCGATTATTACCTACCACGGCGGTTTTACTGGCCGTTCTAAAATTGATAAAGCCTTTGAAGATGCCGGCATTGATGTTGATATCGTGATGTCTGCGCTGGACGCCGACGTCATTAAAACCTATGTCGAATTAGGCATGGGCGTGGGTGTGGTCAACAATGTGGCTTATGACCAGGAACGGGATTATCGTTTAAAGCAGATTGAAACCGATATTTTTGGCCTGAATACCACCTGGCTGGCGGTGCGTAAAGGACATTTACTGCGTGGTTATGGCTATGAGTTTATTTCCCTGTGCTCACCTGAAGCTGATATTAAAGCCCTGAAAAAAGTCGCGTATCCAGAAGATTAAACACCCACAAAAAATGGAAATGAAGAGGATGGCATCAGCATCCTCTTTTTTATATCACTCCAGTTGATCTACTAAGCAGATGAACCCAATCCGCACTTATTAAATTTTATGCTAACGCTCATTTTGCACTACATCACAGCATCCCTAAAAAATGGGATAAAGATCACCTAAACCTGTTTATTTTTTCAGCAAATTCGGTTTTAATAGCTAGATAATTTTTTAATATCAATACTTTATAAATTTATAATTTAACCAAAAATTAAAGGACGGCCAATGAAGGTCTATTTTTTCTGGGTGTCGATGAGCCTGCTTTTACCAGTGCAAGCTGTCTCTGCAGCAGCGCTGGAGCAGTCCGGACAATCCATGCATATTTTTTTCCAGCCCGATCATTATGCCGAAATCTCCCTGGTGCATTTAGAGGCCGATGTCGCAGGACAAGTCGAAAATCAGGCTGCACTAGCCGAGTTAGGAATTTATGACTATTCCACCGGCAACCTGGCACCCGAGCAGCGTTTTGTTCTCGGTGGTTTTAAACTGCAGCTGAATCCAGAGTTTTCCTTTGCCCTGCTTTATGATCAGCCCTTTGGTGTTAAGGTCAACTATAACTACAACCCGGATTTTTATGGTCAACCATTAGACGTCGAAGCTGCCGACATTCGCTTTAAAACAGAAAATATTAGCGCGCTTGTCGGGTATCATCCGGATACGCACTGGACTTTTTATGCAGGACTCAGTCATCAGTCTTTTCAGGGAAACCTAGAGCTTTGGGGACAAAACTATTATATTTTTCATGGCTATCAGGCCTATTTCCCTGAAGATGATGCCTGGGGTTGGCTGGCCGGGGTACGCTACCAGATTCCTGAATATGCCATGAGTGCGGCGTTCACTTATCGTTCGGCCATTCATCATCAGCTAGCGGTACAGGAACAGTCCCCACAAGGCCAATTGCAGATCGTGGCGGACCAGAATACCGCGGTTCGCACACCCGAATCGCTGAATCTGGATTTGCACACCGGCATCAGTGCCAATAACCTGCTCTATGCGGGTATACGCTGGGTTAACTGGAAAGATTTTTATATACAACCGACTCAATTTGGCGCCGTGATTGATGCTTACGCAACATTCGTTCCTGAAATTAAAGACTTTAAATTAATTCATTATCAGAAAGATCAATGGTCGGCCAAACTGGGCGGGTTACATCGCTGGAATGCACGCTGGATCAGTCAGTTAGAACTGGGCTGGGACTCCGGGATTGGCAATCCGGCCTCGACCCTAAATCCGGCAGATGGGCACTATAGCCTCGGCTTAGGCCAGCTCTTTTATTTTCGACCTGACAGTTTTATTGCTGCAGGGGCCTATTATTTAAAGTTTAAACAACCACATATTCAACCCAGTAATTTTGCCGGTACTCAAATTTCCAGTCTAGCCTCGGTCAATCGGGACAATCATGCCTGGGTATATGGACTAAGATTTGGCCATCATTTCTAAACGCATAAAAAAACGAGCCGAAGCTCGTTTTTTATAGAAATGGCTTAGAAGCGGAAGCTGACGCCCAGTTTCGCTACTGGTAACCATTCGTATTCGTTGTCATTACGAATATCATTAGCTTCTTGATCGACCTGATTTTGTAAGTCAGCATTATTATTTGCTGTAGTACCAGTTGCTGTTAATTGCACAGTTGGATTACCAGTATAATAAGCACCTAATTCACCAAATACGCCCCAACGGTCAGTAATTGATGGTGAAAAACCAATCCCTACATAAGGTGCGATATCATTTTTATAAGACATTTGTCCATTAATATGAACACCATTTGCACCTGCGACAAAATCTGTTCCGTTAACCGAAAAACCTTCGTTCGGACGAACACGACGGTCTAATTCATAATCATTATCTAAATATGCTACACCTGCTGCCATATAGAACCAGTTCGCCCAAGGACGAATTTCAGCATTTAGATAAACATTATTATTATCCATATCCAAGTCATAGTCAGAACCATTAATAGAAATATCATCTGACCAAGAAATATCGCCACCGTTATAACCTAAAGTTACACCTACGTATGGGTTTGCACTCCAAGAAATCGCACCACCATAACCTGTTGTACCAACTTCAGCACGGACTGCAGCGGGTTTAAAGAAAGAGAAAGTTGAAACACCTTCATCTGTCACGACTGTCTGATCTGCCGCCATTGCTGAACCTGCTGCTGTAGCAAGTACGGAAATGGCTAAAATTTTATGTAAAGATTTCATGTAATGTGCTCCTCAAAATAAAAACTTATTTTTCATGTTTAGTACTATTGTTGATAAGCACAATATAAAGAAGTTCTCGCACAGTTTTTATGCACATTTTGCTCATTTTTTGTTATTTTTTGATACAAATCTATGTTTCTTTTTGAAAGATAACTCTTTTTTGAGGCGAAAGTTTAAGCAGATGTTTCTTATATTAAGTGAAAACATTTTTCTTTATTATTAATTTCGATCTTAGTGCCAATTTTCATCTAACCCGTGTTCAATTTAGTGTAAAATCTTGAAAATTTTTTTGGAAGGAAGATCATGTCTCAGCTTTCAACGATTATTGAACAAGCGTTTGAAGATCGTGCTAATTTCACCGCGGCAGACTGCCCGGCTGAAATCCGTCAGGCAGTAGAGGAAGCTATTGCTGGCTTAGATAACGGTACACTGCGTGTAGCGGAAAAAATTGACGGTGAATGGGTTGTACACCAATGGTTGAAAAAAGCCGTTTTGTTATCTTTTAAACTGAACGACAACAAACCAATTGAGTCATGTGATCTTCGTTTCTATGACAAAGTCGACACCAAATTCAAAGGCTGGACTGAAGAACAGTTTAAAGCGGCTGGCGTACGCGTAGTACCCCCTGCAGTTGCACGTAAAGGTTCGTTCCAGGCAAAAAATGTGGTGCTGATGCCATCTTATGTCAACATTGGTGCATATGTAGATGAAGGCACTATGGTAGACACTTGGGCCACTGTCGGTTCATGTGCACAAATTGGTAAAAATGTACACTTGTCTGGTGGTGTCGGTATTGGTGGTGTACTTGAGCCACTCCAAGCCAATCCGACCATTATTGAAGATAACTGCTTCATCGGCGCACGCTCTGAAATCGTGGAAGGCGTGATTGTTGAAGAAGGTTCTGTGATTTCAATGGGCGTTTACATTGGTCAATCTACCAAGATTTATGACCGTGAAACTGGCGAAATCCACTACGGCCGTGTTCCTGCCGGTTCTGTAGTTGTTTCTGGCAGCCTGCCATCTAAATGCGGCACATACAGCTTATATGCTGCCATTATCGTGAAAAAAGTTGACGCGCAAACACGTGCGAAAACCAGCCTGAACGATTTATTACGCGAAGACTAATTTTTCTTTAGTTTAAGCGGAGCTATCGCTCCTCATCTCTACGGTTAGCAATGATCGTAGAGATTTTTGTTTTTCTACCCGGTGGTTAATTTGTTATGAGTACGCTTCGATCTTCCGCTATTCCTGTTTCTGATCCGTCTGCGGGTTTACGCATCACGGAGATCTTCTATTCATTACAAGGCGAAGCCAATACCTCAGGGCTGCCTACCGTATTTATCCGTTTAACCGGTTGTCCGCTGCGCTGTACTTATTGCGATACCACCTATTCTTTTGAAGGCGGCGAACGTCAGTCACTTGAAGCGATTATTCAGACCACGCTGGACTTTAACACACCGTATGTCTGCGTGACGGGCGGTGAACCGCTGGCACAGCCGAATGCCCTGCCTTTAATGCAGCGATTAGCAGATTTAGGCTGTGAAGTGTCTCTGGAAACCAGCGGTGCTTTAGATGTATCTAAGGTAGACCCGCGTGTTTCCAAAGTTTTAGATTTAAAAACCCCAACCTCGGGGGAAGTTGCACGGAATTTGCTTTCGAATCTGGACTATTTGACTGCGCACGATCAAATCAAGTTTGTGATTTGTAACCGTGAAGATTATGAATGGTCGAAGCAGCAGCTGGAGTTGTATCAACTGCATAAAAAAGTCAGCACCGTCTGGTTTTCCCCTGCCTTTGAAGTTGAAAATGGTGCCGCACGCATGCCGCAACTGGCCCGTGATTTGGCCCAATGGATTTTAGAAGACCATCTCCCTGTTCGTTTTCAGCTACAGTTACACAAACTGCTGTGGAATGATGAAACTGGTCGTTAATCAGGCTGCTGTATAATTGCTCTGTTTGCAAAATTAAGCTGCGAAACGCAAAGCTTTATACACAGCTCAAATTGCTTTTTATTATTTTGGAGATTCTGATGCGCCCTCGTGCCATTGTATTGTTATCTGGTGGTTTAGACTCAACAACCTGTTTAGCGTGGGCGCAAGCGCGTTATGAATGTATCGCCCTCAGTTTTCGTTATGGCCAGCGTTCAACCACTGAACTGGACGCTGCCAAAGCCTTAACCCAGCGTGCAGGTGTAGAACATCGTGTCATTAATATTGATTTAGGTAACTTAGGTGGCTCTGCCCTGACCGATCATAATATTGAGGTACCCGAGCAGGAACAGGATGGTATTCCGGTGACTTATGTGCCAGCACGTAACACCATCTTCCTGTCTTATGCACTGGCAGCAGCGGAAGTATTTGATGCAGAAGCCATTGTTATTGGTATTAACGCGGTGGATTATTCGGGTTATCCGGACTGTCGTCCTGAGTTTATTGAGGCTTTTGCCAATATGGCGCGTCTGGCCACCAAAGTGGGCGTAGAAGGAAAACCACTCAAATTTGAAACACCTTTGTTACATTTATCCAAAGCAAATATCATTCGCTTAGGTCTTGATCATGGCGTAGACTATAGTCAAACGGTGTCTTGCTACCAGGCAGATGACCAAGGACGTGCTTGTGGAAAATGCGATAGCTGTCGTTTACGTAAACAGGGTTTCCTAGACGCAGGTGTGGCTGATCCGACACGTTATATACCGTAATGACAAGGTAGAATCTATGAAGAATTTAAAATCAAACATTATCCTTTCTGCGATTGTGTCTACTGTAGCCGTATTCGCAACATCTGCTCAGGCCAACACAGACAAATTGCAACAGGCATATAAAAGCACCAATGTAAAATCGGCGCTGATTAATGTTTGTAAAGAAGAAACTGCAAAAGGTAAAAAGTTAAGCGCTGCTGAAGTCAGCAAATACTGTACCTGTGCGGTTGAAGCCGATGGCAAGCTGACCAATGCACAAAAATGGGAAATCCAAAGTACCATTAACCAGAAGAAAAGCCCAAGTACCCTTGCTTTTGTCCAAAAACAAAACAAAGACTTACAGGCATGTTTTGGTCCTCAGTTAACCGGTAAATTAAAAACCTTAACTGAAGAAGCCATGAAAGCCGCGCAAGCGCAGCAAAAGAAATAATCATATAGTTCCTCCAGAGGCCTGCATCCATTGCAGGCTTTTTTTTGCCCGGTTTGCTGCGTTCACTTTTCTCTACCGGTAATTTGTGAGAAAACGCAGGAAATTCGGTATGATAGAGGCAATTTAAAAACTGACACAATGTAAAAGGACGATGTCATGAGCGACTTGAACTTACCAAATCAGACCTTTCCGACCACCACGGCGGAAATCAATCTGGCTGAACTACAGGCTGAGTGGTTAATTGTGTATTTTTATCCAAAGGATTCCACTCCAGGCTGTACCACGCAGGCGGTAGATTTTTCTGGCCTGAAAGATCAGTTTGAGGCATTGGGTGCGACCATTCTTGGCGTGTCGCGTGATTCGGTGAAAGCGCATCAGAACTTTACCGCCAAACAGAACCTGACGATTGATCTGATCAGTGATAAGGAGGAAGTGCTGTGCCAGCATTTTGATGTGATTAAAGAAAAAAATATGTATGGCAAAAAAGTCATGGGGATTGAGCGCTCTACCTTTATTTTCCATAATGGCCAGCTGGTCAGGGAATACCGTAAAGTCAAGGCTGCAGGACATGCCGAGCAGGTACTGGAAGATTTAAAAACCTTACAAGCCAACAGTTAAACAATTGCTGGATCGGAAAAAAGCCTGATACAAGCTCAGGCTTTTAATTCACTCATCACGTCTATTGTTATCTCATTATTGAACACGCCACTGACCTTTAAGCTGAATATTGACCTTTTCTCCAACACCACCCATCGCCTTTTTCATACCGAAATCACTACGCTGAATTTGGGTTGATGATTGCACATCCAGCAATTTCGGGTTTCCTGTATTCGGTTTTAAACTGGTATGAAAAACAACCGGACGCGTCACGCCGCGTAGGGTTAAATTACCGGCAATACGATATTGATCAGGACCTAAAGCAGTAAAACGCGTGCTTTTAAAACTGACGGTTTTATATTTTTGGGCATGGAATAAGTCCTCGCCCAGAATCATATGTCTTAAAGACGGTTTACTCAGCTGCAGACTGTCCACATTTAGCACAAATTGGGTTGAGGCCTGCTGCGGTGCTTTTGGATCAAAATGCATGACTGACTGCACCTCTTTAAACTGCCCTCCGACCAGTTGCACGCCCATGGACTTAATCTCAAAACCAACTTCACTTTTTGGGGTCAAGGTCCAGCGCTCGGCATAGGCCGGGCTGATACCCAACAGCATAATAGCCGCACCCAGTAAGCATTTGGTCTTTGACCTTGCTACATGTGACGGGTTCAAGTTCATCGCTTATCTCCTTGCTACACAGCTGGCTTGCTTTATCTCGTTAACAAGATGGAGCCGGCGAGCTTAGGTGAGATTACTACGGTCTTGCGCATGATATTTGTCTTGTAATTGTTGATAAACCGGCGTGTGCTGAAAATTCTGTAAAAATTTGATTGTGCCCGGCGGGAAGGCATCGGTCCAGATTTCTCCACGAAAATAGGCTTCACGTACCGGCGTGGCAGACATGGCACCTTCCAGACTGTCAAGCTCGACCATCTCCCACTCCGGGAAAAATTGCAGATAATAGGAAGACTCATCTTTAAAATGGCCAATTAAACCGACTTTGGCTTCTGGTCCGGCCACCGTGGCCACCAGCATTTTCACCAGTTTCTGCCATTTTTCATCGTTATATACATCGACCACATGCACAAATTTGACCCGCTGCTGCTGCTCTGGGCTAAAGTTGGACAGAATCATCTGCTGGCGTTCAGCGGCAGTAAACGGATTTTTGATATTGCGTTCATCTTGTGCAGAGCCCAGTGCCAAAATCACGTTTTCACTTTGCTCCAGCGCGATTAAAATGGTCTGCATATGTGCCAGATGAAAAGGCTGGAAGCGGCCAATAAACACAAGATAATCAAATTTATAATTCATAGCACATCAACTTTTATGAACTCACCAGTTGTGGCGTCAACAATAATTTTCGCCATAATAAGCCCATAAATTCAAATTAATTGAAAGCAAGGATAGTACGATGACACTGAGCTGTATTCAACAACCCCATCCACATTTGAATGCGAATTTAGACAATGGCGTACTGACCTTAGCCATTCAGCGCCCGGAAGCCAAAAATGCCCTGTATGGTGAACTGTATCTCTGGATTGCGCAGGCACTGGACGAAGCCGATCAGAATAAAGACGTCCGCGTAGTAATTTTACGCGGAGCCGATGCTGATTTCAGTGCCGGTAACGACATGCAGGACTTCATGAAGTTTATTCAAACACCATTGCAAGGCAAAGCTGGAGATACGCCACCCTTTGTATTGCTAAAAGCTGCTGCACGTTTTTCCAAACCGCTAATTGCTGCGGTGCGTGGTGTAGCCATTGGCATTGGGGTCACGCTGTTATTACATGCAGATTTAGTCTATAGCGACAACACTGCCCTGTTCCAGATTCCATTTGTGAGCCTCGGCCTGTCCCCAGAAGGTGCGTCCAGCAAACTGCTGGTACAGCAGGCCGGTTTCCATAAAGCCGCAGAGCTGCTGCTAACTGCTCAGAAGTTTAACAGCGACAAAGCGCTAAACGCCGGTCTGGTCAATAGTATTGAAGAGGATGTATATGCCACTGCCCAGCAACAGGCGCACATTTTGGCAGCCTTGCCACTGGCCTCTCTCAAACATACCAAAGCGCTAATGAAACACAATTTGGATGAAATTATTGACTGTATTGATCATGAAGCGGAAATCTTTATGAAACGGGTCGGCTCACCGGAAATGATGGAAGCTGTACAGGCTTTTATGCAAAAACGTAAACCTGACTTTACCCAGTTTCATTAAGTATTATGCTCATCAACGTAGGTGCAGTCACTGTACCTACGTTTTTATGGTTTAGCTGTTTTCTCTTTCTTTTATTTCTTTTGTGATGGTTCCCATGTCAAATTCGTCAGATCCCTCATCTTTAAACTCTGCATCATCTTCAACCGAGAAAAAACGCTATTACGAACCGGCACCACAAGATATTGATGTCGAAAACTTTCGTAAAGTCATCACCAGTCGCCGTTCAGTACGTAAATTTACAGACAAGCCCATTCCAGCGGATATTTTAGATGCCTGCCTGGATTTAGCCTTACTGGCACCGAACTCCTCCAATTTACAGCCGTGGACCTTTTATGTGGTCCAGAATCCGGCCAAGAAAAAGCAGCTGGTCAAAGCCTGTCTGAGTCAGCTAGCAGCCAGAACTGCGGCCGAGCTGATTGTTTGTGTAGCACGCACCGACCGCATTGATGAAATGGCCAAACTCAATATTTCCGAGTTCCCGTTTCCTGAAGCGCCAGCCCCGGTAAAAAAATACTATAAATTTATTCCCTATAATTATAAAACTGGCTATTTCAATGCCTTCGGTCATTTCAAAAAAGTGGCCTTTAAAGTGGCACGTAGCTTGGACAAGCAATTGCCAGTGTCGGCATTTCATCCGGCCGATGCCAAACTGTGGGCCTCGAAAACTACCGCTTTGGCCTGTGAAAATCTGGTGCTGGCCTTACGCGCTTATGGCTTTGACAGCTGTATGATGGAAGGTTTTGATGAGCCAATGGTGCGTAAAATCTTAAAGCTGAATGAACAGCAATATGTGGTGATGGTAATTGCTGCCGGTGAACGTGCGAAAGATGGCGTGTTCTTCCCGCAATACCGGTTTGACCGGGAGTTGTTTATTCAGAAAGTTTAAACAAGATGTAAAAAGTCCCACTTTTCTTTAAGAGAGAAGCGGGACTGCTGCACAAGGGAGAGCTGATTAAAAGGCTCTCCCTCTCTGTCAGATATTCCAATATTCAATAATTAAAACTGCACATCTATCATCTGAATAAACTCGAATGCCGGTTCTTCATAAGGATGGCTATCTTTTAAGGCACGGGCTACATTTGCTGCGTTATCTTCCGGTACAATAATTTCCACCCGCCATTCCTCTACTTTTTCAAGCGTGCCGACTTCCCCAATATACGGGTCTGCGCCACGTAAGGGTTTAAATTGCCCGGTGCCCAGCACCTGCCAGGCACAGTGTTCATAATCGCCGATTCCCCCACCACCGGCTTTAAATACAGCAGCTTTGGTGGCTTCCAGATGCGATTCAGGCACATAAAAAATCAGTTTTAGCATAGTCACTCCCGGTATTGATCTATCTTTCATACCGTATTGACTGGCCTGTTGTCATCTGCTGTTTGCAAGAAATGACCTAAATCCTGAATAGCGCTACATCTGTTTTGAATAGATACAGTACTGATTCCAAACAATTGTCCAGCTTTAGCTATGGCTTTGGATGAAACATAGCGATGGATTAGCGAGAATTATTGAATCTTCGAAATCGATCAGATCCTTTATTTGCTTAGGCTATTCCATTGAGCTCATTATTTATCTCAGCAAGGTAATCTACTTTAAATTTTTCTTAAGACGCCTACAATATTCAGCATCTCGAAATTATCCTGATCGGTGTCCAGGGTATGTGACTTAATTTGCACCTGAATATGATCATTCACCTGAAAATGCCTTAACGGAAAACAGTGCTCATTGGCACTATAGGCGCCCGAACTCGGACTGTCCGACAGCAATTGGGTAATACTTAAACGCAGGTCATTTTTTCTGGAGATGGAAATTTTATCCTGATTGGCATACTGGCTCTGAATACCCTTGCCATACAACTGGATACAGAGCTGGTTATACTGTTTTTGCAGTGCCTGCGTATACTGAAAACCATCACTCCAGACCAGTCCTTGTGGCGCGGTCTGAATTCGGGTTTCCGGGTTTTTCACCAGTGAATCATCACCCAGATGAATTAAATGTAGCCCCTGCTGAAACACCACATGCGCTTCGGTTAAAGGCTTGAGCTGAACCAGATGACTATGCTGATCAATATATAAATGCTGGTTCTGATAGGACAGCAACAGGATTTCCGGTTGATAGCCCTCCATCCAGACCGTGCCGGCAATATGATCGGGATAATCATATTCACGAGGCAGATATAAGGTATAGCGGCCATCAGCCTGAGAATGGGCATAATAGTTGTGTTCGCCCAGCTGCACATAGATTTTGGCTTGAGCAACAGGCTGCCCGCTGGCATCAAATACCTGACCTGAAACTGACCACTTTTCGCCTTGTGGCTGCGTACCAGACTGGGACTGGGTTAAACTGGAATGCAGCGGCTGAGCATACGTGACAGACTCCTGAATCTTGGCACTCTCACCACCACAACCGTTCAGCATAATCAAGCTGGTAAAAATAGGAATGACCGTTCGCATCTGCATTTTTGTTATCCACTTTTATAATTATGCTGTTTATTGTACGGTGCCGGGCAAAATCAGCTATCCCCATTTTGGGATGAAACGCCGATAAAAAAGCCACCCGTAGGTGGCTTTTCAAAATAAGGTCAATTAACCAATGAATTTACGTGCGTTACGGAACATACGTAACCATGCACCATCTTCAGTCCATTCTTCAGGTTTCCAGGAATGTTGTACGGCACGGAAGTTACGCTCCGGGTGCGGCATCATAATCGTGGCACGACCATCTTTAGAGGTCACACCGGTAATCCCTTCTGGAGAACCGTTCGGGTTCAGTGGATAGTGCTGGGTCACATTGCCCTGACTGTCGACATAACGCAGGCTGATCTGGTTACCCGCATTTAATGCGGCAAAGTCTTCAGCGCTAGCCACAGCACGGCCTTCACCATGCGCAACCGCGATTGGCAGAATTGAACCTTCCATGCCATCAAACAGAATCGAGTTTGATTTTTCTACACGCACGTTCACAGTACGCGCTTCAAACACTTCAGAGGTATTGCGATGGAAACGTGGCCAATGCTCTGCACCCGGAATCAGTGGTGCTAGTTGTGACAGCATTTGACAGCCGTTACAGATACCCACACTGAAAGTTTCTTGACGGTTAAAGAATTTCTCGAACTGATCACGCAGTTTGGCATTAAACAGCACCGATTTTGCCCAGCCACCGCCGGCACCTAAAACGTCACCGTAAGAGAAGCCACCACAAGTCACTAGACCTTCAAAGTCATCCAGGCTGATACGACCCGCCAGCAAGTCACTCATGTGTACGTCAACGGTGTTGAAACCGACTTTATCAAACGCAGCCGCCATTTCGACATGACCGTTAACACCCTGCTCACGCAGAATCGCCATATTTGGACGACGGGTGTTGATGTACGGTGCTTCAACTGGCTCGTTCAGGTCATAAGTTGGCTGCGCGATAATCCCTTGATGGGCTTTATCGGCAATTAAGGCAAATTCCTGATCGGCATTTTCAACGTTGTCACGTAAACGCTGGATCTGATAAGACACTTCTGCCCATGCCTGTTGCAGGTCAGTACGTTCCAGCACCAAACCGTTTACGGCCAACTGGTCAGAGTTGTTGACTGTACCGACAACCGTAATTGCATCTTTCAATGTCGACGCTGCAACTTCAGCTTGTAATGCTTCCCAATCTGCTTTGGCGATTTGCAGCACCGCACCAATTTCTTCAGCAAATAGACCTGCAACTGATTGCTCTTCCAGTGCCACACCCAAGCGTGACGCAAACATCATCTCTGCAACAGTCGCTAATAAACCACCATCACCGATGTCGTGGTAGGCTTTAATCAGGCCGCGGTTGTTCCAGTCTTGTACCAATGCGAAGAAGGCTTTGAAGTCATCGAAGCTGTCGACATCTGGTGTCACTGAACCAATCGCTTTGTACACTTGCGCCAGGATCGAACCACCCAGACGGAATTGGCCTTTAGACAGGTCGATACGTACCAGTACAGATTCAAAATTTTTCAGTTCTGGTGTTAATGTCTTACGCACATCAGTCACAGGTGCAAATGCAGTGATCACGCCTGACATTGGCGAAGTGACAGATTTGTCTTCACCTTCGTCATTCCAGGTGGTACGCATAGACAGTGAGTCTTTACCAACTGGAATGGCAATGCCCAGTGCTGGACACATTTCCATACCAATCGCTTTTACGCCTTCGAACAGTGCCTGATCTTCACCTTTTTGTCCTGCTGCTGCCATCCAGTTCGCAGACAGTTTAATATCGCCAATCTGGTCAATTTTTGCAGACATCAGGTTGCTGATCGCTTCAGCTACCGCTAAACGTGCAGACGCTGCCGGGTTCAATAATGCCACTGGTGGACGTTCACCCATGGCCATCGCTTCACCGGTATAACCCACCAGGCTTGTGGTTGTTACTGCAGCATCCGCTACAGGCACTTGCCATGGGCCAACCATCTGATCACGTGCCACCATACCGGTAATCGAACGGTCACCAATGGTGATCAGGAACGATTTAGAGGCAACGGTCGGGTTTTTCAGGACACGGTAAATCGCATCTTTCAGATCTGTCACTTGAGCTGCATCAAAATCATCGCCTTTACGCTCGATGCTTTCATATGAACGGCTCATACGTGGTGTACCGCCCAGCATCACCTGCATTGGCATATCCACTGGCTTGTTGCCAAAAAGTGGATCTTCAACGGTTAAATGACGCGCTTCAGTCGCTTCACCCAGTACCGCAAACGGACAACGTTCACGCGCACAGATCGATTCAAACAACGCTAGAGATTCTGGACGGATTGCCAGTACATAACGCTCTTGTGCTTCGTTAGACCAGATTTCCATTGGCGACATGCCTGGCTCAAGCGATGGAATCTTACGTAAATCCAGTACCGCACCGAGCTCATGATCGTTGACCAGTTCTGGCATTGCGTTTGAAATACCGCCCGCACCAACGTCATGCACCGATACGATTGGGTTTTCATCTTCCATGCGCCAGCAGGTATCAATTACTTCCTGGCAACGGCGTTCCATTTCCGGGTTTTCACGTTGTACAGAAGCGAAGTCCAGGCTCTCACCCATGGTACCGCTGTCTACAGAAGACGCTGCACCACCACCTAAACCGATCAGCATGGCTGGACCACCAAGCACGATCAGAAGATCGCCCGGTTGAATTGCATCTTTTTCGACATGATCCGGACGGATGTTACCGTAACCACCGGCAATCATAATTGGCTTATGGAAGCCTTTGACTTCGCCATTGACGTTTTGTTCAAAGGTACGGAAGTAACCATTTAAGGCAGGACGACCGAATTCGTTGTTAAACGCCGCACCACCGAGTGGACCTTCAATCATGATTTGCAGCGGAGAGGCCATACGTGATGGTTTGCCGTAGTTATCTTCCCATGGCTGTTCAAAGCCTGGAATGTTCAGGTTCGATGTGGTGAAACCAGTTAAACCTGCTTTAGGCTTACCACCACGACCGGTTGCGCCTTCATCACGGATTTCACCACCTGAACCGGTTGCCGCACCAGCAAATGGAGCAATTGCGGTTGGGTGGTTATGGGTTTCCACCTTCATCAGGATGTGAGCCGCCTGGCTCTTGTATTTATAAACGTATTGACCGTTTTCTTCTTGCGTTGGGTAGAAACGCTGGGTATCAAAACCTACAATCACCGATGCGTTGTCTTTATATGCTGACAATACATCGGTTGGTGATTCTTTATAGGTGTTTTTGATCATCTGGAACAAAGATAACGGCTGAACTTCACCATCAATGGTCCATTCTGAACCGAAGATTTTATGACGGCAATGCTCAGAGTTGGCTTGCGCAAACATCATCAGTTCGATGTCGTTCGGGTTACGGCCCAGTTTGGTGAAAGCTTCAGTCAGATAATCAATTTCATCTTCAGACAGTGCAAAACCAAATTCATTGTTGGCTTTAACCAGTGCTTCTTTGCCCTGACCCAGAATATCAATCGAGTTTAACGGTTTTGGCGCGGTTTCCACGAACAGTGCGGCTGCATCTGCAATGTCAGTAAACACGCTTTCGGTCATGCGGTCATGCAAGATCTGTAATGCTTCTTTAGAAAGCGCTTTTACACCTTTTAGGATAAACAGCAATCCGCGCTCCATACGGTGCACTGGAATATTACAGTTGGCAAAAATATCCGTCGCTTTGGATGACCACGGCGAAATGGTACCGACACGTGGGGTCACTAAAATTTGGACTTCGTCACTGGCAGGCTGACGTAATTCAAAAGATGCGCCATCATTTAACAGCTCTAAAGCTGATTGTTGCTGCTGCTCGTTGAGCGCTTGGTCAAACAGATAGATCCATTGGCTATCGAAAGATTGAACAGAACTAATTGACGATAAACGTGATAATAGTTGAGTTTTCTTAAAAGAAGAATGTGCAGGTGCACCGGCCACGATAAACATGCTGATTTTGGCTCCACGGGCAGATCTTTTGGACCTCGCCACAATGTGACTTGAAGAGAGCGCATATTCTACTGTGAAATGAGCCAATCAGCTATAGAGGAAACAAGAAAACTCGTACTAAAATATTTGATATTTTTAAAATAATACTTTTATTATCAGGCAAAAGAATTGAATTTAGCCGAAAATCTTAACATAAATTGTAATAGAAAAATTAATTTTTTTTTAAGAATAGTTCTACTCAGGAAAATTGTCTTATTTTTCAACAGTTCTATAAGCATGATGAAAGCTAGTCCTAGATTGTCTGAATAGCCTGCTGCAGAACCAGAAATTAAATTTTTTGTACGAATTAATCATCCTGAAAGCTGAGTACCCATATCCACCCGAAGAGAGCGTTGCTGTCATCCGCTCAGGATCTCTTTGGTCTTTGCCTTTGTGAACCTTGAACCCTGAGACTTCACCCCTCTTAGATGGGATTTTTACGTTCAATATTTCTAATATTTTTCGTCCTGTATTCTCTTGAGTTCAACTTAAGTTATTCACCTAAAAGAAAGAATAAAAATAAGGAAATCCAACCCTTATAATCTCATACCCCGAATATGTCACAAGAGTTTTTTCCATTATGTATTTCACTCCCTAATATCAGGGATAATTTAGTAGTTAATATATAGCCATTCTCAAGAAAAAAGCCATATATAAATATCCATCCTAAAATTATTTTTGCATCTATTTGATAAATGATTACTTATCTTTCATAAAAAACACTTATCAATAATATGAAGAAATAACATTTAAAATAAATTTTATCCAATTCATTCTACAAAAATTGGTTTAAAATATAAGCTTTGAGTAGCAAGTAAAAATCGAAAAAATATGTATTTTTTAAGTTTTGTTACTTTTTTTAACATTTTAAATTAATGCAAACTTCAATAAGTTTTAATCCAATCTATAAATTACTGTAATTCCTAAAAAATATTCATATATTTGACCCTGCAAAATCATAGTTTTTTATTTAAAAACCACCCCTATATCAGTAAAAAACCTTACTTCCCACTGACTTCATCAGTGAATTTGATGGTTTTATGTTAAGCTCTAGCTCAATTGCTGAGGCAAGGTCCATTTTTGGACTCACCTACGTACATCTTTTTATGCTGTGGATCAAATATCGGCTAGATATTTAAACACCAGATTTCTCATTTTCTGCAGCTTTATGCTCTGCCTGTTTTAGAGCCTTAGTCCGTCACCAAAAGATTTGTTTTTTAAAATAAAGGTGCCTCGCTTAAGGAGTAATTATGTTTCAATTCACTAGTACAACCACTGTACTATTGATGGTGCTTTTTTACGGCATTACCTTTCTACTGTCGTTACGTATTAAACAAAAAAATGAAAATGTCGATGGCTATATGGTCTCGAATGGTTCTATTGGCTTTGGTATGTCTGCGGCCAGCATGACCGCAACTTGGATTTGGGCAGCGTCATTCTATGCAGCTGCCTCTTCAGGTTATAAATACGGCGTTTCCGGTGCCTTGCACTACGGCCTCTGGGGCGCGCTGATGATTTTGTTTATTTATCCTTTTGGTAAGCGCTTTCGTGAGTTGGCACCCAATGCACATACGCTGGCAGAAATTATGCATGCCCGCCATGGCAACCAGAGCCAGATGATTTTGGCAGGTTCCAATATTGTGGGAAGTGTCATCAGTTTGATGGTGAATTTTACTGCAGCAGGTGCCTTGGTCGAAATTTTATCTCCCCTAAGCTTTGTACATGGCGTCTTGATCACCGGGATTGGTGTGCTGTCTTATACCCTCTGGTCTGGCTTCCGTTCCTCTGTATTTACCGATTTTGGCCAGCTGGTGGCGATGATCGTGGCGGCGGTGATCATTATCCCAACGCTGTTCTTCACTTTGGGCGGACCGTCCCTGTTTCAAACGGGTATTCACAACCTGCAGCCTGAACAGCTCGATTTCTTCTCTAAAACTGCATTTCTAGAACAAGGTGCGCCTTTCTTCGTCGCAGTCCTGGCGTATGCCATCGGTAACCAGACCATTGCCCAGCGTTTATTTGCGGTACGGGAAGACTTGATTAAACCCAGTTTTATTACGGCGACGATTGGTTATGCCGCGATTGTGATCGGGTTGGGGATGCTCGGCTTACTGGCCTTGTTTGCCGGAATTCAACCG
Source organism: Acinetobacter indicus CIP 110367 (assembly GCF_000488255.1). Taxonomy (GTDB): domain Bacteria; phylum Pseudomonadota; class Gammaproteobacteria; order Pseudomonadales; family Moraxellaceae; genus Acinetobacter; species Acinetobacter indicus. The sequence continues at coordinate 359,950 of NZ_KI530745.1, read as the reverse complement.
ATTGATGGCAACTTGAATAACCTGATTCCACAAATGGCAGCGACGTATCTCTCTCCATTTATGGTGGCCCTGTTATTTATCATGGTGATCGGTGCGCTGTCTTCAACGGCTGACTCGGATCTGTCTGCGTTATCTGCGATTGTGATGACTGACATTTATGGAAAACAGATTGCCAAAAACCAACCTAATCCCAAGAAAATGCTGTTTATTGGTCGTATAACCATGATTGTCGCCACCATGCTTGGGATCATTATCGCCACTTTAAAATTTGACATTTTATCAATGCTGATTTTTGTGGGTGCACTTTGGGGGTCTATTGTATTTCCGGTAATTGTCAGCCTGTATTGGGACAAAGTGAATTCTCGTGCGTTTAACTGGTCGGTCGGGCTCGCCTTCGTCAGCTTCCTGATTGTCCGTTTTGAATGGATTCCAATCCAGGGCTTGATTGCGCTTGGCTTTGAGCTACTTGCAACCCTGGGTATTGGTGTGGTGCTGGGTCTGATGACCTTTGGTTTCTTCGGCAAAAAAGTCGGTTTGGTGGTGGGTATCTTGGCCAGTATTGGCTTCATGCCATGGACCATCGGCTTCTTGCGTGAATACGGCACCTTATTAAGTTCACTGACTGCTTATGGCAGTAGTGCTCTGGTCTGTACTGTTCTGACCTTGGTCTACAGTAAAGAACGATTTGATTTTAAACAAATCAACAAGATGGTGATTGAATTTCACCAGCTATCTGAGAAAAGTAAATAAGGAGATTTCAGATGACTAGTCAATTATTGACCCTATATGTACTTTTTTGGCCGTTGATCGCAAGCCTGGTCTTGTTCACAATTTGCTTGAATGTCTATAAAGATGCACAACAAGCCAAGGAAACTGGTGAAGGGCTGGTGTAATTTTAACTCTTCATGAAAAAGCAGGCTCATTTGGCCTGTTTTTTTATGGCCGTTTCATATTGTTTGAATCACTTGTCTATATTGAGGAGCAAGATTTTTTCTGCTTTTCATTCCCATGACAATTCATGTCGCCTCACTCTAGTACTGGGCTTGGTTTTTTGGCATGATGCAAAGCAGTAAATAATTGAATAATGATAAATGACACAGATGCGTTGGTTAGAACTGCTTTCGACAGTTCGGATTGGTAGTAAAAAGCAAAGTACTGAACAGGCGCGTAGCCCGTTTCATAAAGATTATGACCGTATTATTTTCTCGCAGAGTTTCCGGCAGCTGAACCGCAAAACCCAGGTCCATCCGCTTACCCAACATGATGGTATTCATACCCGCCTGACCCATTCGCTGGAAGTGTCCTGTATTGGCCGTTCACTGGGGATGCTGGCAGCAGAAAAAATCAAGGATCAACTGCCTCCGTGGATTACCCCGGCCGATGTCGGCGCGATTATTCAGGCTGCCTGTCTGGCGCATGATATTGGCAATCCGCCTTTTGGTCATGCCGGTGAATATGCCATTCGTGAATGGTTTGATGATGCCTCGCATACCGACTTTTTAAAGGACCTAAGTCCGGAACAGGAAGCCGATGTACGCCAGTTTGAAGGTAATGCCCAAGGCCTGCGCCTGCTGACCAAAATTGACTATCATCCGCATGATGGTGGTATGCGTCTGACCTATGCCACCTTGGGTGCCTATTTAAAATATCCGTGGCTGTCGAAAACCATGGCCTCGCAGGGCAATCGTCCAGCCAGTCAGCGCGCCAAATTCGGCTGCTATCAGGCAGAAAAAGACATTCTGAAACAGATTGCCGAACAGCTCGGCCTGATTGAAATCGGACCTTATCGTTATTGCCGCCATCCGCTGACCTATTTACTCGAAGCCGCAGATGACATCTGCTATGCGCTGATTGATCTGGAAGATGGCATCATCCTGAACATGCTCAGCTATGATGAAGTCGAGCCGATTTTCCTGAACCTGATTGGCGATTATGGCATGCCGGAAGAACTGTCTTTGGACAGCACCACCTGGCAGCAGAAAATTGCCGCGCTACGTGGCCGGGTCATGAAACGTCTGGTCGATGAAGTCACCAGTGCCTTTGCCAAGCAGCATGACCAGATTCTTTCGGGCCAGCTGAAAGGGACCTTACTGCAATATTGCTCGGCCGATATTGAAATTGGCATTAACCGGGCCAAAGAACTGGCGCGTGATAAAATTTTTGAACATCCGCAAAAAGCCGGTCTGGAAATTATTGCCCATCAGAGCCTGCAAAGTATTCTGGATGCCTTTATTCCGCTGACCACACCGCATAAAACCTTAAGCTTTAAAGAGCAGCGGCTGATGGCGATTTTGCAGCGTTCCGGTGCCCATTTTGGTCCAGATCACTATGACAATATCATGCAGGTGCTGGATATTATCTCAAAATTCTCGGATCATCAGGCGTATAACCTGGCGCAGGAATTACAAGGCAATAAAGCCGGATTCTTTTAAGTACAGCCTGCCGTTTTGGGAGAACCTCCAAAACTGCTTTATACTTTTGTGCGTGCTGACATTGCTTGTGCAACACCCCGGCCCATCGGCTGCATATCGCAGAGCATCACAACAATGTAGATGACTTCAAGATGCAGACGACAGGCTCGGAACTGAAAAATTTAACCGAATAGAAGTGAATAAACTGAATGATTGGATGTCTGATTGGTGAGGTGTTTGCCCTCGAAGCCCCTACGGTCTTATTAAATGTCAATGGTGTGGGCTATGAAGTCGATACGCCACTGTCTACATTTTGCCAATTACAAAAAGGCCAGAAAGTCACCTTATGGACCCATTTAGCAGTCCGTGAAGATGCTCAATTGCTATATGGTTTTCTGGATGCGCAGGAAAAAACCATTTTCCGTACTTTATTAAAGGTCAACGGTGTTGGTCCGAAAATGGCTCTCGGCATTCTGTCAACCTTAAGCGTCGATATGCTGATTCACACGGTTGAACATGAAGATATTAACACCTTGGTCAAAGTACCGGGTGTCGGCAAAAAAACCGCTGAACGACTGATGATTGAATTGCGTGACCGTTTTAAAGCGATGGCTGCCGGCAATGCACCAAGCAACACCAGCAGCGCACAAATCCAGTTTATGGGCAACTCTGCCGTGGCCGAAGCCGAAGCTGCGTTACAATCCTTAGGCTACAAACCACAGGAAGCACAAAAACTGGTTAGCGCAGCCAAAGGTGACTTTACTGAAGCCAGCGACATTATCCGGGCAGCGTTAAAATCGATGAACAAATAGATAGCTCTATTTCATCTCAAGGCCAGCATGAGATACGCGAAAATGTCATTCGCAACTGTTTCAGGCAGGAAGCATTTGCATAAAAATGTTTCTGCGATATAGTCGAGACGAATCATCTTTTGACGAGTTTTGCGAATGACGATGGTTTTGCTTACTTTTGCCGAATGAGAAATATATTTCGCAAGGTAAGGCCAACCGCAGGTTATTCCCGAAATTTAATTTTCTTGGAACATCCGTCAAAAAGCGCTTTTGACGTCTGCCCCATTAAACTGTATTTACCTGAAGTTTACATAATATATGCAAGACCGTCTTATCAGTGGTTCTGAAAAACCCGAAGATCAAATTGATCGCGCCATCCGCCCCACCTCCCTCGATGACTACATCGGTCAACCGGTGGTGCGTGAACAAATGGAAATCTTTATTGGTGCAGCGCGCGGCCGCGGCGAAGCCCTCGATCATACCCTGATTTTCGGCCCACCGGGCTTAGGTAAAACCACCCTAGCCAATATCATTGCCCGTGAAATGGGCGGCAACCTGAAATCGACTTCGGGGCCTGTGCTTGAACGTGCCGGTGACTTGGCAGCCATGCTGACCAACCTTGAAGAAGGCGATGTACTGTTTATTGATGAAATTCATCGCCTGTCACCAGTGATTGAAGAAATCCTCTATCCGGCGATGGAAGATTACCAGCTGGACATCATGATTGGTGAAGGCCCGGCAGCGCGTTCGATCAAACTGGACTTGCCGGCATTTACTCTGGTCGCCGCCACCACGCGGGCCGGTCTGCTCACTTCGCCGCTGCGTGACCGTTTCGGGATTGTGCAGCGTTTAGAATTCTACTCGGTGGAAGATCTGACCCATATCGTAAAACGTTCTGCCAGTTTAATGGATGTCCCGATGACCGAAGAAGGCGCGGCAGAAATTGCCCGCCGTTCCCGCGGCACACCGCGTATTGCCAACCGCTTGTTGCGCCGGGTACGTGACTATGCCCAGGTCAAAGGCACCGGCGAAGTCACCCATGCAATGGCCCAGCGCGCTCTGGATATGCTCAATGTCGATAAAGATGGCCTGGACACCTTAGACCGTCGCTATCTGTCAATGTTACTGGAACGTTTTGATGGCGGACCTGCCGGTGTCGAAGCACTGGCCGCAGCCATGGCAGAAGATTCAGGCACCTTGGAAGATGTGATTGAGCCTTATCTGATTCAGCAAGGTTATGTGATGCGTACTGCACGTGGCCGGATTGCCACCAATATGGCTTATTTGCAGTTTGGCATGACCCCGCCGGAACCGAAATAACAGCAATGCCTGACCTTCATTGCTTATGAGATGATGAAGGTCTTTGATAAATAACAACTTGAATACATACTCGAACAACAATAATGATGACCGAACAACAACTAATTCAACACCTTCAGCGGCATTTTGATGAGCTGATAGAGCAATTGCAGCCAATCCGGCCCCTACCTTATAGCAAACCATTACAGTTTTTCAGTGAATCTGAACTGAACTATCTGAACCAGCTTTTGCAAGGCAATCTCAGTCCCTGGCTGAGCTTCGACTTTAAAAATGAACGCGGCAAAATCATTGATGCAGATCGAGCCGGCATTGAACAGATCGATCTGCATCGGCATGGGCACTGGTCCATTGATGCCATCCCTTTTGATCAGCTATGTGTCATCCACTGGATTAGCCTGTATTTTTCTGAAGAACTTAACCCCTTTATTGAAACCTATACCCAACCACCCACTTCAGTAAAACCGAAACAGAAGCTTGCCCTGATTCTGACATTAGTGGCTGTGCTGGGCGGAATTGGCTGTTATCTGCTGCAAGACGCTGTAGGGATTGTCTTATCTGTGGCTGCGTTCTTTCTTAGTCTGATCTGGTATGGCTTACTTTAGCTACGGCAATATTTTGCCAATAAGCAGCCTCAGCAGTTTGAGCGAACTTTCGTGATCAGCAGCTATTTCGCCTTGCATCTACGCGATTATGCGGTGGAGCGGCTGTACCTCAGTCATCCGGACAGTGCCTAAAACCGCGCTATCAAAATTGCCAATAGTCAAGCACAGGCGGTATGGCAAAAAAAAGCATAAATCACGTGCCAATTCACCTAATTCAACCTGTACCGAACGATAAATATCCAATCTTGGCTCTACATTCTTTATACCTTTGCCACTGGATTTGACACCTTGTGCCATAGGAGCAAAAAGTCATTATGCTAAACTGCAAAGCCAACCCAGTCGGGCATTTGACAGAACCTCAGACAACTTCAATCCAGTTCTGTACGGCCCTTCCAGACCAAAACTGAAAATTGTAATGGAACAGTATCATGGCGAATAAGTTTGAATTTCAAATTCGTATCTATATGGAAGACACCGATGCAGGCGGGATTGTATACCATGCCAATCATATTCGTTTCATGGAGCGCACCCGGACCGAATGGCTGCGTGCTTCCGGCGTCGATCATTATTGGCATCAAAACGACTATAACTTTGTCGTGCATAAAATTAATGTCAAATATATGCGTCCAATCTTAATGGATGATCTGATTACTGTTACAGCAAGTGTTGTTTCGTGTAAAGCAACGTCATTTGTATTGCAACAAAATATTTATCGTGGTGAAATCATGCTTGCTTCTGGTGAGGTGGAATTGGCATGTTTAAGTTCTGAAATGCGTCCACGTCGCCTTCCGGATGAAATTCGTGGCCTGATTCTAAAAGAGCTAGGACAGGACCAAGACTAAAAACTTATGGCACTACGTAACTATGGCAACACAATTAGAATCATCTCTACAAGTCTCTGATCTTATTTTGCAGGCAAGCCCTGTGGTACAACTGGTCATGTTGGTGCTGTTACTGGCCTCCTTGTATAGTTGGTATCTGATCGCCAAGTTACATCTCAGTTATAAAAAAGCCCAGGCTGATGATGATCATTTCCAGAAAATCTTCTGGTCTGGTGCTGAATTAAATACGCTATATAACAACGCCCAACTCAATTCCAAACGCACCGGCCTGGAAGATATTTTCTATCAGGGTCTGGGTGAATTTCTCAAATTGAAAAAACGTCATGCCCCGACTGCACAAAGTCTAGAAGGTACCGAACGTATTTTACGTGTCGGTTTAAGCCGTGACCAAGGCCAACTGGAACAAGGCTTAGGCGCGCTGGCCAGCATTGGCTCTGTGGCACCGTATATTGGTTTATTTGGAACCGTGTGGGGCATTATGAATGCCTTTATTGGCCTGGCCGATGTCGATCAGGTAACACTGGCTACAGTTGCACCGGGGATTGCCGAAGCGCTGATTGCCACCGCAATTGGTTTATTTGCCGCAATTCCAGCAGTCCTGGCCTTTAACCATTACACCGCCAAAGGTGAAAGCCTCTATTCAGACCGTGCCTTGTTTGCTGAAGAAATGGTGGCCTTATTACAACGTCAGTCTTTGGGTTCAGCACGGGAACATGACTAATGGCCATTCAACGTTCCGGACGCTTCGAGCGTATTAAAAAGCCCTTAAAAAGTGATATGAACGTAGTGCCTTACATCGACGTGATGTTGGTGCTGCTGGTCATTTTTATGGTCACTGCCCCAATGATTACCAGCGGTATCAATGTCGATTTGCCGCAGGCCAATGGCAATCCGATTGAATCCAAAGATGCGCCAGCTGTGGTCAGTCTGGACAAAGACGGCCAGTATTTTCTGAAATACAAAGCCCAAAACTCCAGTCAGCCGCTAACACTCAGTGAACTGACTGCCGTATTAAGTGAAGCACAGCAACAGGCGCAAGCAGAAAATAAAGAACTGCATGTGGTGATTGAAGGTGAAAAATCTCGTGCGTATGGCGAAGTCATGGCCCTGATGAGCAGCCTTCAGGACGCCGGTTTAACTCAAGTTGGCTTACTGACTGAGCCATTAAAGTAAATGATGAAAAGATTGCAAAAACCACCGTTTCAGCAAAAAGCACTGGCCATTGGCTTCACGCTCGGCGTGCATGTCATTGCCGTGGTGGGTTTACTTTATCTGGGCATGAGCCAGCCACCGGAACCACCCAAACAGATTCGGACCGTGCTGATTAAACCGGAAGATTTACCCCCTGTTACCCGTGAAGAAACCGAGTTTGCTGAAACTGCACATGAAAATGTGGAAGCCGAGATTCAGCAAACCGCGACTCCGGTTGAAGATGCCCCGGTAATTCCGGTCGCACCGCCACCTCTGCCGCAACCAGAACCAGCCAAAGCTCAGGCCAGCAATACCGCAGCACAGCAACAGGCCGAACAGCAAAAACGCCTGGAAGCACGTGCACAAGCGGAAGCAGAAAAATTACAGGCACAACAGGCCCAGCGCGCCAAGGCTGAAGCTGAACGTAAAGCCCAAGCCGCTGAAAAAGCCAAGGCCACTGCACAGGCCAAAGCCGAGGCAGAAGCCAAACGCCGTAGCGAAGCTGAAGCCCTGCGTAAGGCAGAAGCCGCAGAAAAAGCCAAACTTGATGCACGTCGTAAGGCGGAAGCGGAAGCCAAACGTAAAGCCGAAGCGGCAGATAAGGCCAAGGCGGATGCGGCAGCCAAGGCGAAGGCAGATGCAGAGGCGAAACGCAAAGCCGATGCTGAAGCCAAACGCAAAGCCGAGGCTGCGAATAAGGCCAAAGCAGAAGCAGCAGCCAAAGCCAAGGCTGAAGCGGAGGCCAAACGCAAAGCCGAAGCAGCTGAAAAAGCCAAAGCCGATGCAGCTGCGAAAGCAAAAGCGGATGCAGAGGCCAAAGCCCGTGCTGAAGCAGAAGCCAAAGCTTCGGCGGCCAAACAGGCGGCCGAAGAAGCGGCACAAAAGAAAGCTGAAGCCAAACGGATTGCCTCTACAGCCAAACGCGATTTTGAAAACAAGATCCGTCGGGCCTGGGATATTCCGGTCGGCTCTTCTGGCAAAACTGCCACGGCACGGGTTACGCTGACCGACAGCGGTTCGGTAGCCTCGGTGATTGTGAACTCCAGTGATCCGGACATGAAAGCCAGTGTCGAGGCCGCGGTACGTGCTGCTGCACCATATCCAATGCCTTCGGACCCGGATGCACGCCGTGAAGCACGCAGTTTCACCTCAAGCTTTACTGCCAAATAAGCTGACTCACCATCCTGTCAAAAGCCGGGATGGCCTGTTATTTTTCAGTTACACTGCACAACAAGCGACAAAATTTTATTCACTTTTCACAGTGTTATAACAGTTTGGTCATAATTCTCTGCTTTAAATCTCAAATAAGCATGGCATTATGTAGAACAATCACATCAACAAGAATTATGTTTTGAGTAAATAGCGAATGATGGAAATGAAGCCTAAACATCTACTTTGCTTGGCAATTTTTACCGCCTTGGGTCCAATAATGGTCTCTCAAACTCATGCCCAGCTGCATCTGGAAATTGCCAAAGCGCCTGCAGAAGCCCCAAAAATTGCCATCATTCCGTTTAGTAATGATCAAAGCATTTACCCGATTGTTGAAAATGACCTGAACCGTTCCGGTAAATTCACCAGCTCATCGAAAAACTTGCCGGCAAGTGCAGCAAATAATAGTCCAAATGCCGCTGCCTGGCAGGCCGCCGGTGTACCTTATGTAGTGACTGGTACCAGCAAGCCAACTGCAGATGGTGGCTTTGAAATTCACTATCAGCTGTATGATGTGCAAAAGCAGCAGTATTTATTAAACGAATTACTGACTGTACCGGCTTCACGTACCCGTCAGGCTGCACATATGATCAGTGACACCATCTATGAAGCACTGACCGGTATTAAAGGCGATTTCAGTGGTCGTATTGCCTATGTCTTGCGAAATCCGGCCACTCCGGAGCAGCGCTATACCCTGCAAATTGCCGACACCGATGGTGAACAGCCAAGAACCATTCTGACTTCACGCGATCCAATCTTGTCGCCGGCCTGGACGCCAGATGCCAAGAAAATTGCCTACGTGTCCTTTGAAACCAAACGCCCTGCGATTTATGTTCAGGATTTATCTACCGGTTCACGTGAAAAACTGGCCAGCTTCCGTGGCTTAAATGGCGCACCAAGCTTCTCTCCAGATGGTTCACGCATGCTGTTTACTGCTTCAATGCACGGCAATCCGGAAATTTACGAGATGGATCTGGGCACGCGTCAACTCAAGCGCATGACCAATGACAGCGCCATTGATACAGAAGCACGCTACGCACCCGATGGTAAATCGTTTATTTTTACTTCAGATCGTGGCGGCTCAGCGCAAATCTATCGCTATGACCTAAATACCGGCAGCAGCAAACGTCTGACCTTCCGCGGCGCATTTAATGCGCGTGGTACTTTAAGTGCCGATGGTAAAAAACTGGCGCTGGTTCATCGTCCAAGTGGCAGCAATTATAAAGTTGCGATTCAGGACATTAATACCGGCATTACCAATATTCTCACCCCAACCAGCCTGGATGAATCTCCAAGCTTCTCACCGAATGGACAGATGGTGGTCTATGCAACCCGTGAAGGTGCGCGTGGCCTGCTGTCTATTATGTCTTTAGATGGTCGTTTCCGTATGAATTTGCCAAGTGAACAAGGTGAAGTGCGTGAACCGGCTTGGGCACCAAAATAAGAGCAACTGAACAACCAAGTTTCATGGAGATGAAAATGAACGCAGTAAAATTATTTGTATTGCCTGTACTGGCCTCAGCGCTGGTGATGACTGGCTGTGCCAACCGTAAGCCTGCAACCGATGTTCAAGCAGGACAAACACCGACCTCTTCAACCACGGTCAATACACAAGGCTTAAGTGATGATGCAGCCTTGAATGCACAAAACCTGGCCGGTGCATCTGCCAAAGGTGTAACTGAAGCCAATAAAGCATTCTTGGCAAAACGTGTGGTGCACTTTGACTATGACAGCAGCGAACTGTCGAATGAAGACCTACAAACCCTACAGGCACATGCACAATTCCTGATGGCCAATGCCAACTCGAAAGTCGCGCTTACAGGTCATACCGATGAACGTGGTACCCGTGAATACAACATGGCCCTTGGTGAGCGTCGTGCCAAAGCGGTTGAAAGCTTCCTGGTCACCACGGGCGTGAATCCGGGTCAATTAGAACCGGTCAGCTATGGTAAAGAAATGCCGGTTAACCCAGGTCATGATGAAAGTGCCTGGAAAGAAAACCGCCGTGTTGAAATCAACTACGAAGCGGTACCACCTTTACTGCGTTAAGATTGCACCATTGAGCAGAGTTGCTCAATATAAAAAAGCGCTCCATCGGGCGCTTTTTTAATACTCAAACACAAGAGCTGAGTCAAATTCTATTTAAGGTGCATCTGCCTGTGCATCTTCTTCATCTTTGGCGGGTTGCATCGACTCAATCATGTCGTGCTTGTTAAATTTCTTGTACTCTGGTTTTGCTTCATACCCCTTCCAGGCCTCTTTAACCTTGTCGGCGCTAATTTCATCTAAACTAATGCCTTCGCTTGGGGTTGGAGTCGCATCAAACTTTAACGTTGTCATATGTGTGCTCCTATATACTGGTTGATTCTGTTCCTTCACATCAACATAGCACTTTCTAGCAGACTTGCAAGGGCAAAATCACGTCAAATAGTTGAGTTTAATTTTTCTTTTAAGCTGTTCTCATCTAAAATATCGGACAAAGCTTTTTTGATCATGCCCGATCGATTCTTATTCGGAGTTTTCCTATTATGTCTTATCGCACCCTGTCCCAATTTCTACAACAACAAAGCGGAAATTTAACCCCTGAACTTGCACAGGTGATTGAGACAATTGCCAATACCTGCAAAACCATTGATCAGGCTTTACAAAAAGGCGCCTTGGCTGGGGTTCTGGGCAGTGCACAAAATGAGAACGTGCAAGGCGAAGAGCAAAAGAAACTCGATGTCATTTCCAATGATTACCTGATTGATGCCTTACAGAAACATCCCAATGTGGGCGGTTTAGCCTCAGAAGAACTGGATGAATTCACTCCGGCACAGGAAAATGGCCAATATTTAGTGCTGTTCGATCCGCTAGATGGTTCAAGCAACATCGACATCAATATGTGTGTCGGCACCATTTTCTCGATTCTTCCGGCAAAAAATGCAGTGACCCAAGCAGCTGATTTCATGCAGGCCGGTGTTCACCAAGTTGCTGCCGGTTATGTACTGTATGGCCCATCAACCATGATGGCCTTAACCGTCGGTGCAGGTGTAGTATTCTTTACCTTCGACCCGGAAGCTCAGGAATTCCTGCTGACTTCGGAAAATATCCAGGTGGCAGCGGATACCAAAGAATATGCAATTAATGCCTCTAACCAGCGTCATTGGGAAGCACCCGTTCAACGTTATATTGATGAACTGCTAGCCGGTAAAACCGGTCCGCGTGAAAAAGATTTTAACATGCGCTGGGTGGCCTGTATGGTAGGTGATATTCACCGTATTCTGTGCCGTAGCGGGATTTTCATGTATCCATATGACCTGAAAGACCCGAAAAAAGCTGGCCGTTTACGTTTAATGTATGAAGCCAACCCGATGAGTATGCTCATGGAACAAGCCGGTGGTGCGTCGACAACAGGTCGTGTACGTATTCTGGAAATTGAACCGACCGATCTGCATCAACGTGTACCAGTGATCATTGGTTCTAAAAACGAAGTTGATCTTGTTACTGGCTACCACGCTTAATTTTTTCTGATTAACACCTGTGGGTCTGTGCTCACAGGTGTGGATGTTCTCCATGCCTACCTTATTTCTCGAATCGAAAGATAATCCTAAAATTAAGCACCTACGTGGCTTGATTGAACAAAACAGCTACCGTAAAAAACAAGGTCAGACTGTGCTTGAAGGTTCGCACCTTTGTCTGGCATGGTTAGAACAAAACCGGAAAATTAACGCGATTTTCACCACCGAAAATGCCCTGAAACATCCTGATCTGAACGATATTCTGGACCAGTATCAGGGTACGGTGTTTGTAATTGGCGAGTCTTTATATAAAGATTTAAGTACCTTGGGCACCACCCTTGCCTGTCTGGCTATTGTCGATTTGCCAAGTTCCAGTCAGGCGCTTGACTATCAGGCCGATACCTTAATCTTGGAAAATGTCCAGGACCCGGGCAATGTCGGCACCCTGCTACGCTCGGCTGCTGCAGCCGGCATCCAGCAAATTGTCTGCACCAAAGGCTCCGCCTCGTTATGGTCACCACGGGTATTACGTGCCGGGATGGGTGCGCATTTTTCTTTGCAGACCTTTGAAAATATCCAGCTCGATGAGATTCTGGAACAGTTTAAAATTCCGGTCTATGTCACCAGCTCACACCGTTCCACCAGCCTGTATGCCAAAGACTTAAGCCAGCCATGCGTATGGATTCTCGGTAATGAAGGTCAAGGTGTATCGGATTATGCATTGGCACATGCCGAAGCCGTTACCATTCCACAACCGGGCGGACAGGAATCCTTAAATGTCGCGATTGCCGGTTCAGTCTGTTTTTTTGAAATGGTACGTCAACGACTCTAATACGTTAATTTATATTAAATAGGCTGGCCCTATTAAAAAAATAGATTACACTAGAAAAATAATAACTTGTAATGTCAACCGAACCATTATTTTTAACGTTAATAGTGCCATGAAGTTAAAAATAATGGTGGGTATCCAATGACAGGATTTTCCATCTCTATGGATTTAGCACCCAAAAAGTCTCAACCTGAAAGTTTGAGTACTCTGAAGAGTACGGCTGAACAACGCCTGAAAACTTTTATGCACGAGGTCACCGGGCGCGCCTTAGTGATGATGGAAAGTGCCACTCAGGGACAGCATGGCATCGCGATGGATCTGGTTCAGGAAGCCTTTATTTCCCTGCACAAATCCTATGCCGATAAAAGCACAGATGAGTGGTATCCGCTGTTCTACACCATTTTAAATAACAAATTACAGGACTGGCGACGTAAAGAAGCCCGTCGTGCACAACCCTTTTCATTTTTCCGCAAAGTCAGCCTGGATGACGATGATGTCGAACAAAATGATCTGGTCGATGAACGTGCACTCAATCCTGCTGAGTTTTTGGACCAAGCCATGACTGCTGAAGAAATTCAGGAGGCAATCGCCAAACTTCCGGTGCGTCAGCAACAAGCGTTTATGCTGCGGGCCTGGGAAGGGTTCGATACTCAGACCACTGCCCAGATTATGAATTGTTCTGAAGGCAGTGTAAAAACCCATTATCATCGTGCTATTCAGGCTTTACGCCAGACTCTGGCACATATGAATCCATATCTGGGAGGATCATCAGAATGAAACAAGATGATTTCTTAAAACAAGTGACTTCCAAACTTGATGGACTCGCCCACCACCACAAAGACAAAGCTGTGGTGATGAATCATGTTCTGGATCAGATTCAGGACCAGCAGACATCACGCTATGGCCTGTGGAAAATGTCCGGTTTTGCACTTGCGGCTGCCATTGCAGGGTTCGTCATTTTACCAAATTCGGTAGAAATGACCGCACAACCGCAAAATCAGGTGGTGGCTACGCCAAAACTTTCACCACAAATGATGGAAGATCTAGAAATGTTATTGGTGCTGGGTGAGGATAAAGTTCAACATGGCAGCTAAACGTTTAGCATTCGCCTTCTGTGCGCTGGGCTTTTTGCAAACCAGCTTTGCAGGCTTTGAGCGTTTCTGGATTTTCTCCAAAGATGCAGACACAAAAATTGTTGAAAGCTGGGAAACCCTCTCAGATGAAGAACAATTGGCCTTAATCAAACGTTATCAGAATTTAAAAGAACTGCCGTCCGATAAAAGTGCTTCTTTGCAACAGCGTATGGACTGGTTTATTCAGCTACCCGATGCAGAAAAGCAGAAAATGCGTGAAACCTGGCAAAAAATGAGTACCCAGGAACGCAAGGAACTCGGCCAAAGAATGCAGAAGGCCACGCCTGAAGAACGCGTGCTGATTCGTGAAGAATATATCAATAAATATATCACGCCGACAGAATACTAAGCGATTAAGCCACACATCAACCCAGTGCTGGTCCATAAAAAAGCCTCTTATCAGAGGCTTTTTTACATTCACTGGATTTATGATTTATGATTTATGATTTAAACTGACGGCGTACACGATATACCGCCATGCCCAATAAACCAAATAATCCAGCAAGCCCTAGACTTCCACCACCGCTTCCTTCAGTATTGCTGTTTTTCGCGGTATTGATCAGGCTGATGGTCGCCTCATTAGACAGCTCCTGTTCAGCATCAAATACTGTGTATTTCAGCTCATAATCAAACGGGCTATAGCTGTTACGCACCTGAATCTGCAGGTTTCCGCCATAACAAGTTTCACGCACATAATCCCCTGGACATGGACCACTCCGGTCTGCCGTGACCAGTACACTTGAAGGTACATTGGTTAAACGGATTGGCAATTCAAGTCCATTGCTATCGGTATAAAAGGCCGGTTTATTTTGTCCAGACAGCAGTGTATTGACAGGTCCATCACCATCATCACTGTCATTTTCCAGCGGATTGACATTAATTTTCAAATCCGAACCGTATTCAATGGTGTAGCGGTCGGCTTTGGCAATCGGTTTGATGTTCATGAATTTTGCCTCAAGCAAACCACTCGACTGAACACTTGGATCCGTCACCGAAGTAATGGTGTAGGCACAATAGGCAGAATCAATATTCTGAGTCACCTGATCATCGACACGATAGAATAGAATCCGTTTCACATCGGCATCCCATTCGCATTTCAGGTTTGGATCATGCAGCAGTTTACTGCGGTCAAAGGCCGCATCTTCTAAACCACCGCCAATGCCATAGACTTCTATACTGATATTAAAGTGTTCCGGTTTTAGTTCCAGCAACTGTGCCACGCTACCATCGGCATTTGGTTCATCATGCTTGAGGGCTAATGCAAATGGATCGATATAAATAGTCCGATATTTCTGTTTTTCCTTGGAAAATTTAAGCAAATTTTCATAGTTTTGCAGATCTGCCTGATGTTGGGCCAACAGCTCTTTATTTTTCTCTGGTGCCTGAACCAGCGCTTTTAAACGGTCAATCTCCTGCTGATAGCTGTCAAACAAGGTCACATGCGACACGTTTTTCAGATTGACAATATCTGCTGCGGTCATACGCATGAGTTCAACCGAACCAATTTCACAGCTGTTTTTCTGTTCTGGATCTAAAATCAGGGTGCCATCAGTCACACGCTGTAAACCACGCTGATCTGACACTTCACAGCCAAATCCTTCGACATTGACCAGGTCCGCATCATTGTCCAGATTTTTTGGATAATATAACGGCAGGAATAAGTTGTAGGCTGAAGCCGGCTGCATTGGATAGAGCACATCACTTAACTGCTTGCCACTCAGATTCACCGAGCTCATTGAGTTTTCTTCTGTGCTCGCGAGCGTTTCCGGCAGGTCACATACCCCCTGCTCTACACTTTGTGCATTCGGGAAAATTAGCGCATTGCGTGATGAGCTGATATTCGGTTGCCGCTCGGTTAAATTGCCATTATTCAACGCATAACGGCATGATTTTCCCGTATTAAATGCCAGGACATTAAATCTTAACACTTTGATGCCTGAATCATCATAATAGAAGGTGCTGACGGCCTCATTTTCGACAATGGTATTGTTATTTAAACTGAAGACCGATTGCGTACTGAGGCGGTGCTCCGGGCCATTGGCCAGGTTAAAAATATGCCCCTGCGTTAAGTTCGCTTTATTTTTAGCCACTGTGGTATTGGTTAAAGTCAGACGCGGCTTGCCACAAAAATCAAAGCTACTCAGGCTGTTGCTGTTGCCATTTTGAATGACACTGCTTTGCTGAATGGTGATATTGGCCTGGGTATCTGCTAGATTTGCCGTACAGTCCATCGCCAGCACACTGCCGACACTGGCGCTGTTCCCCTGAATCAGGCTATTCACCACCGTAATTGGCTGTTCCTGATTATGGGCAGCAATATACAGTGCACCACCCCGCGCTGCCTGCGAATCCAGAATTGCGGTATTGGTCAAGGTCAACGGTCCGGCAACCAGTAAAGCCCCGCCCAGCCCATCGCTATAGCCATTTTTAAGGGTCAGATCGTCAAACATGACATTGGCCTGACTGTCGAGCGTATTAACAATACGATGCAGCCCCTGGCCGTTAATAATGGTCTGATGCGATATCAGCGCCGGATAACGGTGGGTAATAGGATCTTTCTTGCTGTAATCAAGCGGTGTTGCGCCCATAATCCGCACATTGGACTGCGGGCGTAATTCAGCATTTAACTTGTATTCACCCGCTTGCAGACGGATATAATCCACTGCAATATAGTTGGTATTGCCGACACTACAGCCCCCAAAGGCTTTGTTCTGTTTGGCCGCCACCAAGGCTTCACGTAGCGAACATTTATCCGGGTTTTCACCATTTTCATCGGCAAATGTGGTGACATAAATAGTACGGTCTTCTGCGGCCATTAATGACATGGCACTGACAATCATGACTCCCAAGAGTGCTTTTTTATAATTTTTCATTCCCTTTCCCTGTTTTTATTTTTTACGGCGCCAAGCTGCCAATAACATCAACATGAGCACGCCATAGCCAGCCACTGCTCCGCCAGATGTTTTAATTTTGTCACTATCCATGTGGTTTTCAGGTGCCTGAATCACTTGTACACGAATTTCTACATACGGTTTGGTGGTATTAAAACGTGTACTGCTGGTCACCAGTTTAATTTTAAAAACATCTGCGCCATGCCAAGCAGAATCCGGGGTATAAATAATCTTGCCCTGCTCATCAATTGTCAGTTGGCCTTTGGAACTGGTCTGGGTCTGCTCAATCTGCACACAGCCGGCTTGCCAGGCTTTCCCGGTCGGATTGCTGCTAAACAGGCTATCACAGAACTCGGCTGGTACCAGATCACTATCACCAATTAAATCGCTGACCGACATTTCGGCAATTTCACCGGCTAGAATATCCCGACCAATGAGACCTGAGGCATCAGGTACGGTAATTTCAATTGCACCACGGTCACACAAGGTATTATCCGAAGCTCGGTTCACCCCGCGCTGATCTGCCGAGGCACAAGTAACCTGCTCAGTGGTGCCCACTTGTGCATAGCCTTTGTTGACGATTGGAGAGTCAGCCAGAGCTTGGTAATTCAGTAAAATACGTGGGCGAATATAGCCCAGGAACTGCTCTTCTTTGACCTGATACGGGCAGAATAAGGCATCCTCATCTTCGCTCAGCACTTTACAGGCACCTTCCAGGATATTCCCGCTAAAAATATGGCTACCCTGCCAGATCTGGTTCGGGTAATTGGCATCGCCCGTTCCACATTCTTCAGAGACCAGATTGTTTTGCAGCACGCTTTGATCGGCTGCCTCTTTGCTACAGTTAGCAGACTGCGCCGTCACAGGATGTGGATTGGCCAGCAGAATACTGTTGGCAATATAGCCTTTTCCTGCCGGGGCTTCTAAACGTACCCCTGCGCTATTGCCCATTAAAGTGACGTTATTGACCCCGATATTGTCTCTCAGGTTCAGCACATAGCCTTCATTGCGGTTAAAGGTCGTACTGCTGATGGTATTGGCAGCGGCCAGCAGCTTGAGATTTTCGACATCTTCTGTAGGTAACTGGGTGTAGAGGTTGGCAGATGCCAGATCGCTGGTTTTGTTGTCGCTAAACACCGCTGCATAAATCCGGAAGCTTGGCAGTCGGCTATAGATGGCGCCACCTTCGGTGGCATGGTTGTGCTGGATTAAACTGTTTTTAATTTCAATAAAGGCTGGCGCGATATTCTCTCCCACTTCAGCCAGATTATAGATGGCGCCGCCCTGGTTGGCTCGACCCTGACTCAGCTTGACATAATCCAGCACCAGGTATTCATGGTTCAGAATCAGGCCGCCCTGATTGGGACGGCAACTGTCGTTGCCACAGCCTTGCAGACTGACTTCGCTCAGGTTGACCTGAATACGTTTATCATCACTACTTTCAATATGAAAAATACGTTCATTACCGGCCATTTCGATAATGGCATTGTTCAGGCCTTTGATATTGTTTTCTTTCAGGCCGGTGTCATAGGTGGTTTTAATGCTTAAGGGTTGGGTGATTTTTAACTGCTGATTAAGTTTATAAACGGCGTATTTTTCTAACAGAATGACATTGGAGGAATTTTCGCCACCGCAGCCATTATGGCCTTCTTCCGGCAACCCCAAATTAATATACTCGACTGCTTCGCGCAGTGAACATTCTTTATCATTGGCTTGAATATCTTCAGTGATGGTGACAACAATATTGCTACTATAAGCATGTCCCGCAATAAACAGCATACCAATGCCGATGCTCCGCTTGAGCATAAGCTTACTCCTTAACCTATTTATTCATTTTTATTTTTAAGTTGCAGCTTCCTTGCAACTAAGACTTATTTTGAGTGTAATTTGTCATAGCTAGAGTAATTACTCAAGTTTTTTTGTATTTTACCGATATTCGTCAATTAATGCGTAGATCTGACGCAAATTCGCACCGCTCAGTTTGGTTTTTTCGCCTTTTAGCAGCTGAATCAGTTGTTGCAGGCTTTGTAACAACATTGAAGTCTGCTGCGGACCATGTAACAGCAAGTAGTCAATAATCTGCTGATCAATCTGAATACCTTTACGTTGCAGCACCGAAGTTACCAAAGCCTGACGGTCGGCAAACAGGCTGCCAGTCGGCACTTTCACACTCACAGCCTGAGTTAAACGGGACTGTAAATCGGGCAATTCCAGTTTCAGTTCAATCGGGGCAAAACGTGATGAAAACACCAATTGCCCGCCCATTTCATTGCTGTAATTGATTAAATGAAATACCGCGCGCTGCCAATGCGGCACGCCGCTAATCGCTTCAATATCATCCAGACAGACCAGATCAAAATGATCTAAAGAGGTAATGGCTTCGGTCGGGGCATCCAGAAGTTCCAGCAAAGAGACTTTAATCGCGGATTTGCCAATTTCCTGATAAGAATCGCAAATCGCCGAAAGCAGATGGCTCTTGCCGGTACCGGCACCGCCATAAACATAAAAACGGTTGACCAGACCCGCATGCAACTGTCGCACTGCGTCAATTACATGGCCCCAGCCCGGACCAGAAAAATCACTGATTCGGGCATCGAGTTGAGGTTCTATATCAAGCTGCAGTTGACGCATATACAGAATAGGCCTTCGTTAAACATCTTTAGGATCAAGAGGATTCATCTTACTCGATTTTTCAGTCTGTTGCAGTGGCTTTGTCTGATCTTTCTCAAGATCAATATCGACATCCACCTGATCAGTTTCTATGCTGATACTGCCCGTTTGCTGGTCATGATGAATGATGGCCGTCGACTGTCCATACCACTGACTGCGTTCATAACAATCCCGGGCATGACGTAGCAAGACCACAATTACCGCGGCAACCGGCAAGGCAATTAGCATCCCGAGGAAACCGGCCAGTTGCGCACCGGCCAGTACGGCAAACACCACAGCTACCGGTGACAGTCCGATTTTATCGCCCAGTAAAAATGGTTGCAGTACATAGCCTTCTACCGCCTGACCAATCATAAACACCACCAGCACCAAGAACAGTTGCATCCAGTCGATACCAAACTGCAATAAGGTGGCAATGACCGCAGCAATAATCCCGACCGCAAAACCTAAATATGGGATGATACTTGCCAGACCTGCCACCATCCCGATAATCAGGCCAACGTCCAGACCAATCAGTTGCAGACCGGTGGCATAGACCACACCTAGGAGGATCATCACCAGGAACTGACCTTTGACAAACGCGCCTAATACGTTATGGCATTCATTCACAATATGCAGGGTGCTGCGCTCATACGGACGTGGAATTAAACGGCGCAGACTGTCCAGCATACGGTCCCAGTCGAGCAGAAAATAGAAGGCAATAATTGGAATTAAAACAATGGTCCCGCCAATCTGGATAAAGTTCAGACCGGACTGCGCCACCCGTAAAATCATGGCCTGAATGCTGTCGGCGCTGTAATTGGTCTGCACATAGTCCATGATAATGGTTGACATATGCGTGGTATCAATTTCCATCTCATCGACATTAAAGGTTTCAGAAATCCAAGGCAAAAAGGTGGTATTGATCCAGTTAATTCCGACCGGAATACTGTCGCGGGCAATCATCAGCTGTTTCCAGACCAGCGGAATGATGTACCAGACTGCCACGGTCAGTAGAATCCCGATTCCGACAAAAACGATGCTGATGGATAACCAGCGCGGCACCCCAACCCGATATAAAGTATCAACCAGTGGACTGAACAGATAAGCCACAAGAAAGGCGACAATAAATGGAATAACGACCGGCTTGAGTAAATATAAAATCCAAAAAATTAAAGCTATCCCGGCAAGGATAAAAATGCGACGTAAAGTACGATCTGCCATAGAATCTCGCCTTTTTGCAGTGTAATCGTTATATAAAGTAAAATATTTTAATAAAGATATCATTTTAGCGCATAAATAACATAAGAGTTTCGTATATTCGGGTTATAATCCCCCGCGCGAATGCGGAGACTTCATTATGAGCAACTCAACTTCTAACCCTACCCCTGGTTTAAGCTATAAAGATGCTGGTGTCGACATCGAAGCCGGTGACGCGTTAGTCGATCGAATTAAATCTGTTGCGAAACGCACCACTCGTCCTGAAGTGATGGGCGGATTAGGCGGCTTTGGCGCACTTTGTAAAATTCCTAAAGGTTATGAAGAACCTGTTCTCGTATCAGGCACAGACGGTGTTGGTACAAAATTACGTTTAGCCCTTAATTTAAACCGTCATGACACTATTGGTCAGGATCTGGTGGCCATGTGTGTGAACGACCTGCTGGTTTGTGGCGCAGAACCACTGTTCTTCCTCGACTACTATGCAACGGGTCACTTAAACGTTGATGTTGCAGCCAATGTAGTTACCGGGATCGGTCAAGGTTGTGAGCTTGCGGGCTGTGCACTGGTTGGCGGTGAAACTGCTGAAATGCCAGGCATGTATGAAGGCGAAGATTATGACCTTGCAGGTTTCTGCGTAGGCGTGGTTGAGCAAAGCAAAATTATTGATGGCTCTAAAGTCAAAGCGGGTGATGTTCTGATTGGTGTTGCGTCTTCAGGTGCACACTCAAACGGCTATTCTCTGCTTCGTAAAATTCTGGACGTGAAAAACGTTGACCTGACTCAAATCGTAGATGGCCGTCCGCTGGCAGATGCAGCGATGGAGCCAACCCGTATTTATGTCAAACCTATTCTTGAATTACTTAAATCTGTTGATGTTCACGCAATGGCGCACATCACCGGTGGCGGTTTACCTGGTAACTTACCACGCGTTCTGCCAAATGGTGCGCAAGCGGTAATTAACGAATCCTCTTGGGAATGGCCAGAACTGTTCAAACTGCTGCAAAAAGAAGGCGGTGTTGAACAATTCGAAATGTACCGTACCTTTAACTGTGGCGTTGGTATGGTATTGGCAGTGGATGCAGCGGATGCTGACAAAACTGTTGAATTGCTGAACCAGTTGGGCGAAAAAGCTTGGGCAATGGGTCACATTGTTGACAATGCAGAATCTGTTGAAGGTGCTGACGAAAAAATCCGTGTGATTTTTGCGTAATTGTCTATGTTGAAAATTGCTGTACTTGTTTCAGGCAGTGGATCGAACTTACAGGCCCTGATTGATGCCCGTCTTTCGGGACAAATTGTCGGGGTCATTTCCAACAAACCTGGAGCCTATGCGCTGGAACGTGCCCAAAAAGCCGGTATTGCCACTGCGGTAATTGAACACAAGCAATACCCAGACCGTGAAAGTTTTGATGATGTGATGCATCAACAGCTTTTAGACTGGGAGGTTGATCTGGTGGTGCTGGCAGGCTTTATGCGCATTTTAAGCGCCAAGTTTGTTAAAGCCTGGGAAGGGAAAATGCTGAACATTCACCCTTCTCTGCTGCCGCATTACAAAGGCATGCATACTCATCAACGGGTGTTAAACACGGGTGATGTCTATCATGGCTGTACGGTACATTATGTGACTGCCGAGCTGGATGCCGGTCAGGCGCTGGCCCAAGGGGTACTTACTGTATCGCATCAGGACAGCGTGGAAAGCTTGGCCAATCGTGTGCATGTGCTGGAACATCTGATTTATCCGCAAGTGGTGGAATGGATTTGTAGTGGTACGCTGCAGCACACACCAAACGCGGTGCTGTATCGTGGTCAGGTGTTAGCGCAACCGCTACAGTTCTGTCAGCGCTAAAATAAAAAGTAATATCTATAAAAAAACGCATCCTCGGATGCGTTTTTTTATGACCTGATTTTTCCCAAAAGTAATCTTAAGGTGCCTGATCCTGTAATAAGGATTTAATCATCTGTGCCACTTGCTCAGGCTGTTCCAGTGGGAACATATGACCGCCCGGCGCAACATGAAAAGGAATCCCGAATTTCTTCTCAATTTGCTGTGGAAACTTGCGGGCCAGAAACGGACCTTTCTCGGCCACCACCAGTTGTGCCGGCACCTTCAGCTTGGCCTGTGGCAACCACCATAAAGATGGATTGGTACGGAAAATCTGTACTTCATCCATTTTAGGAATGGTAAGCGTCACCCCACCACGTACAGGATCTTCTGTCAGTGCATGGTCGATATAAGCCTGAAAACAGTCCGGATCAAAATCTTGATAAAAGCCTTTGGGTCTGAGCAGCTCGGCCGCCTGCTGACGTGACTCCCAATGATCACGGCGGCGTTTAGACAATCCCGCCGGTGACATTTTATCGAGGGCTTTCAGCTTCAACAGTTTCGCTACATGCATCACTAAGGCTTCTTTACCCATGATCATTGGCGGATCCAGCATGATCAGCTGGGAAAACAGTTCCGGGCGTTGCTGCGCGGCCTGAAAGCTCAGCACCGAACCAAGTGAATGACCCAGTGCAATCACCTTGCGGCCTTGTGCCTGCCGCACAATACTGTCAATCACCTGCTGGGTCAGACTGTTCCAGTGATTATCGATTGGATAACGTTTATCTGGCCCGAGCAAAGGCACATCAATCACGTCATAATCATCTTGCAGATGCTGAAACAGTTTTTGATAGACCCGTGACGGTACGCCATTGGCGTGAGCAAAATGGATTAATGGTTTCATTGTAATTTGGTACTTTGTTCAGATTGAATCTGCTGCGATACAGCGCTGGCCATCCCCTGACCCACCGCAGTGCCCATACGACCCAGCATCGAATCCAGCGGATTATATTCAATGGTATAGTTGACGGTTTTGTCGACTTTTAATTCACGTTTTAACGTATTCATACTGCCCAGACGGTCAATAATACCCAGTTTCAACGCCTGATCACCGGTCCAGAATAAACCGGAAAACAAGGTTGGATCATTGGCTTTTAACTTGTTGCCACGGCCCTGTTTGACTGCAGTAATGAAATGCGCATGCACATTATCCAGCACACCCTGAACATGGGCTTTTTGTGCCGGATCCACCGGTTGTGTCATCGACAGCAGCGCCTTATTTTCACCGGAGGTCATGGTGCGATCTTCAACACCCAGCTTTTGCATTAAGCCACTAACGCCATAATTCGGCATAATCACCCCAATCGAGCCAACCAGACTGGATGGATTGGCAATAATTTCATCGGCAGCTGAAGCAATATAATAAGCGCCTGAAGCGCCGGTATCGCCAATCACCGCATACAGTTTTTTATCCTGATGCTGCTGTTTTAAATACTGGATTTCCTGCCAGATTTCATCGGACTGAACCGGTGATCCGCCCGGTGAATTAATATTTAGCACCACCGCCTTACTGCCGCTTGCTTCATAGGCTTTACGCAGTGATTTAATGGTATTTTCACTATTGACGCTCTGTTTATCCGCTGCGATGGTGCCCACAATATCGACCACGGCAATATGCGAACTGCTGGTCACGGCCGTAGCAGAATTATTGCTACAGCTTTTACCCATAATCACCAGCAGAATAAAAATATAGGCAAAGGTCAGGAACTTAAAGAAAATTCCCCAGCGTCTGGCGCGGCGCTGTTCTTCAACAGAGGCTAAAACCGCTTTTTCCAGTAACTTCCATTCGTTTCCTGTCGGTTGTTGTGCTGTGGGTGGATGGCTATTCTTGATTTCATTTTCTGGTTTAGGCGGCCAATCGGACATAAAAACAATCCAAAACTCGAGTTAATTTTCCTCCATTATATACGCCGAAAAACTGATTGCTGTCTAAATTGAATGTTTTCCCCTATAATATTTTCATTTTTAACCTTTTCTTTAGATTTCACTATACTGAATGACTGATAAACTCGCCCCAACGACTATCTCTCGTTTACTTCATTTTGTCAGTCGACAACCCCTCAGCCTTTCACGTTGGGCGGCCCGCGTGTTGGCGGCATTTTTGAATGTCTTTCAGCTCAGCAAGACCTCTCAGGTCATTCGCCTCAATTTAAATATTGCCCTGCCGCATTTAGATACGACCCAGCGTGAACAGCTGGCGCGTCAGGCCATTCGCAATGAACTCACCTCTTATTTTGAGTTTTTTAATATCTGGGGCGCAGAAAACCACAAGAATATTTCCCGCATTCATCAGGTGCATGGCGAACAGCTGTTACATGAGGCACTGGCTGCGCAAAAAGGCGTGGTACTGATTGTGCCGCATTTTGGCACCTGGGAAATCATGAATGCCTGGGTGGCGCAGCACACCGAAATGACCATCATGTATAAACCGGTGAAAAATCCATCGGCTGATGAGTTTGTCCGTAACGCTCGCAGCCGTGAACAGGCCAATCTGGTGCCGACCAATGACAGCGGTATTCGTCAGATTTTTAAGGCACTGAAACAAGGCGGAACCACGGTAATTCTGCCGGACCACACCCCGCATTTGGGGGGTGTAATGATTCACTATTTTGGTCTGCCACTTGAATCCAGCAACCTGAGCGCCAAGCTGATTCAAAAAACTAAAGCCGCTGCCCTGTTTCTGTATGCACTGCGCAATGAACAGCAAGGTTTTGATATTTTCATTGAAGCCATGGACGCACGGCTCTACGACTGTTCTGCCAATGAAGGCACCGCAATGATTCACCAGAAGATTGAACAGCTAGTTGCCCAGCATCCGGAACATTATCACTGGAGTTATAAACGCTTTAAGGCACATCCAGCCTTAAGACGAATTTATGATATTCCTACGGATGAAGCCTTGGCGTTAATTCAAAATACCAAACAGGTCAATTCCGCTTAATCGCGCCGCAGCCAGACCCGCGTATGCCGGTACGGTAGCACCTCATTCTCAGTGGGATAAAACTGGATGCTACCCTGCTGCGCGGTCTGCCATAAGGGAATTTTTAAGGCGTTCAGTCGCGCTTTTACTTGCGTGCTCGGATGGCCATAACGGTTATTCAGCCCCGCCGATGCAATTGCCAGTTTAGGCTCCAGCTGTTTTAAAAACTGGTAAGATGAACTGTGCCGGCTACCATGATGGCCAAGCACCAGCACATCCACTTTTAAATCCGGATAATCCTGTAATAACTGATATTCAGTCGGCCAGCCTGCATCACCCATCAATAAAAAGCGAGAATAAGGCTGAGCCTGTGCAAACTCGACCAGCAGCACACAGGAACTTTCATTTTTCTGCTGTTCTACAGGATTTAACTGCTCCGGTTTCGGAGAGAGTACCTGTATCTGGATGCCCGGCTGCCACTGCCATTGCTGTCCTTGCTGGCAATAGTCAAAATGGCTATGAGGATTTACTTCAAGCTGAGCATTGGCATAGACCTGTTGCACCTGTAACTGTGGCTTTAAGGTCTGATAAGCGCCGCTATGATCCTGATCCAGATGGGTCAACCATAAATAATCTAACTGCTGCACGCCTTTGACACTTAAAAAGGGCTGGATAATCTGCCGGCCGATACTCCATTTCTGTTCATCATAATGACCGCCCATATCAATCATCATGCTGTGTTCACGATAGCGTAAAAAGATTGCCTGCCCCTGCCCAACATCCAGCACAGTAAGTTCCACCTGCCGAGAAAACTGATCCTGAAACAGCAAAGGCAACAAGCACAGCGCTGACCAGGCTTTAGGCACTAGACCTGCGGGAAGAAATAAAATCATCAGTCCCAGCACCAGACTCAGCAGCATCGGTGGGCTCAGCGCAACCGGAATCAGTTGCGGCACAAACAGCAAATCCAGCAACTGCAAACAACCCAATAACAGACTTAGCGCCAAGTCATTGAGCTGAAACAGCAACTGGCTCAGCGGTTCCGCCAGATAAAAACTTAAACCGGCCAGAATATCCAGCGGTACAGTCACCAGACCGATCCAGGGAATGGCCAATAGATTACTCAGCGGCGCAATCCAGGCAATCTGCTTGAAGAAGATGATCATCAGCGGAAACAGCGCAATAAAAATTTTCCATTGCGATTCAAATAACAGCCGGAAGCCCTGCCACAATTTCTGCATCAACGTCTGCTGCGGATGCACCGGTTGTTGCCGGAGGGTCTGGTAAATCCTTAACAGCACAAAGCAGGCGCCATAAGACAGCCAGAATGCCGCCGACAGCACACTTAACGGATCAAGCAGCAGCAATAACGAAGCACTACCAATCAGCAAAGACAGCGGCTGTATCGGCTGCTTTAGCAACAGGCAGGCGCCTGCCACCAGACAAATCAGTAAAGTCCTGAGCGCAGGAATTTCAAACCCAACATAGGCACAATATACAAATACACAGCCCATAAACGGCAGCAACAGCAGATAACTTCGGGGCAATTGCGCATATAATTCGGGCCAATAGCGAGTGACCAGGCGCTGCAGCACAAAACACAGCATGGCGGCAAAAATCAGCACATGCGGCCCGGAAATCGCCAGCAAATGACTCATCCCGAAACGCTGAAACTGCTGCTCGGTGGCTTCATCGAGTAAACTTTTATCGCCAGTCAGCAGTGCCAGTATTAAGCCGGGATGCTGCAATGCCTGCTGCTGGATAAAGTCACGAATCTGTAAACGCTGTGTTTCGATCCACAATTTAAATTGCGGCCAGAGTTGCTGATGCTGTCTTAAATGTGCCCCAAATCCCAGCCGATACAGTTCCGATTCAGTCAGTTCCACAATCGACTGGACCTGAAAGCCGCTCATGATATTTTGCTGGAGATACCACTGCTCTACATCAAACGCACCCGGAACGGCAAAACTGTGCGCCGGCAAGGTCTGCCCCTGTAAACGATAATAACGCCCCAGCTGTAGTTCCTGTTCAGCCGGCAGCAAGGCCAGCCATTGCACCGGCTGGCTATGCCGGTTCAGCACCTGAACCGGTTGCCGGAGCTGGCTGCTACCCAGCTGATTGATTTGCTGGACATAGACCACCACCTCTGCCGGCTGGCGGGTCAGTTCACGAAATATCAACCGCTCTTGCAACTGGTTTTGGGCAAAATTCAGCCCCAACAAAAATGTAATGACAAATGCCACACAGGTATTAATCAATTGGATGCCCAGATGGGACCAATGTAAAGCAGCTATTTGCTGTAAAAGCAGGATAATCAGTAACAGGCCTGACAACCAGAGTGGGAAATCCAGCATCGGCCATAGCGTTTTGCCCATACAGGCAATACCTACAATCCAGCCGGCACCCATGATTTTGAACATGTCGTTTTCTGTCTTATTTTTATTTTGAGCAAGCATAAAGCCCACCGGAGTGGGCTTCAAGGGTCATTGATCTGATAATCGGGTTTTAGTCGGGTACCCAGATGCCATCCTGCATATGCAAAATGGTATCGGCCGATTTGGCCAGCTCTTCATCATGGGTCACAATTAGCATGGCCATATTAAACTCACGGCGCAGCTCGCGTAACAGCTCAAAAATCTTGATGGCGGTTTTACGGTCCAGGTTCCCGGTCGGTTCATCAGCCAGCATGACTGCCGGCTTGGTGACAATGGCACGCGCCAAGGCCACACGCTGACGTTCACCACCCGACAGTTCACCCGGTTTATGGGTCAATCGATGCGATAAGCCCACCCGATCCAGCAGATATTCGGCCTGCTGTTTGACTTCTTTAAAGTTGCTTTCCTTACGCAGCATCAAGGGCATTGCCACATTTTCCAGCGCACTAAATTCAGGTAGCAAATGGTGGAACTGATAAACAAAGCCCAGATATTGGTTACGCAAATAACCACGCTCAGCTTCGCCTAAATTGTCAAAGCGCTGGCCATTTAAATAAACCTCGCCCTGACTTGGACGATCAAGCCCGCCAAGGACGTGCAGCAAGGTACTTTTACCTGAACCACTGGCGCCGACAATCGACACAAATTGTCCCTGTTCGATTTTTAAATCGAGGCCGCGCAGCACATCTACTGTGGTTTTGCCATCAGTAAAATGTTTAGTGACCTGTTTGGCTTCTAGTACAGTTTTATTCATAACGAAGCGCCTCTGCAGGTTGAATTTTCGCCGCGCGTAACGCCGGATAAATTGTGGCCAGGAAACTTAAAATTAAAGACAGACTGACAATAACCACGACATCTTGCCATCTTAAATGCGATGGTAAGTAGTTAATGAAATAGGCATCAAACAGATTTAAGCCTAACACATTGTTCAGCCAGGCAATAAAACCACTAATGCTGGAGGCAAAAATAATCCCGAGAATCGCACCGGAGACTGTCCCGATCACGCCAATCACAGTACCTTGCACCATAAAGATTCGGGTAATTGTGCCCGGAGATGCACCTAAGGTCCGTAAAATTGCGATATCAGCTTTTTTGTCAGTCACTACCATCACCAGAGAAGAGACAATATTAAAGGCTGCGACCAGTACGATTAGGAACAGTAACAGGCTGACCATGGCCTTTTCCATCTGAATCGCACTAAACAGGTTGCCATGGGTATAGGTCCAGTCCGAAGCATAGAAATTGGCTGGCAGTTCACTCACAATGTCGTTGGCAACGATAGGTGCGGCAAAAATATCGTCCAGCTTCATGCGTACGCCTTGTGCGCCATCCGGCAGACGTAACAAGGTCGAAGCATCATTCAGGGCGATATAGCCCATCATCGAATCAACTTCAGCACCAATGCTGAAAATCCCCACAATGGTAAAACGTTTAAAACGTGGCACCACACCGGCCGGCGACGGCGTTGCTTCAGGCAAGACCAAAGTAATACTGTCATTTAAACTGAGGCCCAAGGCATCGGTCATTTGCTTGCCCAGCACAATCCCAAACTCGCCTTTTTTCAGGTTATCAATGCTGCCTTCCACCATATGCTGATGAATAATCGAAACTTTCTTCTCATATTCCGGCTCGATACCGGTCACCATAATGCCGGAAACCTGACCGTGTGCGGTCAACATCCCCTGTAATTGGGTAAACGGTGCAGCACCTGTAACGTGCTCATGTTGCTCAACTTTTTTTGCAAGTTCAGGCCAATCTGTTAAAATCTGGGTAGATGAAACAGTCGCTTGCGGAATCATCCCCAAGACCCGGTTCTTCAATTCACGGTCAAATCCGTTCATCACAGATAACACTGTAATCAGAACAGCAACACCTAAAGTGAGACCGATCATTGAAACCAGAGCAATAAAAGAAATAAAGTGATTACTGCGCCGAGCGCGCGTATATCTCAACCCTATATATAGCGAGATTGGTTTAAACATACCATCTAGTCCGAGGTAATACATTATGGAAAATTTACAGCATCAAAACGCTCAAAATGAACGTCGCGTGATGTCACGTATCGATGCTGCGTTGAGAATCAACTATCAGCTTATTTCTGATCAAGTTGCTCTTAATGATCCTTACGATCCTAATTTTATGTTGCCGCGTTATTTTCTACTACTCGCTGAATTAGATCAATTTGATCATGCGCTTAACTACGAATTAGAACAATTATCTGAAAAAGATCAACAAATTGCTCGAATCTTATCCTTATTCAACCAAAAATTAAACCTGATTACCGGTTCTTTATACGATGCAATTGTACAAAGCATGTTACCTGTACCAGAACAGGTCAACTTTTCCGAAAGCGGTTTAAGCTTCTACAGCGAGCGTGAAATTGCCGATGGCCGCTATATTCACGTGACCTTAAGTCATCCGGAAAACTTCTTTCATATTGCTGCAACCGCCCAGGTGGTCTATAGCAATGCCGAAGATAATGGCCGCTATCGTACCGGCGCCTATTTTATTACTTTACACCCGCAAGACCGCAGCAAACTGACCGAAGTCATCCAGCAGTGTCAATCTAAATAAGTTTCAGGATGTGCCTGTTTACGTGCCAACGTGCGGCTAGCACGTAAATCATGGAAAAAATATAAGAACAAGCCAAACAATAAGACCAAGGCTCCCATCAGCACCGTCAAGCTCAAAGCCTCCTGATTCAGGAATGCGCCAATTAATAAGGCCAGCATTGGGGTCATGACAGTGGTCAGTGACAATGTGGTCGCCTGAATATTCTGTACCAGCTTAAAATAACAGAACATGGCAATCAGTGAGGCCATCACCACGGTATACAGTAAAGAGAATAAAGCCTTGGTTTCCGGAATTTCAGTCGGTGCATAAGGCCAGATCAACGGCAACATCAAAATTGCCATCAAGGTTGAAACCAGGATTGATCCGGTGGCCTGTGCCACAGGTTCCACCTTGGCATTCACTTTTTTGACCCAGAAAATGGACATGGCATAAATCAGCACGCTCAGCAGCATCAGGCCAATCCCGACCGGCTGTACATGCTGGTTTTCTCCGCCCAAACAGATAATGCCCAGTCCCAGCACCGCAACCAGCATCCCGAACCATTGCAGTTTTTTCAGACGCTGCTGAAAGGCAAAACGCCCGATCAGGCCGGCAATAATCGGCGCCAGACCAAACATCAGTGCAATCATGCCCGAACTTAAATAGCTGGTGGCCAGATAGGTAAAAATCTGGGAACCAAACAGGCTGCAGGAACCCGCCACATAACTGTGCAATGCCGTCTGATCAACCGGAAAACGCACTTTGAGCAGCAACAAAAAGATAAAGGCCAGCGGCAAGGCAATAAAAAAACGTAAAGCCAGCGCCCACAGCATATGTAGATCCGACACACTCCAGACAATCGCCAGCGGTGTCGAGGCCCAGATAAACACCAGCAGCATATAAGTCAGGGCAATATTATTTTTTGAGGGCATGTAATTCAGCCGGTTTTACGTTTTTGTTTTTGAATGGTCTGATCCAGACTGCTGGAAAATTCACGTTTATCGCGTTCGGAAATTGGCGGTGGCCCACCGGTCTGCACGCCAGCGCCGCGCAAGGTATCCATAAAATCACGTAAATGCAGCCGCGCTTTAACATTGGCGGTGGTATAGATTTCACCACGTGGATGAATCGCAATACCGCCCTTTTCAATCACCTGCGCTGCCAGTGGAATATCCTGAGTCACCACAATATCATTGGCCTGCATTCGCTCAACAATTTCCTGATCGGCCGCATCCGCCCCGCTCATGACCTGCAAGGATTTAATCCGCACCGATGGGGTAATACCCACATTCTGATTGGCCACAAAAATTACTTCGAGCTGATAACGGTCTGAAGCCCGGATAATCACATCTTTTAAAATTCTTGGTAAGGCATCGGCATCCACCCACAGCTTAAATGGCAGCACTTTCAATTCCGGCAATTTTGATGCCCCTAGTGTAGCAAAATTCACTCAACGCCGCGGTGGGAAATACAGGCTTTTTCTCGAAGATGCTGCTGGAGTAATAACTCGCTGGATCAGCTGATTTTGCTTGAACTGCCTGAGCACATCTTTTGACTTTTCTCATCATTTCGGGCATTTTCAAAGGAGAAATCGGCGCCCAGACTTGAAAAATTTAAAACACCCTCGATTAAATAGATTAAGGCCACTCGACATTCTCTTAACGTGCTTATGAAAAATCAGAACAGACCAGACATTATTACCATTGAAGATCAAAGTTTTGGCAGCCATGTAGAGCATTGGACGCTGCTCACCGATCAGCCGAATGTTGATGTTCCCAAATGGTTAGGTCAGGCACTGGATGCACCCATCATGCCAATGGGGCTATGCACACAAGAATGTGATATGGATGACAGCACCTGGCTGATTCAGGGCCCGGTCAAACAGCCGATTCAACTGGCGCAGGTCATTGCCGTAGAGGCCAATCAGCCGAAAGCGGTTAAAACAGCCTTTCCATGCTTTGAAAGCCCGTATAAAACCCCGGTGACCATTGAACGGATCATTAGCTGCCCTTCCAATACCCAGGCAGTTTTGGGATTGAATCTGGGTGAAAACACCACGGTCTATGCCTTTGACAGTCTGTATAGCGTCAATCATCACCAGTACCAAAAAGACCAGACTTATATCGCGCATCTGAATGGTTGGGCTTACGAGCTAGAAGCCGTGGCAGAAGATGAGCAGCTGATTGTTGATGATCCGGCCTCGATTAAACATCACCGTGCCTTAAATGATATTCTGGCGGCCAATAATGGCGTTGCCCCAGCCAATTTACAGGAACAGATTGACGCCTGGGAGCCAAAATCTGAAGAAGATAAAGCCCCGGTGACCGTGAATTTCTCCAAAATGGTGGCCTATTTATATGGCGAAGTCTTAGGACAGGAAGATGAAGCCTGGTTCCAAGGCAATGTGGTCGGTAAAACCCAAGCACAGTTTATGAATCAGGATTACACCCTGTATGATGTCTGCCTGATTCATGAAGACAACCAGCCAGCCACTTTAATCCGTATTGCGACCAAAGAACCCAAGTTTGCTGATTTTGAAATTGGCCAGTTCATTCGCGGCAATATCTGGATTCAGGTCAGTATTTACGCGAAAAAACAATAATTTATATTTAAAGAAAGACCTGCTTCAATATGAGCTTTCAGCTTGAAGCAGGTCTTTTTTGTATCTTTTGAATTTATTTGATTATATTTTATCCACAGTTTTATTCTAAATATCACTATTTTAAATTCAAAAATCACTTATTTATCCACAGTTTTAAATTTTAAAGCTTATTATTTAATCTCTATTGATTTTCATAGACTTAGATTAAATCTGTTTAAAAATTGAATATTGAATAAATCCGGTCAACAGAATGAAGAGATGATGTTCTGATTTTAAATCGGCTGAAAAGTTTATTAAGGAAAATGTATTTAGTACTTTATTTAACCAATTTTTTATGTTAATAATATGTGACAAATCGAAAGTATCAACGATAAATAGATCACTGGAATATAATATCTATGAAAATCGTGCAAGAAGAAAACTTACAATCTGTTGAACATCAAATGGGTCAGCGTTATCGTCTGGATAAAATGTCCTGCCTGTTTTTTGTTCTGGGCATGATGATTTCTGCCTACCTGCTGCATCAATTTATTTTTTAATCCGTATTCCATAAAAAAAGCCCATCCTGATGATGGGCTTTTTCGTATACGCTGGATTAGCCGTTGCGTTTGGCAAAGTCATCCATAAAGTTAACCAGTGCCTGAACACCTTCAAGTGGCACGGCATTATAAATGCTGGCACGCATACCACCAACTGAACGGTGACCAGCCAGATTCAACAGATGATTGGCTTCCGCTTCTTGCAGGAACTGTTTTTCCAGATCGGCATTGGCCAGCGTAAATGGTACGTTCATGATCGAACGGTTGGCTTCAACAATCGGGTTGGCGTAGAAATCGCTTGAATCGATATAACCATACAGCAGTTTGGCTTTTTCAAGGTTGGTCTGATGCATGGCATCAACCCCACCATTTTCCAGTAACCATTCAAAAACCAGACCGGATAAATACCAGGCATAGGTCGATGGCGTATTCACCATTGAACCATTTTTCGCCTGATCTGAATATTTCAGGATGCTTGGAATTTCCGGCTTGGCCTGATCCAGTAAATCTTCACGGATAATCACCAGGGTTAAACCTGCCGGGCCAATATTTTTCTGTGCACCCGCATAAATTAAACCAAACTTGCTAACATCTAGCGGTGCAGACAGAATGCTAGATGAATAGTCACACACCAACGGCTTGTCGGTTTCAGGAATGCTGGCAAATTGCAGACCACCAATGGTTTCATTGTCGGCATAATGCACATAAGCTGCATCTGCAGATAAATCCCACTCGCTTTGCGCGCTAATCGCATGTTTACCATCAATCTGAATACCTGCGTTCACGACATGAATATCGCCATAACGCTGTGCTTCTTTTAATGCTTTTTCAGACCAGATACCGGTATGGATATAATCGGCCTTGTCATTTTTACCGAGCAGGTTTAATGGAATTGCCGAGAATTGTAAGGATGCCCCACCCTGCAAGAACAGTACTTTATAGTTCTCAGGAATGTTCATGAGTTTGCGTAAATCGGCTTCTGCTTTTTCTGCAACCGCAACATAATCTTTGCTACGATGGCTCATTTCCATGATCGAAAGGCCTTTGCCGTGCCAGTCCAGCATTTCTGCTTGAGCTTTTTCTAATACGGCAGTGGGTAATGCAGCAGGGCCAGCACAGAAGTTGTACGCGCGCATGATTTTTCCTTGTCAAGGTGAAACACAATAAAATAGGCATTTAACCACATCTTGCTCGGGCTTGCACAAAATTATTTCAATCTTGGCACGCAGATACAGTCGAAAAATCAATATAGATTCACAAGATAATTTTAACTTTTCCAGCAGATTGGAAGCCTATTCATCTCTATATCTGGCCCAATGTGGATGACCTTTTTCTCTTGATTAAATGTAATTTGCGCTGATCTTAAGCATATATGCAGTAATAGGCAGTGATCTGGTCAAGCGCAGTAAAATGTAGCGATTAAGAGTGCACTCACTCACCAAATACCTGAATATTCAAGTTGCGGATTTTACTGCTACCGCCCGGCTGGTCAAAGCTGACGTCATATTGCACCAGATTTTTTGGATACGCATATTCATAGCTAATCTTGTACTGCCCCGGCTGATTGCTACCGGTTTCAATACTTTTGGTCATCAGGGTACGCGACTTATACTCGTCTTTTGGAATCACCTTGGCAAAGCGTTTCATGACTTTCTGATTGTCCTGAAAATGGCTTTTGAGTTCTGGCTCGAGATGATTCAGAAACTGCTCGAACTCGCCATCACGTAAATTGTCATAGGCCGCCTGTGCCACCTGTTCCTGCTGCGGACTCGGATTTGGAATGGCGTCCATGGCTTTTTGACCCAGCTGATCACATCCGGCCAAAGCCAGAACACTCAAGCCCATCCATAATTTAAGCTGCATATCGGGTTATTCCTGTACGGTACTGTGTAAAAAAGGACGCCGAAGCGTCCTTTTCATGAGAAGAAAAATTATTCTTCAGCCGGTTTTTCATCCTGCTCAGCAGCTACTGCATCGGTCTCTACCGTATCTAAAGCTGTATTTTCATCAGCTAAATCTTCAGAAAATTCATCTTCTTCCACGGCTTCAATCGCTTCTACACCCACCAAGGTTTCATTTTCACCTAAACGGATTAAACGTACACCTTGCGCATTACGACCAGTTTCTGCCACTTCCGAAGCACGGGTACGTACCAGCGTACCGCCATCCGAAATCAGCATCAATTCTTTCGAGGCATCAATGGCCACCGCACCGACCAGTTCACCGTTACGTTCAGAGGTCTTGATCGCAATTACACCCTTACCGCCCCGTTTTTTGGTCGGGAAGTCATCGACCGGAGTACGTTTACCATAACCATTGGCGGATGCACACAGCACTTCACCGGTTTCTGGCACCACGACCAGCGACACAATCCGGCTAACAAAATTGCTATCGGTTGCATCATCTTCGCTATCGGCTGTATCGTCTTCGGCCTCTTCCGCTTGAGCTGCACCAATGGTGACACGCATACCACGCACACCTTTGGCTGAACGGCCCATGGCACGAACATCAGTTTCAGCAAAACGGATTGCCTTACCTTCATTCGAGAACAGCATGATCTGCTGCTCGCCATCGGTAATCGCCACGCCAATCAGGGTGTCTTCTTCGTTCAGTTCAATGGCACGTAAACCGTTAGAACGCACATTGCTGAACTGCTCCAGCTCGACACGTTTAACCGTACCAGACGCTGTTGCCATAAACACATAGAAGTTTTTGCGCAGATTTTCAGCCTGCTCGGCAAATTCTGCAACAATTTCATCATCCAGGTCTGTGGCTGACAGCTCTAGGCCCAGCTGCTTTAACTGAACACGCAAGGCATCCGACAGATCATCACCATCTGCCAGTTCTGCAAATGCGGCTTCAAGTTCGACATAATGGCTAGCAATTACTTGATTTTGCTGTAATTGTACTGAGTTGGCTTTCACAAAACTACGGAAATCGGCCAGACGCTCTTTGAATTTCTTCGGTGCATCAATTACTGGCAGAATCGCGGTAATGGTTTCATTGGCATCTAATGGCAACAGGTTGACCATTGGACGGCCTTTCGAACCACGTGAAGCTTGTGGCACTTCAAATACTTTCAGGCGATAGACCTTACCGACATCGGTAAAGCACAGTACGGTCGCGTGGTTCGAGGTGACAATCAGATGCTGGATATAATCATCTTCTTTCATGCTTGTGGCAGACTTACCACGACCACCACGGCGCTGAGCCTGATAATCGGACAATGGCTGAGTCTTGGCATAACCGGATTGTGAAACGGTTAACACCACCTGCTCTTCAGGAATTAAATCTTCACGCGAGAAGTCGATGCGGGATTCAACAATTTCAGTGCGACGTGCATCGCCATATTGCTGCAATAACAGCGCCAGCTCTTCACGAATCACCGCCATCAATAAATTAAAGTCATTTAAAATAGCAGTGTATTCAGCGATTTGCGCCAGAATTTCAGAATATTCTGCATGTAACTTGTCTTGTTCCAGACCGGTTAAGCGGTGTAAACGCAGTTCCAGAATCGCACCGACCTGCGCTGGAGAAAGACGATAAACATCTCCATCCAAACCAAATGGACGGCTTAAATCTTCACCTTCAATTTCATCCGGGCGAATAGACACGGAACCGGCTTTTTCCAGCAATGCCACCACACCACCAGCGGCCCATTCGCCAGCCTGTAAACGCTCACGCGCTTCGGCCGGGTTGGCAGAAGTTTTAATGGTTTCGATGATGGCATCAATATTCGCCAAAGCAACGGTCAGACCTTCCAAGATATGACCGCGTTCACGTGCTTTGCGCAGTTCATACATGGTACGGCGAGTCACCACTTCCTGGCGGTGACGGATAAACGCAGCAATGATGTCTTTCAGGTTCATCAGTTTTGGCTGGCCGTTGTCGAGGCAGACCATGTTGATACTGAACGAGTTTTCCAGCTGCGTGTTCAGGAACAGGTTATTGACGATGACTTCGGCGTTCTCACCACGTTTCAAGTCAATCGCAATGCGCATACCGTCTTTATCGGACTCGTCACGTAACTCCGAGATTCCTTCCAGTTTTTTCTCTTTAACCAGTTCAGCAATACGCTCAATGGTTTTGGCTTTGTTAACCTGATACGGAATTTCAGTAAAGACAATGGTGGTACGACCAGATTTCTGGTCTTCTTCAAAATGATATTTACCACGGATATGCAAACGGCCTTTACCGGTACGGTAAGCATCGACAATGCCCGATTTACCGTAAATGATGCCGCCTGTCGGGAAGTCTGGACCACTGATGTGTTCCATCAGGCCTTCAATGCTGATATTCGGATTATCGGCATAGGCCAGGCAGGCATTAATCACTTCGGTAAGGTTATGCGGTGCCATATTGGTCGCCATACCGACGGCAATACCGGCAGAACCATTCACCAGCAGGTTTGGAATACGGGTTGGCAGAACGTCAGGAATACGCTCCGAGCCATCGTAGTTATCGACCCAATCTACGGTATCTTTTTCCAGATCGGCCAGGAGTTCATGGGCCAGCTTGGTCATACGTACTTCGGTATAACGCATTGCGGCCGCACTATCGCCATCAATCGAACCGAAGTTACCCTGACCATCCACCAGTTGATAACGCAGACTGAAGTCTTGCGCCATACGAACGATGGTTTCATAGACTGCGGAATCGCCGTGTGGATGGTATTTACCGATCACATCACCCACAACACGGGCAGACTTTTTGTAGGCTTTGTTGTAGTCATTGCCCAATTCGTGCATTGCATAAAGCACACGACGATGAACAGGTTTTAAACCATCTCGTACATCTGGCAATGCCCGTGACACAATCACGCTCATTGCATAATCGAGATATGAATGCTTGAGTTCATCCTCAATGGCAATCGGTCTAATTTCCGATACGCTCATGCATACTCCTTGTTATACAAGCAGATTTCTGCCCGCATTTTATATCGTAAATTTGGCAAAAAATTTAACTCAAAACTTGAGTTAAAAAACGAAAATTTAGCTGGGAATTATAGCATAAATAGTCCTATTTTTGTGTCATCCTGTTCATCTTAATCTTGTTAATTTTCTAATGTTTAAAGATGAGTTTTTGGTACATTTTTAAGCTATTTTTGCCAATCGGTCTTGCAGCTACTTTTATCAGCATATCCAGCTGTGAAATCCATCGCGCCACATGGCATTTCTGCTCATTTGATCAATATTGCGCTATGCATAAAATATACGCTTTGCGACAAAATTGGCCTTGGATCAAGCAATCTTCTTTTTTGAAATAAAAGACATAAAAAAATCATGCCTCGGACAAGGCATGATTTATATTTGAGAGCATGATGTGAAACCGACTTAGTTCTTGGCCACCGCTTCGTGATCATCCAGCTCCAGATATACTGGCTCGGCCACCACTGGCGGTTTATCCTGCTTCATAATATGCAGAGTCATCATGAATAAGCCCAGGATTAACGGGAATTCATACATTTCTTCCATAAAATCTTTATAAGCCACATCGTGCAGGAAAATAAAGCTGATGGCACGGCCATGTTCGATAGAATCTGCGGCAATTAGACCGACTACACTCAAAATTAAAACCCAGAGCGGCAAGGATACCGACTTAAATTTACGCACAATTTCGGCACGCAAATGACGAGAGAACAGCATAAACACCACAGGCGCAATCAGCACAATTGAAATCGCTCTGAAATACACTTTCGGCACTTCCGGAAAATAATCTCGCCCCCAGCTGATACTGCGGCCAAACAACAATAGCCACCAGCAAATTGCCCATAACCAGAACTGCTTTTGTCCATCCGCCAAATCAAAAGGACGGATATAAAAATAACTGAATATTGCACAGAACAATAATAAGAAAGCCTGAACATTTTCAACGCCACGCACGAGCTGACCATCTAAAAGTGGCAGATGCAA
Organism: Acinetobacter indicus CIP 110367; assembly: GCF_000488255.1. Lineage (GTDB taxonomy): Bacteria > Pseudomonadota > Gammaproteobacteria > Pseudomonadales > Moraxellaceae > Acinetobacter > Acinetobacter indicus. The sequence goes on along the minus strand of NZ_KI530745.1, from coordinate 320,518 downwards.
ATCGACCAGGAATGGCAAACCTAGACACAGCAGAAATAAGATAAAGACTTGATTGGACAATCGGGTATCAAAACTCAATGGGAGACTCCGGCTGACGAAATCAAAGATTTCAAAAACCGGCATACTAGCATAATTTTTAGACTCTTCTGCTGTTTATTGAATTTAACAATACTAAAAATGTTAAATTTTGATGAATTCCGATAAAAAATTACAGAATAAAAAACGCCCCTGAACAAAACAGCAAAGTAAAAACTTTTACTGCTTGCGCAAGAGCGTCTTTTTAACCGAAGTTCAGGAATTAGATTTTAGAAACCAATTCTGGAACTACAGTGTTCAAGTCACCTACTAACCAGTAGTCAGCTACTGCATTAATTGGTGCTTCTTCATCTTTGTTGATCGCAACGATCACTTTAGAATCTTTCATACCGGCCAAGTGCTGGATCGCACCTGAGATACCCACAGCGATGTACAGATCAGGGGCAACGATTTTACCTGTTTGACCAACCTGCATATCGTTTGGAACGAAGCCCGCATCAACCGCTGCACGAGATGCACCTTGTGCTGCACCTAGCTTGTCTGCCAGTGGATCAAGTACTTTGTGATAGTTCTCACCTGAACCTACACCACGACCACCTGATACTACAATACGTGCAGCTGTTAATTCAGGACGTTCAGATTTCACGATTTCTTCGTTCACAAACTTAGAAATACCTGCATCGCCTGTAGATGCCGCAGCTTCAACCGCAGCTGAACCACCTTCCGCAGCAACCGCATCAAATGCTGTACCACGTACAGTACCGACAACAATTGCTTCTGAAGATTCAACAGTTGCAATCGCGTTACCGGCATAAATTGGACGCTTGAATGTATTTGGACTATCTACTGCAATAATGTCAGTAATCATGCTGACATCCAGCAATGCTGCAGCGCGAGGTAAAATGTTTTTACCTGTTGTTGTAGATGCTGCAAGGATATGGCTATAGCCTTTACCCAATTCAGCAACCAGTTTTGCGACATTTTCAGCCAGCTGATTTGCATAGGCAGCATCATCAGCCAGTAATACTTTGCTCACGCCCGCAACTTTAGCTGCCTGATCAGCAACTGCTTGCGCGCCAGAACCAGCAACCAATACAGTGATATCACCACCGATTTTTTGAGCTGCAGCCACAACGTTTAACGTTGCACCATTTAGTGCTTTGTTGTCGTGCTCAGCGATAACTAAAATACTCATGATTTATATCCTTCTGTATTAGATCACTTTCGCTTCATTTTTTAATTTTTCAACAAGCTCATCTACAGACTTCACTTGTACGCCCGCTTTACGTTCAGCTGGTGACTCAACTTTTACAGTTTTCAGTTTAGTCCCGGCTGATACACCGTAATCTGCAGGAGACTTGGTATCCAGCGGTTTTTTACGCGCTTTCATAATGTTTGGAAGTGCCGCATAACGTGGCTCATTCAAACGCAAGTCAGTCGTGATGATTGCTGGCAGTGATAATTCAACAGTTTGTAAACCGCCATCGATTTCACGTGTCACTTGTACTTTGTCGCCGTCTACTTTCACTTCAGAAGCGAATGTACCTTGACCTGCGCCCAGTAAAGCACCCAACATCTGACCCACCTGGTTTGAGTCATCATCGATTGCCTGTTTACCTAAAAGGATCAGTTGTGGCTGCTCTTGCTCAACAACACCTTTTAAAATTTTAGCCACTTCAAGTGCGCCAATTTCATCTGCAGTTTCAACTAAAATACCGCGGTCAGCACCAAGCGCCATAGCAGAACGGATTTGTTCCTGCGCTTCTTTAGGACCGATAGAAACAACAACGATTTCTGAAACTGTTCCTTTTTCTTTTAGACGAACCGCTTCTTCCACGGCGATTTCACAGAATGGGTTAATTGACATTTTAACGTTAGTAAGGTCAACCCCACTATTGTCCGGTTTAACGCGAACTTTAACGTTGGCATCAACCACACGTTTTACAGCAACAAGAGCCTTCATGTAATCCTCGGCTGTTTTAGTAAATGTAAAAGATGAGAAAAGTTAAGATAACTCTTCACTTAAATTTTTGTAGGTGTCTTATCTTGCAATGGGTTTGGCATTTCGGTCAAGTCACAATTGCCCAAGAAGCTGTAAAAATGCGTAAAAATAGCTGAACGTTGCGTTCATACTTTTTTCATCCAGCTTAACCCAGCTATATTTCAGCCAGATTAAGCCATATTTTAACCATTGATTTATATTATCTTTTTATCTTATGTATCACATCAGTTGTTCTGATTAACCAGCCAGCACAATAAAATGAATTATTATTCATTTTTTACCATAGCAGACCGAAACCTGGCTATTTTGATGTCATTTAGGATAGCAGTTTGTATCCCATGTGAGACTTTGGTCTAAGATGACCATCGGTTCATTTCTGTTTTTGTAACAATTCTCTTTTTCACGCTCTCCATATAAAAAAGCATGTCGACCTAGGACATGCTTTTTCTAAATTTCACAGCTTAATTGACCATTAACCAGCTGGCCGCCAGCGCCAGTAAACCACCAGATGTACCATCAATCCACTTCTGTTTACGTTCATCCAGCTGGGTTTTCTGGGTGATTTTGGCAAAGATCAGACTTAACGCGCAGTACACAATAAAAATTAGCCCAATAAAAATGCAGGACAATAACAAGCCTTGAGTAACGGTATTTCCAGTTTTATCAATAAACTGCGGCAAAATCGCAAAGTAAATCAGCATGCCTTTCGGATTCAACAGTGCCGTAAAAAATCCTTTGCGCACCGGATGACTGCTGCTGCGACTTTCAATCGCCAGCTTTTTCTTGCTCAATACCGACTTGAATAAACCCACCGCCAAATACAGCAAATATGCGATACCTAACCAGCGAATCGCTTCAAATAATAGCGGAAAGGACACAATAATCGCGGCAATTCCCAACGCCACCAGAATCGAATGCACCAGATAACCACTACACACGCCGACTGTGGCCATCATGCCTGCTTTTGCATCTTTACCCATCACTTGCGACAAAATGAATAACATATCCGGCCCCGGCGTAAAAATCAGCGGCAACACAGTCAATGCAAAAAGTACCCATACAGACATTTCCTTTTTCCCGTCGTACTTGAGAAAGTGAAAATTAGTATCTGCGAAACGCTATAAAATAGGATTTCAAATATTCTATAATTTAAATAATTTTTCAAATTATCTTCTAATTTATGAAGCAATATCCAAAGTCTGTTCGAATAAATCTGGATCGCATCGACAAAAATATCATTCGAGCTTTACAGAACAATGGCCGCATTCAGAATAACGATTTGGCCCGTGAAATTGGCCTGTCGCCGTCCTCCTGCTTAAGACGGGTGAAAATTTTAGAAGAAGCCGGAGTAATCCAGAATTACACTACGGTGGTGGACCCGCATAAGATTGGGTTTCAACTGATTTTATTTTCCCGGATCTGGCTGGTCGGGCAGGATGCCGAAACTATTGATACCTTCATTGAGGCGATGAAAGAATTACCGCAGGTGATGGAGTGCTATATTATTTTGGGGGAATGCGATGCCATGCTGAAAGTGGTGGTGCCCGATTTAGAAAGTTATCGTAAATTTCAGTCCACCCATTTAACCAAAAAAAATGGCATCACCAGTGTCAAAACCGATTTGCCAAGTCAAATTATTAAACAGAGTTTTCAGCTGCCGCTGGAAGATTTATAAGCCTAGCCGGCGATTTTGAAGATTGTTAAGTTGCAGCACGCAAGATAACCTTCTCTTGCTATGCTGCACGTAGTGCTTATGTTTAAGCCTGCTGACCATCCAAAAAGTCGCGGTGCACGTGGCTTAAATCAATCAGGTCATATTCAGCCAGATTAAACACTTTCCAGACCTGCATAAAATCTTCAGTTGCATCGACGGTTTGGGTCAATTGCTGGCTTTCCTGCCACTGACGATCGGAAATCCATAAATAGCCTTGACCTGTTTCCGTATGAACCGCCTGCACCTTACCTTGTGCGTTAATGCCTTGAATCACGGCCTGTTCAGGTAAAATAGCCTGCATGGCTGGCAGGTTAATTTCCACAAAGTGTTTCACCTGTCTTAAACCATAACCGGCAAAAATTTCTTTTTGCGCCGGACTCAGCTGTTCATATTTTTGTTGAATATCCGAAATCATATCTATGCCTTTACATTTTTCCCAAATCATCAATCAGGTTGGGTCCTTGGAATTTTTGTGCTCGTTCTGAATATTACTCGAGTCAAAAATTAACCCTCTTTATACGCCATCTCCACCTTTATTTTTATTCTACAATGGTGGCACATGCTCATGCCTGACACCTCTATTCTAGTCTTTCACCCGTGAATTGAAAGTCCTTTTCACCCACCTCAATTCAGCCCTGCTCTTTGCGCTGCGCCCTTGGATGAGCCTGATCATAAACCTGCGCCAAATGATCAAAATCGACATGGGTATAAATTTGTGTGGTGGTCAAATTACTGTGCCCCAACATCTCCTGCACCGCACGCAAATCGCGGCTATTGGATAACATGTGACTGGCAAAACAATGTCGCAATAAGTGCGGATGCAAATCGACATTGACACCAGCACGCTGGGCCTGCAATTTGACCCGGTTTTCAATTTGCCGCGCACCGAGTGGTTGTCCTTTTTCCGTAATAAACAGCTGCGCATCCGGGACAAAATCACCCTGCCACAGCGGATAAATCTGTAGCCAGCGCATCACACTGCCTTTGGCTTTAGAACCAAACGGTACCACCCGGGTTTTATTGCCCTTACCGGTAATCCGCAATAACTGCCGGTTAAAATCCAGATCTTTAATTCTTAAGCCCTGCACTTCCGCCAGACGCAATCCACTGGAATACAGCAGCTCCAAAATCGCTTTATCACGAATCCAGAGCTGTTTTTGCCGCTCTGACTCCGGCTCTGGCTGATCTAAAATCTGCTGTACCGTTTCAATATCGACCATGCCCGGCAAAGGACGTGGCTGACGTTTTAACTGAAAATCATCAGCCGGATTAAACGCCAAATACCCCCCCTGTTCAGCCCATTTCATAAACTGGCGAATAGAAGACAACATGCGCTGCAAACTGCTGGAACTCAACTGCTGCGCTTCGACCTTATGCGCCAAAAACTCACGCAAGTCAGCGGTTTCCACATCGGCCAGCGGCATGTTTTTCTGCTGACAAAAATGAAGGAAATCACCAACATCACGTGCATAAGCATGCAAAGTATGTGCCGACTGATGCTGGATTTCGCGTTGTTTCAGCCACATCTCCAGTAACTGTTCAGCACTTAACTTCATCACACCATCCTATGTTCTGGTAAAAAATTGTCTTTTAAAAAGTAGCTTTGCAAAAATAGTCGTGTAAAAAACGGTTGATCTCCCCGGCGACACGTTCAGCCTGCGAGGATGCAAATCAGTGATCAGCATCGGGCATAATCACCAATCGGGCATTCGGCAACTGCCGGGCCAGAAACTCACCAACGGCAACCGGACTCAATTCATCCTGATCGGCCCAAAGCAATAACACCGGCAGATCAATACTGGCCAATTGTTCCGGATGATAATAGGTCTGATCTTCCACAAACCACTGCGGCAGCTTGGCCCATTGCAGGGGTTCAATCTCACGCCAGTCTTTGGCCTGAAACGGAGTTAAATCCAGTCCGCCCGAAGTAGCCATTAACACCAAGGCCCGAAGTCTATTCGGCTGCTGCAATGCAGCGGCTATGGCCAACACTCCGCCCATCGACTGGGCAATCAGAATGCTGTCCTCTTCAATCTGACTGATCACCCGCGTTTTCAGATCGGCCAGACTCTGAATGCTGGCATCGGCTTCTACCCCATCAAAACCGGGATAAGCAATCACGGTTTTCCGGGCCGATGCTGGCAACCGGGCCATTAACGGCTGCCAGAATTGCTGACTACCTGAGGCACCCGGCAGAAAAACAAGTTTATGCATCATCATGGCTCTGCAGGCAAAACTCAAATCATCCTAACATAAAAAAGCACCGTGAATAGAACGGTGCTTTTGTATAGGAAATGGTCAGATTAGCCCTGGAAATAACGTAAATCCAGACGGCCTTCATAGACATTGGCAGTTGGACCGGTCATCCAGACCACATCGCCTTCTTTCCATTCGATCTGTAACTTGCCACCCGCCAGTTCAATTTCAACTTTGCTGGCCAGTAAGCCACGGCGCATGCCTGAAACTGCTGCTGCACACGCGCCCGTACCGCAGGCCAGCGTTTCACCGACACCACGTTCAAACACACGTAAACGGGCATGCTGTTCATCCAGAATTTGCATAAAACCGGCGTTCACGCGCTGCGGGAAACGCTCATGCGATTCAATTTGTGGACCTAAACGTGCGACATCAGCCGTCAGAATATCCTGCACAATGGTCACAGCATGTGGATTACCCATATTGACCACATCAATGCTCAGCTTCTCTTCATTGGCCAGCATCAGGTCATATAAGTTATCCGGTTCATCGGCAATAAACGGAATTTCTTGCGGCAGGAATTTCGGCTGCCCCATATTTACCCGCACCCAGCCATTTTGACCCAGTTCCGGCTCAACAATCCCGGCTTTGGTTTGCACCTTGATTTTGGTTTTGCTGGTCAGCTGGCGCTCATGCACAAAACGCGCAAAACAGCGTACGCCATTACCACACTGCTCGACTTCTGAGCCATCGGCATTAAAAATACGGTATTTAAAATCGGCATTCGGAACATCAGGTGGCTCAACCACCAGCAACTGGTCAAACCCGACACCAAAGTGACGGTCGGCCAGACGCTGAATGGTCAGACTATCGAAATAGGCGCGCTGGCTGATTAAATCAACCACCATAAAGTCATTGCCCAGACCATGCATCTTGGTAAATTCTAAAAACATCCTGATTTACTCCTTAAGGCAATAAACGCTCACGTTCCCAGAGTGATTCAATAGTTTCACGTTCACGAATCAGATGTGCCTGATCACCATCGACCATCACTTCTGCAGCACGGCCACGGCTGTTGTAGTTGGAGCTCATCACAAAACCATAAGCGCCGGCACCCAGCACTGCCAGTACATCGTTTTCCTGAATGGCAAGATCACGCTCTTTACCAAGGAAATCACCTGTTTCACAGATGGCACCGACTACATCCCACTGTTGGGTTTCGACATCGGTACGTGGCGTCACCGGCTGAATGTCCATCCACGCTTCATATAAAGCAGGACGAATCAGGTCATTCATTGCCGCATCAATAATTGCGAAATTACGGTGATTGGTCGGTTTGAGTAAATCGACTTTGGTCAGCAGCACACCGGCATTGGCGGAAATACTCCGGCCCGGTTCCATATACACTTTCAGGCCCAGTTTTTCTAAAGCCGGGCGCAGTGCATTGGCATATTCTTCAACCGATGGCGGAGTTTCATCTTTATAGGTCACGCCCAAGCCACCACCAATATCAATGTGTTTGAGTGTGATGCCCATCTGTTTCAGCTGCTCGATCATCAGCATGACCCGATCCAGCGCATCAACAAAAGGCTGGGTTTCGGTCAGTTGTGAACCGATATGACAGTCAATCCCGACAATGTCCAGATTAGGTAACGATGCTGCATATTGATAGGTATCAAATACACTATCTGATGGAATACCGAATTTGTTTTCTTTTAAACCGGTTGAAATATAAGGATGGGTTTTGGCATCGACATCCGGATTCACACGTAAAGAAATTGGCGCTTTAACCTTCAGTTCAGCCGCCACTTTCTGAATCCGATCCAGCTCTGCATAGGATTCAACGTTAAAGCAGGCAATGCCCACTTCCAGTGCTTTTTTAATGTCAGCTTCGGTTTTGCCTAAACCTGAGAATACAATTTTCGAAGCATCGCCACCGGCTTTCAACACGCGCGCCAGCTCGCCGCCGGTCACGATATCAAAACCCGCACCGAGCTTGGCCAATACATTCAGCACCGCAATATTGGAGTTTGACTTGACCGCAAAACAGATTTGATGGTCGATAAAGCCAAAAGCACGATCCATATCTAAATAATGCTTTTCAAAGGTTGCTTTTGAATAAACATAAAGTGGTGTGCCAAATTGCTGCGCCAGCTGTTGTAAAGAACATTGTTCGGCGTGCAAAACCCCATTGATGCGGGTGAAACTCATGAATGTATCCTTTCTATGAACGTTAAGGTGTCGTCGTGGAATTCGAAGCTACAGGTGCAGCAAACTGTTGCTGTACCGGTGCAGGTGTCGGCTCTTCAGGATGTTGCTCTGAATCGACATTGGGATATAACAGATATTTGGCACGTTTGTCGTAATTTGGATCACTCGGCAACTGTAAAGCTCCCGATTGACCACAACCGACCAGTACAAAACTGGCTGTCAATAAACTGATGCAGCAAATGACAGAACGCATCTGACCACCTATTTAAAATTTTCCATGAAGTATAACGCGATCACTGCTGTGACCAAAGTGTTAAACGCTAGAGATTAGCCTGTGCCATAAAAAAACGCCAGTTGGACACTGACGTTTTTTGTTGTGCAATGGCTTATTTCTGTTTTGGCTTATAGAAACCGAAATAGCCAATCAGCAGAATCACAAACCAGATCGGACTGATCATTAAGGCTTGCAAGGTATCTGACTCCAGAGACAGCACATAGATCATACTAATAAAGAAGATGATCACCATCCAGCAGGTAAACAGGCCACCCGGCAATTTAAAAGTCGACTGGGCATGCAGTTCCGGACGGGTTTTGTAATAGACAATATAGCTCCAGATAATAATCAGCCAGACGCAAATAAACAGAATGGTCGAAAGCGTGGTCGCCAACGTAAAGGCTTTCACGGTATCGGGTACAAAGTATTGTAACGCCGCACCCAACAGCAGACACACCGCCGAGAAATACAACGCATTGGCTGGTACTGCACGTTTATTTAAACGGCCAAAAGCTTTAGGACCCTGCTGCTCACGTGACAGACCAAACAGCATCCGGCTGGTCGAGAATACGCCACTGTTCATCGACGACATCACCGAAGACAGCACCACCAGGTTCATGATAATCGCCGCGGCCGCAATACCCGCCTGACTGAACAAGTTGACAAACGGCGAGATATTCGGATCAATCTGGTTCCATGGCGTTACCGACATCACAATTAATAAGGCCAATACATAGAAAATGATGATACGTACCGGAATCGAGTTCACCGCTTTCGGCAGGTTTTTCTCCGGATCTTTGGTTTCAGCCGCTGTGGTACCGACCAGTTCTACCCCAACAAAGGCGAAAATCGCAATCTGGAAACCGGCCAGGAAGCCCATAGTACCTGTCGGGAACAAGCCGCCATGACTCCAGATATGCGTAAAGGATGCGACTGCGCCGGCATCTGAGGTAAAGCCGGTAAAAATCATCCATAAACCGACTGCAATCAGCACAATAATGGCAATAATTTTAATCAGTGCAAACCAGAACTCCATTTCACCAAACAGCTTCACCGTCACCAGGTTCAAGCCCATAATGAAGACAATAGCTGCAATACTGATCATCACCCCTTCTTCAGGCGTAAACGGCATCCCGCCATTAAAGAATTGCAGGTAATAAATAATCGCCGACAGGTCTGCAATGCCGATGGTGATCCAGCACAGCCAGTAGGTCCAGCCGACGAAATAGCCGGCCCACGGGCCAATCAGGTCGGTGCTGAAATCAATAAAGGATTTATATTGCAGATTGGACAGCAACAGTTCGCCCAGCGCCCGCATCACGCAGAACACCATAAAACCAATAATCATATAAATAATCAGGATCGATGGCCCGGCCAGGCTGATGGTTTTGCCTGAGCCCATGAACAATCCTGTTCCAATGGCGCCACCAATGGCAATCAGCTGTAAATGCCGGTTAGATAAGCTTCGCTGCAGATCGCCTTTTTCTTGTGACGAATTTGTATTTTGATACGACATTATTGAATTCAACTTCAGTGTTAACCACGACAAACTAACGTAAAAGAAATCAGAAAACAAAAAGAAATGCCGCTTCATCTATATTTTCTGCGGAATAATTAAATTTAATTTATTTTTCTTATAACAAAAAGTTATCAATTTATCCAAAGGGAGGATTGACAAGGTTTATATCAATTTTCTTGTCAAAACATAAATTCTGTGTAACAAATAAAAATGCAGCACGCAACTATATCTCTTGCTCAGGATGAGCATGGCATATCAATTGCTTATATAGAAAACAAAATATCTATTTTGAGACATAAGAAGAAACAATGATGCAAGATTTACAAACACTCATGGAAACCCTTAGTGGCTGGGTCTGGGGCCCATATATGCTGGTGCTGATTGTCGGTACCGGGATATTCCTGACCTTCCGCCTGCTGTTCTGGCAATTCCGGATGCTGCCGTTGGCCTTTAAACAGGTTTTTGGCAAACACCCGGACAAACATTCCGGCGATATTTCCCAATTCGCCTCCCTCATGACCGCACTTTCTGCCACCATTGGTACCGGTAATATTGCCGGTGTGGCCACAGCCTGCGTACTCGGTGGTCCGGGCGCCGTATTCTGGATGTGGATGACCGCCCTGTTCGGGATGGCGACCAAATATGGCGAAGGTGTTTTGGCGGTCAAATACCGGGTAAAAAACGAGAAAGGTGAAATGTCCGGTGGTCCAATGTATTACATTGAACGTGGCCTGAAATGGAAATGGCTGGCGCTGATTTTCGCCTTTTTCGGTGCAGTGGCCTCCTTCGGGATTGGTAGCTCGGTGCAATCCAACACGGTAGCACTGGCCGTTGAAAATGGGTTTGGCCTGGAAACCTGGATTACCGGCATCATCATTACCGTATTTTCAGCCCTGGTAATTCTGGGCGGGATTAAATCCATCGCCAAAGCCTCTTCGGTTATTGTGCCGATTATGGCGGTTGGTTATATGGCCGGTGGTTTGGTCATCATCCTGAATAACCTTGAACTGGTGGTGCCAGCACTCAAAATGATTGTCACCTATGCCTTTACCGGTGAAGCTGCCGCAGGTGGTGCGATTGGTGCCGCGATCCGTTATGGTGTTGCGCGCGGGGTCTTCTCCAATGAAGCCGGTATGGGTTCTGCGCCAATTGCTGCCGCTGCGGCCAAAACCGACCATCCGGCACGTCAGGGTCTGGTTTCAATGACTGGTACCTTTATTGACACCATTATTGTCTGTTCAATTACCGGTATTGTGCTGGTCATGGGCTTTATTATGGCCGGTCAGTCTTTTGGTGATCAGAACGGTGCAGTACTGACCATTAGCGTATTCGACAAACTGCTGCCGGGAATCGGGGGCTGGGTGGTGACTTTCGGGGTGATCTTCTTTGCCTATTCGACTATTTTAGGCTGGAGCTATTACGGTGAAAAATGTGCGACCTATCTGCTTGGTGAGAAATTTGTACTGCCGTATCGCCTGATTTACATTGCGTCGGTGTTTATTGGCTGTGTCGCAACTCTAGATCTGGTCTGGCTGTTTGCCGATACCTTTAATGGTTTAATGGCAGTACCGAACTTGATTGCCTTATTGCTGCTGTCGGGTGTAATTGCCAAAGAATCGAAAGATTTTATTGCACGACGCAAATCCGGCGAACTTTACTAAAGCGTTTAGACAAAACTACAAGATTAACCACCTGCGGGTGGTTTTTCTTTGCCGCTGTATCAACAATTTGAAAATCGGCATTTCCTCTGTATGCTGTGGGGCAAGATTTAAAAAACACATTCCAGACGTTTATTTATGGCAAAAGCAAAAAGTGTCTATCGCTGTGAACAATGCGGCGCAGATCATCCTAAATGGGCCGGTCAATGTTCAGACTGTGGTGAATGGAACTGTTTAACCGAAGTCAGTATTGCCCCTGCGGTGACCCATCGAGCCCAGCCGCGTATGGGCGGCGGCTATGCCGGTCAGGCTTCAACTGTGACCACTTTAAACCAGATTTCAGTCTCTACCGAAACCCGCCTTGCCACCGGTATTGGCGAATTTGACCGGGTACTTGGTGGTGGTCTGGTCACTGGTTCAGTGGTGCTGATTGGTGGTGATCCCGGGATTGGGAAATCGACCATTTTGCTGCAAACCGCGACCCATATGGCCGCCAGCAACAGCGCTGCCTTATATGTCACTGGTGAAGAATCCTTATCACAGGTGGCCTTACGCGCGCAGCGTCTGGATTTACCGACCGATCAGCTCAAGGTGATGGCTGAAACCTGTGTGGAACGGATTTGTGAGGTACTGGCCCAGCAACGTCCTGCAGTGGCGATTCTGGACTCCATCCAGACCTTATATACTGAAACCTTGCAGTCTGCACCGGGCGGCGTATCGCAAATCCGTGAATCGGCGGCGCTCCTGACCCGTTTTGCCAAAAATAGTGGCACAGCCTTGTTTATTGTCGGTCATGTGACCAAAGAAGGTGCATTGGCCGGGCCACGTGTGCTGGAACATATGGTGGACTGTGTGCTGTATTTTGAAGGTCAGTCCGATTCCCGCTACCGGATGATTCGTGCGGTCAAAAACCGTTTTGGCGCGGTCAATGAACTGGGCGTGTTTGGCATGACCGATAAAGGCTTGCGTGAAGTGGCCAATCCGTCAGCGATTTTCCTGAGCCGTTATGATGAAGCCATTCCCGGCTCAATTGTGATGATTAGCCGCGAAGGTACACGACCGCTGTTGGTGGAAGTACAGGCACTGGTCGATGATGCACATGGTCAGCCGCGCCGGGTCGCACTTGGCTTAGAACAAAACCGGCTGAATATGCTACTGGCGGTGATGCATCGCCATGGCGGCGTGCAGACGTCCGGTCAGGATGTCTATGTCAATATTGTCGGCGGGCTGAAAATTACCGAAACCGGCTCCGATCTGGCGGTGCTGCTGGCCTGTGCTTCCAGTATTCGCGGCAAAGCCCTGCCCCAGCAACTGGCGGTGTTTGGTGAAGTCGGTTTATCCGGTGAAATCCGTCCGGTGCCGAATGGTCAGGAACGTCTAAAAGAAGCGATTAAACATGGCTTTAAATATATTATTTTGCCACGTGCCAATGCACCGCAAAAAGCGATTCCAGGGGTGCAGGTGATTGCGGTGGCCCGTTTGCATGAAGCCCTGAGCGAGGCCATGAGTTTAAGTGAAGAACTGCACTAGAGCCTTTGCCCTATTTTTTGAGCTTTTCATGTGAAAAAAGCTGAATTCTGTATTGAAATTCGGGACAAATGCCTGCATAAATACAGGGCGATAAATTTCTTTTTTTAAATAGGAAAAATTGATGGAAGTTCGACAGCGTGGTTTGATGGCTGGTATTTTAACAGCTGCCCTCTTGGTTGCCCCTTTAGCAGCCGAAGCAAAACGTGCCGGTGGTGGTAAAAGCCATGGCATGAGCCGTTCAGCAACACCAACTCAATCTTACCAACAGCCTCGTCAAGCTACTCCTGCACAACAGCCCGCTCCAGCTACTGCGCCTGCGCAGCAAAAATCTGGTCCGGGTGTCGGTGGTATGGTCGCTGCGGGTGTTGCAGGTGCTGCGATTGGTGCAGTGGCTGCCAATGCCTTAGCAGATGATCAGCCAGCCAGCCAGGCACAGGCTCAACAGGAGGAAGAAGGTGGAATCCCAGGCTGGATCTGGATTCTCCTCGCTGCAGCAGTCGCCTTCTTCATTTTCCGCAAGATGGGCGCAAAAAAAAAATTAGCAGCCAATAACCCGTATGCGCCAAATAACGGTGCCAATAACGCACCGTTTGGTCAATCTGCTGCTGCACCACGTGCCGGTGGCGATAACACCAATATCTTTGGCCAGAACGTCGGTGGTTCAGCCCCAACCAACAATGCGCCATTTGGTGCAGCACCAGTGAATAACGCTGCCTTTGGTACCGCGTACACCAACAGTGGTAACCAGTTACCAGATGGTACGGAGCCAGCAGCCTTTCTGCGTGTTGCACGTCAGCGTTTTAACCATATTCAGTCTATGAATACGGCCAGCAATATTGCTGAAATTCAGCGTTATTTAACCCCTGATCTGTACCAGTCAATGTATCAGGACATCATGGCCAATCAGGATCAGGATGTGGCTGAGTTTTCTAACCTGAATGCGATGGTGGTCGATTCTGCTACTGAAAATGGTCAGTATGTAGTGAGTGTGCGCTTTACCGGTACGGTGAGTGAAGATTTAAACAGCTTGCCACAGCCATTCACTGAAATCTGGCATTTTGTTAAGCCAGCAGGTTCTAGCCAGGACTGGTTGGTTGCGGGTATCCAGCAAGAACACTAATTAAACCTAAGATCAAAAACAGCGGCTTCGGCCGCTGTTTTTGTTTTTGCACCGCCTGCGGAATGTTATTCATTTAGTTGCTTTATTTTGTCCCCAACCGATTATCTCGAGGGATGGAAAGACCTAGAGATGTGATACAGCGATCATCTCTATAAGACGGTATGTCTGCTCTGCGCCATTCAGTACGTTCCTACGTATTTTCGCTTGAGCTTACAATATCGCTCTTCACTAACAGACTGCTGATAAAATTCACCCATTAAAAAAAGCCCCGACCTGCGGAGCTTTTTCATGTTTAATTTACAGCGCGTACTGCGAGCTTATTCTGGTAATGGAATAAACTGTTTATCACTGTTTTGCACTTTACGCTCACCAACCACCACTTGCAGCTCTAAAGACTGTTCTTCACGTTCAATCAGGATATTCACCGGCTGGTTCGGTTGCTGCAGCGCCACATAATTAATCAGGTGTGATGTTGAGCTAATCTCTTCATCATTCACTTTCAGGATTTTATCGCCACGGCGAATACCGGCTTTGGCCGCAGGACCATTCGCCAAGACATCTGCCACCACCACGCCACTTTGTTTTGGCTCCAGAATATTCTGTTGCTGTACCGGCAATAAGCTAATACCTAACCAGCCACGTACCACGCGACCATCTTTTAAAATCGAGTTCAGTACCTGCTGACAGACCTGTGCCGGAATAGCAAAGCCAATGCCCAAAGAACCGCCCGATTGCGAGAAAATTGCGGTATTAACCCCAATTAAGTTCCCGGCCACATCAATTAGCGCACCGCCGGAATTCCCCGGGTTAATGGCAGCATCAGTCTGAATAAAGTCTTCATAGGTATTAATGCCTAAATCCGAACGACCGGTCGCGGAAATAATCCCCTGAGTGACGGTTTGGCCTACCCCAAACGGGTTACCAATCGCCAGCACCACATCACCGACTTCATTGCCACTGAGTTTAAATGGTAAAACCGGTAACTGATCCAGCTCAATTTTAATTACCGCCAAGTCGGTATCCGGATCGGTGCCGACCACTTTTGCCTCGGCACGACGGCCATCATGCAAGGCCACCACAATCTGATCGGCCTGGGCAATCACATGGTTATTCGTCAAAATGTAACCATCGGCACGTACAATCACCCCGGAACCGAGGCTGTTTTCATTGGGTCCTTGGCGATATTGTTCCGGCAACTGATCACCAAAAAATTCACGGAACGCCGGATCATTAAACAAAGGATGATTAGGCTGCTTGATTTTCTGGGTGGTAAAAATATTGACCACGGCCGGTGCCGCCACTTTTACGGCAGCACTATAAGACACCACCCCGCCAGTACGGGTGGTATCAATCAGCGGTTCTACTTTTTCAGCAGGCATTTTTACCCCATCCGGGGCAACGGGAGCTTTCGGTTTTTGAAACTGTTGCCAGCCCAAAAAGCCAATAATCACGATAATAAGTAACACCCAAGGTAACCATGTAAAGGTCCGGCGCACAGCTCTATCCTCTAAAATTTTTTAATTCATTGATGACTAAGTAATTTATGACCTATTGTAAAGCGAAATACATAAGGAAACATAAAAATCACTAAAGAGTTTTGTGCTGCTTTAGTTACAATTCAAAATATGTTTTGATGATAACAATATTAAAGGCTTTTGAGAGATTTATGGTTAAGCTGCATGACCTGATCCGCTGGTGTGATCAAACCTTAAAATCAGCCGAGTTTAAAGACTATGCCCCAAACGGCTTGCAAATTGAAGGCAAACCGGAAGTCAAAAAAATTCTGTGTGCGGTAACTGCATCACAAGATGCAATTGAAGCCGCCATTGCCGAGCAAGCCGATGTGCTGCTGGTGCATCATGGCTATTTCTGGAAAGGTGAACCCTACCCGATTACCGGAATGCGCGGTAAACGCATTAAAAGCCTAATCCAGCATGATATTTCACTGGTAGGTTATCATTTACCGCTCGATTCACATCCTGAACTGGGCAATAATGCGGCCATTGCTGATATTTTGGGACTGGAGCAACTGGAAGCACTGGACCCGAGTGAACGTCATCCGATTGGCAATATTGGCTATTTAAAACAGGCCATGTCACCAGAAGCGTTTAAAGCCCTGTTAAGTGAAAAACTGGGGTTTGATACCATTCATTTACCGGCCAATCCAACCGAAATCCGCAAAGTCGGTTTCTGTACCGGCGGCGCGCAGGATTATATTCATAAAGCCGCAGCGCAAGACTGTGATGCCTATATTTCTGGCGAAGTGTCAGAACGTACCTTTTATGAAGCCAAAGAACTGGGCGTCCATTATTATGCCTGTGGCCATCACGCGACTGAACGCTACGGTGTACAGCGTTTGGGACAGGCGCTGGCACGCGAATTTAATCTCGAATATGTCTATTTCGAATTGAATAATCCGATTTAAAACTTGGGAGATGAATTGAGGCTGGCTTATACGTATAAATTAAGGATTTATTGTGTAATGTTATTTATAAGCAATGCGCAATTTTGTTGAATAATCTATTACAATAAGCCGACTTAAACTCAAAACCCAGCATAAGCAAGGAATTGAAAACATGACAACGATTACTTTACCAGCATTACCATATGGTTACGAAGATCTTGCGCCGCACATCAGCAAAGAGACTTTAGAATTTCACCATGACAAGCACCACAACACCTATGTTGTGAACCTGAACAACCTGATCGCAGGTACTGAGCTTGAAGGTAAAACTTTAGAAGAAATCATCAAGGCAAGTGCTGGCGATGCTTCTAAAGCAGGTATTTTCAACAATGCTGCACAAGTATGGAACCACACGTTCTACTGGAACTGTATGGCGAAAAACGGTGGCGGTAAACCTACTGGCGCAATTGCAGCAAAAATTGATGAAGCTTTCGGTTCATACGAAAAATTTGCTGAAGAATTTGCAACTGCTGCTGCAACTCAATTCGGTTCAGGTTGGGCATGGTTAGTGGCTGACGACGTAAACGGCAAACTGTCAATCATGAAAACTTCAAATGCAGATACGCCAATGGCGCACGGCAAAATTGCAGTATTAACCATTGACGTTTGGGAACACGCTTACTACATCGACTTCCGTAACGCACGTCCTAAGTACATCTCGACTTTCCTTGAAAGCCTGGTGAACTGGGATTATGCCAACGCGAAACTTGCAGGCCAACCAGCTGGCGTAGAAAAATAATTTTATTTTTCTGTGTAAAAAATCACCCTTTAAGGGTGATTTTTTTATTTTTAGGGAATAACTGCATAAATCTAAGGCAAATGATTCATTTGTTTAAATAATCTGGTTGACGACCGGCGCATTCCTCCCTAAAATGCGCATCAGATTCTCCAATAGCTCAGTCGGTAGAGCGACGGACTGTTAATCCGCAGGTCCCTGGTTCGAGCCCAGGTTGGAGAGCCATCTAATCTCCCATAGCTCAGTCGGTAGAGCGACGGACTGTTAATCCGCAGGTCCCTGGTTCGAGCCCAGGTGGGAGAGCCAAGATTCTAAAAACCCACTCCAGTTGAGTGGGTTTTTTTATGGCGTTTAGATTGGGGGATTCAATGAGAATCATCATCCTAAAATAGCCCCTACCTGTACCACGGCACCCTGCCCGTCATAGACCAGTAAAAGCCACACACCAAGCTTTCTGCTTCCAAACGCCTTCATTCGTTTATTTTTAATTCAGTTAAACTGAAAAACTACATTTTTTCAGGCCGCGGACTTGACCACCTGCCCTTTGCCGCCTAGAATGCGTTTCAGATTCTCCCATAGCTCAGTCGGTAGAGCGACGGACTGTTAATCCGCAGGTCCCTGGTTCGAGCCCAGGTGGGAGAGCCAAGATTCTAAAAACCCACTCCATTTGAGTGGGTTTTTTCTTTATACAAGTATGTGTTGTGTTCAATAGCGCTCAGTCGACTTTCTTCTTTATTGGCTGCCTGGCCACACTGGTGCTGATGCTGCTGGTGGCGGCCTCCTATTTGCGCCCCAAACAGAAATATTTTCCGAAAAAAGTCATTACCCCGTTTGAAGCCAAGATGTTTGCCCGCTTAAAGCAGGCTTTTCCCGAACATCATATTCTGGCTCAAGTTGCTTTTAGTGCGTTAATTACCAATAGTAACTACAAGATCCGTTCCCGCTTTAATCGCAAGGTCACCGATTTTGTTTTGCTGGATCAGCAGATGAATGTGGTGATTATTATTGAACTGGATGATCCCACTCATATTGGCAAAGAAAGCGAAGATGCCGAGCGGGATGCCATGTTGCTTGAGGCGGGCTATCAGGTGATCCGATACACGGAGATTCCGAGTATCAGACAATTGCAGCAGGATATTCTTTAATTAAGGCGCTACAGCTTCAGAAGCTGCTGGTTTCGCATTGGCCTGTTGTTGAGCTTGTTGCTGCGCCTGCTGCTGTTCAGCCGCTTCACGCGCTTTAATCCGCGCAATCACCTCTGCCTGCTGCTGTTTGTATTTTTCCTGATTTTTCGCATCGCTGTTGACAGCCAGAAACGCCATACTGACCAGAAAAACAGGAATCAGCAGACCTAAACTGGCCAACAGAATAATCTTTTTGGTATTGGGTGGCTGATTCGGTCGTTGCTGTTCAGGCGCGGTCATGAGAGAGTCCTCTGTCAGATGCATCAAAATGACGCTCAATATAACAAAATCATTTTCGAGGACAAAGCCTCTGTTGATGTTTGCTTGAACCTGAAGATACAACACAGCCGCCTGTACGGCTACAGACGGCTGCGTTACAGATCACGTCAGACTGCTCATCTACCCGATTAGAGGTTCAGCTGAATCTCGCCAAAAACCTGAGTTAAACAGGCCAGATGATCAAAGCCTTGTTCTGGTGTATCCTGCATCCGCCAAGCCACATAGCCATCCGGACGTACCAACACGGCACCGGCATCGGCAATTTCCGATTTTTGCTGCCAGGTGGCATAGACATCGCGATGTTCACGTGAACCAATCTGAATCACATCCAGATAGTCCAGCTTTAACCGGGCCGCTGCCGCTTTCCATGCTGCACCCGATAAACCGGTCAGTAGCGTAAAGCGCCCTTTACCGACAATATCCAGGGTGGAATGTTTATAGCCCTGCGCATCAATCAGCCAGGTATGCGGTAGTTTGGCACCCGGACGTGTGGTGGCTTGCAAATACAGCTGCGGGTCCTGTACAAAGATTTCTTTATCTGTTTCTGCCAGCACGGCATTGGACAGATAACGCTGGTTTAGCTCCACCCCTTGAGCATTAAACTCATAATGTTTAATCGCCAGCGCCTGATACAGCTTTTCCCGAATCTCGGCCGCTTCCGGTGTTTCCGCAAAAATCCGCTGCAACATCTCGGCCTGGGTCTGCACGCCCTGATCAAAACCAAATACTGCTTTTAAGTGCTTATAGTCAAAACGGGACTGGTTGGCACGCGCCACAATCTGCTTGCCCACCGGCGCCCGTTCATCACTATAAGAGTCCAGTAGCGCTGGCTTGGCCCAGCCTTTAAGCACATAAGCCAGCTTCCAGCCCAGGTTAAACGCATCCTGCATACAGGTGTTGGAACCTAAACCACTCGATGGCGGATGACGATGTACCGCATCGCCACCACAGAACACACGCCCCACCGAATACTGGGTGGCCCAGGTCTGATTGACATACCAGTAAGATACTTTTTCAATTTCGACCTGCTGCACCTCTTCACCCACAAAGGTGTTCAGTCGCGCCCGAACCTGGGCTTCGGTGACTTGCGGCTCGCCTTTGCTGATATCAAAGCCCCAGCCCATAATCCATTCATTCCAGGGCTGAATGGCACGTAGCAATCCCATGCCCAAGTCACCAAAACTGGCTTCCGGATTCACAATCCATTGTAAAATGGCCGGACGATGCGCCACGTATTTGGACAGGTCGGCTTTAAAAGTGACGTACACGGTTCCGGCACGCGCCATCACTCCTTCTAAGGGCAGCTTCAACTCTTCGACAATTTTCGAACGCGCCCCATCCATACCAATTAAATATTTGGCTCGCAGGCTAAATTCAGTTTGGGTCACCCGATTCAGGAAGGTCGCGGTTACGCCGTGCTCATCCTGAGTATGTGATAAATATTCAGTATTGAAGTTATAAATCGCACCGCGTTCGGCCGCATTCTTGACCAGCAGTGCTTCCATTTTCGGCTGGATCAGATCGACAAAGGGACATGGACTGCCTTTGATGTAATCGCCATGACGTTCATCGCCCGTGCCCCAGCAGCTCATCCGGGCAATTTCTTCCCCGACCAGACTGGTGGTGAGTAAACTTTCGCCCATCTGCTGCCACGGCGTGGCAATGGCTTTGACCTGCTCTTCAATGCCCAAGTCACGCAGAACTTCCATCGCACGCTGATTGGTAATATGCGCACGCGGACTGTTGGCCAGCCAGTTAAACTGGGTAAACAGCTGTACCCCGATGCCATAACTGACCAAGGCCAGTCCCAAAGTAGAACCCGCCGGCCCCGTACCAATTACCAGCACATCAGTATCATAGTGTGTAGACATTCCGGACTCCTTTCCCCGCTGTATCTGTTGCAGAATATTTGTATGCAGTGTAATCCGCCCCATCCAGACCGCCTATTTCTATGCGTATAAACGATAGTGCTATTGGTTTTAGCTCTAGTCAGCTGCTGGATAAAACACATCGGCTGATGTGAAATGCAGTTCAGACTGTGTTGGGTTACACTAGGACGATGATCTGCACGGTGGATGAAAGTCATGGAATTAAGGCATTTACGCTATTTTGCAGCGGTGGCAGAAGAACAGAGTTTTACCAAAGCAGCCGATAAACTCTTTACTGCCCAGCCCTCTTTAAGCCAGCAGATTAAGGATTTAGAAGAAGAGGTCGGGGTGCGTTTGCTGGATCGCTCCGCGCGGCAGATTCAACTGACCGATGAAGGCCGGGCCTTTTTACCTTATGCCCTGCAGGCCATAGAAAATGCCAAACTTGCAATTGCCGCAGCGCGTCAGGTGGCGCATCAGAAAAACAACCAGATTCATATTGGCTTATTGAACGTGGCCGAGCTGAAAGTGCTACCGCTGATGCTGGAACGCTTAAAACAGGCTATTCCCAACCTGCAGATTCATATCCAGAGTCTGACCTGTCTGGAACAGATTCAGCGCCTTAAAAATGCCGAGCTGGATTTAAGCCTGACCCGCTATGCCATTCAGCAGGATGATTTTGTCGATCTTCCCATTTTGTCAGAGAAAATCTATCTGGTGTCAGGGCAAAAATCTGCACCGACCAAGTCGCGGATGAGTGCTGAAGCCTTGCTGCAACAGCGGCTGATTATGTGCGAGCAAACCGCTTCTCCGGTGTTTTATGAACAGGTCACCCGGCAGGTGCCGATTGAACAGATGCCGGCCGAGCAGTTACTCTGGGTCACCAATGTATTGCAGCATATTAATCTAATTAATCTGGGGATGGGCTACAGTTTTGTGCCGGAATATCTGCTGCGCTTTCTGAATGAGCATGTGGCGATCATTGAAACCGATTTTGAAGTTCAGCCGCTCCATCTATATGCCAATTACCGTAAAAATAACCATAATCTGGCACTGCAGCTCATTACTCAGGAACTGGCCAAACTCGAAATCTCGGTCACTGAGAGCTGATCAGCCCCGATCTTCCGGACTGATCAGCGAGTTTTTCAGGAGGACATTATTGCGCAGGCATGCGGGTTTGAATAAAGCGCACCAGCTCGGCATTTCTCTGCACAATGGCCTGGGTATGCGAGGCACCCGGGACCAATTCATATTCAACCGTCGTCCCCATTTCTCTTAAGTTATCTACCAGTGCCGTGGTGACAGCTGCCGGTACAGCAGTATCTGCCTCACCCTGAATCACCATAATCGGTTTATCCAGCTTTTTGGTGGCCGGCTGGTTAAGGGCCAGGAACTGCTTAATGGTTGCATTGTCCTGGAAATTTGCCGTCAGCCCCGGATAATCAGCCACAGCAAGACCACTATTTTCAGTAAAGGCATCTATATCTTCTCTAAAGGACTGCATCAGCTCGTCCAGACATTGGCCATTTTCACCATTGTTGCCTTCGGCTTCTGGCACAATATCCTGCGATTCCGGCTGGAAGATGCTGAGGTAATTAAAGTCCGGTTCATAGGCTTTAATGCCGACCGCGACATAGGCAGCATAGGCCATCAGTTCTGCATAGACATTACGGGCCGTTCCAACCGGATACAGACCAACACTCTCTGCCAGCTCCAGATCATGAATGGCCGCCGGCGCGACTTCCGCAATGATGTAACCCAGACTCGAAGCCGGTGCTGCTGCCACTGCACCTTTATAATTGGCATCCTGATTGGCAAATTCCGCAGTACCTAAAGAGGCATGACCACCCTGTGACTGCCCCACCGACATCCAGGCACCATGCATGTGTGCACCCAGATCTTCTTTTAAGGCGCGTACTGAATAAATAGCAGACTGGGCCGCACTTTCTAAATGTAAATACGGATGAATGCCCGGCGTGCCCAGCCCTTCATAATCTGGCGCGACAATCACATAGCCTGCGGCCAGTAAACTTTCCGCCATGGCCTTAAAACGCGGATTTAAACTGTTGCGACTCGGTGCACAATGATCAGCAATGCCCACTGTTCCATGTTCCCAGACCACCACACGCCAGCCATCTACCGGACGAGGTGCGGACGGATAAAATACCATGGCGGTAGCTTCTGTTTTCTGGTCACGTACATTTGGCATTTTATAGGTCATGACCCGGATGATCGCACCTTCAATACCATCTTAGGTATAGGCAGCATCAGATACAAAAGTTTTGTCACGGATAAAGTTAAAGTCATTATCATCGCCACCACATGCTGTAAATAACAGCGCCGAGGAGCAGGTTACCGCCAATAACAGTTTTTTAAATGTCGTTGTCATCTTGAATTCCTCTTTATCTTCTTGTTGTTAAGTACTCAGCCTGAGTTCTTTGAATTAAGCATAAAAAAAGCATCCTGCTCGGATGCTTTGTTGGCTTTTTGTAAGATCAGACCAAATGCATAAACCTAGAGAAGTGCAAGAAAAATTCCGGCAAAAATCATCAGCCCAACCCAACGGTTATGCCGAAAAGCCCAGAAACATTGCTGCGGATTGCGGTCTTTGGTTTTGTGCCATTGATAGATAAAATCCAGTGCCACCACAGCCAGTGCCACCAGACCAAATGGCATGAACAGATTTTCGATCCACAACGCCGCGCCAATCAGGAGCAGACTGATCAGCTGCAAGGCAGAAATAATCTCAATATCATAACGGCCAAATAAAATGGCGGTCGATTTCACCCCAATTTTGAGATCATATTCGCGGTCAGTAATCGCATATTGAGTGTCATAGGCCACAGTCCAGGCCAGGTTGCCAAAGTACAATAACCAGCAGGTTAAATCCGGGGTTGCACCCACCGCGGTATAGGCCATAGGAATAGACCATGAAAATGCGGCGCCCAGAAATACCTGCGGTAAATGAGTATAGCGTTTCATAAAGGGGTAGATAAAAGCCAGAAATAACGCCCCAAACGACCAGTAAAAGGTTTCAAGCGGCAAGAACAACAACAGGCAGGCACTGGCAGCAACCAGCACCAGAAACACCATCACCGCTTCTTTGGCCCTAATGATGCCGGTGGCCAAAGGACGGGTTTTGGTGCGCTCAACATGGGCATCGACTTTACGGTCGGCAAAGTCATTAATGGCACAGCCTGCCGCACGCATAAAGATCACACCCAGAATTATTGGAATCAGCACACCTATGGTCGGTGTTCCCTGAGCAGCAATCCATAAGGCCCACATGGTTGGCCAGAACACCAGTTCGGTGCCAATCGGCTTATCAAAACGGCATAAATAGTAATAGGCTTCCAAGCGCTCACGCCAGGTAATTGAATGTGCAGTTGCCATGACTGTCCTTAACCACGTTGCTGTTGAAAAGAAGAATGTAGAAATTGCTCAAAGCTGGGCAAGAAACTTTCTTGCACAATAAATTTACAGCCATGCCAAGTATAGCAGCTCTGTCTGGTCCAGCCTTCGGGCAATAAAATCACCCGGCGCTCACAGGCCGGATTGGTACGTTGAAACAAAAACCGACCAATCGGCTTTTTACCAATATGCTTGAACAGGCGTGCTTTTTTTTGCAGGCTTAAAATCGGAAAAATACTTTTGGCTTGAACCCAGGGCTGCTCTTCACAGCCATATAAATAGCTTTCCCGCACCCAGGAGGTATGCTGATGCGGCATGCCCAGCCATTTGGCATCTTCAAAGCTCAGGCGCTGGAAACTTTCGCGCAGTGGCTGTACCTGAAACTGGCCACCGGCCAGATCGGTTAATTGTTGTGTCAGAGAGCCCGGTGCATACAGCCATGTCTTCAATCCTGCAGGAATGGTCTGATCCTGAAATTGACAGGTCTGTTGGCCGCGCATCACTTATTCCCCTTTTATCGCTTGGCCTAGTGTAACTGAAATCTGTTACTAAACCATGGGCTTTTCAGCCAAAAAGCGCAAATGTCATATTCACTATCAATCTACCTCACCTAAATGAATATGAAGGCCATAAAAAAATCCGCGACAAGCGCGGATTTTCTGAGCATGAATCTGAGGTCAAATTACAGGCTGTAGTACATGTCTAATTCAACTGGGTGAGTAGTCGTGTTCAGACGACGAACTTCTTCAGTTTTCAGCTCGATATAAGCATCGAGCATTTCTTTTGTAAACACGCCACCTTTTAACAGGTAGTCATGGTCAGCGGCCAGTGCTTCCAGCGCCATTTCAAGGCTGTGAGCAACGGTTGGAATTTTTGCTTCTTCTTCCGGTGGAAGATCGTACAGGTTCTTGTCCGCAGCTTCACCTGGGTGAATCTTGTTCTGGATACCGTCAATACCCGCCATTAACAGTGCCGCGAAACCTAAGTACGGGTTCATCATTGGATCTGGGAAACGTGCTTCAATACGTTTGCCTTTCGGGCTAGACACGTAAGGAATACGGATAGAAGCAGAACGGTTACGCGCTGAGTAAGCCAGCATAATCGGTGCTTCGAAGTGCGGAACCAGACGCTTGTACGAGTTAGTCGAAGGGTTAGTAATCGCATTCAATGAACGGGCATGCTTGATGATACCGCCAATGAAGTACAGTGCCATTTCAGACAGACCAGCGTATTCATCACCCGCGAACAGGTTTTTGCCGTCTTTAGAGATCGACATATGCACGTGCATACCTGAACCGTTATCGCCTACCATTGGTTTAGGCATAAACGTCGCAGTTTTCGCGTATTGGTGCGCTACGTTCCACACCGCATATTTGAACTGTTGCACTTCGTCAGCTTTACGCACCATGGTGTTGAAGCTCACACCAATCTCTAACTGGCAAGATGCAACTTCGTGGTGATGTACTTCTACACGACCTGGGCCCATGATCTCTTCGATTTTTGCACACATATCTGCACGCATATCGTGGTGAGAATCAACTGGAGGAACCGGGAAGTAACCGCCTTTAACGCGTGGACGGTGGCCAGAGTTACCAGACTCGTAGTCTTTACCTGTAGACCAAGCCGCTTCTTCAGCAATTAAAGTGTGGCGTGCGCCAGACATATCGATGTCCCATTTCACTTCGTCAAATACGAAGAATTCTGGTTCTGGGCCAAAGAATGCAGTATCACCAATACCGGTAGACTTTAAGTAATCTTCTGCACGGCGAGCAATCGAGCGTGGGTCACGTTCATAACCCTGACCTGTAGATGGTTCGATGACATCACAAGTCACGACAACTGTTGGTTCCGCAAAGAATGGGTCGATGAAACCAGTTTCAGCGTCTGGACGTAAAATCATGTCAGATGCTTCAATGCCTTTCCAACCAGCAATTGAAGAACCATCAAACATTTTACCGTCTTCGAAGGTATCTTCATCGATACTGTCTGCAGGGTAAGTTACGTGCTGCTCTTTACCCTTAGTATCAGTAAAGCGGAAATCGACCCATTTTGCACCACTTTCTTGTATGAGTTGAAGGACCTTGTTCGCCATGCTCATTTTGCTCCAATGATATTTTGTTGCACACCCAAGTGCGTGTTAGTAGTTGGCAGTTATTAAGCAATTACCGTACCAACTTTTAAAAGCAAAGTTAAAATATTGAATTTCTTATGAGAAATTAAGATTTAGGGATTTTGCTTTGTGCCTATTATACTAGGGCTATACTGAAATGCACCATATTCAAGCACTCTTTGCGATTTTTCCTGCAAAAGATTTCTCGTGTGTATCAAAATAGTGCAAATAATCAGGTTTCATTTTAACACAGCTTAATAATACTGCTGTTTATTTCGCCAATTTCGCGCTTCATGCGATTTTTCTAATGAATTTCAGACTGGATTAATTGAGTGATTTATAGATAAAAACTCTTTTTTCCAGTAAAAATCAGATTTTCATTTATTTCTGCTTATTTTTTCTTCAAGTGCTTTTCTGTGCGCTTTTCGCAAGTCGTGCTCAGCTAAATTTTTATGCCCATTTTAAAATGCGCCATTTTGGTGAATCTGCGTCATTATGCATCATTTTAGGGGTTTGGCAGCAAGAGGGGTCAACATCACAGCGGATACGTAAAAGCCACAAGCTGAATGCAGCTCAGCCATAAACTTAAAAGATTTCATCTGTATAAAAGCTATTCTGCTTGAAAATGTTCCGCCGCACATGTTTATTTTTTGCTATGATGATTTGCACTGCGTTTTCCCCGCATTTTTTCGCTCGAAAAATAGCCGTGTTGTGACCTCCCTCCACTTTGGAAAACCAGGCATTTCAGGGAATTCTTCAAGCACAGTCAGGTGCATAAATTTTGACAGGTTAAGCTCATGCTTTTGATGATCGATAATTACGACAGCTTTACTTACAACATCGTCCAGTATTTTGGCGAGTTAAATCAAGAAGTTAAAGTCGTTCGCAATGACAGCGTCACATTAGAAGATATTGAGCGATGGCAACCGAAGTATTTGGTGATTGGTCCCGGTCCGTGCTCGCCATCTGAAGCCGGCATTTCCATTCCAGCAATTCAGCATTTTGCCGGCAAAATCCCGTTATTGGGCGTATGTCTGGGCCATCAGAGTATTGGTCAGGCCTTTGGCGGCAACATTGTACGGGCCAAAAAAGTGATGCACGGCCGTTTATCGGATATGTATCACAGCGATCAGGGAATTTTCAGCAATTTGCCCTGCCCGTTTTCTGCGACCCGTTACCACTCGCTGGTGATTGATCAGGCGACTTTACCGGAATGCCTGGAAGTCACCTGCTGGACCAATGAAGCCGATGGTTCTATGGAAGAAATTATGGGCGTGAAACATAAGACATTGCCGGTTGAAGGCGTGCAGTTCCACCCGGAATCCATTTTGAGCCAGCATGGCCACAAAATCTTCCAGAACTTTTTAGAAATTTATGCCTAATTTGAACAAAGTGAACACCATGAATATTCAACAAGCTTTAAATCATATTACAAAACAGATTCACCTGACTCAGCCACAAATGGAAGATGTGATGCGTGCCATCATGTCGGGCGAAGCCACCGATGCACAAATTGGTGCCCTGATGATGGGCCTGCGCCTGAAAGGTGAAAGCATTGATGAAATTACCGCAGCCGCGCGCGTGATGCGTGAGTTCGCGATTAAAATTGACGTTAGCGATATTCCGTATCTGGTCGATATTGTCGGTACCGGCGGTGATGGCCAGAACCTGTTTAACGTATCGACGGCGTCCAGCTTTGTGATTGCAGCCGCTGGCGCCACCATTGCCAAACATGGTAACCGCGGCGTATCGACCAAATCAGGTTCCTCTGACCTGCTGGAACAGGCCGGAATTAACCTTGACCTGAACATGCAGCAAACTGAACGCTGTATCCGCGATATGGGCGTAGGTTTCCTGTTTGCGCCGAACCATCATAAAGCCATGAAATATGCAGTTGGCCCACGTAAAGAACTGGGTATTCGCAGTATTTTTAACCTGCTCGGCCCGCTTACGAATCCGGCCGGAGTTAAACGTTTTGTGATTGGCGTATTCTCCAGCGAACTCTGCCGCCCGATTGCTGAAGTGATGAACCAGCTGGGTGCTGAACACGTGCTGGTGGTGCATTCACGTGATGGTCTGGATGAAATCAGTCTGGCATCTGCCACGACCGTAGCAGAACTGAAAGATGGGGAAATCACCGAATGGACCATTACTCCAGAAGAAGTGGGCATTGAATCGCAAACCCTCACCGGTCTGGTGGTGGAAAACTCGGCAGAAAGTCTGGCCCTGATTAAAGATGCACTTGGCAAAAATAAATCTGAACGCGGTGAAAAAGCGGCCAACATGATTGCCCTGAATGCCGGCGCCGGGATTTATGTGTCTGGTCTGACCAAAACCTATCAACAGGGTGTGGCACTGGCGCATGACATTATTTATGGCGGTCAGGCACTGGAAAAAATGGGCGTACTGGCCGAATTTACCAAAACCTTAAAACAGTACGAAGCTTAAGACGGCAGGATAAAATCATGGTGGATATCGCAAATACCATTTTAGGTAAAATTGTTGATCGCAAACAGGAAGAGTTTGCTGCACGTCTGAAACAGCGCAGTCTGAATGATCTGGAACAACTGGCCCAGGCCGCCACACCGGTGCGCGGTTTTGCCCAAAGCTTGAAAAGCAAACGTCCGGGCGTGATTGCAGAAATAAAAAAGGCCTCGCCATCTAAAGGGATTATTCGTGAAAACTTTAATCCGGCTGAAATTGCCCAGCAATATGAAGCTGCCGGTGCTGCCTGTCTGTCTGTACTGACCGATATCGATTTTTTCCAGGGCGCTGATGAAAATATCGCGCTGGCCCGCAACCATTGCAGCCTGCCTGCACTGCGGAAAGACTTCCTGATTGATCCTTATGGTGTGGTTGAAGCTCGTGCACTACATGCCGACTGTATCTTGCTGATTGTAGCCTGCCTGTCAGACCAGCAACTGGAAGAAATGTCGAAAACCGCATTTGAACACAATCTGGATGTACTGGTTGAGGTGCATGACGAAGAAGAGCTGGAACGCGCTTTGCGTTTAAGTGATCGCTGTCTGCTTGGCGTGAACAACCGTAATTTAAAAACCTTTGATGTGGATTTAAACACCTCATTGCGTCTGAAAAAATTACTCGATCCAGCACGTTTACTGGTAACCGAAAGCGGTATTGCCACCCCGGCAGATGTCAAGATGATGCAGGAGCATGACATTCATGCCTTCCTGGTCGGTGAAAGCTTTATGAAACAACCGTGTCCGGATCAGGCCTTTAGCGAGCTGTTTGGTACGCCGCAAAAGGTCTAAGTCTTGGTGCAGTTCAGGAGGCAGGTTTATCCTGAACTGTGCAATTGCACTGCCCTACTTTCATAGGGCGGTCATCTTCCTATATCGCCCCATCTTAACATCTCTCATTTCAAGCCAGATGCAGCGCCAAGCTGAATCCGTTTCAGTTCAAATCAGGCGTAATTCAGACTATACTGGATTGAAATTTTATCCTCCTATTTTCGATTATGAGCAAACACGATTCTTCGCTATCGAAAGAACAGTTTAAATTACTCAAAGACTTTAAAAAGCAGATCAGTAATCCGCATCCGCGCGTAGAGCCGGCAGCGCCGGCCATCAAAACTGCCGAACAGGAACAGGCCGAAGATTTTGAGCTGTTTCAAAAAGAAATGCGTGGGGTCCAGAAAATGGATCATGGCAATATCGCGCAGGTGAACCAACCGACCAAGAAAAAGCTGGATGCCCAGACCCTGGCTAAACGCGCAGCCGCCGAAGGCCCCATGCAAACTGATGAGACCATTTTGTCGGACACGCAAGCCATGCTCAATCCGGTGGGCAGTCAGGCCAGTTTAAGCTACCGCATTGCCACCTTGCAGCATAAGGTGTTTGAAGATTTAAAAGCTGGCAATTTGCGCTGGTTTGAAGCGGTCGACCTGCATGGCTGTACCGTGGAAGAAGCCCGGGTGGCCGTGCTGCAAATTATTCAGATGGCCAAAGATGAAAATCAGAACGTGATTAAAATTGTGCATGGGAAAGGCCCGGAAGCCATTTTAAAAACCTATGTCAATGGCTGGTTACGTCAGCATCGCGATGTTCTGGCCTTTGTCAGTGCGCCGGAAAAACAGGGCGGCACCGGTGCGGTGCTGGTTCTGCTAAAACGTGCAGAAAAGAATCCAAAGTTTAAACAATAAGCGGATTTTTCCTCAAAAGCAGGCATTGTTGCGGTTTTCTGCTACAATGCCGTCCTTGTTCAATATCAGTGTAAGTGAACACGTCTTATGTCTATGCAGCAATCCTACGCAAACATTCTTACTGCCGTTGGTGAAGATTTAAATCGCCCTGGTCTCAAAGATACGCCTATGCGTGCTGCTAAAGCATTTTCGTATTTAACCTCGGGTTATAGCCAGACGTTGGCTGAAGTGACCAACAACGCCGTGTTCCCGTCTGATAACCGTGAAATGGTGCTGGTCAAAAATATCGAATTCTATTCGCTATGCGAGCATCACCTGCTGCCATTTTATGGCCGTGTGCATATTGCCTATTTACCGGAAGGCAATGTTTTGGGACTGTCTAAATTTGCCCGTATTACTGAAATGTTTGCGCGCCGTTTACAGATTCAGGAAAACCTGACCCAGCAGATTGCAGAAGCCGTGGCTGAAGTGACCAAAGCCCGCGGTGTTGCGGTGGTGATTGACTCTGCACACATGTGCATGATGATGCGTGGTGTTGGCAAGCAGGAATCGACCACACGTACCGTGTCATTTATTGGTGACTTTAAAACCGATAAAGATGCACGCCGTGAATTTTTAAGTGCTGTGCCTGAAAGTTACTAAGCTAAAATCATGCTGAAGCCTCGACATCTGTTGGGGCTTTTTTATGCCTTATTTTTTATACTACTGTTGGTTTCCCTGTTATTTTAAGGAATGCAAATGTCTTCAATTTATTTAGCCGGTCAGGGCCTGACCCAAAGTGAATGCAGTGTCGACTTCCCGCGTCCGGATCGTTTAGTCAAAGGCAATCCCAAACGTGATACATATAGTGCCTATGAACATCCCAATATGAGCTGTGGCATCTGGCAGTGCGAAGTCGGCGCCTGGAATATTGTCTTTGCTGACAATAAACAGGAATTCTTTAATGTGATTGAAGGCATGGTGCGTATTCATGACCAGCACGGACAATATATTGAAGTTACCGCCGGTCAGGCCGGAATTATTCCACCGGGTTTTGTCGGTACCTTTGAAGTGGTTGCAGCAGTGAAAAAATATTATGTGGTGGTTGAGGCCTAAAATACCGCTTGAGCTTTTTGATGTTTTGGCTGGTTTTATCTTGCTGCTTTGATATAAAAAACGCCCGACAGTTTTGGGCGTTTTTTCATGCCGGGATGAGACTTAAAAGGCTTATTTGGCCAGATAGACCTGATTACGTCCGGCATTTTTGGCGCTATATAAGGCTGCATCTGCGGCATCCAGAAAACGCTGATAATCCGGATGGCCATCATACTGCACTGCGCCAATACTCACGGTAAATTTAAAACTCTCACCTTCAGCAGAACGGATTGGGGTATCTTCAACCCGGCGACGGATGGTTTCGGCAATCATCTGAGCCCGGTTCCAGTCACTATCGACCAGCAGCAATAAAAACTCTTCCCCACCAACCCGGAAAGCATAATCACTGCCCTTGCTCGATTCCAGCAGCACTTCGGCCATAAACTGCAAGGCCAGATCACCGGCGGCATGGCCATAGCGGTCATTAATCTCTTTAAAGAAATCGGCATCAATCGCCAGTAGACTTAAAGGTGAGCGGTTTTTGCGCGAGAACTGGATTTCACGAATCAGGATGGTATTTAAATAACGCCGGTTTAACAGCTGGGTCAGCGAATCATTGCCCGTGCCGATATATTCCGCCACCTGAAACAGCTGATCGACCAGATGCTGGATTTCGCGGTTTTTACAGCGAATCTGCTGAATCAGTAACAGCATCTGCTGCTGATCGGAAGTGTCCAGCAGCTGCTGGTTCAACTGATCCACCTGATAAATCCGCTGGATAATAAACTCCACCTGCTCGGCGCTGGCAAAAGCATAGGCTGCTTTATGGATGAACCACAGGCCAAATTCAGATTTGGAAAGTGGCGGATGAAACAGCGGTGACTGATCAGAAAAGGCCTTAAACATCAGCTCATTTTCCCAGTCCAGCAGACAACCGCGCTGGCGGTCTTTTTGCACGGCCACATCCTGCATGGCAGAAAACAGACGGTAGGTGTGTTTCATATCATTATGAATTTCTACCTTGGCCTCATAAGTGCGGCACATGATTTCTGCGGCCAGGCTCAGCACCTGAGTCATATAATCGGCAGCAGCCAGTACATCGGCCTGCGGGGTTTGCAGAAAAAAGACAAAACTTTTGCGCTGGATTTCGCGGATGCCGCGAATAATCAGCCAGGAGGGAACGCCAATACGCGCATGCACTTCCCCGACTTTCAGCTGCTTGGCGACAATGGCTTTAAAATCCTGCTTGAACGGAACCGCAAAACTGTCCAGCAGCCATTGCTGCAAGGCATTTTTCAGGCGGCTACGCACCAGTTCATCAGACAGGAAATAGGAGGCTTCCTGCTCCTGCATCATCTGTCGATAAAATTCGGCCACCAGCACCGTGACATGCTGTTGAATGAACTCGAAGCTATAGCTTAAATCGGTTTCAGAAAATTGCCCGCAAATCGCCTGCCACTGCGCTGCAAGTTCCTCTATACGCTCTTGGTTCATACAATCGGCTCACACAGATGAATTACAGCGCAGATTTTAACGCAGCTGTCACATAAGACAATTCTTTTGTGAATTAAATGAATATTCACTTAATAACAATCTGGATTTTCAAGCCTGACTTCACGACTTCAGCTTAAAAGAACCAGGCATAACCAAGACTGGTCTGATGCCAGTCCTGTTGATCCTGCTGCTGATATTCCCAGCCCAGACGAATCGCATGCTGCGGATTCAGCACATATTGCAGCTGGCTGTGTAGTCTCAAATTCCATTGCTGGGCATCTTCCCAGTATGGCAATTCCACTTGCAGCACACTATTCAGCTGCGGACTCCAGATATTCTGGCAGCCCAAGGTGGGTCCGACACCCACGCGCCAGCCACGACCCAGTGCTTTACCGGCCTGTAGATGGTTTTGTAGCTGGGCATAGCAAATATGCTCACGGTCGGCACTGGCCCAGCTATAGCCCATCTGGACCTGTAAATTGGCTACACCATGCTGTTCCTGAGTGCTGAACTGACCATGCTGATCGAGCGCTTCCTGGGTCCAGCCCAGATTAAAACCCCAGGACAATGGTGTTTTAAACGGCGTAATCGGGTTATAGGAGTTCACCGCCAGCACATCGAGCTGACTCAGTTTTAGGGTTTCATCCCGATATTGCAGCGCACCCTGTAAAAATAGCAATTGAGTCCCGGTACGAAAACCACCTTGCGGATCGAGCAGATCATGATAGGCTTGCCGATGCCCCAGTTCGATAAAGGACTGTCCCTGTACTTCACCGGTACTTAGCGTCAGGTTACGCGCATGATGGCCCTGGCTTGGATCAACGTTTGGGACGTCCGGCGCGCGGCGCTGCTTGTCGACCTGAAGCTGGCTTCGCAGGCTGAGTAATTGGCGTAAACGTGGCTGGGCAAAACCGGTTTCGACCTTGCGGGCTAAAAACTGCAGGTACAGATCATCGTAGGCCATTTCCAGTATTTTGGCCTGCTCTAATGCGGTATAAGACTGTAATAACGTATTTAAATCGGCAGATTCGGCAAAAGCCAGCTGATGTGCCGCTTGCGCCAGGTCTGTACCATGCTGGCGGGCTTGAGCCAGTAACTGGGTTTCTAGCGCCGGGCGATACACGGTGTCTTTGACCAGATCTGAATCTGCCAGCGCCTTGATGGTTTCAACTGGAATCGACGCCACTTTAAACTGTTGCTGTAAATTCAGCTCTGGACGGACCAGATCAATCAGGCCCAATAAACGATAGGCACAGTTATCACTGACAAAATAATAGGGAAAGCTGACGTGCTTCATTTCCCAGATATGTTCCACCAGAAAACGGGTTTCATCCGGGCTTAAATCCAGCTCATATTCCCATAAATCGCGGCTTTCCAGATCACCATATTCCTTAACCTTGCGGTAATACGGCATGAGGGAATATTCACCCGGATACTGTCCGGTCAGACCTTTCCAAGCATAGGACCAGCTTTGCTCACCCGGCACTGTGGCCGCATAATTTACCGCATAGGAAATCAGGTTCAGTTCCTGCTGATCTTTCGGATCCAGTCGCAGCAAGGTATGCCCGAACATGGAGCTGGGATTGCCCATAAAATCGGTGGCATAAATTAAAGTGGTTTTGTATGGACGAATCTGGCCAATCCATTCATCCAGTTCCGGACAGGCCACGGCAGCCAGTTCCGTCTGTGGAATATTCAGTTGTTGCACCAGCCAGCGGCTACGTGCCGGAAAACGGCATTGTACCGATTGATTTGGCTCGGCCTGCTGAAACAGCGCTGCAATATGCGCCTGTAATTCCTGATTTAAATCGGGTGTTTTGGCCTCTGTTAAAAAATAGCCGGCATAGCTGACAGTACTCTGCCCGGAAGTATTGGCATACATTAAGCGTTGCCAGGTATTTTGCTGTGCCAGTTGCTGCTGTTCAGCACGCTGGATATACAACTGTGCCGGCGTTGAAGATTCAGGAGAAGACGTCGCGGCATACGCCACAGGAGATAACAAAGCAGCACATACAAAAGCAAGAGGTTTCATTCAGCAGATCAATTCTTATTCGGTTCTTATATAGAGAAAAACCCTGCCAGAAGACAGGGTTTTATGGGATGCTTAATTAGACGTAGGCTTTTAAGATGTCGTCTTGTGCCATCACTGACTGTAAAGAAGCCAGCACTTCAACAGAAGTCTGGTTGTCAGCTGAATAAATTTCAGAGAAGTTTTGTTTGGTCACTGCAAAGAAACGTGCTTTGTCTTCTGCTTTAATGCTCAGTAATTCAGCCAGTACGTTCAGGCTTTCACCCTTGCCTACAGCCATATCACGCGCCAGCGTTTCGGCATTTTCATTGGTAAATGTCACCACTTGCGCAGTTACAGTACCAGTACCGCTACAGCCTAAAGTACCGAAGGTAATACCGAACAACTGGTTTGCAAAAATACCATTGGTTGTAGCAGCTAAAATTTTAGGCACTTTACCAGACTGACCTGCCCAAACTTGAGAACCAATACCACAGCCGGCATCAGCGTCTGCAAATGCTGCTGTTGAACCTGCTGCCAATACTGCTGCCAAAGCTAATTTTTTTAACATAAAAGTCTCCAGAATTTATTATCTGAGTTTGTTATTGTTTCACAATGTGTAATTTTTATTACACTGTTTAAAGATAACGCATCCGCCAGCGAACACAAAACACTTTATACCAAAGTGGAAAAATTATTTTTCTGTATCCTTTAAGTGCGCAGGTTTCAGTTGCCAGATGCCATTTGGCTGACGATCACCCAGAATTTTCAAGACCAGCACCAGACTCAGCAATAACAGCAGATACCAGGACCCCAACTTGCCCCAGCCAACCATATGCCAGCTGTCGACCTGACTTGGATACAGCCAGATCTGGTAAAAGGTGCTGATATTTTCTGCAATCCAGATAATAAAGGCCAGTAACAACAAGACCGGTAACATCGGCAGCTGCATCCGGTGATGCTGCAATTCAAACTGGATACGGGTTTTCCAGAATATCAGTACGCTCCAGGCAAACAGCACATAGCGGATATCCGGCACAAAAAACTTGCTCATAAAATTAATATAAGACAGCACCGCCAGACTCAGCATATTGGCAAAACCCGGCAAGCGAGTAAAAGATACCCGATACAAACGCAAGGACCGGGCAAAGAAACTGCCGACAGCCGAATACATAAACCCGGCAAACAGTGGTACGGTCATAATTTTAAATACGGCCGGCTGCGGATACTGCCAGGACGCAATCGCCGGATGGGTCAGAAAAATTTCCATAATCATCGCCAGCAGATGAAACAGTGCAATGACTTTGGCTTCGGCCCAGGATTCTAGCTTGAGATACAGCAGTAAAATCTGGATAAGGACCGCATAAAACAGCAAATAGTCATAACGGAAAAAACCGTAATAGTCCTGGCTACCCAGACTGGCGGTAAAAGCAAAAGCAATCAGCAATAAAATTCCAAATAAGGCAGCCGAAGCTGCCTTATAAGTGAATTCAAAACCTGATTTTAAAATTGTGATCAAGGTTGAATCCTAATATTGTTGCATCTTCTTAAAGGTACTTGGCACTGTATTCATGTACCGTATCAATAAAGACTTTCGGATTGGCCGGATCAACCCATTGGGTAATACCATGTCCTAGGTTGGCAATATAGCCGGTTTTTTCACCATGCGCATAGGCATCATCCAGCATGGCTTTGGTCGCCTTGGCGATTGAGTCCGGGCTTCCATATAACGTGGCTGGATCAAGGTTGCCCTGTAACGCAGCACGGCCATTCACGGTTTGGCGCGCCACATTTAATGGCGTGGTCCAGTCCAGACCAAAGGCATCGGCACCGGTGGCCACCATTGGCTCCAGCCATTGACCTCCGCCTTTGGTAAATAGAATGACCGGAATTTTACGGCCATCTTTTTCGCGTTGCAGACCCGCTACAATTTTTTGCATATAGTTCAGCGAGAACTCGATATATTCACGATGCGCCAGTGCCCCACCCCAACTGTCAAAAATCTGCACCGCTTGTGCACCAGCATCAATTTGCGCATTCAAATAGTCAATCACGGCGACTGCCAGACGGTCGAGCAAGGCATGCAGCACTTCCGGCTGGGCATACATCATCTGCTTGGTAAAGCGGAAATCCTTGCTTGAACCACCTTCAACCATATAAGTCGCCAGCGTCCACGGACTGCCAGAAAAACCAATTAACGGCACCTGTCCTCCCAGAGCCGAACGAATGGTCGACACCGCATTCATGACATAGTCCAGATCTGACTTGGCATTAAAATTCGGCAGATTGGCGACATCCTGCTCGGTACGCACGGTTTTATGAAACTTCGGACCTTCACCAGCTTCAAAGTACAAACCTAAGCCCAAAGCATCCGGTACGGTTAAAATATCGGAGAATAGAATGGCTGCATCCAGCTCATAACGGCGCAAAGGCTGTAAGGTCACTTCACAGGCAAATTCGGTATTTTTGCACAAGGAAAGAAAATCTCCGGCCTTGGCACGGGTTTCACGATACTCAGGCAGATAACGTCCTGCTTGACGCATCATCCATACCGGCGTGGTATCTACGGGTTCACGCAACAAGGCACGTAGAAAACGATCATTTTTTAAGGCCGTCATTTACTTTCCTAACTTCGACTGAATCTTGCATCCATCATATCAAAAAGGCAGAAATTTTAATAACTTCTTTAGTCTTTTAAAAATGCCGGACTGTAAAAGATAAAAGTGATATTTACACAAAACAGATACTGCATCTCCTCATTTTTTCTGTAATACTTGTGTAGTTTTTAAAATGTAAATGAATAATTCTTAAGGTTGACTTACATGTTCGTTCGCACAGTACTCGCCATGAGTTTAAGTTGCATGTTTGCTGGTACAGCCCTGGCTGCAACCACTGCTGAACAGCCGTTGAATCCTCAATTAATTAGCGATACAGCGGTTGAAGATCCGATTGATCCGCTTGCAACAGACGCATCAGCGGCAGTCGTACCTTCAGAAGTTGAAACGCAAATTACGCAACAAGAAGAACAAGATTTAAACAAGGCTTCAGCGACCCTTGAAGACCTGCAAAATGCCGAAGATACCCAGGCTGATATCGGCAGCGCACCGACAACTGCTGCGCCTGCAACGACTTCAGCCAGCACAGCGCCAGCCAAAGCCTCCTGGACTTTAGATGGCCTGAACAATGCCAGCTGGTATGAAAATATTGGCAAAGGCCAGTTCCCGGTCTATGCGCGCGCGCATGTGATGCTCAATAATGCTCATGCTTCTCCGGGTGCGATTGATGGAACCAGCGGTAAAAATACCCTGAAAGCGATTGCCTCTTTCCAGCAGATGAACGGGATTAAACCGACCGGTGTGCTAACGCAGGAAACCTGGGATGCTTTAATTGCCCGTCAGGGTTCAAAACCGGCTTTCGTGGAATACACCATTACTGAAGATGACCTGAAAGGTCCGTATGTCAAATCAATTCCGGGCGATTATGCACTGCAAGCCAAAATGAAAGGCCTGCACTACACCAGTGTCACTGAAATGCTGGGTGAAAAGTTCCATATGGATGAAAACTTCCTGAAAAAGCTCAATCCAAATGCCAACTTTAACAAAGCCGGTCAGAAACTGATTGTGGCCAATGTACGTAATGACCTGCCAGAAGATATCCACCTGATTGTGGCGCACAAAGGCGCTAAACAGCTGTATCTATTTAACAGCCGCAACCAGATGATCGCATCATTCCCGGCCAGTATTGGGAATACCAACACCCCTTCACCAACCGGTACCTATAAAGTGACTGGCGTGGCACCAAACCCGTGGTACAGCTACTCACCAAGTAACTTTATCCAGGGCAAAAACATGAAGCCGCTGTCCTTACCACCAGGTCCAAACGGTCCAGTGGGGAATATCTGGATTGGTCTGAGCAAAAAATCCTTTGGTATTCACGGTACGCCAAACCCGTCGATGATTTCTAAATCCTATTCGCATGGCTGTATCCGTCTGACCAACTGGGATGCCAACGACCTGGGCCGTAAAGTCCGTTCAGGGGTTACGGTTAAATTCCTCGAATAATCTACTTATACTCCATAAAAAGCCTGCCGATGCAGGCTTTTTTTGATTACGGAGGTTTGAATCTATGACGTTGCGAATCTGGAACGATATGTTGCATTCCATGCCTAGAACAGGCACCAGGTAAAACACTAAGATAGCCTCAAGCTCAAAAAGAATTAGAGGATTATCTGATGAACGCCTACTTACATCGTAGTGAAGAACGTGGTCATGTTAAAGCCGGCTGGTTAGACACCAAACACAGCTTTTCATTTGGCAGCTGGTACAACCCGAAATACATGGGTGTGAGTGTGCTTCGTGTGATTAATGATGACCGGATTGCTGCCCACAATGGTTTTGGTACCCATCCGCATGACAACATGGAAATTTTAACCTGTGTACTGGATGGCACCATTTCACATAAAGACAGCATGGGCAATGAACGGCATATCAGTGCGGGTGAATGGCAGCTGATGAGCGCCGGAACCGGGGTTCAGCACAGTGAAATCAACCAGGGCGATGTACCAGTGCATATGCTGCAAATCTGGATTCATCCAAATGTGCGTGATGCAGAGCCAAATTATCAGCAAATTAAACTCGACCCACGTGAACAGCCGAACCAATGGCACCTGATTGTTGGCCCGAACGAACAGGCTCCAATGCATATTCGCCAGCAGGCTGAAGTGAAAACCGCGGTACTTGAAGCCGGCCAAAGCCTAAACGTACAGGCGACCCAGCAGCTCAACTATGTGCATGTGATTCATGGTGAAGTGCAGATTGGTGAACATACGGTTAAAGCTGGTGATGCACTGTTATTCGCGGAACATGCGGATATTCAGGCAACCGAAGAAAGCCAGATGATCTGGTTTGACTTACCGGGCAAATAAGCCAATTTTTCTCTCCCATGGGTCATAATGATTTTGGCCCAATAGCCGTTCCATCGAGCGGCTATTTTTATATCTTAAAACTGGCCTTGATTGACTTTTACCTGAGTGTGAACAGCCTGTTTAAGCTGAACGCGTTACAACAAATAAAAAACCCTCTCTCTGAAAATAAACTGAAGAAAATCGGCCGATTGCCTGCAATCCGATAAAACCAGAAAAAACTGAAACTATTTACATTCTCATTGGTAAAAATACTCTACATGAGAAAAATTCTCAGTTATAATAACTGCATAAAAATCATCCTGTGAATTGACCATGAATGCTTACACTGCAGCTCAGGCCAATGTCTTGACCATTCGGCAACTGAGCAAACAATTCGGCTCTCGTTTTGCGGTGCATCAGGCCAGCTGGTCTGCACAGCGCGGACAAATTATCTGCCTGCTGGGCCATTCTGGCTGTGGCAAAACCACCATGTTACGTCTGATTGCCGGATTAGAAACCCCAAGCAGTGGCTCAATCCAGCTTGAACAGCAAATCCTGTGGAACGAACAGCAGCAGATTCCAGCCGAAGCGCGCAATATTGGCCTGGTGTTTCAGGACTATGCCCTGTTTCCGCATTTAAGCGTACTGGACAATGTCATGTTTGGCCTGAAAAAACTGCCCAAAGCACAGCGTCAGGCGGTGGCCGAACAGGCGCTACAGCATGTTTCGATGCAGCATCATCTGCACAGTTATCCCTATACCCTGTCTGGTGGCGAGCAGCAGCGCGTGGCCCTGGCCCGTGCCCTGGCACCTAAACCGCAGGTGCTCTTGATGGATGAACCTTTTTCCAATCTCGATCATCGCCTGCGTGACCAGATCCGGCAAAATACCATCGAAATTCTGAAGCAGACCGGCACCACCACAGTTATTGTTACCCATGATCCGGAAGAGGCGCTGCAAATTGCCGATCAGATTATCCTGATGCATCAGGGTGAAATTATTCAGATCGGTACGCCGAAAGCCCTATACCGGCAGCCAGCCACCTTATTTGCCGCCCGTTATTTTTCTGCCCTGAATGAAATTCCGGCGCAGCGTGTCGCGCAGCAATTACAGACCTGTTTTGGCGCACATCCCATCAGTGAAGCGCTGGCGCATCACCAAGAGCCAATCCGCTGCTGTTTCCGTCCACATCAGGTGCAGGTGTTTAGCCAGCCGACTACCGGTGCAATCCCGGCGACCGTGCTGTCCTCCAGCTTTATGGGGCATGCCGAACAGCTACGCCTGCAACTGGACCCCGAGACTATTATTCTGGCGCAGGTCAGCCCGGCACAGACCGCTTATCAGGAACAGGTTTATGTGCGCCTCGATCTGCAGCAGTGTTTTTTCTTCGCTCAAGATTCACAGC
This sequence comes from Acinetobacter indicus CIP 110367, assembly GCF_000488255.1. Taxonomy (GTDB): domain Bacteria; phylum Pseudomonadota; class Gammaproteobacteria; order Pseudomonadales; family Moraxellaceae; genus Acinetobacter; species Acinetobacter indicus. The sequence continues at coordinate 279,160 of NZ_KI530745.1, read as the reverse complement.
CGAAAGCCCATACAACCACCACGGCTGAAGTGGCCAACGCTTTTTAAATTGACAATAAGGAATGAAAAACGATGAAAGTAACAATCAAAATTCCACTGCTGGCCAGCGGCCTGCTGGCGCTGAGCGGTCTGGCGCAAGCCGCGCAGGTAAACCTGTATACCACGCGTGAACCGGTGCTGATTCAGCCCTTATTGAAAGAATTTACCGAAAGCAGCGGCATTAAGGTCAATACCGTATTTATTAAAGATGGTCTGCTGGAGCGAGTGAAAGCTGAAGGACGCCGTTCACCGGCCGATGTGATGCTGACCGTCGATTTTGGCAATCTGGTGGATCTGGTCGAAGCGGACCTCACCCAGCGCGTGAATTCCAAAGTATTAAATAATGCCATTCCGGCCAATTTACGTGCAGCCAATGGCCACTGGTATGCCCTGTCAATGCGTGCCCGTGCAGTCTATGCCTCCAAAGAACGTACCCCACTGAACGCCATTCATTATGAAGATCTGGCCAATCCGCAATGGAAAGGTAAAATCTGTATCCGTTCGGGTAGCCATCCCTACAATACCGCGTTAATTGCCGCCTATATTGCCCATCATGGTGAAAAAGCGGCAGAAACCTGGTTACGCGGCGTTAAAGCCAATCTGGCGCGTCCAGCCAGTGGCGGTGACCGCGATGTGGCGCGCGATATTCTGGGTAAAATCTGTGATATTGGTGTGGCCAATACCTATTATGTGGGCACCATGCGCAATGGCAATGCTGAACAGCAGCGCTGGGGCAATGCCATTAATGTGGTGTTACCGCGCTTTAAAAATGGCGGCACCCATGTCAATGTCTCTGGTGCAGTTGTAGCCAAACATGCGCCAAACCGCAAAGAAGCGGTACAGTTACTGGAGTTCCTGGCCTCAGATCAGGCCCAGGCCATGTATGCACAAAGTGGTTATGAATATCCGGTCAAACCAGGCGTGAAGATTGATCCGATTATCGCCAGTTTCGGCAAGTTAGATATTGATTCACTGCGTTTAAGTGAGATTGCTCGCCATCGTAAGGCAGCCAATCTGCTGGTTGATAAAGTCCAGTTTAATCACTAAACCTGAATCATCAGATAGCGCGGGCAGACTGCTGCTCGTGCTATCAGTCTTGTGTCCATGTCCAGCCTGTTGATCCCCCGATGACCCAGAAAAAATCTCCTGTAACTGCACTTTTTTCACTCAGTGGCCTGTTTAGCCTGCTGGCCTGTCTGCCTGTTCTGGCTTTGCTCTGGACGGCCTTACAGGGCAATAGCGAGATTTGGGACCATCTGCTGCAATATGTGATTCCTCCCACCCTGATTGAAACCGGCCTGTTGCTGTTTGGTGTCGGGATTCTGACGATTCTGATTGGTACCGGCAGTGCCTGGCTGGTCACGGCCTATCAATTCCGTGGCCGTGGTTTTCTGGACTGGGCACTGTTACTGCCCTTGGCCGTACCGACCTATATTATTGCCTATAGCTATATTGATATTTTGCATCCGATTGGTCCTGTGCAGACCCTGCTGCGGGACTGGCTTCAGCTAGAAATGCAGCAGCTCTGGTTTCCGAATATCCGCTCGCTATGGGGCGCGATTTTTCTGCTTAGTTTTGTGCTGTATCCCTATGTCTATTTAAGCACCCGTGCCATGTTCCTGATGCAGTCAGCCAGCCTGATTGAAGTAGCGCGCAGTCTGGGATTAAAACCGGAACAGGTATTTTTCCGGGTTGCGATTCCGCTGGCTCGCCCGGCCATTGCGGTTGGTGCCAGTCTGGCCCTGATGGAAACCATCAATGATATTGGTGCCACCGAATTTCTGGGCATTAAAACCCTGACCCTGTCAATTTATTCGACCTGGACCAACCAGTCCGATCTGGCCAGTGCCGCCCAGATTGCAATTTTTATGTTGCTGATCATTAGCCTGCTGGTACTGGTAGAACGGCTGGGGCGACGCAAACAGCGCTATATGAACTCGGCCCAGCGTAGCCGGCTGATGCCCGCCCAGCCAGTGACCGGCGCCAAAGCCTGGCTGCTATTCGGCCTAGGGCTGATTCCGGTGATTATTGGTTTTCTAATTCCGATCAGTCATTTACTGGTCGAATCTTATCAGCGTTTACAATATGCCGGTTTCTCTGAATATCTGCTGCAAGCCTCAATCAATACGCTTACCTTAGCCTGTATTGCCACTTTTGTGACCATGCTGATTGGCTTTATGATTGTGAGTACCGCACGGTTTAGCCGAAGCAGCTGGCTAAGCCGGGTTGCCAGTTTGGGCTATGCCATTCCGGGCACCGTACTGGCCATTGGCCTGATGCTGTCTTTGGGCGCGATTGATCACGCCGTAGCGGATTTTCTGGAATTCCAGCTTGGTCTGGATACCGGCCTGCTGTTTTTAGGCACCAGTTTCACCTTAATTTACGCCTATGCGGTACGCTTTCTAGCCATTTCAATTGGCGGGATTGAATCGGGGTATAACCGGATTCATGGTGTTTTTGATGATGCCGCACGTAATCTGGGCCAGAGCAAAGGCGGGATTCTGACCCGTATCCATTTGCCTTTATTACGTCCTGCACTGATTTCAGCAGCCTTACTGATTTTTGTGGATTGTATGAAAGAGCTGCCGGCCACATTGTTGCTACGTCCGCTGAATATGGAAACCCTGGCCACGCAGTTATATGCCGAAGCCTCACGTGGTACCTATGAAGAAGGCGCAATTGCAGCCTTATTGATTGTTCTGGTCGGACTGATTCCAGTGATTTTACTGGCACGGTTGGGGAAAACTGTACGTTAATCTGAACTAGATGAACTGGCTAAACTCTGCTTCAACATTGAGTGCAAGTTTAGCCTTCTCTCTTTTTATAGTGAAAATCGTTTAAAGAGAATAGCCTTATAAAATAGAGATCCACTTTTGATTTTCAATAAGCTTGGGATAAAGAATTTTATTCAGAAATAGTTTAGGCAGATAGTGCTTAGAATATTATCCTTAAATCCAATTATTTTTTTTATTATTCAATAATAACTAAGAATCAAGAATTAAAAACCAATTATTCATCCGTTTAAAAAAATAAAACGGACAATAAAATACTTGGATTGTTAAGAGAAAATGCACGTATCTCAATTACAGAAATTGCGCAGAAAACCCGAAATTCCCGGGCCACGGTTCAAAAGCGAATCGAGTACATGGAAGCGACTAGCATCATTACCGGCTATACGGTACGCATTAAACCGAACCTGAATCCGCAGCTTATTCAGGCCTGGATGAGTATTATGGTGGAAGGCAACAAGGCACAGGCCGTCATCAAGGAGCTACGTCTCGATCCGGCTATTCAGACCTTACATACGACGAATGGCAAATGGGATTTACTGGTAGAAATCCAGTCCGACAATTTGGTGAATTTTGATTTAATTTTAAGTCGGATCAGAAGTATTTCAGGGATTTATAACAGTGAAACCAATATATTACTGTCAACCTATAAAATTTAAATAATTGATTTTAATCTTCCTCTGTCGCATATACATTGCGACAGGTGAAAGATTATCGATGATTATTTTATAGAAAAGCAATCTATATAAATATTCGTTTTTCATATTTTATGGATTTTTATTTTTAGATATTCGAAGCAAAATAATATATCTTAAAGGTATTTATATAATACCTATAAAATATGTTTAGCTCTCCTCTTTAAAATAAATCAGCTCCATATAAAGAATATAAAAATAAAACGGAGCGCAATAAAAAAAGCCCTGACAATGTCAGGGCTTTTTGAATTTGGCGGAAGCGGTGAGATTCGAACTCACGGAGGACTCACACCCTCGTCGGTTTTCAAGACCGGTGCATTAAACCACTCTGCCACGCTTCCAATGGCGGCTATCATATAAAGAAAATTTTAACTTGGCAAATATTTTTCCAGATTTTCGCAACCGACTGTACAAAATAAAATCAAAATCGTTTAATTTGCTGAATTTTCAAACTTTTCATAGCGAATGTCGACAATATACCAGTGTTTTGCACCTGATGGCGTCTGCACTACTGCTTCATCATCCACACTTTTGCCCAGCAAGGCGCGCGCCATTGGCGAGTCAATTGAAATATGTTGTGGATGATGATCATAAATTTCATCAACCCCGACAATTCTTAGGGTTTTCTGCTCGCCATCATCATTTTCAATATCGACCCAGGCGCCAAAATAGACCTTGCCTTCCTGTTCAGGTGAAAAATCAATAATTCGCAGCTCTTCCAGTCGCTTGCCAAGGTAACGCACCCGGCGGTCAATCTTGCGCAGCAGCTGCTTGTTATATTGGTAATCAGCGTTCTCCGAACGATCGCCGAGACTGGCCGCCCAGTTCACTTTTTTGGTAATTTCAGGGCGTTCTTCATGCCACAAATGCTGAAGTTCCGCGACCAGTTTGTCATGTCCACCACGGGTAATTAAGCTCGATTTCATGGCCTTTAACAGCAGAAAAATATGCCTGTAGCTTACCAAAAACTGCTGCCTTCTCCCCAATTACTCCACTTTTAAAGTTTATAAAATATTTTTCCTAAATAGAATCATTTATTTATGAAACAGTTTTTTATTTTTTTATGGACAAAATTTGACAACTCAAATTTTGGTCTTTATTATGCGCACATCTTTTAATTGTGATCATTTTTTAACCTGTGTGGCGTAGCCACATTTTTTATCTTTCATCCCATGTCATTTTGAATGACGTCATGAGTGCCCACCCTCTTATTGAATTTATCAAACTTGAAAAAGTCTGAGGCCTTTTGCCTCCTGCTTTGTAGGGCATAAATTACTTGTAGCGGAGACAACATGCACAGTAGTTCAACTTCTGGGTCGAGGCTTGGCCTTCACTCCTTTTTCAACTCTCTCCCTTTAAAAGTCTTAGTATTAAGCAGTGCGTTAATTCCGTTTCATAGTATTAATGCAAGTAAAGCAGCGTATCAGTTTGATCGCGTGGTCAATCACAATAAATTGACCGTGGTTTCTGTTTCGAATCCGACCACCGTGTTTCAGAACAGTCAGCATCTGCATGGCTTTGGTTATGACCTGGTGCGCAACTATGCGCATAGCCTGAATGTCAAACTCGAGTTTAAAACCGTACCGGACAATGCGACAGCGTTGCAATGGGTGGCGTCAGGTAAAGCCAACTTTGCCATGACCACTGCCAGTATTCAGAGCATTGAAAACAAGCATCTGACCGGTTTTTCGGCCACCTGTGGCGATTTAAACACCTTGCAGAAAAATGGCCTAAACAGCAATTTAAACTGGGTATTTAAACATGCCGATGATCCGCTGAGCCAGACCGCCAGTGCCTTTGTCTGCCGTGGCAAACAAAGCGGTGCCATCAACCAGCTGGCCTCGTTCTATAACCAGAATGTGGTTAAGCAGGAATCCTGGAATACTATCCAGCGTGACTTAAGCAATCGCATGCCTTTATATAAGGCCAGCTTCCAGCGCACTGCGCAGCAGTATGATCTGGACTGGCATTTACTGGCGGCCATTGGTTATCAGGAATCGTACTTAAAGCCGAACTCTGTTTCACCAACCGGTGTTCGTGGTTTGATGATGCTGACCAACAGCACAGCCAAAGCCATGGGCGTCAGTAACCGTACCGATCCAACCCAGAGCATTCAGGGCGGTGCCAAGTATTACAACCTGATGCTGAACCGTTATAAGCATATTCCGTTTCCAGACCGTAACTGGTATGCACTGGTGGCCTATAACATGGGTCCGGGTGCCGTGAGCCAGATTCAGAAGCGTATTCAGGCCACCGGTAAAAACCCGAACAACTGGGTCAACCTGTATGCTTACTTAGACGGCAATAAAGCCAAGAACGGACGTTATCGTCAGGCCTTACAATACGTGACCCGTATCCGTGCCTATCTGGAACACATCAAGACCACGCCGCAGCTGGTGAATATTTAAATGCTTCACCGTTGATCTTCAAGGCAAAAAAAAGCTTACCTTCGGGTAAGCTTTTTTGTGTCGGGTCACAATCAGGTGGTTTGCGCCAAAACGTTTTTGAACAGGTCTTTTTGCTCTTGGCTTGGTTTTGCAGTTTGCAATGCCATTAATTGAGACATATCGCCTTGTACTTTGATTTTACCGGTCATGAAGGCTTGCATGGCTGCAGCCATATCAAACTCCAGGAACACTTTACGTAAGGTCTCAGCATCCATATTCAGGGTTGTTTTTGCATTTGCAGACAATCCTTTCTGGATTTTGCCACCGTCTAAAGCTAATTCTGTATTGCCTGAAGCATCCGTAACAACCAAATTAATTGCAAGATTCGCAAGCGCAGGTGGTAAATTTAAGTCACCAGCTTGAGCCGTCAGGTTCTCTACGGTTGCAAACCAATCATCAGATAAAAAAGCAGGCATGATTATTCCTCAATTTATTTGTTCATTTGTGTCGCCTGTCCAGACAACATTTTTGTGAAGCAATGATGCTTGTGACCTGTTATAGCATGTAATCATAAAAGATGGCTAAGATTTTTTGTACGATGCGTTCAAATTTTATATTTTTAATACAATATTGAAATAATTCAAATATATAAAAAAAGCACTGAACTGAAGTTCAATGCTTTTTTTGACTATTTAGTCAGCTGCATAGCCTAAATTGACCATGTTGATGCGGTTGGACTGACCATCTTCATTCTCGTGCGAATAACTGCCTTTAAAGTCAAACTCGCGCTCGCTATCGAGTGCTTCAAAGTCAAACAGCTCGCGGTCTGCCAGTTGCGATGGTGATACATTTTGCAATGCACCAAAAATACTGTGCAGACGTTTTGGATGGGCATTATCCCATTCACGCAGCATGTCATTGATAATCGCACGTTGCAGATTTTCCTGCGAACCACACAGGTTACATGGAATAATCGGGAACTGGCGCATTTGCGCGTATTTGATGATGTCTTTTTCTTCCACATAAGCCAGTGGACGAATCAGCATATTCTTCTTGTCGGAAGATAACAGCTTCGGTGGCATCGCCTTTAAGCTGCCGCCATGGAACAGGTTCAGGAAGAAAGTCGCCAGAATATCATCACGATGATGCCCCAGTGCCACCTTGGTTGCCCCAATTTCCTGGGCAAAGCCGTACAGTGAACCACGACGCAGACGCGAACACACTGCACAGTAGGTTTTGCCTTCCGGGGTCAGACGCTTGGTAATACTGTAGGTATCTTTTTCCAGAATATAATACGGGATATTATTTTCTTCCAGATAACGCGGCAGCACATCTTCAGGGAAGCCCGGCTGTTTCTGGTCCAGATTCACCGCCACCACATCAAAATGAATCGGGGCAATACGTTTAAACTGCAACAGAATATCCAGTAAGGTATAACTGTCTTTACCACCCGAAATACACACCATGACCTTGTCACCGTCTTCGATCATCTTGTAATCACGAATGGCATGACCCACCTGGCGACGCAGCTTTTTCAGCAAACGGTAATACGCAGAGCTGGTTGGCAGTTCTGGTTTAAAATTAAATCCTTGATCGGACTCAACTGGCGAGAACATAGACGAGATTTACCCATAAAAAAAATACCGCGCAATTTTAGCCGATTCAGTCCCGGCACGCATCAAAAGAATGTAATTTCCTGCTTGTCATTTTTTGTCATCTCGCTGTCTTTATTTTTATGCTAATTTGAACGTTTGCGTTCATCTTTTAAGCAAGATGCTTATCTTTTGGACTTTTCCACAGTTTTCCACAAAAGCTGTGGATAACTTTGTGGATTTAAAACAACTTGACAAGGTCACTTGCCTGCAATTGAAGGCTTCTATTTAAATTGATCATTTTTTAATCAATTTTATTTATAATTAAAATCAATGGTTTAAGTGTGTCAAGCAGACCAGAATAAAAAAAAATAAATATTTTTTTTGATTGTTCTGTCAGCAAACAGGGCTTGATTTTTACAAAGTAAACGGGGAAATAAATGTAAAGACTCTTTTCATCAATGTTTTTTTTGTTAAACTCAAACCACCTGTTTGGGAACAGTATGAACTTCGTTACCATAATGAATACGATAATGTATAAAAGATTACATTTTAAACAACTGGCTTTTTGGGGATGTGTGACGCTGCTTGCGGTTGCATCGCACAGTCATGCCGGACAGATTTATGTCTATAAAGACAATAATGGCTCTACCCTGCTGACCAATCGTAAAAGTTCAGACCAGTCCCTGAAAAAAGTCAAAGTGACGTATTATCCCGACAGCAATATTCATCGTTATAGCAACTGGGGCAGCTCTGAAGCATCGGTCTTACCAAGCTATAGCCGCAATAAAAATGCCTTTGACCATATTATCCAGCAGGCCGCGCAGCGCCACGGTATTTCGTCTGGGCTGATTAAAGCCGTCATGCACACCGAGTCCGGCTTTAATGTCAATGCTCGCTCTCCGGTCGGAGCCCAAGGCTTAATGCAGCTGATGCCGGCCACTGCCAAACGTTTTCAGGTTTCTAATGCCTACGATCCTTATGAAAATATTATGGCCGGGGCCAAATATCTGGCCTGGTTACTAAAACGTTTTAACGGTAATACATCCTTAGCATTGGCCGGTTATAATGCCGGTGAAGGCAATGTCGCCAAATACGGTGGCATTCCGCCCTTCCGTGAAACTCAGGACTATGTGCGCCGCGTGACCAGCCGTTATCACAATCTGTATGCCGGTGGTGTCAGCAGTAGCGATCAGGGACCGTTACTGGCCCAATCCAATACGCTTTCTTCTGGTTCGCATTTAACTGCAGCCCAGCCTGCACGCCCATCGCGTGAAATTATTGTTGCCGCAGATGGCAGCTTTACCGATGCACCGGTCCGCTCCTATGCCACGGCACATGCCTCTGCTGCAGCCCGAATCACCATTTCGGACTAAGACGATTTTTTGTTGATTTTCACGATTTTTTCTTGAATTTTTAATACATTCACCGCATATTTACTTGCATGATTTATGAATCAGATTACATTTTCATTTTAAGAGGATTTACTCAATGATGCGGATTGGTTTGTTCTTGCTAACCAACCTCGCGGTACTGGTTGTAGCTGGCATTATTTTGTCACTCTTCGGTGTCGGTAGTTACCATGGCGCGGGTGGCTTAAATCTAGGCAACCTGTTGGTCATCTGTTTTGTCTTCGGTATGGTCGGTTCTTTAATTTCCCTGTTCATGTCTAAATGGATGGCGAAAAAAACCACCGGTACAGAGCTGATTGACCCGAATGCCCCACGTAACCAGGCTGAAGCGTGGTTATTAAATGAAGTTGCACAATTGTCGCAACGTGCTGGCATTAAAATGCCAGAAGTGGGTATCTTCCCTTCTTATCAGTCGAATGCCTTTGCAACCGGCTGGAACAAGAATGATGCTTTGGTGGCGGTTTCAACCGGTCTGCTGGAGCGTATGAACAAAGATGAATTACGTGCCGTACTGGCGCACGAAATTGGTCACGTGGCCAATGGTGACATGGTTACGCTGGCGTTAATCCAGGGTGTGGTCAACGCCTTCGTGATGTTCTTTGCCCGTGTTGCCGGTGATTTCATTGATCGTAACGTATTTGGCCGTGAAGATGGCGAAGCACCAGGCATTGCCTACTTCGTGATTACCATTGTGCTGGATATCGTGTTTGGTATTCTGGCTTCGGCCATTGTGATGTGGTTCTCGCGTCAACGTGAATACCGCGCCGATGAAGCGGGTGCCCGTCTGGCTGGCAAACAGGCCATGATTTCTGCCCTGTTACGCTTACAGGCCGAATCTGAAATGCCAGATGCAATGCCAAAAGAAATGAAAGCCTTCGCGATTTCTGCCGGTCAGGAACAAGGGTTTAGTCTGGCAGCGTTATTCCAGACCCACCCGACCATTGAACAGCGTGTGGCGGCATTACAGCAGTTAAACCTGCCTTAATAATAATGCCCAACCGTTAAATAGACAAAAGCCTCCATATGGAGGCTTTTGTTTTTATGTGTGATAGATACTGGTTGGAATGATGACAGCTTACTTAAAGATTTAAACCCTGCATCCACTGCCAGACCCATTGCAGCCCGGCCAAGGTCGCCACCACCAGAATGATCAGGAACAACAGGCCTAATAAATCAGGAAGATGAATCCACAGCCAGGCCACCACAGGATTACGCCAGAATGCCGAATATTGCTGCTTCTGCTCCAGTTTTTCATGCAAGAAAGGATGCACCACATGATGGTCACTCTGGATATCATATTCCTGCCGGATATGATCATGCACAATATCCAGCGCCTTACGGCTAGGACGAATAAAAATATCAAAAATCGTCCCGGCAATCGGAATAAAGCCCACCACCGCATCCATAACCGCCAGCTTCATGACCGGATTCAGTTTGGCTTGTGGCACGCCGACCTGTTTGGCTTTATAAATTGCATAACAGGTCAGCACAAAACCGGCCAGATCGCCGGCCACCGGAATGGTACTTAAAGCCGCATCAGCGCCCACGCCCTGTTTGGTAAACGGAATCCGCACCACCGAATCCATCATATTGGCAAATTTGGCCAGATCACGCTCCAGGCGAATCACCTCTTGCCGGGAAAGTTTGGGTTTGGTGCTGTGCAGCTCTGTCATGAATCAACCTGATTTTTATCTATTTATGTCATGTTTTTACTATACTCGAGCGCACTGCTCAATCGTTTTACTGCTTTGTAAATACAGGCTAAAACAGCAGCTGTGAGGCAATAAACAGATAGACCACCACCCCGCTGGCATCGCAAATTGAGGTCACCAGGGGCGCCGACGCACTGGCTGGGTCCAGTTTCAGCTTATTGAGAATAAACGGCAGGCTCATGCCAACAAGACAGCCCATCAGCACGATGCCCAGCATACTTAAGGCCAACACCACCGCCACCATCAAATCGCCACGTACATAGCCCAGCACCGATACGGCCAGTGCCATGGTGCCACCCAGACAAAGCGCCACCAGACTTTCCCGCCCCAGCAGATAGAACCAGTCACGAAAATGCACATCGCCGGTGGCTAAAGCACGCACCATTAAGGTCGCCGATTGTGCCCCGGCATTCCCGCCGCTACCGACCAGCAAGGGCAAGAAGAACACCAGCACAATATGCGCGGCAATAATCTCTTCAAAATGGGCAATGCCAAAACCGGACAGCAAACTGCCAAATACCAGAAATACCAGCCAGAACACGCGCTGGCGATATAAAGACAGAATAGGTGCATTTTTCAGGCTTAGATTGGGCAAGGATTCAATCGCACCGGATTTTAAAATATCTTCGGTGGTTTCAGCCTCGACAATATCCATGGCATCATCATAGGTGACAATCCCGACCAGACGCTGCGCCTGATCAACAATCGGCAAAGCCAGAAAGTCATAATGCGCCAGCTTCCAGGCAATCTGTTCCTGGTCCTCATCGACCTGGCCCATCACCAGATCTGTGGTCATGAGGTTCTTCAGCTGTACCTCTGGCGCGGCCTGAATAATCTGCCGCAATGACACCACACCAAGTAAATGCTGCAGCGCATCGACAATATAAATCAGGTACAGGGTTTCCCGGTCTGCGGCCACCTGGCGCAACTGTTCAATCGCCTGCTGGATCGTCAGCTCAGGCGACAAGGTCACAAAATCCGAACTCATGATTGCCCCGGCAGATTCTTCCGGGTAAGCTGCCAGCTGCTGAATTTGATGACGTTTTTCCGGCGCCAGCTCGGCCAGAATCCACGGCTGTAGCGTCGGACTCAAACCTTTAAACAGATCGGTCCGGTCATCCGAATGCATGGCACTCATCAGCTGCAATAAGTCAGCCGGGTCCAGCTGTTCGGCAATTTGCGCCTGTACAGTTTTTGGTAAAAACTCAAAGATCAGCGCGGCCTGCTCCAGAGTGGGAATCAATCGGACCTGCGCTTCTAGCGACAGCTGTTCAATCCATCCCGCCAGATCGGCCGGATTCATATGCGCAATCAGGGTTTGTACCCGCTCTGGATGCTGCTGCAAAATGGCCTGTTCCAGTGCCTGAAGTTCAAAAGGATTCAGCATAAACTCTCATCATTATTCTTGGTTATTTTTTAAAACGTAAAGTGATTCACACCGCATCTGCGTGCTGCCGCAGTGTCCCTGAAGCAGCAGCATTTTTTTATGTAAGCCTGGTGGATCAGGCCTGTTTCAGTTTAAAGATCGAACGTACCAGCACATACATAAATGGAATAAAGATCAGCACCAGAACCGTACCGAAAATCACCCCACCCAGCACACTCACGCCAATTTCCTGACGGCTGACCGCACCGGCACCAAAGGCAAATACCAGTGGAATGACCCCGGCACCAAAGGCCAGCGAGGTCATCAGAATAGGACGTAAACGCAGACTCGCTCCTTCCAGTGCGGCTTCTACGGCACTGCGCCCCTGCTGCTGCGCCATCGAAGCAAACTCGACAATCAGAATCGCATTTTTACAGGACAGGCCGATGGTGGTCAGCAGCGCAATCTGGAAATAAATATCATTCGGGAAACCGGCCAGGTAGCTGAACAGGATATTACCACCAATACCCAGTGGAATCGCGCTCATCACTGCGGTTGGAATGGTCCAGCTTTCATACAGCGCTGCCAGACACAGGAAGATAAAACCAATTGATACCAGATACAGCAATAAAGCCTGATTGCTGGACTGCTTTTCTTCAAAGGACAAGCCACTCCAGGCCAGATCGACACCGTCCTGCTGGTCAACCAGCTGCTGAATATCCTGCATGGCCTGACCGGAGTTGGCACCGGCTGCGGTATCGGCTTCCATTTCCAGTGCGGTATAGCCCATAAACCGGTTCACCACTTCTGGTCCGCCACCCCAGCTCAGGGTAGAGAAATTACCAAATGGCACCATCTGCCCGTTGGCATTACGCACCGACCAGGCCTGCAAATCTTCCGGGGTGGCACGGAACTCGGCATCACCCTGCATAATCACCCGTTTAATCCGGCCACGATCAATAAAGTCATTGATATAACTGCCGCCCCATGCCGCCGACAAGGTACTGTTAATCGCACCTTGGCTCAGACCATTGGCCATGGCCTGCTTCTGATGAATATTGACATTCAGCTCGGCTTTTTCCGGATTGGATTTTTTATCCAGATTGGCAAAGCTGGAATAACGGTCTGCCTGACTGCGCAGGCTCTGGAATTGCTGCTCCAGATAATCACGGCCCTGCCCATTTAAATCCCGCAGCCAGAACTGCAGGCCATCGGTCTGGCCTAAACCGCGTACCGAGGCCGGCATCCCAATCATAATCTGCGCATCCGGATGACGCTGGAAATGCTGCATGGCCCGCTCACGAATTGCCTGCGCAGCATTGTCACTGCCCGGACGATCATCCCAGTGCTTTAAAGCAATAAAGCCCTGCCCCAAGTTCTGACCAGTACCGGAGAAGTTACGGCCATAGCGAATCATTACCAGATCAACATTGGCCTGTTCCTGCTCAATAAAATAGGCACGAATCGTTTCACCAACTTCACGGCTTTTTGACAGTGGTGCGCCTTCTTGCAACTTAAATTGCACCGTGAGCATGCCCTGATCTTCACTTGGAATAAAACTGGTTGGCAAGGCCCGATAAAACAAGGCAAATACCCCGATTAAAGCCACAAAAACCACCAGACAGATGGCGCGATGTTGCAGGGTCCAGCTTGAAGAACGCAGATAATGCTGTTTCAGATTTTCCAGTTTCTGATTGAACCAGGCGGCCCATCGGGCAGTTTTCTGCTTTGGCTTTAAAATTAAGGCGCATAAGGCCGGGGTTAGAATCAGCGCTACCAGCAGAGACAAGGACATCGCGGCCACCAGGGTGATGGAAAACTGACGGTAGATGACCCCGGTCGAGCCACCAAAAAATGCCATCGGAATAAACACCGCGGTCAGCACCAAGGTAATCCCGACCAGAGCCCCGCTAATTTCCTGCATCGACTGGATTGCCGCTTGTTTGGCTGAAAGCTGCTGCTCATGCATCAAACGCTCGACGTTTTCCACCACCACAATCGCATCATCGACCAGCAGACCAATCGCCAGTACCAATGCAAAAAGAGTTAAGGTATTGATGGTCATGCCCAGCACATACAGCACTGTCAGGGTACCTAAAATCACCACCGGTACAGTGATGGTCGGAATTAAGGTGGCACGCCAGTTCTGTAAAAACAGGAACATCACGATCACCACCAGAATAATCGCCTCGATAAGGGTTTTGACCACCTCTTTCATCGACTCTTTCACAAACGGCGTGTTATCGCGTGGATAGACGATCTTGTAGCCTTCAGGCAACTGTTTGGAGAGATGATCAATTTCCTGCTGGATTAACGCCGAGGTCGCCAGTGCATTGGCACCAGAGGCCAGGGAGATGCCCAGCGCAGCGGAAGGATAGCCGTTAATGGTATTAAAGGACTGATAATTTTCTGCCCCCAGCTCGACCCGCGCCACATCTTTTAAATAAATAAAACTGCCGTCCTGGGCCGACTTTAAAATTACATTTTCAAATTCTTCGACAGTTTTTAAACGTGAACCGGAGGTGACTTTGGCATTTAAATACTGATCGGTTGCGGTGGGTAAATCGCCAATACTGCCGGCTGCCACCTGGGTATTCTGGGCTTCAACAGCGGCCCGAATATCGCTTGGCATTAAGGCATACTGTTTCAGTTTTAAAGGATTCAACCAGATTCGCATGGCATATTGCGAACCGAAGACATCCACCTCACCCACGCCTTCAATACGCGCCAGATCCTGTTCCAGATGGGTCATCATATAATCGGACAGTTCAATATTGGAACTGTGACCAGAGCTGTCATACAACCCGATGACCATATGGGTATCACCCAGAGATTTAAACACATTCACGCCTTGGCGCTGTACATCTTCAGGCAAACGGTTAATGGCGCTATTAATCGCATTTTGCACCTGTACCTGTGCAGTATCTGGGTCTGTGCCATTTTCAAAACTGATGCTGATACGGCTGCGCCCCGAAGAATCACTGCTCGAGCTAAAATACAGCAGATGATCCAGCCCTCGAATCTGCTGCTCCAGCACCTGGGTCACGCTCTCCTCCACTGTTTCTGCCGAAGCCCCGGTATAAGTGATGCTCACGGTAATGCGCGGCGGGGCAATATCCGGATAACGCTCGACCGGCAAACCTAAAGTGGAAAAAATACCAAACGCCATGACAATAATGGCCAGGACTCCAGCAAAAATAGGACGTTCAATAAAAAATTTTGACAGCATAGATTTGGTCACATGATGGGGTTGAGCCAAGATTTGGTTGAGCACTTCTGAAGGCGCTTTACCCTAGCAAATTTATATTGATATTCAGTGACTAAAGCCCAAAATACAAGAAAATATTACATAAAGATGTGCTGAACGAAAAATAAGGAGAAAATGTGGAGATAAAAGATTTATCTCGCTCTAGCATCATTTACATTGTCGCTCTTTTGCAACCTGTCATGAGAATGCAAGTTTTTCCTTCAACACTACGCATGCGTCAAATAAAATAACAGCATCATCAGAGGACCGCATGCTAAGAAAAACACTGATACTGACCAGCATTCTCACTTTAACTGCTTGTAATAGTGATGATCGTGATAATCAAACGCATAATCCCACTCCAACGCCGACACCACCGGCCTATGTTGAACCTGAAATTATTATTGTCGGACATCGAGGCGCTAGCGCCTTGCGTCCTGAACATACCTTGGAGGCTTATCAAAAAGCCATTGAGGATGGTGCAGATTTTATTGAGCCTGATCTGGTTCCAACCAAAGATGGTTATTTGGTTGCTCGTCATGAAAATGAAATTGGCAGTACGACCAATGTCAGTGAACTGCCACAATTTGCAGATCGTAAAACCACCAAAATCATTGATGGAGTCAGCTTAACAGGCTGGTTTACCGAAGACTTCACCTTAAGTGAACTGAAGCAGCTGAAAGCCCGCGAACGTATTCCAGATATTCGCCCACAAAACACTCAATATAATGATCAGTTTTTAGTGCCGACGATAGAAGAAATTATTGAACTGGCTGATCAGCACTATCAAAAAACAGGAAAAATTATTGGGCTGTATATTGAGACTAAACACCCAACCTATTTCCAGGATTTAAATCTGGCCATGGAAGACCGTTTATTGAGTAGCTTGGCGAAATATGAATATTCGCGAAGTATTGCCCCGGTCTATCTACAATCTTTTGAAGTTAAAAATCTGCAATATCTACGCAGTCAGCTAGATCGTTTAAACACCTTGCAACATGCAAAAATCATTCAGCTCTACAGCGGACAGAGTTCTCAGCCTGCTGATGCACTAAAAGCAGGTCTGGGGACTACTTATGGTCAATTGGCCAGTGCAGAAGGACTTAAAACGGTTGCGCAATATGCTGATGGTGTGGGACCAAGTAAAACCTATATCGTCAGTAATCAGGGAGTAATCACCAATTTTGTGAGTCTGGCACATGCACAGGGCCTGAAAGTACATCCTTATACCTTGCGCCCAGAAAATGAATTTTTACCTGATCGCCTCGATTGTAGTCCAAATCCTGCTGAGAAGTGTGAAACAGGGGCGTTGGCCGAGTTTGAAATCTTCTTTAAAGCCGGTGTTGATGGTGTCTTTACAGATGATCCTGGACTAGGACGTCAGGCTGCAGACCTGTTTTTAAAACAGTAAAAATTCTCATATATTAAAAAAGACGCGGCATGCGTCTTTTTTCTACTCTCAAACAAAACAGCCTATACGATATGCTCAAAATTTACGGTAATGCCCATCAGTAAATGAATTAACTCGGCCTGTGAATTACACTGGGTTTTTGCATAAATATTCTTAAAATAGGTACGCACCGAGCTTAACGTCAGCTTGCAATGCTCTGCAATCTCTTCAAATTTATAACCATTAATCAGCACCTCACATAACTCAACTTCCCGATTCGACAAGTGATACTGCTGCTTTAAATAATCTTTGGCTAAATAATATTTCTGCCCGGTTTCAGTCACAAAAACCGCGACATAGGCCTGTTCTGGTAGTCCTTCAGTATTTTTTAGCTGGCTTAAATTAAAAGGAATCACCGTTAGCATTAAGGTACTCTGATCAGCTGCTGTCAGCTCAATCACCCCGCCTGGTTCTTTATTCCATTGACTTAAGTCCGAACCAGCCCCCTCAATGAGCTGATCGAGTTTGGCCTGAAAACCGCGTCCTACCTTTAAACGATTATAACGGTCCAGCTCAATCAGACTGGAGCGATTGAGTGTTTCCTGAGCTTTACTGTTGGCATAAATTAAACAGGACTGCTGATCGAGTAGCAGCACGCCTGTTTTTAAGTGATCTAGAATATGACCTAAAGCCAGTTTCTGCTGCTTGGCCTGACAAAGCTGCCGATGAATTTGTAGTGCCCGGCGTAAATGCTTACCGATCCGCTTAAGAAATTCATGCTCTTCCGGACTATAAGGCTGAGCATCGGGCGCCCGGTGAATACCCAAGACCGCCCAACGATGTTGCCCCTGATCAAGTAAAACAGCTGCGATATGACAAATCCCGGTTGGTTCCAGACAGCGCTCATAAAAGATATATTCATCTGTGCCTGGCATCTGGCCATAGGACTGCAAGTTTTGTTCAATAGTATCCCCCACCCCGATTTGCTGCCATAACGGCGCATGCAGTTTCATATCAATGACTTTAATCCGTTCGTCCTGATAGGCATCAATACAGGCTTGCGGAATATGATAAGTATGCACAAAGTCATAACTTGGACTCAATTGGTCCAAAGCGGTAAAAATCGCGGTTTTACTGTTGGTGTAGTGCACAATGGCTTCAATTACTTGCGGCCATAAACGTGTATCCATCGCGGCATCATAAATTAACCCAATGATCTGGTGTTCTTGTTCTTTCATCTCTCCCCCAGCTTAATCATTAAGCCCTACCAATTTAATACAAAAGCTCATCATACATTTAATTATTTTTGAACCATTTATCTATTTCTTACTTTTTTATGCATTAAGTTTAGTTTTACTGCATTGTGTTTTTTATTGACCTGCATATAAAAAAATCCCCGCAATTGCGGGGATTTTTATGATCGAATGACCAGCAGATGTATTACATCATGCCGCCCATACCACCCATGCCGCCCATGTCAGGCATTGCTGGTTTTTCTTCTGGGATTTCAGTGATCATGCACTCAGTTGTGAGCATTAAGCCCGCAACAGATGCAGCATGCTCAAGTGCAGAACGGGTTACTTTCGCTGGGTCAAGAATACCCATTTCAAGCATGTCGCCGTATTCACCAGTTGCAGCGTTATAACCGAAGTTACCTTCACCATTTTTCACAGCGTTGATCACAACAGATGGTTCATCACCTGCGTTTGCCACGATTTGACGAAGCGGCGCTTCGATTGCACGGCGCAGGATGTTGATCCCTACGTTTTGGTCATCGTTGGCACCTGTTACACCGTCAAGTGCTTTGGCAGCACGTACCAGTGCAACACCACCACCAGCAACCACACCTTCTTCAACTGCAGCGCGAGTTGCATGAAGCGCGTCGTCTACGCGGTCTTTTTTCTCTTTCATTTCAACTTCAGTTGCAGCACCGATCTTGATCACTGCTACACCGCCTGCCAATTTAGCAACGCGTTCTTGAAGTTTTTCTTTATCGTATTCAGAAGTCGATTCTTCGATTTGCGCACGGATTTGTTGAACACGCTCAGCGATTTGGCCTGTGTTACCCGCACCATCCACAATCACGGTGTTTTCTTTAGATACAGTTACTTTGTGTGCCGTACCTAAGTGTTCAAGCGTTGTTTGGTCTAACTGCATACCGATTTCTTCAGAAATCACAGTACCGCCAGTCAAGATCGCGATGTCTTGCAGCATTGCTTTACGACGGTCACCGAAACCAGGTGCTTTCACCGCACATACTTTGATGATGCCGCGCATGTTGTTGACAACAAGCGTTGCAAGCGCTTCACCTTCAACATCTTCAGCGATAATTAATAGTGGCTTACCTGTTTTTGCAACCGCTTCAAGAACCGTAATCAGTTCACGGATGTTGCTGACTTTCTTGTCTACCAGCAGGATGAACGGGTTTTCAAGTTCAGCAGTCAATGTATCTTGTTTGTTGGCGAAGTATGGAGAGATATAACCACGGTCAAACTGCATACCCTCTACAACGTCAAGCGCATCTTCAAAGCCTGAACCTTCTTCAACAGTGATTACGCCTTCTTTGCCCACTTTTTCCATTGCTTGTGCAATTAAAGCACCTACAGTGGTGTCAGAGTTTGCAGAGATCGAACCGACTTGTTCAATTGCTTTCGAATCAGATGCAGGTTGTGCAGTTGATTTGATTTCAGCCACTAAAGTTTTCACCGCGATGTCGATACCGCGTTTCAAGTCCATTGGGTTCATACCCGCAGTCACTGACTTGATGCCTTCGTTCAGGATGGCTTGCGCCAATACAGTTGCAGTTGTGGTACCGTCACCTGCAATGTCATTGGTTTTAGAAGACACTTCACGAACCAGTTGCGCCCCCATGTTCTCGAACTTGTCTTTTAACGTGATTTCTTTCGCAACAGAAACACCATCTTTAGTGATGTGCGGTGCGCCGAAAGAACGGTCGATCACCACGTTACGGCCTTTAGGACCTAACGTTACTTTCACTGCATCTGCAAGAATGTTGACACCCGCAATCATTTTGCTACGAGCTGAATCACCAAATTTTACGTCTTTAGCTGACATGATTTACTCCAATTTTAAATCTTAACTAAATCTGATAACCATTGAGTTAGTGAGAAATTAGCCTTCTAAAACAGCTAAAATGTCAGACTCTTTCATAATAAGCAGTTCTTCACCGTCTACTTTTACAGTGGTGCCGGCATAGGTACCAAACAATACTTTATCGCCAACTTTCACATCTAATGCACGTACGCCATTGTCTGTGATTTGACCATTACCAACTGCAATGATTTCACCCTGAGCAGGTTTTTCAGCAGCAGAACCTGGCAATAAAATGCCGCCAGCAGTTTTTGTTTCTTCTTCGACACGACGAATTACTACACGGTCATGTAATGGACGAATGTTGCTCATAAATAACTCCATCAGACTAAGTCTTCGTTAGATAACTGATGACGACTTATTTATTCCTTTGGTCATCATCAAAATGAATTTTAGATGTCACTTTTGTGGGGATGGAAAAAAACGCTTCAAGGGGAAAAATGAAAAAAAATCTGTTTTTTGTCTTTTTTTTCGCCAGCCATCAGACCACTGTCGCTTTATTCCCCATATTTCTAATACGGTTCAAATTTTTGTGTGCGTTCATTAAAAAAATAGGCCTGAATTTCACCGCTGTCATGAATCACATTAAAGCTGTTATTAAAACGATGATGCAGACGATAAGACAGCGCCGTGCCGGCATGAATATCCAGCACCGGATGACTGGCCTGCAAATGATAAATCTGGTTTAAATCATAGACTGCGGACTGATGCAGATGACCATGCAACAGCCCGAACAGGCCATGCTGACTCCAGCTTTCCAGCGCCATTTTGCCAAGCATTGGACAGTCTTTTACCCCATGCGGATCATCCGGCGGGGTATAAAACGGTTGATGCGCAGCAATCAGCTTGATTTTATGCGCCGGCGCCGCGGCCAGAATCTGATCGACCAGCTGGATTTGCGCCAGCGAAATATGCCCGCGGGTATGGTAACGCCGCCGGATACTGTTTAAACCAATCAGAAAAAAATGCTCGGTTTCCAGCACAGTTTCCATCTTGCCAAAAAACAGCTGATAACGCGCAAATGGATTGACAAAACGGGTCCATAAATCGAATAGCGGAATATCATGATTGCCCGGCACCACCAGATACGGCCGCTCCAGGCTGTCGAGAAACTGCTTACAGTCATAAAACTGTTTAAAACGCGCACGCTGGGTTAAATCACCACTGACCACTATCGCTTCAGCCTGATGCTCCAGGCAAAATTGCCGGATGGCTGCCATGCAGGCCGGCTTTTCGGTGCCAAAATGCAAATCAGACAGATGCAGAATCATAAGGCACCATCATATTTAAGGCATTTTTTTCCACTGTGACTTTTAGCGGTGGTCGCATCCGGACAATTTCACCATCAATGGCCACCTGCATGGTTTTTAGTTGTGCATGAATCACCACCTGATCTGCAGCAAAAGTATATACATCGGGTGCTTGTTCAATTTCCCCTTTCACCAGCTGCCATAAAATTTTAAACAAGGTCAACTTATCGCTTTTCGCCACCACAATGCCGGCCACCTTGCCCTGTGCCACCGCTGCAGCAATACGCAAATTCATCTCCGACAATTGCAGCTGGTTATTGCCAAAAAATACCAACGGAGTTTTCACCGGAAACAGCTTGCCATCGACTTCAACTTTTAATTTCAGCTCCTTGCGATGGCGAATCAGCACATCCAGACCGGAGGTATAGGCATGTAAAGGAAAGCGACCCAAATAGCGGTTATACAGCTCCCGTTTCTGGATAAATAAAGGATATAGCCCCAGGCTGGCATTGTTTAAATAGATGTGTTCATTGATCCGCGCGAGATGTGCCTTGCGTGGCCGGCCGGTTGCAATCACATGCGCCGCCTGAATAATATCCACCGGAATATCAAATACGCGGGCCACATAGTTAAAGGTACCTAAAGGTAAAATGCCCATGGGAATATCGGTATGAATCAGTTTGGCCGCCACGGCATTCAAGGTGCCATCTCCCCCTGCGGCCACCACCACGCCATAATTGTCCGGGTCCTGATGACGTAAAAATACCTGCGCCATTAACTCATCAAAACTGGCATACTGTTCAATATCAAAGGACTGGATTTCAAAACCGTATTGGGAAAAAATCTGGATCAGCTCTTCATACACCTCGGTTTTATGGGTCGCATGAAAGCCTGATTTTTTGTTATACACAATAGACAATGGCTTGAATTGTTCAGACATTTTGTCCACATCTTTAAAGCATTTGTTCTAATTTCAGCCAATTAAGTAGAAATTTAAAGCACCTTTATGTAAAAATCGAATTACCACCATTTATTTAATCAATAATGATTCTCAGAAAAAATTTAGATATAAATTATTGTTTTTAGAAGAAATAAATAAATTAAATAATATACATAAATATAAAAAATAAATAAGACCACCTTTTATTTAAAAATTATCTTATTGTTTTTTATAAACTTATTATTTAGATTGCATTAACTACCAAAATAATCCCTTTAGTCCTTTAGTCTTATTTTTTTCGTCATTTTGTGCTTTAATACAGCCACTTTTTTTTCATATTTCATCTGAGCGGTTCATTTCGTCTCTCAGATTGTACTTTGTACAACAGTTTGTACACATTTTAGATAGGCCTCACCATGACCCAAGTGAACGCACCAGAATTCGTTCGTCACCCTAAGCTTATTGCTTGGGTGGAAGAGATTGCTAAATTAACAAAACCAGCAAAAATTGAATGGTGTGACGGTAGCGCAGAAGAATATCAACGTTATATCGACTTGATGATCGCTAACGGCACAATGCAAGCGCTTAACCAAGAAACTCACCCTGGTTCTTATCTTGCAAACTCTGATCCTTCTGACGTAGCTCGTGTTGAAGACCGTACTTACATCTGCTCTGAAAACCAGGAAGATGCCGGTGCGACCAACAACTGGGAAGCGCCTGCAGTAATGCGCGAAAAATTGAACGGTTTATTTGACGGTTCAATGGCAGGTCGTACGCTGTATGTGGTTCCATTCTCAATGGGTCCACTCGGTTCACACATTGCACACATCGGGATCGAGTTAACTGACTCTCCTTATGTTGCAGTCAGCATGTCTAAAATGGCTCGTATGGGTAAAGCTGTTTATGACGTATTAGGTACAGATGGCGAATTCGTTCCATGTGTACACACTGTAGGCGCTCCACTTGCCGAAGGTGAAAAAGATGTTGCATGGCCTTGCAACAAAGAAAAATACATCGTGCACTATCCAGAAACACGTGAAATCTGGTCTTACGGTTCAGGTTACGGCGGCAACGCATTGTTAGGTAAAAAATGCCTGGCGTTACGTATTGCATCGTTCATGGGTCGTCAACAAGGCTGGTTAGCTGAACACATGCTGATTCTTGGCGTGACCAATCCTCAAGGCGAAAAACACTACAT
This sequence comes from Acinetobacter indicus CIP 110367, assembly GCF_000488255.1. GTDB lineage: Bacteria > Pseudomonadota > Gammaproteobacteria > Pseudomonadales > Moraxellaceae > Acinetobacter > Acinetobacter indicus. The sequence goes on along the minus strand of NZ_KI530745.1, from coordinate 256,033 downwards.
CGCAGCGGCATTCCCATCTGCATGTGGTAAAACCAACTTCGCGATGCTGATTCCACCAGCTGGTTATGAAGGCTGGAAGATTGAAACTGTAGGTGACGATATTGCCTGGATCAAACCAGGTGAAGATGGTCGTCTATACGCAATCAACCCTGAAGCTGGTTTCTTCGGTGTAGCACCTGGTACAAACACCAAAACTAACCCGAACTGTATGGCGACGCTGCACAAAGACGTGATCTATACCAACGTTGCTGTGACTGACAATGGCGAAGTATGGTGGGAAGGTCTTTCTAAAGAAGCACCTGCCAACCTGACCAACTGGAAAGGTCAACCACATACTGGCGAAGAAAAAGCAGCGCATCCAAACGCGCGTTTCACCGTATCTGCAGGTCAATGTCCTTCAATTGATGCTGACTGGGAAAATCCAGCAGGTGTTCCAATCTCTGCATTCATCTTCGGTGGTCGTCGTGCAGACACAGTGCCTCTAATTTCAGAAGCATTTGACTGGGTTGATGGCGTGTATAAAGCGGCAACCATGGGTTCTGAAACCACTGCTGCTGCGGTTGGTCAACAAGGTATCGTTCGTCGTGACCCATTCGCAATGCTGCCATTCGCGGGTTACAACATGGCGGACTACTTCTCTCACTGGTTAGAAATGGGTGAGAAAGTGGGTGCGAAAGCTGAAGCTGCAGGTAACAAACTGCCTGGTATCTACAACGTGAACTGGTTCCGTCGTGATGCTGAAGGCAACTTCGTATGGCCTGGTTTCGGTCAAAACATGCGTGTACTTGAGTGGATCATTGACCGTTGTGAAGGTCGTGCAGATGCTGTAGACACTCCAATTGGCCGCGTTCCAACTTACGAACAGCTGAACTGGACTGGTTTAGATTTCTCTAAAGAGCAATTTGAAACTGTGACAGCACAAGACAAAGATCAATGGATCAAAGAACTGGAAAGCCACACTGAGTTATTCAACAAACTGGGTGAGCGTTTACCAGAAGCGTTGAAAAAACGTCAAGCTGAGCTTTTAGAAGCGGTTAAATCTGCTTAATTGCTGATTAACATGAAAGAGGTCGCGAAAGCGGCCTTTTTTATTGCCTGCCTATACACGCTACATTTTACCGGCAATAAATTTCAACACATCATTGAGGAAAGCAGTCGTCCCCAGGTCGGGCTTTTATGGCATACTTGAAAGCATAAATTAGAGATCATGAGCCATAATAGCAATGCACAATACTTATAAACTTTTAGGTCTTGCCTGTACGGTTACCCTGCTCACTGCCTGCCAGAGTGGGCCACGCGAATTTAATGGTAATGTCGGTTATCAGATCGAAAGCCGCACTGACAGCACGGCCACCCTGGCTTACACCCTTGCAACACGCAATAATCAGCAATTAGATGAACAGCGCCTACAACGTGCCTGCCAGAAAGTGCTGGCCAGCAATAAAGTATTTAAATTAAATATTCTCAGCGTCAATGAAATTGCCAACCCGGCAGCTGGTAATAATCTTGCTGCTCCAGGACGTCAAATTGGCGATACCCGTGCCACCTTTAGCCTGTCGAATACACCTGGCCTGCACAGCAGCGAAAATCCAGCCACACGTGATGCCCTCACTGCCCGCCCAAGCACTTTAACTGTGGTGCGCTATACCTGCTCTTAAGCCTGCAAGCCAATAAAAAAGACGCTGTTTACAGCGTCTTATAAAAACTGACATTACGAAATTCGGGCGACTCATCTAAATCGGGCCAAGTGGTGGCACTAAGCTCATCCAGCTTTTCATATTTGGGATGGCTAAAGTTTTTCACCCGGCTGTCTGCCACCCACACCTCCGGGGCAAATTTTAAAAACTCATCCAGGAAAAAACGGTTGCATTGATCGTACAGCACATCCGCTGCGAGTAGTACATCAACCTGCTCGGCTTTGTAGAGATCATCCAGATATTCCAGTTCGACATCATTGAGTTCGGCATTGACTCGACAGGCATCCAGACTGACCTGATCAATATCACAGCAGATCACCCGCTTGGCACCTGCCATTTTCGCAGCAATCGCCACCACACCTGAACCTGCGCCAAAATCCAGCACCACTTTATTTTTCACATGATGTGGTTCAGCCAGCAACCACTGCGCCATCGCCAATCCTGAGGCCCAGCAGAAAATCCAGTACGGCGTATCATTCCAGATCCGGCGGATGACTTCATCATCGAGTTTATCGGTGGGAAAAACCGGCGGAATCAACCAAAGTGAAATCGGTGTTTCAGGCAATTGCTGTGCCTGCAGTTCACAATGTGGAATCACATCATGCAAAGCACTTAATAGATGTTCAGGGGCTTTAGGAAATTGAAAGGTGCAGCTCATTGGGTTTTTATTCTTTATGTATTTCAGCAAAAATCTGATTTAGAGGTTTTACCCTCATCCCAACCTTCTCCCTGAGCCGTATACGGCGCAAGAGAAGGAGTATCCATTATTTTTACAATGAATTTTCCCTCTCCTGAGCAAGATTTAAAGCACTGCTTTTAAATCGAAGCGCAAGAGAGGGTCAGGGAGAGGTCAATTTATTAACCCAAAGCCTTCTCAGCCGCTTCTACGGTTTGACGAATCAAGGTTGTAATCGTCATCGGACCAACACCACCTGGCACTGGTGTGTAAGCAGAAGCGATGTCTTCGATACCAACGAGTTGGATATCACCAACACCGCCGCCTTCACGTAGGTGGAAGCCCGCATCAACGACCACTGCACCTGGCTTAATCCAGTCTTTCTGAATCAGTTCAGCTTTACCAACTGCGCCCACAATAATGTCTGCCTGCTTCACGAATTCAGCCAGGTTTTGTGTGCGTGAGTGACAGGTGGTTACAGTTGCATTGGCTACTAGCAGCATCGCCGACATTGGTTTACCCAGAATAGCCGAACGACCAACCACCACTGCATGTTTACCCGCGATTTCGATGTTGTTTTCTTTCAGAATAGTCATGATGCCCGCTGGTGTTGCCGAACCATAGGCCGCTTCACCCATCGCCATACGACCATAACCCAAACAAGTCACACCATCGACATCTTTTTCAAGTGAAATGGCATCGAAGCAGGCACGCTCATCAATTTGTGCCGGTACCGGATGCTGTAACAGGATACCGTGTACATCAGGATTGGCATTGAGTTTTTCAATTTCAGCCAGTAACTGCTCAGTGGTGGTTTCCTGTGGAAGCTCGATTTTTAAAGAGTCCATACCGACACGGCGGCAGGCATTCCCTTTCATACGTACATAAGTTGCAGATGCACCGTCGTCACCTACCAAAATAGTCGCCAGAATTGGGGTACGACCTGTTTTCGCCTTTAATGCTTCTACGCGTGTTAACAAGTCAGCTTCAATTTGCTTTGCTAATGCACGACCATCCAAAACTAATGCCACGGCACATCTCCAAATGTTGATAGGAATCAATTTTGCAAATAATACATGATAATTTAGGCAATTTTCTTTCATATGCCGAATTTATGTGCATATGCGCGATTTATAGTATTGTTTTTTTTCCAGAGCTTGCTAATATGTGCATCACCAAGACGTGGCGGGGTGGCAGAGTGGTCATGCAGCGGACTGCAACTCCGTGGACGCCGGTTCGATTCCGACCTCCGCCTCCAATCTTGGTAAAAATGCCCGAGTGGTGAAATCGGTAGACACAGGGGATTTAAAATCCCCCGCCCTCAAAGCGTGCCAGTTCGAGTCTGGCCTCGGGCACCATTTTAACAGATCTTAAAATGGTGCAGTAAAGAATCCAGCGTCAAGCTGGTTTTTTTATGCCTGCAATTTAGCTTCTGCGTTGACCCTGTCCATGACCCCACAACAGCCCCTGCTTTTTCTACAACAGCTACAACAACACCATCCGGCTGCATTTAAACGCAATTTTCTGCTGTATGGCGCAATAAAAATCAAAGGCATGCTGGATGAGTGGAAAGAAATCCTCCCCTGGGTGCTGGCCCTGCTGATTTTTATTCCGCTGTCGATGGTCCTTGCAGATGTGATTCAGCAGCACTTGCCACAGTTTGATGCCGCACAAAGCAAAAGTATGGCAATTTTAGCGCTCATGTTGCTGTTGATGCTCACGACACCCTATGTGATTTATCAACTCAAACACAGTGCAGCGGCCTTATATCGCATGCTCCGCCATACCCCAATCAAACTGGCGATCGTGATTTTAGTGCAGGCGCTAAATGTCTATTACTGGCAAAGCGTGCTATTGCAAGGGATACTGTTCTTTTTTGCCCTGAGTTTTGGCTTTGTACGTTTTTATAAAGAAAACCTGCTTCGTCATGAGGCTACACCAGAACAGCAATACTGTTTGCAGCAGATTCGCCGTGCAGCGTACTGGTCATATCGTCAGCTTCGTAATACCCACCTAAAAATGTACTTTTATCCCAAAAGTTCGGCACGCTATGCAGACCTGGCGGTACAGCGGATGAAATATGCCAATCTGCATCAGCAAATCATGCAGGTTGAACACAAGTTTGCGCAGCAGATTAAATTTATTGATCTGGACAGTTATCTCAACGAAATTAGCCAATAAAAAAACCGGGACAATCCCGGTTTTTTATAGAAACAGGGTTTAAGCACTGGCCGGCAGGTCTTTAATTTCCACCAGAGCCGGCGTGTATTGCAGACGGTGATAACGCGCATCATCCAGTTGATAATCTGCTGCTTTGACCGTGTTCACGAATTTCCACTCGGCCAGCATCTCATCTGCCGTAAAGCTGACGGTCAGATAACCTCGCTGATTCAGGTTGCAATAACTCAGCTCATCAATCAGGGTATTAAAGGCAAATTCAAATTCGTATAGCTTGGCCGCCGGAATCTGCAGATATTTTTCCATCCCCGGAGAGGACACCGAACTGGTGGCCAGCTCCACCCCGACAAAGTTCTGCTGGGCATCATACAGCTGTGCAGACCAGGCATTATGAGTATCGCCCGCCAGCACCACCACTTTTTTACCCAGTTGACCCAATATGCTATACAGTGCTTCACGCTCGTAAGCATAGCCATCCCAAGCATCCAGATTATACGGCACCACGGTCAAAATACGGGCCTTTTCCTGTGCGGTTAAAGTGGGATCGCCCTGTAAATAACGGCTTTTCAATGTGACCAGTTCTACCAGCATCCGCTCGACATTGGCCAAGGTCTCTACGGTTGCCTGACCACTGGTGATTTCCCCGAGCACCTGCAAGATTTCCGCCGGAATCAGCATTTTCGCCATCAGCACCTGTTGCCCCAGCACATTCCAGGTGGCCTGAGATTGAGTCAGCTGCTGGGCCAGCCAGGCAAACTGAGTACGTCCAAGCAAGGTACGGTTACTGTCAGTTAAATCTGCGCTAAATCGGGCGGCATCCAGACCGGTCGCGGTTAAATAATTGGCATAATCCAGCTGCTTGTGACGTGCTAGTACCCGCGTATCCAGCATATTCAACTGCACCAGCTGACCGAAATTAAACTGGCGATAAATATTCAGATGGTCATTTTCAGAGACCGGACGAATTGGCATCCACTCAAAATAGGCCTGCAATGCAGCCAACTTGCGTGCAAAGAAATCACCTTCGTTGTCCTGATGATTCTCCGCCCCTTCCATCCAGATGTCATTGGTTAGCTCGTGGTCATCCCAGATTACAATAAACGGATAGCGCTGATGCACCGCCTGTAAGTCGGTATCCCCACGATATAAGGCATAACGCTTGCGATAATCATCTAAACGGATAATTTCCTTATTGTTATCTGCGGCCAGGGTACGTCCCAGTTTTTCCGCATCTTCAGTGGCATAACCATCGGCGCCATATTCATAAATATAATCACCCAGATGGATGACCACATCCAGATTTTCCTTGGCCATTTCCTTATAGACATGGAAATAACCGGCCGGATAGTTGGAGCAGGAACAGACCGCAAACTTTACAGCAGCAGTATCAAGCGGCAAGGTTTTGGTCTGGCCCACCGGTGAGCTTTGCGCGCCATAGCGGAAACGGTAGAAATAGGTCTGATTGGCTTGCAAACCGTCTGCATCAACTTTGACGGTAAAGTCCTGCGCCTGTGTGGTTAGCACTTTGCCCGTATTTACAATGTGCTGAAACGCCTGATCGGTCGCGATTTCCCATTGTACTTCCAGACGCATGGCCGTATCTTCGGGGCTAAGACGGGTCCATAGAATCACCCGGTCTGCCAATGGGTCACCACTGGCCACACCATGTAAAAATTGTATTTGTGGCGCATCAGGAGATGAATGCTCTGGATCATCATCGCCACAGGCAGTTAAGCTGAGTGGCAAAGACAGTGCCCCAAAACCTGCAATGGTTTTTTGAATCAGTTCGCGACGGTTCATGTGCGTTGTCATACGGTTTTCCTGTTGTTTTTATTTGCACTACCTTAGAAAACCGAGGTTTAGCTTTGATCTCATTTTGATGAATAAATGATGACAGTCGACATCCAGCCTGCTTCGAGTTTAGGCTAATACAATGATTTGCTTAAAAAGAAAGCAATTGTAAGCAAATTTACTTGCCAAGTTTTCCATCCTCCTCTATTATTGCGCACATGCCCGAGTGGTGAAATCGGTAGACACAGGGGATTTAAAATCCCCCGCCCTCAAAGCGTGCCAGTTCGAGTCTGGCCTCGGGCACCATTTTAATAGATCTTAAAATGGTGCAATAAATTACCCAGCGTCAAGCTGGTTTTTTTATGCCCGAAATTTAATAAAACAGATTGAATAGAAAGAGAAGAAATATAAAAAGAAGAATGAAATATCAGGTCACCCTACTCACCTTGCCAAGCTGTTTTTCAAGCATTTATGCCGCCGATGAATCAAGCATTTAATATGATCAAGAAACGCCCGTACAGCAAAGCAACCTGCTGAGTAGGTCTTGCAGGTAGATGAGAGGACTAAAGCATATCCGAAACAGAGCTGCTATTTACTGTACACCCTGTAAGATTGAGCGATAGAATCATCTCAAACCCAGATCACCCCATTATAAAAAAAGAGAGCGGCTTACCACTCTCGATTCGATACCAGCTCTTCCATTTCCAGCTCAAAATAGCCAGCATCTTGCAGCACCATCATCATCGCTTCGGCAATATAATCTGCCGCAGTATCATCCAGTGAGGAATCCAGATCTTCAAATTGTGGTTTCATCTTGTTGATGACACTTACCGTTTCATGGGCGAAGTGATAAATATCCGCCTCGGACAAATTCGGCTTGGCGACTTTTTTCGCAAACTGTTCAATGGACTGTTTGATTTCAGCGACCAGAATATCGGGATAATAGTCATCGTCAAACATGGGGAGAAGTAAATCTGTAAACATACAGGCACTCAAAACTACAAAAGGTCAAATTCAAGACAGGCTATATAGCACAAAGCCCCTGAAAAGCCAAACTGAGCGAGATTTGAATACCTATATGATATAAAGCAGGCTGGTATAGAGCAGCCCTTAAGCCAATTGCATCGCCTGCCAGATTTTAATGGCATCGGCGGTAGCTTTCACATCATGCGCGCGCACCATACAGGCACCCTGCTGAATACTCAGCAAATGCGCAGTAGCTGAACCAACTGCACGTTGCTGTGGCTCTGCGGCATCCAGCACACTGCCAATAAAACGTTTACGCGACAAGGCAGATAAAATTGGATAACCCATGTCAGTCAGTTTATGGAACTCATTTAGCAATTGCAGATTTTGCTGGGCATTTTTGGCAAAACCAAAGCCCGGATCAATCATAATGTTTTCAGCCTTGACCCCGGCATCCAGTGCATCCTGAACCCGTTGCGAAAGCTCACGAATGACATCTGTGGTGACATCCTCATATTGATCCAGATTATTCATAGTGGTTGGCTCACCGCGCATATGCATGATGATCACCGGAATATCTAATTCTGCCGCAGTTTCCAGCGCCTGAGGACGGGTTAAAGCCCGCACATCATTCCAGATATGCGCACCGGCCGCTACTGCCGCACGAATCACCTCTGGCTGTGAAGTATCAATTGAAATCACCACATTTAGTTTGGCCAGCTCCTCGACCACAGGCACCACCCGGCGGATTTCTTCCTCAATTTCCACCACCGCTGCGCCGGGACGGGTCGATTCACCCCCCACATCAATGACGGTGGCACCTTCAGCAATCATCTGTTTGGCACGGGCAATCGCCTGCTCTTTTTCATTGTGCTGCCCCCCGTCACTAAACGAGTCGGGGGTTACATTCAAGATTCCCATCACATGCGGCTGAGACAGATCCAAAGTTAAAGCTCCAAAGCTCCATTGACGCTGGGGTAATGGCATCAGCTGCATGTTTTTCTCCTCATTCACAATAAGGCAAATATTGTCTTATGGATAATTTAGTAAAGTAAAGCCTTAGATGTCAAACTGCGGCTTATTTGCATATTGCAACAGCTTGGACAGTCGGCTTAATTTCACAAAAGGGATCATTTTTTTCGTCCGACAAAACAGCTGATAGATCCCCTATTAAAGACAGGAGATTATGACTGGCCTTGATAACGCCCCGGCCGATGATTGAGGGCCAAAAAGATACCCATAATCACCGCTGCCAAGATAGACCACAACACCTGCTGATATGGCATCACCCCAAAAGCCAATGCAACGACCACACAATCAATGGCCATTTGTACCTTACCGGCACTGATGCCAGCTTTATCTTGCAAATACAGCGACAAGATGGTGGCGCCACCCAAACTCGATTGATGCCGGGCCAAAAACAGAATACCGGTTCCCAGCATTAAGCCGCCAGCAATGGCGGCAAAAAGTGGATGCAAATAATGAATGTCCAGATATTGCGGCACAATATAGGTCAATAAAGAAAGTAAGGCCACACAAATAAAGGTTTTCAGCGTGAAGCTTTTGCCCAGTCTGCGCCACGCAAACCAGTAAAACGGCAGATTAATCAGAAAATACAGCAAACTAAACGACCAGCCAGTTGCATAGTGCAGCACAAAAGCAATCCCTGCGGTACTCCCGGTCAGCAGACCTGCCTGTTCATACAGAATCAGGGTAATTCCGACAAACAGCGTTCCTGAGAACAGTGCTAGGCTGTCATCCATATAACTATGTTTAAGCGGATGCATCGATGGTAGAGGCGCAGCTTTTAGCGCGCTTGGATTAGATTGGTTATTCATGTTGAGAATCCCCTGTTCACCCTGTACTTGTGGTCTGTGGTGAATAGCATGTGTGTGCTTGTGGCACGTGGTATTTTTATTGCGTTTTTAATATGACAAAGGATAAAAATTTCTACAATCTTTAATTGTTGTCTTTTCTCCTGTCCGGGTTTATGGCTTGCATAGACCTTTCATCTAACCAATTGGGTCAGGTACCCATAAATACATGCAAATTTCATGCATAAAAAAACCACCCCAAGGTGGTTTTCTTAAAATATTCTTAGTTGGCTGGCAATGGTGGTGGTGTGCTTGGACCATTGCTTGGAGTTACATCAATCACCGGATTTTCTGCAACATATACTTTTGGTGGCTGTGGTTCACGACCTTCCATAATGTCACGAATCTGCTCACGATCAATGGTTTCCCAATCCATCAGCGCTTTTACCATAGCATGGGCAATATCTTTGTTGTTTTCCAGGATATCCCAGGCCACTTTATATTGCTCATCCAGAATGCGGCGCACTTCACGGTCCACTTCCAGCTGCGTCGCTTCAGAAATGGTCCGGCTACCCAGGCTGCCCATGAAGGATTGCTGTGAATCATCTTCATAAACCATCACACCTAGTTTGTCCGACATACCGTATTTGGTCACCATGGCACGCGCCATTTTGGTTGCACGCTCAAAGTCGTTCGATGCACCGGTAGATTGCTGATTAATGAAAATTTCTTCAGCAATACGACCACCAAACAGGATTGAAATTTCTTTCAGCATCTTGTCTTTGTAATGGCTGGTCTGGTCAAACTCAGGCAACTGCCAGGTTACACCCAGTGCCCAACCGCGCGGCATAATAGTGACTTTATGCACAGGATCCGTACCCGGCAGCATTTCCGCCACAATAGCATGACCTGCTTCATGATAAGCCGTCGCACGACGCTCTTCTTCACGAATCACCATCGATTTACGTTCAGGACCCATATACAACTTGTCTTTAGCATCTTCAAAGTCATGCATGTCGACCGTGTTCTTGTTACGGCGGGCAGCAAACAGTGCCGCTTCGTTCACCAGGTTGGCCAACTGCGCACCCGAGAAGCCTGGTGTACCACGTGCAAGGACTTTTACATCCACACCTGTGGTTGAAGGCAATTTTTTCAGGTGAACATTCAAAATTTGCTCACGACCTTTAATATCGGGTAAGCCCACCATCACCTGACGGTCAAAACGACCTGGACGCAGTAAAGCTTTATCTAATACATCAGCACGGTTGGTGGCGGCAATGACAATAATACCTTCATTACCTTCAAAACCATCCATTTCGACCAGCATCTGGTTTAAGGTCTGCTCACGCTCGTCATGACCACCACCTGTACCTGAACCACGGTGACGACCGACCGCATCAATCTCATCAATAAAGATAATACATGGCGCGTGGCGTTTCGCCTGCTCAAACATGTCACGGACACGAGAAGCACCCACACCCACGAACATTTCTACGAAGTCAGAGCCTGAAATACTGAAGAATGGCACTTTGGCTTCGCCAGCAATGGCTTTTGCCAGCAAAGTTTTACCAGTACCCGGAGGACCAACCATTAACACGCCTTTCGGAATGGTTGCACCCAAACGTTTAAATTTGGCCGGATCTTTCAGGAAGTCAACAATTTCAACCACTTCCTGTTTGGCTTCATCACAACCTGCAACATCGGCAAAGGTTACTTTAATCTGGTCTTCAGACAGCATTTTCGCTTTGGACTTACCAAAGCTCATTGGGCCGTTTTTACCACCTGCACCGCCACCCATGTTGCGCATAAAGAACATGAATAACAAAATGATTAAAAGTACAGGGAAACTAGCAATGAGTAGTTGCATCAACAAACCTTGACGTTGAGGTGCAGTACCTTCAACAACAACGTTGTTTTCAATGAGGCTCGGCATGAGTTCAGGATCTTGAACCGCCGGACGAATACTTTCAAATGGTGAGCCATTCGCTTTTTCACCACTAATTCTTTCGCCATCAATTGTAACTTTTTTAATTTGACCAGCATCCACCGCCGCAACGAACTCGGAATAGTTCATTGACGTTGGCTTATCACTGCCATTGATGTTACTGAAAATCAGAATCAGTACACCAAGTATAATTAGCCACAATACGGCATTCTTGAAGAGATCGCTCAAAGCTTTATTCCCATATCAATCTAATTTGATCATGCCCTTTACAGGGTGACCTTAATGTTAAAGCTGAAGATCAGCCTACAAAACTCTTAAAAACGTACAAAATGCACAATTTTTAACGGCTTGGCAAGTAAACTTTATTTGAATGCCTTCTTCCGGCCCTGTCCGATCAAAAACACTTCTTTCGAACGTGCACGAGAAGCTGCCGGTTTTGCAGTCTTTAATACATCGAAGCTGTCGACGACCTGCTTGCGAAATTCATCGAAGCCAGAACCCTGGAACACCTTCACGACAAACTGTCCGTTTGGCCCCAGCACTTTTTGCGCAAAGTCCAAAGCCAGTTCACATAAATAGATTTGTCGTGGCTGATCTACCGCTCTATTACCTGATGTATTGGGGGCCATATCGGAAATTACAACGTCTACAGTCCGGCCATTTAAAATATTTAACAATTTTTCAAAAACTTCTTCCTCTCGGAAGTCACCTTGCAGGAAGGTCACATCTGGTAAGGCATCCATCGCTAAAATATCCGATGCAATCACCAGCCCTTTGTCACCGACCAGTTTGCCGGCAATTTGCGACCAGCTGCCGGGCGCAGCACCCAGATCGACCACCGTCATGCCTGGTTTGATAATTTTATATTTTTCCTGAATCTCTAGCAGTTTATACGCAGCACGTGCACGATAACCTTCCTTCTGAGCTTTTTTCACGAAAGGGTCATCCAGGTGCTCTCTCATCCACGCACGACTACTTTTGGATAATTTCTGGTTGGTAATGCGTGTTGCCATAACTCTCTAAATATTAAAAACCTTCTAATTTATAATTGTACGTGAAAATTGCCGCGCTTGCAGTACAGATGTGTATTTAAATGGATGTAGAGGGTGCGATTTTTTCTATTATTTGCATCGATTATTTGCGCAGATTTTACAGCGTTTCAAATTGGGATTTGCTATACTAAGCCGTTTTTAAAATCAGGTTATTTTTATGGCGGCTTTATCTATTCAGGAACGCAAGCGTTTACGTCAAATCGGTCATGCACTCAATCCGGTTGTGATGATTGGCGGACAAGGGCTTACTGAAAATGTCATTGAAGAAACCACGCGTGCGTTAAATGACCACGAACTGATTAAAGTTAAAATTAGCGGTGAAGACCGTGAAGCACGTGCAGCTATAATTGAAGCAATTGCAGAAGCGACCGGTGCAGAAGTGGTACAGACTATTGGTAAAATTGCCCTGCTGTATAAAAAAGCCAAACCGCAAAATCCTAAATTATCGAACCTGGTTCGTCACGCGCATCTGGCAAAATAATTTTTCCTTATGGCAAGTTATGAACTGAGTGCTTTTGATCGCCGTTTTCAGGCCATCTCCCTGGTCGGGGCGATTGAGCAGCAAAGCCCGTTTAACCTGAATATTGGTTACTGGCTGCGTGATCCGAACCAGTATGTGCAGTGGCCCGATTTGGTGTCTGCGCATCCGCGTCAGGATTTTCTCTGGCAGAACACCTGTTTTGAGGTGTTTATTGGCGTTCATGGGGAAGATTTTTATCGTGAAATTAATCTTTCTCCCTCTCAAGCCTGGCAGGCCTATCAGTTTGAGGAATATCGCTATCCGGAAGACATGCCGCCGCAAGCCGCCTATGATATTGAGCTCAACCAGCTAAAACGCACCCATTATGGGCTGAATGTCTGTCTGGACTTGGGCGAATTCATGGCCAAGCATAAATTAAAGTGGTCGGATCTGTTTATTGGTTTAACTGCCGTGTTAAACACCTCTGAAGGTGAACACTATTACGCCATGCAGCACAGCAGCCCACAGGCCGATTTTCATAACAAGCGCGATTGGCTGCATCAGTTCTAGACATTATGTCAGGACTGAAACGCAGTATAAAAAAAGTGAGGCACATGACCTCACTTTTTTTATTGCCTGCATCGCACGCACCCGCTACAACACGCCTTAGCTTTTAAGGGTGGTGTCGGTTTCAGAAGCAGGTGCCGCCTCTTTTGCTGGTACAACTTTTTTCCAGGTTTCCAAGGTATGTTCTTTGGAACGCTTGAAGGTTTCGGTTAACTGATCTTTATGCTTGACTGAAATCTGGCTGACATCGGCTTTAAGCTCTTTGCCAATTTTATTCAAATCTTCAATCACCGCATTAAACTCGGTTTTCACAAACTCTTTCAGTTCACCAAGATCTTTTTGTGAGCTGCCAAAATGCTCCTTGAGCGATTCAATTTTCTGCAGCAGCTCTTTCTTGAGCTGACCGAGCTGCTCCTGCACGCTGCCATTAAATTTTTTCGCTTCAGTCTGCAGTTTTTCCTGGGTCTCCCCGACTGCTTCAGTAACCTGCTGTTTGGCCTCTTGTGCTGCCTGTTCAAGCTTTTCAGTGCCTTCTGCCACCACGTCTTTTAAGGAGTTTTTAGCCGCTGGCTGTTTTTGTTCTGCTGTCATTGCCGTTCACCCGCCTGTTATTAGGAAAGACCACAGCATAGTAGAAACAGATAAAATTTAAGTTTTGATTTGTTAGACAATTATTAAATGCTTACATTTCTGTGACATTGCGTGACAAACATGCTTTTGCACCAAAAGAATACTTTTTTATTGAATATTCCGCTTCAATAACGTGGACTTTTTCAGAGTTGGTGCGTATAATGCGCTGTTAAGTTCAAGCGAGCAGATGTGAGGAGGGTAGGTTGTATAGTAGCCTTCCTTTTTTTTCGTCTACTCGCTTTTTTACAGCCTAAATTTCAGGAGCTTTGGTTTGAGCACCCCCGCCATTTTAGCCCTTGCCGACGGTACGATCTTCAAAGGAACGTCAATCGGTGCATCGGGTAGTACGACTGGTGAAGTCGTTTTTAACACTGCCATGACTGGCTATCAAGAAATTTTGACTGACCCGAGTTATGCACAGCAACTTGTGACTTTAACTTACCCGCATATTGGTAACACAGGTTGTAATGAAGAAGACGCAGAATCTGGTCGTATTCATAAAGTATGGGCCACCGGATTAATCATTCGTGATTTGCCTTTATTGCATAGCAACTTCCGTTCTACACAGTCTTTAGCGGATTACCTGAAGCAACACAATGTGGTTGCCATTGCCGATATCGACACGCGTAAACTGACTCGTATTTTACGTGCAAAAGGTGCGCAAAACGGTTGTATTCTGGCTGGTGAAAATATCACTGAAGAAGAAGCAATTGCAAAAGCACGTGCATTTGGCGGCTTAAACGGTTTAGACCTTGCAAAAGAATGCTGTGACCCGAACGGTTTTGAATGGACCGAAGGCTCATGGGAGCTTGGCAAAGGCTTTACTCAACCTGAACTTAAATTCCATGTGGTTGCATACGACTACGGTGTCAAAACCAACATCCTGCGTATGCTGGCAGACCGCGGCTGTAAACTGACCGTTGTGCCTGCACAAACCCCTGCTGCTGACGTACTTGCGTTAAATCCAGATGGCGTGTTCCTGTCGAACGGCCCTGGCGACCCAGCTGCTTGTGATTATGCAATTGAAGCTGTAAAAACTATTGTTGAAACCACCAATCTCCCTGTGTTTGGTATCTGTTTAGGTCACCAGATTCTTGCTCTGGCTTCTGGCGCAAAAACCATGAAAATGGCGCACGGTCACCACGGTGCGAACCATCCTGTACAAAACATCGAAGATGGTACAGTGATGATCACCTCGCAAAACCACGGCTTCGCAGTTGACGAAAGCAATCTGCCAGCGGTCTTGCGTGTTACCCACCGTTCATTGTTCGATGGTACTAACCAAGGTATCCACCGTACAGACAAGCCGGCATTTAGCTTCCAGGGTCACCCTGAAGCCAGCCCAGGTCCACACGACTGTGCCCCACTGTTCGATCATTTCATCGAACTTCTTGAAGCAGCTAAGAAGTAATTAAGGAGCAAATAATGCCAAAGCGTACGGATATTAAAAGCATCTTAATTATTGGTGCTGGTCCTATTGTTATCGGTCAGGCCTGTGAGTTTGACTACTCGGGTGCTCAAGCCTGTAAAGCGCTGCGTGAAGAAGGTTACCGCGTCATTCTGGTAAACTCGAACCCAGCGACCATTATGACTGACCCGGCAATGGCGGATGCAACCTACATCGAGCCAATCACCTGGCAAACCGTTGCAGCGATCATTGAAAAAGAACGTCCAGATGCAGTACTTCCGACCATGGGCGGTCAAACTGCGTTGAACTGTGCGCTTGCACTTGATGCCAACGGTATTTTAGAAAAATACAATGTTGAGCTGATTGGCGCGACCAAAGAAGCGATTGAAAAAGCAGAAGACCGTAAACTGTTTGACGAAGCAATGCGTAAAATTGGTCTGGAATGTCCAAAAGCTGCGATTGCGGAATCTATGGAAGAAGCGCTGGACATTCAGGCGCGCTTCGGTTTCCCTGTGATTATTCGTCCATCATTCACCATGGGTGGTTCTGGTGGCGGTATCGCGTACAACCGCGAAGAATTCCTTGAAATCTGTGAACGTGGTTTCGACCTGTCTCCGACTCACCAGTTATTGATTGATGAATCACTCATTGGCTGGAAAGAATACGAGATGGAAGTTGTTCGTGACAAAAACGACAACTGTATTATCGTCTGTTCAATCGAAAACTTTGACCCAATGGGCGTGCATACTGGTGACTCCATCACAGTTGCTCCGGCACAAACATTGACCGACAAAGAATATCAACTCATGCGTAACGCGTCTTTAGCGGTACTGCGTGAAATTGGTGTAGAAACCGGTGGTTCTAACGTTCAGTTCGGTATTAACCCGAAAGATGGCCGTATGGTTATCATTGAAATGAACCCACGTGTATCGCGTTCATCTGCCCTTGCGTCTAAAGCAACAGGTTTCCCGATTGCGAAAATCGCAGCGAAACTGGCAGTGGGTTATACCCTGGATGAGCTGAAAAACGACATCACTGGCGGTACAACTCCTGCATCGTTCGAGCCATCAATTGACTACGTTGTAACCAAGGTTCCACGTTTCAACTTCGAAAAATTCCCGCAAGCAGATGCAACACTGACGACTCAGATGAAATCTGTGGGTGAAGTAATGGCAATTGGCCGTAACTTCCAGGAATCTGTCAACAAAGCCCTTCGTGGTCTAGAAGTCGGTGCTTCTGGTTTTGATGAAAAAATCGAAGTGGGTACTGAAGGCGCACGCGAGAAAATCCTGCAAGAACTTAAAGTTCCAGGCCCAGAGCGTATCTGGTACGTGGCCGATGCCTTCCGTCATGGCTTCACTTTAGACGAAGTATTTGAAGCGACCAAAATTGACCGCTGGTTCCTGATTCAGATTGAAGACATTATCAATACTGAAAACCAGATCAAAACTTTAGGTTTCGGCGACTTAAACGCAGACAATATCCGTGCGTTCAAACGCAAAGGTTTATCGGATCTGCGTATCGCCAACCTGATGGGTATTTCACAAAAACAATTCCGTAAACACCGCTGGAACCTGGGCGTGACTCCGGTTTACAAACGTGTGGATACATGTGCGGCAGAATTCGAATCTGATACCGCTTATATGTATTCAACTTACGATGAAGAATGTGAATCGAATCCATCTGCGAAAGACAAGATCATGGTCATCGGTGGTGGTCCTAACCGTATTGGTCAGGGTATCGAATTCGATTACTGCTGTGTACACGCGGCGCTTGCGATGCGTGAAGACGGTTATGAAACCATCATGGTGAACTGTAACCCTGAAACGGTTTCTACTGACTATGACACCTCAGATCGTCTGTACTTCGAACCAATTACTTTGGAAGATGTGCTTGAAATCGTGCGTACCGAGAAGCCTAAAGGCATTATCGTACAGTACGGTGGTCAAACACCGCTGAAACTGGCGCGTGCGTTAGAAGAGGCTGGTGCACCAATCATTGGTACATCTCCAGATGCGATTGACCGTGCCGAAGACCGTGAACGTTTCCAGCAAATGATTCAACGTCTGCAACTGCGTCAACCAAACAACAGCATCGTAAAATCTGCTGAAGAAGGTATTGCTGAAGCGGCGAAAGTGGGCTATCCACTGGTGGTACGTCCATCATACGTACTAGGTGGTCGTGCGATGGAAATCGTGTACAACGAAGAAGAATTGAAGCGTTACTTACGTGATGCCGTTCAAGCGTCGAATGATGCCCCTGTTCTTCTTGACCGCTTCCTGGATGATGCGATTGAAGTTGACGTAGACTGCGTATCTGACGGTAAAGATGTGGTGATCGGCGGGATCATGCAGCACATTGAACAGGCGGGTATTCACTCAGGTGACTCTGCATGTTCGATTCCACCTTACTCGTTATCAAACGAAGTACAGGACGAAATGCGTCGTCAAACCGTAGCGATGGCCAAAGAGCTGGGCGTTATCGGTTTAATGAACGTACAGTTCGCGGTAAAAGGCGATGACGTTTACATTCTGGAAGTGAACCCACGTGCTTCTCGTACCGTGCCGTTCGTATCTAAGTGTATCGGTGAATCATTAGCGAAAATTGCTGCACGTTGTATGGCGGGTCAATCTCTGGAGTCACAAGGCTTCACAACCGAGATTATTCCTGAGCACTTCTCTGTTAAAGAAGCGGTGTTCCCATTCAACAAGTTCCCGGGTGTTGACCCAATCCTTGGCCCTGAAATGAAATCTACAGGCGAAGTAATGGGTGTGGGTAAAACTTTTGGTGAAGCATTCTACAAAGCTGTGTTAGGCTCGAATGAACGCTTACCAGGTTTGCCAACCGAAGGCGAAATCAAGCATGCATTCATTTCAGTACGTGATTCTGATAAACCACGTGCAGCAGGTATTGCCAAACAGCTTGCAGACTTTGGCTTCAAAATTATCGCTACCGGCGGTACTTATGATGTGATCAAAGCCGCAGGAATTGAATGTGAACGTGTGAATAAAGTAACTGAAGGTCGTCCGAATATTGTGGACCGCTTGAAAAATGGCGAAATTCACCTCATTATCAATACCACTGAAGGCAAACAAGCGCAGCAGGATTCATTCTCAATCCGCCGTTCTGCCCTGCAAGGTAAGGTCTATCATACGACTACCCTGAATGGTGCCGATGCGGTATGCCAAGCGTTAGCCATTAAATTGCCGATGGATGTTTATCGTTTGCAAGATTTAAGCAAAGGTTAATTGTCTACCGAGAAGTCCCGTCACCTCTCGGTGGCGGGCTTTTTTTCATTTATAGAGCTGTATTTTTCTAATATTCAACTTGAGGGACAACAATGCAACGTTATCCTATGACTCCTGAAGGCAAAGTCGCCTTAGAGAAAGAATTACACCAGTTAAAAACTGTTGAACGCCCACGTATTACTGCTGCGATTGCAGAAGCACGTGAACACGGCGACCTAAAAGAAAATGCAGAGTATCATGCAGCACGTGAGCAGCAAGGTTTCTGTGAGGGGCGTATTCAAGACATCGAAGGTAAACTCGGTGCTTGCCAAGTCATTGATGTAAAAGAACTTGAGCAAAATGGTCGTGTTGTATTTGGGGTAACAGTAACCATTGAAAACCTTGACACAGAAGAACGTAAAACTTACAAAATTGTAGGTGATGATGAAGCAGATTTTAAAATTAATAAAATCTCTGTGAACTCTCCTATTGCTCGTGGTCTTTTAGGTAAAAATGAAGGCGATGAAGCAAAAATTGTAACACCACAAGGTGAAGTTGAGTACGAAATCGTCAGCGTTGAATACATCTAATCCTTAGATGGTTTGACATCCCAAAGCCCCTCTTCTGAGGGGTTTTTTTATTATCTTTCAAACAAAAGTTCACAAAAAAATTACAGCAAATGTATATGCTTTAATAGTCAATATTTTTCTATAAATTTTAAAATGCAGCTTATTTGGTTCCGTCAAGATTTAAGAATTCATGATCATGCAGCTCTTTGGCATACTCGCGAAGCTGGCCCTTGCATTGCCTTAGTCGTGCTATCGCCAAAACAATGGCAAGTGCACAATGATGCGCTAATTAAAATTGACTTCTATTTAAGACAACTGAATCATCTAAAAAATGAACTTGCCACGTTAAATATTCCACTTGTTATTTTAACTATTCCATTATGGAAAGACCTGCCAAATCAATTATTAAGCTTATGCCAAAATCATAATATTCAAGCTGTTCATGCCGATATAGAATTGGGTGTAAATGAATTAAAACGCGATGCTCAAACTCAACAGCTATTAGAAAAGAATAATATTCGTTTTGAGTTGTATCATGACCGAACTATTTTCCCTGTTGGAAGCATTCGTAATAAAACTGGTCATCCATATCAAGTATTTGGTGCATTTAAAAAGCAATGCTATGAGAAACTCAGCATAAGCTTGCCACAATGCTACCCAACTATTGAGGTTCAAAAACCAATTCCACAGCACAATGACTTTACAAGAGAAGTTCCACAATTAAGTGATATTTACTCAGATTCAGAAGAAAAAGTAATCAGCGAAAACCTACAAAATCTTTGGCAAATTGGTGAGCATCATGCTTGGGAACTTTTAGATGAGTTTATTGAAAATCAAGTTGAGTATTATCATATTGAACGTGATTTCCCGAATTTGAATAGCACGAGTAAACTTGCAGCTTATTTAAATATTGGCATTCTTTCTATTCGCCAATGTTTACAAGCTTTGTTTCGCCACAGTCACGGCTGTATGGAATTTGAAAACAATGGGCAACAAATTTGGTTAAATGAACTCCTTTGGCGTGAGTTTTATCAGCATATTTTATTCGACTACCCTCGCGTATCGAAAAACTTACCATTTAAATTAGACACTCAACGCATTGTATGGCGCAATGCTCCTGAAGATTTACAGGCTTGGCAGCATGGGCAAACAGGTATCCCAATTGTAGATGCTGGCATGCGACAGTTACTTGCAACGGGTTGGATGCATAACCGTGTTCGTATGATTTGCGCGATGTTTTTAAGCAAAAATTTACTGATAGATTGGCGTTTAGGCGAATCATGGTTTATGCAGCATTTAATTGATAGTGATTTGGCTGCCAATAACGGTGGATGGCAGTGGTGTGCATCTACAGGAACAGATGCTGCACCGTATTTCCGTATTTTCAACCCTGTAAGTCAGTCGCAAAAGTTTGATGCAAATGGCGATTATATTCGTCAATGGGTACCTGAAATTTCACATTTAAATGCGAAACAAATTCACGAACCTTATGCGAAAAATCCACAACTAAAATTGGATTATCCAAAGCCGATTGTAGATTTAAAAAGCAGTCGTGTTCGTGCAATTGAGGCCTTTAAGCATTTGAGTTAACTTCGGCTATAATGGCGTTACGCTTGTTCTTTGATTGCTCTTATGGCTGAACCCTTAATTAATTCCCCTGTTAAGCATTGGTGTGAATTCGAATTTATTTCTAAAACTATGAAAAACCCTAATATTCACATTAAGGGAAACTATTCTTATTATTCTGCTTATTGGGATCAGGGTTTTGAGCGTTGTGTTGTGCGTTATTTGCATGACAAGCCTTCTACGCCTGAGAAGCCAATTGATCAGCTTTATATTGGCAATTTCGTGTGTTTTGGGGCGGAATGCGTGATTATGATGGGCGGTAATCAGTTACACCGAACTGACTGGATTTCTGCCTTTCCGTTTGATACGCGCAGTTTTGTACCTGCTGGCGATACTGTTATTGGTGATGGTTGCTGGATTGGCTCACGTGCCATGATTATGCAAGGCGTGACGCTGGGTGAAGGTGCAATTGTGGCAACTGGTGCGGTCGTAACAAAAGACGTTCCACCTTATGCCGTGGTGGGAGGAGTTCCTGCCAAAATTATTAAATATCGCTTTCCACAAGAAGATATAGAAAAACTGCTTTCCCTTAAAATTTACGAGATGGATGAAAAGCAGTTTTTAAAGATGCGGGAACAGTTACAGACAGAGGATGTTGCTGCTTTGGTTGATTATTTCAAAGACTGCTGATTATTCCCTTGGACTTTTGCTTAGGCCAAGCATCAGGTCAAAACTTTCATCTAATCGATATTAAAACTCAAAAAACCTGAGCTAAACACATTCTAAAGCCAGACTTAATGAAATAAGCCTTCAACTTTAGTGTAAACTGCTGATTAATTACTCAAAAACATGTTAAATTAGAAAGGCTTAAACTTCCTTAAAAAAATAATTATCCCTATGAAATTACTGGGTTTTATTATTTAAAAATAAGCGCTAAGATAAGATTAAGGCAATAGAAAGTGTTCCCTCAATTTTTTATTGTTGAATGACACAATAAGGAGAAATAACGATGGCATTTCAACACATTTTAGTTCCAGTAGACGGTTCTGAAACTTCTTACGCAGCAGTTGCCAAAGCAGTCGAGCTTGCCAAAGCTTTCGGCAGTAAAGTAACTGTTGCACAGGTGTTAACACTCGATCCATATATTGCATCAGAATACATTTCAGCAGGCCAGACCAATGACCTGATTGAACGTGCGCGTGTGTCTATTCTCAAAACACTGGATGAAGCCAAAGCAAAATTCCAGGAACAAGGTGTAGCAGTTGAGTCTCGTCTGCTTGAAGGTCAAGTGATTCATCGTGAAATTGCACGTGCTGCAACTGAAATGAATGCAGACCTGATTGTGATGGGTTCTCATGGCCGTACCGGTTTGAAAAAGTTATTCCTCGGTAGCGTCGCGCAAAGCGTACTGGGCGAAGGTAATGTTCCTGTACTCATCGTACGTTAATCTTTCCTCCAGAAAATTCCCTGTACCTGCGGGTATGGGGAATTTTTTATTTTTAGGGCTGCCATTGATACTGCTTTAAGCTCACCTTGTTATTCAGGACCACTACACCCTCCTGTATCAGTTTTAATGCCTGTATATTTTCACCGTACGTATTGATTTTGCTTAGGCTAATTTTCCCTTGCGCATTTAGCACCCGATGCCATGGCAACACATGCCCCGGTGCCAGATGTTTCAGTACATAACCCACCAGACGCGCATGTTTCGGCAAACCGGCCAGTTTTGCAATCTGACCATAGGTGGCAACTTTACCAGGTGGAATCTGGGCAATCACCGCGGTGATATAAGCGGCCAACTCCTGACTGGGACGTGCTGGAATAGACATAAAAAGAATCTTAGAGTGTTGAAATCTATTGGGATGAAAAGCTGTGCTGGTTAGAAAAGCTAGGCTTAAAAAACTAGAGGACATGCAGTTGCACATCCTCCTGTATTCACCTTGAGTTAAAAAGCGGATGCAACGCTTTAGATGGCTTGTCCAAAGGTATCGCAATCATTCATATTGCCCGACTTCAGACCAGTATTAAACCATTGCACGCGCTGGGCACTGGTACCATGGGTAAAGCTATCCGGCACTACTTGTCCACTCGAACGTTTCTGCAAATAGTCATCACCAATTTTATGTGCGGCATCCATCGCTTCCTGTACATCGCCCTGTTCCAGGAATTGAGTACGCTGATGGTTATGATGCGCCCAGACACCGGCCAGACAATCGGCCTGAAGTTCCTGACGAACCGATAACTGGTTGCCTTCGACCTGACTGGCACGCTGACGCATCTGCTGTACCTGTCCGGAAATCCCCAGAATGGTCTGAATATGATGGCCGACTTCATGTGCAATCACATAAGCCTGGGCAAAATCTCCAGCCTGATCCTGACGCGATAATTCGGTCTGGTTCTGCTCGCCGGAAATTCCCATCTGGGTGCGCATATCTTTAAAGAAACCAGTATCTAAATAGACTTTCTGATCGGCCGGGCAATAAAACGGCCCCATGGCAGCGCTGGCATTGCCACAGGCGGAACTGACCGCGCCATTAAACATCACCAGTTTGGGCGGCACATATTGCTGATTCAGCTGCTCGGCAAACACCTGCGTCCAGGTATCTTCGGTATCGGCCAGAATAGTGCCAATAAACTCCATCGATTCCTGCTGCTCCGGCGTCGGATTTTCCAGACCTCGTGTTTCCGCGCTCTGCCCCTGATTGGTCACCTGCTTGGTGGCCTGATAGGCTGTTTGCGGATCGACCCCAAAAAACTTCCAGGCCACAAAAGCCACCACCAGACCCAGAATACTGATCCCGCCGGCTTTGGCACCTCCACCACCGCGACGATCTTCTACATTGCTACTGACGCGACGACCTTTCCAACGCATAGCAATCTCCTTATTATTTTTATCTCTTGGCTAGAATTTTACATAGTTTAAGAGGCTTTGGAACGTGGCCAGACCTTTTTCACCAGACCAATTAGCGCCACCACAATCAAACCGGCAATAAAGCCCACAGCAAAATTGATCAAGGTTGGAGTAAGCGCACCAAAAATACTGCCGATATTGGGAATTTCCTGCACGTATTCCACACTGTCTTCGGTAAAGTGATGTACCAATGGAATAGCGTGGTTGATAATCCCGCCGCCCACCAGGAACATGGCCAGAGTCCCGACAATCGACAGGATTTTCATCAAGATTGGCGCAAAGGCCAGTAAGCCGCGCCCGACCGACTGTTTAAAATTAGAAGCCTGTTCCGAGAGATGCAAACCAATATCATCAATCTTGACAATAAATGCCACTAACCCATAGACCCCAATGGTCATGGCGATGGCAATAATACTCAGCACTGTGACTTTTACACTAAAGGCCGCGGTAGCTACAGTACCCAAGGAAATGACAATAATCTCTGCCGAGAGAATAAAGTCGGTCCGGACTGCCCCTTTGATTTTTTCATTTTCAAACGTGGCCAGATCGGTTTCGGTTTTAATTAATTCCTGCTGCGCTTCTTCGGCAGTTTTGGCTTTTTTCTTGTGCAAGGAATGCAGGACTTTTTCAACCCCTTCATAACATAAGAATAAACCGCCCACGACCAGTAACGGGTTAATCAGCCACGGCGCCACCACGCTAATCAGTAGAGCTAGAGGCACCAGAATCAGTTTATTGACAAAAGAACCTTTGGCCACGCGCCAGACCACCGGCAGTTCCCGCTCCGAACGTACACCGCTGACCTGCTGGGCATTCAGGGCCAGATCATCACCGAGTACACCGGCCGTTTTCTTTGCGGCCATTTTACTCATGACCGCCACATCATCTAAAACAGTGGCAATATCATCTAATAATAGTAATAAGCTACTCGCCATAATTTTTATCCTTATCGTGTTCTAGGCTTATTCTAAGGAGAAATCTTCCAAAACTCTGTATTTACTTCATTAATAAATCTTTAAAATTTCCAGACAATTGTTGATTCTGTTCGGCTTATCCCGTGACATTCAAAAATATTATGCCGTACAATGTAGCCCAATCATCGGTATAGAAATGTCGTAACAACGACTTGGAAGAGATAATGAGTAATCAAGATAATCGTCCTGTTATTTTGACTGGCGACCGTCCAACCGGACAACTTCACCTCGGTCATTTTGTAGGTTCTTTACGTTCACGTGTAGGTTTACAGGATTCTCACCATCAACATCTTTTACTTGCCGATGCTCAAGCCCTGACTGATAACGCCGACAACTTTGAAAAAGTACGTCGTAATATTATTGAAGTGGCGACCGATTACCTGGCCGTGGGCATTGACCCGACCAAAACCACCATTTGTGTTCAGTCTTGCCTGCCGGCCTTGAATGAACTGACCATGCTGTATTTAAACTTTGTCACTGTGGCACGTTTAGAGCGCAACCCGACCATTAAATCTGAAATTCAGATGCGTGGTTTTGAACGTGATATTCCAGCTGGTTTCCTGTGCTATCCAGTTGCCCAAGCGGCCGATATTACCGCGTTTAAAGCGACTGTAGTGCCCGTGGGTGAAGATCAGATTCCTATGATCGAACAGACCAACGAAATTGTACGCCGCATTAACCGTCAGGTAGGTCAGGACCTGCTGCCTGAATGTAAAGCACTGCTGTCGAATGTTGGCCGTTTACCTGGTTTTGATGGTAAAGCTAAAATGTCAAAATCATTGGGCAACACCATTGTGCTCGATGCCACTGACAAAGACATTAAAAAGGCGGTGAATGCCATGTACACCGACCCGAACCACCTCCGCATTGAAGATCCGGGTCAGGTTGAAGGCAACGTGGTATTTACCTACCTAGATGCTTTCGATCCGAACAAAGAAGAACTGGAAGAATTAAAAGCGCATTATCGCCGTGGTGGTCTGGGTGATGGTACCGTGAAAAAGCGTCTGGAAGGCATTTTAAAAGAGCTGATTGGTCCAATCCGTGAACGCCGTTTAGAACTGGCCAAAGATCCAGATTACATCATGGATATCTTAAAAACCGGTACCGATAAGTGCCGTGATATTACTCAAGCCACTTTAGATGAAGTTAAAGCCGGTTTAGGGGTGTTCCGCTTCTAACCCCCCATGCTGATCTTGAAAAGCCTTTCCTCGCGAAAGGCTTTTTTATGCCACGTTTACAATGATGGAGAAAATATGGAGAGAAGTGTCACACAATTTTTATAGAAGCAACAATCTTTAACATGAATTTACCTGAACGCTGCTGAACCTAGCCCAACGCCGGCGTATTCTAGTCAGATGTTCTAGGAGCAATCCTAATTCATAACATTTCTCCTTTACCGAAACTGTGCAAGCAGATTCGTTGTTCTACGCAATGATCACCCCAATCATTGCGTATTTTTTTGCCTAAAATATGCAGGTTTTTTAGACAAAAACGCGGCCTAATGCTATGCTAGGCGCATTCAATAATAATATATATTTTGAATATCAATAATTTAAACACAACAGAACAATAGAGTATTCAGTTATGTGGGATTTGCTCACTCACCCTTCCAATCTGATTTTTAGTGTCTGTATCTGCCTGCTGTTTTTCTTTGCCCTGCTGGAAGTGTTTCTGTTACTGGCCGGTGGCGGCAGTCAGGGCATTCTGGACCAGTTTCTGCCGGATGACTTAATTCCGCATAAAGATGTGGAAGTGAATATTGATGGTTCTAGTGGCCTGTTGATCCAGTTTTTAGACTGGCTGTACATTGGCCGGGTACCGCTGCTGATCTGGCTGATTATTTTCCTGACCTTATATGGTCTGTCTGGCCTGATTTTACAATCGGTACTGTTTCAATGGACTGGACAATATATTACCGCCTGGATAATGGCACCGGCCTGTCTGTTTCTGAGCATGCCCCTGGTGCGTTATAGCGCCATGCTGATTGCCCGCATTTTACCGCAAGATGAAACCACCGCCATTTATAGTGACGAGCTGATTGGCCGCACAGCCACCATTATTTTAGGTGTGGCTACTCCCAATTCTCCGGCAGAAGCCAAAGTGCAGGATCAGCATGGTCTGACCCACTATATTCTGGTAGAACCGGAACAGGACGAAAGTTTTCAACAGGGTCAATCCGTAATTTTAACGGGGAGAACCAAAATTGGCTTTTATGCCATGCATTTAAATTAACAACTGAAAAACACAAGAGATAACAATGTTAAGTTCAAATATGTATAACGTCTTGATTATTGCCGGAATTATTTTCCTGGCCTTATTTGTGATTGGTTTAATCCTGGCCCGCCTGTATCGCCGCTCTAGCAAGGAAATTTCCTTTGTGCGTACCGGTTTTGGCGGTGAGCATGTCATTCTCGGCGGGGGGGCGATTGTGTTACCGGTGCTGCATGAAATTATTCCGGTCAATATGAATACCCTGCGTCTGGAAGTGCGCCGTGCTGAAGATCAGGCCCTGATTACCCGCGACCGTATGCGTGTCGATGTCATGGCCGAATTTTATGTGCGGGTTAAACCGACCGCTGAATCTATTGCCACCGCAGCACAAACGCTGGGGCAAAAAACCATGTCCCCGAATGAATTAAAAAATCTGGTCGAAGGCAAATTTGTCGATTCTTTACGTGCCGTAGCCGCAGAAATGGCGATGGAAGAACTGCATGAAAAACGCGTCGACTTCGTACAGAAAGTACAGCAGGTGGTGTCGGAAGATCTGTTTAAAAACGGTCTGGAACTGGAAACTGTATCTTTAACCGGACTGGATCAGACCAGTTTCCGCTACTTTAACCCGCAACAAGCATTACAAGTAAAAATGGAAATATTTTTTAAAATATTGTTTTTATTATATTTTATACAAAATAATTCCATATTTTGAAATTTCCATTTTTTCTCCGTTTTTTCTCCATTTTTTTCTTTAAATAAACAAAAAATTCCATTTTTCCGTTATAGAGCACCGCTCTATATTACGGTATCTAAAGATAAATTTTTCAGAAAAAAATCAATATAATTATATTATATTTTTTTTGAAGGCACTTTCTGAAATAAAAAATATATTATTTTTCGATCTTGTACATGCTACATATAACTTATTCTTTGTAACGTTTGGAAGCTCATTAAGTTTTTGATTTTTGTACAGATCATAAGATTTTCGATTGAGTATAATACAAACATCATTATAACAATCTAAGCCTTTTGAATTACCCCAGTTATTTGAATAAATCGAATAAATATGATGCTCTTGATAAAATAGTTTTACTGTATTATTACATTTTATAATTTCCTTAATCTTATTATCATTATTAATTTCTAAAATTTTAGATAAATTTGTATTATTCGCAAATATTTGTATTCATAAATTATTAGTAACAAACTCACATACATTATTTGTACATCTAAAACTTTTTGACAAAGAAGTAGTATCAACAATAAAACCAGATTTAGTAAATGTAGAAATATACTTATTATAATCTAAAAACAAATTCTTATTAGTATTACCATCCACACTTGTATCAAATGTATGTTGATAAAAATCTCCAACAAATGTAACTTTTAAATTTAATCTTGAAAATGTTTTTATAAAATTAAAATCATTACCACCAAAATCCTGTACTTCATCAATATATAAATAATCAAAATACTTCTCTAATCTAGAAAATATTTCATTATTACCATCTAAAATCATTAATAATTTTGATATTCTATTTGAATATAGATAACCATTTGAAGTCACATAATGTAAAATTTTATTTTTTGGGATTTTATAATTTGGATTTTGTTTATAAACAATGCCTTTGATTTTAATATTACATTTAATTTCAATAGCCCTATAAAATAATGGTTTAAAACAAAATGAATATAAAAAGCTAAAATATGTATAAATTTTAATATTTTTTGGAATATAACCAAATTTCTGAACAATACGATTTGTAATATTTTCTATATTTGAAATTGTATAAGAAATAATAATCGTTCTTTTATTAAGATCAAGATCATTAATAATTAGAGAAGTTTTCCCAGAACCTGCGACAGAAAGAATTACTCGCTTATCCATCCAATAGCTTCCTTAATATATTGAGGAATAGTAAATTTTCCTTTAAATTCATTGTCACTATTTAAAGCATTTAGAATTTTTAAGGCTGAGCTAGACTTATTGGATAACATATGATTTTTAACACAATCTATCTTTCCATGTTGGTTAATTAAGCTATCCAAAATATCTTTGTTATCTTCATACAGGCAAACTTCAAAAGTATATAAATCTGGATTTTCTTCTGAAAAAACTTTTATATTACTTTCATTATATTCTGAATATTTTGATATAACATTTTTTTGATGGTCAGAATCATTATCAGTAATAACCACTGTCTTTATACTTAATAATTTTGCTATTTCCAAATATCGCTTAAATGATAAACCACCAACGGAAATTATATGAATATTGAATTTCTCTGGTGTATAACCTGTTAAAATTTTAAAAAACTCTTCAAATATTATATATTCAGCATCACCTTCAACCAATATAACCTTATTAGAAAGTATGAATTGTAATACATTATTATTGGGTGCCTTAGTAAAAAAATCAGCCGTTTCTTTATCTAACTTGTTTAACAACAAAACATTAGTATTATTACTATTTAACAGAATACTATTTCTTAAATTTAATCTACTAGCAATTAAATTATTATGAGTTGTTATAATAATTTGGGTATTGGTTGTAGAACTAATTTTTTCTATAAGTTTTTTCATATTAGAATGACTAAGATGATTCTCAGGCTCTTCTAGCATTACAAGATCAATAGCTTGGTTTTTATTACCTTTATTTAATATAAAATCTGCTTTAATAAAACATTGCTTACCTTTACCTCTATGTTCTAAAGGGATATTAGATTCAAGAATTGTAATATTATTTTCTAAAGAATATTTAGAACCACCTTTTAAAGAAAAATTATAATTTTCATCACCATGATTAAATAAATATTGAGAATTAAAATCATTTTTTTGACTAGAGAAGTGGTTCCTCAACTTAGTTCTATCTTTTTCTTCAATAATAGAACCATATACTTTTTTTACATATTCATTAGTAGCATATTCACTACTAATACTGGAGTGATCTAAAAGAACATAATTTAATAATTTCTTATATTTTGAATATGAACTTGCTGCAAATGTAGAAAAAGTACATTTATAAAACTCAAATGGAAAAGCACTTTTATTACTTAATGATTGTGTTATAAATTCATAATAGTCTTCATTCGGAGCACAACATAGTTTTATGCCATAAGCAGAAACATTCTGAAGATTATCCTTACCATCGAAATCTGGATTTTCATCTAACCCATCAATATACACATCAATTTGCATAATAGGTAAATCAGAGATCGTTGGATTATCTAATTGAAGAAAACTTTCAACTACATCTTTATTAAATAAAGCATCTAGTCCAATTGATTCGATCTTATTTCTGCTAGCATTGAGGACCAGGTCAATTGCAGTCAAGATGGTACTTTTTCCACTTTCATTATCACCAATGATCAAATTGGTTGACTCTGATAAATTGATACTAAAACTTTGAAATCTCTTGAAATTTTTTATTTCAATCTTACTAATATACGTCATGTTCAATAGATAAAATCTAATAATTTTAAAAATAAGATAATATTTAATTATTATTTTGTCACTACATAAGCAATTGAAAAATATAATTTAAATTTATTAAATTAAAAAAATATTAAAAATCAATTATTTAATAAAACCTATTACTTGAAAGGTAATAGGTTTTCTTTTTTTATATAATTTTTTAACTCATCCTTCAGTTTTTTATTTTCTACTATTAGAGAATTTACTTGTACTAACAATATGTTATAACGTTTTTGTAAATCAGTATACTCATCTTTAGTTTCATTCAATTTCTCTTTTAATTCTTTTTTAGGAAGGCTAGAAGGTGTATTTCCCAAACCTTTTCTTTCAATTTCAGCCTGTTTGATTTTAGACCTTAACTCATTTAGCTCTAGATTATCATTTCTAATTGAACTAGGATCTCTACCAGCTTCTATAGAAACAGTTGCCTTATTAATTTTATATTTAGTATTCTGCAACTTGGGATTTGTAGGTTTATTATGAATCAATCTTTGTAATGCAGCCTCATAATTTTCAAGCATTTTAGACATTACTTTTCTCCAAATTTGATCTTTTAGTTAAAACATTATCAATTGCTTCAATTTCTATTAAAAATTGTTTGTAAGGAATCGAATCCTTATCAAATTTTGAAAGTTGTTTCTCATAATTTGCTTTTGCTTTCTCTAAAGCTATTACTGAATTGTCATCAAAAATAGCCTCGCTACAAGTTACACAAGCTGTTGCGTAAGCAAAAGATAATTTATTGCATTTATCTGTTTTTGCACATCCACCTAAATGAGTCTTTTTATAAGAAATGCGCCCATCTTTTATATATTTTTGGGTTATTTTTCGATCAGTATAAAAGATAGGAATGTCATCAGAGCTTCTTAATATTTCATGACTCGTACCTTTTGCTCCGAATAGTATTGATTTATTGTCAATTACATTTTCACAAAAGGAGTTGAATTTTAAAATTTCTAATTCATTTTGATATGAGTTAATAAATTCTGAATCAAAATTAATATTTTTAGCATTATGATAATTATTACTATAATATAATGTCATATCAAAACTAATATGTTTTAACTGTTTTTTTAATGCTGGTAGTTTTACAATACTACTCCTACTACAATATACAGCTAAACTTCTTCTGAATTGATGATATTTAAAGTTCCAATCTTGACCAACATTAAGCTCATATTCATCTTGCCAATCTATTAATAAATTAAAATTATTCAGCTCTTCTAAATCATTTTCTTCAAAAACAATAGGCTGAATCAGTTGATAAATATTTTTAGAGAGTGTAGCTGTTGCTAAAGTTGGAAATGAATAAAGTGGATGCTTACCTACTGGATGTTTTTGTTGATTAAAAATAGGAAATAAAGGATATTCCTTAAGAGGAATATTTTTATTATTTTCCTCAATATAACCGACATCTATTAATATTTTATGAATTTGAACAATAGCTTTAAGTGCATCTATTATAGGTATAATTTGCTTAGAAGTAACCCAACTGCAAGCGACTAATCCAACTCTTGTGAGTTTATTAGTATACCCATTTAATATATAAACTTCTTTACCATCAATACTATTTTCTATAATCTCTAGACAATTATATGGTAAATTTGATAGTTCCCCTTTACGCATCCCACTAAAACAAGATATAAAAGCACTGCCTAGCGATTGAATATATAAAAAATGACTTATAATATTTGGTCTAATTTTAATAGAATACTTTGATAAGTAATCACTAAGTTTAGTCGACATTTTGAGACTACTATATGGAACACTTACCCCTCCATTTGGTGCTCTTCTATAAAATCTTTCGTTACTAACAAAATCTATAAGCTCATCCTTAATTTTATTAAAATTATCAAAAAATTCTGAAGATTTTCTTATAAAATCAGAAAGTATGTTTGAGGGTATTAGAATAGTTTGTTTTGGTAATTTTGATGACTTTTTCTCTAATAGCCTCACTCTATTCAGACTCTCATTTGAAAATCCAAAATCATCTAATTCATAAAAACTTCCCGTTAATGTAATTAATTCAAATATATTTAGATATTTTCCTACATTCATTTTACTGTCAAAACTTAATGAATCTATTATTGCATTAAGACAAAACTTATTTTTTTCAATATTACTGAAGTCTGCATTAAATTTTTCACATATTTTAACTATCTTTTTTAACAATCTATATTTAATAAGTATAGTTTTAAAAGACAAAGAAGCAGTATTTTTAGCACCAATATTAATATAATAATACAAACACAATTTTAAATAATATATTGAATTTTTACTTAGTGATTTATCAAAATTGAAATCTATAACTGTTGTTTGTGTATAGGAAGAAATATAATTTCTAAAATCCCATATATCATCAGTAAAATAACTTAATGGTATATTATCTTCTGTATATGTAACAATAATAGAATCGTCAGGTAATTTTGACTCGAATTTAACTGTATTTAAATTCATGAAATTATTTTTATGCATAAAAATCAACCCCCAAATCTATAAATAAATTCATTAAGTTTTCCCAATGCTCATCTAGATAGCCTTCGTCTACTTCTTCCTTAACCATAGAAATAAGAGGAATTAAATCTTTATTTTGATCTATTATATATTTTAGTATTTCGTCTACACGATATTTTACTATCTGCATTTCATCATTTTTATCTGGATGTAAATCAATAATTTTTCTTAATGAAATTAATTTTCTTATATCTATTTCATCTGTATGTAAAACATAATGTTCACAAAATAGGCATGATGCAGGATTAGAGCAATTTGGTAATTCTATGCTATCATTGAATCCAATAGCTCTTGTAGGTTCATTAGTCCTGCAATGACCTGCTAATGTATTGCTACATTCCACATTAGTTACAATAGGAATAACTTTTTCTGTATTACGGTTTTTAAAGATTATTTGACCATAAACCTCATCAAAGAATTCAGATAATTGTGTATAAGTTTGCTCTTTAGTCGCTTCTGAGTAGTGTTTAATACTCACTGCATTACTATGCCCCATACGTTCTGCTGCAACTTGAATCCCCTCATTTAAATTTTTAATAATATTGGAATTACTACGTCTTATATCTCTAGGGTTTATCCATGATTCTTCATCAAAAAAAGAACTATACCAACTCCTAAATAACTCTATATCTTTAATGCTAAATGGGCTTACTGTTCCTTTTAATGTAACTTTAGTATTTAATGTGAATCCAAAAAAAAGGTCATCTTTTATGAATTCTTGCTCTTCTTGCACGAATTGATTTATAACGAATTCTCTAAACTTTACATAATCCTGCAAACCTTTAACCATTTTTTTAGTTAGAGGAATTTTAATCTTTTTATATCCTGCACGACCTTTTATAGTCATTAGTTTATGGTGTGTAGTGTCATTTTTTAATGATTTCAGGTCTTTTACCTTCATTTGGAATATCGTAGATCTGTTACAACCCGAATCTAGTATTAACCACATAGCAAAGCTTGCTATAGCCAAATTAATGACTTTTAATCTTTCTTTGCTATTAGATTCATTAGCTTTTAAAATTGAATTTTCATAATTGTTGTAGCTCATTAATAGATAATAAGGTAAATCATCTTCACTTTTTTTAAAACGAATAGGTAATTGTTCAACATTTTCTATTCGCTTAGCATTTATAACTGTTTCACGTCTGGTAAGGAATCTTCTAGTTTTATTATCAAGAAAATAATTAGCGTATCTACCTTTTGGATTTTTAATCATATATTCATATTGATTAATATCATATTTATCATCTTTTATATTTAATCTGATAGGAAATAAACCATTATTAATAATAAAATCTGAGAAAATGTAGAATATCTTTTTGCAATGACTCAGAAATATACTATAGTCTAAATCATTGTATACTTTGGGTTCTATATTTGCTGCACTAAAACCTTTTATTTCCGTATATCTTTCTTTAAAAGCTTTACCATCTAAATCACAATTCGCAGCTATTAAATCAAAGCAAATTTTTTGCTTTTTTGCATATGTATACGATGAAGTAAAGCTTGGTCTACTTAATCCAGATCTAACTTTATCTACTAACTTTGCAGTATAATTTTCATAAATAATATGACAATGATCAAGATCGTTAAATTTTAATTCAATGCTTTTCTCTTCACTCAAATTATAAAGATCATCAATTGTTAATTTTAATCTACTTAATATTGTATAAGTACTATTAATCGTAAGACTTAAATAATTTTCACTTAAATAGTTTTTTAAAGCTTTTGCTATATGTTTATTAAAAGTAGACTTATCTACATATGAATAATGTTTAACTCTATTAATCCTAGTACGTCTTTTATAACACAATGCCCCTACATCAAAATATGCATCCTCATTTCCCATTTTACTAATTAATACTAAATTCTCTATAGATCCATCTTTAAAAGTGTATTCACTAAAATTCTCTATTTTAATAAATACTACATTTCTTTCTTCAAATTTAATTTGGTTTTTAATATCCATTTAATAATCGAACCTATAAGTATCTTCAGTATATTTTTCACTTACATTTGCATACGCTTGATTAAGCGCATAGTAATTAAGATAATTTTCTGTTATTAACCTACTTGAATGTCCCATTCGCTCTCTAATTTCATTCAATATACTACTTTGATCCAACTTATTAAATCTTTCTAATTGATGTAATAAGTTCAGACCAAATGTTGCTCTTAAATCATGAATACTAAATTTACCGATTTCCTCTCTATTTTTTTCCATTAACTGCCATATATCATCTAAATTTTTCCTTATAGATTCTCCTTTCCTTTCTACAAACATACCATTTGTTGGATATTTCCTTAATTTTCTATCTTGGATTTCTTTTTTACTTGTATAAAAAGAATTTCCAAATTTGCTTAAAAAAATATAGTTATTGTCTTTTTTATAATAACTTTTTGATGCTCTTTCTTCCCATTCAACTGAGTTTATATAATTTTCTAATTGTTCAATTATCCAAATTGGGAATAAGATTTTATATTGTTTATCTTGCTTATTATCTATTGTGGTTCCTTTGCCCACAATTATTCCTTTATATTTATTTTTAACAACTTTTCCTTTTTTTAATTCCTGAATATCATTAGTTCTCAATGTACAAATAGTTTGTAATCGTGCACCAGTATTTATCGCAATAATACATATTAATTGAAATACCCTGCTTCCATATTTTTTTAGATACCTTCCAAATATTTCTTGTTCTTCTGGGCTTAAAGGATGCAATTGTCTACCATCTTTTATTCCATCAGATGATTGTTCACTGCTAGGGTTTCTTTTGATTCTAAGATCTGTTGATTCTTTTTCTGTTTCTCTTATAAAGCCTTCATTTGATGTATACCAAATTCTTAAGTTAAATGTTTTAAAAAGTCTTTCCTTTAATACTTTGTAAAGTCGATTATTTATTTCTTCCTTTGTAAATAATTTATTTGCAAAGCAAAATTTATAAAAAGCAATAATTCTATTTATTCTCTGACTTTTAGTTGTTGAAGTTAGATCATCTTTATTAATTAAGTATTGTCTATAACGATACGTAACTCTGAGTTCCTTCTCACTTGGTACATGCAACATATCAATTTCATGAGCTTCTATAAATCGAAGAAAATCTAATAAATCACCTGCAGCAGTTTTTATTAGTTTTGTACTTTTATCCATGCTAAGCAAGTGATTTAGATATAAAACAGCTTTATCCCAAATAGTTCCATCACTTTTAATAATTACAGGGAAACTTGGTGCATAGCTGTCCTTTAGCTCAATAAATATTTCTTTATCGCAATCATATGTATGGAGTCTATACTCATGAATTATATTCTGAGTTGCTATGCTTCCTTTTTCATCATATTCATTATTTGAAGCTTTCAATTCACAATCCCATAATTCCATATTTAGTTTAGTATACCTTGTAGTTCCATATACTCAAGTATACCTTGCCGCAAAATGCTTTCGATGCCGAAGGTCTGACCAAATTAACCGAAACCATTGAAGACCGTCGTCGTAAACGTAACGACATTGAACAGGATGCCGACTTAGCCATTAAAGCCAAAAACCTGGAAGCCGAACAGGCGCGCCTGCAGATTCTTCGTGAAGAAGAATATGCCAAGTTACAGCAAGAACGTGAAATTTCGGTACGCCGTGCTGAACAGCTGGCGGAAATTGCAGCCCAGGAAGCAGCCAAAAAACGTGAAGCGGAAGAAGCCCGCATTGCTGCTGAACGTGAAATTGAACTGAAACGGATTGGCTCAGCACGTGATGTCGCCAATGAAAATATTTTAAAAGAACAGCTAGTCCAAAAAGCCCAAGTGGAACAGAAGAAAACCATTGAGCTGGCCGAACAGGACCGCGCCATTGCCATTGCGGAAAAATCCCGTGCCGAATCTGAAGCCAAAGCGCAGGCCGATTTAGCCCGTGCTCAAGCGGTAAAAGCAGAAGAAGAAGTGATTACCGTACGTGAAACCCAGCGCGCAGAACGTGCCAAGGCAGTCGAGCTGGTGGCTGCCAAGCAGGCCGCTGAAAAAGATGCGATTGCCATTACTGTTGCTGCTGAAGCGGGCAAACAGGCGGCGGTCGATGAAGCGGAAGCGGTGCGGATTACCGCAGAAGCCAATGCAGAACAGCTGCGTTTAAAAGCGCGTGGTGAAGCCGATGCCAAAGTCCTGCTGGCACAAGCGATGGAAAAACAGTATCAGGTTGATGCTGAAGGTACCCGTGCAGTCAACGAAGCCAATAACATCCTGTCGACGGAACAGGTCGAAATGCAGGTACGTCTGGCCATGCTGAAATACCTGCCAGAAATTATCCGTGAAAGCGTCAAGCCAATGGAAAATATTGATGACATCAAGATTCTGCACGTCAATGGTTTAAATGGGATGGGCAGCGCACATGTCGATGGCAGCGAACACGGTCATGGTCAAGTGGCCCTGTCTGATCAGGTGGTGAACAGTGCCCTGCGCTATCGTTCGCAAGCGCCGTTAATTGACAGCCTGATGAGTGAACTGGGTATTCATGGCGGTGATATTAACGGTCTGACCCAAAGCCTGAAATCTCAGCCGAAAATCAATCAGGAAACTTCATCAACTTAAATGAGGTGAATAAAAAAACGCAGCTAAAGCTGCGTTTTTTTATGGCTGTTTTTCAATGTTCTATGATGAAGACAGTGACTGATGAACTTCAAATTTTTCCAGCTGTCCATCTTGATCATAATGTAAGGTCAGATTTTTGGCCTGCTGCAAATACGCCATTTCAGTTGTGTCGACCTGAAAACTTTCCGCCAGCTGCTCAGTCTGAATATGCTCCGGAAAAGCCCGGCGCTCATTATCACGAAAACGCAGCCAGTTATACACAGCCCAGATCAGCAGAATCAGAATAAACACCATAATCGCCAGCCCCAGATAAAACAGGCTGAACGAGCTTTGCGGCGCCGACATCACAAACAGCTGCTCATATACGGTATAGCCCTGAAACAGCCACAGCAACATAGTGATCAGAGGCAGGAATAACCAGATCCAGGCCAGCCAGCCCAGAAAGAATAGTCCATAGCCTGCGGCCTTGTTACGTACATAGCGCGGCTCATCAATATATTCTGGTAGCTCCAGCTGAGCTTCATCCTCAATCATTTTAAATTTAGCCATGCTCGTGCTCCTTGGTAAAACCACGGTCCGGGCTGACCCAGCGTGCACGTTTCTGCTTTTTCAGCAAAGTTTTTGGCACAGACACCACCGTGGTCAGCGCAGTAATTAGCCAGAAAAAAAGCGGATACCAGATCACCCAGAAATAGGTTCTCAAGGTACGGTTTTTATCATATTGATGATCGATCATTAAGCTGACCAGAAACTGCAGCAAACAGGTCAGGCCCAAAATCACCCCGTACCACTGCGGCAGAATCGATTGAATTGCCCACTCGCCCGGCAAGGGGAAAAACAGCCCATAAAAATACAGCACAAAGATGCCCATAATCACATAGGCCCATAGCACGCTGATGATCGATTCAATCACAATTGGCCACATCCGCCTAAGGCGCCATTTAAACAGTTTTGGCACATAGGCAATTAGCACTTCAATCCCGCCTTGTGCCCAACGTAAGCGCTGTTTCCATAACCCTTTGAAGGTTTCCGGCATATAGATATAACACAGGGCTTTGGGGACATACTGCAAATCCCAGTGGTCAAACTGCAAACGCCACGAAACATCAATATCTTCCGTAATCATGTCATCACGCCAGTAGCCAATCCGGTCCAGCGCGGTTTTACGAAAA
The DNA here is from genome assembly GCF_000488255.1 of Acinetobacter indicus CIP 110367. Taxonomy (GTDB): domain Bacteria; phylum Pseudomonadota; class Gammaproteobacteria; order Pseudomonadales; family Moraxellaceae; genus Acinetobacter; species Acinetobacter indicus. The sequence continues at coordinate 217,653 of NZ_KI530745.1, read as the reverse complement.
CCGGCAATCGCACCTGATACGGTAAAAATCCGGCCATAGGTGCGCTGCGCGCGTTTAATCAATCCAATAATCGAGGAAAACTCACCAACCTGAATTTTACCGAGCACACTGGAACGGTTAATAATCCGTGGATTACCGGTAACCGCCCCGACACGCGGAAAGCTGGTCAGCTGATGCATCATCCAGAATACCGCGTGTGGATGCAGCAGCGCATCACCATCAATACAGACCAGAAATTCATAGCGACTAACCATTGCCCCGGCTCTTAAGGCATAGGCTTTGCCCTGGTTTTCTGCCAGATGGACCACCCGTAGCTTCGGATATTGCGTGGCCAGCTCATCCAGAATTGCTGCAGTCCGGTCCTGACTGCCATCATTGACTGCAATTACTTCAAATTCCGGATACTGGCTTTGCATGGCAAACTTGATGGTACGTCTGACCTGCTCTTCTTCATTGAAGCAAGGAATGATAATACTGCAGCCTTCATCGCTCGGTTCAGGGAAATGATCCTGACGGTATTCCCGTTTAAAATAAAACCAGATCCCGCCTGCAATCCACAGCCATGCCATCAGCAGAGGATATAAAAATGCAAAACCAAAATAAAAATCGTTAAAACTCAATTTCGAGAACATTTCCATCATTGCGGCTCTCCCTGTTCCAGGACATAGGGATCACGATAACTCAGCGGACTTGCATTCAGGCTCAACGCCCGGTACAGGTGCTGATGCACGGCCTGCCCATGGGTCGGCTGATAATTATCAATACCAATTTTTTGAATGCCCTGACGTCTCAGCTGCTGATACATCTGCTGATAATGTCGCCACTCTGCTGCAGTGCTGTCCGGATTGATCTGCAAGTTAATCATCAAATGCTGCTTTTCACGCTCATTTAACTGGTTTAAAGCCTGATGCAGATGTTTGATGGCTTGGGGGGATGCCAACGGATCGACAGCCAGATACAGGAAATCGGCATGATCCGGCAGTTGCTGCAGCAGTTTTTTCAGTCCGTCAAGTGGCTGATTCTGAATCTCCAGCTTTAATGCAGTCTGATAGTTATTACTGATATTGGCATAGTATTTACCCTGGCTTTTGGTCCGGTTCTTGATGCTCAACACCTGTTGCAGCTGTGCCTGACAGCTTGCATTCCATTCGACCTGAAATACGGCGCAATGTAGCGCATCGCCGGTTTCAATCATCAGCCCTTCAATCGAGCTGTTGTTTTTCACCAGATCTGCGGTCAATTCTGCCAGATCATAACCTTGCCGGGTTTCCAGACTCAGCGGCATTTCCGCATATACCCGATTAGCAATCCGGGTCCGGGCCTGCCATACCACCCGGTTCAGCAAATCCTGAGCCACCGGCAAGCTTCGATTCGGAAAATAAGCCACATCAATTTTACCATCGGCATTCTGATCGGCCACCGCATTCAAAACCAGTGTATTGGATTGAAAGGCATTAACCTGATTAAGCAGCTGACTCAGATGTGCTTCTGATGCGGTGATATTGCTCCCCGCCAGATCTGCCAGGTTAATGCGTAATAAACTTTTGCGCTGCTTATGCGGCGCCCGGCTATTCATTAAGAAGTCTTTGATTTCACCAAACACTTCTTCAGGTGATGGGTTTTCCGTAATCAGGGCACGCTGATAGGTGGTATCGGCATCGGCCAATGTCAGTACGCTGCCCAGACTAAACGACATTGGTAGACCGGCTTCACGGGCCAGCGCTTCAGTTTCCTTGGTCACCGCACCATACGGCCAGAAAATGGCACGGGTATTGATTCCCAACTCACGATCCAGAATCTGCTTTGATTGACGCAAGTCTTTTACCACTCGCTTCGCATAGGCGCGATCAGATTCATAACGCTGCTGGGCCGGGAAATATTCACGGGTAATCGCGGCTGGCTGCTGGTTTAGCTGCGGATTGGCAATAATCCCGTGATGCAAGTCATCACTGTGTGAGGCAAACTCGACCAGACCGGATTGCTGCATTTCACGCATCTGCGGCCAGTTCATCAGGTTGCCCTCTCCATAGGCTTCATAGGCATCTTTGGTATTGCCATTAATCCAGCTGGTCGGAATAGCAAAAACAGCCGGAACCTGATGCAGTTTTAATAAGGGGAAAATATGGCTATAGCTGCTGAGCGCGCCATCATCAATAGTTATTAATACTGCTTTTTCCGGTAAGGCTGTCTTATGCTGACGGGCCTGCCAGACATCTTCTAACCGAATAGGCTGCCAGCCATGTTCCCTGATCCATTGCAGGAACTGGGCAAAGTTATGGGTGCTGATGGCGTATAGATCACGGTCACCCTGTTTGGCAACGTCATCACGCACATCATGAAAAGTTAAGGTAACAAATTCATAGGCCTGCGCATCAAGCGGCGCTGTAGTTGCTGCTGGCGCTGTGCTGGTCTCGGCCTGCACGGTCAAAGGAGAATAAACACATGCAGCGATACAGGCACTCAGGAGTAAAGCGGGTTTCATTTGCATTAGAATCGTCCTTCAAAGCCGAATACTGCATAGGTTTTTTCTTCTGTTTTGCCATCGTACGGATGGCTGCCCCAACCAATGCCATAGTGCAGTTTCCAGGTTCGTGACACACGCCAGTCATGGCGATAAAACAGGTTATATATCGGCTCATTGGAATAATCTTTCTGTCCAAATGTGCCCAGCGTCAGTTCAAAATGCTGATTAAAATGTTGCTCATAACGACGCCAGGTCATCCAGTCATGTTCCAGTTTCAGCTCTAAACTATGGCTGGATTCAGGATTAAAATAATCCACGGCGACGGGCTTATTTTTTCCATAATAGCCGCTGAGCGTGGCACGACTCAGATGATGCGGGGCCTGATAAAACTGCTGGCTAAAATAGGCCTGATATTCCTGACGGGTGTTGCCATCATCAATATCGGTCAATTGAAATTGTGCACCGGCTTTACGCGACTCGTTGGCCTGCCAGTTGAGGCCAGCCCGATACGACTGTCCTTCATGTGCTTTGGCCACTGCCTGCAACGGAATATCGGCCTGGGTATTCACCGCCAGATGATATTGCCAATGATCATTTAACCAGTGTGACCAGTCCAGTGCAGCGCCCACACGGTCTTCATCTAAAGATTGAGACAGCAACAGGCTGGCATACTTGCGATCTTTGGACCAGGCCACACCCAGACCTAAACGCGGATCATCCAGGGTGCCATCTTCATAACGCCCCTGCCGATGCTGATGGTCAATAAAAACCTGATAATGTTCATTCATCCATGGACTGTTAAGACGGGTCCAATGGGTACGCTCTTCTGAACCTTTTAAACGGTTCAGTAACTGTTCCTGATCGGAACGACTTTCAGAAAAATAACTTTCATGCTGAATGCTGAAATGATCGCGATCCTTTAATTCTTTGCGGCTTAATTGCACACCGGTATCATCTGCAGCCGTCTGTAACAAGGCCTGATTCAGCTGACGCCAGCCCCTAATATCATTCAGGGCTTGGGCATTTTGCATCTGGTTAATCTGGGTGATTTGACTGACCTGATCCAGGCCATTCCACTGCTCCAGCGTTTGTTGGGAAGTCAGTGGTTTTTCACGCCAGCGCTGAATTTGTGCCAGATTGTTCTGATAGGCCAGATTATTCGGTGCAATTGAAACCAGGGTTTCAAAATACTGCTCGGCTTTGGCATGTTCATTGCGGTAAGCATAGTTCAGCCCTTTTAAAGCCAGATACTGCTCCCGGTCTTCATGAGTATTGCGGTCCACGCCTTTGGCCTCGCTATAACGATAACGCGGTAACTGACGGTCCATGTCCTGAATCAGCTGATCGGCCTGCTTGAATTTTTCCTGTTCGATATAGGCATAATACAAACCGGCATACACCGTATAGTCTGCATAGTTCTTTTCCTGAAACAGGCTTAAATACACCGGTTCAGCCAGTTCCGGTTGTCGGGTGGCCAGATAGGCATCGGCAATGGCATGGCGTACATAAGCCGGCCAGTTTGCAATTGGCTGATGCTGCTGTTGCACAATTTTCAAGACCTGCTGATGACGCTTAGGCTGTCCCAAGGCATACAGATAATCGGCATAGAATGCGCGCTGCAGTTCGGCGTCAGCTGCCACCTGTGATTCATGTGCAGCCATATCGACCAGTACCGCATCCAGCTCGGTATAGGCTGTTGCATATTCACTGCGCAGTTGTGCCGTTTTATAGGCCTGTACTGCATTCTGAATCCGGGTAGAAAACTGGTGCTGTTTGACTTGCAATAATAAACGAGGATGGCTCTGTGCTAACTGTTGTTGCAGCAGATAGTGCTCTGCTGCCTGATGCTTGCCATTAAGCATCAGCGCCAGCACATATTGTTCATGGCCTGCAATGCTGCTTTGCTTTTTTAATCCGGCTTCGGCCGCCTGCAAGGCTTGTACCGGCATATTCAGGATACGATAGGTATAAGACAACAGACTCAGGTCATCGGCACTAAGCTGTTGCCATTGCAGGTTTTTCAGCAATGTTTTAGCAGCTGCTGCCTGACCCGACTCGGCTTCCAGTACCGCGTGCCAGACTTTGCCGCTGGCTTGGGCATTTAAAGGCTGAAACCGAGCCAGATACGCTTTGGCCTGAGCGTACTGCTTGGCATCACGGAGCACCTTGATGGCGCTGACCTGGGCATAGGCAGGAAAGGTTTTAGGTTGAATCTGCTGCGTTAGGCGGTATAAATCCTGTGGATGTACCGCAGGCTGACCATAGGCCAAAACCAGATAATCCGCAATTAACTTTTGATCTGTGGGAAATTGAGCTAATAACGCCTGCAAGCGATTGAGTCCAGAAACCACCTGTCCGGACCGCACCATCTCCACCGCGTGCTCACGTTGCTGATCAAGCGTATTGGCATGAGCAGAAGAAAAAAATAAAAAAGAGCAAAGCGACAGACACTGAATCGGCATGATCGTTGTTATTTTGATCATATAAATTCTCAAGTTTCTGATAATTATTATTCGACATTCTATTAAAGTGTGATGCGAATCACAATTACCAAAACAATCATTTTATTTGTTTTGTATGCTTAACTTTTTCCTCAATAGAAGCGTCATCATTATCTATGTTCTTTGCCATAAAAAACCCCAAGAACTGGGGTTTTTTAGTCAGGTAGGTTTTACACCAAACCTTTGTCCTGCAATACTTTCAGCATGGTTGAACCGAGCTCGGCCGGGCTACGGGTATAAGCCATTCCGGCACGTTCAAAGGCAGCAAATTTCTCCTCTGCGGTTCCTTTACCGCCAGAAATAATCGCACCAGCATGGCCCATACGTTTGCCTTTTGGTGCGGTTACACCGGCAATATAGCCCACCACAGGCTTGGTCACATGCGCCTGAATGTATTCGGCTGCTTCTTCTTCGGCTGTGCCGCCAATCTCACCAATCATGATAATGGCTTCAGTTTGAGGATCGTCCTGAAACAGCTTCAGACAGTCAATCTGGTTCATGCCCGGAATCGGATCACCGCCGATGCCGATACAGGTTGACTGGCCCAGACCCAATTTGGTAGTTTGCGCAACCGCTTCATAAGTCAGCGTTCCTGAACGCGAGATAATCCCGATTTTCCCTGGCTGATGAATATGACCTGGCATAATCCCAATTTTACATTCGCCCGGGGTGATAATACCCGGACAGTTCGGGCCGATTAAGCGTGTACCATTACCATTGGTTTCTAAATAGCGTTTGGCTTTTAGCATATCTAGGGTCGGCACACCTTCGGTAATTACCACAATCAGTTCAATACCCGCATCGACCGCTTCAACAATCGAGTCAAGTACAAAAGGTGCGGGTACATAAATCACCGAAGCATCAGCCTGAGTTTCACGGACCGCCTGCTTCATGGTGTTAAATACTGGCAGGTCTAAATGGGTTTGACCACCTTTACCTGGAGTTACACCGCCGACGACACGTGTGCCATAATCCAGTGCCTGGGCCGAATGGAAGGTTCCGTTTTTACCAGTGAAACCCTGAACCAATACTTTTGTGTCTTTATTTACTAATACGCTCATGATGCATCTCCTTAAGCTTTTACTGCAGCAACAATTTTTTCTGCAGCATCGGCCAGGCCATTTGCAGAAATTAAGGTCAGGCCAGATTCATCCAGTAATTTGGCCCCCAGCTCAGCATTGTTTCCTTCCAGACGTACCACCACCGGCACGCTGACATTGACTTCCTGAACTGCTGCAATAATCGCCTCCGCAATCATGTCACAACGTACAATCCCACCAAAAATATTGATTAATACTCCCTGAACCGAATTGTCAGCCAGAATAATTTTAAATGCTTCAATCACGCGCTCTTTGGTTGCGCCGCCACCGACATCAAGGAAGTTGGCCGGTTGACCACCATACAGTTTGATGATGTCCATGGTCGCCATGGCAAGACCGGCACCATTGACCATACAGCCAATATTGCCTTCTAGCGCTACATAGTTCAGATCGAACTCAGAGGCTTTCAGTTCGCGCTCATTTTCCTGACTCTTGTCACGCAGCGCAGCCACTTCCGGCAAACGGTACAGCGCATTGGAATCAATACCAACTTTGGCATCGACGCATAAAATTTCGCCGTTTTCACGTACAGACAGCGGGTTAATTTCAAACAGGGCAAAATCATTTTCAATAAAAGCCTGATAGGCTGCAGTCATGATTTTGACAAACTGGTTGATTTGTCCATCTTTTAAGTTCAGGGCAAACGCAACTTCACGTGCCTGAAATGGTAATAAACCGACTAGAGGATCAACTTCAACTTTAATAATTTTTTCTGGGGTTTCTTCTGCGACTTTTTCAATTTCGACTCCACCTTCGGTTGAGGCCATAAAGGTCACGCGACGGCTAGAACGATCCACCACGGCACCCAAATATAATTCACGCTCTACCGGATAGACATCCTGGGCCACCAAAATACTGTTCACCGGCTGGCCATTGGCATCGGTCTGATAAGTGACCAGTCGAGTACCGATCAGCTGATTGGCATACTCTGCCGCTTCTTCAGCCGATTTCACCACTTTCACACCACCCGCTTTGCCGCGACCACCTGCATGCACCTGAGCTTTCATCACCGCAAATTTACCGCCGAGTTGCTCGAAAGCTTGCACGGCTTCTACAGCTGTAGTTGCCAAAATGCCTTCTTGCACTGGCATACCATATTTTTTTAATAGCGCTTTTGCTTGATACTCATGTAGATTCATTGACTAACCTTTAACTACTTCTTTTATTCAGTTATCACCACCAATATCAAACCGAAGTTTTAATATTGCTTTCCTTGTGTGGTGTTTTTCCTATGCTCTTTACTTTTAGATGATTATTCCCATAAATACAACCATTAAATGTAAAAAGAGCGGCCTAAGCCGCTCTTTTTAGTGTTATTTACGTTTACGCTGAATCGCGTGAATCGCACGCCCATCTACAGCTAAAGCGGCTTCATGCACCACTTCAGAGAATGTTGGATGACCGAAAGTCATCAATTGCAAGTCTTCCACAGAAGAAACAAACTCAAGCGCAATCATGCCTTGGTGTGCGATATCAGATGCATTAGGACCCACAACGTGCATACCTAAAAGACGGTCTGTTTTCGCATCAGCAACGAATTTCACAAAACCAGCCGTATCACCAGCTGCCAATGCACGACCATTCACCGCAAACGGGAATTGGCCTGCTTTCACTTCATGGCCTTTTTCTTTGGCTTGCTCTTCAGTTAAGCCCACCCAAGCTGCTTCTGGATGGGTATAGATTATGCTGATGATGGTGTCATAGTTCACTTGAGCAGCATGACCGTGGATACGCTCCACTGCCATTACACCCTCTTCCATTGCCTTATGTGCAAGCATTGGACCGCGTACCAAGTCACCAATCGCATAAACACCTTCAACAGAAGTTGCACACCAATCGTTTACTTCAACTAAGCCACGTTCAGTCAGTTTAATACCGCAATCATCTGCCAATAAACCTTCAGCATAAGCACGACGACCCACACACACGATCAGCTTGTCGAAAGTCTGTTCTTTCTCTTCGCCGCCTTGGGTGTATTTTACAGTTACTTCACGACCGTTGACTTCAGTGCCAGACACTTTCGCGCCTACACGGATATCCAGACCCTGTTTGGTCAGCAGTTTCTGGTAGTCTTTTGCCAGCGCTTTATCCGCCATTGGCAAGAAGGCATCCATTGCTTCAAATACAACAACTTCAGCACCTAGACGACGCCATACTGAACCAAGCTCCAGACCGATCACGCCGGCACCAATCACACCTAAACGCTTCGGTACTTCAGGGAACTCAAGCGCGCCAGTAGAGTCAACAATAATGTCTTGATCAACAGGAGCTACCGGAATGTTCACTGGTACAGAACCAGACGCAAGAATTACGTATTTTGGTTCTAGAACCTGAGTTTCACCTTCGTGAGGAACAAACTCAACTTTCTTACCCGCCAGTAATTTACCAGTACCTTTTAACCATTCGATACCATTGCCTTTCAGTAATTGAGCAACACCACCCGTCAATTGATCTACAACTTTGTCTTTATGTGCCAACAAAGTGTCTAGATCAAATTTAACTTCACCTGTGGTGATACCATGTTCAGCAAGTTCGTGAACGGTTGCTTCATAGCGTTGGGAAGAGTCAAGCAGTGCTTTAGATGGGATACAGCCCACATTTAGACAGGTACCACCCAAAGATGGCTTACCTTTGTGAATACGTTTTTCGATACACGCAACTTTAAAGCCAAGTTGAGCCGCACGAATTGCCGCTTCATAACCACCTGGGCCACCGCCAATAACAACAAGATCAAATTGTTGAGACATTTTTAACTCCAATCAATCTCTCTAAATCCCCCCTTTTGCTCAAGGGGGAACCTTTCCCCTCTTTTTTAGAGGGGTTAGGAGAGATTTTTAATTAATAAATTATAAGTCAAGGATAAGTTTAGCTGGCTCTTCTAACAATTCTTTGATTGTTACAAGGAAACCTACCGCTTCTTTACCATCGATTAAACGGTGGTCATAAGACAGCGCTAAATACATCATTGGCAAGATTTCAACCTGACCATTGACTGCCATAGGACGTTCCTGGATTTTGTGCATACCCAGAATAGCCGTTTGTGGCGTGTTTAGAATTGGCGTAGACAGCAGTGAACCGAAAGTACCACCGTTAGTAATGGTGAATGTACCGCCAGTCATGTCTTCAATCGCAAGTTTGCCTTCACGCGCTTTCGCAGCATAAGCACCAATGCCAGATTCAACTTCAGCGTAGTTCATACGGTCTGTATCACGTAATACAGGAACCACCAGACCACGGTCAGAAGATACAGCTACACCGATGTCATAGTAACCGTGATAAACGATATCGTCGCCATCAATTGATGCGTTTACTGCTGGGTAGCGTTTTAGCGCTTCAGTCGCTGCTTTTACGAAGAATGACATGAAGCCAAGACGCGCACCGTGGCGTTTTTCAAATGCGTCTTTATATTGCTTACGCATTTCCATGATTGGTTTCATGTTCACTTCGTTGAACGTCGTCAACATTGCAGTTTCTTGAGTCGCTGCAAGTAAACGTTCAGCTACACGCTTACGTAAACGCGTCATAGGAACACGTTTCTCGATACGCTCGCCTACTGCTGCAGTTAAAGGCGCAGCTGCTGGTTTCGCCTGGTGGTTGGCCACATCTTCTTTAGTGATGCGACCGCCACGGCCTGTACCTTGTACGTCAGCAGCGTTGATACCGGTTTCAGTCAATGCTTTACGCACTGCTGGTGCCTGGTCCGCAACAGGTTGAGCACGCTCAACTACAGGTGCTGCACCTGCTTCAGTTTTCGCAGCCGCCTGTTCAACTTTCTCTTCAGACTGAACTGCTTGAGTTTGCGCAGCGCCAGATGCAGCACCTTCTTCAAACTGTGCAATCACTTCATTTGAAAGTACAGTATCGCCTTCATTTTTAATGATTTGAGCAATCGTACCGTCTGCAGGAGCTACAACTTCCAGAACAACTTTGTCAGTTTCGATGTCACAGATCACTTCATCACGTGATACTGCTTCACCTGGTTGTTTGTGCCAAGTCGCGATTGTTCCATCTGCAACTGACTCTGGAAATACCGGTGCTTTAATTTCGGTTGCCATTACTTCGAATCTCCTGTTATTCAGCTACGATCGCAAGCGCGTCATTGATGAGCTGAGCTTGTTGTTTTGCATGCAAATATGGTGAACCACACGCTGGAGCGGCAGAAGCCTCACGACCAGCAAAGCTGATACGAACCTGTTTACCAGCTTTCATCACGTCATCATATAGACGCGGCGCGATGAACAACCAAGCACCTTGGTTCTTCGGTTCTTCCTGAGTCCAAACCAGTTCTTTCACGTTTGGATAGGCTTCAAGAATTTCCGCAATGCGTTGTTCTGGGTATGGATACAACTGTTCAATACGAACAATTGCCGTGTTGTTCAATTCTTTTTCACGACGTTTTTCAAGCAGGTCGTAATACACTTTACCACCACAAAGTACCAGACGGGTCACGTCGGCCTTGTTGATGTTGCTGTCGATTTCGTCAATCACAGTCTGGAAAGTACCAGTTGCCAGCTCATCAAGAGATGAAGTTGCCAGTTTGTGACGCAGCAATGATTTCGGTGACATCACAATCATTGGCTTACGGATTGGACGAATTGCCTGACGACGTAAAGCGTGGAAAATCTGTGCTGGTGTAGTCGGAGTAATCACTTGCATGTTATCTTCAGCACACAGCTGTAAGAAACGTTCTAAACGTGCAGATGAGTGTTCCGGACCCTGACCTTCAAAGCCGTGTGGCAGTAACATGGTTAAACCACATACACGTTCCCACTTGGTTTCACCAGAGGCGATGAACTGGTCAATCACCACTTGCGCACAGTTAGCGAAGTCACCAAATTGTGCTTCCCAAATGATCAGACCGTGTGGAATCGTGGTCGCATAACCATATTCAAATGCCAGTACCGCCATTTCAGACAATAGCGAGTCATATAAAGCAAAACGCGGCTGGTTTTCTTTCACATGGCACAGTGGAATATAAGTTTCGCCATCAACCTGGTTGTGCAGTTTGGCATGACGGTGCGAGAAGGTACCGCGACCTACGTCTTCACCAGTAATACGTACCAGGTAACCCTGATCTAGCAGTGTTGCATAGGCTAGAGTTTCAGCAGCACCCCAGTTCAGCGGCATTTCGCCGGTCTGCATTTTCAGACGTTCGTCAATCACTTTAGACACCTGACGCTGCATCACGAAACCTTCTGGAAGTTTACGCATGCCTTCACCAAGCTCTTTTAAGCGCTCAGCCGGGAAAGTGGTATCCCATACATCAGTGTATTCATGGCCCAGGTACGGCGTCCAGTCCACAAACATTTTCTTGTTCGGTTCAAGAACCAGTGCATTGGCAACGTGATTACCTGCTTCAAGATCGGCACGGTAGTCTTCAACCATTTGGTCTGCAGCAGCGCGATCTAATACGCCCTGTTGTACCAGCTGGTCTGCATACAAAGTACGTGTAGTGGCTTTCTTGTTGATGACCTGATACATCAGTGGCTGGGTTGCAGATGGCTCATCCGCTTCGTTGTGACCACGACGACGGTAACAGAACAGGTCAATCACTACGTCTTTACGGAAAGTATGACGGAAGTCGTGTGCCAATTGCGTTACGAAGATTACCGCTTCAGGATCATCACCATTCACGTGGAATACTGGCGCCTGAACCATTTTCGCGATGTCGGTACAGTATTCTGTAGAACGCGCATCACGTGGATCAGAGGTAGTGAAACCAACCTGGTTGTTAATTACGATGTGCACAGTACCACCCACGGTATAACCGCGTGTTTGTGACATCTGGAAAGTTTCCTGGTTCACGCCCTGACCTGCAAATGCAGCATCACCGTGTACGATTAATGGCAATACGTCATCGCCACCAATGTCTTTACGACGTACTTGACGGGCACGTACCGAACCTTCAACCACAGGTCCAACAATTTCAAGGTGCGACGGGTTAAACGCCAATGCCAAGTGAACTTCGCCACCTGGGGTCATTACGTTAGATGAGAAACCTTGGTGGTACTTAACGTCACCCGAACCTTTCTTGTGTAAAGATTTACCTTCAAACTCGCCAAACAGGTCAGCCGGGTTTTTACCCATGATGTTAACCAGCAAGTTCAGACGGCCACGGTGTGGCATACCAATCACGACTTCTTTACAACCAACCGCACCGGCCCGTTGAATTAGTTCGTTAACCATTGGAATGAAAGATTCACCACCTTCCACACCAAAGCGTTTTGCACCAACGTATTTATTACCTAAATATTTTTCCAGACCTTCAGCGGCAGTTAAACGCTCAAGGAAGTGTTTTTTCTGTTCTGCATTGAAGCCATACTGACCACGAGCACTTTCAAGGCGCTGTTGAATCCAGCGTTTCTCTTTGGTGTCAACAATGTGCATGTACTCTGCACCAATTGAACCGCAGTAAGTTGCTTCCATCGCTTCAACCATTTCGCCCAGCGTGGTATCTGTTTTACCAATCGCCAGGTTGCCTGTGTTGAATACGGTATCTAAATCAGATTTGGTTAAACCGTGCGCAGCAAGATCAAGATCTGGCACTTCTTCGCGTTTTGCCAAACCTAGCGGATCTAATTTTGCTTTTTGGTGACCACGATTACGATACGCTGCGATCAGTTGCAGGACGCCTATTTGACGACGTTCATGCTCAGAGCTTACCGCGCTTTGAGCCACAGACTGAATACGATTTGAGTTGCGACCCAATAAAAGGAATTGCTCACGTACATTGCTATGAGGTTGATCACCTTTTGGGAATTTATCGAAGTACACTCTCCAGTCTTCACCAACTGACTCTGGAGACGTTAAATACTGCTCATAAAGTTCTTCAATATACGCTGCACTATCAGCGGAAAGTTCAGTGTCAAGACGCAGAGCGTCAGCAACTTCTTGCATTTGTGGACCCATTTCCTATTGCAAAAACATTTTTCAGGATGCTTTTTAAGCAAAACCCATGATTGATAATGTCAAATTGGTAACATGACATTCGTCCCCATTCGACAACTGTCATGAGGCGTTATCACTACATTAGGACTACCCAATGTGAATAATGAATCATAACGCCCTGATTGGCATCATCACTCATTTTATACTCGGCCAAAACCGAGCAATTTTTTTGCAAATCGACTTAGAAAAATTAATTCGGCAAATTAGCTTTTCTAAATAGGTTTACTCTAATTTCTGGCTTTCTACATCTCTTTAAATGTTGAAAAAATGTACATAAATTCAACCTCAATTTTTAAATATAGAAGTTTATTAATCGTAACATGATCTCCAACTCTCAATTGATTTTTTTGACGTATACCTCCTATAAATTGGCGAAATACAAGAAACATATTTTGCTCTAACATATGGTGCTTTATTTAATAATTAGAAGCAATTAAGACCAAAGTCCAACGGCTTCTTTATTCCATAAAACAAAAGAGAGCACATCTTTCAATCTGCCCTCTTCAACTTGCATTATATAATAACATCTTGCACCACTTTTTGCAGTCTCATGCCCCATTTCTGGGCGTATTAAAACAAAATACCATCACTCTATTACACTTTTGTAGAGGATTGATTTAAAACTATTCACCTGCACTTTTCATACCCAGTTTGTATGCAGCAATGCATCTCATCAGACCAACCCCACTCAAGTGTTCAATAAAGCAGCATAAAAAAAGCACATCCGGAGATGTGCTTTTTTGAGTTCACCAAACTGGCGTTCAGATTAACCTGCAGTATCCAGAAGCATGTTACGGATGTGACCGATTGCTTTGGTTGGGTTCAGACCTTTCGGACAAACTGACACACAGTTCATGATGCCTTTACAACGGAACAGCGAGAACGGGTCGTCAAGACGCGCCAGACGCTCTTGAGTTGCAGTATCACGTGAATCGATGATGAAGCGGTAAGCATTCAACAGCGCTGAAGGACCCAGGAATTTGTCCGGGTTCCACCAGAATGATGGGCATGAAGTTGAACAGCATGCACATAAAATACATTCATACAGGCCATCTAGGTGCTCACGGTCTTCCTGAGACTGTAAACGCTCTTTTGGTGGCGCAGGCTGGTTGTTGATCAAGAATGGCTGAATCTTGTTGTACTGGTCGTAGAACTGATTCATATCAACAACTAGGTCTTTGATCACTGGCAGACCTGGTAATGGACGAATGGTGATTTCATTTGGTAAATCGTTCAGGTTCCAAAGACACGCCAAACCGTTTTTACCATTGATGTTTACACCATCAGAACCACAAATACCTTCGCGGCAAGAACGACGGAACGTTAAAGTTTCGTCTTGTACTTTCAACGCCAAAAGTGCGTCAAGCAACATACGATGCTTATCAGTCAATTCCAGCTTGAATGTTTGCATGTACGGTGCTTTATCCTTATCAGGATCATAGCGGTAGATATGAAATGTACGAGTACCTCTACTCATCTTGTTTCTCCTGATTAGAATGTACGTGGTTTAGGTGGAATAGCTGCAACAGAAAGCGGCTTGTAACGTACTGGTTTGTACTCAAGACGGTTGTCTGCAGAGAACCACAGAGTGTGCTTCATCCACTCATCATCACGACGACCATAAGAATAAGTCGGGTGATCTGGTGGTAATTCAAAGTCTACAACAGTGTGCGCACCACGACACTCTTTACGCGCAGCAGCAGAAATCAAGGTTGCTTTTGCGACTTCGTATAGGTTTTCAACTTCTAATGCTTCTACACGTGCAGTGTTGAAGACTTTAGATTTGTCTTTCAGGTGGATATTGCGAACACGTGGTTCAAGCGCAAGAATCTGTTTCACACCTTCTTCAAGCAATGCTGAAGTACGGAATACACCTGCGTGATCCTGAACGATGTTACGAATTGCATCCGCAACTTCTTGAGCGTTTTCACCTGAAGTTGATTCGTCAAGTTTACGAATACGGTTCAGCGTGTTTTCAAGTACAGTTGTAGGTAGTGGTTCGTACTCGCCATCGTGCTGTTTAGTTACATACTCAATGATATGTTGACCAGCCGCTTTACCAAATACCACCAGGTCAAGCAGTGAGTTAGTACCCAAACGGTTTGCACCGTGTACAGATACACATGAACATTCACCAATTGCATAGAAACCTTTTACAGGTTTCGCAAAGTCACGACCTTCCGCATTTGTAGAATATGTGTCAGTGTCTTTGTCGTAGTTGGCAACCAGTGGAGTCGTTTCACGAGATTCTGGAACAACAACCTGACCATGAATGTTGGTCGGAATACCACCCATTTGGTAATGGATTGTTGGTACAACCGGAATTGGCTCTTTAGTACAGTCAACGTTCGCGAATTTCTTGCCAATCTCGAATACAGATGGCAGACGTTTCATGATCGTGTCAGCACCCAGGTGCGTCATATCCAGCAAGATGTAGTCTTTGTTCGGACCACAACCACGGCCTTCTTTAATTTCCTGGTCCATAGAGCGTGATACGAAGTCACGTGGCGCCAAGTCTTTTAAAGTTGGAGCATAACGTTCCATGAACGGTTCGCCAGAATCGTTACGAAGGATACCACCCTCACCACGACAGCCTTCCGTTAACAATACGCCTGCGCCCGCAACACCTGTTGGGTGGAATTGCCAGAATTCCATATCCTGTAATGGAATACCTGCACGAGCAGCCATACCAAGACCGTCACCCGTGTTGATATACGCGTTAGTAGAGGCACGGTAAACACGACCTGCACCACCAGTAGCGAATAGCGTCGCTTTAGCTTGGAATACCGCAATTTTACCTGTTTCCTGGTCAATTGCAGTTACACCGAGTACGTCGCCTGCTTCGTTACGGATTAAGTCAAGTGCAATCCATTCAACGAAAAATTGAGTCCCCATTTTCACGTTGCTTTGATAAAGCGTGTGAAGCAGCGCGTGGCCTGTACGGTCAGCAGCAGCACATGCACGTGGCACAGCTTTTTCACCGTAGTTTGCAGAGTGACCACCGAATGGACGCTGGTAAATTGTACCGTCTGCGTTACGGTCAAATGGCATACCCAAGTGTTCTAATTCATAAACCACTTGTGGCGCTTCACGCGTCATGAATTCGATCGCGTCTTGGTCGCCTAACCAGTCAGAACCTTTAACTGTGTCATAGAAGTGGTAGTGCCAGTTATCTTCTTGCATGTTACCAAGAGATGCACCAATACCACCTTGCGCCGCAACCGTGTGCGAACGTGTTGGGAATACTTTGGTCAGTACTGCAACTTTCAAACCCGCTTGAGCAAGTTGGTAAGATGCACGCATACCTGAACCACCACCACCAACGATGACTGCGTCAAAAAATTGGTGTGGAATATTTGAATAATCTTCTTTAGGGTTAATCGCGCCCATGATATCTTCCTATCAATTCGCCCAGAAAATCTGGATTGCCCAGATTGCGTATGCAAAAACAGCAATAATCACTGCTGAAGTCAGCACTAGGCGTAAACCTGAAGCTGAAGGACCCATCTGACGAGTAGTCACGTAATCTGTGAATACCTGCCACATACCAATCCATGCGTGTGCAACAAGAGATAAGACTGCCAATAAAGATAAAATCTTCATTGGTAATGTCATCATAAAGCCGTACCACTGTTCAAAGTTAAATCCGCCATTCAGCAGAATCCAACCAAATACCACAACGGTATAAACAGCAAGAACAACAGCACTTACGCGTTGGATAAACCAGTCGCGAGAACCTGAACCCGTTAAACCTGTAGCACTTTTCATTAGAGAACAATCCATACAAAGGCTGCGAGAATACCAATCGCAGACAAGACTAATGCGATAGTAGCTGCAACACGACCACTTTGCAGTTCCTCTGCAACACCAAGGTCAGCAAGTAAATGCTTGACACCAGCGATGAAGTGATAGATTAATCCGGCTACAAATACCCATACGATAAAGCGGACAAAGAAACCGTTAAAGATTTCCTGTACTTCTGCAAAACCTTCTGGCGAAGACAAAGACTTGTCTAATAACCAAAGAAGTACCGGTACGAGTAAAAATACGATGACACCTGAAAGACGGTGTAAAATTGATGCAATAGCCACAGGTGATTTTAAGTTTACTGATAAAACTTGACCCATGGACAAATTGACAGGTCTGTTGCTTTTCACAGCGGGCATCCTGTAAGTAAAAACTCCATCCGGAGTTTGTTGGAATTAATTCGAAGGAAAGCTGGCATTGCTAGGCATTCGAATGCCTATATTCAAAACGACACTGAATTATAAAACGTCAACTATTAAAATACAAACAACCGCACTGGGCTTTTTGAACAAAAAATCCTTAAATAAGAATCATTAACAAATAGGTAATTTATGAAACACATCAACCGGATACATCTTTAAGGCATCATCTCACTGTTTTTTATTAATTTATTTTATATTTCTGCTATTGGTTTTAGCTATAATTGCAATTTTCACCGGACTGAAATATTTAGACTAAAGCAGCACAGTAAATGTCTAGACACTATATTGTTGA
This sequence comes from Acinetobacter indicus CIP 110367, assembly GCF_000488255.1. GTDB lineage: Bacteria > Pseudomonadota > Gammaproteobacteria > Pseudomonadales > Moraxellaceae > Acinetobacter > Acinetobacter indicus. Next base: position 200,119 of record NZ_KI530745.1, on the reverse strand, counting down.
ATCTTTTCACTTTATCTTTGGGTGCCTGAATATTTTTTCCTTGAATATTTGCTATCAGGCAAACAACATGAAATATTTTCAGCGCCCTGCCCGTGCTTCCCGCTTCAGGCCGGCATTTGGATTTTGAGTCTTGCAAAAGCTGACAGATTGCTCTGACTTTACTTGCAATTTCAGCGCATCAGAACAAGTTAACTGGCTGAATGGCTGATTTAATCAGCTATTTTTTAACCAGTTAAACCTAAAAAAATGACAGACTTAGCGCTTTTATTTATGAATAACAATGCAGCAGCAGAACCAGCAAAGCCCAGCTAAGTTATGAAAAACAGATACATTTCGGAAAGCTTAAAATTCCAGCAGCCTGGCTTTTCAAGAGCTTTTAACGCTAAAAAATTGCTTACAATTAAAGCATTCCTATTATTTTTTTCTGCACCTGTCCGGGAATTTGACTTATTATAGCGCGTCGGTGCTGTGATTTTACTCAGTTTTTCATACGAATATTTTTTGACTAAGCTGCTGTGTCAGCGTCACTTTTTATCCATAAGTATAATTGACAAAATTTCAGTACACACTAATCTTATAGCAAATTTTCGATCCGTCTGATTCGCGCATTAAAAGATTGATACTACGAGTCAGATCAACATTCACCAGGACAGGAGATCTATTGAATGTCTGAAGCAACTGGCAAGAAAGCCGTTTTACAGCTTGATGGCAAAGAAATTGAATTACCAATTTACAGCGGCACATTGGGCCCAGATGTAATTGACGTTAAGGATGTGTTGGCTGCAGGTCACTTTACTTTTGATCCTGGTTTTATGGCGACAGCTTCTTGTGAATCTAAGATCACATTCATTGACGGTAACAAAGGTGTTCTGTTACACCGCGGTTACCCGATTGATCAATTGGCGACTAAAGCTGATTACCTGGAAACTTGCTACCTGTTATTAAACGGCGAGCTTCCAACAGCTGAGCAAAAAGAAGAGTTTGACGCGAAAGTTCGTAACCACACCATGGTTCACGACCAAGTTAGCCGCTTCTATAACGGTTTCCGTCGTGATGCGCATCCTATGGCGATCATGGTTGGTGTTGTGGGTGCATTATCTGCGTTCTATCACAACAACCTGGACATCGAAGATGTTAACCACCGTGAAATCACTGCGATCCGTTTAATCGCGAAGATTCCTACTTTAGCAGCTTGGAGCTACAAGTACACTGTTGGTCAACCATTCGTTTACCCACGTAACGATTTAAGCTACGCTGAAAACTTCCTGTACATGATGTTTGCTACACCTGCAGACCGTGACTACAAAGTGAACCCGATTCTTGCCAAAGCAATGGACCGTATCTTCACTCTTCACGCTGACCACGAGCAAAACGCGTCTACGTCTACAGTACGTTTAGCGGGTTCTACCGGTGCTAACCCTTATGCTTGTATCGCTGCGGGTATCTCTGCACTTTGGGGTCCTGCGCACGGTGGTGCGAACGAAGCAGTTCTTAAGATGCTGGATGAAATCGGCACTGTAGAAAACGTTGCTGGCTTCATGGAAAAAGTGAAGACTAAAGAAGTTAAACTGATGGGCTTCGGTCACCGTGTTTACAAAAACTTCGACCCACGCGCGAAAGTAATGAAAGAGACTTGCGACGAAGTTCTTGGTGCATTAGGTATCAACGATCCACAATTAGCGTTAGCAATGGAACTTGAGCGTATCGCGCTTTCTGACGAATACTTCATCAAGCGTAACCTGTATCCAAACGTAGACTTCTACTCTGGTATCATCCTGAAAGCGATTGGTATCCCGACAGAAATGTTTACTGTGATCTTCGCGCTTGCACGTACAGTTGGTTGGATCAGCCACTGGTTAGAAATGCACAGCGGTCCTTACAAGATCGGTCGTCCTCGTCAGCTTTACACTGGCGAAGTTCAACGCGACATCAACCGTTAATCCGGTTCGCGTTCAACGACGAAAAAACCACCCGTTTGGGTGGTTTTTTTATGGACATTCAAACTAAATGCGCGTTTCGACCAGACCGAGGCAACGCCAATATTCAGCGCAAAAGTACGTTAAGCTACCTGATAATGCTCCAGATCTAGGCGCTGTAAACGTCGCTTTAACTCGGCCAGTGACCACGGCCAGGCGGCAAAGTTGCGACCATTCTGGTCCAGATAATAACTTTGACAGCCGCCACGGTTAAACACAGTTTTCTGCACATGAGTCTGTACTTTGGCATTGTGGTATTTCAGCACATCCGGCTTGATTTCAATGCGCTTTAAGCCCTTGGCTTTCATTTGCAATAAACCACTGACAATATAGTCCAGTTGCGCTTCGGCAATGCCAATAAAGGAATCATAGGCCAGAATATTCGGCCCGAGCACCAAAAAGGCATTGGGTAAATGCTGGATACTGGTGCCCAAAAAGGCTTCGGGTGAACTGCTCTGCCACAGCTCGGAAAGTCGTTGGCCTTGGGCATTCTGCACACGGCGACCAATCGGTGGATGTGACACCTCAAAGCCCGTTCCCCAGATAATCACATCGACCTCATGCCGGTCACCATTGGCGGAAATCACCGTATTGCCTTCAATTTCCACCAAGCCATGCGGAATTAAAGTGCTATTCGGGGCCTGCAAGGCCGGATAATAATCATTGGCAAACAGTAAACGCTTACAGCCGACCGAAAAATTGGGGGGTAACCGCCTGACGTAAAGCCGGATCTTTGACCTGTAATTTTAACAGCTGCCGGCTGAGTACATTCACGGGCTCCAACAAAGGTGGATGACGCAGGCCAAAATTAATCAGATTCAAAGATTGCGATACCGCACCGCGCCAACGCTGCTGGATGACCGGAAACTTGGCCAGTGTACTTTTCATCATCTGATTCAGAGGCAGATCAGGCTTTGGCAAGACCCACGGCGCTGTACGCTGGAAAATATATAACTCTTTGGCCAGAGGCTGAATTTTCGGAATAAACTGAATGGCCGAGGCGCCGGTGCCAATGACCGCAATGCGTTTACCACGCAGGTCATAGGCATGGTTCCAGCGTGCCGAATGGAACATTTCGCCCTTAAAACTGTCGATGCCTTTAATTTTCGGCAGTTGCGGCTCGGTAATCGGGCCGGTAGAGAAAATCACGGTTCTGGCCCGGTATCGCCCTTTGCTGGTGTTGAGCCCCCACATCTGTTCAGTCTCATTCCAGCGTGCATCTTGCAGTTCATTATGAAATTCAATCTTGGCATATAGCTGAAAACGGGTCGCCACATCTTCCAGATAACGCAGGATTTCCGGCTGCTTGGCAAATAAATGACTCCAGCCATGACTTGGCGCAAAGGAAAAAGAATATAAGGCCGAGGGCACATCACAACCACAACCCGGATAGGTATTGTCCCGCCAGGTGCCTCCTACCCGACCGGCTTTTTCCAGCACCAGATAATCCTGATAGCCAGCCTGATTCAGTTTATAGGCCGCTGCCAGACCGGAAATACCCGCCCCAATAATAATGGTGTCATAGACCCGGCCTGGCATAGTAGTTGATCTACCGCGCTGCTCAGTTGTTTGAGAATTTGGCTGATTGGCCCCTGCCCTTGCTGATGCTGCACTGGCACTTTTGGCTTTTCGACTAGGCTTTTTGAGCACAAGATCGGCCGGCTCAGCGACCGTTTGCAACGTGACTTGATCATCTTGTTTCATTTTTTTCTACTCAGGATTTTTGTACATATTTATTGAATAATGGATAACCCACACCCAGCAGCTTGGTATATAAACGCGGCGCGGCACGCTTGAACCACCAGAACAGTTTGGCATCTGGCTGTGGAATGGTATACAGCTCGCCCCGGTCTAAATTGTTTAAGGTCTGCGCTACCACCTGCTCACAGCTGACAAAGGCATAATGGGTCAGCAAATGATCTGCCAGTCCCGAATAATGCGCAGGCAAACGGCCATTTTTCATGATATTGGTCGGCACCAGCGTTGGGCATAACACATTGATGCGAATATTGGCGCCACGTAACTCGGCAGACAGGGTTTCAGACAAGGCCAGTACGCTGGACTTGCTGACGTTATAGGCGGTCATTTCCGGCGCTGCGGTATAACCAGCAGCCGAAGCGACATTAATAATCGCACCACCACCCTGCTGTTTCAGTTTCGGTACGAAATAATGACAACCATGGATCACGCCCCATAAGTTGACCTGCATACACCATTGCCAGTCGGCCAGGCTGACTTCATCAAACTTGCCACCCAGCCCCACACCGGCATTATTGATCAGCAAAGTCACCGGATGGCCCAACAGCTGTTCAGACTGTTCAGCCAGTTGCTGCACCTGCTCGGCCACACCCACATCACATTGCAACGCAAAGGCCGCAGTCGCAAACTGGTGTTCAATCTGCTTGGCGGTTGCTTGAGCCGCCGCCAGATTGATATCGGCACAGATCACGCTGCCACCAAGCCTGGCCAGTTCCAGCGCAAAACTGCGTCCAATCCCACTGCCTGCACCGGTCACCACCGCATAGGCCTGCTGGCTCAGTCGCACTTTTTTTGCAAATAATCCCATCATCCTTCTTCATCCTTACACTTTGAGCGCCGGGGTAAATTCCTTGACGAAATACGGCGTTAACACCCCGCTTTCCGGATGCAGCAAACGTTCCTTGTAATAGGCTAAAAAGGCCGAAGTATCATGGTCATTCGGATGAAAACCGGGACGCAGATAATCCAGAATATGCGCCCAGCTACTGCCATACACGCCATCTTGCAGACCAAAAATCAGCTTGATGCTACGCGGCAGGTCTTTCCAGTAACTCAGGCTAAACAAATTAGACGGTTTGCGATAAAACGGCACCAGCAGCGAGGCAATGGAAATCAGCACCAGGATGGTGATGAGCGCCGGGAAGAAACCGGCAATGCGCAAGCCATAACTGTTGGATAAAGACTGGAACACATCATAGGCAATGTCTTTGTGTTCCGATTCTTCCAGCATGTGCCACATCCAGATGGCACGCTGCTTTTCATCATGCGACTGGAAGAAAATTTCCTCATGATTCATCATGTACTCGGCCAGCACCGCGGTGAAATGTTCAATGCCAGCCATCAGCGACAGTTTCATCGGCTGTGGCAAACGGTTAAAGCCGTGATCAAAGACAAATCTGGCCCAGGAACGGAACAGCTCAACCGGCAGATCGGCATCCCGAAAGGCATCATTCAGCTCTTCATGCAATCTGGAATGTAGCGCCTCCTGGCCAATTAGGGAGGTGACCCGCTGTTTTAGCACGGGATCATTTAACAGCTCACGATGATAACGCGCGGTGTCAATCACCAGATCTTCGCCATAGGTCAGGAAAATCGACAGCGAGGCAAAATAGGCACTGGCCAGTTCGGCATTCAAGTAAAATTTGGGATCTATTTCTTCGGCCTTAAAGTCGAATTTCATATGCCGGATTGGGAGGGCAGCCGACTGTTTCTCGGCATCAAAAGGTGTCGCGCTGAAAAAATGGCGAACAGGCTGAGGTAAAAACTGAGCAATCTGCATGGCTATTCTCTTTGTTTTGTCCATTTGAGCCAGGTCAAGACACCGTGGTCATCGACCTGAATGAGACCAAAACTAAGCCAGCCCTGCATTGAAACCAGTTGCCAAAATCGTCATAAAATTGGCAAATCGTGACTTTAAAAATATTGTCTGACAATTTGCTCACACTTTTTTCCGCAGAGCTCATTTCCTTGTCAATTGGGGTCAGCGCCTATTTGGACACTCTGTCACTGCGGTTACTGGGCAGATAACGCACTTTGCGTTCTTTGGACTGATAAATCCACTGATGATCGAACAGGCCCTGATTCAGATGTTCAAAACGGAAGTTACCAATCGCTACCGCATAAAAACCGGTGCCCTGCTGTTTCTGCTGCTCGACTTGGGCCATCAGTTCTGTCGGTAACTGCCCCATGATGAAATCGGACACCACCAGCACATCGGCATTGTGAAAATTTGGCTGGGCCAGCATCGACAGGGCATGTTCGATGGCGGGAATAACATCGGTGCCGCCATGAAAAGACTGGCTAAGAAAGTGAATCAGATCATCCAGCGAATAGCCTTCGAGTAAATTCAGGCTGGTCAGCTGGGTCGAGAAGTTAATCAGATACATCGGACGTTTGGCTTTCATGGCCTGAATCGCCAGATACAAACTCATGGCTTTGGCAATCAGCTCCGGCTGGCCGTGCATGGAACCGCTGGTGTCCAGACACAAAATCATCGGGCCTTTTTGCCCCAGACGCTTATGCCGTGCTGTTTGATCCTGAATTACCCGACTGCTGTGCTGACCTTGCAGGTTAAAGCTCATCAGGTTGGATTCCAGATATTTCAGGTCAAATAAAAGCGCCAGATCGGGATCGGCCAGTAAGGCCAGCTCGCTCGGCAGCGCCAGATTCAAATCCTGCGCCAGCTGAATACCGGTAATTTCTTCATGCCAGTGCTGCTCCAGCAATTCCAGCTCCTGCTCTGGCCGATGCTGCTGCACGGCCTGGCGCGGATAATGTGCAGGCTGGGCAGAACCGATTTTCTGGCACAAGGCTTGCAGCTCACGATCCTCCTGCAAATAGCTGGCCCATTGCTCAAACTGCTGGATATCCTGTGGTTGTAACTGGCCTCTGGAATAGTCAATAAAAATACCGGTTTCGATGCCGGTGGCATCTTTGTATTTGGCCAGTCGCTGCATCTGGCTGAGAAAATCACGAATCTCATCCAGAAAAGCATCCCGCTGCAAGGCCAGCTGCTCAAATTCCCAATGAGCAATGGCTTCGGTCAGTTTACGTTGCCATTTTTCTGTTAATAACTGTGCCTGTAGCTCGCGCTGTCCGGCAGAGAAAGTAGCGCTTTGAGTCCAAAACGGGCTTAAATCAGGCAGCCCCAGCTGAGCCTGAAAATCCTGATATTGCACCTGCATCTGCTGAAACTCGGCGCTATTGATGGAGGGCTGCGCCAGCCAGTGTTCCAGTTGTTGCTGCACTTCCCTATAAGGATGCTGCTGATCGAGACTGGATTTGGCCTGATAGGCCCAGGCCCGGACTTTATCATCCAGATGCTGACTGACTTTCTGATCATCCAGCCAGTGTTTTAAGGAGGAATCGGCCAGCTCCTGATACAGCTGTCCGGTCAACTGCTCTAACGCTGTATGCTGACGCTGATGCTGCTGCAGGTCTAGCCTTGACATAGCTGTTCCAGCCGCGCGCAGTCTTGCAGTTGCAGCTGATAGCGCTGTAACTGCTGCTGCACATGCTGTTGTAACTGGGCACTGTCGGCGGCGGCAACAAAGACTGAAGCAAAATGTGCTGACTGGGCATTAAAACGCTGCTGTAACAGGGCTAAATCTTTGCTCAGTGCATTTTGTAGCTGGGCAAGCTCTCCCCGCAACTGCTGCACCAACTTTTCATCAATGACACGGCGTGCGCTGCCTTTCGGGTATTTAATATACGGTGTGACCACTTCTTCCAGCCCATAATAGCCGCCTTTTAAGGTACAGAGCCGGCCGCCATTAAAGTTACACACGATGCCGCGAATTTCCTCACCGGAAGCATCCACAGCAAAGAAATCCTGTTTGCTGTCCATTTTATTTAATAACAGATACAGCACTTTATCCTGATAATGATGATCCAGGTGAGTCACTGCTCTTAAGTACTCCTTGTCCTGAATCAGATAGCTTTCATAGACATCATCGGTATAGTAAAAAGCGTTCAGCATCTGCTGTTCCAGCTCGTCTTTGCGCTGAATTAGTGACTCCAATTGCAAATCGGCATGCAAGCCAATCTCCAGAATGGCCTGATCAATCAGCTTGTGCATCTCCCGAATATCTTCCAGCTGATTCCACAGGCAGGATTTCAGAAGATACAGATCACTGACCAAGACCTGCGGCCGGCCATTTAAAAATGCCGCAGCTTTGAGCAGATAGGCTACACGTTGCCAGCGCCGGTCCGAAATATAGACCGACAAGCCATCGACATGCTGCTGTAAATACTGGCGAATCAGATCAATCACCTGTAATACCAAAGCTGGCAGCTCAATTTCATGAATCTGTTCGCGCCATTCGGCCAGCTCGGCCTGGGTAATTTTAAGTGATTCATCAAGCTGTAAATGAGCACTGCCCGGTTTGGCTTGTAGCAGCTGATGAAAATTGCCGGCCTGCTGAATGGGTTCGACCACCAGACGCAAAATAAAACGGTCATACAGCGCATCCAGTCCCTGATTCGGTTCAGGAATTTCATTGGATGCACCAATCAGCACACTTAAGGGCACCTGCTGCAGCTGCTCGCCATTTTTAAAGACTTTTTCATTCACCAAAGTCAGCAAGGTATTTAAAATGGCCGGGCTGGCCTTCCAGATTTCATCCAGAAAAGCAAAATCGGCACAGGGCAGATAATGCTCGGTTTTACGGATATAGTGATCTTCTTTTAAGGCTTTAATTGACACTGGGCCAAAAATTTCTTCCGGGGTACTAAAGCGGTTCATCAAATATTCAAAATAGGCATCGACCTCAAAAGCGGCTGCAACCCGTCTGGAAATCAGGCTTTTGGCCGTGCCCGGCAAGCCGTATAAAAAGGTATGACTGCCAGCCACAGCAGCCAGCAAGGTTTGTGCGATCACCTGTTCACGTTCATACATCTGCTGGGACATTTGCGAAATAAGTGTATGAATACGTGCTTTCATCGAATACCTGAACCTGCGCGAAAAACTGCATTGTAACGGTTTGCGGAAATGAAGAAAAACCGGCAAGCCACCGCAGATGAAATTTTTGCTACATATCTGCCTGCCAGTTTTGTTATAACTGGGAAAATTGAATGGCCCGACCTGATCTTTCACCATGCTGTTATTGAAACTGTTACCGCTGCTACTGCGCCTGCTTAAACTGGAGCAGTTTCGCTGCCGGGCTTTAACCCCGGGCGAAATTGCGTTGTGCCAGCGCGTATTCGGGCAGCTGATTGATTACAGCCGGGTCAGCATCATGAATCATCCTTATTTGCCCTGGCAACCGGCGCATATTCTGATGGCGCCGCAAGGTTATATTCATGTGCGTGATCCATTGTACCGGGAAGATTATAGCCAGGCACCGCTTGCCTTTCAGGCGGTGCTGATTCATGAAATGACACATATTTACCAGCATCAGCAGCAGATTAATGTGCTGCTGAAAGGTGCGCTGCTGCAAACCGCTTTTTATCTGTCTGCCGGGCGGTATAATCCCTACCGTTACCAGCTAATTCCCGGTAAGCCGTTTTTTGCCTACAACATTGAACAGCAAGGCGATATTGCCCGCGATATTTTTTTAAACAAGATTGACAATATTATTCTGCATCCACCGGCCTAAACTGCGCTGCAATAGCGCTTTCATGTTGCAAGCTGCCGGTTTTTTGTGCCATCAGGCCTGATTCACCGAACCCATGCTTTTGTTACTCAAGCTTACTAAATAAAGCATTATGCGCCTTCTCTCACGGCGCGAATTGCCGCTACTATGCAATTATCCTGAATATGCTCTAGCATCTGAATTAATTTAAGATAAAATAAACCCGTCTGATTTTTTGCATTGCAAAATAAGATTTTATCAAGTCGTATGCGTATTACTTTTTATACTTGAGCCAGTCGGCAGTACTTTTTAGTATCAGAATGCACCGCTGCCCGATCACCATAATTACAAGCGGCAGCCCGTGTATTCAAAACCCTATAGGAATAGGACGTAAATTAATGAAATCTTTTAAAATTGCCCTTGCACAGTTCTCTCCATACATTGGCAATCTCGAAGCAAATGCGCAAAAAATGCTTGAACAAGCAAATGAAGCGAAAAAACAACAGGCTGACCTGATCATTTTCCCAGAGCTTTCTCTGATTGGTTATCCAGCAGAAGATTTGCTGTTACGCCCAAGCCTCAAAAAACGCACGCAAAAGGCCTTTGAACAGCTCAGCCAGATTAAAGACATCGTCGTGGTATTTGGTTTTGTCAATGAAACTGAAGATGGCCAGCGTTATAACTCGGCTGCGGTAATGAAAGATGGCCAGATTCTGGGTATTTATAACAAGCAGAATTTACCGAACTACGGCGTGTTTGATGAAAAACGTTATTTTAACGAAGGTCATCAACATCTGGTCTTTGAATACTTGGGGCATAAATTTGGCGTACTGATTTGTGAAGATGTCTGGTCTTTAGCCACTGTACAGCAACTGGCCCAGCTGAATGTAGAAACCGTGCTGGTGCTGAATTCATCGCCATACGAAGTTGGTAAACCACAGCACCGTATTGATACCATGACTGCGCTGGCCAAACAGCTGAATCTGAACCTGGCCTATGTCAATCAGGTTGGTGGTCAGGATGATCTGATCTTTGATGGCACCAGCTTCCTGATCAGCAAAGACGGTGAACTGGCTTTACGTGCGCCAACCTATCAGGAAGGCCTGTTTGTGGTGGAGTATGAAGCCGAACAGCAGCGCTATAAAACGGGCGAACAGGCGGCAGCCCTCGACACCATGGCTGAAATTTATCAGGGTCTGGTGCTGGCAACACGTGACTATGTACAACGTTCAGGTTTCCCAGGCGTAATTCTGGGTTTATCTGGCGGGATTGACTCTGCACTAACCTTGGCCATTGCGGTTGATGCCCTGGGTGCAGACAAAGTACAAGCGGTGATGATGCCGTATACCTATACCGCGCAAATTAGTGTAGAAGATGCTGCACAGCAAGCCAAAACCATGGGTGTGACCTTTGGCATTGCCGAAATTCACTCGATTGTGAACAGCTTTATGCAAACCCTGTATCCATTCTTTGGCAATAGCCCGGTTGATACCACCGAAGAAAACCTGCAGGCCCGTGCCCGCGGTACGTTGCTAATGGGCTTATCCAATAAATTTGGCAACCTGGTCCTGTCGACTGGTAACAAATCTGAACTGTCAGTCGGTTACTGCACCCTGTATGGCGATATGGTTGGTGGTTATGCAGTTCTCAAAGATGTCTACAAAACCATCGTGTTTGAACTGGCCAAATACCGGAACAGTATAAGCGAACAGCCGGTGATTCCGGAGCGTGTAATTAGCCGTCCGCCATCAGCTGAACTGAGCCCGGACCAGAAAGATCAGGACTCTTTGCCACCGTATGATGTGCTAGATGCGATCCTGTATGCCTATATTGAAGAAGACCTGAGCCAGGACGATATTATTGCCAAAGGCTTTGATCAGGCTGTGGTTGAAAAAGTGGTGCGTCTGGTTGACCGCAATGAATACAAACGCCGTCAGGGCGCAATTGGTCCACGCATTACATCACGTTCTTTTAGCCGTGAACGCCGTTATCCATTAGTCAATGGCTGGAAACCGGGCCTATAAGCTCCTGATCTGATCCATCCTAAAAACCTCAAGCCAGTCTTGGGGTTTTTTATTGTCTGCTGGAATGAGGCTACTTAGAATACGCATCTTCCCCTGCCATCTAAACCGATCCTATATTTTTGAGTTCTACGTCATTCAAAAAAACCAATATCAATGAATCGTCTAGGTTGACTAAAAACAGATAGACAACGGTCTATGTTTAACCCTATGTTCAAGATATGCATGAGCTAAAATTGGATGCAATGGATTTCATATGACACTAAGAAATACCCTGCAGACTTTAGAACAGATTTATCATTATTTAACTGAACGTCCGCATTTTCATCGCTATAGCCAGTATGAGCGCCTGAACGCGTTTTTCGCCGAAATCCATGATACAGGCAGTATCGAGTTTGAAGCTGGGCAGTCTTATCTGTTTAAAGGTATATTTAATGGCAAGCCTAAAGTGATTGATGGTTCTAAAGCGCCGGCCCTTGCGCATAAACAGGAATTCTTAAGCTGGGTACAGCAACAGCTGAATTCCTAAGCCAGCATTTTATTCATCGCTGGTATCTAAATTGCGCGGAGAGTTTGCACAACATTTTTTTGGACTTTTTGAACAGACAAAAAAAGAGACCAAGCTGAGAGCTTGGTCTTTTAAAATGGTGGCTATGACGGGACTTGAACCTGTGACCCCCGCATTATGAGTGCGGTGCTCTAACCAACTGAGCTACATAGCCGTAAACTGTGTGCGCATTATCTAAAGTTCGGACTTTATCGTCAAGATATTTATCTACTCAAATGAACACTGTTTAAGCAAAACATGACGTTTTTATTAATTTTTAACCGGATTTGCAATTTTTTACTTGGGTCAGACCCTTTTCGCTGCCTATGATGAAACTTTCCAGGATCAATCACTTGAACACAATGCAGTTAAAAATATGGATCAGTAGTCTGCTAGTTGCGACATTATCGGGCTGTCAGCTGGTTGCCCCACTCATGGTGGACTATAACGGGGTACGCCGCGATGTCGCAGAATTTATTAATGGTCATCTCTGGTTCACCATTCCGCAAAAACGCATTCTGGTCGAGTATGCCAAAGGCCAGCAGAAGATTTTAACCGCAGATCGCCTAAGTCCTGAAGCACAACAGGCGCTTGCACAGGAACGCTATGAAGGCCGTTATTGTGCTGCACAAAAAATTACCGTGTCCAAACTGGATCAGGTCGATGAGAAAATTTTTGTCTATGCCGACCAGCAGCAACGCTGGCAACAGATTCAACAGCTACAGCAGACGCTGAAGCTGGATGTGCAGCAGCTCAACTGCGAGCACAGATTTTAAAGACAAAAAAAAAGATCACATAAGGATGTGATCTTTAAAAATGGTGGCTATGACGAGACTTGAACTTGTGACCCCCGCATTATGAGTGCGGTGCTCTAACCAACTGAGCTACATAGCCGTAAACTGTGCGCGCATTATCTGCTGTAATGTTTATAACGTCAAGCCCTTCTACAGGCTAATTGTACAAAATTTGGTGAAGTGAACCGATAAGCCGGGTTCTGTCGAGAACGATCATTCCTCTAGGCGTACAATCACTCATACGCTCAAGCGACCTACCCGAATCCAGTACGGGCCGTACCTCAGGATTCCTATTTGGTCTTGCTTCTGGTGGGGTTTACCATGCCATGAACTGTTACCAGTCATGCGGTGCGCTCTTACCGCACCCTTTCACCCTTACCTTCGATTTCTTCCGAAAAAGAAACCTGAATGAAGGCGGTCTACTCTCTGCTGCACTTTCCGTCGGCTCACGCCGCCCAGGCGTTACCTGGCACCCTGCCCTATGAAGCCCGGACTTTCCTCCCCTGCTTTAGTCACGGAGACCTCCACAGCAGCGATCGTCTGGTTCACTTCGAGGGCGCATCTTAACAAATAAATGCACTAATTGCTCGTGCTTTTTTGATCAATCAGTTTTTGATACTTTTCCAGCAATTGTTCCTGGGTTTCGACATGATGGGGATCATGCGGAATACAGTCCACCGGACAGAATAACTGACACTGCGGTTTATCATGATGCCCGACACATTCGGTACACAGCGCCGGGTTGATTTCATAAATCAGCTCGCCCATGAAAATAGCCTCATTCGGGCACACAGGTTCACAGACATCGCAGTTAATGCATTCATCGGTAATATATAAAGACACGCTACCAACCTTGTTGATGTTTGCGTTCAAAGGCTTCGACCACGGTTTGCGGTACAAACTTGGTCACATCTCCTTTTAAACGCGCAATTTCACGCACCAGCGTAGATGAAATAAACGAATATTGCTCTGACGGCGTTAAAAATACCGCTTCAAAATTGGTATCCAGCTGACGGTTCATATTGGCCAGCTGAAACTCGTATTCAAAGTCAGACACTGCACGTAAACCACGCAGTACCGCCGTGGCCTGCTGTTCGCGGAAGAAATTCACCAGCAGGCCATCAAAGCCGACAAATTCCACATTGGGTAAATGGCTGAGTGAGGTTTTGGCCAGTTCTACCCGCTCATCTAGAGTAAACACCGGATTTTTATGATGACCAATGGCAATTGCGACCACCACTTCATCAAACATTCTGGCCGCCCGTGTTACTAAATCGATATGACCATTGGTGATTGGATCAAAGGTCCCCGGATAAATCACGCGAGTTTTAGACATCCATTTTTACTCTAGTTGGTTTTGTAGAGCCATATTTTAGCAAAAACTTGATTTATTGGTGAATAAACTCGGCCAATTTCACAAAAATCCTGCGATAGTGCTGTAATTCAGCGCTGATTTTGGAATTGTCAGCATGCCTGTGTTTGGGGCACAATAGGCCTAACGTTGGAAGTGACTCATTATGGCGAAAGCAACTGTAGTTAAAAAAAATACCAGTGGCACGATTGCACAGAACAAACGTGCACGCCACGATTATTTTATTGAAGAAAAATTTGAAGCCGGACTGTCCCTGCAAGGCTGGGAAGTCAAGTCTTTGCGTGCCGGTCGTATGAGCCTGACCGAAAGCTATATCACCTTTAAAAATGGTGAAGCCTTCTTATTTGGCGCCCAAATTCAACCTTTACTGTCGGCTTCGACCCATGTGGTGCCTGAAGCGACCCGTACCCGCAAGCTGTTACTGAACCGCAAAGAAATTGCCAAACTGCTCGGTGCGGTGAACCAGAAAGGTTATTCCTGTGTGCCGCTAGTCTGTTACTGGAAAGGTCCGCTGGCCAAACTGGAAATTGCCCTGGTGAAAGGGAAACAGCTGCATGATAAACGTGCCACTGAAAAAGACCGTGACTGGCAGCGTGATAAAGCCCGTTTAATGCATAAATAAGCATGTTTGAACACAAGTGCTTGATGTAAAAATGCCTCCAACATGGGAGGCATGTTTTATTGCATCATCGAAAATCAGGCTGAGTTCTGTTTTAAGCCCACCAGATAAGCGCCAAACTTCACCGCTGTTTCCAGGTCACCTTCTGGCGGGGTGACCTCAACGCTGGCATTGTCAGACTGGGTCATTAGGCCCAGAAAGCTCGACATCCGGTTAATATCATGCGGGCTACGGCCAGTCGGCATAAACGGCAAGCCCGACCATAACATGCCATGCTGCATGGCAAATAAATTGATCTGCTGTAACACCGCCAGCTTGTCACCGCTTAAACCACCACCATTGGTAAAGCCTGCGGCAATTTTGCCCTGCCAGCTTCGCGCCAGCCAGCGCTTTGAAGATTGTTCCATAAACTGTTTCAGCGCCGAAGTCAGACTGCCCATATAGGTCGGACAGCCCATGACCAGAATATCGCTCTGATCCAGCACATCCCAATCGACCTCGCTCACTGCCATTAAATGTACCTCAGCTCCGGCTTTTTCGGCGCCCTGCACAATATGCTGTGCCACCTTGGCGGTATGGCCATAGGGACTATGATACACAACACAGACTTTTACTTGCGACACAGATGTTTGATCAGTAACAGACATGGAAACTTTAAAAACCCAATAATTCAGTCAAGTTTAGCATTGATCAGCGATAAAAACGAATGTTGCCATGCGTCCGGTTTTGGCCTGACGACGATACGAATAATACTCCTCGGCCTGCCGATAGGTACACTGATCACCACCTAAAATGGTGGTTACCCCCTGCTCGGTCAGGATATAGCGGGCAATCGCATATAAATCGGCATAGAATTTTCCGGCCTGTTTCCCTGCCTGAAAGGCGCTGCTTAATGCGGGATATTTCTCACAAAATACCTGCTTTACTTCGGCCCCTACCTCAAAACACGGCTGGCTAATGGCCGCGCCTAACCAGGCCCAGGTCGGTGGGTGCTGCATGGCGGCAATGGTATTTTCAACAATACCCTGTGCCAGACCTTTCCAGCCGGCATGTAAATTGGCCACTTCAGTGCCATCCTGATTGCCCAGCACAATGGGCAGGCAGTCGGCGGTCATCATCATTAAGGCATGGCCTTTGCGCTGCGTGACCAGTCCATCGCCTTCCGGTGCATTAAAATGCAGCTCATCATTTATCACATGACACAAGGTGCTGTGGGTCTGGTTCATCCAGCTGATTGTATTAACACCGTATTCGGCCAGCTGTTCCAGTAACAGCATACGATGCTGCTGCACCCGTTCCGCTGCATCCTGCACATGCAAGGCCAGGTTAAAACCGGCCAGTTCCGGTACTTGCGCTGGCAAGGCCTGCTGATGCTGAATCCGCGTTTGCGCCACATAAACCTGTGCCGGTAATCCCTGAATAAATTGCATCTCAGCTCCTGTGTTCACTTAAAAGCGGCGTTGAGATCATACTTTCTCAACGCCGCAGAACGGTTTAATAGGCAGCGTTTTCGCTACGCAACACATCCACCAGCTGGCTGAAATCTTCCGGCCACGGCGCTTCAAACATCATGTCCTGTTTGGTACGTGGATGCACCAGCCCCAGTTTGGCCGCGTGCAGTGCCTGACGTTTAAAACCGCGCAAGGTTTCATTCAGCAGCTCGGAGGCTCCAGCCGGCACACGCACACGTGGCATATACACCGGATCGCCAATCAGACCATGACCAATATAGCTGAAATGAACCCGGATCTGATGGGTACGGCCGGTTTCCAGACGCGCCTGAACCCGGGTGAAATGCTGGAAACGCTCTTTCACGTTATAGTGGGTCACGGCGTCTTTGCCGCCCGGAAGCACTGTCATTTTGACACGGTCGACCGGATGGCGCTTGATCGGTTCATCAATGGTGCCGCCGGCAATCATATTGCCATATACCACCACGTCATAAATCCGGTACACCGACTTGTTGGCCAGCTGCTTGCTCAGATCAAACTGCGCTTCCAGATTTTTCGCCACCACCAGCAAACCGCTGGTGTCTTTATCAATACGATGTACCAGCCCGGCACGTGACAATTCTGCCGATTTTGGATAATGGAACAGCAAGGCATTGACCAGTGTGCCGGTAATATTGCCCGCACCAGGATGCACCACCATACCAACCGGTTTATTAATCACTAAAATATCATCATCTTCATAGACAATATCTAAAGGGATGTTTTCAGGCTGACTGTTGGTCTGTGCTTCAAGTTCAACATTTAAACTTAACAGTTCATTGCCTTCGCACTTGTACTTTGGTTTGACAGTGTTACCATTCACCAACAAATGGCCATCTTTTAGCCACTGTTTCAGTTTTTCACGTGAAAAATCACTCCAGATCAGAGCTGCAACCTGGTCGATACGTTGCCCCAGATAGCTTTCATCCAGTTGAAATTGCAACGATAAACGTGTTGCAGTTGGGTCTGAAGTATGATTATCTGCATCCTCAGAATCATCAAGTAAATTGAAGTCAGTTTCAGGGATGTTGGAATTGGAAGATTGTGCTTGAGACATTTGATCATTCAGACAAAAGTGGTTTAATAGCGCAATTGTAGCTCATTGCCCGTAATAACAGAGGAATTTTTATGTCGCTACCACGTTATAAAATTACCATGCTAGCTCTTTCACTTGGCGTTGCATCTGCAATCGTGGGCTGTAGCAGTAATCCAAAAAAAGAAGTGGTCGATACAGGTCCGCAATCTAGCGAACAAGTTTATATTCAAAAAGCAGAACGAGCACTGGAACGCGGGCAATATACCGATGCTATCCAGCATCTTGAAGCATTAGAAACCTATTATCCTACCGGTGAATATGCCCAGCAGGCACAACTTGAGCTGCTGTATGCAAAATTCCAGCAAAAAGATTATGAAGGTGCAGTCGCACTGGCCGACCGTTTTATCCGGATGAACCCGCAGCATCCAAATGCTGACTATGCCTACTATGTGCGCGGCGTGGCCAATATGGAACAGAACTATGATGGTTTAATCCGTTATACCTCGTTAAAACAGGCGCATCGTGATGTCAGCTATTTAAAAGTGGCTTATCAGAACTTTGTCGATTTCATTCGCCGTTATCCATCAAGCACCTATGCTGTGGATGCTGCACAACGTATGCAGTTTATCGGGCAAGAGCTGGCAGAAGCGGAAATGAATGCGGCACGTTTTAATATTAAACGTAAGGCCTGGGTCGCCGCGGTGGAACGTTCACTCTGGGTAATCGAACATTATCCGCAAACCCCACAGATTCCGGAAGCAATTGCCACCGCAGCCTATGGTTATACCCAACTGGGTGACCGTGCCACTGCACAACAGTATATTGACCTGTTAAAACTGAACTATCCAAATCTGGTTAAAGCCGATGGCTCTGTAAACCTGCGTGCTGCACGGAATGAAGGTAGCTGGCTAAACCGTGCGACTTTGGGTATTTTTGGTCGTGAAGCACAGGCCACCACCGAACAGCAGCAAAAACTGGCCAACCAGCAGGAAGAACCACGTAGCTGGACCAACCGTTTAAGTTTTGGTTTGCTGGACCGTCCTGAAAAACAGGAAAACAGTGAAGCGGCCGAGTAAACATAATTAACATCCATGACTGTCTTAAATTTGATTTAAACATTCCATTGGATACGCGGATGTGGCAGGGATGCCACACGTTCCCCATCACAACAAGGATGTTGTGTATGGGGAACAAAGACTTTTGCCTACTTTGGGTCTTTCCAAAGTAGGAAATTCTCCATACAAAGCCCTTAACAGGCCGAATGAAAATAGAGGCCCAACACACTTAAAATAAAATTTGTCTCTTCCTTTTATTGTCCTAACATAAGTACAGCTTTGAAAAATAGCGAGTAAGGATAGAGCTTTTAACCTGTTTTTCAATTTTGCAAAATATAAAGCATACGTTACTATACTTGCCCTTTTATCTTGGCCACTTGCCTGAACACGCAAAACCGGATAGAAAGGAAACAATACACTGTAATCTCTATACCCTGTCGATCTGTTCGACCTACCGCTTAACCGACCCGATAAAAACAGTATGGCTATTCCTCAACACACGATTGATCAGATTCTGGATCGGACCGACATTGTCGATCTGATTGGTCAGCGCGTGAAACTGAAAAAAACCGGGCGGACCTATTCGGGCTGTTGTCCATTTCATCAGGAAAAAACCCCGTCTTTCCACGTTTATCGCGACAAACAGTATTATCACTGCTTTGGCTGTCAGGCCAACGGCAATGCAATTCGCTTTTTAATGGACATCGACAGCCGTAACTTTGTCGATGTCATGAAAGAGCTGGCCAGTCAGACCGGTATCGAGCTGCCAAAAGACAATCAGGACAGCAAAAAACTGGTCTATAAACGCGAGGCCAAAAAACCGGCGCCACCGGCCAAAACTGCACCCGCGCCAGCAACACCCGCACCGACCGAAACTGATCAGGCGCCTGCTGCACATTTTGATCCTTTTGAGCAGTTCCAGCCAGCAGATGATCCCTTTGCTGGTTTTGAACAGTATCCGGATTTTGATCAGGAGCCGGTGCAGGAAGGCAACCTGTTTGATCTGCTGGAAAATGTGGCACAGTTTTATGAACAGCAGTTACCGCACAGCCAGTCGGCACAGCAATATTTTCGCCAGCGCGGTTTAAGCGCACAGACCATCCAGTTCTGGCGTTTGGGCTATGCACCGGAAGACTGGCAGCATCTGGAAAAAGCCTTTCCGCAAGATATTGAAGGTTTAAAACTGCTGGGGCTGATTCGTACCAGCGATTCCGGCCGTGATTTTGACCTGCTGCGGGACCGGGTGATTTTCCCGATCCGCGATCACAAAGGGCGTGTGGTCGGTTTTGGTGGCCGTGCGCTCAATGACGAGATCAAGCCGAAATATATCAACTCGCCCGATTCGGAAGTCTTCCACAAAAACCAGCTGTTATATGGCCTGTACGAAGGCCGCAAACAGAAAGCCCAGGACTGGCTGATGGTGGAAGGCTATATGGATGTGATTGCGCTGCAGCAATATGGCATTTATGGCGCCGTGGCAACGCTGGGTACTGCCAGTAATACCGAACATCTGAATATTCTGTTTAAGCAGAACTCGCGCATTACCATTGCCTTTGATGGTGATGCCGCCGGTCAGAAAGCAGCGCGACGTACGCTGGAAATTGCCCTGCCCCTGCTGAATGATGGCCGTGAACTGAAGTTTTTTGTTTTGCCGGATGATCATGACCCGGACTCACTGATCCGCCGTGAAGGTATTGAAAATTTCCGCCGCCTGCTCGATCAGGCACCGCTGCTGTCTGATTTTGTGTTTGCGCATTTAAGTCAAAACCATGATATCAGCAAGCCCGAAGGCAAAAGTCAGGTGATGGGCGAGTTAAAACAGCTGACTGAACTGTTACCGAAAACTGGCTCTTACCGTTATCTGCTGCAACAGTTTTTCCGCGAAAAACTCGGCTTTAACCGCAAATGGCAGCCACATACCAATAATGATGCCTCACTCAGCTTTAGCACCAAGGTTGATGCCGAAGAATATGTGGTGGCGATTCTGATCAACCATCCGTATTTATATATTCATTTTGAACCGTTACGCGCACTGATTCCGGCCGATCAGTTACTGGCCAAAATCCTGCAAATCTTTAACGGAATTTTTGATGAATTACCGGATGATCCAGAACTGGCCAAATACTATGTGCTAGGCGCCTGTGCGGCTTATCACTACGAATTACAGCGCATTTTACAGCAAGCCAATGTCGGCGATTACACCACTTCGCCAGAGAAAGCTGACAAGCTGGCCGAAGATTTTTCCATTAAACTGCAATACCACTTCTTGCAGCAAAAAATCCGCTCGAAGAAATTTAGCAGTATTGAAGAAATGCGTAATCTGAAACATCAGATTTATCAGATTGATAAAAAACGTTCCCTGACTTTACTTGAAGAATAAGCGGCGTTAAACACCACGCTGAACCATCACAATGGCTTAGCGTTTAGATTTACGCCGTTTGGCACTGACCTGCTGCAGTTCGCTTTGCAGCATTTCAAAGTATTCCGGATCTTCGGCTTTGGCCGCCTGACGCAGCACAATCGAGGTGGGATGCAGCAATTTCTGGGTCAAACGGTAAGAAAATTCCTGTAACACCTGTGCCGCATTTTCACCTTTGGCAATTCGCGCCATCGCCAGTTGCAGTTCTTCCTGACGTAACGTTTCACCCTGCTCACGATAAGCCTGAATGGTACTGCCGGCACTTTTGACCTTTTGCTGGGTTACCAGTTCGGTCGCCAACTGATTCACCATCACCTCGGCTTCTACCGCGGCCTGACGACGCTGTGCCAGATTCTCATCAATCACGCTTTGCAGGTCATCGACACCGTATAAATACACACCATCTAGTGATTCGACTTTCGGGTCGATATCACGCGGAACAGCCAGATCGACCAGCAACATCTGCTGGTAACGACGCTTTTTCAGCGCGGCTTTGACTTCTTTATAGCCAATCACCTGATGCAGGCTGCCGGTACAGCTGGAAATCACATCGGCGCGATGCAAATGTTCTGCCAGCTGTTCAAATTCAATAATTTCAACTTCTACCCGATGGGCAATTTCCTGGGCCAGATTTTCAGCACGGGCGCGGGTACGGTTACAGATCATGACCTTGGCCACGCCCATTTCCGCCAGATGTTTGGCCACCAGGCTGTTCATTTCACCTGCCGCCACCACCAGCACGGTTAGTTTGTCCGGATGGCTAAACACCTGTAGCGCCAATTGCGCTACCGCATAGCCCATAGACACCGCATGACTGCCGACTGCCGTTTCAGAGCGCACCCGTTTGGCCGCATAAAAGGCGTATTCAAAAATATGGTTTAAATCTTGCGAAACAGTGTGGGCATCTTTGGCCAAAGATAAGGCCGATTTGACCTGCCCCAGAATCTGCGGTTCACCGAGCATTAGGGAATCGAGGCCGCTGGCAACGCGCATTAAGTGAGTGACAGCCTGCGCATTTTCATAGCGATAAACGTGATTTTGTAGTTGTTTGACATCCAGACCATTTACCTGGGCGAGCCAGCCCAGCACCGTGTCTGCATGGTCAGACATGGCGTACACTTCAGTTCGGTTACATGTAGAAACCACCACCATGTCATTTAACAGGTGGCTCTGGCTTTGTTCGGCAAGTAATTGAGTTAACTTTTCAGGGTTAAAAGCAATTTGCTCACGCAATTCTACAGAGGCGGTTTGATGGTTGACACCCAATGCAAAGAAAGACATATCAGATCATCATTTCGCTAAATTTATGCTATTGTGCAATAACGGTGTCATAAAAAGCATTACTTGGATCAAGAAAAATTGCGTCAAACAACCAGCCGGCTTAGCGGCGCGACAATTAAGCAATATTCTACCACAATCTTACTCGTGGGTAGCATGGCTTCTAGTGCTCATATTAGAGCATCTGGAGATTTTTTCCATGCACCTACAAATCTGAATGCCATAAAACAAAGCATGGTGGCGGAATTTGCCCTCGCCTCAAATGACGTGGCCACCGCCTTACATAACTATACTGTACTGGCAATTAAAAGTAATTCAACCAGTATTAAACAGCGCGCACTGAATATTGCACTGGAACACAATGACTTAAATGCAGCTTTGGACATTGCCACCCACTGGGTGATTCAGGAACCGGAAGATGTTCCAGCCCTGTTTTATCTGGCGCATATTGCCCTGAAAGCGCATGAATATGACCTGGCCGCTGAAACCCTGGACAAGATTCTGGCCATTGATGCCACTGCCGATTTAGAACAGATTCTGGCCGGTATTGCCCCGGAGTCGCCAGAAGATCGTGAGTTTCTGATTCAGGCACTACGCACCAGCAAAGAAAAAGATAATCCCTCAATTCTGATTCTGATTGCCGGTTTAAAAGCCCAGAATGGCCAGTTAGAAGAAGCGCTGGAAACGGTCAACCGGGTGCTACGCAAACGTCCGAAAGTGACCGGTTATATCCTGCTCAAAGCCAGCCTGCTAAGTGCGCTGCAAGACTCGAAAGCTGCCCAGGAATGGTATGCCAAATCCAGCCGCAAACATAAAAACAATCTGGAAGTACGTCTGGCTGAAGCCAAATATCTGTTAAAAACCAATCAGCCGGAATTGGCCCTGACCAAACTGGAAGCGATGCTGGAAAAATGGCCAAAGGAAGATGAAGCCCTGTTTCTGGCTGGTCTGACCAGTATTGACTTGAAGCAGTATGAAAAGGCCGAGAAATATCTGGTCGAGTTGCGTTATTCCAACCAGTATCAAAATGAAGCCTATTACTATCTGGCGGTCAATGCCGAGCGTAAACAGCATTTTGAAACCGCCAAAGCCTATTACCGTCTGGTCGATGGCAGCCTGTATACCGTTTCGCGGCGCAGCATGATCAATATTTATAGCCAGCAAAGCCGCCAGCATGAAGCCTTACGCTTTTTAACCCAGGAACGGGTCAATTATCCGCAGCATGCCAGTTTTTTATATCAGGCTCAGGCGGAAATTCTAAAGCGCATGAACAACAAGACTGCCGCCTTAAGACTGCTGGATGAAGCCATCCGCAATTTACCCGATGATCCGGAACTGCTGTATTCAGAAGTGTTGCTGCTAGACCCTTATCAGGACAAAGACAAACTGGATCGTTTACTGAAAAAGCTGTTACAGGTCGAGCCGAACAGTCCGACTTATTTAAATGCCTATGCCTATACCCTGGCGCTGCAAAACCGCCGGCTGGATGAAGCACGCCAGTATGTGGAACAGGCACTGGAATTCGCCCCGGAACAGGCCTCAATTCTGGATACTTTAGGCCTGATCAGCTATCTGCAAAATGATTTTGACACCTCTGCCCAGGTGCTGGAAAAGGCTTTTGCCTTAAGTGCAACAGTCAAAATTGGGGTCCGTTATGCCAAGGCGCTGTATATGCAGGGCAATTTGACAAAATTTAGTCAAGTTTTACAACAACTCCAACAAAAATATCCAAATGATCCGCAATTAGAACAGCTTCATTCGTTATTGTTACCGCAACACAGCCCTCAGAGTTAATACGCATGCAACTTATTTCCAAACTCAGTCTTAGTCTTGTCACGGTCAGCACCCTGGTGCTGGGTGGTTGTCAGCAGTTCACCCAACCGCAAACACCCGCAAGCCCAATGGTTGAGGCAGAAAATCAGTTTCATCTGCAAGGAAAAATCGGGGTACGCACACCACAGCAGTCAGGCAGCGCCTTTTTTAACTGGCTGCAACAGCAGGAACAGTTTGATATTGAACTAAGCGGCATTTTAGGCGTCGGTAAAACACAGATTTCCGGCCAGCCGGGACAAGTCACACTGAATAGCGCCAAAACCGGCACTATTCAGGCAGCAACAGCCGAAGAACTGCTGCAGCGGGCCACCGGCTGGCAAGCGCCAATCAGTCATATCATTGACTGGGTGCAAGCACGTCCGGCCACTACACAGGCCAAAGTCGCTTACGATAGCCAGCGTCGTCCAACCCAGTTTCTAGAAGATGGCTGGACCGTTGATTTAAGCTATAACGAACAGGCGCGTTTGCCAAACCGTTTAATTTTAAAGCAAACATTTGAATCCGGTCAGGAGAACCGTATTACAATGGTGATCCAAAACCGTTAATTTTGTGCTGTCATGATTCGTGTTCCCTCACCTGCCAAACTGAACCTGTTTTTGCATATTACTGGCCGCCGTGAAAATGGCTATCATGAACTGCAAAGCATTTTCCAGCTGATCGATCTCTACGACTGGCTTGAATTTGAGCCATTGGATACAGCCGAGATTCAGATCGACGGTTTAAATTCAGTCGATCTGGAACAGAACCTGATTTATCGGGCGGCGCAGATCTTAAAACCTTTTGCCCAAGCGCCGACCGGTTTACAAATCCGGCTGGACAAACAGATTCCTATGGGTGCCGGACTTGGTGGTGGCTCATCCAATGCCGCCACCACCCTCATTGTGCTGAACCAACTGTGGCAATGTGGACTCAATTCTGAGCAGCTGGCCGATTTAGGGGTGCAACTGGGCGCCGATGTGCCGATTTTTGTCCATGGCCGCAATGCCTGGGCAGAAGGTATTGGTGAACACTTAACATTCATAGACTTAGAACAAAAACAGTACATAGTGCTAAAACCTGACTGTTTTATCAGCACTCAACTGCTTTTTTCACAAAAAACGTTGACAAGAGATACGAAGCCATCTAAATTTTGCGCCTATCAGTTGAAGCCATCTGATTTCGGAAACAACTTTGAGCCACTGGCCAGAGCCTTATATCCTGAAGTCGATGAAGCCATGCAATATCTGGATCAGTTCGGAGTTGCCAAGCTTACAGGTACAGGTGCCTGTGTTTTTATTGAAGTGACTTCAGAAATGAAGATTGATGAGATTCTGGCTCAGGCACCATGTAAAGCTTATCTGGTCCACAGTTTAGCCGAATCACCATTAATTCATTTCAAAGTTGAATAGGGGTATCGCCAAGTGGTAAGGCAGCGGGTTTTGATCCCGCCATCCGTTGGTTCGAATCCAGCTACCCCTGCCATCTTACAGTCATCAAATTTAGGGGTATCGCCAAGTGGTAAGGCAGCGGGTTTTGATCCCGCCATTCGTTGGTTCGAATCCAGCTACCCCTGCCATTTTCTCGAAAAAGACAGAGCATTGGTTTGCTGTTCTGCTGTTAATTTACCTTGACATCGACCAGCAAAAATATTAAAGTTCTGCCGCATTAGGGGTATCGCCAAGTGGTAAGGCAGCGGGTTTTGATCCCGCCATTCGTTGGTTCGAATCCAGCTACCCCTGCCATCTATTTCCATACATTCCAACCGCCAAGGGTGCTTCATGCCCAATCTTGTCGTTTTTAGTGGAACTGCGCATCCACAATTCGCCCAAAAAGTCGTAAGCCATCTTCACATTCCTTTAGGTGCTGCCTCAGTCGGTCAATTTTCTGACGGTGAAATTGCTGTAGAAATTACCGAGAATGTACGTGGTAAAGACGTTTTCATCGTTCAGCCTACTTGTGCCCCAACCAATGATAACCTGATGGAAATCCTGGTGATGGCAGATGCATTGCGTCGTGCAAGTGCTGGCCGTATCACTGCCGTGATTCCTTATTTCGGTTATGCCCGTCAAGATCGTCGTCCTCGTTCAAGCCGTGTGCCAATTACTGCAAAAGTGGTTGCAGATATGTTGACCACTGTCGGTATTGACCGCGTGGTGATGATTGACCTGCACGCTGACCAGATTCAAGGTTTCTTCGATATTCCTGTAGACAACATTTACGGTACACCAGCGCTGCTTGCTGACTTACGCCAGCAGTCACACGACAACCTGATGGTGGTTTCACCTGACGTGGGTGGTGTCGTACGTGCCCGTGCTGTTGCCAAGCAAATGGGTGATATCGACCTTGCGATCATTGATAAACGTCGTCAAAAAGCCAATGAATCACAAGTGATGCATTTGATTGGTGATGTGAAAGATCGTGACTGCGTCATCGTGGATGACATGGTCGATACCGCAGGTACCCTGTGTAAAGCAGCAGATGCACTCAAAACTTTTGGTGCGCGTAAAGTGGTTGCTTATGCTACTCACCCGGTGCTGTCTGGTAAAGCGATTGAGAACTTAAAGAATTCTGTGATTGATGAACTGGTTGTTACTGACACCATTCCATTGTCAGAAGAAGCTCAAAACCTTGGCAAGATTCGTCAGGTTTCAGTCGCAAGCATGGTTGCTGAAACAATTCGTCGTATTAACAACGAAGAATCTATTAGCGCAATGTTCGATTCTTATCTATAATAGTGCGCTAAATTTTCAAAAGCCCTGCTTTATGCAGGGCTTTCTATCACCAGATCGGTCGCAGGTCTGGTTTATTTAACCTGAAATAGGATGTCTATCATGGCAAACTTCGTATTAAACGCTCAAGCGCGTGAAGCAGCTAACCAAGGGAAAGGTGCGAGCCGCCGCCTTCGTCACGCTGCTCAAGTTCCAGCTATCATTTATGGTGGCGACGCTGAGCCAGTAGCAGTAACTTTAGAACTTCGTGAGCTTGTAAAAGCTTTAGAAAGCAATGCTTTCTTTGAAGAAGTTGTAGAAATCAAAGTAGGCGACAAAGTTGAAAACGTGAAAATCCAAGCGTTACAACGTCACCCTGCTAAAAACACACCAATGCACGCTGACTTCAAACGCGCATAAGTGTTAATGGTGTAAATTAGTGTCAAATATTTCACTGATTGTTGGTTTGGGCAACCCAGGTGCTGAGTATGCCCAAACCCGCCATAATGCAGGCTTCTGGTTTGTTGAACGCCTTGCAGATCAATATGGCATCTCTTTAAAAGCTGATCCGAAATTCAAAGGCATCAGCGGTCGCGGTAATATTGAAGGTCAGGACGTTCGTCTGCTATTACCAACAACCTTTATGAACCGTTCCGGTCAAAGTGTTGTGCCCTTCGCCAAATTCTATCAAATCGCCCCTGAAGCCATGCTGATTGCCCATGATGAACTGGATATGAATCCGGGGATTATTCGCCTGAAAACTGGCGGCGGTCATGGTGGTCATAATGGTTTACGTGACATCGTTCCGCACACCGGTCCAAATTTCCACCGTTTACGCATTGGTATTGGTCATCCGGGGTCTAAAGAACGTGTTTCCGGTCATGTGCTCAGCAAAGCCCCAAGCCAGGAACAAGGCTTGATGGATGATGCTCTCAGCCACGCGCTGTCTCGCATGAAATTACTGGTCAATGGTGAGATTCAGCAAGCCATGAACCAGATCAATGCCTATAAACCCAACGAATAACCTAATAATTGTTGAACAATCCTGCTTGCCATCTGGCAAAATTGGGCGCAAAATGCGCTCGTCGGCTGATTCGGTCGCAGTGATTGATTCAACCATAAGATAAAGATCTTAGGTCCACTAAGGAGACGCTAGCCATGCTATCTCGTTTATTAAAATGCAAAATTCACCGTGCTTTCGTGACACATGCGGAACTTCATTATGAAGGTTCATGTGCAATTGATGGCAAACTTATGGATTTAGCTG
This sequence comes from Acinetobacter indicus CIP 110367, assembly GCF_000488255.1. GTDB lineage: Bacteria > Pseudomonadota > Gammaproteobacteria > Pseudomonadales > Moraxellaceae > Acinetobacter > Acinetobacter indicus. The sequence continues at coordinate 172,394 of NZ_KI530745.1, read as the reverse complement.
GCATTCGCGAATACGAAGAAATTCACGTCTGGAACGTAACCAATGGCAAACGCTTTACCACTTATGCGATTCGTGGTGAAGACAATTCAGGCATCATTTCAGTCAATGGTGGCGCAGCACATCAGGCAGATGTCGGCGATATCATCATTATTGCGACTTTCGGTGATTTCACTGAAGTAGAAGCCAATGCGCATAAACCACGCCTGGTATATGCCAACCCGGACAACACCGTGAGCCACACCGCTAACTGTATTCCGGTACAAGTCGCTTAAGACCTAAGATCATCATACGAAAAAGCCCGCACATTGCGGGCTTTTTTATGGCAGAAATATAAGTCATGGGTTACTTAAAACAGATACTGCCCTGCTGTGCTGATTAGTCCATACAGCGCAATCAGAATTAAAAGAGCACCACACAGCGCCAGTACCGGCCGATAACCGCGTGACAGCGTTAAACGGTAAAAACCCAAATACAACAAAGACAAAGTCAGAAAATCCAGTACAATCCAGCTGGCGGTCAGCAGGATTAAGCTGTTATTAAAATGATCGGTGACCTGAATAAATTGCGGGAAAAAGGCACTAAAAAACAGAATATCTTTCGGATTGGAAATCCCGACCAGAAAACCCTGCCGAAATCCGCCTACAGCGCTGGCCGTCTCCTGTTTCGGTCCGGCCGCTGCCCGGCTTTCCTTGAGAATGTCCACCCCCAAATAGGCAATATAGACACAGCCTAGCAGCTTAATTAAATCCAGCCAGAAGGCCTGAATATTGAAGATGCCTTTTAAAATCAGCACCGAGCAGGCAATTAACAGCAAAGAAGCTAAATTAGTCCCGACAATGGTCTGAAACGCCCGCCGGTAACCACCTTTGAGTCCGGCATCAATCACCAGCATCATCACCGGGCCTGGGGTGGCAATCATGATCACCACCGCCAGACAGTACAACAGATATTCAGCCATATTGATCATCTGTGGTACTCCTGCGCTACTCTTGCTTAAACCTTAGGATGAAAAACTAGTCATCCTCTTCCAGACTGACTTTTAATAAATGCTGGCTAATGCCATCGGCACGTAAAAATGCCAGGTCATAACTCGCAGTCGCCAGTGCCAGTACCCGACGCTCAAATTCCTGCCACAGTGGTTTAACCTGCGCGGCCTGAACACCAAGACCACTATCATCGGCCAGATGCTTGTTTTTTTCACATAATTTGAGCGCATGATATAACTTGCGGCCTGCGCTGGCATCGGGACGTAAACGCACCCGCTTTGACAGGACAAAATGCTCTACCTGCGGCAAGCGGGCAAATGGCAACATTGGTACCAGAATCTGGTCCAGCTGGGCATCCAGACGCTGCCAGACAGCCGTTTGCTGTTCGGGGGTATAGCCATTCCAGCGTATCACTTCATGATTAAAACGACGACAACCACGACACACTGAATCACCAAATACCGTAGAGCAGCGGCCTGCACACGGGGTCAATGAGGCGATTCGACGATCCGTACTCAAAATATACTCCAGAAAAGCGCAGTAATGCCGGCCTGAATGCGGCCGTATTACTTTTGGTAAAATCATAGGCGAGGATAGGCATCATAGCCGACTCTATCGCAGATTTAAAACCATATTTCTGTTCTGGATTTCTCGCTATCTGGGCACTTTCACGCTAAAATATGCCCCTCAAATTTTTTATATCACATTGGAGTACTCCATGAACGCTACTGTAGAACAGCTTGCACCTGTAGAACAGCAAGCGACCTCTGGTTGGGTTGTTGCCGCACTTTATCAATTCAAAGAAGTTCAAGATCCTGCGGATCTACAACAACGTCTTTTAGACTTGGTAAACAGCATCAACCTGTGTGGTACTCTCATTGTGGCGGGTGAAGGAATTAATGGTACGGTGGCGGGCGACCGCGAAGCCATTGATCAGGTGCATCAGTTTCTTTTAAACGAAGGCTTTACCGCGATGGAATATAAAGAGTCGCACAGCGCCGACAAGCCTTTCCGCAAAATGAAAATCAAGCTGAAAAAAGAAATTGTGACTTTGGGTGTAGAGGTCAAACCACGTGATCTGGTCGGCCATTATCTGGACCCGAAAGAATGGAACGAACTGATTGCACGTGATGACGTGATTTTAATTGATACCCGCAATGACTATGAATACAAGGCCGGGACTTTTAAAGGCGCGATTGATCCACAAACTGAAACCTTCCGTGAATTTCCAGACTATGTGAAAAAAGAACTGGAACAGCACAAAGACAAGAAAATTGCCATGTTCTGTACCGGTGGGATTCGCTGTGAAAAATCCACTTCGTTATTGCTACAAGAAGGCTTCCAGGAAGTTTATCATCTGAAAGGCGGTATTTTGAAATACCTCGAAGAAACCCCGGCAGAAGAAAGCCTGTGGGAAGGTGAATGTTTCGTATTTGATGGTCGTACTGCGGTTACGCATGGTGTGGAAGAAGGTCAAAATACCAAGTGTCATGCCTGTGGTTGGCCTTTACTGCCAGAAGAAGTGGCAGAACCAAGCTATGAACACGGCGTATCTTGTAAATACTGTATTGATAAAACCACAGAAAAACAGAAAGTCGGCTTCCGTATGCGTCAATCTCAGATTGCAGCGGCAAAACGCAAACGTCTGTAATAATGTAAACCAGTACAAATAATTTTACAAAAAGCCCTATTTATAGGGCTTTTTTTACGTCTATTCACATACCAGAATCAATTCAATACCAAAGCACCCTCTGGTACTAACAGAAGCCAGTCATGCTTAGGCTAAACTCCAAATCACAACAAAAACAATGCAGTTTTATTTTGACGTACAGATTCTCACCCATAGACAAGGATTGACTTATGCAAAGAACGATAACAACACGCTATAAACACCAATTCCGTACTGCCTTACTGCAACGAGCGCATCAGCAGCAAGATCTGCAATTGCACCACCTGAAACAGCAGCTTGAACAGCGTTCACACTTGTTTATTGTGGGGTTTGGCACCGTGCTCGGCGCGATTCTGGCAATGTTTATTGCCTATCACCTTTCCAATATCTGGAGTGGTTATCTGATTGTCGCTGTCTTGCCGCTGCTGGTGGCGTATGGGCTTCGAAAAGTCTATGTGCATACCTTGTCGCATACCACTGAGGAAGATTTTTAGTTACGTTTCAGCTCTTTACTGAAAAACCAATCCTCTTTAGCATGAAGGTCTAATTTTTAGGCCTTCTTGACTTTATGAACCTGACCGAATGGATTATTTCCATTATGGAACAGCTGGGCTACTTCGGTATTGCCCTGCTTATGTTTCTGGACAACGTATTCCCCCCTATTCCTTCCGAAATTATTATGCCTTCTGCTGGTTATTCGGCCTCACAAGGTGAATTACTGTTTGTTGGTGTCGTGGTTGCCGGCTGTTTCGGTTCGCTACTGGCCGCGGCCTTGCTGTACTGGGTCGGCTATAAATTCGAACATGATGCGATTTTCCGCTTTGTCGACCGCTACGGAAAATACCTGTTCCTAAAATCGGCCGATGTCAAAAAATCACTGGACTGGTTCGAGCAGTATGGGCATCGCATTGTCTTTGCCGGACGCATGATTCCGGCGGTACGCTCTTTAATTAGTATTCCCGCCGGCATGAGCCGGATGCCCTTCTGGAAATTCATGTTCTACAGCAGCCTCGGCACCATCATCTGGACCACTTTTCTGGCTGCTGTCGGGTTTTATTTTGGCGAAAATCAGGCGCTGATGCAGAAAATTTTTAGCCAGGTCGGCTATGTCATTATTGCAATTGTGATTGCGATTATCGGCTGGATTCTATACCGTAGGTATATGCGTAAACGCGCTTCGTGATGTGCATTGGCCGAGCTACAGGCCAAACTTGGGGATTCAATGAAACACTATTTGCTGCATTTGGCTGCGGTCTACAGCATTGCGCTGGTCCTGCTGACCATGGTTCTGGTTTATGGTTTAAATCTTGGGGTATTAACCCTTTTTCCAACACTGGTGGTGGTCGCGCTGATCAATGCCAAACATTTTGTAAAACGTGAAAAACGCCTACCGACCTCAGATGAAAGAATTCAGCTGATTTGGGGCAGCAGTACCGTGGCCATCATTATTGGCAGCCTGTTTATCTTTTTTATGGTGCTGATGAACCCCTATGCGGAGCAGATTATTCAATCGGCTGAGAAAATGGGACTGGCCCTCATGGCAGTGTTGATGCTATGTATGGTCGCCATCCATGGTGCAGTATTTTATGCCGCCTATGTCTGGTATGCCGCTTATTGCGCCAAACAGTAGTTAGCAATTTCAAACACTAATCAAATATGCTTTAGAAATTCTGTTGTGCAGATGGGTGGCTTCCGGACAGCGCATCTGCACGGAAAATTTAACTGTATGTAAGTAAGCCCTGCTTTTCGTCACCAGAAACCGACATAAGTTATTTATCTTAACGTGAAAGGTGCAATTCTCCTGCCCGCGCCGGGTGCTGTTTGATCTAAGTTAAAACTCAAGAGATCCGCTTGATCTTAATTTTTTGATTCATTTTACTTAGATCATCATCAGACCCAAGAGGATGCAGACATGACGAATCCAGAAATAGAAACCCAGCGCCAGCAGGAACAAAAACGCGAACAGGTCAAACAGCTGCCAAAACAGCAGCAGCAACAGCTGAATGCCAACCCGAAAACCGGTGAAACCGGCACCCATCCGGTGGGCACCGGTGTCGGTGCGGTCGGCGGTGCAGCCACAGGTGCCGCAGTCGGAGCCACCACCGGCCCGATTGGCGCAGTGGTCGGAGGCACCATTGGTGCCGTGGTGGGTGGTCTGGTTGGTAAAACCGCTGCAGAAGCCGAAAACCCGACCGAAGGTGATGAAGATATTTACTGGCGTGAACACAGCCAGAGCCAGCCTTACTATACCAGCCTGCAAAACACACATCCGGACTTAAGCTATGAGCGCGATTATCAGGCCGCCTATCGGGTCGGTTATGCCCAGCGCTCACGCTATGAACCGGGTACACGCTTTGAAGATGTAGAACCCGATTTACGCAGCGAATGGGAGTCCACCAAGGGCGATACCCGTTTGGCCTGGGAAGATGCCAAACATGCGGTGCGTGATGCCTGGAACCGTATGACCCGCTAATGTGATCCGGCTATAAAAAAACACCTCCGAGGAGGTGTTTTTTTATTTATTCGGTTTGCATCAGTTTGGAGTGTGATACATCAAATACAGTTCATTAAGGTTGTCCGGAATTTCTTCCGCCAGCTCATCCATTAACTGACCATTACGACGGAAGCTTTCCATTTGCGGGTCTTCTTCATCAATGCCGCTAAACACCATGATTGGTAAAGTCAGATCTACCAGCTGTTCTTCAAATTCTGGCGTGAACCAGGCTTCTTCATTCAGGAACATGGCATCCACAAAGCCCACACTCCAGTCGCCCAAACTTGATTCTACATCTGCTTCTTCAATTTCGAATGGAAATTCAATACCTTCTTCATTGGCCAGGTTTTGACGAATGGATTCGAGCCAGGTTTTCACCTGCGCTACGATTTCTGCCGGCACTTTTTTCTGGTTGCCTTCAAACAGTTCATCCAGCCATTGGTCAAATTGCGGGCCGACTGCAATGGCACACAAAAAACCATGAGTGGCAGCAAAATCTAGACCGTATTCGTTCTGGTCACCATCTAGATATTCACTCAACAGGTCTAAATCTAAAGCACTCATCTTAAATCCAAAAATCGTCTATACAAGGTATAGCATAGCATTTTCCGAAGACTTTACTGAACCCAAATTTCAGTCATCTTCGTCGTCAAAATCATCTTCGTCGAAGTCATAATCAAAATCCTTGAGATCACGCTCCAGTCGACGCTGTGCCAGCAGATCATCAATCAGGCGACGTTTTTCTAACGATTCTTTCGCACTGATTTTACCTGCCGCTTCATCGAAGCTGACATCATCATCACCGTAGTTATCATCTAGTTCAAAATCTGTTGAAGACACTAAAACTACCTCAGAATGAAAAAATGTGAATGGGTTTAGCCGCTATTTATCTGCCTTTGAAAAAGTTGTCAAGTTTTATTTATATATTTTGTTTTTCCCGACTATTTTTGGCTTGTATTTCGCGCTAAAATTTGTGTATTTATGAAGACCTTATCTGAATAAGTATAGTTTAAAGCATATGACAAGAATATTTCGCGGACAAAACGGATGCCAGACTTGAAAACCGGGCAAGATGCCCCATATTCCTATTCAGTTTTGCTTTCAAACATTTTTATAAAATCATGCTTGATTGATCAAATCAGAAACTTTTACAGCAAATTGTGCTATCATGCACGGTTTTTCACTGCCACAGATTCAACGAAGAGTAAGCAAAGATGAGCGATATGACTTCCCCTACTTCGCAAGTAGCGGCTCTGATTAGCCGAGGCAAAGAGCAAGGTTACCTAACTTATGCCGAGGTTAACGATCATCTCCCAGACTCAATCACGGAAAGCGAACAGATTGAAGACATCATCCAGATGCTTCAGGACGTGGGCATTCCTGTGCATGAACGTGCACCTGAATCTGATGATGCGATGTTCGAAGACACCACAGAAGCTGCAGATGAAGTCGCTGAAGAAGAAGCAGCGGCAGTACTGGCTTCTGTAGAAAATGAGCCTGGCCGTACCACGGACCCTGTGCGTATGTATATGCGTGAAATGGGGACCGTTGAGCTGTTAACGCGAGAAGGCGAAATTAGTATCGCGAAACGTATTGAAGAAGGCATCCGTGATGTGCTGCATTCAATTGCGTACTGGCCAAATGCCGTTGAAGTGGTTCTACAAGAATACAAAGATTATGAAAATGGCGAACGCCGCCTGGCCGATCTGCTTTCAGGTTACTTAGATCCTGAAACCGATGAAGAAATTCCGGAAGTGCTGGAAGATGAAGCCGTGCTCGACGATGAAGAAGAATCGAGCAGCAAGAGCACCAAAGATGTCAAACTTGATGACGACGATGAAGAAGAAGAGTCAGAATCGGATGATGATTCTGAAGCGGATTCTGGTCCGGACCCTGAAATTGCCAAAGTACGTTTTGCCGAGCTGACTGAAGCCTGGAATAACACCAAAAACGTCATTGCAAAGCATGGCCGTAACAGCAAAGAAGCGGAAGCTGCGTTACAGGCTCTGGCCAGCGTGTTCATGATGTTCAAATTTGCGCCGCGCCTGTTTGATATTATTTCAGAAATGATTCGTGGCACGCATGACCAGATTCGTGCAGCAGAACGTGAAGTAATGCGTTATGCAGTACGTCGTGGCCGTATGGACCGTACCCAGTTCCGTACGACTTTCCCGGGTCAGGAATCTAATCCGGCATGGTTAGACGAACAGATTGCCAAAGCTCCTGCAGAGATGAAAGGCTACCTGGAAAAAGTGCGTCCTGACGTACTGGCCTTCCAGCAAAAAATTGCCGACATCGAAAAAGAGTTGGGTCTGAATGTTAAAGACATTAAAGACATTGCCAAACGTATGGCGGTGGGTGAAGCCAAAGCACGTCGCGCCAAGAAAGAAATGGTCGAAGCCAACTTGCGTCTGGTGATCTCGATTGCCAAGAAATACACCAACCGCGGCTTGCAGTTCCTGGATCTGATTCAGGAAGGTAACATCGGTCTGATGAAAGCGGTAGACAAGTTTGAATACCGTCGTGGTTACAAGTTCTCGACTTATGCGACTTGGTGGATTCGTCAGGCGATCACACGTTCGATTGCCGATCAGGCACGTACCATCCGTATTCCGGTACACATGATTGAAACCATTAACAAGATTAACCGTGTTTCTCGTCAGTTGCTGCAGGAAATGGGCCGCGAACCGACACCGGAAGAACTCGGTGAACGTCTGGAAATGGACGAAGTGAAGGTACGTAAAGTCCTAAAAATTGCCAAAGAACCGATTTCCATGGAAACGCCAATTGGTGATGATGAAGATTCGCATTTGGGTGACTTTATTGAAGACAGCAACATCACCTCTCCAGTCGATGCAGCGACTTCAGAAGGCTTAAAAGAAGCAACACGCGAAGTGCTGGAAAACCTGACTGAACGTGAAGCCAAAGTCCTGAAAATGCGTTTTGGTATTGATATGCCAACCGATCATACTCTGGAAGAAGTCGGTAAGCAGTTTGATGTGACCCGTGAACGGATCCGTCAGATTGAAGCCAAAGCCTTACGTAAATTACGTCACCCTTCCCGCTCTGAACACCTGCGTTCATTCCTGGAAAACGACTAAGTCAGCAGCGGCTTGAATTGGGATCAATCCATCCCCATTTAAGTAGCAATGCCAAAACGCCTGCGCCTTGCAGGCGTTTTTCAATCTTTTGAGGTAATTATGATTGACCGCACTCCCTCTCGTGAATTACAAGAGCATCTTTGGGTTTTTCCGATGGATTACCCGATTAAACTGATTGGTCTGGCCGGTGCAGAGCTGCGTCAAGCGGTGAACGATATTTTCGTGAAACACTTCCCGGACTTTGATGGCGACAAAATGACCGTGACCCCGTCGCGTACCGGTAAATACCACTCGATTACCGCACAGCTGCGTTTCGAGGAGCTGGAACAGGTGCATGCGGTCTATGCCGATTTAGCTGCCTGCCCGCTGATTAAAACCGCGCTTTAAGTTTCAAAAAAACACGCTTCATGCGTGTTTTTTTATGGCGTGCCGTGCAAGCGCAGTAATTTAAAGCAGGCACACTCCTATTCCTATTCTGAATCATTATAATTCACATCAGCAGATTTCATTTTTAAGGACGCAGCCTGTGACCGATGCGCTTCAAAAACCGACCCTCATTATCCGTCAGTATTCGCAATTAACACCGTATCAAGACCGCTTTTTAGAGATGAAGCAGTTGACTGAACAGCGTGATGCCAATACCCCCGATGAGCTCTGGATTTTGCAGCATCATGAAGTGCTGACCCAAGGTCAGGCCGGCAAGGCAGAACATATTTTGATTCCCAGCCATATTCCGGTGGTACAAACCGACCGTGGTGGACAGGTGACCTGGCATGGTCCGGGCCAGCTGGTGGCGTATTTCCTGTTTGACCTGAACCGTTTGGGCTGGAATGTCCGCACGCTGGTATCGTATGCCGAAAACCTGATGATTGCGCTGCTCAAAAAATATGGTATTGAAGCTTATGCCAAAGCAGATGCGCCGGGTGTCTATGTCGCGGAGCGTAAAATTGGCTCATTGGGCTTTAAAATCCGCAAAGGCCGTAGTTACCATGGACTAGCGCTGAATATTGACTGTGATTTGAGTGGTTTTCAAACCATTAACCCCTGTGGGTATGCTGGTCTGGAAATGGTGCGCATTCAGGATTTAGTCCCAGACTACCCATCGTTTGAAACTTTATGCCGAGATATCATTGAAACTTTAGAGCACAGTGGTTACTTTAGTGAGGTTCAAACCATTCAAGCCTAAATGACTTTACTTTTGAATAAGAAATAAATTAGAGTATTTACTCTAAATTCAATAATAGATGTTAACAAAGGGACTCAGCGAGTGATTTCAAGCAAAACCGTGAAGCCCGCTTTGCAACAGGCCTATGTCAAACTCATGATGGATGTGATTGGCAGAGGTCTGGTGATGGCAAGCCAGGTCGATCAAGAAATAAAACAGGAAGTTGCAAAGTTTCCCGCAAATTTTATCCTGTCCATGAAAGTGTTTCCCAATGGACCTGCGTTCATTGCCCGGGTGACTGAAGATCATCAGCTCGAACTGCTGCCTGAACTGGATGGCAAACCCGATCTGGTCATTACCTTCAAGCATCTAACCCATGCCTTTTTGGTGTTCTCGTTTCAGGAAAGTACGGCACAGGCCTTTGCCCATGACCGCATGATTGCCGATGGCGACCTGTCTTATGCCATTCGTCTGGTGCGTTGCCTGAACAAAATGGAAGCCCTGATTTTGCCTAAACTGCTGGCAGAGCTGGCCGTCAAACAATACCCATCCGAACTTAGCTTAAAAGAAAAACTCAGCGGAGCTGCCCATATTTACCTGAAAGTGGCTCAGTCCTATTTCCAACGGAGTGCATAACATGGCGAAGCCTTATTACGAATTTTTTTGTCCAGTCAAAGTCATTGCCGGCAATGCCGCACTGGAACACATTCCGTTTGAATTGGTGACTTTAGGCGCGAAACGCCCGCTGATCATTACTGACAAAGGCGTCCGTGGTAACAACCTGCTGGCCCCGGTTGAAGCGGCTTTTGAATCAACCGATGCTGAAATTGGCTATATTTTTGATGATGTGCCACAGGATTCAAGTCTGGACACGGTACGTAAAGCCGCGCAGCTGTATCGTGACCACAACTGTGATGCCATTATTGCAGTGGGCGGTGGTTCGGTAATTGATACCTCCAAAGCCACCAATATTCTGGTGACGGAAGGCGGCGATGACCTGCTCAAATATTCCGGCGCGCACAACCTGCCAAAACCATTAAAGCCCTTCTTCGTGATTCCGACCACATCAGGCACCGGTTCAGAAGTCACCATGGTCGCTGTGGTGTCAGATACTGAAAAGAATGTCAAAATGCCATTCGCTTCTTATTACCTGATGCCACATGCCGCGATTCTGGACCCGCGCATGACCCAGACCCTGCCACCGCATTTAACGGCAATGACAGCTATGGATGCCATGACCCATGCGGTTGAAGCTTATAGCTGCATGGGCTCGAATCCGATTTCGGATGCCTATGCCACCGCCGCGATCAAGAAAATCAGCAATAACCTGTTTAAAGTGCTGGATAATCCAAGCGATGCCTATGGCCGTCTGGAACTGGCGCAAGCTTCGACCATGGCTGGTATTGCCTTCTCCAATTCGATGGTGGGTCTAGTGCACTCTCTCGGACATGCCTTAGGTGCAGTGGCGCATCTGCCGCATGGACTGTGCATGAACCTGTTCTTGCCGTATGTGCTGGAATACAACAAAGATGTCAATGGCGACAAAATTGCCGAACTACTGCTGCCATTGGCCGGCCCGGATATTTATGCCCAGACTCCGGCGCATCTGCGTGCCGATAAAGCCATTGCTACCCTGCTGACCATGCGCGACCGTCTGTATGCTATGACCAAATTGCCACGCACCTTGAGTGAAACCGGCAAGGTTACAGAAGCGCAGCTGGATGAAGTGGCAGAAAAAGCCCTGAACGATGGCTCGATCATTTACAACCCGAAAGAAGCTAGTCTGGAAGATTTGAAATCTATCTTAAAAAAGGCTTGGTAATTTCCAGCAAATAGGCGAATATAGCCAAAATTTCTAGAAGCCTGATGTTTTTTTAAGCATCAGGCTTTTACTATACCCAAGAAAAAGTTCTTGTTTATTCAGATGATTGGCATATTTTCTGCTAAAAATTTCTGAAAAAGTTACTGACAAAAGCAACCATTTTGGAGTAGATTGGCGGACTTTTGTTTTATTGATAGGGGGGATCGTTCGTCTCAAACGATCCTTAGGAACATGACTGATCCTTGATCAACGATTAAGAGGATAACGCCGTTGACAAATATCTCTGGGACTCAATCGGCAGCTAAACTGCAAAAAACGCTAGGGCTCTGGCACATCATTATTATTGGTTTAGCATATATTCAGCCAATGACCTTATTTGACACTTTCGGTTTAGTATCGGAAGAAAGTCATTTTCATGTACCCACATCGTATATTTTTGCCTTGGTTGCAATCTTGCTGACCTCGTTAAGCTACGGTCACATGATTCGCCGCTACCCATCTTCGGGTTCTGCCTATACTTATGCGCAGAAATCAATTCACCCTAATGTCGGCTTTATGGTGGGCTGGTCGTCCTGGCTCGACTACCTGCTGTCGCCAATGGTGAATATTATTCTGGCCGTGATTTATCTGGAAGCGCTGTTCCCGGATGTCAATCATTGGGTCTGGGTCATTGTGCTGACCGCGTTTATGACCGGCATCAACCTGCGCGGTGCGCGTTTTGTCGCCAACTTCAACAGCCTGATTGTATTTATCCAGCTCCTGGTCATCGCGATCTTTACCTGGATGGTATTTACCAAACTACAGGCCGGTTTTAATGCCGATGGCCCGATTAGTGCTGAACAGCGTTATCAGCTCTGGAGCCTTGAACCGTTCTGGAATGAGCTGACCTCAGTCGGTGCGCTGATTACTGGTGCTACCTTACTATGCTTCTCCTTCACCGGTTTTGACTCCTTAAGCTCGCTGGCAGAAGAAACCAAAGATACCGAAAAGACCCTGCCAAAAGCGATTTTCCTGACTGCGTTAATTGCCGGGATCATCTTTATTGTCAGCACCTACTTCATGCAGATTTACTTCCCGAATGAACCGGGCAGCTACTTCAAGAATATTGCTGAAACTCAGCCAGAAATTCTGATGCTGGTGGGTGGTTCACTGTTCCAGTCCTATGTACTGACCTTCGCAATTGTAACGGTGATGGCTTCGGGTATTTCTGCACATGCCGGTGTATCCCGTTTGATGTACGTGATGGGCCGTGATGGCGTGATCAACAAGAAAATCTTTGGTCATATCAGCCCACGTAACTTCACACCGTCTTATAACATTCTGATTGTGGGTGCGGTGGCCTTAACTGCAGGCTTTATGGATCTGGATTTCGTGATTTCCCTGATCAGCTTTGGTGCCCTGACTGCATTCAGTTTCGTCAATCTGTCAGTCATTTCACGCTATGCGCTGCGTGATGGACGTACCCGCAACGTTAAAGATATTCTGAACTTTGTGGTGGTGCCGCTTTGTGGTTTTATTGCGGTGTTTGCACTGTGGCTTGAGGTTGATGAAACATCATTGAAATATGGTTTATGGTGGGCAATGGCCGGTATTTTATACCTGGGTTATAAAACCAAAGGCTTTAAACACCCTGCGCCACAACACAATGAATTTGACGATAAACTCTAAGTTTAAGTCATTTAAAAAGGTGCTTCGGCACCTTTTTTTGTTTTTCTACGTTTCAGGTCAGGTTTTGACGGCTTGATCCTGCTCACTGAAAAATAATTCATCATAAAAAAACCAAGATCAGTGATCTTGGTTTTTTTATTCATCTTGATGGTCTGCCCTAGCTTAAAGGCTGAAAACCCTGCTGACGCCAGGCTTCATAAACAATAACTGCTGTGGCATTTGACAGGTTCAGACTGCGGGAGTTTTCTGCCATCGGCAAGCGAATCCAGTGCTCTTGTGGGAACATCAAACGCACATGCTCAGGCAAACCGCGGGTTTCTGGTCCCATCAACAAGGCCACAGGACGGTTTAAATCCGAAGTATGCGGGGTTTCTGTACCCTTGGTGGTTAATGGATACACCGCATCCACGCCTATGCCTTTGCTGGCCAAATTGGCCAGACAGTCTTCAATTGAATCCCACAGTTGCATCCGTGCCCATTCGTGGTAATCCAGACCGGCACGTTTCAGCTTTTTATCATCCAGCTCAAAACCCAGGGGCTTGACCAGATGTAACTGAGCACCAGTATTGGCACAAAGCCGGATAATATTACCGGTATTGGCAGGAATTTCAGGCTCATATAACACAACGTGGATCACTTTTTACTCACTATCTGGTTGATTTAAGCAATTAAACTTTCTTGATGGGACAAGGATGCTGTCAGGGTTAAAGCGCTACGCAGTATTGCCCTTTTGCATCTCCGGCAACCATGATTCATCATAGCCGCCACTTGACAGGCGTAGCCTTCGTCTTGCGCTCGGGCAACGCAGTGCGTTGCTTTATCCTCTTTACTCAGGCATAGCCTTCGTCTTGCGCTCGGGCAACACGTTGTGTTGCTTTATCCTCGCTCATGCCATTGCAGTTGTTCGCGCAGCTTCACCACTTCACCAATAATGGTCAGAGTGGGTGCCTGAATTTGATGTTCAGTAACTTTAGATGCAATATCTGCCAAAGTCCCGACCACCACTTTCTGCTCCGGTGTGGTGCCTTTAGACACCAAGGCCACTGGCATATCCGGACGCTGGCCATGGGCAATCAGTTTCTGACAAATTTTTTCCAGTCCCACCAGTCCCATATACAGCACCAGAGTCTGGTTTTCATAGACCAGCTCGCTCCACGGCAGTTCCGGTGAACCTTCTTTTAAATGCCCGGTCAGGAAACGTACACTTTGTGCATAATTGCGATGGGTTAAAGGAATGCCGGCATAAGCTGAACAGCCCGATGCTGCGGTAATGCCCGGCACCACCTGAAAAGCCACACCTGCAGCAAACAGTTCTTCAATTTCTTCACCGCCACGACCAAAAATAAACGGATCACCGCCTTTTAAACGACAAACACGTTTACCTTCCTGCGCATACTTGACCAGCAAGGCATTAATGCCCTCTTGTGGCACAGCATGGTTGGAACGTGCTTTCCCAACATAAATTTTTTCAGCATCACGGCGGCACAGCTCCATAATCGGATCAGACACCAGACGGTCGTAAATCACCACATCGGCCTGCTGCATCAAGCGTAGTGCTTTTAAGGTCAACAGTTCTGGATCACCCGGACCGGCACCGACCAGATACACTTCACCTTTTGGCGTGGTCCATTCCTGCAAAGCCTGTTCAATCAAACGATTGGCTTCTTGCAGATTGTCATTAAAGACCTGCTCTTTGAGCGGACTGGCATACAGGTTTTCCCAGAAAATCCGGCGTTCATCCGGATTCTGGATTTTGGCCTTAACCGCAGCACGCCATTGACCGGAAAAACTCACCAGTTTGCCCATGCCATGCGGAATACTGGTTTCCAATTGGGTGCGAATCTGGCGCGACAACACCGGCGATGCACCATTCGTGGCCACTGAAATCAGCAAAGGCGAACGGTCGACAATAGCCGGCACCATAAAGCGGCAATGTGGCGGATCATCCACACTATTGACCAGCACATTTTCAGCTTCACAGGCCTCAAACACCTGACGGTTGATTGCTGCATCATCAGTGGCGGCGATCACCAGACGATACTGGCGCAGCGGAATTTCAGTATTGAAGGCAGCAGCCTCATAGCGCCCCTGGCTCTGCTGGACCAGTTCCAGTAAAGCGGCATCAATGTCCGGCGCCACCACATCAATAATAGCGCCTGCTTTTTGCAGTAAACCGGCTTTACGGTAGGCAATATGGCCGCCACCGACAATCAGACAGCGTTGCTGTTGCAACTTTAACGAGATTGGAAAAATATCCACACACTACCTCAGTAATTTAGTTCAGATTGTCTTAAGCAAATTTTGTGCACAAATTGGTGCATCCTGTACATCGACCTGAATTTAGTCGATATATTCTGCACCACCCATGTACGGACGTAGCACTTCAGGCACTTCAATTGAGCCATCCGCGCGCTGATAGTTCTCCATCACGGCCAATAAGGTGCGTCCAACCGCCAGACCTGAACCATTCAAGGTATGTACAAATTCAGTTTTCTTCTGGTCGGCACGATAACGCGCTTTCATACGACGCGCCTGGAAATCACCCATGTTGGAACACGAAGAAATTTCACGATAGGTATTTTGACTTGGCACCCACACTTCCAGGTCATAGGTTTTGGTCGCACCAAAGCCCATATCACCACCACACAGGATGATTTTACGGTACGGCAAGCCCAGCGCCTGCAAAATGCCTTCTGCATGACCGGTCAACTCTTCCAGTGCCTGCATAGAATCTTCAGGTTTAACGATTTGCACCATTTCTACTTTATCAAACTGGTGCTGACGGATTAAACCACGCGTATCACGACCATAAGAACCAGCTTCACTGCGGAAACATGGGGTATGCGCAGCATATTTCAGCGGTAAACGGTCCGCATCAATAATTTCGTCACGGACAAAGTTGGTGACTGGCACTTCCGCGGTTGGAATTAAATAGAACTCTTTTTCACCTTGCAGCTTAAACAGGTCTTCTTCAAATTTTGGTAATTGACCGGTACCGCGTAAAGAATCGGCATTGACCAGGTACGGTACATAGGCTTCGGTATAGCCATTTTTCAGGGTATGCGTATCCAGCATAAACTGGGTTAAAGCACGTTGCAGACGCGCCAATGGCCCTTTTAAAACGCTAAAGCGAGAACCGGTCAGCTTGGTCGCGGTTTCAAATTCTAGACCACCCATCCATTCGCCTAAGTCGGTATGATCTTTGATTTCAAAATCAAATTCGCGCGGTGTACCCCAGGTCAGGATTTCCACGTTATCAGCTTCATCTTTACCTTCCGGCACAGATTCATGTGGCAGGTTAGGAATAGTCAGTGATTTGGTTTCAATTTCCGCCTGTAATTCATTTAAAGCCACTTCGGCTGCTTTAATTTCATCACCAATGGCTGACATACGTGCCATGATTTCTGAAGCATCACCACCGGCTTTTTTAATCTGACCGACCTGTTTGGCACCGGCATTACGTTCGGCCTGTAGAGCTTCCGTTTTGGACTGGATTTCTTTACGGCGAGCTTCCAATGATGCCCATTCTTCTACATTGAGTTGCACACCACGTTTTGCCAAGGCTAAATTTACAGCCTCAATATTATTTCTGAGTAATTTCGGGTCGATCATAGCCAATCTTTTGTAAAGAAAAAAACTGGCTATAGTGTAAGCGCTTCGGGTTAAAAAATACAGTAATCCGCTTCACGGCTGGGGCTTATTACAGCAATCTGGCGCAGTTTTTTCACAATTTACTGGGTCGGATACTTCGGCAAACTTGGCAGATATTCAGCTTTAATCAGTTTGTCCACCGCATAATACGGCAGCTCCAGTTCCGGCATGCCTTCTGCATAGGAAGCCAGCTCATACAATGGATAGACAAACACCAGCCCATTGGCGCCATAATAAAAATTGTCACTCAGTCGCAGTTTGTCACGCTGGATGTCGTGCTCATTCAGCCAGTTGTAATTATGGTTAAACAGTTCTTGTACCAGTTTGGCTTCACTATTCGGCAGCAGAATATCCTGCAAGGCCAGACGTTTCTTGCTGTTTAAATCAAAGGTCACAAATTCCTGATGATGCATACCATGCGCCGCCCCGGCCGGATAACTATAGCTTTGCATGCTAAAGGTAGCCAGACGGCCATGCTGGCCAATATAACGTACATAGGTAGAACTCAGGCTAAGACGGTTAGGCTCCTCTGTGCTATTGGCCTCTGATGCTGACGATGCTGACGATGCTGACGATGCTGACGATGCTGACGATGCTGACGATGCTGACGATGCTGACGATGCTGACGCAGTAGAAGCGGCATCTTCACTAAATGCAATCGGGTCAGCCTTTTTAATCCGCTGCATAAAATACGCATTGATCCACGGCACATTGGTATTGACCGTCTGAATATCGTATTCGGTACAGCCCTCTTCATCACAGCGCTGCTGCTGTTTCAATTCCACCGGCACCACTTTGGCCTGAATCACGGGAATGGCAGCTGCCTGAGTCTGACTTTGCTCGGCCTCCACCTGAGGTGCGGCATCCTGCTTCGGCTGACAGGCGCTTAACATTAATGCCGTGGTCAGTGCGATGGTCGTGGTGAGCAGATTTGATTTCAGATGTTGCATTGCATTTCCCCTATGTTCATGCTGCAATTTTCAGCAGTTTTCACCCCGCAAAGGCGTTGTATACGCTCAATTTAGCTATTTACCACTATATAAAACTCCTGCTGTTCGATCCTAGAGCAGTTCTGTAACCTGCAATAGAAAATGAAAAATCAACCAAAAACCATCCGCAGCGGTACATACCAAAATTTATAATATTCCATTAAAATTCATAATGATATTTTTAAAATAAAATCAAATCCTGACTGGACCCTAATCGTGCATCTGCGGCCCATTCAACGGGAAAAATAAATTATCCCAAGATTTATCCACAGAAATTGTGGATTCTTTCACAGAGCAAAAGCAGACAGACCAGCCGTGATTCTGGTTAACCCTTATTTTTGGTTAATTTTTAACCATTTTCAGGGAGGGCAATTTTTATTGCCATTTCATGCATGTCCGCATGACCTAACTCGCTCAATTGACTTTCCGTTCAATCCTGTCATTGGACGATTATTCACCTAAAAATAAAGGAGCCATTAAAATGGCTCCTCTATGTTTTTGCTTTCACAGATAAAATCTTTTTAAGAAATGATCAGCACCCCTTATTGATCAATAATATCCGTGCCTTTTGGCGGGGTGAAATTAAAGGTCGAGTTGGCAATGTTCGGGTTCACCTTCACATTGTTAAAACGCACATAGGTGGTTTGACCTAAAGAATCTTCCAGAATCATCAGGCTTGGTGCTTTGTTGGCACCGAAACTGATGGTCAGACTCTGGAAAGCACCGTCATCACTTTTTGGATACAGGGTGTAATAGGTTTTGCCTTTGTTTGGCTGGGTCACCCGGTATGACTGCATAATCTGGTTGGTATTGCCCGATAATAACAGTGCTGGCGTATTGGCAACCTGCTCATCCAGGTTTTGACGCACGGCCTGCTGCAAGTCCGGGTCATAAATCCAGACGGTTTTCCCTGAGGTCACAATGGTCTGTTTGGCCGGACTGGTGGTTTCCCAATAGAATTTACCCGGGCGCGCCACTTTCATTACGCCTTTAAATTCCTGATTCATATGCTGGGCAGTCAGGCCCTTGTTTTTAGGCGCTTTGCCACTGGTTTTGGTGGTCTGCTCGAAGTTGGCGGTCATACTTTTAATATGACTCAATTGTTTGACCAGATTGGCAGTGGCTTGCTGCTCCGATGCTGCCACAGGCGCAGCATACACAGTCGTACTCATCACTGGTGCCAGCGTTGCAGCACCCAATGCCATAGCACACATGGTTTGACGAAGCATTTTCATAGATTCACCTTTTATTGTTGCATATCGCAATGTATTCATGGATTCATCTTAAACCAAATAAAGTGCCTAAATTTAGAGGAAATAAGAAGTTTTGTATGTTTATTAATATCAAATGTTCTTTTTTATCCATCATCATGAAGATCAGGGTTGCTCTCTTTCCCGATGCGACATGCATAAAAAAACCCACAGAAGACTGTGGGTTTTTGTTCTATTGAATCTTATTCAACAGATACGTAGCGACGGCCAAATTGACCTTTCACTTCGAATTTTACTACGCCGTCAGCAGTAGCAAATAAAGTATGGTCACGGCCCATACCTACATTTGCACCAGCGTGGAATTCTGTACCACGTTGACGAACGATGATGTTACCTGCAGTTACAGTTTGACCACCGTAAACTTTAACACCTAACATCTTAGGATTCGAATCACGACCGTTCTTAGTAGAACCACCGGCTTTTTTAGATGCCATGTCTCATTACTCCTAGTGATTAGCCTGAAATACCAGTAATTTTCAACTCGGTGAACCATTGACGGTGACCTTGTTGCTTACGGTAGTGCTTACGACGACGCATTTTGATGATGCGGATTTTGTCGTGACGGCCATGGCCAACCACTTCTGCAGTTACTTTAGCGCCAGCTACAACTGGAGCACCGATTTGAATGCTATCACCGTTTACAAGCATTAATACGTCATCAAACGTAATGGTTGCGCCAGTTTCAGCTTTCAATAATTCAACTTTAAGGGTTTCACCCTCAACTACACGGTGCTGTTTACCACCGCTTTGGATTACTGCGTACATAATGTACTCCAAACATGCCCGTGTCGTCGTGCCGGTAAAGGGATATACCGATCTTAAAACGAACGCCACTGGGGTTATACAAGGGCAGAGATTTTAAGGGATAACGCTGCAAACAACAAGAGATTTAGCCAAAATATTGCATCAGCCGGCTGTTTATTTTATAAACATGCAACGAAAAGCAACAAAAATGGTCAAAACCCTACATTTTTCATTGATCTAATCAAATTGCTTGTTAGAATCGAAAACGCCAGCATGCTGATGCTATCACCGCTGCCTGTCACCGGGAGGCCATCAGCGCCAGCACGAACAGGAAAGCAGACCATTGCTTCGTACTTCATAACGACAACTACAATGGCCGCACCGCAGATTGCAGATTTCCTGTCCAGACGTTTTTCATTGTTACACTATATCGTTGTTACTTGACACAATTGAGGTTCTCCTTCACATGACCATCGACTTTAAGCAAGATATTCTCGCGCCTGTTGCTTCCGATTTTGCCGCGATGGATCAGTTTATTAATGAAGGCATTACCTCAAAAGTCGCACTGGTTATGGCGGTCAGCAAGCATGTGGTGGAAGCCGGCGGCAAACGTATGCGTCCGATTATGTGCTTACTGGCGGCCAAAGCCTGCGGCGCAGAAGATCTGGAACAGGCGCGCAGACTGGCGGCGATTATTGAAATGCTGCATACCGCAACCCTGGTGCATGATGATGTGGTCGATGAATCCGGCTTGCGTCGTGGTCGTCCAACCGCCAATGCCACCTGGAATAACCAGACCGCCGTATTGGTCGGTGACTTCCTGATTTCACGTGCCTTTGACCTGCTGGTCGATTTAAACAACATGACCTTGCTGAAAGATTTCTCGACCGGTACCTGTGAAATTGCCGAAGGTGAAGTACTACAGTTGCAATCACAGCATCAACCGGACACCACCGAACAGACGTATTTAGATATTATTCACGGCAAAACCTCGCGCCTGTTTGAACTGGCCACCGAAGGTGCCGCCATTTTAACCGGCAAGCCGGAATACCGTGAACCATTACGTGTCTTTGCCGGCCATTTTGGTAATGCCTTCCAGATCATTGACGATATTCTGGATTACACCTCAGATGCCGAAACCCTGGGTAAAAATATCGGCGATGACCTGATGGAAGGTAAACCGACCTTGCCTTTAATTGCCGCCCTGAAAAATACCAGTGGTGCGCAACATGAAATTATCCGCCGCAGTATTGCTACGGGCGGAACCTCCGACCTGGCGCAGGTTATCGAGATTGTACAGACCTCTGGTGCACTGGATTATTGCCAGCAGCGTGCCACGGAAGAAACCGAAGCCGCAATTGCGGCCTTAAATGCCTTGCCAGATACAATCTATCGTCAGGCCTTGGTCAATCTGGCCAAGCTGGCCCTGCACCGAATTCAATAAATAGCTTCATCCTTGCCTATGCATATAAAATTTTATGACCTATTCCTGAACATGCAGGATCAGCTGGAAACCATGCCCGCTGATCTTGACGAGCAACTGCTCATTGAGCTGGTCAACCGCATTCGACCAGCCAACACCGAAAATAGCGAAGAAATACAAGAAAAGTTTCAGGCCTTTTTACATGCCCTACTGATTACGCCCAATGCCGCCAATACCCTACAAAGTTTTGTGCTCTGCTTAATCAGCCAGTACAAACAGACCAGCCTGTATGCTGATACCGGCATCCTGTCTTTAGATGGTTTCTGGAGCCAGCTGTTCCAGCGCCTAGGGGCACATTTTTTACCGCTGATTAATGATCAGAGCCAGCTGCAGGACTTGCTGCGCCGCATTTTCCATCAGCGCAGTGATAAATACTGGCTGGATGATATTGAAGATCAGCAGTGGCAGCAGCTGTTTCGCCTGCTGAATCAGGGCCATCGTAATCAGGATGATAAAAAACTGATTCGTCAGGAAATCATTAAAGCCATTACCGTGCTGTCCTATCGGGTCAGCGGAATTGGTTTATATCCGGAATTTATTAATGCCCATCCGGAACTGACCGAATACGAGTCACCATTTTTAGTGCAGAACCGTGAAATCAACGATTTCATTGTGCAATATAAAAACCTGCATCAAAGTGCCGACAAATTTGAAGCGGTAATTCCACCGGATGCCTCACAGGCGCTGGTGATGATTGACCAGTGCCGTAACGTCAGCCATAAAATTCGCCGGGCCACCAAACGGATTGGGGTCAGTGTCAGCCTGACCTATTTGCTGTCCTTACTGGAACAGTGTCTGGACCGGATTGAACTGCTGCTGAACCTGATTGTTGAAGAAGATGATGTGCGTTATAGCGCCATGGGCGAGCTACTGGTCGATATTACCACCGCGCTGTATAGCGAACGCAGTGTCCGCTCCCTGCTGGCTACCAACAGTGAATTGATGGCCTTGCAGGTGACTGAAAATGCCAGTAAAACCGGTGAACATTATGTAAGTACCGACAAGGCCGGCTTTCTGGAAATGTATAAATCGGCTGCCGGGGCCGGGGTGATTATTGCCACCATGGCCACCCTTAAGGTGCTGGCGGCACGTTTAACCTTGGCGCCGCTGATGCAGGCCTTTATTAACAGCATGAACTACTCGCTGGGCTTTATGCTGATTCATGTGCTGCACTTTACTGTGGCCACCAAACAGCCGGCGATGACCGCTGCCGCACTGGCTTCGACCGTACAGCATCGCAAAGGCTCGAAAATGGCGCAAATTGCCGAGCTGGCCGCGCTGATTATCAATATTATCCGGACCCAGTTTATTGCCATTCTGGGCAATATCTCGATTGCCATTCCGGTAGCCGCCCTAATTGCCTTTATGTGGGATGCGGCGTTGCATGAGCCTTTAATGAACCATGCCAAAGCCAGCAAAATGCTGCATGACCTGAATCCGTTTACCTCTCTGGCAATTCCACACGCAGCCATTGCCGGTGTGTGTCTGTTTTTATCGGGCCTGATTGCTGGTTACTTCGATAATATGGCGGTGTATCGCAAAGTCGGACCACGGCTACAGGCGCATGCCAAACTGAAAAAATGGATGAGTCAGGAACGGCTGGACCGTTTTGCCGCCTATATTGAACGGAACTTGGGTGCACTGGCCGGTAATTTCCTGTTCGGGGTTATGCTCGGCAGTATGGGCACAATTGGTTATATTCTGGGTCTGCCTTTAGATATCCGGCATATTGCCTTTGCCTCGGCCAACTTTATTCAGGGTTTGATGAACGTCAACGGTAGTCCGGAAATTGGCCTGATTATTGTGTCTTTCCTGGGTGTACTGTTAATTGGCCTGACCAACTTATTTGTCAGCTTTACCCTCACCATTATTGTGGCCCTGCGCGCACGTCGGGTACGTTTTGAACAGTGGAAACCATTGGCCAAACTGGTCATGACCCATTTCCTGACCCGGCCCAGTGACTTTTTCTGGCCACCGAAGCAACCTGTTGAAGTTGAAGAACAATCTGGCCCGGCCAAGGGTCATCATTAAGGAATTTGTTAATTTATTTTGTCATGTGTTAAAAAGAATTGAAAAAGAAATTAGCATAATTTATACAGGCTTGAAATGAAGTGTACTGGCGAGTACACTTTAATCCATTACCGGACTGCGCTCGGATCAGCTAAACTAACCAGGATTTCGGCATGCCTAATTTTTTGCTTTATCTCGGTGGTTTGTTGTGTTTTTTCAGCGTGTTAATGCTTTATGTTCCAGCGCTCACTGCCCTTGATTCGGCAATTGTAGACTGGTTCAGCCAGCACCGTAACGAGATGTTGAATTCACTAATGACGGGATTATCTGTCGTTGGTGGCATGCCATTTGTATTATTTTTATCCAGTCTTTGGTGTCTGTATCTGGCCAGGCAGAAGGAATATGCAAATATCGTGCTGGTCAGCATTGGACTGATGGGGAGTTTTGCCACTGCCTGGATACTCAAGTATCTGATTGCAAGAGAGCGCCCGCCAGAAATGTATCATCTGGTCAATAGCTATGGTGCCTCATTTCCCAGCGCACATAGTTTTTATGCCGCAACGCTGGGCTGTCTTGCAATTTATGTGTCAATGCAACATCCCGCACATAAAGCCATTGTAATATGTGCTGTTATGTGGATGTTGCTGATGGGAATTTCAAGAGTGTATCTTGGCGTACATTTTCCCTCAGATGTCCTGTCAGGCTGGAGCATAAGTTTTATCTGGATCACGCTGCTCTATCTGATCTTGATCAAGTACAGCCAGCGCAAACCAATGAATAATTTTTAGATAGATAAAAATCTAATTGAGGTGGAAGAATGATGTCTGCAAAGCTTTGGGCCCCTGCCCTCACTGCTTGCGCATTGGCCACAAGCATCGCGCTTGTGGGTTGTAGCAAAGATCCAAATGATGCGCAGCAAGCTGCAGCCCAGCAGCAAATGCCTCCAACAGAAGTTGGGGTCATTGTTGTACAGCCACAAAGTGTCGAGCAGTCTGTTGAACTTTCCGGCCGTACCACTGCCTTTGAAATTTCTGAAGTTCGCCCGCAAACCAGCGGTGTGGTGCAGAAACGTCTGTTTACCGAAGGCAGCTATGTACGTGAAGGTCAGGCCTTATATGAAATTGATTCACGGACCAACCGTGCATCGGTGGATAGCGCCCGTGCAGCATTGGCACGTCAGCAGGCCAATCTGAACGTTTTACGTGTCAAAGAAGGCCGTTATCGTCAATTGGTGGGCAGCAATGCCATTTCCAAACAGGAATATGATGACATTGTGGCGCAGGTGAAACTGGCAGAAGCAGATGTCGCGGCCACCCGTGCCGAACTGCGCAATGCAGAAATTAACCTGGGTTACTCAACCGTACGTGCGCCAATTTCAGGTCAGACCAACCGTTCTACCGTGACTGCAGGTGCGTTAGTGACTGCCAGCCAGCAGGAACCGCTGGTGACGATTCAGCGTCTGGACCCGATTTATGTGGATATCAACCAGTCAAGTGCTGAACTGCTACGTTTACGCCAGCAACTCAGCAAAGGTGATTTAAACAGCAGCAACAACACCACAGTCAAACTGAAACTGGAAGACGGCAGCTATTATCCGGTTGAAGGCCGTCTGGCATTCTCCGATGCCAGCGTTAATCCGGATACGGGTACCGTGACTTTACGTGCAGTATTCCCGAATCCAAACCATCTGTTATTGCCAGGCATGTTTGCCACTGCACAAATTGTGCAAGGGGTAATTCCAAATGCCGTGCTGATTCCGCAAGCTGCCATTACCCGCACCCCAACCGGTCAGGCCATGGCGATGCTGGTCAATGCCAAAGGTGTGGTTGAAGCACGTCCAGTAACCACTGCAGGCATTCAGGGCAAAGACTGGATTGTGACTGAAGGTCTGCAAACCGGTGACAAAGTTATTGTAGAAGGTATTGCCAAAGTCAAGCCGGAACAGAAAGTGGTAGCCAAACCATATCAACCGCAAGCTGCCGCGCCACAAGGTGCCCAGCAACCTGCTGCATCAGATAAGGCAAAACAACCAGCAGATCAGGCGGATGCTCAGGCTGAACAAAAAGCTACTTCAAATACATAAGGGGTAGACTTCAATGGCTCAATTTTTTATTCATCGCCCGATTTTTGCATGGGTGATTGCACTGGTGATCATGTTGGCGGGTATTCTAACCCTATCCAATATGCCCATTGCCCAGTATCCGACCATTGCGCCGCCAACGGTCACCATTTCTGCGACTTATCCGGGTGCTTCGGCTGAAACAGTTGAAAACACAGTGACCCAGATTATTGAACAGCAGATGAATGGTCTCGATGGCTTGCGTTATATTTCATCGAACAGTGCCGGTAACGGTTCTGCATCTATTGCGCTGAACTTTGAACAAGGCGTCGATCCTGACATCGCCCAGGTTCAGGTACAGAACAAATTACAGTCTGCCACTGCCCTGCTACCGGAAGATGTCCAGCGTCAAGGGGTGAGGGTCACCAAATCAGGCGCCAGCTTCCTGCAAGTTCTGGCCTTCTATTCGCCTGATGGCAGCATGTCAGCAAATGACATCAAAGACTATGTTAACTCCAATATTTCTGAACCCTTAAGCCGTGTGGCGGGGGTCGGTGAAGTTCAGGTGTTTGGTGGTTCCTATGCAATGCGCATCTGGCTGGACCCAGCCAAAATGGCCAGCCTGCAAGTCACCCCAAGTGATATTGCCACAGCCATTCGTACCCAGAATGCCCAGGTCGCTGTCGGTCAGTTAGGTGGTGCACCCGCCATAGAAGGTCAGGTGCTCAACGCAACCGTAACGGCACAAAGCCTGCTGCAAACCCCAGAACAGTTCAGCAATATCTTCCTGAAAAATACTGCTTCAGGTGCACAGGTGCGTCTGGGTGATGTAGCTCGTGTAGAACTCGGTGCAGACAACTATCAGTTTGATTCCAAATTCAACGGCAAACCTGCCGGTGGTGTTGCGATTAAACTGGCAACTGGTGCCAACGCGCTGGATACCGCCCAAGCCGTTGAAGAGCGCTTAAAGCTGTTACGTCCAAACTACCCGCAAGGGATGGTCGATCAGCTGGCCTTTGACACCACACCATTTATTGAATTGTCGATTAAGAGTGTTGTTAAAACCTTAATTGAAGCGATTATTCTGGTATTCCTGGTGATGTTCCTGTTCCTGCAGAACTGGCGCGCCACTATTATTCCAACCATGGCCGTACCGGTGGTGGTCTTGGGGACCTTTGCCGTCATCAACATGTTCGGCTTCTCGATTAACACCCTGACCATGTTTGCGATGGTTCTGGCGATTGGTTTGCTGGTCGATGACGCGATTGTCGTGGTGGAAAACGTGGAACGTGTCATGGTCGAAGAACATCTCGACCCTGTGGCAGCCACTGAAAAGTCAATGAAACAGATTTCTGGCGCGTTAATCGGGATTACCTCGGTGCTGTCTGCGGTATTCGTACCAATGGCATTCTTCGGTGGTACGACCGGGGTGATTTATCGTCAGTTCTCGGTGACCCTGGTCACGGCAATGGTACTGTCGCTGATTGTAGCCTTAACCTTTACCCCTGCCCTGTGTGCGACCATGCTGAAACAGCATGATCCGAACAAGCCAGAAAGCAACGGTCTGTTTGCGCGTTTCTTCCGCTGGTTTAACCGCAGCTTTGACAAGCTGTCGGTGAAATATCAGGGCGGTGTGAACCGTATGACCCACAGCAAGATTTTCTCCGGAATTATTTACGGTGCAGTGCTGGTTGTGATTGTGCTGTTATTCCAGAAACTGCCATCTTCATTCCTGCCGGATGAAGACCAAGGTGTGGTGATGACACTGGTGCAATTGCCACCAAATGCCAGTCTGGAACGGACTGACAAAGTAGTCAGCACCATGACCAACTACTTCCTGGAAAATGAGAAAGAGCATGTCGAGTCTGTGTTTAGTGTGGCCGGCTTCTCCTTCACTGGGGTTGGACAAAACGCAGGTCTGGCCTTCATTAAACTGAAAGACTGGTCAGAACGTACTTCGCCAGAATCTCAGGTCGGTGCGATTATCCAGCGTGGTATGGCACTGAACATGATTGTTAAAGATGCCTCTTACATCATGCCACTGCAATTGCCTGCCATGCCTGAACTGGGTGTGAGTGCCGGCTTTAACCTGCAGCTGAAAGATGCCAGCGGTCAGGGTCATGAAAAACTGACCATGGCACGTAACATCATTTTAGGTGAAGCAGCCAAAGATCCACGTCTGGCCGGGGTTCGTCCAAATGGTCAGGAAGATACACCACAGTACCGCGTGATTGTGGACCATGCGCAGGCCGGTGCCTTGGGCGTGAGTATTGCTGAAATTAACAGCACCATGGGCATGGCCTGGGGTGGTTCGTACATCAATGACTTTATCGACCGCGGTCGTGTCAAGAAAGTCTATGTTCAGGGTGAAGCAGGCTCACGTATGATGCCGGAAGACCTCGATCAATGGTATGTACGTAATAACCGCGGCGAAATGGTACCATTCTCGGCCTTTGCAACCGGTGAATGGACTTATGGTTCACCACGTTTAGAGCGTTATAACGGCGTATCCTCCATGAACATTCAGGGTACACCAGCGCCTGGCGTCAGCTCGGGTGATGCGATGGTGGCCATGGAAGAAATTATTGCCAAGCTGCCAGACATGGGCTTGCAAGGTTTCGACTATGAATGGACCGGTCTGTCACTGGAAGAACGTGAATCGGGTGATCAGGCGCCATTCCTGTATGCCCTGTCGCTGTTAATCGTCTTCCTGTGTCTGGCAGCGCTGTATGAAAGCTGGTCAATTCCGTTCTCGGTATTACTGGTCGTACCATTAGGTATTGTCGGTGCCCTGTTCCTGACCTTCAGCGGGATGGTGCTGTTCCAGAACCCGAACCTGTCGAATAACATCTACTTCCAGGTGGCGATTATTGCGGTGATTGGTCTGTCTGCGAAAAACGCGATCCTGATTGTCGAATTCGCCAAAGAGTTGCAGGAAAAAGGTGAAGACCTGTTTGAAGCCACTTTACATGCGGCAAAAATGCGTTTACGTCCAATTATCATGACCACTTTAGCCTTCGGTTTTGGTGTACTGCCGCTGGCCCTGTCTTCAGGTGCAGGTGCAGGTAGCCAGCACTCGGTCGGTTATGGTGTTCTGGGCGGCGTAATCAGTTCGACCTTGTTGGGTATCTTCTTTATCCCGGTATTCTACGTGTGGATTCGAAGTATCTTTAAATACAAACCAAAACAACAAAATCATCAGGAGCATGTATCGTGATGCAAAACTTATGGTCTCTTACAGGCCGTGGTATTGCGGTTTCTGCCCTTGCGCTTGCTTTGACAGCCTGTCAGAGTATGCGCGGGCCAGAGCCGGTTGCTCAGGCGAATATTCCGAGCAGCTATAGCAATGCTTCCGGAAGCTCTGTTGCAGAACAGGGTTATAAAGATTTCTTTGCCGATCAGCGCCTGCTACAGGTGCTGGATCTGGCCTTGACCAATAACCGTGATTTACGTACTGCGGCGCTGAACATCCAGCGTGCCCAGCAACAGTATCAGATTACTGAAAATAACCAGTTACCGACCATTGGCGCCAGTGGCAGCGTGTTACGTCAGGACACCATGAGCAATCAGGGTCGTGGCCCAAGCACCTCCTATAACGTAGGTTTAGGGGTCACCGCCTATGAGCTGGATTTCTGGGGTCGGGTCCGTAGCCTGCGTGACAATGCACTGGATAATTTCCTGGCCACCCAGAGCGCCCGTGATGCCACGCAAATTGCCCTGATTGGTCAGGTATCTCAGGCCTGGCTCAGCTATTCCTTTGCCAATGCCAACCTGAAACTGGCCGAGCAAACTTTAAAGGCCCAGCTTGAATCGTATAACCTGAACAAAAAACGTTTTGACGTTGGCATCGACAGCGAACTGCCGGTACGTCAGGCGCAAATTTCAGTCGAAACCGCGCGTAATGATGTAGCTAACTATAAGACTCAGGTGGCGCAGGCACAAAACCTGCTGAATCTGCTGGTGGGTCAACCGGTTCCGGCCAATCTGCTGCCGGCACAGCGCATTACCCGCATTACCTCCAATACGGCAATTGGTGCCGGCTTACCAAGTGATCTGCTGGTAAACCGTCCCGATGTCCGTGCAGCAGAATACCGTCTGTCTGCCGCAGGTGCCAATATTGCCGCAGCGCGTGCCCGTCTGTTCCCGACCATCAGCCTGACCGGTTCCGCCGGTTATGCCTCGGCCGATTTAAGTGACCTGTTCAAATCAGGTAACTTTGTCTGGTCAATTGGTCCAAGTCTGGATATTCCAATCTTTGACTGGGGCACACGTCAGGCCAATATCCGCATTTCAGAAACCGATCAGCAGATTGCGCTGTCAGATTATGAAAAGTCGATTCAGACCGCTTTCCGTGAAGTGAATGATGCCTTGGCAGTGCGTGAAAATATTGGTGACCGGATTGCCGCACAGCGCCGTCTGGTGGAAGCCACCAATACCACCTATCGTCTGTCGGAAGCCCGTTTCCGTGCCGGCATTGACAGCTATCTGACCGTATTGGATGCACAGCGTGCCTCTTATGCAGCCGAGCAAGGGCTGTTATTGCTGGAACAGGCCAATCTGAACAATCAGGTGGAACTGTACAAAACCTTGGGTGGCGGCCTGAAAGCCAACACTTCAGATCAAGTGACCCAGCAGCCGTCTGTGGCAGAACAACGCCGCGCTGCTCAGCAATAAGATTGTCTGAGTTGCAGCGTCAAGCATCAGGGTGATTTCATTCTTATCGCTTGATAATCAAGCCAGTGAGCCTCGCGCTGACTGGCTTTTTCTTTGCCTGATGATGTGCCTGGATCATCCATTAAATAAAAGTAGCTCGATAGAGTGATGAGCAAAGCAAAGAAATCCTGTTTTGCTTGTAGTGACTCGCCAAAGGACTGGATGCACATCTGCCCGTATAAAACTGTAAAAGAGATGTTTTGATTGCATTTTGCCCGCAGTTTTTCTATCTTCATCAGCAATCTATTGTTATTGGTCATCACATGTTACTGAGTAATTTGGAATCTGTACCCGGACACACCATTCGCCAGCAAATTGATGTGGTATATGGCAGCACGGTACGCAGCAAGCATGTCGGCCGTGACCTGCTGGCCGGATTGAAAAATATTGTCGGTGGTGAGCTGACAGCCTATACCGAACTGCTGGAAGAATCGCGTCAGGAAGCCATGAACCGGATGATCGACAAAGCGCGCAGCATGGGGGCCAATGCGATTGTCGGAATCCGTTTTTCTACTTCCAACATTGCCCAGGGTGCATCTGAACTGTTCGTTTATGGCACGGCGGTGATTGTCGATCCAATCATGCCAAAACTGCCTGATCCCTTCCCTGCGCAGGACTAAGTCATGGATGGATTGCTCCTGCAGCTGCTGATTTTTGCGGTCCTGTTTGCCGTTGGCTTTGGTTTTGGCCGTTATAACGAACGCAAGCATTTTCAATATCTGGCTGAACAGGAACAGCGACTGGCCTATATCCAGCTCGACAGCAGCCGCTTTAAAAGCACTGACCTACCCGGCCAACTGGTCAGCAGCAATGTGGTGATTTCACATGATTACTTTAAATATGCAATTGCCAATGTGCAGAATTTACTCGGTGGCCGCCTGACCAGTTATGAAAGTGTGGTGGAACGTGCGCGCCGCGAAGCAATTGTACGCTTAAAGCTGGAAGCCGAGAAAATGGGCGCCACCCAGATTTTAGGTCTGCGTTTAAGCACCACCGAACTGGGGATGCAAGGTGGGATGGTGGAAGTGTTTGCGTATGGGACGGCCATCAAGAAATAAGCTGATGGCCTGATCTGTCTTCATCTCGTCAAATGCTCTGGAACGTATTACTTCACCTTCATTTTACGGATCATTTTATACAGCGTACTTGGCGACAGACGCGACACCCAAACCCCCAGTTTTTCCTTGGCGCCACCGACCACAATATATTCCTCACCCGCCAGCAAGGCACTGACCGTGCTCTGGGCAAACAGGTCCGGCTCCAGACCGTTTTCAATCGCTTCATCCTGATGGCCCTGCGGTTTGCCTTCGCCATTTAAGGCATTAAAAGATACATTGGTTTTGACAAAGCCCGGGAAAATTACCGAAACCTCGACGCCATCTTGCGCCACTTCCGCACGCAAACTGTTGGCCCACATATGAATTGCGGCTTTGGCCGCCGAATAAGAGGCACGATACTGGGTGCCGAGCAAACCGGCGACACTAGAGACAAATGCAATCCGTCCCGATTTCTGGGCAATAAAGGTCGGTAACACGGTTTTGGTCAGGAACACCTGCGAGAAATAATCGACTTCCATAATGGCACGTTCTGTCTGCATGGTGGTGTCCTGAATCAGCGCGCGCTGGCTAAGACCGGCATTGTTAATCAGCCAGTCTATCCGGCCTTTGGCCGCTAACACCTGCGCATAAGCATGCCGTACCTGTGATTCATCGGTAATATCGGCACAAACTGACACATGACGTTCCGGGTTCAGTAAAGTCACGCGCACCTTTTCCAGTTCTTCATAACGGCGTGCGGTCAGAATGACGTCGGCACCTTGCAAGGCACATTCTTTGGCCAAGGCTTTGCCCAATCCGGAAGATGCCCCGGTAATCCACACCACTTTTCCTGTTAAATCCTGCTTGGCCATGAATCTGTCCCTCTATACGTTCATTTGTTGTGATGAATATCAGTGTAACCGCGCTCTGGCTGCGGGTCATTGCCCACAAAGCCCAGAAAATGATTGAAATACTGTTCCGTTATGCGGGTATCAAACTGGGTGCCGAGTTTTTCCAGCCGCTTATAGCCAAGCTGGGTGGTCAGCTGAATCACCCCGGTCAGGGTTTTATCGACCATAAAATTAAACTTCAGCATTTTCTTTGGCTCGCGGACCAGACTGGTCACGCCCTGATCGACAATCTGGGTAAAAGCCCGAAAGGCTGGCTGGATATAGGCACTATTGCCCTGCCGGATTTGTTCGACACAACCCAAGGTTTCTTTAATCAGCACATTATCGACCGGATAGGCCACATAGGCCTGCCCCTCTTTTTCATAGGTTTTCTGTTGCAGATAATTCACCATCGGCACCAGACGGTCATTGCCAAAAAATGACACCGACCATGGCATATATTTTTGCACGGTATCCATCACCTGCTGCACAATCTTTTCCGATTCACGGTCGGGCGAGCTGCTGGTCCGGGCAATTTCACCAAACACCTGATCGACAATTTCACAGGAAATATGTGACAGCACCTCGCCTAAAGGCTTGGCCAGACTGTGCGGATTACCCTGGTTAAACTGTTGATGTAACTGCTGAAAACGCTGATAGGTAGCTGGGCTTAATTTTAGTGCGATTGAATAGGTCATTGTTGTTCTCGCTTTTTTTCGTCGTTGTTCTGCGAACTTTGCGCATTGTTATTTGCCTACATCATACGACGAGTAAGTGCAGATGCCAATTGCTTAAACAAGCCAATGATTCAGGCTGCCTAAGTCGCCATTTTTTTTGCTACAATAGATGCAATTTTTTATCTACTTTTGATCTGTTCGAACTATGACTGATTCAGCGCAAAATATTGCTACAACTTACGATCCGACCGAGATCGAGAAAAAATGGTACCAAACGTGGGAAGAGCGCGGTTACTTCAAGCCGTCTGAAAAAGGCGAGTCTTTCTGTATCATGATTCCGCCACCAAACGTCACCGGTAGCTTGCACATGGGTCATGGTTTTAACAATGCCATCATGGATGCATTAACCCGTTATAACCGTATGTCAGGTAAAAATACCTTATGGCAACCGGGTACCGACCACGCAGGTATTGCAACGCAAATGGTGGTAGAGCGTCAGCTCGGTGCGCAAGGCATTAGCCGTCATGACTTGGGCCGTGAAAAGTTCATCGAAAAAGTATGGGAATGGAAAGAACAATCTGGCGGTAACATTACCCGTCAAATCCGTCGCCTCGGTTCTTCTGTCGACTGGTCACGTGAACGCTTCACCATGGATGAAGGTTTATCAAACGCAGTGAAAGAAGTGTTTGTAAAACTTCACGAAGAAGGCTTGATTTACCGCGGTAAACGCCTTGTAAACTGGGATCCAAAATTACAAACTGCCCTATCTGACTTAGAAGTTGAGTCTGATAAAGAAGAAGCAGGTTCACTGTGGCACTTCAAATATTTCTTTGAAGATAAGTCACTTCGTACCCATGATGGTAAAGATCACATCGTGGTTGCAACCACGCGTCCTGAAACCTTATTAGGTGATACCGCAGTTGCTGTTGCTCTAGATGACGAACGCTATGCACACTTAGTTGGTCAAAACCTAATCCTACCAATCACTGGTCGTGCTGTTCCAATCGTTAAAGATGAATATGTCGACAAAGAATTCGGTACAGGCTGTGTAAAAATCACCCCTGCCCACGACTTCAATGACTATGAAGTAGGTAAACGCTGCGAGTTGCCAATCATCAACATCTTCAACAAAAATGCTGAAGTGTTGGCTGAGTTTGAATACATCGCGAAAGCGGGCGAGCAAATTTCTAAAACCATTCCTGCCCCTGCAGACTACATTGGTTTAGAGCGTTTTGAAGCACGTAAAAAGTTAGTCGAACAAGCAGAAGCTGAAGGCTGGTTAGACCAAATTCAACCATACACCTTGAAACC
The DNA here is from genome assembly GCF_000488255.1 of Acinetobacter indicus CIP 110367. GTDB lineage: Bacteria > Pseudomonadota > Gammaproteobacteria > Pseudomonadales > Moraxellaceae > Acinetobacter > Acinetobacter indicus. The sequence goes on along the minus strand of NZ_KI530745.1, from coordinate 138,654 downwards.
ACCTCGCGGTGACCGTTCAGGTGTCATCGTTGAACCGTTATTGACGGATCAATGGTATGTAAAAATTGCACCGCTTGCGAAACCTGCGATTGAAGCGGTTCAAGACGGTCGTATCAAATTCGTGCCTGAGCAGTACAGCAACATGTATATGGCGTGGATGAATAATATTCAAGACTGGTGTATCTCGCGTCAATTGTGGTGGGGTCACCGTATCCCTGCTTGGTACGATGCAGAAGGTAATGTTTACGTGGGTCGTAACGAAGAAGAAGTTCGTGCGAAAAACGGTATTGCCCCTGAAGTTGAATTGAACCAAGACGAAGACGTATTGGATACATGGTTCTCTTCTGGTCTTTGGACATTCTCAACTTTAGGTTGGACAGGTGACGAAGCGAAAGACAAAGAAAACTATTTCTTAAATACTTTCCACCCGACTGATGTATTGGTGACAGGTTTCGACATCATCTTCTTCTGGGTTGCTCGTATGATCATGCTTACGATGCACTTCATGAAAAATGAAGATGGCACGCCACAAGTACCATTCAAAACTGTGTATGTACACGGTTTGGTACGTGATGGCGAAGGTCAGAAGATGTCTAAATCTAAAGGTAACGTGCTTGACCCATTAGATTTGATTGATGGTGTTGATCTTGAAACTTTAGTACAAAAACGTACCACAGGTTTGATGAACCCGAAACAAGCGGCGAAGATTGAAAAATCGACCCGTAAAGAATTCCCTGAAGGGATTCAGTCTTACGGTACAGATGCGGTTCGTTTCACATTCTGTGCGCTTGCCAACACCGGTCGTGACATCAAGTTCGACATGAAGCGTGTTGAAGGTTACCGTAACTTCGCCAACAAAATCTGGAACGCAACCCGTTTCGTAATGATGAACTGCGAAGATCAAGTAATTGGTCAAGACGTTCGTCAAGACCTTTGGGAATTGCCTGAGCAGTGGATTGTCAGCCGTCTACAAAAAGCGGAAGCTGCGGTTCAACAAGCCTTTGCGACCTATCGTTTAGACTTGGCTGCACAAGCGATTTACGAGTTCATTTGGAATGAATACTGTGACTGGTATGTCGAGCTGACGAAACCGGTTCTGAATGACGAAAACGTATCGGTTGAACGTAAAGCTGAAGTGCGTCGTGTGCTTCTTTCTGTAATGGAAGCCTCTTTACGTTTGGCACATCCGTTGATGCCTTACTTAACAGAAGAAATCTGGCAAACACTTGCGCCGAAACTCAACATTTCTGGCGAAACGATTATGCTCACACAGTACCCTGTTGCTGACCAAGCATTAGTGAATGAACAAGCTGAAGCAGATATGCAATGGCTGCAAGGTTTGATTGGTGCGGTACGTAACATCCGTGGTGAAATGGGCCTAGGTAATGCGCGTTTGTTGCCTGTTCTTCTTCAAAACACGACTGATGCGGAAAAAGCACAAATCGCACGTATTGAACCGTTGTTTAAAGCATTGGCGAAAGTTGAAAGCATTACTTTCCTTGCAGATGCTGAACAACCGCCATTGTCTTCTTCATCTGTAGTGGGTCATGTATCTGTATTTGTTCCAATGAAGGGCTTAATTGACCCGAAAGCAGAATTAGGTCGCCTACAAAAAGACTTAGACAAAGTTCAAAAGCAGCATGACCAAATTGCGACTAAACTTGCAAATGAAGGTTTTGTAGCAAAAGCACCTGCTGCTGTGGTTGAAGGCGAGAAAGTGAAACTTGCTGAGTTTGCTGACCAGTTAGCGAAGATTAAAGCGAATATGGAGCAGATTGCGGCGCTTTAATTGTGTTGTTAATTTAATCACATTTGTAGTATAAAGGGCTGATTATTCAGCCCTTTATTTTAGAAAAATGTCCTCAATTCATACCATCTTTTTTAATGAAAAAATACTCTTTTTAGAAGGTAAAAACTTAATTATTACAGGTAATAATGGTGCAGGTAAAACCAGATTTCTTAATCATTTAACAGATAATCTAAAAGGTAATTCTAATACGGATAATAAACCTCTAAGAGATAAAATAATTTCAGAAATTAATTTTGGTATTATGAATTTTCATTCCGCCCTAGAGTTTAAAAAAAGTGAGAATGAACACCTAAAATATATATTAAATAGTGAAATGCATACTCAAGTAGAATATATTTTTTCAAAAGAAATAGCAGAATTCAAAAAACAGTTAAAAAAGAAATTTGATAATTTCAATAAGAATAAAGATAATTACTTTAAAAACAACTCAAATAAAATTAAAAGTTCAGAAAACGGTAAATTAGTTATAAAAATATCCAAAGAGTTGGAGAAGAAAAATGAAAAATATTTTTATTACTATGCGCCAGAACATATTGAAAATTATGTTAAAAATTTAAACTCTATGATTGATTCATATATTGCAAATAAAAAAATAGTTGAAGTTGCTTTACATTCTTGGGATAAAAATTCAATTTATTTTTTTGACTCTTCTCGTGTTTCAAGAAAAGATATTTCAATAGATCAATTCAAAACATATGATGAATTTTTAAAATCTGGATCATTGACGGATATTGAGGGTGCCCTTGAAGCTTATTTATTATTTCAAAAATTAGAGCTTTTATCATTAATCAAACACAGGAAAGCTAGTGGTACTAAAATAAAGCAAATTAATGAAATTGAAAAATGGTTTATAAAAGTTGAGAATGATCTAAAATGGATTTTAGAGAACAATACCACAGAATTAATCTTCACAAAAAATGGGAATAGAGTTCTAATTAAGCAAAGTAGAACAACCTTTTCACTTGATGATTTATCTTCTGGATTTAAAGCCATTTTTAATATTTACGCAAACTTATTGATGCGGGCACAAATACAAAAAATTGCACCTGAACATTTAAAAGGAATAGCAATAATAGATGAAATAGATGTTCATCTCCACATCACACTTCAAAAAAAGGTACTTCCTTTCTTAATACAAGCATTTCCAAACATTCAATTTATTGTAAGTACACACTCACCTTTTGTCATAACATCACAAAATACTAATACTGTTGTTTTTGATCTAACTACTAATGAGCTTATTGAAGAAGATTTAAGTCGTTATTCTTATGAATCTGTGATTAAAGGTTTATTCCATGTAGAAATACAGTCTGAAAAATTAGAATCAGAAATTAAAGCCATAGCTGAAATTTTAAATAATGAGCCAAATAGTTATGAAAAACTTAGGAATGTTTTAAGAAATATTACTCCTTTTGTAAAACAAATAGATGTTGAGTCAAAGTCTTTTTATTTCAGAGCACTAAATCACTTATTAGATAATCAAGAACTAGGAGATCTTGATGTTTAAAGTTACACGTTCAGATAAACCTGAAGATTGGACAAATTCTGATTACACAGATCCAGTTGTAGTTAAACAATTGAAAAAAGATTTTTTGTCTAAATGTTATTTATGCGAACAAGCGGATTTCGGTAATGTTAATGTAGAACACTTTGTACCACATCTTAATAAAAGTGAAGAGTTAAGAACGGATTGGAATAATCTTTATTATGCTTGCTCTCACTGTAATGGTATTAAAGGCTCAAGACATAAGGAATTACTCGACTGTTGTGAAGAAAGTCATAATGTAGATACTGCTATTTCTTTGGAAGCTCCAAGTGTTCCAAATGGAAAAATTATCTTAACCAATACATTAACTAATGATTCTGATTTGTTTGAACTCACAAATAAAACCATAGCTTTATTAGAGCAATGCTATAACAATGCAAACAGTGGTAATCAACAAATAAGCCATCAATATTTGAAAGAAAAAATTCTTGAAGAGCATGCTTATTTGCAAAACTTACGTTTCGAACTTAAAAAAGGCTTAAATCGCTTAATACAAAGAGAAAAAGATGATCTAGTAGAAAGAATAAGTAATATGCTTAAACGAGCCTGTAAATAATTTTGTGTAATTGCTTTTCATAAATTTAAAGGTGATTGCTTAAGCGGTCACCGAATTCAATAATAAAGCGGCTCATGGCTAAACGCCAGTCGCGAATAGGCATATTCCACTTTTTAGACGCTGCATCAATTGCCAGGTAAATCACTTTACGTACAGAATCATCCGTTGGAAAGACTTTACGCTTTTTGATCGCCTGACGTATTACGCTGTTTAATGATTCGATCGCATTGGTGGTATAGATGGCTTTGCGTATCTCGGCTGGATAAGCAAAGAAGGTATTTAGATTCTCCCAGTGTGTACGCCAGCTTTTGCTGATCTGTGGGTACTTGTCATCCCATGTTTGGGCGAATTGATCCAAGGCCATCAAGGCTGCCTCTTCAGTAGGTGACTGATAAACGGTTTTTAAATCCTGAGTGACGGCCTTGTAATCTTTCCATGATACGTATTTCAAGCTGTTACGCAGCATATGGATAATGCACAGCTGGATATGGGTTTGCGGGTATACGCTGTTAATGGCATCAGGAAAGCCTTTTAGTCCATCCACACAGGCGATCAGAATATCCTGCAACCCTCGGTTTTTAAGCTCAGTCAGGACATTCAGCCAGAACTTTGCACCTTCATTCTCAGCCATCCACATGCCGAGCAGTTCTTTCTGTCCATCAAGATTAATGCCTAAGGCAAGGAATACAGCCTTGTTGATAACACTGCCATTATGACGGACTTTAACTACAATACAGTCCATATAGACGATGGGATAGAGTGCATCCAGCGGACGGTTTTGCCATTCAGCGACTTGCTCCTTAACAGCATCAGTCACCTTGGAAATAAGCGTTGGCGATACATCAGCATCGTACATTTCTTTGAAAGTAGCCACGATTTCACGGGTAGTCATGCCTTTGGCATAAAGGGATAGAATTTGGTTATCCATTTGCGTGATACGAGTCTGATTCTTTTTAATTAGCTGTGGCTCAAATGTGCCATCACGATCTCGTGGTGTGGTGATCTCAATCTCACCATCATCGCTCAGCACGGTCTTACTGGAATAACCGTTACGAGCATTTGAACCGTTCTTACGAGCATTCTTTTCATGTCCGAGATGTTCGGTAAGTTCGGCATTGAGAGCCGTTTCAACAGTGAGTTTAGTCAACAATCGGGTGAATTGATTGAGATCGTCTTCTGTTTTGATTCCTTTAGCAAATTCTGCTGCAAGGTCTTTTAGTTTTTGTTCGTTCATCATGTTGCCTGACTCCGTTGTGAATATGAACATAGCAAATTCAGGCAATTACACAATTTAATTTACAGTCTCGCTTAAACCGAACTATCCCTTTTCTGCTTTTTGGAAAAATTACGTTAAGAATGACCCTTTTCTATCTGAATTCATAAATCAATAGCCCTCACCCCAACCCTCTCCCATAGGGAGAGGGAGCGTCATTTGATTTAATGCCTGTATGAATTTCACAATGGAGTTCCCTCTCCTTGTAGAAGAGGGTTAGGGAGAGGTATGTTTTAATTCAAAACATACTCGCCACAAATCCTCCAACGCCGCATCCGTGCCCCAAACCCTCATGATTCCAATAACGAATAATGGTTAAATCCAAAGCCTCTAAAAACTTCGTCCGTTCGACATCATATTTAATTGCATCATCTGTTCCATGCTGACTACCATCTAGCTCAATCACCAAACCAATTTCATGGCAGTAAAAATCCACAATATAAGGTTTGATCACATGCTGACGACGAAATTTAAGATTCATAAATCGCTTGACGCGAAGTATTTGCCACATGAGGTGTTCTGCATCAGTAGCGGTGTGGCGCATGGATTTGGCGAAGGCGAATAATCAGCGGGTTAAAGTGCATAAAAAAGCATCGTCAAAATGACGATGCTCTGAATGACAATCAATGCTAAAAATTACTCAAATGACCAACTAAATGCTCTGCTTTTCAGTAAAATTTTTAAGTAATCAAAATCCTTATAATCATTTAAACGCTTTTCATCTCTTAACAGTTTTGCTTGAATATCTGCTAAATCGCGTTGATATTTTTTTGTCAAATCAACAGGTTTAAAACGCTGTTTGTAAAAACCAGAGCCGATCCAATCAAACGAATAAATAATATCATCTATTTCAAATTGCAATTTCTCTATTTGCTCTTCCAACAATAAATTATAAGATTTCAAATGCTCATTCGCGATTTTTGTTGCCTGTTCCTGATCACCTTGCGCTGTAAAAACACGCAATTTCAAAAGAGTAAGCAAATCTTTTTCCTCTAATGCAGCATTTGCTTGCTGTAATAATTCGGTTTTTTCAATGCGCTTTTGTTCATCTTGCTCTCGATCAGGGTGAATTAAGGCAGCAATTTTTGAATAAATGCTTTTTAGAGATTGCCCTGCCATTTTTTTCGCTTCTTCAAGCTGTGTTTGCTTCTTTAGAATTTTCTTTTTTTCCTTTTCAGCAAACTTTTGATATTCATCACGCTCATCTTCATTAAGCTGATTTTGAATAAAATTTGCTTCTTCTCGATCTAATTTATCTTTTACTTTTTCCATAAACGCGTCGAGATTATTGAGATCCAAATCAAAGTCAAGCCAAGCTACGGGTACCCCGATTTGGTCTGCTATCATTTCTTTTATGGCTTGTTTTTGCATCATTTCATCAGCATCATGCGCTTGATGCGAATGATCATTTACATGAGAGCTGACTTCTTCAGCATCAGCACTTTCTTCTATCAGCTCATAATGTTGAGCAATGATAAGCGTCAACTCATGTTGTTGTTCAGAAAGATTCGGATTATTAAGCAGCTGACTCGCTAAAATTGAAATTTTTTCATCTAAACGCACTAAATATGTTTTTGCGATTTTATGCGTATTTTTATATTGCCAAAGCGTCTCTAATTGAGCGAACAAAACGTGGTGCCACTGACGATATAAAGGTAATAGCTCATCTCTTGCATCCTCTTGAACTTGTTTTTGCGCTTGTTGCCAGTCCGCCAATACCATTTGTAATTGCTCAATTTTCTCAAGCAATCGATTAAACTTTTTTTGTTGTGCCGATAATTTTTCACTCGTTTGATAAATGCTTAAATCTAAATTGCTCATTCACTGACTTCAACGCTAATCTCAATTTCTGTAATATTTTAGCATAATGAATAGCATACAAACTTTTTGCTTAGTTCAAAAAAACAATATTCTTTACAAAACCCCATGCTCCAACAACATCCCTAGCCCACTCTCTTTCCCCATAAAACTCAGCCGTTGCTTCTCCGCTTTTAACTGATGCTTCACGTTCGACACATCCGCATCAATCTGTTTATACAACTGCTCAATATTGAGCTGCCCTTTGGACTTTTGCACCGCCATTTTGGCTTTATTTGACCATACAAGCGAGTTAATCAATTCCTGCATCTGCTGTTTTAAGGACTGGCTTTGTGCTTCTAACGCCTGTTGGTAAAACTTGAATTGTTCTGTGCTTAAACCTTTGTTTGAACCGTTTTTACTTTGCTCAACTTCAAGCTGAAGTTTCAGTAAAAAGAATAAATCTTCCTGTTCGTATGCTTCATTGGCACGTTGTAAAAGCTCGGTCTTTTCCTCTTTTTTAGCTTCATCGGGCTCACGATCAGGGTGAATGATGGAAGCAATCTTGAGATACACAGTTTTGAGTGATTGATTCACCATCTTTTCAACTTGCGCTTGTTTTTCTTGCTGACGTTTTAACTTGGCTTGCTCACGTGCTTGTTGGTATTGATCATTATTCCAATCTTCAAATACATCATCGGCTTGGACTGTTTCAGTTTCAGGCTCATCAAAAGTGTCTATATTTTTCTTCTTGTTTTTTTTCTTGCTGTATTCATCTGCCTGCTGATAATAGACATGCATTTTTTCCACTTCATCTAATTGCTTTTGACTCAGCAAATGTGAACCTTGTAGTAACCGCGCTAAAGTTTGGATTTTATCTTCCACCAATGCTGTATTTGATTTCGTGAAACTATAACTACTTAGACCATTCCAAAGTGTCTTCATCTGTTCATACAAAGTGCTATATAACTCACGATACGCAGGCATCAGCGCCTTTTGACTATAGGCACGAATGTCATCTTGGGCATGTTGCCATGCAAGCAATAACTGTTTCTGCTGTTCAATCTCATCAATTAAACGATTCAGCTTCTGATGCTGTGGTAAGACTTCAAGCACCATGTTTGGCATAGTTTTCAGCGCAAAAGGCATAGGGAAGATAAAGCAAAAGAGAAATTATACCTGATTTATGTGAAAGTATTTTTTGACTCATCTCAGTAAAACTGAAGCAAAGCAAAATCCTGAGCAAATAAGCCTTAACATTACATGGCTTCAGATCAGGTAATTTTTTGAATTAACCAAGTCACTCAAATCATTGCAGTTTATTACGCAACTATAAACATTCAGCCGCCGCAATTCATGCATAGTATCAACAAAGACCAACAGATTATAAAAAGGACATTCACATGGATTGGGCCAGTATTTTTATTCATGACACCACCTGGGCTTTTGCTGCTGAAATTAGCGTGCGTGCCATCCTCATGTTCAGCATGATCATTATTTTTTTACGTCTGACTGGAAAACGTGGTGTGCGCCAGCTGTCAATTTTTGAACTGGCGATTATTCTATCGCTGGGTTCAATTGCCGGCGACCCGATGTTCACCGAAGATCTGCCGCTGATTCAGGCCCTGCTAATCATGAGCATCGTGATTTTCCTGTATCGTCTGGTGACCTGGTTAATGATGAAATACCAGCCCTTTGAAGATCTGCTGGAAGGCAAGTCGCTGTATATTGTCGAAGATGGCGAGCTGGTCTTAGAAAAGATTAAACGCGGTAAAATGTCGCACGATGAATTCTTTGCCGAAATGCGCCAGCAAGGGGTCGAACATCTGGGACAGGTACGAGTCGGTTTACTCGAAAATGATGGCAAGTTTAGCATCCTGTTTTTTTCCAATGATCAGGTGCGTTACGGTTTGCCCCTGTTTCCCAAAGCCTGTCAGGAAATTACCGAAGTCAAACCGCATACCCATTACGCCTGCGTATACTGTGGCTATACCGATTTTTTGCAAAGTGCCGAGCAGATCTGCCCGCGTTGTGACAGCTGTCACTGGACTGAAGCCATCAATACCCTGCGGGTAGATTAATCGCGTGTTTTAAATCTCTGTGCCGGTTCATCCACCTTCGCCCAACCGTTTTATCTCAACTTTGGTCATATCTTGGTCTTTAATGGCCCAAGACTGGCACAGTTCCTGCTGTATTTTATTCATGCTTTTTGCTGCTATTTATCTAAAAAGTGGTTATTTCATAACGGTTTATCATTAACAAAACGGTTAAAAATTTCGCTTGAGCAATGCTGGAAATCTCGCTTAAGATGAAGCTATGCCGTTGTGCAGAGATAATTAAAACAATCTCATTTGCTTCATTACCTGATAAATCAGTTCCAGGATTGGAATTGCCATGAATAACAGCAAATGACCAATAATCAATACAAAAGGATTTTTGTACATGACCTCTAAACGCACCCTCACCTCCCTGTTTTGTGCCAGCGCATTCATGCTTGGCCTCAGTGCTTGTAGTGACAATAAAGCTCCAGCTGATGCCAATAGCAACACCAATGCCGCTGCCTCGAGTTCAGGCACCTTAGAGAAAATCAAAAAGTCCGGCACCATTGTGCTGGGTTATCGTGACTCATCCATTCCCTTCTCCTATATTGCCGATACGCCAAATCAGCCGGTCGGTTATGCGCATGACCTGCAACTAAAAGTGGTGGAAGCGCTAAAACAGAAACTGGAGATGCCAGATCTGAAAATCCGCTACAACCTGGTTACCAGCCAGAACCGGATTCCACTGGTCTCTAACGGGACGGTCGATTTAGAGTGTGGCTCGACCACCAACAATCAGGAACGCCAGCAGCAAGTGGCTTTCTCGGTCGGTTTCTTCCAGGTAGGTTCACGTTTACTTACGGCCAAAGATTCCGGTATTCAGGATTTTGCTGACTTAAAAGGCAAAAAACTGGTCACCACCGCCGGTACCACTTCTGAACGTTATATCCGCCAGCATGAAAAAGAACTCGGTATTGGCGAAATTATTTCAGCCAAAGACCATGCCGAATCCTTCCTGATGCTACAAAGTGGCCGCGCCGCTGCCTTTATGATGGATGATATTCTGCTGGCCGGTGAAAAATCCAAAGCCACCGATCCAGACAAATGGGTGATTGTCGGTACGGCGCCAATTCAGGAAATTTACGGCTGTATGCTGCGTAAAGGCGATACTGAATTTAAACAGGTGGTGGATGATGCCATTAAAGCCACCTATAGCTCGGGTGAAATCAACCAGATGTATAACAAATGGTTCCAGCAGCCAATTCCACCGAAGAACATCAACCTGAACTTTGAAATGTCCGATCAGCTGAAAGACCTGATTGCCAATCCGCACGATCGTGATCAGTAACACTCCAACATAAACCGGCTCAGGTAAACACGGATGCTTTACCTGAGTTTTTGAGGAGGACGTATGAATTATAGTTGGAACTGGGGTGTCCTGTTTCAGTCGACCGGCATTGGCGACAGTACCTATCTGCACTGGATTCTCGCCGGGCTGGGCTGGCTGCTGGTGATTGCCATTGTGGCCTGGAGTATTGCCATGCTACTGGGCAGCATTTTGGGGATTATGCGAACCCTGCCCAGCAAAACCGCCCGCACGATTGGCACCGCCTATGTCACCATTTTCCGTAATGTACCGCTGCTGATCCAGCTATTTATCTGGTTCTATGTGGTGCCCAATTTCCTGCCAGCACCCATCAAAAGCTGGTGGATGAATGATCTAGGCGCGCATACTTCGGCACTGATTTCAGCCAGTATCGGGCTGGGACTGTTTACCGCAGCGCGGGTCTGTGAACAGGTGCGCACCGGTATTGAAGCCCTGCCACGCGGACAGATCAATGCCGGTTATGCCATGGGTTTTAGTACCGCACAGTTATATCGCTATGTAATTTTACCGCAGTCATTTCGCACTATTTTGCCGCCGTTAAGCTCGGAGCTGACCAACTGCGTTAAAAACACCTCGGTCGCCTCTCTGGTCGGGGTGGCGGAAATTATCTCGCAAATGAAAACCATCAGTGAGTACACGCAAAACACCATTGAAATTTATACCATTGTCACCGTTATTTTTATTGTGATTAATATTTGCCTGATTCAGGGCATGAACCTGCTGGAAAAACGTTTACGTGTTCCCGGCCTGATTGCAGGAGAAAAATAATGGAATGGCTCACTGCATTTTTAAATGATTTACAACTGTCCGGGCCAGCGCTATGGCATGGTTTTACCATTACCTTAAAAGTGCTGGTCATGGCGACCATTGGCGGTATTCTAATTGGCACCCTGCTGGCGTTAATGCGCCTGTCTTCTATTCGCGTACTGAATCTGTTTGCACAAGGCTATGTCAATCTGTTCCGCTCGATTCCCTTGCTGCTGGTGCTAATGTGGTTCTATTTTGCGGTACCATTTTTCTACACCGCCCTCACCGGGAATTACCTGACCATTGATACTGCACTGGTGTCGAGTATCGTGGCCTTTATGCTATTTGAGGCGGCCTACTTTTCTGAAATTGTCCGTGCCGGGATTCAGTCCATTCCCAAAGGCCAGACTGCGGCTGCCTATGCGCTGGGCATGACTTATGGCCAGTCGATGCGGCTGATTATCTTACCGCAGGCCTTTCGCAAAATGACCCCGCTGCTGTTACAGCAGACCATCATCCTGTTTCAGGACTCCACCATGGTTTATGCCATTGGCCTGCTGGATTTCTTCCGTACCAATTATGTCCGCGGCGATTTAATGGCGCTGCTGACCCAATATATTCTATTTGCCGGGCTGGTGTATTTTAGCGTGAGTTTAATCGCCACCTATGCAGTGAAAAAACTACAAAGGAGGCTGACGGTATGACCGAACCCAAGATTATGATTGACCTCCAGAATGTCAGCAAATGGTATAAGGATTTTCAGGTCCTGACCGATTGCAGCACCCAGATTCGTCAGGGAGAAGTGGTGGTGGTGTGTGGACCATCGGGTTCGGGAAAATCGACCTTGATTAAAACCGTAAATGGTCTGGAACCGTTTCAAAAAGGCCAGATTCTGGTTGATGGGATTTCGATTAGCGATCCGAAAACCAATCTGAACCAACTGCGTAGCCGTGTTGGCATGGTGTTCCAGCATTTCGAGCTGTTTCCGCATTTAAGCATTACCGAAAACCTGACCATTGCCCAGATCAAAGTACTGGGCCGCTCGGAAACTGAAGCCAAACAGAAAGGGCTGGCCTATCTGGATCGGGTTGGTTTAAGTTCACAGGCCAACAAGTTTCCGGCGCAACTCTCTGGTGGGCAGCAGCAGCGGGTTGCCATTGCCCGCGCCTTAAGTATGGACCCGATTGCCATGCTGTTTGATGAACCAACCTCGGCGCTGGACCCGGAAATGATTACCGAAGTACTGGACGTAATGGTCGAGCTGGCGCGTGAAGGCATGACCATGATGTGTGTGACCCATGAAATGGGCTTTGCCCGCCAGGTCGCCAACCGGGTGATTTTTATGGATCAGGGTAAAATTGTCGAAGACTGCACCAAAGATGAATTCTTTAATACCCAGCGCGGTGAACGTGCCCAGCAGTTCCTAGATAAAATCCTGCATTAATCCATACGACCAAACATCCCAAATTAAGAAGCAGATCAGATGATCTGCTTTTTTTTCGTATTCGATTACTCCAGCACCAGACGCGCATTGGTCGGCTGTACCGGCCGGTTATTCGGATGTTCCATCAGCTGTGAAAAAGCCTGAATCTGCTGTCTCGAGGCCTGCTGAATCTGTTTGAAGACAATCCAGCGCACGCCTTCGGTACACGGCGGCGTGGTTAAAGAGCCGTTAAAATGATAATAATCCCGTTGCTCCGGTAAAAATGCCGCGGCTACATCCTGATGGTTTAAAATAATGGCCTCACCGGGTTGCTGCGGTAATTCCTGCCACAGCTGTTTCAGCTTCGGATTTTCCTGACCTTCCTGAAACATAATTGCCAGCACCGCCAGTTCACCCGCAGGTGTGGCATGTACCAGATGCATCTCCATCGCAAAACTTTGCCCCTGAATGGTGTTTTCACTTGGACTATGCAAATGGAACTGCTTGAGCTCAAAGACTTTCTGGTCCAGTTCCAAATAATTCCCCTGTTCAAAATTGACCTGAACCGTGCGCTGGTTATTCACAATGGTTTTAGCCTTGGCCGCATAGTTCAGTTTTAACGGCGGCAACTGCGCCGGTGTGGTCTGGGCAATATTAATAGGCGCCTGATTCATGCCAGCGCAGGCCTGATATTCCGGTTTTAACTGGCTCCATTTATCCGGCGCAGTCTGTGCCGCATAGCTCCAGTCAAAATGACTGCCCTCGGCAGCAAAAGCCATATTCATACTCAAAAGTGCAGTCGCTGCAAAAATACTCCGTTTCATTCTTCAACCTTGAAAACACATCATCAAAAGAGCCTTGATCATCCGTAACCTGCGCCGGCAGGACAAAACCAAATCTTCCAACTGTTTATTGCTTTTGTATCTGATTGGAGCGGTTTTTGAGCGTTATAATTCAGCCTGATGGCCTGATAATGACTTGTCCGGTGCATCGACTTATCAAGTTGTACTGATCAATCACGACGTTGCCGCCCAAACCCACCTTGGTTTCCAGTTCGATGGTGATGCTTTTTTATAAGTCCGGTACTAACAGTTTTCTGGCTGCTGGATCAGCGACTTATAAAACTGATGACACTCTGCTGGAATCAACCGGCAACAACATGAGGTATTGAAGAAGTAGATCAGCGATTCTGCTGGCGCTGGCCGATTTTTTAGCTCAGCTTTAGCATGGAATTTTCGCGGTCTTACTAGGTATGTTAAGTTTTCTACCGGGATGGATTGGCCTCGAATTTTAGCTGCACCAGCATGAAGCATGATTGACGTTGTGATTTAGCCAACGCCACTTGTCATTGACGAGTTGATCACAGGATTCATCACTAAAAATGGAATATCTAAACCAAACCAGCTGATGAGTATCTTGCTTAATGAACTACTCGGAGCTAAAGCAACCGAGTTTCCGTAGTGCAACCTAAGTTGCACACATCTCTTTTGACGCTTCATTGGTACTGCGAAAAAGGGCTTTAACACCCTTAGTCGTCTTACGAACACCTCTGCGCCCACTAGATGACAAATGATTGTCATCCAACAGCGTTCCACTGTCTAAAATTAAATTAATCGCCCTGTTCTTAATAACAACTGATGCATTGTGATCTGCATTGTCAATGTGTCCACAACTCACGCATTTAAACTTGTCTTGGCTTTTGCGATTGTCGGGGTGAGTGTGACCGCATAAAGCGCACTCTTGACTTGTATAAGAAGCATTGATGGTAAATACCGCTTTACCTAGCTTAACTGCTTTGTAAGCTAGGAATGATGCAATTCTATGCCAACCCACGTTCAGGATAGATTTGTTTAAGCCTGCTTTGGCTTTAGCCTTATTAGGAATAAATCGACCTGATTCATCGATCTTTGGTAAAGGCTTTTTAGTCATGCTCTTGGTATTTAATTTTTCAAAGATAAATACCTTAGCTAAACCATTAACTAGGCTATGACTTGTCTTATGAGCAAAGTCCTTGCGAATATTGGCTTTCTTAGAGTGATGCACCGCAATTCGATGTTTAGTCTTAGCTCTTCGGTTTGAGCCTTTTACTTGTCGAGCGAGTTTTCTTTGCAGTCGCTTAATGTAGCGATCTGCTTTTGTTAAATGATTCTTTTGTTCTTTAGAGAAATCAAATTCTTCATAGCCTGCATGAACAGGAATGGTGACACCACGATCTATACCAACCACTATTTTTTGTAGTTGTTCTTCGTCCATGCCCTGCAAATGATCTAACTGTCTTTTGGCGTATTTTTTAGCATCGAATTTCTTACCGTCAAACTCTTGAATCTCAACACCATCTTCATAGCAGAAAGAAACGAAATATTGACCACGCTCTTTGCGAATATAAAGGGATTTCGGTTCTTTAAAGTTAGCATGAGCCTTAAAACTTAATGAGCCTATATTAAATTTTTTACCACCGATATATAGCTTGCGCTTATTTCTTTCCGTGCGAAACTCGAATAAATCAGAGGTTAAATGAATCGAACCTTTATCTGTCTTCTTTTTACGTTTTGGTCGCCCACATAAACCTTTAATAGATTTTTTGAGTGTGTTGTACCAATTAACGGTTGAGTTCTTTTGTATTGTACTAGGGCAGTTTGCAAGCCATGAACTAATCTCATCTGATTTAAAGTGAGCGTATTTTTGATCTTGGGTTTCATAATAGTGATCAAAAGTTGCAAACTTACGGGCAAATCCTCGAAAGTATTTATCCTCATCGCATTTGGCATTCCAAACGAAACGAGCACAACCCATCCACTGACTTAAAATCAGCTTTTGATGTTGTGTTGGGTATGCTCTTAATTGGATGCCTGTTAGCAATTGAAAAACCTCTAGGTGTTGAGGTTATTTTAGCTTAAAATAAGGTTAAAGTAAATCTAGTATGAGGATAAGATGTACGAGTGGAGAACAGGTAGATCATGCATTTATAAAAACATTGTTCATTTAGTATTTGTTACAAAATACAGAAGAGATGTATTAACAAAAGACATGCTTTCCTCCCTAAAAGAGATTATGGAAGAAACCTGTTTGCAAATGGATTGTGAGCTTATTGAGTTTAATGGTGAAGATGATCACATCCACCTGCTTGTAAGTGTTCATCCAAAGCACTCAGTTTCCAACCTAGTTGGAAAACTGAAAGGGAAAAGTTCTTATGTTTTAAGGCGTTCATTTTGGGATGAAGTTAAGGAAAAACTATGGGGCAATCACTTTTGGTCGCCTAGTTACTGCGCTGTATCCTGTGGTGGCACAAGTTTGGATGTAGTGAAAAAATACATTGAAGAACAAAGAACACCAACGTCAGAAAAAAATGCTAAAAAGTCCATGTCATTAAAAAAGAGCTAACTCGCCCTTAAAAGAGCGAGAATGCGCTCTTAGTTTTGTTCAAGCGCCTGCAGCTGATCTGAATATTCAAAAGTCAGTCTTTCTGATCAGGAGCATCGATCTATGAGTTGATTGAACAGGAATTCGACAGTCTGCACGTCAGCGCCTGCATCTGTCTTAAATATGTCATAAACAGCCACTACACTGCTTGTCATCGGGATCGCACACCACTCCCTGCCCATATTCAGGGTCAATTCCAAGAAAGTGCCCTCCTCACTGTATAACATCAGCACAGCCACTATTCATTCAGCAAACGGCTGTGGGTCAAGGTGGAAGGCCATTATTTTTAATAAACTAGTTACGACTCCAGCGATTCCCTCCAGGATCGCTTTTTTTCTTTTTTAAGGGTTTATTTGTGCTGAACCGCCTCATCTTTGGGCAGGCTTCTGGCCCAGACCAGAATCGGAAGCAGACACAGCAGCGCAATCCCGCTAATCATCATTAAATAGCGTGCATAACCAAGCTGATCGCCCAGTATGCCGCTGAGGCTATACAGCCCACCACTGACGGTAGCCATCAGCGCCACCTGAAAAGTAAAATCGGTACCGGCCAGCTGTTTGCGGCTATAGTGCATCACCAAAGTGAGCATCACCACCAGCAGCATCGCCGAAATACCATCTTCCAGCGCATTAATCAGATAAATCAGCCACAGTGCTACCGCCTGCTGCTGTTCATACTGATAGGCCAGCCAGCTATAGGCGGCTAAAGCCAGAACTTTCAACACTGAAAACAGCACTAAAGCCCGAGCACGTGACATCACCCGGAGCAATAAGCCGGCCACACCTGCACCCAGTAACGCGGCAAACGCCCCCAGCATGGTCACATAAATACCAATCTGGGAAAAGCTCAGGCCCAAATCGACCATTAACGGTTTGAGTAATGGGCCAGACAGACCATCGGCAATTTTAAAACTGAGCAGCACCCATAACCACAGTGCCAAGCTGCGGCTCTGGCGAAAATAACCCAGATACTGGCGCACGACCTGCCAGGAAAAAGGCGTGGTCTTCTGCGCTGTTTTGGCTGCATGTTGCGGTTCACGATACAGTAAAATTGGCAAGGTATTTAAAAATACCAGTAGCGCCAGCATCAGAAACGTGGCCTGCCAGTGCAGCCAGTCCAAAGCCCAGAGCATGGCGCCCCCACCAACAATAAAGCCCAGCCGTGAACCAATCACCTGAAAGGTATTGCCCCAGTGCTGCTGCTGGCCAGTTAAAATATTCACCGCCAGTCCATCGGTGGCGATATCCTGCGTGGCCCCAACCAGATTCATCAGCAACAGCCCGAAAAAAAAGCCAAACAAATACAGCGGTTCATTCAGGGCCTGAATCGGGATAAATGACAGCCCGATTAACACCACGACACTCAGCAACTGAGTCGGAATAATCCAGGAACGGTAATGGCCCTGAGCGCTGCGGCCAAAGCGATCCACCCACGGCGCCCAGAAAATTTTAATCGACCAGGGCAACATTAACAGGCCAAAACCGCCAATATGCGCCAGCGATACCCCTTGCGCCCTTAAGATCACCGGCAAGGCATGGGTCATAAAGCCCACCGGCAGACCTTGCGCCCAATACAGGGAAAACAGCAACAGATAAAGATTCGGCATAGCAGCGGACATTCCTTTTTATTTCAGGCCAAGCGGATGGCTCCAGGCAAAACTGCTCAAACAAAAGCGTATTTTTGCTCTGCTTCCCCATTGAATAAAGTCGCAATATTTTGTAAAACTTGGCTGAGTTTCAGTAGGATAATACATAAAAACAATGACCAAGCAATTTCCTGTTTTACCTGATCAAGTACCTGGCCGCGGCAGCGCCCTGAGTCGAGGCTTTTTTAAATCGCTCTTTTTGGCCCAAGGCTGGCAGCTGAAAGGCGAATTTCCCAACCTTCCCAAAGCGGTGGCAATTATATCCCCGCATACCTCCAATATTGATGCCTGGCATGGCTTCGCTGCTTTGCTCGGACTGGGGCTAAAAGTCACCATTTTTGGCAAACATACCCTATTTAATACACCGTTAAAACCGCTGCTGGAGTGGATTGGGGTGGTGCCGGTAATTCGCCATGCGCCGCAGGGCCATACCCAGCAGATTATTGAAATTATCCGGCAACGTGAACAGATCTGGGTCGGCATGGCGCCGGAAGGCACGCGCAAACAGGCCGAGCAGATTCGCAGCGGTTTTTATCATATTGCCTATGGCGCACAAATTCCGATTGTGATGTTCTCTTTTGATTATGCGCATAAGACCATTCATATTCTTGGTGTGTTTCATCCGACCGGGCATTATGAACAGGATTTAGACGCGATTTATCAGCATTATGAAGGCAAGTTTTCTGCCAAAAATCCGCACTGGCTGGCCAAGCCGTTACAAAAACGCTGGCCCAAAGACTAGCCAAAACCGTATTTTTTTGCTGAGATG
This sequence comes from Acinetobacter indicus CIP 110367, assembly GCF_000488255.1. Taxonomy (GTDB): domain Bacteria; phylum Pseudomonadota; class Gammaproteobacteria; order Pseudomonadales; family Moraxellaceae; genus Acinetobacter; species Acinetobacter indicus. The sequence goes on along the minus strand of NZ_KI530745.1, from coordinate 120,242 downwards.
TGCGCATATTTTGTTGAATTAATCTCCTATCGAATCATGAAATTACTGCAATTTTCGACAGCCGGCCTGTTATTGCTGGCACTTTCCGGCTGTGATCGGGCGGTACAAACCCCAGTGACTCCAACGCCTATTCAGGCGCGTGAACCGGTGGTGGCCATTGCCTTAGGGGGTGGCGGTGCCAAAGGTTTTGCCCATATTGGCGTACTGAAAGTTTTAGAATCACACGGCATTAAACCGAAAATTGTAACCGGCACCAGTGCCGGCAGTTTTGTCGGCAGTCTTTATGCCAGTGGTAAATCACCGTATCAGTTACAGCAACTGGCCCTAAACTTTAAAGAATCTGATATTCGCGACTTAACCCTGAACCGTCAGGGCTTTGTGCTGGGCCAGAAACTGCAGGACTATGTCAATCAGCAGGTGGGTAACAAAGCCATCCAGCAGTTCCCGATTCGTTTTGCTGCGGTCGCCACCCGTCTGGACAATGGCCGTAAAGCCGACTTTATTAAAGGCAATGCCGGTCAGGCGGTACGTGCCTCCTGCAGCATTCCAAATGTGTTTGTGCCGGCGACTATTGCTGGCACCAAATATGTCGATGGTGGTCTGGTCAGCCCGATTCCGGTCAAAACCGCCAAAGATATGGGCGCCGATCTGGTCATTGCAGTGGATATTTCCGCGCGTCCAACCGGTAATACGCCCATGAATATGTGGGGCCTGCTCGATCAGACCATCAACATTATGGGCCAGCAGAGTATTCATGAAGAACTGCGCCAGGCCAATGTGGTGATTCAGCCTAAAGTTGGTCATATTGGCACACTGGATTTAAAAGCCAGCAACCAGACCATTTTAGAAGGTGAAAAAGCTGCCCAGCTGAAAATCCGCGCCATTGAAAAAGCCATCAGCGACTTTAAAAAATCTCCAGCCGCTTTGGCGCCACCACCCAAAGCCAAATTTTAACATCGGGGATTTTTTCATATCCAAGTCGGTTGTCATCTGCTACATTGAACAGCATACAGATTGATCTATATCAATGATTCTTTTTACAATCATTCGCGACGAGTCGATGTATGGAATTTGTTCTTGAACCCTGGCACTGGTTTGTTTTAGGCATTTTGCTGATTCTTTCCGAGCTGCTGCTGCCGGCTTTTGCTGCACTCTGGTTTGGCGTGGGCGCGCTGATGGTGGGCGTTTTATATCTGCTGTTCCCGATGATGGGCACCACCACGCAGCTGGTGATGTGGATCATTTTATCGGTGCTGTGTACCCTGCTCTGGTTTAAATTTATTAAACCACTGTCGATTGATAAAACCAAAGCCGGCCTGTCACGGGAAGCCACCATCGGCCAGATTGGTATGGTCATCCAGACCAATCTGGAGCATGATGAAGTGAAAGTCCGTTTTCCGATGCCGGTGCTCGGTTCTGATGAATGGAACTGCCGCACTCTAAGTCCGGTGCAGGTCGGTGATCGTGTGCGTGTGGTCGATATTCTTGGCAATGATCTGGTTGTGCAGTTGCATAGCCTGCAGAATGACAACGAAAAACAGTGAGTAATATAAAATGAATGCTGGCTCCATTATTGTTTTAGCCCTGCTGGCCTTTGTGGCCATCACCATTTTTAAAGGGGTGCGTATTGTTCCACAAGGCTATAAATGGATTGTGCAACGTTTGGGTAAATACCACACCACCCTAAGTCCGGGTCTGAACTTCGTAATTCCCTATGTCGATGAAGTGGCCTATAAAGTCACCACCAAAGACATTGTGCTGGACATTCCGTCTCAGGAAGTCATCAGCCGCGATAACGCCGTCCTGCTGATGAACGCGGTGGCCTACATTAACCTGACCACGCCAGAAAAAGCGGTGTACGGGATTGAAAACTATTCTTGGGCCATTCAGAACCTGGTACAAACCTCGTTGCGTTCTATTGTCGGTGAAATGGATCTGGATGATGCGCTGTCCTCACGTGACCATATTAAGGCACGTTTAAAAGCCTCGATTTCAGATGATATTGCGGACTGGGGTATTACCCTTAAAACCGTTGAAATTCAAGATATTAAACCATCCAACACAATGCAGTCAGCAATGGAAGAACAGGCGGCAGCAGAACGTCAGCGTCGTGCCACCGTAACCAAAGCCGATGGTGAAAAACAGGCAGCCATTCTGGAAGCCGAAGGCCGTCTTGAAGCTTCACGCCGTGATGCCGAAGCACAAGTGGTGCTGGCCGAAGCTTCGCAACGTGCTATTGAAATGGTCACGACAGCAGTCGGCGATAAAGAAATTCCGGTGGCCTATCTGCTTGGTGAACAATATGTGAAAGCCATGCAGGATATGTCGAAGTCGCCAAATGCCAAGACGGTGGTATTACCGGCCGATATTCTGAATACCATTCGTGGGGTCATGGGCCGACAAAACTAAGCACCTTTTTAGCCAAAAATAGACAGCCTGGATGCTGTCTATTTTTATTGCCTGAAAGAAAAATCAGTATTTCATGCAAAATTATGGTTAAATTTCGCCTTCATTTTTTGAATCTTTCAGGACTTGTGAGTATCCATCAAGAATTTGCATGGAACGCATTGAGGCCATAAGTCCTTTACTGTCCAACATACTATATGGATACCGTATGAGCTCCCTAAATCCGACCTTAATCACCTTTCTGTTTTATATTGTCGCCATGATCGCGATTGGTCTGATGGCCTATCGCGCAACCACCAACTTTTCAGACTATATTCTGGGTGGCCGCCGTTTAGGCAGCTTTGTCACGGCCCTGTCTGCTGGCGCATCGGATATGAGTGGCTGGTTATTGATGGGTTTACCGGGAGCAATTTACCTGTCCGGTTTATCTGAGGTGTGGATTGCCATTGGCCTGATTATTGGTGCCTGGCTGAACTGGTTACTGGTTGCGGGCCGCTTACGGGTACATACCGAAGTGCAGCACAATGCCCTGACCTTACCGGATTATTTCTCCAATCGTTTTAATGACCAGAAAAAAGTGCTGCGTATTGTATCGGCCTTTGTGATTCTGATTTTCTTTGCGATTTACTGTGCCTCTGGCATGGTGGCCGGTGCGCGCTTATTCGAAAGTATGTTTGAAATGTCGTATAGCACAGCCTTATGGATCAGTGCCATTGCCACCATCAGCTATGTTTTTATTGGCGGCTTCTTGGCGGTGTCCTGGACAGACACCATTCAGGCTGGCCTGATGATCTTTGCCTTAATCCTGACGCCTATTGTCACCCTGCTGACCTTTTCTGATTTATCTCAAGTGACGCTGGCACTGGAAGCTGCGCGTCCGCAAGCCATGAATCTGGTCGGTGATTTAAGTATTGTTGCGATTATCTCGTTACTGGCCTGGGGCCTGGGTTATTTCGGTCAGCCGCATATTCTGGTGCGCTTCATGGCGGCAGATTCAGTGAAGTCAATTCCAAATGCACGCCGTATTGGCATGACCTGGATGATCCTGTGTTTAGGCGGTGCGGTGGCGGCCGGTTTCTTTGGTATTGCCTACTTCCAGCAACATCCGGAACTGGCCGGGGTGGTGAATGCCAACCCTGAAACCGTGTTTATGGAACTGACCAAAATCCTGTTTAACCCGTGGGTGGCTGGTATTGTCTTGGCGGCAATTCTGGCTGCGGTGATGAGTACCCTAAGCTGTCAGCTGCTGGTCTGTTCAAGTACCCTAACTGAAGACTTCTATAAATCGTTCCTGCGTAAATCTGCCTCACAAAAAGAACTGGTCTGGGTTGGCCGTTTAATGGTGTTACTGATTGCCCTGCTGGCAATCTGGATGGCCGGTAACCCGGAATCGAAAGTTCTGGGCCTGGTGGCTTATGCCTGGGCTGGTTTTGGTGCCGCATTTGGTCCACTGATTATTTTGTCTTTATTCTGGAAACGCATGACTTTAAATGGTGCGCTGGCCGGCATGATCGTGGGTGCGGTGATGGTGATTCTCTGGAAAAATGTCTGGGGCGATACCGGTATCTATGAAATTATTCCGGGCTTTGTCTGCTCGTTCATTGCCATTATTGTGGTGAGCTTGCTGGGCAAAGCGCCAAGCAGCAGCATTACTGAGCGTTTTGATGAAGCAGACCGCTTGTACAAAGAACAGACTCAATAATTGCTCCATGCAAAAAAAATAGCCAGTGACATCACTGGCTATTTTTTTGCAACTCAATTGATCAATTCAAAGACTGGACAGAAAGAGAGTACGCGGACCATTTTAGATGGTAACGATGGCTGACAATCTCTGACCCAACTCTCCCACCAAAGAACAGCAACCGCCCCTTGCTTGCTGTTCTTTAGCTGAATCTTTGAAGCAGCGTTTAAGATTCCAGCCCTTCTTTATTGCCCTGCTTTTTACGCGACTTGCTAAAGCGCTGCGCCGGCCAGGACATAATAAAACGTGCACCGCCCAAAGTGGTGCTCTGATCCACCTCAATCTTGCCGCCAAACCAGTAGGCAATCCGGCTGACAATCGACAGGCCCAGACCATACCCCCCAGAGGCACGGGTACGGCTATCATCTAAACGGGCAAAGGCTTCAAATACGCGGCTCCGGTCTTCTTCTGGAATGCCCGGCCCATCATCTTCCACACAGACATAAGCCACGCCTTGTGCAGTCACGCCACCGCTGACCAGTACCTTGTGGTCACAATAACGCACCGCATTCCCGACCAAGTTCTGCACCACGCGGTGTAAATAACGGCGCTCGGCATCGACTTCCAGACTGGTCGACATGGTTTGCAGCTGAATGTCCTTACCGGTTTTCAGTGCGTCGGTTTCATTAACCACCTGATCCAGCACCTCAAACAGCACCACTTTTTTAATTTCTAACGATGGCATGCCCTGCTCCAGTTTGGCATAGGTCATGATCTCGTCAATCAGGGTATTCAGTGCTTCAATGTCTTTATCAATCATGTCCAGCTGCTGAATCCGGTATTCATAATCATCTTCTTCAGCCAACATTTCCATCCCAAAACGAATCCGCGCTACCGGGGTACGCAGTTCATGCGATACCGCGCGCATCAGCTCGCGCTGGGCTTCAATCAGACGCTGGATATGATCGGACATGCTGTTATAGCTGGAGGCCAGACTGGCCATTTCATCTGAACCGTCAATGGGTAAACGCAGGTTTAAATCGCCGGTTTTCATGCGGTTCAAGGCAAAATTTACTTCACGGATTTTGCGCTGCATCGGCAGAATCAGGCCATAAATGCCCAGACTCAGAATAAACAGACTCAGCAAGGTAATCCCGGCCGCCAGCTGGAATGGCATCCAGTTAAACAGCGGAACCGGACCAAGTACCAGCACCTCGGACGGCGAATTCGGCATTGGCGAAATAATGGAGATGGTGGTGCCACGTACGCTGGCATTATCCCGATACAGGATAATGCTGTGGTCCAGCCTTAAACGGCCAATTTGCTCGGAGTCGAGCGGTAAATCGGCAATGTTCTGAATGTCGATAGGATAAGAAAACTGATCCTGGATACGGGCCAGATATTCTTTTTCCTGTCCCGGGAAATAGACCAGATAATCCAGAATAAAGATCGGCAGTGCCTTCATTTGCCGTTCGGTAATTTCATCGGCCTTGATATACAGATAATGTTCCGGGTCATTTCTCAGGCCCATAATAATATAGGCTGTGGTCGTTTCTGCATCGTAACGTACCGCAGCCCTGCGCTCTTTGATCCGTTTCAGTTCGGCCCGTGACAGCTCGACCTTATCGGCAGCAATATAATAGATGGGCAGTTCCAGCAAATCCGAGGCATCTGAAATCCAGTCCTGCTTTTGCTGCTCATTGGGTTGTCGCGCCACCCCTTCACTAATGATATAGGCCATACCATCGGTCAGGGATTCACGATATTCTTGCGCGCGCTGATAGTTAATGATCTGAACCAGCAAATAGCCTAACACGGCCACCAATGCCACCAGAATTACCAATCCTGCATAAATCCGCAAGAATATGCTGTGTTTGAACACGAAAAACAGTCCTATCTCAGATACGCGCGACGATTATATACCATTCGTTTCTTTGACAAATAAGTATCCTTTGCTGCGTACAGTTTTAATACGCTTTGGATTTTCCGGGTCATCGCCAATTTTTGGACGGATGCGCGAAATACGCACGTCAATTGAACGGTCCTGACCGTCATATTCAATACCGCGCAGGCGCTCGAAAATATCTTCACGCGACAGGATACGGCCAGCATTCGAAGCCAGTAACCAGAGCAGGTCATATTCTGCGCTGGTGAAATCGACCAGTTCACCATTCAAGGTTACCGAGCGGCCACCATTGTCGATGACCAGGTCATCAAATTCGATACGCTGTGCCACTTCATCTTCAGGGGCTTTGTCAGTACGGCGCAGCAAGGCACGAATACGCGCCAGCAGAACACGTGGCTGAACCGGCTTGGCGACATAGTCATCTGCACCCATTTCCAGACCCAGAACCTGGTCCATATCTTCGGTACGTGCAGTGAGCATCAGAATCGGTTGATGATAATGTGGACGAACCTCGCGGCAAATGGTCAAACCGTCTGCACCCGGCAGCATTACATCCAGCACCACTAAATCTGGCTGCTCCGCGATAATACGGCGGATGGCACGGTTCCCATCTGGCTCAACACCCACTTCCAGTCCGTTACGGATCAGGTATTCCTGAGTTAAACGTGCCAGACGCTCATCATCTTCAACAATTAAAATTTTTGGTAACTTTTCTTCTTGGCTCATGAACTGCCCCTTTATTTGATTAAACGTATTCTATCCTTTTAAAATCCGGTAGATACGTCGAAATATATTCTGCAATATACACACGTTTACATTGTAAACAAGATGCTATTCACTAAACTGATACATCAAAGTAGCTTTTTGTTATATTTTTATTAATTATTGAATTCCTTATACTTTTCTCTTTTTAACTGAATTCCATGAATTCAACAACATAAATCTTTTTAAAATGTACAATTTTTTTGCAGCTTTTGGCCATTGATCAGAATGTGACTGACTGTTCAAAGAGATTTTTAGTTATCCACACGTTTATCTATAAGCAGATTATGCCGGCTTTGTTATGCTATGCCCTTGTCCGATAAGGCTTATAGCCGAATGGACAAATCGGGGATTTTTTTGCAAAAGATTTTATCCAAAAAACGCCAAAAATTTTAAAGAAAAGTCAATATTGATCTACCCTAAAATTTCCCGTATCTTGTGTTCAATTCAATTTTAAACCACTAAGTCTTGTGTTTATTCCTCAAACACTGTGGCCTATTTTTTGCCCGGTTCAATGGTCTATAAACATAACAATAGATGACAATGGAGCTATGCTGACATGAGCGTAATCACATCCACACCCGGTCAACTTCAGGTGATTAAACGCACCGGTGAAGTGGCCCCTTTCGATGCAGAAAAAATCTCTGTAGCGATTGGTAAAGCTTTCCTGGCGGTTGAAGGTCAGCAAAGCGCCGATTCCAGCCGTATTCATGACCGTATCGAACAACTGACTGAAATGGTTCTGAACACGTTTAAGCGTCGTTTACCATCAGGCGGCACCATTCACATTGAAGAAATTCAGGACCAGGTTGAGCTTGCGCTTATGCGTACAGGCGAACAGAAAGTTGCTCGTGCTTATGTCATCTATCGCGAACAACGTTCTGAAGCACGTAAGCAGATGGGTGCCAACCATCACCCGACCTTACAGATCACTGACAGCCAGGGCCAGTTAAAGCCACTGGATTTAAGTGCATTGACAGCAACCGTCACCACTGCAGCTGAAGGTCTTGAAGGCATTGATGTTCAGGCCATTGTCGATGAAACCGTGAAAAACCTGTACAACGGCGTAAAAGAGTCAGACATCTCAACCACCATGATGATGGCGACGCGTACCCGTATTGAACAGGAACCAAACTATACTTACGTTACTGCGCGCCTGCTGTGTAATGACTTAGTGGCAACAGGCCTGGAGTTCCTGGGTCTACCAGTAGAAACCCCTGAAGGCGAAGCTCTGGAAACCTTCCTGAAAAAAGGTATCGAGCTGGAGCTGCTGTCAGAAGACCTGCTGAACTTTGATCTGGCAAAACTGGCCGCTGCCATTCAGCCAGAACGTTCTAACCAGTTTACGTATCTTGGTTTACAGACGTTATTCGACCGTTACTTCATCCATAAAGATGGTATCCGTTTCGAATTGCCACAGTTATTCTTCATGCGCGTTTCTATGGGTCTGGCGCTGAACGAAGACAACAAAGAAGAACGTGCAATTGAGTTCTATAACTTGTTGTCGAGCTTCGACTACATGGCTTCTACGCCTACCCTGTTTAACTCAGGTACGCTACGTCCGCAGTTATCTAGCTGTTACCTCACCACCATTGGTGATGACCTGTACGATATTTATGGCGCAATGCGTGATAACGCAATGCTGTCTAAATGGGCAGGCGGTTTAGGTAATGACTGGACTCCAGTTCGTGCCCTGAACTCTTACATCAAAGGGACCAACGGTAAATCACAAGGTGTGGTACCGTTTCTGAAAGTCGCAAACGATACTGCGGTTGCGGTGAACCAGGGTGGTAAGCGTAAAGGTGCGGTCTGTGCCTATCTTGAAACCTGGCACTTAGACATCGAAGAATTCCTGGAACTGCGTAAGAACACCGGTGATGACCGTCGTCGTACCCATGACATGAACACAGCGAACTGGGTTCCTGACTTATTCATGCAACGTGTGTTTGAAGATGCAGAATGGACCCTGTTCACGCCATCTGAAACACCAGACCTGCATGATCTGACTGGCCAGGCCTTCACTGAGCGCTATACGCATTACGAAGCGGTGGCGAAAGAACAGAACCTGCTGCATAAGAAAGTACGTGCCAAAGACTTATGGCGCAAAATGCTGTCGATGCTGTTCGAAACCGGCCACCCGTGGATTACATTCAAAGACGTATGTAACCTGCGTTCACCACAACAACACGTGGGCGTGGTGCACTCATCCAACCTGTGTACAGAAATTACCCTGAACACCAGCAAAGATGAAATCGCGGTCTGTAACCTGGGTTCAATTAACCTGGTACAGCACGTTCAAGGTGGCAAGCTGGATCATGAAAAACTGGCACGTACCATCAAAACTGCGGTACGTATGCTCGACAACGTGATTGACATCAACTACTACGCGGTACCACAGGCGAAAAACTCGAACCTGCGTCACCGTCCGGTAGGTATGGGTATCATGGGCTTCCAGGATGCACTGTACGAAATGGGTATTGCCTACGGTTCTGATGCAGCAGTTGATTTTGCTGATGAATCAATGGAAGTGATTTCTTACTACGCAATTCAAACCTCAAGTGATCTGGCGGTTGAACGTGGCACCTATGAAACCTTCAAAGGTTCATTATGGGATCAGGGTATTTTACCAATCGACTCTTTAGAGCTGGTAGCGAAAACCCGTCCTGAGCGCATGTTTGAAGTTGATCGTACCCAACGTCTGGACTGGGACACTTTACGTGCCAAAGTTCAAAAAGACGGTATGCGTAACTCGAACGTGATGGCCATTGCACCAACAGCAACTATTTCTAACATCTGTGGCGTGTCTCAATCGATTGAGCCAACCTTCCAGAACCTGTATGTGAAATCAAATCTGTCTGGTGAGTTCACTGTGATCAACCCTTACCTGGTACGTGCATTGAAAGAACGCGGCCTATGGGATGCGGTAATGGTCAACGACCTGAAACACTTCGAAGGTTCAGTACAAAAGATTTCGCGTATTCCTGAAGAGCTGAAAGCCATCTTCGCGACTGCGTTTGAAGTTGAGCCGCGCTGGATTGTGGATGCTGCATCTCGTCGTCAGAAATGGATTGATCAGGCACAGTCACTGAACCTTTACATCTCTGGTGCAAATGGTAAAAAACTGGACATCACTTATAAGATGGCTTGGTTACGTGGTCTGAAAACGACGTATTATCTACGTGCTTTAGGTGCAACATCGGCTGAGAAATCAACCATTAACACGGGCGCACTGAATGCAGTTAAGCCTGCAACCGTTGCGGCTCCTGTAGTTGCAGCGCCAGTGGTTGAAGAGAAAAAACCTGAAGCGCCTGTAGAGGAAGAAGGTTTCACTCAAGCAGCGCCAGTGCCACAAGCATGTTCAATTGATAATCCTGATTGTGAGGCTTGTCAGTAATCTGACGGGTTTCTAATCCACCCCGACCTTCCTTTAATAAAGGAGGGGGAAAGTCCCCCTTTTATAAAGGGGGATTTAGGGGGATTACGAAATTTAGGCAATAAAAAAGCCCTCTAGCGTCGACCAAAACTAACTAGAAGGCTTTCAATCTCGAAGTGATACCAAGATGGTCACAACGAGGCTGGCATATGAGAATGCGTGAGCGATTCTATCATTGAATTAGTTTATGAGCCAGTAAGAGTCATCTTGATTTTGTATCAAGGAGTACTGAGCATGGCTAATAATCAAAAAGCAGCTCGAAGTGCTATCACTGGTCAATACGTTACTTTGGAATATGCTAAAAAGCACCCAAAGACCACGATTGTTGAAACAGTGAAGCCAGCAAAATCATCTAAAAAATGATTTAAACGTGAATCCTAGTTTCGGCTAGGATTCACAAACTAAAAGTAAAAGGAAAACCTATGCCCCATATGACTCACAATTACATGTTAGGACTTGTGGCATTGATCCTTTCCTTTGCCGTTACCTTTTACGCACCGCTTGCTTATTTCTGGTTTAAATTTCGCCAGCAACAGCGTAAACAAAATAAGTAGTTTTATTTAGACGAATTACTTCTTTTGATTATGTACTAATACAAAATCAAATCTAGATTGAAGATTACGAAAGATAAAGAGTAATTGGAGATTTAGAAGGGATTTGAGAAAAATGTTGGGGATATTGGCGTATCCCCTCCATCAATCTCAGATAACCGAGAACACGGTTGGCTGAAAACTTTCCACTACGAAAGTAACGAAATCTTCGTTTACTTTGAGTTTTGAGTCAACTGTTAATTCTCATTTTTAATCTAAAACATTGTTTTTAGGAGTTTTAAAAATGAAAGCTAATTTTCAATTGTTTTTCACTCAAGTAGCAGGAGATTTTTATGCATTACATGTGCTTAAGTTACGATCTACACAATAAACCAAGTTCAAACTATTCCAAGATTTATCAAGCTCTTGGAAAGTATGAGCATGAAAGATTACAGAAGTCTATGTGGTTGTTGAATACAGCTAAAACGACTGATGAAATCATGAATGATTTTAGGCATTGTGTTGATTTGAATGACCATCTTATTGTCTTTCCGATTGACCAAAATTTGTTAAACATTTTAAAGGAATAGGAACCCCCCACCATTTAATATTCATATTAAATGGTTTTGAAATAGAGACAGGAATATAATCTAGTCTCTATTTCAAATGGGGTTCACCTTTTATACTTAAGGAGAATCCCATGTCTATCCTAAGTTGGGACGATTTCGAAGATGATTCGCAAAAACCGGCTGCTCCTGAACACCAGCCTACGCCCGTCGAACCGCAAAAAGCGGCTAATCCGCAAGTGGTACCTGCTGCAGAGCAACCACAGACGCATGTGGCAGCTGCACAACCCGCTGCAACCCCTCGAAGCGGATCAGCAAATTCAACCGATTCGCTGGCAAGAGCATCTGCTTCCCTAGAACAGCTTGACGTGGCGCCTGGCCTGGAAGAGCTGGAAATGGGTGCAGGACGCGTACAGGTTGATGACAAACGTATGATCAACTGCCGCGCTGACTTAAACCAGCTGGTGCCGTTCAAATACGAATGGGCTTGGCAAAAATATCTGGATGGTTGTGCCAACCACTGGATGCCACAAGAAATCAACATGAACCACGACATCGCGTTGTGGAAGTCTGAAAATGGCTTGACTGAAGATGAACGTACCATCGTGATGCGCTCACTGGGCTTCTTCTCGACTGCTGACTCACTGGTGGCCAATAACCTGGTTCTGGCGATCTACCGTCACATCACTAACCCGGAATGCCGTCAGTACATCTTGCGTCAATCGTTTGAAGAAGCGATTCACACGCATGCTTATCAGTACTGTATCGAATCTTTAGGCATGGATGAAGGCGAAGTCTTCAACATGTACCGTGAAGTACCATCAGTCGCACGTAAAGCAGCTTGGGGCCTGAAATACACCCAATCTTTAAGCGACCCGACTTTCAAAACCGGTACCCCTGAAAACGACCAGATTTTGCTGCGTAACCTGATTGCATTCTACTGCGTACTTGAAGGCATCTTCTTCTACTGCGGTTTCACGCAAATCCTGTCAATGGGCCGTCGTAACAAGATGAATGGTGTGGCGGAACAGTTCCAGTACATCCTGCGTGATGAATCAATGCACTTGAACTTCGGTATCGACATGATCAACCAGATCAAGATCGAGAACCCGCACCTGTGGACCGCCGAGTTCCAGCAAGAAGTGATTCAAATGATTCTTGAAGGCACCATGCTTGAGATTGAATATGCGCGTGACACCATGCCACGTGGCGTATTGGGCATGAACGCCGGCATGATGGAAGAATACCTGAAGTTCATCTGTAACCGCCGTTTAAGCCAGTTGGGCTTACCTGAGCAGTTTAGCGGTGTGACCAACCCGTTTGCCTGGATGTCTGAGATGATGGATCTGCGTAAAGAGAAGAATTTCTTCGAGACGCGTGTAACGGATTATCAGACGGGCGGTGCGTTGAGCTGGTAAAAGTTTATGATTAAACCCTCCGAAGAGGGTTTAATTTTTTCAGCACTATAAATAAGCTGAATTCATCTGCGAATAAAAAATATAAATTCGCACCCTCTTGAATACAAAAAAGACGCGATACGCGTCTTTTTATAAAAATTCTGAATCTTTAAGCCGGAATACGTAACACCTGTCCAGGGAAAATATCATCCGCATCTTTTAACAAAGGACGGTTGGCTTCAAAGATTTTATTATACTGATTAGCATCACCATAAAATTCTTTTGAGATTTTAGACAGGGTATCGCCTGATTTAACTGTATAGAATTTACTTTCTGGTTCTGGCGTTGCCACAGTCATCTGATCATCCACTTGCGCGACATGATCAATATTTCCCACCGCTAGTACAATTTTCTCACGATCGGCCTGGCTTTGTACCTGCCCTTTAATCGTGGCTAAATCGGTCTTGCCATTGTAGTTCACAGAAAGGCCCGTAATTGGTAAGCCTAAAGATTTAATATGTCCCAATAATTTATTGGCCATTTCCTGTGCAGACGGTTCTGCTGGCGCCGCCGGTGCTGCCGGTTGTTGCTCTGCCGGGGCAGTGTTTTTCTTACCAATACCTTTTACAAAATCAAAAAGTCCCATTGTTATTCTCCAGCTTTTATTTGATGTAATTGATTTTTATCAATCATTTGGAATTGCGTGCTTTCTTTTTATAACGAAAAAATACACAGGAGAGCGTTGCGCTTGGTTAGATAAAAGTAAGCTTATGTAATTTCGGCCGGCCATAAAAAAACCACCCAAAAGGGTGGCTTTTCTTAGCATCTGCTAAAAATCTTTAATTAACCAAGTTTTTTAGTCACATAGTCAATTGCAGATTGAACAGTTGTAATTTCGTTTGAATCTTCATCAGGAATTGTGATGTCGAAATCATTTTCGAAAGACATTACAAGTTCAACCAGGTCCAGAGAGTCTGCTCCTAAGTCATCCATGAAAGATGCTTCGTTTTTAATCTCTTCAGCTTTAAGACCAAGTTGTTCAGCAACCGCTTGTTTAACGCGTTGTTCGATATCGCTCACAGGAATTCTCCTCATTGCTTGTGGCGTTTTTAATGCCGTTAGTTTAATTGAATCTATAAGTTTTTGAAAGTTTATACATGAGCTTAATTCATGTATAAACCACCATTTACATGTAACACTGTACCAGTGATGTAACTTGCTTTGTCAGAAGCCAAGAAACTCACTGCATTGGCGATATCTTGTGGATCACCTAAACGGTTTAATGCCACTTGCTCACTCATTTTTTTGCGAATTTCTTCACTTAACTGTTCGGTCATTTCTGTTGCAATAAAACCGGGTGCAACAGAGTTAACCGTAATTTGACGGCTGCCCATTTCCTTGGCCAGGCTGCGGCTAAATGCCTCAATCCCTGCTTTGGCCGCAGAGTAGTTGGCCTGTCCCGGATTGGCAAAGTGTGCCACCACTGAACTAATATTAATAATGCGACCGAAACGCGCTTTGGTCATGCCTTTCAGTACACGTTTAGACAAACGGTAAACGGCTTTCAGATGGATGTTGAGGATATCATCCCAGTCATCTTCAGACATACGCAGTAACAAATTATCTTTGGTAATACCAGCGTTGTTCACCAAGACCAGTACCGGACCATAGTTTTGTTCGATGTCCGAAATGAGCGCATCAATTGCCTCGCCATTACGAACATCCAGGACTTTACCCGCACCCTGTTCACCAAAGCCTTTGCTTAGTTTTTCTGCACCTGCTTCAGAAGTTGCTGTCCCAACCACAAAATAACCGTCTTGAATAAGCTGCTGAGCGATGGCTGCACCAATCCCTCGGCTTGCACCTGTCACCAATGCGACTTTGCGTTCTTGTGTCATGCAATTTTCCCTTCAGCCACTAAAATGGCATTTAAGGCATCCTCCAGACGACTGTTACTGTCAATCGGGAATGCTTTTTCTATGTGAGGTAAGCGTTTTGCAAGGTTCGCCAATACGTTTCCTGGACCACATTCAACAATGTACTGAATGCCCTGGTCTTGCAGGTACTGCATGGTGTTTGTCCATTGCACAGACTGATACAATTGAGCAGTCAAAGCCTGACGCAATTGAGCAACATCAGTTGCTACAGCTGCGCCCACATTTTGTATTACAGGAATGCTTGGTAGCTCAATGGCAGTTTGTTCCAAAGCTTGTGCGAACTGTTCTGCAGCCGGTTTCATCAGTGAACAGTGCGATGGCACTGACACCGGAAGCGCAATAGCTTTGGCTGAATTTTCTTTGGCGAGTGCGATGACTGCATCTACCGCTGCTTTATCGCCAGCAACTACCACCTGACCTTGGGCATTGTAGTTGGCTGCTTCAACTGAACCGGTGCCTTGTGCGGTAGCTTGCGCACACAGTTCAATCACTTTGGCATCTTCCAGACCCAAAATGGCCGCCATAGCGCCCTGGCCTTGTGGCACAGCTGACTGCATGAGTTTGCCACGTAAATTCACCAGCTTCACGGCATCACCCAGTGATAACGCACCCGCCGCCACCAGCGCGCTGTATTCGCCCAGAGAGTGGCCTGCCAGATATTTGGGTGCTACACCACCCAGCTCCAGCCAGACACGCCACAATGCAATACTGGCGGTCAATAAAACCGGCTGGGTAAATTCTGTTTGATCTAAACCCTCACCACTTTGCGCAATGTGCCATAAATCAAAACTGATTGCGGCCGATGCTTCCGCAAAAGTTTCACGCACACCAGCAAACTGTTCTGCAAGTTCTGCCAGCATGCCGACTTTTTGTGAACCTTGTCCAGGAAACACAAATGCAGTTTTTGTCGCTTGCTCGAATCGTGTAGCAGACATATAAAAATCCTTTCGTGTAGAGCTGTTTTAAACAGGGTACGCCCCTTCAACAGTTCTTTTTTATGTAAGCTGATCGTTGGTGCGAAAATTTAACACTATTTTTCGGGTGAAGTAATTGCGAAAAACAACAAAAAAAGGGAGCTTACGCTCCCATTTTTTCCACTAAGCTTGACGCTTAATGCTTGTCAACAATTATTCAGCATCAGCTGCTTTAGCGAATAATTGACGACCACGGTAGATACCATCTTTAGATACGTGGTGACGACGATGAGTTTCACCAGTAGCTTGGTCTACAGTTAATGCATTCTCGGTTAAAGCGTCATGTGAACGGCGCATGTCACGGCGAGAGCGACTTTTACGGTTTTGCTGAACGGCCATGATGGCTCCTTACAAAGATCGAAAAAATGGATCAGAACAAATTCAGTTGTCTTAACGCAAAATTATAACATAATTTTTAGTTAAGTTTACCCTTCAAACTTGCCAAAACATCAAACGGATTATCCCGTTTTTCTTCGACATCGTTCTGAACGGCAGGTTGATGCTTGTGTTCGCAAGCGTCATGCTTAGGCGACAAAGGCAGCAACAATAACAGTTCATCTTCTATAAGTGCGAGTAAATCAGCCGTCGCCGGTGAATCATAATCACCTTTGCTGGTTGCTTCACTTTCACCCAGAACAATGAAATCAGCATCCTCATCCAAGCGCTCTATCAGTGACTCATCATCTACAAGCGCTAAATGGAAGTCTAAAACAAGGTCAATTTCCACAGTATCCAGACAGCGCTGGCATTCCATTGGAACTTGTGTTTCAACGTGACCATCTAGCCATGCAATGCGATGATAGGCATCCATTGATAGCTTACAGTCTATGTTAATCAATTGATCATCAATTGATCCAACAGCTTCACGAGCAATACGAGCAAAGCGAGACAATGGCAGGGTACCTGACCATGTAAAGCCCTGTTCAGCCCATTTAAACGGCTCAATCTGTGCCGGAAAGGTATTTGCTGACATAATTAAGGCGGCAATTCTACAAATTCATCAGTACTCTGTCAAAGATTAAGATACAATTTTGTACTTATTTAGACAGACCAATTGGGTAAATTAAGTCATGCATCTGTTGCAGCCGCAAACAGAAGTGAATGTTTCATCACTCGTTAGCACACTTTCAACGCTCGATTCTGACATTTCACCTGACCAAGTGCAACTCTCGGACTGGTTGAAATTATCGACAGAATCAGAATACGTCGATTGGCTCATCTTACACTTTAATCACTGGTTTTCCCACCACAATGTCAACCTGGTGCGTGGTGATTTTGAACCGGAGTATTTTCCCGCCACCGCAGACACCCCTGCCCGCATCCAGTTTGCGCATGGTTTCTTTAACAGTGCCCTGCATGAAATCAGTCACTGGACCATTGCCGGTGAGGAACGCCGTAAACAGCCCGATTTAGGCTACTGGTATGCTCCGGATGGCCGCACAGCTGAGCAGCAGGCCCTGTTTGAGCAGGTCGAAATCAAGCCGCAAGCGATTGAATGGATGTTTGCCACTGCATTTGGACGCAAATTCCGGGTTTCTTTAGATAACCTGACCGGTGAAGGCGGCGATGGTGCCTGCTTTAAAGACAATGTTTATGCCCAGGTACAGCGTTATTTTCGTGGTGAAGCCAAACTGCCACGCGATGCCAAACGCTTTATTGACTGTATCTGTTTATGTACCCGGCATGGCAAAAGCTTACATAGCGATGAATTTGCAAGAGAAATGCTTGATTAAATTACATAAATCAACGCTCTGGATATACAGAGCTTTGTACAATGGTCTGAAAAGCGAATCATCATCAGATCAGGAGAAAAGAATATGCTGCATTTAAGAGTTCATCCTGAAAATCCTCAGCCCCGTTTAATTAGTCAGGCAGTAGAACGGATTCGTGCCGGCGATGTGGTGGTCTATCCTACCGATGCAGCCTATGCGATTGGCTGCCAGATTGGGAATAAAGCAGCCATGGAACGGATTGCCCAAATTCGTGGTCTTGGCCCTAAACATCAATATGCAATTTTATGTTGTGACCTGTCCGATATTGCCACTTATGCCAAGGTCGATAATGCCATGTATCGCCTGCTAAAAAACAATACCCCGGCAGTAACCACTTTTATTTTACCGGCCACCAGTGAAGTGCCGCGCCGTCTGATGCACCCAAAAAAGAAAACCATTGGCCTGCGTATTCCGAGCAATCCGGTTTGCCAAATGTTACTGAAAGAGCTGGATGAACCGCTCTTGACCTCCACCCTGATTTTACCGGGGCAGGATGATCCGCTGGATGATCCTTATGATATTGAAATGCAGCTTGGTAAACGTATTGATGTATTTATTGATAGTGGCCTGGGGACTTTAACCACCACCAGTATTGTCGATTTATCTGGTGATCAGCCGGAAATTATCCGTCGTGGTATTGGTGATGTGAGTGCGTTTGAATAACAGCGCTCAGCGCCATCTCAGGAGGAAAAGGTATGGATTTATTTTATCTGTTGCTCAACCTTCGCGAGTTTCCCAAAAGCCAGCTAATCTATGCGACCCAACCCTGGTCTCTGGAAGCTGAGGCTCTGCTGCTGGATGCAATACCCAACCCGGCTGTCGTGTTCTCTATCGAACAACAGGCATATCATCTGCTGTCGAGTGTTGAAGAGGCCTATATCCTGTCCTTAAGATTAGGCCACCAGAACCTGTGCAGCCGTGAAATGTGTCAGCAACTGCTGGAACAGCTTGAGCAATCCGCTTTATCACGTGTTTGATCTAAGGTGAGTTTTTCTTGCTAAAACCCTCATCTATATGCGCTTTCAGGCCCTGTCTTCTACTGTATTGAACGTGATTTTTCCTGCTTTTTCGCTGCAGAATTGCCATCTACTTTTGCTTTTTTTCGCTTTTAGTCATTTGGGTAATTTATTTCATAGTCAATTTCCATTAAACTACGCGCAATTAACTCCATGCTTTCTTTTCGATGTGAGATCGAATGTAAAGCTCTTTTCATGCCTTTGAAAATTCGCGTGGCCTAAAACTGTAATGAATCAATCTGTGCATCCTGCTATGGACCAAGTCCCGCACATCCGCGTTTTGGATGAGTGGCAAGAGACGATTCCTGAGGATTTATATATTCCTCCTGCAGCATTTGAAATCCTGTTAGAGCATTTCGAAGGCCCGCTCGACTTTCTGATTTACCTGATTCAAAAAAACGGCTTTGACCTGCTACAGGTTGATATCGCACCGATTGCCTCTCAGTATTTGGCTTATATGGATGCGATGAAATCCCTGAATATTGAGCTGACCGCAGATTATATGGTGATGGCTGCCCTGCTGGCCGATTTAAAATCGCGTTTGCTGCTGCCGAAACCCAAAGCCATCAGCGAGCTGGAAAAAGATCCAAAGCAGGAACTGATTGACCGGCTGGAAAATTATTTACGCATTAAACAGGCGGCTGAACGTCTGGGGCAAATGCCGGTGTTAGAGCGTGATACCTTTAATACCCATGTCAGTCTGGGCCAAGTGGCGTATAGTAATGAGGGTCATGAGGCCAGCTTGTTACGTGATGCGCTATTTTGTGTATTTAACCGCCCTGAACCGGTGATTCACCAGATTCAGCAGGAACCGGTGTTACTGGAAGAACGGATTGCCTATATTGAAGCAAAGCTGCAAAGCGGTGAAGTGCTAGCGTTTGCCGAGCTGCTCAAGCCGAGCCAGGGCCGTATGGGCATGGTCGTGACCTTTATGGCGATTCTGGAACTGACCCGTCAGCAAAAAGTGGCAATTGTTGCCAGTGGTGTCGAAGCACCGCTGGCCATTCAGGGAGCACAGGCCTAATGTCAGAGCAAACCCTTAACATGTCCAGTGATGAACAGCATCATGAAGTGCTGATGCAGCTAGAAGCCATTATTTTTGCCAGTGATGCACCGGTATCGCTGGCACGTCTGAGAGAAGCATTTCAGGCACGCTATAGTAAGGCAGAATTAAAAGTCTTTTTACAACAACTGGCCATGCTGCAACATGGCCGGTCTATTGAACTGGTTGAAACTGCGCAAGGTTTCCGTTTTCAGGTACGGGCCAAATATCGTACCCTGATTGCACAGGCCTGGCCGGAACGACCAACCCGTTTATCCCCGTCTTTACTCGAAACACTGGCTGTGATTGCTTACCATCAACCGGTGACCCGAGCAGATATTGAACAGATTCGCGGAGTATCAAACAACAGTCAGATTCTCAGAACGTTGTTTGACTGGAACTGGATTAAGGAATCCGGTTTCCGGGAACTCCCTGGAAGACCCGCGTTGTTAGTCACAACGCCACAATTTTTAAATGCATTTGGCCTGACCTCTGTCGGTCAATTGCCTCCCCTGCAGGATGCCAAGGAAGCTTTCATGCACCTCGATGCCCAGGCACCGAGATCGTGAATAGGTGAACTGTTGATGATAATTTCTAAGGTTATGCTGTCATGAGTGAAAAATTGCAAAAGGTACTGGCACGCGTTGGTTTGGGTTCTCGCCGTTATATGGAAGAAGTCATTGCCGCTGGTCGTGTAAGTGTCAATGGCCAAGTGGCCCAGGTGGGTGAGCGTATTGAACCAGGCGATGAGCTTCGTATCGATGGTCGTAAGGTCAGCTTCCAGATTGAAGATGAAATCCGTCGCCGTGTGCTGATTTACTACAAACCGGAAGGTGAAATCTGTTCACGTAACGATCCGGAACAACGCCCGACCGTATTTGATCATTTACCATCAATCGCCAATGATCGCTGGGTCATGGTCGGCCGTCTGGATATCAACTCGACCGGTCTGTTACTGTTCACCAATGATGGCGAACTGGCAAACCGCCTGATGCATCCATCCAATGAAATTGAGCGTGAATATGCGGTCCGTGTAATGGGTGAAGTCACGCCACAAATCCGTAACAACATGCTGCGTGGTGTGGTACTGGATGATGGCCCGGCCAAGTTTGAATCCTTCTCTGAAATTGGTGGTGATGGTATCAACCGCTGGTATCAGGTGGTGGTAAAAGAAGGTCGTAACCGCGAAGTACGTCGTATTTTCGAATCTCAGGGCTTAAAAGTTAGCCGCCTGCTACGTACCCGTTATGGTACCGTGATTCTGCCACGTGAACTGCGTACTGGCCGCTGGATGGAGCTGGACAAGAATGACATCGACAACCTGACCAAAGCGGTTGAGCTGAAACCACGTCAGGGAACCGGTCTGTACGGTATGGCTAAACGCCGTAATGAACGTATGCAGGAAAAACCGATGGCAGCGCGTCGCGGTGGTTTCTTGCGTCAGCAGCGCCGTGACAATGAAGCAGCGCCAACATCTTCAACCCGCGGCCCGCGTGATGATAACTTTGGCAATCGTGAACGTCGTGAAAACCAGAATGGCACACACTTTGCCCGCCGTGATAACCCAAATGGCAACAGCTTTGGCCGTCAAGAGCGTGATGAACATGCGCCACGCAAACCATTTGGCAACAAAAGCTTTAGAAAGTTTTAAGCTGCCTAGCAAAAAGCCACTCAATTGAGTGGCTTTTTTTATCACAGTTTTAATCCAAAACTGGAATCTCAATCCATTTTGCCTCTGGAAAATGCCGAGCCAAATAGGTTTTTAAATACTCAGCGGTATCTTTAGAAATCAGCGGATCTTGTGATTCATCTTTCAGGTTATAGGCCAGCGCATACAGCGACAGCCCTCGCGCCATCAACGCTTCCAGACTTAATAAGGTATGGTTAATGCTACCCAGACGTCCTGAACTGACCAGAATCACCGGATAGTGCTGCTCGGCAATATAATCAATCGTTAACATTTCCGTGGTGAGCGGCACCATCAGGCCACCAGCGCCTTCCAGTAGTACCACATCAAAACGCGCTGCAAGTTGCTCTGTCGCCTGGCGGATGTTATTGAAATCAATCTCACGGCCATCAATTTTGGTGGCCAGATGCGGCGATGCCGGATAAGTGAAAATTTCGGGCATGGTCAGTTTGCTGTCATCTTCAGGCAACCAGCCACAGCCCATCATCTCCCGATGTTGCTGGATATCTTCCGAAATATCAGTATTGCCAGTCTGAATCAGCTTTTGGGTGATGGTTCGCTGTCCTTCAGCACTCCAGACCTTAGCCAGATAACCGGTGGTATAGGTTTTGCCAATTCCGGTATCAATTCCACTGACAAAATAGATCTGTGCCATTAGCCTGTGCTCCGTGCAATACAATAAATCGGATGGTAACTGAGCAGATATTCCTGCTGGCCGGCCACATTCAGCCGGGAAAACTGCCGATAGGCCTGATAAAACTGCTGCAAACTGTGTTTGGTCCAGCGGTGCCCGGAAGCGGTACCCGTGACCCCGGTGGCTTTTAAATGCTGCAACACCTGGCGAGGATGTTCAAAAGCCAGGGTTTTGACAGTTTCAGACAAATACACAATTTCGAAGCCTTGTGACTCCAGACAGCGGCGCAGTTCCGGCAGGCTGAAATAATCCAGCCCCTGCCCGGTCAGGGCTTTAATTTCCTTGAGATTGTCCGGACCAAAACTAGAAAAACATAAATAACCCGAAGGCTTTAAAGCATGGGCGATTTTGGCAAACAGCTGCTGCAGATTCTGCATCCATTGCAAGGCTGAACTCGAGATCAGCATATCCAGCTGTTCTGGAAAAGCGATCTGCTCGGCATCGCCAATCCACCATTCGGTTCGGGAAGTAGAAAACAGTTGCTGCTGGACTTCCGGATACAGGTCATTGAGCAGCAACTGCTGCACCTGAAAGTGCTGCTCCAGCGCACGGGTTAAAGCCCCCGTACCACAGCCAATTTCAAACACCCGTCCCAGTTTTCGACTGGTTAGATGTGACTGCATCAGCCGAACCAGTTGCTGGCAAATCTGCTGCTGAATCACCGCATGCTGCAAATAGCTGTGATGCGCCTGGGCAAAACGCCGTGCCACTTGTGATTTATTTACAGACATCGCTGACTTGTCCATCATAACAGCGCCACGCATTGCGCCAGCTCACTGGACTGAATCTGCGCGGTCAGGCAAATCCGCAGCCGTGAACTGTTTTGCGGTACGGTCGGCGGACGTACCGGCATGATATAAAACCCAGCCTGCTGTAGCTGCTGTGCCTTTTGTACGGCTTTTTCCGATTCGCCCAGAATTACCGGCACAATCTGCGAGGTCGATGGACAGGCATAGCCTTTGGCTTCAACCTGCACTTTTAATTCCTGGCTGATCTGCTGTAAATGCTGGCGCTGGGCTTGCATCTGCAACATCTTCTGGAACATAAACCGGGTCCAGGCCATATTCAGCGGCGGCTGCGCGGTACTGAAAATCAGCGGGCGCATGTGGTTAATTAAATAGTCACGGATTAGCGGATGGCTAATCAGATATCCACCGACTGATGCCAAGGTCTTGCCAAAAGTCCCCACCAGAAAATCAACCTGCTCCAGCACCGCATACTGCTCCGCACAGCCCAGTCCCTGCTCTCCACGCACACCAATAGCATGTGCTTCATCAACATACAGCATCACTTTCGGATAACGCTGCTTTAACTGCACCAGTGCCGCCAGATCGGTTTCATCACCATCCATACTAAAAATGGATTCGGTCACGACTATAATCCGTTCAATTTGCGCATCATCATGATACTGTTCCAGCAGCCGGGCCAGATGCGCCAGATCATTATGCCGGTAGCGCACCGCCTTGGCAGAAGATAAACGGATACCATCAATCATGCTGGCATGGACCAGCTTGTCAGCCAGAATCAGGGTTTTACTGTCGGCCAGTGCCGGTAAAATCCCGATATTCATATGGTAGCCACTGTTAAACAGCAAGGCGGCTCGGCCAAAGGCCTGACTCAGACTCGTTTCCAGCTGCTCATATTCCGGGAAGTTCCCGGTCAGCAAACGCGACGATGAGGCGCTCATACGGCGCTCGGTGACAGGAGTTAAATCAAAAAATTCTTCACGCAAGCTGACATCGCTGGCCAGCCCCAGATAATCATTACTGGACAGATTCAGCATGCGCTGCCCGTGAATCTGAATCATGCGGCCATGTTGCAGATTGGACTGAAACTGGCGCAAATTGGCAGTGCGTTTTAACTGTTCCAGCTGCTGGGCATAATGGTCGAGCAAACTCATGCGGCATTCTCCTGCATCTGGCGAACCACCTCGGTCAACTGGGTCAGCAAGTAGTGCAGTTCATCTGCTGAAATCACATACGGCGGCATCACATAAACCAGTTTGCCAAATGGCCTCACCCAAATGCCCCGCTGTACAAACTGCTGCTGCAGGCTTTGCATATCGACTGGCGTAGTCAGTTCAACCACCCCAATTGCGCCCAGCACCCGCACATCCTGTACATGGCTCAGCTGAGCCAGTGGCGTTAAAGCCTGTTTCAATTGCTGTTCAATCTGCTGAATCTTGGCCTGCCAGTCCTGTGCCAGCAAGACTTGAGTACTTTTCAGTGCCACCGCACAAGCCAGCGGATTGGCCATAAAAGTCGGGCCATGCATAAACACGCCAGCTTCCCCCTGACTGATGGTGTCTGCCACCTGCTTGCTGGTTAAAGTTGCCGACAGGGTCATATAACCACCCGTCAGTCCTTTGCCAATACACATGATATCCGGCTCCACTCCGGCATGTTCCCAAGCAAATAACTTGCCGGTACGACCAAAGCCGGTGGCAATTTCATCAAAAATCAGCAGCAGACCATACTGCTCGCATAAACGCTTGGCCTGACGCAAATATTCAGGATGATAAAAGCGCATACCGCCCGCGCCCTGTACAATCGGCTCTAGAATCAGTGCGGCCAGTGTATGCTGATGCTGGGCCAAAGCCTGTTCCAGATCGGCAATATCGTCCGGGTTCCAGTCTTCATCAAAGCGGGTTTGTGGTGCCTGTACAAATAAGCGATTCGGCAGACTTGAACCAAAAATCTGATGCATGCCAGTGACCGGATCGCAGACCGACATCGCATTCCAGGTATCGCCATGGTAGCCGGAACGCGGAGTAATAAAATTGGTTTTTTGTGGCTGGCCTTGCGCAGTCCAGTACTGCACCGCCATTTTTAACGCGACTTCAACCGCCACTGAACCGGAATCGGCATAGAAAATCTTATCCAGACTCGGTGGAGTAATTTGCAGCAGTAATTTGCCCAGCTCAATGGCCGGATCATGGGTCAGACCGCCAAACATGATATGTGACATCTGCTGTAACTGGTCGGTCACAGCCTGATTCAGTTCAGGATGGTTATAGCCATGAATAGCACACCACCACGATGACATGCCATCAATCAGACAGCGGCCATCTGCGAGTTCAATGGTCGCACCATAAGCCCGCTTTACCTTGAAGGTCGGCAGCGGCTGGGTCATGGAAGTATAAGGATGCCAAAGATGTTGCTGGTCAAATAAATCGGTCATCCCGGACTCCCTGTCTGGTTTAAAATCTGCATGAGCTCGATCTTACTCCCGCCACACAGAAAAAGAAATTGCGGGAATTATCATTTCCGCTGAAGGGTCAGGAGAGTTGCTTTAAATAGTCAATAATTTTCTGTGTAACCACATCTGTTTCAAACAACGGGATGCCATGCGAGCCAGAAATCACTTCCACCTGAAGATTTGTTGCAGCTAAATTCTGTAAATCTTCTGCAACTTGGCAAGGAACCAGCTGATCTTCATGTGCCAGCAAATGATATTGTGGAGCCGGATAATTTTTTAAGATGGTCACCAGATTAAGCTGTTCCAGCAAAGCTAATCCCTGTTTTAACAAGGTTAGAGATTGCGGCTGGATTAAACTTTGTAATTTCTGTAAATCCTGCCGGCTCTGGGCACTACCCTGACAGACCAGATAACCAAAACGTTTTAAGGTCGCGGCCGCATCTTTGGCAAAGCCCTGTTTAAACTGCTGAAAAGTCTCGGGAACCATCCCGTGGGGCCACGCGTCTTGCGCAACAAAACACGGATTCGAAGCCAAAGTAATGAGCGCTTGCGGCGCCTGTCCGGATTGCGCCAGTGCATCGGCCAGTAAGGTTGCCAGCTGCCCACCCAGAGACCAGCCCATCAGCACGCTATAGCCTTTGGCCCGTTCCAGCTGCTGCTGGAACTGTACCGGATCCGCCGCATTAAAAATGTTCAGGACATCGACCTGAATGCCGTGTTGCATTAGGCTATGTTGTACAGGCTGTAACAGGCCGGTTCCTCCGCCCCATCCGGTGATCAAAAGTATACGCTGCTGCATTGTGCTGTCCTTGTTTCCATCTAGTCGCAGTATAGTAAAAATAGCGACGCCTGCACTGCATCAAAATCGCCAAATCTCGACCATAAAAAACCCGGCCAGTGCCGGGTCAATGTTGGGTTGGGCTTACATTTGCGATTGAATGTAGTTCTGCAAACCAATGAGTTCAATTAAACGCAACTGTTTTTCCAGCCAGTAAGTATGGTCTTCTTCGGTATCTGACATTTGCTGACGCAGCATGTCACGGGTGATGTAATCGCCCTTGTCTTCTGCCAGCTTAACACCTTGGGCCAGTTTTTCACGTACCTCATACTCTAGCTTTAAATCGGCTTTTAAGCAGGATAGTACGTCGGTACCAACGTCAATATCATCACGTTGCATATTCGGAGTGCCTTCAAGGAACAGAACCCGGCGAATCAAGGCATCGGCATGTTGTGATTCTTCCTGCATCTCATGGTCGATGCGTTCATAAATCTTGCTCAGGCCCCAATCTTCATACATACGCGAGTGAATCAGGTATTGATCACGAGCAGCCAGTTCGCCACCGATCAACATATTTAAATAGTCTACGACTTCTGGATTGCCACGCATTTTCATTACTCCCTTACGAATACGCTCATTATGGCGAAAGCCAAGCCAAGTTGCAAAAGATAATTTGTGTAAATATATGATTTTTATATAATTAAAATGAGAAGCATGTGCATTTACAGTTCTGGATTCAAACTTTTCCACATAAAAAAGAATTGCTTGCGCACATTTGTCTGATTTTTCATCAGCCCAAACATACAAAGCGGCAAATTTAGAATTTTGTAACTATCAAAAACGGTTCTTATTTCTGCGGTTTTTACGATTTTACTGCTGTGCTTTCTCTGTTTTGATCTATCACCAGATTCAGGCAGCAACCGCTCAATCTAGAGAGCGGTTGCCTGTTGTTCTGTTAGCCCTGGGTCTGGCCATATTCAGCCATCAGGCTCAGGAACTGATCTTCATTCATGACCGGAATACCAAGTTTCTCCGCCTTCTCCAGTTTGGAACCGGCTTTTTCACCCGCCACCAGACACTTGGTTTTACTGGAGACACTGCCACTTACCCGGGCGCCGAGCGCCTGTAGCATTTGAGTGGCTTCATCACGGCCCATTTTGCTTAAAGTACCGGTAATGACCCAGCTTTCACCATTTAACGGCTGACGGGTCGGCGCCAGCGGTGCATCCCAGTGAATACCGGCCGCCAGTAAACGGTCCAGCACTTCCAGGTTATGCGGTGCCTGGAAAAAGTCCAGAATCCATTCTGCGGTAATATCGCCGACATCCGGGGTTTTCTTGAGCGCCTCCAGATTGGCAACACGTAAGGCATCCAGCGTCTGGAAGGTATTGGCCAGCATCCGCGCGGTGGTTTCGCCGACACCTCGAATCCCCAAGGCATAAATAAAGGCGCCCAGCGTGGTTTTTTTACTGCGTTCAATTGCATCGAGCAGGTTTTGTACCGACTTCTCGCCCATTTTTTCAATCTTGAGCAAGGCCTCACGATGTTCATGCAGATGGTAAATGTCCGAAACATCCTTGAGCAGATTCAGATGCAGTAATGATTCTACCCAGCGATCACCCAGACCCTCAATATCCATGGCCTTACGCGAAACAAAGTGACGGATGGCCTCAATCCGCTGCGCTGCACAGTACAGACCACCGGAACAGCGTGCCAACGCTTCGCCTTCCGGCATCACCACCGGCGAATCACACACCGGACAGCAGGCAGGTAGCTGTACGGTTTCAGCCTCCGCCGGACGAAATTCCGGCCAGACTTTTTCAACTTTTGGAATCACATCACCACTGCGATAGACACTAACCGTATCGCCAATCCGCACATCTAGACGATGGATTTCACCAATATTGTGCAAGGTGACATTAGATACCGTCACCCCACCCACTGCCACCGGATTCAGGCGTGCCACCGGGGTCAAAGTACCGGTACGGCCCACCTGCCAGTGAATATTTTCAACTGTAGTCAGCGCGGCGACTGCCGGGAATTTATAAGCAGTGGCCCAACGCGGTTCGCGGCTTAAAAAGCCAAGCTGCTGCTGCTGTTTCAGGTCATTGACTTTAATTACCAGGCCGTCAATTTCAACACTCAGCTGCGAGCGTTCCTGATTGATCTGCTCATAGACTTCTTGCACGGCCTGAATGCTGTCACAAACAAAATGACGCTCACCCACAGCAAAACCAAGCTGATGTAACCAGTCCAGGCTTTCGGACATGGTGTTCAGGCCATGATGCGGCACGCACTGGGCAATGCCATAGGCATAAAACGCCAGTGGACGTGAGGCCGCAATTTTCGGATCCAGCTGGCGCAAGCTGCCGGCCGCAGCATTACGCGGATTGGCAAAGGTCTTTTCACCTTTGGCTAGATTAGCAGCATTGAGTTTTTCAAAACCCGATTTGGGCATCAGCACTTCACCGCGTACTTCCAGAAACTCCGGAATGCTGTACTCCGCTGAAGATAAGATTTTCGGCAGGTTGCGAATGGTTTTAACATTGTGAGTAATATCTTCACCGGTTTCGCCATCGCCGCGGGTCACGCCGCGCACCAGCACGCCATTGGCATACCACAAGGAAATCGCCAGCCCATCAAATTTCAGCTCGACATCATATTGAATGGTCTGGTTGGGTAAACGCTCTTCGGCGCGGCGGGCAAAGGCAAACAGTTCATCCTGGTTAAATACGTTGCCCAGAGACAGCATTGGTACCGCATGGGTGACGCTTTCAAATTTGCTTAAAGGCTGTCCACCGACTTTATTGGTTGGGGTATCGGCCTGAATCAGATCGGGATATTGTTGTTCTAAGGCTTTAAGTTGATGAAACAGCTGATCATACTCACTGTCTGCAATAACAGGCTGATCCAAGACATAATAGGCATGATTATGCTGGGCTAAAATCTGGATCAATTGGCGCATTTGCGCCACCACATCTGCATGTTGAGTCATACGTTCACCATAAAAAAGGGCGGTGATCCCGCCCTTAAAAAATTTTGTCGCTTGGCCGTATTATAGAAACCGGAGGCTGTGGTTTCAATTCAGTTATGCCAGCGAAGCCTGACCTGCGCGATAATCAATCGCCTGATGACGCCAGTGTTCGCGTAATTGCGGGGTTAATTCCAGATGGTTCTGGTCATACACGGTGCCATCAATTTCACGGGCAATCAGACCGGAAATGCTGATCATGGTATCAAAGGCATTTTGCACATCGCTATGTGGCAGGGCCAGGAAAAAGGCCAGACCTTTGACCTGTTCATTCGACAGGGTTTCCAGATCAAAACCGTCGGCGCCGTTGTCGGTAATTTGCAGCACTGAGAACAGCAGTTTGGAACCATCTTCGTTATAACGGTGGAAGCAGGACATTTCACCAAAGCGCAGACCATATTTAAGCAGCACTTTAAGGGTTTTCTCCCCCGATAAAATCCGGCGTTCCGGGAAAATATTCAGGGCAATAAATGATTCTGCAGTGGCCAAAGCGCTTTCATCATCTACCAGTTGCTGTTCATGCAGATGCGCATCCAGAATACTGCTTTCTTCTTCAAATTCACGAATATCGGCTTTTTCAATCTGGCTGTTGAGGCTAAATTCAGCTGGCACAGTTTCCGTTTTTTCGGTATCTACCCCAGCTTGAGTCTGTTCAGTCGATGCCGATTCAGGCACAGATGCAGCAGCATGAGCTACAGCAGTCACGGCAGCGGTAGTAGATGCATCAGTCTGGGTGGTTTCGGTAGAAGCCTGTTCTGCCAGATTTTCTGCCTTTGCTTCTACCTCATTTTTAGCTGCAGGTTCAGCATCTACAGATGCTACGGCCTGCGCTTCAGTTTTCGCCTGCGCTGTTTCGTTCGGCTCAGTCAGCTGCGTTTCGGTCATGGCCTGTGGCTCAATTTTGCTGTTTGGCTCGACGGCAGCAAGATCGGCATCGCCTAACGTCGGTTCTACGCGCTGGGCCGGTTCAGTCTGCAACTGATGACGGACATGACGCGGAATGATCGGCTGCTGGCTATCGGCATTGACCTGCAGCTCGGAGTCCAGCGAAGGTGCTGCATCGGCCGGTTTTTTCAGGATCATTCTTAAACCGAAACCCATAATAATGAGCGCGATAATAATCCCAATGATTGTGGTGATTTCCATGTTATGCCTCCGCGACTAGACCGTATTCTGTAGCATCTTCTAGATTTACGCTGACTAATTTTGATGTTCCCGGTTCAGGCATAGTAACACCTAATAAATCGGTTGCCATCGTCATTGCCAGCTTGTTATGTGTGATATATATAAATTGCACCTGTTCGGACAGTTCCTGGACCAGGTTACAGAAACGTCCGACATTGGCATCATCCAGCGGTGCATCGACTTCATCCAGCACACAAAACGGTGCCGGATTTAAACGGAAAATGGCAAAGACCAGTGCCAGTGCGGTCAGTGCTTTTTCTCCACCCGACAGCAGCGCCAGTGAGCTGTTGCGTTTACCCGGTGGTCTTGCCATTAGTTTTACACCCGATTGCCAGTCATCTTCAAGACTTAAACTGGCTTCACCACCATTAAACACTTTGGGAAACAGCGCCTGCAGTTCGGTATTAATCTGGTCAAAGGTGGTCATAAACAGCTTGCGCGTTTCCTGATCAATACTTTTCATGGCCGCCTGTAACTGGGCCACGGTTTTTTCCAGATCTTCAATCTGATGGCTCAGTTCGGCATAACGGGCTGAAACTTCTTCATATTCTTCTGAAGCCGCCAGATTCACCGCACCCAATTTATCAAACTGCGCCTGGGCTTTTTCTAGCTGCTGCTGATGGGCCGTTACATCAATGTTCAGCCCCGGAATCAGCTCGCTGTTTAAGGCTTTCAGCTGTTCGGAATAATGCTGCAAGTCAGATTTGGCCGCTTGCCAAGCCAGACGTTTTTCTTCCAGCTGGCTACGCAGTTTTTCATCCTGCTGCTGCTGTTGATGGCGCTGCTCGGTCAGCTGCTGCTGTTTGCTCTGAATCTGGTTCAGTTCCAGCTGCCATTCATTCCAGGTCTGTTGCAGTTTTTCCGTCTGCTGCTGCTGCTCGGCAAACTGGCTGGCTAGTGCCGGCAATTCCAGCTGCACCGGATCGACAAACTTTTTCGCCTGCTCCATTTGTGCTGCAATCTGCTGATGCTGGGTCTTTAAAAAACCACCATCTTTTTCCAGCAGTTCCAGCTGCTGTGTGGCCTGCACCGACTGGCGTCTTAACAGTTCCAGTTCCTGTTGCTGTTGCTGATATAGCTGCTGCGCCTGCTCCAGTTGTGCCGTTAATTCTTCCAGCTGGAATTGCAGGGTTTTATAGTTTGGCAGCGCCTGTTCCAACTTGAGACTCAGCGCATGCAGATCAATTTCCAGATCATCTTTTTGCATGGCATCTTCTTCCAGCTGCTCCTCCAGTTGCTGCAGCTGATGCTGTAATTGCTGCTTCTGCACGGCAAAGGCCTGCGCGGCGCTCTGGATTTTGGCAATCTGCAGATCCAGTGCCTGCAATGCCTGCTGCTGCTGTTTCAACTGCGTATGTTGTTCAGTAAGCTGTTGCTGCAGCTGCTGGCACTGCTGTTGGCTGATGTTAAAGTCCTGTTCGGCCTGTTGCAACTCGGCCTGTTTCTGGCTCAGTAGCCCATCAATCTCTTCCAGACGGATGCGATGGCTTAAAGCCCCCTGCGCCGATAGTGAGGCTTCATCAAACAGTAAACCAATTACCCAGTCCGGCCCGACCTGATAGCCATCTAGAGTTAGAATGCTCTGCCCGGCCTGTAACTTTGGCTGTAATTGCAATGCCTGTGCCAAATCATCAGCCAGTGCCACCTGTTGCCATAAAGAAGAAGATGGCGATTCAATCCAGTCCGCCAGACAGCTTAAATTTGCCAGCTGAATCGGTGCGTGCTGGGCAGCAGGTTTTAACTGACGCGCCAGACTGTCCTGAAAGTTGTCATCTGCCTCGAGCATCTGCGCATTCAGCCATTTGGCCAGAAACTTCTCAATTAATGCCGCATGCGGTTTGGCAGCATCGTTCAGGGTTAGCACCTGCATTAAGGCGGTGTGCTGTAACTGCTGTTTGGGGCTGTTTTTAATCAGTAGCTGATTCAGGTTTTTCTGCTCGGCCTGGAGCACCTGAATTTCCGATTTCAGTTCAGTACTGCTATTTTTATGCTGATTCAGCAGGCTGTGTGCCTGTTGCAGCTGCTGCTGTTGCGCCTGAATCTGCTGCTCCAGTTCGGCCAGCTGCTGGCTTAACTGAGCTTTGTCCTGGTTCAGCTGTTCGATTTCATCTTGCTGGGCCTGACTTTGCAGCGAGCTGCTCTGCTGCTGCAAGGTGTCTTTTTGCTGTTCAATCCGGCTGATATTTTTTAGCAACTGTTCGCTCTGGGCCAGCATTTGCAGTTTTTGCTGCTGCTGTTTTTCCACCTGCGCCTTAATCTGCTCAAACTGCTGCTGCACCTGTTGCTGCTGGGCTTTGAGCTGCTGCACAGCCTGTGCCTGCTCTTGCGTGCTTTGCTCGGCCTGTTGCAGCTGCTCGGTATACTGTTCCTGCTGGCTGAGTACTGTTTCTAGCTGCAGATCAATCAGCTGCAGACGTTCTTTGGTCTGGGCTTTCTGTTCCTGCAACTGAGCCAGCGTACTGCTGTTTTGCTGGACCAGCGACTGTTTCTGCTCCAGGGTCATTTTCAGCTCAGCCAGTTTCTTTTCAGCCTGCTGCCATTCATTCTGTAATGGTGTCGATTGCTGAATCAGACGCTGGAACAGCTCACTGGTATTGCCCAAATCATGTTCCAGCGTGCTTAGCTCGGAACGGGTCAGCTTGAACTGTTCGCCCAGTTCGGTCATCTGCACAGTATATTCCTGCTGCAAACGGCTGCTCTGCTCGCACTGGAACGATAAAATTTCAATTTTGATGCTGCGAATCTGGCTTTCTAAAGTCTTGTACTGCAGCGCAGTTTCCGACTGGCGTTTTAGGGTTTTGAGCTGGCCTTTCAGTTCACTAGCAATATCTTCCAGCCGCGATAAATTCTGGCTGGTATGGTCCAGATGCAGCATGGTTTCACGGCGACGGGCCTGATAACGCGATACCCCGGCCGCTTCTTCAATAAATACCCGCATCTCTTCCGGTTTGGCATCGACCAGACGGTTAATCATGCCCTGTTCGATAATGGCATAGGAGCGTGGCCCCAGACCGGTGCCAAGGAAAATATCGGTAATATCACGGCGCCGGCATTTGGTGCCATTTAAAAAATATTCTGACTTGCCATCGCGGTTGACCTGACGACGCACCGCCAGTTCGGTATAGGCGTTATACGCGCCACCCAGCTTGCCATAGGTATTGTCAAAGCGCAGTTCGACACTGGCCATGCCCACCGGTTTACGCTTGGCGGTTCCGGTAAAAATCACATCCTGCATGCTGCCGCCACGCAGCTGACGCGCGCTGGATTCACCCATGACCCAGCGAATGGCATCAATCACATTGGACTTGCCACAGCCATTGGGGCCGACCACGGCCGTCCGGTTGGCTTTAAAATGTAAGGTGGTACTATCGGCAAAAGATTTAAAGCCGGAAAGTTTTAAGCTGCTTAAACGCATAATGTCCCGATCAACGGCGTGAGCGGCGTGCCCAGGCCAGTTCAATTTGTTTCATACGGGTCAGAGATTCCAACACCAGATTGCGCAAGTGTCGACAAAAATCATCCATAAATAAAGAGGCTTGTTGTGATTTTCGGATTAAAATTGCATCAATTACCAGTTTAAATAGATCAAACGATTCCTGTAACTCCCGACGTGACGTATTCAGGGTTAAAAAATAGCTGCGCCGTAACGACGGCAGCAACTCTTGATAGAATTTCATCAGGTACAGATTGGCCACCATATCCTGCTGCCGGGCCAGGGTCTGGAAAATCAGGTCATAAAATTTTTCGGTATGGCCCTGCCGGTATTCGGCCTCAATCTGCTCCATCAGCTTTTGCAGCTGTTCAATTTCATGATGGCGCCAGGTTTCTGCAATGCGCTGTACAATCTGCCCCAGCAGCAGGCTGCAGGTATCAAACAGGGCACGCACCTGCTGGGCCGACATTTCCGACACAATCGCGCCGCGCCGCGGAAAAATTTCAATCAGATGGGTGCGTTCCAACAGCAGCAGTGCCTCACGCACCGAACCGCGACTGACATCCAGCTCTTTGGCAATACGCAGTTCCTGAATGCGCTCGCCCTCTACCAGCTCGCCACTAATAATCTGCTCGCCGATATGTTTTGCAATCTGTTCAGATAGACTGTCTGTTTCTTGTTGTTGCATACTGTTCCTGTGTTATTTTTATACCATGCGCGCAGTTGCAGCGGGTCTTTCTTATTGTCTTTTTTACTGGCTTAGCGACCAAATTTCCATGACATTGTCCGACAATTTTCTGTCGCTATAGCCAATTTTCAACCACACCATCAAGCGCTTAAAAATAAGCGCTAAAGCCTTGGTAAATAAAATACAGACCGACGGTGGTCAACAAACCTGAAAAACATTTTTTTAGCATGGCCGGTGACAAAATATGTGCAACTTTTGCGCCAAGCTTGGCGGTCATAAAGCTCATCACGCTAATGCCAATAAAGGCATATAAATGTACATAGCCCCAGGTATTCGGCACGCTCACCTCAGACTGCTGGCCAAACCAGACAAAACCCAGAGCGCCGGCAATAGCAATCGGCAAGCCACAGGCTGCAGAAGTGGCAACTGCTTTTTGCATCACCACACCACAACGGTTCAGGAACGGTACGGTTAAGCTGCCGCCGCCAATCCCGAAAATGGCCGAGGCAATCCCAATTCCGCCACCGGCCAGCATTTGCGCACCGGTTGAAGGCAACTGACGTGAAGGATCAACCGGGGTATTTGAACCGCGGAACATGCGATAGGCCACCCACACCGCAAAGAACCCGATTACCAGCTGCAAGCCCTGCCCCGACATTAAATCGGCAATCCCGGCACCAAAAAATGCACCCAGAATTAGGCCGGGTGCCAAATTGCGAAACACATTCCACATCACCGCACCTTTTTTATGGTGCGCCGTGACCGAACTGATGGAAGTTACGATAATGGTCGCCAGTGAAGTCCCGACCGCCATATGCATAATCACGCTAGGATCATAATTCAGCTGGGTAAATACAATGTACAAAATTGGCACAATAATTAAGCCACCGCCCACCCCGAACAGACCCGCAGCAAATCCGGCAATTGCGCCAATCAGTAAATATATGATTAACTCCATAAATTATATTCCACTATTCTCAGATTCATATGGATGTAGAGACTCGACAGTTACAACAACAGCTCAGCGAAGCCGGACAGCTTCCTGAAGTCCTCATTTTAAAACCTGTGACTACATCAACCAATGATGATGTACGCGAGATTGCTCAAAAAGGAATACAGAGCGTTCTGGTCTGTAGCGCCCGACAAACACAAGGCAGAGGACAACGCCAACGGCAATGGGTGTCCCCAGAAGGAAACGTCTATTTAAGCACATTGCTAAATTTACGAACACCCGTAGATGGCCGTTTAGCCCTGGAAATTGCCTTAAATATTTTGCAGATGCCCAGCCTGCGCAAGCTGAACCTGCAGGTAAAATGGCCGAATGATTTATATAGCCCGCAAGGCAAATGGGGCGGTATTCTGATTGAGCCCCTGTCGACCCAGCAGGTCATTGTCGGGGTGGGGATTAATCTGGCGCCAATTCCGGCCGAGCAGATTGATCAGCACGCCACCTCTCTGGCCGAATTGGGTCTAAATGATATTTCCCGGATTCAGCTGATTGCCGAGCTGTATCTGGCCATTCAGCAGGCACAAGAATGGTTTAACCATAACAGCTATCAACTGGCTTCACGTTTTAATCATCATGCCGCTTTTCAGCAACAGCCGGTAGAATTTGAACATCATGGCGGTGTGGCCCAGGGGTTGTTTTTAGGCATTCAGGATGATGGCGCAATTCAGATTGAAACTGCCTCTGGCGTTGAAGTGTTTTATCAGGGCCGTTTACGCCCGCAGATGCCGGGACAGTGAGCGCAGCACATGAAAAATTTATGGTTAGATATTGGCAATACCCGGCTCAAATACTGGATTACCGAACATCAGCAGATTGTAGAACATGCCGCTGAACTGCATCTGCAATCTCCGGCCGATTTACTGCTGGGCCTGATCCAGCATTTTAAAAGCCTGAACCTGACCCATGTCGGGGTATCTTCGGTACAGGACCAGAAAAACAATGAACGGATTCAGCAGATTTTAAAATTCCTGAATATTCCCGTGATTTTTGCGCGGGTACAGGCCGAATATGCCGGTCTGAGCTGCGGCTATGATATTCAGCAGCTGGGGATTGACCGCTGGTTGCAGGTGCTGGCCGTGGCTGAAGCCGACAAAGATTTATGTGTGATTAGCTGCGGCACCGCGCTGACCATTGATCTGACTCAAGGCCATCAGCATCTGGGAGGTTATATTCTGCCCAACCTATATTTGCAGCGTGATTCTTTAATCCAGCACACCAAAGGCATCCGGATTCCAGAAGCGGCCTTTGATGACCTAAGCCCCGGCACCAATACCTTGGATGCTGTGCATCATGGTATTTTACTGGGACTGCTCAGCAGTATTGAATATGTCATGCAGCAATCCCCGCGGCAACTGGTGCTGACTGGGGGGGATGCGCCGCTGTTTGCCAAATTCCTGCAGCATTACCAGCCCTTAGTCGAACAGGACTTATTGCTGAAAGGTTTGCAGCGCTATATCCAGCATTACTCCACAGCAAATGAGTCTACACCGCTTATTCCACAATAATATGAGGCAGAATTGCCTGCCAGACTTCCACCAGTTCGGTACAGCCTTGAGAGTCAATAAAATGTCCTTGATGCTGTGCCTCAATGGCTTTGGCATCCAGGCTACGTGCCTGCTCCAGACTAAATTTTGGCAGCACCCGGTCATCGCCAGCTGAGTAAATCACCACCCGATGCGCAATCTGGCGTTTTAGCAAGTCAAAATCAATTTTACAGGCATCAATAAAAGGATTGACCTCGTCCAGCCGGCCCAAACGGCCATTAAAGCCGGCCACCAGCACCACCTGTTTAATTTTCTGGGTTTTCAGTTTCTTGGTCAGAAAGTGCAAAGTGGCAATACAGCCCAGACTATGGGCAATGAAAATGGTATTTTCGTCAATCTCATCGACCTGCTCATCCATTTGCCGCTTCCACACTTCCAGAGTTGGCGTTGGCGATGGATCGAGTCTTAACACTTTCAGACTGGCTTTTTGCTGGTCGGCATATTCCTGAATCCAGGGAAACCAGTTTTCATCCGGACTGGCGGTATAACCATGTACCACATAAATTTGTGCCATTGTTGTGCTCGCTGTTCGTTTCTGATGCACATCAGTGTGCCCGAAACAGCGCGGCTTTCGGGTAAGCGTCTGTTGGGTTTTCTTAAAGATCACTGCAACACGCTCGCTTGAATAGCTTAAAAATGGAGAGCAACAAAAAGGCGCACCCGGCGCCTTGTTGTTTTGAATCCCTTATTTTTTCGGTTCTTTACCACCGAACAGCGGGCCCATACCGCCGCCACCGCCAAACTGCTTTTGCAGATTGCCCAATGATTTCATCATTTTTGCCATACCCGATGGATTGGCAAATTTCTTCATCATTTTGGCCATTTGCGCATGCTGTTTAATCAGTTTATTGACCTCAGACACTTCCATACCACAACCGGCCGCAATACGTTTTTTACGGCTTGGGTTCATCAGGTCCGGATTACGGCGTTCTTTGACGGTCATCGACTGGATGATGGCTTCCATCTTTTTCACCTGCTTCTCAGGGTTCGCCTGTGCAATCGCATCCTGAATACCAGAGTTACTCATGCCCGGCAGCTTGTCCAAGAAGCCCATCATACCGCCCATTTTATTCATTTGCTCAAACTGCATCAGCATGTCTTCAAAGTTGAAGCTGCCGCCTTTTTGCAGTTTTTTCGCCATTTTTTCGGCTTTTTCTTTGTCGATTTTGCGTTCAACTTCTTCGACCAGAGAAAGCACATCACCCATGCCCAGAATACGCTGTGCCACACGTTCCGGATGGAATGGCTCGAGGGCATCGAGTTTTTCACCCATCCCCAGGAATTTGATTGGCTTGCCAGTAATGGCACGCACCGACAGCGCCGCACCACCACGCGCATCACCATCCGTTTTGGTGAGAATGACACCGGTTAATGGCAAGGCATCATTAAAGGCTTTGGCAGTATTGGCCGCATCCTGACCGGTCATGGCATCAACCACGAACAGGGTTTCAGTCGGGTTAATCGCTGCATGCAGCGCTTTAATTTCGTCCATCATGTCATCATCGACATGCAGACGACCGGCGGTATCGACAATTAACACATCGGCAAACTGGATTTTTGCCTGCTCAATGGCACGATTGGCAATATCAATCGGGCGTTCATTGGCATTCGATTCCAGGAAAATCGCACCGACATCCCCGGCCACTGTTTGCAGCTGTTTAATTGCCGCTGGACGATAAACGTCGGCAGACACCATCGCCACTTTTTTCTTTTGACGTTCCTGTAAGAAACGTGCCAGCTTGGCTGCCGTGGTGGTTTTACCCGCACCCTGCAAACCGGCCAGAAGCACCACCACTGGTGGTTTTGCTGCAAGGTCAAGACTCTCGTTGGCCTCGCCCATCATTTTGGTTAATTCGTCATAAACGATTTTAACGAATGCCTGACCCGGTGATAACTGTGTCATCACTTCCTGACCTAATGCCTCTTCCTTAACTTTCGCGATGAATTCACGAGTTACAGGTAACGCCACATCGGCTTCAAGAAGTGCCATACGTACTTCACGTAACGTATCTTTAATATTGTCTTCGGTTAGCTGCCCTGAGCCAGTAACATTTCTTAAACTCTGCGTGAGTCGTTCTGTTAAGGTATCAAACATTGCAAAATCCGCTTAAAATAGCCATCAGCAAAAAAATGTTTCTTAAAATAGAAAATTTATGCATAAGATGCTATAGGATACTGTAGTTCGCATCGAATTTATATAAATGAATATTCATCATCCTGAAAAAGGTTTGACATGAGCAGTCTCCCCTTGGTTTACACGATTCTGGCATTAATCGCTTATACCACTTCGTTCTGGTATTTATTTATGCATTTAATGTCCAAGCGTGCTCCAAACCATTGGTTTATTGGTATTGTGCTGGGCTTGGGTTTATGTTTGCACGCCGCTGTGCTGTATAACGACATGCTGCTGCCGATGGGCATTAACTATAACGTGTTTAACCTGATGTCCTTTACCTCAGGCTTAATGCTGTTATTAAGTGTGCTGTTTAGTACTTACCGGCCGGTGATTGCGCTAAACCTGATTGGGATTCCAGTGGCCGCAACCGGCCTGATTCTGGGGCATTCCTTTAGCGGTTTAAACCTGTTTGTCGAAAACAATTCTTTAGGTCTGGATATTCATATCCTACTGTCGTTATCGGCCTATGCGGTCTTGCTGATGGCCACCATTCATGCGGTCTTGCTCTGGTTTCAGAACCGGGAGCTGAAAAACAAACAGAAACGCCGGATTTGGGTGAATTTGCTGCCGCCGTTTCAGGCCATGGAAGAGCTGCTGTTTGATATGCTGATTGCCGGCTTTATCCTGCTGACGCTGGCATTGGGTTTTGGTTTCCTAACCATTGATAACTTCTTTGCTCAGCACTTAGCGCATAAAACTGCCTTTAGTATTATTTCCTGGTTTATCTATGGCGCGCTGCTGTTGGGTCGTTATAAATTTGGCTGGCGTGGCCAAAAAGCCATTCGCTTTACCATTATTGGCTTCTTCTTGCTAGCGCTTGGCTTTATTGGTTCCAAGTTTGTGTTACAGATGATTTTGGGCAAGTAAGATTCTTTTGTTCAGTTTGCCTCATTAAAAGCGTGGAACAGTGGTTAAATAATAAGCGTGGAACATGATAAATTATTTAAAAAGCCCAAGTATCCGTACCTGAGCTTTTTACCATACGATAAAACTATGATTTATATGGAATAAAAAATAGTTGTTATTCCTAAGTAGAAATGTCCTACCTAATAACCAAATAGAAATGTCCTATATGGACAATTCCAAGTCAAGCACAGGATTTAGATTTCGTTCTTTGATTGCTATTTTCTGTGCACGTCTGCTTGGCATCTTTTGAGAACGATTGCGTTTGTTTTGTTGTTCCA
The DNA here is from genome assembly GCF_000488255.1 of Acinetobacter indicus CIP 110367. Taxonomy (GTDB): domain Bacteria; phylum Pseudomonadota; class Gammaproteobacteria; order Pseudomonadales; family Moraxellaceae; genus Acinetobacter; species Acinetobacter indicus. The sequence goes on along the minus strand of NZ_KI530745.1, from coordinate 80,213 downwards.
GTTCTTCATGCTGTTGTTGGATATGATTCAGAACAGCACCCAACCGTTTATTCTCAACAATCTCTCGCTGATTCAGCTGACTTAATTTATCGAAGAGGCTGTAATTGATCTTTCGGCCATCATGCATGAGGGCTACAGTACCATCCGGGTATTCCAGGAACTCAAGATACTTACCGATCAACCTTTGATTTTCTTCGGTGTTTTCCAGGAGATATACGCATTTATCATAAGTAATCGTCAGGCTATTCGTGACTCTGCGGGGTTCACGCCAAGTAAAAATATCATCTAATTCTTCGGCTGTTTCAGTGATAGGCCGATGTAGATCCTTAGGATTAAAAGCCATCTTGGCGAACTTCTGATTGAACTGCTCAATGAAGCAGGGTAGCCAGGCATTAGCTTGCTCAATCGAGCTGATACCTTCCAGACGCATCTCCTTGATCAGACGGTCCTGAAGGGTTCTGTTGGCACGTTCCACACGGCCTTTGGCCTGTGGTGAATTGGCGAAGATGATATCGATATTCAGGGTACTGAGTACGCGTCCAAACTGGGTAATCTTGGTGTCTTTCTTGCTGCTTTGATTCACCCTGAAGACTGAATGTTTGTCGCTGTAAAATGCCAACGGCTTACCATGCTGCTCAACATACAAGCGTGTTGAAATCATATAATCAAAGGCTGATTCTGATTCACAGAAGCGTAAATGCTGCAATTTTCCTGTAGCATCATCGATAAACACCAGCAGACAGCATTTAGCAGCGCGTCCTTCAAACCAGTCATGATATGAGCCATCAATTTGGATCAGTTCACCAAAGCAATCCCGGTTGTAACGAGGCTGATACGGGCGTTTTAGGCGCTTGGATCGAGGAATCCATAAGTCAGCTGCAATCATCCAGGAACGCAGGGTTTCTACTGAAAGATCGAATCCATGTACGGTGGTGAGCTTTTCATGCGCTAAAGTGGGTCCGAAACCATGGAGTTGATCAGAAACAATATTGAGGCACTTGAGTCTGAGTTCTTCAGGAAGTTTGGAATTGCTGATTTGGCCACGACCGGCATGGGCTAATGCAGCGGGACCTTGAGCTTTGTATTTCTGCAGTAAGCGTCTGATCTGACGTTCTGAAATATGAAGTAGCTGAGCAGCCTGGGATTGAGTTATGCGTTGATCGCAGATTTCCTGCAAGACCGACAATCGTTTAAGTTCTTTATCCGACATAGACACCAACATATCAAACCGTCCGCTAACGAAATTGCAAAAGTGCATATTCTAAAAGCGGACATTTTTACTTTGGAGAAACCGGACATTTCTATTTTGGAGTTACAATAGTATTTCGTATAAGGTGTATTATGTTAATTTTAATAGTATTACTAAAGATCAAATTGAATGAGCAAGATGTTAAAGAAGCCTTCCGAAAGACAAAAAATACAAGAGATATTGGATAAAATAGAGGATGACTCATTTACTCCATCAGATATAGATTTAATTTTAATAAAACTAAGAGAATATTCTAAGCCTAAAAGTTTATTTCAAGAAATTTCACATTTTGCCGCACATAATGAAATAAGAGATCAAGGCAATACTTTCTATCATATGAATGGTTTCTTCAGCAGTATGTTATTTCATACGAAGCATAGCTTTGATGGAAAAGAACCCTTAGATTTTAGTAAACCAATACCAGGCTATGTTATTGAAAAAATAAAGTTTAACATTTACTTATCTAAGGATACTTTTACAGAAAAGTACAAATGTTCTCTAACTCAATTTGAAAGTAAATTTAATAATGTATTTCAGAAGATCAAGGGAACAAATACCTATAAATTAAAAGGAACTCTTAAAGGTACAGTTCGAAAAGTAACAGAAGATATGTTGCAACTTTTGATTAGCCAACCACTCTTTACACAAGAACAGATAATTGAAGAATTCATCAACGTTTTAAAAGAAAATCAGTTTTCCATTGATGAAAATTTATATAAGTTACGTTGTGAAAAAATTATTCTATTTATAATTTTTTTAATGCATGGTACCGAATATAGTATTACAGAAGAAATAAAATCTATATCTTTTATTGATATAAATCAAGAAGATGATTTAAGAATATTGAGCCTCAATGCTCATGTACCAACTCCATATAAAGATACTCTCATAACGTGTGTATATCCTCTAATCTCAACAAAGCTAGACTATTTGTATCATTGTTCTGAGAAAATCATTCAATCAGGAATTAATGAGAAAAATAGAGATATGTTAATAATTAAAAATAGAAAATTAGATTTTTAGTTAACTATTAGGTGAGATCCATTAATAATCTACTCGTAGACAACACCAAAATAACTGGACTTTTCCACCAATTTACCTTCTATTTAACATAATGGATATTATACGAAGTGCACTTGTATATTAATATAAATATCAAAGACTTAAAAATTTCGCTCTAGCCAAAAAATGCACAAAAAGCCGATTTTGAAACAAGTCGGCTTTTTTATGAGCAGTTTTAATACTTCTTGCCAATAAAATTGTTTAAAAAATAGTCAATTTAGCAAACAGTGCCCATTTCGTGCGGATCCAGGTTGTGAAACTATCCCCAATTGCTGTGGATAAAATTTAGGCTATTTTGTAGGTTAGAACGCACAAGAATATCGGCTATTTGCGGCTATTCTGAAAAACTGGAGCTTTCCTATGATGAACTCATCAGGAACAGGAAGTTCCATAACATAAAACAAAAATTATAAGTTATTGCACATGGACCAGAGGGTACAAAAGCACAGCAAGTAACAATAGAAACCCCCGGCAGGATACCGGGGTTTTTTTATTATCTAAACTCTTTAGATCAGAGTCGGATGAGCATCTAGAATACGAATTAAAGTCGCTGCAGGACCAGTCGGATAGCGACGGCCTTGTTCCCAGTTTTGCAAGGTTCTCGCACTGATATGTAAACGTGCAGCAAACTCTGCCTGGGTTAAGCCAGTTTTCTCACGTACTTCTTTAATATCCGGCAATTCAAGCGCTGTGACTCGACTTGCCTTTATCTCATTACGTTTGATGGCACCAGCTTCTTTGATTGAAGCAACCAGGTCATCAAATAAGTTGTTATCCATGAAATTGCTCCTTCACTAATTGACGTAGGATCGAAGTCTCTTTGTCTGTCAGATTATCCTTCGTAGACTTTGGATAAGCCACTAGGAAAAATATCTGATCATCTTCTGTGACCCAGTAATAGATCACACGGATACCGCCACTTTTACCTTTATTACCTTGAGCACAGCGTACTTTACGAATGCCACCGCCATTCTTGATTAAGTCACCTTTATCAGGCTGTACCAAGAGATCTTGCTGGAGCTGACGATACTCTTCATCACTTACAAGCTCTTTGATTTGCTTGGTAAAAATACTGGTTTCAATGAATAGCATAGGTTTGAGTACGTCAATGGCGTATAAGAATTTTAGCAGTTTTAGAATAAAAAAACGAGAGCTGTGAACTCTCGTTTCGCATAAGCAAAGGCTTACAAATATAAATATTAGGTATAAAAAACCCGCATGATAGCGAGTAGGTCCTGATATTTCATTCAGACTATAGATTTTATAAAAACTATATTTCTAGATGATTTTAAATATTTTTCCACTTAAGGTACTTTGAAAAAGCATTTCAAAACTAGGTCGAATATCTTCACCATCAACGGTGATATGTTTTATATTCAAATGAGATTGTGTGTTGGCAAACTCATGATCCACTGTGGCTTGAATAGCGTGTTTAACGCCAAACTGGTCTTTTACGCTGAGAGTCTGTTTAAACATATATATTTCCTTAAAAAAATTGCAGTGGAAATCCCACATAAATTATTGATGTTTAAAAATTTATCGCTAAGCAACTTTATGATTTAATTTAAATAGCTGATTTAGAGAAGTGTAAAATGTACGGCCATCCAAATTTAAATCAACTTCGATTCCAGATTCCAGTAGAACTCTTTTACCTACTTCGATTTGTTTTAAACCTTGACGTGTATTTTGCATTTTATGTAGAGGAATTAATGAAACAATAATTTCAGTACCATTTTTAGATTTTGCAATTAAATCATTTACTTTTAACAACTTATATCCTATTTTTTAGAGATTTTTTCAATTTTGAAAACATTTTAAAGCATAAAAAAAGCACTTATGAGTGCTTTTTATTACTGCTTATTATTACTTAGATAGCAACAATATTTACAGCATTCGGTCCTTTTTGACCTTGAGCTACACTGAATTCAACTTGCTGGCCTTCAAATAAGGTCTTGAAACCTGAACTCGCGATTTCGCTGAAATGAGCAAAAACGTCTGGACCTGATTCTTGTTGAATGAAACCAAAACCTTTAGTTTCGTTAAACCACTTAACAGTACCTTTAACAACATTTGAGTTTGACATAATATATCCTACTAATTTTTAATAATTTTTTAGTCATTTTATTGACTGATTAATAACTTTGAAAATAATAAAGAATGAGACTTAAAATCTAAAAAACGAAGGATTATGACTAAAACTGCGATACTTAAGGAAGATTTACCGAAACAAGACTTTTTTTCTAGTTAAGTTAAATATACAGTAAAAATAAAAATAATCAAGTTTTTTTATATAAATATTAATTTTTCTTATAAAATCTATATTTTTTCTTTAAAAATTAATTAAATTCAATAACTTATTTATTATATTATTTAATATTTTCTTTAACATAAAACCTCTTATACGCAATATAAAGGCTAAGCTTTATCTCACTCCACAATACTTCAAAGACCTTTTCCTAGACATCTTAGTAAAAAAAACGTATAACACCGTTTTTCAAATTAACAGGTGAACGCGTTGAAACTTGTGCTTGCACCCATGGAAGGCTTAACCGATCCGATCATGCGTGATGTCCTCACGTCTGTCGGCAGCTTCGACTGGTGTGTGACTGAGTTTATTCGGGTCACCGACTCAATCCTGCCCGATCATATCTATCACAGCTATTGCCCGGAATTATTGAACGGCGGTAAAACTGCGGCTGGCACTCCGGTACATGTGCAGTTTCTGGGCAACAACCCGGACATGCTGGCTGCCAATGCGGTCAAAGTTGCAGCCATGGGCGCACCAGCGATTGACCTGAACTTTGGCTGTCCGGCCAAAACCGTAAACCGTCATCGTGGCGGTTCAGTGCTGCTAGATGAACCTGAGGTGGTACATGAACTGGTCAAAGCTGTGCGCGATGCCGTGCCGGCACATATTCCGGTTTCTGCCAAAATGCGCTTAGGCTATATGGATCGCAACTTCATGCTGGACAATGCCCATGCCATTGAAGATGCAGGCGCCTCCTGGGTCACGGTCCATGCGCGCACCAAAGCCGATGGCTATACTCCACCGGCCTTTTGGGACCAGCTGGCCCCGATTCGTGAAGCCCTAAAGATTAATGTGATTGCCAATGGTGAAATCTGGACCAATGCCGATGCCAAACAATGCCAGTTAGAATCGGGATGTGAAGATTTAATGATTGGCCGTGGTGCCGTCACCACCCCTGACCTTACCCAATGTATCCGTCAGAACTCCGATGCACCCTTACTCAGCTGGCCAGATTTGCTTGATTTACAAATTCGCTTTATTCACGGTCCGGCCAAAACCGAAATTGGTATGCTGGGGCGTTATAAACAATGGCTGGGCATGATGTCAAAGCATTACCCGGAAGCCAAAGCGCTGTGGGATGAGATTAAACGTATCAAAAAGCTGGATGAAATTATTGCCACCCTGCAAGCCTCGCAACACACGGCACTCTAAACCAAACATTGTCGCGGCTGTTTACAGGGCTTGTCTAACAACTGTTTGATCACTTTTGTGTAATCATCTTGCAAGCCGCAGTTTAAAAACTCCGGCTGATGACATTGCCCTGAAAATTCAGACAATCTTCTACCCGAGTCCGCTGAACCGGCGCCAGTTGCGCCAGATCAAACCAGCGATATTCGGCATGTTCATCGCTTAGCTGAATCTGTGCATCTTCCGGTACATGACAGCGAAAAATAAAAGCATGGGATTGCACCGCTGCATGAAAATACACACCCGACAAATACCCCACCTGCACCTGACAGCCAATTTCTTCCTGACATTCCCGAATTAAGGCCTCGTGGATGGTTTCCCCCATATCCAGCGCGCCACCCGGTAAGCCCCAGGCCTGATCGGCATAGGTAGCTTTAAGTAACAGCACCTGCTGCTGGGCATTACAAATTACCGCATGCGAACTTAAGCGATAAAAATCATGAAAGGCCAACGAACTGCTCTCCCCTAGTTTTAAACGATAACCTAACGGCCAGATGCAAACAGCCGTATGTGGACAAGGATGCAATCATTAGGAATCTGTCACCACGGCCTGACTTAAATCGGGCTGGCCCAAACGCAGGATTTCCTCCAGCTTCTGTTTGCGCAGACGTTCGCTGCTTAAGGTTTCCTGTAAATCCAGCGCCAGTGCTTTCAGCAAATCCAGATCTTCTTCAGACATCTGCCGCACCTGCTTGTCCAGAATACATAAGCTGCCTATGGCCAGCCCCTGTTTGCTTTGAATGGGTACCCCGGCATAAAAACGGATTTTCTGTCTGGCCAGATGAGGATACTGCCGGAAGCGTGGATCACGCTGAATATCTTCAATGACCAGCGCTTCATTCTGATAAACCAGATGGGTACAAATCGATTCTTCACGGCGCTGCGCTGCGTGGATCGGCGACTCCACCGCTTCTGCCAGCGGACTGGCCGGAGTATGCACCTGCCCGGCATCGACCAGCGAAATCTGGGCATATTTCACATCAAAGGCCTGCCGCGCTTCTTCAATATACTGGCTGTAAATTGGCAGCAATTCCGACTGCAATAAATCCAGTTCATGCAAAGCTTGTAAACGTTCAGCCTCATTGTCATGCATCAGTGCCGCCGCCGGGTTTTCCCCTTGTGCCATCAGCAGCATATCCATATTCAGCATCAGTTCATTCACACTATTTACCACCGCTTCCGGCTGAAACAGACGCTCAATCTCATCACGCAAATGCGTCGACTGATTGCCCAGCAAAGCAAACACCAGTTTGATCTGCGGTTTTAGTGTACGTATCCGGTGATTCAACAGGCGGATTTGCGCCATCGGTTGCTGATGGAAAATAGTGATACAGATGATGTCGGTCGATTCCGGCACGGCACTCAACACATCCGAGCGCGATTGAATCAAGGCATCGGCATGGCTACAGGCAGCAATCTTTTTCAGGTTCAGGCCATGGGCCAGCATGGCAGAGGCCAGCACATCCACCTCCCAACGTGCCCCCAGACACATGACTTTGGGGTTGTTCAGTTCGGTCTGTAGCGGATATTGCTGCTGAAATTCATGATTAAACCGTTTTAAACCCTGATGCATGCGCAAACGGTGTTCGGCGCTGGCCTCGGTATTATGGACCTGCGAAAACAGGCAAATCGCAGGAATCGCCACTTCATCATAGAAATTATTGATTTTCCGGACCAGCGCTTCTTCATTCGTTTTTTTCGGCAGCTCCTGCTGGATATATGCATTAGCCACATCCAGCGCATCATGTACTTCATCGGCCACCAAACGCTGATAAAAACGTTCGGGCGGTGACAGCACCGGGGCACTGCCAATTAACACTTTGACAAAGCCCAACGCCGGAATATAGTGCGACAGCACCAGCAAACAGGCCGTTAACGGTGTTGATAAAATCAGACCAATTGGTCCCCAGATTAAGGTCCAGAAGGTGGCAGCCAGAATAATCGACAAGGTAGTCAGGCCGGTACTTTCGCCATATAACCACGGCTCAATGATGTTATTACTGATCAGCTCCAGCAGCAGAATCAGGCCCAGCGTCCAGAGGAACATATTCCAGCCTGGATCCACCGCAAAAGCCAGCGTTAACGGGAACACCGCAGAAATGATCGGGCCGACATAAGGCACAAAGCGCAGCACCACCGCCAGCATGCCCCACATGATGGCCGCAGGCACGCCAATAAACCACAGTCCGGCTGCCATCGGAATGCCATAGGTGACATTGACCAGCAATTGCATGCGCAAATAGGTACCAATGCGCTGGCCGGCTTCATCCAGCACATCGGTACCAATATTCAAATTACCGCCAAGCAGACGCAACAAGCGGTCATGCAGATCTTTACGGCTAATTAAAATCAGCACCACAAATAAAAATACGATACCAATGGTGGCAATCGGGCTTAAAATCTTGCTGCCCCACTCCATGGCGGCATCGGAAGGACTTTGCTCCAGTCCGACCACCTTGACATTCTGCACACCCTTTTCCTGCTCGACCTGATTGATGCCTTCAAACGAGCTTTCCACCGTATCGAAAGTGGTTTTGGCCCCATCCCAGGCACTAGGGCCAGAGGTTAGCGATTTCACCGTATTCAGTTTTTGCTGAATGGTGTCCTGATATTGCGGTAATTCTTGACTTAAATCTTTGAGCTGAAAACCCAGATAACTGCCCAGTCCAGCCAGCACACTAATGGTGAAAATCATAACAATGGCAATCGACGGCAGCTGTGGCAGTCCCCATTTTTTTAACCGTGACACCAGAGGTTCCAGCAAAAATGCCAGCAAAATAGCCAGTGCCAGCGGAATCAGCACATCCTGACCAAAATACAGCGCCGCAATAATCACCGCGCTAATCACAAAACCGGCCATCACCCGGACAATATTCTGGGTTTCAATATCCCGCTTGACCCAACTGGCGGCAGATTTTTCCGGCTTCCAGTGATGGGGACGCGGTGGCTGCGCTTCTGGCTGGAGCAGACCCGGTTTATTGTTCTGTTTTCGCATGGCTGGGCACATCCTGTTGCTCTTTATTTATTATGTACGAGCTTCGGTTATTTATTTCAAATAGATTCCTGTAAAAAAACGCCTAATTTCAGCAAGAAACAGTACAGTAGATGAAGATGGGAAATATTGAAAGCAGTAAAATGGCACATACACCGCTGTGCCATTGCAAGAGAAAAATATTAAGGATGAATGATGGCTTTGCTGTAAATATCCGGGTCCATTTCCAGAATTTCGACACACAGTTGCAACGTCAATTCATTCTGTGGCGGCAGATAATCCTGCAACACCTCCAGCACGGTCCGGGAAATTTCCTGCTTTAGGGCGGTACTACGGCCTTTTAAAATCGAGATTTTGGCATGCACATAGGCCTGTGCGCTTTCATCCAGTCCAATCACATAGTCCTGCTGGCAGATGGCGCGACTTTTAATATCAGAGGCATTACCAAACAGGCCATTCTCGACCAGCGTCCGGTTGATACGACTGAGCAAAGGCTTCATTTCAAGCGCCTGCAGCTGATCTGAATATTCAAGATGGATATGTGGCATCAGCCTTCTCCCGATATGGTGCAGATGTGATCTTAAAAATTCAGGGTTTTACCCTGCTTCAAAGCAAGATAAAACCCAAGAGAAACAGTGCGATTATGCTTTTTTCACATATTCCGATTTCAGTTTAATTGCGCCAATACCATCTACTTTACAGTCAATATCATGACCATCTGATGCTTCTGGCAATAGGCGGATATTTTTCACTTTGGTACCCACTTTCACCACAGAAGATGAACCTTTAATTTTCAGGTCTTTAATCACCGTCACGGTATCGCCATCGGCCAGTACATTACCATTGGCATCTTTAATGATGGCGCCGGCCTCGGCTTCTGCCTGCTCCCCTTCTTTCCATTCATGTGCGCATTCAGGACAAATCAGCAAGTCACCATCTTGATAGGTATATTCGGACTGGCATTTTGGGCAATTCGGTAAAGACATAAAAACCTCGAAACGAGCAAAATAAAAAATATAAAGGTCTACTATAACATTTATATTTTTCATCACGTTAAAATCCCTAACCGGTTTAGGGATTAATAACAATATTTGTGTTATTTGCCCGGGTGTTCCAGCAGCTGTTTAAACACCTGCAGATGATTATGCTGTTCGTTTTCTGCTGCGGTTAACAGGGTAATTGGTCCCTTCTGCGCCAGTTGCCGGATTTCCTCCACCACGTCCAAATGCTGCTGCAACTCTTGCCGATAACGCTGCTGAAACTCGGGCCAGTGCCGCTCAGTATCTTCATGGAACCATTTACGCAGTTCGGTCGAGGGGGTTAAATCCTTCGGCCACAGGTCAATCTGGGCATCGGCTTTTTTGATCCCGCGCGGCCAGATCCGGTCCAGCAGAATCCGGGTACCGTCCTGCTTGCTTACAGCCTGATAAATACGTTTGGTAGCAATGGGCATGGTTTTACTCATCCGGAATGTCAGGGGTCACCAGCAGGCTGAGTAAATCCAGACATTCCTGCCAGCCCAAATAACAACCATCGACGGGAATGGCATCGGGCAGATTGTCCTGCTGAATCCAGACTTCGGTTCCGACCGATACCGCCTTAAACTCAATCGTGACCTGAATCAGTCCGGGTAAATCTGGGCTATCAAACTCATCCTGATAACGCAGTCGCTGCTCGGGAATCACTTCCAGATACTGCCCGTGAAAACCGTGGCATTTGCCCGTGCTCAAATTACAAAAGGCAATTTTATATTGACCGTTGACCACGGGTTCAAACTGTTCAATCTGCACGATAAAACCATGTGGCGCCATCCATTTGACTAAAGCATGCGGATCGACAAAGGCCCGATACACCCGTGATAATGGCGCCTGAAATATACGGTGTAACTGTACGCTGTGTTGCATGACATCACCTGTTGACAGCGAATAATTTTCAGTCTACGCCTTCTGCCTTGGGCCTGTGTATGACTTTGGTTGAAGCGAGCGTAAAGCAAAAAAGCATGCGCTCCGGCATGCTTTTTTGTACTAGAAAATGGGGTTAAACTGGATAGTTTTCTTCTTCGTCTTCATCATCATAGACATAGGCCATGCAGCCCCAGCCATCATATTCACCCTGGAACTGGTTGGCGATTTTGGTGAACCATTCTTCTAAATCAACAATATCGGCATAGGCCGGTTCCATATAAACATAAATGGTAATAATCCATTCGGTCACACCAGAATCATCATCCTGAAATAAAGAGATTTTTTGTTCTTCATTTAACAGAAATAAGGCACAACGTTCAGCCTGTTCCTGGTCGGTAAAGGCAATTGAATATTCAATTTCATGTGCCTCGTCCAGATCATCACCATCTTCATGCATTTGCCAAAGTACGTTGCCGTTGTCGTCATCTGGAAATTGTTCATAATCGCGTGACATTGTTTTGTCCTTGTTCTGTGTTGTTGTTCTAATGGTCAGCTTACCCTAATTTTGTTGCAGTTCCGAGATAGAGCGCTTAATTTTTTTCTGTTCTATCATCCTGATCTCTATCCGGATCGGCAATCCCCTGTTTTGGGGAGAGCACTCCAAATCGGATCAACTGCTTAAAACGGCACCTGTCCATGAATTTCAACCGCGGCACCGCTTAAAGGCTGAGTAAAAGCCAGATAACTGGCATGCAAGGCCATGCGTTTTAGGGGACTGCGTGCAGGTTCTGGATGATACAGCTTATCGCCGGTAATTGGATGGCCGATATACTGCATATGCACGCGCAGCTGGTGTGAACGCCCGGTAATTGGAGTCAGCAATACCCGGCTGATATCTGTCTCTGCATTATAGTCCAGTCCCTGATATAAAGTCTGTGCCGGCTTACCCAGTTCAAAATGCACCATCTGACGCGGCCGGTTTTCCCAGTCAGTAATTAAGGGCACTTCGACTTTGCCCTCACCGTCGAGTTTGCCCTGTACCAGGGCAATATAGTGCTTGGTCACGGTGCGCGCCTGAAACATTTTACTCACTGCTACTTCTGCATCGCGATGTTTGGCAAACATCAGAATACCCGAGGTGGCCATATCTAAACGATGGGTAATTTTGGCCTGTGGATAGCGCGCCAATACGCGTAAATAGGCACTGTCCTGATGCTCCGGCAACCGCCCCGGCACCGACAGCAAACCTGCTGGCTTTTCAATCACCACCAGATCATCATCTTCATAGACCAGGACCAAAGGCTCTTGCGGCGGGCAATATACAAAGTTGTCGTTTAAAGGCATGACGGTACGGCCTGGGAGTCGAAAGCGGGCAAAATATCAAGCGGCCAATCTGCTGTCAATCTATTGAGAAGATAGATATTTAATCTGGAAGCTACTGGAGAGAAATAGTTTTTATTCTCTGGTTTTTCGAGTTTGATTTTTATAGTTCATTGTTCTGGTCATGCACGGAATTTTTAGGGTGTCAGGGAAAACTTGCTGTTTACTTCAACTATCATCACGTTGTACGTCATGATCTTATAGCCTATAAACTTCTGATCTATAGCGTCCTAAGCCGAATCGAGACCTTTTGGGTGAGTACTGCACTCGCGTTTTGCGCCGCTGACAGCATGCTACTCTTTTCGATCCCGTCACACCCTTGAGAGATATAGTAGTCAAAGCCTGCCGAAATTGTTTTCCGAAGATCAGCCAATTTAAAATATTTTCAGGAAATTTTCCCAAATAAAGCACACTCACAAGAAATTTTTATACCCTAGGTTAAATTCTTCATTTTATTTTGCAGAAAATGGCGATTTTAAGAGAATTTATCTAAGTGATTATGATGGCTCAAGACAGTGGCTGCATCAGTTGGATTAAATTACCGCAACCATCTTCCAGCACGGCAATTTTCACATTACCAGCCAGCATCGGTGCTTGAGTAAAAACCACGCCTAGCGCGAGTAAACGCTGATATTCTGCCTCAAGATCGTTGACCTGAAATGAGGTATAAGCAATACCATCTGCCTTAATCGCGGCTTTAAAGGCTTTCGCTGCGGGATGTACATCTGGTTCTAGCGACAGTTCTACACCATCTGGCTGCTCGGGAGAAACCAGCGTCAACCAGCGATATTCACCCACCGGGACATCCTGTTTTAGCCGAAAACCAAGTATCTGAGTATAAAACTGCAAGGCTTTTTCCTGATCATCGACTATAAGACTGGTGACATAAATTTTCATTGTTCTGCTCGGTAGTTTTTATTTTTTATAGCATAGCTGCTTTCAGTACCCTGTAGGATTCTGGCAAATAAGGTTGCGATAACTGAAAGGAAAATGAAGGTGATTTAAACGAATATAGTGAAATAGGAATAACAAAAAGATAAAGAAGAATAGAGATGTTGAATTTTTTATTTTTAAGGGAGCGGGAAATACTTCAACTATTAAAACTTGGTAAGTTCTAACTTTTTGCCTATAAACTTCTGATCTATAGCGTCCTAAGCCGAATCGAGACCTTGTGGGTAAGTACTACACGCACGTGATACGTTACTGGTAGCAATCTACTCTTTTCGATCCCCTTTCACCCTTGAGCAATAGAATAGTCAAAAGCGGATGGGATTGTTTTCCTAAGCTACGGCGTTTTTTCATCTTTTTGATATTTTTTCTCACATCAAACGGCTTAAATAGAATTTTTTATTTTCAGGCTGTCATAATCATGATTCTTTTTCATGATTCTGTATTTTTCTGGAATATTCAGGCATAGATTATTCTGCCCGGTTCATGACATCACAGATCTTTAATCTTGAGAGGTGAGCTGTTTAAAATAACTGCCCTTGAATGAGCTGGGCGCTAAACCACCAGCCACTTAAGGCTGACATGCCACAGAGCAAATTGGCCAAGACTTTATTCAGTTTAGATAAGGTCGATTGATAAATTTTGATATTGAGCATGTAAGCCAGCACGGCATAAACCACCCCAATGGCACCACCAAACAGCACCAGCAGTAACGGCCAACCCGCCAGCAGATGCGCCTTGACCGGCAATTGAGTATAAGAATCGGCAGCTTGAGAGTTTGACATGGCTTTGCTCCTGATGATTTTTCTTTAAAACCAGCATCCACCCGAAAGTGGATGTGGCGCTCCTAGGAAGCATCATGAAGCAAAAAACAGGCCAGTTATTTATTTTAAATACAGCCAGCGAGTATAACGGTTGATATAGGCATTCAGCCCATCGCCATATTGGGCCAGCTGTTTCATATTCTCGACATGCTGCACACCGGCGCTGGCATAGCTATAAGTATAGACCCTGCTATTTTTACGGAACTGAACTCGAATAAACTCGTGACCAATTTCATAACTGGCCACGCCAGAGTCATGGTTAAGGTCAAGATAATGTTGCAAAGACTGCACCTGAAATATGCTATATGTCTTATTCAATATGGGGATTAATGGCTATTTTTTAAACAGATTTAAGTAATAAACACCCAAATTTTTATTATTCATTTTCACTAAGATACAGCCTTAAACCTACTCAATTTTATCTTGATTTTGTGCTTTCTTTTTGTAGGGCTTCAACCGTTCTAACACCCTGAAAATTCAGCATATTTTTATTGATCCCATTAAAAAACCCTATCGTGTGATAGGGCTTTCATTCAAAACAGAGGGTAACTGTTTGAGTGCTGTTGCTTAGGCATTCTTATTGTTAAATTGATTGCCTTGGCATTTGGTACACGGGGGTAAACGGTCTGTACCAATTTCTAAGTAAACGCGATGTCCGCATTGGACACAAAAATAGAAGCCTGTTCCTGGCTTGTCGCCTGCAGTTACCATCTTTGTTCTCCGTATGATTTAGAAATGGTCTATTCAGTATAACCAATCTGTGATGATTGTCTATTGTCCATTTCGACGAGTGATGATGGCGTTTGGGCGAAGGATAATTTTGATAGAAAATTAAGCTGGCTTTATAGAAATTTAATAAGAAATTTTTCCAATTTGAGTTGTAGATGCTAATTAATTTGGTATTAAATCCCGCAATCAGGAAAAGATTTTTTTATTCTTATTTAATTTTTAAAATGATCCTAGACAGTATTGTGGACAGTCGGTCCCTCTAAACTCTTAAAATGTTTCTGTTCAAATGCTTCTGGGCTTAACCAGCCGTTTGCGGAATGCCTTCTGACCCGATTGTAATAAATCTCAATATAGTCAAACAAGACAGCAGTCGCCTCTTTTCGAGTGGCAAACACACTGCCATGTATCACATGACCTTTCAATGTATGAAAGAAGCTTTCGGTCACTGCATTATCCCAACAGTTCCCCCTGCGTGACATACTTTGAATACAGTTATTCGTTAATAATAGCACCCTAAAATCACGACTACAGTACTGTGAGCCTGAGAAGCACTGCTTCGCAAGGGAATGCACCATGACACCCGTTGGATAACCCTGACGAGCCATTGCACAATTAAATGCATCACACACCAATTGACGGTCTATTCGATGGCTGGTTTGCCAACCCACAATACGACGACTAAATAGATCCAGCATCACACATAAATACAGCCAACCTTGCGTGGTATGGATGTAGGTAATATCCGTTGTCCAAACCTTGTTAGGCTGAATGACTGTAAATTGACGCTCCAACAGATTTGGTGCTGTAGGCAAACGATGGTTTGAATCTGTCGTATGCTTGTATTTACGTGCAATCCTGCTACGTAAACCAAGCTTTTTAAGCATTCTTCCAACGGTTCGTTCGCTCATGCTGTAACCTAAATCATGCATGTCATGTACCAATGAAGGTGCACCCAATCGTGCAGGATGCTGCCAATATACGGCTTTTAAATCATTATATTTTTGCGCTGTATTGGCCTGGCGTTTTCGCCAGGCATAATAGCCTGAAGTGCTGACACCCAGGCATTTACAGACAGAAGATACAGTGACTCCATTCACAGCTAGATCTTGAATTACCGTGTACTTTTCTTGGAATGATCTGTCAGAAAGTACACATGCGCTTTTTTTAAGATGTCATTGGCTTCCCTGAGCTGTTTGACTTCTTTCTCTAATTCCAAGATCCGCTGTTGTTCTGGTGAAAGTTGACGTTTGCTTGAACCTGCCGGATTGGTTTCACGAATCCATTTATCTAATGTTGAATAACCCACACCTAATTTCTGGGCGATTGCAGCTACAGACTCGTGTAAGTTTGAAAGTGCATAATCAATTGCTTGCTGTTTAAATTCAGGACGGCTTTGTTGCATAAATATGTAAGCATCTGATTTAAATAAATTTAATTTTGGATCAAAAAATAATCAAAACTTCTAAAATCATATAGTTATGAAATCTTTGTGCAACAAAGCCATTCAGGACTAAAACGTTTGGCCATTTCTTGTATCTCCAAAGTTAACGTTACGTTATCTTTAGAGGGAAGTACTGTCCATTATTTTGGCTAGGATCAACTAGCAATTTCTGCTTCTATATCGCTTGTTTTTGTCCCATCAGATAAGTTACCGCTAAATAAAATAAAAGTATCACCTGCCTGTATTTTATTTCCACCATATTCATTTAAATCACTACTAACATTAGCGACAATTTCAAAGAGTTCTGAAATAGTTTTTGGTGTATTTAATTGTAATTGTGCTTCACCTACTGTTAAACTCATTGCTCTTCCCCTAATGTTAGCTTTCCACCTCGCTGATTATCTTTCTCTAACTCCATAAATGCATCTATCAATTTAATTTTAAAATCATCGCTAATATTTTTTATTTCTTTATAATCAACCCTATTAATACTTTCTAAAACCCCACCATAATAAGCACTTTGTATTAACAGTTTAAATATCTGACCATTGTAATAATAATAATATCTATTTGATGTTTGAGGAACACCAGAACCTGCTATTAAAAAATCTCCTGTCACTTTATCCACAACCCAGCCAGGACTATGTACTTTATCAAGAGCACTTGATCTTCTCCTTAATAAATTAATATGATTATCTTCGAACTTTTCAAATGTAGATGTGATTATATCAATCGCTTCATCTGTCATCGGTTCTTTTTGAAATGCCATCTTTATTTCCTCTTTCTTATATCTGAAAAATTTTATTAGTTTGATTTGGCTTTGTTGCACAAAGCTGTTCTTAAGGACTCCTTCGAATCTTCTCTGTAAGCACCAATAAAAAACGCCCCAATGTACATTAGAGCGTTTTTAAACAATTTCAATAACTTTAATCTCCCCCTAACCCTGAGCCATACATGGCATAAGAAAAAAAGAGAAACTCCCTCCTTTCTTAAAGGAGGGTTGGGGAGGATTCATTTAATAATTAAGCCACATTCCCTTCCAAGAAGTCCTGCGCAAATCGCTGTAACACCCCACCCGCTTCATAGACAGATACTTCTAGGAAAAAATTTATTTTTCCCTCATTCAACAGCAATACCCTGAATAAAGGATTCCTGCCCAACCACTCAAAAAACCTATAAATAAAGCCACTAAAGTATAAGATACGATCAAACAAAATCGAAGAATGGCTTTTTTTTCAATTTTTAAAATAACCCATATCGCACAAACATAAAAACATGCATTCAATAGTGCTAAAAGATTTGGGATTCCTTCTAAAGAAGAAGGCCAATGATATGACTTACCTATAATATACCCAGTAAAAAAGGTAAACCAAAAAGGGAAGGATAGAATAAGTAAAATAACTCCCCATTTTATGGCTTTGTTTTTATTTATTAAATACATATCAAAATTCAAACACTAAAAATTTAATCTGATTTTGCAATATTTATGGTGTTTTTAATTTAAATACTTTAGACGAAATTAAATATCCTAATCTCCCCTAACCCCTCTTTTAAAAAGAGGGGAAACTCCCTCCTTTATCAAAGGAGGGTTGGGGTGGATTACTTAAATATTCCCTTCCAAGAAATCCTGTGCAAAGCGCTGTAATACCCCACCCGCTTCATACACAGAAACCTCTTCTTCCGTATCCAAACGACAAGTTACTGGCACTTCCAGAATCTGGTTTTTACCATCAGCGGTGGAACGCTCAATCACCAAAGTCAACGTCGAACGTGGCGCGATATTACCAATCACGCTATAAAGTTCAGTACCATCCAAACCTAGAGTTTTACGGTCTGTGCCCGGCTTAAACTCAAGCGGCAATACACCCATCCCAACCAGGTTAGTTCGGTGAATACGCTCAAAACCTTCTGCCACAATCGCTTCAACACCAGCAAGGCGTACACCTTTAGCCGCCCAGTCACGGCTTGAGCCTTGGCCGTAGTCTTTACCGGCAACAATAATCAGCGGCTGTTTACGATTCATATAGGTTTCAATCGCTTCCCACATCCGCATTACTTCGCCTTCAGGCTCGACACGCGCTTTGGAACCTTGCTTAATGGTACCGTCAGAACGTACCACCATTTCATTAAACAATTTCGGGTTGGCCAGCGTTGCACGTTGTGCCGTCAAGTGATCACCGCGGTGGGTGGCATAGGAGTTAAAATCTTCCTCAGGCAAGCCCATTTTCGCCAGATATTCACCTGCCGCCGAATCCAGAATAATTGCATTAGATGGTGATAAATGGTCAGTGGTAATGTTATCGCCCAAAATTGCCAGCGGACGCATATTGGCCAAAGTACGCGGTGCAGCCAGCGCGCCTTCCCAATATGGTGGACGGCGAATATAAGTACTTTGCGGACGCCAGTCATATAGCGGACTTGCCGCCTGCTCCACTTCGCCCAAATCAAACATTGGAATATAGACTTTCTGGAACTGCTCAGGCTTCACCGAAGTTTTGACCAATGCATCAATTTCTTCATCCGATGGCCAGATATCTTTCAGATAAATTGGATTACCGTTCTGGTCGGTGCCCAACGCATCTTTTTCGATGTCAAAACGAATGGTTCCGGCAATCGCATAAGCAACCACGAGTGGCGGAGATGCGAGGAAAGCCTGTTTTGCATACGGATGAATACGACCATCAAAGTTACGGTTGCCCGACAGCACCGCAGTCGCATACAGGTCACGGTCAATAATTTCTTGCTGAATCTTTGGATCAAGCGCACCTGACATCCCGTTACAGGTGGTACATGCATAAGCCACAATACTAAAACCGAGTTTTTCTAAGTCTTTCAGTACACCGGCTTCTTCCAAATACAGCGCAGCCGCTTTAGACCCCGGTGCAAATGACGACTTCACCCATGGTTTTCGTACTAAACCAAGTTCATTGGCTTTACGTGCCAGCAAACCTGCCGCAACGGTATTACGTGGGTTTGAGGTATTGGTACATGAGGTAATCGCGGCAATGATGATGGCACCATCTGGCATCAAACCATCGGTACGCTGTTCAACAATACCGGCAATGCCTTTTTCTTTTAAGTCACTTGTGGATACACGTGCATGTGGATTGGATGGCCCTGCAATATTACGGGTTACCGTTGATAAGTCGAAACGCAGCACACGTGGATATTCCGCCTGTGTCATGTCGCTTGCCCAAAGCCCAATTTCTTTGGCATAGGTTTCAACCAGTTTGACTTGTTCAGGCTCACGACCGGTCAGGGTTAAATAGTCGATGGTGTTCTGATCAATATAGAACATCGCAGCGGTTGCACCATATTCAGGGGTCATGTTGGAGATGGTGGCACGATCACCCACTGACATGCTGTCCGCACCTTCACCAAAGAACTCTAAATAGGCACCGACCACACGCTCTTTACGCAGGAATTCAGTTAACGCCAACACGATATCTGTTGCAGTAATGCCCGGCTGACGCTGACCAACCAATTCCACCCCAATAATGTCCGGCAGACGCATCCAAGAAGCACGGCCAAGCATCACGTTTTCAGCTTCTAAGCCACCCACACCGACTGAAATCACGCCTAGCGCATCGGTATGCGGGGTATGCGAGTCTGTACCCACGCAGGTATCCGGGAATGCTACGCCATCACGGTTTTGAATTACCGGTGACATTTTTTCCAGGTTAATCTGGTGCATGATGCCGTTGCCTGCCGGAATCACATCGACATTTTTAAAGGCTGTTTTGGTCCATTCAATAAAATGGAAACGGTCTTCATTACGACGGTCTTCGACTGCACGGTTTTTCTCAAATGCATCCGGATCAAATCCACCGTATTCCACCGCCAGTGAGTGATCGACAATCAGCTGGGTTGGCACCACCGGATTGACTTTGGATGGATCACCGCCCTGATCGGCAATGGCATCACGCAGACCGGCAAGATCGACCAGTGCCGTTTGCCCCAAAATATCATGACAGACTACACGTGCTGGATACCATGGAAAATCATGCTCCTGCTTGCGTTCAATCAGCTGGCGTAAGGACTGCTCTAAAATGGCTGGATCACAACGACGCACCAACTGCTCGGCCAGCACTTTGGAGGTATAAGGAAGTTTGGCATATGCGCCTGGCTGAATATCTTCAACGGCTTGTCGCACATCATAATATTCTAGCGGGGTGCCTTGCAGCGGTTTACGGTAGTTGTTATTCATAGCGTACCTGCCTTGTTCTGACTTCTTCTTTCAAAGTTTTGTTGTTTAACATTCATGCTGCTTGGCATTGTACGCTGTCCGAAGCCTATTTCCCAAATTTCATATATTTCATAAACTTAAGTTAAAAATAATACATTTTTGAAAAATTTGGTTACATCTAATAGAAAATTCTGGCCAGAAATATGATTTTTTTTGAAAAATAGCGCAAAATTAACCTCATTCTTTAGTATTAGATACGGTTTCGAGATTAGAACATGAGTAATCTGACTTTCTCTGCATTCACTTTAAACGGTGTAGATGCGCAAAAATTCTTACAAGGTCAAGTCACGGTAGATGTCGAAAAACTGCCGCAAACCGAAACCCGTTATACTGCAATTTGTAGCCTGAAAGGCCGTATTCTGTTTGGTTTATGGCTGACCAAACAGAATGCTGAACAGTTTGAAATTGTAGTAACGGCCGATCAAGCTGAAGACTTTGCCAAACACATTAAAAAGTTTGGTGCTTTCTCGAAAATGAAACTGGAAGAAGCCGGTCAGGTTTATCCGGTCGTAAACGGTTTAAGCACCCAGTTCACAAGTACTGAACAGGATATTCAAGCATGGCAATTACAGGCGCTTGAAAGTGGTCAGGCCTGGATTCAGGCCAGCACCGCGGAACTGTTCCAGCCACAGGAACTACGTTTGCATCAACGTGAAGGCATTCATTATGACAAAGGCTGTTATTTGGGTCAGGAAGTGATTGCCCGTTTATGGTTTAAAGCCAAGCCAAAACACTGGCTGCATCTGATTCAAGGTACAGGCGGTGCTCCGGCTATCGCCAGCAAACTGAACAATGATGTAGAAGTGGTGAATAGCCTGACTATTGATAGCGGTTATCAAGCTTTGGTGGTAGCAAAACCGGATGCCTTAGCCGAGATGGATGTAACGGTTCTGGATTTACCTGAAGCTTTAAGCGGTGATGTGGCGCGGCCGCAATAAGAACAGAATTCAAATCAACAACCTCTCTAAGAGAGGTTGTTGATTTCAAGCCGATTATTTTTGATTCGGATAATCGTAATCACCCCACTTACTGGTTTTCAGTCCCATTCCATGTAAGGCCTCTAATAACTTAACTGCAGCACGCACCCCATCAATAACCGGAATATTGATTTCTCTAGACACCTGTTCAGCCATTTCAGCCATTCCGCCACAGCCTAATACAATTGCTCCAATTCCATCCTGCGCTTTTGCTTCACGACAACTTTCAAGTAACTTGGTATAAGCAAAGTCCTTATCATTTTCCAAGCTCAATACCGGTAAATCGATACAACGGATCTGTGCACAGTGTTGAGCAAATCCGTATTGCTGCAATAAATGTTCAGCAATAATTTTTGTACGCGGCAAAGTCGTCACAATTGAAAACTTGGTAGCAATGAGAGTTGCCATATGAAAAGCCGATTCTGCAATACCAATGACAGGGGCTTCTGCAATTTCACGGGCAGCATGTAAAGCTGGATCTCCAAAGCATGCAATCACATGGCCATCTACATTGCTCTGCTTCCCTTGTTGAATCAACTCAAGTACGCCTATGGCAGCAATTGCTTCATCATAGTGCCCTTCAATAGAAGCAATACCCTGCTGCGGAGAAACCGCAATAATATCTACATTTGGCCCAGCTACCTGCTGTGCAGCAATGCCTATGGCCTGCGTCATTTCGATACATGTATTCGGATTAATGACCTGAATTTTTACACTCATCGCTTATTTTCACTTTGATTTAATTAAAAATAATTCAAAAACTAGAATTTATTGTGGGACTCATCTTCAAACTATAAGCAAGAAGTACACCACTACACTCTATAAGACGAATTCTTTCAAAGACTTAAAATAAATATGATCTAACTTGGCATAAATTCTGCTCAATCCAGCAAAAGTAAACGCCAACGGATAACTATGAATAATTCAAATTACAGTCCTAAACTCAGCAATGAAGACTTGATACCCGCAAAACAAAATTGGACGTGGTACAACATTTTTTCTTTCTGGATGTCTGATGTCCACAGTATGGGTGGCTATCTGGTTGCAGCCAGCTTATTTGCTCTTGGACTTGCCAGTTGGCAGGTTTTCGTAGCACTTATTGTAGGTATTGTGATTGTCCAGATTGCAGCCAATTTAGTTGCAAAACCCAGCCAGGTTGCAGGTGTACCTTATGCTGTGATTGCCCGTCAGTCTTTTGGCGTATTTGGTGCCAATATTCCAGCGTTAATCCGAGGCATTATTGCTGTGGCCTGGTACGGTATTCAGACCTGGCTTGCATCTAATGCCCTCATGCTAATTCTATTAAAATTTTTCCCAAGTCTCAGTCCACTAACTGAGTCCAGCTTTGCAGGGCTTTCGGCAATTGGCTGGATCTGTTTTGGCATTATGTGGTTCTTACAGGCCTTAGTGTTCTGGAAAGGGATGAGTACAATAAAGGTATTTATTGATTGGGCAGGCCCATTGGTTTATGTGGTCATGCTGGCTTTGGCAGGATGGCTGGTCATGCAAGTCGGCTGGTCCAATATTTCCTTTAATTTAGGCAGTAAAACATTAAGTGTTTCTGAGCAAGTTATGCAAATACTGGTTGCCATTGCACTGGTCGTGTCTTACTTCTCAGGTCCATTACTGAACTTTGGTGACTTTTCACGCTATGGAAAATCTATGCAACATGTGAAAAAAGGTAATTTCTGGGGCCTGCCATTTAACTTTATTTTCTTCTCACTTATTACTGTGGTCACGGTATCAGGTACATATAGCCTGTTTGGTAAGATGGTCACTGATCCGCTTGAAACAGTCGTCATGATTGATAATACTTTTGCTGTTGTTCTAGGCCTATTCACCGTCTTAACAGCCACTATTGGAATTAATATTGTGGCAAATTTCGTTTCTGCTGGTTTTGATTTCTCGAATATCTTCCCGCAAAAACTCAGTTTCCGTACAGGAGGCATGATTGCAGCCATTGGTTCAGTATTGATTACCCCATGGAATCTATTTAACTCACCAGAACTGATTCACTACACGCTTGATGTACTGGCCGCCTTTATTGGACCATTATTTGGTATTCTGATTGCTGATTTCTATTTTTTGAAAAAACAAAAAGTTATTGTGGAAGATCTATTTAATGAGCAAAAAGAAGGCGCTTATTGGTATAAAGGTGGCTTCAATCCGAAAGCGATTGCTGCACTTGCTCCTGCCGTTGTCATTGGATTAGTCTTTACTCTTGTCCCAGCTTTACAGCATTTAGCCCCTTTTAACTGGTTTATTGGTGCATTCCTGGGTGCTACTTTCTATTATTTCCTGGCACGTGTGCCTGTTCTTACGGCACAAGAACCTACTCTTACTGACCTTCAACCCAAATAATCAATCGCTGCAAGTTAATCTTTTTGAAACCAGATTTAAATCAAATCTGGTTTCATGCCTTCAATAGAATAGAACAACATCCTTCTTTTCAGCTTCAATTTACAAATTGAAGCAATCCTTAAATTCAGGATTTTTTTATTATTGTTCCTACGTGGTTTGAAAAAATTACCGGATTCCGATACATCTATATTTACATTCTTTGATTTCATCTTATGATGATGAGTGACAATTTATTCCCCACACATAAATGGAATTATGTGGTCATTGATACAAGGTTTTATACAACGATGAAAAAACTGATTTTGGCAAGTCTGATTGCCCTTTCGACTCAATTTACCCTCGCCAACAGCAATAACAGCATTCCAACCGATCCGGCTTTCGCCAAAATTGAAGCCATGGTCAAAGCCAACAACCTGAGCGGTGCCTATCAGGAATTAGACAAACTGGCCAAAACCGGTAATCCGCAAGCGATTTATAATCTGGGCTATTTGACCCAAACCGGCCAAGGCACGGCCAAAAATGAAAAGAAAGCCATCGAGCTATATGAGCAGGCCGCGAAAAAAGGCTATCCTGTGGCGAATTATGTACTCGGTAAAAACCATCTGACCGGTACCTTGGGTCTAAAACAGGATACCAATAAGGCCAAACAGTATCTGCAAAAAGCTTCATCACAAGGCTTTCATGATGCCACCATTGATTTAGCCGTAGTGTATTTCTCGGAAAACAAAGCCGATTCAGATAAAAAAGGCCTACAATTACTGGAACCCCTCATTAAAAAAGGCAACAATCAGGCCATTCATGCCAAAGCCTTATATGACATTAGCCTGGGCTTTAAAAACAAAAATGAAGCACCCATTCAGCAAGGCTTAAAGAGCATTCAGGATTTAGCACAAAAAGGCTATATTCCAGCGCTGATGGCGGTTGGCAATATGTTTACCAATGGCAACATCGTGCCGCAAAACCTGCCGGAAGCGAAAAAGATTTTCTCTGCCCTAGCCAAGGAAAATGTCCCGCAAGCCAAAGAATCGCTGGCTGTGGTGGACAAGATGATTGCCGATCAAGCCAAGAATCCACCAAAAGCAGCAGCCAAGAAAAGCTAATGCGGCTGACCGAAAAAAGCCCGATGACCGGGCTTTTTTATTTGGGATACATAAGATTTAAAGAAAATGCGATGACTGACTTAACCAGAAAGCCACCCCGATTAAACCCAGGACCGTACTCATAATTAAAGGCTGGAGTGCCTGTTCATTCAGGCCATAATTCTGGCCAAAAATCCCAAAGGCCACAGGCATCGGCAATGCCGCCAGCAACGTACCAACAAACAGCATTTCTGAGCTGACATTGGGCAAACTCCACAACAAGGTGAAAATAACCAGCGGCATCA
The DNA here is from genome assembly GCF_000488255.1 of Acinetobacter indicus CIP 110367. Lineage (GTDB taxonomy): Bacteria > Pseudomonadota > Gammaproteobacteria > Pseudomonadales > Moraxellaceae > Acinetobacter > Acinetobacter indicus. The sequence goes on along the minus strand of NZ_KI530745.1, from coordinate 55,220 downwards.
GCAGGACTTTCATCCCGACCAGCAGCACACTTTGCAGATTGACCGAATGCAGGCGCATTCCGACCAGACTGCCGCCAATCACAAATAAAGCCAACGGCGATGCAGTTTTGCCGAGCATCTCCAGAATCTGATTGATGCTGTCCGGTAGTTTTAAATTGAGCAAGACACAGGCCATCCCGGCAATAATCGACAGAATCACCGGATTTTTTAGCAAACTTTTTAAGGTTTTCAGATATAACGCCGAAAGATGATGGTTTTGCTTTTGCAAACCGGCTTCGGCCAGAAACAGCACCATCGCCACAATAATCAGGTTTTCAATAATTAGAGTTAATGACAGATAAATGGCGGAATGACTGCCAATCAGCAGGGTTAAAATAGCCGTGCCAATAAAGCCGGTATTGGACATCGACGCGCCCATCGACAGCACACTGGCGTGGGTCAGGCTATGCCGGAAGTAGGTTTTATAAATAACTAACGCCAGAAAAAACAGGATCAGCGAGCCCAGCCCATAACCAATAAAATAACCGGGATGCCAGATTTCGGCCAGGTCTTTACTGGCCAGGGCATACAGTAAAAAGGCTGGCAGTGAAACCTTCATCACAAACTGGCTCAGCGCCTGAATATGCGTGGCCGCCAGAAAATTGGTACGTACGCTGCTATAGCCCAGCGCCAGTACTGCCACCAAGGGCAGTAAAATATTAAGCAACAAAAGTGCCTTCCTTCTCTAGAACGAGATCTAAAATGCATCATCCCTGATGCTGCTGTTGCTTATTCCTGAACAGGAAATGGATGGAATAAATCTTTTAAACCATGCGGCTGACAGCGCAAGTATTGCGGCGCGATGGCAATCTGCCCGCCCAGTTCAGCGGCAGCATGCCACGGCCAACGTGGATCATAAAGCATCGCTCGTGCCAGTCCAATGGCATCTGCATACTGATTTTGCAGAATTTCTTCAGCCTGCACCGCTTCGGTAATCAGGCCCACTGAAATCACCGGAATACGGTGCACCGCCTGTTTAATGGCATGAGCAAAAGGCACCTGATAGCTTGGCCCAATCTCGATACTCTGCTGGGCATGCAGACCGGCACTGGACACATGAATATAGGCCGCACCCAACTGTTCCAGCGCTTTAGCTACCCCGACCGTAGACTGGATATTCCAGCCGCCCTGCGCATCCATCCAGTCGGTAGCAGACAGACGCACCCCAATCGGATAACCTTCTGGCACCACCTGTTTCATGGCCTGGAATACCTCCAGGGTTAAACGAATCCGGTTTTCAAAACTGCCGCCATATTCATCATCTCGGACATTGGATAACGGCGACATAAACTGATGCAGCAGATAGCCATGGGCAGCATGGATTTCAATTAAATCAAAGCCGGCATCCACTGCACGCACCGCAGCACTGGCAAAGTCGGCAATTACCTGTTCAATTTCATTCAGACTTAGTGCATGGGGGGCATGATCGGTCGGGTTAAACGGCAAATTACTGGCCGATACGGTTTGCCAGCCCTGGGCATGATCCGGCGCAAACTGGTCTTTGCCCAGCCACGGTTTATCGGTAGATGCCTTACGTCCAGCATGCGCCAGCTGCACTGCAAATGGCATTGGTGACAAGGTTTTGACTTTGGCCAGCAAGGCTTTCATCTGCGCACGCTGCAAATCATTCCACAGGCCTAAATCGGCATAGCTGATCCGCCCTTCTGGCTGCACCGCCGTGGCTTCAATAATACATAAACCGGCACCCGACAAGGCATAGTTGGCCCATTGCTGCTCATGCCAATAGCTGAGCTCGCCTTTGTCATTGGCCGAATATTGGCACATGGGGGCAATAATAATTCTGTTGTCTAATTCAAGCGTGCCAAAATGGATAGGTTCAAATAATAATGCCATGGGGCGATCCTGCCTTATGATTTTCATGAAAATTATTCTAACCGAGATAGACGGCCGAATTGGCTAAAAGCTGTTTATTTTTACCGCTTTATGTAACCGAATTAAACTGTGGGGTTGATCAAAATACGCTGTGTTTTTGTCAGCCCGATGACAGCCATTTTTTGCACGATCGATCACACTTCAGACGCAGCGCGACAAGCCTGTTCCAGCCGGTTCAAATAGGCGGCAAAACCATCACTGACCCGGCTGTCCAGACGACTGCTGGTGGTGACCCGTACCTGGTTGCTCCAGACAATCGGCAGGTTTAAGCACTGCATCTGCTTGACCAGCTGCACATCTTCATGACAGCTGCTGGCCTGAAAACCACCGGCTTTTAAATAGGCCGCAGCAGAAAAACTGAGATTGGCCCCATGCACATGCCGATGGTCCATTTTATCCTGATAATGGCGCAGATATTTCTGCCGGGCGGCCGCAGATAAAGGCGACCAGTCTTTAATTTCAACCACGCCACAAATCAGTGCTGCCGGCTGATGGGCATATTGTGCAGATAACCACTGCGCATCAACCTGGGTATCGGCATCGGTACAGGCAATCCAGTCAGCACCTTTGGCAATCATGGCGCGCACGCCCAAATCCCGTGCCTTACCAACACAGCGTACTTCACAACACAAGTAGTCGATTCCGGCCTGTTGTACAATTTCAACAGACTGATCATCACAACTGTCCAGCACCACCAGCACCTTTACTTCAGACACAACGGGCGGTAATTGTGCAATGGCCTGCTGAATAGCCGCCAGACAGGCGCCCAGCGTTTCGGCTTCGTTATAGGCAGGCACCACCACCGCCATCCTCATTTCAGTCCCTCCCGCGCAGCCACAGATTGTGCATCTTGAGTCCAGAGATCGAGCAGAAAATCCGGATCATTCATCTGCAAATAATGATGCAGTGCCAGTTGTTGCCTTAAACAGGCATGTACCTGATCGCCATTCAGCTCAAAGCCTGCAATCGGGTAACGCCAGTGACAGGCCAGCAGCGTACCGTCTGCACTTAAACACTGCTGCAGCTGCTGCATTAGCTGCACTAATTCGGCCGGACGCAGGTAATAGGCCACTTCACTGAGAATAATCAGATCAAATAGACTATCATTTTCCAGCGCCAGATGGGTTTCAGGGACACGTTGTTGCCGCACCTGCACATGCGCAAACCTCGCCAGACGGGCCTGTGCCAGTTCAACCGCACGACGGTTGGCATCTACACAGATGAGCTGCTGACAACGCGGAGCCAGCAATTCACTGAAGATGCCATTGCTGCAGCCAATTTCCAGTACCCGCTGAAACCGCGCCTGCGGCAAGGCCGCCAGACACAGCTGCCGTTTACGCTGCTCATACCAGCGCTGCTGATAGTGCCAGGGATCATCATTGTCCTGATACAGCTGGTCAAAATAGTCATCCGTGTTCAGTCGCATCAATATAGACCTCGTACGGGATTAAGAGTCGTGAAATAGTTTTTGCCGATAAAATTGGCGGCTGGTGAATAGTATCATCAGCCTTGATCTGGGTTTTAAAACACTGAATCGCTTGCTGTTTTAAGGCCAGCTGCTGCGCGGTTAAATGGATTTTTCGTGCCTGTGCCCAGGGAATCCGTGCATCTGCCGGTATGGCCCAATGCCAGGCCCAAATCAGCACCTGATAACAGCGCTGCCGGTGCTGTCTGGCCCAGTGCTGCACCACCCGTCCGGTGGCTTCATGATCGGGATGGCCATCTTGAGCGAAGGTGGTCACCAGAATATCCTCAGGCTGCACCCAGTTTTGTAGCTGCTGCAACAGTTCGGATTCAGCCTGCATCACCTGGCCATCTGCAATGTTCAGGGCAATGCGCTGGACCTTATGTTCCAGTCCCAGCACCGCCAAGGCATTCAGACTTTCTTGTGGCCGCAGCACATTCAGCTGCTCAACGCTATAACGTTTTGACCGAGGATGGCTGCCGGTACCATTGGTTACTGCAACCAGCAGCAGTTCACGCCCTGCCGCGGCCAGTTGCTGCATCAGACCCGCACAACCGAGAATTTCATCATCGGGATGTGGCGCGAAAATTAGTACCCGGCCACGCTCAGGAAAGTGCTGCGTCAGATTCAAATCCGGCAGCCCGGTCAGTCCGGACCAATTGAGCCACTGCGCCTGATCGGTACCGCTACCATAGATTTTCCGGTCACCGACTACCGGATCGATCAGAGTTGCCATGTTTGCCCCTCCTGTAGCGATAAGCGGCCAATTGCAGCCAGATCAAAAGCAGCATGACTCTGGCGCAAAAATACCGGCAAGTCGGCAGCCAACCGGGCAAAATGTGCCTGCTCGCAAAAAGGTCGTGCGCCTAGCGCTTTTCCGACCTTTTCCAGTACCAATAGCGCAGTATCCTCAACTTGGGCGCGTAACATCCGGATGATCAGTTCATGGCTGTGTGCCGGCGCTGCATCTATCTGGGCAGCCACATGGGTAAAAAACTGTCGTGTCACGGCCAGTCGGGTACTGACTTCGCCCAAATACAATTCATGATAGGCATGGGTTTTCTGCTGCACATGCTGCTGTAAATATTCAGCCAGACGTACTGTAGCACCATACCAGCAGGCCGCAACACCGGCTGCACCATGCCAGAAGCCCGACCGATTCAGATAATCTCCGGGTTGTGCAATGCGTGTGGCTGGAGTGTGCTGAAAATGAACAGTTGCTGTGGCCGTCTGCTGCATACCGATGGCTTGCCAACTGCTATCATCTACTTGGATTGAAGGCTGCTGCATCTCGACCATCAATAATTGTGACTGGCCATCTGCACCGCGATAAGTCATTAAACCAAAATCCACCGCATATGCCGCCGAGCACCAAGCCTTATAACCGGAACAATAGCCCTGCTCATACTGTACAGGTTGTGGATGGCCTTCCGCGGCCCAGACTGCCCACCAGCCCGCCGGAACGGACTGAATCTGTAGTTCGTTTAAAATACTCAGCGCATCGAAATGTGATTCCAGCCATTTCACCAAAGTTAAATCGGTGGCCGCAACTTTGGCCAGCAGTTGCCAGCGCAGCAGGGTTTGCCCCCTGCCCGGATGAGGAAATTCAGGTGATACTGCCAGCAAACGGCGTAGTGTGGTGACGTAATCTTCGGCGGTAGGCGCTGTCTGCTGTTCAAATTCAGCCAGAATCTGGTCCATAGTGGTTCTATATTCCAAATATATAATTGTTCTCAATCTATCCGGTTGTCATCATTGCCAGCACAGTGACCACAAGCGGGCATGAGTAGCCAAACTTGCAGTCACGGTACGGCGATGTTGATGTTTTTAACTGATGACCCTGTTTAGATTTAGCACGTGGCTGGGCAGATAAATATTGAAAATTGTTAACGTATTAGTGAATCACCGGCGAGACCTGGGCGCGAAGCGGCATCTTGTAGTGATACAGGAAGCTGTTATGGCGCAGATCATTTAAGAAAGTAGTACGCCAGTCGACAATATCAAATTTTTTCAGACCATCCATTAAGCGACTGTAACGCTGTATCCGCTCTGCTCGCGGCATCTCCAGTGCCTGTTTCAGGGCTCGCGTCATGGCCTCGCGGTCATGTGGATTCACAATTAGTGCATCCGGCATCTGGTCTGCGGCACCGGCTTTATCGGACAGAATCAGCACGCCCGGATTATCGGCATCCTGAGCGGCAATATATTCTTTGGCCACCAAATTCATACCGTCTTTTAACGAAGTGACCCAGCAAATATCCGACTGGCGGTAAATTTTCATCAGCACTTCATGTGCCAAGGTCTGATGACTGCAATTCACCGGCAACCAGTCTGCTGTAGCATATTGGCTGTTAATGGCGGCAATCTGGTCTTCTAAACGCTGGTACAGGCGCTGATAGGCGGGAATATCCATGCGGCATGGACAGGCAATTTGCAGGTCCACCACCTGCTGGTGATATTCAGGATAAGAAGCCAGGAAATGGGCAAAAGCATCAAAACGTTCTAGCAGCCCTTTGGAATAATCAATCCGGTCAACGCCGATAATAGTTTTTTGTTGGGCCAGGGAGTCAAAATCAAAGATATCTTGGGTGCTCGTTAAGGGCTGAGCGGCCGCGTGCTGGATGAGGTCTGGATTCACCCCGATGGGGTAACTCTTCATCATGGTCAGCTTATTCTGATAACGCAGGATATAAGGATGAATTTCCTCACCACTGAGCATGGTCTGGCAAATGCGCATACATTGCTGCTGATCGCGCTGGGTTTGCAGTCCAACTACATCATATTCACACAGGTCTTGCAGTAAACGTGATGCCACCGGAATTTCCCGCCACACCGCTTCATGGGCAAAAGGAATATGCAGGAAAAAACCAATCTTGTTATGCATGCCTAACTGGCGGCAATGCCGGGCGATACTGAAAAAATGATAGTCATGCACCCAGATCACATCATCCGGCTCAGCAATCGCCTGTAGCTGTTCGGCAAACATGCGATTGACTTCCTGATAAGTCAGATATTCGTCTGTGGAGTATTCAATTAAATCGCTGCGATCATGCATGGCCGGCCACAAGGCATTGTTGGCAAAGCCACAGTAATATTGCTGGTACTGCTGTTCAGTTAAGGGGCTGGTCAGATATTCCACACCCTGATGCTGCACCGAGTCGAATTTCAGCTGGGAAAATTGCTCGACTCTTTCACCATTCCAGCCCACCCAGACCCCGCCAATATCATGCAGTGCATCTTGCATGGCCACCGCCAGACCACCTGCGGCTTTTTTTTCAGGATTCGGTAAACTGACCCGATTGGATAACACGATTAGCTTTGACATTTTTACCCTCACATCCTCTTTTGATGGTCATTGCTCCTGTTTCGCAATGTATTTTTATTAAATGCAGCAACTCCGCCACCGCTTGGGTATTGGCCAGCCGATAGCGGGCCAGTGTCTCGCCTTCACCAACTTTAATACTCAAACCCTGATGCTGATTGACCACGGCAAATCCATCTTCATCCGTCACATCATCACCAATAAAAATGGGAAAAGTGCTGTTTTCTGGCATTGCTTCCAGTAAGCGACTAATTGCAAAACCTTTACTCGCTTGCTGAGGCAAAAGCTCGACCACACACTTGCCCTGCTTGAGCTTAAGTTGAGGATAACGCACTTGCAGCACCGCCATAATCTGCTGTGCAACCGGCGCAAGCTCTGGATATTCCCGGTAGTGCAGGGCTACCGAAAACTGCTTATCCTCAATACGTAAATTCGGGTAGGCGCGACAGGCCTGACTCAGGTCTGCCCGGAGCTGCTTATAATTAATATGACTTAAATCAAGTTGTAATTTCTTTGTACTATTCCACCAAATTTGTAATCCATGTAACTCAGCAATCGGCAGCGGTAACTGCTGTAACAGCTGTCTGGCCATCTCAATGGAACGGCCAGTAACCACACTCACCGGAATCCCCAACTGCAATAATTCGGCCAGGGTGTTTAAAGTCGAGGTGGGAATAAAACTGTGCTGCGGGTCAAGCTGAAAATCGGCCAGAGTGCCGTCTAAATCGAGAAACAGATTCAATTGACGTTGCTGCTGCTGACAGATCTCGATGATGTGTTGCGGCGTATGCATGTTGCTCCTCATCTGGATAACTCATTTTTGTTTTGCCCTATCTTGGCGTTTTTTTGTGGGCGGCATGTGATTTTCAACATTAATGATGTGCAGGCTTACATTTTTTTACCTGGACGCTGAATCGCTTTTATTTTTCTGTGAATGTTCAGTTTGAGCCGCAAGACTGATCCGGCTGCGCGGTACGGCAATTCACTTTATAATGCAGCCTTGCTCTGTCTTGTATTTTTCAAGATTCAACCCGATATTAGCTGCATCCTCATGCCGAAGCCTGCCCATGCCTGAATTACCTGAAGTTGAAACCACCAAAACCAGTTTATTACCGCTGCTAGAACAGCGTGTGCACGCCGTGCAGGTACGCCAGTCCAGCTTACGCTGGCCAATTCCAGACGATCTACACAAACTGGTCGGGCAAAAACTACTGAACCTGACCCGTCGCTCCAAATATATTCTGGCCCAGTTTGAACAGGACAGCATGCTGTGGCATCTGGGCATGTCCGGCAGCTTCCGCCTATGTGAGCCCGAGGCCGAACTGCGCAAACATGATCATCTGATTATCCAGTTTGATGATATTCAGCTGCGCTACCACGACCCGCGCCGTTTTGGCTGTATTCTCTGGCTAGATGAAAACTCGCAAAGCAAACTGATTGATACGCTCGGGCCTGAACCTTTAAGTGATGCTTTCAATGCTCACTATCTGGCCGATAAACTGAAAAACAAAAATGTCGGCATTAAAATTGCAATCATGGATAACCATGTGGTGGTGGGCGTGGGCAATATTTACGCCACAGAAAGTCTGTTTAATCTGGGCATTCACCCGGCACAACCGGCGTCGAGCTTAAGTCTGGAACAGATTGAACAGCTGACCCTGGAGATCAAGCGGATTTTAAAACAGGCCATTGATTTGGGTGGATCGACCTTACGCGACTATAGCAATGCCATGGGCGAAAATGGCTATTTTCAGCAAACCCTGCTGGCCTATGGTCGTGCCGGTGAAATGTGTGTCAACTGTGAAACCACACTGGAAAATCTCAAGCTTGGTCAGCGCGCCTCAGTGTTTTGCCCGGAGTGTCAACCGCTGAAGAAAGTCAAACTGGCTCGTCCTAAAACCAGCAAGCCAAAACATACAGCGAGGTAATACCCATGAAAACGGCCATCGTCCGTCATATTCTGGTAAAAGATAAAGATACTGCCGAGCAGCTGAAAAAGAAGCTGCAAGCAGGTGCAGACTTTGCCAAAATTGCCAAACAGTATTCCACCTGCAACTCAGCCAAACGTGGCGGCGAACTCGGTGAAGTGAAAAAAGGCCAACTGGTCCCAGTGATTGATAAACTGGTCTTTACGGCTGCTGAACGGGTGTTGCATGGTCCGGTCAAAAGCCAGTTTGGTTTTCATTTGGTGGAAATTAAATTCCGGATGGATTTTTAATCCCTCTAAATCCCCCTTTGGCAAAGGGGGACTTCTCCTCTCTTTATTAAAGGGAGGTTGGGAGGGATTCTATAAAAAAACGGCGCCTTTGCGCCGTTTTCTTTTGCTTTCAATTACGCCTGCGGACGTTTTTTCAATTCGTCACGAATTTCACGCAGTAATTCGATATCTTCTGGAGTTGCTGCCGGTTCTGGCTCTGCTTCCTGCTTACGGCGCATTTTGTTCATCAGTTTCACCAACCAGAACACCACCCAGGCCAATAACAGGAAGTTAATGAAGATGGTCAGGAAATTACCATAATGGAAAATGTTCAGACCGGCTTCCTGGGCTGCAGCCAGGGTTTGCACATTGTTCGGGTTATCGCCCAGAATCAGGAATTTATTGGTGAAGTCGACCTCACCCCCTAAAATCCATGAAATCAGCGGCATGATCACGTCTTTTACCAGTGAATCAATAATCTTACCGAATGCACCACCAATGATGACACCAACTGCCAGGTCCATCATGTTGCCTTTAATAGCAAACTCTCTAAATTCTTTTAAAATGCTCATATGCGCTCCAGAATATATCTTTATTTATGTGATGAAGTATACATAATTACTAGGATTTGATTTCTGCTTAATGTACGCTTTTTTCAATTATTTCCCAGTAGTTTTAGAACATTTAATACAAAAAAAAACCGCCAAGTGGACCTGGCGGTTTCTTTTTTCGTCTTAATTTTTAAAATTAAGATTTGTTACGCTTACGTTCGTTTTCAGTCAGGTAACGCTTACGGATACGGATTGACTTCGGCGTTACTTCAACCAGCTCGTCGTCTTCAATGAATTCAAGTGCTTGTTCAAGTGTGAATTCAATTGCAGGAACCAGAGTTAACGCATCATCCGTACCAGATGCACGTACGTTGGTTAACTGTTTCGCTTTGGTTGGGTTCACCACCATATCATCTGAACGAGAGTTAATACCCACGATCATACCTTCGTAAACTTCTAACTGAGGTTTAGCGAATAGACGGCCACGGTCTTGCAAGCTGAACAGTGCATAGCCCAAGCAAGTCCCTTGAACCATAGAAATCAGTACACCGTTTTGACGTTTTGCTACAGAACCCTGTTTCATTGGACCGTAGTGCGAGAAGCTAGAGGTCATGATACCGGTACCAGACGTCATGGTCATGAATTCAGAACGGAAACCAATCAGGCCACGTGAAGGAACAGTTGCTTCAATACGGATACGGCCTTTACCATCCACTTCCATATTGGTCATCTCACCTTTACGGTTACCCATTTGTTCCATCACAGCGCCTTGGTGCTGTTCTTCAACGTCAAAAGTCACGTTTTCGTACGGTTCTTGCATTTCGCCATCAATCTCTTTCAAGATCACTTGCGGACGAGATACACCCATCTCGAAACCTTCACGACGCATGTTTTCAATCAGAACTGACAGGTGAAGTTCACCACGGCCAGACACTTTGAAACGGTCAGGACTGTCAGTATCTTCAACGCGCAGTGCAACGTTGTGAATCAATTCGCGGTCTAGACGTTCACGGATGTTACGTGAGGTCACGAACTTACCTTCTTTACCCGCGAACGGCGAGTTGTTGACCTGGAATGTCATCGATACGGTTGGTTCGTCTACAGAAAGCGGTGGTAATGCTTCAACATTTTTCGGATCACAGATGGTGTCAGAAATATGCAGCTCGTCCATACCGGTTACACATACGATGTCACCCGCAGATGCAGAATCTACATCAATACGCTCTAAACCGTGGTAACCCATGATTTTTAAGATACGGCCGTTACGTGTTTTACCGTCTTTGTCGATGACAGTGACAGGTGTGTTCAGTTTTACAGAACCACGCTGGATACGACCAACACCGATTACACCCACGAAGCTGTTATAGTCAAGTGAAGATACTTGCATTTGGAATGGACCATCAACATCAACTGCTGGTGGTTCAACAATGTCTACGATGGTTTCGAACAACGGTGTCATGTCTTCAGCCAGTTCTTCTGGAGATGGACCAGCAACACCACGTAAACCAGACGCATATACCACCGGGAAGTCTAGCTGCTCGTCAGTACCACCCAGGTTGTCGAACAAATCGAATACCTGGTCAATCACCCAGTCAGGACGCGCGTTTGGCTTGTCGACCTTGTTGATGATCACGATTGGCTTCAAACCACGTGCGAACGCTTTTTGCGTTACGAAACGGGTTTGTGGCATTGGACCTTCTTGTGAGTCAACCAGAAGAAGTACGCAATCCACCATCGACATGACACGTTCAACTTCACCACCGAAGTCGGCGTGTCCCGGGGTATCCACGATGTTGATACGGTATTCAGTATCGGTACGTTTATCTAACCATTTGATTGCAGTGTTTTTTGCAAGAATGGTAATACCACGTTCACTTTCAATAGCGCCTGAATCCATGACACGCTCAATCTCGCCCGCTCGTTCACCGAGAGCACCTGATTGTTGTAAAAGTTTATCTACAAGAGTGGTTTTACCGTGGTCAACGTGCGCGATAATCGCGATGTTGCGGAGAGTTTTAATATCTGACATGTAAATTCGATACGCTTTAAATTTGAGGGCAAATTATACAGAAAAATACTCTCATTTAGTAGTGACACTTTATTGACAATCGAACTTTTTTCGACAGAAGCGACGATTTAAAGTTTGTAAAGACGTGTAACTCGATTAGAATACCGCCACCTAGCCTAATTTGCTTTTGACTTATGTCTGAATTTAATTCATCTCCTGATCAAAAACCGCAACTGGATTTGGTCTATGGTCTGAATGACCGTCCTAAACCGTTTATTGCTTTTCTTGCTGCCTTCCAACACTTATTGGCCATTATTGTCCCGATTGTGACACCAGGTCTGTTGATCTGTCTGGCCTTGGGTGTTTCCAAAGAAGACACCAACATGATTTTATCGATGTCTTTGGTGATTTCGGGGATTGCAACCTTCCTGCAAGCTAAAAAAGTAGGTCCTTTTGGTGCCGGACTGTTAATTGTTCAGGGCACCAGCTTTAACTTTATTGGCCCAATCATCGGGATTGGTTCTGCAATGGTCGCAGCAGGTACACCAGTTGAGTCGGTTATGGCTGCTATTTTTGGTGTGGTGATTGCCGGTTCATTTATCGAGATGGGTGTTTCACAAATTCTGCCATGGGTTAAAAAACTGATTACCCCGCTGGTGACCGGGATTGTGGTCCTGCTGATTGGTTTAACCTTAATTAAAGAAGGTTTAATCAGTATGGGCGGTGGCTATCAGGCCATGTCGGACAAGACTTTCGCCAATGCCGATAACCTGATCATGTCTTGTACCGTTTTAGCGTTAATCATTATCCTGAACCGGATTAATGTGACCTGGATTAAAAGCTCCGCCATCCTGATTGCCCTGATCGTGGGTTATATTGTGGCTGGTTTTATGGGTCATCTGGACTTCTCTGGTCTGCAGGAAGCGCCACTGGTACAAGTGCCAACTCCAATGCACTTTGGTCTGGAATTCTCCTGGAGCCTGTTCATTCCAATGGCCTTTATTTACCTGGTCACGTCTTTAGAAGCGATTGGTGACATCACTGCAACCTCAAAACTGTCGAACCAGCCTGTGGATGGTCCAAAATGGATGGAGCGTATTAAAGGTGGCGTACTGGTCAATGGTGCCAATTCATTCCTGGCCGGTATCTTTAACACCTTCCCAAGCTCGGTATTTGCACAAAACAATGGTGTGATTCAGTTAACCGGTGTGGCTAGCCGTTATGTGGGGATCTGGATTGCCGCGATGCTGGTGATTTTAGGTTTATTACCAGCCGTTGCTGGCGTGATTCAGGCGGTGCCTCAAGCCGTTCTGGGTGGTGCAGTGATGGTCATGTTTGGTGCGGTAGCCGCATCGGGAATTAACATTTTATCGGGTATTCATCTGGATCGTCGTGCCCTGCTGATCATTGCCATTTCTCTGGCACTGGGTTTAGGCGTTGCACAAGTGCCACAAATTCTGGAGCATCTGCCAGAATTATTCCGTAATATCTTTAGCTCAGGTGTTGCGACCGGCGGTATTGCAGCGCTGATTCTGAATATTGTATTACCTGAAACCAAGAAGTAATTTCATGTCCAGAAAACACTGTCTGAGCCGGACTTGGACAGTGTTTTTCTATTGGAGAGCGACTCATGGATGCTAAAAGCGAAGTGCTATTACGACAATATGATTATTTATCAGGTCGTGTGTTACTGATCAATGCGCCTACAGACCAGCTGTTCGCTGAATTCGGTGAATCGGTCCAGCCTTTTTTCTGGACATGGAATTTTAACGATTACCACTATTTTCAGAACCAGACTGCCCCCGTTCATTTTGGTGCCGACTTTCCAGAAGGCGAATTTGATCAGGCGGTTATTTTTGTGCCGAAATCCAAAGAACTGCTGAATTATGTGCTGCACAATGTTGCCGCCCATCTGCAAACCGGCAGCAGTGTTTTTCTGGTCGGTGAGAAAAAAGGCGGCGTCGAACGTGCGGCCAAACAGCTACAGCCTTATGGTAAAGCCTTAAAACTCGACAGTGCCCGTCATTGCCAACTCTGGCAATTAACACTAGACTGCAGCGTCGAGAAAAAAGCACTGGCCGACTGGGCGCAGCGTTATACTGTAGCGACGCCGAAAGGCGATCTACAGATTTGTGCCCTGCCAGGTGTGTTCAGCCAGAACCGGCTTGATATCGGTACAGCGGTCTTCCTGCCTTATTTAAGCCAAGTGCCATCGGGTAAAATTGCCGATTTTGGTTGTGGCGCCGGCATTATCAGTGCCTATCTGGCCAAGCTGAATCCAGATAACCGTATCTTCGCGCTGGATGTAGATGCTTTTGCACTTGCTTCAACCCAAATGACTTTTGAGCACAACCAGCTCAATCCGCAGCAGCTTGAGATTAAAGCCGTCAGTGGCATTGAAGATGCACCGCTGTTTTTGCATGCCATTGTCAGCAATCCGCCTTTTCATCAGGGGATTCAGACCGACTATGATGCCAGCGAAAAACTGTGTAAAACTGCGCGCCGCCACCTGAAATCGGGTGGTGAACTGTGGATTGTGGCCAACCGCTTTTTAAATTATCCCCTGTTGATTGAACAGAGTTTTGGCCAGTGTACGGTCAAGGCAGATCAACAAGGTTTTAAAGTGCTGTTCGCGAGCACTCAAAAAAATGTTAAGGAAGTATGATGAGCGAGACTCAACACAGCCGACAGCTGCAGCGTAAGCTTGGTGCTCGCCACTTAAATATGATCGCCATTGGCGGATCGATCGGGACCGGTTTATTCCTGGCCTCCGGTGCGACCATTGCCAATGCCGGTCCGGGTGGTGCATTACTGGCCTATGCCCTGATTGGCGTCATGATCTATTTCTTGATGACCAGCTTGGGCGAATTGGCGACCCACAATCCGACCTCAGGTGCATTCTTTACCTATGGCAGCAAATATGTTGAAGGTGGTTTTGGTTTCGCGCTAGGCTGGAACTACTGGTATAACTGGGCCATTACCGTGGCATTTGAACTGGTTGCGGTACAGTTCATCATGAAGTTCTGGTTCCCGGATATTCCCGGTTTCTACTGGAGTGCCCTGTTCCTGACCGTGGTGTTTGCGATTAATGCCCTGACAGTCAAAGGCTTTGGTGAGTCCGAGTTCTTCTTCTCTTTAGTCAAAGTGCTTGCGATTATCATCTTTATTATTATTGGTCTGGTCATGATCGCCAAGATCATGATGACCCCGGATGTTGCAACTTTTGGTAACTGGAGCCAAGGTGAAGCACCCTTTGTCGGTGGTTTATCAGCCCTGATTGGTGTGGCGATGATTGCCGGTTTCTCCTTCCAGGGCACAGAAATGGTCGGCGTGGCTGCAGGTGAATCCAAAGATCCACAGAAAACTATTCCGATTGCAATCAAACAGATTTTCTGGCGTATCCTGTTGTTCTATATCGTGTGTATTTTCATTATCGGCACCCTGATTGCTTATGATGATCCACGATTACTCCAGGCCGCTGCAACAGATGATGTGGCACTGTCACCGTTTACCTTACTGTATGAACAGGCCGGTTTTGCCTTTGCAGCCAGCGTCATGAATGCAGTCATTCTAACGGCGATCCTGTCTGCGGGTAACTCAGGCATGTATTCATCTACGCGTATGCTGTTTGATATGGCACGTAAAGGCAGTGCACCAAAAGCCTTTGCCCGCCTTGATCCACGTGGCGTACCGATGAATGCGCTGTATGCCACTACAGCCATTGCTGCATTATGTTTCTTGACCACCTTTATTGGTGAAGAACAGGTCTTTAACTGGCTACTAAATATGTCAGGCATGTGTGGCTTTATTGTCTGGCTGGGTATTGCGGTTTCTCATTATCGTTTCCGCAAAGGCTATCTTGCTCAGGGCTATAAACTTGAAGATCTGGCGTATCGTGCCAAGTTCTTCCCGTTCGCACCATGGTTTGCCTTCACTTTATGTGCGATTGTGGTCTTGGGCCAGAACTATCAGGCGGTACTTGATGGTGAGTGGCTGGCTGTGCTTTCCACCTATATCGGGATTTTATTGTTCCTGGCCATCTGGTTAGGCTATAAATGGAAATACAAAACCAAGCTGATTCCTTATCAGCAGATGGATGTCCAGCCGATGAAGATCGACCGTGAATAATTGATTCAGCTTTCTTTAAAAGCACGAAACAAAAAAGCAGTCCAAGTGACTGCTTTTTTATGATCTCGATAAATGTGGCTTAGCTATAACGCATCACAAAATTTCGGTCATCAATCACAATGGCCTGACGGCAAATGCCCTCTGCCTGACGCTGCTGTTCAAAAACCTGTGCTGGCATTGCATCAAAGCTGTCAAAGAAACAGATCTCTTCTGCATCCATCGAATAGATTAAGGAATGATTCCCCACGCCTTCTAGCGTGTCATAGAACACAATCACAAAGCGGCCCTGCTCAACACATGTCTGCAAAGCGCTATAGCTGAGTGCCGGCTGTAGCGGAATCTGTAATTGCTGCGCTTCCTGATAACACAACACTTCCGTCGGGTGCTGGTGCGGATCAGGATCGGTATGAAAGCTCACCTCAAGCCCCAGCTTTTTCAACCCCACTGCTAGCGCAATTCCGAAAGTGCCATCTTCATTATTATGCCGGCACAGCTGGACCAGATCGGCAATTTCCAGATCAATCCCATAGTGCTGAAAAATCTTCCAAATAGCAAAAATACCACCATTGGCTTCAAGTTGAAGGAGTTGATCCGGAATTTCTGTGCTCATAATCCATCTTACCCAGACTGCGGGATTTTTAAGGCAATAAAATTCCATTATAAAAAAAAACGACTCCGAAGAGTCGTTTTTTCTAAGGTCTACTCAAATTATTGAGCAGCTGCTTCTGGTTGTACAGTAACTGTACGGCTACCAGTGATTGTCGCGAATACACGACGGTTCATAGCACGACCTTCTTTGGTGTTGTTGTCAGCAATCGGTTGATCCCAAGCGAAACCTTGAGTTGACAGACGAGCTGGGTCAACATTGTATTCGTTTACAAGTGAAGATTTCACAGAGTTCGCACGAGCTAAAGATAAACGC
This sequence comes from Acinetobacter indicus CIP 110367, assembly GCF_000488255.1. GTDB lineage: Bacteria > Pseudomonadota > Gammaproteobacteria > Pseudomonadales > Moraxellaceae > Acinetobacter > Acinetobacter indicus. Next base: position 38,695 of record NZ_KI530745.1, on the reverse strand, counting down.
TCGTTCAGTGCACGTGGACCAGTGTTGTCTGTGTGACCTTCGATACGCGCTGTTGCGTTTGGATACTCAACCAGTTTCTCAGCAACTTTAGCGATTTCTGGCTTGTATTGATCTTTGATGTTTGATTTGTTGGTATCAAAGAATACGCGAAGTTCCATGTTCAGGTCTTCAGTCAACTCTTGTGGAGCTGGTTGAACTGGAGCAACTGGCTCAACTGGAGCAACTTCTACCACTGGAGCAGCTGGTTTTAAACGGCCGCCAAGAACAACGTTCAGACCTGCTAAAGCAGTGTAGTTCCAGAATTTTTCGTCAAAGTGGTAAGTACCACGTGCTTCAGTACGCAGCGCTAATGCATCGTTTAAGTGCCAGAATGCACCCACACCAGCATTACCTAAAGTACCTTCTTCTTTAAAGCCACGACCTACACGGCCTAATTCAGCTTCTGTAGCACCATCAAACTCATACTTGTAGTGACCAGCACCTAATAATACGTATGGCTTAACTTTGCTGTCATAGTTTTTAGTGAATACGTCTGAAGTCGCGTAGAAGTTACCCGCGATGTTTTGACCTTTGTATTCAGCACCAGCCAAATCAGTCATATCGCCTTTAACTTGGCTATATTCAGCTTCGAAACCTAACCAAGGAGTAAGTTCAACACCAAGTGCAGCACCTACAAATAAATCATCTTCCATTTGACCAGAAGTAGTTAACTCACCTTCATCACCACCATTGTTGTGCTGAGTGTCTTGGAAAGTGTAACCAAGCATTAATGGAGTAACAGTTACGCCTGCGTTTGCAGCTGCTAAAGGCGCAGCTACGAGCATTGCCAATGCAATACGACTCATTTTCATGGATTTATCCTCCAGAGATAACAAATTGTTGTTCAAGCTCAAGCCTAAAGTTCTGGCTATCCTGAGATAGGCTTTTTTTACCCCAGTTTTCTTTTTAAGCTAGTCACTTTGAATCATACAAACACTTTATTCTTTTTCCAAGTGCTTGATAATTTTAATCAAGTAAATTATTGACAAAATTACTTACAATTTCCGTTGTAATTCGGTAAATTTTTACTCAATTTTTTGTTGTGGATAGCTTATTGTCACTTCCACTTTATTTTAGCAGCTTTATAGAAAGATGCATAAAAATAATGACAACCTAGAAAAATATTACAAAACAATATTTTGTATTACAGAAACATAATAAAAATATAAAAATTATAGGTCTACTTAGTATGTACCCAATTAAATCTCACACTTCAGGCTTTAGTCTGTTTGAACTCATTGTGGTGATGGCAATTATTGGCATCATCAGTGCGATTGCTTTGCCCCATTTTCAGCAATACTTAGCCCAGCAAGAAGCCAAGCGTATCCGTTATTTACTGCAATATAGTATTAACCTGGCCAAATCCCAAGCGCTCACCTATCGCGCCAATATTGTAATTTGCCCCAGTGCCGATCTGCAGCAATGTCAGAATAATCAATGGAACAGCGGTTTTATTATTTTTATCGATCATAACCGCAACCGAAGCCTCGACTCAGGTGAATCTATTGTCTTAACTGAAAAGACCCGCCTGAAATACGGTAACCTGGAATGGAAAGGCGCCCTGTCTCTGCCCAGTCTCAGATTTAACGCCCAGCAGGGTTTACCTTTAGGCTCTAATGGCAGTTTTTATTATTGTTCAGGTTTTACCCCCAATCAGCGTATTTTCCTCAGTAATCGTGGTTTTCTACGCATAGAATTTCCCAATAGCTGCTAAAACTTATGCGTCTAAAGATGTATGAAAATTACGCTTTATTCTGTGGATTTTTCCCCTATACTGCTAGGGCTTAAGCTCAAAATAAATATTGAATTGATTAGAAACAAATTGGAGATACAACGATGACGGATATCGTAATTGTTAATGGTGCACGGACAGCAATGGGTGGTTTTCAGGGTAGTCTTGCCAGTTTAACCGCACCCGACTTAGGTGCAGCCACCATTCAAGCCGCTATTTCTCGTGCTGGCTTACAACCGACCGATATCGAAGAAGTCATTATGGGCTGTGTTTTACCGGCTGGCTTAAAACAGGGTCCTGCACGTCAAGCCATGCGTAAGGCAGGCTTACCGGATTCAACCGGTGCCGTAACCATTAATAAACTGTGTGGTTCAGGCATGAAAGCGGTCATGCAAGCCGCAGATATGATTAAAGCCGGTTCAGCAACTTACGTGGTTGCAGGTGGTATGGAATCAATGACCAATGCGCCGTATATCCTGCCAAAAGCACGCGGCGGTTTCCGTATGGGCCATGGTGAAGTCAAAGACCATATGTTCCTAGATGGCCTTGAAGATGCAGAAACCGGCCGTTTAATGGGTTCTTTTGCACAGGACATGGCCAATACCAAAGGTTATACCCGCGAGCAAATGGATGACTTTGCTATTCGTTCATTAAAACGTGCGCAAACTGCAGTGAATGAAGGTTATTTTACCGATGAAATCGTGCCTGTAACGGTGTCTACCCGTAAAGGCGATGTCGTGGTCGATAAAGATGAACAACCATTCAACGCCAATATTGAAAAAATTCCAACACTACGCCCAGCGTTTGCTAAAGATGGCACCATTACTGCGGCCAATGCCAGCTCTATTTCGGATGGTGCATCTGCACTTGTATTAACCTCAGCAGACAACGCTGCAGCAAAAGGTTTACAACCGCTAGCCAAGCTGATTGCCTATGCTTCGAATTCACAGCATCCATCTGAATTTACCATTGCGCCAGTCGGTGCAATTCAAAAAGTTCTGGATAAAACCGGCTGGACGGTTGCAGATGTGGATCTGTGGGAAATCAATGAAGCTTTTGCCATGGTGACCATGTGTCCAATGGACGAGTTCAAACTGGACCCAGAAAAAGTCAACATCAATGGCGGTGCCTGTGCACTTGGTCACCCAGTTGGTTCGACCGGTTCACGTATTATTTTAACCCTGATTCATGCCCTGAAACGTACCGGCGGCAAGCGTGGTATCGCAGCCCTGTGTATCGGTGGTGGTGAAGCAACTGCAGTGGCGATTGAGTTAATTTAATCTTTTAAACCCCTCTTTACCTTGCACTTCGTTAAAAGCAATACTTTTAATTTGTTCAGGGTTTGGGGAGATTTAATTCAGTCAATCCTCCCCTAACCCCTCCTTTATTAAAGGAGGGGGATTTTAAAAGACAAAAATAAAAAGCCTTCACTTGGAGGCTTTTTATCATCACAATTAAAGTAACCGTTTAAATTTTAATACTTAAAGAATTTCTTTACGCAGTTGTTCCGGTGACTTCATCGACAATAAACCTGGTGCAACATCAAATGCGGTTTTCGCACCGTACTGACCCATCTGGTTCATGCGGTAACACGCACGTGCATAAGCCACCAATACGCTTGCCGTAAACTCAGGATTACTCTCCAGTTTCAAAGAGAATTCCATGACTTGATTATGGGCATCGCTGGTATTGCCACTACGAATCACGAATCCACCATGTGGCATACGATTGTGTTCATTACGAAGAGTTTCTTCATCAATGAAGTTTACCGTTGTATTGTAGTCCGCAAAATAATCCGGCATGGTCACAATGGCCTGTTCAACCTTGGCTGCGTCTGCACCCCCTTCAAGTACCACATAGCACTCACGCGTATGCTTATCTCGGGTGCTTAACTCTGGACGTGAACCACTACGCACCTTGTCCATCGCATCGGTGGAGGGAATGGTATATTGCACACCCGCTTTCACACCCTCAACACGACGAATCGCATCTGAGTGACCCTGACTCAAACCTTTACCCCAGAAGGTATAGGTTTCACCGTCTGGAAGTAATGCTTCACCGAACAAACGATTGATAGAGAACATACCCGGGTCCCAGCCAATCGAAATCATGGCTGTTTTCTTGTTCGCAAGTGCTGGCGCATTTACAGCATCAAAGAACTCTGGAATACGTGCGTGTGTATCAAAGCTGTCGACAGTATTAAATTTACTTGCTAATTCAGGGGTCTGTTTAGGCAAATCATCTTTCGATCCACCACATAAAATCAGTACATCAATCTGATTCTGGAAGTCAACCAATGCATCCATATGAAAAACTTTGGTTTCAGTAAAGCAGGGTGAAACAGTTTCAGGCGCACGGCGAGTAAAAATACCCACAAGCTGTAAATCTGGGTTCTTTTGAATGGCAGTTTCCACACCACGCCCTAAACTGCCATAACCAGCAATACCAATACGAATAGAATGTTGCATACAGACAAGTCACTTCAAGCTAATAGTTAAACTTTTCCAAATCAGATTCATAAAACGAAGATGATTGGGTGCTTCTTCTGTGGATTCAAGCCATGATTCAGCCTGCTCACAGAATGCACCATATTGTGCCACAATGTTGTATTTGCACCAAATTAAAGCAAAGTCAGTCGCGATGCTGATCTAAATCTATCGCATAAAAACAAAAAAACCTCCTGACGGAGGTTTTTCGCAACGGGTGAAATTAAGCACCCGTTTGATAACGTGCCTGAGCCACGGCCGTCGAAGCCTGATAAGGATGGGTAAAATCACCCAGACCGGCTGCCGCTTCCTGAATATCTTTACCTTCTTTAATCACGAAGGTATCGAAACCGGAACGCTTCATATAGTTCAGTACATCTTTAAATACATCACCTGTTGCACGAAGTTCACCTTCAAAACCCTGACGGCGAAGCAGTGCAGCAAATGAATAACCACGACCATCGTTAAAGCCGGCAAACTCAATAAAAATGGCATCGAGTTGATCTAACGGAAACTCATTGGTTTCAGGCGAAGCATCTACGGTTAAGTACAATGCTTTTTTACCTGAAACATTAGCAAGTTGATCGAGCTGCTCAACCGTTAAAACCACATCACCTTGTGGTAACACGCCATCTTCACCAATAATTTGGTAAGTATTGTCTGCAATCGTGCCATCTTTAGAGAGCACTTGTAGTGCGGTATTAAGCATATGCACGCTCCTTAAATGGTTGAATGCCAACACGGCGATAGGTATCAATAAACTCTTCACCTTCCTGGCGCAGGTCAAGATAGGTATTTAAAATTTCTTCCACCACATCTGGCACTTTTTCCGCAGCAAATGATGGCCCTAAGATGTCACCGATTGAGGCGTCATGGTCTGCATTACCACCCAAGGTAATCTGGTAGAATTCCGCACCTTTTTTATCAACACCTAAAATCCCGATGTTGCCGACATGGTGATGACCACAAGCATTCATACAACCGGAGATGTTCAGATCCAGTTTACCCAGGTTGTAAATGGTATCAAGGTCATCAAAACGGCGAGAAATCGCTTCAGAAATTGGAATTGATTTGGCATTGGCCAGCGAGCAGAAATCACCGCCTGGGCAGCAGATAATATCAGTCAAGAAACCAATGTGCGCACGCGCCAGATTGTGTTGATCCAGGGTTTGCCATAAGGCAAACAGGTCTTTTTGTGGTACATCTACCAGGGCAATATTCTGCTCGTGTGTAGTACGTAATTCACCGAAAGTGTACTGATCAGCCAGGTCAGCGATCAGGTTCATTTCTTCCGTGGTGACATCACCCGGGGCAATACCGGCACGTTTCAGTGAAATGGTGACAATACGGTAGCCTTTCACTTTGTGTGCATTGGTATTGATGTTAAACCATTGCTTGAACTTCGGATATTGTGCAAACAGCGCGGTGAAGTCCTCATCTGCATAGTCCTGATAATCGAATGGCGTAAAGTTCTCATCCATTTTTTTCAGGGTGTCTGCATCGACTTTTAAGGTTTTCACCGTATGTGCAAATTCAGCTTCAACTTTCTCGGCAAATACTTCTGGCGTGAGTGCTTTTACCAGAATCTTGATACGTGCTTTATATTTGTTATCACGACGGCCGTGCAGGTTATAGACACGCAGCACTGCTTCCAAGTAAGCAATTAAGTCTTCACGTGGCAGCCATTCTTTAATCACTGCACCGATGATTGGGGTACGCCCCAAACCACCGCCAACCATGATTTTATAGCCCATTTCGCCGGCTGCATTGCGTACAATATACACACCAATATCATGGAAAGCAGTTGCCGCACGGTCAATTTCTTCAAGTGCAGATACCGCAATCTTGAATTTACGTGGCAAGAAGGCAAATTCTGGATGGAAAGTCGACCATTGACGGATCAGCTCACAGGTCGGACGCGGATCGGCAATTTCACCAGCGACCACACCGGCATACTGGTCCGTGGTGGTATTCCGGATACAGTTACCTGAGGTTTGAATCGCGTGCATCTGAACTGTGGCCAGTTCAGCCAGCATATCTGGCACGTTTTCTAGTGCAGGCCAGTTAAACTGAATATTTTGACGTGTTGAAACGTGGGCATAACCACGGTCATAGGCCTTGGCCAAGGCAGCGACTTTACGCAGCTGGGTCGAGCTCATTAAACCATAAGGCACGGCAATACGTAACATTGGCGCATAGCGCTGTACATATAAACCATTTTGGAGACGAAGTGGACGATATTCATCTTCTGTCAATTTGCCCGCTAAATAACGTTCCGTCTGGTCACGGAACTGCGCAACACGTTCATTAATCAGTTGCTGATCGAAATCAGTATATAAATACATGGCGTACAGCTAGTAGTTTCATTATAACGACCGACAGGATAGCGACATTTTATCTATCAACAAAATGCGTTTTTTACATATTTCATAGCGATTTTATTGATAAGTCAGCTGGACTTGCGCTGTAAGCAAGCCTTTGCAGCCATTCATTATTATTTTCTGGATCTTTCATTATTTTTTGCGTTATTTAGCATTTTTTTTCATAAGATGTTTATCCTCACTTTTGGGTCTGGATAAACATCTTATATTGGCTGATAAACCTCTTTTATAGACCGGCGCGTTACCAGTTCCCCTGCCCCAAACCTTGGCCACGGAAATCATAACGGGCTTTGGAGCGCGAGAATTTAATCGGGCAGGCCAACTGCGCTTCAGTGTCTGGGCTGTCCTGTTCCAGTGGCACTTGAACCACCCATTCGCGTTGCTGGGCCAGTGGTGAATGCAGTGCTTCTTCTAAATACAGCACCGGTTCGACACAAACATCCTGCTCGGCAAATATTTGCTGCCATTCTACCCAGCTTTTGGATTGAATTTTATTGCCAATGGCCTGTTTCACCGCCTGCCGGTCGTCTGAATCAAAAGAACTTCCTTTTTCCACAATTAGTGGCAACTCCAGGACCGCGGCCAGACCTTGCATAAATTGTGGCTCCAAACCACCGATCGAAAGATAGCGGCCATCTGAGGTACGATAGTAATCATAAAAAATCGCGCCATTTAAATGGCCAGCTTCGGGACGCTGCTGTTCCTGTCCGGCCAGGCTGGCTGCCGCAGCCATATTGTTTAAGGCCGCCACACAGTCAGTCATGGAAATATCAATATATTGTCCCTGTCCGCTGCTTTGCCGTTCAATGACGGCGGCCAATATACCGACCAGCGCATGTAGTGAGCCACCTGCGACATCGGCAATCTGAATGCCCATTGGCGGTGGCCCAGACTGTGCCCGGCCACTATGCCCGGCAATACCGGAAAGCGCTAAATAATTGATATCATGTCCAGCCTTGGCCTGATAAGGACCGCTTTGTCCATAGCCGGTAATGGAACAATAAATCAGTCCGGGATGAATTTCTGCCAATGTGGCATAATCCAGCCCCAAACGCTGCATTACCCCAGGGCGAAACTGCTCAACCACAATATCGTAATCTTTAATTTTGGCTTTAATTTGTGCAATGCTGTCCGGGTCTTTTAAATCCAGCGTCACCGACTGTTTATTGCGGTTCAGGTAACTGTGCGAAGTCGCCTGGCCATTGGCATAGGGCGGAAATAGCCGGACCAGATCGGGACGGTTCGGTGATTCAATATGCACCACTTCTGCGCCTAAATCGGCCAGATAAAGCGTGGCAAATGGTCCGGGTAACAAGGTGGAAAAATCTAAAACTTTGAGTCCGTTTAAAGCGTATGACATTGGAGTTTTTACTCTATTTGTGTTGATTTTTTCATCATCTTAGAAATATAAAAGCATAAACACAATGTCATGTTCAGCCATTTACCTTGATCATTTCGGCAATTTAATATGTGAAAATGGCAAAACAACTCAAGTAAATTGCCAAAAACTTTATTTTTAATGTCATTTAGGTCAAACATACGTGATTACCAAAGACAAAGAGTCAGAAGGCTTTAATATGAGCCGCGATACCATCAGTATCCACTTCGTAAATGCGGCTCTAACCGGTGTCAAACGCCTAGGCATGGACGTCGAGACCTTATTATCACACGTGGGTATTGAGGCCGAGCTATTACGCCAGCCCAAAGCGCGAATCTCGCCAGAACAATATACCCGTTTTATTAAAATGCTGTGGATGGTGACTCAGGACGAGCACATCGGCTTTGATGTTCAAGGCCGCCGTCTGGGTACTTTTGCCATCATGTGCCAGCTGATCATCCACGCCAAAACCTTGGGCGATGCCTTAGAACTGTCCTCCCAGTTCTATAAACTGTTTGGCGATGAATGGTCGGTGACGCTGGAACGTGACAAACACGAAGCCCGTCTGGTGCCGTTAATTCCTAAAAGCATGGACCCGGACCACTTTATTACTGAAAGTATGCTGATGATCTGGCATGGTCTGGCGTCGTGGTTAATTGAACGCCGACTGCCGCTGGAACGTGTCCACTTTGGTTATGAGCGCCCTGCCCATGCCGATGAATATGATGCGCTGTTCTTCGCCCCGGTGATGCAGTTTGATATGCCACGTACCGAAATTACCTTTGCGGCCGACTATCTGGACTTGCCAATTCGCCAGAATGAAGAAACCCTGGAAGAATTCCTGAAAGCGGCACCGGCACAGTTATTGGTGAAATTCAAGAATACCAACTCTTTAACTTCACGAATTCGTGATGTCCTGAAGAGCCAGATTGGCGAAGAAATGCCAACCTTGAATGATGTTGCCTCAATGCTGTATCTGTCGCCGCAAACCCTGCGCCGCCGTCTGGCAGCCGAAGGTAAAAGCTATCAGGGCGTCAAAGATGCCTTACGTCGTGATGCCGCGATTCACCTGTTGCTGAATCCGGAACTGACGCTAGAAGATGTAGCGCAACAGGTCGGCTTTAGTGAAACCAGTACCTTCCACCGTGCCTTTAAAAAATGGACTGGAGTGACACCAGGGCTATATCGCCAGTTACACGGTTATCACTAAACATTTTTTAGACAACGTCTTTTCAGGTTTGATCTTCCTCTCCGCCCTCACCGCCAAGTGAGGGCTTTTTTTATTGGCGAAAAGCATCATCTGACCTCGCCCGTTCTCGTCATTGCACTTCATCAATTAATCATTACACTCAAAAAGCATAACAATTTAAAACTCATCAAAGGGATAGCACATGAGCGAGGCTTATATTATTGATGCCATTCGCACACCACGCGGAAAAGGAAAAAAAGATGGTTCACTCTATGAAGTGAAACCGATCAGTCTGGTCACCACCCTGTTGCGTGAATTAAAACAGCGCCATCAGCTGGATACTGCCCAGGTCGATGATATTGTGCTGGGCTGCGTCACACCGGTCGGTGATCAGGGTGCCGATATTGCCAAAACAGCAGCGATTGCTGCCGGCTGGAACAATGATGTGGCAGGTGTGCAGATCAACCGTTTCTGTGCCTCCGGTCTAGAAGCCGTGAACTTGGCCGCGCAAAAAGTCCGCTCTGGCTGGGAAGATCTGGTCGTCGCCGGTGGAGTGGAGTCAATGTCCCGCGTACCAATGGGTTCAGATGGCGGCCCGTGGGCGCTGGACCCGGAAACCAACATGGCCTCGAAATTTGTCCCGCAAGGCATTGGTGCCGATTTAATTGCCAGCATTGATGGCTATAGCCGCGCCGATGTCGATGCCTTTGCCGAGCAGTCACAAAAGAAAGCCGCGGCTGCGCAGGCCAATGGTCATTTTGAGCGTTCAATTGTGCCGGTCAAGGACAAAGCCGGTGTTGTAATTCTAGCCAAAGATGAATTTATTAAGCCGAATACCACCGCGGAAGGCCTGGCCAAACTCAATCCAAGTTTTGAAATGATGGGACAGATGGGTTTTGATGCCATTGCACTGCAAAAATATCCTGAAGTCGAGAAAATTCAGCATGTGCATCATGCCGGTAACTCCTCCGGTATTGTCGATGGTGCCGCGCTGGTGTTATTGGCCTCGGAAAAAGCCGTACAGGAACAGGGTTTAAAACCACGCGCCAAAGTGCTGGCCACGGCACTGGTTGGTGCTGACCCGACCATCATGCTCACCGGTCCTGCACCGGCAGCCCGTAAAGCTCTGGCCAAAGCTGGCTTAAGCATTGAGGACATTGACCTGTTTGAAGTCAATGAAGCTTTTGCGGCGGTGGTGATGCGGTTTATTAACGAGATGCAGGTCGATCCGGCCAAAGTCAATGTCAACGGCGGTGCAATTGCCATGGGTCATCCACTCGGGGCCACCGGTGCCATGATTTTAGGCACCCTGCTGGATGAGCTGGAACGTCAGGGCAAAAAACGTGGTCTGGCCACCTTATGTGTCGGTGGCGGTATGGGTATTGCCACCATTATTGAACTGGTTTAAGGAGGAGCCGCATGAGCGCTATTCAATTCGAAAAAAACGCCGACAATATTGTAATCTTAACGCTAGACTCGCCAAACCAGTCCGCCAACACCATGAATGCAGATTTCCGTGCCGCTTTGGCGGAAACCGTGGAAAAACTCAAAGCCGATGAACAGATTGCCGGAATTATCTTCTGTTCGGCCAAAAAAACCTTCTTTGCCGGCGGTGATCTCGATGAACTGATTCAGGTTCAACCGGAACAGGCCAGCGATTTTTTCCAGATGGTGGAAGGCATGAAAGCCCAGCTGCGTTATATCGAAACGCGTGGTATTCCGGTGGTGGCTGCCTTAAATGGCACAGCTCTTGGCGGTGGCTGGGAACTGGCGCTGGGCTGCCATCACCGCATTGCCTTGAATGACCCGAAAACCAGATTCGGTTTACCCGAAGTGACTTTAGGGTTGCTACCAGGTGGTGGCGGCATCGTGCGAATGGTACGTCTGCTCGGCCTGCAAACCGCTTTTCCATTTTTAATCGAAGGCAAACAGTTTGGGGTAGAAAAAGCTCTGTCTTTGGGCTTGATCCATGACACGGCCGACTCAGCAGATGAAATGCTGCAAAAAGCCATCAACTGGATTCAGGCACATCCGAAATCACAACAACCGTTTGATGTAAAAGGCTATAAAATTCCGGGCGGTGATCCGAAACATCCAGCGGTGGCGCAGATGCTGGCGATTGCTCCGGCGATTTTACGTGACAAGACCAAAGGCTGTTATCCAGCACCGGAAGCAATTATGTCGGCCGCGGTCGAAGGTGCACAGGTTGATGTCGATACCGCACTGACCATTGAATCACGTTATTTTACCTATCTGGCGACCGGTCAAGTCTCTAAAAATATGATTGGTACCTTCTGGCATGGCCTGAATGCCATTAAATCCGGTGCCAGCCGTCCACAGAATATTCCGCAGTGGCAGGCGAAAAAAGTCGGTATTTTAGGTGCCGGAATGATGGGTGCCGGAATTGCCTATGCTGCAGCCATTAAAGGTATTGCGGTTATCCTGAAAGATGTTGCTATAGAAAATGCTGAAAAAGGCAAAGCCTACAGCCAGAAACTGCTGGATAAAAAAGTTGCTCAAGGGCGGATGACTGCGGAAAAACGTGACCAGATTCTGGCACGCATTACCCCAACGGCCTCAACCGCAGATCTGGCTGGTTGTGACCTGATCATTGAAGCGGTGTTTGAAAATCAGCAATTAAAAGCACAGGTGACCCAGGAAGCCGAAGGCTATCTGACTGCCGATGGCGTGATGGCCTCCAATACCTCGACCCTGCCCATTAGCGGTCTGGCGCAAGCCGCGAAAGATCAAAGCCGTTTTATTGGCCTGCATTTCTTTAGTCCGGTCGATAAGATGCAACTGGTTGAAATTATTAAAGGCCAGAACACCAATCGTGAAACCGTGGCCAAGGCCTATGACTTTGTCCAGCAGATTGGCAAGACGCCTATTGTGGTCAATGACAGTCGTGGTTTCTTTACCAGCCGTGTGTTTGGTACCTTTGTGCAGGAAGGTCTGCGTATGCTGGCAGAGGGCATCCATCCGGCCAAAATTGAAATGGCCGCGCTCAAAGCCGGGATGCCTGTTGGACCGCTGGCGATTCAGGATGAAGTCTCGCTGACCTTATCCGAGCATGTCGCGGCAGAAACCCGCAAAGCCTTGCAGGCGGAAGGCAAAGAACGCCCACGCTCAGGTGCAGATGAAGTCATTGAAACCATGATCCATCAGTTTAACCGTAAAGGTAAAGCAGCCGGCGCTGGGTTCTATGACTATCCTGAAGGTGGCAAAAAATCGCTCTGGGAAGGCCTCAGTTACTGGAAAAAAGAGCAGACTGTCGATGAGCAGGAACTGATTGACCGCTTCCTGTTTGTCCAATCGCTGGATACTTTGCGCTGTCTGGAAGAAGGCGTGCTGGAATCGGTGGTAGATGGTAACGTCGGCTCGATTTTCGGGATTGGTTTTGCCCCGTGGACAGGTGGTGCCCTGCAGTTCCTGAATCAATATGGACTAAAAGATGCGTTAAACCGAGCACAAGCTCTGGAACAACGCTATGGTGAGCGTTTTGCCCCACCGCAGTTATTGAAAGATAAAGTCGCGCAAGGCGAACAAATTTAAACCCATCCATCTGGGTAGCATTCAAGAGGCCTTTAGGGCCTCTTGTCTGTTCTGGCGACAGTATTGAGCCGCGCCTCGGCGCAAGGAAAGCATTTTCTTGGCTTGGACTTTGAAATAATTATGTTATAAAGTTTCAACAGATTCAGTTTTCTTTTTATCCAATTGGGCAGTTTGTTATGACCGACCACTCATCTCCAGAAAAATCTCCTTGGGGTTGGAAAGCACTTATTATTTTCTCGGTTTTAGGTGCGTTATTTCTTGGCCTGTTCTATCTTGCCGTGAGCAATGAACCGGACTATATGCCAAGCCAGCAGAATAAACACAACACCCAGCAACATGCGTTTAAAAATGCGCCTGCCATGTCTGAAGAGGCTTTGGCCAAAGCTCAGGCTGACCGCGAAGCGCGTGAAGCTCGTGCGGCGGCCAGCGCAGAACAGCATCAGATGACCGAAGCGGAACACGCTGCCATGGATGAAAGCCATGAGCAAGCACCTGCACATGGGCACTAATTAAATACCATTTGAAAATAGACTCTACTCTTAGGGTCTATTTTTCAAACTTGGGTGCTAGATCAAAATATAGTGGTAAATGATCACTCAAACTTAGCCAAGGTGTTTGATCTCCCACCTGCATGCTAGCTTGATCTATTTTCCAAAATTGCTCAGAAGCAAACATATAATCAATATGATATGCCTTCGCTAAATTTCGCTGTAAAAAGAATGTTGCTTGACTTTCCTGCCCTTGTTTCTCATTAGAAATGTGATGGTAAAGACTCTTTATTTTTAGATCATTAAATATACGTATGACATCGGAGTGATTCCACCACCGATCCCAAACATCCCACTGTGAGTTGCTGTTAAAATCTCCACCAATAATGAGCGGAATATTTTGCATTTTTAGTTGATGTAACTGTAAATATTTCCAAATTTGACCAATATATGCAAAAGTTGGAGAGTTTGCATGTTTTGCCCATACAGCAAGGAGCGTAAAGGATTGATTAACTTGAATAGGTAAAAATAGTTCTAGTTTGTTGTCTTGCCAATCTAATACTTCTAGTGATAAAGCATCTTTTGTAAAAATACCTATGCCTTTATTCTTATTATTTCCTTTCCAAACAAAATTAGAAAAATATTGTCGATAAATTTTCTTTGCCTGTTCCGTATGCTCACATTCCTGAATAATATAAATATCGGCATCAAATTGAAGAATAGGCTCAATTTTATTTCTAAAAGCACCATTACAATTCCATGTCACAATCTTCATTGTATTCAACTTTCAAACACTAAACGCATGTCTACATGCGCAATACCACAATCTAAATACGATTCACCCTCCACTTGAAAACCCAAGCTTTGATAAAACGGAATCGCGTGTTCCTGCGCAGACAACTTGACCCACGGACGTTGCTGCTGCTTTGCCATCTGAATAATATGCTGCATTAGAACACGTCCCACACCTAAACCACGCTGTGACTTCAGTACCGCGACCCGCCCAATACTGTGATTTTCCAATAAGCGTGCTGTTGCAATCGCCTGCTTTGCTATATAAACCACAAAATGCAAGGCAACTGCATCCTCCTGATCCCATTCATCTTCCGGGGCAATTGCCTGCTCCTGAATAAAAACCGCTTCACGAATTACTTTGGCATCGGCCTGCAAGTCCTGCCAGCTGCCGGCATGAATACTGATCTGGCTCATTGTTTTATCCTTAACATTTACGTCCGATATCCTGCTGGTCCCACTGATCATTCAGCAATAGCTCCAGCGAATGTTTTTGAATGCCATAGAGTTCTTTTAAGGCCTGAATCTGGGCCAGCACTGCCGCATCTGGCGCAGTATAGTCTTTGCGTTTGGTGGCCAGAATCATCTTGTTTTTGCTGGTATGTTCCAAAGAGACAAACTCAAAAACTTTGGTGTCATAACCATAAGCTTTGAGCAATAACGCACGAATGGTATCGGTCAACATTTCTGCTTGTTGTCCTGCATGAATACCAAATTGTAGCATCGGTTGCAAAACGCTTGGGCTTTGTAATTGTGGACGTAACTCTTTATGACAACACGGCGCACACATAATCATTTGTGCATTCAGGCGAATGCCGGTGTGAATGGCAAAGTCGGTGGCGACATCACAGGCATGCAAGGCAATCATCACATCGAGCTGTTCCGGGGCATAGGTACGGACATCGCCCTGGAAAAAGTCCAGTTGCTGAAAGCCGGAATCTTGCGCCACCTGCTGGCAGAACGCGACCATTTTCGGATTCAGTTCCACACCGGTCACATACGGCGTCTGCTGATGCTTGGCCAGATAGTCATACAGGGCAAAAGTTAAATAGCCTTTGCCAGAACCAAAATCGACAATATGCAAAGGCTGATCTTGAGTGTTGAGCTGCTCCACTGCCCCGGAGAAAATTTCCACAAATTTATTAATCTGTTTCCATTTTCGCGCCATGCTCGGAATGATCTGGCCGTGCTGATCGGTAATGCTTAAATGCTGCAAAAATGGGCTGTCCTGTTCGACATAACGCTGTTTGCTGCGGTCATGACCTTGCGTAACAGTTGCCGGTGCAACCTCAGCTTTTTTCTTGTTCACCATCAGTATGGCTATTTTCTTGTTCTTTTTCAGCTGCAGGTCTTTATCTCGCGTCAATAAATTGGCCTGTTTGCAGCAGCCTAGCAGCGCGCTGACCTGAGCCACAGCCTCAGATAAAGGATAGTTTTTGGTAACATCCTGGGTTTTATATCGGTACACACAGTTCAGTACAGCTTCATTTTGCAAAGAAATGACCCGGAAGGTCATTTTTTCCAGCTGTTCAAGTTCGCCTTTGTACTGACTCAGAATTAAACGCTCAAAACGCTGTGTTTCAATGGCTTGCTGAAACGCATCTAGAAATTGTTGTTCCGGATTGGGAGAAGTCGCCAATTGAGACATGAGTAAAACCTGAAATGAATTGCAGCTAAAGTGTAAAGCGTCTTACGCGAAATGCAAAATTGAATTACTATACATTCGTATATTTTAATTATAACGATCCCACGCTTATGAATGCACCCTTGGCACCTGACTACGATCCGGTTGAAGAACGAATGAACTTCATCAGCCATGCCATAGGCGCGGCTTTGGCGCTGGTGGCCGGTATTTTTTTAGTGATTAAAGGCAGTTATTTAAGTATTGGCCCTTGGATCGGGCTGTGGGTCTATGCGCTGAGTATGTTCCTATTGTTTTCGGCGTCCAGTCTGTACCATTATGCCGACAGCCCACAGCGCCGCGGCTGGTATAAAAAGCTCGATCACACCGCCATCTATTATTTAATTGCCGGCACCTATACCCCTTTTCTGTCTATCGCCATTCCCACCGCCAAAGCGCAATATCTGTTAATTGCACTGTGGATTATTGCCCTGATTGGCACCGTATTTAAGCTGGTGTTCATCAACCGGTTCCAGAAAATTTCGCTAATTGCCTATCTGGTAATGGGCTGGTTAGCACTTCTGGTGATTGATGTTATGCAACGCTTTTTAAGTCCACCTGCGCTGACTTTTTTATTGATTGGTGGAATTTCTTATACGATTGGTGCATTGTTTTATGCGTTAAAACGGGTAAGATACACACACGCTATCTGGCATATTTTTGTATTGATCGGGGCAGGATCACATTTTCTGTCTATCTATCTGTACGTGATTTAATTGTTTTGATTCTCCATTTCAGTGACCCTGAGCGCGTTGAATCGAAACGATTGCCGTTGTTTTTTTTAAGAAATTACGCCTTTTTTTAAAAAGATTACGCTTGTAAAACTAATTTTTTATTTTTAATAAGTGTAAGGTCATTCATGGCGTCATCAACTTCTGCTGCAATCAATGAAGAAGCAGCACCAACGAACTCAAAATTTCGTGTCCTCACCGCGAGTCTGGTAGGCACTACCATCGAATTCTTCGATTTTTATATTTATGCGACTGCTGCGGTCATTATTTTCCCGTACCTGTTCTTCCCGACCAGTACCGATCCAATGACCGCCACCATTCAGTCTCTGGCCACCTTTGCCATTGCCTTTATTGCCCGCCCGATTGGCGCGGCACTGTTTGGTCACCTCGGTGACCGTATTGGCCGTAAAGCCACCCTGGTCGCTGCGCTGCTGACCATGGGGATTTCCACTGTAGCCATTGGCCTGTTACCCACCTATGCACAAATCGGCATTGCTGCACCGTTACTGCTGGCCCTGTGCCGTTTAGGTCAGGGGCTGGGCTTGGGCGGTGAATGGTCAGGTGCGGTTTTACTGGCCACCGAAAATGCACCGGAAGGCAAACGTGCCTGGTACGGCATGTTCCCGCAACTGGGGGCTCCAATTGGTTTTATTCTGGCCACCGGCTCCTTCCTGTTGTTGGGTGCGTTCATGAGCGAAGAAGCATTCATGAGCTGGGGCTGGCGTATTCCCTTTATTTCCAGTGCCTTACTGGTAATTGTTGGTCTGTGGATTCGTTTAAAACTGCATGAGACACCGGCTTTCCAGAATGTTTTAAACAAACAGAAAGAAGTGAATGTACCGTTTAAAGAAGTCATGACCAAACATTGGGGCATGCTGATTTTAGGCACCATTGCCGCGATCTGTACGTTCGTGGTGTTCTATCTGACCACGGTATTCGCGCTCAACTGGGGCACCACCCAGCTCGGTTATAGCCGCGCCGACTTCCTGGAATTACAGCTGATTGCTACCCTGTGCTTTGCAGCGTTTATTCCACTCTCAGCGATTTTGGCAGAAAAATTTGGCCGTAAAGCCACGTCTATTGGTGTGTGTGTTATATCGGCGCTCTTTGGTCTGGTTTTTGCCAGTATGCTGGAATCCGGTAATACCTTGGTGGTGTTCCTGTTCCTGTGTATTGGTCTGGCGATTATGGGGCTGACCTATGGTCCAATTGGGACCGTTCTGTCAGAGATTTTCCCGACTTCGGTACGTTATACCGGGTCTGCGCTGACCTTTAACCTGGCCGGTATTTTCGGTGCCTCTTTTGCACCGCTGATTGCCACCAAACTGGCGACCGAATATGGTCTGGCTGCCGTGGGTTATTACCTGACAGCTGCATCTATCTTGTCACTTCTGGCCTTCTTGGCGATTCGTGAAACCAAGCATGATGATGTCAACAGCCAGATTTAAAATGTTCATCTGACTGAAAAAAACCAGTGTAGAGAACGCTGGTTTTTTTATCTATGATGCAAAATCATACACAAACACACTATTGCATCTGGCCAAGTTTAGAAACAATAAAAGCTTATCCCCCACCAGCAGGTCATTGTATGGATCGTCTGATTGAAACCCTTCGGGAAGAACAACTGGTGAAAGTTATTTTGTTGCTGGATGATGGCAAACGCCATGAAGCGGTGCAGTACCTCAGAACAGACAGTCATTTGACTGAAGCAGAAGCCCAGCAGCTGATTGATGAACTGATTCGCCAGCACGGTCTGGCCATGGATGCCTCCAAGGGTGAATGTGCCCCCAAACCGATAGACGACATCAGCACACCCTATTTTGATACTGAAGATCCACCGCGCCCGCAGCTACATACCGAAGCACAGGCCCCGGTCGAAACACCGGCAAATGGCATTGAAGATTTAAACCGGAATAATCACCGCCTGAATATTGGGGTATTGGTCTTGATTGGCGTCGTGATTCTGATTGCCTTGCTGTGGTGGGTCTTTTAAAACGCCCACCTTTTGGCATTAGCAGAGTTCAATAATATCAATGGTCGGTGGCACCCGAAAACGAAATGGCACACCCACCATCCCAGTACCAACAGTGACAAACACATCGGCATGTTCATGCCGGTACAGGCCTTTTTTATGGCCGACAATCGATACGCGTTTCATTACATAATCGGTCAGCCACGGCAATTCCACCTGACCGCCATGGGTATGCCCCGACAGCATTAAGGGATGGGTCGGCAATTTTGGCACCATATCAACCGTATCGGGGTTATGCGATAGAATCAGCCACGGCTTGTCTTGCGGTAAATCCGGCATATAGCGCATATCGGTACGGCCGGACCATAAGTCACCAATCCCAATCAGGCGAAACTCGTCAAATTCGACAATCTTCCCTTCAATATCAATCACATGATTGACCTCAAGCGCATGTTTGAGCAGTTCCTGAATCGGCGGTCCGGGATACTGTTCATCATGATTGCCGGTCACGGAATAAATTGGCGCTTTAATCTCTTTTAGTATTGCCAGTTCATCGGCCAGTTTATTTTCCGGCTCATAGGTCCAGTCACCTGCCACCAGCACCATTTCCGGTTCTTCCTGGTTAATCTTGGCGACAATCTGCTTGAGCTGGCGTTCATGCCCGGAAAACAGACCAATGTGCAGGTCGGCAATCAGGGCAATTCGGACCGGGCGTTGTAGCGGCTGATCGGGCAGCATCTGATAGCGGGTGGTTTTGACCAGAATCAGATGTGGCTCAATAAAACGCGCATAGACCAGCACACCACTGACCAGCCCGATAAAAATGGCTTCATGCAAGGAGTAATAGCCAATCCAGCCGGCATAAATACTAAAGAAAAACAGCGGAATTAATAAGTAAGACAGATAAAAGGCCAGCAGATGCACAAAGGCTTTAAAGGGATGAATCGTTTCTGTATTGGCCTGACTACGCCATGCCTGCGACACAGCCCAAACTGCCAATATGGCCAGGCCGATATAGAAATACAGTATAATTGATTGGCTATCCCACATAGTTATGCCCGACTCTCCCCCGGCGACTAAATTCGTCCGTTCTTATATTTATCTTTTCACAGCTGGCAATTATACTCAAACCAAATTTTGGACTTGTTTTAGACAATATGATACATCCTGACAAATTTAATTTGCAATCAAATACATACGCGAGAAGTTCTGCGTCTGCTTCTATCGCGGCCATGCTGTTGAGTTGCAGTTTAGTGTTGGGAGTCAGTGGCTGTTCAACCCTGCCCAAGCAGATTGAACATCCGGTTCAAATGGCCTTTGAAACGCCAACCGAGCATACTCATCTGGCCCAGATTGTATTGCCGCTGCGTGAAAAAAATCCGCAGCTGACCGGTTATCGGGTGCTGTATGATCCGCTAGAAGCCCTGTCAGCACGCTTGTATTTAATTGATAAGGCAGAAGAAACCCTCGACCTGCAATATTATATCTGGGACAACGACAAAATCGGGGCGCTGGCGCTACATTCAATTATTCGCGCGGCTGATCGCGGCGTGAAAGTGCGCTTACTGGTCGATGATAACAATGCCAAGAAAATGGAAGGTATTTATCTGGCGCTGGACCAGCACAGCAATATCGACGTCAAGCTATACAATCCGTACCGCTTCCGTAAATACCGCGCCATGGACATGGTGCTAGATTTAAAACGTATCAACCGGCGCATGCACAATAAAAGCTTTATTGCCGATAACCAGATTGCCCTGATTGGCGGGCGCAATATGAGTAACCAGTATTATAACGTCAGCGACAGCTATCAGTTTTCCGATGTCGATGTGATGCTGGTCGGTTCTGCCTCCGATGAAATCATTCACTCCTTTGATGAATACTGGAATGATGATTATGCCTATTCGGTCAAGCAGCTGGTCAATCCACAGCAGCATCATCTGCGTTATGAAAGCCTGAAACAGCAGCTCGAAGACCATTCTGCAGAAGTGGCGGTACAAAATTATCTTGATTTAGCCACACGCTCCCAAGCCATTGAACAGTGGTTCAACCACAAAATCCAGTTTGACTGGGTCAAAGCAGAAGTGGTGAAAGACTCGCCAAGCAAGATTAAAGACCGCGCACCGAAAGAAGAATTACTGAATTTCCAACTGCTCAGTCATCTGGAAAAACCGACTGAAAGTGTGGATATCATTTCGGCCTATTTTGTGCCGGAAGAATCCGGGGCCGACCGCTTAAAACAGCTGGCCAATGACGGCGTACAGGTGCGGGTACTGACCAATTCCTATAAGGCCAATGACGTTCCGCTGGTACACGCATTTTATGCTAAATACCGTCAGGACTTACTGGAAAATGATGTCGAGCTGTATGAATTCTTGTATGCACCCGAGGCCGAGCATCTGAACAGCAATACCGAAGAACTGTCGAAAAAAGCCAAAGTCAGCTTAAAAGGCCTGAGCCGTTCCAGCCTGCATGCCAAACTGATGGCACTGGATGAAAAACAGGTCTTTATTGGCTCTTTTAACTTTGACCCGCGCTCAGCCTATTTAAACAGTGAAATTGGCGTATTGCTCAACAGTCCGACGCTGGCGAAATCGGTGCATCAGACCATGGATGCCAATTTATCCAAATATGCCTACCGTCTGGTGCTGGATGCACAAAACAACATTAACTGGCGCGTCGTGAACAGCAAAGGCGAAGAACGCGTATTTGTTAAAGAACCGAAAATGAAATGGTATGAAAAAGCAGCCATGAAAATCATTTCCTGGCTGCCAATTGAAGGCTTTATGTAAGCCTGCAACACAGGTTAAAGCTTAAGCACTGGCCTGCTGAATCAGGACTTTTTGATGCAGCTGCTCTAAGCCCTCAATCATCTTGTTTTGAACCAGCGAGGTCAGGCTTTCCACCGTATGCCCTTCTACCGAAATCGGGTTTAGAGCCATTAAATGTGCGGTGACTTTCGGCATTTCCAGCACATTTTTAACATGCTCAATAAAGGTCATTTCATTGATAAACGGCGCTACGGTATCCAGCTCGCCCTGCTGGTTGATATAACAGATCAGGCAGATTTGCACCGGACGCTGCGCTTCAATTGCCGCGCCCAATAAACGGCCATGTACTTTTTTAATTTTAGTCCCATCCGAAGTCGTGGCCTCCGGGAAAAACAGTACCGGCACATCCTGTTTTAAAAACTGGGTAATCTGGTCGCGGATTTTAATTGAATCTCCCGAACCGCGTTTAATAAATAAGGTCCCGCCACCTTTGGCCAACTTTCCAAACACCGGCCATTGCTCAATTTCAGCTTTGGCCAGAAAAAATACCCGCGCACCTGAACCGAGCACTGGCACATCCAGCCACGACACATGGTTGCTGACCCATAAGGCCGGCTGGGTGGGAATTTCTCCATGCACTTCGACTTCAATATTGAACACCTTGCACAACTGACGGCAAAAATGCTGCACATAACGGGTATTCTGCGGATTATTCGGCTGCTTATACAAGCTGTGACGATACACCAGATAAAAGCCTTCGCTCACCGCTGCCAGACCGGCAGTGATTTTTTTAGAATAGAGAAAAAATTTGGACAAACTATTCATTGAAGCGGATGAAGATAAAGAAACTTGAGACATAGCATAATCGTGAATTGCGAAAATCACAGCAAGAATTGTTCAGAGAACTGTATTCTATCTTGAAGCAATTGACCAGACATTGATCATAAGCACCGAAAAACTGTCCAGATCGCTCAATTGAAATGCGCTATACCAATTCTTCTACAGTCTTGCTGCAATGGATAAATCCACAGCAAATCCCTTGATGTAATGATCATGCTGATGAATCAGATACAACGATCAAGCTTTCCATGCCTCCCTCTCACAAAGAGGATGATACTGATTCCAAATTGAGGATTGTGAGGATTCGCCTGCTTTTTGTCATGCTGCTGTAATCATCTTCATCTAGTTCACGCAGCTGGCGCTTTTTGCTCTAGAATAGAATTTTCATGAGGAGAAATGCCCAGGTGCCAGATTACCAGCAACATCAAGGTGGTGAACGCGTTGTGCTCGTGAGCGTCAGCGTACAGATTTTAGAAGACCTTGATGCAGAAGAATTTCATCTGCTTGCAAAATCTGCAGGTGCTGAAGTTTTGCAGCATGTGTTTGCCCAGCGGATTAAACCCGATGCCAAGTTATTTATCGGTTCTGGTAAAGCGGACGAAATTGCTGCGCTGGTTGCAGAACTCGAGGCTGAACTGGTGATTTTCGATCATGCGTTGACGCCGGCACAGGCACGTAATCTTGAAAAAATCATGAAATGCCGTGTGGTCGACCGGACCGAGCTGATTCTGGATATTTTCGCCCAGCGCGCCCGGACCTATGAAGGGAAATTGCAGGTCGAGCTGGCACAATTGCATCACCTCTCCTCACGCCTGATTCGTAGCCGCGGCAATCTGGACAGTCAAAAAGGCGGGATTGGTTTACGTGGTCCGGGTGAAACCTTGCTGGAAACCGACCGCCGCCTGTTAAGAATTCGTATGGGCCAGCTGAAAGCCAAACTGGATAAAGTCCGCCAGACCCGTATGCAGGGTCGTGTGGCCCGTCAAAAAGCCGCCGTTCCTACCGTATCACTGGTTGGCTATACCAATGCCGGCAAATCGACGCTGTTTAATATTCTGGCCAATAGCGATGTCTACGCTGCCGATCAGCTCTTTGCTACGCTCGACCCGACCTTACGCCGGCTGGAATGGGATGGGATTGGTACGCTGGTGCTGGCCGATACCGTGGGTTTTGTCCGTAATCTCTCGCACTCGCTGGTGGAATCATTTAAGGCCACGCTGGAAGAAACTCTGGAAGCGACCTTGTTGCTGCATGTGATTGATTCCAGCAGTCCGGACATGCTGGAACAGATTGAAGCAGTTGAGCGCGTCCTGAAAGAAATTGGCGCAGATGTGCCGGTGCTCAGGGTTTATAACAAAATCGACTGCACCGGCGAGCAAGCCAAAATTGTCTATGCCAAGCCACATCAGCCGGAGCGGGTTTATATTTCTGCGCATTCCGGTCAGGGACTGGAGCTGTTACGTCAGGCCGTGCATGAATGTCTGATGGGCCAGATTCAAAGTTTTGATGTGGTGTTAAAACCGGCCTATGGCAAATTACGCAACCAGTTTTATGAACTGAATGTAATCCAGTCCGAGCACTATGATGAGCAGGGACAACTGAATCTGCGCGTAAATATGGCCCCGGCCAAACTGGAACAGATGATCCGTCAGGCGCACTTGCCGCTGGACGAAATTCTGGGTGCCAAGGCTCAGCAATTTAAACGGCCTTTAGAAGAATTTGAAATTGATGATGAGATCAGTTAAAACTTGAACAGTAAAATATGACCGACTGATAAAAAATGAACAGGCTTAAACGTATCGACTGGCCAGCTTGGATTGGCACACTGCTCTTAATTATTGTATTTCGTGAAACAGCCGTCTGGATTGCGACCTATTTCAACCATCCTGAACTGGGCAACCTGATGGGTTTACTCAGCCTGCTGGTGGTGCTTTTCCTGTGGCGCCGACTGCATAAAATTCCAGCCCGGATTGTCGATACCAACAATAAAATCATGAAAGAAAGTGCGTTTGCCTTTTTACCGATTAGTGCCGGCTCACTGCTGATGCTGACCCATATGGGCAATAAAATTCCGGCTTTTCTGGTGGTGCTGTTTCTCAGCACCCTACTGCCGTTATGGCTGTATGCCAAAATAGCCAAACGCTGGCTCTAGGAGATTAAAACATGCTCGCAATTGTTTATGGCTTTTTAATCACCCTGGTGGCCTATCTGCTTGCCAAACCCTGTAACCAGAAACTGCCGCAAATTCCGGTCATTGTCTTTGGCATGATTTTTATTGTGCTACTGCTGTATGTATTTGGCATTCCCTATGAAGATTATATGGCACAGGTCAATCCGCTGTTTAACCATCTGCTGGGTTATGTGACCGTGGCACTGGCGATTCCGCTGGCGGCCATGCGCTATGATGATCTGCCGCTCAAAGCCATTCTGGGCATTTTGCTGTTTGCCAGCATCAGTGCCGTAGCCTTGCCAATGGGACTGGCCTATCTCTTACATATGGCCGGCGATGACATCATGGCATTTGCCACCCGTGCCGTGACCACACCAATTGCCATTAATATTGCCACCCTACTGGAAGCACCGGTCAGTCTGGCCATTCTGATTGTGATTTTATCTGGGGTGATTGGTGCCGCTTTCTCGCCGCTGCTGCTGCGTCATATTAATGATGAGCGCGCCTCAGGACTGGCCTTAGGCCTTGCTGCGCATGCAATTGGCACAGCGCAAGCCTGGCAACGCGGTAGTGTGGCCGGACGTTATGCTGCATTTGGAATGGCGGTGAATGCCGTGTTTACCGCAGTCTGGCTGCCAACATTTATACTCTTTATTCAAAAAATGTGACTCAAGAATCAATATTTACATCTTGTGTTGATGAAAAAATATTCTTAAGATGAAAATTGAATTTTTTGAAGTGTATTAAAGGGATAGAAACATGGGGAAATTTAAATATACAGTGGCACTTCTGGCAGCCACATTCAGTGCCGGCGTTTTCGCGGAAGATCTCTCCGGTACCTGGCGCAATATTGATGATAAAACCGGTTCATCCAAAGCCATTTTAGAGATTCGTCAAGAAGCCAATGGCACCTATACCGCTAAAATTGTCAAAATTACACCACGTCCGGGGTATACCCCGAAAACCACCTGTGTGGACTGCCCTGCACCCTATACCAATCAGCCAATTTTAGGCATGGATGTACTAAAAGGACTGGCGTATAAGGGCAAACTCAACTATAGCGGCGGCAAGATTATTGATCCGCTGTCTGGCAATATTTACAGCACCAAAGCCAAACTGAGCAGCAACGGTAAACGTCTAACCCTCAGAGGTTATGTCGGCGTATCTGCGCTTGGCCGTAGCCAAACCTGGATTAAAGCAGACTAAGCTACATTCGAACATGCCACAGGAGGTGGCATGTTCTACTAATATATTGAAAAATAGAAATTTATAAAAATAAGGGTTGACTCTCTGCGCCGCAGGTCTTATACCTGAAAACAGGGATAAAAAATAAAAGTTGTACCCGGTAAAGGAATTGAAATGAAAAAGAATATTTTACTCACCGCATTCACCAGCCTGTTATTCTCAACTGCAGCATTCGCCAATGACCTAAGTGGTGTTTGGCAACAAATTGATGATAAAACCGGCTCTGCCAAAGCAATTATTGAAATACGCAAAGAAGCCAACAATACCTATACCGGTAAAATCATTAAAGTGACTCCGCGTCCGGGCTATACGCCACGTGAAACCTGTAATAACTGCCCTGCGCCGTATACCAACCAGCCAATTCTGGGCATGGAAATCTTAAAAGGCCTGAAGCATGTTGAAGGCACCAACAATTATGAAAAAGGCCGGGTTATCGATCCGCTGGCAGGAAAAATCTATAACGCCAGAATCCGGATGAATTCAACTGGCAAGCGTCTGACCCTGCGCGGCTATATCGGCGTATCGGCACTTGGCCGTAGCCAGACCTGGATTCGTATGGAATAAGTCCGTTTTTAATCTGTTAACGAAGCCACATTTGTGGCTTTGTTTTTGCGCTAATCCCAGTTCTGGTAAGGCTTTTATTGACTCCTGGAGTAATTAACCTAATATAGCAGCCTCTAAAAACAAGGGGATGCAACAGGGTTAATTATGTTGAAGAAATTATTGCTGACGATGGCGACCGGAACGCTCTTGAGCAGCAATGTCTGGGCCGATGATCTGTCTGGTACCTGGCAGCAGATTGATGACAAAACCGGCGCGGCCAAAGCCATTATCCAGATTCGCCAGGAAGCCGATAAAAGTTATAGCGGCACTATTGTGAAAGTCACACCTCGTCCCGGCTATCAGGCACGCGAACTCTGCCAGAACTGCCCTGCACCGTTTACCAACCAGCCCATTTTAGGGATGAAAATCCTGCAAGGCCTTAAGCATGTTGCAGGCACCGGCACCTATAACCACGGACGTGTTATCGATCCGCTGGCCGGCAAAATCTATAATGCCAAAATCCGTTTAAACAGCAGTAAAAGACGCCTGACTTTAAGAGCCAATCTTGGGGTGTCCGTACTGGGACGCAATCAGACCTGGATTCGTATCGACTAAGCTGCACATCGACAAAGACCAATCGGTACAGACAAAAAAAGCCACATCATGATGTGGCTTTTTTTATGGCAATTACATTTAGAAACCTGCCAGCGGGTTATCCACCTGAAAAATCGCTGCATCTTCCAGACGGTAAGCCACCAGTTGATGCCCCCAGACACAGCCCCCATCGACATTCTGAATCTGGGCGGAAATGGTTTTGCCTTGCAGCGCGGCCCAATGCCCAAAAATAATCTTATGCGTTTCAGCCGCAGCCGAGGCATATTCAAACCATGGTTTAAACCCGACCGGCATCGGATCGTCCAGACTGTCTTTAAAGCTGAATTCCAGACGTCCATCTGCATCAGTCAGGCGCATGCGGGTTAAATAGTTGACGATACAGCGTAAGCGTTCATTGCCTTGCAAATCATCTGACCAGAGGGCCGGCTCTTTGTCAAACATCTCGGCCAGAAAATGATCCATTACCGCAAAATCGTCATGCTGAATCACCGCTTCAACTTCTTTGGCCAGCGCCTGAGTTTTTTCCGCGCTCCACAAATGCGGAATACCGGCATGGGTAATGATGGTCGATTCATTCGGACAGACACATAACGGCTGCTTGCGTAACCAGTCAATCAATTCATCGCTGTCGATGGCATCAATCACATCGCGAGTTTGGTCTTTGTCTTTAATCTCTTTCAGGCCACGCGCACCAGCCAGCAAGGTCAGGTCATGATTGCCCAGCACTGTGGTGGCAACACCACGATCGGCCAGCTTTTTGACAAAACGCAACACGCCAAGCGAGTTTTCACCACGTGCCACCAGATCACCGGCAAACCAGATAAAGTCCTGATCCGGATCAAAGCGGATTTCCTTGAGCAAGGCTTTCAGGGCTTCAAAACAGCCCTGTACATCGCCAATCACATAGTTATAACGTGCCATCGTTGTTTTACACCACCATTTGATCTGCCAAAGCCACAAATTCGGCCAGGGTCAGGGTTTCCGGGCGTGCCATCGGATCGACACCGGCTTTTTCAAAACCATCTTCTGCCAGCATGCCTTTTAAGCTATTGCGCAAGGTTTTACGACGCTGGGTAAACACATGCGAAACCAGACGCGATAAAGCCTTTTCATTTTTTGCCACAATCGGTTTCACCTCATACGGCTCTAAACGAAACACCGCAGAAGTCACTTTTGGTGGCGGGTTAAAAGAGCCCGGTGGCACTTCAAACAGGAAAGTTGGTTTGCAGTAATACTGAATCATCACCGACAAACGGCCGTATTCTTTGGTATTTGGCGCAGCAGTAATCCGGTCGACCACTTCTTTTTGCAGCATGAAGTGCATGTCTTTGACTTTGTCACCAAACTCCAAGAGATGGAACAACAGTGGGGTCGAAATGTTATACGGCAGGTTACCCACCACACGGAGTGGACGGTCATCTTCAAACAGATTGCTAAAATCATATTTCAGCGCATCGGTTTCAATAATGGTTAAACGTTCCGGATGTGGCACACGCCCCGGCAAACCGGCAGCCAGATCACGGTCCAGTTCCACCACGGTCAAGGCATCACATTCACCAATTAATGGTGAAGTTAAGGCCGCCAGACCCGGGCCAATTTCAACAATATTATCGCCCGGACGCGGATTGACCGAGCGTACAATTTTCGCAATCACACGTTGGTCATGTAAAAAGTTTTGACCAAAACGCTTGCGCGTGTGGTGCCCTTCATCTTTCGGGTTTAAGGCATTAATCTGATACATAAAGATTTCCAACGTGTAATAAAGACAAGATCAGTGACGCGCTAAATCCAGCGCCAAATCAACAGCCACATTCAGGCTTGAGCTTTTCGCAAGACCGCTGCCTGCGAGGGAGAGTGCTGTGCCATGATCAACTGAAGTGCGAATAAACGGCAAGCCCAAAGTAATATTGATGGCTTCACCAAAGCCTTGCGATTTTAGCACAGGTAAGCCCTGATCGTGATACATCGCCAGAACCGCATCGGCATCTTTTAGGTTTTCCGGAGTAAATAAGGTATCAGCCGGCACGCTTAAACTCATCTGGATGCCCTGCGCGCGATAGCTTTCCAGCACCGGATTAATCACCTCAATTTCTTCCATGCCCAAATAACCGCCCTCACCGGCATGCGGATTTAAACCACAGACCAGAATATTCGGCTGCTCAATTTTAAATTTGGATTTTAAATCGTGGATGAGAATATCAATCACCTGATGCAGACGTTCAGCGGTAATCGCATCAGCCACTGCACGCAGCGGTAAATGCGTAGTGGCCAGGGCCACTCTTAGGGTTTTGGTGGCCAGCATCATCACCACGCGCGGCACGCCCGCAAACTCCTGGTAATATTCGGTATGGCCACTAAAGGCTATACCAGCGTCATTGATAACTGACTTCTGTACCGGCGCAGTCGCTACCCCGACACTTTTGCCTGACATGGCATAATCGGCCGAACGACGTAGCTGTTCCAACACATAAGCGGCATTTTGCGGATTCAGCTCGCCCATCACCACAGCTTGCTGTAAAGGCACATGCTCGACATAGAGCTGCCCTTTTTCTGAAGAAGCAGTTTGCCCGCTGTATTCAATCAGTTCTACCGGCATCTTCAACACTTGCGCACGCTGGGCCAGCATGGCCAGATCGGCCAGAACCACAACGGGACGCTCATCTACACGGTCGGCAAGATGCAGACAAATATCCGGGCCAATGCCGGCAGGTTCACCACTGGTCACATATAAAGGCAGCATGATTGATCCTAAACAATAAGGCATCTCCCATTATAAGCAGACTTTGACCGCAGCGGCCGTGAATTCTGCTGAAGATTCGGGCAGATTGGCCGGTTTTGGGGCAATCTAAACTGCTTTTGAAGGCGGATATTTAGCTGAAAGTTGATCAGTACTAGGCACGGCAGATGGATGTTCTTGGCAAGTCTTTTCTTTTCTCAGGATTTTGATTAAAATACAGCGCTTGAAATTTTATATTTTCATTGTGGTTCTCGACAATTTCGTTTAGAATCTCGTCTCCTTTTTGTTTGGACTGATTCACCGTCCAAACCAACTATAATAGGTAGTGGTTTAATGAAAACTCTCAGCGCTAAGCCAGCTGAAGTTCAACACGACTGGTACGTTGTTGATGCTTCTGGCAAAACTTTAGGTCGTCTTGCGACTGAAATCGCTCGTCGTTTACGCGGTAAGCATAAGACTTCTTATACTCCTCACGTTGACACTGGTGACTACATCGTTGTTATCAACGCTGAACAAGTTCAAGTAACTGGTAACAAGTCACTTGACAAAAAATACTATCGCCACACTGAATTCCCAGGCGGTTTAAAAGAAACTAACTTTGAAAAGTTAGTTGCTCACAAACCTGAAGAAATCTTCCAACGCGCTGTGAAAGGCATGTTGCCAAAAGGTCCTCTTGGTTATGCAATGATCAAGAAAATGAAAGTGTACGCTGGTAGCGAGCATCCTCATACTGCTCAACAGCCACAAGTTTTGGATATCTAAGGGATACAGCACATGGCTACTAACTATGGTACAGGTCGCCGTAAGACCGCAACTGCACGTGTTTTCTTATCTGCTGGTACTGGTAAACTCGTGATCAACAACCGTTCATTAGAGCAATATTTCGGTCGTGAAACTGCTCGTATGGTTGTTCGTCAACCTTTAGAGCTTCTTGAAGCAACTGAAAAATATGACCTTTACATCACTGTTGCTGGTGGTGGTATCGGTGGTCAAGCAGGCGCGATCCGTCACGGTATTACTCGTGCATTAATCGCTTCTGACGAGACTTTAAAACCTGCTCTTCGTCAAGCTGGTTTCGTTACTCGTGACGCTCGTGAAGTTGAACGTAAGAAACTTGGTTTACGTAAAGCACGTAAACGTCCTCAATTCTCTAAACGTTAATTCGTTTACAGAGTTGGACGAAAAGCCTTGGTTTATCCAAGGCTTTTTTATTGGCTGTTATTTTAAAGATAAAGGACTTTATTGTTCAGGTACATCTTTACCCCAACTGCCCTCATGCAGCCAGAAGGCCTTGCTGAAATAATAGTTCACTACCCCAATTCCTAAGCAGAACATCAGAAACACAAGTTTTATCTTCATACTGCGCCGCTCCTGTTATTTTTTTATAATCTAACCCATTTTCACCCGATTCATCCTTTTTCGCTTCGTGCTTTTTAGGTTAAATTTTAGTATCCTAACTGATTCATTTTGCTGCTTACTGATTTATGTCCTTGGAAAATACGCCGCTACAGGGAATTACACTATACAGTCATGCAGACGATTTCCGCTCGCACTGGATTCGCCTGGTACTGGCTGAGAAGAATATTAAATATCATCTGGTCCTGGTCGACCATGAAGATGAAGATTTAGCCAGCCTGAATCCTTATAATCGCTTACCCATGCTGGTAGAGCAAGATTTAAAACTGTTCCATGCCCCAATTATTTCCGAATATATCGATGACCGCTACCGGCAAAACAAGCTCTATGCCGATGCACCAGCACCCCGCGCAGAGCAGCGCCAATACATCTGGCGTTTTGAGCAGGACTGGCTAAAGCTGGCCGATATCCTGCTTTGCCATGAAGATACCCTGAATAGCGCAGCACAGGCCAAGGCACAAAAGCAGCTTCGTGATACACTGGTCTCACTCACACCATTATTTCAGCATTTCCCTTATTTTATGGCGGAAAACTTTGGCATCCTGGATTGTATGCTGGCCCCAATTTTCCTGCGCCTGAAAGCCATGGGCATTGAACTGCCAAAACAGCATTGTCGCCCGATTCATTTATATTGCCAGCGAATTTTTAGTCGCCCTGCATTTGTAAAATCCTTAACCGTGCAGGAAAAAAACCGCTATAGCGAATTTTTAATAAATAAGTAGAGAGTAGATATGTCTGAACAGGAACTCAACTTAAGCCCAACCCGTCCCTATCTGGTGCGTGCCATTTATGAATGGATTTGCGACAACCAGCTTACACCGCATATTCTGGTCGATGCCACCCAACCCAACACCATGGTGCCAGAGCAGTTCATTCAGGATGGCCAGATTGTGTTAAATATCGTGCCACATGCAGTCCATGGCTTGCACATCTCCAATGATGCCATCAGCTTTTCGGCGCGCTTTGGTGGCGTAGCACGCGATATTTATGTACCCATTGCTGCAGTTCTGGGGATTTATGCTCGCGAAAATGGCCAGGGTTTATTCTTTGATCCAAGTGAATATGAACATATCCAAAATGATCCAAATGCTTTAAAATCAAGCACAGAGGAACAAACTGAAACACCAAAGAAAAAACCAAGCCTAAGATTATTAGATTAAAAAAGAAATAGGAGTAAATGCATGGCTTTTGATTTAGTACAATACTTTAGCGATCAGGTTAAAATTCAAAAGCCTCAGCTTTTGCAGCAGTACGATGCTGATAGCCGCAATGCATATATCCAGGAACTCAATGCGCTAACTCTAGGCAAACTGATTCGTCTGTGGCGCGAAGATGACAATAAGCTCTATCAGGAAATCAAGACCCTCGATCCGCTGTATATTCAGGAAGTGTCCCGTCATCTGACCACTTCGGTACACAACCAGTCTGAACTGCCTAAACCTGAACTCGAACACGGTATTAGTGAAATTTTAAGCCTGCAACTGACCGAATTAAAACAGCTGGATGAAACCGGTAACTTTGGCAGCAACGGCTTAAAAGAGCTGCTACAGGGTCAAATTGAACATCTGTCAGGTCAGGCAGATGATTGGGTTTGGTCAACAAACGAACTAACAGAGTTAAAGGGCTCTAAACCCCTTCCCCAAGAAGAGCTATCATTAGATGATACGATGAAGGAGTTTAATCAAATGTTACATCAACAAGCCGATCATGCGCCGGTAGAAAGCACAGTCGCAGCAGAACCGACTGTTCCAGGCTGGGCCAAAGTTCTGGAACCTGTCGTAGCAATTGCGATTCTATGGATTCTATATTGCGCAGCAAGCCAAATGTTTGCTTAAGCAGTCTGATTCCAAACCGCCTGACATAGGCGGTTTTTTATGGCTGAAATTTTCCAATAAATAGTTCAGTCTCCTTGTACGTTTTGGCTTACATTGAATGAAGATAATTGAGGCTAGGCGTACACACAGAATTTTCGTATTCTAAATTCATCAGGAAACAGGATGTTTCCCAAACGAAAAACAACAATAATAAGTTTGTACACCAGGATCGTGAGGTACGACAGGAGTTATACCTACCTAAAGCACGAAATACGAAGAAACCCCGTCAGGATGATGGGGTTTCTTTTTATTTATTGCTTATCCTACTTTTGTAGCACCTTACCCACTACGGAAATAGACAGCTTTCACCTAGCTAAGCGGCGAAAGTATGACCTGAGATGAGCTGCTTACTAAACCTTTCTATCATCCTACTCTTAAAGAAGGATTAGGAACTACATTGAAAAATACTAGTCGGCAGTTCAATGAACCTTAGAGATGGTTTAGAGAGCATAATAAAAACTCATATTCCCTGTAGATAAGCCTGCAATAAACGCATATT
Organism: Acinetobacter indicus CIP 110367; assembly: GCF_000488255.1. Classification (GTDB taxonomy): domain Bacteria; phylum Pseudomonadota; class Gammaproteobacteria; order Pseudomonadales; family Moraxellaceae; genus Acinetobacter; species Acinetobacter indicus. The sequence continues at coordinate 5,564 of NZ_KI530745.1, read as the reverse complement.
CAACATAAAACTCTGTCATGTTGAATACATATAACACGGTACACACCAAGCCAAAGACCACTAATCCAGACATTACGGGTGCTGCCTTATACTCTGCATGCTTATATATTGGGGTTTGTACAATAGAATAATGTAATTTTTTTCGATTAATATAAAAGCGATTAAAAAGCGGTAAACGGATAATCAATATATACATCAGCACAATTCCGAGAATCCAATTTATTACCACCATCCAGTAGTTCAATAACACATGCTCAGGATATATACCAATAGCCACAAAAATAACTAAAATACAGAGATTTAACAGCAAATAGCTGGGATAAAATTTTCTATACATGGGTTATTTTTTAATAATTTTATTTATATTGAAGCACTATAACTTTATTAAAAGTATAAAAAAATCCCCCTCGCTTTTGCTTGGGGGATTTTGAATTAATGAGCTGGCGATGACTTACTCTCACATGGGTAACCCCACACTACCATCAGCGCTAAGAGGTTTCACTTCTGAGTTCGGGAAGGGATCAGGTGGTTCACTCTTGCTATTGTCGCCAGCACAACTGTTATGGACTTGTTCGGGTCTTAGTTACTTTGCTTAAGCTTGATGCTTTTGCATGTAATGCCTTACTTTGTTCCAAATGAGTTATTAACGGATTGGCCATTGGGTCTGAATTTTATTGTGTCGCATTAACTAAATCAAGGATTAGTTTAGAATTCAGCTTGATACAACAACTGTTTGGGTGTTGTATAGTCAAGCCTCACGAGCAATTAGTATTGGTCAGCTTCACATATCGCTATGCTTCCACACCCAACCTATCAACGTCCTAGTCTCGAACGGCTCTTTAGAGGAATAAATTCCTAGGGAAATCTTATCTTGAGGTAGGCTTCCCGCTTAGATGCTTTCAGCGGTTATCCCTTCCGAACATAGCTACCCGGCGATGCGACTGGCGTCACAACCGGTACACCAGAGGTTCGTCCACTCTGGTCCTCTCGTACTAGGAGCAGATCCTCTCAAATTTCCAGCGCCCACGGTAGATAGGGACCGAACTGTCTCACGACGTTCTAAACCCAGCTCGCGTACCTCTTTAAATGGCGAACAGCCATACCCTTGGGACCTGCTTCAGCCCCAGGATGAGATGAGCCGACATCGAGGTGCCAAACACCGCCGTCGATATGAACTCTTGGGCGGTATCAGCCTGTTATCCCCAGAGTACCTTTTATCCGTTGAGCGATGGCCCTTCCATACAGAACCACCGGATCACTAAGACCTACTTTCGTACCTGCTCGACTTGTGGGTCTCGCAGTTAAGCGCGCTTTTGCCTTTATACTCTACGCGTGATTTCCGACCACGCTGAGCGCACCTTCGTACTCCTCCGTTACTCTTTAGGAGGAGACCGCCCCAGTCAAACTACCCACCAGACATGGTCCTCGTCCCGGATCACGGGACAGAGTTAGAACCTCAACATTACCAGGGTGGTATTTCAAGGACGGCTCCATTGGAACTGGCGTTCCAACTTCAAAGCCTCCCACCTATCCTACACAAGTAAGGTCAAAGTTCAATGTCAAGCTGCAGTAAAGGTTCACGGGGTCTTTCCGTCTAGCCGCGGGTACACTGCATCTTCACAGCGATTTCGATTTCACTGAGCCTCTGCTGGAGACAGCGCCGCCATCATTATGCCATTCGTGCAGGTCGGAACTTACCCGACAAGGAATTTCGCTACCTTAGGACCGTTATAGTTACGGCCGCCGTTTACTGGGGCTTCGATCAAGAGCTTCGCTTACGCTAACCCCATCAATTAACCTTCCAGCACCGGGCAGGCATCACACCCTATACGTCCACTTTCGTGTTTGCAGAGTGCTATGTTTTTAATAAACAGTTGCAGCGGCCTGGTTTCTGCGGCTGTCAACCGCTCAGGGAGCAAGTCCCATCACCGTCAACAGCGTACCTTCTCCCGAAGTTACGGTACCATTTTGCCTAGTTCCTTCAGCAGAGTTCTCTCAAGCGCTTTGGTCTACTCGACCTGACCACCTGTGTCGGTTTCGGGTACGATTCCAGTGTAACTGAAGCTTAGAGACTTTTCCTGGAAGCATGGTATCAGCCACTTCGCTAGTAAACTAGCTTGCTATCAGCTCTCAGCATAGAGCACCCCGGATTTGCCTAAGATGCATGCCTACAGCCTTCCACCTGGACAACCAACGCCAGGCTGACTTAACCTTCTCCGTCCTCTCATCGCATTACACTGAAGTATTGGAATATTAACCAATTTCCCATCGACTACGCCTCTCGGCCTCGCCTTAGGGGTCGACTCACCCAGCCCCGATTAACGTTGGACTGGAACCCTTGGTCTTTCAGCGAACGGGTTTTTCACCCGTTTTGTCGTTACTCACGTCAGCATTCGCACTTCTGATACCTCCAGCAGACTTCTCAATCCACCTTCATCGGCTTACAGAACGCTCCCCTACCACGTATACAATGTATACATCCGCAGCTTCGGCACATAGTTTTAGCCCCGTTACATCTTCCGCGCAGGCCGACTCGACTAGTGAGCTATTACGCTTTCTTTAAAGGGTGGCTGCTTCTAAGCCAACCTCCTAGCTGTCTATGCCTTCCCACATCGTTTCCCACTTAACTATGATTTTGGGGCCTTAGCTGGCGGTCTGGATTGTTTTCCTCTTGACTACGGACGTTAGCACCCGCAGTCTGTCTCCCGGATAGTACTCATCGGTATTCGGAGTTTGCATCGGTTTGGTAAGTCGGGATGACCCCCTAGCCGAAACAGTGCTCTACCCCCAATGGTATTCGTCCGAGGCGCTACCTAAATAGCTTTCGGGGAGAACCAGCTATCACCAGGCTTGATTAGCCTTTCACCCCTATCCACAAGTCATCCCCTGGCTTTTCAACGACAGTGGGTTCGGTCCTCCAGTTAGTGTTACCCAACCTTCAACCTGCTCATGGATAGATCGCCTGGTTTCGGGTCTACACCCAGCAACTATACGCCCTATTAAGACTCGGTTTCCCTACGGCTCCCCTATGCGGTTAACCTTGCTACTGAATGTAAGTCGCTGACCCATTATACAAAAGGTACGCAGTCACATCACAAAGATGCTCCCACTGCTTGTATGCATGCGGTTTCAGGATCTATTTCACTCCCCTCACAGGGGTTCTTTTCGCCTTTCCCTCACGGTACTGGTTCACTATCGGTCAGTCAGGAGTATTTAGCCTTGGAGGATGGTCCCCCCATATTCAGACAAGGTTTCACGTGCCTCGCCCTACTCGTCATCATTATGTGTGCCCTTTCGTGTACAGGACTATCACCCACTATGGTTGCACTTCCCAGAGCATTCCACTAAAACACACATAACTTAATGGGCTGTTCCCCTTTCGCTCGCCGCTACTGAGGGAATCTCAATTGATTTCTTTTCCTAAGGGTACTGAGATGTTTCACTTCCCCTCGTTCGCCTTGCAACACTATGTATTCATGTTGCAATACCTACCTTATGGTAAGTGGGTTTCCCCATTCAGACATCTCCGGATCAAAGGATATTTGCCGCCTCCCCGGAGCTTTTCGCAGGCTATCACGTCTTTCTTCGCCTCTGACTGCCAAGGCATCCACCACATGCACTTAATTACTTGACTATACAACCCCAAACAGTCGTTAATCCCTACAAGTAGGATTAAGACAATTAAATAAATAATTAATTATCTATTTAATCTACAGTTCGAAGTCTCGTGCACTTAAGCACCGTACAGCTTCAATCTAAATTCATATACCAAAACGCTTGATTCAGTTAATTTGCTAGTTCTCAATTCAATCTACGTTCATCAACCCGTCATAACAACGCGTTAACGTATATTGATTGAGTGAACAATTTATTTCAGACTCAATTTTGCCAATCTGTTAATGATTCACTGCATCCTCGTCGGACTGCAGTCAACTGTGATAAATCACAGAGATTAATAAGCATAAACTTACTAAGCTCTATAATCTATGGTGGAGACTAGGAGAGTCGAACTCCTGACCTCCTGCGTGCAAAGCAGGCGCTCTACCAACTAAGCTAAGTCCCCAGCTTATCATTTAAGTCAATGTTCTGATTTCTATTCGCTCTGCAATTGCTTGCTTGTCGTTAGTGGTGGGTCTGACAAGACTTGAACTTGTGACCCCACGCTTATCAAGCGTGTGCTCTAACCAACTGAGCTACAGACCCTCAGATACATCGTCATGAAGAACAACTTGTTGTGGATTCTTACTAATCGTCAATCTTTCGTTAAGGAGGTGATCCAGCCGCAGGTTCCCCTACGGCTACCTTGTTACGACTTCACCCCAGTCATCGGCCACACCGTGGTAAGCGTCCTCCCTAAGGTTAGACTACCTACTTCTGGTGCAACAAACTCCCATGGTGTGACGGGCGGTGTGTACAAGGCCCGGGAACGTATTCACCGCGGCATTCTGATCCGCGATTACTAGCGATTCCGACTTCATGGAGTCGAGTTGCAGACTCCAATCCGGACTACGATCGGCTTTTTGAGATTAGCATCACATCGCTGTGTAGCAACCCTTTGTACCGACCATTGTAGCACGTGTGTAGCCCTGGCCGTAAGGGCCATGATGACTTGACGTCGTCCCCGCCTTCCTCCAGTTTGTCACTGGCAGTATCCTTAAAGTTCCCATCCGAAATGCTGGCAAGTAAGGAAAAGGGTTGCGCTCGTTGCGGGACTTAACCCAACATCTCACGACACGAGCTGACGACAGCCATGCAGCACCTGTATCAGAGTTCCCGAAGGCACCAATCCATCTCTGGAAAGTTCTCTGTATGTCAAGGCCAGGTAAGGTTCTTCGCGTTGCATCGAATTAAACCACATGCTCCACCGCTTGTGCGGGCCCCCGTCAATTCATTTGAGTTTTAGTCTTGCGACCGTACTCCCCAGGCGGTCTACTTATCGCGTTAGCTGCGCCACTAAAGCCTCAAAGGCCCCAACGGCTAGTAGACATCGTTTACGGCATGGACTACCAGGGTATCTAATCCTGTTTGCTCCCCATGCTTTCGCACCTCAGTGTCAGTATTAGGCCAGATGGCTGCCTTCGCCATCGGTATTCCTCCAGATCTCTACGCATTTCACCGCTACACCTGGAATTCTACCATCCTCTCCCATACTCTAGCTAACCAGTATCGAATGCAATTCCCAAGTTAAGCTCGGGGATTTCACATTTGACTTAATTAGCCACCTACGCGCGCTTTACGCCCAGTAAATCCGATTAACGCTCGCACCCTCTGTATTACCGCGGCTGCTGGCACAGAGTTAGCCGGTGCTTATTCTGCGAGTAACGTCCACGCATCTAGGGTATTAGCCTAGAGCGCCTCCTCCTCGCTTAAAGTGCTTTACAACCAAAAGGCCTTCTTCACACACGCGGCATGGCTGGATCAGGGTTCCCCCCATTGTCCAATATTCCCCACTGCTGCCTCCCGTAGGAGTCTGGGCCGTGTCTCAGTCCCAGTGTGGCGGATCATCCTCTCAGACCCGCTACAGATCGTCGCCTTGGTAGGCCTTTACCCTACCAACTAGCTAA